>NZ_JAYDCK010000003.1:0-2400000 GCF_034555965.1 Aquicoccus sp. G2-2
TGTATCCGTCCGGTCCCGCAGCGCTTGACGCCTATTGCGGCGCCCAGTTCCAAGGGGCGAGTTCTTCGATGCGGTTGATCTTGTGATCTGCGATACGCTCGAGAACCCAAGTAAGCCAGGCTTCGGGATTGACGTTGTTCATGCGGGCGGTTTCGATGAGCGTGTAGGCGATCGCCGCGGCCTTGCCGCCACCTTTTGAGCCCATGAAGAGGTAATTTTTCCTGCCAAGGGTCAGGGGTCTGATTGACCGCTCGCAGATATTGTTGTCCAGTTCCAGCTGTCCGTTCTCGAGGTATGGCCGCGCCTTGGGAATGCGACCGAGCGCGTAGCGGATCGCCTCGGCCAGCTTGGTCTTTCCGGATATTTTTGGCAGTTGCTGCTTCAGCCAGCCTTCCAGTTCATCGAAGACCGGCTTCGCCTGTGCCTGCCGCAGGGCGACGCGTTCGTCGGGGGATTTGTAGCGCGCCTCCTTTTCCACACCATAGAGCCTGGCAATCCGTTCGATGGCGCCCCTGGCGATGACGGACCCATCGCGCTCGAAGACATCCACGAACTTGCGGCGGACATGAACCATGCAGGCTTGTTCCGTGGCGAGGCCTTCGCCAAACAGGCCATTGAAGCCGGTGAAGCCGTCGGCATGCACGGTGCCCTTGTAGCCCGAGAGGTGGGCAGAGGGGTGCTGTCCTTTCCGGTCCACGCTGAACTGATACCACGCGCAGGGCGGCGCCTGTCCGCACCATGGCCTCTCGTCGCGGACGTAACTCCAGAGCCGCGCGGTATGGGCCTTGCCTGTCTTCGCACCGGTCTGCATCTTGACCGGGGTGTCGTCGGCAAACACGGCGGGCCCGGCGCGCACCAGCTTGCCGATATGCTCGGCCAACGGTTCCAGCAACGCCGTTGAACGCCCGACCCAGTCGGTGAGCGTCGATCGGTGCAGGTCGAGCTTCTCGCGCGCGTAGATCTCCGACTGCCGGTATAATGGCAGATGATCGCAATACTTGCCGACCAGCACATGCGCGAGAAGACCGGGGCCGGCGCGGCCGCGCTCGATGGGGCGGCTCGGCAACGGTGCCTGCGCGAAGGTCTCGCAGCAGCTGCAGGCCATGCGCGGACGCACGATCTGGCGGACGACGAAGCGCCCCGGGATGTATTCCAGTTCCTGCGTCACCTCCTCGCCGACTGGGCGCAGGGCGCCGCCACACGAGGCGCAGGCATCGCCCGGAGACAAGACCTCGGTCTGTCGCTCGAGATGATCGGGCAGCGGGGCACGGCTGTGTTGCCGTTTGGCGGGCCTGTCGGATTGCGCCGCATCGTCGTCCGCACCGGTTTCGTCATGCTTCGCCTGAGCCGCCCGCGCGATCTCGGTGTCTTCCTGCAGGTCGAAGGCCAGCTGATCGAGGCTTTCGGATTTCGACCCGAACCGCGCCTTGCGATGGGCCGCCAGCTGCCCTTGCAGGTCTTCCACCTTCAGGGTCAGAGACTTGATCTCCTCGCCCATCAGGGCGACCAGACCCTTCAGGTCTTCGGCATCGTCCGGCAGGGATTTCAGCGTCTCCAGCATGGCGGGAATATACTGAACCGGCGGCGGGAGTGGAACAAGGAATGCGCCTAAGCCCCTGTTTTGTTGTATTATCCCGCCTGCAATGGCCGCCATGTCTTTTGCGGCATGCGCCAGTCGATCCCCTCCAGCAGCATCGAGAGTTGCGACGGACTGAGGCTGACCTTGCCCTCCTTCGCCGCGGGCCAGACGAACCGGCCACGCTCGAGGCGCTTGGAGAACAGGCAGGCCCCCTGGGCATCCCACCAGATGATCTTCAATAGATCGCCCCGGCGCCCCCGGAACACGAACAGGTGGCCGGAATACGGGTTCTCGGCCAGGACCTTTTCAGCCTGCGCCGCCAAGGTGTTGAAGCCACGCCGCATGTCTGTCACCCCGGCCGCGAGCCACACCCGCGTATTGCTCGGCACCGGGATCATGCCATCAGGCCCTGCACGAGCCCGATAACAGATGACAGCGCCGTCGGTCCTTCAATGACGACCCGTCGCCCATCCGACAGCGTGATGTCGACCCGATGCGCCAGAAGAGGGGCCGATGTCGAACCCGCAGTCATCATGGGCGCGTCGTCGGCATCATGGTCGATGGACGACCCCGACACTTCCACCGGCAAGAAGATACCGTCATCTTCCGATGCCATTTGCGTTTCGTCCGCAGCAGGGGAAAAGCGGGGGTCTTTCAGCCACTTGAAGATCAGGTTCGCGTTCATCGAATAACGACGGGCAACCTGCGCGACCGACACACCCGGGACCAAAGCCTGCTCGCAGATCGACCGCTTCTCTTCGTCCGCCCAGAACCGCTTCTTCTGGCCCTTCTTGCCCGCCATGGAGTGCCCTCATGATGTCCACTATCGATGGTGGACACTATCAGCCTTGGATTCCGCCCGTTAGAGCGGCGTCAGCGGACGGATACGGTAGAGTAACCGTGAAACGCGGCGGATGCCGTAACCACGTTTTACTGAAGCGTTCGCAATGCGCTCGAGCAGACGACGACAGCGTCGTGCATCACCAGGCTGGCTGGGGCGCTCGCTGACAGCTTTCGGCGCTGTTTTCGATACCACGGCAGCACCGACGTCGAAATGCTCGCTCGGAACGTTTTCAGCGCTGGATTGTTGATCCGCAGTGCCTCCGTAGCTATTGGAGATCTGGGTCATCCGGTCTCTTATGCGCCAGAACCCATCCCTTCGTCGCAGATAGAGAACCCTTGAACATCGTCCTTTTTTTACCGACAACGCGGCGAGTCCATCTCAACAACGGCGATGCTCGGTCAGGAGTCAAAACTTCCCGAAATCCGGATGATCTCTGTAGGCGTCGGCAACAGGCGTGCCTTCGTCAAGCGCCGCGTCGAGATCATCATCGACAGTCTGGTCGTTCGCCGGCATGTCCCGAGACGCGTCCCAAGACCAGTTCGGCGCGACGATGACCAGTTCGTCCTCCATCTCCTTGCGCAACAAAAGTTCCTCTTCCGCGCGCTTGAGTGGCTTCCGGATGCTACTCTCCGTCCATAGCCGGCGTTCATCACGCTTTTCACTGATGAGATTGTGAGGTCCATCGCGGTTCACCAGTTGCACCTTCTCGCGAAGGGTCATCTTCTCAAAGCCCGGCGTGCGTTCAATGAAATCAGCAAGCTCTTGCGCTTTGCGGTCAGCTCTCGCCGCGTTTGAGATCGCACCTTTGCGCTGTGCTGCAGGGAGGTTGGTCGTATTTCCGAGTTTGCCCCCGCGTTTCTTTGCACGGGCCATGCCTTCGCGCGCCCGATCTGCGATTTCGTCACGATCACGCTGGGCTTCATGAAGACGATGCTCCAGGCGTTGGTGTCCAACCCGGCGACGTTCGGCGATGGAGATCGCCGGCACGTCACTCCCGAAGATGTATTCCAGCACGGCCGGGTGACGTGCGAGGCGGTCCACACTGGGAACTAAAATTACCGCATTGTTCTCCCTGGCTATCTTGAGAGCCCGCCGCAGCCCAGGACGATACAGGTGCCCTTGCACGCCTGCAGCAGAGCAATCATCTTCTTCGATCGTCAGCAGCTTCAGCTTCCTCTCATCACAGAAACCACGCACCACATAGGCCTGCTCATCAAGACTACCACCTTCCAGTGCCTGTCTAGGGGTAGATACACGGATGTAGCCAACAACGTCTTGCAAGGTGTCTTCTTCTTGTGTGTTTGTATTCTGTGATAGGCTCAAGCGCCTTGTTTTCTTACTTCTATTATATGTTCATTACTAAAGCAAAGAGATTAGCCATTATCACACCTAGGGGGCGGTCGCACCTTGGATGGTTTCGGACGGCAAGGCATCACCCTTGCAGATGATTCAGGATGCGATCCAACTCAGCGGCCGTAGTTATCTTGAAGCAGATTAGGTCTGCGTGCCCCAGTTCGCGCATCGACTTCAGGGCTGAATGACGGCCGTAGATGGGTTTGCCGTTCGAGCCTTTGGCGGCGAACAGTGCCGATGCGGGCGATGATTGGAAATGGAGTCCAGGCTTGTCGATCAAGCCGCCGACGCGCGTGTGCGCAACCCAGAAGTTGGCCGGGGTCTTCGGCCCTTTCTCGAACATCACCTCGGCACGGTCTCGGTCCCTGCAGCGCAACAGATACCGCGCCGCGAGCTTGCCCTGGTGGCCGGAGGGATGCTCCATCGCCTGCGCGTCGAGATGCGCCAGGCAGGCCAACTTCAGCTCGTCCCGGTCCATCATGCTGGCTCCTTCTCGGTTAGAGCCAGTAGCCGCCGGCGGATCAGTCGTTCCCGACCGCGCACGAACTCGGGCAGCATGGCCGTGGTCCACAGATCCGGTGTGTGCTCTATCATGTGTCGATCGCGGTAGGTGTCGCTCCGGCCAGTGATCCAGGCCTCGAACGGCAGATCGCTTTTCTCCAGGTTCTCCTGGCTTGGCAGCAGCTGCAGATTGCCGAGGCGATTGACGGCATCCGTGATCTCTCGGATGCGATGTTCGGGCAGGTTCATGCCCATCAGGATTCGGCGCGCCGCACGGGCCTGTGGGATGATGTGATCGACATGGTAGATGGTCCCGTTCCAGTCGAGATCGTTATAAAGCAACGACAGCGCGAGGAATGTCTTGGGCTTTCCATGCTTGAGCTCCAGAAGTTCCTCGACACCGCGTTCATCCAGACGTGTCAGGCGACCGCCGATGGCCAGCGCATGATAGAGCTGGGCTTCGGGGAAGTCCCGGGACGCTTGCCGCGCGTCCTTAAGGGTTGAACGAGCGACAGAAATGGTCCTGTCCGAGGTTCCGGCGAAGACGCCCATCAGCAGACTGTTGAGAAGCCAGCGCTGCGTCGCCCGTCCGTTCTGTCGGTCGAATTCCGATGAGCCGCGCAGCGTCAAGCTAGGCGCGTGGAACAGGAACCAGGCTATCGGCAGCACAGCATTCAATGACGAGAGGTTCTCGGCAGAGATCCCGAGCGCGTTCAGAAACCGGAAGCTGCGCTCGATCGCATCCTTGATAGCCGGCCATTGTCGCTCGATCTCCGCAATCGACTGTGTGGTGAAGTTAGAGACATTGTATTTCACGTCGAAGCCGCACAGCACCAGGCAGGCCTTTAGCACGAAATCCCTGGTGATCTTGTTCGGGCTGCCCAGGCCGGTGTTGATGTGATCGACGAATCCGAACACCATGTCGCGGGCCGAGCCAGTCTCCCATTTCGAGGTGATCAGCGACATCATCAGGTCGGACTTGGACAACTTGGTGCCACCGTCGTTGGCGCGGACGAAGATATCGAGCACCCGATCCACGGATCGGCTGATCTCGGTGTAGTAGTTGACCAATTCGTCGACCCAGATCATCTGGTGTAGGCGGTGTAGGGCAGAGGTGATCAACTCACGATCGTAGGCGGTCACCCCGTGATGTAATTGCCCCAGCGTTGCCTCGATCAACTCCTCCAGCTTGTCCTTGGTGCGGTAGTTCAGAATGTCACCCAGCCGGAACCAGTGATGGCGATAATCGTTGCGTGGAGGCAGGGCGTGGAACCGCAGCCCATAGCTGACGCCGAGATCAGTGTCTTTCTCCTCGTAGTCCTCGGAGGGGTCCTGCAATAGATCCAGGTAGAGGGTTTTTTCCACCCAGGCATCCGCACTCGCGCGACGCTTGTGCTTGATCTTTTCCGAGAAGGTGCCGCGCAGGGCGATCAGCAGCGACGTCATGCGTTGTTGGCCGTCCAGCACCAGCGTCACGTCCCGGCCGTCGGCAGACGCGGTCAAGTTCTGCATCCCCGGCTTCCAGTTCTCGATGAAATTGTAGATCTTCAGGTCACGCTTCATGTCTTCATCGATGGCCCAGAACATGAAAGAACTGATCGGATAGCCTTTCATGAGCGAGTCGATGAGCGTCACCACCTGGTCCGCGTTCCAGACGAATGGCCGCTGGATGGCCGGCAGGAAGTAGCGGGTATTCACATCCGCAAGGAGGTTTCCGATCGTGATAGTAGCGTAGGTCATTTGTGTCCCAACGTAGATATTCTCATATAAATCAGACGGAGATTTAAAATCTCGCGCCTCAATCTAAGCGCGCATTCCCTGTTGAGACAACAAGTCTCCTCAGAGTGTGACAGAATGACTTTGGTCTGGGAATTTCTACAAAACGCATCTCGCTCTCCGCTCCTCACGACGTCCAATTTTTCCAACTAGAACAACTGTTTGTCGTGACATGTCAAGCTGTGCGGGATGGCTAACTGTATGGATGGGCAGAACGAAAACCTTGTAGCGGCTTTCGCAGCCGTGCTGTTCGCACTACGGCTAGAAGCAGGGCTTGCGCAAGACGCGCAGCCAAGCGTGCTCAGCGAATGTTTATTCATCTCCGTTGGCGATGTCACCTCCCAAACATGGCCCTGAGCGCCGCCTGCGAGCGGCTGGTCAGACGAGGATCAGTGTGATCGGATGCCTGCCGGATCTCCTTGAGCCAGCCACGTTCATTCACGGTGACAGGATCGCCGAAAATCTCGACAACCGCTTTGGCTGCGGTCGGACCAATCGCCTGCTCCAATGCGAGCTGCATCATGTATGCAGGATCACACTCAAGAGCGCGCGCTAATGCCGGCACGCGATCGAGGGCCAGCTTGGAGGCACCTTGCTTGATCATCGTGATCATGTTCGGATTCGAGTATCCGGCCTGTGCAGCGATCTCGGCCTGACTCTTCTTTGCTTTGAGCTCGAGCACCCGGCGTTCGACATACTTCGCCAACCGTGTGTCTGCGTGCGGTTTCTTGGTCATCGCTTTCTCCTCAGATATGACGCAGCGCGTGTTGCATGATTTCTTTATAGCGAGAGTGAGTATGGGGGCGTGTGGCGGGAGAGTGTCTCGCTCGCAAACAAGCGCTCGACAAGCCGCCAGGAGCAAGTTCGCCAACGGCGGGCGATTCTTGGTTGGTCGACGACACGCAATTTGCTGAAAAGGAAACGCGGTTCTCCCTTCAGAGACGGAAATGAAGATTTCGTTCCCTGTCAATCATGAAGAAAGCACTGGAATAAGAGGGGTTTGCTCGGAGCGACCAGAGCCGCTCCGGCGTGGGATCAGGTTTGTGGAAGTGACCGTCAGCCGGCCATCAAGGCATCCGGCTCGAAATCCAGACGGGTGACAAGGCCGCAAACGCACTTGCCTTCCCATTCCTCGATGTCGGCAAGGCGCCAGCGAGTAGTCGTCCCTCCCAGTTTGACAGCAAGCGGGAATTCACCCTCGCGTTTCCAGCGCCAGATCGTGTCCTTCGACACTCCGAAACGCTGTGCGACCTGATCGGCGGAAAGATAAAGATTTTCGGCGAGATGGTTCATCGGCATTCTCCAAGATTAGTTTCGTATGAATGCTGACCCAAGCTTCATCAGGCTCGGCCAACATTCACCCTATAGCGATCCGTCTGAGGAACTGCGCCAAGAGGCCGGAAAAACTTCAGCGACCGCTTATCTTTTCGAAGAGAGCGACTTTCTTGCAACATCGCGAAGGACATGCGTCAATTACTACCGCAGAGCAAGTGATATGGAAAACCGCAGCAGGTGATCGCAGTCAGCTGCAAGTAATGGTGTAGACTTTGGTGGCAAGAATGGTGGTATATTTTTTATATTAACAGTGAAATATATTAAAAACAACAACTTGACCATTAGCGATGGCGGAGGAGGTGGGATTCGAACCCACGGTGGGCGTTAACCCACGCCGGTTTTCAAGACCGGTGCATTCGACCACTCTGCCACTCCTCCGGTTGCGGCCTGAGTAGTCAAGGATGAGCGATTCTGGAAGACGTTGAATGTGTGTCATGGTTGCCGGAATCTGTTGCAAAATAATGTTAGATGGGCATTATAGTGCAGATTGACGTCGTGATCAGGGAGGATCGTATGACAAATCGCAGAGGATTTATGGCGGTAATGAGTGGCGCGATGGTGGCGCTGGGTTTGACGGGTGGGGCCGCGCTGGCGCAGGAAGTGACGCTTAAGCTGCACCACTTTCTGCCGCCGCAAGCCAATGTTCCGCGTCAGGTGCTTGATGTCTGGGCGGACAAGGTGGAGGCCGACAGTGGCGGGCGGATCAAGATTGACCGCTATCCTTCGATGCAACTTGGAGGCAAGCCGCCAGAGTTGATGGATCAGGCTTTGGACGGTGTTGCGGATATCGTCTGGACCGTGGTGGGCTATACGCCGGGGCGGTTCCCATCGACGGAAGTATTCGAGCAGCCGTTCTTTGTTAGCAATGCGCGGGCCGCGTCCTATGCATATTGGAAGATGTTCGAAGAGCATATGAAGGACACAGAGTTCAAGGATCTGCACATCCTTGCAACATGGGTGCATGGGCCAGGGCTGATCCATACCAAGGATCCGGTTCACAAACCAAGCGACCTGAACGGGATGAAAATCCGCGGTGGGTCACGCACGGTGAACACACTTCTGGAAATGGTCGGAGCCACGCCAGTGGGGATGCCGGTGCCGGCGGTCTCGGAGGGGCTTTCCAAGGGGGTGATCGACGGGACGACGATTCCGTGGGAGGTGACAACTTCGCTAAAGGTGCCGGAACTGGTGCATAACCACACCGAATTCGAAGGGCCGGGCCTTTACACGCTGACGTTTGTTCTGGCGATGAACAAGGCGAAATACGAGAGCCTGCCGGATGACTTGAGACAGGTGATCGACGACAATTCAGGCCTGGAACTTTCGGTTTTCGCCGGTGGCACGCAGGCGGATGCGGATGGCCCGGCGCGGCAGATCGCGGTTGATCTTGGCAACAACATCATCACCATAAACGAAGAGGATGCGAAACAGTGGCGCACGCTTGTTCAGCCGATCTATGACAGTTGGGTGGCAGATATGAATAAGCGCGGCATTGACGGTCAGGCGCTGATTGACGAGGCGCAAAAGCTGATGGCCGAATACGAGGAACAGCATAAGAGCTGAACCGCGACGCGGTAGAAAATGGCCCGGTGGGCAAGAGGTGCCGGGCCATTGCGTTTGAAAAGGAAGCGATGGATGGCCGAACTGCCGCCCTATGCCTATGTGCCGGGTGCGACGCCGCGCCATGCCGAAGGGATGTTCGATGCGTTGTGCGATACTGCGCGCGGAGACCCTGCGGAGTTGGCGCGAACGCCCGCGTGGCGGGGCGGGTTGGATTGGTGCGATGCGGGTTATTTCTGGGAGGCGCATGAGCTTTGGGAGGCGGTCTGGATGGCGCTGCCGCTCAATTCCCCGAGCGGCGGATGGTTCAGGGGATGATCCAGCTTGCCAATGCCGGGTTGAAAGCGCGCATGGCAAAGTCGCGCGCGGTGGTGCGGTTGAAGGCGCTGGCGTTGGCGCTGTTTGATGAGGCTTGGGCCGGGCACGAGGGGGAGGCACTGATGGGGGTGCAAAAGGGAGAGGCGCTTGCGCGGCTGGACGCGATTGGCGGCGGCGGGCCTTGACCATCGACAAGGTGGCGACAATACCAATTGCCAGAGAGATGAGGTGACACGATGCAGACGAAATCCGGCAAGCCCGCGTTTGAACACGAAATCCGCGTTGCCTGGGGCGATTGCGACCCGGCGAGAATTGCCTATACCGCACGCATCCCGTGGTGGGCGCTGGATGCAATAGACGCATGGTGGGAGGCGCATCTGGGTGGTGATGGCTGGTATCAGATGGAGCTTGACCGCAAGGTTGGCACGCCGTTCGTGCATATGAGCCTTGATTTTCGCTCGCCGGTCACGCCACGGCATCGGTTGATCTGCAAGGTGGCCCCGACGAGGTTGGGCACCAGTTCGATTGGCTTCAGAGTGGAAGGCTGGCAGGGCGGGAAGCTGTGTTTTGAAGGGGAATTCGTTTGTGTTTTCATCGTGCCGGAGGGGTTTCGCCCACAACCTGCACCTGCCGATATCCGCGCCATTGTCGAACCGTTGATCGTGCGACCATAAGCGTGCCGATTGGAGGCGAGTTGGGCGGGCTTTGAGGGTTTTTCCGCCGAAAGTGTTGCGCAGGCTTTTCTTGAAAGCGTTCTGGGGCTAGAGTGCGCGCGTGTGGGCCGTGTTTTTCATGCGGCAACCGTGTTGAAGGCAGGCAAGAAATGCACCCGGAAAACCGGGGCAGTTGGGCAGAGGTAGAGCATGGGTTTCGGGGTGTTCGGCAGAAAATTCGTGAGCAGGGCAGGGCGCGGGATACTCGCGCTGGGGCTGGTGGCGTCGTTGAGTGCGTGTCAGGATGGCGGGAAATTCCCGTTATTTCAGAAAAAGACCGAAGGTGAGGCGACAACCGCCAAGGTGGGCGCGCGCAGCGGCAAGACGGTTGAACGCGACGTGGAAGCGCCCGAGGTGTTTCAGGTGACTGAGGCCGGGCTTTGGGACGGTCGGCCATCGCTGGGCGGGGTCTGGGTGGCACATCCGGATGTCAAGGAACCCGAGCGCGCGATTATCCGAAATACATCCAATGACAAGTTCGTGGTCGGCGCATTGTTCCGGCGGGAACGGGCAAATCCGGGACCGAAGCTTCAGGTTTCGTCCGACGCGGCAGAGGCGCTTGGGATGTTGGCCGGGCAGCCGACCGAACTTAACGTCACGGTTCTGCGGCGCGAAGAGGTGCCGGTTGAAGGGGGCGATGTCGCGGCTGATGGCGCGACGACAACGCTTGAGGCACCGAGCGACGTGCAGGCCGAGGCGCTTGATCCGATTGCGGGTGCCGCGGCGGCGATTGACAAGGCGGGCACGGGCAGTGAAGCGAAACCTGCGGCGGCGCCAGCGTCCAAGCCTGCCGCTAGCCCCAAGCCGGTTGCGAAGCTGAAGGCCTCATCGCTTGACAAACCGTTCATTCAGATCGGGATTTTCAGCGTCGAGAAGAATGCAAACAACACCGGAACGGCGATGAAACAGGCAGGCATGGTGCCGTTGGTGAAAAAAGCAACGATCAAGGACAAACCCTATTGGCGGGTGCTTGTCGGGCCGGCGAATAACAGCGCGGAACGGGCCACCCTGTTGAAAAAGATCAAGGCATCGGGTTTTACTGACGCATATTTCGTCAAGAACTGAATGCGAGTCGTCATGTATGAACTGCTAGCCCGAACGCTGCTCGGTGCCATCATGGCGTTGAGTCTTGCGTTGCCTGCCACGGCTTATGAAACCAAGGCCCGCGCGGCATATGTTTTCGATCAGACGACCGGGACGGTGCTTCTGGCCAAGAACGCCGATACGCCGTTGCCGCCCGCGTCAATGAGCAAGTTGATGACGCTTTACGTGACCTTCGAGGCGCTGCGCTCTGGGCGTCTTTCGATGGACGAAAGCTTGCCGGTCTCAAAACACGCGATGAGCTATACAGGCTCGACGCTGTTTCTGCGGGCGGGTGAGCGGGTGAAGGTATCGCAGTTGTTGCAGGGGATCATCGTGCTTTCGGGCAATGATGCCTGTGCGGTGATCGCCGAGGCGCTGAGCCCCGATGGCACGGAGGCAGGTTTTGCCAGATACCTGACGGAGCGGGCGCATCAGTTGGGCATGACCAATTCGCATTTTGCCAATTCAAACGGCTGGCCTGATCCCGAACAGCGCATGAGTATGCGTGATCTGGGGCTTCTGGCCAATCGGATCATCACCGATTTTCCCGAATACTATCCGTACTTTTCGGAGAAGGAATTTCTGTTCGACAAGAACGAGTCGCAAAACCGATATAACCGGAACCCGCTATTGGGTCTTGGAATTGGTGCGGACGGGTTGAAAACCGGCCATACGGAGGAAGCGGGCTATGGTCTTGTCGGGTCTGCGGTGCAGAAGGGGCGGCGGGTTATCGTGGTGATTTCCGGCCTGCCTACGGCGCAATCGCGCGCCCAGGAGGGAGAGGCCCTGTTGAACTGGGCGTTTCGCCAGTTTGCACAGAAGAAGGTTGCCGAGAAAGGCAAGGTTCTGGCGCAGGCGAAAGTCTGGATGGGCGATGCGCCGACGGTGGGATTGGTGGCGGCTGAGGATGTCAACACGCTGGTGCCGGTGTCGATCACCGGCAAGGTGAAGGGCGAGATCATTTATGACAGTCCGGTGAAAGCGCCGATCAGGAAGGGTGCGCCGCTGGCTGAACTCGTGTTGAAGCCCGAAGGGTTGGAGGAAACGCATATTCCGCTGGTCGCCGAGAAAGCAGTGAGCAAGGGTGGGTTTTTCGTGCGGATGCAGACTGTTGCGACACTTCTGCTGGAGCGGCTCAATGACGGACCGCAGAGCGCGCCGGATGCTGCGCTGGTTGGCGGGGGCTCCTCTTGAGCCGGGCAGGGGCAGGGTGCTTCATCACGCTGGAAGGAATTGACGGATCGGGCAAGTCAACGCAGGCGGCGTTGTTGCGCGACGTGCTTGAGGCGGCGGGCCATGAGGTTATCTTGACCCGCGAGCCGGGCGGGTCGCCGGGGGCGGAGGAAATCCGTGCGCTGGTGCTGGAAGGCAATCCTGATCGGTGGTCGGAGGAGACGGAGCTGTTGCTGTTTACTGCTGCGCGCAGTGATCATCTTGAACGCACGATCCGGCCTGCGCTGGGCGCGGGCAAGGTTGTGATCTGTGACCGGTTCGTTGACAGCACGCGGATTTATCAGGGGATGAGCCGTGGCAATTTGCGTGCCAAGGTGGACAGGTTGCATGATCTGATGATCGGGGTGGAAGCGGATCTGACGCTGCTGTTTGATATGGACCCCGAGACCGGCCATGCGCGCGCCAAGGCGCGGGGCACGGCGGAAGAGCGGTTTGAGGATTTTGGCGCCGGATTGCAGGCGACGATGCGGCGCGGATTTCTTGACCTGGCGGCAGAGTTTCCGCAGCGCATCCGGGTGATTGATGCGGGCAGGCCAGTAAAGGCTGTGGCGCGCGATGTAGCAGCGGTGGTTTTGGAGCATCTGGGATGAGTGAGGAAGCGCCGCCGGAGCCAGACCGCATCGAGGGCGCGCCGCATCCGCGAGAGACGGCGCGGCTTTTCGGGCAGGACGCTGCGGAGGCTGCATTTCTGGAGGCGTATAATGGCGGACGGCTGCATCATGCGTGGTTGCTGGCCGGGCCGCGCGGGGTTGGCAAAGCGACGCTGGCTTGGCGGATTGCGCGGTTCCTGCTGGCAACACCGGAAAGGGATGGCGACGGGTTGTTCGGGGACACGCCGCCACTGCCGGAGAGTTTGGAGATTGCGCCGGAGCACCCGGTGGCGCGGCGAATCATGGCCGGATCAGAGCCGGGATTGAAATTGATCCGAAGAGGAGGTGTCGGCAAGAACGAGCAAGAGCGGGCGCGGGCATTTCTTGAAGGAAAATTCTCGAAAGACATTCGTGTAGATGAAGTCCGCGAGCTGACACCATTTCTCTCTCTTTCGGCAATAGAAGGTGGGCGGCGCGTGGTGATTGTTGATATCGCCGATGAGATGAACACTCATGCGGCAAATGCGCTTTTGAAAATGCTGGAGGAGCCGCCTGCGAAGACCACCTTGTTGTTGGTGTCGCACCAGCCGTCGAAATTGTTGCCGACAATCCGATCGCGGTGCCGCGAGCTGCGTCTTGCGCCGCTGGGGCCGGAGGCGATGACGGCGGCGCTGGCGCAGGCCAACGTGTACCCCGAACCGGGTAGCGAGGCAGCGTTGGCGGTGCTTTCCGGCGGTTCGGTGGGCGAAGCGGTGCGGCTTATCAATTTGGGTGGGTTGAAAATTTACGCCGATCTGGTTTCCCTGATGGGGACATTGCCACGGTTGGAGCGGCCAAGGGCGCTGACGCTGGCCGGGGAGGCCGCGGCGCGCGGAGCGGGGGCGACGTTCGATCTGATGATCGGCCTGATCGAGATGTTTCTTGCAAGGCTGGCACGGGCGGGGGCGCTGGGCGCGTCGGAGGCAGAGGGCGCGCCGGGGGAGGCGGCCTTGCTGACGCGGCTTAGCCCTGATGCGCATCATGCCCGCAAATGGGCCACTGCCGCAGACGCTCTGGGCGAGCGGATGCGGCATGGGCAGTCGGTCAACCTTGACCCTGCGGCGCTCATCCTTGATACGATCCTTAAGATAAGAGATACCGCTGCGGGCTGAGGCCGCGATTGAATGATGACCGAGACCCCCAAAATCACCGATAGCCATTGCCATCTCGATTTCCCGGATTTCGCGGGTGAACTGGATGAGGTGATCGCGCGTGCGACACAGGCGGGCGTGGGCCGGATGGTGACGATCTGCACCAGACTGCGGAACGTGGCGCAGGTGCGCAGCATCGCGGAGGCGCACGAGCCGGTGTTTTTCGCCGCCGCCACCCATCCGATGAGCGCGGCAGAGGAGCCGTTGGCAACGGTGGATGAGTTGGTCGCGTTGGCGGCGCATCCGAAATTCGTGGGCATTGGCGAAACGGGGCTGGATTATCACTATACTGCCGAGAGCGCACAGACGCAGCAGGACAGCTTGCGCATTCATATTGCGGCTGCGCGGCAGACCGGGTTGCCGCTCATTATCCATTCGCGCGCGGCGGACGAGGATATGGCGCGCATTCTGAGCGAGGAATACGCGCAGGGGCCGTATCCTTGCGTGATGCACTGTTTCTCATCGGGGGCCGAATTGGCGAGGGTGGCGCTTGATCTTGGGTTTTATCTGTCGATGTCGGGTATTGCGGCCTTCCCGAAAAGCCATGAACTGCGCGCTATTTTTGCAAGCGCGCCGGTGGAGCGGATTCTGGTTGAGACAGACGCGCCCTATCTCGCGCCGCCACCCAACCGCGGCAAGCGCAATGAACCGGCTTACACCGTGCATACCGCAAAGGTGGGTGCGGAGGTTTTTGGCATGGAATACGCCGAATTCGCGGCCCAGACAGAAGCAAATTTCGAACGCCTGTTCGCCAAGGTGGCAACGTTTGAGGCGGCGCAGTGATGGCGGAGTTGCGGTTCACCATTCTGGGGTGTGGCTCGTCCGGCGGGGTGCCGCGGCTGGGCGGGCATTGGGGCGATTGCGACCCGGAAAATCCGAAGAACACGCGGCGGCGTTGTTCCATGCTGGTGGAACGTGTTGAGGGCGATGCAACCACGCGCGTGTTGATCGACACCTCGCCCGACCTGCGCCAGCAACTGCTTGATGCCGGGATTGGCGCGCTTGATGGTGTGGTCTGGACTCATGCCCATGCCGATCATGTTCACGGGCTTGATGATTTGCGGATGATCGTTTTCAACATGCGCCAGCGGCTTGATGTCTGGGCAGATGGCGACACGCAGAATGATCTTTTCTCGCGGTTCGGCTATGCTTTCATTCAACCAGACGATAGCCCCTATCCGCCGATCCTGAACATGCACACGATACAGGGCGATGTGACGATTGAAGGCGCGGGCGGGGCGATCACGCTGGCACCGTTCAAGGTCAACCATGGCGCAATCGACGCGCTGGGGTTTCGCATTGGCGGGCTGGCCTATCTGCCGGATGTGGCGCAGATGAGCGATGAGGCTTGGGCGGCGGTGAGCGGGCTTGAGTGCTGGGTGCTTGACGCGCTGCGTCGCAAACCGCACCCGACGCATTCGCATCTAGAACAATCGCTTGAGTGGATTGCGCGGGCGGCACCGAAGCGGGCAGTCTTGACCAACATGCATATTGATCTCGACTATGCGACGCTTGAGGCGGAAACCCCCGATCATATCACCCCGGCTTTTGACGGGATGGTTCTGAGCCTGCCTGCATGAGCGTGTCGGCGCGCCAGTGGAGGTAGGCCAGTGCAGGTGTTGATCAGCGTCATCCTGCCGGTATTTCTGGTGATCGGGTTTGGCTATGTCGCGGTGTGGCGCGGGTTCCTGAGCGATGCAAACATCGACGGGCTGATGCTTTTTACGCAGAATTTTCTGTTTCCGGCCCTTCTGTTCAAGGCGATTGCCACGCTCGACATTGGTGCGACGTTCAACGCACCGCTGTTGGTCAGCTTCTATACTGGCTCGATTGCAAGTTTTGTTTTTGGAATGCTTGGTGCGCGTCTGGTGTTCCGGCTGGAACTGGAGGATGCGGTCTGTATCGGTTTTGCCTGTCTGTTTGCCAATACCCTGATGCTTGGCCTGCCGGTAACGGAGCGCGCTTATGGGCATGATGCGTTGGGGCCGAATTACGCCATCGTTTCGATCCATTCCGCGTTTTGCTATGCGCTGGGGATCACTGTGATGGAATTCGTGCGCGCGCGCGGGGAATCGTTGAGCAGGTTGCCCGCAATTGTGTTGCGGGCGATGTTTCGCAATGCGCTGGTGATCGGGATCGGGCTTGGGTTTCTTGTCAACTTGCTCTCCATCCCGGTGCCGGGGGCGGTGATGGAGGCGGCGGGCCTGCTGACGCGCGCCGCGCTGCCTGTGGCGCTTTTCGGGATGGGCGGGGTGATGGTGCGGTATCGCCCGCAGGGCGACATGAAGGTAATCGCGTTTGTGTGCTTTGCCTCGCTGATGCTGCACCCGACAATTGTGGCCCTCATGGGCCGCATGACCGGGCTTAGTACAGGGGAATACCGCTCTGCCGTGCTGACCGCGTCGATGGCGCCGGGGATCAATATCTACGTGTTTGCCTCGATCTATGGGCGCGCACAGCGGGTGGCGGCCTCTGCCGTGCTGGTTGGCACGGCGCTATCTGCGCTGACGGTCTGGTTCTGGCTGCACTTTCTAGGCTAATAAGGCCGGGGCCTTATGCCGGTTGGCAGCGGATGAAATCGGTGACAAGGGCGACGATCTGCGGGGCCAGAAGCGGCGTGATGATATGGCCCATACCGTTGAGCGGATGATAGGTCGAACCGGGGATATGCGCGGCAATTTCGGCACCGAATTCGACCGGGATCAGCGCGTCATCGACCCCGTGGATGACAAGGCACGGCGTGATCACATCTGCAAGCTGCGCGCGGCGGTCTCCGGCGGCCATGGTGGCCAGCACTTGCCGGTTGATGCCGTCGGCCGCGGTGTCCGGGTCGCCGCCGCGCGCCCATGCGAGGCGGGCTTCGGCACGGATGTCCACTTCCGGCATGGGAAACCCCGGAGAGCCGAAGGAGGCGTGGCCCTCGACCCAGTTATCCTGTGCCTGCGCTTCGGTTTCGGGCTGGACCAGAAGGCGGGGCAGCAGTTCGGCGCGGTGGCTGCGTTCGAGCAGCGGACGGCAGGCGGTCATCACGATGGTATCGGTGAGCAGGCGGTCGGGATGGTTGATTGCGAGGATCTGCACGATGGCACCGCCCATGGAAATGCCGAACACATGGGCGCGCGGAATGTCCAGAGCATCCATCAGGCCGATCACGTCTGCCGCCATATCATCGAGCGTGTAGGCGGGAGCGATGTCTTCGCCAGCAACGGAGCGGGCGGCGATATCATCGGCTTGCGCAGGCACACCGGGGGCCGGGCAACGCTGTGAGCGGCCGACATCGCGATTGTCGAAGGTGACACAACGGAAACCGGCGGCAACAAAGCCCTCAACGAAGTTGGCAGGCCAGTGAATGAGCTGTGATCCGAGGCCACGAACCAGAATGAGCGCCGGGTTTGCGGGATCACCGTGGTCTTCGACTTCAAGGGTAATGCCGTTGGCTTTGATCTGCATGGGAGCTTCCTTGGTGCAAATTCTGGTCAGGGTGTGAATGGCAGCCGGGTGATCGCATAGCCGCGTTTGGCCAGCAAGTTGAGCAACCCGGCCTTGCCCGGAAGATGCCCGGCACCGACGGCGATGAACACGGTTTTGCCTGTCGCCTCCTGTTCGATGGTTTTGACCCAATTGCTGTTCCGGTCGCTTAGCAGGGCTTTCTCCAGTCGGGCAAAATCCGTCTTTGCCGTCGGCCCGCCATAGCGGAGCGAAACCCAGCGGCCATATTCCCAAAGCGCGGCGATGCGGCCTTTGGTATAGAGTGCAATCATCGTGGCCTGAAGATCATCTGGGTCGAGCGGCAGATCGAGCGACAGGCGGAGCATTGCAAGTTGTTCGTCGCGGCTGAACCCGTCGAGCAGTTTGAGTGTGGTAAGCGGATTTTCGATTGAACGGGTGTCAAACCCGGCGTGATCGAGTGCCATGGCCAGCGATTCATCCACGCCTTTTGCGCCGCTGGCTTGATCGCGGAGTCGGCACGGGCTCATCCCGAGCATCATAGAGAGGAAGATCGGCTTCGCCTTGGCGGTGAAAAAGCGGGAAAACCGCGTGCGGCCATGGCGATGCGCAGGCGTTGCCAGTCGGTCTCGGGGAGGGATTCGGGCAAGGTTGGGCCGGTTGTCGTGAACATCACCGACGGATCGCGCGCAATGGTTTGCTCAAGGCCGGTTTTGTCGGCGCTATTAATTTCGAAGAAGCTGAAATCAGCGGCGCTGGCCAATGGCAGGAGGGCCGTCGTTTGAGCTACGGTCTGGGTGTGGGCCATGTGGTAGGTACCAAAAATGGTCAGCGTGGTATCGCCCTTGGTGGCGCGCCAGAGCAGCCCTTCGGGGAACGGGGTGATTCCGGCGGCGGCTTCCAGTTGGAGGCGGTCTTTCTGCGGCATGTTGCCAAGCAGGTCCGTGCCGCCACAATCAAGCGCCCGCAAAGGCGTGCCGAGAAGCAGAAGAGAAATCAGGAGAAATCGCACTGGGATGGCCCACTTGTTGAATGGTTCATGGCACGCTAAAGCGTTTCGAGTTTAGTTGAAACACAACTTGAATTCGAAACGTGCGCAACATTCAATCGTCGTGAGCGTTTCGGCATATTTCCGTGATTCAATAATAAGTCAAAACGCTTTAACGCGTTTGTGGCGAAGACTGAATCCCCTATTTCGTGCGGGCGTTCGGGAGCGGCCTGTTGCGCGGTGCGTTTTCGGGCTTTTGCCGAGCGGATCTCTAGGTCTATAGTGCGGCCATTCTCAGGGCGGGGCGAAATTCCCCACCGGCGGTAAGCGGCGATGTGCCGTAAGCCCGCGAGCGCCTTGGGCGGCAGTGCCGCCAAAGGGACAAGCAGATCAGGTGTAATTCCTGAGCCGACGGTCATAGTCCGGATGGAAGAGAATGTGTTGTCATGTGCCTTTCTGGGCGCGCTGGCACATGTGATCGCCTTGGGTGACGTGTCGCTTGAATAAAGGAGATCACAAAATGGCACACACCCGGTTTGCATTCATCAAGGCCAATTGGCACGCGCATATCGTCGATCAAGCGCTGGTGGGATTTTGCGAGGTTATACCAAAAGCGCAAGTGGATGTGTTCGACATGCCCGGCGCGTTCGAGATGCCGTTGATGGCGCAGGACCTGGCGCGCTCGGGCAGGTATGGCGCTATTGCGTGTGCGGCGTTGGTTGTTGATGGCGGGATTTACCGCCACGAGTTTGTGGCGCAGGCCGTGGTGGACGGGTTGATGCGCGTCGGGTTGGATACGGGCATTCCGGTTTTGTCGGTCTCGCTCACGCCGCATCAGTATCAGCAGACGGCGCATCACGATGCGGTTTTCGCGGCGCATTTTGTTGAAAAGGGCCGGGAGGCGGCGCGGGCGGCTTTGACACTCCTGACAGCGCGCGCGGGCATTGCCGCGTGATGAGGGAGGAAGGGATGACGCAAGACATGTCTGATTTCCCAAGGCTTGCCGCTGTGGCGGTGGTTCTGCACGAAGGACAGTTGTTGCTTGTGCAGCGCAGGAAACAGCCGGATTCCGGCCTTTGGGGCTTTCCGGGTGGGCATGTCGAATGGGGCGAGCCCGTGTTTCAGGCTGCCGAGAGGGAATTATGGGAAGAAACCACGCTTCGGACAAAGGCAGAGCGATTTCTGACCAACCTTGACGTAATCATCCCGGATGAGGCGGGAGGTGTTCGGTTTCACTATCTGCTTGTGGCGGTGCAATGCGCATATGAGGCGGGAGAGCCAGAGGCGCGAGACGATGCCCGCGATGCGCGTTGGGTTCCGTTTGACGCAGTGCTGAACGGGGCGTTGGAGATGAGCCGGGATGTGGATACGGTTCTGCGTTTGGCACTTGATAGGTGCTGACTGGATGATGGACCAAATGGACAGGCGGCGGTTTTTCATGTGCTGATGGCGAGTCCCTAAGCATGTGGGGAGGCGCGAAAATTTTCGCGGATCGGGTGGTTGACTCGGCCCGCGCCACTCCCTAGCTATGCATCGTTAGCACTCAGACGTATTGAGTGCTAATAGTCTTGTCCCACACTTTCGGTGGGGCGGCTTTGGGAAAAACAGGATCTCAATTAAGAGGAGCCAAAAGATGGCATTTACTCCGCTTCATGACCGCGTGGTGGTTCGCCGCGTCGAGGGCGACGAAAAAACCGCGGGCGGGCTGATCATTCCCGACAGCGCCAAGGAAAAACCGGCGGAAGGCGAAGTCGTTTCCGTTGGCGCAGGTGTGCGCGACGAAGCTGGCAAGCGCGTTGCAATGGACGTGAAAGCCGGCGACCGTGTGCTGTTTGGCAAATGGTCAGGCACCGAGGTTTCGATCGACAGCGAAGAGCTGCTGATCATGAAAGAATCCGATATCATGGGCATCATCGGCTGAACGCCGCAATCCCCTAAAACATACCAACATTAAGGAGCTAAGCTTATGTCTGCAAAAGACGTCAAGTTTGATACCGACGCCCGCAATCGCCTGCTTAGGGGCGTGAACATTCTTGCCGATGCCGTGAAGGTCACGCTGGGCCCGAAAGGCCGCAACGTGGTGATCGACAAGAGCTTTGGCGCACCGCGCATCACCAAAGACGGTGTTACGGTGGCCAAGGAGATCGAACTGGAAGACAAGTTCGAGAACATGGGCGCGCAAATGGTGAAAGAAGTTGCCAGCCGCACCAATGATGAGGCCGGCGACGGCACCACCACCGCGACCGTTCTGGCGCAGGCCATCGTGAAAGAAGGCCTGAAGGCCGTGGCTGCCGGGATGAACCCGATGGACCTCAAGCGCGGAATTGATCTGGCGACGGCGAAGGTTGTCGAAGGCATTCAGGCCGCTGCCCGCGAAGTGACCGACAGCGCCGAAGTTGCGCAAGTGGGCACCATTTCGGCCAACGGCGAAGCCGAGATTGGTCAGCAGATCGCAGACGCGATGCAGAAAGTCGGCAACGAGGGTGTGATCACCGTCGAAGAAAACAAGGGTCTGGAGACCGAGACGACTGTTGT
The DNA here is from genome assembly GCF_034555965.1 of Aquicoccus sp. G2-2. Taxonomy (GTDB): domain Bacteria; phylum Pseudomonadota; class Alphaproteobacteria; order Rhodobacterales; family Rhodobacteraceae; genus JAYDCK01. The sequence goes on from NZ_JAYDCK010000003.1 coordinate 21,046, forward strand.
CGAAGGCATGCAGTTCGATCGTGGTTATCTGAGCCCGTATTTCGTGACCAACCCGGACAAGATGATTGCCGAGCTGGAAGACTGCATGGTGCTGCTGCATGAGAAAAAACTCTCGTCGTTGCAAGCCATGGTTCCGCTGCTGGAATCGGTGATTCAAAGCCAGAAACCGCTGCTTATCATTGCGGAAGACGTGGAAGGCGAAGCGCTTGCCACTCTCGTGGTCAACAAGCTGCGTGGCGGCCTCAAGATTGCCGCTGTGAAGGCACCGGGTTTCGGTGACCGCCGCAAGGCCATGCTTCAGGATATCGCCATTCTGACCGGTGGTCAGGTGATCAGCGAAGACCTGGGCATGAAGCTTGAAAACGTGACCATGGACATGCTGGGCACGGCCAAGAAAATCCAGATCACCAAAGACGAGACGACTATCGTTGACGGTGCTGGCGAGAAGGCCGAGATTGAAGCACGTGTTGCCCAGATCCGCACCCAGATCGAAGAGACCACCTCTGACTATGACCGTGAGAAGCTGCAAGAGCGCGTGGCCAAGCTGGCTGGCGGTGTTGCCGTGATCAAGGTTGGCGGCATGACCGAAGTGGAAGTGAAAGAGCGCAAAGACCGTGTTGATGATGCTCTGAACGCGACCCGTGCGGCTGTGCAGGAAGGTGTTGTCGTTGGTGGCGGTGTTGCCCTGGTTCAGGCTGGTAAGGCGCTGATCGGGATGGAAGGCGCGAATGCCGACCAGACCAACGGTATCTCGATCGTTCGCAAGGCGCTGGAAGCGCCGCTGCGTCAGATCGCCGAGAATGCCGGTGTTGACGGTGCCGTGGTTGCGGGCAAAATCCGTGAGAGTGACGATGCGACCTTTGGTTACAACGCGCAAACCGGCGAATATGGCGATCTGTTCAAATTCGGTGTGATCGATCCGGCCAAAGTTGTGCGTCATGCCTTGCAGGACGCAGCCTCGATTTCCGGTCTGCTGATCACCACGGAAGCCATGGTTGCCGACAAACCCGCCAAGGACGGCGCAGGCGCCGGTGGCGGCATGCCCGACATGGGCGGCATGGGCGGCATGGGCGGCATGATGTAAGCTGATTTCCGAATAGGAAATCGGCGTCACCCGGCCGACGATTTTTCTACGAAAAATCTGCCGAAAGGGATGCCACCATCAAGATTGGAGAAGGGCGCTTCATTTGGAGCGCCCTTTTCATTCGTGCGGGATTTGATCGGGCAGCGAGGCTTTACGCCCCGGTTCGCGCCCGGTTAATATTTCAATATTGTTCCGCGAGATGTTGCCGGGGTATGCCCTGAAAAGAGAGACAAGATGGATTTCATGCGCGAAATGCGCCGTGGCGAGGAAGCCGAGGTTGAAGCCTTGCTGCGCGCGGCGTTCGATGGTGTGCAAGAGGCGGCGCTGGTGCGGGAATTGCGAAGGTCCGGTGCAATGGCGGGCGAAAGCGTTGTTACGGCACAGGGGCAAATCATCGGGTATTATGCGCTGTCAGCATTCAGCGCGCCCGAGGGTTGGCTATGTCTTGCGCCGGTTGCGGTTCTGCCTGCATGGCAGGGGCGCGGCGTAGGCAGGCGGATGATGGGCATGCTTAGCGAATGGGCGCGGCTTGCGGGGCAATACGTGGTCGTGCTTGGTGATGCGGGGCTGTATGGCAAGGCCGGGTTCAGCGCAGCGCGCGCCGCGAGATTGGAAAGCCCCTATCCGACAGAGCACATGTTGTTAGCCGGGCCGGGGGAGGATGTGCCGGCGCGCGCTCTGGCTTATCCCAAGGCATTCTCTGCGCTGTGATGCGCAGAGGCTCTGCGCCGTTGAGGGAAGACAAGCGTGTCATAGCCAACTACTTTGTGCAGGGAAGGAGGGCCGTGATATGCGTAAACTACAGGTGCAGGGCGTGCATCATGTCACGCTGACAGGGGCTGACAGGCAAACGTCGATCGATTTCTGGGAAGGGGTGCTCGGGATGCCGTTTGTGTTCGACCAGCCCAATCTCGACAACCCCGGAGAAGGACATCTTTATTTTGATCCGGGTGATGGACGGCTAATTACCGTTTTCACCGACGAAAGCCGCAGGCCGGACCGGCGGCGAACGCCGACAGAGCCGGGCTGCGTGCATCATCTGGCGTTCAATGTCAGCCGGGCCACGTTTTCGCAGGCGGTGGAGCGGTTGGAGGCGCGCGGAATCGGACATTCCGGCGTGAAGGACCGAGGCTTTATGGACTCGATCTATTTCAAGGATCCGCTGGGGCTTTTGATCGAGTTGGCAACCTACAGGTTCGAGCCACCAATGGGGTGCAGTCATGCGGACGTTTTGATCGCGGCGCATAAACTCCGAGTGGCGCGGGGGGACTACAATATTTCCGATGTGCATCTGGCGGATGCGATTGAGGCGCTGGTGGAGCGGCGGCAGGAGTCGCTTTCACAACAAGGAAGCGCGGAGCCTGCGAGTTGAACGAGGGGTGGGGAGAACCCCACCCTACGAGCTTGTTCGCTGAGTGAGCGTGTAAACATAATGATCTTTCACAGGCGTCCAGTTCCGCCTATTTAGGGCGTCATGCGGTGGTTTTGTCTTGTCCTTTTTCTGTGGCCGGTGGCGGTGCGCGCCGAGTGCGTGGTTCTTCTGCATGGGCTGGCGCGCACGGATAATTCCTTTGCGCTGATGCAAGAGGTGCTGGAGAGCAAAGGCTTCAACGTTGTGCATCCGCGTTATCCATCGACCGAACAGACGGTTTTGTCGCTGGCCGTCAAGACGTTGCCCGCGGCGGTGGCCCAATGCGGAGCGCAGAGAATTGATTTCGTGACGCACTCGATGGGCGGTATCCTGTTGCGTGTCTGGCTGCAGGAACATCGCCCGCCACGGCTTGGGCGGGTGGTGATGCTGGCGCCGCCGAACCATGGCTCGGAACTGGTGGACAAGCTGGGTGATTATGCGGTTTTTGGCTGGTTCAACGGCCCGGCCGGGATGCAGCTCGGCACCGGACCAAAGGCGCTGCCAGAGCATCTCGGGCCGGTCGATTTTGAGTTGGGGGTGATCGCGGGAACGCGTTCGACCAATCCGGTGTTTTCCACGCTTATTACCGGGCCGGACGATGGCAAGGTTTCGGTGGCCTCGACGAAGGTGACGGGGATGCGCGACCATTTGACGTTGCCCGTGACGCATACGTTTTTGATGAATAACCCACTGGTGATTGCGCAGGTATTGGAATTTCTGCGCCATGGCCGTTTTGATCATGATCTGGCCATGAGTGATCTGGTTTGGGAGAAGGACGAGTGAGGCTTGATCTGACCTTCACCGGCGCGCAGGTGTTGCGCCCGGATGGTCTTTCGACCGCGCCACTTGCGATTTCGGGTGGGATTATTGCGCAACCGCACGGTGCGCGTGAAGTGGACCTGAGCGGGTATCTGGTGTTGCCGGGGATTGTCGATATTCACGGGGACGGGTTCGAGCGGCATCTCGCCCCACGCCGGGGAGCGATGAAGGATATGGCGGGCGGGTTGATCGCCTGTGAAGCGGAACTGGCGGCGAACGGGATCAGCACGGCGGTTTTGGCGCAATTCTGGAGCTGGGAAGGTGGGTTGCGCGGGCCGGATTTTGCGCGCGCGATGCTGGCGGCGCTTGCGGACATGCGCGGTGCCGTGGTGACCGATCTGCACGCTCAGCTTCGGCTGGAGACGCATATGCTGGACGATTTCACGGCGTTCGAGGCGACCGTAAATGAATTTGATGTGGGTTATGTCGTGTTCAACGATCACCTTCCGCATGAGCGGTTAGCGGCGGGGAAGCGCCCGGCGCGGCTGGCTGGGACGGCGCTGAAATCCGGGCGCAGCCCGGAGGCGTTGCTGGCGCTGTTGCATGAGCTGCATGGGCGGCGCGGGGAGGTGCCGGTGGCTATTGCGGCGCTGGCGAAGCGGCTGGCGGCCAATGGTGTGTTGCTTGGCAGCCATGATGAAAGCAGCGCGCAGGACCGGGCGGAGTGGCGCGCGCGCGGCATCGGGTTGGTGGAGTTCCCGGAGACCATGGAGGCCGCAGAGGCCGCGCGCACCGGCGACGATGGTGTTATTCTGGGCGCGCCCAACGTGATGCGGGGCGGGTCGCACAAAGGTAATGTTTCGGCGCTTGACCTGATTGCGGCGGGCTACTGCGATGCACTTGCGTCGGACTATCACTACCCGTCATTGCGGCGCGCGGCGCTTTTTCTGGCGGAGGCCGGGGTTTGTGATTTGCGCGCGGCGTGGCGGTTGGTATCAGACGGGCCTGCGCGGCTGTTGCGGCTTGCCGATCGTGGTTGCCTTGCGCCGGGGAAGCGGGCGGATCTGGTCGTGCTTGACGCTGCTACAAAACGGTTATGCGCGACGTTGAGTGGAGGGCGGATCAGTTATCTTTCAGGCGATCTGGCGGCGCGGTTTGTTTGCTTGTAACGCTACTGCATCAAGCACGAGAGAGGAGGCTTTGCGATGATTGTCAGACATCTTGAGGATATTCTGGGCAGTGAAGCGCATGTCAAAGGAGAGGCGTTTGAAAGTCGGCGCGTTCTGCTGGCGGCGGATGGGCTTGGCTATTCCCTGCATGACACGGTGGTGAAAGAAGGCAGCGAGCAATATCTTCACTACAAGCACCATGTAGAGAGCAATTACTGCATCGCGGGCGAAGGTGAGGTGGAGAATGTCGCCACGGGGGAAGTGTTTCCGCTGCGTCCCGGCACGCTTTATACGCTGGACCGGCATGAGGCGCATATCCTGCGGGCGTTGAAGGGGGAAATGCGGCTGGTCTGTATCTTCACACCGGCATTAACCGGCCGGGAGGTGCATGACGAAGATGGCAGCTATGGCTTGCCGGACTAAAAAAGATGAACGGAACGGTCAATTCTTGCGGTCGGACGGGTGGTTCACGCCATCGGCCCAGCGTAGTGGTTCGAAATCGCGAGGGTTCACGCCGTCGATCGCACCAAGATTGACGCCGTATTCGGTCGGGTTCGACCGGCGGCGGTGATGCGTGTAGCAGCCACAGGTTTTGCAGAAATAGTGCTGAGCGGTTTTGGTGCCCCATTGGTAGAGGGTAAGCGCGTCTTCGCCTTTCACGATCCTGAGTGCGTCGAGCGGGACCGTGACTGTAGCGGCGGCGCGGCGGCGGCAGAACGAACAATCGCAGTGGCGCGCGGCGGAAAACGGCACGGAGGGCGCTACTTCAAGCTCCACGGCACCGCAATGGCAGGTCAAGCGAAAGACGTTCATTTGCGCCGCCTGCGAATGACAGGAATTGGTGAGGGATCATAGACCGCTTCGGGATGGGGTGGGCGAAAGGCGTGGCTTTGCCAGAAACCCGGCCCGCCGAGCCTGAGGAATACTGGCAGCGTGAAGAGGACACCCAGAATGAAGCCCCCGGCATGGGCCCAATAGGCAACGCCGCCGCCATTCACATCCGCCGTGAGGCCACCGAAGAATTGCACCACGAACCAGACCGCCAGCATGGTCCAGGCCGGGATGGTGAATATCTTGAAGAAGACGATGAAGATAAACAGGATGTCGATTTTCGCGCGCGGAAAGAGCAGGAGATAGCCACCCATCACACCGGCAATCGCACCAGACGCGCCAACGGTGGGCACCAGCGATCCGGGCTGCATCATGACATGGGCCATGCCCGCGCCCAGCCCGCAGGCAAGGTAGAAGAGCGCAAAGCCGGTATGGCCCATCTGATCTTCCATGTTGTCACCGAAAATCCACAAAAACAGCATGTTCCCGAAGATGTGCATGAAGCCGCCATGCAGGAACATCGAGGTGAGCAGGGTTTCATACCCTTGCCCGGCGCTGATCCGCGCCGGGACAATACCCCAGTTGAAATAGAATATGGTCATGGCACGCGGGTTGTCGAGAAGTGTCAGATTGGACAGAAACACTAGGACATTGAGCGCAATCAATGCGTAGGTGACATAGGGCGTGCTGCCGGAAGGATTGTGATCGCGGATCGGAAACATGAGCTTACGCTAACCGCTTTGCGGCGGCAGGGGAAGTTTGTCGAGTGGCCCGCTCAGGCCAGATGCAATCGCTCCAGCGTTGATTGACCGGCGCGGGGGTAGGCCAGTGAGCCGAAATCGTCTGCGGCGGTGATATGCGGAAAGAGCGAGAGAAAAAGCGTGCGGGTATTTTGCGCCATATCGCGCAAAAGTGACGTGCCGGGATGATAGGTTTCCACTTCAAGCCCGGCGGCGCGGATCACAGCATGTTGCGGCAGGCAGAGATGATAGAGCAGCACCGGCGCGGGAGGTGTGATCTCGATCACGCCTGATCCGTCAATGAAGGCGCGAGCCGGTGTCAACAGATCGTTTTGCAGGGCTATTTCGCGTAATGCGGCCGGGCTTTGCAGCAGTCGCGCGCCGTGACCCAAGAGCAGGTCGGGCGCTGGGCGTGACAGGCCGAAGCTGTCGGCCATGATGCGCGCCAACCGCAGTTGGAACGGGTTTTCGACCGGGGCGGAGGGCACCAGCGTCATCGAGCCGACCCAAGCCACCGGCTGTGGCGGGCCATCGCGGGTGATCAGCATGGTGCCGGGGGCAATATCTTCGATCGAGCGCGGACCTTGCAGGGTGGCAATCATGGTGCCGCGCGCAAAGGCGGCGAAGGCGGATTCGAATGGCAGACTGGCAGGCGCGATATGTTCAGAATTGCGCGGCGCGCCATCTGCGCCCAATGATGACACCATATATTTGCGCATCAGGGAGCGCGGGCGCGGCTGTGGGCTGTGCAGTGGGCTGTGCTGTGCGATCCGGTTCGCGGCGGCAGTCGGGAGAGAGCGAGCAGTGGTCACGCCATGCGTGACCTTGGAGGGGTATGTCATGCGTCCGAGCCTTTCAGCTTCGTCACATCCGCGTCGGCCCCCACCGACAACGACAGAAGGACAGTGTCATCATTCGTCGGGGCAAAAATGAACGATATCGGTCACGATTGTCAAAAATCGGCCAACATCAGTAGGGATTTGAAGATCAATCCCGTGACGCGCGCGGGAATTGTTTCGTGAACAATGCCGGGTTTGCCATATTTTGATTCGTGGGCTGGGATCTGGCCACAAAAGAAAATCGGGCTACCCGGTCGGGTAGCCCGTAACTCATACATTTGTGGGGCACTCGGAAAAAATCCGGACGATCAGGCTGACTTGTTTGCGCGTGTCGAGGTGCAACGTTTTGCGATGAACGCATTGCGGCGGGTGCCGCGCTGCCATGGGAGGGCAGGAGCGTCTTTACCGGCGGTTGCGATCAGCGACTTTATCCATGTCTGCTGTTTGGTCATCCTGAGGTCCTATATCTCGTGGTTTAAGCTTGGTTCATATTGGCACCGCTATGGGGCGATGATTGGGCTTCTGGAGAGGATTTTCGGAAAATTCGCGGCACAGCTCAGCGCCAATTGCGACGGGCGCGCCTTATTGGCTTGAGGCCGTAAAAACAGGAGGTTTGGCGCGGGTTTCGGGACGATCCCCGGTGATGGGCGTGATTGTTTCCGGGGAATTGGGCGGTGAAATGGCGGGGGATCGCCCGATTTATGCCTAGATTGGGCGGCTTGCCGGGTGTTTGACGACGCAATTCAGAGACGGATAACGGAAATCAGGCGCCCGTAATCGGCCTCTCCCTTATGGGTGGTGCGGCGGTAGCTGAAGAAACGCGCAGGGTCAGAATAGGTGCAATGACCGGTCCATTGCGCATCGGCCACCCCGGCGGCGCGCAGGCGAGCCAATGCGAAAGATGGCAGATCGAAAAGATAACGATCGCCGGTGCCATTGGTGAAAAAGCGGCTGTTTTGGGGGTCTTCGATCATGAAATCATCGAGAAACTCGGGTCCGACCTCATAGGCGCGCTGGCTGATGCAGGGGCCGATTGCGGCATGGATGTTGCTGCGTTTCGCGCCGAGTGCTTCCATCGCGTCGAGCGTGGCTTCGAGCACGCCGCCAAGGGCACCTTTCCAACCGGCGTGGGCCGCGCCGATGACACGCGCTTCGGCATCAGCGAACAGCACCGGCCCACAATCGGCGGTAAGGATGCCAAGCGCCAGACCGGGCGTGGCGGTGACCATTGCATCGGCGCGCAGGGCGGTTTGCGGCGGTGCTTTGAGCGTGACGACATCGGGTGAATGGACCTGATGGACGGTAATGAGGTGATCTTCATCAACCTCCATATGCCGGGCGACGCGGGCACGGTTCATCGCCACCGCCTCGGCCTGATCGGAGGAGCCGGTGCCGCAGTTCAACCCTTCGAAAATGCCTGAGGATGACCCGCCTTCGCGGGTAAAAAACCCATGTTGCAGGGGTTTGAGCAGATCGGAGGTGATGGCGTTGAGAGTCATGGCTCCAGTCCCGGTGGGGGTGTGGCATTGGCCGGGTAGAAGCCCAGCACTTTGAACAGCGTCCCCATTTCATCGGGGTGGGTCAAGCGACGATGGGCGGCAACGTGAGATTTGAGAGCATCACCGCCGAGCGCGGTTGCAAGGGCCTGCGCGCGCCCGGTGATGCCGAGGCGTTCGAGAAAGAGGCCTTGGGGCGTCAGTTTCGTGTGGCCGCACGGCGCGGCATGGGCAAGGGCTTCGAAATCGACATGCGCGGTGAGATCGGCCTTTCCCGGCTCTGCAAGCGGGTTGACCGGCTGATGATTGCGCAGGGCTTGCAAGGTGTCGCCAAGGCTACGCCAGTCGCCATAGTCGATGATCAGGGCCGCACCGCCGTGATCTTTGATGCGCTGCCCTATGGTGGTGATGATGGCGGGGGCGGCGGGACAATGCTCAACAATGTCCCCAATGGCGGTATCGTCGAGTCGGTGCGAGAGCGCGTTGAGTGGGGCGGGTGGGGCCAGACCGAAGCGCAGGCCTTGGCCATCAGCCCCGATGCAACGCTCGCTCCAGCCAGCACTGGCGCGTTGGTATTGGCGGATCGGCAGGGCATCGAAAAATTCGTTGGCGATAAGATAGAGCGGGATTTCCGGCAGCGTGTTGACTGTGTCGTGCCAGCGTGGGGCGTAAGCCGCCAGAGTGGTTTTCTGTGCCGCGCGCAGCGGAGGGGAGGCTTCCACCAGATGCACTTCGGCGGCATCGGAAAACCCCGGCACGGCCCGCGCGGCGCGCAGGGCGTCGGCCATCAGGGTGCCGCGACCGGGGCCAAGTTCGGTCAGCGCAAAGCGCGCGGGCGCGCCTTGGTCGAGCCAGCTTTGCGCCAGCGAGAGGCCGATCAATTCCCCGAACATCTGGCTGATTTCGGGGGCGGTGATGAAATCGCCCGCCGCGCCCAGTGGATTACGGGTGCTGTAATAGCCATACGCGGGATGGAAAAGACATTCGGCCATGTAATCGGAAAGAGGAATTGGCCCGCGCGTTTGAACAAGATTGCGCAGAATGGTTTCCAATTCGTTCATACCGCGCGCCGCCTGCGCGCCCAGAGGATGAGACCAAGCCCGAAAAGCAGCATCGGCAGTGACAGAAGTTGGCCCATGGAGATGCCGTAGCCGTGGTAATGGATCACATAGCCCAGCGGGTTTTCAGGGGTGATGAACTGATGATCGGCCTCGCGGAAATATTCGACGAAAAACCGCGCTGCACCGTAGCCTGCGAAGAACGTGCCGGAGATCAGTCCGGGGGTTTTAAAGCCGCGCCGCCCGAAGGCCAGCCAGAGCAGGAGGAGACCGAGCAACAGCCCTTCGAGGCCGGCCTCGTAAAGCTGCGAGGGGTGGCGGGCGCAAAGCGTCAGCACGCCGGGGCAGTCTTGTGCTGCCGCGCCGGGGAAAACGACGGCCCATGGCACATCGGTCGGGCGGCCCCAAAGCTCGGGCTTGATGAAGTTCGCCAGCCGCCCCAGCAGCAACCCCCATGGCACGCCGAGTGCGATGGCATCGGCGCATTGCAGCTTGGGCAGATGATGGCGCCAGGTGAAGATCAACCCGGCCACGATGACGCCCAGAAAGCCGCCGTGAAATGCCATGCCACCATCCCAGACCTGTGGAATCTTGAGCGGATTTTCGAGAAAATACGAGGGGTTATAAAACAGCACATAGCCGATGCGCCCGCCAAGGATCACGCCGAGGATGCACCACGTTACCAAATCTTCGAGCTGTGACCGGCTCATCGGGGGCGTATCATCCGGCCAAAGTGCGGGCTTTTTCAGCGCGCGCGCAGTCAGTGCCCAAGCGATCAGGATACCGACGATATAGGCCAGCGCATACCAACGCAGGGCGAGATGATGGCCCCAGAGGTCGATGGAAAATATCTCGGGCGAGATGGCGGGGAAAGGGATCATGAATGCGCTCATGGGCGGAGTTTTGGCGGTAGCGGGGTGGGGAAGTCAAGCTTGCGGTTTGGCGGCGGCACTCCCATATAGGGAGGCAACGATAAAGGGGGATTTCCCATGCAGACGCGCAACAAATTTCTCGACGATATGAGCCAGCTCATGACCAACGCGATGGGTGTGGCCCAAGGCGCGAAGGGCGAGGCGGAAAACGCGATGAAATCCTTTGTGGACCGCTGGTTGGCGGACCGGGATTTCGTGACCCGCGAAGAGTTTGACGCGGTGCGCGCGATGGCGCAGAAGGCGCGCGAGGAGAACGAGGCGCTGAGCGCGCGGATTGCGGCGCTGGAGGCTGAAAAGGCCAAGTAAGGCCGGAATTCCGGGCCATTTTCCGGCGCCGTTAAGGTTTCGACTCGGGGCAAAAACGGCTGTCTGCACCCCGGCTGGCGGTCTGGCTGCGATGTGTATGGCGGCGGAACGGGATTTTTGCGCGGGGGCGAGTGTATATCGCGCGTGCGGCGGTTTGACACCGCGTTTACGGTCAAGCGCACGGTCGGTTGAAGCCGCCGGTGCCCGGCCAGATGCATGGCAGCACCGGGCCATGCCGTGAAAGCCCACTTGAACCCCTGCTATAAATCATCATGATCGGAAGGATTGAATTTCTGCTTTCGCGTTCTTGTATTCATAGGAGATTTTGCCTTGGTCCTGAGACTTATTTCAAACCCGCTGCTTTTCATTGCCATTTCATTCAGCCTATCCGCACCGCTTGCCGCGCAAACGGTGGATGAGGTCAAGACCGACGTTCTTTCAGCTTTGTCCACACCGCTGCCGATAACCGTGATCGGCCCGCTTTTGACCCGCGAGGTTGTGGTCAGCGAGGAGGCTGGCGGTTTTCGGGCCGTTCTGAAGGATACCTCGCTGATGGGGTTGTTCCGGTTCGGGGACGTGTCGTTTCACGTCGACCCGGCGGGGGCGGATGCGTATCGGGTGAGCGATCTGACTTTTGAGAAGACGCTGGAGTTTCCGGGGATCGGGGTGCTGACGGTCTCGGGCATGGATTTCGACGGGACGTGGTCGACCAAAACGCGCTCTTATTCGGCGCTCAAATGGCTGACCAGTGGTCTGATGTTCAGGCCCGACATGGGTGCGCAGCAAAACGGGCAGCAAGGCGCGGGGGCCAGTGTTTCAATCGGCAGTCTGTTGTTTGACGTGCTGAAAGAGCCAGTGGACGGCAATGCGGAAAGCCGGTTCGCGATTACGGCGGGCCAGCTTGCCGTGACGGGCATGGGGCCGCAGAACGTGAGCTTGGGCGAGGTGAAAGCGGTGCTGGCGGCGAACGGGAAGACGCCGGTCGATCTTTATTCGGTGCTTCGCGAGGTGATGATGCTTGGCTCCGTCCGCGATGGCGGGGCGCGGTTGCAGGCGCTGGGGCAGAGTTTGCTGGGCAATACCTATGACACGGTGTCGCTGGACCTGAGTGCGCGCGATGTCGCGGCCACAAGCACCCGCAAACGCAATGAGTATTTCAAGGCCAGCACATTGCATGTCACGGCGGCACTTAGGGATGTTGAGCCGCGAAGCTGGGGCGGGGTGGATGTGACGCTGCGCTTCGGCGATGTGGATCAGCGCAATTTCCTGCCCGACAGCGCGGTGCGGCTGGATGAGGCGGTGGTGCGGGTTAGCGGTGGTGAGCTTCCGGTGGCCGATATGATGGCGGCTTTCATGACCATGGCGGAGCCGCCCCGGCACCGCCCTGTCGCGGCGAGCGCGCTGCTTGACGGGCTTTTGGGCTTTGGCAAGCTGGAGATTGCGAGCGAGGGCAAGAACGTCTGGACCGAAGTGTTCGGGCGGCGCTTTGACAACGGCGATTACGTGCGTGTGAAGGAGTTCGAGACCAGCTTTGAGCGCTGGCGTGTGGATCTTGGCATTTCGGGGCTGAACAAGAATCAGGGCACGGCGACCTTGGGCACCGAGTTTGCTGGTGGGACGTTCATTCCCGGTGACGGTGCGCCGAAAGGGATCACGGCGCATATCAATGCGTGGTTCCCCAAGGAACTGACCCTGAGATCGAGCGTCACCAACATGAACGAGGCGCTGTTGAAGCGGATGTTCAAGGACGTGCAGATTCAGAACCTGCGCGAACCGGTAGAGATTGTGCTGCCGCTGGTGCTTTATGGGGCGGCTACGGTGCTTGACGTGACGGCGGGGCGGAATGTTTATGAAACCGCGCTTTTCCGCATTGAGCAGGATGGCCATTATCGGTTCTTCCCGACCGAGGTGATGAGCATGATGCCCTATGACGGGGAGGTGCATATGAGCATGACCGGCTTGCCCGCCCTTCAGGCCTATTTCGACGAAACGGCGGCGCAGATGCGGCCGCGGTCCGATGAGGCGATGGCGCTGGGTGCGGCGAAATCCGCGCTGACCGTGCTGCGCAATCTTGCCGTGAAAGGCGATGGCGATGCGTTTGAGTGGACGATCACGCGCCCCGACGTCACCAGCCGCGAGCTTGTGATGAACGGGATCACCCTGCGCTATCCCGATCTGGTGCAATACCTGCCGATGTTCGCGGCAGTGGGCATGATGCGCTGAGCGGGGGCTGTGGGCGGCGTGCTATGTGCGGTGCCGCCCGATCTGTCACCCCTGAAGCGAGAACACGCCAAGATCGCCTTCGGTGCGGGCTTTCATCGCTTGGGCGGCGGCGTGGGCAGCGGCGGCGGTGGTGAAATAGGGGATCTTGCCATAGAGCGCCACCGAGCGGATTTCGCGGCTGTCGGCCACGGCGGCGGCGCCTTCGGTGGTGTTCATCAGCAGATCAATGGTGCCGTCTTTTAGTTGATCGACGATGTTGGGGCGGCCTTCATAGACCTTTTTGACCAGTTCGCAGGTGATGCCGTGGCCTTCGAGAAACGCCGCCGTGCCGCCGGTGGCGACGATGCTAAAGCCCAGATCGACCAGCATTTGCGCGGTGTCCACCAATTGCGGCGTCTTGTCGGAATCCTTGATCGAGAAGAACACGCGCCCTTCACGGGGCAGGTCGGTGCCTGCGCCCATCTGTGCCTTGAGAAAGGCCAGCGGGAAGGAGCGGTCCCAGCCCATGACTTCGCCGGTGGAGCGCATTTCCGGGCCGAGAATGGTATCGACGCCGGGAAAGCGCGCAAACGGCAGCACTGCTTCCTTGACCGAGAACCACGGCATGTTCGGATCGGCCAGCATCATCGGGTCGCCGGACTTGAGCGTGCCGGGGGCGGCATCGGTGGCATAGGGCGGGCGCAGCGGGAAATTCGACATCGGTTCGCCCGCCATCAGGCGCGCGGCGATGGAGGCGATGGCGCTGTCGGTGGCCTTGGCGACGAACGGCACGGTCCGCGAGGCGCGCGGGTTGACCTCGATAAGAAAAATCTCATCGTCTTTCACCGCGAATTGCACGTTGGCCAGCCCGACCACGCCGAGCGCGAGGGCAAGGGCTTTGGTCTGTTCTTCGATCCGGGCGATGATGTCGCGCGGCAGGGAATAGGGCGGCAGGGATGAGGCGCTGTCACCGGAATGAACGCCTGCCTCTTCGATATGCTGCATGATGCCCGCGATATGCACGGTCTTGCCATCGCTGAGCGCATCGACGTCAAGTTCGACCGCGCCGGAGAGGTAGCTATCGAGCAGAACCGGACTATCGCCGGAGACCACGACGGCCTCGGAGATGTAACGCTCCAGATGGTCCATGTCGCGCACGATCTCCATCGCGCGGCCACCCAGAACGTAGGACGGGCGGATGACCAGCGGGAAGCCGATATCTTCGGCAATTTTGAGCGCCTCGGAGTCGGTGGAGGCGATGCCGTTATGCGGTTGTTTGAGGCCGAGTTGATTGACAAGCGCCTGAAAACGCTCGCGGTCTTCGGCAAGGTCGATGGCGTCAGGCGTGGTGCCAAGGATTGGGATGCCTTCGGCTTCGAGCGCGTTGGCAAGCTTCAAGGGCGTCTGGCCGCCGAACTGCACGATGACGCCGTGCAGGGTGCCGTTGTCCTGTTCGACGCGCAGGATTTCCATGACGTGCTCGAATGTAAGCGGTTCAAAATAGAGCCGGTCGGAGGTGTCATAATCGGTGCTGACCGTTTCGGGGTTGCAGTTGATCATGATGGTTTCGAACCCGACATCGGAGAGCGCGAAACAGGCATGGCAGCAGCAGTAGTCAAACTCGATCCCCTGCCCGATGCGGTTGGGGCCGCCACCAAGAATGACGATCTTGCGGCGCTCAGACGGGCGTGCTTCGCACTCGACCTCGCCCATGCAGGGGGCTTCATAGGTGGAATACATGTAGGGCGTCTGCGCTTCGAATTCGGCGGCGCAGGTGTCGATCCGTTTGAACACGGCGGTGACACCGGCGGCTTGGCGGGCGCGGCGGACGTCTTGTTCCTTGAAGCCGGTGAGGTTGGCCAGACGGGCATCGGTGAAGCCCATCATCTTGAGCGCGCGCAGGCCATGTTCGTCTTGTGGCAGGCCGTTTTCGCGCACCTCTTCCTCGGCCTCGACGATCTCGCGGATACGGGCGAGGAACCACGGGTCATACATCGTGGTGGCGTGGATGTCGTCATCCGACAAACCGTGGCGCATGGCTTGGGCAATCACGCGGATACGGTCGGGGGTTTGCTGGCTGAGCGCCTTGATCACCGCGGCGCGGGTCTGGGCCGAGGGGGCCTCCGTGCCGTCGAGGCCTCGGGGCAAGCCCGGGGCGGGTGTTTCCACGCCCGGAATGGTGATTTCATCAAACCCGGTCAGGCCCGATTCCATCGACGCCAGCGCCTTTTGCAAGCTTTCATGGATGGTGCGGCCAATGGCCATTGTCTCACCCACCGATTTCATCGCGGTGGTGAGGTGCGGTTCGGAGCCGGGGAATTTCTCGAACGCGAATTTCGGGATCTTGGTGACGACGTAATCTATCGTCGGCTCGAAACTGGCGGGGGTGACCTTGGTGATGTCGTTGTCCAGCTCGTCAAGCGTATAGCCCACGGCGAGCTTGGCAGCGATTTTGGCGATGGGAAAACCGGTGGCTTTGGACGCCAGCGCGGAAGAGCGCGACACGCGGGGGTTCATTTCAATCACCACCATGCGGCCGGTTTCGGGGCTGATCGCCCATTGCACGTTCGAGCCGCCGGTTTCCACGCCGATTTCGCGCAGCACGGCGATGGAGCCGTTGCGCATGATCTGATATTCCTTGTCGGTCAGCGTCAGCGCCGGGGCGACGGTAATGGAATCGCCCGTATGCACGCCCATCGGATCGACGTTTTCGATGGCGCAGACGATGATCGCGTTGTCGGCCTTGTCGCGGACGACCTCCATTTCGAACTCTTTCCAGCCGAGCAGCGATTCATCGACAAGGATTTGCCCGACCGGAGAGGCATCCATACCCGAGCGGCAATAGTGAACGTAATCGTCACGGTTATAAGCCACGCCGCCACCGGTGCCGCCAAGGGTGAAGGCGGGGCGGATGATGGCGGGCAGGCCGATGTCTTCCAATGCGCCCAGTGCTATCGCAATGCCGGCATCGAGATCGAATTTGCCGCGTTCGTTTTTGGGCGCGGTGACGATGGTGGCGCGTGGATTTTCCAGCCCGATGCGGTCCATCGCTTCGCGGAAAAGCTTGCGGTCTTCGGCCATTTCGATGGCTTCGCGGCGGGCGCCGATCATCTCTACCCCGAATTTTTCGAGCACGCCCATTTCTTCGAGGGCGAGCGACGTGTTCAGCCCGGTTTGCCCGCCCATGGTGGGCAGAAGGGCATCGGGGCGTTCTTTCTCGATGATCTTGGCGACGACCTCAGGGGTGATCGGTTCGATATAGGTGGCGTCGGCAAGGCCCGGATCGGTCATGATGGTGGCCGGGTTCGAGTTGACGAGGATGACGCGGTAGCCTTCTTCGCGCAGCGCCTTGCAGGCTTGCGCGCCGGAATAGTCGAATTCGCAAGCCTGACCGATGATGATGGGGCCTGCGCCGATGATCATGATGGATGAAATATCGGTTCTTTTTGGCATTGGCAGTATCCCCCGGCGGCGCGTCGCAAATTGTTCTGCGTTATAGACCTGACGCGGGCAGGTTCAACCCCGGAATGGGGGGTGACCGGGAAGCGGGGAAGCGGGGGAAGTGGCCGAACGATTTTGAAGGCGGCGGGCGAGCGCCTGCCCGCCCGGTCAAGGCTTGTTACTCAGCCGCCTGCGCATAATCCGCGTGCTCGGGATCGGGGTAGAGATAATCCCGTGTGAGCGGGACGGCATCTTGCTGCGCTGAAAGCTGAAGCTGAAAGACGACCTGATAATCCAGCCGGAAGGTCAGCTCGGACGCGACGAGATAGAACCGCCACATGCGCACGAAGCGGTCGTCATATAGTGCGGTGGCCTTGTCTGCGTTGGCCATGAACCGATCATGCCAGATGCGCAGTGTTTCGGCGTAGTGCAGGCGCCAGACCTCGATATCGAGTGCATAAAGGTTGTGCGGCTCAACCGCGTGCATCACTTCCGAAAGGGCAGGCACATAGCCGCCGGGGAAGATATATTTCGCAATGAACGGTGAGGTCGAGCTCGGTGGGCTGGCGCGGCCGATGTGATGAATAAGGGCAACGCCATCCGGGGACAGCAGATCGTGCACCTTGGAGAAATAGGTGTTGTAATGCGGCACGCCGACATGTTCGAACATGCCGACCGATACGATACGGTCGAACTGCCCGGTGATGCGGCGGTAATCTTCGAGCAGGAACTTGGCACGATCGGCAAGCCCCGCCTTCTGGGCGCGGGCATTTGCCATTTTGTGCTGTTCTTCGGAGAGCGTGACGCCAACGACATCGGCCCCGTAATCCTTGGCCAGTGTCAGCCCCATGCCGCCCCAGCCACAGCCAATGTCGAGCACGCGCATTCCCGGCTCGATCCGTAGTTTATGGGCGATGTGGTGTTTCTTGGCGCTTTGCGCTTCTTCCAATGTCATGCCTGGGCGGGCAAAATAGGCACAGGAATATTGCCGGTCCTCATCAAGAAAGAGATCGTACAACTCGCCCGACAAGTCATAGTGATGCGCGACGTTGGATTTGGAGCGGCCCATCGGGTTGAACTGTTGCAGGTAGCGCCCGACATAGTGCAGCGCATCGAGCGGGCGCATGAACCATGGGCGGCCATATTTCGAGATGTTGGTGATGGCGAGGGTCAAAAAGCCATAAAGATCATCGCCTTCGATCACCAAGGTGCCATCCATATAGCCCTCTCCGACCGCCATTTCCGGCGAAATCAGGATGCGGCGGACCAAGGCCGGGTCGTTCAGGGTGACGGCGGCTGACATCCCGCCACCGGGACCATAGCGGCGGGTTGTGCCATCAGGATATGTGAGGGTGAGTTCGCCCTCCCGGAAGAGATGGGTGAGCAATTTGTCCAGCGCTTGCGTCCACATGGGGCACCTCCTTTAGTCGCGCTCCTTAATCAGCGCGTGAATCGGTGGTTCCTTGCCTGCCTCTTTTTGCCGGAGATGCACTCCGGTTTGACTGCACAAGTATAAATGTAGGAAATTTTTCGGAATTGTAAACAATTGAACGAAACCGCTGTGCGGATCGGCGGCGGCGTGCTGCTCTGCTCTTGACTTTGGCCGCCTCAGGGGGTGTATCGGCGCGACCACTGAAATCCTCAGAAAAGAGGCCGATCATGCACGCCTATCGTAGCCATACCTGCGCCGCCCTGTCGAAATCCAATGTCGGGGATACGGTGCGTCTTTCCGGCTGGGTGCATCGGGTGCGCGATCATGGCGGGTTGTTGTTCATTGACCTGCGCGACCATTACGGCGTGACGCAGGTGCTTTGCGACCCTGACAGCGCGGTTTTTGCAGAGGTGGAGAAGCTGCGTTCGGAGTGGTGTATCCGGGTTGATGGCGAGGTGAAGGCGCGCGATGCCGATCTGGTGAATCCGAAGATTCCCACCGGGGAGATCGAGGTGTTCATTCGTGATCTGGAAGTGCTGGGCGCCGCTGAGGAGCTGCCGCTTCAGGTGTTCGGTGAACAGGAATACCCCGAGGAAACGCGGCTTAGGTATCGTTATCTCGACCTGCGGCGCGAGAAGATGCAGGCGCATATGAAGCTGCGCTCTGATCTGGTCGCCTCGATCCGCAAGCGGATGTGGGACAAGGAATTCCGCGAATATCAAACGCCGATTATCACCGCGTCTTCGCCCGAGGGCGCGCGCGATTTTCTGGTGCCTTCGCGCCTGCATCCGGGCAAGTTTTATGCGCTGCCGCAGGCGCCGCAGCAGTTCAAGCAGTTGATCATGGTGTCGGGCTTTGACAAATATTTCCAGATCGCGCCGTGTTTTCGTGACGAAGACCCGCGCGCCGACCGCTCGCCCACGGATTTTTACCAGCTTGACCTTGAGATGAGCTTTGTCACCCAGCAGGACGTGTTCGACACGATTCAGCCAGTGATGCAGGGCGTGTTCGAAGAGTTCGGCGGCGGGCGCAAGGTGGATGATGTCTGGCCGCAGATTTCATATGCCGATGCGGCGCTGTGGTATGGCACCGACAAGCCCGACCTGCGCAACCCGATCAAGATGGAGCGGGTGAGCGAGCATTTCGCCGGTGGCGGCTTTGCCATTTTCGCGCGTCTGCTGGAGCAGGACGGCACCGAGATCAGGGCAATTCCGGCACCCAAGGGCGGCAGCCGCAAGTTCTGTGACCGGATGAATGCGTTCGCGCAGAAGGAAGGCCTGCCGGGGATGGGGTATATTTTCTGGCGGGATCAGGGCGAGGGCATGGAAGCCGCAGGCCCGCTGGCCAAGAATATCGGCCCGGAGCGCACCGAGGCCATTCGCCAGCAGCTTGGGCTTGGCGTGGGCGATGCGGCGTTTTTCCTTGGTGGCAAGCCGAAGGAATTCGAGGCGGGGGCGGCCAAGGCGCGGGTGGAGATCGGCAATGAGCTGGGTCTGACCGACGAGGACCGCTTTGCCTTTGCGTGGATCGTCGATTTCCCGATTTACGAGCGCGATGAGGAAACCGGCAAGATTGATTTCGAGCATAACCCGTTTTCAATGCCGCAAGGCGGGATGGAGGTGTTGCAGGGCGATCCGCTGAAGGTGCTCGGCTATCAATATGACCTTGCCTGTAACGGTTATGAGCTGGTCAGCGGTGCCATCAGGAACCACCGGCCCGAGATCATGTTCAAGGCGTTTGAGATTGCCGGGTATGGCAAGGACGAGGTTGAAAAACGCTTTGGCGGGATGGTCAATGCGTTCCAGTATGGCGCGCCGCCGCACGGGGGCTGTGCCGCCGGGATTGACCGGATGGTGATGCTTCTGGCCGATGAAACCTCGATCCGTGAAGTGATCATGTTCCCGATGAACCAGCGCGCCGAAGATTTGATGATGGGCGCGCCGAGCGAACCGTTGGCAGAGCAGCTTATGGAGCTGAGCTTGCGGGTGGTGGACACGAAATAGCGGGTTCCGGCCCCGTGCTTTAGGCGGGCCTCTTTTTTATCACGCGAAAATCACGAAGCGCCGCCCCCTGCGGGGCGGGGTTTGTGGACTCTTGGCAAGATCGTTCGTATAAATCGTTTGACGATAATGTAGGTTGATTGTGGGTCGCGCCCGCGCCCCGCCTGCCAGCGATATGGAGACAGAGATGATACCGGAAAAATCGCCCCGCACCGTTGCGATGGAAGAGAAGATCCTCGGCTTCATGGAGGAGCATATCTATCCCAACGAGACGCGGTTTTATCAGCAGTCAGAGGAGCTTGGCCCGTGGAAGGTGCAGCCGATCGTTGAGGAGCTGAAGGCGCTGGCGCGCAAGGCGGGGATCTGGAACCTGTTTCTGCCTGAGAATGAGTTTGGTGAGGGTTGGTCCAATCTGGAATATGCGCCGCTGTGCGAAATCATGGGGCGTTCGCATCTGGCCCCGGAGGTGTTCAACTGTTCGGCCCCTGATACCGGCAATATGGAAGTCATCTCGCGTTATGGCACGGCGGAGCACAAGGAAACGTGGCTCAAACCGCTGCTGGCGGGGGAAATCCGGTCGTCTTTTGCGATGACCGAGCCGGATGTGGCGTCTTCCGACGCGCGCAATATCGAAAGCTCGATCAAGGGCGAAGGCGATGAGTATGTGATCAATGGCCGGAAATGGTACACCACCGGCGCGACCGACCCGCGCTGCAAGATCATCATTTTCATGGGCAAGACCGACCCCGAGGCGGACACTTACCGGCAACAGTCGATGATCCTTGTGCCCAAGGAGACGCCGGGGGTGACGGTTTTGCGGTCGTTGCCGGTGTTTGGGTTTTACGGTGTGCCGGATCGGGCTTCGGAAGTTGTTTTTGAGAATGTGCGGGTGCCTGCGGCGAATATGTTGCTGGGCGAGGGCCGGGGTTTCGAGATTGCGCAAGGGCGGCTTGGGCCGGGGCGGATTCACCATTGTATGCGGCTGATCGGGTTGGCGGAGCGGACATTGGCCAAGATGTGCCTGCGCACGCAGCAGCGTGTGGCCTTTGGCAAACCGGTTTCGGAACAATCGGTCACGCGTGAGCGGATTGCCGAGGCGCGGATCATGATCGAGCAGGCGCGGCTTTTGACGTTGCGCACGGCGCATATGATGGACACGGTCGGCAACAAGCAGGCGAAGGCGGAGATTGCGATGATCAAGGTCGCGGTGCCCAACATGGCCGAACAGATCATCAACTGGGCGATTCAGGCATTTGGTGGCGGCGGCACAAGCAACGATTTCGGGCTTGCCTCGGCCTATGCTACCGCGCGGCTTTTGCGGCTGGCCGATGGCCCCGATGAGGTTCACCGCGACCAGCTTGCACGGCTTGAGTTCAAGCGTCAGGCGGGCAGCAACCAGACCGGCGGCGTGCAATGGGGTGCGCCACCGATCACCAGCCGGGCGTTGATGCCGGAAGCCTGAAGCGTTTCGGGAAAATCCTCGATCACCGGGTTTCGCGAGACCCTTTAGGCCGAATCAGATGCCTTGGATCGTGGTGCCGCCATCGACCACGATTGTCTGCCCGGTGACGAATGCCCCGGCAGGTGCGGCGAGAAAGACCGCCGCGCCGGCAATTTCAGCGGGCGCGCCGGGGCGTTTCAACGGTGTGCGGCGCTTGTAGGCTGTCAGAGTGTCGGGGTTATCCCACAGGGCTTTGGAAAAGGCGGTCTTGATCAGGCCGGGAGCGATGCAGTTCACCCGGATGTTATCGCCGCCAAATTCCACGGCGAGATTGCGGGCCAGTTGCATGTCGGCGGCCTTGGAAATGTTGTAGGCACCGATCACCGAAGAGCCTTCCAGCCCGCCGATTGACGACACGATGATAATTGCGCCGTCTTTGCGGGCTTTCATGTCGGGGGCAACCATGCCGATCAGCCAGTTATTCGCGACCACGTTGTTGTCGAGGATTTTGCGGAAACTTTCATCGGGAATGTCGGTCAGCGGCCCATAGTAGGGGTTGCTGGCGGCGTTGCAGACCAGAATATCAATCGGCCCAAGGGTGGTTCTGGTTTGTTCGACCAGTGCGTTCAGCGCGGCCTTGTCGGAAATGTTGGCGGCGATGGGGATGGCCGCATCGCGCCCGGTTGCTGCGTTGATGGCGGCGGCCGCCTGTTCGCAGGCCGGGGCTTTTCGCGAAGAGATGACGACCCGCGCACCGGCATGGGCCATTTCAAGTGCGATGGCATAGCCGATCCCGCGCGACGATCCGGTGATGATGGCGACTTTACCGTCAAGGGAAAAGAGAGATGGCATGGTTCCTCCGGTTGGCTGGACGCGCGGGCAGGCGGCGCGTTATTGCGGGAAGTCGGGCAGGCCTGCGGCGGCGGTCTTGCGGACATAGCGCCGGGCGGCGTCTTCGGCGGCGTCTTCGTTGCCGGTCAGGATGGCTTCGGTCATTTCGCGGTAACCCTGCACCCGGTCCTGCGGCGGCATGGCGAGGCGATTGCGGATCAGGTGAACCTGTAGCTTGGGCAGGAGCCGCCACAGTTCATCGTTGTGGTTGATGTCCACCAAGGTGCGGAAATAGAAATTGCGATGCTGGATGAAGGCAAAACGGTCACTGTCGTCAGCGTGCTTTTCGATTCCGCTTAATGCATGGCTGAGCTTTGCGCGGGCATCGCCCTCATTGATATGGGCGGCGGCCTGCCGCGCGGCGAGGCCGAGAATGACTTCGGTAATCGAGAAGATGTTGGCGGCTTCACGGCGGGTCAGTTTGCGGATTTGCGCGCCGCGAAAGGGCTGAAGCGTCACGATCCCATCGGCGGCCATTTCCTTGAGCGCCTCGCGGGTTGAGCCGCGGCTGAGGCCGTAACGCTCCATCAGGTCAGGCTCGACCAGACGTTGACCGGCGACATAATAGCCCTCGTAAAGCCCACGGATCACATCGCTGACGATAATACCCGACGCGGTATCGCGATTGGTGGCGCGCTTTGGTTTCTTTGAATCGGACATCGCCTTTGGCCTTTTGCGGACGGTCGGGTAATCGTATCAGCGGCCTCGCGCCTTAGCCAGCGACCAAGCCAGTTGCGAAATCGGAACCGCCTTTGCACCGATTTCGGCGGCTTGGGGATCGGCGGCACTTCCTTCGGCGGCGCGTTTGGCGATGCCTTGCAGGATCGAGGCAATCCGAAACATGCTGAGAATGATATAAAATTCCCAGTTTTCCGGGGCTTGCAACCCGGTTGCGGCAAGGTATTGGCCAAGATAGGTGCGTTCGTCGGGTATGCCGAGAAGCGCAAGATCGGCGCCTGCCAATCCGCGAAACAGGTCAGGGGCGAAGCGCCAGCTCAGCATATGATAGGCGAAATCGGCAATCGGATTGCCAATGGTTGAAAGCTCCCAGTCGAGCACGGCGATGATCCGGGGTTCGGTCGGGTGAATCAGCACGTTGTCGAGCCGGTAATCGCCGTGAACCACACGCGCGGCATGTTCCGGGGGACATGGGCGGGCAACCAGTCGATCAGGTTATCCATTGCCGGGTTGGGGCCGGTGCGGGAGGCTTCGAATTGGCGGGTCCAGCGGGCGATTTGGCGTTTGAGATAGTCTTCGCTGCGGCCGAACCCGGTCAGGCCGATTTCGTTCGGATCAAGCGTGTGAATTGCGGCGATCGTGGTATTCATTGACGCGAAGATAGCCGCTCTTTCATCAGGCAAGAGGTCGGGCAGGCGCGGATCCCAGAAGATCCGCCCGTCAACGAAATCCATCACGTAGAATATGCTGCCGAGCACGGCTTCATCCAGACAAAGCGCATGCACCCGTGCGACGGGAACATCGCTGTCACGCAAGGCCGAGAGGACGCGAAATTCACGATCAACGGCGTGGGCGCTTGGCAAGACCGGGCCAAGCGGTTTGCGGCGCAGCACATAGCGGCCAGAGGGGGCATCAATCCGGAAGGTGGGGTTGGACTGCCCGCCAGCGAATTTTGACAGGGTGAGCGGCCCGTGAAACCCGGCAACATGCGTGGTCATCCATGCTTCCAGAGCGCGGCAATCGGGCGTTTGATTTGTGAGTGTCGGGCTTGTCGTCATGCTGCGCCTATTGTTCCAGCATCTTGCGCAGGGTGTGCTTTTGAACTTTGCCGTTATTGTTGCAAGGCAGCGCGTCCGGCAGGACCGTATAGCTTTCCGGGCGCTTGTAATCAGAGAGCCGATCCGTACAGAAGGCACGCAGGGCCGCCACATCAATCGTGGCGCCAGCACGCGGGACGACAAAGGCGTGGACACGTTCGCCCAGCACCGGATCGGGCGCGCCGACGATGGCGCATTGCAACACCGTGTCATGCAGGCAGACGGTGTTTTCGACCTCCATGCAGAACACCTTGAAACCGCCGCGATTTATCATGTCCTTGCGGCGATCGAACACCCTCACAAAGCCGTTGGCGTCGATCGAGCCGATGTCACCGGAGCGCCAGTAGCCGTTGGTAAATTCGCTGGCGTTCGCATCGGGCCGGTTGTGATAGCCGGGCACGACCATGGGGCCGGAAATCAGCAGTTCACCGGGCTCTCCGGGGGCGACTTCGTTATCGTTTTCGTCAATGACTTTCACCTGACCGCAGGGGACGACCTTGCCGACGCTGTCCATGTTTTGCTGCCAATCGGAATGCGGCATGATTGTTGTCGGGGAGGTGGTTTCGGTTGCGCCATACGCATTGATCAGCGCGAGTTGCGGTAATTTCTGTGCCAGCCGCTGAATTGTTGCAACCGGCATTGATGCGCCGCCGAAACAGCCAATTCGCCAGTTCGAGAGATCGGTGTCGTCAAGCTCAGGTGTCATGGCAATCAGGGTGTAGATCGTTGGGACAAGAACCGAAAAGGATATCCGCTCGGTGCTGGCAAGTTTCAGAAACGAGTGCCGTTCAAACGCGGTTCGCATCATCACCACGCAACCGCCGACAGCGATGGTTGCGAGGGAGACGCCGACAAGGCCGGTCACATGCGACATGGGAACCGCCACCAAGGCCCGGTCTTGTTCGCTGAGCCCGCAACAACGCGCGAAGGTCAGCGCCGAATGCACGATCCCCAGATGGGTCAGCAACGCGCCTTTGGGCACTCCGGTGGTGCCGGATGTGTAGAGGATGACGACGACATCCTCTTCGTGGGCAGGCAGCGCGTCAATGGCGGGAAAGTCCCCGAGCAGGACCTCGAAGGGATGGGCGCCTGGCGTGTCGCCGCCTAGCGAAAACCTGTGGCGCACATTCGGGATGGCGTTGGCATCCGGAACGATATGGGACAGGTCTGCTTCAAAAATGAACGCGGCTGCGGAGCAGTTGCCGAGCTGAAACTCAAGCTCTGCCTGGGCGGCGCGTGTGCTCATCGGGACCGCCTGTGCGCCGATATGTGCGCAGGCAAAGACGCAGGCGAAATACTGCCAGCGGTTCGACAAAAGCAGGCCGACCCTTTCGCCTTTGGTGATGCCGAACGCGGCTAATCCGGCGGCCAACGCCGAGACGGCATCGTCAAGGTCGCGGTAGGTCAGCCGACGGCCTTCGACAATTGCGGGCCGGTCGGGAAAATCACGAACGCAGCGTGCGAGCATTTCGCAGAGTGTACGCGGGCGGTCGGAAAAACACAGCATTTCCCGGCCGTCAAAATGGGTTTCCGTCACAAGAGCGCCGCCAATGCCGCCGGGCCATCGTTCATCGTGCTGTGTGTTCACGCGCCGCTCTCCTCTCGCGAATCGGCAGGTGAGGCGAGAGCATTGTTCTTTTCGAGCCGTTCGATGATCGCTTCACCGCCGACAAGGATATCCTGCGCGATTGCGTGGCGGGCGGCCTCGGCATCGCGGCGGCGGAGCGCGTCGATCACCAGAAGATGCCCGTGGGTCTGCCCGTGAAACGGCCGTGCGCCGGTATCGTAGAGATATGACAGCACCGGCCCGAACTGAATCCAGAGGTTTTCCACCACGCCGAACATGACGGGAGACGCCGCCATCCGGCACAATGAGAAGTGGAAATTTTCGTTCTGAATCAATGCTTCGCCAAAATCATCCTGTTTTTCGGTGGCTAAATACTTGTTATGGGTGCGCTCAAGTGCGTCGATCTCGGTCTTGGTGGCCCGGAGGGCGGCGCGTGCGGCGGCTTCGCCTTCGTTCAGCATCCGCAAATCACGGATGTCCATGCAACGGTCAAGCGACAGGTGGGGCACGAAAACCGTGCTGCGGTCATCCATTTCAAGCGCGTGTTCGGAAACCAGCCGCAACAACGATTCGCGGACCGGCGTGACGCTGATCCCCAGTTCCTGTGCGACCTGCCGCGCCACCAGCTTCTGACCGGGTTTGAGTCGGCTTCGTTTGAGAGAGCCGCGAATGGCGGCATACGCCTGCTGACTAAGGCTTTCACGGCTTATCTGACCGCCAAAAGCGCCGGTTCCGGTTCCGGCGTCTGATGAAGACATCGGCATGGTGATCTCTCCTCCCGCAATTTTTCTTGTTATAACACACAACATGTAATACACAATGGCACCAAGACGAGAATAAGACGGTAGCCCACGGGAGCGGGCAGGGGGGACGATGGAACAAGCGGCGAAGGCCCAGAGTTGGCGCACATACAGCCCGAATCAGGCGATGATCGTGTTTGCGTTGACGCTGCTGATCTTTGTGGTGTTGTGCGTCGGCCTTCCGGGCTTCCTGTCGGTCGGGAACCTGTTCACTTTGGCGCGCTCCGTCTCGATCCTTGGTATTCTCGGGCTTGGCATGGCGGTCGTGGTGATCGGGCGGGGTATCGACCTGTCGCAGATTGCAATACTTGCCATCTCTGCTGCCATCGCAATCACCCTGATCAATGCGGGCGTCCCTGAGGCGGCGAGCCTGATGATTGGGTTGTTGGTGTCGATCCTGGCGGGAATGCTCAACGGGTTTCTTGTGTCGGTGGTGGAAATTCCGCCGCTGTTCACCACGCTGGCGTCAAGCTTGCTCATGCTTGGCCTGACCCGCGCATTCGTCGTGCCGCATTATCAGGTTTTTCTGGAGGGTAAGGCCGATTTCATTCAGGCGCTGGGTGGCACCATTGCGGGCGGGCTTCCGGTGCCGGTGCTGATCTTTGCGATTTGCGCCGTGATCCTGCACCTGTTTCTGTCAAAGACCGTTCTGGGGCGGTTCATTTATGCCCATGGCGACAATTCCGAAGCGGCGCGGCTTACCGGGATCGGAACCCGGCCGCTTACAATGCTGGAATACGGCATTTGTGGCGCGATTGGCTTTGTCGGCGGCGTGGTCATGACTGGCTCAACCTCTCTGATGCATCTTCAGATTGCGGAATCGACAATGATTTTCGATGTGATTCTGGTGGTTGTGCTGGGCGGGGTCAGTCTGGTTGGCGGGCGTGGCAACGTGATGAGCGTAATAGCGGGCACACTTCTGATTGGCGTGTTGCTGAACGCGATGACGATTCTCAACCTCGATATTCAGACGCAGAACATGATCAAGGGCGGCGTGCTTCTCGGTGCGATTATTTTCGACAGCTACATGCACCCACGCGACGAGGAAACGGCGAAACAGGGAGACTGACCCACGGCCATGCTGTGTGGCTGTGGACGAAAAAAACATTTCAAGGGAGGAATAACAAATGACTAATAGCAGAATTTCCAGAGTTGCAACCGGGGCAATGGTTGCCCTTGCGGTTGCCGGAGCCGGGCTGATGTGGGCGGGCAAGGCCAACGCCGCAGACCCAAGGACAAAGCTTTTTGACGAGTTCACGGCGGCCACCGAAGGCAAGACAATTGCCTGGGTGCCGGTCTGGCTCGGCGTGCTGGAGTCCGAGTGGACGACGGTCATGAAGGAGAATTTCGAAGATCACGGGATCAAGTTCATTGTCCGCGATCCGAATTTCAAATCCGATATTCAGCTTCAGGCGGTCAGCACGCTGATCAACGAAAAGCCGGATATCCTGATTGTGCAGAACCCGACGACGACGCTGCTTGCCCGCGAATTGAAGCGCGCCATGGCGGAGGGTATCAAGGTCATTCAGGTTAACATGGCGTCAAACACGCTGACCGATGCCTATGTCGGGGCGGATGTTCCGCGGATGGGCCGTATGCTTGCTCATGAGGCGATTGAAGCGTGTGGCAGCGGCAAAGGCACCGGCAAGGTGGCGATCCTGCAAGGCGAGGCAACGGCGGCGTATTCGCTTGATATGACGCTGGCGATGACCAAGGTTCTGGAGGCTGACTCCTCGATGAGTGTGGTGTCGTCGCAGCCAGTAAACTGGGATGCCAACAAGGCGTCTGAAGTCACTACCAACGTGCTTCAGCAGAACCCCGATTTGTGCGCGATCATTAGTGTATGGGGGCCACAGACCGCAGGTGCGGCACAGGCGGTCAAGAATGCCGGTATGTCCGATCAGGTGAAAATTTTCGTGGGCAGCGATGGCCAGCCTGCAGATTGTGAAATGGTCGAGAAGGGGCTTTATACCAAGAACCTGTCTTATACCGCCGACCGGCAAGCCAACCAGATTGTCGCGGCGGCGCTTGCCCTGCTTCAGGATGATCGCCCGGCCGGGTCCACGCAGTATGCCTTTTACACGACAAACTACTGGGTCACTGGCCCGCAAGACCGGCAGTATTGCTTCACCGCGCCTGACTAAGCTGGTCTCAACAACGCACCGGCACCCTGATTGGGTGCCGGTCTCTTTTCCCAATCGAACAGGTTAGGACACCAAAGTGCGCAAGCTCTGGTATCGCATCTCACCGCAAATGGTCATGGGCGAGCTTTTGGAAAAGCGATGGATGGAGCCGGTTATTCCGTTCATTCTGATGTTCGTCGTCTTTCTGGTTTTCGTCATTGCCATCCCTGACTACGGCTCGGTTACGGCGCTGCAACAGTTGATGCGCAGCTTCCCCGAGCAGGCGCTTGTCGCCATGGCGATGGCGTTGTCGATCCTGTCGGGGGGTATTGACCTGTCGGTTGGGGCGGTTTTCGCCATGGCAAACTTCTTTGCGCTGTATTTCGTTATGGTGCTGGAATGGCCATTGCCGTTGGCGTTTGCGGCGGTGCTGCTTTGGGGGGTGGTTATTGGTGCCGTGAATGGCGGCTTGATCGCTTATGCGAAGACGCGCCCGTTTTTGACCACGATGGTGGTGCTGATCGTCGTTCGCGCGCTTTATAACAAGGTAACGGTCGCCTATACGACCGATCTTGCCAGTGCCTATGTCGATAACGCGACCTGGGATTTCATCGGGATCGGCTCTGTCTTT
This sequence comes from Aquicoccus sp. G2-2, assembly GCF_034555965.1. Classification (GTDB taxonomy): domain Bacteria; phylum Pseudomonadota; class Alphaproteobacteria; order Rhodobacterales; family Rhodobacteraceae; genus JAYDCK01. Next base: position 49,974 of record NZ_JAYDCK010000003.1, read on the forward strand.
GGGGTGCCGGTGAACATGCTGTGCCTGATTGTGATCGGCATCGGTTCGCATTTCTTTCTGACGCGGGTTCGGGCGGGGGTGCATATCATGGCCGTCGGCTCCAGCCGGAAAGCTGCACGGCACGCCGGGATCAACGTGAAACGGTCGCTTTTTCTGGCCTATATCATGGCCGGTGTGCTTGGCTCGTTTGCCGGATTTCTGTATGCCGCGCGGCAAAACAGTGCCGGAACGGACACCGGAGTTGGCTGGGAGGTCAACGCGCTTGCCGCGGCGGTTGTCGGCGGGATCAGCCTGTCCGGGGGCGCGGCAGTACCAGCCGGGCGCTGATCGGGGCGGCGACGATCTTTCTGTTGATCAACGGGTTGGTGCAGTTGGGCACGCATGGCAGCCTGACCACGGCGGCGATTGGATTTTTGCTGCTGGCGGCGGTCGGCTTCAACGTCAAGTTCGTGAAGAACAAGAGCAAGATTCTGCAAAAGATTTATGTATCCCCGACCTTGGTCGAGTTCACAGCGCCGCCGTCCATTGCGCGCGACAGTGGCACGGCCTTTGCCGAGAATGATCGCCTGCTTGACGTTGAGCCGCTGGCGCTGGGCAAGATCGAAGGGCCGGAGGATGTTATCCTCGACAGCAATGACCACCTTTATACGGTGAACCGGAACGGTTCGATCATTCGCTTTCTGGCGCCGGATTATGAAACACGCGAGGAGTTTGCCCGGATCGGCGGGCGGCCGCTTGGGCTGGCGATGGACGAGGAAGAGAATATCCTTGCCTGCGTGTCGGGCATGGGGGTTTACGGGGTGCGGCCTGATCGGTCGATCTTCAAGGTGACGGACGAGACAAGCCGCAGCATGTTCCGGCTTAAGGACGACTCGCGTATTTTGCTTGCGGACGATCTTGATGTCGCGCCTGACGGGAGGATTTTCTTCAGCGATGCCTCGACACGCTATGACTTGTCGGACTGGGCGCTGGACGGGTTTGAGGGGCGCGGGAACGGGCGGTTGATCTGCTATGATCCGGCCTCTGACAAGACTACCACGGTTCTCAAGAACCTGACCTTCCCGAATGGCATTTGCATTGCGCATGACGGTCAGTCGTTGTTTTGGGCAAGCACTTGGCAGTGCAAGATTTACCGCTATTGGATTGACGGCCCGCGCAGCGGCGAGTGCGAGGTTGTGATCGACAATCTTCCCGGCTTCCCGGACAACATCAACCGCGCCTCTGACGGCACTTACTGGCTGGCGCTGGTCGGGTTGCGATCGCCGGTTTATGATCTGGCGATGGCGGACCCGTCTTTTCGGGTGCGGATGGTCAAGCAGATACCGCCCGACGAATGGCTGTGCCCCGGCATCAACTATGGTTGTGTGCTGAAATTCGATGACACAGGCAGCATCCTTGAATCGCTCTGGGATCCGGGTGCGACGAACCACCCGACGATTACCTCGATGCGCGAACACAAGGGATATCTCTATATCGGTGGGCTTGAGAATAACCGGATCGGGCGGCTGCATCTGCCGGATGCTGACCCGGACTGGACGAGTTGGGACTCCTATTATGGCAATGGCAAGGCTGTGCCCGCCGCCCGGCCCGCTTTGACCAGAAAGGCAGGCTGACATGTCGATTGCACGCGAAATCGTTGAGCGGGTCTTTTTCCCTAACCGTGATCCTCATGCGATCCCGGTGCTTGATGGCGGGTTTTCCCCCAACACGCGGCTGGATGATGCGGAGGATGTGGCGGAGATTGACACCCCGGATGCGCTGGCGGTCGGGGGCGATGGTGCCGTGTTCGTCTCGTCGGGGTGCGAAATCCTGCGGTTCGGGAACCGGGACTTTTCCCAACCGGAACAGTTCGCCGCATTCGAACACCCGGTCGGCGCGCTGGCCTTCGGAAATGGGCGGCTTTATGTGGCGCTCGCCGGGCAGGGTGTTGTCGCGTTGGATGACTCTGGCCAAGAGGTCAAAAGGCTGGAAATCGTTGGCCGTGAGCGGCTTGGCTGTGTGACGGCGATCGCGGTGGGCGGTGACGGGTCGGTTTTCGTGGCCGATGGATCGCGTGGCAACGACGCGGGCAACTGGTTGAAAGACCTGATGGAAAAACGCCCCGGTTCGGGGCGCATCATCGGGTGTAGTGGTGATCTGGACGCCGCGAACGTGCTGTGCGACGGGCTTTCGTGGCCTGCGGGGATTGCCGCGGATGGCGAGATGTTGTTGGTCACAGAGGCTTGGGCGCACCGGCTTTTGTCAATCCCGCGCAAGGGCGGCATGGCACGGGTCGTGGTGAAGAACTTTGCGGGCTATCCGTCCCGCATTCAGCCTGCGTCTGCTGGCGGGCACTGGGTTTCTTTCTTCGCGGTGCGCACCCAGTTGACCGAGTTTGTGCTGCGCGAGGATGCGTTCCGCAAACTGATGATGGAGCGTATTGACCGGAACCTGTGGATCGGGCCGTCACTTGGCGATCACTTCGATTACCGGGAACCGACGCAGGTGGGCCGGATCAAGAAGCTTGGCATTCAAAAACCATGGGCACCGCCGCGTTCTTATGGGCTGGTTGCGCGGGTCAATGAAGCGGGTGAGGCCATCGAGAGCCTGCATAGCCGGGTCTCCGGAGAGACGCATGGCATAACCGACCTGGCCGAATCCGCAGGGCGGCTTTGGATGATTTCGAAGGGGCACCGCAAGCTTGTCTCTGTTGCTGTTGACCGTGGGCCAGCCGCGTCCGCAAGAGGGGTGTCATGATGGTGGCAACTGCTGATCCTATTCTGAAAATTATTGCCGGCACCAAAACCTATGGCGGTGTTCACGCGATCGAGAATGTTGATTTCGACGTGCGTGCCGGGGAGATTCATGCCCTGCTGGGGGAGAATGGTGCCGGGAAATCGACCCTGTGCAAGGCAATTTCAGGGGCGATCCAGCTAACGGCGGGCGAATATGTTCTGGGGGGTGAGACGGTTTCGTTTGGCTCACCTGGGGATGCGTTGAATGCCGGGGTTGCCATGGTTTATCAGGAAACCAGCCTGGTGCCGTCGATGACGGTTGCGCAGAACCTTGAGTTGGGCATGGAAAAGCCGATCACCAATTTCAGAAAGATCAACATTGCGGCCCAGCAATCGCAACAATCGCTGAATTTCAATGTGGACCCGCTTGCCTTGGTCGAGACACTTGGCACCGCGAAGCGGCAGATGGTCGAGATTGCACGGGCGGTGCGGCACAATGCGCGAGTCATCATATTTGACGAACCCACGGCCAGCCTGACGCCGGAGGAAATTCAGCATCTGTTTCATTTGCTAAACCGGCTGCGCAGGCAAGGCGTGGCGATCATTTTCATCTCTCATGCGCTGGAAGAGGCGCTGGAGATGGCCGACCGGATCACCGTGCTGCGCGATGGCAAGCTGATCGAGACCGGATCCGCAAAGGCGCTTGATCGGGAAAGCGTGATTCGGATGATGGTTGGGCGTGAAGAGACGGTGATGAGCAAGGTCGAGGATACAGGCCATGCACCGACGCCACCGCCCGCACAAGATATTCGCCGCCGGGTGCTGACGGTTGAGAACGTGACGATGGGAAGTGTGGTCAAGAACATGTCGTTTTCGGCCTATGCGGGTGAGGTTGTCGGGTTGGCCGGTCTGGTCGGGGCGGGCCGAACCGAAGTTGCGCAAATCATCTGTGGCGCGCACAAGCGTAATTTTCTGCGCGGTGGTCTGATCTTGCTGAATGACAAGCCGATCCGCTACCGTGTCCCGCGTCAGGCAGTGCGCGACGGGATCGCCTACATCACCGAGGATCGCAAGCTTGACGGGTTCTTCGAGACCATGACCGCCGATGACAATATCTATCTTGGGCATCTCAGTTCTCCCAAGGGCAGACGCTGGTTCTATTCATTGAAAGAGCGCAAGGCGGTGGCGGATCGTTGGGTTGATACGCTTGGTATTTCGGCGCTGAAGCGGTCCCTGAAAATTGTCGAATATTCAGGCGGCAACCAACAGAAAGTTGTGGTCGCCAAGTCGCTGGTTCAGGACCCGCAGGTGGTGATTTTTGATGAGCCGACGCGGGGCGTTGATGTAGGGGCCATTCCGCAAATCCATGCGTCGATCAGGAAACTTGCCGAACGCGGGCTCGCCGTTATCGTTATTTCGTCCTATCTGCCTGAAGTCATGGCGATTTCAGACCGTATTCTTGTGGCAAGAGGCGGGCGGATCGTTGAAGAGATGGCCGCCGCCGATGCCACGGAAGAAAAGATCATGTATGCGGCGATCCACTAAAGCGTCAGGTCTTTAGCCCGTGGGTGCGCTTTCTGGTGCTCCGGGTGGTTTTTCAGAGTGCCATGCGGCTGGCGAGCCTGTCTTGCACCATTCCTTCCAGCCGGGCCAGCTCGGAGCCTGCTGCGCGGGCGCTGTGTCTGGTTTGGGCAAGGTTTTGGGCGGCACAGGCGAGGGCGGCATCGTCGGCGCTGTGGGCGACGCCGTGGAGGAATTGCGCCAGATAAGCGAGCGAGCGTGCAGTTTGCCGGTCGCCCAGAAGGTCAGCGACATGCGCCAGATCATCGCGGTAGGCGGCCCGGTCCGGCCGGATTTTCGTATCGTTGAGCGCGCGCGGGCCGCTTGGTTGCCGCTCTGCCGGGAGATGGGCCAGGATTGCCTGTTGGAAGAGCGTGAGGCTGCTGACCGGCTTGGCCAGAAAGCCATCCGCACCCGCCGCAAGGGCGCGCGCTTCGGCATTGTCGTCGCCGCTGATCCCGAGCACGACGCTGATGCGCGGTGTTATCGCGTTCACGTCCGAAATCAGATCGGCGCCGGAGCCGTCGGGCAAGCCGAGGTCGATCAGGATTGCGGAGGGGCGGTAAACTTGCAAATGGCGGCGCGCGGAGGTCAGGCAATCGGCCCGACGAATGCGCGCGCCTGAGCGCAGGCAGAGCAACCGCAGGGCTTCGCTGGCGAAACGGCTGTCTTCGACCACGAGGATGGTGAGGCCCAGAAGCGGGCGTGCGGCGGTTGGTAAGCAGGGCGACGGGCGGAGGCCGAATTCATCCATGGCAGGGTTCCTTTGGTGATAATCGAGAGAGCGTGTGCCTGAAGGATGCGGCAAGCGTGCCTAATGCTTGGTTAATGGGGCGCGATATATTGTCTGCTTGCCACAAACGCCTGTGGCAAAGAGCGCTCGCGGGTGTTTTACGGTGAAGCAATCTGCGGATGTTGGCCCGAGTTGCCTTGGGGGCGCGTCCACTTATCCGCCCGAAGGGCCGGGCGCATGCTTGCACTGAAGCAGGTGGCGGCGCATAAGGGCCGCGCGCCTGCGCAAGGCGAAATCCGGGGTGAGTAGAGGAACCCAAGGCCATGATCGGACGATTGAACCATGTTGCCATTGCCGTGCCTGATCTGGAGGCGGCAACCGAGCAATATCGCAGCACGCTGGGCGCGAAAGTGAACCCGCCGCAGGATGAGCCGGATCATGGCGTGACGGTGGTTTTCATCGAGTTGCCCAATACCAAGATCGAGCTGCTTTACCCGTTGGGGGAAAATTCCCCCATCGCCGGGTTTCTTGAGAAAAACCCGGCGGGGGGTATTCATCATGTCTGTTATGAGGTGGATGATATTCTTGCGGCGCGCGACCATCTGAAGGCGCGCGGTGCGCGGGTTCTGGGAAGTGGCGAACCGAAGATCGGGGCGCATGGCAAGCCGGTGCTGTTCCTTCATCCGAAGGATTTTCAAGGTACATTGGTGGAACTGGAGCAGGTCTGATGAGTATCGTCTCGGCAGTGGTTCTTTATGTTGTGATCTGGTTCATGACGTTTCTGACGATCATCCCGATCCGGCTGAAAACGCAGGGCGACGTGGGCGAGATCGTGCCGGGCACCCATGCGGGCGCGCCGCATGAGCACGGGTTGAAAAAGAAGGCCTGGATCGCCACCGCGATTGCGGTGGTGTTGTGGATACTCATTGCCGGGATCATCTTCAGCGGCGTGATTACGCTACGCGATATCGACTTTTTCCACCGGCTTGACTGGAACCTGTCCGATACGCCGGGCACACAACGGATGTTGATCAAGCACTAAAGCGCTATTTGCGGGTGTTCAGCGCCGTTCAAGCCCGTGAAAGATATGGGTGAAAGTGGCGGCACCGAGGATCGGGATAAACAGGTTGAGAACCGGCACGGTGAGCGGCAGCGCCATCAGGGTGCCGGCCAGCCAAATGGTGCCACGATGCCGGGCGCGCAGTTCTTTTGCGCCTTTGCGGCCGATGCGGCGCATGGCGGCGAGTTGAAAATACTCGCGCCCCAGCAGGAAGCCGTTAAGCCCGAAGAAGATGATCGGCGCTATCAACGGGAAAAACACGTAGAGCATTACCGCCAGCAGGTTTGCCCCGATCAGCACGCCGAGAAAATTCACCGTATCGCGCAAAGCATCGTAAAACGTCTGTTTCGGCACCGGCGGCAGGGCGGGGAAGTGCCGGTCTTCGACCGCCTGCGCGACCTCATCAAGGAAGAGTGAGGTAATGGCCGAGGCGACCGGAATCATCAGAAAGAAGCTGAGAAACAGCATGAAAAAGAAGGATGACAGCGAGACCAGATCGCCCAGCCATTCGACCCGGCCCAGCACGGCGAGATAAGCATCCGGCCCGGAGAGCCAGTCGATCACCCAGAGCAGGGCCGCATAGGCAGCAATGAGCAGCACGAAGGTAAGCCCGATTCCAAGGAAGAAGACCTTGCGGAACCGGGGGTCGCCGATCTGTGCGATGGCCTTGAAAAAGGCGTTGAAGATCAGGCCGGGAGCCATGTGGTGATCGCTTCGAGATCAGGCCGGGGGCGTTCGGGCGGGGTATTGGTTTCGGTGGCGATATGAATGAAACCGGCGAGGTTTTCGGTTTCGGCAAGGCCCAGTGCTTCGGTCAGGAAGGGACGGGAATGCGCGGCAAAACCGGTGAGCCAGTTCGCGCCCCAGCCGGAGGCAAGCGCCGCGTTGAGCAGCGCCAGACAAGCGCCGCCAGCGGCATAGGATTGCTCGATCGGGGGGACTTTCTCGGATGGTTTTTGCACTTCGACCACGGCGACAGCGAGATGACCTTGATCGAACTGGGTGCGGGCCTTGGCGATCTTCTCGGGTGCAAGCCCTTCGGCACGGGCGCATTTCTCGGCGGTATCGGCCAGACGCGGCATGGCACCGGGTTCGATGACGATGAAGCGCCATGGTTCGAGCTTGCCATGATCAGGGCTGCGCGCGGCGGCGGTCAGGATCGGTTCAAGCTCGGCCCGCGACGGGGCGGGCGCGGTGAGGGTCTTGGCCGGGCGAGAGCGGCGCGAGAGCAGGAAATCGAGCGCGGGGCGGTTGGGTGTGGGCATTGGCTGTCCTTGTTCATGTTCGCCTTCTATGTCTGGGGGCGGGCCGGGAAGGTCAAGAGGCAGCGTGCGTCTGGTCAGGCCGGGCTTGAAGCTGGCGCGGCGGACGCCTAGGCTCCGGGCATGATTTATACGCTTCCAATCCGGGTTTATTACGAGGATACCGACATGGCGGGTATCGTCTATTATGCCAATTACCTGAGATACATAGAGCGTGGGCGCAGCGAATGGGTGCGCGATGTGGGGCTCGATCAGAACAAGATGAAGACCGAACAGGGCATTGTTTACGCGGTGCGCCGGGTAGAGGCGGATTATCTGGCTCCGGCGCGGCTTGACGATGAACTGATTGTCGAGACATGGGTTGAGAGCGAAAGCCGGGCGCGCATGGTGATGGGGCAGGCGGTGAAGCGCGGCGAAGAGGTTCTGTTCCGCGCCTTGGTGACGGTGATTTGCATGACACTGGGCGGCAAGCCGGTGCGGATGCCGGACTGGAAGGCGGCTGCGGCGGCCCGGTAGGGCCGTTTGTTGACAGGGGTCGAAGCGCGGTGCAGCTTGCGCGGGCTGGCCGGGCGGCGACGGGAACGACGCCAATTGAAAAGGACGGATGCAATGGGCAAGCAAAGCCGGACATTCGCGGTTATCGGGCTGGGCACGTTCGGGCGAACGGTGGCGAGCGAGCTGGCGCGGCTGGGCAATCACGTGGTCGGGATTGATTGCGAGGAACGTCACGTCAAGACGATGGCGGACGAGTTGTCGGCGACTGCAATTCTGGATGCAACCGACGAAGACGCGCTGCGCGAAGCGGGGGTGGACCGTTACGATGTGGCGTTGGTGGCGATCGGCGATATTGAGGCGAGCATCCTGACAACAATGAACCTGAAGCTGCTGGGGCTGGAGGCGATCTGGGTCAAGGCGATGACCAAGACGCATCATCGGATCCTTTCGAAGGTGGGGGCGAACCGGGTAATTTTGCCGGAGCAGGAAATGGGCCGCCACATCGCGCAGATGCTGAACAACCCGGCGCTGCGCGATTACGTGAACCTTGGCAATGGTTACAGCGTGTTCAACATCGTGGTGCCTGAGCGGCTGAACGGCAAGACGATGGAGGCGCTGGGCATGGACGAGGATTTTGAAGTGCGGCTTCTGGGCGTGATGCGCGGCAGTAATTTTCTTGGCCCCGATGCGCCGGGTTTGATGCTTGAGCATGAGGATCGGTTGATCCTGCTGGGCAAGCGCACCGAGCTTTGGCGTTTTGGCGATGCGTTATAGGCGCGGGGCGGGGATTTGTGAGGATTGCAGGCTCTCTTGTGCGGCGGTTTGGCGATGTGCCGCCACCGCTTATTCTGGCGCTGCTTTATGCGGCGTTGATCGCGGCGGGAACGCTGGTTCTGATGCTGCCAATTTCGCGCAGCGTGACGATTTCATGGTCTGACGCGCTTTTTACTGCGACCTCTGCCGTTACCGTGACCGGGCTTTCGGTGATCGACATTGGCCGTGATCTGACGCTTTTCGGGCAGGCGGCGATGCTGGTGATGTTCCAGTTGGGCGGGCTGGGGTTGATGACATTCGCGGTGCTGGTGCTGGCGGCGCTGGGGCGGCATGTGGGGGTGACCGGGCATATTTATCTGCGCGAAGAGCTCAATCAGGATTCGATGCACCAGTTGACCCATCTGGTACGAGACATTCTGAAGGTGGTGTTGATCTGCGAAGGCGTGGGCGCGATGGCGTTGATGCTGAGCTTCGTGCCCGTGCTGGGATTTTGGCCGGGGCTTTGGGCGGCGGTGTTTCATTCGGTTTCGGCGTTCAACAATGCCGGGTTTTCGACCTTCGATAACAGCCTGACGGCTTATGCCGGTGATCCGGTTGTTAACCTGACGATTCCGGCACTTTTTATCATCGGGGGCATTGGCTATGTCGTGCTGCTTGATGTGTTTCGCAAACGCAACTGGCTTGCGCTGTCGCTGCACAGCAAAATCATGCTGACCGGGACGGGTATTCTGATTCCGGCATCTTTTGCGATGTTTGCCCTGCTGGAGTGGTATAATCCGGGCACGTTGGGGCGGTTTGACAGCGTTTCGACCAAACTGATGGTGAGCTGGTTTCAGGGTGTCACCACGCGCACGGCCGGCTTCAATACGACCGATATTAGCGCCATACATGACAGCACCGCGCTGCTGATGATTGCGCTGATGCTGGTCGGGGGCGGGCCGACATCGACCGCAGGCGGGATCAAGGTGACGACGCTGGTGGTGATGATCCTTGCCACGGTGGCGTTTTTCCGGCGTCAGAGCCAGCTCCATGCGTTCGGGCGCAGTATCGGGCTTGAGCAGGTGCTGAAGGTGATGGCGCTGACCGCGATCAGCATGGTGTTGATCTTTACCGCGATTTTCCTGATGACGCTGGCGCATGACGGCGAATTTCTGGATATCGTGTTCGAGGTGGTAAGCGCGTTTGGCACGGTGGGCATGTCGCGCGGAATTACCGGTGATCTCTCTGAACTTGGACGGGCGATCATCATCATGGTGATGTTTATCGGCCGGGTTGGCCCGCTGACGCTGGGCTTTTTCCTTGCGACGCGGTCGGTGCCGCGGGTGCGCTATCCCGAGGGGCAGATCCATTTGGGCTGAGGGGTGGCGTCTGGAGCGCCCGCATGGTCCCGCGAAAGGCGATTTTTCGCCGGATTTGCCGGAAAAGCCCGAGATGCCGCCGATTTGAGGTGGTTCAGGTTGGTTTTCCCCATGAACTGCTGTAGTTTCCCTGCAAAGAAGGTCGGCAAACGGCCAGAAAACAAACGAGCAGGCAGATGGACACACAAACCCTTGCCCTGGCGCAGGAGATTGATTTCTCCTTGTGGGCTTTATTCGCGCGCTCCACGATCATTGTGAAGCTGGTGATGATCCTGTTGATCATCGCCTCTTTCTGGTCGTGGGGGATTATTTTTCAGAAGATCATCGACTATCGCAAGGCACGGCGCGAGGCGAAGGTGTTTGACCGGGCGTTCTGGTCAGGGGAACCGCTGGACAAGCTGTTCGAGCAGATCGGGGCGGAGCCGCAGGGCCATTCAGAGAAGGTTTTTGCCGCAGGCATGATCGAATGGCGACGCTCGCACCGGGCGGATGGGCGGTTCATTGCGGGCGCACAGGCGCGGATTGACCGCTCCATGGACGTGGCGATTGCCAAGGAGGCGGAGACGTTGCAACGCGGTCTGCCGATTTTGGCGACCGTTGGGGCAACGGCGCCATTCGTGGGCCTGTTCGGCACGGTTGTCGGGATCATGAACGCGTTTATCGAGATTGCGCAACAGCAGAACACCAACCTTGCCGTGGTCGCGCCGGGCATTGCGGAGGCGCTTCTGGCCACCGGGCTTGGCCTTGTCGCGGCCATTCCGGCGGTGATCTTCTATAACAAGCTGTCGGCTGACAGTGACCGGATCATTGCGGGTTATGAAGCCTTTGCGGATGAGTTTTCCACCATTCTTTCGCGCCAGTTGGACGCCTGAGCCATGGCAGCGGGCGTGATCAAAACCGGGGTGGCGGCAACCGGCGCAGACGGCGGCATGGCGGCGGGCGCAGCCAGCCGATGAGCGATATCAACATCACGCCGATGGTGGATGTGATGTTGGTGCTGTTGATTATCTTCATGGTGGCGGCCCCGCTTATGACTGTGGGTGTGCCGGTGAAACTGCCGAAAACAGCGGCCAACGCGCTGCCGAGCGAGACCGAGGAGCCGTTGACCGTGACGGTAACGGCGGATGGCAAGGTTCTGGTGCAAAAGACCGAGGTAACACGCGCCGACCTGCTGGCCAAGCTGCGCGCGATCGCCGCCGAGCGGGCGAGCGACCGGGTGTTCCTGCGCGCTGATGGGGCTGTGCCTTATTCGGAGGTCGTGCAGGTGATGGGCGCGCTTAACCACGGCGGATTTTCGAATATCGGGCTGGTAACGGACACAGGTGGCCCAAAGATGAATGAGGCGGATAACTGAGGCCCCGATGACCACGGGCCAGATCATATCCGGGGTGGGGCATCTTGGTCTCATCGTAGTCTTGCTGTTTGGCGGGCAGTTTCGGGCTGAGCCGTTGCCATTTCAGGTGACGGATGTGGATGTGGTCAGCAACGATGAATTCGAAGCCATGCTGGCCGGGCAATCAGCGCCGGACACTGTAACCGAGGTGGCCATGCCGAAGCCGCCGGAACCGGACGCGGAGCAATCCAAGCCGCCGAAGCCAAGCGCGCCGGACGTGTCACAAAAACCGCCGGATACGCCGAGCGAGATCACCCCGCCCGCGCCCGACAGCGCGCCGGACGAACAAGCGGCATTGGTGCCCGAGCAATCGGCCCGTCCCGAGGCGCGCCCGGTTGATCGGATTGCACCGAAGCCGGTGGAAAAACCGCCCGAACCGGACGCCGAGCCAGACCCTGTGCGGCGCGAGGAGACCAGTGATGCCCCCGCCGAAACGGTCGTGCCGGAGGACAAACCGACTGCGCCGCCCGAAGCGGTGACGGAAATCACACCGGAGGCGAGCAACGAAAAGACCAGTGCGCCGAAGATTTCCAAGCGCCCGATGCAGCGCCCGAAAGCGGTGGAGACGGCGGCGACGAAACCGGCGCAGAGCGGCGAGAAGCAAGATGTGGCCCGCGAAAGCGCGGTTAACTCGGCGCTCGCCGAGGCACTTGATGGTGGCGGAAATCCGCAGGGCGCGGGCAGTGATCCGCTTACCCAAGGCGAAACTGATGGGCTGATTGCTGCCATCAAGGAATGCTGGTCTGTCGATCCTTATGCCGCATCGGGTAAGGTGACGGTGATTGTCGGTGTGAAGCTGAACCGGGATGGAACTTTGGCGGCGACGCCGAAGTTTATCTCGGCCAGCGGCGGCGAAGGGGCGGCGGTGGATGTGGCGTTTCGCAATGCCCGCACGGCGGTGATTGCCTGTGGGCGGCGCGGGTTCAACCTGCCGGCTGAGAAATATGAAGACTGGCGTGATATCGAAGTGACGTTCAATCCGAAAAAGATGAGGTTGAGATGAGAATGAAATGGGTTCTGGTTCTGTTGATGGCCATTGGCACGTTGGGCATGAGCGCCGTGGCGCAGGCTGAACCGCTCAGGATCGAGGTAACAGACCCGACCAGCGAGCCAATGCCTTATGCGGTGCCTGATTTCGTGCCTGAAAGCGGCGCGGCGGCGGGCTTGGCGCATGATCTGGCCCGTGTGGTGGCGGATGATCTGAACAATACCGGCCTGTTTCGGGAGATCGGCAAGGACGCCTATATCAGCCAGATCACCAGCTTTGCCTCTCCGGTGGAGTTTGCCGACTGGAAAGCGATCAACGCGCGCGCACTTGTCACCGGGGCGGTTAGTGTCGTGGGGGAAAGCGTGACCGTGAAATTCCGGGTGTGGGACGTGTTTTCCGGGCAGGAGTTGGGCCAGGGATTGCAATTCGCGGGCACAACGGCGGGCTGGCGGCGGATGGCGCATAAAGTGGGCGATGCGGTTTATGAGCGGATCACCGGTGAGGGCGGTTATTTCGACAGCCGGGTGGTGTTCGTGTCGGAAACCGGGCAGAAGACCGACCGCAAGAAACGGTTGGCGATCATGGATTACGATGGTGCCAATGTGCAATATCTGACCGATAGCCGCGCGCTGGTGCTGAACCCGCGGTTTTCGCCCAACGGCGACCGGGTGCTTTACACCAGTTTCGAGAGCGGTTTCCCGCGTATTTACGTGCTCGATGTGGCCAATGTCGGCCGCCGGGTGCTGCAAAGCCAGCAGGGCACGATGAGTTTCGCGCCACGGTTTTCGCCGGATGGGCAAAGGGTGGTGTTTTCGCTGGAAGCGGGCGGCAACACAGACATTTACGTGATGGACATTGCCAGCGGTATGCAAACGCGGCTGACCAGTGCGCCGTCGATTGAAACGGCACCGTCCTATTCGCCCGATGGCAGCCGGATTGTTTTCGAGAGTGATCGTTCGGGCAAGGGGCAGCTTTACGTGATGAGCGCCAGCGGCGGGGAGGCCGAGAGGATCAGTTTCGGGCCGGGCAAATACGGCACGCCGGTATGGAGCCCGAAAGGCGACTTGATCGCGTTTACAAAGCAGACCAAGGGGCGGTTTCATATTGGCGTCATGCGCACCGACGGCAGCGAAGAGCGGCTGTTGACGGCGTCCTTTCTTGAAGAGGGGCCGACATGGAGCCCGAATGGTCGGGTGATCATGTTCACCCGCGAAACCCAAGGCGCGGCGGGGCAATCCAACCTTTACACCATCGACATAACCGGGCGGTCGCTTAAGAAAGTGAACACACCCGAAGGCGCATCGGACCCGGCTTGGAGCCCGTTGCAGAAATGAGCGGGACGCGGCGCATCATTCGCCCGTCTGCAAGACAGATGATTCCCATGTGCGCGTGGCTGTGCTACGCGTTTCAAAGGAGGTTGGCGCGGCTCATGATTTCAAGATGCTTGCAACGAATGAAGGCACTGCATGTTTTGAATTCAGGTTGTGTTTCAATTTCAACCCGAAACGTCTTAGACGTTATTTAACCAACAGCGAGAGGCATGAGACAATGAAATATCTGGCAAGAGGATTGATCGTCGTTGTGGCGCTGGCGTTGGCCGGGTGCACCGATGCGGGCCGGTTTGGCAGCGGTGATACGGCTGCGGGCACAGGCGGAGGGGTTGTCGCGGGCAGCGCCAACGACCCGAAATCACCGCTTTATTTCCAGCAGGCCATCGGCGACCGGGTCCATTTCAACGTGGATCAGCACACGCTCGATCCGGAGGCCAAGCAGGTGCTTGACGGGCAAGCCAGTTGGCTGACCACCAATTCCGATTACAACGCGGTGATCGAAGGGCATGCCGACGAGCAGGGCACGCGTGAATACAACCTTGCGCTGGGCGCACGGCGGGCCAATGCGGTGAAGGAATACCTTGCCTCGCGCGGGTTGCCGCAGAGCCGGATGCGCACCGTGTCTTATGGCAAGGAGCGCCCGATTGCGGTCTGTTCCGAAGAAAGCTGCTATCGGCAGAACCGGCGCGCAGTGACCGTGTTGTCGGCTGGGCTGAGCGGCTGAGCGGAGACACATGATGCGCTGGATTTTGGGGATTTTTCTGGCTCTTGCGGTCAGCGGCGGGGTGTCGGCACAAGACCGTGCCGACACCTTGGCCGACATTCGGCAAGAGCTGACGGTGCTGCATGTCGAGGTTCAAAAGCTCAAGCGCGAGCTTTCGACCACCGGCGGTGCGGCGGCTATTTCCGGCGGGTCGGTGCTTGACCGGGTGAGCGCGATCGAGAACGAGTTGGAAGGGCTGACGGCAAAGACCGAGAATCTTGAACATCGGCTCAATGCGGTTGTCAAAGATGGCTCGAACCGGATTGCCGATCTGGAATTCCGGCTGGTCGAGTTGGAAGGCGGCGATGTGAGCAAGCTTTCCGAGGGCACCACGCTGGGCGGTGATGTTGGTGCCGGTGAGACGGAGAGCGGCGTCATGCCGACCGAGACGCCTGACCGGGATGCGCCACAGCTTGCCATGGGCGAGCAGGCCGATTTCGATGCGGCACAAAAGGCATTGAAGGCCGGAGAGAATGCCGATGCGGCAAAGAAATTCGCCACCTTCAACCAAACCTATCCCGGAAGCCCGATGGCGGCGGCGGCCAATCTGGGCCGGGGGCGCGCATTGGAAGCGCAAGGCGATTTGACCGAAGCGGCACGGGCCTATTTGCAGGCGTTCCAGATCGAGCCGAACGGCGAGAGTGCGCCGGATGCGCTTTATTATCTTGGGCATGGGCTTGGCCGGTTGGGGCAAACCAAGGAAGCTTGCGTGACGCTGGCCGAAGTCGGCGTGCGCTTTCCCGGCGGTGAGGCAGAGACGCGGGCCAATGAAGAGGCGTCCCGGCTGGGCTGCCAGTGAATCAGACAGACGACGCATTTCTTCACGGTGTGATTGAGCGGGCCTTCGCAGAGCGCAGGCCCGCAGCGCTTGGTGTGGCGGTCTCGGGCGGCGGCGACAGTATGGCGCTGCTTGGGCTGGTTCACGACTGGGCGACAGAGGCGGGTGTGCGGCTTGCCGCCGTGACGCTGGATCACGGGCTGAGGGCGGAGGCGGCGGCGGAGGCCGCTTTTGTGGCCGAGGTGTGTGCGGCACGGGGCATTGTGCATGATGTGTTGCGCTGGGACGGCTGGACCGGGCAGGGCAATTTGCAGGCCGAGGCGCGATTGGCACGGTATCGGCTGATCGCGCAATGGGCGCGGGCGCAGGGGGTGGAGGTTGTTTGCCTTGGCCATACCCGCGACGATCAGGCAGAGACGTTCTTGATGCGGCTGGCCCGCAAGGCGGGCAGTGACGGGCTGTGCGGTATGGCGGCGCGGTTTGAGCGTGATGATATGGCGTGGCAGAGGCCGTTGCTTGGTGTGGGGCGGGCGGAATTGCGTGCCTACCTGCGGCGCAATGGTATGGAGTGGGTGGAAGACCCGAGCAACGAAGATGCCGGGTATGACCGGGTGAAGGCGCGCAAGGCGTTGGAATTGCTGGCACCGCTGGGGATTGAGGCCGAAACCCTGAGTGCTGTGGCAGACAATCTTGCGACGGAGAATGCGCTGTTGCGCGCTGTGACGCGGCGCGCGCTTGCCGGGGTGGAAGAAACCCATGGCGCGCTTTCGGTGCCGCGCGCCGTGTTCGACGCACTGCACCCGGAAGTGCGGCGGCGCTTTCTGCTGGCCGGGATTAACTGGATCGCGGGGGGCGATTATGCACCGCGCCGGGCGGCGGTTGCGGCCCTTGAGGCGGCGCTGTTGGAAGGCGGCACCCATGTCGCCGGGGGCGTGATCGGGTGGCTTGCAAAGGGGCATGTTTGGCTGGCCCGCGAACTGGCGGCGGTTGGCGGGTTTCAGGGGATGCTTTTCGATGGGCGCTGGCGGGTTGAGGGGGTGAAGTCTGATCAAGAGATTCGTCCCTTGGGCGAGGCCGGGCTGATGCAATGTCAGGATTGGCGGGAGACTGGCTTGCCGCGGCGCGTCTTCCTGCCACTTCCGGGGGTGTGGCAGGGGGATCAATTGCGCGCTGCACCGCTGATCGTTGCCGGAAAGGCGGTTAATATCACCTTGAACCGCCCAAGTTTTGCCGAGTGGCTAAACCGGCATTGAACATGGGCGTTTGATCTCTATTTTAGTTGCAATGGTTCTGTGCTAGGCGCAGCATCAAAGGTCACCACGGGAGAATTGCCTTGGGCAACGCGAGAAATATCGCCTTTTGGGTTGTGCTGTTTTTGCTGATTCTGGCGCTGTTCAATCTATTCAGCGGCAGCGGCAGCACGTTGCAAAGCCGCGAGATCAGCTATTCGGAATTCGTCAACGCGGTGAATGACGGGCGGGTCAGCTCGGTTGAGCTTGACGGCGAGCAGGTGCGCTATCGCGGTAAGGACGGCAAAGACTACGTGGCGATCAAGCCGCAGGATGCCGAGGTCACTCAGCTTCTGATCGACAAGAAAATCCCGGTGAAGGCGGATCGCCAGCAACAATCGGGGTTCCAGACATTTCTGTTGAGCCTGTTGCCGTTCCTGTTGCTGATCGGGGTTTGGATTTATTTCATGAACCGGATGCAAGGCGGGCGCGGTGGCGGCGCAATGGGCTTTGGCAAGTCAAAGGCCAAGATGCTGACCGAAAAGCACGGCCGGGTGACGTTTGACGACGTGGCCGGTATCGACGAGGCCAAGGAAGAGCTTGAAGAGATTGTCGAATTCCTGCGCAACCCGCAGAAATTCAGCCGCCTTGGCGGCAAGATCCCGAAAGGCGCGTTGTTGGTTGGCCCGCCGGGCACCGGTAAGACGCTGCTTGCACGCGCCATCGCCGGTGAGGCGGGCGTGCCGTTCTTCACCATTTCCGGTTCTGACTTCGTTGAGATGTTCGTCGGCGTCGGTGCGAGCCGGGTGCGCGACATGTTCGAGCAAGCCAAGAAAAACGCGCCCTGTATCGTTTTCATCGACGAGATCGACGCGGTGGGCCGCCATCGTGGGGCGGGCTATGGCGGTGGCAATGACGAACGTGAGCAGACGCTCAACCAGTTGCTTGTGGAAATGGACGGGTTCGAGGCCAATGAGGGCGTAATCATCATCGCCGCCACCAACCGTAAGGACGTGCTTGACCCTGCGTTGCTGCGCCCCGGCCGGTTTGACCGCGAAGTGACGGTGCCCAACCCCGATATCAAGGGCCGCGAGAAGATTCTTGGCGTTCATGCCCGCAAGACGCCGCTTGGCCCGGATGTGGACCTGCGGATCATTGCGCGCGGCACGCCCGGCTTTTCCGGTGCTGATCTGGCAAACCTTGTCAACGAGGCGGCGCTGATGGCGGCGCGTGTCGGGCGGCGGTTCGTGGCGATGGAAGATTTCGAGATGGCCAAGGACAAGATCATGATGGGCGCCGAACGGCGTTCCATGGTGATGACCCCGGCCCAGAAGGAAATGACCGCTTATCACGAAGCGGGCCATGCGATTGTCGGGCTGAGCCTGCCGAAATGCGACCCGGTTTATAAGGCGACGATCATTCCGCGCGGGCAGGCGCTGGGTATGGTGATGAGCCTGCCGGAGATGGACCAGCTCAACTATTTCAAGGACGAGTTGGAGCAGAAGATCACCATGACGATGGCGGGCAAGGCCGCCGAGATTATCAAATACGGTGAAGGCGCAGTTTCGAACGGGCCTGCGGGCGATATCATGCAAGCCAGCGGTTTGGCGCGGGCGATGGTGATGCGCTGGGGCATGTCCGACAAGGTGGGCAACATCGACTATCAGGAAGCTGCCGAGGCGTTTCGTGGTGGCGGCGGTGCGGGCGGTTTCTCGATTTCGGCGCACACCAAGGAGCTGATCGAAGATGAGGTGAAACGCATCATCGACGAGGGCTACGTCAACGCGCGCCAGATTCTTGAAGCCAAGAAGGATGAATGGGAGCGCCTTGCGCAAGGTCTGCTGGAATATGAGACGCTGACCGGCGAGGAGATCGAACGGGTGATCCGCGGCGAGCCGCCGCATAAGGATGACGACGACGGTGCGTCATCGGAGCCCGAAAAGACGCCTTCGGTTACTGCAATCCCGAAAACCAAGGCAAAGGCCAAGCCGGGCGCGAAGCCAAAGGGCGATGGCGGGCTGGAACCTGAACCGTCGGCATGAGCGTGCCGGACCGAAAAACTGACTGGAATCCCGGAGCCTATGCAAGGTTCCGGGATTTGCGTTTGCGCCCGGCGATTGACCTGCTCGGGGCGATCCGCTCGGTCGGGGGTGGCGATGTGATTGACCTTGGCTGTGGCAACGGCGCGATGGGGGCCAGCCTGAAGGCGCGGTTTGCGGGCCACCAGATTCATGGCGTGGACGCCAGCCCGGCGATGTTGGCCGATGCGCGTGCGGACGGGGCGTATGATACGCTGGAAGAGGCGGATATTGCGACTTGGGAGGTCAAGCGCGCGGGGTTGATTTATTCCAACGCGGCGTTGCATTGGCTGAAGGACCACGAGGCGCTGTTTCCGCGTTTGGCCGGGATGCTGGCACCGGGGGGCACGCTGGCGGTGCAGATGCCGCACCAGAACAATGCGCCATCGCACCGGGTGTGGACGACGCTGGTGGAAGACATGTTTCCGGGGCGTTTCGATCCGGAAGCGGGGCCGGGGGTGATGAAGCCTGCGCGTTATTTTCATATGCTGGCCGGGCTGGGGGTGTTTTCGCTCTGGGAAACCGACTATTTTCAGGTTCTTCCAGCGCAGGAAGATGCCCATCCGGTGCGCCGCTTTACCGAGAGCACGTCTCGCGCGGCCAATCCTTGATGCGCTGGATCGGGCAGAACGGGATCACTTGATCCGCGCCTATGAAGAGGTGATGGAGCGGGCTTATCCCAGAGCAGCGGATGGCACGGTGCTGTTTCCGTTCCGGCGGATGTTTTTCACGCTAATGGTCTAAAGAAGCGCGCTCTGGCGGCGCCCACCCGGACTTGCGCCGGTTCTTTGGGGCAGGCGTTTGCGCGGCCCACCCTGCCGCCGTCGCGCGCCGTTGTGCCCGGATCGGGACCGCCGCGCCGGTGACACGCAGTGGCATGTGGATATTTATAGCAAAATGAAGCCTGCCCGACTCAAACGTGGCGAGACGCTGAGAAATCACGGTTTGATTTCGAGCGTGGCTTCATCAATGGCGATGGTATTGCCGCCGCGCAAGAGGGTGGCGCGGCCATAATAGGTGCCGGTGGGCCAAGCGATGCCGGGGATGCGTTTGACGAAGGCGCGGAAGGCTTGGGCTTGCGATTTGTCGAACAGGACGCGGTGGGTTTCGTGAAATTTTTCAGGGCCGGTCACTTCGATTTTCAGCATATCGTTTGAGCGGAACCCGAAGCCGAAGCTCCAGAAGGTGAGCTGTTCGGTGTCGGGTGGCAGGGTCGTTTGCGCGGCGGTGCCAGCCTTGATGGCATCATAGCGCGGCATGGCGACGGAGAAGCCGGACGCCAGAAGCCCGCCGGGAAGGTATGCCGGGCCGGGTGCTTGCCACAGGGTTTCAGACGGTGCGGGGCAGGTGGCGGCCCCGGTGGGATTGAAGGGATCGACCGGCTTGCCGTTGTGGCGGATCGAGAGGTGCAGATGTGGGAAGGCAGCGCGGCCGGATTGGCCGACCTCACCGAGCTTGGTCCCTGCGGCGACCTGCTGGCCGGATTTAACGATGATGGAGCCTTTGCGCATGTGGCAATATTGGGTTTGCCAGCCATCGCCAAGATCAATCACCAGACCGTTGCCGCAATCGCGTTTGCCGATTGACGCCGGATCACTGAGAAAGGCACCGTCTTGCATGCCGTCGCGGGTGCCGAGCACCGTGCCGGGGGCGGCGGCAATAACGGCGACGCCGCGGGCGATGTCAGCGCGGGTATAGAGCGCGAAATCGGTGCCTTTGTGGCCGTCGTAAGACAGCGCATTGCACTGGAAATCATGATAGCCGGGGCCGGGATCGGCATCGACGTAATTCTGGATGTAGCAATCGGTGCCGATGGTGCAGGCAACCGGCTGTGCAAAATGCGGCGCCTCCCCGGCGGTGGCCGGAGAGGCGCAGATCAGGAAGGCCAACGCGGCCGTGAGGCGCGTCATTCTGCGGTGAGCAATGGCGGTTTGTCGCCCTTGATGCGCGGACGCTCCGGGCCTTCGACTTGCAGGTCGATTTCGCCTTTCTTGACGCCGACCTTGACGACGCCGCCCTTGGCCAGCTTGCCGAACAAGAGTTCTTCGGCCAGTGGTTTCTTGATGTGCTCCTGAATGACGCGGCCCAGTGGGCGGGCCCCCATCTTGTCGTCATAACCACGCTCGGCCAGCCATTCGGCGGCGGGGCGGGTCAGTTCGATGGTGACGTTGCGGTCAAGCAGTTGCGCTTCAAGCTGAAGCACGAACTTTTCGACCACCTGCAGGATCACTTCCTTATCGAGCGGCGCGAAACTTACGACCGCGTCGAGGCGATTGCGGAATTCCGGCGTGAAGGTGCGCTCAATCGCGGCGGTATCTTCGCCAGTCCGACGGTCGCGGCCAAAGCCGATGGCCGACTTGGCCTGCTCAACCGCACCGGCGTTCGAGGTCATGATCAGGATCACGTTGCGGAAATCAACCGTGCGGCCGTTATGGTCGGTCAGTTTGCCGTGGTCCATCACCTGCAACAGGATGTTATAGACATCCGGGTGCGCCTTTTCCATTTCATCGAGCAGAAGCACACAATGCGGGTGTTGATCGACGCCATCGGTGAGCATTCCGCCCTGATCGAAGCCGACATAGCCCGGAGGTGCGCCGATCAGACGGGAGACCGCGTGTTTCTCCATGTATTCGGACATATCGAAGCGCAGCAGTTCCACACCGAGCGTATCGGCCAACTGCTTGGCCACTTCGGTTTTGCCGACGCCGGTAGGACCGGCGAAGAGATAGTTCCCGATGGGTTTTTCCGGCTCACGCAGACCGGCGCGGGCCAGTTTAATCGCGGATGACAGTGACTCGATAGCCTTGTTCTGACCGAACACCACGCGTTTGAGCGATTTTTCGAGATCCTTGAGCACGGCGCTGTCGTCTTTCGAGACGTTTTTGGGGGGGATGCGGGCGATTTTTGCCACGATGTCTTCGATGTCCTTCACGCCGATGGATTTGCGGCGCTTGGCTTTGGTCAAGAGATGCTGTGCCGCTCCGGCCTCGTCGATCACGTCAATCGCCTTGTCGGGAAGCTTGCGGTCATTGATATAGCGCGCCGAAAGTTCAACGGCGGTCTTGATCGCTTCGGCGGTGTATTTGACGCTGTGATGCTCCTCGAAATAGGGTTTGAGACCCTTGAGGATTTTCACAGTGTCATCGACCGACGGCTCACTTACGTCGATCTTTTGGAACCGGCGGGACAGGGCGCGGTCCTTCTCGAAATGCTGGCGGAACTCCTTGTAGGTGGTGGAGCCCATGCAGCGCAGCTTGCCACCCTGAAGGGCGGGTTTGAGCAGGTTGGAGGCATCCATCGCGCCGCCGGAGGTTGCCCCGGCACCGATCACGGTGTGAATCTCGTCGATGAAAAGCACCGCGTCGGGGTGTTCTTCCAGCTCGGACACCACGGCCTTGAGCCGCTCTTCGAAATCGCCGCGATAGCGCGTGCCAGCCAGAAGCGCGCCCATGTCGAGCGAATAGATGGTGGTGTTTTCCAGAACCTCAGGCGTGTCGCCGCTGACGATCTTGTGGGCCAGCCCTTCGGCGATGGCGGTTTTGCCGACGCCCGGATCCCCGACCAGCAGCGGGTTGTTCTTGCGCCGCCGGCAAAGCACCTGAATGCAGCGTTCTACCTCGCTGGCGCGACCGATCAGCGGGTCGACATCCCCCTTGCGGGATTTGGCGTTGAGATCGACGCAGTATTTCGCCAGCGCGGATTCTTTGCCGCCGTCGTCCGACGGGGCTTGGGCTTCTTCTTCGATGTCGGCGCCCTGCACCGGGCGGGCTTCGCCGAAGGCGGCGTCCTTGGCAACGCCATGGGCAATGAAATTGACCGCATCGTAGCGGGTCATGTCCTGCGCTTGTAGGAAATAGGCCGCGTTTGATTCACGCTCCGCGAAGATTGCAACGAGCACGTTGGCGCCTGTCACCTCGGTGCGGCCTGAGGATTGCACGTGGATCGCGGCGCGTTGAATAACCCGCTGGAAAGCTGCTGTTGGCACCGCTTCCGACCCTTCAATCTCGGTAATGAGATTCGACAGGTCGTCGTCGATGAATTCGACCAGGGTTTGTCGCAACTCTTCGAGGTTGACCGAACACGCCTCCATCACGCGGGCAGCATCGGGTTCATCGACGAGCGCGAGCAAGAGATGTTCGAGCGTTGCGAATTCATGACGGCGGGCATTGGCAAGCGCGAGCGCGCTGTGAATGGCCTGCTCAAGGGTGTTCGAGAATGAAGGCATGTTCTCCATGCTCCTTTTTGCTGCGCCACCGGAACGGTCGTTTGCCCGATGAACATGGCCTCATAGTCTTAAAGTTTGGTCGATTGACGCCACTCTTCAAGCGTTTTCTGATGAATTCCGTTCACTTTTCCCCCGACTGCGGCAGAAAAACGTGATCGGAAGACGGGTTGTCTTGTTCGCAGTCATGCCTTTGGGCGGCGAAACGAAGCGCGCGCGAGGGTGACTTTTTCGCGGCTGGCACAGCCTTCCGCGTGGTCGTTGATTAAGCCCATGGATTGCATGAAAGCGAATATGGTGGTGGGTCCGACGAATTTCCAGCCCCGTTTCTTCATATCCTTGGAAAGTGCGTGGCTGGCCGGAGACATGGTGAGCGACTGGGGCACCGGGATTTCGCTTTCGGGCGGTTCATAGCTCCAGATATAGGCGGCGAGTGAGCCGAACTCGGCGATGATCTCGCGCGCACGCGCGGCGTTGTTGATGACGGCTTCGATTTTGCCACGGTGGCGGATGATACCGGCGTTTTGGAGCAGGCGTTCGACATCGGCTTCGGTGAAATTTGCCATGATGTTGAAATCGAACCCGGCGAAGGCGGCGCGGAAATTCTCGCGCTTGTCCAGAATCGTGCGCCAGCTTAGCCCCGATTGGAAGGATTCGAGGCAGAGTTTTTCGAACAGGCGGGTATCGTCCCCCACCGGGAAGCCCCATTCGCCGTCGTGATAGGCGAAGAACGGGGCGTAATCGCCGCACCATGCACAGCGGGAAATGCTATCGGGGCCGTGGGTGAGGGTTGTCATTGCTTAGAAGTCATCCTTGGCTTTGCGCACGGCGGCAAAGACGGCTGCCGGATCACCGCCCGGCAAGCCGACCGCCTGCTGCACTTCTGCAGAGTCTGCGCGCAGGAACGGGTTGGTATCAAGCTCAAGCCGGAGCGTGGAGGGCACGGTGGGCTGTCCTGCGGCGCGGGCTTCTTCGGTGTCGCGCGCGCGTTTTTGCAAGGCGGCGTTGCCCGGCTCGACGGTGAGCGCGAATTTCGCGTTGGCGAGGGTGTATTCGTGGCCTGAACAGATCAGCGTATCGGGGGCAAGCGCGGCGAGTTTGGACAGGCTGTCGAACATCTGCGCTGGCGTGCCTTCGAACAACCGACCGCAACCCAGCGCCATCAGGCTGTCGCCGGTGAAGACATAGCCGCTTTCGGGGAAGTGATAGGCGATATGGCCAACCGTATGGCCCGAGACATCGAGCACCCGAACCCATTCTATGCCAACGGTGATGGTGGCGTTTTCCTTGACCTTCAAATCAAGCGGCGGCAGGCGCTCTGCGTCGGCCTCTGCCCCGATCACGACGGCATCGGGGAAGGCGGCCTTTACCTCGTCCAGCCCGTCGATGTGGTCATAATGGTGATGGGTAAGCAGGATATGGGTAAGGTGCCAGCCGCGTTCGTTCAGTGCGGCGAGGATCGGCGCGGCCTCCGGCAAGTCGATCACGGCGGTATCGCCGGTATCCGGGCAATGAGCGAGGAAGGCGTAATTGTCCGACAGGCACGGGATGGTAACGAGATCGAGGGCCATGGTGTTTTCCTTGAAGCGCGATTGCGTTTGATCTGATAAGGAGTAAATGCAAAACACGGCGCAACATTCAACCGTCCTGCGCGTTTTGTTGAAAATCGGTGATTCTGATTTTGGACAAACCGCTTTATGGTGGGGCCGGAAGGCGGCGTATCGGGAGTCGGGCATCAAATGCACCTGGATGTGCAGGACTTGCGAAACTTCTATTACCGCAGCACACTCGGGCGGGCGGCGCAGAAGGTGATCCGCGAGCAGGTACGGGCGTTTTGGCCCGAAGCGCAGGGCCAGACGGTGGTGGGCTTTGGTTTTGCGGTGCCGCTTTTGCGCCCCTATCTGAGCGATGCCCGGCGGGTGATCGCGCTGATGCCCGGCCCGCAAGGGGTGATGCCATGGCCCGCAGGCGCGCCCAATGTCAGTGTTCTATGTGAAGAGACACGCTGGCCGGTAGAGACCGGGCGGGTGGACAAGCTTATCGTGATGCACGCGCTTGAGGCGAGCGAGATGCCCTCGACCGTGCTGGAGGAATGCTTGCGGGTGCTGGGGCCGGGGGGCAAGGCGTTGTTCATCGTGCCGAACCGTGGCGGGTTGTGGAGCCGCAATGACCGCACGCCGTTCGGCTATGGACGGCCCTATTCGCCGGGGCAGCTTGATGCGCAGCTCAAGCAGCATGGTTTTCTGACCGAAGAACAGCGCGCCACGCTTTACCAGCCGCCGAGCGAGCGCCGATTCTGGCGCAAGACGGCGGCATTCTGGGAACGCACGGGGCGCGCTCTGCCGATGCTGGCGGGCGGTGTTCTGATGGTGCAGGCAAGCAAGCGGGTGCCCGCGCCAACCGGCGGGCTGGGTGAGCGGGTGCGGCGGCCAATTTCCATTCTGACACCAGCGCCGAAGCCCAAGCCGGTTTGACCGCGCCGTTGTTACCGGTCAGCGGGTAACGGCGATGGAACCGGCAACCGGGCCATGAATTGCCAGTGCAGGGTTTTCATTGACCGTGTTGAATGGTTGGCGTTCACCGGTTGCGGGATCGGTTTGGTGGCCGGTGTTGCCAAGGTAAATCCACGCAAGCGCGCGGAATTGCGGATTGCCCAGCCGCGCGACGACCCATTGTGCCAGAAGCCCGGTTTTGAGGTGCGGCGTGCCGGGTGCGGTTTGTGCAATCACGATGGACGCGTGGGTTTCTATTATGCCGCTAGCGGGCGGCTCCGCGATTTTGCCAAGCTTGACCTGTGACGTGCTACTCTTTTCGGTAAGTCGGATGGCATAGATCGGCCCGCCGGTCCCTTCGTTGAGGGTGATTGCCAGTTCGGAGGCGGGATCGGTGAGGTCGAAAACCTTCCCGGTGGGGGGCCGTCGCTGTGCCAGCTGTGGCGGTGGATAAATGCCATCTTGCGCGGCCCGGCTCGGCCGTTTTCCATTGCTGGCGTGGGGGCATTACTGCTGAGCGCAGCCCCCTTTGGACAGGCGCGCACGGCGGGCGCTTGCACGGGAAAGGTGTTCCGCATCGGTCAGTGAGATGACAGCGATGGCATTGGGGTCAAGCCGCGCAACACCGGGCAGATGGGCCAGAAAGCGTGCGCCGCTGGCGTGATGGGTAAGGGCGACTTCAAGCCGTTGCCGCCGGGTATCGCGGGCAAAGGCCAGACTGTGATCAAGGCCGTCATCCGGGCCTGTCGCATTTCCGGGTAAGGCGAAGATCAGCATGTCTTCGACTGGATTGAAGTTTGGCACCACACAAGGCTTTTCTGGTGGAATGAGAACGCGCGTCATGTGCTGGCTACTCCTCAAGCGCCCGGTTTGTTCGAGTGCCATTATATCGCCCAATTGCCCGGCAGGCGCCATGGCGGATTATGTATGACCTTGGAAACAATCAGTTAGCGATAACGAAATCGGCATCTGCCGTGCGCAGGATTCGGACAAAGTTGCGCTCAAGCGGCTTTTTTCGCAAAAGAACACAGCGCAAACCGCCGGACTTTGATTAATACATTGATATGTATGGATATTCGGAAGATTGGCTTTTTCGCCAATCCTGTTGCTAGGGGGCATAGGCTCTGCTAAACCCAGCCCGATTTCAATGCTTTGTTGATACAAGGCTGCCAATCGCCTCCGGAATCCCCTTCCGGCACGACCCGACACGGGGCGCGCCGCGGAGGGAGTTCGATTGACGGGGGCCAGAATATCGAAAGGGTGGATGTGTCCGAACCAGCTTCGATCTCTTCCGGCATTGCTGCGCGCTATGCCACGGCCGTTTTTGAACTGGCCAGGGAATCCAAGAAACTGAAAGCCATTGAAGCAGATATCGACGCGCTTGATGCGGCGTTGGGCGAGAGCGCGGATTTGCGCACTCTGGTGTCCTCCCCGATCTATACGCGCGAAGAGAAGGGCGACGCGATTGAAGCCATTGCCAAGTCGATGAAACTGTCGCCGGTGATGGACAACACGCTTGCATTGATGGCGTCGAAACGCAGGCTTTCGGTTCTGCCGCAGTTTGTGAGCGCCCTTCGCACAGCGATTGCCGAGGACAAGGGCGAAGTGACCGCCGAGGTCGTGAGCGCCAAGGCATTGACCAAGGCCCAGGCCGACAAACTTGCCAAGACGCTGAAAGCCAGCACAGGCAAGACCGTGATTATTAAAGCGACCGTGGATGAAAGCCTCATCGGCGGTCTTGTTGTCAAAGTGGGTTCGAAAATGATCGACACGTCGATCCGTTCGCGCCTCAACTCTCTCCAGAATACAATGAAAGAGGTCGGATAAATGGGTATCCAAGCAGCAGAGATTTCTGCGATCCTGAAGGACCAGATCAAGAATTTCGGCAAGGAAGCCGAAATGGCCGAGGTGGGCCGGGTGCTGAGCGTGGGCGACGGGATCGCGCGGGTTTACGGGCTCGATAACATTCAGGCCGGTGAGATGGTGGAATTCCCCGGCGGGATTCGCGGTATGGCGCTGAACCTTGAAGCCGACAACGTGGGCGTTGTTATCTTCGGGTCCGACCGCCACATCAAGGAAGGCGATACCGTCAAGCGGACCAAGGCCATCGTGGATGTGCCGATTGGTGACGAATTGCTGGGCCGGGTCGTAGACGGGCTTGGAAATCCGATTGACGGCAAGGGGCCGATCAAGACCAAGAAGCGCGGCATTGCCGATGTGAAAGCGCCGGGCATCATCCCGCGGAAATCCGTGCATGAACCGATGGCGACCGGCCTCAAGGCGGTGGACTCGATGATCCCGATTGGCCGTGGCCAGCGCGAACTTATCATTGGTGACCGTCAGACCGGCAAGACCGCTGTGGCGCTCGATACCATTCTGAACCAGAAGAACTATAACGAGGCGGCAGGCGACGACGAGAGCAAGAAGCTTTACTGCGTCTATGTCGCGATTGGCCAGAAGCGTTCCACCGTGGCGCAATTGGTCAAGAAGCTCGAAGAGAGCGGCGCCATTGAGTATTCGATCGTGGTGGCAGCCACCGCATCCGACCCGGCGCCGATGCAGTTTCTGGCCCCTTATTCGGCCACTGCGATGGCAGAGCATTTCCGTGACAATGGCCGCCATGCGCTGATCATTTATGATGACCTGTCCAAGCAGGCCGTGTCGTATCGCCAGATGTCGCTCTTGCTGCGCCGTCCGCCGGGGCGTGAAGCCTATCCGGGCGACGTTTTCTATCTCCACTCGCGCCTGCTTGAGCGGTCGTCGAAGCTTAATGAAGATAACGGCTCCGGCTCGTTGACGGCGCTGCCGATCATCGAAACTCAGGGTGGCGACGTTTCGGCGTTTATCCCGACCAACGTGATTTCGATCACCGACGGGCAGATCTTCCTTGAAACGGAGCTTTTCTATCAGGGCATCCGCCCCGCCGTGAACACCGGCCTGTCGGTGAGCCGGGTTGGATCGTCTGCGCAGACCAAAGCGATGTCTTCTGTTGCCGGGCCGGTCAAACTGTCATTGGCACAATATCGTGAGATGGCCGCGTTCGCGCAGTTTGGCTCGGACCTTGACGCCGCCACGCAGCGGTTGCTGGCGCGCGGTGCGCGTTTGACCGAACTGATGAAACAGCCGCAGTATTCGCCGCTGACCAACGCCGAGATCGTCTGCGTCATCTTTGCGGGGACCAATGGTTACCTCGACAAGCTGGGTGTGCGCGAAGTTGGCCGGTTCGAAGCGGGGCTTCTGGCGCATCTGCGCGGCAAGCATCAAGATTTGCTGGATGATATTTCCCAGAATGACCGCAAGGTGAAAGACGAGTTGGAAGACAAGATCAAAGCCGCGATCGAGGAATTTTCCGCTGACTTCACTTAAGGGAGGGACGAGGCAATGCCGAGTCTAAAGGACCTTAAAAACAGGATCGAGTCGGTCAAATCGACCCGCAAGATCACCAAGGCCATGCAAATGGTGGCTGCCGCGAAACTGCGCCGGGCGCAGGAAGCGGCGGAAGCCTCGCGGCCCTATGCCGAGCGGTTCAGCGCGGTTCTGACCGCGGTGGCCGCAAGTGCGGCGGGGTCGGATGATGCGCCGCTGCTGCTTAAGGGCACGGGCAGCGATCAGACCCACCTTCTGGTGGTGCTGACCGCAGAGCGCGGCCTGTGCGGCGGCTTCAACAGTTCGATCGTGAAGCTGGCCAAGGCACACGCTGACGCGTTGCTGGCCAAGGGCAAGACGGTGAAGATTTTGACCGTCGGCAAGAAAGGCCGCGAGCAGCTGAAACGCGATTACGGGCATTTGTTTGTCGGGCATGTCGATCTGACCGAGGTAAAACGTATTGGATTTGCCAATGCCAAGGACATCGCTGCCGATTTGCTGACCCGGTTTGATGCCGGTGAATTCGATGTGGCGACGATTTTCTACAACCGCTTCGAATCGGTGATCAGTCAGGTGCCGACCGAACAGCAGGTCATCCCGACGCCGGTTCCCGAAGATGCGGAGACGGGCACGGTTTACGATTATGAGCCCGATCAGGACGAAATTCTTGCCGAGCTGCTGCCCAGCGGTGTGGCGACGGAATTGCTTAGCGCGCTGTTGGAAAACGGCGCTTCGGAGCAAGGCGCGCGGATGTCTGCAATGGACAACGCGACACGTAACGCGGGCGACATGATCGAGAGATTGACCATCGAATACAACCGTTCGCGTCAGGCCGTTATCACCAACGAGCTGATTGAGATTATTTCGGGCGCCGAGGCGCTTTAAAAGACAACCGGAGACGAAACATGGCAAATGCAAAAGGCAAAATCACTCAGGTGATCGGCGCTGTTGTGGACGTGAAGTTCGAGGACGCGCTTCCCGAGATTCTGAACGCCCTTGAAACTGATAACAATGGTAACCGTCTGGTGCTGGAAGTTGCACAGCACCTTGGGGAAAACACCGTGCGGACCGTTGCGATGGACGCCACCGAAGGGCTGGTGCGTGGTCAGGACGTGACCGACATGGGCGAGCCGATTTCGGTTCCCGTGGGCACCGCGACGCTGGGCCGGATCATGAACGTGATCGGCGAGCCGGTGGATGAAAAAGGCCCGGTCAAGACCAAGGCCCGCCGCGCCATTCACGGCGACGCGCCCGATTTCGCCGATCAGGCGACCGAGTCGGTCGTTTTGACCACCGGGATCAAGGTTATCGACCTGCTGGCACCTTATGCCAAGGGCGGCAAGATCGGCCTGTTTGGCGGTGCCGGCGTGGGCAAGACGGTTCTGATCATGGAACTGATCAACAACATCGCCAAGGTTCACTCGGGCGTTTCGGTGTTTGCCGGTGTGGGCGAACGGACCCGCGAAGGCAACGACCTTTACCATGAGATGATCGAATCCGGGGTTATCGTTCCCGATGATCTGGAGAAATCGAAAATCGCGCTGGTTTACGGCCAGATGAACGAGCCTCCCGGCGCGCGTATGCGGGTTGCTTTGTCCGGTCTGACGTTGGCCGAACAGTTCCGCGACGAAACCGGGGCAGACGTTCTGTTCTTTGTTGATAACATCTTCCGCTTCACCCAAGCCGGTTCGGAAGTGTCGGCTCTGCTCGGTCGTATTCCTTCGGCTGTGGGGTATCAGCCGACGCTGGCCACTGACATGGGCGCGATGCAGGAACGGATCACGTCGACCAAGTCTGGCTCGATCACCTCGGTGCAGGCCGTTTACGTTCCTGCGGATGACTTGACCGACCCGGCACCGGCAACTTCGTTTGCGCACCTTGATGCAACCACGGTTCTTGACCGGGCGATTTCGGAGCTGGGCATCTATCCGGCGGTTGATCCGCTGGCCTCGACCTCGCGCCTGCTTGACCCGGCTGTTGTCGGTGAAGAGCACTACAAAGTGGCCTCGGACGTGCAGGAAATCCTTCAGCGTTACAAGAGCTTGCAGGATATCATCGCCATCCTTGGCATGGACGAACTGAGCGAAGAGGACAAGCTGACCGTGGCGCGTGCCCGGAAAATCCAGCGTTTCCTCAGCCAGCCGTTTGACGTGGCGAAGGTGTTCACTGGTTCAGACGGCGTTCAGGTGCCGCTGGAGAAAACCATCGCGTCGTTCAAGGCCGTGGTTGCAGGCGAATACGATCATCTGCCGGAAGGTGCCTTCTACATGGTAGGCGACATCGACGAAGTGATTGCCAAGGCCGAGAAACTGGCCGCGGACGCCGCTTGATCTCGGCCTTTTCCCACGCCCGATTGCGGGGGTGGGGCACAGGCTCTCATGAAGGAGAGAAACATGGCTGATACGATGCAATTTGATCTGGTAAGCCCGGAGAAGAAGCTGGCCTCGCTTGCGGCGTCGGAGATTCTCATTCCGGGGGCCGATGGTGATCTGACGGCGATGCCGGGGCATACGCCGGTCGTGACCACATTGCGGCCCGGTGTGCTGAAGGTGAGCGGCCCGGACGGCGCGCAAGATTTTGTTGTCACCGGCGGGTTTGCCGAGGTCAGCGCGGAAAGCACTTCGGTTCTGGCCGAGGTTGCAATGGAGCTGTCGGCGGCGAAAGCGGCGGATATCGAACCGCTGATTGAAACCGCAAAGACAACCGCGAGCGAAGCCACTGGCGCGGCCCGCGATACGGCAGAGAAATACCTGGCCGACCTACAGGCGCTGCGCGATCTCGTGGCCTGATCCGGCATTGAACATTTCTGAAAGGCCCGGCCTTGCTTGCCGGGCATTTTCTATTTGCAATTTCAGGATTTTATCGGAGACTTGCGGCAATCGACCGGGTGATGAGATATGAAGAAAATCAAGTCAAATTGCATTGGCGTGGCGCAAGGCCATGATGTTTTGTTCGAGGATTTTGAAGACGGCGGCGAGATGTGGACCGGGACCGGCCATCGTGAATGCCGCAAGGCGATAACGTTCAAGGAACCGTTCCGGCAGGTGCCAGTGGTGCAATGTTCGCTGACATTATGGGATGTCGATAGTGCCACCAATGTGCGCGCCGATATCGAAGCCGAAGCAATCACCAAGGACGGCTTTGATTTGGTGTTTCGCACATGGGGTGACACAAAAGTGGCGCGAGTGCGGATCAGCTGGACCGCGATTGGTGCGGTGGCGGACGAGGACGACTGGAAGCTTTATTGACGCGGCGGTGGGTGGTGGGGTGAAACCCCACCCTACGCTTTGTTGGCAGTCGCTCAGAAAATTCCTTCGTAGATTGGCTCTAACATCTCGGTATCAAACAATGATGAAACCGAGGTGCCGCTCCAGATGTTCAGGATCGCCTGCGCGAACATTGGCGCGGTGGGCAGCACACGGATATTGGGGGCGGCCTGCGCGGCCGGGCTGGCGGCGATGGAATCGGTGATGACCAGCGATTTCATTACCGACTTGGTGATCCGGTCAACCGCCGGGCCGGAGAGCACGCCATGGGTGATATAGGCGTGCACCTCCTTGGCGCCGGATTGCTTGATGACTTCTGCGGCCTTGCACAGCGTTCCGGCGGTGTCGCAAATATCGTCAACGATAATGCAGCGTTTGCCTTCGACCTGACCGATTACTGTCATCTCGGCAATCTCACCGGGTTTTTCGCGCCGTTTATCGACGATGGCGAGCGGCACGTTGATCCGCTTGGCCAATTCGCGGGCGCGCGCCACGCCGCCAACATCGGGAGAGACGATCATCACGTCATTCATTTTGCCTTTGAACTGATGAATGATGTCCATGGCAAAAATCGGTGAGGCATAGAGGTTGTCGACGGGAATATCGAAGAACCCCTGAATCTGCGCCGCGTGGAGATCCATTGTCAGCACCCGTTCGATGCCCGCTTCGACGATCATGTTTGCCACCAGCTTGGCGGTGATTGGTGTGCGTGCTTTGGTGCGGCGATCCTGCCGCGCATAGCCGAAATAGGGGATCACGGCGGTGGTGCGCGACGCCGAGGAGCGGCGCAACGCATCGGCCATGATGAGCAGCTCCATCAGATTGTCATTCGCCGGGTTCGATGTGGGTTGAATAATGAACATGTCCTCACCGCGCACGTTCTCGAACACCTCGACGAATATCTCGCCATCGTTGAAGCGTTCGACGCGGGTATCGACCAGCTTGGTGGTAATGCCGCGATGCATCGACATGCGCCGGGCGATGGCCTGAGCAAGCGGCATGTTGGCATTGCCGGCGATGAGCTTGGGTTCTTTGGTGAATGACATGGCAGCGGCGCTTTCTATGACAGATTCGTGATGTTGACACCGCTTAGCATCTCTCTAGGTTCGGGCAAAGGTGGCGCTTTGCCTTACTGATCCGGGAGAAGAGCTTTGGCTTCGATTGACTACTATTTTTCCACGCTGAGTATCTATGCTTATCTTGCCGGGGCACGATTGGAAGAGATCGCGGCGCGCCATGGGCGGGAGATCAACTACAAGCCGATGGACATTATGGGGCTGTTTGAGCGCACCGGCGGGGTGCCACCGGCACAGCGCCATCCGGCGCGGCAGGAATACCGGCTTCAGGAAATCCGCCGACAGGGGAAAAAGGCGGGTTTGCCGGTCAATTCCAAGCCTGCATTTTTCCCGACCAACCCGGCGCCGTCCTGCTATGCGATTATTGCGGCGCAGACCGCCGCGCGGGGCGGCAGTGGCGGTGATATCGGTGCGTTGGTGCAGGGTGTGCTGCGGGCTTGTTTCGCTGATGACAAGGACATTGCCGATGACGCCGTGATTGCGGCCTGCCTGAAAGACGCGGGCTTTGATCCGGGGCTGACGACAAGCGGATTGCTGAGCGGTGCGGAAACCTATGCCCGGAACACCGAAGAGGCGGTTGAGGCCGGTGTGTTTGGCTCTCCTTTCTATATTTGTGAAGACGGCGAGCGGTTCTGGGGACAAGACCGGCTTGACGATCTGGATGCGCATCTGGCTGGTACGCTTTAGGCATGGTGCAAGACAGCAGAGGCGGCCACCCGACATGCTGGCGGGAGTTTGGTGATGGCCCGCGTGAAGCGCTGCTTATCCATTGTTCATTGGCCCATTCCGGGGCGTGGAAAGGGGTTGCTGCGCAGTTGGGCGGCAGCCTGCATATGCGGGCGTTCGATTTGCCGGGGCATGGCCGGTCGGGGCCGTGGACTGGTGAGCGGGACATGTGCGCGCTGAGCACAGCGATGGCCGCAGACATGGTTGGTGCCGACGGGCCAATGGATGTGATCGGGCACAGTTTTGGCGCGGTCGTGGCGCTAAGCCTTGCGATCGAGCAGCCAGCGCTGGTGCGTTCATTGGTGATTATCGAGAGCGTGTTTGTCGCCGCGGCCTTGGCCGATGACCCGGAACTGGCGGCCCGCTATGGCCAGAAAATGAAGCCATATACAGATGCGCTGGAGCGTGGCGACAAGGAAGCGGCGGCACGCGAATTCCTGCGTGACTGGGGCGATGGCACGCCGTGGGAGGCATTGCCCGCAGAGCAGCGCGCGGCGATGGCGGCGCAGATTCATCTGATCGCGGCGAATTCCCCTTCGGTGTTGGAAGATCGGCCGGGGTTGGTGGAAAACCGCCTGATCGAGACGGTGAAGGTGCCGGTTCTATTGATCCGGGGGCAAAGAGCCCGCCGATAATGCAGCCAGTTCATGCGGCGATTGCACGACGCTTGCCGAACGCCCGCAGCATTGCCATTCCGGGGGCCGCGCATATGGCCCCGATCACCCATCCCGGACCGGTTGCCGATGCGATTGCAGGCTTTCTGGAAAGCGTGCCGGAATAGGCCGCCCAGCCTTTGAGCGCGCCGCGCGGTGGCATCTGCGGGGCGCTCCGCGGGGGATATTTATGGCAAAATGAAGCGGGCGGGCTGTGCCCGGACGATTATGCGCCGGTCGCGATGGCGATGAAGCGGTCAATCTCTGCGTTGCTTTTTGACCAGTCGCAGACGAGGCGCGCGGGCAGTTGTTCATCAGCGGGGCCGTTGGCGGGGTCACCGGCAAGCACGTAATAGCTTGCCCCTTCGGAGAGGAGGCGTTGATGCATGGCGCGCGGCATGTGCAGGAAGATGATGTTGGCCTGTGGTTGATAATCGAAGGTGACACCGGGCAAAGGTTGCAGGCCGGAGGCCAGACGGGCGCAGGCCGCGTTTGAAGCGGTGGCGGTTTCGAGCCAGAGATCGTCAGTGAGGTATGCATCCATCTGGGCAGAGAGGTAGCGGTGTTTGGAGAAGAGATGCCCGCCGCGCTTGCGCCGTAACTCAAATTCCCAAGCGTGGGCCGGATCGAAGAAGATCACCGCTTCGACCCCGAGGCAACCATTCTTGGTGCCCCCGAACGAGACTGCATCAATCCCGGCTTTCCATGTCATTTCCGCCGGGGTGCAGCCCAAAGCGGTGAGGGCATTGGCGAAACGAGCCCCGTCGAGATGACAAGGCAGGTTGAATTCCTTGGCCACGGTGACAAGGCCGGCCAATTCTTCCAGCGAATATATCTGACCGCGTTCGGTAACTTGGGTGATTGAAACCGGGCCGCGCTGTGGGCCATGAACGCCGCGGGTTTCTTCGCCTTCGATGGACGCGCGCAGGGCTTCAGGAGTGAGCTTGTCGTCGGTGCCGACGATGGTGAGCTTTGCACCGCCGGAATAGAATTCCGGCGCGTTGCATTCATCCTCGTGGATATGGGCCGTGGGCGAACAGAAGACGGTTTGCCACGGATCGGTGAGCGTGGCGAGGGCCAGCGCGTTGGCGGCGGTGCCGGTGGCAACGAGGTAGATCGCCGCCTCGGGGGCTTCAAAAACCTCGCGCAGGCGGGTGCGGACCTTTTCCATCAGCGCATCGGCGCCATAGCCCATGGCGTACCCTTCATTGGCGGAAGAGAGTGCTGCGAGGATTTGCGGATGGGCGGGGCCGGTATTGTCAGAGGCAAATTGCATAAGAGTGCCTTTCGGTCAGGGGGCGGGTCCGGTTATGGCGGCCATCAGGCGGCTGTTAAACCGGCTCCTCGATAATGTGGTCTTCCCAGTCGTCTTCGTTGTTGATCTCGGTTTCGGAGACGGTGCGGCGGCGCATGGAAACGCCCGCGTCGATCACCGATTGGAACGTGCCGGTCAGCAGGGGATGCCAATCCGGCAGCTTCTCTCCCGCCCAGAGCAGGCGATAGGCGCAGGTTTGCGGCATCCAGTAAGCATGCGTGTCGAGATTTTCAGGGC
Organism: Aquicoccus sp. G2-2; assembly: GCF_034555965.1. Taxonomy (GTDB): domain Bacteria; phylum Pseudomonadota; class Alphaproteobacteria; order Rhodobacterales; family Rhodobacteraceae; genus JAYDCK01. Next base: position 85,843 of record NZ_JAYDCK010000003.1, read on the forward strand.
GCAGGGTAATGCATTCGGGCACGAAGCTGTGGCGGGTCTCGTAATGCGCGCAGCGGCAAGTTTCGTCGTCAAACAGGCGACAGGCAACGCAGGTGAGTTCAACTTCGCCGGTGTCTTCGTCTTCGAGCTTGTTGAGGCAGCATTTGCCGCAACCGTCACAGAGGGCCTCCCATTCGGGGCGCGACATCTTGTTGAGCGGCGTGGTCTCCCAAAAGCGCGGCCGCAGGCCGGTTCGGTTGATTGGATCGTTGGTCATAGGGCGGTGAGAATCTTGCGGGCCTCGGCGCAGTCGGCGTTCATTTGCGCTATCAGCGCGTCGAGGTTTTCGAATTTTTCTTCCGTGCGCAGGTAATCGACAAGACCGATGGAGAGGGCGGTGCCGTAAAGATCGCCGGAAAAATCGAAGAGATAGGTTTCAAGATTGGGTTTGTTTTCGCCAAACATCGGGCGGATACCAAGCGACGCGGCCCCGAGATATGTGCCTTGGTGGGGGCCGTCGAGCACATCAGCAAGCACGGCATAGACGCCGTATTTTGGCAGGTGCAACCCGTCGAGCGCCATGTTTGCCGTGGGAAAGCCCAACTCGCGGCCACGTTGATCTCCGCCGCGCACCGTGCCTTCGATACGGTGCCAATGGCCCAGCATCGCCGCCGCATCGCGCGGGCGGCCTTCGGACAATGCATGGCGGATGGCGGTCGAGGACACTTCGCCATGGCCGTTTTCGATAAGCTCTGCGATGGTGACGCCGAAGCCGAACTGTGCGCCAAAATTCTTGAGATCATCAGCATTGCCTGCGCGGCCTTTGCCAAAGCAGAAATCAGCGCCGACGACGACATGTTTGATGCCGAGCCCGTGGGCAAGCACCTTGGTTGCGAATTCTTCGGGCGCGAGCGACGAGAGGGCAGTATTGAAATTCAGCTCATAAAGGCGCTCGACGCCCAGCTTTTCAAGCCGATGTGCGCGCGCCTTGGCACTCATCAGGCGGAACGGGGGGCGTCGGGGGCGAAATACTGGCGCGGGTGCGGCTCGAACGTGAGAACGCCCAGCGGCGCGCCTAGTTTGGAACCTTTGGCGCGCGCAATGCCGATCACCGCCTGATGGCCCAGATGGACGCCATCGAAATTCCCGATGGCAACAGAGGCGCCTTTGTTGGCGGCAGAGACATAAGTGTAATCGCGGATGATCTGCATCATGACGGAGGGTTAGCCGCAAGCCGGGGCGGGTGCAAGCGGGTGCGCGATCAATCCGGTTTGCAGATTGTCGGAAGCAAGGATGCAAACGCGGGCCATCGGGCGACCGAGGCCGTGTTGATCCCCTGACGAGCCTGCGCAAAACTGGCGGTCCGGATGGAGCCGGGTTGTATCAGACGATCAGGATCGGGAAGGGAGGCAAACCCGCAATAGGCGGCAATATCGGCCAACGTGTCGTGCGGGGCAGAGACGAGACGTTCATAGGAGACCTTGAGGAAGGACGCCTCGCGCGCTTCCCAAGCGGCGATTTGGGAGGCGTAGATTTCGAATTTCTGCGCCAGCCAGTCTTCGCGGAAGGTGAAGTTCATCGGCATGGTATTGAAGTAGTTCTCGAAAGCGGAGGCGGCGACATCGCGCATGTCGCGCTCCATCAGGATGACCCGGCAACCGGGGAAAGCCCGATGCAGCCAGCCGATATACATGTAGTTCGCGGGCATCTTGTCGATGGTAACCGCCGCCGGGCCGATGAGCGCCTGAATGGCGGCATAGCTTTGTGCGAGCGCGCCAAGATCAATATCGGGAGTTGGTTGGGAAAGCGCATGCCGGAAAAAGCGATCTGTGGCGGCAACCTCACCAAGGCTGTGGGTTTGTGGGGCGGTGGAAAGAAGCCTGTCGAGCAAGGTTGTGCCAGTGCGGATCATGCCAAGGATGAAGATAGGGCGCGGCGTTGGGGCTGTTTCGGGCGGTGGCAGGGCTTCGGCGCGGTCATAAGCGTCAAGAATTGCAGCGTGATAGCGCCGGTCTTGCTGCGCATCATAGCGACGGTCTTTGGCGTAGTGGCGGTTGGCGGCGGCCAGATGTTTGAACGGGTCCGCTGCGCTGGCGGCTTTAGCGGTGTGATAGCGCGCGAGTTCGAGATGGCCGCGATCAGTCTGGCTTTGCGCAGCAGGAGAGAGCGTGTCGACAAGAGCGGTGATCTCGGTGGGGGATGGCGGGTCTGAAAGTTCGCAAAGCATACGAAGGGCCTCGCAGGCCAGCGTTTGATCGGAAAGGGATTGCCGAAAATGCTGCTGCGCGGCGCTGAAATCGCCGGTTTCGGTTTCGCGCCAAGCAAGATCGAAGACATTGGAAAGCTCATTTGGGGCCAGCGCGCAGGCGCGCCGGGCCGCGTTGAGCGCCTTTTCCGGCTGGTTGGTGAAAGCGTAGATCCGGCTGAGATCGCGCAAGATGGTATCGGTTTCGCGCTGTGCCAGCGCCGCTTCGAAGTAGTGCAGTGCGTCTGGCAGGTTGCCCGCAGCTTCGGCGGCGCGCCCTGCCAGAGAGAGGAGTTCGGCAGTGTCAGCGTTATCTGTCAGCGCCGCGCGGGCAATGGCGAGAGCGTCTTCTGGTGCGCCATGTGCGATGGCAAGCTTGATCGTGGTTTGCGTAAGCTCTTGATCGGAGGGAAATTTCGTTCGCCCGGCAGCGAGGATGCGCAAAGCCTTGGTGAGATCGCCCAGATGCGCCTCTGCGATACCGGCATTCAGGTAGGCCGCCGCCGCCGCATGGCCGGTGTTGATGGAGCGCAGGAAGAAATTGCGGGCCTCGCGGGTCTTGTCCAGATTGAGCGCGATCAGGCCGCTGACGAAGAGAAGATCATGTTGGTCGGGGTGCGACTTGAGCGCGCGTTTAGCGGATTTCTCGGCGCGTTTTGGAGAATTGGCCAACTCTGACAGGAGCGTGGCGACAAGATGATCCAGACCGCCCGACACTGCGTATGCTCCTCAAGCCACGGGTTGCAGAGGTTTCTTTGTTGCGCAAGGCGTGCAGGTGGTCAACCGCGCGGGTGTGTTCAGTCGAATTTGCCGGAAGGGGCAAGCACGGTGGCTTCGCCGATCATCACTTTCTTGCCATCGACGCGACAGGTGCAGTCAAGCTTCACCCGGCGTTTGGCGTGGTCGATGGCGATTACCTCGACCTCGGCCAGAACGGTATCGCCGGGGCGGACAGGGGCGAGGAATTTGAGCGTCTGGCCCATGTAAACGGTGCCGTGGCCGGGCAGTTGTTCGCCGATCACTGCGGAGATCAGCCCGGCGGTGAGCATCCCGTGCGCGATGCGGCCCTCAAATATGGTATCGTTGGCATAGGCGTCGTCAAGATGAACCGGGTTGTGGTCGGTCGAGACCTTGGCGAACAGCTCGATATCTTCGTCGGTCACCGTTTTGCGCAGGTGGCGCTTCATGCCCATCTCGATTTCCTCGATGGTGATGGTTCCGCGCGGCAGGTTGTCCAACATTCGATCCTCCATGGGCAAGCGGCAATGTAACTTTCGAAGTCTTTCGGGGCTATTTGAGAAACTTTATTACTTTGCAGCTGCAGAAAATCAAGCCCAAAATCGTTTAGCGCAATAGCCCGATCGTATAGGAGGGAGAGAGCATTTCCTTTTGAAGGTAAGCGTTTAGCGCATCCTCATCGGGGTGGTGCTCGGTTTTGGTGATGTCGCGTGCCAAACCGCCGGCGATATAAAGCGAATCGAGATCTTCGCCCATCGCGCCGCGGATATCGGTGTGCAACCCGTCACCGATGGCAAGGATGCGGTCTTCGCCGGGGAGTTTGCCGATCTCGGAGAGGCGGCGGCGGGCAAGGTCATAAATCGGTGGATGCGGCTTGCCGAAATAGAGGCTTTCGCCGCCCATTTCGGTATAAAGCCGCGCCAACGCCCCGGCGCACCATTCGCGCACGTCGCCGCGATCAACCACGATATCGGGGTTGGCGCAGAGCAGTTTCAGCCCCTTTTGCTTGGCATAGAGAAAGGTCGGGCGATTGACGTCCGGGTCGGCCATCGGATCGTCGGGGCCGCAACAGACGATGCCTTCGGCCTCTTCCAGAGGTACGAGAGTGATATCGACCGGGTCTTCGATGACGTGCATGGGTTCAAAGAACCCTTCGTCGCGCGCCCATTCGCCCATGAACAGAACCTTTTGGCCGACGACACCGCGAAACATCGCGGCGCGGGCGCTGTCGCCGGAACTGGCGATGGTATCCCACGCATCATCGGGAACACCGAATTGACCAAGCTGTGCGGCGACCCCGGCACGCGGCTTGGGGGAATTGGTCAGCAGACAGACCGTGCCGCCTTGTGCGCGGTAGGCTTGCAAGGCTGAAACGGCGGCGGGAAAGGCGGTTACGCCGTCATGCACACAGCCCCAGAGATCGACAAAAAGAGCATCGTAGCGGTCGGAAATCTCGGACAGGGCAGAGATGATTTGAGTCATGGCGGGCTCCTATGGGTTTCGCAGACATATGCCAGCGGCGGGGCGCTGACACCAGATCAAGCGCGCTCAGGCGTGAAAGGTTTCCGCCATTTCGGTGATCAGACCAGAGAAGAACGCCTGTTGGCGTGCATTTGGTTGGCGAATGGCGACCGTTTCGGCCATCGGGTCGGGGGCGGTGTGCGCTGAGCCGGAAAGCTGTTCGAGGATGGCATGACCGCAGAACGGCACGTAGGCTTCGGAATAGCCGCCCTCATGCACCAGCAGCAATTTTCCGGCGCAAAGCTGATCCGCTGCCTGCATCATCCGGGCAGTCATCTCGCGGTAGGTTTCGGCGGTGCAGAGCATATGCGCGAGCGGGTCAAAGATGCCTGCATCCAGCCCGCAAGCGATGATAATCGCATCGGGCCTGTAGGCGGTGAGCGCGGGCATTACGATCCGGTCAATCACTTCGAGATAGGTGGCATGGCCCGCGCCGGGGGGCAGCGGGATATTGATGTTGTGGCCCAGCCCCGCGCCCTTGCCGCGGTCGGTAATGTCGCCGGAATCAAGCGGATAGTTGTGCTCTTCATGGATCGAGATGGTGAGCACGTCATCGCGGTCATAAAAAATCGCCTCGGTGCCGTTGCCGTGATGGACGTCCCAATCGACCACGACAAAGCGTTTGGCCTGACCTGCCGCAATGGCCGCCTCGATGGCGATGGCGATGTTGTTGAGCAGGCAAAAACCGTTTGGCCAATCGGGCAGGCAATGATGCCCCGGCGGGCGCGACAGGGCATAGGCGTTGGCAATCTCGCCCGAGAGCACCTGAGCCAGAGCGGATTTGGCCAGCCCCGCCGATAGCGCCGCAATCTCGAACCCGCCTTTGAGGAATGGCGTGCGCAGGCCAAGTTCCCCGCCGCCAGCATCGGAGGTTTCTTTGAATTGGGTGAGAAACGTCTCGGGGTGGACGCGGGCAAGGTCCTCCCACGTGGCGGAGGGCGCGGATTGCATGGCGAGATCACCGGAGAGGCCGGAAACATCCATTAGGTTTTTCAAGCGGCGCTTGGTTTCGGGGTTTTCCGGCAGGCCACCGGCAGCAAGCGGTTGGACGAAGCCACCCAAAGGCAGGGTAAGCGCATAGGCGCCGCCGCCGTGCCAGAAGCATTTTTCGTCCCAGAAAAAGCCGGTTGTCATGATTTATCCCTCTTCGAATCTCTGGCCATGATTTGCGCAAGTGCGGCGGGTGATTGCAACCGGGCACTGACGAGGGTTAGAAAATGCCATGGCTGAACCCGACCTCAGAGCGCGCGCCGTGCCTGGTGGCGAGATTGCCGTGCGGGTGACGCCGAAAGCGGCGCGCAACCGGATCGTGGCCGAGGCGGATGTGGTGCGGGTTTACGTGACGGTGGTGCCGGAAGGCGGCAAGGCCAATGCCGCCGTGCAAAAGATGCTGGCAAAGGCGCTGGGCGTGCCGAAAACGCAGCTGGAACTGATCCGCGGAGCAACGGGGCGGGACAAGGTGTTCCGGATTGCGAAGCCGCGAGGGGGCCGATGATGAGCTGTCGGTCGGAGCAGGCGCGTGCATGGATGCTTGCCCGGTATGGGGCGCTTGGGATCAACCTTTTGGGGCCAGCGAATAAACGCCCTCGGGCAGATTGAGCGCAGCGGCGAGGTCGCGGACCTGCGCCATGGAAAGCGTGATCTTCTGCATCCTGTCGGTGCGCGGATCAAGTTGCTCAACAGTGATGCATTCGGCGAATGCGTTTATGACCACATCTTCGAGAAGCGGTGCGCCAGCCTCGTCAACAAGGGTGATTACGGTGGAGTCAAACTCGTGTTCGATGGAAAACATAAGATCAGCTTACAGCGTTTCGAGGTGATCTGGAATATGCGTTCTTTTGGGTCTCTGGCTTTGGTGTAGGTTATGTGCAGGCCACACCTGGCCCGTCTGCTTTGAGCGCAGGAAGGGGCTGGCAAGACGGACGGGGGTGCTATTCTAGCGTGCGAAGTGAACTTAGTGGGGCAGGTATGCGTGTATTGACCAAGGGTTTTGCCCGATATGCGGCCCTGCTCGCGGTGCTGTTTGTTCCGGGTTGTGTGACGCCGACACCTGCGCCGCAGCGCCCGGCCCCACAAGCGCAGGCGGCACAGCCTTCTGGGATTGCGGCCAAATTATCAGCCCAGCGGGCGGCGCGGCAGTTTGTTAGCGTGGTGAGAACTGTCGAGCCGGTGGCCGAGCGTGAATGCCGTGCGCGCACCAAGGGTGCGAACTGCGATTTTCAGATTGTAGTGGATGACCGGGCAGGTCAGCCCGCCAATGCCTATCAGACGGTGGACCGTTCAGGCCGCCCGGTGATTGCCTTCACCTTGGCGTTGATAAGGGAGGTGCGCAACGCCGATGAGTTGGCGTTCGTGATGGGCCATGAGACCGCACACCACATTTCCGGCCATATCAGGCGCCAGCAGGAGAATGCCTCTGCCGGGGCGGTGATCTTTGCCGGGCTTGCGGTGCTGACCGGGGGCGATGCCAGCGCCATACAGTCTGCGCAGGAGATTGGCGCGGCGGTGGGCGCGCGCAGTTATTCCAAGGAGTTCGAGTTGGAGGCAGACGCGCTTGGCACGGTGATTACCAAGCATGCAGGCTATGACCCAGTGAAGGGCGCGCAATTTTTCACCCGTATTCCGGATCCGGGTAATCGTTTTCTTGGCACCCACCCACCCAATGCGCAGCGGATTGAAACAGTGCGGCGGGTGGCAGCGGGGCTTTGATGGAGTGCCGGGCGTGATCCAGATCGAGAACGTGGTGACTGATCGTGGCTCGAAATATGCGGTGTCAGGTGGCGTGGTGCACAACAGGGCGGACGCGGACGCGTTTTTGAAGACACTGAAACGAGATAAGAAATATGCCAAGGCCACGCATAACAGCTGGGCGATGTTGCTTGCGGATGGTGGGCCGATCAAGGGCGATGACGGCGAAAGTGGTGCCGGGATGGTGATCTTGCGGATGCTGGAGCGCGAGGGACTGCAGGATCATTTGATCGTGGTGACACGGTGGTATGGCGGCACCAAACTGGGTGGTGACAGGTTCCGACGGGTGCAGGACTGTGTGCGCGCCTATTTTGATGCGCGGCGGACGCCATCGGGGTGAGCCGGGAAGGAAGAATGGACAGGCGCGCGCGGGCTGCGTAGGCTCGGGAAAGTTTTTTGAGAACCAAAGGATATTACCATGATGACACGCCGGTTTTCGATTGCGGTAATAATGGCCGGGCTGGCCATGCCGGTTTGGGCGGGAGGGATTCCGCAGGATATTTCGGGGACATACCAGGCACAGGGGCGCAACCCAGACGGCTCGACCTATCGTGGCCATGTATCGGTGCGGCAGGGCGCGGGCGGCGGGGTCGCATTCGCCTGGGTCGTGGGCAAGCAAAGCTATGCCGGGACGGGCACACGCGAAGGCCGAGTGGTGAGCGTGAATTGGGGTGACAAGTTTCCGGTGATTTACGTGATCATGCCGAATGGCGCGTTGCATGGCACATGGGCAAATGGCCGGGCGCTGGAGCGGTTGCAGAAATGAGGGCGTGTTTCCTTCAAACTATCAAATGCGCTTGCCCCACAGATCATATTCCCCGGCTTCATCGACTTCGACGCGTGCAATTTCACCCACGCTCAGCCCGTCCGTTCCCTCATCAATAAAGAGGTTGCCGTCGATCTCTGGCGCGTCGGCCTTGGTGCGGCAGGTGGCGATGCCGTCTTTGTCGATGTCGTCGATGATGACATCCATGTGCTGCCCAACTTTGGCGGCGAGCTTGGCTTCGGAAATGCTTTGGGCTTTCTCCATGAAGCGGTCCCAACGCTCTTGCTTGACCTCGGCGGGCACATGGTCAGGCAAGGCATTGGAACGGGCGCCTTCGACGTTTTCATACTGAAAACAGCCGACCCGGTCGAGCTGTGCTTCGTCCATCCAGTCGAGCAGGGTTTGAAACTCGGCCTCCGTCTCTCCGGGGTAGCCGACAATGAAGGTGGAGCGCAGGGTGATGTCGGGGCAGACCGCGCGCCATTCGGCGATACGGTCAAGCGTGCGTTCGGCGTGGGCGGGGCGGGCCATGCGTTTCAGTGTGTCGGGGTGGGCGTGCTGAAACGGGATGTCGAGATAGGGCAGGATAAGCCCGTCTGCCATCAGCGGGATCAATTCGCGCACATGCGGATAGGGATAGACGTAATGCAGGCGCACCCAGAGGTCGCGCCCGGCACCGAGCTGCCCCAAATCGCGGGCGAGGGCGGTGATCGGTTGCTCCTCTGCGGCGCGGCGCGCCTCGCGCGGCCAGTCGATGCCATAGGCAGAGGTATCCTGAGAAATGACGAGAAGTTCCCGCACACCGTTTTCCACCAGCTTTTCCGCCTCGCGCAGCACGGCATGGGCGGGGCGCGAAACAAGGCGACCGCGCATCGAAGGGATGATGCAGAATTTGCAGTGATGATTGCAGCCCTCGGAAATCTTGAGATAGCTGTAGTGGCGCGGCGTGAGCGAAACGCCGGAGGCCGGAAGCAGGTCAATGAACGGATCGGGCGCCGGCGGCACGGCGGCGTGAACCGCATCGAGCACCTGTTCATATTGCTGCGGGCCGGTGACGGCGAGCACGCGGGGATGTGCGCCGGTGATGTAGGCGGGCTCTGCCCCGAGACAGCCGGTAACGATGACGCGGCCATTCTCGCTCAGAGCTTCGCCGATGGCATCAAGCGATTCGGCCTTGGCGGAATCGAGAAAGCCACAGGTATTCACGATCACCGCGTCGGCACCGGAATAGTCGGGCGAGATGCCGTAGCCTTCGGCGCGCAGCCGGGTGAGGATGCGTTCGCTATCGACCAATGCTTTGGGACAGCCGAGTGAAACCATGCCAATGGTAGGCTGGCCTGCACGGCGCTCATCGGTGAAGCGGGCATGGGCGAGATCGGGGCGGAGATCGGGCGGGTTCTGCATGGAGGCCTGATAGTGCAAAATGCCGCGCGGCGGAAGCGTTGCTTTGCGCCGCGTTGTCGGCGAAAGATGGCGCAATGGCGGGCGGGTTCTTGCCGATCCGGGGGCGGCACATTAGCTCTGGGCGCAAGGGCCGTGAAACGGCGGTGACAACAAGGCGGGTGGTTTTATGCGGTGGATTTTCAGGATACTTGGCGCGCTTGTCGTCGCTGCGCTTTTGTTGGCAGGGGCATTGTTCATGTTGCCCGGCCAGAAGATCGCGCAAGTGGCGGCCCGCCAGATCGAGGCGATGACCGGGCGTAACGTGAGCTTTGATGGCGATGTTTCGATCAGTTTCTTTCCGGTTCTGGGGGTAAAGACCGGGCCGGTGACGGTTGCCAATGCGAAATGGTCGAAAGAGGGGCCGTTGATGACGGCCAAGGCGCTTTCCATCGGGGTGGAAACCATGCCTTTGCTAAGTGGGCAGATCAAGATCAGGCAGATTGAGGTGCAAGCGCCGGATATTACTCTGGAGCGCAACAAGGCGGGCGAGGTCAACTGGACCGAAGCAAGTGAAGGGGGCACGGCGGGTGCTGCTGCAAGCTCCGGCAAAGGTTACACGATTTCGCTCGACAAGCTTGAGATTGCCGACGGGCGGTTGCGCTATCTCGATCATGCCAGCGGAACGGCAGAGACGCTGGAGACGCTCAATGCCCAGCTTGCGGTGCCAAACGCGGCCGGGACGGCCACGTTTTCGCTGACGGCGCTGCGTGCGGGGGCCAAGGTCGCGGTAAGCGGCACCGTGGGCGGGCTGCAAGGTTTGATTGATGGCAAGGTTGTGCCGCTCAATTCGCAGATCAAGGCCGGTGGCGGCGCGGTGGTGTTCACCGGCAAGGCAGCACTGGTGGGGGATGCGCAGGGCAAATTTTCGGCTAACCTGTCTTCGACCGGCAATTTTCTTGCAGCACTGGGCATTCCGGGTGTCAGCCCGCCAGCCGGGCTGGGCCAGAGGCTTCAAGCGAACGGGCTTGTCGTGGTGAAAGGTGGCAACGCTATCACGCTGCGCAAGATGACGCTGGGGCTTGATCAGAATGAGTTGACCGGGGAGGCGGATATCAACCTTGCCGGGGCGGTGCCGAAGGTCAAGGCACGGCTTAGTGCCAAGGCGCTTGATTTCGCGGCGCTGACCGAGGGGGATAGTGGTGGCAGCGGAGAAAGTGCGGCAAGCGATACCGGCTGGTCAAAAGCCAAGATTGACGCGTCAGCTTTGGCTGCGGTGAACGGCCAAATGCGGCTGACGGCAAGCAGTATTGATGTTGGGATGGCAAAGCTGGGTGCGAGCGATGTGACGGCAACGCTGGACAATTCGCGCGTGGTCTTTTCGCTTAACAAGGTGGCGGCTTATGGCGGCGAATTAGGCGGTGAGTTCGTGGTGAACAACCGGGGCGGGCTGTCTGTGGGGGGCAAGCTCGGCGCGAAATCGGTGGAGGTCAAGGATGCGCTCTCTGATTTGGGCGGGATAACCCGGCTTTCGGGGCAAGCGGATGTGCTACTGAATTTCCTTGGCTCCGGCAGTTCGGTTGACGCGATCATGCACAGCCTGAAGGGCGATGGGCGTGTCGTTATGGATAAGGGCACGATTTCGGGCTTTGACCTTAACAAGCTGATGAGTTCGGGCAATGGCAGTGGCGGGACCACGATTTTTGACACACTGACGGCGACGTTTGCCATGGCGGGGGGTAATTTGGACAATCAGGACTTGAAGATGAGCCTGCCCAGCATCGAGGCAACCGGCAAGGGCCGGGTCGGGCTTGGTGCGCGCGATATCGACTATCTTTTCACCCCGGTGGCGCTCAAGCTGCGCGGCGGAAAGGGGCTCGTCATTCCGGTGCGGATCAAGGGGGCATGGGCCAGCCCGAAAATCATTCCCGATCTGAATGCAGTAATTGATCTTAACTTTTCCGACGAGAAGAAGGCGCTGAAAGAGAATGTTGAAGGCAAGGTGAAAGAGAAGCTGAAACAGCAGCTTGACGTTGATGTGCAGGACGGTCAATCGGTCGGAGATGCAGTAAAGCAAAAAGCGCAGGACGAGCTGATGAAGGGGCTTCAGGATTTGCTGAAATAAGGCGCGGGGAGCAGCCGACCTGCTCAGGTGTCGTGATGCGGTGCATGGCCTGATGGAGCGCGGTAGGGGCGGGTGACATCTTTCAGCGTCGCATCAAGCGCCTCGCAGGTAAGCCGGATTGCGCCATCACCTGCAAGCGTGAGCAGAACTGCGCCTGCGGCGTCTTCGCCGGGTTCCCAATCGACAGAGAGCAGTGACAGCACCGTGTCTTTTTCACCACGCTCGATACCCTGACTGGCGACCGAAAGCACATCGCCGAACACCAGCAAGGATTGCACACGCTCTGCGCCGTGGCGCGCGCGGCCCCGGTCTTCCCAGCGAAAGCGGTTCAGCAGAAGCGCGAAGCGGCGCTCTTGTGGTTGCCAGCGCATTTCGGAAAGCGGCAAAACTGCATCCTGTGCCAGCGCCGAGATTACTTTCAGATCGTCAGCATCGACAGCGCCCAGATTGAGCGGCGCTTCGCGGCCATCATGGAAGCTTGCGTCTTCGGTCATTCGCTTTTTACCCGTTCAATTTTGGCACCTACACCCTGAAGCTTGCGCACCACATGTTCATAGCCCCGGTCAAGGTGATAGACCCGGTTGATGATGGTATCGCCTTTTGCCGCCAGCCCGGCGAGGATGAGCGAGACCGAGGCGCGCAGGTCGGTAGCCATGACCGGCGCGCCCTTGAGCCGGTCGACGCCGGTGACCGTGGCGGTGCCGCCATGCACTTCGATATTGGCCCCCATGCGGGTGAGTTCGGGGGCGTGCATGAAGCGGTTCTCGAAGATCTTTTCTTCCAGCACAGAGGTGCCTTCGGCGGTGCACAGAAGCGCCATCATCTGTGCCTGCAAGTCGGTGGGAAAGCCGGGGAACGGCTCGGTCGTGACATCCACCGCATTGACCCGGCCATTGCGGGGGCGAACCTTGAGGCCGCGCTTGGTCTGCGTCACTTCGATGCCGGCAGCATCGAGTTTTTCAACAAACGCGCCGACAAGATCAAGCCGCCCGCCGATACATTCCACTTCGCCGCCCGCAATCGCCGGGGCAAGCATGTATGTGCCCAGTTCGATCCGGTCAGTTACCACCGGATGCGTGGCACCATGCAGGCGATCGACGCCTTCAATGGTGATAGAGGGGGTGCCGTCGCCTTCGATACGCGCCCCCATTGAGCGCAGGCAGGTGGCGAGATCGACAATCTCCGGCTCACGCGCGGCGTTGTTCAGAACGGTTGTGCCTTTGGCCAGCGTTGCCGCCATCAGTACGTTTTCGGTGGCCCCGACAGAGGCGAATTCAAAGTCGATTTTCGCCCCTTTGAGCCCTTTTGACGCCTTGGCGTGCAAGTAGCCTTCTTTCAGCTCGATCTTGGCACCCAGTGCCTCAAGCCCGTGAATATGCAGATCCATTGGCCGCGCCCCGATGGCACAACCACCGGGAAGCGACACGACCGCTTGCCCCAACCGCGCCAGCATCGGCCCCAGCACGAGGTTAGAAGCGCGCATCTTGCGCACGATGTCGTAATCGGCCACGTGATTATCGAGATTGTGTGAGGACATGGCGATGACCTGCCCGTCCTGTAGCGTGCTGACCTCAGCCCCAAGCGATTGCAAAAGCGTGGCCATCGTCTTGATGTCCGAAAGCCGTGGCGCATTGGTCAGCGTCAGCGGCTCTTCGCTCAGAAGCGTGGCGGGCATCAGGGTGAGGCAGGCGTTTTTCGCCCCGGCAATGGGAATCTCACCCCGAAGTTCGCCATTGCCCGTGACGATGATCTGATCCATGTCTTACGTGTCCTTTTTCTCACCACTTTGCCCTGCGGGTCCGGCCTTGGCCGTGTCGCGTGCGCGGGCTTGTGCCTTGCGTCGCGCCATGTTGGCCTTGAGCGCCGCTTTCAGGCGGGCATCACGGTTAGCCTTGGCCCCCTGATCGGGAGTGACGGGTGGTTTGCTGCTCATGGGCACCTCTTACTTGAGGCGGCAAACACAGTCCAGAAAACACTCCGATTTAGCCTTGCGCCAGCCTGATTTTGCGTCTAATCACCCGCCCACACCGAAGCGCGCGTGCGGGCTGCTGTAGCTCAGTGGTAGAGCACTCCCTTGGTAAGGGAGAGGTCGACAGTTCAATCCTGTCCAGCAGCACCATTTCTGTCTTGATTTCCGAATACTGTCTGGCCTTTTAGAGGGCGGGTTTGGTTGCTTGCAGCTATCTTTCTGCGGCATCTTGATGGCGTAAAGCCTGTTGTTCGGGCCATGGGAACGGCAAGTTGAATTTGATGGACAACATGGCCCGCATCAGGCTTCCTTCGGGAAACACGATGACGGAGATTCACATGCAGCTTCTTTTTGAACATGAGGAATATCGCGGCCGCGTGGCGCGCGTGAAAGACGCCATGCGGGGCGCGGGCATTGATGTCTTGCTGATCTCAAACCCGGCGAACCAATTTTATGTCACCGGCTATGATGGTTGGTCGTTTTATACGCCGCAGATGGTGGTTGTGGCGCTCGATGCGGATGAACCGATCTGGTTTGGGCGCAAGATGGATGCCGTAGGGGCCAAGTTCACCGCCTTTCTGGCCGAAGAAAACGTGATTGCCTATCCCGACAAATATGTCGGCAGCGATACGCTTCACCCGATGGATTATCTGGTGAAAATCCTTAAGGATAAGGGATGGGACAAGGGCCGGATCGCGGCGGAGCAGGATGATTATTACTATACCGCCAAGTGGAATCGTATCCTGACGCAAGGGTTGGGGCAGGGCGAGTTTGACGACGGGTTCCTGCTGGTAAACCGTGTTCGGATGACAAAATCGGTGCGGGAAATCGAGTATATGAGCCAGGCCGGGCAGATTGCCACGCTGGCGATGGACAGTGCGCGCAAGCTGGTGCGCCCCGGCGTGCGCCAATGCGATGTAATGGCAGAGCTTTACCGGGTGACGACCTCGGGCACGCCCGAATTCGGTGGCACGTTTCCCTGCAAACCACCAAACGCGATGGTGGGTGAATTGGCCACGGCGCCGCATCTTAGCTGGACAGACAGGCCATTGGACGAGGATGAGCTTTTCTATATCGAGATGGGCGGGGTCCGGCATCGGTATCACTCGCCCTTGTCGCGCTGCGTTTATGTCGGCACGCCGCCGCAGGACCTTTTGGACACCACGGCAATCATTCGTGAGGGGCTTGAGGCGGCGCTTGATGTCGTCAAGCCGGGTATCGAGTGTCAGGATATGGCAGCCGCATGGGACAAGGTGATCCGCCGACACGGAATCGAGAAAGACAGCCGCATCGGTTATCCCGTCGGTATCGGGTTTCCACCGACATGGGGCGAGCTGACGTGTTCGTTGCGCGCGGGCGATACCACGGTGATACAAGAGAACATGACCTTCCATTGCATTCCCGCGCTCTGGATGGATAAATACGGCCTTGTCGTCAGTGAATCCTTCGTCGTCACCAAAGACGGGGCAAAGCCGTTTGCCAATTGCCCAAGAGAGCTTTTGACGGCTGACGGCTAAGCAGTGCGGCGCAGGCAAGAGGAAAACCCATGCAGAGCTTTACAACGAGGCCGGAAATTCGCGGCACATTCGGTGTTGTGACATCGACGCACTGGATCGCATCGGCGGTTGGCATGTCGATTTTGGAGAAAGGCGGCAATGCGTTTGATGCTGCTGTTGCGACTGGGTTCGTGCTCCAAGTGGTCGAGCCACATCTGAACGGGCCGGCGGGGGATCTGCCGGTGATCTTCCATTCGGTGCGCGATGATCGCCCCGGTGTGCTTTGTGCGCAGGGCACCGCCCCTGCTGCCGCCACGATAGAGGCGATGAAAGCGCGCGGCATTGATGGGCTGATCCCCGGCTCCGGTCTTTTGGCGACGGTTGTACCCGGCGCGTTTGATGGCTGGCTTTTGTTACTGCGCGATCATGGGACGATGGAGCTGGCAGATGTTCTGACCCCCGCAATCGAATACTGCGCCGAGGGGCATCCGATGCTCCCAGCGGTTGCCGCAGCGATTGCAGAGTTGCAGCCGTTCTTTGAAAAGCAATGGCCGACTTCGGCGCGTGTCTGGTGCCCGGATGGCAAAGCGCCCGAGGCGCTTTCGCTGTTTCGCAACCCCGACCTTGCGGCGACCTTTGGCAAGCTGCTCGATGCGGCAGAAGGCGACAGCCGCGAAGCCCGTATTGATGCGGCGCGCGATGAATGGCGCGCCGGGTTCATCGCCAAGGCGATTGGTGATTATATCAAGGATGCCAAGGTGATGGATGTTTCGGGGCAGCGCAATTCCGCCCTGTTGAGAGAAGACGACATCACCGGATGGCGCGCGCATTTCGAAGCCCCGACGCAGATTGACTATAACGGTTGGACGCTTTGCAAGACCGGCCCGTGGGGGCAAGGGCCGGTGTTGTTGCTTGCGTTGCAAATCCTGAAGAATTTCGACCTCGCAGCGATGGACCCGTTTGGCGCGGAGTTCGTTCATACTATCATTGAGGCGATCAAGCTCGCTTATGCGGACAGAGAGGCCTATTTTGGCGATCCGGAGTTTTTCGATGTGCCGATGGAAACCCTTTTGTCAGAGGAATACGGCCAGCAACGCGCGCGCCTGATTGCGGCAAAGGCGTCGCACGAACAGCGGCCCGGCGTTCTGCCGGGGCACGAGTATCTGGCCGAGGCGGCCATCAAACGCGCGACGCGAAAATCAGGCGTTACCGATGACCCGGCCACTGGGGAGCCGACCATGGCGCATCTGACCGATGTGAAGGGCGACACGGTTCATCTTGATATCATCGACCGCTGGGGCAACGCCGTGTCTTCGACCCCTTCGGGCGGGTGGCTGCAATCCAGTCCGGTTATTCCGGGGCTTGGCTTTGCGCTCAATTCAAGGGCGCAGATGTTCTGGCTGGATGAGGGTCTTGCCTCGTCGCTGAAACCCGGCGCGCGCCCGCGCACCACGCTTACCCCGACGATTGCGCGCCACCGCGATGGCACGGTGCTGGCGTTTGGCTCCCCCGGAGGGGATCAGCAGGATCAGTGGCAACTCGTCTGGTTCCTGCGGATGGTGCATCATGGGCTTGATTTGCAACAGGGGATTGACGCGCCGCTGTTCCATTCGATGCATTTTCAGGCATCGTTCTATCCGCGCGCGGCGACGCCCGGCAAGATGATGATCGAGGAAACCATTGGCGAAGAGGTGATCGAGGCTTTGCGCGCGCGCGGGCATGAGGTTGCGGTTGCGCAGGCCAACACGGTTGGCCGCCTCACCGCCGCTTTGCGCCATCCTGATGGGCAGCTTCAGGCCGCCGCCACCCCGCGCCTTATGCAGGCCTATGCAATAGGGCGCTGAGCCGGTGATGTTGACGGCGGTGCCGGTTTTGTTCGATGCTGTCTGTGATTGCAATGGCAGGATATGCCCAGACTGAAAAACGCGGTGGTGCCGCTGAAATGGAGGAAAGATGAGCAACATTCGCCGCATACACGGTCAAGCGAAAGGGCGCAGTTCCGGCACCGCCACGGGTGGTTTTGCATGGGCTGTGGCCACCTCGGAGAGTGCCAGCACCGATCTTTATGAACAGACCGTCACTACGCTGCGCAAGATCGACGGTATTCTTGCCGAGATGGGCACAGACAAGGCGCGGGCTGTCACTGCGACGGTCTATATCACCGATATGGCGCGCAAGGACGAGATGGACCGCGCGTGGTGTGAATGGGTTGGTGACAACCCTGACAACTGGCCGCAACGGGCCTGTGTGGAGGCGGGTTTGCATGGGAATGACCTTGTTGAAGTGGTCCTGATGGCCGTGTGCTAAGGCGCCCCCGCGCGATCCTGCCGCGACATGATCAACTGCATTTCGAACAGGATCAGCGACATCATTTGCTGGGCTGACGAAACCCGCAGCTTGCGATAGGCGCGGCTGCGCAAGGTGCGCACGGTATTGAGCGAAACGCCAAGTTCAAGCGCCGTGCCTTCGACAGTATACCCCGCCAGAATTGAATCACACACCTGCGTTTCACGGCCAGACAGCGCCGAGAAGATCGGCACGCCGCGTTCTTTCAGGCTGGAGGTGGAAAGCCCGGGTTTGAATTGAAACGCCTCTGAGCCAACAATTCGATGCCGTATGGTTATGATTTCGTGCACAATTGGCAGGATGATTTCAAAACGGCGCAACTCTGCCGCATCAATCGGCCCGTCACTGCCGCTGCGCAGGAAGAACGACAACACCGCATTGTCACCGACACGCGTGGCAACGGCGAGACGTTCAGCGATGCCTGCACGACGGTAATTTGCATAGCGCGGGTCGGATGGTGACGGCACAAACCGAAGAAGGTCCGAATCCGGCCCTGCGCGTGAGGCGACTAACGAATGAAGGTCCGTAAATACTTCGACGTTGGAAATGAAATCACGCGCATCACGGTGGAACCAATATGCCCCTATCTCACCGCCTGCGATTGACATGACCATCTCTTTGCGGCGCACACTGGTCCAGAAATATGCCCCGAAATTGCGGATCATTCCGGCTTGGGAGATGAATTTCAGAACTGCGCGGTCAAAATCCGGATGCTCGACCCGCCGCAACAGGTCGGCAAACCCGAGCCGGGCAATCGCTTGTATTGCATTGTCATCCATATGGATGACATACGGTAACGCGCTACTGCTGTAAATATTGCGGTCAATAGTCTGCGGGCGGGCAGGGACCATCAGCGATGCCGCCCAATTCCAGGCAGTCCAACGCGCACCAAAAAGGCATTCCATGACGCTCCGCTTTTTTCTACTAAAGACCGTTCTGCTCATCTTGGCCCTTACCCATGCGAGCGGCTGGCGCGGCGGGCTGATTTGCCTGATCTTGGTTCTGTGCCGCCAAGCGCGCCATTGACGTTTGAGCGCGCCGCCGCGCCTCATTCGATCGTCAACGCGATGCGCGAGCATCAGGCGATGCTCGACGCGATCCGTGACGGGTTGATCAACAAAGCAGTTGCCGATGCGCCCACCGATCCGCAGATTCGTGCCGATCACCTCAAGGCGTTCGGCTATTTCGCCGATGCTGCCGTTGTGGGTGTCTGCCGCCTTCCGAAAGACGCTGTGCTTGCAGAGCCTTACCTCAACGCTGATGTTGAGCGGCTTGCCCATGATCTGCGCCACAAACAGACCAAGACGTTGGCGTCGGGGATTGATCTGATCATGGCCGATCTCAAGGAATCGATGGACGCCCCGCCGACCGGGATCGACGGGCACACTCATGCGCTGGTGCTGCTATATGAGAACCCGCGCGACCCCGCGCCGGATGAGCCGGGCACGGATTGGATCAGGGATGCGCAAGCCCACCGCGCTGGGCATCTGGCGGCGGAAACGGCGGTTGTTCTGGCGAATTACCTGCGGTTGCTGGGCCATGATGCGCGCGGGCATACGGTGTCGAGTGCTGATGTCGACCTCAACAAACTGGCCGTTGCCGCCGGGTTGGCCACGGTTGAAGATGGCGTGCTGAGCCATCCCTATATCGGCACCCGCTTTGGGCTGGCTGCGGTAACCACCAGTTTCGAGTTGGCCGCCGATCTGCCGCTGATGCCGTTGGCGCAACAGCCATGGTCCGCCTTTGGTGCGGGATGGCGGCTTGGCACCGGCTCAATCAAAAACGCGATGAACGCGCTGCCCTATGCCAAGCGCAGATTTGTCGATGGGGCGCACCCGTTCGAGCGATTGAAGCGCGTCGAAACTCCGACCACCTATATTGACGAGGCCCGCGTTGCCCGTGTGCCAAAGCGTTCGGACATGTTTGCCCGCGCGCAGTTTGGCGACATGGGCAAGCTGGCGCAGGAGGGCGCCAAGGGCGGGCATTACGTGCGCAAGGCGGCGCCCGCAATGGCGCAGCGGCGTGCGCTGGGGGCGCTGACCTTGTTGCAGGACGGGGAGCCAGCCGGTGAGAAGACCCGCCTTCCCCCGGCTGAGGCGGCAGCGCTGGTCAAGGCGACATCTTATTGGCTGGGAATTGACGCGGTCGGTATCTCGCGGTGTCCGGACTGGACGTGGTATTCGCATGACGCACGTGGCGAGGTGCTTGATCCGCCGCATGATCAGGCGATTTCGATGATTGTCGATCAGGGGTTTGAGACAACCGAAGGGTCTTCCGGCGATGACTGGATCGCGGTGGCGCAATCCATGCGTGCCTATCTGCGGTTTTCCCTTCTGGGCGGCGTCATTGCCCGGCAGATCCGCAATCTGGGCTATGGTGCCAAGGCACATACGGTGATGGATGGAGAAGTGCTGCAACCGCCGCTTTTGCTGTTGTCGGGGCTGGGCGAGGTCAGCCGGATTGGCGAGGTCATCCTCAACCCCTATCTTGGCCCGCGCCTTAAGTCCGGGGTGGTAACGACCGACTTGCCGATGGAGCATGACAAGCCGATTGATTTCGGGCTGCAACGGTTTTGTGAATCTTGCAACAAATGCGCCCGCGAGTGCCCATCAGGCGCGATCACCGCTGGGCCGAAGAAGATGTTCAACGGCTATGAGACGTGGAAATCCGACAGCCAGAAATGTGCGACTTATCGGATCACCACGGCAGGTGGTGCGATGTGCGGGCGGTGCATGAAGACTTGCCCGTGGAACCTTGAGGGCATCTTCAAGGAGGCTCCGTTTCGCTGGGCCGCGATGAATATTCCAAAGCTGGCCCCGGCGCTGGCACGGCTTGACGATGCGGTTGGCAATGGCGGGATGAACCCGGCGAAGAAATGGTGGTGGGATCTCGAAATGGAAGCCGATGGCGGCTATCGCCCCACCAAACAGCCGATCAACGCGCGCAGCCTGCAACGCGAGCTTGACCTTAAACATGAAGATCAGACGCTTGCCGTATATCCGGCCCATCTTGCGCCGCATCCCTATCCTTATCCGTTCCCGATGGACCGTGAAGCCGGTATCGAGGCCTATCAGGCGATGATTACCGCCGAAGAATACCGTGCGCGGCTGGCGCGGGGCGAAACACCCAGTGAGCACATTTATGCCGCCGATGGTGAAAGCCCGGTCTTGCAAGTGATTGTCACCAAAGCAGAACAGGTGGCAGATGGTATTTCGAAATACGAATTTCAGCCGGTTGATGGCGGTGTGTTGCCAGAATGGCAGGCCGGAGCGCATCTTGATATCGTGGTTGCCCCCGAATTCCTGCGCCAATACTCGATGAGCGGCGATCCGGCGGATCGCAGCCGGTATCAGATTGCCGTTTTGCGCGAAGAGGAGGGGCGTGGCGGCTCGACGCTGATGCACCGGATTTTCAGCGAAGGACGCCACATCTTCATCTCGCGCCCGATCAACCACTTCCCGCTTGATCCGGGGGCGAGCCGATCAATTCTGATGGGCGGCGGTATTGGCATCACGCCGATGATCGCCATGGCACATGAGTTGCACGCGCAGGGCCGTGATTTCGCGCTGCATTATTCGGGGCGGTCGCGCAAGACGATGGCATTTCTGCCCGATCTTGCAAGCTTTCCTTGGGCTGATCGGGTGCATTTGCATATCACCGACGAAGACACCCGCGCCGATCTGGCGTATATCATGGCGGGTTTTCAGCCGGGTTGGCATGTTTATACCTGCGGTGCAGAGCGTTACATGAGCGGTGTGCTGGAAGCGGCGGAAGCGGCAGGATTTCCCGAAGAGGCGCGTCATCTGGAATATTTCTCTGTGCCCGAGCAACCGGACTATGAAAACCATCCGTTCACGCTCAGGCTTACCCGATCAAACCGCACGTTTGATATCCCGGCAGACAAATCCGCCACGGATGTTTTGGCCGAAAATGGCGTTCATATAGATGTGAAATGCAGTGACGGATTGTGCGGCGTTTGCAAATGCGGGCTGGTCGAAGGTGAGGTGGAGCATCGTGATTTCGTTCTGTCCAAGGCCCAGCGCGAGGACGCGATCATCCTGTGCCAATCGCGCGCCGCCGAAAAAGATGGGGTGATTGCAGTCGATTTATAAGGTAGTGGCTTTTGGTGGCTTTCTACGCTGTCCCCGGTTTTGCAGCAAAACCGAACGGGGGATTAAGATAGATAGCCTGAAATTCAGGACCTTATGAGCGAAGGCAATTCATGACGCCGCTTACCCTTACCTCGCTGGCTGATCTTCAGGATCTGACCGTCGATACAATCATCGACGTGCGTTCCCCGGCGGAATATGCCGAGGACCACGTGCCCGGTGCGATCAACCTGCCGGTTCTCAGTGATACCCAGCGCGCCGAGGTCGGCACAATCTATACGCGGGTCAGCCCCTTCAAGGCGCGCAAGATCGGTGGCGCGTTGGTGGCGAAAAATACCGCCACCCATCTGCAAGGCCCGCTGGCCGATAAAGACGGCGCATGGCAACCGCTGGTCTATTGCTGGCGCGGCGGGCAACGCTCTGGCGCGTTCGCGACCATTCTCGATCAGGTCGGCTGGCGTGTGCAACTGCTCAAAGGCGGCTATCAGAGTTACCGGCGCGAAGTTGTTAAGACGCTTTACGACACCCCCCTGCCGCATCGGTTGATGCTTGTTGACGGCGGCACCGGAACGGCCAAGACCGCCCTGCTGCATCAGCTTGCAGCACAGGGCGCACAGATCCTTGATCTTGAAGGGATTGCCGCGCATCGTGGGTCGCTCTTTGGCACGATCAGCACGCCACAGCCCGCGCAAAAGATGTTTGAGACCCGTCTTGCCACGGCGTTGACTCGGCTCAACCCTGACAAGATCACCTTTGTGGAGGCTGAAAGCAGCAGGATTGGAGAGCGGATTATCCCACCATCGCTTTGGGCGTCGATGAACGGCGCGCCGCGTCTTCATCTCAGTGCTCCGCTGAAGGCGCGCAGCCGTTTCCTGTGCCGTGCTTATGCTGATCTGACGCAGGACAAAGCGGCGCTTAGCGACCTGCTGGACAAGCTTCGCCCCTATCATGCGCGTGACCGGATTGCCGAGTGGCATATGCAGGCAGAGGCGGATGACTGGCAAACATTGGCGGCGGGGCTGATCGCAGATCATTATGATCCGCGCTATGCCAAATCCGGAACAAACAAAGGTGCCCCGGTTCACGAGGTTGCGCTCGATGATCTTGACGACAGCACGCTGGCGCGAACCGCCGAGGCCCTTTTCGCCCGGTTTAGTTAAGGCGCAAGCGCCCGGTGCCTTTGGTCAGCCGCCCAATGATGTGCCCATTACAGCCATGAGCCGCCAAGGCCTCGATCGTGGCGTCACATTTGCCTTCCGGCACCGCCGCCAGCAAGCCGCCCGCAGTTTGCGGATCATGCAGCAGCGCATCCTGCGCGCCCTCGAGCGGCGCATCGGCGCGGTTGGCGGGCATCAGGGTGGAGGAAACACCGGCATCTGACAGCGCGCGCGCGCCCGCATAGAGCGGAATGGCATCGCGGTGCAGGTTCGCATCGAGGTTTGAGGCGGCGCAGATGGCCTGCACATGCCCGGCAAGGCCAAATCCGGTTACATCGGTCATCGCGTGGGCGCGGGGTGCCAACACCGCCGCTTCGCGGTTTTGCGGCTGGGCCATGATGGTAAGAGCAGCGGCCACGTCGCGCCCATCGGCCTGTCCGGCCATATCTGCGGCAAGCAGAACGCCCGCGCCGATGGGCCGCGTGAGGATCAGCACATCACCGGATTTGGCCCCGCCAACCGTGAGCGGCATGGTCTTGGATGTGCCTGTCACGGTGAAGCCGATTGTCAGCTCTGCGCCCATGGTGGTATGCCCGCCGACCAACTGCGCACCCGCCGCACTCAGAACCTCGGTGGCGACCCCGGTGATTTCTGTCAAGGTTCGCGCCTGCAATTCGGCGGACATCTGCGGCACGATGATTGACGCCAACCCGGCCTGCGGCTGTGCGCCTATCGCCCAGATATCGCCCAAAGCATGTACCGCCGCGATTCGGGTCATCAGCGCCGGGTCATCAATCAGGCTGCGCAAATGGTCGGTGCTGATGACCTGAAAGCCGCCGCCGGGCTGGCGGATCACCGCCGCATCGTCGCCCGCACCGGTGACAACATCACCGGTGGGCTGTGCAAGCGGCTGGAGCGCACCGGAAAGCACACCGCGCCCGACCTTGGCGCCGCAACCGCCGCAGAGCGGTTTGGCGGCCAGCATTTCGGCCACCCCGGTCGCCAATTCGCCGCTTGCCTGTGGCACCGCCATCGCGGGCAGATCGCTCAGCCGGTCCATGAACGCCCGGTCAATGCGGTCTTTCCAGCGCCACATGAACCGCCCCGACAGAGCGATGCCAAACTTTTCCGCCATCGCTGATTTGTCGCCCAGCGAGATCAGCTTGAGGAAGTTTTTCTGCGGGCGCCATGTTTTGCGCCTGCCGCCGGTCAGTGCCGCACGCAGGTTGTGATGCAATATGGGCGCAGCGCGCACGGCAAAGACACCGGCCTTGGGCCGTGGTGCAACTGGCATTACCGCGCAATCGCCAACCGCGAACAATGCGTCATCGCCGACCACGCCCATATCGGCGTTGATTTCTATGAACCCGTTTTGCTGGGGCAAATCTGTCTGCCTGATCCAGTGATGCGCAAATGCCCCTGCCGCACCGACACAAAGGGTCGCCGCAATCGGGGGCTGCCCATCAAGCCGCACCTGATCGGCACAGACTTCAACCACGCGGGCGCTGGTTTTGACGACGATCCCCAATGCGTCCATCGCTGCCAACAGCCGCTGACGGGCTTTGGCTCCGACACCGGAAATCTGCGTGTCTGTTTCGATTACCGTTATGCGCGGGGTAACACCTGCCGTCTGCAATGCATGAGCCATCGCCATGGCGAGTTCGCATCCGGCAACGCCGCCGCCGATGACCGCGACATCGGCGGCAACCTGCCCCTGTGTCGCCTGTGTGAGAAACTCTCGCCACCGTGCGGCATATGTATCCAGAGGCTTGGCCCCAATGCCATGCTCGGCAAATCCCGGCAGGTCCATCTTTGCCGTGATGCCAATATCGAATGAGGCCACATCATAGGCCACGGGCGCGCGCCCCTCCAGCGTCACTTCGCGGCGCATGCGCTCAATGCCCGCTGCCTTGTCAAGAATAAGCCGCGCCCCGGCATGACGGCAGAGCCGCACCAGATCAATCTCAAGCTCATCGCGCGTGTAATGCCCCGCCACATAACCCGGCAACATCCCCGTATAGGGTGCCGTTGGCCCCGGATTGATCACCGTGAGGCGCGCACCGGGCAGCGGGTTCATCCCCCACGCCTTCAGCACCAGTGCATGCGCGTGGCCGCCGCCAATCAAGACCAGATCGCGTGTATAGGGCACTGTCGTCAGCACAGGAGATATGTCTTCATGGTCATTGTTGGTTTCCGTCAGATGGTTTCGGCTTGCGGTTGCGTCCTATGCCGCCTTGCGAACTGTGTGTGAGAGAATGAAAAACCCGGCGGCGAGGCAGACAATAGTGGGGCCGGTGGGCGTGTCAAAGGCGAAGGCCAACGCCAGCCCGCCAAGTGACGCGGCGATGCCGAGTGCACAGGCCAACACCGCCATACGTTCCGGGGTTGTCGAAAGCGGGCGTGCGGCGGCGGCGGGGATAATCAGCATGGCCGCGATAAGCAGCGCTCCGACGACCTTTATCGCCACCGCAACGACCAGCGCGAGCGCCAATGTAAGGACCAGTTGTTCGCGCTTGGGATCAATGCCGGACGCGTAGGCCAGATCGGTGTTGAGCGTGGTGGTAAGCAGGGCCGACCAGCGCGCCCAGACCAGCAGCAACACCAGCAAGGCACCACCCCAGATCACGATGAGATCGGATTTCGTGACGGCAAGGATGTCTCCGAAGAGATAGGCCATAAGGTCGATCCGCACGCCATGCAGGAAACTGACCGCGACAAGGCCGAAGGCAATGGCGGAATGGGCGAGCACCCCAAGCAGCGTATCAACCGCCTGTCCGCGCCCCGAAAGTGCGCTGACCGTGCTGGCCATGGCAAGGGCGACGACAAGCACGCCGGTGAAAACCGACAGGCCAAAGCCGAGAGAGAGCGCCACACCGAGAAGGGCAGCATGGGCCGTGGCATCGCCGAAATACGCCATCTTGCGCCAGACCACGAAACAGCCCAGCGGCGCCGTGGCGATGGCAACGCCAAGCCCGGCCAATGCGGCGCGCACCAGAAAATCATCAAGCAGCGTCATGTTCATTTCCATTCGTATGCGTATGGTCATGCGCGTGATCGTGTTCATGCCGGTAGAGCGCCAGAGCGCCATGAGTCCCGCTGCCGAAAAGCGCGCGGTATTCCGGGGCCGAGGCAACATGTTCGGGGGCACCGACGCAGCAGACATGGGTGTTGAGACAGATCACCCGGTCGGACGCTGCCATCACCACATGCAACTCATGGCTGACCATCAACACGGCGCAGCCAAGGGTGCTGCGTAGGTCTTCGATCTTTTTATAAAACGCGGCAGAGCCGGGTTGATCGAGGCCTTGGGTGGCTTCATCAAGAATCAACAGATCAGGGCGGGCAAGCAGGGCACGAGCGAGCAATACACGTTGAAACTGCCCGCCAGAAAGCGCCGACATCTGCCGTGCGGCCAGCGCGCCGACTCCGGCTTGGTCAAGCGCATTCTGTGCTGCGGCATCAGCGACGCGGGTGGGCAGCGACAGGAAGCGGCGGACGGTGAGCGGTAAGGTCGGATCGACATGGAGCCGTTGCGGCACATACCCGATGCGCAGACCGGGGAGCGGGTGATGCGCCCCGCGCTTGGCGTTAACGCGCCGATGATGGCGCGCAGGAGTGTGGTTTTTCCTGAGCCATTGGGGCCGACGATGGTGACAATCTCGCCCCGCTCGATCGCAAGATCGACATGTGTCAGCGCGGCATGACCATTCAGCGTGACGCTGACGCCGGCAATATCGACGAGGCTCATTGCGCGGTGTCCTGACAGTTCGGACAGAGGCCTTCGGCTTCGATCACAGCGCGTTCAATGGTGAAGCCTGCCGCACGCGCCACCCGCCCGAGCGCGCCTTTGCGCGGGTCGCCATGGGCTTCGGCAACGCCGGAGCAGGCCCGGCAGATGAGAAACGCTGGCGCGTGGCGTTCGCCCATATTGGTGCAGGCGATGAAGGCGTTAAGCCGTTCAATCTTGTGCGCAAAGCCGTGCGATACCAGAAAATCAAGCGCCCGGTAGGCGATTGGGGGTTGGGTGCCCAGCCCTTCTTCGCGCAGGCGATCGAGGATTTCATAGGCGCCGAGCGCGCGGTGCTCTTCCAGCAGGATTTCCAGCACCCGACGGCGTTGCGGGGTGAATTGCAGGCGCTCTGCTTCGCAATAGCGCGCAGCGGCCGCTACACCGTCCGTGATGCAGCCGGAATGGTCGTGACGTTTGAAGCCGAGAGTGTCCAATTATGCCTCCGCACAGTTTGCGCTTGAAATGTTATGACATCACAATTATCAAGCAAGCCTGATTTGTTACAAAATAACAGGAATGTCAATGAAAAATCTGCGAAGCGTGACGGTTGTAGGGCTGTGGTTGAGTATGGTTGCAACTTGGGCAGGGGCGGAGGTGCCGCGCGTGGTGACAGACATTGCGCCGGTGCAGGGTCTGGTTGCACGAGTGATGCAGGGCGTCGGGGCACCGAGTGTGCTTCTACCGCCCGGCGCATCGCCGCATACGTATGCGCTGCGCCCATCAAATGCGGTGACGTTGCAGAATGCACAGGCGATTTTCTATGTCTCGGGCAAGCTCGAGCCGTGGCTTGTTGATGCGGTGGCACCGATTGCCGGGCAGGCGAGGTTGGTAGAGCTTCTTGAGCAGCCCGGGAGTGTGCGATTGGCGTTTCGCGATGGCGCGGTGTTTGCAGGAGGGCCGGAGGATCATGAAGGTCAAGTAGATCATGATGAACATGGAGATGAAGCTGCGGATGACCATGACGAACCCCATGACGATCCCCATGGCCATGCCCATGAGGGGCTTGATCCGCATGCGTGGCTCGACCCGGAAAATGGCCGGGTCTGGTTGGGCGTGATTGCCGACACGCTGGCGGCGCTTGATCCGGAAAATGCCGCGCAATATCGGGCCAACGCGGCCGCCGGGCAGGCCGAGTTGGCCGCACTGGAGCGCGAGATCGCAGCGGAACTGGCCCCGCTGACGGCGCGGCATTTTGTTGTCTATCACGACGCTTATCACTATTTTGAAGTCCGGTTCGGGTTGCGTGCGACGGCGGCGATTGCGGGGTCCGACGCCGCCGCGCCGGGGCCGCGCCGGATTGCGCGGATCAGGGATGTCATCGGGACGGATGGTGTGGCTTGTGTCTTTTCTGAGCCGCAGTTCAACCGTGGCTTGATCGACAGCGTTCTTGGCGGCGGCCCGGCGCGGGTCGCACTGCTTGATCCGCTGGGCACAGAGATCGCGCCCGGGGCCGGGTTTTACCCGGCGCTGATCGGATCGGTGGCGGACAGGATTGTGCAGTGTCTGGCTGAAAAGTAGCGCCAGAGCCATTCGCCGTGTGTTTGTTTCAGACCTGCCCGGCGCACGCTTAATGCAATGTAGCGTGTTTTGCGGTTTTGGCATTGACCTTCCCGCGTTGGCTTCCCTTGATGGGCGGGCCGAAAGGCTTTGGGGAGCAATGCGCTCTGCTTCCCCGGTCCGGCGGAGAGGTTTACCATGTCGAACGCAACATTTTCGCCCAAGCCCGCCAGCGGGGCCGAGACATCCTTGATCTGGCGGGCAGCACCGACGATCTTCGTGCTGTTCTGGGCGGGCGGCTACAGCTTTGCCAAGCTTGGGCTGGCGCATATTGAGCCGATCACGATGCTGGTAATTCGCTTTGCATTGGCGGCGCTTATACTTGGCGTATTGCTGAGCTTCATGAAGGTGGCATGGCCAAAACGCGCCGGACATTGGGCGGCGCTGGCGCTGTCGGGTCTGTTGATGCAAAGCGCCTATTTCGGGTTTGGCTACATGGCGATGAAGTCCGGCGTGAACGCGGGCACGATGCCGATCCTGATGGCACTGCAACCGCTTCTGGTGGCGGGCGCCTCGTTCTGGCTTGCGCCGGGAACAGGCACTGGGCTGAGGCTTTGGCTGGGGCTGTTGCTGGGCTTTGCCGGGGTGGTGTTGGTGGTGGTTTCGGGTGACTCGCTGGGGCCGAGCCCGATGACAGGGCTTCTGTTCGCGACCGGCGCGCTTATTGCGATCACGGTGGTGACACTGTTCGAGAAATGGCACAGCTATGACACGCATCCACTGGTCGGCAGTCTTGTGCAATATGTCGTCGGGTTCTTTTCGCTTTTGCCGGTGGCAATGATCTGGGAGACCGGAAAAATAGACTGGGCGCCGGAACTTGTCGTTTCGCTAATTTACCTGGTGATTGGCAACTCGTTGATTTCAATCACCTTGTTCGTGGGGCTGGTGCATCGCGGCAATGCCACGCGCATTTCGGCGCTGATGTATCTGGTGCCGCCGCTGGCGCTGTTTCTGGCGTGGCTTATTCTGGGTGAGGTTCTGGCCCCGCTGGCCTTCGGGGGGTTCCTGCTTTCGGTTGCCGGAGTTTACCTGGTGAACCGGGCGACGGCCTGAGCACCAGGTTTGCGCATGGCACACCGGACATGGGCGGCAGGAGATGGATATTTCTGGCAAAATGAAGCGAGGGCGTGGCGCAAAATTGCGAGCCGGTTGACAAGCGCCGGGCCGGACGCTCCCTTGAATGTGAAAACCGGAAAGGGCGGATGATGAAAATGACGACGAACCACTTCAAACGGGCGATTGCACGCGGTGAGCGACAGGTCGGTATCTGGCATTCGCTGCGCGACCGGGCGATCACGGAGATGCTGGGCGATTGCGGGTTCGACTGGCTGTTGATTGATTGCGAACACACGCCCAATTCGGAAGCTGATGTGTTGGCGGCGTTGCAGGCGCTTTCGGGAAGTGCGACGGAGCCGGTAGTGCGCCCTACCCATCTTGAAGTGGCGGAGATCAAGCGGCTTTTGGACGTGGGCGCGCGTAATCTGTTGGTGCCCTATGTGCAGAGCGTGGAGGAGGCGGAGCTTGCGGCGGCAGCGGTGGCTTATCCGCCAGAGGGCATCAGAGGTGTCAGCACCGGCTCACGGGCGAGCCGCTATGGCGCGGTGGCCACGTATTTCACCCGCGCGCGGGAGGAAATTTGTCTTATCGTGCAGGTCGAGACACAAACCGCGCTGGACCGCTTGGAGGAGATTGCGGCGGTACCGGGGATTGATGGGATATTCATCGGGCCGGCCGATCTGGCGGCAAGCATGGGGCACCCCGGCAATCCGAAGCACCCGGATGTGCATGAGGCGATCTTAACCGGCATGGCGCGGATCAGGGCAGCGGGCAAACCGGCGGGATTTTTATCGCGCGATCAAGAGCTTCTGGAAGAAGTGGTGACGGCGGGCGGCGTGTTCATTGCGGTGGACACGGATATGGCGCTTCTCAGGGAGGGGGCGCTGGGGCGGCTGGAGCGGTGCAGTGACTGGAAATCCAGAGGCTGACGGTAGGAAAGGGGGCTGCATGGAAAAGAGCATCATCATCACCGGCGCAGGGCGCGGTATCGGCAAGGCGAGCGCGGAGGCGTTCTTGGAGGCCGGGTGGCGCGTTGGATTAATCGGGCGCACCGGCGTCGCGTTGGAGGCGGTTGCGGCAGAGTATGAACGGGCGCTTGTGCTGGAATGTGATGTGACCGATGAAGCGGCGGTGGCGGGCGCATTTCAGCGCGCGATGGGGGCTTGGGGACGGCTTGATGTGCTTTTCAACAATGCGGGCGTGTCGCTGCTTTCGGCAACGATTGATGAAATTGACGTGGCCGATTGGCGCCGCGTGATCGATATCAACCTGACCGGCAGTTTTATTTGTGCCAAGCAGGCGTTTGCGGTGATGAAGGCGCAGACGCCGCAAGGTGGGCGGATCATCAACAACGGGTCCGTTTCCGCCTATGTCCCGCGCTGGGGATCGGCGGGTTATACCGCCTCAAAGCACGGAATCACCGGGCTGACCCGTGCGATTTCGCTGGATGGGCGGCCATATTCGATTGCGTGCGGACAAATTGACATTGGTAATGCGCTGACTGAAATGGCGGCAAAAATGGTGGATGGGATGCCGCAGGCGGATGGGGAAACAAGACCAGAGCCGGTGATGGATGTGGGGCATGTGGCGGCGTCGGTGCTGCACATGGCAGAGTTGCCGCTTGAGGCGAACGTGCAGTTTATGACAGTGATGGCGACGAACATGCCCTATATCGGGCGCGGCTGACCGGGCCTTGTGAGAACAGGAGAAAGACAATGAAACTTTTACGATTTGGCCAAGCAGGGCAGGAAAAGCCGGGCCTGCTGGACGCGGACGGGGTGGTGCGCGATCTTTCAGGCAGGGTGGCGGATTTTGCCGGTGGTGGGGTTTCGATCGAGGCGTTGGAGACGATCCGGACGATCGAGCCGGAAAGCCTGCCGCCGGTGCCGCAACCGGGGCGGCTTGGGCCGTGTCTTGGCATGGTGCCGAATTTCTACTGTATCGGGTTGAATTATTCCCGCCACGCCGAAGAGGCGGGGATGGCCAAGCCGAAAGAACCGATCATTTTTTCCAAGGCGGCTTCGGCGCTTTCGGGTCCGGATGACCCGGTGATCCTGCCACATGGGGCGAAGAAGGGCGATTGGGAGGTCGAACTTGGCGTGGTGATCGGGCGCGAGGCGCATTATGTGGCTGAGCCTGACGCGCTGTCTTATGTGGCGGGCTATTGCACGGTCAACGACGTGAGCGAGCGAGCGTTCCAGATTGAGCGCAGCGGGCAATGGATAAAAGGCAAATCCGCGCCCAGCTTCGGCCCGGTGGGGCCGTATCTGGTGACGCCAGAGGAGGTGGGCGACCCGCAGGCGCTCAGGCTGTGGTTGTCGCTCAATGGTGACGTGGTGCAGGATTCGACGACCAGCGACATGATTTTCGGGGTGGCCGAGATTGTCGCGCATATGAGCCAGTTCATGAAGTTGGTGCCGGGCGATATCATCGCCACCGGCACGCCTTCGGGTGTCGGGATGGGGATGAAACCACCGCGTTTCCTGCGCACCGGGGACGTGCTGGAACTTGAGGTCGAAGGGCTGGGCCGCCAGCGTCAGGAGATCGTGGCGGCCCGCTGAGGCTCAGGTTTCCTTGCGGTCGTCCACGATATCCATCAACGCTTGCCCGCTTTGGCCAAGCTCGACCACGGCGAAGGGGCCGCCTTGGCGCATCTGCTCGGGGTCGGTTGGATCAGCGGGCGGAGCCGCGGCGAGGATTTCGGCGGCGAATTGTTCGGCGTTGTCCTGCGGGCGATAGCCAAGGAAGCTTGCCTTGGCATTGTCCACCGGGGCGCGGTCGTTGGCCGACACACCGTAAGCCACGGTGAAGCCGGTGGTCGGTGTGTCGATGGCGGCGGTGACGAGGCGAATGAGATCACCGTAGCTGAGCCATGAGCCGAGCGCGCGTGGCGAAGTGACCTGTGCACAAGACAGGATGCGCAGGCAGACCGCTTCCAGCCCGCGTTTTTCCCAATACATCCGGCCCAGATCTTCGGCGAAACATTTGGCGAGGCCGTAATAGGTATCGGGGCGGTGGGGCACGTCGGTGCCGATGAAATCCTGTTTCGGATGCATTCCGACGGCGTGAATTGAACTGGCATAGACCACGCGGCGCAGGCCGTGTTGATGCGCGGCCTCCCAGACATTGTAAGCGCCGATGATGTTTGCTTGCAGGATGGCATCGAACGGGGCTTCATCGGCGATTGCGCCGAAATGAACGACCATGTCCGCGCCTTCCAACGCTGCGGCGACCTCATCGTATTTCGAGAGGTCAGCCTTGGCATAGGATTCGCCCGCGTAAAGTGTGCCGATATCATCGGCAATATCGGTGGAAACGAGGTTGTCGCAAAGCTGTGAAAGCGGTTCGCGCAGGTAGGAGCCGAGGCGACCAGCGGCGCCGGTGAGGACGATTTTCTTCATGGATTTTGCCTTTCAGTCATGAATTTAGATGACGGCTTTTTCAAGTATGGGTTTGCCTGCGGCAATGCGCGAGAATGAGAACGGGGCCATATCGAGACTGCGATATTCGCCATAGGCGATCAGTTCGGAAATGGCCCGGCCCATGGCCGGGGATTGCTGCAAACCGTGACCGGAAAAGCCGTTTTGAAACAAGAAGTTGGTTATTTCTGGATGCGGGCCGAGAACGGCGTTCTGATCCAGTGTGTTGTAAGAATAATGCCCGGCCCATTCGGCGATGACCCGCGCTGTTTCAAAATGCGGGATGCGGGCGGCAATGGCGGGCCAAGCGTGAGTTTCCCAGCGGGCATGATCCATACTGAAATCTGCCGGATCGACCGCCGGGTCAACCTCGGGCGCACAGCCTGCAAGGTAGGTTTCAGGGCCGTCTTGCCGAAAATGGACACCTGACGGGTCGATGGTCAGGGGAAGCTCTTGCGCCAGAGGGGTGGCACCTTTGAAAATCCAGCTAAAGCGTTTGCGCGGCTCAATCGGGAGCGCGATGCCTGCCATTCCGGCGACCAGCGAGGCACGCGGGCCAGCGGCATTGATTAAGGTGCCACAGGAGATAACATCGCCCGAGGCCAGTGTGACGCTTTGCACGGCGTCACCGGATGGACTGAGGGTCAGCCCGGTGACTTCGCCGTGCAGATATTCGACGCCGCGTTCGCGGGCCGAGCGGCGAAACCATTCAAACAGCATGCCACCATCCCAATAGCCCTCGTCGCGGGTGTTGATCGAGCCGAGCACGATATCGTCAAGCGCATAGAACGGATATTGGGCGGCGATCTCATCACGGTTGAGAAGGCGGGTTTCTGCCCCAGCGGCAAGCTGCACCTTCTGGTTGGCGCGCAGGGTCTTGGCGAAACTTTCAGTGTCGGCAAGGTAGAGATAGCCGTAGTTTTGGATACCGATATCAGGGACACGCTCATCACCGCCCATGTGGCTGCGGAGCGATTTGATGAACCCGGCGGTAAACTGCGAAATCCGCACGTTCAATTCGGTGGAGTATTGCTGGCGGATGCAGGAATTGGTGTGCGCGGTTGAGCAGGCCTCATAGGATGGGTCGCGCTCAATCACCAGAACGGAGCCGTTGAAATCCGGGTTGTCGGTCAAAAACCAGGCAGAGGCTGAGCCCATGATCGCGCCGCCGATGATAACCACATCGTAGGCGCTGCGCGTCGGGGTTGTGACGAAGCTGCGGATGGCCATCAGAACATCTCTCCTTTCGCGGCACGCGCGAGGGTTTCGCCAATCTCGGCGGTGCTTAAACCGTAGGTTTCGCGGGCAGCTTCTGCCGAGATGTAGCCAAGCGCAAGGTCACGCAGGATCTCTGTGTGCGGGCGCTCGTTGGTTGGGCCATAACCGGCGCCGCCGGGGAAGGCCATCTGCACACGTGCGCCTTCGGGAATGAACTGTTTGCCTTTGCCGCGCAGGGCGGTGCCGTCGCCGCGTTCGATTGTGGTGGGTGCCCCTTCGCCGCCGCCACGCCGACCACGGGCGGGGTGGTTGAGCCGGTCGAACATGGCTTGCAGATCAAACTCGTGGCCGGGGCGGGCGGCCACGTCCATGAATTGCCCCAGCCCGCCGCGCTGCCGCCCGGCCCCGCCGGAATCCGGGCGCAGTTCCTTGCGCCAGATAATCACCGGGCCGACCTGTTCGGTGGCTTCCACCGGCATCGTCATCACGCCAGAGGGGAAAGCGGTGGCGTTCATGCCATCAAGGGCGGGGCGTGCGCCGGACCCGCCGGAGTTGAACGTAAGCACCTCGGCCCGGCGGGCAGAGGCAGGCGCACCGGGGGCGGGGCGCACTGACATCTGGAAATTGCACAAGCAGCCCGCGCCTTCGGCGGGGACAGTTTCAGGAAGCAGCAGGTCGAGAGCGGCATAGACCGTGTCGGGCACCATATGGCCTATGATGTGGCGCAGCGCCACCGGGGCAGGATGCGGCGCGTTGACGATGGTATTTTCCGGCGCGGTAATTTCGAACGGGGCAAGGGACGCTGCGTTATTGGGAATTTTCGGGGCGATGGCGCATTTCAGGGCATAGCAGGCATAGGCCTTGGTGTAGACCAGCGGCACGTTGATGCCTTTTGGGTCAATCCCGGAGGTGCCTGCCCAATCGCATGAAATGCGGTCGCGCTCGATCGAGAGATGCACATGCAGGTCAATCGGGGTGGCATAGCCGTCGATGCGCATGTGGCCGGAGGCCACGCCGGGGGTGAGCGCATTGATCCGTGCCAGCGTCGCCTCGCGCGAGTGGGTCAGGATGAAGTCGGAGATCGCCGTGAGATCGGGCAGGGCGAACTCGCGCACCATGTCGATCAGGCGGCGGTGACCGACCTCGTTGCAGGTGGCCAGCGCGTAGATATCGCCGATGATCTGATCCGGTTCGCGGACGTTGCCGCGAATGACGGTGAGCAGCGTTTGATCGACCTCGCCGCGCGTCGCGAATTTCAGGATCGGCAGGTGCAGGCCTTCCTCGTAAACCGAATTGGCATCGGCCCCGAAACCGCGCCCGCCAACATCGGTGACATGCGCGGTGCAGGCGAAAAAGCCGATCAACTGGCCTTCGTGAAATGACGGGGTGACAACGGTGAAATCATGCAGGTGGCCGGTGCCTTCCCATGGATCGTTGGTGATATAGACATCGCCTTCGAACATGTTTTGCCGTCCAATGCGGCGGATGAAATGCGGCACCGCGTCGGCCATCGCGTTGACATGGCCCGGCGTGCCGGTGACGGCCTGCGCGAGCATTTCGCCGCGCGCATTGTAGACCCCGGCGGAGAGGTCGCCCGCTTCGCGAACTGAGGTGGAAAAGGCTGTGCGAACAAGAGCTTGAGCTTGCTCTTCGACGATGGAGATCAGCCGGTTCCACATGACTTGCAGGCCGACTTGGGAAAGCTCTGTCATGGCGTGGCCTCCGATGGGGTAAGGGAGATATCAAGGCAGCCGTCTGGCCGGGCGATGGTCGAAGTGCCGGGCGGCAGGACGATGGTGGTTTCATTCTCGGTGACCAGTGCAGGGCCGGAGAACAGGGTGCCCGGCGAGAGGGTTTCGCGCAGGATTTCTGCCGCCTCAACCGTCTTGCCGCTGGCGGGATCAAACAGCGGGCGCTGCGCGTTGATGGTTGCCTCGCTTCCCGCTTCAGTGTCGGGCAGGGTGGCAATGGCCGCGGGGGCGGTGAAGGCATTGACCGACCAGACGGTGATTTCGGCCTCCATCCCGGCCACAATGCGCCCGAAGAGGCGGGTATATTCGGCCTCGAACCGGGCAAGGATTTTCGCGGCATCGGGTGCTGCGGCCTCGGACGCGGGCAGGGGCACGGGGATTTCCCAACCTTGTCCGGCATAGCGCATGTAAAGCTTCATTTCGGTCAGGATTTCAGCCGCTGCGTCGCAGGAGCGCACGAAGCTTTTCGCCTCTTCCTCCATCTCGGCGAAAAGCGCGGCAGCGGCGGCGGGGTCAAACGCGCTCATCGTGGTGAAGATTGAGCGGTTGGCTTCAAAACTGAACGGGGCACGCAGGAAGCCGATGGCAGAGCCGACGCCCGCGCCTTGGGGGATGAGACAGCGCGAAATGCCCAGCTTCTGACAAAGCCGCGCGGCATGAAGCGGGGCGGCACCGCCAAAGGCGATCATGGTGTAATCGGCAAGGTCTTCGCCGTTTTCCACCGCGTGAACCCGCGCGGCATTCGCCATGTTTTCATCGACCACCTCGGAAAGCCCCCAAGCGGCTTCGGTGGCATTCATCGAAAGCGGTTGGCCCAGATGTTCAACAAGCGCCGCCTTGGAGTTTTCCGGCATAAGCGGGATCGAGCCGCCAGCGAAATTGCCGGGATCAAGCCGCCCAAGGGTGAGGTCGGCATCGGTCACGGCAGGGCGCGTGCCGCCGCGCCCGTAGCAGGCCGGTCCGGGTTCGGAGCCGGCACTTTCGGGGCCGACCTGGATGCGCCCCAGCCCATCGACATGCGCAAGGCTGCCACCGCCCGCGCCAATTTCCACCATGTCGATTACCGGGATCGAGATCGGCATGCCGGAGCCTTTTTTGAAACGATAGGAGCGGGCAACCTCGAACACGCGGGCGGTTTTGGGGGTGTGATCCTTGATCAGGCAGATTTTCGCGGTGGTGCCGCCCATATCGAAGCTAAGCACCTTGGAAAGACGGTGCTGTGCGGCGATATCGGCGGCGAAGATCGCCCCGCCTGCCGGGCCGCTTTCGACCAGCCGCACCGGAAATTGCGCGGCGCTTTCGATTGACATGATACCGCCACCGGAGTGCATCAGGAAAACCGGGCAATCGGCGCCTTCTGCCGCCAGACGG
This sequence comes from Aquicoccus sp. G2-2, assembly GCF_034555965.1. Classification (GTDB taxonomy): domain Bacteria; phylum Pseudomonadota; class Alphaproteobacteria; order Rhodobacterales; family Rhodobacteraceae; genus JAYDCK01. The sequence goes on from NZ_JAYDCK010000003.1 coordinate 122,584, forward strand.
CTGCGCAGGCGGTCCAGATAGGACTTCATCAGCGGCTGTATATAGGCGTTGGCGATGGTGGTGTTGAACCGCTCATATTCGCGCATCTGCGGCGAAACTTCGCTTGAGAGAGAAATCATCACGCCGGGCAGGCGGGCGCGCAGGATGTCTGCGATGCGCCGTTCATGGGTATCGTTGACATAGGAATGCAAGAGGCCGATGGCGACGCTTTCAAACTCCGCCTCCGCCAGTTGGCCCGCAAGGGCATCGAGTTTGGATTCATCAAGTGGTATCAGGACATTGCCATCTGAATCCATACGTTCAAGTATGGTGTAGCGGCGGTTGCGCGGCAAAAGCGGGTCAGGCAGGCGCAGGTTGAGATCATACTGTTCAAACCGGCTTTCCGAGCGCATCTCGATCACATCGCGGAAGCCTTCGGTGGTGATCAGCGCGGTTTTGGCACCCCGCCGTTCAATCAGCGCGTTGGTGGCCAACGTTGTGCCGTGAATGATCTGCTCAATGGCATTCGGCTGCACGCCCGCCTCTGAGCAAACCCGGTGCAACCCTTCGATGATCGCGTCTTCGGGGGCGGCATAGGTGGTGAGCACCTTGGTGGAATGCCGGGTGGTGCCGGTTTCCAGAACAACATCGGTAAAGGTGCCGCCGATATCGACACCAAGGCGCAGCGCAGCCATGCAGAACACTCCTCAAAGCGTTTCGGGTTCAGGTTGAAACGCAACTTGAATTCGAAACGCGCGCAACATTCATTCATCGTGAGCGTTTCGCCGTATTGCCGTGATCGGGCAATAAGACGAAACGCTTTGACAAGTCGAGTCGCAGGTTAACGGCAGAACAGGATCATGCAAAATCGAATGTTTCGATTGCTAGGATAAGGGATTATTATCCTGTGTGGGTGACAGGCGTGCCGCAATATCAATCGCGCCACGCAGGAAGCTAGGGGCAGGATCAAGCAGGGTGCGCGCGGCGAATTCAAGCTGTGCCGGGGTCCAGCGGTAATCGAGCAAGGCAAGGCGGCCATCGCCAAGATAGGGGCGCAGCATTGCAGCGGGCAGGCAGGCGATGCCCAAACCGTCGACCGTCATTTGCAGGCAGGCCCCGATGTTGGAGGACGGCACCAGCCGCACGCGTGGCTCTGCGGTGCTGAAATGGCTTTGAAGCTGCGCAAAAGGTGCCGTGCCGCGCGCATGGGTGAGCACCGGATGGGCCGCAAGATCACTGGTTTGCAATGTGCGGGATGGCAGGCCAAGCGCGGGGCTGGCGACCCATTGATAGGCCGAGGCGCAAAGTGCAACCGTTCCCGGTGCGGTGCGTTCAAACGGGCCGCTTTGGAAGGCGAGGTCAAGCTCGCGGTCAAACAGCGCATCGGAAAGCCGGGCGGAAAGATCGACGGTCAACTCGACATCGACGGATGGGAAGGCGGCGCGCATTTCGCGCATGAAATCGCGCAGCCATGTGTGAGCGACAAGCTCTGACACGCCAAGCCGCAGCACCCCTTCGAAAAGCGCGCTGTCTTCGGCGCGGGCGATAAAGCCATCAACGGCGGCCAGCACCGCGCGCGCTTCGATCAAAAGCGCGCGGCCACGGGTGGTGAGTCGGACCGAACCTGCGTCACGCTCCATCAGGCGGACACCGAGGCGGGTTTCCAATTGTGCGATGCGATTGGAGATATTGGGCTGCGTGGTGTTGAGCCGCAATGCGGCACGGCGAAACGAGCCGAGATCGGCAACGGCGACGAAGGCTTCGATCTGTTTGAAGTTGACGGCTTTCATGGCCACAGATGTTAGAGCCTTTGGCCGCGCCGCCCAACCGCAAACGTGTCGGCAAGCCGCCTGATGAGGTTTGCGCCCGGGCATGGCCGTTGCGGCATATCGCAGAAGGCTGAAAAACTGTCGCTGTTTGCCCTTGGCGATCGGTCGTTTCTGCCCCACATAAGTGTTACGCAGATGATGGGAGAAACCGCATGAAATACGCCAAGACCGATGACGCACTGGCCAAGCTGACCCCGGAACAGTTCAGGGTGACGCAGGAAAGCGGGACCGAACGGCCCCATTCGGGCGAATACGACGCGCATTTTGAACCGGGCATCTACGTTGATGTTGTCTCTGGTGAGCCACTGTTTGCGTCTTCGACGAAGTTCAACGCTGGCTGTGGCTGGCCTTCGTTCTCAAAGCCTCTTGAGGCCGCGCATGTAACCGAGCTGCAAGATGCGAGCCTTGGCATGATCCGCACCGAAGTGCGCTCGGCGCATGGGGACAGCCATCTTGGCCATGTGTTCCCCGACGGGCCGCAGGAAATGGGCGGTTTGCGCTATTGCATCAATTCGGCCTCGCTGCGGTTCGTCCCGAAAGACGAGATGGAAGCGCAAGGCTATGGCGCCTATCTCGATCAGGCAGAGGAGAGATGACATGAGCGAACGTGCCGTTCTGGCCGGAGGGTGCTTTTGGGGGATGCAGGATCTCATTCGCAAGCTGCCCGGTGTCGAGAAAACCCGCGTCGGGTATAGCGGTGGCGATGTGCCCAACGCGACCTACCGCAATCATGGCAGTCATGCCGAAGCTATCGAGATTCTGTTTGATCCCGAAACGATCAGCTTTCGCAAACTGCTGGAATTCTTCTTTCAGATTCATGACCCCAGCACGCCAGACCGGCAGGGCAATGATCGTGGCGCTTCTTATCGCTCGGCGATTTATTACACGTCTGACGCCCAGAAAGAGACGGCGCAGGACACCATTGCCGATGTCGATGCGTCGGGCCTCTGGCCCGGCAAGGTGGTGACTGAAGTGGCGCCAGTGGGTGATTTCTGGGAAGCGGAGCCGGAACATCAGGACTATCTGGAGCGAATCCCGCATGGCTATACTTGCCACTTCCCAAGGGCGGGTTGGGTTTTGCCCAAACGGCAGGCGGCGGAATAGCGGCTCAGCGGCGGATTTTGCGTTCCATCAGGCGCTGGAACAGCGTTGGAGATAGCCGGTTGAGCCACCACGACAGGTGGGCGACGCGCCCCACGGGGATGAAATCGCGCCGTTTGTTGAGGCCGCGCAGGATCACGGCAGCGGCGGCGTCGGGGCTCATGTAATCGACCCCGTCGCTGGCAGACCCCGGACGCGCGATCCCGTCGGCGCGGCGCTCTGCGTTGCCGATATTGGTGGCGACGAAGCTGGGCGCGGCGATGACTGTGCGCACGCCGAATGGTGCCTCCTCTGAGCGCAGAGAGGTGAAGAACCCTTGCAGCGCGTGTTTTGAGGCGGCGTAGGCGGTGCGGTGCCAAAGCGGTGAGAAACCGGCGACGGAGCTTATTGCAAGATGGGTGCCGCGCGATTTTCGCAACGGTTCAGCCATTGCACGGACAAGGTTCACGGCGGCGAAATAATTGATCTCGAATACCGCGCGATGCGTGGTGTCGGGGGTCTCTGCAAACGCGCCGATCTGGGTGATGCCAGCGTTGTAGATGACCAGATCAATACTGGGTCGTGCGGCGGTGATGTCAGTCGCCGCCTTCGAGAGGGCTTGGGCGTCGGTCAGATCGAGTTGGATGGGCGTTTGCTGCGCGTTGGCGGCAAGGCGGGTCACGTCGATATCCAGCAATACGGTGTGCCAGCCCTCGGCCTGTAGCCCGTGGGCAAGGGCGCGGCCAAGCCCGCCATTGCCGCCGGTGATAATGGCGGTTTTCAAAGCCCCGCCTGCCGCTGCCAGAGATCAAACACCTCAGCCGAAGTTTTCTCGGGTGTGTAGCCGAATTCGGCCTTCAGCCGGTCATTGGCCAGCACCGGGCGATATTGCAGGAAGCGGACCTGCTCGGGGCCATAGCGCGAAAGGCCGAGCGGGCGGGCGATAGCGAGCGCGGCTTTCAACGCCCATGCGGGCAGGCGCAGCACCGGCTTGTTCAGCGCTTTGGCCAGATCAGATATGCCCATCGCCCCATCGCCTGCGACATTGAAAATGCCGGGTGGGCCATCGGTGGCGGCGCGCAGCAGGATCTGGGCGAGATCATGCGTCCAGATGAACACGAACGGGCTTTCGCAGCCTTGGATGGCAAGCAGGCGCTTGCGGTGAAAAAGTGCGGTGATCTGGTTGTCGGTGCCCGCACCCAACACGCTGCCGACACGCAAGACCACCTGTTCCAGTTGCGGCGCGTCACGGCGCGCTTTGGCCAACAACTCTTCGACCTGACGCTTGTGATCGGCATAGGCGAATTCCGGGTTGCCCCGGCAGGGATCGGCTTCGCGTAATGGCACGGGGTTATCCGCGTGATAGCCATAGGCTGCGCCGGAACTGGTGACAACAAGGCGGCGCGTGCCGTGTTTTATGGCGGCGGCCAGCACCTTCTTTGTGCCGGTGACATCGACCGCGAAGGCCGTATCGCGCGCCATGCCGGGGGTGGCGTGACGATGGAGGCAAGATGGACGATGGTATCGGGCTTGGCCTTACCGATAAGACGCTCAGGGTCGTCGCCTGTCACATCCATCTGCTCAAAGTAAACGCCGCTGGGCAGGCCGTTGCGGTGCAAATCGGTGGCGATAACCTCGCGTGTCGGATGGTCAAGCAGATCGCCCACAAGTGCGCGGCCAACCATGCCCGCCGCGCCGGTAATCAGGATACGGCTCATTTTGCGGCCTCGTGGCGTGACATGATGCTTGCCAGCGCTATCCCGGAGATTGCGTGCCAGATGCCCCAGAAGGCGGCGACAACCGCCATTCCGCCCAAGCCGCCGAAAAAGCCAAAGATCAGCACCAGACCAAGGCCGGAATTCTGTATTCCCGTTTCAATCGTTATCGCGCGTCGGTCAAAAGGCGAAAGCCGCGCCAGTGTGGCCATTGCAAAGCCGCCCGAGAAAGCCAGCGCATTATGCAAGATGACAAGCCCGGCAATGGCACCTGCAAATTGCAGGAAGAAGCTCCAGTTGGCGGCCAAGGCGATAACCACGAAGGCCACGAAAATGCCCATCGAAAGCCATTGCAGCGGTGTGCGCAGTTTCGCGGTGAGTGCTGGCCTGCGGGCATTGAGGGTGACACCGAGTGCCAGCGGCAGCGCCAGCATCAGCCCGACGGTGATGGCCACGGAAACCGGGTCAATCGCGGTTTTTTCAAGAATCGCGCGGGTGGGGGCGTAAAGCCCCGCCCAGAATGTGATGTTGAGCGGAGTGAGCACGATGGCGCCAATGGTGGCCAGCGCCGTCATCGAGACGGAAAGCGCCGTATTGCCGCCCGCGCGGTGGGTGATGAAATTCGAGATATTCCCGCCCGGACAGGCGGCGACAAGGATCAACCCAAGCGCAATAGACGGGCGCGGCGTGACGACAAGGATCAGCAGGTAAGTCAGGACCGGCAGAATGATGAATTGTGAAAACAGCCCGACAAGGATTGGTTTGGGGGCGCGCAGAAGGGCACGAAAATCGTCTGGTTTCAGGTCAATCGCGATGGAGAACATCACGATGGCCAGAACGGCGTTCAGCACCATCAGCGAGCCGGGGCTGAAATTCAGGACGACATCATCAATCACGCGGCGGACCCCTTCAAAGCATTGATGCGTTTGCGGACTTCCTTGAGAAAGGCATCCTTGTTCACATAGTAGGCCATCCGCGCCAGCTTGATATAGTTTACGCCGCCGGTGGCGCGTTCGAAATCATGGGCCTTTTCGGCGTGAAGCGCATTTGCGGCGGCGCTGCCCGCGCGCTGCCCGAGGATATAGCGCACCACCATTTCCGCCTGCTCGTGGCGGCCTTGCCAGCCAAGCCCGATCGCCTCCACCATGCCCAGCATGAAAAGATCGTCGCGCGCAGGGTGCATCGTGTTGAGAAAAAGATGCGGCGCGAAGCCCTGCCAGTTGAGCAGTGATTTGTCGATGAACGGATAATGCAGGTGATAGCCGGTTGCAGTGAGGATCATGTCATACTCGGCCTCAGTGCCATCGGTGAAATGCACGGTCTTGCCGTCAAGCCGCGCAATATCCGGGCGCACCGTCAAATCGCCATGCCCGGCGTGATAGATTACCAGCGAATTGACGACCGGCTGACTTTCATAAAGCTTGTGATCGGGTTCGGGGAAGCCATATTTCTGCGGTTTGCCGACGAACCATTTCAAGATCTGCCCGTCGACTATACGCTTGAGCGGCATCGGCAGCTTGACCAGCCCGCCCAGCGTGTCGGCCGGTTTGCCGAATATGTATTTCGGGACGAAATGATAGCCCCGGCGCATCGACAGGTCGCAGCTTTGGCCGTGGTGGATGGCGTCAACGGCAATATCGCAACCGGAATTACCCGCGCCGACGATCAGCACGCGCTTGCCATCGAACTCAGTCGCGGATTTGTATTGCGCCGCATGGATCAACGTGCCGTTGAAGTCGCCGTTGAAGTCCGGCATGTTCGGTTCGCTCAGCGTGCCATTGGCGATCATCACCCCGGCGAATTCTGCCTCATGCTCGCCTTCCGGGTCGCGCCAGGTCACGCGCCAGCCATCGCCGTCGTCACCAAGCGGTTCACAGCGCAGGACTTCGGCGTTGAAATGATAATGGTCGCGCAAGCGGTAGTGATCCGCGAAGGCGCGGAAATAGCGTTTCATTTCCTTGTGTGAAGGGTATTCGGCGGCGTCCTCGGGCATCGGGAAATCGGTGAATTCGGTCATCCGTTTGGATGAAATCAAATGCGCGCTTTCATACATCGTCGAGAGTGGCGCATCGATGTCCCACAGCCCGCCGACATCCGAATTCAATTCGAACCCCTGAAAGTCCACCCCGTGTTCGACCATGAGCTTGGCCGCTGCCAACCCCATTGGCCCTGCCCCGATCAAGGCAAATTTCGCGCGCGTTTCAGTCATCATGATCCTCATTTCAGTCTGGCGCTATATTGAACATTTGTTCAATATAAGGCAAGGTGGATTTATGAACAGCAAAAAACCCCAGCAGAAACAAAGGCAGAGAGCACCATCGCAGCGGTCGTTGGCGATGCGGGAGCGGATTTTGGATGCGGCGGAGCAGGTATTTGCGCAGAACGGTTTTGCCGGTGCCACGATCCGCGACATAGCCGCAGTGGCGAAAACGCAGGTCGGGTTGGTGCATCACCACGGTGGCGGCAAGGAGGCGTTATTCCGTCAGACAGTGCGGCGCCGGGCTGAAGAGCTGGGTGAGGCGCGCCAGATTGCACTGGCAGAGGCGAAAGCCGCAGGTGCGCTGGCTTTGCCGGACATCCTGCGTGCGTTCTTCGGCCCGTATCTGCTGCTCGCAGAGACCGGACCGCAATGGCGCGCCTATGCGCGGCTGGTGGCGTATGTGTCCACCGATCCGCGTTGGCGCGATCTTGCGGCGGAGTGTTTCGACCCAACGGCGCAGATGTTTCTTAACGAAATCGCAACCTGCCTGCCCGGCCGGGCGCGGGGCCAGATTGCCGCCGGCTTTGTTTTTGCTGTCTCGGCGATGCTGGCATGCGTGACGGCAAGCTGGCGGGTGTCGGCGCTGAGTGCCGCGCCCGAGCCATCGGCGGCGGATCAGCTTGAATTCATGGTGAATTACTGTGCTGCAGGGTTTCTGGCGGTGCCAGATGCGTCACGTTCCTGAAATCACGTCGCTCAGTGGCGCCGTTGCGATCAGAACGCGTTGCGTTCGTGATAGGTGCGCAGGAAATCAGAGATACGCTGATCATCGGGTGAATGCAGGATTTCTTGCGGCGTGCCTGCGGCGATCAGCTCGCCCTGGTTCATGAAAGCCACCCGGTCCGCGACATGGGCGGCAAAGCCCATTTCATGCGTTACCACCGCCATGGTCATCCCTTCGGCCGCAAGCGTTTTCATCACGCTGAGAACTTCGCCGACCAGTTCCGGGTCAAGCGCCGAGGTCGGCTCATCAAACAGCATCAGGCGGGGTTCCATCGCCATGGCGCGAGCGATTGCAACGCGCTGTTGTTGCCCACCGGACAGATGCGACGGATGATTTTCCATCTTGTCGCCAAGATCGACTTTCCTGAGCGCCTCTGCCGCGCGGGTGGCGGCGTCGCTGCGCGACAGGCCTTGCACGCGGATCAACCCTTCGGCGACATTTTCCTGTGCGGTCATGTGCGGCCAAAGGTTGAATTGCTGGAACACCATGCCGATTTCGCGCCGCATGTGGCGCAATTTGCGGCCAGACATTCGCCGCCCGCCGGGGGTGTCATAGCCGATCAACTGCCCGTCGATACGGACTTCGCCGGAATCGTATTCTTCAAGAAAGTTGATACAGCGCAGCAAGGTGGATTTGCCCGACCCAGACGGCCCGATCAAACAGGTCACCTGCCCCGGCTCGATCATTAGATCGACATCCTTCAACGCATGGAAGGGGCCATAATATTTGTTGACCTTGCACATCTCGACAGTGGCGGCCTCGACCATTTCAGGTCCTTTCGTGCAGATGGCGGGTGATATGTGTCTCGAACCTGCGGCCAACCCGCGAAATGATCTCGACCAGCCCCCAGAAGAACAGGGCAAGCACCAGGTTGGCTTCAAGAAAACGGTAGGTTTCTGCTGACATATACTGAACCTGATACATCAGTTCGGGAACGGTGATGATCGACAGGATGACCGTTTCTTTGGTCAGCACGATGGAAAAGTTCACCAGCGCAGGCAAGGCAGAGACAAGCCCGAGCGGCAGCAGGATGCGGCGCACGATGGGGATTTCAGCCATGCCAATGGCACGGGCCGCTTCGATCTGGCCGCGGGGGACCGCTTCAAATCCGGCGCGAAAAATCTCGGCGAAGTAAGGGCTGCCATAGATCGTCAGCCCAAGAAGGCCCGCCGGGATGGCATCAAGCCGCAAACCCAGCAGCGGGCCGCCGTAATAAAGCACGAAAAGTTGCACCAGAAACGGTGTTCCGCGAATGATTTCGATATAAATCTGTAGCAGCCAACGCAGGGGTTTGGGACCATAGCGTTGTGCCAGCGTGATCAGCAGGCCAAGGATCATGCTGAACAGCGTCCCGAACGCCCAGCAAAGCACGGTAACACCAAAGCCGCGCACAAGGATCGGGCCGTATTCCTGAATGAAAGGCCAATCCATCAGGTTGCCAATCTATATTCGAAATACCGCCCGGCGGCGGCAAGGCAGAGGTTGATTGCAAGATAGATGCAGGCGGCGGCGAGATAAACTTCGAGCGGGCGGAAGGTCGTTGCCGCCTCGGCCTGACTGGCGCGGGTGAGTTCAAGAATGCCCACGACAGAGACAAGCGAGGAAGCTTTGACCAGCAGGATCAACTCATTGATCAGCGCCGGGAGCGAGGTTGCAACCGCTTGCGGCAGGATGATGCGGGTCCAGATATCGCGCGGTGCCATGCCGATGACGAGGGCTGCTTCCGACTGTCCCTTTGGAAGGGCTCCGATCGCGCCGCGCCAGATTTCCGAGATATAGGCGCTGGAGCAGATCCCGACGGTCACGACCGCCGCGACGATGGCGGGCACGTTTAGCCCGATGACCGGCAACAGGTAATAAAACAGCATGAGCTGCACCAGAAGCGGCACACCGCGCAGGAAGCTGACCCAGAGTGCAGCAAAGCCGCGTGCAAGTTTCGATTTCGACAGGGCCGCGGCGCAGACCAGCGCACCTACGATCAAGCCCAGCGCAATGCCGAGGCCAGACACAAGCAAGGTGAAACGTGCCGCCCAAAAAAGCGGTTCAAAACTGTGAAAGAAGGCTGGGATTGAAAACATCAAAGATCCGCGTGGGCACGTATGTCGGGCGAGGGGTTTCCCCGCCCGAAGCGTAAATGCGTGTTACTCAAGCGTGACTTTGCGGGGCAGTTCGGTATAGCTGCCGAACCATTTTTCCTGAATCGCCTTGATCCGTCCGTCATCTGTCATCTTCAGAATTGCGTCATTGACCGCTTTGACAAAGCTGGCAGAGCCTTCGCCCTTGCGCATGGCCCATGCGAAATAGACCGGCTCACCGAAGGTTGCCGGGTCGGTCAGCGCGAACGCATCACCGCGCTGTTTTACCAGATAGGACAGGTTCGGCAGGGAGCCTGCAACAGCATCAAGCCGCCCGGCGGCAAGGTCTGCATAGGCTTCATCGGTGGTGCCGTATTCCTTGATCGTCACCCCGCCCAGCGTTTCGCCGTAAGCCTTGAGTTGGCGAAACTGCGCGGTGCCCTGCTGAACACCCACGGTTTTACCCGCGATGTCTTCGGGCTTCATCACCGCGTCATTGCCGGTCAGATGAATGAGACCGACAGTGGCGTCTGCGATGGGCAGCGAGAAAGCATAGCGTTCAAGCCGCTTCGGCGTGATGGTCACCGGGGCGATCACGATGTCGAACTTACCCACTTCAAGGCCCGGAAGCTCGGCGGTCCACGGAATGTCTTGATAGACCGGCTCGGCGCCGATTTCCTTGGCAACCTCGTCGAACAGGTCTTTGGTCATGCCTTCATAGGTGCCGTTCTTCAACATATCGAAGGGGGCATAATGCATGTCGGTTGCAGTCATGATCTTGCCGGCGGCTTTGACATCTGCAAGCTGGTCGGAAAGGGCTGCGGTGCTGCTGATGCCAAGCATCGCTAACCCAAGCAACGCAGCATTCAGCGTTTTGTTGAAAGACATGGTTTTCTCCGTGATGAGTGGTTTCTTGGCGTCGGGCAACGCGTTACAAGGCCCGAAACTTGGGCGATCATACACTTGACCTAGCGGAAAGGAAGCCCCCGATTTTGCGCCCGCCCTGCGGCGCGGCTGAAGCGGCATTGCGGGGGCAGGCCGTCTTCATGGCGACGGCAAAAGCGTAAGGGGCTTGCCCTTCGATGCGGCTTGGCGCAGTCTTGAGTCGCCGGGCGGGGAACCAATAGGTCCGCCGCCAGCCATATGGGCGCGTCAAAGCCCGCAGCCCCAAGTGGACAAGGCGAAGATCGGAACCGGAGAGAATATCAGGGAGAGTGCCTTATGAACCTGAGTGATTCCCGAGAGATAGATGCGGACCGCGCAACCGTGTGGGCGGCGCTGCTGTCAGCAGAGGTGTTGAAGGAATGCGTGCCCGGTTGCCAGGAGGTGACTGGCACCCCAGAGGACGGCTTTGATGCTACCGTGGTGCAGAAGGTCGGGCCGGTAAAAGCCACCTTCAAGGGCACGGTAACAATTTCGGATATGAACGAACCCGACAGCCTGACCCTGAGCGGCGAGGGCAAGGGCGGAGCGGCGGGCTTTGCCAAGGGCGGTGCCAAGGTTCGGCTGGAGGATGGCGCGGATGGCGGCACGGTGCTGCATTACGATGTCGAAGCCCGTGTAGGCGGCAAGCTCGCGCAGCTTGGCAGCCGGATTGTCGACGGGTTTGCCAAGAAGATGGCAGATCAGTTCTTCAGCAATTTTCAGGCCGCTGTTGAAGGCCCGGAGGACGAGAATGACGCCGCCGAAGCAGCCGAGGCCGAAGGCGGTGAGAAAAAGAAAGGCTGGTTCCGGCGAATGGTCGGCTGACCCCATGTGGTAATTGACGGACCCTGCGGGTCGCCGTGGGCGCGCCGCCAAGAAGTGACGAGACAGACTGAAATAGGGAGGATTTCATGGCAACTGTAACCATCAAAGTGAACGGCAAGGAAATGTCGGGTCAGGCGGAGGGGCGCACGTTGCTGGCGTCATTCCTGCGCGAGACACTTGGGCTGACCGGCACGCATATTGGCTGTGACACGGCGCAATGTGGTGCCTGTGTTGTGCATGTGAACGGCAAGGCGGTGAAAAGCTGCAACATGCTGGCACTGGAAGCCGATGGCGCCGAGGTGGCGACTATCGAAGGTCAGGCCGATGCGGATGGCACGCTCAACACGCTTCAAGCGGCATTCCAGACCCATCATGGCCTGCAATGCGGGTTTTGCACGCCCGGCATGGTGATGTCGGCGGCGGCGCTGTTGAAGGATAACCCCAAGCCCAGTGAAGCGGAGATCCGCAAATACCTGAGTGGGAACCTGTGCCGCTGCACCGGGTATCACAACATCATCAAGGCGATCATGGCGGCAAGCGGTCAGGACGTGAGCGCCATCGCGGCGGAATGATCAGACGGATGGCGGGGTAAACCCCCGCCCTACGCGATATGGCAAACGCAGGCCGGGTTTTGTCCCGGCGGACATCAGGGAGGATACGAGATGCCAGCAGATGGAGGCATTGGTGCCGCAACACCGCGGCGCGAGGATGTGAGGTTCCTGACCGGAGCCGGGAATTACACCGACGATATCAACGTGCATGGGCAAGCTTACGTGCATTTCCTGCGCTCTGACGTGGCGCATGGCCGGTTGAGCAAGGTGGACACTGCCGCAGCGGCAGGAATGCCGGGCGTGATCCGGGTTTTTACCGGGGCGGATTTCGAAGGTGTGGGCGGTCTGCCCTGTGGTTGGTGCGTGACCGACAAACATGGTGAACCGATGCAGGAGCCGGCGCATCCGGTGCTGGCGCAGGGCAAGGTGCGCCATGTCGGCGATCCGATTGCCGCCGTGGTAGCAGAGACGCCCGAGCAGGCGCGCGATGCGGCAGAGGCGATCGAGGTCGACATCGAAGAACTGCCAGCCGTGATCGACATGAAAGCCGCGCTTAAAGAGGGCGCGCCGAAGGTGCATGACGATCTGACAAGCAATCTTTGCTATGATTGGGGATTTGTGGAGGAAAACAAGGCCGCGGTGGAGGAAGCGTTCCAGAAGGCCGCGCATGTGACCACGCTTGACCTCAAGAACCAGCGGCTTGTCGCAAACCCGATGGAGCCGCGCGTGGCGGTCGGGGATTACCAGCGCGGCACCGGTGACTATACGCTTTATACAACCAGCCAAAACCCGCATGTGATCCGGCTTTTGATGGGGGCGTTCGTGCTTGGTATTCCCGAGCATAAGCTGCGTGTCGTAGCGCCCGATGTGGGCGGCGGATTTGGCTCGAAAATCTTCCATTACGCGGAAGAGGCATTCTGCACCTTCGCGGCCAAGGCGGTGAATCGCCCGGTGAAATGGACTGCGAGCCGGTCAGAGGCCTTCATCAGTGATGCGCAGGGGCGCGACCACGTGACGACCATTCAGCTTGCGCTTGATGAGGACAACAACTTCACCGCGCTGCGCACCGATACACATGCGAATATGGGCGCATATCTTTCCACCTTCGCGCCATCGGTGCCGACATGGCTGCATGGCACGCTGATGGCGGGGAATTACAAGACGCCGCTGATCTATGTGAATGTGAAGGCGGTGTTTACCAACACCGTGCCGGTGGATGCCTATCGCGGCGCCGGGCGCCCGGAGGCGAGTTATCAGCTTGAGCGGGTGGTAGATAAAGCGGCGCGTGAGCTTGGGGTCGATCCGATCGCGCTCAGGCGGCAGAACTTTATCACCGAGTTTCCCTATGCCACGCCGGTTGCGGTTGAATATGATACCGGCAACTATCCGGGCACTATGGACGCGCTGGAAAAGATGGCTGATCTTTCCGGGTTTGCCGCACGGCGTGCGGAAAGCGAGAAACGCGGCAAGCTGCGCGGGCTTGGCGTGAACTGCTATATCGAAGCCTGCGGCATCGCGCCGTCGCATCTTGTCGGGCAGCTTGGCGCGCGGGCAGGGCTTTATGAAAGCGCCACCGTTCGGGTGAATGCGACGGGCGGTATCGTGGTGATGACCGGCTCGCACAGCCACGGGCAGGGCCACGAGACGACCTTCCCGCAAGTGATTGCCGACATGATCGGGATTGATGCCTCAATGGTGGAGATCGAGCATGGCGATACCGCCAACACGCCGATGGGTATGGGCACTTATGGCTCACGCTCCTTGGCTGTGGGGGAGTGCCATGGTGCGCGCTGCCGAAAAGGTGATTAACAAGGCCAAGAAGATTGCCGCGCATCTGATGGAGGCCGCCGAGGCCGATATCGAGTTGAAGGACGGGCAATTCAGCGTGGCGGGCACCGATAAATCGGTGGCTTGGGGGGATGTGACGTTGGCGGCGTATGTGCCGCATAACTACCCTCTGGAAGAGCTTGAACCGGGGTTGGAGGAAACCGCGTTTTACGATCCCAGCAACTTCACCTATCCATCGGGTGCCTATGCCTGTGAAGTCGAGGTTGACCCCGAAACCGGCAAGGTTGAGATCTGCCGTTTTGCGGCGGCGGATGATTTTGGCAACATCATCAACCCGATGGTTGTTGAGGGCCAGGTCCATGGCGGGATCGGCCAGGGGATCGGGCAGGCATTGCTGGAAAACTGCGTCTATGATGATAACGGCCAGCTTTTGAGCGCGTCGTTCATGGATTACGCGATGCCACGGGCCGATGATCTGCCGTTCTATTCGGTGGATCATTCCAGCCAGACGCCGTGCACTCATAACCCGCTGGGCGTGAAAGGCTGTGGCGAGGCAGGTGCGATCGGGTCACCGCCGACGGTTGTTAATGCGGTTGTCGATGCGTTGCAGTCGGGGGGGCATGACGTGACGCATATTGATATGCCCGTAAGCCCGGCGCGTGTTTGGGAAGCGATGCAAGGGTGAGAGCGGCGGGACCGGGGGCCAGCCCCCGGACCCCGGGATATTTCTGGCAAAATGAAGCAGGGGCGAGCGCCCGGCGCTTCAGGAGGACAAGACAATGTATGCATTCGATTTTGAGAAACCGGCCAGTGTGGCTGATGCGGTGGCGGCGCTGAAGGATGACGAGGCGCAGCCACTGGGCGGGGGGCAGACCCTTATCCCGACGTTGAAGCAACGGTTGGCGGCACCATCGAAGCTGGTCTCGTTGAGCGGGATTGCCGAGATGAAGGGAATTTCGCGTGACGGCGATACGTTGGTGATTGGCGGCGGGACAACCCATGCCGAAGTGGCCGCTGACGGGACCATCGCGGCGCTGTCGGCGCTGGCCGGTAATATTGGCGACCCGGCGGTGCGCAATCGCGGCACCATCGGTGGCAGTCTGGCCAATAACGACCCGGCAGCGGATTATCCGGCGGCGGCGCTGGCGCTGGGCGCGACTATCGTGACCAACGCGCGTGAAATCGCGGCGGATGATTTTTTCACCGGCCTGTTTGAAACGGCGCTGGAGGAAGGCGAGATCATTACCGCGGTGAAGTTTCCGGTTCCCGAGGCGGCGAATTATCAGAAATTCGAGCAGCCTGCCTCGCGCTTTGCACTGGTTGGGGTGTTTGCGGCCAAGAGCGGCGGTGGTGCGCGGGTGGCAGTGACGGGGGCCAGCGAAGACGGCGTCTTCCGTTGGGCCGATGCCGAAGCGGCGCTGGCGGGTGGTTTCTCGGTGGGCGCGCTTGACGGTATGGCCCCTGCGGCGGATGGGATGATTTCCGATCTCCATGGCAGTGCGGCATACCGCGCACATCTGGTTGGTGTGATGGCCCGGCGCGCCGTCGAGGCGGCCTGAGCGGTGTGACAGTTGATGAATTGAAAGCCCTCGCTCATGCGGGGGCTTTTTCATGCAGGTGACGCGGCGTGGGGGTGCGGCGTTTCTTCAGGTCAACGATATTTTAATTGACCGGCCGGACGGTTTAAGCGAACAATTGAATTTGCGGCGGGCGTATCGGATTTGCCTATGACCCGCTTGTGGGGATGAGTTTTTTGTGCGCTTGAAGGTTTACTAGTTAAACATTAAGCGGTATGTATGCTTACCAGTTTGCGCCGCACGGGTAATGGCCCCGTGAAGGTTAAGGGATGCGGTGCCCCGTCAAGGCGGCACCGGGGGAGGGGAAGCCTGCGATGATCTTGCACGGATATTTCCGGTCGTCTTCGGCCTATCGTTGCCGTATCGCATTCAACATCAAGGGGCTGGACTGTGAGTTCCGGCAAGTGCATCTGAAGTCCGGGGCGCAGAGAGAGGCCGCTTACAAGGCGCTCAATCCGCAGATGCTGGTGCCGACACTGGAGACTGATACGGGCGAGCGGCTGACTCAATCGCTGGCTATCATCGAATGGTTGGACGAGACACACCCGGCATCGCCGTTACTGTCGCGCGATCCGTTGACCCGTGCGCGTGAGCGTGCCTTCGCGCAGGTGATTGCTTGCGAAGTCCATCCGCTGCAAAATCTTCGGGTGTTGAAATATATCACCAACGAGCTGGGGGCCGATGAGAGCCAGAAATCCGCCTGGCTTTCGCGCTGGCTGACCGATGGTCTGGAGGCCTGCGAGGGCTTGTTGGCGGCGCGGCCCGTGACCGCCGATTTCTGCTATGGCGAAGCGCCGGGGCTTGCCGATATTTGCCTGGTGCCGCAGGTTTTCTCGGCGCAACGCTTCGGGGTCAACATAAGGCACCTGCCGTTGGTGAATGCGATATATGATAGATGTATGGCACTGCCCGCTTTCGATGCGGCGCGGCCACAGAACCAGCCTGATTTCGAGGCATAGACAGACGTGCGGACAAAGAACAAAAAATACCGACATTGGGAGACGTCAAATTGACACTGACAAGAACAATCCTGCGCGGGGTTGCCGCCGCTGCGCTGATCGCAGCAAGCGCGCTGGCCGCAGGCGCACAGGACGTAACACTGAAGCTGCACCAATTCCTGCCGGCACAGGCCAATGTGCCGAAAAAGGTGCTCGATGTCTGGGCTGACAAAGTTGAGAAAGACAGCGGCGGGCGGATCAAGATTGATCGCTATCCTTCGATGCAGTTGGGCGGTACGCCGCCGGAGTTGATTGATCAGGCAATCGACGGGGTGGCCGATATCGTTTGGTCGGTCAATGGGTTCACGCCGGGGCGTTTTCCGCGCACCGAGGTGTTTGAATTGCCATTCATGGTGAAGGATGCGCGGGCCGCCTCTTATGCCTATCGCAAGATGCTTGATGAGCATATGAAGGACACCGACTTCAAGGATGTGCATGTTTTGGGTGCGTGGCTGCACGGGCCGGGGATGCTGCACACCAAGGAGCCTGTGACCAAACCGGAAGATCTTAACGGGATGAAAATTCGTGGTGGGTCGCGGATGGTCAACCAGTTGCTTGAGATTCTGGGGGCGACGCCGGTTGGTTTGCCGGTGACGGAAATCCCGAGCGCGCTTTCCAAGGGTGTGATCGACGGGACAACGATCCCGTGGGAGGTGACCGGCTCGCTCAAGGTGCCGGAGTTAGTGCATAACCATACCGAGTTCGAAGGCCCGGCGATTTATGATCTGACCTTCGTGATGGCGATGAATAAGGCGAAATATGAAAGCCTGCCAGATGACCTCAAGAAGGTGATCGACGACAATTCGGGGCTTGATTTCTCGGTGTTTGCAGGGGGTGTGATGCAAGACAGTGATGCTCCGGCGCGGCAAGTGGCGGTTGACATGGGCAACAACATCATCACCATTTCCGCCGAGGACGCGAAGAAATGGCAGGCGTTGGCGCAACCGATCTATGCAAAGTGGCTGGCCGATATGAAATCGAAAGGGATCGACGGTCAGGCGCTGATTGACGAGGCACATAAGCTAATGGACGAATATGAAGCCGAGCATCAATAAAGCCGTGCGCGACCCGCAATTGGGCAAACCGCGCAAGTCCGGCGTTGATAGCTGGGTTTGCCCGATACGACGAGAGACTTGATAAAAAGCAGAACACAGCCGGAAAAAGCCGGCCATGACAAGACCACCTAACAAAAGGGAGACTACAGATGATTACCAAACGCAAACTTATCGGTCTGGCGGCCGGGGCGGCGATGGCGGCCGGGATGAGCCCTGGCATCGCTGTGGCACAGGACGTGACGCTGAAGCTGCACCAATTCCTGCCAGCGCAGGCGAATGTGCCCAAGCTGGTGCTGGCCCCGTGGGCAAAGCGCGTGGAGGAAGCCTCTAAGGGCAAGATCAAGATTGATCTCTACCCCTCGATGCAGCTTGGCGGCAAGCCACCGGAACTGGCTGATCAGGTGAAGGACGGGGTTGCCGATATCGTCTGGACCGTGCTGGGCTATACGCCGGGCCGCTTCCCGCAAGCGGAAGTGTTTGAACTGCCCTTCATGATGAGCAACGCCGAGGACACAAGCCGTGCCTATTGGCAATATGCGCAAGCCAACATGATGGATACCGATTTCAAGGATTATAAAATTCTTGCTGTCTGGGTGCATGGACCGGGTCTTATTCACTCGAACAAGCCGGTTCGGGTGCCTGCGGACCTCAACGGGATGAAGCTGCGCGCGCCGACGCGGATCATCACCAAGATGCTTTCGGAACTGGGGGCAACACCGGTCGGTATGCCGGTGCCTGCGATTCCAGAAGCCTTGTCGAAAGGCGTTATTGATGGCGCGGTGATCCCGTGGGAAGTGACGGGCGCGCTCAAGGTGCAGGAACTGGTGCATAATCACACCGAATTCCCCGGTCATTCTCTTTACACCACGGCCTTCGTGCTGGCGATGAACAAGGAGAAATTCGACAGCCTTTCGCAAGAGTTGAAAGACGCGATTGATAGCCAGTCGGGTGAAGATTTCTCGGCGCTGGCAGGCAAACTGCAAGCTTCAGGAGATGCGCCACAGCGTGCGAAAGCGGTCGAGATGGGTAACAACATCATCGAGTTGACGCCTGATGAGATTCAGCAGTGGATTGACGCATCTTCCAAGGTTGCGCCGGAATGGGCCAAGGAAATGGACGCCAAAGGCTTTGATGGGCAGGCGCTTCTTGATCAGGCCAGGGCGCTAATCAAGAAAAACACGAAGTAAGCGAAAATTGAACTGGCTGCGAGAATTCCTCGCAGCCAGTTTGTATCAAGCAAGAATGAAACCGGCGGCACAAACAGGCCGGAAACATGCGACAAAAGGGAAGGGCCGGCCATGTGGGTACACCGCCTGATGATGTCTCTGGCGCGATTGATGGCGATCCTCGGCGGAGTGGTGCTTGTGGCGCTGGTCTTGCTGATCTGCGTTTCTGTTCTGGGGCGCGGGATCAACACGTTTTTGCACTGGGATGAGATGCAGGCATTCATGCCGCTGCTGTCCGAGCGCCTCCTAGCCACGGGTGTCGGTCCCATCTTGGGGGACTATGAACTTGTGCAGGCCGGAATTGCCTTTTCGATCTTCGCTTTCATGCCGCTATGTCAGATCACGGCTGGCCATGCCTCGGTTGATATTTTCACGGCAAAGCTGCCGCGCCAGGTAAACCGCTTCATTCAGCTTGTGGTGGAGATCGCCTTTGCCGCGGTACTGGTCTTGATCGCTTGGCGGCTGTTTGCCGGGATGGAAGCAAAGCGCGGCTACAATGAAACGAGCTTCTTGCTGCAGTTCCCGATCTGGTGGGCTTACGGGCTCAGCTTCGTGGCCTCGGTGATGGCAGCAATCGTGGGGGTTTATATGGCATTTGTCCGGATAGTCGAGTTCGCCGTGCGGCGCACGATCATCGAAAGTGCGGAGGTGGAGCTTTGAGCAACTTTGAAATCGGGCTGCTGTCATTTCCGGTTCTGATCGGATTGATTTTTATGCGGGTGCCGATCGGGCTCTCGATGTTTCTTGTCGGCATGTTCGGGCTTGAGATGGTCACCGGCGGCTGGAACAATGTGTTGTCCAAGCTGAAGACGGAAACTTATTCCACCTTCTCGTCCTACTCGCTTTCTATCGTGCCAATGTTCCTGCTGATGGGGCATTTTGCAACGCTGGGCGGGATGTCTACCTCGCTTTTCAAAGCCGGGGAAAGCTGGCTCGGGCACAGGCGTGGCGGTGTTGCCATGGCCGCCGTTGGTGCTTGTGCGGGGTTCGGCGCGATCTGCGGTTCCTCACTGGCCACGGCGGCGACGATGAGCCAGGTCGCCTTGCCGGAACTGCGCCGCTATGGCTATTCCGGGGTTCTCTACCGCCACGCTGGCGGCAGGTGGCACATTGGGCATTCTGATCCCGCCCTCGGTGATCTTGGTGATCTATGCAATCCTGACCGAACAGAATATCGCCAAGCTGTTCATGGCGGCGTTTATTCCCGGTGTGCTGGCGGCTGTTGGTTACATGATCACCATCTCGATCTATGTGCGCATTCATCCCGATGCGGCGGGCACGCGCCCACCGATGCCCTATTCCGAACGGTTCCGGGCGCTGATTGACGTCTGGCCGGTGCTGCTGGTGTTCCTGCTGGTGGTGGGCGGTATCTATCTTGGCTGGTTCACCCCCACGGAAGGCGCCGCAGTCGGCGCGTTGGGAACTGGCTTCATTGCGCTTTTGAACGGCGGTCTGACAGGTGGAACGCTGGTTGAAAGTTTCCTTGCCACCGGGCGGTCAACCGCGATGATCTTTTTCATCGTGCTGGGGGCCGGGTTCTACAATGGCTTTCTGGCGCTGACGCAGGTGCCGCAGAATTTGGCGGAATGGGTCACCAGTCTGGGCTATAGTCCTTGGGTGATCCTGTCGATTATCCTGCTGCTCTATCTGGTATTTGGGTGCGTGATGGACAGCCTGTCGATGATCTTGCTGACCATCCCGATCTTCTTCCCGATCATCAGCACGCTTGATTTCGGGCTGACGCTTGAGGAAACCGCGATCTGGTTCGGGATCATCGTGCTGATTGTGGTGGAGGTCGGGTTGATAACGCCACCCGTGGGGATGAACCTGTTTGTAATCAACTCGATGGACCGGACCACCCCGATCGTTGAGACGTACCGCGCGGTCATGTACTTTGTGGCTTCCGATGTCGTTCGCGTCGTGCTGCTGGTGGCGTTCCCGCCGATCACGCTCTACCTCATCAGGGTGCTGAACTAGCGCTACAAACTTGCCGCGGGCCGCCCCAAGGCCCGCGGCAATCCTGCGAGGATTTTGCGCCCCCAAGACGGTGACATTGCTTCGCGCGAGGCATAGGCTCTGCCCAACCCGACCAAAGTCGCGAGGACGCTGATGCCCGATCCCACAACGCCGCTCGTTTTTGACGGCCACAACGATGTGCTTTTGAAACTGCGCGGGGCGGGCGGGCGCGCGGCGTTGCCGCTTTTTCACGATGGCAGCCCCTTCCATGTCGATCTGCCGAAAGCGCGCGAGGGTGGCTTCGGCGGCGGTTTCTTTGCAATCTTCGTTCCCTCTCCGGGTGATTTCGAAGCGGCAAAGCGCGAGATGGCCAAGCCGGAATACGACCTTGCCCTGCCGCCGCCCTTGCCGCAGGAGGAAGCATTGCCGGTGGTGCTGCAAAAAGCGGCTCTGCTGATGCAGCTCGAAGCCGAAGGGGCGCTTCGCATCTGCCGCCGAGCCGCTGATATTCACGCCGCTATGGCAGACGGCATTCTTGCCGCTGTTATGCATATCGAAGGGGCGGAGGCGATTGACCCCGATTTTCATGCGCTTGACGTGCTTTATGCCGCTGGTTTGCGCTCTCTCGGGCCGGTCTGGAGCAGGCCCACACTCTTTGCCCACGGGGTGCCGTTTCGATATCCCTCCACCGGGGATACCGGGCCGGGATTAACCGACGATGGCAAACGTCTGGTGCAGCGTTGCGGCGAGATGGGCATTATGGTCGATCTGTCGCACCTCAATGAGAAGGGCTTCTGGGACGTGGCGAAGCTAAGCCCCAAACCATTGGTCGCCACACATTCCAATGCCCACGCACTTTGCCCGCATGCCCGCAACCTCAGCGATGCGCAACTCAGGGCGATTGGCGAAAGCGGCGGCATGGTCGGGCTTAATTTCGCTACCGGCTTTCTGCGCAAGGATGGTCAAATGCGCCCTGATACGCCTGTTGAGGTGATGTTGGCGCATCTCGATCACATGATGGCGTTGGCGGGTGAGGATCACGTTGGTCTTGGCTCTGATTTCGACGGCGCGGTGGTGCCGGAGGCAATCGGTTCCGTGAGGGAGTTGCCCGTGCTGCGCGCGGCGATGCGCGCACATGGCTATTCCGAGGCACTGATTACAAAGCTCGCCCACGGCAACTGGATGCGCGTTTTGGAGGCAACTTGGGGCAGTTAGGCCGCCAAATGGGTTCTGGGCTTGACCGACTCGGAATTCGTTTGCACACTAACGACAGCACAGGGAGGGTACACGCATGAGCAAACTGGTAATTCGGAATATTGGCCTCATTCTTTCCGGCAAGATGGAAGCGCCGATCATGGATGGCGATTGTGTCATTGCCGAAGACGGCAAGATCGCCGCAATAGGCTATGGCAAGGATCTTGATTGCGAAGGTGCCGATGTCGAGGTCGATGCTCATGGCGTCACCATCGCACCGGGCTTGATCGACAGCCATGTGCACCCCGTGATAGGCGATTACACGCCGCGCCAGCAACAGCTTCACTGGATCGAATCCACCCTGCATGGCGGGGTGACGACTCTGGTGTCGGCCGGAGAGGTGCATATGCCGGGCCGCCCCAAGGATGTGGTCGGGCTGAAGGCAATGGCGATTGCGGCGCAGCGTTGGTACGAAAATTTCCGCCCTGCCGGGATGAAAGTCATGGCTGGCGCGCCGGTGCTGGAACACGGCATGGTCGAGCAGGACTTCAAGGACATGGCCGATGCGGGCGTGACCCTTCTGGGTGAGGTCGGTCTTGGCACGGTGAAGGACGGCAAAACCGCGAAACAAATGGTGGATTGGGCGCGCAAATACGGCATCCAAAGCACGATCCATACCGGAGGGCCGTCGATCCCCGGTTCAGGGTTGATTGACGCAGATATGGTGCTGGAAACCGGCACGGATGTGATCGGCCATATCAACGGCGGCCATTCGGCGCTGCCTGATGATCAAATCACCTGCCTGTGCGAAAGTTGCCTTGCCGGGCTTGAGATTGTCCATAACGGGAACGAGCGCGCGGCGCTTTTGACGCTGAACACCGCGCGGGAGCTGAAGCAGTTGGACAGGGTCATATTGGGCACGGACGGCCCTGCTGGCTCGGGTGTGCAACCCTTGGGAATCTTGCGCATGGTGGCGATGCTTTCGGCACTGGGCAATGTGCCCGCCGAAGTGGCGTTCTGCTTTGCCAATGGCAACACCGCACGTCAGCGCGGCCTCGATCAAGGGTTGATGGAAGTTGGCCGCGCCGCCGATTTCGTGCTGATGGATCAGGCGCAGCACGCGCCGGGCAAGAATATCCTTGAATCCGTGCAACTCGGCAACCTGCCCGGAATTGGCATGACGGTGATCGACGGTGCAATCTGCTCATTGCGCTCGCGCAATACACCACCTGCGCAAAGCCTTCCCGAGGTCACGAAGGGTGCCGCACCGCTGGCCTGAGCCGCCTGTTAAAGCGAAACGCGGCAAAGCTCCGAAGAGTTTGCCGCTTTCTTTTGGAAACTCGGAATCTGGGCGAGAGTCGCTAACGCAGGTTGTCGGGCAACCATGTGGCCAGATCGGGAAAGCCGATCAGGATGAACACCATGACCACCATGATCAGAAACATCGGAATCGCTGCGCGCGCGATATAGTTCATCTCGTGATCAGTCATGCCCTGCATGACGAAGAGGTTGAACCCGATCGGCGGGGTGATTTGCGCCATTTCAACCACCACGACGATAAAGATGCCAAACCAGATAAGATCAATCCCGGCTTCGCGGATCATCGGTTCGACCACGGCCATAGTCAGCACCACCGAGGAAATCCCATCAAGAAAACAGCCAAGCACGATGTAGAATACCAAGAGCACCATCAGCAGGTGAAACCGCGACAGATCCCATGTGGCGATCAGATCGGCCAACGCGCGGGGCAGGCCGGTAAAGCCCATGGAAAGCGACAGGAACGATGCCCCGGCGAGGATAAGCGCGATCATGGCACTGGTGCGGGTGGCGCCCATCAGGCTGGCGCTGAACGTTGCCCAGGTGAGCGAGCCTTGCACTGCGGCCAGCAGCAGGCTGCCGATCACCCCGAAGGCCGCCGCTTCGGTGGCGGTGGCAAAGCCAAGATACATCGAGCCGATAACCACGATAATGAGCGAGATGACCGGGATCAGGAAGCGCGAGTTCTTGACCTTTTCGGCAAAGCTGAGCTTGCCCTCGTCAATCGGGTTCCAGTCTTTTGCGACCTTTGAATAGATCACGACATAGCCCATGAACATCGCCGCCAGAACCATGCCCGGCATGATGCCCGCGAAGAACAGCTTGGTTATGGATTCGTTGATCGTCACCCCGTAAACAATGAGCGTGAGCGAGGGCGGGATCATCAACCCCAGCGTTGCAGCGCCGGTCAGCGTTCCGATGATCATCTTTTCAGGGTAATTGCGCCGTCGCAATTCGGGGATGGACATCTTGCCCACCGTGGTCAGCGTGGCCGCCGAGGAGCCGGAGACGGCTGCAAAGACGGTGCAGCCGACGATGTTGGTATGCACCAGCCCGCCGGGCAATGGCGCCATCCACGGGCTCAGCCCTTTGAACATGTCTTCGGATAATCGCGTTCGGTAAAGGATTTCGCCCATCCAGATGAACATCGGCAGCGCGGTCAGCGTCCATGACGATGAAGAGGCCCAGATGGTCGTGAGCATGACATCGCCCACCGGGCGCATGGTGAACAGCTCCATTCCGACCCAAGCCACCCCCATTAGCGCCAGCCCAACCCAAACGCCGGTGCCAAGAAGCGTGAACAAAACGAACAGAAACAAGATGATAATCGAGATGTTTTCCACGTCCCTTATTCCCCTTGTGCCTGATCTTCGAGATTGTTGGTGATGCGGTGATTGCCGGTGAACAGCACATGGATCAGATGATCGGTCAACGCGATGGCCAGCACCACGGCGCCGACCAACATGAGCGATTGCGGAATCCAAAGGGCCGTCTTGTCCTGCCCTTGGGAGACGTCATGGAATTTCCATGACCAGTACACGAACTTCTGCGCGTTCCAGGTGAAATACCACATGATTGCGGCCCCAAGGCTGAAACACCAGATATCGAGCCAGCGGCGCGCGGCATCGGGCACGGAATTAAGCAGGATCGACACCCGGATATGCGATCCGCGGTTCAAGGTATTGGCGAAGGCCAGAAATGATGCGGCGGCCATAGCATAGCCTGCGTAATTTGGCGCGCCGGGAAAGACCTCTCCGGTCCAGCGGGCGAGCATCTGAACGACGATCAGCCCAAGTATGGCGATCAGGCAGACCGCGGACGCCACACCTGCGGCGAGATAGAGAAAATCGAGGCCGGAGCGGAGTGCGCGCAAGGCTGCCATCGTTTCATCCCTGTTGTTTTATGGTGTTGGCGCAGCCCCGGCAGAGATGCCGGGGCTGCGCAGTCGTTTGTCAGGCAACATGCAGTTACTGCATGGCCTTGAATGCATCGACAATTGCCTGGCCGGGTTCACCTGCGTCCTTGAGCCATTCGGCGGTCATGGTCTCACCGATTTTTTGCAGCTCGGCTTTCATCTCGGGCGACGGTTTTTCAACATGCATCCCATTATCGCGCAGGCCTTGTAGCGTGAAGCCGGTGTATTCCTTGGCGCGCCAGAAACCCGCATAGGCGGCAAGACTGGCACAGCCGGTGACGACGGCCTTGTTCTCGTCCGAGGTCGCTTTCCAGACATCTGAGTTCACGAACACATAGTTGCGCGGTAGCCAAGCATCGACTTCGTAGAAATAGTTCAGCGATTCCCAAACCTTGCGGTCATACCCGGTTGAGCCGGAGGAAATCATCGAATCGGCCACGCCGGTCGCGAACGCTTGCGAGATTTCCGCCGCTTCGATGGTCACTGGCAACATGCCAGTCAGTTCTGCCAGCCGCGCGGTGGCCGCCGAATAGGACCGGAACTTGATGCCTTTCATATCGGCGACTGATTTCACCTCATCGCGGAAATAAAGCCCCTGTGGCGGCCAGAGCACGGAATAGAGCAGCGTCAGGTTTTGATCGGCCAGCGCCTTCTTGAGCTCCGGCTCAGCGGCGTTCCAAAGCTTGTTCGCATCATCAAATGAGGTGGCGAGGAAAGGGATTGAATCAAAGCCAAACAACGGGTTTTCGTTCTGATGCGCCGAAAGCAGGCGTTCACCAATCGGCACTTGCCCGGTTTGCACCGCGCGTTTGATATCGGCCCCGCCAATCAGCGAGCCGGAGGGGTGGGTAACGATCTCGATCGCGCCCTTGGTGCCGGTGGTGACGCATTTGCCAAACTCGGCGCCAGTTACGGAATGGTAGTTTGATGCGGAATAGGCCATCGGCATATCCCACTTGTCAGCCGAGGCCGGAGCCGCAGCAGCAAGCGCAAGCGCAGAGGCCGCGGCGAGAATTCTTAGGTGTTTCATGGATAGTTACTCCCTAGTGGTTGGTTGATGGAATGACCCGGTTGAGTCCGGGTGCAGGGTGGATTCATATGGTGAAGCGTGACGGGGAGTAGGCCCCCAAGTCAACATTAGGTTTTCGGTCAGATATCATTTGGGCCAGAATTTTGCCGGTTTTCGGCCCGCCGGTCAGGCCAACATGATGATGTCCGAAGCCAAGCCATGCCCCTTCGATCCCCGGCACTGCCCCGATTGCCGGAATAGAGTCGGCAGGGGCCGGGCGATGGCCCATCCATTCGGTCGTTTCCTTCCAGCTTAGTTGCGGCAGCACCTCGGCAAGTTGACGTTTCAAAAGCGCCGTCGGCGCGGCAGAGGCAGGTGCGGTCAGCCCGGCGAATTCAACAACCCCGGCAAGGCGCAGGCGGCCATCCATCGGGGTCATCACGAATTTTCCTGAAGCAACCATGACAGGCGCTTTCGGCATCACCGAAGGCTCCCAAAGCTCAATATGATAACCGCGCTCACTCTCAAGCGGCACATTCAGCCCAAGTTTGCGGCCCAACGCTTTTGACCATGCGCCTGTCGCCAGCACCGCCCCGTCGCAGGAAATGGTTTCACCACCCGCACGCAGGCCGGTGAGCTTGCCATTCTCGATGACAAAATCTGTCACCGTGGCCTGAATCATCTTTGCGCCCTGACTGACCGCGTATTTGGCGAGTTCCTTCACATAGCGGCCCGGGTCGGCAATCCGGCCATGCCCGCCGAGCTTGGTGGCAAAGCCCACGGCTTCGGAATAGGCCGGGTCGTATCGGGCCAGTGCGGCGCGGTCCATCTCATCCCACTCAAACCCCAGATCGCGGCGGATACCCCATCCAAATGCGTCGCCCTCGTAATGGGCGCGGTCGCGGTAAAGGAAAAGATAGTCCGACGGCACGATCCACTTTTCCGCGCCGGTGCCTTGGGCGAGCGCAAGATGGTCGTTAAGACTGTCGCCAACGATGCCATTGAGGGCGGCCGCGGTGCGCCGCACATCTGCTTCATTGGTGTGGGAAAGGTATTTTCTAAGCCATGGTGCAAGCTTCGGCAGATATTTCCAGTTCAGGAACAATGGCTGATTGCGCGAGAACAGCATTTTCGGCGCTTTGGCCATCAGCCCTGGCACCGTGACCGGCACCACCGAGCAGGAGGCCAGCACGCCACCATTGCCAAAAGACGTGCCTTCACCGGCCTGCGCTTCGCGCTCGATCAGGATGACCTTGTGGCCTTCGCGTTGCAGCCAGATTGCGGTTGAAACGCCGACGATACCCGCGCCGATGATGGCAATTGTCTTTTGTGGCTCGCTCATGACTTTGGTCCTGCGATTGCGTATCTTGTCAGCTTGTCGAGGGCGGGTGCCGCACCAAGACCCGGCGTATCGGGCACGATAACCTGACCGTTTTCAACCCTGAATGGCGTTTCGAGAATGTCTTCGACCAAAAAATAGCCTGCCTGATAGAACTCGCAGCCGAGTGTAATCGCCGGTGTCGCCGCGATCATGTGTGTGCCGGCGAGATGGGCAAGCCCGCTTTCGAACATATCGCCGCCATAGGCAGTCAACCCATGTGCGGCGGCGATGGCGGCAACCTCCTGCGCGCGCGCCAGACTGCCGGTTTTCATGATCTTGACGGAAACCCCGTCGCAAATACGCTCTGCCGCCGCGCGGGCCATGTCTTCCGGGCCGAAAACGGACTCGTCGGCCAACAACGGCACGTCGATTGCATCGCGCAGCTTGGCCATCAGTGTGTAATTTGGCGCGCGCACGGGTTGTTCGATAAAGTCCGGCTTGAACTGCGCCACATCAGCCACGCGGGCAGGGGCCTCTTCCGGCGAAAGGCCCTGATTATAGTCGATCCGAATGGAAAACTCGGGGAAATCGCGGGTGATATGCTCTAGACGCAGTATATCGAAAGCGTGTTCGCGAAAGCCGGTTTTCAGTTTGATAAGGCGCACGCCGTCATAACGGATACGTTCCATCAGGGCGATGTCGGCGTCGAAATCCGGGTTGGCGATGGAAACGGAAAGCGGGATCGTATTGCGGGATTTGCCCCCCATGAACGCATAGGCCGGTGCGCCGGTGATTTGCCCGGCGAGATCAACCAGCGCGCTGTCAAGCGCGGCCTTGGCCTCTGTTGCGTGGGCAACGGCGTGGTGTGCTTGCGCCATGATCGCCGCGCGCTCAGAGACGCGGCGCCCCAACGTAAGCGGGCGCAGGTAACGATTGAGCGCAGCATAGCTCGCTTCCGGCGAACCGGTGAACACGACCCAAGGGGACGCTTCACCCCAGCCCACGGCACCCCTTCGGCCGTGAGCCGCAGCACAATGATCTCGCAGCTTGCCTCAACACTGCCGATGCCATGGTCGCGGCGCGAGGAAACCGGCAACGCCAGATGCCACAGGTCAAAGCCCGTAATGGTCTGTTCGAGATCGGACATGCGATTCCCCGTTCGTCGTCTCGTGTAAGACCCTGCCGAGGCTCACGCATCATTTCAATCGGAACTGATGCTGTAACCGCCCCCCGACGTCACTCTTGTGTCAAGGTGGGTCATGTTTGATCCAATTAGGAGGACGGTTATGTCAAGGCTTGTTACTGTTGGTCTCGATCTCGCAAAGAATGTGTTCCAAGTTCACGGTGCCGATGCATCTGGCAAGGTATTGTTTCGCAAAAAGCTGCGACGCGGTCAGGTTTTGGGGTTCTTCAATGAGTTACCAGCTTGTGTGATCGCAATGGAGGCTTGTGGAGGTGCCCATTTTTGGGGCCGCGAAATCGGCAAGTTGGGGCACGAGGTGCGGCTGATCCCGCCCTCCTACGTTAAGCCGTTCGTTAAGAGGCAAAAGAACGATGCTGCGGATGCCGAGGCGATTTGTGAGGCTGCGGTGCGCCCGACAATGCGGTTTGTTTCCGTGAAGAGCGAAGAAACGCAAGGCGCGGCAATGGTTTTTCGTGTCCGGGAACTTCTCATCCGGCAGCGGACCCAAACCATCAATGCCTTGCGAGGGCACTTGAATGAATTCGGGCAAATCGTACCCCAGGGCGTAGCAAATGCATCGAAGCTCGTTGCAATCGTTGAGGGTTCAGATTGTGAACTGCCAATGGAAGCCATTGCGACGTTTCAAGCCCTCATCGCAACACTCGGGCATTTTGAAACGGAAATTGCCAAGCTTGATGCCGAGATCGCCCGCCGGGCCAAGGAAGACGAGCTTGCGCAGCGCCTGATGACAGTACCAGGCATCGGCCCGCTGATTGCCACTGCAATTGCTACTCTTGCTCCGCCACCAGAAAACTTCCGGAGGGCGCGTGATTTTGCGGCTTGGCTTGGGCTGGTGCCGCGTCAACATTCGACGGGCGGCAAGCAAAGGCTTGGGGCAACGACGAAAATGGGGGAGCGATCCCTGAGACGGCTGCTGGTTATTGGTGCGAACAGCGTCATTATTAAACGACGTACCCATCCAGATGCTCAACCGGGAACATGGCTGGGTAATCTGCTGTCCCGCAAGCCACCCATGTTGGCGCGGGTAGCGCTGGCCAACAAGATGGCGCGGATCGTCTGGGCCTTGATGGCTCGGGGCGGCGTCTACCAGTCTCCGGCCGCAGCGGCATAGGCCCACTGTCGGTCGCGAGAACGTCGGAGCGTAAGAGGGCAAGGAGCAGTTTGGCGCAACAGTCGTGAGACAGGATCAGACATCCAGCATGCAACATGTGCCGACGTGCACGCGGGACTGATTTGGATCTGATCTTCGAACACCATACGGGCCCGCAGCATGTAGATAGCTGCATCAGAGGCCGGATACATGTCAGCACCCGATGACGCGCCTAAATCAGCTCCGAAATTACCTCTTGCGTATGGGGCGGTTATACATGTTGCATTATTTGCGGCACTTGACCAACAGCATCCGGCATATCGACCAAGAATGGCGCAACAACCTGATCGAGAGTGATCATGCCGCAATGAAGCGATTGCTGCGCAAGCCAGTAGCTTGGACAAGGCAAGTTAGTGGATCAGTCCTCGTCAGCGGTATTTTCCCACCGAAGCAATGCAGTGCCGCGTTAATTCGTGGCAGCGCAGGAATTGGTGAAGGTCACCACCGGCCACTGCTTCTGGCGTAGCGCGGTCTTGTGCACCCAGCCGTCACGATCACCAAACCGGGCGCGGCACCAGATTCCATCCGAGGCAATAGCACAGTCATTCACTTTCAGGCAGGTGCCTTGTGCCAGTTGGCCGGCGATAGATGCATCGGCGCGCGGCTGGCTGCGGACATTGAGATTGACGAGGACCCCGACCGAGCCATAGGCTCCACTCTCCTCGGTCAAGGCCGGGCGGGAGAGCGCCGCCGCAGGCGCACACTTGCTTGTGAAACCCAGATAGACACAGCGATGCCGGGCAAGCGCCGCACTCATGGCGCGCGTGCTCGCGTCGCCCTTGGCACGTTCAACGATCAAGCCACGCTTGGTGGCCGGGAAGGTGCCGGTGACGCGGGACTGATTTCCGCCGAGCACCGCAACCGGGGTTGTCTTGTCCGCCGCGAAAAGGCGCAGCTGCCCGTCATGGATATCCCAACTGCTCAGGTCCGCCAGCGGCTCCACGCAATTTGTGGACGTCGCAGAATACTGGTCGGTTTCGTCAATGCCCGTTTTCGACAGGACCAGCGCGCAGGTTTTGTCGCTGGCGCCAATTTGCGGGTCGAAGATGAACCAGTCGCCGGAGAACGACGCCACGAAGGCGGTCTTGTCCTGTGCCAGCGCGGTTGAGCCCGCCATCAGGGCCAGAGTGATTGGCACCAAGCGAAACAGCGCAGCTGTGAGCTTGATCTTGGGGGATTTCAGCATGTCAGTCTCCGGTGCCGATCTCGGTCTGGCTTTGGGCGATCACGGTATTATTTTCTTTCAGCTTCAGAATGACGTGGACATGCGCGTTTGGTCCGACCGAAAGCCGGGTCGTAGCGACGATATCGCGGCTGTCATGAGAGACCTGAATCTGGCGCGACTGGCTGGAGTTGACCGAACTTGACCCGTCTTGCTTCGTAATTGTCATTTCGGCGTTGATTGTGCCGCTTGAGAGCCCGGCGACGACTCCGCTAATCGTCACGCCGGTGGTGGTGGGGGTAATTTCGATTGTGGGAATAGCGACCTGTGCAGCGGCAAACGCGGGGGCCATGAGAATGCTGGACAAGAGGGCAGCGTAGATAAAACGGTTCGTCATGATGCTAGGCCGCGCGTCAGTAGCTGGTTTGCGTGATTATGACCTTGCCGGCATTCGAAATCACCGTCGCCGGGGTGACGCTCGACGTTGGTGAGATATTGTTGCCAATCTGGTTCCACTGCACCGAGGACTTGTTTCCGGTAACATTGAGTGCGTAAGTATTGTTGTCGCCCCTTTGATAAAGGGTGCCGGAGTTATTCGTTCCCGAGACCGTGACCTTGCCGGTATTCTCGTCACCATATTGGAACAGCGCGCCTTGATTGCTGCCGGAACCTACGTCAAGCATGCCGTCGTTGCCGAAACCGTCCTGCTGCAACACGATGGTTGCGTAACTATCACCAGTGATCTCCGCGGTGTTCGTTCCTGCACCAAGGCCCGAGTTGGTCTGTCCGAAAAGGACCATGGCACCATCGCCCGAGAGCGTGATCACTCCAGTATTGTTGCCGCCCGTTTGCATTGCGGGCAATGTCGCCGCGATATCCCCGGCCACAGTGGAGTCGAAGGCAAGCGATTGATCGACGAACAGCGAGTTGCCGTCGGTAGATGAGGCGTCTTGCTGAATATAAAGGGTGTTCCCGTCGCCCGCCATCGCGGGGGTGGCGAGACTCAAAGCGGCCAGTGTCGCGGCGGCAATTGCAAAAGCGAAAAACTGATTATCGTGACGCAGCATGGCGTTGACTCCTCATGCGAATCAACCGCGAGCCTATCACGAAGTGATATTTCTCACCATGAAGATTGTGATATGGAAAGGGAATTGCCGGTTCCGGTTTGCGAGAAATGCGCGATATTGGCGGTGCCGGTCTGTGCCACGGCGACCATATTGCCCACCCCGGTGATCTGTCCCGAGACGATATTGGCGGTCCCGTTCTGCGTTATCGAGAAGAGGTTGCCTCGCCCTTCGACGGCGAGCGCAAGCGCATTGTCGCGCCCCGTTTGAGCAAGGATACCAGGGGCGGCGAAGCCTTGGGAGAACATCGGGCTGGCCCAGTCCTGCCCGAAGCCGCCATTATGATCACCTGCGACCGAGACCGCTAGGCGATTGCCTTGCGGTGTGGTCAGGGGTTTGATTTGCAAGAGGTTTTCGCCGCCGGTCACGCTCAGAAACAAGTCGTTCCCGGCGGTTGGGTTGGCATGCGCCGTCGCTGCCAGTGTCAGTGCCGCCGCAACAGCGGAGATAAACGACGGAAGCTGTCTGATGTAACGATAACCCATTTGTGTGCCCCTTGGTCAAGTCGTGTCGGCCGGTCGGACCGCATGACCCGACAAGAGGAGTCAGCACAAATATTGTGACGAAACGATGTTTCTGATTGGGAAACACTGCGTTGCGAAGCGCAAATTTAAGTGACATGCCCGCTGTTGCGGGGCGCGAGCCTGTTCTCAGCCCAGCGTTTCACCGGTTTGCACGGGCGGTGGCGCGGGGGTGGTGCTGGCGGGTTTGAGCCGGCGAATGATAGTGCGCTGGCGCTGCTTCGGTCTGACCTCGACCACGCGCGCGGGATGGCGGGTTTCCGGCGGCACGACCCGGCTGGCCGTGGCCGGCATTGCGTTGCCGTATTTCTCGGCCCGGTAGCGGGCGATCAGATTGCGCCCGGCCTTGCGGTCGGCAAAAGACCAGATGCCCAGTTCGCTTCCCTCGATGACGAGGCCGACCACCGCTTTGTCAATCGCCTGCTGCACGGCTACATACTTCGGCTCGTTGGCCGTGATACCGGTTTCCATCTCAAGCAGCTTGTCGAGCGCGACATAGCGGAAGATGTTACCCTGCAAAGCGGATGACGCGATTGCCTTTTGTGCCGTCACGCTGGCAAGTACCTCGCCGCTTTCGGTTGAAACAGCCCGCAGGCTGACGGTGACGGTATCCATCTGCCACTTGGTATCCGCGCCGATCCCGAGATAGCGTGCGCCAAAACCGCCGGTCTGGATGTTGGTGTCATAGCCGACGATGCCGCCCTCAAGGATGACGCCGGCATGTTTCAGCGGGCCGAGCACCTTGGGGTCCATGTTGCTTTCACCGCGATAGAGGCGGCGCATCTCGCTGACGATCTGGCGTTCACGGATCAGATCCTGAAGCCCCGAACGGTCGAGCACGGTGAACCAGTGCCGCTCACCCGCGTCCTGCAATGCCTTGATCAGCATGGCCGAGCCACCTTGCGTGACGGCGCGCGAAAGCGTCTGGACGTTGTCGCGTTCCTTGTACTGGCCCGTAAGATCGGGAAAACCGTAAACGGCGACCCTGACGCGCTTCTCGGGGGCCGGCAAGGATCGCAGCGCGAGGTTCTGCGACGTCATCGTCACCAATTCTGGTTCCGAAGTGCCAAACAGCGGTTTCGTGAGTTCGGCACAGGCCGAAAGCGAGATTGCGGCGCCCATCGCCAGAACCATACGCGCCAAGCGTACCCGTTTACCGTTCATGATTACCATTGCCTGTCTGCCCTTCGAATTCCAACGTGCCCCTTTTGCGGGACATCTGGCTCACCTTAACTACTGCCTGTCACCAATTGCGGCACGACGATATCGGTCACTGTTCCATCCAGATTGTTCACGATCTGAAGGTGGATGGAGTCAATTGACCGGTCGAATGTAACTGTGGTGCTTCCAAAGGTTACTGTGCCCGAATCCTGTGGATTGTCACCAAAGATCGCCTCTGTCACCTGACCAGCCAGCGCGGACAGCAAGCGCCCCTGAAGCTGGCGCACGAACAGTTCGGCGTCACTGTCTCCGGCGCTGGACCCGTCGGACCCGGTGCCGCCGCTTCCGCTACTTGTTCCCTGGTTCGCGTCGCTGGCAGTCGCCTGACGCTGGGCATTGGCGCCTGCCATCAAATGCGACGAATTTAGCGGGCTGCCACCAAAGGATGGGTTGACCGGGGTGTAGACGAGTTCCCCTGCAAAAGCCGTACCAGACAACAATCCGGCAGCCAGACCTGCGGCAAATATCAGCTTCATTAAACACACACTCCGTTCCACATGCTAAAGGACGCATTTTCTGGCGCGCAACCATATTGCCTTTGAGCGTGGGCAAAATTAAGTCCAAAAACGGGGCAAAAGAAAGGCCTAAGTTCAATTATTTCGGGTTGAACGGCAATTTTTTACAGTTTTTGTGCTTCTGTGGATACGGATAACGTTGTGCGAGGTTGTTTTTCGCGCCTGATGCTCCTGCTGGAGCCTTGACTGCCTTCTTTTATGCATGATTCGTTTATTTGTTCTACTCAAAGGTTAATTTTTTGTGAAATTGATACCGTTAAAATTGTAGATATTTCTCATCCAGTCTCTCGTGAATTGGTGTCGTGCGTCCGGCCATGTGCGGCCGAAATTGGCATAACCTTTTGTTGTGTCGATTAAAAAAAGTTTATGCACACTGAGAAACAATTCGTTGCCCAATGCGGCAACAACAAAGCTTGAAATATGTCGGTTAATCGACAAACTGTGGACACATTTCCGGATGGTTACCGCCGCGGAGCGTGGAGTTGAACTTGATTTAGCCGGAGGTAACAGAACGGAAAATGGGCGGGCCGTGTTTTTGCCCGTCATGTCGGTGTGGTGGGTTTGGGAGAGAGTTGATGTGTGAAACCCTTGATTTCTTAATTGCATTCCACCGACAGCGGGCCGGGTCGATCCACCGGTCGGTTTATCCGGGCGCCACAAGGCACCCACGGAAAACCACCGAAAATCAAAGCGCCAGCTTTCCGACCACCAAGCGCGGCGTGCCGAGGAGCTCCCCCTGACAGGCCAGAACAGAGCGGCTGCCGTGGTGATGGCCATCGCTCACCAAGACGATTCCAGTAACCACGTCCCGAAAGGATAAGGACCATGAAATTCTATACGACAACCCTCGCCGCGACCAGCGCGCTCTGCCTCAGCATGGGAATGGCCTATGCTGACAGCAATACACTCTACCTAGACCAGAACGGTACTGGCAACGTCTCTGACATCGACCAGAGTCATACCGGGCAGGGGGCAATCGGTAACGGTGGCAACGACATCGGCACGGCCGCCAACCCCGGCCTTCAGAATGGCAACAACAACACTCTTACCTACAGCAACGCGGGTTATGCCCACGGCGGGCACAACGACATTGTCAATGTCGAGCAGAATGGTAATGACAACACCATGAGCTTCAAGGACTCGAACCAAGCTTACAACAACGTCACCAATGACGCACAGCAGAACGGCGACAACAACCTGACGCGGGCCTCGCACAACGGCGGTGACGACAACGTGCTCGACATCCTTCGTACAGATGGCAGCAGGAACGACATAACGGTCGATCAATCCGGCAAGAATGGCTTCATCGGGACCGTCCAAATCATCGGCGATGACAACGGCAACAACGGCAGCCACGTCAACAAACAGAACTGGGGCATCCGCATCAGTCAGGGCGGCGGCAGCGGCAACATTATCCATAATGCCACCATCACCGGTGACAACAACCCCGGATTGGCGGGGTACGGCTATTTTGACGACTCGAGCAGCACGGCGCTTCGTGGCACCGCGTTGCGCATCATTCAGTCCGGCAATGCGAACGACGCCAACGCCACAATGTTGGGCTCTAACGGGAACGCCATCCTGATCCATCAATACGGCGGGGATAGCAACATCGGTGACGTCAATCAGGGCATCAGCCAAGCGTCGACTGGCAATGCCGTCAAATTGATCCAGATGGGCAATACCAACAACGGCACTGTCCTTCAGTCCGGCAGCTACAATATTGCCCATGCTACCCAGTCGGGGGATGGAAATTTCATCGACGTCAATCAGGTGGCTGATAGCAACACGCTCATGGCGTCGTTTACCGGCGATGCTAACGGCGACAATAGCGGCTTGTCCATGAGCGGTGTCGCCGGCGATCTGGAAGGCTCAAGCGGCAGCCTGACACAGGGCCACGTGCTGCAGGACTCGACAAGCGCTCTTTTGGGCAATGACATCACCTACGATGTGACCGGCAACAGCAACCTGTTCGCCTTCGCACAAATCGGCGGCGATAACTCGATCACCGGGACGGTCGGTTCCAACAGCAACCAAGTTGCAGTGCTGCAAACCGGTACCGGTAACGTCACGGGATTCACTCAGACGGGCGGTGACAACAACGCCATCGCCGTGAGCCAGTAAACGGCCAATCCGGGGCCGTTCTTATGGCCCCGGTTCCCGCCCGGACATGATGGGCGAAGCGATCTGCACAGGAACACGCGGCACCGCCATTTCGGCGGTGTCTGCCGTTTCGGGCTCCCGAGGGCCACGCCCAGAGGATGATAACCACGCTCACCCTCCCAGAGACGGCATTGGTGACATAGGCAGGCTTACCGCGCCCTGCGCTCACCTGTGTGGTATCTGCGTGACCATCAACCGCCCGACCCGATCCTGTTACAAAACTCTGGGGCCACGCTGCTTGATGAAGCGGCGGATACCCCTCACCGCTGAGATCGACAGTTTCAACCGTGATACGCCAACGCATATCCCCCCACTTTACATCGAAAGCGGAAGCTTCCCATGGCCTGTCGAAGATTGCATCTCAGACAATAGCACCCCAGACAATTGAACAGTCTCGCCCGTCAAGGCCGCTCATGCGATCTTCACCTCAAATGCAGGGCTGTGGTTCCGTCGTTGTTGTCTTGTTGTCTTTGCTCATTCGCCCCCGGTGGCGCTGCCGGATTGGGGGGCGGAAAACGCACCAAACTCAGCTGTTCAGAGTTACTCAACCGCCTCATTTTGTGCTATCTTTTGACACACGATTGAGCTAAAATGTTGAAATTGAACAAAACGATAAGAAAGCATTTGCGTGATGGCTAACCCACTTTTCTACAATAACGTTGTCCCGCTAAATACCAAAACCCATAAAAACTTGCGTCTGGCGACGCCCAAGAAACCGCTAGCGTTTGCGGAGGGTGCGAACCTGATTCCGGCGCTGGTCGACGAGTTTGAGGAGGCCGTCGATGACTTGCCGATTGCGTTCCTTCCGGGGAATGGCGCACCGGCGGCGGTTTTTGTGACCGGGTTGAAGCCCGGTACGAATGTTTTCGTATCAAAAGAGGGCCTGTGGGACGGAAAATATGCGCCTGCGTATTTGCGCCGCTATCCATTCATCGTCGGCGATGTGACGGATGGTGAACCGATCTTGTGTGTCGACGACACCTATGAGGGTTTGAATGAGAGTGAGGGCGATCGGTTTTTCTCCAAGACGGGTGAGTCGGAAGAAACACTAATGCGGGCTTTGACGCTGTCGCAAAGCTACAAAGCCTCGGCCGAGCGCACTGACCAGTTTGCCAAGATGTTGCATGACATGGAGTTGTTTCACTCCATCTCGCTGGATGCGGTCATGCCGGACGGCGAGAAAACCAGCGTGCATGGCCTGATGGTCGTGGATGAGGACGCACTTGCCGGGTTGTCGGGTGATAATCTGCAAAAATTGAACGAAGCAGGATTCCTGAAGGCGATCTACTGCCATTTGCTGAGCCTGAAGGCGATCTCGAGATTGGGGAAACAGTCGGACGTGGCGTCACCTGACGCCACGGAACCGGTTCAGGAAGAAGCCTGATCCTCTGTTCTGTATGATGTGAGTGTATGCCCGCGTAGGGCTTTTTGGGGTTGGTCGCGCCGGGGATTATCCGGTGTGGCCGGTTGAGTGTTTATAGGGTTAAAAGTATGACGTGAAGGGGAGGTTCATGGGGTATCGTGGTTTTTCGGCCAAGATTGGCCGAGTGTCTGTCGCTATTCTGGCTGCTGCGCTTAGCGTGGGCTGGATGGGCGTGCCGGGCCATGCCAATACGCAAGCGGTGGCGTCAACGCCTGCCGCCGTCACGATACCCGCCACAATTTCCGGTTTCCGCTCGGCTAGGTTCGGCATGGATGAGAAAGCGGTGCGCGCCGCGATTTCCAAGGACTTCGGCAAGAGCGACGCAGACATCAGCACAAGCGTGAACACCGTTGAACGCACCAAGCTCTTGTCGATATCGGTCCCCGATCTGCTGGAGGACGGCGGCACGGCGCAGGTGTCATATATTTTCGGCTACAAAAGCAAGACGCTGATTCAAATCGGCGCTTCGTGGAGCAAGGCCACGGACCCCGACATCACCGATGCGACGCTTGTCGCCAATGGCGATGTTCTGAGCAGCCATTTCGCAGCTGAAGGGTTCCCGCCCGAGTCGGTGAAGGCCGGGGTGGTCGTGGCCAACGGCATCTTGCTGTTTCGCGGCGTGGACAATGACGGGCACGCGGCAATCCTGCTGTTGCAGGGAAAATTCGAAGACGGCGAGAACGGGCAAAAAACGCTAAGGCCCGCCGGGCTGGCGCTGCTCTATTCGGTTGACCCCGACAAGCCCGACATCTTCCGTATCAAGAATGGGAATTTCTGATGGGTGATCTTTTCAACGTGATGAACACCATTTCCCACCGCGACAGGAAGAAGGCCGCCGCGACGCGGTTTGGAAGCCTGATGGCAGGCGCCAGTCCGGTCGTTCTGGGGGCGGTGTTTACGGCAGCGGCGGTTCCCACTGGTGGCTGGGCGCAGGCGGTCAACATCGGCGGGTTGACGGCAAACAACATCGTCGCGGACGGGCGAACCAAGACAAGCATCACCGTCAAGGGCAATCATACCAAGATCAGGACCGACACCGTTTCAGCGGGCGTCGGTTTTAATACATTCTCGGACTTTCAAGAGGCGGCTGGTCAGCGGGTCGATCTGTTCGTGCCCGAAAAGGCGGGTGGTCTGGTTAATATCGTCAAGAACGGCGCCGTCGTGATCAATGGTGAATTGAACGCGTTCAAGGACGGCAAGATTGGCGGCAATGTCTTTTTCTCGAATTCGAATGGCTTCATTGTCGGAAAATCCGGCAAGATCAATGTCGGCTCGCTGACGGTAAACACGCCGACGCAGGCGTTTCTGGACAAGGTCGTGCGCGCCGATGGCACGGTCAACAACGCGGTTGCCCGTCAGTTGATGCGCGGCGAGATTCCGATGTCGCCTAACGGGCTTATCTCGATTGCAGGGCAGGTGAACGCGAATGGCGGGATCACGCTGCAAGGCCACACGGTGGCAATCAACGGCATAACCGGGCCGCTGACCGGCAAGGATCTGGGTCAGCGCACGAAATTCAACGCAACGGTAAATTCCATCGGCATGGCCGAAGGCGGCGCGCTGATCGCGCGTGGCGGGCAGATTTCGATTGTTGCGGCAGGGGATGCGCATGTGTCCGGGCGCGTCGATGCCAGCGCCGAATCGGGCGGGCGCGGTGGCAAGATCACGGTGAAATCTGGCGGCGATACCACGGTTGCGGCGACAGCAAATCTGAATGCGGACGGTGCCGGGGCAGATGGCGCCGGGGGCGACATTATCTTTCAGGCCGGGCACAGCCTAAGCGTTGAGACGGGCGCACAATTTTCGGCACATGGTGCGGGGGCGGGTGCTGGTGGCTTTGTAGAGCTTAGCGGGAAATTTGCCACCCTCGGCGCCGCCCAGCTTGATCTCGGCTCCGACACGGGGCCTCTCGGGACGTTGCTGATCGACCCGATTGACCTTGTCATTGACGCCTCCCAGAACAGCCAGCTCAGCGCTGGCGGCAATATCATCGTGCAGGCCGATAATTCGATTTTGGTCGCCTCCGGTGGGACGCTCGATTCAACAAATGGCGGTGGTGCAGCGGGAAGCATCTCAATCGAAGCGCCGAAGATCACGCTGGCCAATGGTTCGACCGTCACGGCGGGAACGACAGGTGACGTGACCTTGACGGCGCTCCAGCGGGATGGCGGCACGGCAGAAATCATCATCGGGCAAGGGGCGGGGGCGGCCCCCATCCTGCGCGGCAACAATATCACGCTCGATGCGTCGTCAATTGCCGATAACGCATCATTGCTGGTCGCGGTCCCGACCGCCACGGCGACAATCACGATCAACAGCGGCGACATTGACGCCACCGGGGCGTTTAACGCCAAGGCCGCCGTGCGCGCCAATGGCGATCTTTCTACCGTCGCCTTGCCGATTGGCGTGGTTGTAACCAATGCCTCGGCACTGGTCGAAATCGGCGGCACAAGCGATGTAAAAGCCGACAGCGTGACGCTGCTTGCCGATTCGGCGGTCGAATCCAACATCCCGACAGAATCCCTCGTCCCGGCAAACAGTGCCGCCGATGGGGCCGTTGCCGTATCGACCATTACCAGCAGCGCAATTGCCCGGATCGCCGGTGACGCCAAGGTGCAGGCAACCAACGCGATTGATGTGACGGCGAAGAACCTTGTGACCTCCGTGGCCGACGCAACACCGAAAGTAGCCGCTTTCGGCGCCAGCGTGGGCGTGAGTGTGATCACCGCGACCACGACAGCCGAACTTGCCGGCAATGCGAATGTGACGGCGGGCAGCGTCAGCCTTGACGCCTCGACCGGAACCGACGTGCACGTGACCGCAAAGGCCGCCGAGGGTGGCGCAACCGAGCCAAGTGCCGGGTCGCAGGCTGCAACCTTCCTTGAAGACGACAAATATGGCGAGGAGGCCAGCACCAGCGAAGGCAAGATTTCCGTCGTGGGTGCGCTGGCAATTTCCGATCTGACCTCGACCACAAGCGCAACCTACAGCCCGACCACTTCGGCCACCATTGCGGGCGCTCTGAACGTCTCCAGCAGCTCGGAAAACAATGTCGAGCTGAGCGCAGATGGCTCGGCTGTAGATTCAGCAACCGGCGTTGGCGTTGCTGTCGGGATCAATATCGCCAAAATCAAGAATGACGCACTGATCGCCAGCGCGGTTTCGGCCGGCAGTATCCACCTCTCGGCTCTCTCGGACAATCCGCTGACGGCCAAGGTGGGCAATGCGTTCACGACCACGGCAGCCTCAGGGGCAGGGGCCTCGAATGTGGGCGTGGCGGGGTCACTGGCGCTGAACCTGATTGATACGCAAAGCACCGCTATGATCGGCGCGGGTGTTGCGGTGAACATCACCGGGGCCGGGGATGTGTCTCTGAAAACAGAGGCGGAAACAAAATCTACCGCCGAAGCCAAACCTACCGGCGGCGGTGCGACGGGCGAGAGTGTCGGCATTGGCGCGTCGGTTGCGCTCAATATCGTTGCGAACCGTTCGGTTGCCGAGCTGGGCGACGGGGCGACACTGAGCGGGGCGCATGACGTCAGTCTTGATGCGTCGGCGAACCACGAGGTGGAGACCACGGCAGAGGCGGGGGCCGAGGGCGGAATCTCTCTCACGCCGGTTGTGGCGCTCTCCTTGGTGAACAACACGACGACGGCCCGTCTGGGCAGTGGCACAGCACTCGCCACGACCGGCGCGGTCAGCGTGAGTGCGGCGCAAGATGCCAGCACGACCACGACGGCCTCGGCGGAGGCTGCGGGCTCGAAAGTGGCGATTGGCGCATCGCTTGCGCTTGCGCTGGTGGACGACCGCGTGCTGGCAACGACGGCGCGGGCTGTGGCTTCGGGCGGCAAGGTGACGTTCAGCGCGTTGGGGGCGTCTGTCTCCTCGGTTGAATCAAAGGCAAGCGCGCAGGGGGCTGCGGCGGCGGATGATGCGGGAGACGCCCCTGCGGGCGGTGCGCCGGATGTGGATTCTGCGGTGACCGGGCAGTTGAGTGCCGGGGCCGAGAAGCAGGACAAGGCCGGGGTCGGCGACAGCGACCAGCAAAGCGCGACCAGCGATGAAGTGGCCGATGGCGAGGGGCGGTCCGCCTCGAGCAATGGCAGCAAGGTCTCGGTCGCGGCGGGTGTCGCGATCAACGTGCAGAAAGCGACCGTAACGGCGGCGGTGCCGGATGGGGTGAGCATCACCTCGGCGGGCATGTTGGCGCTGCACACGGCCAGCAACGCGACCGGCAAGGCGGTGGCGAGCGGCGCGGCCGTGGGGGTCGAGGATGCCGAGGGCAATACGCCCGACCCTGCGAAGGTGGGGATTGGCGCGGCTGTGGCGGTGAACTCGGTCAAGGTGAAGAACGCGGCCACCCTGGGCAACGCGGCGCATAGCGTTGGCGGGTTGAGCATCGCGGCGCTGAGCCTTGATGTGCCAAAGCTGATGGATAACTCAGCGAGCACGGACACGGCGACGGACAGCTATGTGGCAATTGCCACTTCGGGCGCGGGTGCGGGCAAGGTGGGGATTGCGGGCTCGCTTGCGCTGAACCTGATTGATACCGAGGCGACGGCGCGGATTGCGAATGACGCAGGCGTGAGCGTGACGGGCGGCGGCGACGTGGAACTGAGTGCCGACAACCGAACCAAAACCACCGCCGAAGCCACGCCGGTGGGCGGCGGAGCGACGGGCGAGAGTGTCGGCATTGGCGCGTCGGTTGCGCTCAATATCGTTGCGAACCGCTCGGTTGCCGAGCTGGGCGACGGGGCGACACTGAGCGGGGCGCATGACGTCAGTCTTGATGCGTCGGCGAACCACGAGGTGGAGACCACGGCAGAGGCGGGGGCCGAGGGCGGAATCTCTCTCACGCCGGTTGTGGCGCTCTCCTTGGTGAACAACACGACGACGGCCCGTCTGGGCAGTGGCACAGCACTCGCCACGACCGGCGCGGTCAGCGTGAGTGCGGCGCAAGATGCCAGCACGACCACGACGGCCTCGGCGGAGGCTGCGGGCTCGAAAGTGGCGATTGGCGCATCGCTTGCGCTTGCGCTGGTGGACGACCGCGTGCTGGCAACGACGGCGCGGGCTGTGGCTTCGGGCGGCAAGGTGACATTCAGCGCGTTGGGGGCGTCCAGTTCGACGTTGGAGGCCAAAGCCAGTGCGGCGGGCGCCAATGAAGGTGACGACGCGGATGCGGCACCTTCCAGCAGCGGCGACAGTGTTGACAAGACGGCCACAACCCAACTGACGTCGGCGACCGACAAGCAGGACAAGGCCAAGGTCGGCAGTTCCGAGCAACGCACCGCCAGTACGAGCGAAGCGGGCAATGAAAGCGGCCGCTCCGCGAAAACCAGCGAGGGCAAGGTTTCCGCAGCGGCGGCGGTAGCCGTCAACGTGCAGAAATCCAGTGTGACGGCGGTTGTCCCGGATGACGTCAAT
The DNA here is from genome assembly GCF_034555965.1 of Aquicoccus sp. G2-2. GTDB lineage: Bacteria > Pseudomonadota > Alphaproteobacteria > Rhodobacterales > Rhodobacteraceae > JAYDCK01. The sequence continues at coordinate 165,812 of NZ_JAYDCK010000003.1, forward strand.
ATCAGCGCCTCAGGATCGCTTGATATTGCATCGGCCAACAATACCAATGGTTCGGCCACATCGGATGGCTCGGCGGTCAAAGGCGAAGATGGCGGGGGATCAAAGGTCGGGATCGGCGTTGCGGTTTCGGTCAACGTGGTCACGGAAACGAACACAGCCAGCCTCGGGCGCGGCACGCATAGCGCCAACGGGGTCAATCTGTCTGCGCTTCAAGGCGCGGGGGATCCGACGGATACCTTCCTGGCCAAAGCGACATCTGGCGCGGGTGGCACCAAGGTGGGGATCGCGGGATCGCTGGCGCTGAACATCATCAACGTGAATACGGCGGCGACGATTTCCGGCGCGGCGCATGTGGACGCCACGACCGGCGCATCGACGCTTTTGGCGGCGGAAAAGATGAGCGCGACCGCCACGGCGGCGCCAAGTGACACGGGCGCGACCGGCGGCAAGGTTGGCATTGGGGCGTCTGTCGGGTTGAACTTCATTACCACGACAACGGCTGCTGAACTGACGGACGGCGCAACCCTGACCAATGGCACTGGTCTGACGGTCGATGCGGATTCCGAGATAGATACCGTGACCGAAGCGTCCGCCGGGGCGGCGGGCGGTATCGCCGTGGATGCGTCTGTGGCACTGGCGATGCTGGACGAGCGGACCACCGCACGGGTCGGCACCGGAAACGGGCTGAGCATGGGGGGCGGCGCGGTTTCCGTCAGCGCGTCGAATACCGGCAAGAACACGGCAACCTCTACCGGCGAAAACAAGGGCGGGAAGGTGAGCGTCGGGGCATCGGCGGCGGTGATTCTGGGCAATGGCGCCTCTGGCGGGGCGCTTGAGAACACGTCGCTTACCTCGGCGGTTCTGGCACGCGATGTAACCGCAGGGTCGGTCGCGATTTCGGCGGCGTCGGATCGCACTTACGATGCCAATGCCACCGCCACTGCCGAAGGCGGCAAGTTCGACCAGTCGGACGAGAAGAAAAACGCAAAAACCGGCGGAAGCTCGACAACCGCAACATCGCTGGACAAAACCAAGGACTCACAGCGCGATTCCAAGGGCAAGAAAAACGGCTCGAAGGTGACAGTCGCGGCTGCGGCAGGGATTGCGGCGGCGCAGGATAATGTTTCTGCCACGCTGGGCGATGTCACGCTGAATGTGTCCGGTGCGGTGTCTCTGGAAGCCAACAACAAGGTAGGCATGGCGGCCTCCGGTAGTGGCCTTGCGGCAAACCCGAAGAGCAATATCGGCATCGGAATCGGTGTTGGCCTGGGGATCATCAACAACACAACATCGGCGACGATCAGCGACGGTGCCACGATCAACAATCCGGGTTCCGTGCTTTTGTCCGCGACATCGCGTGAGAATGCGGATGGTGGATATGCGGCCAAGCTGACTGCCCTCGGCATTGCCGGGGCGACCGGCAAGAAAGTGTCAGTCGCAGGCGCGCTTGCGGTCGGGATTTCCACTGGTGAGACCAACGCGATCATTGGCAACAACGTGACGATCACCAATGGCGGGGCGGTCGCCCTGAAGGTGGACAACACCAGCCACCTGGCGTCCAAGGCGTTGGCCGGGGCCGTAGGCACGTCCGGCACCGGCATTGGTGCGTCGATCGCGGTTGTTGTCTCGGAAAAAGATTACACCGCGTCGATCGGATCAAACAGCAACATTGCGGCCAATAGCCTGACCGTCAAGGCATTGAATCACAAGATAGATTCGCCAACGCCGTTCAACTTCACCGATCTCGACGATCTCAAGGCCAAGCTGACCACGGGCCAGTTGCTGGGCGAAAACAACTACTACGTCGAGGCGATTGGCGGCTCTGCGGGCAGCAAGACGTCGATCACCGGTTCGTTCGCGGTGATGGTGTTCAGTGACGATGTGCTGGCAAGCGTCGGCAGTGGCACGATTGATGCCGGAACCGGCGATGTGACCATTCAGGCCGATAACCAGTATCTCGCCAAGGCACTGTCGGGTGCGATTGCCGCGAGCGGCGGCACCGGGGTTGGTGTTGCAGGCTCTGTTATCGTCAGCAGCGGCACCACCGTCAGTCAGATGAATGCCAAGATCAGCAATGCGGGGGCGTTCACCAACAGCGCGGTTGCGGCGCAGGATATTCAGGCGTTCGGCGTGTCGGTCGCTGCCGCCTCAAGCAATGCGGTGAACGGTGTTGCCACTGTCATCACCTCTGAAAACCGGGTCGAGGCGCTGATGGGCGCAGGCGCGCGGGTGACGGCCACGGGGGCCGTGAACCTGACGGCTGAGAACGATTTCAGCACGTTCAGCCTGGCAGGCGGGGCTGCTGGTGGCGGCTCGAACGGGGTTGGGGCTTCGGCCTCGGTCGTGACGGTGAAAAACGTCACACGCGCGGCAATGGCGGATGGCACCGGCGTGGCGGATCGCGCCGAGATCAACACCGATGGTGCGATCGAGATTTCGGCCACCGCGACGGAAAGCGGCAAAACCATCGCTGCCGCAGGGGCTGCGGCGGGCAGCAATGCGGTCGGCGCAGGTGCTGCTGTCTATGTGCTTGATACCACGACTGAGGCGCTGATCGGCGATTATGCCAAGGTGGGCAATACCTACAACACCGGCACGCTTGATTTGTCGGCAAGCGATGTCTCTACCCTGCTGTCGATTGGTGGCGCGCTTTCGGGCGGTGGCAGCACGGGCGCCGGGGCAGGTGTGGGCGTGGGCGTTATTGCCAAGAAAACCCATGCAATGGTCGGTCAATCGGCGCGGCTTGCGTCGGGGAACATCGTGGTGAACGCGCATAGCGCCGAGAACCTGAACGCGATCACGGCGGGCGTCGGGATCGGCGGGTCTGCCGGATTGGCGGGGGCGGTTGCGGTTTATTCGGTCACGACAGAAACCACTGCGGAGGTTGGCAATGCAGCTAGCCTTCATGCAGATGACAACGTTGCCGTTCTGGCGGATGATCACACCAGCATCGACATGCTGGATGGGGCAATCGCGGGCGGTGGTTCGGCGGGCATCGGTGCCTCGGTCGGGGTGACGGTGATTGATGCCACGACGCTGGCAAAGATCGACGACGACGCAGAGGTCACGGCGCTCGGAAATGGCGCCGAGCAAGCCTATGTGACCGGCTATCGCGGTGATTTCCAGGCCTATGGTGGCTCGGGCGGGTTCCAGTCGGCCGATATGGGCACGCAAACTGCGTCAGCCGGGGCCAGCCAGACCGGGTTCGATCTGCTGACCAAAGAGCGCAAGGCGAGCGCGATCACCAAGATGGGCAAAGGCGTGATTGTAAACGCCTCCGGCACCAGTGCCGTGCGGTCTATGGCTGTTGCAGGTACGGCGGCTGGCAGTGTCGCGGTTTCCATCTCGGCAAGTGTGCCGGTGATCACCATGAATACCCAAGCCGTGATCGGGGCCAACGCCAAGATCAACAAGTTGGCTGGCGGCACGGCGAACACCGGCCAATCGGTGGCGGTTGTCGCAGCGAGTGATGTCTATTCGCTGGGCTTCTCCGGTGCCGTGGCGATTGGTGGCTCGGTTGGTGGGGGTGCGGGCGTCAATGCGGCCGTCGTCAATACAACGACCAAAGCCAGCGCAGGTGGTGGCACTTCAGATATGGCGGCCAAAGGAGACATTCTCGTTTCCGCCAAGGCGAGCGAAGATTTTGCGATCTGGGCGATAGCGGGTGCCGGAGCTGGCACGGCCGCGATTGCGGGCAGTGGTTCGGCACTGGATCTGACGACGGTGACAACTGCCGAGTTGGGCGGCAAGGCCGTCGCACAAGGCAACGTCGATGTTCTGGCACATGACCAGACCCGCACCGGCATGATGGCAGGTTCGGTCGCGATTGGTGGCACCGCAGGCGTCGGTGCCGCAATTGGCGTGATCCTTGTGGACAAGACGGTAACGGCGTCGATTGCGGATAATGCGAATGTTTCAGCCTTCGGGCTTGGCGCGCGCCGCGCTGTTTATGACGGCAGCGGGTTCAGCGCGACAACCTCCTCAACAGGTGTGAACGTCGAGGCGGATTCGGCGCAATCGGCGCTGGCCTTGGTCGTTTCGGGCGCGGGTGGCATCTATGTCGGTGTCTCCGGTGTTCTGGCACTTGATCTGGTCAACGTGAAAACCTCGGCCTTCATTGGCGCGAACAGCACAATCACCGCAAGCGGGGCAGCCACACAGGATGTCAACGTCGCGGCACGCGATTCGACGACCTCGGCAGTCGCGGCCGGGGCTATTTCGGTCGGGCTGGTCGGCCTGTCGGGCGCCGTGGACGTGGGCGTCTTCAAGAACTCGACAGCGGCCTATGTCGAAGACGGCGTGACGATTAACGCCGCAGGCGACGTGCGCGTCAGCGGACTGGCGAACAAGGCCGGTGAATCGACGGTCGCCAGCGGGTCGGGCGGCGGCTTTGCGTTGGCGGCGGGGATCGCGGTCTATAGCTACGGCGACGGTGTGGCCTCGGGCGGCGAAGCGGACAAGCAACTGAGCGACTCGAGCGATGGCGCGGCGGATATGGACGGCGTCAATTCGGACGCGCAGAAACAGGCGAAGAACGACGAGGTCTTTAACCTGTTGAAAGAATCCGATGATGATCGGGTCAAGCAGATCAACAGCGCGGCGCAGGCCAAACGCGATACCATCGACGTCGCCGGTGCGGCATCGACCCTCGCGGTGCCCGGCGGCACTTCGGCCAGTGTCGGCAATGCGGTGATTACTGCGGGCGGAAGCGTCGATGTGAACAGCTCGGATGCGCTTGACGTTTCGGTGACAACCGGCGGATTTGCCGTGGGCGGCGGGGCCGTCGGCGCAGGCGTCGCGGTATTGAATGTCGACACCGGCAGCACGGCGCAGGTGAAAGGCAACGGCACAGGATTGCCCAGCATCACCGCAGGGGCGGTCAACGTCAAAGCACTCACCGATCACGCGCTGACCGGAAGAAGCTATGCCGGGGCGGCAGGCGGTATTGCGGTGAGCGCGGATATCGCGGTGGTGAGTGACATGTCGCGCACCAAGGCGTTCATCGAGAACCAGAAGCTGACCGTTGGCGGCGCAATCGCCGTCAATGCAGATGCGACGCGCGCGATTGATCTGAAAGGGTTCGGTGCGTCCCTCGGGATTGGCTCGGCGGGAATTGGTGCGTCGGTCGTGACCGCTACAATCGGCGGTGAAGTCGATGCACATGTGAAGGATTCCAGCGCGACGGCAGGCGCGGTGACGGTCAAGGCGGCGTCTGACGACACCGCAACCGCCGACGCGATCGCAGCCAGCGGTGGTCTGGGCGCGGGTTTGTCGGGCGCGGCGACGATTGCCAAGATTGACCCGACCGTGACCGCCACGATCGACCATGCCACGCTGATCGTGACCAACGCGGTGAACGCGTTCGCCAACGCGGCGGCAAAGGCCAGCACATCCGCCACCGGGGTGGCCGTCGCTGGCGGTTTGGCTGTCGGGGCGTCAGACGCGGACTCGACGGTCGGCAAGGTGAACCGGGACGACACCAAGGTGGCCATCGTCAATGGTTCGGACATCACGGCGGGCAGCATCACCCTGACCGCCACCACTACGACCGGCGGTGTGACGGCGGATGCGATCGGCGCGGCGGGTGCTCTGGTCGGGCTCAACGCGACGGTTTCGAATGCGAAGAACCATTCCTCGACCATTGCCACCGTCGATGGCAGTACGCTGAACGCGAGCGGCATGGTGACGGTGGGCGCCAATTCGACCACACGCCAGACGGCCAAGGCGTCCGGCCTCGCGGTCGGGATCGTGGCGGCGGGATTCAACAAGTCGACCGCCCGCTCGGACACCAAGACCCATGCCACGCTTAACAATCTGGGCAGCCTGACCGCAGGCGGCTTGTCGATCAACGCCAACGGGACCGATTACAACACGGTCGATACGGTCGCCGGGAGCGGTGGCTTGGTTGCCGGGGCCGCGTCCTCGGGGACGACGAGAGCCGACAGCGACACCAAGGCCACGGTCGACGGTGCGGCGGTGCTGAACGTGGCGGGCGGAGATGCCAGCCTTTCGGCAACGCATCGCAGCAATTTCGCTGGAACGGTGGACAGCACGCAGGCCTCGCTTGTCGGCGGCAGCGGTGCGAGCCTGAATCACACGGTGAATAGTGCTGTGGATGCGCATCTCGGGGACGGGGTTTCGCTATACGCCGTCAATCTGACCATCAACGCGCTGAACAAGACGTTCAATGATTTCGCATCCGGCGGAAAATGGAATGTGACCTCGGCTTCGGGCGGGTTGGCGACTCTGCCGGCGGGTGGGGCGACGGTGAAGATCACCCATTCGAAGACCAATGCGTCGATCGGCAATGATGTGAAGGTGCATCTGATGCCCGGCGGCGGGCAGCCGCTGTCGCTATTGAAGATGAGCGCGTTGAGCGATGTGACATCGAAACAGAAGGTCAAGATCGATTCCGGCGGCGCGGTGGCGCTGGCCAATGCAGAGATCGACACGACGGTTGTTTCCAATACCTCGTCCAATCTTGGCGACCGGGCCGAAGTGATTGTCGACAAAGGTGATATTCAGCTCAACGCCTGGAGCGAGGCGGATATCGACAACCGCGCGGCGGCGACAACATATGGGCTTGCCGGGGCGCCTTCAGGGGCGGTCGATATCACCTATACCGGCAATAATTCGGTGGTGATCGGGCAGAATGCGCTGCTGGAAGCGTCGGATGGCATCAACCCGGTCGATGGCAGCGATCCGAGCCACGCCACGATAGATATCGGCGCGGGAATTGGCGGCAACGGCGTTGACGGCCAGCTGAATTTCAACGCCATTCTCGATATTTTCAACAAGACCGCGATCCCGATCCCGGCTGCGCCGAACCCCAAGGTCACAGCAAATGTGTCCGGGACGGTCGATATCAAGCAGAGCGATACCAGCGAGCGTGAGGGCATTCGCGCGGCGGGCGATATCACCATCACAGGAAGCCGTGGGACGATTGACGCCAAAGCCAAGGGCACCGGCAAGGACATCTACCGCGAAGCGTTGGCAGCGGCGGCGAGCGCCGTGTCGAACGCGTTCGGCGGTGGGGATGTGACATTTGATTACCACGGCGGGTCGACCAATGTGGGGGGCGGGCTTTCCCGGATCACCGTGGATGGGGTGATCCAGACCGGGATTCAGCGCTCGAAGACGCTGACACTGAACTATGTCGATGCGTCTTGTGATGCGAGCGTTTCGGCCTGTCTGGCGGCGGATAGCGGTGCCAATATCACCTATGTGGTGACCGGGCCCAACCCCGTGGGAACCGAGATTCTGAATCGGATGGCCGAGCTGAAGTCGCTGATGTCCGAATATGCCACCGATCCGATCGCCAAGGCGGCCTATCAAAGCGAGATTCACTTCCTCGAGAACAAGTTGGTGGATCTCGGCCTCGGCACTTTCAACGCGGCCGGCGATTTCGTGCCCGGCGCCTATGCCGGCCCCTCGCCCAAGCAGGCCTTGCTGGATGAAGTGGAGATCATCGACGGCAATATCTCGACCGTTCGCAACGACATGACTTTGGCGGCGGATCTGGGGATTTCCGGCGATTACACGGATAACGCGGGCTACGCCGCCCAAAGCTACCAGGATGCGGATTTCGGGCTGACAGCCAATGGCGCGGCTGTGTTGACCGTGATTCAGGGGCTGCATGGTTATAATGGTGTTAGCGGTCGGGCAACCACGTCAACCAACGCCACCACCGCGCTTAGTGCTGGGGCGTCGGCGGCCAATACCATCGCAACGAAGAACGCGGATACGGTCAGCCGTCAGAACACGATCAACAGCAAGGTAATCGAGATCAACGCACAGGAAGCCACCTTGGCGGCGGCGCTGATTGCCGGCGATGCGGCGGCGGCCACTGCGGCCACCACGGCCATTGCCAATGCCAAAGCTGAAATCAAGACGAATTTGCAACAGATCGCGCTCAACAATACAGCGATCAAGACGCAGGCCAATACTGCGAAGGCAAATGCAGGCACTGCCAAATCGAATCTGGACAGCTTGTTGAATGCTGCGGTTGCGGTATCGAAGTCCCGGAGGGATACCGCCGCGGCGACCTATGCCGCGCTCATCGCCACCGGATCGACAGCGACGCAGGCGCAGAAGGACGCGGCGCTTGCTGCCAAGAATACGGCGCAGTCGAACTACCAAGCCGATCTTGACTCGCAGCATGCACTTCGTGTGGCAAGCGCCACTGTGGCGGCTGACAACGGAAAGCTCACGCGGGTGGACAAGGCCAAGTCGGGTCTGGATTCAATTCACACCGCGCTGACCAATGCGGTCAATGGCTCGATCGTCAAGGTTACCAAGTTGAATTCCGGCTCTGTCGCGCCTGCGGATGCGAGCACGCCAGACAAGTCGCTCGAGCAATTCATCAATGTTTGGAACGACCTTTCGACCACCTATGCGGACAAGACCAATGCGGCCAAAACCGCGTCGAGTTCGAGCGGCACGCCGATGGCCTATACCGTCGAGATCAACGACACGAGTGCGCGGCTGGGCAATATTTCGTTCAATGCCGACGTGTTGCGCAGCACCTATGCCAACGAGACCACCAGCAAGGCGTATGTCAATGCGCCCGGCTCGGCGAAGATTCTGATCACCAACAACACCTCCAACACGCTGAAGCTGAACAACCTGATCATTCCGACCTATGACGCGGGCAATGTGCGGATGAACGGTGTGCTGGTTTATTCGAACGACGATATCCGTGATCTCAACAAGGGCGGGATCGCTCCCAACTTCAAGCAGGTGGAGACCGCACGCACGTCGAGCCGTGGCGAGGTCACGATCAAGTCGAACTACAACCCGGAAGACTCGGCGTTCTTTGATCCCGGCTCCTCGAAGGCGCAGATCGCCAATCGGCGGTTGCCGCCCGATATCATTCTGGAAACCGGCGCGATTATCGAAAATACCCGCGGTGCCGTGAAGATCGAAAGCGCGGCCGGCAATATCTATGTCCGTGGCAAGATCAATGCCGGGTCGGTGGATATTCTGGCCAAGAACGGCGATTTCGTTTCAAGCTATGTCAACGGGTTCAACCATATCGGCGGCGATCCGGCGAGCTTCAGCGATCCCACCGACGCGAGCGAAGCGGGCAGAGGCATCACCGCCAACGGGTCGGTGTCCATCGCGGCGCGCTATCTCAATATCAACAGCACGATTCAGAGCGGCATCGCCGACTGGAACCTGACGCTCGATGGCAATCCGACGTTGACGGCGCTGCCCGGGGCTGTCGGCCTGTCGCAGAGCTATATCAACGGGCTGATCACGGCGAACAAGAATGCGACCGTGCCCGCCACGACAATGGACTTGGGCGGTGGGCTGACGCTGAGCTTCGTGCCGGTCGGGGTTGATCCCGATGAATTGGCCGATGTCGTGGCCCAGTATAACGCTGAAGTGGTGAAAAATCCGACCACATCGCCGGTGCGCACGCTGACGATCAAAGGTGTGCCGACGCAGGTGAACATCAAGGATTACCTGTCCGGCCAGATCGACGGCCGTCTGGAGTTCACCAAGGCGTTTGCCGATGACTATACGGCGCGCAATGGTGGCGATGGCGTGTTTACGGTCGTTTCGTCCAACCCGAACGACAATATCGGCGCCTCTTATGACGCGAAGAACCAGCAGTATCTGGTCAACGGCGCGAGCGTGCATGGCGGATATATCCAGCTCTTCGGTCAAGTGATGAACACCTCGGATACCGGCGGGAAGCTCAACGTTCTCGATGGGTTCGGGACGATCAACGTCACTAATACCAGCGATATCCCGCTTGTTCTGAAGACCCTGAGCACGGGCGAAGATCCCACCGGAACGCTGCGCGGCACGGAAGGGAAAATCGAGATCACGGACGTCACCGGGGTCAATGTCTCTGTGCCGTCCAATCCGGTGGTGTCTGTCCGCAAGACGGTTTACACCCGCGTTTACACCCCGGGCGACGCCACCGGCACCGTGAAGGTTGCCCAGCAGACCGGCCATATCGACAACGCCACCGGCGCGTTGATCTTCGGCGCTGGGCCGAGCGTGAGCAATGGCGGCGACCGCAGCTCCAGCTATGCGCCGGACAGGTATCAGCGTTATGTCTGGACCACGGGGGCGAAATATACCTCCACTGCGCATTTCAAGCATACCAGCACTCAGCTTTTCGGGGCGGATTTCCTGACGGTCTCGGATATTCAGCAACTCACCCGGACCGACGGGCCGCACCAGACCGAGGTCAAGCGCCTGAAGAATGGCACCTATCTGTCCACCGACAAGACGCAGATCGGCAATGATCCGATTGATTTCACGGTCAACGGGGTGGTGATCCAGAAAAACCCGGCGACGAAACTCAATACCGATGCCAGCGTCGACGGGACGGCGTTGGTCACGTCTACCTCGTCTTATATTGATCCGAGCAAGAATGACGTTCAACAGACGTCGTCGTCGACACGGAAATGTAACTGGTGGACGCTTTGTATCGTGTCGAGCGTGACCACCTATTATGCGCTGAAACAGGAATACACCACGATCACCACCAAGTCGCTTCAGGCGGATCACCCAATTTCGGTGAACTTCATCGGTGACAACAAGGGTGCGATCAACATTGCCTCGAAAGGCGACGTGGTGTTGAACAGCAACCTCAAGAACGTGGCGGGCACGACGACGATCACCGCGAATGGCACGGATACGTCGATCATTCAGGGCTCGAAGAATGCGTTGCTGAGCACGCAGATCGCCAAGCTCACGGCGAGCGGCTATGTCGGTGGCATCACGGCCCCGAGCGCGCCGGCGAATGCGGCGGGCCTGTCGCTTTCGGTGAACCTGACCGGGGCCGAGGCGGGCAACGGTTATTTCAGCGCCAGTGCGGGCAATGGCAACGTGTCGGTGATCAGCCGGGGCGATATCATCGCCGGCCGGATCACCGCCGCAGGCGATGCAGCGCTCGATCCGAAAACCACGCGCGGGAATGTCGATCTGTTCTCCTACGGGTCGATCAAGGCGCATGACAGCAATTCGCTGATTCAGGGCTGGCAGGTCGGGCTGACCGCGCTTGGCGGGGATATTGGCGAAGCGCCGGCTTATGATCCGGCAACGTGGAATGCGGCCCAGCAGAACAAGCTTTTGCACGTCAACACCGGTTACACCACCGATCAGGGCCTGCGCCCGTTCAGCGATGCGCCGTCGAATGCGGTGCTGGGTCTGACGGCGGTTGCGTCGGGCGATATCGGTATTCGCTCGACAGGGTGGGCCGGGAATACCGATGGCAGCGCGTCCGACGGCACGATGTTGATCAATCAGGCGCTGTCGCTGGGCGGGAACGTCACGCTGGCTTCGACGGGGCAGATTCTCGATAACAACCCGGTCGAGACAATTGATACACGCACCTATAACCAGCTGCTTGGCTATTGGGACAGCCTTGGCCTGCTGGCCGACTCGAGCGCGCGCGATGTGGGCACGGGCGGCGCGGTTCATGTCGATGGCATCACCAGCGGCAATAACGCGGCCAAGCAGCAAGCGAACGTCACCGCTTATGAGAACGTCAAGACCAAGCAATATCAACAGTATTGGCAGACCCGGAACATGCAGGCGGACGCGTCAGCGTTCGATCCGACATTCGAGGTCACGCTGGCCACGGATTCGGCACAATACAAAGCGCTGACCGCCTATTACACGGATCAGGTCAAGACCGAGCACCCCGCCTATTCCGATGCCGAGGTCAAAACGGCGGTAGAGGCGCATATCTCCGGCCCCTTCGACCCGGCCCATCCCGATCAACTCAGCTATGAAGCTGAGCAAACCAAAACCTACCGCGAATTGAACGATACGTTCGGCGACACGACATATGACGCGAGCTACGCATACGTCGCCTCCGCCACTGAGCGGGATCAGTTGACTGTCGGGTCGGTCTGGACCGAGCGCGAACTGGCATTCTCGATTGCACCGGGCGCGTTGAAGACCGTGACCGGAACCAATCCGGTGATCAAGGATCCCAACGTCTCGGGGCGCACTGTGACCATTCTTGCCAACAAGGGCATTGGCGAAACAGTCTCGGACGGGCATGGCGGTCAGGGCGTTTCCATCCGCTCCGACCTTGACCCGGCGCTGCTGAGCACGGATCAGAAGGTGGCCTTGGCCGCAGCGGAAAGAACCGATCTGTTGCTGACGATTACCACATCCTCCGGTGACGTCGAGATTCCGCTATGGCAGAAATACGACACCCTGACATCGGCGCAAAAGGCTGCGTTTGATGCCGCGGCAGCGGGCGAAGTCTCGCCGCAGGACACGCTTCTTACTGTGCTTAGCAAACGGCCACTCAATTTCAACGCGACTGACAAGCTGAATGTGAATGTGGCGACAGCGGCGGGGGCCGATCCGCGCAGCGATATCGGCAAAGCATACCTTGCGTCGCGCAGTGGCGCATTGCTGGGGGCGGTTGCCACGCGTGGTGAAACCCGCATCAAGGTGCGCAGCGATATCATGAACGCCGCCACCGGCAGCACGATTGCAACCGGCAACCTGATCCTCGAATCCTCGCAAGGCGGGATCGGGGCAACGGGCACGCCGCTGAAACTGGCGCTTCCAAGCGGGTCAACCACCACGGCGCGCGCGCAAAACGGCGTGAACCTTGAATTCGCGTCAGGTGGGAAAATCGACACGATCTATTCGCCACAGGATATCAAGCTGACGGCGGTGAACGGCGATTTGACCAATGCCAACGGGGATCTGCTGATCAACATCCTTGGCACCAATGTCGACCTAAACGCCGCAAACGGCGCGATCGGGGCCGCAAGCAGCAGCCTGAACGTGGGTGTGAATGTCGGCGGTGAGATTACCGCGGATGCGCGCGATGGGATCATGCTGCGCGGTCCGCTCGGATCGAAATTCGTGATAGCGCATGCCAAATCGGCAAATGGCGGCACGATCACGCTGGAAGGGGCTGACGAGAGCATCATTGACGGTGATGTGGAGACAGCCGGGCCGGTCAATCTCGTGGCAGGCGGACGCCAGGTGCTGACCGGCAATGCCGATGTGACCTCGGGCGCAGATGTTGTCAGTGTGGCGGCGGGTTCGCTCAAGATGCTGAATGGCTCTGCGATGTTGGCGGCGGGTCAGGTGGTTGTCACGACGGCCGGCGATGCCTTGGTGACCGCAATCAAATCGACGAGCGCGTTGATTGATGCGGTGTCGATTACCGTCGGTGGCCGGGTGTTTGCCGGCACGCTTGACGCGCGCCCCTATGACATTAGCGCGATGACTGCAGGCGCCGGGGTCAAGATCGTCGCCGGGCTCGGCATCGGCGACAAGACCATGACGAATGAGACCGCCGATGAGAATGTCGTGACCGACAGCGCCAATCCGCTGCGCATCCTGACCAACTCGCTTGCGGCCACGGCAAGCGATGGCTCGATCAATGCGGCGGCGTTGAGCGACATGATCCTGAGCGCGCCGACGGCGGCATTGGGGGGCATCACGATCAACGGTGCCGGGACGCTCGACATCCGGGATGCATCAAGCGGCGGCAGCCAGATCTTCACGGCGCAGAATGATCTTACCTTCACGCAGCTGACCACCACCGGTCTGCCAACGGATGTGGGCGATGTTACGGTCACGTCGGTCAACGGCGCGGTGACAGGTGGCAATATCGACGCCAATGGCTCCTCTACCATCAACGGTAATGGCGTGACCTTTGACACGCTAAGGGCGGGGCGTGATTCAACCATCGTTTCGACCGGCGATATCACCGGGAACACCCAGATCGCCAATGGGCGTATTGATGATACCGCCGGTGCGGGCGGTGGGCCGGGCACGATCAATATCGGAACGCTGCGTGCGGCCGAGCTGTTCTTGCAAGCGACCACGGAGCTAATCCTGCCGAATATCGAGGCGGGCGATAACGTCACGCTGCGTTCGGACAAGATCACCGCCGGGATTACGCAGGTGCCCAACGGGCCTGATCCGCTGCACATGACGTTGACCGGTGTGACCGATGTGCCCGGAACCGTGGCTGATGTGACGGTCGATGCGCCGGCAGGGGTCGTGGTTGATAATCTGAGGTTCGTCGATACGGTATTCGACACCACGGCGACACGAACCGAGTTCAAGAACGCCTATGTTCCGGGCTCGCTGCTGCTGACCTCTCCGTTCCAGACGATCAAGGTGGATGACCGCACGCCATTGCCGCAATATGACAGCAATGTGCAGGTTCATGAGCCGAGTTTCAGCTTTTCGCTGACACTGGACGGGGTTGCGACGTCGACCACCGGCATTGTGGTGAATTACGATGAGACTGCGGATCTGACCGATAACCTTCCCTCGGCGCTTGACGGGATCAGCCTGCAGCGTGACACGATTCGCAAGATGTTGCAGGCGGACAGTCGGGTGATCGAGGCATGGGGGTCTGTCCTGCTTGATGACTTTGATGACGAGGATCTGCCGGACCTGTCCGATCTTGACGGTAAGGTTCTGGTCATTGGCGGGGTGGAATACATGGTCTATGTGCCAGCGACGGGGCCGGCCGTCTTGCTGCCGATCCAACGACAGTCCAGTATGAATGAATAAAAGACCCAACGAGCAGAGTAGCAGGACTCCGCCTTCCTCCAGATCAGGTGCTTACATGTCAAATTCGAGTCGTTATTTGCCAATTGCCGCCGTGGCTGTGTTTGTTGCTGGGTGCAGTCTGATCGGGGGGACGCCGGTATCCGCGCAGGCGGTCACGCCGCAGCAGGGCAATATTCAGGGCAAGATCGCGCAGCAGACCAGAGAGAAGCTGCAAGAGCGCGATGCAGAATCTCGCGTGAAGCAGCAGGGCCCGGCGGTTGTGACGGACCCGCTCAACCGGCGCGAGTTGCCCGCGCCGGGTGGACCGACCGTGTTGCTGAAATCGGTCGCGTTTGAGCCGGGATCGGCCTTCCTGACGCGGGCCGAGTTGGACGGGATCGCGGGAAAATACCAAGGCAAGCGGGTCGATTTTTCGCAAATCTCCGAATTGGTGCGGGATGTGAATGATCTTTATGCCGAAAAGGGAATCGTGACCGCCGCCGCCATTCTGCCGCCGCAGCAATTGAGCGACGGCACGCTGGAGGTGCGACTGGTCGAAGGGCAGGTCGGCAAGGTGGCCTTGGTCGGGGAGCATCAGACCAAGAACGAGTTCATCTTTGATCGCGTCACGCTTGCCAAGGGCACCACCGTTGACGTGCCGACGGCGAGCAAGGATATTCAGCGCTTTAACGCGGTCAACCGGGCGCAGTTGCGTATGTTGCTCCAGCCCGGTGCGTCCTTTGGGTATACCGATCTGTTGCTGGGCATCACCGAACCGCCGAAACACGAGCTTCAGTTCTATCTCGACAATGAAGGAGTTGCTTCGACCGGACGGGGGCAGCTTTCCACGCTGTATCGCAGATACGGTCTGCTCGGCGTCGACGACACGTTGCTGGCCTATGTCGCCACAAGCGAGGGCAGCACTGCGGCGACACTGCGCTATGAGTTCCCGATCAACACCCATGGTACGCGGCTTGCAGCCAGCGTGACCGCCTCGAAAGTCAACGTTGTGCATGGCCCGACCAAGGTGCTCAACATCACGGGAGATTCGAAGTCGGCGAACCTCACGCTGTCGCATCCGCTGTTTGTCAATGAGAACTGGACCGTTCTCGGCACCGCAGCGGCATTCTACGGGACCAGTTCGTCAAAATCGGCGACTGTTCCGCTGGTGGACAGCAAGACGACCAAGCTCGCCCCCGGCGTGACCTTGTCCTATTCGGGTGACAAGGCGGCGATGACGACGCAGGTTCAGGGCGTGTTTGCCAAAGCCACCGACAATATTGCCGGATCGACGCGCGATATTTTCCTGCTCGCGGGCTCTTTCAGCGGTCAGTATTACCTTGAGAACGGCTTCAGTCTGGTGGGCACCGGGGCGTGGCAGCATACCAGTGCGAAACTGGTGCCGGGCAACCTGTTGTTTCAAATCGGAGGCCCGACGACGGTGCGCGGGTATCCCTCTGACGGGGTTGCGGGGGATAGCGGCTATTACGCCAGCATGGAGGTGCACAAGCAGTTCAACATGCCCCATGGTGTGCCCCTCGATGGGTATCTTTTCACCGACTTTGGCACGGTCTATTCGACCTTCCCGAAACATACCAATCTGGTTTCGGCCGGGGTTGGGGCGAATTACAATCTCAATGATCGTGTGAAGCTGTCGTTGTCGGTTGCGGCGCCATTGAAGCAGTCGGTGACCAATCAGTCGGATTATGTCGTATCCGCGATGATGACGTTTAACGCGTTTTGAATGAGAAGTGGGCACGTTCTGGCGTCACAGGGCCGTGCTTTCCTGAGCTCCTTTGAGGGAAAGCGGTGACGGGTTTCGAGATGCCGGTGGACCGCCCTTCGACGATGGAGCCGCGAATGCGTCGGCTTGGACGGATGTCGCGCCGATAGAGGTTGACGCTTCCCGGTACCCACGCCTTCTCCGACAGAACGACGCCGGAATTCCGCCGCCTTCAGGCCGAACTCGGCTCGTGCCGTTCTTTTCGGGAAACCGCGCGGATCACTGAAACGTTTTTTGCCCTGTGTGAAGCAGATTAACACAACTGTGCGCAACCAACCGGGCCGAGTCGCGCAATACTTCATTGACCGTGACTCCGCGCATAGCCCGCGATAGCGCGGGCTTATTGCGCGATCATGGCCAAGTTGCCTTGGCCCCGCTGGTGCAGGTTGGCGGAATTGAAAACGCCGTCTTGCAGGATCACGGCTTCGTTCAGGGTGCCGGAGACCACGGCGGTCAGCAGGTTGAACGTGCCGGTCTGCGACACGGCGGTCAGGTTTCTGTCGCCGGTCACGTTCACGCTGATATCGTTGCCTTGCCCGATCTGATGAAAATCACCCGGCATGAGCCCCGCCGCCGCCAGCCGGGCAAAGGAAAAGCCGGTGCCGTTGTTCTTGTCGCCCTCATAGAAGATGGTCGCCTCGTTACTGCCTTGCTGATCCAGTCGGGCAATGTTGTCACTGCCGATGACGTCGATATTGGCGGTGTTGTGCCCGCCGGTCGCATCGTCGTAATCCTGTGACGCAGTGACAAGGTTGCGGTGGCCGTCCACCAGAACGTGGATGTCGTTGGTTCCGCTCTGAAAGATTGAAACCCCATTGTCGTTGTTGTCTCCGCCCATGTCCAGATAGGCGGTATTGGTGCCCCATTGTTCGATCCCGACATTGTTGCCGGAGCCCGAGATGATCGAGGTGGTCAGGTCGTTTTCGAGCCCGTCCTGATGCACGCCGATTTCATTGTCGTCTCCGTTGAGGGTGATCTTGCCGACGGAATTGAGCCGCCCACCCTGGGTGAGCCCGAACCGGTTGTCGCTGCCCAATACCTGCAGATCGATGCTGTTTCCGTTGGCGCCCAGCCCGTCATCGCCGGCCTTCTGGATCAGCGCGCCAGATGTCGCGCCGGAATTCAACGCCCAGCCCGACAAAAGGACCCGGCCGTTGCGGTTGCCGATGAACTCCGCTTTGATGCTGTTCTCGCCGTTATGTGCCGGCGTGAGTGAGCTTTGCCGGACCTGCGAGATTTGGTTTGCGTTACCGGTCTGGATCAGTGTCGCCACCTGGCCCGGCATATCGTCCGCCTGTTCCTGTATGACCGAGGCAACCTCGTTCGCGCTCCCCCGGTTTTGCGTGATGTCGATCCGGTTGGCGCCAAGTGGAATGTCACCACGGGCGTCCTGCAGCACCTCGCCCACGCTATGATTGTCGCCCGTCTGGGTGATGGTGATGCGGTTGAACACGCTGGGCGTGGCGCCAAAGCCCTCTTGGTTGAGACCGGTGCCACTCATGCCGACATGGTTGCCAAGGCCATCCTGGGTCAATTCCAACAGGTTGTAGTAGCCGTTCTGAAAGGCCGGGTCGGCGCTTGTGCCCAACTGGTTTCCTTCACCGATCTGCTCGATCTGGCCGCTGTTGTCTTCGCCACCCTGGTCGATGAACACTAGATTGTTGTCGTCGGCAAACGCCGCCTTTCCGGCAAGGGCTATGAGCAGGGTCAACATGCCAGCCGAAATTCTTCTATTCATATCACACCACATTCCTGCCCGCCCTCCGGGCGACGTCCGGGCCGCAGCGCGCGGCCCCGGTCATGCGCTTACTGCTTGACGGCCAGATTGTTGTTGCCGCCACCGTTCTGGGTAAATGTGCTGTTGTTGCCCGACCCGTTCTGCAGCACCGCAACCTGATTGCCGCTCGAGGCGCCCGAAGTGCCGACACTGCCGGTGATCGTGTTGGCCGCACCGATCTGCGCGAAGGCAAACAGGTTATCCGAGCCGACCACGGTGTAACTGATGGTGTTGCCGCTAGCTGCGCTTGACGAGTCCTGAAAGATGTTGCCTTGGAACAATTCATCCCCAGTATCCAGATCAACCAGATCCTTGGCCACACCGGTCATCGGGCCCACGCCGTTGCCATCACCGGTAAAGTTGGCGGTCGTCGAGTTATAGCTGCCATTCTGGTCAATCGTAACGTCATTACCGATACCGACCTGATCGACAAGTGCGACGTTGCCGGTGTCGGTGGTAACGGTGCCCTGGTAAACGGAAAAATTGTTCGAGTCGCCTGTTTGGACGACTGCGATCTTGTTGCCATCAGAACCGATCATCCGTGCAACCGACGAGGTGAGACCGTTGTAACTCCCGTACTGCTCGACGGAAACTGCATTACCGCCCCATATGCCGGAACTCTGATTATCGTCACCCTCGATGCTGGCTTCTTGCACCATGTTGCCTATGGCGGTCCCTGTGATTTGCCAGCCGGGTGAATCCTTTTGAACAACCAGAACGCCAGCCACGCCCGGATAGGCGCCGCGGTAGTCCGCAGTGGTGTTGGTGGTGCCATTGCCGCTGCCGACAATCTTGGCCAGCGTGACCGTGTTGCTACCGCCACCCGTTCCGCCCTTGCCCTGATCGATGACGAGAACGTTTGAGTTGCCGTCCATGACAATCTTGTGGACAATCGACCCCGTTTCTCCTGACCGCGTGACGAGGGCCTGGTTGGTGTTGCCTTGCTGCAGAACGTCGTTGATTCTGTTGCCCGAGGCTGCCTTGTTTTCCCGCGCGTTGAACCAGTTTTCGTTGCCGTCCTGCTTCAGCTTGACAATGTCGTTGTCGGTGCCGCCTAAATATCCGCTGTTGTCATAGCCCAGAAAGTTGCCATCACCTTCTTGAAGGACAGGTGCACCGCTGAGACCAATGTCATTGCCGCTGCCTTGTTGGGCGGCCGTGCCGGACTGATGGATAGCGACGTCGTTATTCAGGCCATCCTGTTTTAGAAACAGCGTGTTGTTGTCGCCAGCATGGGCCATTGCCATGCTCAGGCCGAGGGCGGTGGTGGTCGCAAGACCGAGTCTGATGAAGGTCATTCGTTACTCCCAGGTAGTCGCCACTATTTAAACCCCCGCTCAGGCAAGGGTGGCGCGGCCTTGTCGTCGGAGATTGCGATGAACAAAATTTCTGCGGGGATCTGTTTCCGTCCCGCCGGCCCGATGAAATCAAGGGCGGCCCGCTGTTGCGGTGCGTCTTCCAACCTCACACAATAATTATGCATACGCGTGACAATCTCACGCAGTTTTCCAGCTTTATCAAGGGAATTTCATTATTTCGCCACAAAATAGTCTGTTTCCGAGTTGGATACGGGCGAAATCATGGATTTTCTATAATAAGCTGAGCGGCACTTTCTCAAATTTTGCTCACGGAATACATTTGAATATGGCCAGCCCTTTTTTGCATCATAAAGTCCATTACACGTTTAACGCGATCTTGCGCATTAATATCATGCACGATGAATCACAAAACCTCGTCAGCGGTATTTGAGTCCACTCAAAACTCTGGGAACATGCGGCTTGGAGGCGCGGAGGCGTTGGCTCTTACCTGCCTCTGGCCTGAGAAGGGAATTCGGTTTCGGGCGGGACGTATCGGGCTGGTTCCGAGAGATCACCGTTCAGCATCCCGCGCGCGCTTTCAGCAGGTAATGTGCGCCAGTTGGCGACCATCAGGAAAAGCGGAGAGGTTAAGAAGTGTCTCGTGGGAAACGGCACACCACAAGATACATTCTTGACTGATCGATCAGTCTGCCTACTATATCACGTATGAAGCAGACCCTTGAAATGACATCGTGCCGATCTACCAAGGATCGGACTCTCGACGCAGCGGAGAAGAACTTTGCCGCATTTGGCTTTGCCGGGGCGAGCATGAAAGCAATTGCGGCAGATGCCAATGTGGCGCAGGGGCTGTTGCACTACCATTTTGATACCAAGGAAAACCTCTATCGGGAGGTTATCGCGCGCAGATCAGCTTGCATAAACGAGGCGCGTTTCAAAATGCTGGAAAAGGTCGACACGTCGGCCAGTGATGCGCTTGAGCGTGTATTTGAGGCGTTTGTCACCCCGCCATTCGACAGTGGCACCGTGAGGTCGGGTTATCCACAGATGCTGGCGCGAATGTTCGTCGGCGATGCGCTGGATCAGGAACTCGTCCAGGAACATTATGACGTCTGCGCCGAGCGGTTCATCGATGCATTGCAGAACATTCTGCCAGAAATCAGACGGCAGGATCTTACGCATTGTTACATGGCCGCAATCGGTATGATGCTTGCCTCTTTTCCGCTGGATGGCCGCACCGAACGATTGGCCGGAACGGACGATCAGGAACCGGAAACGACCGAACGAACAATTGCCTGGCTTGTCAAATTCTGTGCAGCCGGCGTGCGCGCATTTCGCAATTAGGGACCAATTTTGAAGAACGAATAACACCTACTCTGGGAGGAGACCAAACTATGAAACATTTAGGCAAGATCGCAGCAATCACGGGGATATTGTTCGCCCTGCAATCCACATCCGTCACGGCCAAGGATTACAACGTTACGGCCGTCGCAGGCCATCCACCGGTTTTTCGATGGGTTCGCATGTTCCCTGACAGCTTTGAGCCGGCGGTGAATGCGGCCCTCAAGGGGAGCGGTGACACCTTTTCCATCAACGGGCAATATGGCGGCGCCATTGCCGGGGTTGGCGAGGAATTGGAAACCGTCGGCGCAGGGTTGGCCGAGATCGGCACCTGTCAGGCATTGTTCGACCCGGCCAAGCTGGCGGTGCAGAACGTGACATATTACACGCCCTTCGTCAGCGATGACTTCAAATTAGTCGCAAAGGTGATCAATCAGATGCACCGCACCGACCCGCGCATGACGGCGGCCTACACCGATAACGACGTGGTCTATCTGGGCGCGCCCATCGCGATCGACGACTATCTGTTGATGACCAATTTCCCGGTAAACTCGTTGGCTGATCTGAAGGGGCACAAGATCGCCGCTCCCGGTGCGGCGCTGAACTGGCTATCCGGAACGGGTGCAGTCGGCGTGTCGGGAAACCTGACGACCTATTACAACCAACTGAAAACCGGAGTCTATGATGGTGTGATCGTGTTTGCCTCGGCGGCACTGCCGGGCAAACTCTATGAGGTTGCGCCTCATATTACCCGTGTCGGCCTAGGAGCCCAGTTTGCCGGCGCAATCTGTGCCAACAAGGATTGGTATGACGGGCTGCCCGCAGAGGTTCAAAATGCGCTGACCAGTGCGGCGGACACCACGCTGGATTGGTATAATTCCGATCTGGGGGCTGCCGTCGATAACGCCTTTGCCAAGATGCAGGCGGCGGGGGCGACCGTGACCGTCGCTTCTGACGAGATGCGTCAGGAATGGGCCGCAGGTATGGACAACGCTGCAAAATCCTGGGCCGAGGGGCTTGACGCGAAAGGCCAACCCGCCACGGCCATTCTGGATGAATACATGGATGCCATGCGTGCCGCCGGGGCGAAGCCTGTGCGCGACTGGAACAAAGAATAGCCTCTATCCATGAGCAAAATGTTGCCCACGGACCGCATCGCGAACGTCCATGATGCAAACCCGGTCACGCGCATGATCTTGCACGTGACCGGGGCCATGAACATCGTCGGATCCCTGTTGATCCTGGTGTTGATGGTCCTCATCGGGGTGGACGTGGCGGGGCGAAATCTGTTCGGCGCACCGCTCTCTGGCGTGCCGGAAATGGTCAGCCTGTCGATATTGGTTATCGTGTTCCTGCAAGCCCCCAAGGCGTTGCAGCAGGGGCGCATGACCCGGTCTGACACGCTTATAAATATGCTGGCCGCGCGGCTGCCCTTTGCGGCAAAGGGAGTTGAAACACTGTTCGATCTGATCGGAATGGCCGTCTTCAGCATCATTATCTACGGCACATTGCCAATGCTGGAAAAGGCGTGGGTCCGGTCGGAATTCGTTGGTGCGATCGGTGATTTCACAGCACCCGTCTGGCCGGTCCGTCTTGCCGTGATCCTCGGGTCGGTTCTGTTGACTGTCAATTTCGCGCTGCGGATTGCGCAACGGTGGAAGGCCGCGCGACATGACACCGTTTGACATCGGGCTTTTCTCGCTTGGCATAATGATCGTGTTGGTCCTTGCCGGGCTCTATATCCCCGTGGCGCTGATGGTCACATCCTTCGGCGGGGTCTGGGCGATCAAGGGCAGTAGTGGTCTGGCGATCAAGCTGATGGCGCTGGCTGCAAACGACGCCATCGCCAGTTATTTCTTCGGGATCGTGCCGCTGTTCGTTCTGATGGGGTTCATCGTGGGCGAGACTGGTATGGGGCAGGATGCCTATTCGGTGGCCAATTCGGCATTTCGTCGGATCAAGGGCGGTCTGGGCATCGGCACCGTCGCCGCCAACGCGATCTTTGCCGCCATCACCGGCATTTCCATCGCCTCAGCCGCTGTATTCACCAAAATAGCCGTGCCCGAGATGATCCGCCACGGCTATTCGCCCCGTTTCGCCACCGGCGTGGTCGCGGGCAGTTCGGTTCTCGGGATGCTGATCCCACCCAGCCTGCTGTTGATCCTCTATGCGATCCTGACCGAACAATCGGTGGGTGACATGTTTATCGCGGGGGTCATTCCGGGGGTGTTGCTCTCGGTGCTGTTTGGCGGCGGGATCCTTGCGGCGGCCTATTTCACGCCCCACAAACTGGGCAATGTCGTCTATGACGACGATCAGGATGTCGCGCTTGGCACGCTGGTGCGCAAAGGGCTGCCCATCGTCGCGCTGATCGTCATCGTTCTGGGCGGCATCTATGCCGGGGTCTTTACCCCGGTCGAAGCCGGCGCCATCGGGGCAATTTTCGCGCTTGCCTTTGGCGTAATCCGCCGCCGTCTGAACCTGCGCAAGCTGTTGCAAATCCTGATTGATACCGGATTGGTGACGGCGACGATCTGCCTTTTGATCGTCGCGGCGCAGATGTATTCGCGGATGCTCGCTTTTTCCGGGGTTCCCTCCGGCTTGGCGGATCTGACGTCAAACGGCAATCTTGGCTATTGGGGCTTGATGCTGATCTATGTCGGCGTGCTGATCTGCATGGGGATGATCCTTGATAGTTCGTCAATCCTGCTGATCATGGTGCCGATCATGGCGCCGGTCGTCACTCCGATGCAGATTGATCTGGTGTGGTTCGGTATTGTCACCATCGTCGCAGTTGAAATCGGCTTGCTGACCCCCCGTTCGGCATATCGGTCTATGTGATCAAAGCCACGCTTGACGACGACAGTATCACGCTGGTCGACATCTTTCGCGGCGCATTTCCTTTTGCGTTGATGATGATGTTGCTGGTCATATTGCTGCTTTTCTTTCCCATCCTTGCGACAGGACTTTTATGATGCCCCAAAACCGTAAATTCATCGACATTTCAGTGGCTTTGGAAGCCGGAATTCCCTCGGACCCGCCGATCATGCTCCCCGAGATAGACTATTTCGATCACAGCCAGACGGTCGCGCAGATCCAGAGCTTCTTTCCCGGTCTCAAGCCTGACGACCTGCCCGGCGGCGATGGCTGGGCGGTGGAAACGCTCCGGCTTAGCAGCCACAATGGCACCCACCTGGACGCGCCCTATCACCATCACTCGACGATGAACGGCGGCGAACGCGCGATCACCATCGACGAGGTGCCGCTGGAGTGGTGCCAGAATCCGGGGGTCAAGCTGGACTTCCGGCACCTGCCCGATGGCCATGTCGTCACCCCCGCCGAAGTCGAAGCGGAACTGAAGCGGATCGGCCATGGCCTGCAACCGTTGGATATCGTCGTGGTCAACACCTCTGCGGGCGCGAAATACGGGCAGGCCGATTACCTCGACAGCGGTTGCGGCATGGGGCGCGACGCGACGCTGTGGTTGCTTGAGCGCGGCGTGCGCGTGACCGGCACCGATGCCTGGTCGTGGGATGCGCCGTTTTCGATCACCGCACAACGCTGGGCCAAGGACCACGACCCGTCGATCATCTGGGAAGGCCACCGCGCCTCTATCGACATCGGTTATTGCCACATCGAAAAACTCTCGAACCTCGAAGCACTGCCCGCCACCGGGTTCACCATCAGTTGCTTTCCCATCAAGCTCAAGAACGGGTCCGCCGGGTTCACCCGCGCCGTTGCCATCCTCAACGA
The DNA here is from genome assembly GCF_034555965.1 of Aquicoccus sp. G2-2. Classification (GTDB taxonomy): domain Bacteria; phylum Pseudomonadota; class Alphaproteobacteria; order Rhodobacterales; family Rhodobacteraceae; genus JAYDCK01. The sequence continues at coordinate 190,290 of NZ_JAYDCK010000003.1, forward strand.
TTAGGAAAAATCATGGCCCCTCGCAAAGTCATCATCACCTGCGCCGTGACCGGTGCAATTCACACGCCGACCATGTCCGACGCGCTGCCCTACACGGCGGACGACATCGCGACACAGGCCATCGACGCCGCCGAGGCCGGGGCCGCCATCGTGCACCTGCACGCGCGCAATCCTGAAAACGGCTCCATTTCCATCGACCCCGATGATTTCATGGCCTTCCTGCCGCGCATCAAGCAGGGCACGGATGCCGTGATCAACATCTCGACCGGTGGCTCGATGATGACCAGCATCGAAGACCGCATCGCGCCCGCGCGCCACGCCTCTGCCGAGATGTGCTCGATGAACATGGGCTCGATCAACTTTTCCTTTCACAAACTGGCCGACCGTTTTGACAGCTTCAAATTCGACTGGGAAGAAGACCATATCCGCAACTCCGATAGCTATATTTTCCGCAACTCATTCGCCGACATCGCAAAGGTCGCGAACATGTTGGGACAGGAACATCAGGTCAAGTTTGAACATGAGTGCTACGATGTTGGCCACCTCTACAACCTGAAATTCTGCCTCGATCAGGGCATGTTCAAAGCGCCGCTGTTCATTCAGTTTGTCATGGGTATCCTTGGCGGTATCGGTGCCGAAATCGAGAACCTTCTATTCATGAAACAAACCGCCGACCGGCTGTTTGGCGATGCCTATCAATGGTCCGTCCTTGGTGCGGGCAACGCGCAGATGAAGCTGGCCCCGATTGCCGCCGAAATGGGCGGCAACGTTCGTGTCGGGCTGGAGGATTCGCTGTTCATCGCACATGGCGAACTGGCCACGTCCAACGCCCAGCAAGTGAAGAAAATCCGCGCCATGCTGGAAGCGCGCGGCATGGAGATCGCGACCCCGACGGAGGCGCGCGAGATGCTCGCACTCAAGGGCGGTGATCGGGTCGCATTCTGAGAAAGGACCGCCACGTGCTACATCTTTATCACAGCCCCTATTCGACCTGCTCGCAAAAGGTGCGTCTGTGCCTTTGGGAAAAGGATCTGTCTTTCGAGGTTACAGAAATTCACTTTTGGCAAGGCGATCATCTGACGCCGGAGTATCTGGCGCTCAACCCCAATGGGGTCGTGCCCACACTTCTGCATGATGGCACGCCGGTGATCGACAGCTCGGTTATCGTCGAATATCTGGATGAGGTTTTCCCCGAGCTGCGAATGTCGCCCACCGACGCGATGGGGCGTGCGAGAATGCGCGCTTGGATGCGCTTTCTCGAGGAGGTGCCGACAACCGCGATCCGGGTGCCATCGTTCAACAAGGTTTTCGTCCAGATGTGGCAAGACAAGACCGACGCGGACCTCACCGCACAGGCCAACGCGCGCCCTTTGCGCAAGGGCATGTATCGCGAAATGGGGCGCGAAGGGTTCAACGCGGAAAAATACGACGATTCCATTGAGCGCCTGTCGATGACCATCGCCCGGATGGACAAGGCTTTGGCCGAGAACGAATGGCTGTGCGGCGACACCATCATGCTGCCGGATGTTTGTGTTATTCCCACCATCGACCGAATGGAGGACATCGGCCTGCAACATCTGTGGGAGGGCGCGCCGAACGTCCAACGCTGGTGGGCAGCGGTCAAACAGCGTCCGAGCTACGACAAGACCTATTATGAGGGCAGCCGGGTTTCTACCCGGTTCGAAATTCAACCCTGACTCGCGAGGCCATGATGCCCAAAAATCCGATAGATGGTTTTCAGATTGACCCCGAAACCTTGGTCTACGTTGGGCAGGACTTACAACGCCCCGAATGTATCCTGGCAGAGCGCGACGGATCGCTCTGGTCCGCCGATGCGCGCGGCGGGGTCATGCATATCCGCCCCGACGGTAGCCAGTCCTTGATCGCGCAGCAGACCCAGACGGAATTCTCCAGCGCCGGGGACGATGCGCGCCGCTTTACCGAAGGAACATTGCCCAACGGGCTGGCATTCGCGCGCAACGGTGATTTCCTGATCTCGAATTTCGGCACCGACCGGCTGGAACTGATGACGCGCACGGGCGAAAGCGAGGTTCTGCACGACCAGATCGACGGACGGCCCATCGGCAAGGTCAATTTCGTGTTGCGCGACAGCAAGGACCGTATCTGGCTGACCGTCTCCACCATGATCCCCAATTGGATGGAAGCGACTTCGCCCAATCTGGCGGATGGATATGTTGCGCTTGCTGATGAAAACGGGCTTCGGATCGTCGCGGATGGCTTTGCCTTCACCAACGAAATCCGGCTCGATGCCGCAGAGGAATGGCTCTATGTCGTCGAAACAACGGGAATGCGCATCACTCGCCTGCGAGTTCAGCCGGACGGGTCTCTGAGCGATCGCGAAACCTTTGGGCCGCAAAGCCACGGCGCTTTCATCGACGGCATCGCGTTCGATGCCTTTGGTAACCTCTGGGGCACTCACATCATGACGGATCACATCTTTGCCATCACGCCCGAGGGGGATTTGCGCATCCTGCTGGATGATGACAAAGGCTCGGACGCCGGAAAATCGCTGATTGCCGCGTTTGAGCAAGACCGCGTCACACCGAACCTGCAACTCGCATGCGGCGGTACGATTGCGCCCTGGATGGCCAGCGTCACCTTTGGCAGCCCGGACTTGCAAACTGTCTATATCGGCAGCTTACGCGGCACCTCGATCCCCTGTTTTCGCGCACCGGTTGCAGGTTTGCCAATGGTGCATTGGTATGATTGATCCGCCCCGTTTCCCGCGCCGGAAAACCGTTACGCAATCCACTCGGAGACCGGTGCCGCCGCGTCATTTAGCGGTTGGGTGTGAATATCAACAAGGCTTGGGCCGTCATGGGCGACCGCTTCTGCCAGAACCGAGCGCAGCTCGGCAGGGTCGGTCACGGTCCAGCTTTTCACACCAAAGGCCGAGGCCACGGCGGCGTGGTCGGTGCGGTTGAAATCGACGTTGTAATAGCGCCCGTCAAAGCCGGTTTTCTGCCCCGCCTTGATCCAGCTATAGGTGGCATTGGAAAACACGATGCAGGTAATCGGCATGTTGTAGCGCACCATGGTTTCGAACTCACCACAGGCAAAGCCAAAGGAACCGTCCCCCATCGCCGCCACGGTCTTCACGTCCGGGCGCCCGATATGCGCGCCCATCGCCGCGCCGATGGAATAGCCCAAAGCACCATGGGCACGGTTGGTGATGAAATGCCGCCCGGCGCGTGGCCAGCGATAGTGGCCGGAAAAGTAGGGGCAGGGGGTGCCGGGGTCTGCGACGATAGTGGCATCATCCTCAAGCACATCTTGCAGCGCCGAAATGACCGCTTCCGGGCGGATAGGCCGCTCGGTAGAGGCGGCAAGCGGCGCGAAGGCGGCCGATTTGGCAGCCCACGCGGCGGCACAGCGGGCGGTGCCGTTTTGTGCATTGCATTGGCGCGCCTCCAGCGCGGTGGCCAGGGCTTCAAGTGCGAGGCGCGCATCGGCGACGATGGAAACAGCGGTTTCGTAGTTGGTGCCGGGCACCAATGGGTCGTTGTCAATATGGATGATTGTTGTGTCCTTGGCGGGAGAGCGCCAGCGTTCCGTCGTCACCGACCCGGCGCGGCATCCAATGAACAGCACCAGATCGGCGGCATCGACCTCGGCGCGGGTGGCAGGGATACCACCATTCGAGCCGACCACACCCAGTGCCAGCGGGTCGGTTTCGGCAATCGCCCCTTGGCCGGAGACCGTGGTGGCCACTGGCATCTCAACTGCGCGGGCGACACGGGCAAGCGCATCTTCGGCACCGGAAATAACCGGGCCGCCGCCACAGATGGCAATGGCGTTTTTGGCATTTGCAAGCAGGTCGGCGGCCGCTTCGATGGCGGCGGCATCGGGCGCTTGCCGTTCAGAGGGATAGCATTGATGCGCCGGATCAGCATGAATTTCGGCCGCGCCCACCTTGGCCTTCTGGGTGTCGAACGGCAGCGCCAGATGCACCGAACCGGGTGTGCCGGTGGTCATCTCGGCAAAGGCGCGGCGCAGCATCGCGGGAAGTTGTGCGGCATCGTCAAGCGAGCCGTTCCATTTCGAGACCGGACGAAACAGCGCCTCCTGATCAAGCTCTGTCAGCGGGTACTTGCCGCGGCTGGTGGTGGCCACATCGGAGGTGATCGCAAGGATCGGGATGGAGCTTTCGCTGGCTTCCACAACACCGGGCAAAATGTAGGTTGCTCCGCCGCCGGACGGGCCTTCACACACGCCGGGCCGCCCGGTCACGCGGGCGTAACCATCGGCCATGTAGGCGGCGTGACGTTCGTCACGGGTCAGAAAATGGGTAATGCCGTGGTCCATCCGTTCAAGCGCATCGTAAAACGGCAGCGTGGTATCACCGCAAAGGCCGAAAATGTGTTTCACGCCATAAGCTTCCAACATCTTTACGAGAGCTTCCGCGCCGGTCATCTGATTGTGTTGGGTGTCTAGCATGGGGGCCTCCGTTGCATCGGTATATTGGCCTGTATACAGGTTTGCATATTGATTTCAAGCGCGGACCATGCAAGGAAAGCAGAAAGCACGGAAAGGGCCGCGATGAGCGATGGGCGGGTAGATGACATTTTCCAATGGCTGAAGGCAAAAGCAGTGTCTTTCGCACTGAAGCCGGGTGACCGGATCAATGAAGGTGCGCTGGCACGGGAATTCGGGGTCAGCCGAACACCGTTGCGGGAGGCGCTGAACCGGCTGGTGTCGGAGCGGTTTTTCGAATTTCGCCCCGGTCAGGGATTTTACTGCCGGGGGCTGGAAGCGCGGGAGATTTACGACCTCTTCGAGTTACGCCGGGTGCTGGAAATGGCGGCGGTGCGGATGGCTTGTGAACGGGCGGAAACCGCCGGGATTGCGGCGCTTAAGGCGCGGCTTTATGCCGAGGGACTTGAGACCGAAGGGCTGACCGTGGCGCAGGCTTGCGCGCATGATGAGGCGTTCCATGTCGGCATTGCGGAATTGGCCGGGAATGTCGAACTGGTCGCGCAGTTGCGGCTGCTTAATGAACGTATTCGCTTTATCCGCTGGATCGAGATGAGCGACAGGATACGGCCATCAAAGGCGCAGCATATTGCTATCATGACGGCCCTTGAGGCGCGCGAGGGCGCCCGAGCGGCGGGTTTGATGGGTGAACATATCGGCAAGCGCATGGATCAGATATTGGAGTCGGTTCGGCAAGGGATCGCCAGCATTTACGTCGACGGTGGCACGGTCTTGCAAGACCGGATTCTGGAAGGGGCGAAGTATGAAGGTCACGGGCGGAAAGCCGGTTTACGGGGCCGCAGTTGGCATTTTGATGCTTGAGGCACGGTTCCCGCGCATTCCCGGCGATATGGGCAACGCTGAGACGTGGGATTTCCCGGTGCAATACCGGGTGGTGCGCGATGCCTCGCCCGACCGCGTGGTGCGGCACGGCGCGGACGGGCTGTTGGGGCGGTTCATCGAGGCGGCGCAAACGTTGGAGGCGGACGGCGTGGACGGAATTACCACCAATTGCGGCTTCCTTGCGCTGATGCAGGATGAATTGGCGGCGGCGGTGAGCGTCCCTGTGATGACCTCTTCGCTGATGCAGGTGGAACAGGTCAACCGGGTGCTTCCAAAGGGGCGGCGCGCGGGTATCCTGACGATCTCGGCCAGCACCCTGACAGAGCGCCATTTGACCTGCGCGCGGGTGCCCGAGGGTACGCCCATCGGCAGCACCGAAGGCGGGCGGGAGTTTACCCGCGTGATCCTTGGCGATGAATTGCACCTTGATGTGGAAGCGGCGCGCGACGACAATGTGGAGGCGGCCAAAGCCTTGCAAGCGGGGCATCCCGATCTGGGCGCCATCGTGCTGGAATGCACCAACATGATTCCTTATGCGGCTGATATTCGCGCGGCGACCGGCCTGCCGGTGTTTTCTATCGCATCGCTGATCACTTGGTTCCAGTCAGGGTTGATGCCGCGGCGCTATGCGCAGGTGGGCGGGCGCATCTACTAAGCCTGTTCACTGGCGCGCGTATACGTCCTCATAGCGGGTGATGTCATCCTCGCCCAGATAGCTGCCGGTTTGCACTTCAATCAGCACCATCGGCATTTTTCCGGGGTTTTCCAGCCGATGTTTCGCGCCCAGTGGAACATAGACAGACTGATTTTCCGAAACCAAATGCTCTGCCTCGTCAACTGTGACTTTCGCTGTGCCCTGCACCACGATCCAATGCTCGGCGCGGTGCACATGGCTTTGCAACGAAAGCGCCGCGCCGGGGTGAACGACGATGCGCTTGACCTGAAACCGATCCCCGATAACGAGACTTTCAAACCAACCCCATGGCCGGTGATCGCGCGGATGTTGGGTGGCCTGTGTCGCCCCGCGCGCCTTGAGGGCGGCGACCGCTTCTTTCACGCGCTGTGTTTCCGTGCGTTTGGCAACAAGCACTGCGTCGCTCATCGCCACTGCGACAATATCTTCCAGCCCGATACCCACCAGCTCAACACCGTCGCTTTCCGAGCGCAGCAACGTGCCGGTGCAGTCAATCGCCAATGCCTGTTCCGAGCAGACATTGCCAGCCTCATCCGGGTTGGTTTGCTGCAAAACAGCGTTCCAACCGCCAAGATCGGACCAGCCGCTATTATATGGCATGACGGCAAGGTTCGGAGCTTTCTCCATGATCGCATAGTCGATCGAAATGTCGGGTGCATCGGCCCATGGGCCAGCATCAAGCCGGGTAAACCCGAGATCGCTTGTTGCGGTGGCTACGGCTGCGCAAACGGCGGCGTAAACATCTGGCGCAAATTCGCTGAATGCGGCGATCAATGCGCGGGCAGAGGCAAGAAATATTCCCGCGTTCCACAGATGCCCGCCGTCTTTGAGCATCTGTATTGCGGTGGCCTTGTCGGGCTTTTCGATGAAGCGCGCGAGCGGCTGCGGCAGAGCGCAGGCAGGGTCGCTCCCGGCGGCAAGTTCCAGATAGCCATACCCGGTTTCCGGTGCTGTCGGGTGGATGCCAAAAGTAACAAACGTGCCCGTATGGGCGGCCGGGGCGGCGGCGGCAATAGCGGCGCGGAAAGCGGCATCATCGCCTATCACATGGTCCGACGGCGCGATAAGCAAAACTGCGTCCGGGTCTTGCGCGGCAAGGATCAGGGCTGCGGCAAGTGCTGCGGGGGCGGTATTGCGGCCCTCAGGTTCGATCACGATGGCTCCGGGGCTGATCCGGACCTGTGCAAGTTGCTCGGTCACGATAAAGCGGAAGGCATCGCCTGTCACAATCATCGGCGGCGCGAACCCTGCGCCGGTGCTGCGCTGGGCCGAGGCCTGAAACAGCGATTGGTCAGAGATCAACCGGGCGAATTGCTTGGGGTAACTTTGCCGTGAAAGTGGCCACAACCGCGTGCCGGAGCCGCCGCAAAGAATGACCGGGGTGATCGGTGAAGGCTTGGGCATGGGCGGGCTTTCGAAACAATGCGCTGGCGCTGGGTCGCGCTATGGTGGCATGGTGGCACGGAGTAGCCAAGCCTTTCCTCGCCCGACTGTTGCGGGCTTGGCATCAATGGGGGCAGGCCTTAAAGTATTTTTGATTCAAGTCGCTTAGCAGCTTCAATTCAAAACGTTTTGTCTTCTTGCTGTGGCGCGTGAAACCAGTCTGTGAGGCGAAAGCGATGAAGATCGCCTATACCAAGGCCAGCCAACGTGGCGACACCGATCTTCTGCTGCAAGGGGTCGCGGAAGATGCTTGCGCGGGCGGGATCAAGACCTGTGGCCTCGTGCAGATCAACACTGAATGCGGCGATGACCGGCCATGTAACATGGACGTGCGTTTGTTGCCGGACGGGCCCGACATTCGCATTTCGCAATCCCTCGGGCGTGGCTCCAGAGGGTGCAGGCTCGACACTCAGGCGCTGGCAGCGGCGGCGGGGCATGTTGCGACGGCACTCGATGCAGGCGCGCAACTCATGATCATCAACAAGTTTGGCAAGAGCGAAGCCGAAGGCCGTGGCTTGCGCCCTGTAATCGCCGAAGCGATTGCCCGTGATGTGCCGGTGATCGTAGGGCTGAACAGGCAAAACGAAGCGGCGTTCGAGGCATTTGCAGGTGGGCTGGCCGAGAAGTTGCCGCCCGAGCGCGCGGCGATTGGCGCCTGGATCGCGGCGGCGCTGGAGGCGGCGCAACCCGCCGTGTGAAGCGGCGACTCATTGCTGTGGGAAGGGGTGCACATGACGCGGGTTGTGCATTTGATCAAGCGGCCAAATTGAAAAATTGCCCGGTAAATTGGCTAAAATGATGAAATATTTCCGTTAGACCGGGTTTTTTCTTGCGAAAATCCGCGTTTCTGAAAAAGCTGTCGCCACAAGACCACTCGGGAGTGTGGGATTGCCGTATGGTCGTCTCTCGCACCTGGGCACTCGGGCGGCTTTTCCGTCCGAACACTCGAAAGACAGGGAGCGACATAATGTCTGATAATTCTAATGGCCCGAAAACGGGCCTCAACCGGCGGAGTTTTCTGAAGACCGGCACCACGCTGGGGGCGGCCACGTTGGCAACGCCCGCGTTGGTGAACGAGGCTTTTGCCTCTTCCGGCGAGATTGATCTGCTTGACTGGTCGGATTACTGGCCCGAGGACATGCTGGCCAACTTCACCAAGCAGACCGGGATCAAGGTCAACTATACCGGGATCGGATCGAACGAGGAAATCATCAACAAGATGAAAGCCTCGAACGGGTCCGGCGCCGATCTTGTCAGCCCGACCAACAACCGCAACCTGCAATGGGGGCCGCTTGACCTGCTGCAACCATTCGACATGAGCCGCATTCCGGGCGACAAAGTGAACCCGGCAATGCTGAAGATCGGTCCGGATGGCTGGGACTTCGGCAAAGGCTCGACCTGGATTCCGCATATCTGGGGCACCGAAGGCATGGCCTGGCGGACTGATTTGTGGGCACCGGCGGATGGCGTGCCATCATACGGTGACGTATGGGACGAGGCAAATGCCGGCAAAACCATGATGCGCGCCCATTCGGGTATGCTGGGGGCTGGCCTTTACATGGAGCGTGTGGGCGAAATGGAGCCGGGCTCGATCTGGGCGGCTTACAAGGACGAGGACACCTTCCGCAAAGTCTGGGGCAAGGTGACGGATTGGTGCATCGCGCGTAAGGCGAACCTGAAGCTGATCTGGAACGATGCCGACACCCAGAAGAACGGCCTGCTTAATCAGGGTGTGATCGTTGGTCAGACATGGGATGGCCCGCCACTGGCGCTGAAAACCGCAGGTGAGCCGGTGACCTATCAGGCCCCGAAAGAAGGCTCGATGGCGTGGGTCGATGGGTTGGCGATGCCGAAGGGTGCGGTGAATATTGATCAGGCTTACGAGTTGATCAAATTTGCCTATCAGCCCGATTATGCCGGCCCGGCAATCGACAAGCACGGCTATAACTCGCCGGTGCTGGGCGCTGACAAGCTGGCGGGTGCGGCTTACAAGAAGAACTTTGCCGAAGCCTATCCCGGCGATGCGCTTGCCAACCTCAACCCATGGCCGGCCGAACCACCATGGTATGCCGACGTGCGCACCGAGTTCGTCAACAAGTTCATCAGCGCCTGACCGCGCATGCAAAATCGGACATGGCCGGGTAAGGCCCGGCCATGTCAAACGACCAAGGCAAAACAAACAAGACCGGGCCGCAAGAGGTCGGGCAACAGGGGGTCAAGATGGCATCAGGCGTAGGCGTGGACCTGCAGAACCTGTGGATTCGGTTTGGCGAGTTCGTCGCCGTACGGGACGCGAATGTAGCCATTGAAGGTGGGCATTTCTTCTCATTCCTTGGCCCTTCGGGCTGCGGCAAGACAACTATTCTGCGGTCAATTTCCGGCTTTCTCGACCCCAGCGAAGGCAAGGTGTTGATCGGCGGCAAGGATATGGCCGGGATCGGGCCGAACAAGCGTCCGACGGCGCTTATCTTCCAGAACCTCGCGCTGTTTCCGCTGATGAAGGTTTGGGAGAACATTACCTTTTCAATGGAGGTGCAGGGTGCCTCGGCGGCGGAGCGGCGCAAGCGGGCCGATGAGTTGCTGGACATGATTGCGCTGCCGGAACAGGGCGACAAGCTGCCAGCTGAGCTTTCCGGCGGGCAGAAACAGCGGGTCGCCATCGCGCGCGCCCTTTGTGCGCAGCCGGATGTGCTCTTGCTTGATGAGCCGCTTTCCGCGCTCGATCTGAAGCTGCGTCAGCACATGCGCTCGGAATTGCGGCAGATTCAGCAGAACGTCGGAATTACCTTCATCTATATCACCCACGATCAGGGCGAGGCGCTGACGATGTCGGATCAGGTTGCCGTCATGCGCGCAGGTGTGATCGAGCAGATCGGCACTGGCCGTGATGTTTATGATTGCCCGGCCACCGCCTTCGCCGCGTCTTTCGTTGGCGAAAACAACATGCTCCGCGGCAAGGTAAAAGGCGTTAAAGGCGATGAGGCGCTGATTGAGACGATAGGGTTTGGTGCATTACCTGCGAGGGTATCGCCCACCGCCGCAGGCGGCCTCAAACCGGGGGATGAGGCGATGATGTTCATCCGGCCCGAGAATTTCACACTAGCACCTGAGACCGGACCAAGCCTGAAGGCGCGGGTGACTGTGGAAGAGTTTGAGGGCGCGGCTTACCATCTCGCGCTCGAAGGGCCGGGCGGGCAGGAGATCAGACTGTCGATGCCCAACACCGGGCAGGATCGTGGCACACGACCGGGTCACGAGATCAGCTTAGGCTATAACCCGGCGCTCGCCATGGCGATGCCTGTGGGCGAATTGGCAAGCGAGTGAGGCGGGGATGAGCAACAAACCGCGCTTCATGGCAACCTACTTTCGCAATAACGGCAAGCTGCTCGGCTCCATAATGCTCGGGTTGGTGCTGTTCTGGATTATCGTTCTGATCATTCTGCCACAGCTTTCGATGCTGGATTATTCGTTCCGCTATAACCTGCCGCCGGCGCAGCAGGGCGGGCCGCAAGATGTTTACAATCTCGACAATTACCGGCACCTGATTTTCGGCGCCCAAGGGTCGGGGGCGGGTTACAACGTGGTTGACCTGCAGGTTTTCGTGCGCACCATCCTGGCCGCCATGGTGGTGACGGTGTTTGACCTGATCCTGTGTTACCCGCTGGCCTATTATATTGGTCAAAGCCGGGGCAGCGGGTTCATGCGGTTGCTGGTCGTGCTGCTGATCATCCCTTACTGGATCAACGAGATCCTGCGCGCATTTGCGCTGCGGATCATTTTTGGCGACAGCGGATTGCTCAACTCGGTGCTGATGTGGGTCGGCGTGACCGATCAGCCGTTCGATTTCATCCGCGCCGATGTCGCCCTCTATGCCGGGCTGGGTTATGCCTACATCCTCCTGATGCTGTTCCCGATGTATAACGTGATCGAAAGCCTTGATCGCAACCAGATCGAGGCGGCGCGCGACATGGGGGCAAGCTGGATACGTATTCATCGCCGCATCGTCATTCCCCATGCCAAGCCGGGGATTTCCTCGGGCATGACGATGGTGTTCATGCTGACCGCCGGGGCACTGGCCGCGCCGCAAATCCTTGGTGGCCCGTCAAGCCTGTGGTTCACACAGCTGGTTTATCAGTGGTTCAACGACTCGCTCAACTGGCAGCAAGGTTCGGCCTATGCCATCGTGCTGCTGATCGCCTCGATAACAATCGTGCTGGTGTTCATGCGGATCTTCAAGGTCAACATGGGGGACATCGGTAAATGAAGCGTAACCCGCTCGTCGGGCGCCTTGCGCTCGGGCTCTACCTGCTGATCTTCTTCGGTTACCTGCTTGGCCCGCTGGTGGTGATGAGCCTCACCGCCTTCAATTCCGCGCAATTCCCTTCTGTCTCACCCTGGGCATGTTTCACCTTTGAATGGTTCGGTGTGCTGTTTCGGGATGAACGTATTCTGGAATCGATCCGCAACAGTTTCATCATCGGGTTTGGCACGGTGATACTTTCGGTCTCGATCGGCCTTGCTGCTGCGCTGATCCTAAGCCAGATCACTGCCAAGTTGCGCGGGATTTATTACACCATCATCATCGCGCCGATCCTCATCCCCGGCGTGGTGCTGGGCATTTCGACGCTGGTGTTCTGGGACCGCCTCAGCCGCCTGCTCGGGGCAAGCACCGAGGGGCTTTTTCACAACGGCATCTTCCTGACGGTGATCGGCCAGGCGGCGTTTATTTCGTCCTACACGATGCTGGTCTTCGTGGCCCGTCTGCAACGGTTCGACCCGCTGCAAACCGAGGCCGCGCTTGATCTCGGGGCCACACACATGCAGGCGTTCCGCAAGGTGCTGCTGCCATTTTTGCGCCCTGCCATCGCATCGGCGGCGGTGCTGGCGTTTCTCGCAAGCTTTGAAAATTACAACACCACCACCTTTCTCTTTGGCCAGTTCCCGACACTGACGATCGAACTGGCGCAGATGGTGCGGTATGGTATCAACCCGTCGATCTCAGCGCTGGCATTCATCATTGTGGTGCTGACCGTGTTTGGCGGGCTGGCCGCCGAAGCCTTACGCCGTGCCCGCTTCAACAGGGGGCCGGGCCTTGGTGCGGAATTCGTGCGCGCACGCCGCTCGATCCTGCCGGTGGCGCTGCGCGGTAATATTGCGGCGCTGGGGATCGTGTTGCTCAGCTTTGTGGTGATCGCCGGGTTCGTCACCGCGCAGAGCTATTCGCCTGCGCAATGCAAAGCGATGGTGCTGAAGGTCAAGAAAGAACGCACAGAGCTCCGGATCAAGGAACTGCAAGAGCGGATGGCCGAACGTGCCGCAGCCGCAGCCGCGGCCAAGAAGACGGCCGAAGACGCCGAAGACAAGGCCACGAAACCGGCCAATAACTCCGGTGCATTTGGCAACGTGTTCGGTCAGGACAGTCTGGGCAAGGTGGGGGCCGATGACAATGCGGCCCCGTCCGATCAGGGCAGTGATTCAGGCGGCGCCAACAATTCCGGTGCCTTCGGCAACGTGTTTGATCCGGGCAATCTTGATGATGTTGGGGGAAAGAAAAACGAACCCGCCACAGAGCCGGGCAACGATCCAGAGAGCGACAACAACTCCGGTGCGTTTGGAAACGTGTTTGACCCCGGCAACCTTGGCAAGGTGGGCGGCAAGGATAACTGATCTGCCGCGCCGTTGGCGTGCCCCGGAACAGGCTCGGATTACCAATGGCAAACCCTTCGGTTCGTGGGCGGTGCCTGACCAAATAGCATGAAGCGCGGCTACCCGTTCGCGCGGGGCGGCGGGGCGTGCAGGGCTATTTCCCTGTTCGAGAATAGCGCGCAGACGCACTCAGGCGCGGTCTGGCGGGGAAATCGGGATTATGTGATTGTCCCATTGGCAGGTGGTGTGAGCCAGAGTGTCAATGTCCGCCCCGGTCTCAAGTCCGGCCACGCCAAGTCCCGAGGTAAAGAAGAAACCAGCCTTTAGAGGTGCCAGCCCGCAAACGTCTTCAATCTCGAAACGGGCGGCAAACCGCGCCTGTTCCAGATCGAACACCTGCACCCTGTTGCCGCGTGGTGAACTGATTGCCACGTCACGCCCATCGCGCGAGATTGCCACGCTCCCGGCATAGCCGTGCATGTTGCGGTGCTCATCCTCTGGTGCCTTGAGCAGCAGCGGTGTTTCGCCTCTCCGATGTACCCCCAGAAGCGGCACTGCATCGCCAACATCGCCTTGCCATTGCATTGCAAAGGCGACCAACCCATCCTGCCGCAGCGCCAGATGGCGGATGGAACTTTTGTGCAATTCAGGCGCAAGCTCGACCTTCTCTTTCAGCGCGCCATCAAGCGCGAGATAAGCAAGGTTGGGCTTCATCGTCGGAATATTAAGCTTGGCGCGGCCTGCATCGGGGTGGGTCTCGATCCCGCCATTGGCAATCACCAGCGTCTCACCATCGGGCATCAGGTGAATGTCATGCGGGCCAACGCCTTGTGATCGAAACTCGCCAATGCGCTTGTACCCGCTGCGCACGTCCCAAACGCCGACAACGCCTTGCCCGGCCTCAAAATCATTCTCGGTGGTGAACAGTGTGGCGCCATCCGCCGAATATGCGCCGTGGCCATAGAAATGCCGCCCCTTCGGCGTGTCGAGCCGCTTGAGCATTTGGCCACTGACGCAATCCAGCACCACAGCAAAGGCACCGGGGCGGCGGGCAAAGCCCACGGCAACGGGGTGCATCGGATGAGCAGCGGCACAATGGCCCCGCGCGGGCAATGGCACGGTGAAGGCAATGGCCCCATCGGCCTTCAACCCGGCAAGCCGGTAGGAGCCATCTGGAAAGCGCGCGGCGGAAAGAAACTCAGGCGCACCCGCATCGGCCCAACCAGCGCGCGGCAAGAGGCCAGAGGCGGTCAGCCCGGCAAGAAACGTGCGGCGTGTGGTCATCGCGGTTAATCTCCGTCCAATGCGTTGAATCCGGCGGCAACCCCCAGCGTCGGCCCCAGATCGGTTGCCAGAAGGGCCCGGATGCGCTCGATGCTTTGCTGAAGGATTTCCACGCGCAGCCGTCCGGAAGGATCAGCAACCCCGGCGAACACCGGATCATCCAATTTGGCGGTGAGATCAAAGGTTTCCGCGAACCCGGTTTTGAATTTCCGGGCTAGGTCTTCGTGCTCACCGCTCAACAGGACCGCCAATGATTGCAGCGCCTCAAGGGCCTGCACCACGTTATGAAGCGACCGCCCAGAGCGCCACGCCTCGGCGCGTTTGGGGCGCGGCCTGTCAAAGCTTCCCAACGGGCGGCCCAACCGCGTATCGGCGGTAAATTGCAGCCCGGCGGTCAGCGCCTTGAACAATTCCTGCGCCGCCTCTTCGCGGCTGCGATACCGCGTCCCCTCACCGGGGGACAGCAGAACATCGGCATAGCTTTCCTGCCAATCGGTGAGGATGGCATGCGCAACGCTGTCAATATCGGCCGCCACCGCACGGGTCAGCTTGCAGCGATACTCCGGCGTTCCGGTGGCACGGATTGCGTCATCGTAAAGCAGGAACTCCAGCGCGTAAAAACCGCGCCCTGCAATTGAAACATGGGCGAATTTCGCCGGATCATTGACCGCCGGATCCTCGGCCATGATCAATCCGCGCAAGGTTTTCGAGGTAAACCCCTTGGGATCGGGCCAGAATGCCAGCGCAAAACCACGGTCGCCTGTCTCTGTCGGGCCGAACCGCAGATGTGATACGCCAAGCCAAGCATCAAAAGCCGCGTTATAGGCCGCGCGCAGCGGCTCTGATGCGGGGGCACACTCTGCCTTGGCAGCGGCGTTAAGCGCGTCTGCCCGCTCTGCCAGTCTGGCAAAGCCGGGCAGGATATGTTGATCGACCACCGCCTTGTTGATCGCACCAAGATCGGCGGCAAACACCGGGAGCGTCCAGAGAAGGGCAAGAAGAATGAAGATAAAACGCATGGGGCAGGGGCTTTCAGTCAGAGGCTTTCAAGGAATCGTATCAACGCGGCGCGGTCGTCCTTGGACATGTTCACGATCTTGTCTTTCGCGGCATCTGCTTCACCGCCATGCCAAAGGATCGCTTCAAGAAGCGAACGCGCCCGTCCGTCATGCAGGAAATATGTGTGGTTTGAGACCTGTTTGGTCAGGCCAATGCCCCAAAGCGGCGCCGTGCGCCATTCGGTGCCGGTTGCGCCTGCTTCGGGGCGATGATCGGCAAGCCCTTCGCCCATATCGTGCAGCAGCATGTCGCTATAAGGCCAGATAAGCTGAAAGCTCTGCGCCGGGCGATCTTTCAGCCGGTGAGTCACAAAAGCCGGGACATGGCAGGAAATGCAGCCGGTTTCATAAAACACCCGCTTGCCGTGCAGCACTTGTGGATCATCCACATCACGGCGCGCGGGCACCGCGAGGTTGCGGCTGTAGAAGGCCACGAAATCAAGGCTCTTCTGGTCAACTTCATAGCCGCGCTCATCGTCGTCACCATGCGGCGCGTCGATGCAGTTTTGCTGCGCCGGGGTACATTCGCCCCACGCATTCGGGAAAAGCGGGTTGGAAATGCCGATATCGCCGTCAAATGCGGCGGCGGATTGATGTTTGATCGTAGGCGCCCCGGCCTTCAGGCCAAACCGGCCCAGCATCGGGCGCTCAAATTCGCGCGACCAAACGATATTGGGACGCCCGGAAATGCCATCGCCATTGGCATCGTCCGGGTCGGCATGAGCCAGGATATCCGCTGCGGGCACGGCTTCCAGCAGGCCCAGTCCGATCATCTGCGGCGCCACGCGCGGGCTTAGCATCGCACCGGGGGCGAGTGGCCCATATCCCAGATCGGCCGCCTCATAGGTGGGGCTGCGCAGATGCGCGGTTTCGCCGTCTGACAGTGGCACTTCGATCTCTTCATAGGTGATTTTCATCCGCGCTTCCGCCGGGTGGCCGGGCAGGGCAAAATCCTGAATCTGGGTGCCATAATTCGGGTCGGGGCTGGTCGCCAGATAGCCTTCGATCTCACTCATTGCGGCGCTGGGCGACCCGTCGGGAACGGAAATTCGCAAGAACATCGAAATTGCGTTGTCTTGTGGTGTTTCCGGTGGATGGCCGCGCCCGTCTTTCAGGTGGCAACGCTGGCAGGAGCGCGCATTAAAGAGCGGTCCAAGCCCGTCTGATCCCTTGGTCGAGGACGGGGACGAAACCCAGACCTTGCGGAAAAGACCATTGCCCACCTTGAAATCCAACTCGCCTTCAAAGCCGATATTGGCCGAAGGCAGAGAGAACGCATCGCGGTTCATACGTGCGCGCACTGTCGCCGCCCCGGCTGACATCTCCTCGAAGTTCGAAGGCTTGGAAAAATCGGTCGCCGGTGCCGTGACCGCCGCGATACGCGCCTTTTCGGCCTGCGTGCGCGGAACAACGTCAAGATGTGGATCGTCCAGCTTGGGCATGTCGGCCAAGCAAGGGGCCCCCACGCCAGCAATTGCCAGTGTCAGAAGAAAGGCGCGCATGGTGTCTCTTGTATCTCGCGCCGCTTGTGGCCGCGCCAATGTTTCGTGTCAGCGATCAGCCGCCTTCGGCTTCACTCGCCGGTTTTGCCTGTAACAGCGCATAGCGTTCCGCGCCCAATGTCTCGTAAAGGCCAAGCTGCGTTTCAAGGAAGTCGATATGGCCCTCTTCATCCGCGATCAGTTCCTCAAACAGGTTTTTGGAAACGTAATCGCCAACCTTTTCGCAATGCGCGCGGGCTTCGATATAAAGCGTGCGTGCGTCATGTTCCCCGGCGAGGTCGGCCTCAAGGGTTTCCTTGATGTTCTCGCCAATTCTGAGCGGATCGAGCTTTTGCAGATTCGGATGCCCTTCCAGAAAGATGATTCGCTCAATCAGCTTGTCGGCGTGGGTCATCTCTTCGATGCTTTCGCCGCGCGAGTTCTCGGCCAGATGGCCAAAGCCCCAGTCCTCCTGAAGCCGGTAGTGTAGCCAATATTGGCTGACCGCCGTCAATTCCGAACGCAGCGCGGCATTGAGGTACTCGATGACTTTCTTGTCGCCTTTCATGGCAGGACCCTCCTGTTCAATCTGTCCTTGAGATTGCGCAGGTTCACCGGGACTTGCAAGTTTTCGCAAGTCTCCATGGTTGCTATAAAAGAACTCAGGCAGCCGCCACAATCGGGGCGTTTGCCAAGCGCGTGATAGATCTTTCCGGGCGTGATCACCGTGTCTGGGTCGGCGGCCCGCATCCAGTCGATTGCGGCGTTGATCTCCTTGTCGGAGATATTCATGCACTGGCAAATGATCATCGCGTTGCGCCTCTCGCTGCCCCGGCGTGCGGGGGATGTATCTTGACTATATTAGTCAGATTACGATCCGGTGCCAGAAAAATATGATGGTTTTCGTTGGTTATTTGGCGGTTGCTGCGCGTCGCATCGCCGCACCCGGTGTGGTTTGGGTGCTGATGATGTGCGAAAATGGGCTGCGCATGGTGGCGCAGCCCTTGCGTAAATCAGGTCAATGCAAATGCAGCAATTACCCGCCAATCGGGATCACCATCGCCACACCTAACATTTGCGACGCCACCCCGCCTTCCTTGGCAAAGCCGTACCCTGCGGTCAGCGTATTGCCATTGGCAAATTCGTAATCCAGCCCCAGCGTAAACAGGTTGTCGGTGCCGGTGCTGGTGATCTCGCGGTGCTGAACTGTGGCGCTATAGGTGATCGGGCCTTGGTTATAGGATAGCCCCAGCGTGCCATAGCTGGCGTCGTCAGTGCTGCCGCCCCAGCCGGTGAAATGCGCAACTTCCGCCACCAACTCAACATTGTCATTGATCGCCTGACTTATTCCCAGCGAAAAGCCGGTTTCGTCTTTCGCATCGCCAATACCGGCGGTCAGATAACGCGCGCCTGCGTGGAACGTGGTGGCACCGAATTCCGCATCGTATTGCAGCGCAATATTATTGAGCTTGCCGGTATTGCCCGCCCCGCCCGCCGCCGTGCTGTTGCGCCCGCGATTGGTGCCAAGGCTTTCGCTGAGCGCGGTATTATCCGCATAAAACGCTGCCGCAGTCAGAGTGCCTTGGCCCAACTCGAATGCAACCATCGCGCCCAGCATCTCCGCAAGCTCGTAATCCTCGGCATAGCTGGTGCCGTAAAATCCGGGCGCGGCATCCCACACATACCCAAAGGCCGGGTGGATCTTGCCGATGCTCACCTCCGCTTTGCCAAGATCGAACGACAGCCCCAACTCGGCCACGTAAAGCCCCATATCTTCAAACGCGCGATTGCCGGTTATCCCGGTCACGTTCTCCAGCATCAGCCCGCCAAAGGCCGAAACCCGGTCGGTTAATGCATAAGAAAGGGTGACTTCGGCCGTGCCATAAACATTAGTCAACTCATTCGCGGCGACATCGGATTTCACCACCGAATCGACGCCGATTTCCAACTCGATTTCATAGGAGGCTCTTTCGTCCTCTTCCGCCCATGCAGCGGAGCCGGACGCCAGAATGCAGGCACAGGAAATCCCGCCCGCAATTACATGCAGTTTCTTCATTTCATCTTCCTTGAGTTTGATTTTGATTTTCCAGCGGTGGCGGCTGGCGTCCGGCTTGCCGCCACCTGAGGGAAATCGGGATTACTGGAAAACCGCGCTGGGCTTGTCCAGGCTGTCGGAACCTTCGAACTCGACCCCGTCCAGCCCGAGAGGCGCGGCAATCCGTTCGATGGTCTTGGTCTGGTCGATCAGGGCATTGACGCCGCCCATCACCAGCGCCTCGCCGCCGGCATCGCCACGGGCAAGCATTCGGTCATAGGTGAAACCGGCCTCTGCCGCAGTTTTCATCCGCGTCATGGCAAGCATCGTGTGTCCCAGCTTCTGCTTCATTTCCGCATCAAGCGCCGGGTCGGACGCGCCGACAAGATCGCTCAGCGACGGGCCGGAAACGGTGCTGCCGTCAATCCGGGTGTAATTGGCCAGATAGGTCTCTTGCACCCCGAGCGCGTCATAGAAATGGCTGTTGTGGGTGTTGTCGGAAAAGCAATCATGCTCTTCTTCGGGATCGTTGAGCATCAGCCCAAGCCGCATCCGCTCTCCGCCCAACTCCCCATAGGAGAGTGATCCCATGCCGGTGATCATCGCGGTGATCCCCGCGCTCGGGTCATCGCTAAGCGCAACGCGCGCGGCGCCGCCTTCCTTCCATTGCGCAGCCATCCAGTCGAGATCGCTCACCAGAAGATCGGTTGCCGCCTTGAGGTAATCGCCGCGCCGGTCGCAATTGTCATGCGTGCAGGCATCGCCCTTGGCATAATCCGTCCATGGCCGGTTGCCCGCGCCGGGGTTGGTGCCATTCAAATCCTGCCCCCAAAGCAGAAATTCGATGGCGTGGTAGCCCGTGGCTACATTGGCCTCAATCCCGTCCGCCTCGTGCAGCGTATCGCTGAGCAGTTCCGGGGTGATCTTCGAGGCATCGAGGGGCTTTCCCGAAAGTTCAAAATTGGGGTGCGCTATCACGTTCAACACCGCCAGCGCGTTCTCGTCCGACGCCCCACCAGAGGACGGATCGACGTAATCAATCAACCCTTCATCAAGCGGCCAGGCATTCACCTTGCCCTCCCAATCATCGACGATCGGATTGCCAAAGCGGTAAACTTCGCTCTGTTGATAAGGCACGCGCGCGCGCAGCCATGCGTGTTTCGCGGCCTGCATGGTTTCGGCGGAGGGCGCAGTAATCAGCGCATCTACCGCCGCTTGCAGCGCCTGCGCAGCGATCAGGCTGTCTTGGTATTTGGCGGCCCCGATATCAGCATAGGTTTTGACAACCTCCGCCTTGGTCGGAGTGTCGGCAAATGCGGCCCCGCTTGCTGTTAGGCCAAGTATAGTTGCAAATGCGGCAACGCTTTTCATGAAATTCTGTCCTCTTCGTTTGCTTTGATCATATCTGGTGTGGTTCGGTCTGTGCTTGCCACGGCCTTGGGTCGGCGGAATCATTTGGTAAGGATCAGCTTGCCTGCGCGGGTGATACGCAGCGTATAAGTCTGCCCCGACAGGAGGATTTTGGCAATCTGCCCGCCTGCCATCAATTCCTCAACCCGGTGTATGGGGATCGGCTCCTCCGTTTGGCCATCAGCGTCTGAACTTTGTCTGATGGTCATGACTGCCTGCGCCCTTCCCGTGTCAGATGATCCATCAACCATTCGGCATCCGGAAAAGATGGGAAGGCGACGCTGGACATAATTTCCCATAATTCCGACAGGCTGCTTGCGTTCGCGGCGCGGCCATCCGGTGGGCCAAGGCCCATTTTTTGTTCGACATGCATTTCAAGCTCCAACTGATTGGGTTCGGGCTTCCCCGAAATGCAGGTCGGGGTGGCTGGATAAGATAAATAGATGATTAAAATAGTCGGGTAAGTCAACCTGATTCTTTTAGTCGGGGTATCTGGGCGGGATTATTACCAATTTTTCCATTCCGGAGACTGCTTTGCACGCCATCGAGCGCGAGGGCGGAGCGTCTATCTTGGTCAAGGCGGTGAGCCACATTCGGGATTGCAGGAGGCTACGGGCAGGAATTTGTCGGAAAGCGATAAAAAATATCGCATAGTTGTCGCAACCCGAATCCATATGACCCTTTGGTCGTGCATAATGCTCGTATGATACAGTCTAATGAAAGAACGCCCCGGCAAGCCGGGCATGATGGGTTTCGTGTGTCAGCGAGCCGCCCTTGGGCGCTGTTGTCGGCATGTCCTGCCTATGAAGTAAGCCCGCTCATCGACGCGCCGAAACTGGCCCAAGACCTTGGCGTTTCGGGGCTCTGGCTCAAGGATGAGACCAGCCGTATGCGCTTGGGGAGTTTCAAAGCACTCGGCGGGGCATTTGCTGTGGTGCAGATGATTCTCGATCGCGCGGGCGGGGTGGACCCGATGACGCCCGCCACCCGCGCCATAGCGCAGCAGATGACATTTATCACCGCCAGCGCAGGCAATCACGGCCTGTCAATTGCGGCTGGCGCGCAGGTCTTCTCGGCCCACGCGAAAATCGTGCTATCGACGGGCGTGCCAGAAGGGTTCGCCAATCGAATCAGAAAAACCGGGGCCGAGGTTATCCGTATCGCCGGGTCATATGAGGACAGTGTGGCGGAGGCAGCGCGTCTGGCCGCGCAAAACGACTGGATTCACCTCGCTGATGGATCATGGGAGGGCTATACAGCGCCCCCGGCACTGGTGATGGAAGGCTATACGGTTCTGGCCGAAGAATGCCGCCTTGCCTTTGCGGCGGCGGGCCGCTGGCCCAGCCATGTCGTGCTACAAGCCGGTGTGGGCGGGTTGGCGGCAGCAACGGCTGCGCATATCCGGGCCTTCTGGCCCGAGCAGCCGACGATCATCGTCGTTGAACCAGATGCGGCTCCCTGCCTGATGGAAAGCATCCGCGCCGGGCAGCTTGTCCACACCCCCGGCCCGGTATCGAACATGGGGCGGCTTGATTGTAAGGACGCCTCGTTGCTGGCGTTTGATGCGCTCAGGCATGATGCCGATACCTTTGTTACGATCTCTGATGCGCAAGCGGTTGCCGCGGCGTCCGATCTGAGCGCAACCGGCATGGCAACAACGCCCAGCGGTGCCGCCGGGCTTGCCGCGCTGCGCACGCTTGATCTCGGGCCAGCAGCATCGTGCCTGATCATCGTCTCCGAAGGGCCGGAAGGCGACTGATCATACCGCCGCCCACGCTTCGTTGCCGCCCATTGGGGGCCATCACGCGAACAAGACGACGAGGCGACCTTCACACCCTTCGCAGATGCTCCTGCCCCTCTGGCATCGGCGCGACCATCGCAGAGCCGCTGAACGGCCCTTGCCGTGTCGCTGCACCTGCGGCACCGCGCGCATTGCTTTGCAACATTCTAAGTGTGGTTCGCTCCAGTTCCGTCAAAACCATGGGGCGCCTTTCAGGGATTTGTCGCTCTGAATGAGAAATTCTTCCACATTATTAAAGGCTTTGAAGCCTCAACAAACCACCACCCCGAGCTTCAGTATCATGCGGTGATGCCTGCAAGGTCGGCAAACCTCTTTTGGCAGAATTCGACGGTCTTCTTGACATAGCTCAAGGAATGCACCCGCCGGATCAATCATACTTCGGATAGGGGCACGCGCCCTAAGGTTGAAATTGGCGGGCGCATATGGTTCGGTAGCATGCAGGGAGCGCGGCTTACTTTGGGGCGCGTCATAAGCAAAAGGCGCTCGTTCACCTTTCTACGGCGATGCTCGCCAGTCAGAGGTAGAGAAACAAATGGCAGACCTTCTATCGGTCAATCGGTCAGATCAGCAACGTGCCTTGGGGTTCGGGACAGCTGCCTTCACTCTATGTTTCTCGGTCTGGACAATTTTTGCGATCATCGGAGTCGAGATCCAAAGAGAGCTTGGCCTGAGCGAGAGCGAATTTGGCTTGCTGGTGGCGACGCCGGTCCTGACCGGGTCTCTGACGCGCCTTTTCCTTGGCATCTGGTCGGAACAATTGGGTGGGCGGGTCGTGTTTGTCTGCCAAATGTTGCTGACGGCGCTTGCCACGTGGATGCTGACCTATGCCACCACCTATCCGATGTTCCTGTTGGCGGCTTTGGGGGTCGGACTGGCAGGCGGGTCGTTTGCCATCGGTGTCTCCTACGTATCGCATTGGTATCCCAAGGAACGACAGGGCACGGCGCTGGGGATATTCGGGGCGGGTAATGTCGGCGCGGCGATCACCAAGTTTGTCGCCCCCTTCGTCATGGTTGCCTTTGGCTGGCAAGGCGTCGCAGAGGTCTGGGCTGGTGCGCTGGCCTTGATGGCGGTGATCTTCTGGATTTTCACCAAGGATGACCCACATGTTGTCGCGCGCAGGCAAGGTAATACTCCGACGCCAAGCTTTCGCGAACAACTGGCACCGCTGCGCAACCTTCAGGTCTGGCGGTTCTCGCTCTATTATTTCTTCGTTTTCGGGGCCTTCGTGGCGCTGGCATTGTGGCTGCCGCATTACCTGATCGACGTTTATCACGTCGATATCGAAACCGCCGGAATGGCGGCGGCGGCGTTCTCGCTTTCGGCCAGCCTGTTTCGCGCCTATGGCGGCAACCTGTCCGACCGGCGCGGTGCGCGCACGGTGATGTACTGGACCTTCGGCTTTTCGATGCTGCTATTGTTGATGCTGTCCTATCCGCCGACCGAATATACGATCCATGGTGCGCGCGGGCCGATCCATTTTGAGACCCAGATGGATTTTGCGCCGTTCGTTATCGCCATTTTCGTGCTGGGCTTTTTCATGAGCCTCGGCAAGGCCGCCGTATTCAAACATATCCCGGTCTATTACCCCGACAATGTTGGCGCGGTCGGCGGGCTGGTGGGGATGGTCGGCGGGCTTGGCGGTTTTGTCCTGCCGATCACCTTCGGCGCGCTGCTTGACCTGACGGGGATATACACCAGTTGTTTCGCGCTGCTGTTCCTGCTGGTTGGCACGGCGCTGGTGTGGATGCACCTATCGGTTCGCCAAATGGAGCGCGCGGCCCAAGGCACGGCGCTCGACCAGTTGCCGCAACTGCCGGAAATGCAGCCGGTGCATATTCCCGAAATCCATTCCCGCCCGGCGGTTCTGGATAAGTGGCATCCTGAGGATGCCGAATTCTGGGCAAGCACCGGCAAACGGATCGCCACACGCAACCTGTGGATTTCCATCGTCTGCCTGCTGTTCGCCTTTTCAGTCTGGATGGTCTGGTCAGTGGTGGTTGCCAAACTGCCGCTGATCGGGTTCGGCTTCAGTTCCGAACAGCTTTTCTGGCTGGCGGCGTTGCCCGGCCTGTCAGGCGCTACCTTCCGGATATTCTACAGCTTCATGGTGCCAATCTTCGGCGGACGGCTCTGGACCACGGTTTCCACAGCGTTACTGCTCTTGCCAGCCTACGGCATAGGCTATGCGGTGCAAAACCCCGAAACACCCTATTTCATCTTCCTCGTGCTGGCGCTTCTATGCGGCTTTGGCGGCGGAAATTTTGCCTCTTCGATGGCCAATATCGGCTTCTTCTTCCCGAAAGCCGAAAAGGGCGCGGCGCTTGGCAAGAACGCGGGCCTTGGCAACCTTGGCGTGTCGGTGATGCAGTTTCTGGTGCCGATCGTGATTACCACCGGCGTTTTCGGCGCCTTGGCGGGCGGACCACAGCAAATCACGGATGGTGGCGAAATTTGGCTTCAAAACGCGGGTTTCATCTGGGTGCCTTTCATTGGTGCGGCGACGATAGCAGCATGGCTTGGAATGAACGATATTCCCGACGCCAAGGCCTCTTTCGCGGAGCAGGCGGTGATTTTTCAACGCCGCGACAATTGGCTAATGTGCCTGCTTTATACCGGCACCTTCGGCAGTTTCATCGGCTTCTCGGCCGGTTTTCCGCTACTGGCGCAAAATCAATTTCCCGAAGTGAACTCGCTGCAATTTGTGTTTCTCGGGCCTCTGATTGGCGCGCTCAGTCGGGCTTGGACGGGTTGGGTGGCGGATAAATACGGCGGGGCGCGAGTCACGGTATGGGTTTTCGCCGGGATGATCGCTGCCGCGCTGGGTGTGTTGTTTTTCCTGTCGCTGGCGTCTTTCTGGGGGTTCTTCGCGATGTTCATGGCGCTGTTTTTCTTCACTGGTGTCGGCAATGCATCGACCTTCCAGATGATTCCCAACATCGTGGGCGATTATGTGCCGCGCATGATGCCGGATCTCGGCAAAGAACAGGCACGTCGCCATGTTGAACGTGAATCTGCGGCGATCACCGCCTTTACCTCGGCCATCGCGGCTTATGGCGCATTTTTCATCCCCAAATCCTACGGCACCTCGATTGGCATAACAGGAGGGCCAGAGGCCGCGTTATGGGGCTTCGTCGTTTTCTATGGCGTATGCCTGATGGTTACTTGGGTCTTCTACAGCCGCAAAGGGGGTGTTGCACGATATCGAACGACGGGCATTCGCCACGCCCATTTCTGAAATGCCTGACCAAGGAAGAGCTGCACCATGAGCTATCTACTGGACCGCCTGAATTTCTTTAACAAAAAAAGCCTCGGAACATTCTCCGACGGGCATGGCGAAACCACCAACGAAAGCCGCGCGTGGGAGGATGTGTATCGCAACCGCTGGCGGCACGACAAGATCGTGCGCTCGACCCATGGGGTGAACTGTACCGGATCGTGCTCATGGAAGATTTACGTGAAATCCGGCATCGTCACTTGGGAAACTCAGCAGACCGACTATCCGCGCACCCGACCCGATCTGCCAAACCACGAACCGCGCGGGTGTTCGCGCGGGGCCAGCTATAGCTGGTATCTTTATTCCGCCAACCGGGTAAAAACCCCGCTGGTGCGCAAGCGCCTGTTGAAAACATGGCGCAAGATGCGCGAGACGATGGAGCCGGTCGCGGCATGGGCCGCGATACAGGCCGATCCGGCGCTGCGCGATGATTATGTCAAGGTGCGCGGCAAGGGCGGGTTCGTGCGCGCGTCATGGGACGAGGCGGCCGAGATCGTCGCCGCCTCGAACGCCTATACCGCCAAGACTTATGGGCCTGACCGGGTGTTTGGGTTCTCGCCCATTCCGGCGATGTCGATGGTGTCCTATGCCTCAGGGGTGCGGTATCTGTCGCTTCTGGGGGGCACCTGCATGTCCTTTTATGACTGGTATTGCGACCTGCCGCCGGCCAGCCCACAGACTTGGGGCGAACAGACCGATGTGCCCGAAAGTGCGGATTGGTATAATGCGGGCTTCCTGATGCTCTGGGGATCGAACGTGCCCCAGACCCGCACGCCGGACGCGCATTTCTATACTGAATCGCGCTATCGCGGGGCCAAATCGGTGGTGGTCTCACCGGATTATTCCGAGGCGGCGAAATTTTCCGACCTTTGGATCAGCCCGAAACAGGGCACGGATTCGGCGCTGGCGATG
Organism: Aquicoccus sp. G2-2; assembly: GCF_034555965.1. GTDB lineage: Bacteria > Pseudomonadota > Alphaproteobacteria > Rhodobacterales > Rhodobacteraceae > JAYDCK01. The sequence goes on from NZ_JAYDCK010000003.1 coordinate 216,668, forward strand.
GCGCTTGGCCATGTCATCCTGCGCGAGTTTTATCTGGACCGGCAGGTTCCCTATTTCATGGAATATGCCCGTAAATACACCGATATGCCGATGCTTGTGCGGCTTGATCCCAAGGGCGAAAGCCATGTTCCCGGACGGATGCTGCGGGCCGCTGATCTGGATGGGGCGCTGGGGCAGAACAACAACCCCGACTGGAAAACCGTGGCTTGGGATGCGGGCAAGGGCGAACTTGTGGTGCCCAACGGGTCGATTGGGTTTCGCTGGGGCGAAGAAGGCACCGGCAAATGGAATCTTGAGGAAAAAGCCGGGCGCGCCAAGACCGATCTGCGCATTACTCAGGTGGGCAAGGGTGACCACGACGCGGTTATCAATGTCGATTTCCCCTATTTCGGTGGGGCTGCCACGGAACATTTCGTGCAATGCGACCACCCTGAGGTGCTGACCCGCAAGCTGCCGGTGCGCCGGATCGAGACCGAAGATGGCGAGGTGCTGGTTGCAACCGTGTTCGACCTTTTCTGCGCTAATTACGGGCTGGATCGCGGCTTTGGTGGCGAATGGGTGGCAAAGGATTATGACGAGGACGTGCCCTATACCCCTGCTTGGGCGGCGCGGATCACCGGGGTGCCGCAAGCTGCCATCGAAACCGTAGCGCGCGAATTTGCCGCAAACGCGGAAAAGACCGAAGGCAAGTCGATGGTGATCCTCGGGGCCGGGATCAACCATTGGTATCACATGGATATGTCCTATCGCGGCATCATCAACATGCTGGTGATGTGCGGGTGCATCGGCAAATCCGGGGGCGGTTGGAGCCACTATGTCGGGCAGGAAAAACTGCGCCCGCAAACCGGGTGGACTCCGCTGACTTTCGGGCTCGACTGGGTCCGCCCGCCGCGCCAGATGAACGCGACATCGGCGTGGTATGCCCACACCGACCAATGGCGTTACGAGACTATCAAGGTCAACGAAATCCTCAGCCCGACAGCGCCCGAGGGCGATTGGGACGCCAGCATGATTGACCTCAATATCCGCGCCGAGCGCATGGGTTGGCTGCCCTCTGCGCCGCAGCTCAAGACCAACCCGTTGGAGGTTGGGCGCGCCGCCAAGAAAGCCGGGAAACCAGCGGCGGAATATGTTGCCGAGCAGTTGAAATCTGGCGATCTGGAAATGGCCTGCACTGATCCCGACGCACCCGAAAACTGGCCGCGCAACCTGTTCGTTTGGCGTTCAAACATCCTGGGATCATCGGGCAAGGGGCACGAGTATTTCCTCAAGCATCTGCTGGGGACCGAACACGGGGTTCTTGGCAAGGATCTGGGCGACGAAGGCAAGGTGACCTCGAAGGAGGCACGCTGGCACGACAAGGCGCCCGAAGGCAAACTGGACCTTCTGGTGACGCTCGATTTTCGCATGTCCACCACGGCGGTTTATTCCGACATCGTGCTGCCAGCGGCAAGCTGGTATGAAAAGAACGATCTCAACACCTCGGATATGCACCCGTTTATCCACCCGCTTCAGGCGGCGGTGGACCCGGCCTATGAATCCCGGTCCGACTGGGACATCTTCAAAACCATCGCCGCCAAGTTCAGCAAGATCGCTCCCGAAGTTCTGGGCGTGGAACAGGACATTGTCGCGGTGCCGATGCAGCATGACACGCCGGGCGAAATCGCCCAGCCCGAGGTTCTGGACTGGGCCAAGGGCGAATGCGAGCTGATCCCCGGCAAGACTGCGCCGAATTTCGTCGCCGTTGAACGGGATTATCCGAACCTTTACAAACAGTTCACCTCACTCGGCCCGCTGATGGAAAAGCTGGGCAATGGTGGCAAGGGGATCAACTGGGATACCAAAACCGAGGTGCATCACCTCAAGGACCTGAATGACCCTGTTCTCGAAGACGGTCTAAGCAAAGGCTTGGCGAAAATCGAAACCGGCATCGACGCGGCCGAAGTGATTTTGATGCTTGCCCCAGAGACCAACGGCGAAGTGGCGGTCAAGGCTTGGGATGCGCTGGGCAAGATCACGGGGCGCGACCACACCCATCTGGCGCGCAGCAAGAAAGACGAAAAAATTCGCTTTCGCGATATTGCGGCGCAGCCGCGCAAGATCATTTCTTCGCCGACCTGGTCGGGGATCGAAAGCGAAGAGGTCTGCTATAACGCGGGTTGGACAAATGTGAATGAACTGATCCCCTGGCGCACCCTGTCGGGTCGTCAGCAGCTTTATCAGGATCACCTCTGGATGCGGGCCTTTGGCGAGGCGCTATGCGTCTATCGACCCCCCGTAGATCTCAAGGCGATCACCCGTGACATCAATACCGACGAACAGAACGGGTCGCCGCATGTGATATTGAACTTCATCACCCCGCATCAGAAATGGGGGATTCACTCGACTTATACTGACAACCTGCTCATGCTGACCCTGAACCGGGGCGGCCCGGTTGTCTGGATTTCCGAGGATGACGCCAAAACCGCCGGCATCGTCGATAACGACTGGATCGAGGTCTATAACTCGAACGGCGCACTGACCGCGCGCGCCGTGGTGTCGCAACGGATCAAACCCGGCACCACCTATATGTATCACGCACAAGAAAAGATCGTGAATACACCGGGATCGCAACGCACCGGCAACCGGGGTGGCATCCACAACTCGGTGACCCGCACGGTGCTAAAGCCCACCCATATGATCGGCGGCTATGCCCAGTTGAGTTATGGGTTCAATTATTATGGCACGGTCGGATCGAACCGCGACGAATTCGTCATCGTCCGCAAGATGAACAAGGTCGATTGGATGGACCAACCACTGACCGCAGAGTCAACCCGGCAAGTGGAGGCAGAGACATGAAAATCCGCGCGCAAATCGGCAAGGTGCTCAACCTCGACAAATGTATCGGCTGCCATACCTGTTCGGTAACCTGCAAGAACGTCTGGACCAGCCGCGACGGCGTTGAATACGCATGGTTCAACAATGTCGAAACCAAACCCGGCATCGGATATCCAAAGGACTGGGAAAACCAGAAACGGTGGAACGGCGGATGGGTGCGCAACTCGCGCGGCCATCTGCAACCCAAGCAGGGCGGCAAATGGCGGATCCTTGCGAATATCTTCGCCAACCCGGATCTGCCGGAAATCGACGATTTCTATGAACCCTTCACCTTTGATTACGACCATCTGCAATCCGCCCCCGAGATGGAACATTTCCCCACCGCAAGACCACGTTCGGTGATCTCGGGAGAGCGTATCGAGAAGATCGAATGGGGCCCCAACTGGGAGGAAATTCTGGGCGGAGAATTCGAGAAACGCTCGAAGGATTACAACTTCGAAGGCATCGAAAAGGAAATCTACGGCCAGTTCGAAAACACCTTCATGATGTATCTGCCGCGCCTGTGCGAGCATTGCCTGAACCCGACCTGTGCGGCGTCGTGCCCGTCTGGCGCGATCTACAAGCGCGAGGAAGACGGCATCGTGCTGATCGACCAAGAGAAATGCCGTGGCTGGCGCATGTGCGTGTCCGGCTGCCCCTACAAGAAGATCTATTACAACTGGGACACCGGCAAATCGGAAAAATGCACCTTCTGCTATCCGCGCATCGAAAGCGGCCAGCCAACGGTCTGTTCGGAAACCTGCGTCGGGCGGATTCGCTATCTTGGTGTGGTGCTTTACGACGCCGACAGGATCGAAGAGGCGGCCAATGCCGAGAATGAACAAGATCTTTATCAGGCGCAGCTTGATATTTTCCTTGATCCGCACGACCCGGTGATTCAGGAAATGGCACTGGCCGACGGTGTGCCGCAAGACTGGATCGAGGCGGCGAAAAACAGCCCCGTCTACAAGATGGCGATGGATTGGAAGGTGGCTTTCCCGCTGCATCCAGAATACCGCACCCTGCCGATGGTGTGGTATATCCCACCGCTCAGCCCAATTCAGAACGCGGCGGAGGCGGGGCTGATCAGTTCGGATGGCGACATGCCCGATGTCCGAAACCTGCGCATTCCGGTGCGTTATCTGGCCAACCTGCTGACTGCCGGTCAAGAGGCGCCCATCGTCTCGGCGTTGGAGCGGATGATGGCGATGCGGGCCTATATGCGCTCCAAGACAGTCGAGGGTGTGATTGACACCTCGCTGGCCGCGCGTGTCGGGCTGACCCCCGAAATGATCGAGGACATGTACAAGATCATGGCCATCGCCGATTACGAGGAACGCTTCGTCATCCCCACCGCGCATCGTGAACTGGCCGAAGAAGATATCATGGGCCTGCGCGGCGGCTGTGGCTTTACCGATGGCAACGGTTGCTCTGGCGGCAGTTCGGGCAAATCGCTGTTTGGCGGCAAGAAGCGCGGCTTCACCATACCGGAGGCGATGAAACAATGATTGTCACGCTGAAATGCCTGTCGGCGCTGCTGACCTATCCCAGTGCCGATTTGCAAGCCGCAACCCCCGAAATCGCGCCACTCTTGCGCGACGAAGGGCTGTTGTCACCAGAGATGCAAGCGGCGCTGGCACCGCTGCTCTCGGAAATGGAAAACAACGATCTTTTCGACTTACAGGAACGCTATGTCCTGTTGTTTGACCGTTCCAGATCGCTGTCGCTCAACCTTTTTGAGCATGTGCATGGCGAAAGCCGCGAACGCGGCGGGGCGATGGTGGATCTGCTGGAAACCTATCGCGCCGGCGGATTTGAACCCAGCGGGCCGGACCTGCCCGATCATCTGCCGATGCTGCTTGAATTTCTCAGCAGCCGACCGGTGGACGAGGCCCGGGAGACCTTGGCGGATGCGGCACATATCATGATCGCGCTGGCCGAGCGGCTGGACCGGCGCAAAAGCAGCTATGCGCCGGTGCTGCGTGCCGCCGCCTCTCTGGCCTCGGTGCCCGCCGCTGCCGAATTGCTGGCCGAAATCGCCGCCCAGCCCGATGACGACCCCGAAGATCTGGCCGCCCTTGATGCGGTCTGGGAAGAAGCGATGGTAACCTTTGGCCCGGACCCGAACGCTGGCTGCCCCGCCGGGCGCGATATGCTGTCGCGTATGCCACCACCCCCGAAACCCGCCTGGCCCGGCCAGAAACCCTGATGCGGAGGATGAACCAATGAATTTTTGGCTGTTTCAGATCTATCCCTACATCGCCCTTACGGTTCTTTTTCTGGGGTCGTTGGCACGCTATGAACGCGACCCCTTCACTTGGAAATCAGGCTCCAGCCAACTGTTGCGGCGCAAGCAACTGATTATCGGATCGGTGCTGTTTCACGTTGGCGTACTGATCATCTTCTTTGGTCATCTCGGCGGGCTGCTGACCCCGATCTGGATTTTCGAAGCCTTCGACATCAGCCATACGTTCAAGCAATGGCTGGCGATCATCGTCGGCGGGTTTGGGGCGGTTCTGGCGCTGACCGGGGGGGCAATGTTGCTGCATCGGCGGCTTGTCGATCCGCGGATAAGAGCCACGTCAACCTTCTGGGACGTCGCCATCCTGATCCTGCTTCTGGCACAGCTGGTGCTTGGGGCGCTGACGATCTTCGTATCACTTCAGCACCTTGACGGCGGTGAAATGGTCAATTTCATGAATTGGGCGCAGGGCATCTTTACCTTCCGCACCGATGCGTGGCTTTTTGTCGAGAACAGCAATATCCTGTTCAAGCTACATGTTTTTCTTGGCCTGACCATCTTCCTCCTGTTCCCCTTCACGCGACTGGTTCACATGCTATCGGCACCAGTGCGGTTCCTGTGGCGCCCCGGTTATCAGATTGTCCGTGCGCGCCAGCGCGGGCCAAAAAATCAGCCAAGCAGCCCCAACATCCGGCGGAGTAGGAGGAAAGGCATATGACAACCATCCTGCAACCTGACGTGACAGTGAATGGCCATGTTATCGCACCATCGCTGATCGCCGCAGAAGCCCAAAACCATGCCGCCCCCAAAGGGAAGCCCGGTTGGGCTTGGCGGGCGGCGGCGCGGGCAATGGTGGTGCGCCATCTGCTGCTGGAAGAGGCAAGAAAGCTGGCGCTGGACCCTGCGCCGATAGAGCTGACACCGGGCAAGCTCGAAACAGATGAGGAATCGCAAGTGCGCCTGGTGATCGAACATTACGTGCGCCCCATCCCGCCTGACGAGAAAACTTGTCGCGCCTTTCATGCCAGACATCGCGACAGATATCGCTCGCCCAGCCTTTACGAGGCGGCACATATCCTGCTCCCGGCGGCCCCAAACGATACCGAGGCGCGCACGAAGGCGCGAGACATTGCCACGCAGTTGATTGCTCAGATCAAGGCATCGCCGCGTGATTTCGACCAGCTCGCAGCGGAAAACTCGGCCTGTGAATCGCGTGCCAATGGCGGCCGTATGGGGCAGATATCGTCGGGCGATACGGTGCCGGAATTCGAAACCGCGCTTGACCAAATAGCGCCGGAAAGCCTTTGTGAGAGGCCGGTAGAAACCCGTTACGGCGTGCATGTGGTGCGGCTCGATGCGCGTTCCGATGGCGTGCCGCTGCCGTTCGAGGCGGTTCACGATCAGATCCATGAGCATCTAGAGCAAAACGCCTGGGCGGTTGCGGCCAAAGGGCTGGTCAAGCGGCTTATGGAACAAAGCAAAATAACCGGACTGCATTGAGCTTGCCCCCGACGCGGCTGCATGCGTCGCGGTCAGCGCCCATCGCCCGCTCGTGGCCGCCAGAACGATAGAAGGCTTCAAACCCGGCAAGCTGCGGCGATGAACCAACACGATGCCAAGCCGTGTTAGTGAAAGTGATTGTCACGCCATTTCGGTTTTTCGTCAAAGCCCCTTGCGGCCACCTGCCCATATTGTCTATTCCCGTCAGCGGAGCGGTGGCCGAGTGGTCGAAGGCGCACGCCTGGAAAGTGTGTAGGCGGGGAACCGTCTCGAGGGTTCGAATCCCTTCCGCTCCGCCATCACTCATAGTTAAGCTATTGTTGTTAATGTGTTTTCGAAATTTATCGACAATGTCGGATCCTACACATCGTCAAGCGCATCAACAGGTCCGCTGTGGCGGCTTGAACGAGCGCGCGCTTCGCCGGGAGGTTGCCCCACCGGCGTCATGTTCGCAAAGAGCTGAATTTATTTCTTCTTCCGGCATGGGTAAGCGAGTATAAGCCGGTTCCCGTATGGGTCTCGGGGTCCGCGGCGCACCTTCGGGAGAACGCTTGAATTGCTGCGGACGCATAGATCAACTTACAAGAAAGAAGAATTTCCGCACATGGTATCCCTCCGACGTATCGATTACCGGCTCTGGCTGGTCATTTTTCTTACAGCGCTTCTACCAGCCCTTTATTCGACAGTGCGGGTCTATTTCTTGAATAGTCTTCCGGATACTTCCAACGTCAGTATCGCAGCGCAGTCCGCGTGGCTTAACTTGGCATATGAGGTGGTGCAGGAAGCGCTCCTGCTTCCGCTCTACTATGTTTTCGGGCGGGTGATATCTGATCGATCAGCACTTCGCGAAAGGGTCGGAGATGCATTCCTAGTCGCGCTCATCGCCTATGGCATTCTGACATTCGCAATCTTGATCGGCGCGGACTGGTTGACGCACGCGATGGCTCAGCAGCCCGCCCTGCAGGCTCGGACATCGAGCTACCTGCGCCTCGAGGCTCTGGGGATCATGATCGGCACTTTGAACGACATCTGCGTCATCGTGGTTGTCGCACTGTCATGGAAGCGTGTTCTCGTTGCCTTGGTTGCTTTGCGGGCAGTGCTTACCGTCGTGTTCGACAGCGCCTTCGTCGGGCAATTCGGTTTTTCACTTCACTTGGGTGTTCAGGGTGTCGCGTTGACGAATATTGCAGTTGGTGCGATTCTCTTGATCCCGTCCATCGCAATTCTCGCGCGCGCTGGCGCACTTGGTGTTCCGCGCCTTGGACGTATCGAGGGATGGAAGAAAGACTGGTTTCTGGTGGCCGCGCGCTCAGGCCTTGAGTCCGGCGTCCGGAATCTCGCATTCTCGCTCATGGTCTTGCGGCTGATGAACGAGGTCAACGAAGCGGGTTTGTTTTGGGTGACCAACAGCTTCATCTGGAGCTGGCTGCTCTTGCCTGTTCTGTCGCTCGGCACGTTGATCCGGCAGGATGTCGGAAACCACCGGGGCCATCTTGACGGACGCTTGAAAGGATACTTCTGGCTGATCGCTATCATCATAGCTGTCTGGGTGCTGACGATCCCGGGATGGAACTGGTTTATCTCGCATGCAATGGGATCCGGCGAAGCCGGGCATGTCGTCTCGCTAACCCTGCTACTTCTCATTTTCTATGTCGTCTTCGCTCTGAACCATGTCCTCGACAGCTACTTCTACGGTATGGGCCGGACAGACCTGATGCTCTACCAATCGCTCTTTGTTAGCGTGGTTTATTATGGTGCAGCGTTTTTGGCCTACTTGAGCGGCAGCTTTGTCCCAGATCTTCGAGGCATCGCGCTCCTATTCGGTGGTGGGATATTCATGGATAGTGCTGTAACCTTGTTGCAATTCTGGCGATCTGGCTATTTCGGCATTTCCGCGCAAGAAAACCAACTGCAGGTAAGCGCTGAAGGGGCATAAAGCTTAGGCGGTTTGCCGGTCTGGGTCTCCCGCGGCGATCCGCTCCCCAAGGCTTGATCCCCGGTGCGGAATGGCTCGATGTCTCAGGACGCACGGGCTCGCACCCGTCGGTGGGGAAGCGCGAAGTCCTAGAGAATATCGGGTCTTTCGAAGGAGATGCATTCTGTCGCCGCAGAGCCGTCGGGGCTGAAACCTCCCATTGCTAAGCCACGTCGGAGAGCTTCTCGCGAGAGACTCTGAGAGCGCTCAGCGTGCGGATCTTTTTCTTACGCTACCTTTGTCGAAAACCACGCTAGGCACCACCAGCAAGCGCCCCCGCGAGTCTCAGCGTAAAATGGTTGCCAAGGAAACAGGCGAGGCATTGCGGAGCGCGTCATACGAGGTCGCGAGAGGTTTCTTCAGCACGTAAACGACAATGGCTATGATTAGGGCGACCGTCACAGGACCAAGTGATCGATTAGCTCCTAAGAGGTAGTAATGACGCTCGATTCTCAATCCTCGCTGCTAACTTCACAGGAAGTGCGTGACAAACCCGTTCCGACGTTTTTCACTATGCGCGAATAACCGGAAAAGCGCTGAAATGTCGTGTTAACCGATTGATTTATAGCCGAAGTATTTCGCCCTCAAGAAAGCTGAGACACCTAAAATGTCTTGCAATCAACAGCCATCGGCAGCAAACGGCCCCGAGTTTAGGGATAACCTAACCAATGCTGTGAGATTCTATAATTTCCGCGGCTTTGGCGTTCCTCTAAACCGCTCGGCAGGGCGTCCGTTCGGGCGCTTGTGATGGTTCGAACGCGGAGGAACCGCTGCTATGCCGGTGGAAAAAATAGACACGCTGATCGTCGGGGGCGGGCAAGCCGGTATTGCAATGAGTGAGCATTTGGGTGCCGCCGGCGTGCCGCATCTGGTGCTGGAGAAAAGCCGCACTGCCGAGGCCTGGCGCACGGGGCGCTGGGATGCACTGGTCACCAACGGGCCGGTCTGGCACGACCGTTTCCCCAATCTGGAATTCGAGGGCGACGCGCCCGATGCCTTTGTCTCGAAAGGCCGGGTGGTGGACTATCTGGTGGAGTACGCCGCGATGGTGAAGGCGCCGATCCGCGACGGTGTGGAGGTGTTCGAGGCCACGCGTCAGCCCGGCAACGGGCGTTTCCGGGTCAAGACCAGCGCCGGGGAGATCGAAGCCAGCCGCATCGTCGCGGCCACCGGCGCCTTCCAGCATCCGGTGATCCCGCCAATCGTGCCCGAGAGCGCGCCGGTGAACCAGATCCATTCGTTCCACTACAAAAACCCTGACCAACTGCCCGAAGGTGCGGTAATGGTGGTCGGGGCCGGGTCCTCTGGGGCACAGATTGCCGATGAACTGAATCGCGCCGGGCGCAAGGTGTATTTATCGGTCGGGCCACATGACCGCCCGCCACGCCGGTACCGGGGTCGTGACTTCGTCTGGTGGCTGGGCGTCCTGGGCCTGTGGGACATGGCGGCACCCGCACCGGGCGCCGAACATGTGACCATCTCGGTCAGCGGGGCTTACGGCGGGCGCACGATGGATTTTCGCCGGTTGGCTGGCGAAGGGGTGGTGCTGACCGGGCTGACTTCGGGTTATTCCGATGGCGTGCTGAGCTTCGCTGGCGACTTGGCGGCCAATGTCGCCAACGGCGACGCGAACTACCTGGAACTGCTCGACATGGCCGATGCCTACGTGCAGCGCACCGGGCTGGATCTACCCGAGGAACCAGAAGCGCGGAAAGCCTACCCGGACCCCGGTTGCCTGAGCAATCCTCTCACCTCCATCGACCTTGAAAAGGAAGGTGTTAGCACGATTCTCTGGGCCACCGGCTTCCGGCAGGATTTCGACTGGCTCAAGGTCGACACCTTTAACGAGCGCGGCGCGCCGATCCACCAACGCGGCATCGCCAGAGAGCCGGACGTCTATTTTCTTGGTTTGCCTTGGCAGTCGCGGCGCGGGTCCTCGTTTCTCTGGGGGTGTGGCACGATGCCCGCCATATCGCCGACCAGATTGCCATCCAGCGCGCCTATATGGAGTATCAAGGCGAAGCAGCCGTCGTCTCCACCGACGCAGAATAACCTAAAGGAGCGCCGAACATGGCCCATACCCGCATTCGCAAGTTTAATACCTCCGAAACTTACCCTGAGCAGAATCTCGACAATGATCTCTGTCAGGCGGTGGTCACTCAGGGTGGCAAGACCGTCTGGTTGCGCGGGCAATGCCCGCAGAGCCTTGATGACGCAAAGAACATCGACAGCCACGACCCGGTAGAGCAGACCCACAAGGTGATGCAGAACATCCGCCAGCTGATCGAAGAGGCCGGCGGCAGCATGGAGCATTTGGTCAAAGTGGTGGTCTATATCACCGACGTGCGCCACCGCGAGGCGGTCTATCGCACCATGGGCGAATACATCAAAGGTGTTCACCCGGTCTCGACCGGGCTGGTGGTGCAGGCGCTGGCGCGGCCTGACTGGCTGGTTGAAATCGACGGCACTGCCGTAATCCCTGAGGGTTTTGGCCAATGACCTTTTCACTTGTTGCCCGCTGCGCCGAGACCGGCATGTTCGGAATGGCGATTTCGTCCTCCTCTCCCGCTGTCGCCGCGCGCTGCGCCTATGCCCGTGCCGGGGTTGGGGCGGTCGCCTCGCAAAACGTCACCGACCCATTGCTGGGGCCATTGACGTTGGACTTGATGGAAAACGGCATGTCCGCCAAAGCGGCGATTGCCGAAATACAGGCGCGCAGCAAATTCATGGATTACCGGCAGGTGATCGCGGTCGATGGGGCAGGGCACACGGCCATTCACTCGGGGCCGAACTCCCTCGGCATCTGGACGCAGGCACAGGCGCAGGATGTCGCCTCGGGCGGCAACCTGTTGGACAATGCGGGCGTGCCGCAGGCCATCGTTGATGGGTACCTCCAAGCCACGGGCCATATTGGCGACCGGCTGATCGCGGCGTTGCGTGCCGGGTTGGCGGCCGGGGGCGAGGCCGGGCCGGTGCATTCCGCGGGTATGATGATCGTTGACAAGGTGGCTTGGCCGGTGGCCGACCTGCGCTGTGACTGGACGGAGGACTGTCCGATTGAGGCCATCGCCACCGCATGGGAGGTCTACAAGCCGCAGCTCGAGGCCTACACCCAGCGCGCGCTCGATCCGCGTGAGGCACCATCCTACGGCGTGCCGGGCGACGAATAAAAACAGGAAGGAACACTTATGCTGGATCACAGCCATCAGGACTGGCAGTCGAAAGCTGCGGGTTTGCGCATCCGTCACCAAGCATTCATCGACGGGCGCTTCACCGATGCCGTCTCCGGCAGGACGTTCGACAGCATCAACCCGGCCACCGGCGCGGTGCTGGCGCAGGTGGCCGAATGCGACGCGGCGGATGTCGATCTGGCGGTTGCCGCCGGGCGGCGTGCCTTCGACGATGGGCGCTGGGCGCGCATGGCACCGGACGCGCGCAAGGCGGTGCTGCTGAAGCTGGCCGATCTGATCCGCGCCAACCTCGAAGAGATGGCGCTGCTCGACAGCCTCGATATGGGCAAGACCATCACCGACGCCTCCACCATAGACGCGCCCGGATCGGCCCATTTCTTCCAGTGGTATGCCGAGGCGATTGACAAGATCTACGACGAGGTGGCCCCCACCGGCCCCGGCGATCTGGCGCTGGTGCGCCGGGTGCCGCTGGGCGTGGTCGGCGCGGTGGTGCCATGGAACTTTCCGCTCGACATGGCCACATGGAAGGCCGCCGCCGCACTCGCGGCGGGCAACTCGGTGGTGCTGAAACCGGCCGAGCAATCGCCGCTCTCGGCGCTGCGACTGGCCGAGCTGGCCGCCGAAGCGGGCGTGCCCGATGGCGTGTTCAATGTGGTGCCGGGTTTTGGCGCGACAGCGGGCAAGGCGCTTGGCCTGCACATGGACGTCGATTGCCTGGCCTTCACCGGCTCAACCGCCACCGGCAAGCTTTTCATGCAGTATTCCGGGCAGTCCAACCTCAAGCAGATTTGGCCGGAAACCGGCGGCAAAAGCCCCAACATCGTGTTTGCCGATTGTGGCGATCTGGACGCGGCTGCCGACATGGCTGCCTTCGGCATCTTTTTCAATCAGGGCGAGGTCTGTTCGGCCAATTCGCGGCTTTATGTCGAGCGGTCGATCAAGGACAAGCTGCTTGAGCGGCTGATTGAACGGGCGAAAAACGCTCAGCCGGGCGACCCGCTCGATCCGGCGACAAAGATGGGTGCCATTGTCGATGAGAAACAGACGCAAGGCATCATGCGTTTTGTGGACGACGGCAAGGCCAGCGCCGATCTGGTCACCGGCGGCGCGCGGGTGCAGGTGGGCGGCAAGGGCTGTTTCGTGCAACCGACAATCTTTTCTGACGTACGCCAAGACGACCCGCTAGCGCGTGACGAGATTTTCGGGCCGGTTCTGTCGGTTATCCCGTTTGAGCGCGAAGAAGAGGCAGTGGCGATGGCCAATGATTCAATCTACGGATTGGCTGCCTCAATCTGGACCGACGACCTCAGCCGGGCGCTGCGCGTGTCTGACCGGCTCAATGTGGGCACCGTCTCGGTCAATACCGTCGATGCGCTTTCGGCCCAGACTCCCTTTGGCGGTATGAAACAGTCGGGCTTCGGGCGTGACCTGTCACTGCATAGCTTCGACAAATACACCGCGCTCAAGACCACTTGGATCAAATATCGCGCATGATGCGCGCCGCACTGCTTTCCCAAGGAGACGATCATGCGTGACCCGCGTTACGACATTCTTTTCGAGCCGATGCAGATTGGCCCGGTCACCGCCAAGAACCGCTTTTATCAGGTGCCCCATTGTAACGGCGGCGGCTACCGCGACCCGTCGGCAGCCGCCGAGATGCGCGGCGTCAAGGCGCAGGGCGGTTGGGGCGTGATCTTCACCGAGCAATGCGAGATGCACCACACTTCCGAAATCACGCCGTTTATTGAATTGCGGCTGTGGGAGGACAAGGACATCCCACAATTGCGGCGGATGTCGGAGAAGATGAAAGAGCATGGCGCGCTGGCCGGTATCCAGCTGGCCTATTCAGGCATCAACGGGCCGAACCTTTATACCAAGGAAGTGCCGTTGGCCCCCTCGGCCCTGCCAATCCGCACCTTCACCAACGACCCGGTTCAGGCCCGCGCGCTTTCAAAGAGCGAGATCAAAGACTTGCGGCGCTGGTTCGTTAACGCCGCCAAACGCTCCAAGGAGGCGGGGTTCGACCTGATCTGCCTTTACGGGGCGCATGGCTTCGGCATTTTTCAACACTTCCTCAGCCGCGCCACCAACCAGCGCGGCGACGAATATGGCGGCAGCCTCGAAAACCGCGCACGCTTCGTGAACGAGGTGGTGGCCGACATGCGCGATGCGGTGGGCGACAGCATCGGCATCACCCTGCGCGTCAGCCTTGATGAGACCATCGGTGATTTGGGCTTTTCCAACGCCGAGCTGCGCGATTTCATCGAAATGAACAAGGATTTGCCCGACCTGTGGGACTTGGCGCAGGGCACATGGGAAGATTGCTCCGGCCCCTCGCGCTTCAAGGAGGAGGCGGCGCAGGAGCAGCTGGTGCGCGGCATCCACGAACTGACCGACAAACCCATTGTCGGCGTGGGGCGCTTCACCTCGCCGGACGTGATGGCCAAGATGGTCAAGTCCGGCACGCTGGATTTCATCGGTTGTGCGCGCCCGTCTATTGCCGACCCGTTCCTGCCCAAGAAGATCGAGGAAGGCCGGATCGAGGACATCCGCGAATGCATCGGCTGCAACATCTGCATCACCGGCGACATGACGATGAGCATCAGCCGCTGCACCCAGAACCCGACCTTCATGGAGGAATGGCGCAAAGGCTGGCACCCCGAACAGATGAATGCCAAGGGCGATAGCGAAAACGTGCTGATCGTCGGCTCCGGCCCGGCCGGGCTTGAGGCCGCTTGGGCGCTGTGCCGTCGCGGCTATGACGTGGCGGTGGCCGAGGCGCGCGACGTGATCGGTGGCCGGGTAACGCGCGAGCGCGCGCTGCCCGGACTAAGCGCATGGGGCCGGGTTGTGGATTACCGCGATTATCAGCTTTCGCAGCGCGCCAACGTGGAAATCTACCGCGAAAGCCCGCTCACCGCCGAGGAAGTCATGGAATTCGGCTTCGAGAACGTGGCGATTGCCACCGGCGCCACTTGGCGGCGCGACGGTGTCGCCCGTCAGCATGTCGTGCCAATGCCGATTGCCGAGGGCGCGAAGGTGTTCACCCCCGACGATCTGATGGATGGCACGATCCCCGGCGGCAAGGTGGTGATTTACGACGACGACCACTACTACATGGCCGGTGTGCTGGCCGAATTGCTGGCCAAGCAGGGTGCGAAGGTGACGCTGATTACCCCGTCGGCCTATGTATCGGACTGGACCAACAACACGCTGGAGCAGGCCTCCATCCATGCACGTCTTGACGAGATGGGTGTGGAGATCGTGCTGAACCGCGGCGTGACAGAGGTTGGCGCCGATCACGTGGTGTCAAACTGCGTCTACACCGGCAAGACCCGCACCTATGAGGCCGACGCGGTGGTGATGGTGACCTCGCGCAGCGGCACCGACCAGCTCTACCAAGACCTCCTGACGCGACAGAGCGACTGGGCGGATGCCGGGATACGGTCGGTCAAGCTCTTCGGCGATGCGGAGGCCGCCGGGCCGATTGCCTGGGCCACCTATGCCGGTCACCGCTATGCTCGCGAGCTGGACGGCGAGGACATCGGCGATGCGCTCCCGTTCCGCCGCGAGATCACCGAACTGGCGGCGCAATGAGCGGCGAAGGCCCACAGGCCCGCACACTCGAGATCCTCGAGCGGCTGGTCGCATTTCCCACGGTCAGCGCGTCATCAAACCTCGCGCTGATCGACTATGCCGAACAGCTGCTGGTAAAGGCGGGTTTCGAAACCCAAAGGCTGCCGGACCCCGACCTGCCCAAAAGCGGGTTGATGGCCCGGATCGGCGGCGAGGGGCCGGGCGGCGTGATGCTCTCGGCACACAGCGACGTGGTGCCGGTGGAGGGTCAGGACTGGACCCGGCCGCCGTTTGAATTGACGCGCGAGAGCGGCAGGCTCTACGGGCGCGGCACCACCGACATGAAGGGCTACTTGGCGGCCATGCTATCGGCGGCGGAAAGGGCTGGCGCAGAGCCGCCCACGCAGCCCCTGATGCTGGCGATCTCTTACGACGAGGAAGTGGGTTGTCAGGGTATCCGCAAGATGTTGCCCGGCATCGAAAGCCTTGGCTGGCACCCCGATTTATGCATCGTTGGCGAACCGACCTCGATGCGCCCGGCCATCGGCCACAAGGGCAAAGCGGCTTTTCGCGCTACCTGCCACGGGACAGCAGGTCATTCTGCACTTGCGCCGGATTTCGTAAACGCGTTGCACCTGGCCGGCGAGCTGCTGACCACGCTGCGCCGGTTACAGGACGATTACGCCAAATCCAATATCCGCGATGCCGCCTATGCCATCCCCTATTCCACGGTTCACGTAGGCCGCATGCAAGGCGGCACCGCGCTCAACATCGTGCCTGATCGCGCCGAGCTGGAGTTCGAGTTGCGCCACCTTGCCGCCGACAGTCTCGGGGCGTTTGAAGCGCGCCTAAGCGATGAGACAAATGCGCTGGCAAGGCAATGGCACGACGTTGCCGCGCAAGCCGGAATCGAGCTTGCCCGCACCAACACCTATCCGGGGCTGGACGTGGCTGCCGACGCACCCGAGGTCGCGCGGGTGGCGGCGCTTTGCGGATCGGATGAAACGATCAAGGTCGCGTTCGGCACTGAGGCCGGGGTCTTTGCCGGGATGGGCATCCCCACCGTGGTCTGCGGTCCGGGTGACATGGCGGGGCAGGGGCACAAAGCCGACGAATACCTTGAAACGGACCAGCTCGCGGCGTGTGACCGGATGATGATGCGGGTCTTGGCCGGTCTGCGCTGAGCCAGCTCAACCGGCGCCGAGAAGGTGTTCACGTTGGGCGGAAATCCAGTCTTCCGCATGGCTCAGGAACGCCTTGTGCAAAAGTGGCTTGTCGGTCCCAGCAATAGACAGAACGCCAAGTTTCATCGGCCGTTGGCCACCGGTTAGCGGAATGAACCGCATCGGCTTGCCGTCAGGGGCAAGGTCGTTCATCGGGCGGACGTTGACGATGGAATAACCAAATCCGTTCGCCACCAGCCCACGCATTACCGCCATGTCTCGGGTGCGTTCGGCAATGTTCACTCGCAGGCCCGCGCGGGTGAAGAACGACAGGAAATAATCGGTGCTGTGCGGCAGATCAAGAAGCACCATCGGATGCGGTGCAAGTTCCTCGATCGAGACTGCCGGAAAATGCGCCAACGGATGTGTTTCGCTCATCGCCACCACTGGCGGCAGCGCCAACATCGGATGGAAGCTCAGGTCGCGGGGCAGATCAAGATCATAAGTCAGCGCCAAGTCGATCTTGGCTTGCCGCAACAGCCCGAACAGCTCGGATTGGTCGGCTTCTATCTGCCGGATGCGCACATCGCTGTATTGCTCTGTAAAGCTGCGCCGCAACCCCGGCAGTACGATCTGCGCGAACGTACTCAGACAGCCGATAGACAGAGGCCCGCGCACCGACCCCGTGAGCGAGGCCGCCAGATCACCGAGGCCAGCGGCCTGCCGCAGCACCATTTGCGCATGATCAAGCAGGGTATGCCCGGCGGGCGTTGGTGTCAGGCCTTGAGCGTGATGTCGCACGAAGAGCTTGACACCAAGTTCATCCTCGAGCTGCGACACCCCGGCGGATATCGAAGGCGACGAAACATTCACCTGTTGGGATGCGGCCGCAATACTGCCGGTTTCGCCCACGGCAACAAGATATTCGAGCTGACGCAACGTGTATCGGAGTGGCATTGATCTGTCCTGTCCTGGCTCTTTGTTCCGCAACCGGCGGAGACGTGCGCGCAATGGCGAGCGTTGCGTCGATCACGACGCCAGAACATAACGGCGAATGCCATGTCACGGCAAGTTCTGAGCTATCTTGTCGAAATCCCCCAACGATTGCCGACGTTACGGAGTGCGCGGCGCAAACCAATTGCCATAACCTTCGCCATCGGGCAAGCCGCACCTTCCACCCGCAACCTGATACTCAAGCGCGGCAGCGTTCCGCGTCAGAACCAGTGGCCCGTTCCAATTGAAATGCTGGCGGACGGATGCAAGCTGCACATGCGGCGTTCAAGCTGTTGTATTTCTTAAGCTAACCAGCCGTTTCCGGGCTTCGAATGCGGCCGCATTTGGGGGTGGCGATAATGGCCCGCCGCAGAGCGCGCGGGTCGGATCACGCCGCACAAACAACCCGCGCGAACATGTTTAGGATCAGCCTAATCAACGGTTCCGGAACTACTCATTGACCAGCACGGCTACCCCAGAGTTTATTCGCTCCAATCGCCGCCGCCGGAAAATATCACAGCCCATCCGGTCAGCATGAGGATAGCCAGATGAGCCACCAGCACGCCGTCGAGGTAATCGACGTTTCCAAGAGCTTCAAGACGTTTCAGGCGCTGCGCTCGGTCCGGTTCGACATCCGGGAGAACGAGTTCTTCACCATGCTCGGCCCGTCGGGTTGCGGCAAGACAACACTGCTAAGGATGATGGCCGGATTCGAGACGCCAGACACCGGCTCCATCCGTCTGCACGGTCAGGACATCATCGACATGCCGCCCCATAAGCGCCGGGTCAACACGGTGTTCCAAAGCTACGCGCTGTTTCCGCATATGACGCTGGAACAGAATGTAGGCTTTGGTCTTGAGAATCTGGGTTGGGACAAAGCACGTACCCGGGCGCGAGTCGGTGAGATGCTGGAGCGCGTCCATATGGAGCAATTCGCTCAGCGTAAGCCTGCGCAGCTTTCTGGCGGGCAGCGGCAACGTGTGGCGTTGGCGCGCGCTTTGGCACCAGAGCCGAAAGTGCTGTTGCTTGATGAGCCTCTCTCCGCGCTCGATCTGAAATTGCGGCAGGCAATGCGCGACGAGCTGCGCACCTTGCAGCGCGATACGGGCATCACCTTCGTCTTCGTCACCCACGATCAGGAAGAGGCGCTCGACATGTCCGACCGCATCGCGGTGCTGGGCAGCGGAGAGGTGCAGCAGGTCGGCTCACCGTCCGAAATCTACGAGGAGCCAGTCAATCGCTTTGTCGCCGACTTTGTTGGAGAGACCAACTTTTTCGATGTCGATGTGCTGGAGACGGCAGATCAAGGGGCCAAAGTGCGCACGCCCTTCGGGCAGATCATCACCATTCCCGCGCCAGCCAATGTCGCGAAGGGCCGCGCCACGCTTTCGATCCGGCCCGAAAAGCTAAACCTGGGCGATCAGGCGCAAGGTGTCGATTTTCCCGCCGAGGTAATCCACACACATTATCTGGGCGGTTACACCCATTACGTCCTGTTGGCCGGGGGGATCGAGATTCGCGCCTCGCGGCGCAATGCCTCGCGCGACGGCGACGCCATCGCGGTGGGCAGTTCTGTGCAGGTGGGTTTCGTCGAAAAATCGGCACGGGTTCTGGCTTCGTGAGTGAGCCTGCACATCATACGCCTGCGGGCGGTGCGCGTAGTGTGCCCGCCGCGGCCGTGACCGGCTCGCGTCGTCGTCACTCGCTCGGCTTGGCTTATCTCGGGCTTCTGCCGTCCTGGCTGCTGATGAGCTTCGCCCTGTTAATTCCGATCCTGATTGTGGCGGGGGTCTCTGTTTCGACCCGTGGCGCGTATGGCGGCTTTGAGTGGAGCTTTGATCTGTCGGGTTACCGGCAAATCCTGTTCAACGAAGGATGGACCGGGGAGATGGAGTTTACCCCGCAATATCTCATCATAATCCTGCGAACACTGATCCTCGCGGCGGTAACAACGCTCCTGTGCATGATGCTGGCCCTGCCGGTCGCCTACTACATCGCGCAGCAGCCAACCCATCGAAAGGCGCTACTGGTCTATCTTGTCACGCTGCCGTTCTGGATGTCGATGATCCTGCGGATCTATGCCTGGATGATCATTCTGGGCCGCGATGGCCCGGTGCCGCGCTTTCTGGAGTTCTTCGGCGCGCCCTCGGGCCTCAGCTTGATGTATAACGATGGCGCGACGCTGGCGGCGATGGTCTACACCTACATTCCGCTGATGGTGTTGCCCGTCTTTGCCTCGATCGAAAAACTCGATGGCACGCTGATTGAGGCCGCTCACGATCTTTATGGCAACCGCTGGGTGGCGCTGCGCCGGGTGATCCTGCCGCTGACGGCACCCGGAATCATCTCGGGCGCGATTCTGGTGTTTGTGCCAGCGCTGGGTGCAGTGCTGGAGCCGATCCTTATGGGCGGCGGCAAACAGATGATGATGGGGTCGCTGATCCAGCTGCAATTCGGGGTGGCCGCAACTGGCCCTTCGGGTCGGCCATCGCGATAACGCTGTTGGTTTTTGTCATGATCGTCCTGATTGCTCTGGCGCTCCGGGCCGCCCGCAAGGAGGAAACGGCATGAGCACCCGCCATGACGTCAAGCGCTACCCCGGTCTGGGCCTGATAAGCGCGGTCTTCTTCGTTTATCTTTACGCGCCGCTGGTGGTGGTGGTGATCTATTCATTCAACGCCAACCGCATCACCGGCGTCTGGACCGAATTTTCGGTCAAGTGGTATGGTTCGGCGCTCAATAACAAGGCGCTGATGCAGGCGCTGGAAACCTCGCTCACCGTCGCCGCAGTGGCCACCGTGGTGGCAACCACGATCGCACTATTGGCCGCGCTGGTGATCATCCGGGGCAAGCACGTGCGTTTCCGCCGCCTGTCAGAGACAGTGGTCAACCTGCCGCTGTTGTTGCCCGAGATCGTGCTGGCGGTGGCCACGCTGATCTTGTTCTCGCAGATCGGGCTACAGAACGGACTGCTAAAGCTGATCATTGCCCATTCGGCATTCTGCACCCCCTTTGCCTTCCTGCCGATCCGGGCGCGGTTGCAGGGGATGTCGCTGGATTTCGAAGAGGCCGCGAGCGACCTCTACGCACCGCGCTGGACGGTATTTCGCCGGGTGACATTACCGCTGATCTTTCCGGGATTGTTCTCGGGGGCGATGCTGGCCTTCCTGATTTCGATGGACGATTTCATCACGTCGAACATGCTCGCCTCAGGCGGCTCAACGACACTCCCGGTCTACATCTTCTCATTGATCCGGGCCGGCACTTCGCCCGAGCTGAACGCAATCGCGACCATGCTTATCGTCGCTTCGCTTGGGCTGGCCACCGTTGCACTAAGCGTGGCTGCGCGCGGCACTCAAGAAGACCTTTGAAACTATCGAACCTAAGCAAGACCCACTCAAACCAAACAGGAGAGGAAACATGAAGAAACTGCTCACAGGAACTGCATTCGTGATTTGCTTGGCATCCCCGGCACTGGCCGAAGGAAGCCTGAATATCTACGCATGGTCGGAATCGATCGAACCCCAGCTGATCGAGAAATTCGCCAAGGAATACGATGTCGACGTCAATGTTGACGGCTATACCTCGAATGAGGATTTGCTGACCAAGCTACAGGCCGGTTCTTCGGGATATGACGTGGCGCTGCCGTCGCAGCATTTCCTGCGGATCATGATCGACGAGGGCCTGATTCAGAACTACGGCGCCAACAAGCTGAAGGCCTATGAGAACATTCAGGAGCGTTGGCGCAACCAATGGTGGGACGAGACTCAGGAGTATTCCATTCCCAACTCCTACGGCACCGCCGGTTTCGTGGTAAACACCAAGGAATATGACGGGCCGACTGACAGCCTGAAATATTTCTTCGAGCCGAATGACGCGTTGAAGGGCAGGATCGCACTGCTCTCTTACCCCGACGAGATTGTAAGCACGGCGCAACTCTACCTTGGGGTGCCGTTCTGCACCGAGGACGCCACCGAAATGAAGAAAGTGCTCGACCTGCTGATGGCGCAGAAGCCCGCAGTCGCCGCCTATTCCTCCGACAACATCGAGGGCCGTCTCGGCTCGGGCGAGGTTGCCACGCATTTCTGGTGGGATGGCGAGACAGTCCGCGCCATTGGCACCGGTGCCCCGCTGGAATACGCGATGCCCAAGGAAGGGCTGGTCGGCTGGATCGACAGCTGGGTGATCCCCAAGGGCGCGCCGAACTATGACAACGCCATCAAGTTCATCGAGTTCATGTCAGAGCCCGAGAATGCGACCGCTGAAATGAACTATTATGCTCATTCCTCGCCGCTCAAGGTGATTGAAGCAGACAAGAAATATACCAAGGAGAACGCGCCAGCACTCTACCCGACAGTGCCGGTAGAGATGGCGCGCACTTGCAGCCCCAAAGCGCAGGATCTGGTAAACAAAGTCTGGACCCAGCTTCTGCAATAAAACCACGCGCAGGGGCCGCATGGCCCCTGCCACACTCAGGGAAGGGACTCATGGCGGCCGATCTCGTCATCTTTAATGCGCGGGTGCGCCCGCTCTTCGCACCGCTGGGCACCACTGCTGTGGCGGTGACCGGCGGGCGGATCGCCGCGCTGGGCACCGATGCCGAGATCCGCAGCCATGCCGGGCCGGGCACCCGGATGCTCGATGCCGACGGGCGCGAGCTGATGCCGGGCTTCATCGAAAGCCACCTGCATTTGTTCATGGGCGGCGCCACGCTGTCGATGCTGAATCTTGGCGAGGCCTTCGGGTTTGAAGCCGTAGAGGCGGCCTTTGATGCCTACATCCGCGCCAATCCCGGCAATGACATCCTGTTCGGCTACGCCGTCAACTACACGATCTTCGGTGAGAACCGCCGCCCCGACCGGCACTTGCTGGACGATATCTGCCGCGATCGCCCGCTTTGCCTGATCGCCACCGACCTGCATTGCGCTTGGGCCAATACGCGTGCGCTGGAACTGGCGGGCATTCTGCAAGGCGCCGAGCTTGGCCGCGAATCCGAAGTGGTGATGGGCGATGACGGCCTTGCCACGGGCGAACTGCGCGAGTTCGAGGCGATGAACCGGGTCAAGATGCTGTCGCGCCTGAAGGGCCGCGACGGGCTGGATTTTACGGGGCTCGACGACATTCCCCAAGAGGATCGCAGCCATGACCGCGCGCTCATTCGGCGGGCCGGAACCTATTGCGCACAGAACGGGATCACCCATGCCGTAAACATGGACGGTAACCCTTATCAGGCTGGCCTGATGCGCGACCTTGCACAAGCAGGCGAGATGCCGGTGCGCGTGAGCCTGCCTCTGAAACTGGTCGAAAGTGACGGCCCCGAAGGTGTCGCGCGGATCGAGTTATTCGGCGAGGAGGTGCCAGACTGGCTAAGCTTCGGGCGGATCAAGCTGTTCATGGACGGGGTCTATGACACCTGGACGGCCCTTACCGTCACCGACTATCCCGACCGGCCCGGCTTTCGCTCCGGGCCTCTGATCGCGCCCGAGATATTCAACGCGATCTGCACTGAGGCCGACCGGCGCGGCCTCCAGGTCGCCACCCATGCCGTCGGCGACGGTGCGGTGCGCGCCGCGATTGACGGTTACGAGGCGGCGGCGCGTGCCAACGGTACCCGCGACGCCCGCCACCGGATCGAGCATATCGACACGATCGCGCCCGAGGATCTGGAGCGGCTGAAACCGCTTGGCATCGTCGCCTCTATGCAGCCGGTGCACCCGCCGGGCTCGGCAGGGCTGCCGTTGGAGCCAACCATCTCGATCATGGGCCGCGCCCGCTGGGACACCGCCTTTCCATGGCGGATGATCTCGCAGCGCGGCGTGCCGCTGGCCTTCGGCACCGATTGGCCAGTGTCACCGCTGTCGCCGCTTCATGCCATCCACTGCGCACTGACGCGCGAGCCTTGGGCCAAAGACGCGCCCGACCAGCGCATCAGCCTTGACGATTGCCTCATGGCTTATACCGCAGGCGGCGCCTACGCCGATTTCTGCGACGAGCGCCGCGGCGCTTTGAAGTCTGGTTTGGACGCGGATTTTGTTCTGATTGACGGTGACCTTGAGCGGTTGGCCGACTCTGCCGAGGCGGCCACGGTCGCTCTGACGATCTGCAATGGCGAAATCACTTACGAGGCTGAAAATGAGCGACACTGAATTTGATTACATCGTGGTTGGAGCAGGGTCTGGCGGTTGCGTTCTGGCCAACCGCCTTTCGGCCAATCCCGCCCATCGCGTGCTGGTGGTAGAGGCAGGCGGCTCGGAGCGTGACCTGCGAGTGAAGGTGCCAGCTGGCATTCTGGCGATGTATGGCCGTCCGCGCTTTGATTACGGCTATGTCGGTACACCACAGCCCGAAATGAACGGTCGCCGCCTGCCGGTGAACCGGGGCCGTATGCTGGGCGGTTCCTCCTCGATGAACTCGATGCTCTATATTCGCGGCGCGGCGCAGGATTACGATGAATGGCGCGATCTTGGCTGCACTGGCTGGGGCTGGGACGACGTGCTGCCGGTTTTCAAGGCGCTTGAGCGCAACCAGAACGATCAGGACCCGGCCTATCACGGCACCGAGGGCGAGCTTTACGTCTCCCGCCCCACCGATCCCAATAGCGTCTGTCAGGATTTCATCGCCGCGGGTGAAACCTTGCAATTGCCGCATAACACGGATTTCAATGGCCCGTCGCAACTGGGCCTTGGCGTTTATGATGTGACCCAAAAGAATGGCTTCAGGTTTTCGGCCTACAACGCCTATGTGCAGGCGATCCGAAATCGGCCCAACCTGGAAGTTCGAACCGGGGCAGAGGTGCAACGGCTGATTCTGGACAAAGGCCGGGTCAGCGGTGTGGTGCTGAAATGTGGCGATCGAACCGAACAGATCGGCTGCCGGGGTGAGGTGGTGTTGAGCGGCGGCTCCATCGGCACTCCGATGGCGTTGATGCGTTCGGGCATCGGTCCTGCTGCTGCGCTGAAGGGCGCGGGCATTGAGGTGCTGCACGACCTGCCGGGCGTTGGTCAGAATTTGCGGGATCACGTCGATGGCATGATTACCATGCGCAGCCACTCGGCGCGCACTCTCGGGTTTTCGCTGCGCAACTGGCGGCGGTTGCTGGCGTCGCCCTTCGCCTTTGCCGCCCGTCGCAAGGGCGAGTTATCGACCAATTATGTCGTCGCTGGCGGCTTTGCAAAAACCCGGCTTGCCGGTGACCTGCCCGATATCCAGTTTCACTTCGTGCCGGGGTATCGCAGCCACCGTGGCCGACTGGTGGAATGGGGGCATGGTTTTGCCGTGCATACCTGCGTGCTGCGGCCCGTGTCGGTGGGGGAGGTTCGAATAGGCCGCGCCAATGGCGCGCTGGTGCCCGAGATCGACCATCGGTTCTTCTCCGACCGGCGCGACCTCGACACTCTGATCGAAGGCATCAAGACAGCGCGCCAGATATTCTCCGCGGCTCCAATGGCCGGTTTGGAGGGCAAGGAGACATTGCCAGGCCCTGCGGTGCAAACCGACGCCGAGATTGAAGCCTACTTGCGGGCCGAGGCGCTGACTGTCTATCACCCGGTCGGCACGGCCAGGATGGGGGTTGATGCCATGGCCGTGGTCGACCCGATTTCGATGCGGGTGCACGGGCTGAACAACCTGCGGGTGGCTGATGCATCAGTCATGCCCACGTTGATCGGCGGGAATACAAACGCCCCCACCATGATGATCGCAGAAAAATGTGCGCGGGCAATGACCGGGTGACCAACTTTAAACGCTCGCCTTCGCGCGCGATAAGTTTTCGCATACCCTTTCGATAGACAGCAGAACGTCGTGAGCGGCGCCTGAGTTATTCATCTGTCTTTTCGTGCAATCAACTGGAAAAAACTCAGAGCCGAATAATCATCCGCAACAGAAGTATCTATATAAATCAGTTGTATAAATGGTGCCCGGGGGCGGAATCGAACCACCGACACGAGGATTTTCAATCCACTGCTCTACCCCTGAGCTACCCGGGCACGGGTTCGGGCGGAGGCCGCCGCTGGGCTTCAGCCTTCTAGACGCGCCCCGGCGCGGTGACAAGGGGGATTTGCGGAGAATTGCAAAAATTCAGTGTGGTTTCTGCGGGGCGGATCGCAGCGCCTTTTCAAGCTCTTCAATGGCCTCTTGCGCATCTTCGGGATCATCCGAGGGGATGGCATAGCGCCCGCCGAGCCAGCGGGCGAGGTCGAGATCGGCACAGCGTTTCGAGCAGAACGGGCGAAATTTCGCGTCACTTGCAGCAGAGCAGATCGGGCAGGTCATGGCAGCAGCTCCAAAACCGGAAGGCGGGCGCGTTTGCGTTGCAGCTCATAATGGCCAAGCGGGGTGAAGCCTGCAAGCACGGTGTCGATGCCATCCTCCTTCAGCGCGCGGCGCAGCGCGGCCTCGAAATTGCGGCGTTCATTCTTCGGCATTGGCGCAAGGTCGATCACGATCTGCCCGCCAAGCCCGCGCAGGCGCAATTGCCGGGGCAGGGCGCGGGCGCAGCCGAGGTTGGCCTTCAACCCGGCGGCAAGCGATGTATCGGCGCCGGTGTTCACATCCACCGCGACCAGCGCGCGGGTTGGCTCGACGAAGACAGACCCGCCGCCCGGCAGGGGGGCACGCGGCGATTTCAGCGCCTCAAGCGCGTCGAGCACGCCTAGATCGGCAAAACCACCTGCGGCGGTATGAACCTGCGCCGGGTCGGTCCAGTCGCGCCAGGCAAGGCCGTGCGGTCCGTCGCCTTCGGCCAGCACTTCCGCCCCCTTGCCTTGATCATCCAGCACCTGCGCCGCCAGATCTGCCATGGCGCGGATATCCTCGGCAATCTCTGCCGTGTCGCCGTCCATGCAGGACGAGCGCAGGATCAGCCCGTGTTCGCTCTCGCCCATCTCCTCGCGCGCGGTCACCAGAAGCGCGTCGCGGCGCGCGTCATCGCGAATCCGGCGCGAGATGTTGAGCCCCGGCGCACCGGGGGTGACGATGGCATAGCGGCTCTTGAACAAGAGCCGGTCCGTAACCGGCAGCGCCTTGCCCGGTTCGGCATAGCCGGTTACCTGCACCAGCATCTCTTGGCCCGGTGCAATGCCGCGTGTCTGGCGCAGGAAGGCATCGCCGTCGGGCGTAGAGAGGAACACACCGCCTTGGCCCTTCATCGGGCGCAGGGCAACTGCGCGATAGATCGTGCCGGGGCGCGGCGCATCTGTGTCGATCAGGAAATCGTCCAATATGCCATCGCGCAGCAGCGCGGCAGCTTGCCGCCCCGCGATATGGTCGAGAACGATCTGCACACCCTTCATCAAACCCTCCAGAGCGGATAGCCCGCCGCTTGCAACAATCCGGTGGTTTCCGCCAGTGGCAGGCCGACAACCCCGGTGAACGAACCTTCGATCCACGGGATCAGCGCACCGGCTGGCCCCTGAATGCCATACCCCCCGCCTTGCCGCGCCAATCTTCGCTGGCGAGGTAGCCGCTAAGCTCTGCCTCTGATAGCCGTTTCATTTTCACGGCAGTGACCACCACGCGTTCCCAAAACTGCCCGTCGCGCTTGACCGTCACAGCCGTGATGACCCGATGCCGCCGCCCCGAGAGCAGGCGCAGGAAGGTTTCCGCCTCTGTTGCATCGGCAGGTTTGCCCAAAATCCGGCGCCCCAGCGCCACGGTGGTATCGGCGCAAAGCACGATCTCATCCACCGCCGCAGGTACCGCCTGCGCCTTTTCGCGCGCCATCCGGGCGCAATAGGGGCGTGGAAGCTCGGCCTTGTGCGGGGTTTCATCAATCTCGGGCGGGCGGATGTCATCCACCACCACGCCCAGTTGCGCCAGCAACTCGCGCCGCCGCGGACTGCCCGATCCGAGAACAAGTTTCATGGGAGCTTCAACTACTTGAAGCGATAATTGATCCGCCCCTTCGACAGATCATAAGGCGTCATCGCAACCTGAACCTTGTCGCCCGCAAGCACGCGGATACGGTTCTTGCGCATTTTTCCTGCCATCGTCGCGATGATTTCATGGCCGTTTTCAAGCTCGACCCGAAACGTCGCATTGGGCAGGAGTTCCTTCACGACGCCGGGAAATTCGAGCGCTTCTTCCTTGGCCATGCTGTCTCCTTTGTGGTTTTGCCCGCCTAAGGCGCGGGCGCGGGTTAAATGCGCCTTTTCGCTCTGCTTTTCAAGGCCATTCATCGGCGGGACTGGATTGTGTGACATGCGCGTGCCGGGTGACGTTGCACCGCCGCACTTGCGCCATTGGGCAAAGCCTTCCAGAATGATCAACAAGGGAGATGACCCCGGCACATGCCGGGACCATAAGGGAGACAGTCATGAGTTTCGCCACACTGCAAGACGCGATCAATTACACCAATGAAATGCCGCTGGAGGAGCGCGGCTTGCCGGTTACGGTTTACCAGATGTTACGCCAGACCACAGATGCTCATGCCGACCGCCCGGCGCTGAGCTATCAACTGCTCTCTGGCCCTACAGACAAGGCCGAAACCCTGACATGGGCAGAGTTCCACACCCGCGTCGTGCAGGCCGCAAACCTGTTTCGTGCGCTCGGTGTGGAGGAGGGGGACGTTGTTGCCCTTGTCATGCCCAACGCCACCGAAACGGCGGTCGCCATTATTGGGGGCATGGTCGCGGGTATCGTCAACCCGATCAACCCGCTGCTTGAGCCGGAACAGATTGGCGCCATCCTGCGCGAGACCAAGGCCAAGGTCGTCGTCACGCTGAAGAATTTTCCGAAAACCGACATCGCCCAGAAAACTGCCGAAGCGGTGCGCCATGCGCCGAACGTGAAAACCATCCTCACGGTCGATCTCAACCGCTATCTTACCCCGCCGAAAAGCTGGATCGTGCCGTTCCTGCGCCCGAAGGTGGCAAACACCCACCATGCCACGGTGAAAAGCTTTAACGCTGAAGCGGCCAAAATGCCCACAACCCTCGCCTTCGAAGACCGCAAGGTTGACCGCGTTGCCGCCTATTTCCACACTGGCGGAACCACCGGAATGCCGAAAGTGGCGCAGCACCTCAACTCCGGTATCATCTATCAGGGCTGGATCGGCCATACGCTGCTTTATACCGAAGCCGACAGCGTGATGTGCCCGTTGCCATTGTTTCACGTCTTTGCCTGTCACGTGATCCTGATGGCCGGTTTGAAATCCGGTGCGCATATCGTTTTCCCCACCCCTGCGGGCTATCGCGGCGATGGCGTGTTCGATAACTTCTGGAAACTGTGCGAGCGTTGGAAAACCAGCTTCATCATTACCGTGCCCACCGCCGTCTCGGCGCTGATGCAACGCCCGGTTGATGCCGATGTCTCGACCGTGAAAAACGCATTCTCCGGCTCCGCGCCAATGCCGCTTGAGCTGTTCAACCGCTTCACCAAATCGACCGGCATACAGATCATCGAAGGCTACGGGCTGACCGAGGCCACCGTTCTGGTCTCCTGCAATCCCGTGGATGGGGAGAAAAAGGTCGGCTCTGTCGGCATCCCGTTCCCCTATACGGATGTTCGCATTTTGCTTGATGGTGAAAGCGGCCCGACGGAATGCGGCACCGATGAGGTGGGGGAGATTTGCGTCTCCAGCCCCGGCGTCTATGCCGGGCATACCTACACCGAAGAGGCCAAGAACCGCGACCTTTATCATCCTCTGGACGGCAAGAGCTTTCTGCGCACCGGCGATCTGGGCCGGGTCGATGGCGATGGCTATCTCTGGATCACCGGGCGGGCCAAGGATCTGATCATTCGCGGCGGCCATAATATCGACCCGGCCGAGATCGAAGATGCGCTTCTGGCCGAACCAAGCGTTGCTTTCGCGGGGGCCATCGGACAGCCGGATGCGCATGCCGGTGAAGTGCCGTGCGCCTATGTTGAGCTTGTCGAAGGTGCCGACGTGAGCGCCGAGGCGCTGCTGGCGCACGCCAAACATCACATTCACGAACGCGCCGCGATCCCCAAACATGTGGAGGTGATGGCCGAACTTCCCAAAACCGCCGTCGGCAAGGTGTTCAAACCAGACCTCAGAAAGCGCGCCATCACCCGGGTTTATAACGAGGCGCTTGAGACAGCGGGCTGCGCCGCGCGCGTGGAATCGGTGATCGACGACAAGAAGCGCGGCTTGGTGGCACAGGTTGCCGCCAATGGGGCCAGTGAAGAAGAGGTGGGCAAGGCCTTGGGCGCCTTCACCCGGCCATGGGAGTTCGCGGCGGCGTAATTGCCGCGCAAGTGAAAGAGGGTATGGATGAGCCAACCGGATGCAATCATCATCGGCGCCGGGGTGATCGGTGCGGCCGTGGCACTGGAAATGGCGCGGGCGGGCTGGAAAACCCTCTCGCTTGACCGCCACAAGGCGGCGGGGCAGGGGTCTACCTCGGCAAGCTGTGCGATCATTCGGATGCATTATTCCACACTTGATGGCACCGCGCTGGCTTGGGAAGGCTCGCATTACTGGCGCGAATGGGAAGCCTATCTCGGCTTGCCCAAAGCTACCCCGCTGGCCGAATTTCGCGAGGTCGGCGTTCTGGTGATGAAGACGCAGGCCAATGATTTCATGGCCCGTCATATTGAAACCAGCCGCGCGCTCGGCATCCCGTTCGAGGAATGGGATGCAGCAAAGATCAAGGCCCGCCTGCCGATCTACGATCTTGCGCGCTTCACGCCTGCCAAATGCATGGATCAACCCGGCTTTGGCGAACCCACCGGCGGGGCGCTGGATGGCGCGGTGTTCTGGCCCGGCGGCGGCTATGTAAACGACCCCGCACTTTCGGCGCAAAACCTTGCTCAGGCGGCCAAAGCCGCCGGTGCCCGGTTCCGCCTCGGTGTTGAAGTGGCCGAGATTTTGCAGGCCGGTGGCCGCACCACGGGCGTTCGCCTGTCCAGCGGCGAAGACATCCACGCCCCCGTGGTGATCAACGTCGCTGGCCCCGGTTCTCGCGCGCTCAATGAACTGGCTGGCGTGACTGGCGACATGACGATTGAAACCCGCCCCCTGCGCCAAGAGGTTGTGCATCTGCCCGCGCCCGAAGGCTTTGATTTCGAAGCGCACGGCACCATCGTCTCCGACAGCGATATCGCCTGCTATTGCCGCCCTGAACAGGGCAATCATATCCTTGTTGGGTCCGAAGACCCGGACTGCGACGCCCATCAATGGACCACGTCAGACACCGCGTTCAACCATGATTTCACCGATCAATGGACAACCCAGGCGATGCGCTATGCACAACGCGTGCCCACCATCGGCATCCCCGGTCATGCGCGCGGCGTGGTTGAGCTTTACGACGCCGCAACCGACTGGACCCCGATTTACGACAAATCCGCGCTGCCCGGCTTTTACATGGCCTGCGGCACCGGCGGAAATCAATACAAGAACGCGATGATCGCGGGCAAGATCATGGCCGCTCTGGTGGAGTATTGCGAATCCGGGGCCGACCACGACAGCGCACCGCTTTGCTACCGGCTGCCGCATATCGGCTATGATCTCGACCTTGGCTATTTCTCCCGAAAGCGCGCGATCAACACGGCGTCAAGCTTTTCGGTGCTGGGCTAAGCGCCTCCCACCAGCAGGCCGCGGCGTGCCTGCCCTATCGGTCCGGGGTCTCCAGCCCTTCAAGAATCGGGCAATCGGGTCGCGCATCCCCGGCGCAGGCGTCCACCAGATGCGCCAGCGTGTCGCGCATCCGGTGCAGTTCGGTGACCTTG
This sequence comes from Aquicoccus sp. G2-2, assembly GCF_034555965.1. Taxonomy (GTDB): domain Bacteria; phylum Pseudomonadota; class Alphaproteobacteria; order Rhodobacterales; family Rhodobacteraceae; genus JAYDCK01. The sequence continues at coordinate 247,853 of NZ_JAYDCK010000003.1, forward strand.
CGGTCAATCTCCGCCAGATGCGCCTGCGCGATTTCTTTCACATCCCCCGAAGCGCGGCTGCGATCCTCCCAAAGTGCCAGCAACGCCCGGCAATCCTCAATCGAAAAGCCGAGTGAGCGCGCCCGCCCGAGAAACGTCAGCTTGTGCAGGTCGGATGCGCCAAACCGGCGATAGCCGTTTTCCGCGCGACCGGGTTTAACCAGCCCCACATCCTCGTAATACCGAATGGTCTTTTCCGGCAGACCGGATGCTTGCGCCACCTCTCCGATATTCATGCCACTTGCTCCTCAATGACCGGCCTCACCCGCCTGAGCCTGAGCGCGTTGGTGATGACAAAGACCGACGACAGCGCCATTGCCCCCGCGCCCAGCATCGGCGAAAGCTGAATGCCAAAGCCGGGGTAAAGCACCCCTGCCGCCACCGGGATCAGCGCCGCGTTATAGGCGAAGGCCCAGAACAGGTTCTGCCGGATATTGCGCATCGTCGCGCGTGACAGTGCCAGTGCGTTGACCACGCCGCTCAACGCGCCGCGCATCAAGACCACATCCGCCGCCTCGATCGCCACATCGGTGCCGGTGCCGATGGCAATGCCAACATCGGCCTTGGCAAGTGCGGGCGCGTCATTGATCCCGTCCCCCACAAAAGCCAGCCGCCCGCCCATGCGCAACGCCTCAAGCGCGGCCACCTTGTCGCCGGGCAATAGCTCGGCCTCAACATGGTCGATCCCGGCCTCGCGGGCAATCGCCTCTGCCGTGCCGCGCGCATCGCCGGTGAACATCGCGGTTTTCACGCCCATCTCATGCAGTTTGGCAATCGCGGCCTTGGCCCCCGGTTTCAACGGGTCGGCCACCGCAACCACCGCCGCAACCGCGCCATCCACCGCCACGAAAAGCGGCGTCTTGCCCGCCTCGGCCAACACGTCCGCCTTGTCCGCCAACGCCCCAACGTCGATCTGCTCGCGCGCCATCAACCGTGCCGCCCCGATGATGACCGCGCGGCCTTCAACGCTTGCCCGCACGCCAAACCCGGTTTGCGCGCAGAAAGTCCTCGGCTTCGGGCAAGGGGCCACATTCGGCCTCTGCCGCCGCCGCGATGGCGCGCGCAATAGGGTGTTCTGAGAGCGCCTCAACCGCACCCGCCAGCCGCAGCACATCGGCGCGTGCCCAGCCCTCGGCGGGGTCAAGATCGGTCAGCTTCGGGCGGCCTTCGGTCAGAGTTCCGGTCTTGTCAAAACCGATCATCTGCGCGCGTTCCAGCGCCTGCAACGCATCGCCTTTGCGAAACAGCACACCCATCTGGGCACCGCGCCCGGTGCCCACCATGATCGAAGTCGGCGTCGCCAGCCCCATCGCACAGGGGCAGGCGATAATCAGCACCGCAACCCCCGCGACAAGCGCATGGCTCAGCGCCGGCTCCGGCCCGACCAATAGCCAGACCAGCACCGTCAACGCCGCCGCCGCCATCACGGCGGGCACGAACCACATGGTGATCCGGTCCACCAGCCCTTGTATCGGCAGTTTCGCGCCCTGCGCGTCCTCCACCATGCGCATGATCTGCGCCAGCACCGTCGCCCCGCCCACGGCGGTCGCCTTGAGCCTGAGCGGCCCGGTGCCGTTCACCGTGCCGCCGGTCACGGCATCACCCGGTGCCTTGGCCACCGGAACCGGCTCTCCGGTGATCATCGCTTCATCGACATGGCTTTCGCCCTGAATAACCTCGCCATCCACGGCAATCCGTGCGCCGGGGCGGACAATCACCGTGTCGCCCATGGCAATCTCGCTCACCGCGACCTCGTGTTCCGCGCCGTCGCGCAGGATCAGCGCGGTTTTCGGGGTTAACCCGGCCAGCTTTGCAATTGCTGCCCCGGTGCGCCCCTTGGCGCGCGCCTCAAGATAGCGGCCCAGCAGGATCAGCGTCACGATCACCGCTGCCGCCTCGAAATAAACCGCCCGGCTGGCTTCGGGCAACAGCCCCGGCGCAAAGGTGGCGATGCTCGAAAATCCCCATGCCGCAAACGCGCCCATGGCAACAAGGCTGTTCATCTCGGGCTTGCCGCGCAGCAACGCAGGCACCCCGGTGGTGAAAAACCGCCGCCCCGGCAAGGCCAGCACCAGCGTGGTCAGCACAAACTGCGCCCCCCAAAGCAGCGGCTGGCCCAGCGTGGCGTATAGCCAATGGTGGAACGGCGGCACCAGATGCCCGCCCATCTCGGCGATGAAAACCGGCAGCGTCAACAACGCGGCCAACACCGTGTCACGCCAGAGCGCCGCTGCCTCCTCGGCCTTGCGCGCGCTTTGATCGCGCGGCGCATCGGCTGTCTGCAATTCGCCCGGATAGCCCGCATCCGCCGCCCCGCGCAGCAAATCATCCACCCCGATCACCCCGTCAAGATAGCGCACGGTGGCGGTCTCGCTGGCAAGGTTCACGCTTACCTCAAGCACCCCCGGCAACGCCGCCAGCGCCTGATCCACCCGCCCCACGCAAGAAGCGCAACTCATCCCTTTGAGCGCCAGCACAGCGCGCCCTTCGCGCGCCGGATACCCGGCCTTTGACAGAGTTTCGGCGACCGTCTTGGGGTCGGCGGGGGCGGCTATTCGCAGCGCCGCGCTCTCATTGGCAAGGTTGACCGAGACGGCGCTGACACCGTCAAGCTGTTCAAGGGCCTGCGTCACACGACCGACACAGGACGCGCATGACATGCCTTGCACCGAAACGCGCAAGGCATGTCCGGGAAGCGGGGGAGGGGGTTTGCTTGTTCATACGCGCTACATAAGGCTTCCAGTAACTGTAAGGTCAAGGGGTCTTAACCCTTCGGCACAAACGGCCTGTCTTGATGGCCATGGAATTTGATCTTTTTGATACTTGGAGTGCCTTTTTGGGCCGTGACGCTGCCCCACCCGGATAAAGCGGCCATTCAAGCAGCGCGCGGCGGAGGCTGGCGAAGAGGCCGGAGCGGACATTCATAATATCGGACTGAATGCGCAAACAGAGTTTGCGCAGCGCCCGAACCGCCCCCACGGGGCGGGCGCTTCTCGCCCACCCCTCGGTTCGGGCGCGGGGTTTCAATTCAACGGTAGCTTTGCCCCGCACTCCCACCGCTCGGCAAGCCAGCCACGAACAGCGGGTTTTGATGTGTCCGGCACGCTCGAGCCACTCTAGCTGGCACCCCACAACCCGATTTCAGCAGCCACACCGGCCAAAACGGGGCCGTGAAATGCCGAAATTCAATGCGCGGGCCATGCGGTACGGTCATTGCACCGCGTTGATCGAAAGCCGCCTTCTTGATGAGGCGGCGATTCCGAACGTGCTCAGCCCAGCAATCTGCGCGCGATCACCTGTGCCTGTATCTCGGCGGCCCCCTCAAAGATGTTGAGAATGCGCGCATCGCACAGAATCCGGCTGATCTTGTATTCCAGCGCAAACCCGTTGCCGCCATGAATTTGCAGCGCGTTATCTGCCGCCGCCCAAGCCACCCGCGCGCCCAGCAGTTTGGCCATCCCGGCTTCCAGATCACAGCGCCGATCATGGTCTTTCTCAAACGCGGAAAAATAGGTCAACTGCCGCGCCACCATGATTTCCACCGCCATCATGGCAAGTTTCGACGCAACCCTCGGGAAATCAATCAGCGGCTTGCCGAATTGCTTGCGGTCCTGCGCATATTGCATCCCCTGATCAAGCGCGGCCTGCGCCACCCCGATGGCGCGCGCCGCCGTCTGGATACGCGCCGCCTCGAAGGTTTTCATCAACTGTTTGAAGCCTTGCCCCTCGACCCCACCCAACAGGTTTTCACCCTTGACGCGGAAATTGTCGAAGCCAAGCTCATATTCCTTCATGCCGCGATAGCCCAGCACCTCAATCTCCCCGCCGGTCATGCCCTCAGACGGGAAGGCATCGCTCTCGTTGCCGGGGGTCTTCTCGGCCAGAAACATCGACAGGCCGGTGTGGTTGGTGGTGTCCGGGTCGGTGCGCGCCAGAAGCGTCATCACGTGGGCGCGCGCGGCATGGGTGATCCATGTCTTGTTGCCGGTAATCCGGTAATCGCCATCCTCGTCGCGAACGGCGCGCGTGCGCAAGCTGCCAAGGTCCGAACCGGTGTTGGGTTCGGTAAACACCGCCGTCGGCAGGATCTCCCCGCTTGAGATTTTCGGCAACCAATGGGCTTTCTGCGCGTCCGTCCCGCCGGAAAGGATCAACTCCGCCGCAATCTCCGAGCGGGTGCCAAGCGAGCCAACCCCGATATAGCCGCGCGACAATTCTTCGGACACCACCACCATAGAGGCTTTCGACAGCCCGAACCCGCCGAATTCTTCCGGTATGGTCAACCCGAACACGCCCATTTCGGCCAACTCGTCAATCACCTGCATCGGGATCAACTCGTCCTTGAGATGCCAGTCATGCGCGAAAGGCTCCACCTTCTCAACGGCATAGCGGCGGAACTGCTCGCGGATCATCTCCAGCTCATCATTCAGCCCGCTCGCCCCCACGGTGATATCGGCATTGCGCTCTCGCATCAGCGTGACCAGCCGCAACCGTGCCGCTTGGCTATTGCCCGTGGCCATCAGGCTTTGCACCTCGTCGCACTGAAACCCGCCAAGCGCGCCCCAGCCCAGCCCCAATTCCTGAAGCCGCACGATCTCGCCTTGGTTCATCGCGATACCACCCGCGATCTGGTGCAGGTACTCGCCGAACGCGATCTGCTGGATCAGTTGTTCGACCTCACCGAACTGGCCGCTTTCGACCAAGCGTTCGGCCCATGCCTGCATCTGGCGCAGGGCTTCCACATAAGTGGCCAGCCACGCCACCCCATGCGCGGCGGTCTGGTTGGCTTCAATCAGCGGCGCTTTCACCTTGCCGCCCTCGCTGACCGTTTCGCGCAAACGCGCCAGCGCCTGTTCCAGCACCGCCTCACAGGGGGCAATGGCGGCCTTGGTGCGGGTCAGAAGGTCGGGAAGGATGATATCGGTCATACGGGCCTCGTGCGAATCTGCGGCCATGAAACGGGCCGTTGGCGGTGTCGCGTCGGTTTAGGCACTTTGCAAGTGCAGCGCAACATAAATGCCGCAAAGCAGCATAATTCGTTCAATTATTGCGCGCCCGCAGTATTCGACGCGGGCGCGGCGGCGCCGCCGGTATTTTTCGGATGCGCGCCGGGGTGGCGCTGGTAAGTAAAGGGAATGGAAACGCTCTCCCCCTGACCGACCCGCATCTTTTTGCACTCTGCCTTGGTATCGGCCTCGTGGCAGGCTTCGTCAAAGGCATGGTCGGCTTTGCGATGCCGCTCGTCCTGATCTCGGGGCTGAGCAGCATCATCCCGCCCGAACTTGCACTGGCCGGGCTGCTGTTTCCTACCCTGCTCGGCAATCTTTGGCAGGGGGGCGGCAAGGGGTCGATGCAGCCGTCAAATCACTCAGCGAATTCAAGGTGTTCCTGACCGTTGCCGGGGTCATGTTGGTGATCTCGGCGCAGATGGTTCTGTTGGTGCCAACGCAAGCGATGTTCATCCTCATCGGGGTGTCGATTACCGGCTTCACATTCCTCCAATTGCTTGGCTGGCGGCCCCGCGTCGCCCCACAGCACCGGCTGCGCGCCGAGATTGGCGTCGGCGCCTTCGCCGGGGCGATGGGCGGTTTTTCCGGCACATGGGGGCCGCCGACGATCCTGCTGCTGATCGCGCTCGACACGCCCAAACGCGAACACATCCGCATTCAAGGCGTGCTTTATGCCATGGGTTCGGTGGTGTTCGTGCTGGCGCATATCATCTCGGGTGTGCTGAACCGCGCGACATTGCCGTTTGCGCTCGCCATGCTGGTGCCGACCATGGGCGGCATGTGGCTCGGGATTCAGGTGCAAGACCGGATCGACCAGCGGTTTTTCCAAAAAGCCACGCTTGTCGTGCTGTTCTTCGCCGGTCTGAACCTGATCCGTCGCGGGGTGATCAGCTGAACGCCTTAGCGTGTCGGCACCGGAACCTCACCGCGATAATCATAAAACCCCCGGCCCGATTTCCGGCCCAGCCATCCTGCTTCGACATATTTCGTCAGCAGCGGGCAGGGGCGATACTTGGTATCGGCCAGCCCCTCATGCAGCACGTTCATGATCGCCAGACAAGTATCCAGCCCGATGAAATCACCGAGTTCCAGCGGCCCCATCGGATGATTGGCCCCAAGCTTCATCGCCGCGTCAATCGAAGCCACGTTGCCGACCCCCTCATAAAGCGTATAGGCCGCCTCGTTGATCATCGGAATCAGGATGCGGTTGACGATGAAGGCCGGGAAATCCTCGGCACTCGCGGCGGTCTTGCCCAGCCGGTCAACCACATCATGACAGGCGCGGTAGGTCGGCTCGTCGGTGGCGATGCCCCGGATCAATTCGACCAGCTTCATCAACGGCACCGGGTTCATGAAATGAAAGCCCATGAACTTCTCGGGCCGGTCGGTGCGCGCGGCCAGCCGGGTGATCGAGATTGACGAGGTGTTCGACGTCACGATGGTATGCTCCGCCAGATGCGGCACCAACCCTTCGATGATCTTGTTCTTCACCGCCTCATTCTCGGTCGCCGATTCAATCACCAGATCGCACTGGCCCACCTCGGCCACATCAAGCGTGGTTTTGATCCGGGCAAGACCCGTCGCCATGTCTTCTTCGCTGATCTGGTCGCGCCCGGCCTGACGACCCATGTTCTTTTCGATCCGCGCCATCGCAGCGGCAAGCGCCTCTTCACTGATGTCGTTGAGCCGCACATCATAACCCGCCAGCGCCATCACATGCGCAATCCCGTTGCCCATCTGGCCCGCGCCGATCACGCCCACCGTTTTGATCTCTTTGCTCATTGCCTGCCCTTTGGAAAAACCTCCCCGACCATATGCGGCGCGCCGCCCCTGCGCAAGGGCAAGCCGGGGCACACCGGCTTGTGGCCGGGTCAGCGGAAACACGCAGAGTTTTAGCCAAGTTGGAACCTTAGGCATTCGGTAATTATTTGCTGCCAACCTGTGTCTTGGGTGAGTAAAAATTGGTGGGTGATATGACCTATGTGAAAATGGGGGCGCGGCCCCTTGACTATGAACCATGCAGCTATGGCGAAAGTCGCCTGCTGTTTCGCGGCCCCGCGCGCGACCTGACCGGCGAGTATGTCGCTTTTCTTGGCGGCACGGAAACCTATGGCAAATTCCTGCCCCGGCCATTTCCGCATCTGGTGGAGGAAAAACTCGGGGTTACATGCGTCAATTTCGGGCAAGTCAATGCCGGGGTCGATGCCTATCTGGGCGATAGCGCGGTGATCGAGGCGGCCAGCGGCGCGGCGCTCACAGTGGTGCAGGTGATGGGGGCGAACAACCTCTCAAACCGCTTCTACACGGTGCATCCGCGCCGCAACGACCGTTTCCTGCGCGCGTCGCAATTGATGCAATCGGTGTTCCGCGAGGTCGATTTCACCGAGTTCCATTTTACCCGCCACATGCTGGGCGCGCTGGCCCAGCGGGCGCCAAAACGCTTCGCCACCGTGATTGCCGAAATTCAAAGCGCATGGCTGGCCCGGATGGCGCTATTGCTGGGCCGGATCGGCTCGGACACGGTGCTCTTGTGGTTTGGTGACCACCCTCCACCCACGCAATGCCCCATGTCCGCCGCACAGACCGACCCGTTCGCCGTTGAACGCTCGATGATTGAAAAATTGCGCCCCCATGTCGCCACCGTGATCGAGCTAACAGCACACCCCGCAGCACTGGCCAGCGAAACGGCAGAGATGGTCTTCACCGCGCTCGAAGCGCCCGCCGCGCACGCAATGCTTGGCCCCGCCGCGCATGAAGCTGTGGCACTGCGGTTGGCCGACGCGCTCCGTGGCCGCCTTGGCAGGCGCTCGCACTGAGCCGACGCCGGGGCGTAGATGAGTGATCAGAAGGCTCCTCGGCATAGGCCGCATTTGGCAATAGTGAAAATGCCGCCAATCCAGTCAGGACATCGGGCGCTTTAATCGTCTGTTCGCCAGACATAGGCCTCTATCGCATCGGCTGCGATGGAATAGCCTGTTTGGCCAAGGTTGGTCGATTGCAATTGCGTGCGCAGGGTCCCGGTGACCCAGACAGCATCCCAAAGCTGATCACCCGGCCAAGGCTGCGCAGCGTGAACCACCACAAGCTGGTTCGCGGGCGGCGGCGGCGTGTGGATGCACGCGCCTATGTAGGGCACGAGCATGAAGTCGGAGACACCCTTCGCGCTGACATCAAAAGGAACGATATACCCCGGCATTTTGATATAAGCACCGTCAAGAGCCTCGTTCAGCTTGATCGCGTTGGCATCGTAGATCGGATTCCACGTATCATTCGCTTCGTCCATTTCGCCTTCTCCGATGATTTCGGAATAAGGCAATCCGGGCGGCAAAAGATCATCCCAGGTGATTTCACGGGCTGTGGCCGCAAATGCTGTCTGGGGTGCAATGGCCGCGCCCGACATGAGCATCAAGGTATGTCTGCGATTCAACATTGAATGTCCCTCATCCGAGCATCATGTCTTCACCATCATACCATCTGCAACTGACATTCTGTAGGCCCGCAAAGCAGGGAGGAGACTCACAATTGCGCCAGCGCAGATCACCGCGAGGATGATCCAAAATTCTTGCAGCGTCGGTGCATCAATCGGCAGCCACAGACCAAACGCAGCGTCGAGGGTCGGCTGTGCAATGACCAATCCAATATACAACAATACCACCCCAAGCAGTGCCCCAACCGCCGCCATCAGCATCGCTTCCAAGACCAGCATGCTCAAGATGGTTGCAGGTCGTGCGCCCATGGCCCGAAAGATCGCCATTTCGCGGCGGCGTTCGTTGAGGCTGGAAAAGATTGTCGCCATCATGCCGATTAACGCTGTCACAACCACCATGGCTGACACCGCAAGCAGCGCAGTTTCCGCGATGCCCACGATCCCCCACAGCTCTTGCAAGGCGACGCCGGGCAAGATCGCGAGCAAAGGCTCTTCATCATATTCATTGATGGCACGTTGCAGGGCAAAGGTTTGCAACGGGCTTTGCACGCCGACAAGGGCCGCCGTAATGGCCTTGGGCGTCAGGTCCATTTGGCGGATAACATCGGTAGGTGTTGATTGACCGGGCACCTTTGCGCCACGTCGCCAATCCACATGGATCGCTTCAATCGCTTCCATGCTGACGATCACGGTGCGGTCAACTGGCGTGCCGGTCTTTGCCAGAATGCCAGACACCCGAAACGGCTGATTCTTGTGTTCGGTGAACGACGCGAGGCCGTGGGCGACGATGATGGGATCGCCGACATTGTACCCCAAGGTTGTCGCGACATCAGCACCGATAACCGTATCAAACAGATCATCCATGATGGCTCCGTCGGCCATAGCGAGCGATCTGCCTTGTCGATATTTGTAATGCTCAAAGAAGCCTGTCGTCGTCCCCATCACGCGGAATTGACGATGGCTGTCACCCAACGAGATCGGCACGATCCAGTCAACATCTGATCGCGCGGCAATATTCTGATAGCTTTCCCAAGTCACGTTGTTGGTCGCATTGCCGATACGGAACACGGAATAGAGCAGCAGTTGCACCGCTCCCGACCGCGCCCCGACAATCAGATCCGTCCCGGATATCGTATCGGCAAAGCTGGCCTTGGCCCCGGTGCGCACCTTTTCGACACCAAGAAACAACGCGACCGACAAGGCAATCGCAATGATGGTCATACCAACGGTCAGTGCACGCGCAAATAGCGAAGCGATGGCCAGTCGCAGGATCATGCCGCACCCCTTTCGATCTGCGCGATGTCTTCCATGCGGATCACCCGGTCAAACCGTTCACCCAGACGGGGATCGTGGCTGACCATTAACAGCGACGTGTTATGCGCGCTTATCTGCGCAAACAACAGGTCGAGAAAGGCCGCCTGACTCGTCGCATCAAGCGCGGAGGTCGGCTCATCCGCAATAATCAGCGGCGGTTGCCCGATCAACGCGCGTGCAACGGCCACCCGTTGTTGCTGGCCAACGCTCAGTGCAGTCGTTTTTGCGGCAACGGTATCTTCTGGCAATCCAAGAGCTGTGCAAAGCGCGGTGGCTTGCGTGGCAGCATCGCCAGCGCGTTTGCGGCGCGCGGGGGCAAAGCGGAGCGGGAGCAGGATGTTGTCCATCACCGATCCAAAAGGCAGTAGATTAAACTGCTGAAAGATCACGCCGATCTGTTCAGCGCGAAACTTATCCCGCGCGCCGCCCGACAGCGTCGTGTTGTCTGTTCCTGAGATGCTGACCCGGCCGCCATCCGGCAAAATCGTGCCGCAGATCAGCGACAACAAAGTCGATTTGCCCGATCCACTCTCGCCCAGCAGCAACACCGACTCTCCCTGAGCGACCGACAAGCGCGGAACGGTCAGGGAAAATCCGGCCCGCCCCGGCCAGCGATAGGCAACATCGAAGAGATCAAGAACCGCATCCGCCATGTGCGCTCAACGCTCCAGTTTCAACACTGGCGCATCGCGCTCCACTTCAAACGCCTGCGCGCCCGCTCTGGTGATGATCTGCACCTCAACCTCTCGTGCATTCGGGAAAGCCTCAAAATATGCGAAGCCGATCTCAGTCAGGGCATCCGGGGCATCGCAGGTCAGCGTGTATTCTGCATGGAATTCTGTATGGCCGGCTTCCTCCGCGTGGTCCGCGTGATCTTCACCACCATGATCTTCATCGCCATGATCGTCATGGCCTTCCCCGGCGTGATCGTCGTGGGCCTCATCATGGTCGCCGTGCCCATTTTCACTTTCAAGCTCCGCCTGTGCCTTAACGACAGAACAGCCCGCCGCATCCGGCATAACAAACAAATCAAGCGGTGCGCCAAGTCTGGCAATAGCGGCATCAAGGGCCGCAAGATCGCTGTCGCTTTCGGCGGCGTATTCAAACCCCACAATATCGGCACCGGGGGCCTCAAACGTCATCGCGACGTCCGTCCCTTCAAGCGCGATATTCAACGTACCGACGCCATGTTCATGGGCACCCAACTGGCGAGAGCCCTCTGCAAACGCAGGCAAAGCTGTAACAAGGGCAATAAGAAAGACTGCGTGTTTCATGATATGTCCGATTTGATACAGGGAAGATGTCTTAGGCTGCGCAAGTGCAGCACTGTCCGTGAATTTCTACGATGTGCCGTTGCGCACGAAAGGCGTTTTGATCGGTCAACGCGGTGAGCTTCGGCAACAGACTGCTGCCGTCGTGTTCTTCGACCGATCCGCAGTCTTCACAGATGGCAAGGACCGGGACGCTTTCAGCATGATTGCAGCGACAAGGGACAAAGGCCTTCATGGATTCGAGCCGATGCGCACGCCCCTGATCGGTGAGTGCCGAGAGTGTGCGATACACCGTCGGGGGTGCGATATCCGGCTCACTGACTTGAAGACGCTCAAGAATTTGGTAAGCGGTCATGGGCTTGTCACATGCTTTCAACACACTCAAAACATCCGTCTGCCGTGCCGCCGCCTGCTTTCTCATGAGTGTGGCTCCTTGTTTGGGCATTTTGTTATTTTATAAAGTAACTAATCACAAGCGACAAATGCAGGAATCGCGAAAGCAAAGGCCCGCCACATCGGGCGGGCCTTCATGTCAAGCGTAGGGCGGGGTTGGACCCCGCCGCGCGTTCAGAGCTTTTCGATCAGTTCCGGCACAGCGGTGAACAAATCGGCCACAAGCCCGAAATCGGCGACCTGAAAGATTGGCGCTTCTTCGTCCTTGTTGATGGCGACGATGATCTTGCTGTCCTTCATCCCCGCAAGGTGCTGAATAGCCCCGGAAATACCGACCGCGATGTAAAGCTCAGGTGCCACAACCTTGCCGGTCTGCCCGACCTGCCAGTCATTCGGCGCAAAGCCCGAATCGACCGCCGCGCGCGATGCGCCAACGGCGGCACCGAGCTTGTCAGCCAGCTTCTCGATCAGCTGGAAATCCTCTTCCGAGCCAACGCCGCGCCCGCCCGAGACGACGATCCCGGCAGAGGTGAGTTCCGGGCGATCACTGGCCGCAACCTTGTCCTCAACCCACTCCGAAAGGCCCGGATTGTCCGCCGCACCGATGCTTTCCACCGAAGCCGACCCGCCGCTTCCGGCGGCGTCAAAAGTCGAGGTCCGGAAGGTGATCACCTTCTTCGCGTCCTTCGATTTCACCGTTTGCAGCGCGTTCCCGGCGTAAATCGGCCGCTCGAACGTATCGGCTGACACAACTCCGGACGCATCCGAGATGATCATCACGTCCAACAGCGCCGCAATCCGTGGCATCACGTTCTTCGCATCCGTCGTGGCCGGGGCCACGATATGCTCATAATCGCCCGCAAGCGACACAACGAGCGCTGCCGTCGGTTCGGCAAGGCGGTGCCCCAAAGAGGCATCCTCGGCCACCAGCACCTTGGCCACGCCGTCGATCTTCGCAGCAGCCTCACCCGCCGCCGCAGCAGACGCCCCGGCACAGAGCACGGTCACATCGCCAAGGCTCTGCGCCGCCGTCACGGCCTTCGCCGTAGCATCAAGCGCCAATTCGCCATTATTGACTTCACCAAGCAGGAGAACAGCCATTACACGACCCCCTTTTCTTTGAGTTTCGCCACCAGCGTCTCCACATCGGGCACAATCTCGCCCGCCTTGCGCGATTCCGGCTCCGCAGTGCCGGTAATTTCAAGCCGGGGCGCGGCATCGACGCCGTAATCATCGGCGGTTTTCTCGTCGAGCGGCTTTTTCTTCGCCTTCATGATGTTGGGCAACGAGGCATAGCGCGGCTCGTTAAGGCGCAGATCGACGGTCACGATGGCAGGCATGGTCACCTTGATGGTCTGCAAGCCGCCATCAACTTCGCGCGTCACTTTCGCATGGTCGCCGTCAATTTCAAGTTCGGAGGCAAACGTCGCCTGGCTCCAGCCCAGCAGGGCGGCCAGCATCTGCCCGGTGGCGTTCATGTCATTGTCAATCGCCTGCTTGCCGGCCAGCACAAGACCCGGCTTTTCCTCGTCGACAATCGCCTTGAGGATCTTGGCCACGGCCAGCGGCTCGATGTCCTGATGTACGTCATCGGCGGCAATCACCAGAATGGCGCGATCGGCCCCCATGGCCAGCGCCGTGCGCAGGGTTTCCTGCGCCTGCTTTACCCCGATAGAGACGGCAACCACCTCTTCGGCCTTGCCTGCTTCCCGCAGCCGGATCGCCTCTTCCACGGCAATCTCGTCGAACGGGTTCATCGACATTTTCACGTTCGCAAGATCGACACCGCTGCCATCCGCCTTGACGCGGACTTTCACGTTATAGTCGATCACGCGTTTGACAGGCACAAGAACCTTCATCTGCGTTTTCTCCTCAGGTTGCTCTCCAGGCCCCGCGCGGGCGCGCGAGTCATTCTCTCGCGGCGTTGTTACAGGCTTCGCGCACCGCGATACAGGGTAAAATCGTCATCCTGACGCAGCGACGCGTCGTGTTTCGGGCATTCCGGCAGGGCGCGGCCCTTGTGGCAGGCGATAGCGTTTGGATATTTTTGGCAAAATGAAGGGCTGGACGGGGCGCGCCGCTCAGCGCGTAGCCCCCGGCACCCAAAGCACATCGTCGCGGCCCTCGTCATTGGCCATCCGGGCGGAGACGAAGAACCAGTCCGACAAGCGGTTAAGGTATTTCACCGCCTCGGGGTTCACCTCTTCGGTTTGGGCCAGTTCCACGGCCAGCCGTTCGGCCCGGCGGGCCACGGTGCGGCACTGGTGCAAATACGCGGCCAATGGTGTGCCACCGGGCAGGATAAAGCTGCGCAGCGGTTGCAAAACGGCGGTCATCGCGTCGATTTCCGCTTCCAGCCGCGCCACCTGCGCCGCCACCATCCTGAGCGGGGTATATTCGGCCTTGGCGTCAGCGCCGATGTCCGGACGGCAGAGATCGGCACCGAGATCAAAGAGATCGTTCTGTATCCGCGCAAGGGCCGCATCCACATCGCCCGTCGCGTGCAGCCGCGCCAGCCCGACTATGGAATTCAACTCATCGCTGGTGCCATAGGAAGCAACGCGCGCGTCAAATTTCGCCCGGCGCGTGCCATCGCCCAGCGCGGTATCGCCCTTGTCGCCGGTGCGGGTATAGATTTTCGACAGAACAACCATGCGCAGCCCTCCTTAATACCTGATCCACACGAACAGCAGGATCAGCGCAACCGCCACCGCCTGTGCGGCGATTCGATAACGCATGATCCGGTTGGCGTGCTTTCGGTTGAACTCGCCGCCCCTGGCAAAGCCGCCAACGCCGATCATCAGAATGACAAGCACGCCGACACAGGCAATCGCCACCACCCAGAACAGAGGATCATTGGCCATGTGGCCTCCTTTCAATTTTGCCAAGATGTAGGCGCTCACGGAGCAAAAGCGAAGAGGAGAATCGGTGCGATCAGATCAATTTGCCATGCTGCGCCCATGCAATTGCATCCTCGAGCCGGTCATCGCCCCAGAAAAGCTCGTCATCGACCGTGAAGGAAGGGGAGCCGAACACCCCGAGCGCACGGGCGGCGCGGGTTTCCGCGGCCAGATCCCCGGCGGCGGCATCGCTGCGGGCACGCGCTAGAGTCGGCTCCGGGTCCTGTCCGGCGGTGGCAAGCGCGTCGGACAGGCCGTCGCCGTGATCCGGCGGCAGGCCGCGTTCAAACCAGTTGACATAGGCCGCGCGGGTAAACGCCTCGCCCCAGCCTTCAGTCATGCCAAGGCGGGCCACCTGATTGGCGAAGGGCAAATCCTTGAGCGGGTAGGGCGCGGGAAGGCGCGGCGAAAGCGTATGAACCGGCGCCCGGCGTTCGATATCGCGCCACATATGGGCGGTTTTCTCGGGCTTGCCGATAAACGGCGAATTGCCAAGTTCGGACATGATCGCACGAACGTCGAACGGTCGCCAGGTGACGTCGATGCCCTGCGCTTGGGCAATCGCGGGCAGCCGCATCACGGTGAGATAGGTATAGGTCGATCCGATGGAAAACCAGAAATCCATTTGTGGCATGCGCGGCCCCGTCGCGTTATTCCGAGGACCAATCTAGCACTGGCAGCGCAGGCTGTCGAATATTTCAACCCTTCGAAATCACCCAATCCAGCAACCGCGTCGGCAGAAGACGGCGCAGAGTGCCCATCAAATAGGTCGGCGTGGTGATGTAATACCGCGCCCGTGGTCGCGCGCTTTCAAGCGCATGGACCAGCTTTTTCGTCACCGCTGCGGCGGGCAATTCAAACCTGTCTGGCTTGTCGCTTGCCTTGTAAAGCCGTTGCAACAGGCTGTCCTCGTATTGCGCCCGGCGTGGGCTTTTCTGCCAGTCGACCCAGCGTTCGAAATGCGGGATCGAATTGACCCGGATTTTCGAGGTGACCGGCCCCGGCTCAAGCAGGATGATGTGAACAGGTGTGTCGCGCATCTCCAGCCTGAGCACATCGCTCAGCCCTTCGAGCGCGAATTTCGTCGCCACATAAGCGCCGCGCCACGCCATCGGCACCAAGCCGAGCACCGACGAGCAGTTGACGATTCGGCCATGGCCCTGCGCGCGCATCAGCGGAATCACCGCACGGGTGAGCTCATGCACCCCAAAGAGGTTGGTCTCGAATATCTCGCGCAGCGCGCCCGTGGGCAGGTCTTCGACAGCGCCGGGAATGGCGAAAGCCCCGTTGTTATAAAGCGCATCAAGCGTGCCGCCCGTGGCCTCCAGCACCTGCGCCAGGCCTGCATGGATCGACGCCGTGTCGGCATAATCAAGCTCGACGCTCTCCAGCCCCTCGTCGCGCAGCCGCGCGCAATCCTCCGCCTTGCGACAGGCCGCAAAAACCCGCCAGCCGCGCGCCGCCAGCCCATGCGCCGCGTCATGGCCGATGCCACTTGAACAGCCGGTGATAAGGATGGTCTTGCCTGTCATATCCGCAGGGCTAAGCGATTTCACGGACCGGGGCAATTGCACATGTGGCGAGAGCGGTAGTGCCGCCCCGAAACGCCCAAACCGCGCTGGCTCAGTTAACCGAAACCAGCAGGTATTCGGCCATCCAGCCGGTCTCTCCGGTGTCGAGCACCCGCAACTCGACCCAACCCATGCCATCATCGTCAAGCACTTCCACCTTGGTGCCTTGCACCAACTTGGCTTCAATCTCATAGATCGTGCCCGGCCCTTGGCGCAAATTCACCCGCGCCGGTTTCACCTCACGAATATCGCCGTCAACCGCGCCATTCACATCGGCATATGCGGGTTGAACGGTCACCTTGGGCGCAGGGTCTGCCTGATGGCTTACACGTGCGGCGGCGATCAGTCGGGCAATCTTGTCGGGGTTGGCGGCCACGGTGGAAACGCCCGCTACCTCGGGTTTGGCCTGCGCGCCTTGGGTCAGCCGGGCGCGCTTGCTGGCATCGCTTATCCGCACCCTGACCTCTGGCGCGCGCAGGCTATCGGTGCCCGCCTTGGCCAACACCACCTGCGAATTCGCCGGTACCGGTTTGTGCGCCGGGCGCGGTGCCGTCGCAGGCTCCGCCGCCGCGATTGGCCGTTGCAAAGAGCCGTCCTTGGGCTGGTAATCCGCGCCGCCGCTCAGCTCGTATAATCCAAAGAACAGAAACGCGAACGTTATCAAAATAAAGCGCCACATGCGCATAGTCCCCCACCGAACAGCTATTCAAGGTCCACATCATACATGATTCTCTCGCCCTGATGCGGGGAAGTGTGAAGGTTTTTTCCCTGATGTAATCCTGCACGATCCGCCAGAGGCCTCTCATCGTGCTTGATGGCCCCCCATGAGGCCGCTAAAGAGCAGGCATGAACGATCACCCCGAAGATCCAGAGCACGGCAACCCAGAGAGCGCAGGCGCGCTTCTGGCAGAGCCGTTGCGCCGGGCGATCGGCGATCGTTACCTGACCTATGCGCTCTCCACCATCATGAACCGCGCCCTGCCGGACGCCCGCGATGGCCTCAAACCGGTGCATCGGCGCATCCTTTTCGCGATGAGCCGGCTGCGGCTGGGGGCCACCGGCGGGTTCCTGAAATCCGCCAAGATTGCCGGTGACACGATGGGCGATTTCCACCCCCATGGCGATGCCGCGATCTATGACGCGATGGCACGGCTGGCACAGGATTTCGCGGTGCGTTACCCGCTGGTCGACGGGCAAGGCAATTTCGGCAATATCGACGGCGATAACCCTGCCGCCTCGCGCTATACCGAAGCCCGAATGACCGTCTTTGCCGAAGCCCTGCTTGAAGGCTTGTCGGAAAACGCCGTCGATTTCCGCCCCAATTACGATGGTCGCCTTGAAGAACCTGCTGTGCTGCCAGCGGAGTTTCCCAATCTTCTGGCCAATGGGTCTTCCGGGATTGCGGTTGGCATGGCCACCAATATCCCGCCGCACAATATTGATGAGCTGATCGGTGCTTGCCTGCATCTGATCAAAACCCCCGATGCCCGCGATGAGACGCTGCTCAACTATGTCCCCGGCCCGGATTTCCCCACCGGCGGCATTATTGTTGAACCACGTGAGAGCATCAATGACGCCTACCGCACCGGGCGCGGGTCGTTCCGGCTGCGCTGCAAATGGCAGACCGAAGACCTTGGCCGTGGCCAGTGGCAGATCGTCGTCACCGAGATTCCCTATCAGGTGCAAAAATCCAAGCTGATCGAGAAAATCGCCGAGCTGATCCAGTTAAAGAAAATCCCGATCCTTGCTGATGTGCGTGACGAAAGCGCCGACGATATCCGCCTTGTGCTTGAGCCACGCTCGAAGAATGTCGCCCCCGATGTTCTGATGAACATGATGTTCCGCAACTCCGATCTTGAGGTGCGCTTCTCGCTCAACATGAACGTGCTGATCGACGGGCTCACGCCCAAGGTCTGCTCGATGAAAGAAGTGCTGCGCGCCTTCCTCGATTTCCGCCGCGAGGTGCTGCTGCGCCGTTCGCGTCACCGGATGGAGAAGATCGACCACCGCCTTGAGGTGCTCGAAGGGTTTATCGTCGCCTTCCTCAATCTCGACCGGGTGATCGACATTATCCGCTACGACGATGACCCCAAACAGGCGCTGATGCGCGAGGACTGGGGCCGCAGCTTCACCCGCGCCACGTCAGAGGCGGATTATGTCCCCCCGGACCGGGCTCCGAAGGCGACGGGCTGAGCGAAGTGCAGACCGAAGCGATCCTCAACATGCGGCTGCGGTCTTTGCGTCGGCTGGAAGAGATTGAGCTGATAACCGAGCGCGACGCGCTGATGAAAGAACGCGCCGACCTCGAAGACCTGCTCGATGATGAAGGCCTGCAATGGGACGGTATCTCGGAGCAGTTGAAGGCGGTGCGCAAGACCTTCGGCAAGAGCCACGAAATCGGCGCGCGCCGCACACAATTCGCCGAAGCGGTCGAGATCGAAGATGTGCCATTAGAGGCGATGATCGAAAAAGAGCCGATCACCGTGGTTTGCTCGAAAATGGGCTGGATCAGGGCGATGTCTGGCCATATCGACCTTGAACGCGAGCTGAAATACAAGGACGGCGACGAAGGCCGCTTCCTGTTCCACGCCGAGACGACAGATAAGCTGCTGATTTTCGCCAGCAATGGCAGGTTTTACACGCTTCTCGCCGCCAACCTGCCCGGCGGGCGCGGCATGGGAGAGCCGCTGCGCCTGATGGTCGATCTGCCCAACGAGGCCGAGATTGTCACGCTGTTCATCCATCGCGCCGGGGAAAAGCTGATCGTCGCCTCTTCGGATGGCAACGGATTCGTTGTGCCCGAAGATGACGTGCTGGCGCAGACCCGGTCCGGCAAGCAGGTGCTCAACGTCAAGCAGACGGTTGCGGCGGTCTGTAAGCGCGTGGCGGGGGATCACGTGGCGATCTGTTCCGAAAACGGCAAGTTTCTGGTCTTCCCGCTGACCGAATTGCCCGAAATGGGTCGTGGCAAAGGGGTGCGGTTGCAAAAATACAATCACGCGCGCGGGCGGCAGGGCGCGCTTGAGCTTGATGGCGGGCTGGCTGACCTGACCACATTCGTTTGGGCGGATGGGCTTACCTGGGAAATGGGTGGCGGCAAAACAAGGCATGAGCCTGACATGTCGGAATGGCTTGGCAAACGTGCCGGTGTCGGAAAACGCCCGCCTTATGGCTTCCCAAAAGACCACAGGTTTTGATTACCTGCATCGAATTCCGGCGCGGAATTCGGGCAAAATCCGCCGCGGATTTTTTGGCACCAACGTCCACCATCCCGCCCGATTTTCCGCGTCGGAAAATTGATTGAATTCCGCGTCGGAATTCATCCCACCGGGCGCTGAATTAACCTAATGCGCCTTTAACCTTTTGTGACTCCACCGCCATACGCATCGCAGACAGGATAGCAGCCGGGGTGCATACACCCGATTCTCACCGCACGGTGGCGTTAACCAGCAAGGTTCGCGAAAAACCGGAATAACCGATTTTTGCGCCCCCCTATGCCGCCTCCGAGGTTAGCCAGACCCCGCCTTCCGGGCGCAGCGTCAGGATCATCACCGGCTTGGGTAGCTTGCCCGGCACCAGATGGAACCGCCGCTTCGAGAGCAGCGTCGCCAGCACGATCACCGCCTCCTGCACCGCGAAACTGGCCCCGATGCAAATCCGCGGCCCGTCCCCGAACGGGAGGTAAGCATATCGCTCTATCGCCTTGCTATCCTTGAATCTTTCCGGAATGAACGTATCCGCATCCTGCCACAACAGGCGGTTTCGGTGCAGCGCGTAAATCGGGATCATCACCGTATCGCCGGGGCGCACCTCACGCCCGCAAAGCCGGTCCGCCGCGCGCGCAGTGCGCGAAATGATCCCGGCCGAGGGGTAAAGCCGCAGCGTCTCATCCACGATCATGCGGATGAATGGCAGCGATTCTAAATCCTTGGCCTCTGCCACCCGACCTTGCAGCACCTCTTGCGCCTCCGCCCGCGCGCGGTCCTGTACCGCCTGATCGAAAGCACACAGATAGAGCGCCCAACTGAGCGCCAGCGCGGTTGTCTCATGGCCCGCCACGATGAACGTGAGCAGGTTATCGCGCAACTCCGCCGTGTTCATTTTGCGTTTCGTTTCAGGGTCTTCACCCTCCAGCAACAGATCAAGCAGGTCCGGCACAGCGCGCGGGCCGGACGCCTTGCGCGCCTCCACCGCACCATCCGCCGCCGCCTTCATCTGCGCCACAGAACGACCGGAAAACATCCGCCCCGGTCGCGGCACCCAGTCGGGCGCGCCCAACAGATCAAAAAGCGAAACCTTCCCCGCCGCCGCGATATAGCTGTCTATCGCCTCGTGAACGGCCTCTGCATCAAAATTTGATCCTTCCGAAAATGTCACGTTTCCAATGACTTCGAAGGTTGCGCGCACCATTTCCGCATACATGTCCACGGCCCGTTCCCCGGCGGCGTCCACCCGGTCTTGGCTGGCCTTGGCCGCCGCACTCATCACCGGGGCGAGGTTGCTGACGTTGCGATGCGAAAACGCCGGTGCCGCCGCCCGCCGTTGCCAGCGCCAATGCGCGCCCTCGGCAATGAAAAGCGAATCACCGATTGCCGGTTTCAACAGGTTCTTGGTGACCAGAGATTTCGGGTAATCATCCAGCTTTTCCAACAAGATACGCCGGATTGCTGCCGGATCCATCACCATATGCCAGCGCACACCGGTCTTGCCCGAAACCATCGGTTGCCGCACCGCCAGATCGGGCAGGATTTCCAACAGGTTGCGCCGCGCTGCGCCAAGCGAGGCCCACAGCCCCATTGGCCGCGTCACCAGCGGCACATGAACGGGCAGGGGGCTTGCATCAACCATGCGGTGTTGCTCCTTTGTCGGGCGCGCCCTTGCAATATAAGCCGCCACCCGCGCCATTCAAATGATTGCGCGCCCCGGCCTGCTACGTTATTCCATGACGAACGCGAAACTCCGGGGGGCGTTCATGCTGCGCACGTTTTTGGCACTTTTGTCTGTAGCCGCTGTCGGCGCCTGCACCTTTTCCAACGATCTGGACAAACCCCCGCCGGATTTGGGGAATTTCTCGCTTGGTTACAATGTGGTGGTGGCCCCCAACCTTGTGAAAGGGCCGCTGTCGCGCACTGCCGACAAGGACCAATTCATCGCCATCATGAAAGAAGCGGTGGATGAACGGTTCGGGCGTTATCAGGGCGACAAGCTCTATCATTTCGGCGTCAGCCTCGAAGGCTATGTGCTGGCGCAGCCCGGTATTCCCCTTGTGGTCAGCCCGAAATCCATTCTGATCCTCAAGTTCACGCTTTGGGATGATGCGCTGGGCAAGAAGCTCAACGATCCGCCCGAACAGATCACCGTGATCGAGAGCTTCGGCGCCGGCACGCTGCTCGGCTCGGGCTATACCCAGAACGAGGAAGAGCAGATGCGCGGGCTGGCCAAGAACGCCGCCAAGCAGATTCAAAATTATCTGGTTCGGCAAAGCAAAAGCGAACACTGGTTCGATGGCAACGCGGGCACGGCCACCAAGCCCGCGCCGACCGCCGCCAAAACGGCCACCGCCAAAACCGCCACCGCCAAAACCCCGGAAAAGGCCGTCGCGCCGATGACCACCACCGACGCAAAGCCCAAGCCGGAAACCGCGATGAAACCGTTGTCGGCCATCCCCGAATAGGTCCGGTCGGCGCGACGATCCGCCCTTGATTTTCCGCGGTGAAACCAATAAATGCGCGCGGAGTGAAACTTGGCCTCCCCGAGATGAGCAGGGCGGGCCGCGAGAGAAGGGCGCCGCATCATGGCAAAGGCAAAGTTTGAACGGAACAAACCGCACGTTAACATCGGGACCGTTGGTCACGTTGACCACGGCAAGACGACGCTGACAGCGGCGATCACCAAATATTTCGGTGATTTCAAGGCCTATGATCAGATCGACGGCGCGCCGGAAGAGAAGGCACGCGGGATCACCATTTCGACGGCACACGTTGAATACGAGACCGATGCGCGCCACTATGCCCACGTCGATTGCCCCGGCCACGCTGACTATGTGAAGAACATGATCACCGGCGCGGCGCAGATGGACGGCGCCATTCTGGTGTGTTCGGCCGCCGATGGCCCGATGCCGCAAACCCGCGAGCATATCCTGCTTGGCCGTCAGGTCGGTATCCCGGCGTTTGTGGTTTACATGAACAAGGTCGATCAGGTTGACGACGAAGAGCTTCTCGAACTGGTCGAGATGGAAATCCGCGAATTGCTGAGCTCGTATGACTATCCGGGCGACGATATCCCGATCGTCAAAGGCTCGGCGCTGGCCGCTCTTGAGGGCCGCGATGAGGCGATTGGCGAGAACTCGATCCGTGAGCTGATGACGGCAGTTGACGAATATATCCCGACGCCAGAGCGCGCCGTGGATCAGCCGTTCCTGATGCCGATCGAAGACGTGTTCTCGATTTCGGGCCGTGGCACGGTCGTGACCGGGCGGGTTGAGCGCGGTGTGGTGAATGTGGGTGACGAGCTTGAGATCGTCGGCATTCGCGACACCAAGAAGACCACCTGCACGGGCGTCGAGATGTTCCGCAAGCTGTTGGATCGTGGTGAAGCGGGCGACAATATCGGCGCGCTGCTGCGTGGGATCGAGCGTGAAGGCGTCGAGCGGGGGCAGGTTCTTTGCAAGCCCGGTTCGGTGAAGCCGCACACCAAGTTCGAGGCCGAAGCCTATATCCTGACCAAGGATGAGGGTGGCCGCCACACGCCGTTCTTCGCCAACTACCGGCCGCAGTTTTACTTCCGCACGACGGACGTGACCGGCACGGTGACACTGGCCGAGGGCACCGAGATGGTGATGCCGGGCGACAACGTGTCGTTCACGGTTGAACTGATCGCGCCGATCGCCATGGAAGACGGCCTGCGCTTCGCCATCCGCGAAGGCGGCCGCACCGTCGGTGCCGGCGTCGTCGCAAAAATCATCGCGTAAACCGCGCACCTATCTAGGGGGCTGTCCTGTCGGGGCGGCCCCTTTTCAGATCAATTGCGGGGCACGCGCCGCCGTTGCGCGACGGATGAAATCAGCGTTTGCGTGCTGAAATCAACAACATCATTGGCCGCTCCAATTCTTCAGCCAGATCCGGCATGGCAGCAATCTGTTCGGCTGTCGGCGCAAATTCTGCCATTCGGCGCAACTCAAACCCTGCGCAGATCAGCGTGTTGAGCGTCGTTGCCAAGGTTCGGTGCTGTTTCACAACGCCGTTGGCAAGCCAATTTGTGTGGCGTTCACCTTCGATAGAATAACCGTTGACCGGCCAAGTCTTCCGGCCGTCTTCATCAAGCGTCCAGTGCGGATGGGCGGCGGCCATGAAGATCGGATGTTCAATGGTGAAAACCAGATTTCCCGCAGGCGTTAATGCGGCGTGAATCATGCGGATCAGGCGTTCAAAATCTCGCACATAATGGAAAGTCAGAGCACTGTAGATCAGGTCAAACGCCAACTCGGGCAGGTCAAGCGTTTCCAAATCGGCAATCCGGTATGCGATGCCGGACTCCTTTGTGTCTGCCTTCGCTCGTTCGATCATGTTGCGGGATAGATCAAAGCCGACAACCGATGCTGCCCCTTGCGCGCGAAACCATCGTGAAGCCCAGCCGAAACCACAGCCAAGGTCGGCCACATGGCTGCCCGTTGGCTCAGGCAGCAAGGCTTGGATTGCCTGCCATTCCGGTGCGCCGTCCAAGCCCTTCACCTGCCGGGGAAGCTGGCTGTAGCCAGAAAAGAATTCGGGGTTATCGTAGATATTTTGTGCCATGTTTGTCTCCAAAGGGAAGGGAGGACGAGGCTCCTTTCGCACGCGAAAAACCCCGTTCGAACGGGCACGGCCGAGGCCAACAACCGGCAAGGTCAGTCCGCGCGGTCGTGATCCCTGCACCCCGCCATGGCGATACCGCTCGACCGCGTGACAATGTGGATGTCCTTCTCAGCCATGCGGCCTATATTGTGCCGCACGCAGGGGGATGTCAAAGACCTCGCAATCATTCATGTCGGCGCTGTTGGCTTGGCGGGTGTTCAGGTTGACCCCACGAGAAAGGGCTTCATCATGCCGGACTTTCCCTCACCCGAAACCCGCCATCCCGTGCGGCTGCCCGACGGGGCGGCCCATGACGGCACTGTCTTTCTCAAGCCAGCCATCAACCATGCGCGATTCGCCGTGGGCGAATATACCTATGCCAGCGCGCACCGCCCGCCCGCCGACTGGGCCGGGCATCTTGCGCCGTATCTCTATGATTTCTCCCCGGAAAAATTGGTGATCGGCAAGTTTTGCCAGATTGCGGACGGGGTAACATTCATCACCGCGTCGGCCAATCACCGCTATGACGGGTTTTCAAGCTTCCCCTTCGCAATCTTCGCTGGCCCGCCCGAGGGCCGCCCCTCCATGCCGGAGCCGGGGCGCGATACGGTGCTGGGCCATGACATCTGGATTGGCCAAGGCGCCACGATCCTGCCCGGTGCCCGGATCGGGTCGGGTTGCATCATCGGTGCGCGTGCGGTGGTGGCGGGCAATGTGCCGCCCTACAGCGTCATCACCGGCAACCCGGGCCGGCTGGCCCGGCGGCGATTCCCGCCCGAGGTGATCGAGGCGCTTCTTGCGCTTGCGTGGTGGGATTGGCCGATCTGCCGCATCCTCGCCAACGAGGCCGCGATATGCGGCGCCGATCTGGCCGCATTGCGCGCTGCCGCCGCGCAGGAATAAAGCGTTCGCCAAAAACCTGAATAACGGGCTATTGGCGGAACGCAGCGCAAGATATGAACGTCGCGCGCGCCTCGCCTTTCCCCGATGTCTCAGGTTGAAGGCGGGACGCTTTAGGGTCTTGCAATGGGCTCCGGCCCCGAGTAAATCGGAGCCCGGCCATAGGGGTATAGCTCAGTTGGTAGAGCGACGGTCTCCAAAACCGTAGGTCGAGGGTTCGAACCCTTCTGCCCCTGCCATTTCCCGCCTTCAGTTCACCTCTGGTGCATCCGCGCCGCCCTGCGGGCCGCCGCGTTTCAGCAATGCGGCAAAGATGGCTTTTGCGCTGTCCGAATCCCATTCCGCATCGCCGGTCATGCGGGCAATCTCCATGCCGTCGGGCGCAAGGATCACGCTCGCAGGCAGGCCCAGAACGCCCATCTCGCGCGCCAGCTTTGATGTCGGGTCGGTACTGCGCGGCAGGTTGGTCACGCCGGTTTCCTCAAAAAACTTGTCGATCCGCGCCGGGATATTCTTGCCGGTGGCGATTGTCAGCACCTCGAAATCATCGCCGCCGAACTCTGCTTGCAGCTTGTCTAGCCCCGGCATTTCCTTACGGCAGGGCGCGCACCATGTCGCCCAGAAATTCACCAGCACATAGCGCCCCTTGTGATCGGCCAGCGTGGCCGTGCCGCCGTCTTCAGTATGATAGGCGGCCTTGCCTGCCGGTTTCGGCTCGGCAAAAAAGGCGAGCTTTTTCAGCGTGCCTTCGCGCAATCCTTCGAGCTTGGCAATATCGGCGCTCACCATATGGCTGCCCGTGTCCGCCGCGCCGGTGCCGCGCAGGGCGACAAATCCAACACCTGCAATTGCGATCAAGGCGATGGCAGTATAAATCAACGCGGAACGAGACATCTGATTTCCTTTAGTCCGGGGCCCGAAGACCATGAGTGACACTTCCTCGAACGCAATGTGGGGCGGCCGTTTCGCCGCCGGACCAGACGCCATCATGGAGGCGATCAACGCCTCGATCGGCTTCGATCGGCGGATGGCGGCACAGGACATTGCCGGGTCGAGAGCCCACGCCGCGATGCTCGCTGCGCAAGGCATTGTGACTGATAGCGATGCGCAAGCGATGAGGGAAGGCCTGCTCACGGTCTTGTCAGAAATTGACGCGGGAACCTTCGCGTTTTCCACCGCCCTTGAAGACATTCACATGAATGTGGAGGCGCGGCTCAAGGAAATCATCGGCGAACCGGCAGGCCGCCTGCATACCGGGCGCAGCCGCAACGATCAGGTGGCGACCGATTTCAAACTCTGGGTGCGCGATCAGATGGATGCGGCGATCACCGGGATCGAAGCGTTGATAACCGCCCTCTTGGGGCAGGCCGAAAGCGGGGCGGATTGGGTCATGCCCGGTTTCACCCATCTGCAAACCGCGCAGCCCGTGACATGGGGCCACCACATGATGGCCTATGTCGAAATGCTGGGCCGCGACCGGTCGCGCTTTGTTGATGCGCGCAAGCGGATGAACGAATGTCCCTTGGGCGCGGCGGCGCTGGCGGGCACCTCGTTTCCGATTGATCGTGACATGACCGCGGCCGCCCTTGGCTTTGACGCGCCTTGCGCCAATTCGCTCGACGCGGTGGCGGACCGGGATTTCGCGCTTGAGTTTCTGTCCTGCGCGTCGATCTGCGCCATGCACCTGTCGCGCTTTGCCGAAGAACTGGTGATCTGGTCCTCCGCTCAATTCCGCTTTGTCTCGCTGTCGGATCGCTTCTCCACCGGCTCCTCAATCATGCCGCAGAAGAAAAACCCCGACGCGGCCGAGCTTATCCGTGCCAAGATCGGGCGGATTTTCGGCGCCAATGTCGCCCTGATGACGGTGATGAAAGGCTTGCCGCTGGCCTATTCCAAGGACATGCAGGAAGACAAGGAACAGGTCTTCGACGCCGCCGACAACCTGATGCTGGCGCTGGCCGCGATGACAGGCATGGTGGGTGACATGACCGCCAACCGTTCCGCGCTTGAGGCTGCGGCGGGCAGCGGGTTTTCCACCGCGACCGATCTGGCCGATTGGCTGGTGCGTGAACTGGGCCTGCCCTTCCGCGAGGCGCATCACGTCACCGGCGCCCTTGTCGCGCTGGCCGAAAAACAGGGTTGCGATTTGCCCGATCTGACGCTTGAGGATATGAAAGAGGTGCATGCCGGTATCACCGAAGGCGTTTTCGATGTGCTGGGCGTGCAAAACTCGGTCGCATCGCGGCGCTCGTATGGCGGGACGGCCCCGCAACAGGTGCGCGCGCAAATTGCTCGTTGGCGGAAAGGCATGGCGTGACTCGCAAACTCCTGATCTTGCCCGCCCTTCTGGCGCTTGCCGCGCTTGCAGGCTGCGGTGCCGACGGGGAACCGGTAACGCCGGGGGCAAGTGCAACCGTTGATGTTGGCAACGCGGGCGTTTCCACCACGGGCAAGGTGAAGGTGCATAAAGGGCCGCTGGTTCTGGGCGTTTCGCTCTAAGCCATCGCGCCGTTTTGGCCTGAAACACGGCCCAAAGGCGCAGTGACTTCAGTTTCCAACATTGAAACAATGCCAAATTATCGCCCCATTTTGTCTCTATCCTTGCATTCGACCAGTTACGAAAAAGGGGCAAAACCCATGGCCGATGCCACAGTGAATCAATCCGCGAGCAAACCCGCACTCCTTGCTGCTCCGGATGCGAAAAAGCCACCATCCTCGTCGCAACTCGTTGAAGTTGCGCGTCAATGCAACGTCTCTCCAGTGCGTCAGATGCGCGAGATGTTCGCGCTCAACCGTGGCCGTGGCCGGGTTCATCTTCAGGAATATTATTCGCAGCGCCTGTTTGACCCGGCGCTCTCGATGGATAAGAAGCGCCAGTTCGTGGGCGAGCTGGGCAGCAAGAAACTCAATGACAAGCTCTCTCCGTTCAAAGGCACGCCGATCCGCACCTTCCTGCGCGACAAGGTTATGTATTCCAACCTGATCACC
This sequence comes from Aquicoccus sp. G2-2, assembly GCF_034555965.1. Classification (GTDB taxonomy): domain Bacteria; phylum Pseudomonadota; class Alphaproteobacteria; order Rhodobacterales; family Rhodobacteraceae; genus JAYDCK01. Next base: position 275,497 of record NZ_JAYDCK010000003.1, read on the forward strand.
CAACTGGGTTTTCGCTCCACGGTGACCCAAGCGGTTGCCATTGCCGGGCGTGGCTTCGGGGCGATCCCGGCGCTTTCCGATGCTGCGGCGGTCGAAGCTTTCCTGCGCCATGATGCGCGGTTTCCCCTGTTTTCCAAGCCGGTCGAGGGCAGCGGTAGTATCGGCTCGGCTCTGATCCTTGGCTGTGAGGGCGACATGCTCAAGCTTGGAAATGGCCGCGAAGTTGCCATTGCAGAGCTTTGCCACGAGATATTCGAGCTGTTTCCCGATGGGTTCCTGTTTCAGGATGCTGTTACCCAGCACGAAATGCTGACCCGGATCGCTGGCCCCGCCATTGGCTCTATCCGCGTCGTCACTCTGCGCGACGAGGAGGTGCCAAGCCTGCTTTACGCATTGTGGAAAATCCCTTCGCCCAACGCGATGTCAGACAATTTCTGGCAAGAGGGCAGCATGTTGGCACCAGTTGACAAGGACACGGGCGCACTTGGCCTTTGCCGTATCGGCGCGGGCCTGAAGATGCAGCAAAGCGAAACCCATCCGGTCTCGGCTGAGCAGATCTGTGGTGAAACACTGCCATTCTGGGACGATATCCGTGAAACCGCCTGCAAAGCGCATGAACTGTTCCCCGAAGTTGGCGTGCTTGGCTTTGATATCGCGCTGACGCCAGATGGCCCGCTGATCATCGAAGCAAACTGCAATCCGCATCACTCACTTTATTCGCTGGCCACCGGCCAAGGCGTCTATAATTCCGATTTCGCCCCTCGGCTGGACGCGGCGATAGTCCGCTCCAAAGAGATGCACAAAGCGACGTTCAAGCTCGGGATCGAACGCGAAAAGCGGCGGCTCGGTCTGAAACGCTGATCGGCGCAATGCGGCGAAACGCGAATCGCGATTGATCCATGCGGCGCAATTTCGTATGCGCGCGGCATGGATCATTTCACTTACCAAAATGGCGCGCTCTGTGCCGAAGATGTTCCCGTGGCCGAAATTGCGGCTTCGGTCGGCACGCCGTTCTATTGTTACTCCGCCGCCACGCTGACCCGCCATTACCGTCTGTTCGATGAGGCGCTGGCGGGTATGCCGCATCTGGTCTGCTTTGCGATGAAAGCGGCTTCCAATCTTGCCATCATCAAATTGCTGGGCAATCTCGGCGCCGGAATGGATGTTGTCTCGGGGGGAATATGCCCGCGCTCGGGCGGCGGGTATTCCGGGTGAAAGGATTGTCTTCTCTGGCATCGGCAAAACCCGCGCGGAGATGCGCGCGGCCCTTACCGGCGGGATTCGCCAGTTCAACGTGGAATCCGAGCCGGAAATGGCCGTGCTCAACGCCGTTGCGCTGGAATTGGGCGTGAAAGCGCCGATTGCCGTGCGGGTCAACCCGGATGTGGACGCGAAAACCCACGCCAAGATCGCCACCGGCAAAAGCGAGAACAAATTCGGCATTCCCATTGCCCGCGCCCGCGCCGTTTATGCACAGGCCGCCGCGATGGACGGGCTTGATGTGGTCGGCGTCGACGTGCATATCGGCTCGCAACTCACCGACCTTGAACCGTTCCGGCTGGCCTATGAGAAACTGGGCGCCCTGACCGAAGCGTTGCGCGCCGACGGCCATACCATCCGGCGGCTCGACCTTGGCGGCGGGCTTGGCATTCCTTATGAGAGGTCAAACACCGCCCCGCCTCTGCCCACCGAATACGGTGCCATGGTGCAGGAAACATTGGGCCATCTGGGCTGTGAGATCGAGATTGAGCCGGGTCGGCTGATCGCGGGGAACGCCGGGATCATGGTCGCGTCGGTGCTCTACCTCAAGGAAGGCGAGGGGCGCGATTTCCTGATTCTCGATGCTGCAATGAACGATCTTATCCGTCCTGCCATGTATGACGCCTATCACGACATCATCCCCGTCACTGAGCCTGCTCCGGGCGTGGAACCGGCGCGTTTCGATGTCGTCGGCCCGGTCTGTGAAACCGGCGATACCTTCGCGCGCGAACGGAATTTGCCGGTCATGGCGGCGGGCGATCTGGTGGCCTTCCGCTCTGCCGGGGCCTATGGCGCGGTGATGGCCAGCGAATATAATTCCCGCCCGCTGATCCCTGAGGTTCTGGTGCAGGGCGATCAATTCGCCGTCATACGCGAAAGACCCAGCTTGGAAGAAATGCTCAACCGCGATACCATTCCGGAATGGCTCTGACCGTCCGGGAGGTTGCTCATCGACGAGACCGCTAAATCCGCGTTGTCCCGCCTGCGCTGGCCCATCCGCCTGACGCGGGCCGGACTCGTGGCCGAACGGATCACCCGCGCATTCTGGCCGCTCTGGTCGGTTGGGCTTGCCGTGCTGGGCGCGCTGATGCTGGGCCTGCACGAAATGGTCTCGCCATGGGTCGTCTGGGCGCTGGGCGTTGCGGCCGTGCTGGCCGCGCTCTGGTTTGCCCTGCGTGGCGCGCGGCACTTCCGCTGGCCCACCCGCGCCGAGGTGCTGACCCGGCTTGATGCAACCATGCCGGGCCGCCCGATTCAGGCGATGCTCGATGCGCAAGCCATCGGGCAGGGCGATGTCGCCTCAACCGAAGTCTGGGCCGAACATCAGCGCCGGATGCGCGCCCGCGCCGCCCGCGCGCGTGCCGCGGCCCCCGATCTGCGCATCTCGGGGCTTGATCCCTTTGGCCTGCGTTACATGGCGCTGCTGGCCTTCCTTGTCGCCCTCATGTTCGGCTCGTTCTGGCGGGTCGGCTCCGTGACGTCGATAACCCCCGGTGTCGGGCAGGCACAGGCCGCCGCTGGCCCGAGCTGGGAAGGCTGGGTTGAGCCGCCCGCCTATACCGGGCTTCCGGTGCTCTATCTTGGCGACATTACCGGCGAAAACATCCCCGCCCCGAAAGGCAGCCGCATCACACTGCGCCTTTATGGCGCGCCAAACGCCTTCAAGCTGCACGAAACCGTCTCTGACGCGGCACCAAAACCCGCCTCCACCCCCGGCCAAACGACCAAAGCCGCCCCGCCGGGACAGCCGCCCGACATCATCGTTGCCCATTCCGGCACGCTCGCGATCAAGGGCGACAGCGGGCGAAGCTGGGATGTGGTGATGATCCCCGATACCGCCCCCGAGATCGAGGCGACAGGCCCGGCAGAGACTAGCGCGGCAGGGGCCTTCACCATGCCATTCTCGGCGCGCGATGATTACGAGGTGCTGCGCGGCAACGCCCATATTACGCTCGATATGGACCGGCTTGACCGGCGCTATGGGCTGGCGATGACACCTGAACCGCGCGCCCCGATCAATGTTGACCTGCCGATGCCCGTCGCCCGTGGCCGCGCCGATTTCCAAGAGGTGCTGATCGAAGATTTCTCAGAGCACCCATGGGCCAACCTGCCAGTCACCGTGACGCTCAGCGCAGAGGATGCGGGCGGCAATACCGGCCAGAGCGAGCCATATGCGCTGACCCTCGCGGCGCGGCATTTCTTTGACCCGCTGGCGGCATCGGTGATCGAAATGCGCCGCGACCTTCTGTGGAACCGCAACAACGCACAGCGTATCGCACAGGTCTTGCGCGCCGTTTCCGCGCGCCCCGGCGGCTTGTTCGACCGTGAAACCGACTATATGCGCCTGCGCTTCATCCTGCGCCGACTCGAGATGCAGCCGAAGGCGGAAATGCCGGATGCTGCCCGCGATGAAATTGCCCAAGCCATGTGGGATCTGGCGCTGCAACTCGAAGAGGGCACACTTGCCGACGCACTTGAGCGAATGCGGCAAGCGCAGGAACGGCTTAACGAGGCAATGAAAAACGGCGCTTCCGATGCCGAAATCGCGCGCCTGATGGAAGACCTGCGCGATGCAACGCGTGATTACTTGCAGCAACTCGAGCGCGATTTCGCCAAGAAGAACCAAGGCGATGGCACCGATCAGCCGGATCAGGGCAAGCGCGATGAAAACGCGATGCAGATGACCCAGAACGATATCCAGCGGATGATGGACCGGATTCAGGATCTGATGGAACAGGGCCGCATGGCCGAAGCGCAGCAGGCGCTGGAAGAATTCCAGGAGATGATGGAAAACATGCGCATGGCCGAAGGCAAGGGCGGGCAGGGCCAATCGCCGGGTCAGCAGGCGCTTGACGGGCTAAGCGACACGCTGCGCGAACAACAAGGCCTCTCGGACCGCGCTTTCCGCGATTTGCAGGAACAGTTCAACCCCGGTGCGAATGCTGGCCAGAACAGCGGCAATGAAGGCCGCTCTGGCGGGCAGGGCAAAGGCGAGAGCCATGAGGGCCAAGGGCAAGGCGAAGGGCAGGGCGAAGGCGAACAAGGGCAGGGCCAGGCCGACAATGGCAATGAGAATGGCACTGGCGGCCAGCAGGGCCAGAATGGTGAGCCACGCGCCGGGCAGGGCGGCACGCCGCAGGATTTGGGCCAGTCGCTTGCCGAACGCCAACGCGCCCTGCGCGAGGAGCTTGACGGACAACGCCGCAGCCTGCCCGGTGTTGGCACCGAAGGTGGTGATGCGGCACGCGACTCGTTGGACCGGGCGGGCCGCGCCATGGACGGTGCCGAACAGGCGCTGCGTCAGGACGATCTCGCCGAGGCGATAGATAAGCAGGCCGAGGCGATGGATGCCCTGCGCGACGGTATCCGCAACCTTGGTGAGGCACTGGCCGAGGGCAGCCAGCGCAACAATGGCCAGCAGGGCCAGACACCGGAAAATTTCGCCGGGCGTCAGAGGTCCGACCCGCTGGGCCGCAATCAAGGCGGCGCGCCGGGGGTCGATGAAAACCTGCTGCAAGGCGAAGATGTCTATCGCCGCGCCCGCAAATTGCTGGATGAGATTCGCCGCCGCTCGGGCGAAAGGACTCGCCCCGAAGCCGAGCGAGACTATCTCAACCGGCTGCTTGACAGGTTTTGAACGGAAAACAGACTTTGCCGAAACAGCCCGCCAAATGGCAGGTGCAAACGCAACGCGCGGGCCTCACCGGCTCAGTTCTGCCCGGTGGGGGGCGCTTCCGATGACATCTCGTCGAGCCAGCCCAAAAGCGACAACACCTTCTCGTCGATCCACGCCCTAAGGCTATCGACAACGGCAACATAGCTTTCCAGCGGCGCGCGCAGGGCTGGAACCGTCTCGGCGATCTTGCCTGCAAAAACGTAAATCAGCACCAGAATGGTGAACAGCACGATCACGGTCAAAAACCCGCGCGAAAAGCCGCCGCGTTTGGGCTGTGCCGGGGCCACCTGTGTGTCATTTTCCGCGCTGGAGACACGCTCGCTGTCTTTGCGCAGGGTCGAGTTGATTTCGTCGATATCGGGCAGCAGATCACGGCGCATCGCATGTGCCGCCGCCCCACCTGCCGCAGCTGCGGCTTCTTCAGGTGACTGGCCACGCATCCGCGCCATCCGTTCGCGGGCCTCGCGCTCATGGCGGCTGGCCTCATCGTCCGCCTCTTGCAGTCCAAGGTCGGGCTGAGTCTCAAGCCCGCCTGCTTCGTCGGCGCGCGCGCGGGCTTCGAATTGCGCTTCTTCTCGCAACACATCGCGAACCTCGTCTGGCAATTCGCGTGGCTGTGCCGCAGGCTGCTCCTCGGGCGATTCCTCATGCGCATCCCCGGTTTCCAGATCACCCCAATCGCTTTCGGCTTCAGGCTCTTGCGTGTCAGGCTCATGTTCGCGCCAGCGATCATCATCGGAAGCTCCCTCATCCGCCGCCGCCTGCATGTCTTGGGGGGCCTGCTCTTGGGAGTCTGGTTCAACTACAAAAGCCGTCTCGGGTTCGGATGGCGCGCCTTGCTCAGCTGCGCTCACCGGCTCCGGCGTTGGCTCGTCTTCCTCCTGCCAATGGGCATCATCCAGCGGCTGACCCAACTCTTCGGCCAACTCTCGGTCTTGACTGGGATGCTTCTGAAACCACGTATCGCCGCAGTTAGAACATTGCACGTCGCGCCCGTTCTCCGGGATTACATCTTCCGGAACCTCGTACTGTGCCCCGCAATTCGGACAAACCAACCGCATTGTCACCTCTTGGCCGTTCCCGGCTCTTTCGTGTGCCTCACACCACATCTTGTAACGAGATTGCCGGGATGTGCAAAGGTTTTGCGCCTCTCACACGTTGCACGCATTGCAACTTTCACACGTCTGAGGCAAGAAAGGGACACCGAAAGGAAAGGCAGGGAGCGCGCTTTGATCGAGCTGGAAGATGTGGCCTATTCCTATGGCGGCGGTGAGCTTCTGAGCCATATCGGCTTGGCGCTTCAGCCGGGGTCGTTCCATTTCCTCACCGGCCCGTCCGGCGCGGGCAAGACCACATTTCTCAAACTCTGCTACGGCGCATTGCTGCCGACCTCGGGCCATGTCCGGCTTTTCGATCAGGATGTGCGCCTGATGAGCCGCGATGACGTCGCGCTCAGTCGCCGCCGCATCGGCGTGGTGCATCAGGATGTTCAGTTCCTCGATCATCTGCCCGTGGCCGATAACGTGGCGTTGCCACTTACCGTCTCTGGGCGTGGCTCGGTCGATGAAGCGGCGAATCTCAAGGAATTGATGAGCTGGGTCGGCCTGAAAAACCGTGCAGACGCCTTGCCGCCCGAACTTTCCGGCGGTGAGCGACAACGTGCCGCGCTGGCCCGCGCGGTAATCATGTCGCCCGATGTGATCCTCGCGGATGAGCCGACAGGCAACGTCGATTGGGAAATGTCCCAGCGGCTCCTGCGCCTGCTGATAGAGCTTAACCGAATGGGCAAGACGATCATGATCGCCACCCACGACCTTGCCCTGATCCGCGCCGCCAAAAGTCAGGTGCAGGCGCGGGTGTTGCGGATCTCTAATCGACAGCTTCAACTCGCGGGGGCCGATCTGTGACACTCGATCCGGCTCAGATCATCGCCCTTCTGGTTGGCGACAAACAGGCCGACCGGGTCGTGCCACCCACCGGCTATACCGCACGGCTTACGCTTTTTTCTGCAGCGGTGATGGCGTTTCTTGCCGTCTTTGCCTTGGCGCTCTCGCTGGCGTCCGGGCGGCTGGCACAGCGTTGGGGCGATGAGCTTGCCCGGTCTGCCACGTTGCGCATTTCCGCGCCTGACGGGCAGATGGAGGCCCAAACCGAAGCCGCTCTCAAGGTGCTGAAAACCACGCCGGGCGTTGTCTCTGCCCGCGCGCTGACAGACGCCGAACAACGCGCATTGCTGGCGCCGTGGTTCGGACCGGACCTGCCGGTAGACACCTTGCCTATCCCGCAACTCATTGCAATCAATGAAGATGGCTCGGGCTTTGATCCGGCCGGGCTGCGCCTGCGGCTTGCCGCCGAAGTGCCCGGTGCCGTGCTTGACGATCACACCCGCTGGCGCCGCCCGCTGGTCAATGCCGCCTACAAGCTGCGCGCGCTGGGCTGGCTTTCCATCGGGCTTATCTTCGCGGCGATGGCAGCGATGATCACGCTGGCCGCCAACGCGGCGCTGGCCGCCAATGCGCAAGTGATCGCCGTGCTGCGCCTTGTCGGGGCGCGTGACGGCTATATCGCGCAGGCCTTCGTGCGCCGCTTCACCCTGCGCGCGCTTTCCGGTGCGGCGCTTGGGATGGTCGGCGGAATGGTTGCCGTGGCACTCTTGCCCTCGGCGCAGGCGGAAGGTGGGTTTCTCACGGGCTTGGGCTTTACCGGCTGGCATTGGCTCTGGCCGCTGGTGATCCCGCTGCTTGCGGGCATCAACGCCTTTGCCGCCACCCGCGCCGCCGCCCGCAAGACATTGAAAGGACTAAGCTGATGCGGTTGGCTTGGCGCTGGATCATGTCGGTGTTCTTCGTGGTGGTGAATGCCCTGATGATGGGGATTCTCGGCATCCTTTTCCTGCCATGGGCCGCCCTGTCGCCGCGCGGGGCGCTCACTGCCTGCAAGCTCTATTGCAAATGGGTTCGGCTCACGGCGCGGCTTTTGGTCGGTATCAGATGGGAAGTGCGCGGCAACGTGCCATCGGGCGAATGCCTTGTCGTCGCCAAGCACCAATCGTTTCTCGATGTCATCATGATCTTCGACGCCCTGCCGCAGCCGCGCTTCATTATGAAGCGTGAACTGCTCTGGACGCCGGTGATCGGGCTTTATGCGTGGCGGCTAGGCTGTGTGCCCGTGGCGCGCGGTCAACGTGGCAAGGCGATCAAACGGATGATGGCGGATGTGAAATCGGGTCGCGTGCCGCCGGGGCAACTGGTGATCTATCCGCAAGGCACACGGGTCAAACCCGGCGATCACAAGCCCTTCAAAGTCGGCTCTTTCGTGCTTTACAAGCAACTGGCGCAACCCTGTTCCGCCACCGGCACCAATTCCGGCCTGTTCTGGCCCAAGGGCACCATGCTGCGCACACCGGGCCGCGCGGTGGTCACGTTCAAAGACCCGATTGCACCGGGACTGCAGCAGGCGCCGTTCATGGCCCGGCTGGAATCCGAGATTGAGACGACATCCAACAGCCTGATGCGCGAGGCCGGTTATGACAAACCGCTCCCGGAGCCTGATCGCGCCTGATCCGCTGGGCGCCCCATCGCGCTCCCGGCGTGCCCAAACCTAAAATCTGCCATCGCTTCTTCGCATTTTTGCCCAATCTTCCTGCTTTACCGACCGGACCTGATCCAAAGCAGTAACAGGCTGACTCATATGCGAAAATTTATCTTCTCCTTGCCGCGACTGGCGGCAGACACCGTGCTTGCAAAGATTGACGGCCTGCGCGGCACCGCAAAGCGTGGCGCGGCGATTGGGCAGGTCAGCCCGGAGAATCTCACCGTGCTTGAAGCGATGTGTTTTGCGGCAAAAACGCGTGGAAAGATTGCCGATGAGGATCTGACCGACATAAAGACGGTTGCGGATGCGATGACGGGGGCAACCTTTCCAATGCAAACCGTAAAGAAAACGGCCGCTCTGGCTGAAACAACCAAGACCGAGCATGAGGTCATGCGGCTTGTCTCTACCGCGCCGCTTTCGATTCAGGATCAAATGATGCGCGCCGTGCTCTATGTGGTCAGCGCCGATGGCCAGGTGATCGAGCGCGAATGGGATTTCGTCACCAAACTGGCCACTGGCATGAAGCTGTCAGGTGACAAGCTACGCCAACTCATTGCTGAAACCTTGGAGTTGCGCACCGCCGCATGATCCTTCGCCGGATCGGTTATAGCAAAAAGAGCGGCCACAGCGGGCCGCTCTTTGCATATTGGTCAGGCGCATCAACAGGTTCAGCTATGGATCGCCCCGTCGCCGCAAGCCAAAGCCGCCTCGCGCACCGCTTCGGAATAGGTCGGATGCGCGTGGCAGGTCAGCGCCACATCCTGCGCTGCCGCACCGAACTCCATCGCCACGCACAGCTCGTGAATCATGTCACCCGCCGCCGGGCCGACTATGGCCGCGCCAAGGATACGGTCGGTTTCCGGGTCGGCGATGATCTTGACGAACCCTTCGCCCTGAAACACTGCCTTGGCCCGCGCATTGCCCATGAACATGAACTTGCCGACCTTCGGCTTCATGCCCTTCTCCTTCAGCGCCGCTTCGGTCTGGCCCACGGTGGCAACCTCGGGCGTGGTGTAAACGACCCCCGGAATCACCCCGTAATTGACATGCCCATGCTTGCCCGCCAGCACTTCGGCCACGGCCATACCTTCATCTTCGGCCTTATGCGCCAACATCGGGCCGGGGATGGCATCCCCGATGGCATAAACCCCGTCAACGCTGGCTTTCCAAACATCATTCACCGCGATCTGCCCGCGCTCGGTCAGCTTCACGCCCAATGCCTCAAGCCCAAGCCCGTCGGAATAGGGTTTGCGCCCGGTCGCGACCAGAACGATATCGGCGTCAAGGGTGATATCCTCATCGCCCTTCTTGGGCGTATAGGTCACCTTGGCCTTCGATTTCAGCGCCTCGGTGCTTTTCACCGCCGCCCCGGTGACAATGCTCAGCCCCTGTTTTTCCAGCAACCGCTTGACCAGCCGCTGCACATCCGCGTCCATCCCCGGCAGCACGGCATCCATGTATTCAACCACTGTCACTTCCGTGCCCAGCCGCGCATAGACCGAGCCAAGCTCAAGCCCGATCACCCCGGCACCGATCACCACCATTTTCTTGGGCACTTTCGGCAAGGCAAGCGCGCCGGTAGAGCTGACCACGCGCTCCTCGTCAATCTCCACCCCGGTATGGTTGAGGGTTCCGAGCCGCTGGCGATCACGATGTTTTTCGCCTCGTGGGTGTCGTCGCCAACCTTGACCTTGCCCGCCTCCGGGATGCTGGCCCAGCCCTTCAGCCAGTCAATCTTGTTCTTCTTGAACAGAAACTCGATCCCGCCGGTATTCTGCCCCACCGTGTCTTCCTTGTAGGCTTGCATCTGTTTCCAATCGACCGACGGGCTTTTGCCCTTCAACCCCATGGTGACAAAATTATGCTCCGCCTCGTGCAGCATATGGGTCGCGTGCAGCATCGCCTTCGAAGGAATGCACCCGACATTGAGACAGGTGCCGCCCAGCGTCTCGCGCCCCTCCACAACGGCGGTCTTCAACCCCAGTTGCGCGCAACGGATGGCGCAGACATAGCCGCCGGGGCCAGCGCCGATGATGATCACGTCATATTTTGCCATGAGGGTCTCCTGCGGTCGGGAAAGGGGTTAACTCGTCTGGTTCAATCTGCATGTTTCGGTCATATCAAAGCTGCCAGCAACATGCACGTGGTGGCAAGAAAGCCAACCGCCCAGATCAGCGAGCGCCACGGCACAAGGCCGAAATAATAGGCCGGCACGTAAAGCACCCGCGCGATGAGATAGGTATAGGCGAAAGCCGCCGTGAACGGGCTGGATTGGCCAGAGACGCTGATCACCACGCAAGCGATCGTGAACAGGATCAAGCCCTCAAAATGGTTGTTGAGCGCGCGAAACAGCCGCCCCGTGCGGGGCGATACCTGCTCCACCAGCGGCTTGCCCAGCCGGCCCGCATCACGCGGCGACAGCGTCTTGCCGGTCCCCAGCTCAAGATTGGCGGGGACAGACATCAGCACATATTGCACCACCTGCAACAAGGCGGCGAGAGTGAGCGCGGTGAGTTCGGGGGTCATGTGCTTCTTCCCATGATCGTGAAGCCCGCCCGTGGCGCTTGAGGCACGGGCAGCACCCGACCGCCACCGGGCGCTGCCCTCGGTCCGGCATCCATCAGCGTCACAAATCCATCAGCAACCGGCGCGGGTCTTCCAGCGCCTCTTTCACCCGCACAAGGAACGTCACCGCTCCTTTGCCGTCAACGATCCGGTGGTCATAGGAAAGCGCCAGATACATCATCGGGCGGATCACGATTTCACCGTTCACTACCATCGGGCGGTCCTGAATCTTGTGCATCCCCAGAATCCCCGATTGCGGCGGGTTAAGGATCGGCGAGGACATCAGCGAGCCATAAACCCCGCCGTTGGAGATGGTAAACGTGCCGCCTTGCATGTCCGCCATCGACAGCTTGCCGTCGCGCGCCTTGGCGCCCTTCTCGGCGATCGCCTTCTCGATGGCGGCAAAGCTCATCGCATCGGCGTCGCGGATCACCGGCACCACAAGGCCGGTGGGCGTGCCGGTGGCAATGCCCATATGCACGAAGTTTTTGTAAACGACATCGGTGCCGTCAATCTCCGCGTTGACCTCGGGCACCTCGTTCAGCGCGTGGCAGCAGGCCTTGGTGAAGAACGACATGAAGCCCAGCTTGACCCCGTGTTTCTTCTGAAACAATTCCTTGTATTCGTTGCGCAAATCCATGATCGCCTTCATGTCCACCTCGTTATAGGTGGTCAACATGGCGGCGGTGTTCTGCGCCTCTTTCAAACGTCGTGCGATGGTCTGGCGCAGGCGGGTCATCTTCACCCGTTCCTCGCGCGCGGCATCGTCCGCCGGGACCGGCGCGCGCGGCGCCGCAGTCGCGGCAGGCGCAGGTGCTGTGGCCGCCGGGGCAGGGGAGGCCGCCGCACGGGCGACATCCTCTTTCATGATCCGCCCATCGCGGCCCGTGCCTTTCACGTCCTTCGCATCAATGCCCTTCTCGGCCATCATCTTCTCGGCGGAGGGGGCGTTGGCCACATCCTTGCCGTCCGTGCCGGAACCGCCTTCGGATTCCGCGTCACCGTCCGAGCGCAGGGCCGGTTCCACGGTCCCATCCGCACCGCCGCTGATCACGGCAAGCTTACCGCCCGCCGCCACCGTGGTGCCTTCGGCCGCAACGATCTTGGTCAATACGCCGCCCGCCGGGGCGGGCACCTCGACCGAGACCTTGTCGGTTTCCAGCTCGCAAAGCATTTCATCCTGCGCAACCGAATCCCCGGCGGCCTTGAACCATGTCGCCACCGTCGCTTCGGTCACGCTCTCGCCCAAGGTGGGCACCATCACGTCAATCGCGTCTCCGCTGGTTTGCTTGGCAGGCGGCTTCGCACTGGCGTCCTCGCCGGTGTCGTTTGCTTTCTTGGCCGCCGGTTTTGCCTTTTCCGGGGCGGCCTCTTCCGCCCCTTCCGAGATGGTCGCCAGAAGTGCGTCCACCCCGACGGTGTCGCCTTCCTGTGCCACGATCTCGCCCAGCGTTCCGGCCACCGGAGAAGGCACTTCCACCGTCACCTTGTCGGTTTCCAGCTCACAGAGCATTTCATCGACCGCAACCGCATCGCCCGGTTTCTTGAACCATGTGGCGATGGTGGCTTCGGTGACGCTTTCGCCCAGAGTGGGCACACGAACTTCGGTTGCCATTGGATGTGTTCCCTTACTTGATGGTCAGCGCGTCATCGACAAGCGCCTGTTGTTGTGTCTTGTGCTGCTTGGCAAGGCCCGTCGCCGGAGATGCGCTTGCCGGGCGTCCGACATAGCTGGCCCTCTTGTGCTTGGCTTTGATCCGGCTCAGCACCCATTCGATATTCGGCTCGATAAATGACCAGCCGCCTTGGTTCTTCGGTTCTTCCTGACACCAGACCACCTCGGCTCCCTTGAACCGGTCCAGTTCCTTCACCAGACTCATCGCCGGGACCGGATAAAACTGCTCGACGCGCAGAAGATAGATGTCATCAATCCCGCGTGCGTCGCGCTCTGCCAGCAGGTCAAAGTAAACCTTGCCCGAACACATCACCACGCGCTTGATGTCCTTGTCTTTTTTCAATTTTGTATCGGAATTGCCCTTTTGGGCATCGTCCCAAAGCACCCGGTGGAAGCTTGACCCGGTAACGAAATCCTCGGTCGCTGAGATGGCCATCTTGTGGCGCAACAGCGATTTCGGCGTCATCAGCACCAGCGGCTTGCGGAACGAGCGGTGCAATTGGCGCCGCAGGATGTGAAAGTAGTTGGCCGGCGTGGTGCAGTTGGCCACGATCCAGTTGTCACCGCCGCACATTTGCAGGAACCGCTCCAGCCGGGCCGAGGAATGTTCCGGCCCTTGCCCTTCAAAGCCATGCGGCAACAACAGCACAAGCCCCGACATGCGCAGCCATTTCGCCTCACCTGACGAGACGAACTGATCAAACATGATCTGCGCGCCATTGGCGAAATCGCCGAACTGTGCCTCCCACAGCGTCAACGCGTTCGGCTCAGCAAGGCTGTAGCCATACTCGAACCCCAGCACCGCATATTCGCTGAGCATCGAATCGATGACCTCGAAATGCGCCTGCCCGTCGCGAATATGGTTAAGCGGGTAATACCGATCCTCGTTTTCCTGATTGATCAGCGCGGAATGCCGCTGTGAAAACGTGCCGCGCGTCGAATCCTGCCCCGAAAGCCGCACCGGATACCCTTCGGTGAGCAGAGAGCCGAAAGCCAGCGCCTCGGCGGTGGCCCAATCAAAGCCTTCGCCGCGGTCAAACATCGCCTTCTTTGTATCAAGCAACCGCCCCACCGTCTTGTGCAGTGGAAAATCGTCCGGAACGTGGGTCAGCGCGTGACCGACCTCGGCAAATGTCTCCGGCGGGATCGAGGTTTCACCGCGCTGATACTCCTCATGCTTGCGCCGGTTGATCCCGCTCCAGCGCCCATCGAGCCAGTCAGCCTTGTTGGGTTTGTAATCCTTACCCGCTTCAAACTCGTCATTGAGATGCGCCTGAAACGCGGCCTTCATGTCCTCGATCTCGCCCTCAGGGATCAGCCCGTCCTTGACCAGCCGATCAGTATAAAGGCTCAGCGTCGTCTTGTGGGTCTTGATCCGCTTGTACATCAGCGGGTTGGTAAACATCGGCTCATCGCCTTCGTTATGGCCAAACCGGCGATAGCAGAAGATATCGAGCACCACATCCTTGTGGAATTTCTGGCGGAACTCCGTGGCCACCTTCGCCGCATGAACCACCGCTTCCGGGTCGTCCCCATTGACGTGGAAAATCGGTGCCTCAACCATCAGCGCAATATCGGTGGGGTAGGGGCTGGAGCGCGAAAAATGCGGCGCGGTGGTAAACCCGATCTGGTTGTTGACGATGATATGAATCGTCCCGCCGGTGCGATGCCCGCGCAAGCCCGAAAGCCCGAAACATTCTGCGACCACACCTTGCCCGGCAAATGCCGCATCGCCATGCAGCAACACCGGAATGACAGTGACCCGGTCGGTGTCGTGGCTATGGTCCTGCTTGGCACGCACCTTGCCGATCACCACCGGATTCACCGCCTCAAGATGCGATGGGTTGGCGGTCAGGCTCAAATGCACGGTGTTGCCGTCAAACTCACGGTCAGACGACGCGCCAAGATGGTATTTCACATCCCCCGAACCATCCACGTCCTCGGGCTTGAAGCTGCCGCCCTGAAACTCGTTGAAAATCGCGCGGTACGGTTTTGCCAGTACCGTGGCAAGGATATTAAGCCGCCCACGGTGCGGCATTCCGATCACGATATCGGTGGCGCCAAGGCTGCCGCCGCGTTTGATGATCTGCTCCATCGCCGGGATCAGCGCCTCGCCACCATCAAGCCCGAACCGCTTGGTGCCCATGTATTTTACATGCAGGAATTTCTCGAACCCCTCGGCCTCCACCAGCTTGTTCAGGATCGCCTTGCGGCCTTCGCGGGTGAAGGCGATTTCCTTGCCATACCCCTCGATCCGCTCTTTCAGCCAACCAGCTTCCTCAGGGTTGGAAATATGCATGTATTGCAGCGCGAACGTGCCGCAATAGGTGCGCTGCACGATGTCGATGATCTCGTTCATCGTGGCAAAATCGAGCCCCAGAACCTTGTCGATGAAAATCGGGTGGTCCATGTCGGCATCGCTGAAGCCATAGCTTTTCGGGTCAAGCTCGGGATGCGCTGTCACTTCGCGGTGTTCCAGCGGGTCGAGATCGGCCACCAGATGCCCACGGATGCGATAGGCGCGGATGATCATCAGCGCGCGAATACTGTCAAGTACGGCGCGCTTTATCGCCTCCCCGGACACATCCACACCCGTTTCCTCGGCCTTGGCGGCGATCTTCTGCGCCACGCCCTTGGCTTCTTCCGGCGGTGGCGCTGGCCACTCCCCGGTCAGCGCACTTGTCAACTCGTCGGTGGGCATCGGCGGCCAGTCGGCGCGCGCCCAGCTTGGGCCTTGCGCCTCTGCGGCCACATCGGATTGCGCATCGCCCATCTGTGCGAAAAACGCGGCCCATGCCTCGTCCACCGCGCCGGGATTATCGGCATAGCGCGCATAAAGTTGCTCAAGATATTCCGCATTATGCCCCTGCATGAAGCTCGACGCGCGGAATTGATCGTTAGCGGAATGTTCGGTCATGTGAGAATCTCACCTTTCAGAAGAACCATACCATCCAAAGCGGGAAGTGAAGGATTTGAGAGTGGCGTGCCAAACCGCACGCGGCCCGAGACATGCAACCGCGCCAACACGTGCAGGCAAGCCGTGGGCAAGTGGCTCAGTCACGTTGCCCCGCCCGCGTAAAGCGGGTCCGCTTGTTGCAAATGCCGTGCGATTGGTCATTTTGGCTCTCTCATGCGGCGGGCGGTGGCCCGTAAGCGTTGGCCGTCTGCTCCGATGGCCGGGTCAACCACCAGATGAAGACCAGACTGACAACAAGAAGAATGAGCGAGAAGATCATCAGCAAAAAGCCCATGAACATTCCCGGCATATGCGTCGGCATCCCGTCCGGCCCTATTTGCACAGCACCTGACATGAAAATCCGGTTAATCAGGCCAAGCCCCATCGGGATGAAGATCCACCAGCCGGGCCGACCCGTGTCCTGAAGCCGCCGTGCCCCCGCCGCCGAGGCGGGCAGGAACAACACCAGGCTGTAGATCGCATTGATCACCTGACTGTGGAGCACCGAAAGCACAAGGCCCACGATCACTGCCGCAAGGAAGAACCACCAATATTCCGACCGCGAGGCGCGCCCCGAGAATGTCATATATTTCTCGGTCACACAGGTTTTTACCGCTGTTTGAAAATCCATTGTATCAACTCCTCTGACTAAAATGAGCCTTCGTCGTTCTACCCAATTGCCTCCAGCATCGCCTCGCCCAATTGCGCGGGGCTGTCGGCGACCACGATCCCGGCGCTGCGCATGGCTTCGATCTTGTCTTCCGCGCCGCCCTTGCCGCCCGAAACGATGGCCCCGGCATGGCCCATCCGCCGACCCGGAGGGGCGGTGCGCCCGGCGATGAACCCCGCAACCGGCTTCTTGCGGCCACGCTTGGCTTCGTCCTTCAGGAACTGCGCCGCTTCTTCCTCGGCACTGCCGCCGATCTCACCAATCATGATGATGCTCTGCGTCTCGTCATCGCCAAGGAACCATTCCAGCACGTCAAGATGTTCGGTCCCCTTGATCGGATCGCCGCCGATGCCGATGCAGGTCGACTGACCCAGCCCAACATCCGTGGTCTGCTTCACCGCCTCATAAGTCAGCGTGCCCGAACGCGACACAACCCCGCACGACCCGCGTTTGTGGATGTGGCCGGGCATAATACCGATCTTGCAGGCGTCCGGCGTAATCACACCGGGGCAGTTCGGCCCGATCAACCGCGACTCCGACCCGTCCAGCGCGCGCTTGACGCGCATCATGTCAAGCACCGGAATGCCCTCGGTAATGCACACGATCAACTCCATCTCGGCGTCAATCGCCTCAAGGATGCTGTCCGCGGCAAAGGGCGGCGGCACATAAATCACCGATGCATTGGCCTGCGTTTCGTGTTTCGCCTCATGCACCGAGTTGAACACCGGCAAATCCAGATGCGTCTGTCCACCCTTGCCCGGCGTCACCCCGCCAACCATTTTCGTGCCATAGGCAATCGCCTGTTCACTGTGAAACGTACCCTGAGAGCCGGTAAGGCCCTGACAGATTACGCGTGTATTTTCGTCGATTAGTACGGCCATCTCAGTTTCCTTCAAATTGTCTTGAGAGGAAGTCCGCCTCTACCGGAGTAAGCCGGATCACCTTGTCGTTTCGATCTCTGTGTAGTTTTCCAAGTTTCTCAAAGCCTGAGGTTCCATCACTATATCTGACTTCCTCGAGATCATCTGTCTGCAACGTCTTGGCTGGTTTTTCACGTTCAGGACTCAAGCTAAGTCGGTATCCTCGCTTGAATTTCTCAGGATTGCGCACTTGGGGCATTTCTATTTCTTGGAATTCGGTCAGACGGGTTCGAAACGCGAGTGCGCTTCTTGATGAACCTTCGTTTGCGAACCACACATAGATATTGCTATCCTCATCAACTTTCTCCAGACGAGTTGATTTTGCGTGCGGAACATCAGCAGAATTGCCATTAAGTGAAGCACGCTTGATCTTAAGCAGAAGGCTCACCCCTTCACCGCTTTCACGATCTTCTGCGCACCATCCTTCAGATCATCCGCCGCGATCACATCGACATCGCTCTCGTTGATGATCTTCTTGCCCTCGGCCACGTTGGTGCCTTCCAGCCGAACCACCAGCGGCACTTTCAATCCGACCTCTTTCACCGCCGCCACAACGCCTTCGGCAATCACATCGCAGCGCATGATGCCGCCGAAGATGTTGACCAGAATGCCTTTGACCTGCGGATCAGAGGTGATGATCTTGAACGCCTCCGTCACCTTCTCCTTGGTGGCCCCACCGCCCACGTCAAGAAAGTTGGCAGGCTCTGCGCCGTAAAGCTTGATAATATCCATCGTCGCCATGGCAAGCCCGGCCCCGTTGACCATGCAGCCGATCTCACCATCCAGAGCGATATAGTTCAGATCATATTTGCTGGCTTCCAGCTCCTTTGGGTCTTCCTCGCTGGTGTCGCGCAGCTCGGCAATGTCGTGATGACGATAAAGCGCGTTACCATCAAACCCCATCTTCGCATCCAGACATTTGAGATCGCCTTTGTCGGTCACGATCAGCGGGTTGATCTCCAGCATCTCCATGTCTTTCTCGATGAACAGCTTGTAAAGCGTGCCCATCAGCGCCACGCATTGCTTTACCTGCGGCCCCTTGAGGCCCAGCATGAACGCGATGCGCCGCCCGTGAAACGGCTGATAGCCGGTCGCCGGGTCCACCGCGAAGCTCAGAATCTTCTCCGGGCTGGAGGCGGCCACCTCTTCAATGTCCATGCCACCCTCGGTCGAGGCCACGTAAGAAACGCGGCTGGTCTGCCGGTCTACCAGCAGGGCGAGGTAAAGCTCGGTTTCAATGCCCGAGCCATCTTCGACATAAATGCGATTGACCTGTTTGCCGGGCGCGCCGGTCTGCTTGGTCACCAGCGTCCGGCCCAGCATCCGCTTGGCTTCTTCGGCGGCTTCTTCCACCGATTTGGCCAGCCTGACACCGCCTTTCTCGCCTGCGTCTGCCTCCTTGAAATGGCCCTTGCCACGCCCACCGGCATGAATTTGCGCCTTCACCACCCAAAGCGGGCCATCAAGCTCCCCCGCTGCTGTCTTGGCGTCTTCAGCGCGGGTAACAACGCGGCCATCCGAGACCGGCGCGCCATAAGAGCGAAGCAACGCCTTCGCTTGGTATTCATGGATGTTCATGGGGGGTCCTCAGGATTGCTGCGGTTCCCTTGCTAGTGGCATAAGCTTGCGGGAATGCTAAGCTTTAACACTTCACATTCCCGGTATTGGCGCAAATTTTCCACATTTGTGATCACGCAAATTTTCGCGTGATCACAAATTTTAACGCTGCCTGCCGCGAAGTCCGAAAAAGGAATCACCGCGCCGGTTGGTTGAGCCGGTCAGTTGAAATAGAACGCCATCGCCCCGGCGCGCCCGTTGGTCAGCCGCCCGAAGGCCCGCCATGCCTGCATCGAGATGCGCGAACCGCGCGCGACATGCTCATAAAACCCGATGCCATGCAGCGCATTGACAATGTCGATGGGGGTCGGGTTCTGCTCATAATGCGCAAGGCTGATCCCGGTGCCCGTCGGCAACAGCGGATGCGGCACCAAAAGCCGCCCGGCAAGCGCCGCTTCGGCATCACTCAGCACCGATTGCCATGCCTCCGCCTGCTCTGCGCTGACCTCAAGGCCAAGTGCCGAAACCTGTTGCGGATTGGGAATCCATTCCTTGTCGTTGTCGGTCTCTTGCGCGACCAAAGCCCAAAATTTGCGGTTCTCCGCGATCATCGCGCGCCAATGGCCGAACATCGCTTTGATATGCGCCGGGTCGGGCTGTTGGCGCAGCGCCGCCAGAAGCACATAGATTGCATCCGCCGTCGGGCGGAATTGCTGCGCGGAATTGCGCAGCGAACTGCCCCCCATCGGCAGTTTGGCCTTGGCCGAGGCCAACTCGCCACGCAGGGTCCGGGATTCCCGGCTCAGGTTGCGCTGCTCATCGCGCAGTGGCGTCATCGCGTCTTCGATCAGCTTGCGCCGCGCCTTGATCTCGGCGCGCTTGTCCTTGTCGCCCTTCACATCCGGCTTGCGTTCTTGCTGATAAGTCTCGCGCACCTGCTGCTGGAACGGTTTGATCTCCTTGCGCAGCTCTTTTAGCCGTGCGTCATATTTGGCCTTCTTTGCCTCCATCTCTGCAATCTCGGCACTTACTTTTGACAGGTCGTAAAATTCCGGCAGGCGCGGCATGTCCTTCAACAGTGCTTGTTTGGCTTCCAGATCGCGAAAAACCGGCGTTGGGTCGAAGGCGAGAAACGCATCCGCTGCACCAGAAAGCATATGCGTATAGGCCATCAACCACGCCAGATCGGCGTCATCAAAGCGCACATCAATAACGGGCATCTCCTTGCTTCGCAGCAGCGCCCGGCGGCTGGCGCGGTCGAGCACAAAACCGCCGATCAATTGCGCCGCATTCTCTCCCCGTTCCATCGTCGCGTTCTGATTGATGTCGAACCAGATATCGCTGATCATCATCTCGAACGGCTGCACGCCGTCCGCCCGCGCAGTATCAAGCGTGGCGCGCGCGGTATCCATATCCTCGGTAAACGTCGTTATGATCTTGCTCAGCGTTTCCGGTCCGGCGGGCTTGGCACGCGGGTTGGTCGCCCCTCTCGTCCTTATCCGCAGCAGCGGCAGGTTCAGCGCACTATCCCCCAACCCGTATTCGTAACGCGCCTGTACAACCTTCTCCACCGCGCGCAGGGTTTGCAGCATCCCCACCTCGAACGGATTTGCCGAAGGGCTGGCCTCAAGCACTGCCAATTGGCCTGCCAACCCGCGCAGGGCAAGCTCGCCGGGCGGTTGCGTTTCCGCCTTCGCGCCAGTGGTCAACATCGCGGCCATGGTTACGGCACAAAGGAAAGGTTTCAGCATGGGAACTCCGTTCAATCATGAAATAGCAGTTCAGCCACATTGGCGATGCAGGACGCCGGTTTCAAGTCTGCGATGAGGCGCAAACAAGGCAACGTCGCTTGAACGCAAAACGGGCGCCGACACTGAATGCGGCGCCCGTCGAAACTGTCTCTGGCAGGTGGCTCAGATCAACGAGTTGTCGATTTCCTTGCAAGCCTTGACCAAGCCCTTGACCGCATCAACCGATTTGGTGAACGCGGCCTGCTCGTCCTTATTAAGCTTGATGTCAATCACCCGCTCAATACCGCCCGCGCCAATCACCGTGGGCGCGCCGACATAAAGCCCCTTAAGCCCCAATGCGCCGTCAACATAGGCCGCACAGGGCAGCACGCGCTTTTGATCTTTCAGGAACGCGGTCGCCATTTCGATGGCGCTGGTGGCCGGGGCGTAATAGGCCGATCCGGTTTTCAGCAGGCCAACGATCTCCGCACCGCCATCACGGGTGCGTTGAATGATCGCGTCAAGCTTGTCTTGCGTGGTCCAGCCCATGTCCACCAGATCCGGCAGCGGGATGCCGCCCACGGTGGAATAGCGCGGCAGCGGCACCATCGTGTCGCCATGCCCGCCCAGAACAAAGGCGGTCACATCGCGCATCGAAACGCCGAACTCTTCCGCAAGGAAATGCCGGAACCGCCCGGAATCAAGCACGCCCGCCATGCCGCAAACCATGTTATGCGGCAGGCCCGAAAATTCGCGCAGCGCCCAGACCATCGCATCAAGCGGGTTGGTGATGCAGATCACGAATGCATCCGGTGCGTGGCTCTTGATCCCTTCACCGACCGATTTCATCACCTTGAGGTTGATCCCCAGAAGGTCGTCGCGGCTCATGCCGGGCTTGCGTGGCACACCTGCGGTGACGATGCACACGTCGGCACCGGCGATATCTGCATAATCCTGCGTGCCTCTGAGCGTCGCATCAAAGCCCTCCGCCGGGCCGCTTTCGGAAATGTCGAGTGCCTTGCCTTCGGGCAGGCCTTCGGCGATGTCGAACAGAACGACATCGCCCAGCTCTTTCATTGCCGCCAAATGAGCAAGTGTGCCGCCGATCATGCCTGCACCGATCAGGGCGATTTTAGGTCTGGCCATGGGAATGTTCTCCGCTTGGGTTCAAATCTCGCGCATGGCCTAAGACTTCTCTTGCCAAGGCGCAAGGGTGCCCGCAAGCACAGGCCGCGAACCTGCGGACTATCGCGCGCAGGCAATTGGCAGTAAACCGTTCAGGAAACGATGATTTAGGGGGTTTCCACGTGCCGGATTTGGGGGTGAGCTTTTTCCTGATTGCCGGTCCGGCGGTCGCATTCGCGGGAGTCTCGAAAGGTGGTTTCGGCTCTGGTGCCGCCTTTGCCTCGGCGGCGATTCTGGCGCTGGTGATCAGCCCCGGTGCCGCTATCGGGGTGATGTTGCCGCTCTTGATGCTGATCGACCTGGCCACGCTCAGGCCATATTGGCGCAAGTGGGATGGCCGCGCCGCGCGGGTGCTGATTGCCGGGTCGGTGCCCGGCGTGGCACTGGGGGCCGCGCTTTATTCCGTGGCCGATGCCGATCTCTTTCGTCTGATGATCGGGGCAATCGCACTTGCCTTCGTGGGCTGGCAAATCGCGGGCCGTGCCGGAATGATCCGCGCAGCCGAGCGGCCAATCCCGCGTGCGGGGGGCTATATCGCCGGGGCGATTGCCGGTCTGACCAGCTTCATCTCCCATGCCGGCGGGCCGCCTGCCGCCGTGTATCTGCTCTCGCTCCGGCCCTCGAAAACCAGTTATCAGGCCACGACCGTGCTCACCTTCTGGGTCGTCAATATCCTGAAATTCGTGCCTTATACCTTCCTTGGCATCTTCACCGTTCAAACTTGGCAGGCCGCTTTGCTGTTGGCCCCATTCGCGCTTTTCGGGGCGTGGCTTGGCGTGCGCGCGCACCACGTCGTGCCAGAGCGCGCCTTTTTCGCACTCACCTATGTCCTGCTCACCGTCACCGGCGCCAAACTCATCTGGGACGGGCTGACCTGAGCCAGCGCACGCCGCACGCGTCGGCACCGCCCTTACGTATCGGAGCCTTTTTCCGCTGCCGCCGCCACCGCGAACGCCTCAAACGCCTGCCCCGAAGCGACAAGACAGGTCAGCCCCTGCGCCGTGGTCACCGTGATCGTCCATGTGCCGCTGGCATCGCTGGCAAAAACCTCGACCAGCGCATTATCCGCGCCCAGCCCGATTGCTTGGCGTTGTTCGCCATAGCTTTGCGCCAACCGCGCGACCACCTGCTCATGCGGGGCACAATTTCCCGCCGCCTCTGCGCTGCCTGCACCGCTCAGCATGATCAGCACCGCCAATCCGCCCAATAATCTCATCTCCGGCCCTTTCTCTGCTGTCCGGTGGATCGGGCACAAGCCTGCGCCGACAGGCATGAAAACAAGGTTAACGCGGCGTGCCAACGACGCAGTTTCTGCGTTGCGGCAAGAAAGCTCTTGAACAATTCGCGCGAAAAATGCTTCATCCGCGCAAGAATATTTCAACGGAGTGCGCCATGACTCGCCCCTACCGATCTGTCCTTTACATCCCCGGCTCCAAAGAGCGCGCGCTGGAAAAGGCCCGCTCCCTGCCTGTCGATGCGATCATCTTCGATCTGGAAGATGCGGTCACACCCGATGCCAAGGTGGCCGCGCGTACCACGCTCACTTCGGCTCTGGCCGAAGGTGGCTATGGCAACCGCACCCGGATTGTCCGTATCAACGGGTTTGACACCGAATGGGGCCAAGACGATGCCCGCGCCGTGGCCGAGATGCAGGCGGACGCCGTGCTCTTGCCGAAGGTGAACAGCGCGCAGGACATCGCCGCGCTGGCCACCCTGACCGGCGATCTTCCGGTCTGGGCAATGATGGAAACGGCGCAGGGCGTCTGGAACGCTATGGAGATTGCCGCGCACCCGCTGGTCTCGGGCTTTGTCGCTGGCACCAACGATCTTGCCAAGGAACTGAACTGCCGCACCCGCCCCGATCGTCAACCGCTGATGACGGCGCTGCAAATGATGCTGCTGGCCGCGCGCGCACATGGGGTGATCGCCGTTGACGGGGTCTATAACCAATTCAAGGACGAAGACGGCCTGCGCGGTGAATGCGAACAGGGCCGCGATTTCGGCTTTGACGGCAAAACGCTGATCCATCCGGCGCAGATCGAAATAACCAACGCCGCCTTTTCCCCGTCAGAGGCCGAGGTTGATCTCGCCCGCCGCCAAATTGCCGCGTTCGAAGAAACCGAGCGCGCAGGGCAGGGGGTCGCCGTTGTCGATGGCCGCATCGTCGAAAACCTGCATGTTGAAACCGCCCGCAAGATCCTCGCCATGGCTAGCACGATTGCCGCGCTGTAGGGTGGGGTATCAACCCCCGCTTTCCCGTCTGCCCCTGCTCGTCTGCCCCTGATAGTGCCCCCAGATAACAAGGTGTAACCACATGACTCTTCTCATTCTCGGTGTCCTGCTCTGGGCGTTTGCCCATCTATTCAAGCGGATTGCCCCCGCTGCCCGCGCCCGGCTGGGTGATCCGGGCAAAGGGCTGGTCGCCGCTCTGCTGGTGCTTAGCCTTGTGTTGATGGTGCTGGGCTACCGCGCGGCACCGATTGGCGATGTGTTCTGGGGCCGCTCCCCGGCGCTGACCGGGATCAACAATCTGCTGATGCTCTTGGCGGTCTATCTCTTTGCCGTGTCGGGCATGAAAACACGACTCGCACGGGTCATCCGCCATCCGATGCTCACCGGGGTGAAAACCTGGGCCGTGGCGCATCTCTTGGTCAATGGTGATGTGCCGTCTTTCATCCTCTTTGGCGGGCTGCTCATTTGGGCCGTTGTCGAAGTGATCGTGATCAACCGGCAAACCGAATGGGTCAAACCCGCGCCCGCCCCGATGGGCAAGGAAATCCGCGCCGCCATCGGCGCGCTGATTGTCTTCGCGGTGATCGCCTTTATCCATACTTGGCTCGGCTATCCGCCCTTCGGCTAAGCAGACATCTGGAGGCACCTATGGCCAAAACCAATCCGGGCCGTTTCTTCGAAGATTACACACTGGGCGAGGTGATAGACCACGCCGTGCCGCGCACCCTCTCGGGCGGGGAGCGCGCGCTCTATCACGCGCTCTACCCGGCCCGCCATGCGCTTTATTCTTCCGACGAATTTGCCCGCAATTGCGGCCTGCCCGCCGCGCCGATTGACGATCTTGCCGGTTTTCACGCGGTATTCGGCAAAACCGTGCCGGATATTTCCCTGAACGCCGTTGCCAATCTCGGCTACGCCGAAGGCCGCTGGCACCTGCCGGTGTATCCCGGCGATACCCTGCGCGCGACCTCCGAAGTCATCGGCCTCAAGCAGAACTCAAACGGTAAATCCGGCGTGGTTTATGTACGCACCCGCGGGCTCAATCAGAATGACGCCGTGGTGCTCGACTATGTGCGCTGGGTCATGGTGCGCAAATCCGACCTTGACGCGCCCGCCCCCGAAACGGTGATCCCTGCGTTGCAAAGCGTCATTCCCGCCGCCGATCTCATCATCCCCGCCGGGCTTGATTTCAGCCGCTATGATTTCACCCTCGCGGGCGAACGCCATCGGTTGCGCGACTATGAGATCGGAGAGCAGATCGACCATGTCGATGGCGTCACGATCGAGGAAGCCGAACACATGCTCGCCACCCGCCTGTGGCAAAACACCGCCAAGGTGCATTTTGACGCTACCTTCCGCCCCGATGGGCAGCGGTTGATCTATGGTGGCCATATCATTTCCCTCGCCCGCGCGCTTAGCTTCAACGGTCTCGCCAATGCACAGATGATTGTCGGCCTCAACGGCGGTGCCCATGCCAACCCGTGCTTTTCGGGGCTGACGGTGAAGGCGTGGTCGGAAGTGCTCGACACCGCCGAAACCGCAGCACCGGGGGTAGGGGCCATCCGCCTGCGCCTCGTGGCAATCTCCGGCGGCGCGCCATTCACCCTCAAAGGGCCGGATGGTAAATATCTCCCGGATGTCTTGCTTGATCTCGATTACTGGGCTTTGATGCCAACATGAAACTCCTGATCGCCGCTCTCGCCCTCGTGGCTGCTGGCCCCGCTCTTGCCGATCCCGTTTGCGAGATGCGCGGGGCAGAGCCGTTGCCGGTTTTCGAAACCGCCAAGGCCGCGTTCCTCAAGGGCGATTTTAGCGCCTTTCTCGGCTCCGCGACCGTGCTGATGCGGGGCGAACGCGCCGCACTCGAAGCGCCGCTCGCCAAGCTTGCCGACCTGGTGCCTTCCGGGTTTGACAGCTGCCAAACCATTCTTCAGCGCCGTGATATCGGAGGGCTGGTTCAGGAAGTCACCACGTTTGACATCCCCGGCAAGTCATTCCCGATCTCGCTCTATCTGCAAGCCGCGCCCGTCAAAGGCGCAATGGGCATCACCTCACTCAGCTACAACTCCAAGCTTGATACGGTGCTGAACGAACTGCATTAAGCGTGAAGCAGGGCGTTTGATCGGGTGGGCTTGCGGCGCTTGTTCTGGCGATGTTCATCGTGATCACAAAACCCGCAACGGCCTTTGCTGCAATAACAAGAGCTTCCGATAGACAGATCAGTTAAGGCGATAATTCCTGCCGAGAAGGCTCATTATGTGATCACGTATGTATAAATATGATCACGATACCCCGATCACAGCGGAAATCCGCAGGAAATCCACCCAAAAATGCGCAAACCCGCGTGACTCTCCCCGCCCAACCGTTCTAAGGAAGGTCAAGGCAAAGCCTGTGCCCCAAGCGCCCGCACCGCGCGCGCCATCGGAACGGGGCGCAAACTGACGCAGCAAGGGGGAACCACGCTCATGGCCGAGACAAAGCAAGTCGAACGCCCGCTTTCACCATTCATGCTGGGCAAGTATTACCGCTTCCAGATCGTTTCGGTCACGTCAATCCTGACCCGCATCACCGGCAACGCGCTGATTGTGTCCGCCGCCCTGATCGTCTGGTGGTTGCTCGCCGCGTCCACATCACCGGCCTATTTCGCCACCGCCAACGCGGTGCTGACCTCATGGTTCGGTGATCTGGTGCTGGCGCTTTCGGTGCTTGGTATCTGGTATCACTACCTCACCGGCCTGCGGCATCTTTACTACGATGCTGGTCATGGGCTTGAGATCAAGACCGCTGAAAGGCTCGGCTGGGCCTGCCTGATCGGCTCGGTCGCCCTTACCGTCATCACCCTTCTCATCGTGTAAGGAGAAAACAGATGCGCTACCTTACCGACCGCAAACGCGCCGAAGGCAAAGGCGCTTCGGGAACCGGAACCGAACATCACTGGAAGATGAGCGTTTCCGCCGTCGCACTGGCCTTCATGATCCCGACCTTCGTGGTGATCGTCGGGCGCGCCATCGGTCAAAGTCACGACGCGGTGCTCGCCATTTTCGCCAACCCCTTCGTGGCAATCCTCACCGGGCTTACGCTTTTCGTTTCCATGATGCACTTCAAGGGCGGCGCTCAGACGATGATCGAAGATTACTGGGGCGGATCGCTTCGCAAGGGGCTGATCATGCTGGCAATTGGCCTTGCGTGGGCTGTTACCGCGACCGGCCTTTTCGCACTGGCCAAAATCGCGCTCTAGACGGGCAGGCCGCATCGCCGTCTTCCGCCAGAGCGGACAAAAGTTAAAGGAGTGGTTCAGAGCCATGGCTGAATACGAATACGAAACACATGAATACGATGTCGTGGTGGTCGGCGCCGGCGGTGCCGGGCTGCGCGCGACGCTGGGTATGGCCGAACAGGGGCTGAAAACCGCCTGCGTGACCAAGGTTTTCCCAACCCGCTCACATACCGTCGCCGCACAGGGCGGTATCGCCGCCAGCCTCAGCAACATGGGGCCGGACAACTGGCAATGGCACCTTTATGATACCATCAAAGGGTCCGACTGGCTCGGTGATGCCGACGCGATGGAATACCTAGTCCGCCACGCGCCCACCGCGGTTTACGAGCTTGAACATTACGGCGTGCCGTTCTCGCGCACCGAAGAGGGCACGATCTACCAGCGCCCATTCGGCGGCCACACGACAGAGTTCGGCGAAGGCCCGCCGGTGCAGCGCACCTGCGCCGCCGCCGACCGCACCGGCCACGCCATTCTGCACACGCTCTATGGGCAAAGCCTCAAGCAGCAGGCGGAATTCTTCATCGAATATTTCGCCATTGACCTGATCATGTCCGATGATGGCGTTTGTCAGGGTGTGCTGTGCTGGAAACTCGACGACGGCACGCTGCATCTGTTCAGCGCCAAAATGACTGTGCTGGCCACCGGCGGCTATGGCCGCGCGTTCTTCAGCTGCACCTCGGCGCATACCTGCACCGGCGATGGCGGCGGCATGATCGCACGCGCCGGCCTGCCGCTTCAGGACATGGAATTCGTGCAGTTCCACCCCACCGGCATTTACGGCGCGGGCTGCCTGATCACCGAAGGCGCGCGCGGTGAAGGTGCTTATCTCACCAATTCCGAGGGCGAGCGTTTCATGGAACGCTACGCGCCTACCTACAAGGATCTGGCCAGCCGTGATGTGGTGTCGCGCTGCATGACGATGGAAATCCGCGAAGGCCGCGGCGTGGGCGAGAACAAGGATCACCTCTTCCTCAACCTCAGCCACCTGCCGCCCGAAACGCTGCATCTGCGCCTGCCGGGTATTTCGGAATCCGCCCGCATTTTCTCCGGCGTTGATCTGACCAAGGAACCGATCCCGGTTCTGCCGACGGTGCATTACAACATGGGCGGCATCCCCACGACCTACCACGGGGAGGTGCTGAACCCGACCAAGGATGATCCGGATCGGGTTTCCCCCGGCCTGATGGCGGTGGGCGAGGCGGGCTGCGCCTCTGTCCACGGGGCCAACCGGCTTGGCTCCAACTCGCTGATTGATCTGGTGGTGTTTGGCCGTGCCGCGGCCTTGCGGGCTGCTGAAATCGTCGATCCCGATGCGGCGGTGCCGACAGCGAACAAAGCCAGCGTCGAAAAGGCGCTAGAGCGGTTTGACGGCATTCGCAACGCCACGGGCGGCACACCCACCGCCGAGCTGCGCATGGAAATGCAGAAAACCATGCAAGAGGACGCCGCCGTTTTCCGCACCGACAAAACATTGGCCGAAGGTGTGAAGAAGATGGACAAGGTCGCCGCCAAGCTCAACGATCTGCACGTCACCGACCGCAGCCTTGTGTGGAACACCGACCTGATGGAAACGCTGGAACTGACCAACCTCATGCCCAATGCGCTCGCCACCATCCACGGTGCCGAGGCGCGCAAGGAAAGCCGTGGCGCGCACGCGCACGAAGATTACCCCGACCGCGACGACAAGAAATGGCGCAAGCACACGCTGGCCCATGTCGCGGGCAACAAGGTCAAGCTGGACTACCGCCCGGTTCATGTCGATCCGCTGACGCCCGAAAAGGATGGCGGCATCCCGGTCAAGAAAATCGCGCCGAAGACGCGGGTCTATTGACCCGCGCGGCCCTGATCCTGGCGCTTGGCGCGCTGGCCGGTTGCACGGCGGTGCAGCAGGCCGCCGATGATGTCGCGCGTGGCCAAGCCAAGACGGCGGTGAACGGCGTCGTTGCGCAGCGGTTTCCCGGCGTCAACGCGGCGCCGATCACCAATTGCATCATCGACAGCGCCACCTCGCCGGAGATTCTGCAAATCGCAGGTAGCTCCGCCACCGGGGCAACCGCCGAAGTGGTGCAACAGGTATCGAAAATTACCCAACGCCCGGAAACGCTTGCCTGCATGTCAAAGCAGGGCCTGACGTTGTTGAAACTCTGAAAGGCAAAGGATGCGCGCCGCCAATCATACCGTGCCCCGTCGCCTGATCATCCACTTGGGTGTTCAGAAGACCGGCTCGACCGCGCTGCACCATTTCTTGCAGTCAAACCATGCCGCACTGGCCGGGCGGCTTGACGTGATGACCCCCGTTAAGGGCAGCGCCATGCGTGAACTGGGCCGCCTCGCCGCGCGGTTTTCGCTCTCGGCGTCCGAAGAACCCGCGTTCCTTGCGGCAATCGACACGGTGAGAACAGCACTTGCGCAAGGGCAGGGCACTTGCCTGCTCAGCCACGAAAATCTGCCCGGTGCCATGCCGGGGCGGGGCGGCGTCACCGCGCTCTTCCCCCAGCTTGAGGCGATCATCGCCCGGCTGGAGGCGCGTCTCGCACCCCATCGCCCCGAATACGCGCTTTACACCCGCGCCATGCCCGCCTGGAAACGCTCGGTCCACAATCAGGCGGTGCGCTCTGACAATTACACCGGCACGCTCCCGGAATTTCTCGCTGAAACCGCGGCAGTGACCGATTGGCAGCCACTCGCCGCCCGGCTTGACGCTGCCGCACCGGGGCGCGCCCATATCTTCCGGCTGGAGGATGAGCCCGACAGCACCCGCCCCGGCCAGCAGCTTTTGCGCCTTGCCGGGCTGTCGGCGGACGAGATTGCAACCCTTGCGCCGCTTAGCGGCAAACGAAACCCCAGCCTGAATTCCGGTGCCTTGGAATTTATGCGCCTTCTCAATGGATTGGACCTTGCCCGCCCGGCGCGCCGCGCCGTGGCGGACCTGATTCACCAAAATCCGGCATTGTTCACCACGCATTGCCCGGCCCGATGACGAAAGGATAGACCCATGGTTCAACTTACCCTGCCCAAAAACTCCCGGATGACAACGGGCAAGACATGGCCAAAGCCCGAAGGCGCCGCCAACCTGCGCAAGTTTCAGGTCTATCGCTGGACCCCGGATGACGGTGAAAACCCGCGCATTGATACCTATTTCGTCGACCTTGACGATTGCGGCCCGATGGTTCTCGACGCGCTGCTTTATATCAAGAACAAGATCGACCCGACGCTGGCCTTCCGCCGCTCCTGCCGCGAAGGGATTTGCGGCTCATGCTCGATGAATATCGACGGCATCAACACGCTGGCCTGCATCTACGGCATGGATGAAATCAAGGGCGACAAGACGATCAAGATCAACCCGCTGCCGCATATGCCGGTGGTGCGTGACCTGATCCCGGATCTCACGCACTTTTACGCACAGCACGCCTCCATCATGCCGTGGCTCGAAACCAAGACAAACGAGCCGCAAAAAGAATGGAAGCAATCCATCGAAGACCGCGAAAAGCTCGACGGCCTTTATGAATGCGTGATGTGCGCCTGTTGCAGCACGGCCTGCCCGTCCTATTGGTGGAATGGCGACAAATACCTCGGCCCGGCCGCGCTCCTGCACGCTTACCGCTGGATCAACGACAGCCGCGATGAAGCCACCGGAGAGCGGCTTGACGGCCTCGAAGACCCGTTCAAGCTCTATCGCTGCCATACCATCATGAACTGCACCAAAACCTGCCCCAAAGGGCTGAACCCCGCCAAGGCCATTGCCGACATTAAACGCCTGATGGTCAACCGGGTGGTGTGATGGCCACACCGCCGAAACCCGAAGCCGAAGCGCGGCTGGAGTTCCGCTCAAACGAAGAGTTTCGCCTCGCCTGCGGCACGCTGGCGGGGCGGTTGCATTACCTCAACCGTGTGTCAGGCGGCGAAAGCCGTTTTTCGGCGCAGGTGGCTGATCTGCTGACCCGCCTTGGCCGAACGTTCGAGGCCTTCGGCAAAGACCCCGAGATTACCAAGGCTTTCGGGAATGGCTGGGAAAAAGGCATCCTCAACGACGAGGAGCAGCGCGCCTATCTCTTCAAGCTGCTCTTTGACGGCAAGGATTGACCACTTGCGCACCGCCGCAAAATAATCGTTCTGGATTCGACCACTCCGGTGTAGCCTGAAGCTTGGAAAAGCGCGAAGGAAGGGTGCAGCCGTGGCAACCCACATCCTGATTGGCACCACCAAAGGGGCCTTCATCCTGACATCCGGTGCAGCCCGCAGCGGCTGGACCGTCTCTGGCCCGCATTGCGATGGCTGGCCGATCAATCATGTGGTCGGTGATCCGCTCAGCGGGCAAATTTGGGCCGCAGGCGGCGGCGAATGGCAGGGTGCTGGCGTCTGGCATTCGCCCGACGGCGGGTTGAGTTGGACGCTTTCCAAGCTCTCCGGCGGCATGGCCGATGAATGGGCCGCCAACGACCCCGATTTTGCCGCCATGATCGGCTGGCAACCCTCCGAACCACCCTTTGCCGGAGAGGTGGAGGCGATCTGGTCACTGCATCATGCCGACGGCACGCTCTATGCCGGGGCAAAACCCGCCAACCTCTATATCAGCCGCGATCACGGCACCACATGGGCGCGCAACACGGCCCTTGCCGATTTCCCCGAGCGCGCAGCGTGGAACCCCGGCGCGGCGGGGCTCACCCTGCATACCATCCTCAGCGACCCGGCCGACCCGGCCAAGCTCTGGCTTGGGGTTTCCGCCGCCGGGGTGTTTGCCAGCGAAGATGGCGGTGACAGCTGGGAACGCCGCAATCGCCTGTCCAACGCCGAGGCCTGCACCGCGCATGATCATCCCGCCGCCCCACGCGACGGAGAGACCGGCCATTGTGTGCACAACCTCAGCCGCGCGCCCGGCGATCTGCTTTATCAGCAAAACCATCACGGCACCTACCGCAGCCGCGATGGCGGGCGCCACTGGGACGATATCACCGGCGGTTTGCCCTCCACCTTCGGCTTTCCAATCGCCGTCAACCCGCATGACCCCGCTATGCTCTGGGTTATCCCGCTCAATGGCGACATGGCCGGGCGCTTCCCGCCGGACGCCTCCGCCGCGGTGTGGAAATCCACCGATGGCGGCGAAAACTGGACACCGCGCCAATCCGGTCTACCGGCAAAGAACTGCTTTTTCACCGTGCTGCGCCAAGCCATGGCCACCGATACATCCACCCCGGCAAGCGTCTATTTCGGCACCAATACCGGCTCGATCTTCGCCAGCTTCGATGAAGGCGAAAACTGGGCCGAGATAGCCCGCCATCTGCCCACGATCCTCTCGGTCGAAATCATGGCACAGTAGGGCTGCGCAAGCCTTGTGCAACGGGAAAGACCCATCTGCGATTGCCCCCGCCGGGTGGACATTCTGATGCCATGCAATAGACAACCAACCCTTTCTGCCATTACGCTTGCGAAGGGCACAAAGGACCACCCACATGAACGAAACGGACATCATCATCGTCGGCGCTGGCCTCGCAGGGCTGGCCGCCGCACTTGAGGCCACGCGCCGGGGCCGCCGGGTCTTGATCGTCGATCAGGAAGGCGAACAAAGCCTTGGCGGGCAGGCGTTCTGGTCGCTGGGCGGGCTCTTCATGGTCAACACCCCCGAGCAGCGCCGCATGGGCATCCGCGACAGCCACGCGCTTGCTCAACTTGACTGGATGGGCTCGGCCGGGTTCGACCGGCCCGAAGATGCCTATCCCCGCCAATGGGCCAACGCTTATCTCGATTATGCCGCCGGGGCGATGCGCGCCGATCTGGCCGCCATCGGAATGCGCTGGTTTCCGGTTGTCGGCTGGGCCGAACGCGGCGGCAGTCTGGCCGATGGCCACGGCAATTCGGTGCCGCGCTTTCATATCACATGGGGCGCGGGCGAAGGCGTGATCGCGCCCTATGTGCGCCTCGCCCATGAGGCCGAAGCGGCGGGGCTCTTGCGCTTTGCCTTCCGCCACCGTGTCACCGGGCTTGAAATAACCAATGGCCGGGTCACCGGCGTGCAGGGCGATATGCTTGCCACCGATCAGGCCCGGCGTGGTGCCTCCACCAACCGCGATGTGGCCGGAGAGTTCGCATTCTCTGCCGACAGCGTGATCATCACCACCGGCGGCATCGGCGGCAACTTCGCCCGCGTCCGCGCCCAATGGCCAACCGACCGCCTCGGCCCCGCGCCCAAACACATGATCGCGGGCGTGCCTGATTATGTCGACGGGGCCATGGCCGCCATCGCCGAACAGGCCGGCGCCGCCACAATCAACGAAGACCGGATGTGGCACTATACCGAAGGGCTGTCCAACTGGGACCCGATCTGGCCGCACCACGGCATCCGGGTTCTGCCCGGCCCATCCTCGCTGTGGTTTGACGCCCTTGGGCAGCGCATGGAAGCGCCCTGCCTGCCGGGGTTCGACACACTCGCCACGCTCAAACGCATCCTTTCGACCGGCCACGCCCATGGCTGGTTCATCCTCACCCAGAAGATCATCGAGAAGGAATTCGCCCTCTCCGGCTCGGAGCAAAACCCCGACCTCGTTTCCGGCCGCTGGTCGCAGGTGCTCAAGGAACGCCTCGGCAAAGGTGCCACCCGCGCGGTTGAGGCATTCAAACAGCATGGCGAGGATTTCATCGTCGCGGACGATCTCAACACGCTGGTCACCGGCATGAACGCGCTCACCCCCGAAACACCGCTCGACCCGTTGCATCTCCGCGCCCAGATTGAGGCCCGCGATGCCCAGCTTGCCAACCCTTTCGCCAAGGATGCACAGATCATCGCCATGCGCCAAGCCCGCGCCTATCGCGGCGACCGGCTCATCCGCACCGCCAAACCGCACCGCATCCTTGACCCGCTCGCGGGGCCGCTCATCGCCGTGCGGCTCAACATCCTCACCCGCAAATCGCTGGGCGGGTTGCACACCGACCTCACCTCACAAGTGTTGCGCCCGGATGGCACGGCTTTCGATGGCCTCTTCGCCGCAGGCGAGGCCGCAGGCTTCGGCGGTGGCGGGTATCACGGCTATAACGCGCTCGAAGGCACGTTTCTGGGCGGCTGTATCTTCTCTGGCAGGGCCGCAGGCCGGGCGGCATGATCTTGCCGCTTGTCGCTGTGGTGATCGTGTTTGTGGTCATGGTCGTGTTTCGCAACCGCGAAACCCGGCTTTGCCGCTGGCGCTTGCAGACGTCCGACCCCACAAACCTCGATACCTACAAATGCATGTATTGCGGGGCCAGCGCCGAAAGCAAAATCGGGGCACCGCCCGTCATCTGCCACGATCCGCGCCGAAATCCGCAAGCTTGAAACCGCGCGCAGATGGGCGACCCCGTGAGAGCCTGCCCTGCCGTAGCTCAGTGATACTGCGCCCGCGCCTGTGAGAACGACAATAATCGCCGGGATTGCTCATCCCACAGATGAAGCCGCGCACTGTGAAAGCTTTCCATGATCGTCATCCGGTTGCCATTGGCAAGATCGGCATGATCGCGCAGCACTTCCGGCAATCGGTAAAACGGGATTCGACTGTGAACATGATGAACGTGGTGAATGCCGATATTGGCGCTCAGCCATTGCAGCCACGATGGCAGCACGTAATGCGAACTGCCCTTCAGCGCCGCATCATGCAATTGCCAGTCTTCATCGGCCTCCCAATGGGTCACCTCGAATTGGTGCTGCACATAGAAAAGCCACACCCCGGCCGTGGCGGCAAGCAACGTCGAGGGCAGGAAGATCAGCAGGATCGGCATCAGGCCGCCAAAATACAGGATAATAGCCAACGCAGCGAGGATTGCCGCATTGGTGCACATTGCGCTGATCCAATACTTCGCCTTGCCCATAAGCCCCACAGGCAGCCGGTTTTGCAGGAAGAAAAGATACCCCGGTCCCAGCCCGAACAAAACGGCAGGGTGCCGATAAAGCCTGTAAATCAGCCGGTTAAACGGCTTCAATGCACGGTATTCCGCGACCGTCAACGTGTGAACGTCACCAATGCCGCGCCGCCCGAGGTTTCCAGAAGAGCTGTGATGTATCGAATGCGACCGCCGCCAGACATCATAGGGTGTCAGCGTGAGCACACCAATGACCCGCCCCAGCCAGTCGCTGACCGTCCGGTTGTGAAAGAACGCCCCGTGGCCGCAATCGTGCTGAATGGCAAACAGGCGCAACAGAAAAGCCGCGTTGCATAGCGAAATCATCAATGTCAGCCAATAGCTGATCGACAAGGACCACCACGCCAGAAACCACAGCGCCAGAAACGGCCCGACCGTGACCGCAAGCTCAAAGCAACTGCGCAATGAGCTGGGCTCGCGATATTTTGAGAGGATCGCAACCCATTCCCTTGCAGCCCGTGGTTCAGGCTGCGGCCGAGAAGATTCGGAATAATCGAACATGTGCCTGCTTTTTATCGTTGGCTGATTGCATAGCCGATATATGCGCGTTTGCAAACGATCCTTTACAAGGAACTGTAGGAAAACCGACCCCACACTAGGCGGATGCGGCAGCCTCTCGTGAACGGCACCACCTCATGCCTTGCCGGTCTGATGCCGCCAATCTGGTGCCTTCGAACGCTTCGGCAACAGTTTAGCACGATTTGCCCCTGCGCCCCAGAAAAATAGCTGACCTCACAAATCGTGTTGGGCGGCTCGTGACGGTTTCGCCAAAATTCCGCAATGCCCCGAATGGCCATCCCCGCCCCGAAAGGCGAAGCAAACATTGCCGCGCGTAGATACCGGGCACATGGCGCGCCTGCGCTGCTTGCGCCCGGCGGCTTAATGGCTGATGTTGTGCGCGAAACCATGTGAAAGCGCCCGCCATGTCCGCCCCCTCCGATGCCGCCCAACGCCGCGCCATTGCGCCGGTGATCTGTTACCCGAACGAAACGCTGCCCCGCCCTGATCTTGCACTTTATGCCGCCGCCCGCGCCACCGCGCATAAAACCGGCGAGGTCCGCATCGCTCCGCGCGAAGCCGCCTGTTTCCGCGTCCCGGCTGGCCATTTCTTCCGCATCTCCGCCCCCGAGACACCGCAGGTTGGCGATCTGAACCTGTGGAACGCGCACGACCTGTCCGAGCGGTTCTATTCCGGCAAATCCCGCGCCCTGCATGGCACCCATCTGACCACCGGGGAACGGATGTGGTCGTCCTTTCCGGCCCTGCGCCCGATGGCGACGATCACCGATGACACGCTTGCATGGTATGGCATTGATGACTTCGGCGGCTCGGTTCACGATGTCATCGGCACCCGCTGCGATCCCTACACCGGCAATCTGCTCGGCGGATCACAATATCACCATTGCTGCCATTCCAACCTCACCCGCGCACTCGCCGCCGAGACCGGCCTGTCCCTGACCGAGGCCGAACCTCATGTCCATGACGTGCTCAACGTCTTCATGTGTACCGGCTTTACCCGCGATACCGGGCAGTATTTCATGAAGGCCTCGCCGGTGCGCCCCGCTGACTACCTCGAATTTTTTGCCGAGATTGATCTTCTGGGCGGGCTGTCGGCCTGTCCGGGCGGCGATTGCGCCGCCGAGCACTCATCGGATACCGCGCGCTGTGCGCCGCTGCTGGTGGAAATCTTCGCCCCGGCACCGGGCGCCCTTGCTGGT
This sequence comes from Aquicoccus sp. G2-2, assembly GCF_034555965.1. GTDB lineage: Bacteria > Pseudomonadota > Alphaproteobacteria > Rhodobacterales > Rhodobacteraceae > JAYDCK01. Next base: position 312,396 of record NZ_JAYDCK010000003.1, read on the forward strand.
TGGGTCTCCCCGCCGCTCAACGGTTATGACCGCAGCCATGGCGTGTAAGGTTGCGGGGGCTTCCCCACTGCCGCCACCACCGCGCGCCGCATTAAGTTAACGGAATTTAACGCAATCGGCGATTCTCGCCATACGCATCGCAGCCAGACCGCCAGCCGGGGTGCAGACACCTCCTAAAATCCCGCCAAGCCCCGATTAACCTTGATGAACATAGTGCAGGCGGGTGAAGCGGCCACGGTATTTTGCAGTGTCTTCGGCCATGTCTTGCGGCGCGTTTGAGCGCAGCGCCTCGGCGATCCGGCGGCCAAGCTCGGGCATATCCCTTGGCGTCATGCCCCAGCGCACCAACTCCGGCGTTCCAATCCGCAACCCGTTGAGATCACGTGACAACTCACGCACCGGAAGGCCAATTCCACAGGCCAGAAACCCCGCTTTCTCAAGCTGTTTCGACGCCGTTTGCCCGCCGCCAAACCCTTCGGCAAGCACCGCGAACTGATGGCTTTGCGTCACCCCTGCGTTGCCCTCAAAAATCGGAATCCCCTGGTCTTTCAAAGCATTGGCCAACGCCTCCGCGGTTTCTACCATGGCGCTTGCATAAGCCTCGCCATGGTCCTTCCAGTCCAGCAGCGCCATCGCCAAAGCCGCCGATTTCGCCGCATCAAAATTTGCCGTCATCCCCGGAAACGCGATTGAATCCAGTCGCTTGGCAATCTCTTCTTCGTTGGTGACGATCAAGCCGGACGGCGGCCCGCCAAGGCTCTTGTAGGTGCTCATCGTCATCAGATGCGCACCCTCATCAAGCGGGTTGGCCCAAGCGCGCCCGGCAATGATCCCGCATTGATGTGCTGCGTCGAATAGAACATAAGCCCCTGTTTTATCGGCGATTTCCCTGATTTCCCGAACCGGATGCGGATAAAGGTTGAGCGAACCACCAATGGTAATCACTTTCGGCTTCACCTCGGTCGCCAACGCCGCCAAACCATCAAGATCAACCGAATAACCATCCGCATCCACCGGCGCGTCATGGCTGACCAAGCCATAAAGCCCGGCGCAACCATCGGCATGATGCGTCACATGCCCGCCGATTTTTGCTGGCGGCACGATCACATGATCGCCCGGCTTGGCCAACGCCATGAAGCCATAGAGGTTTGAAATCGCCCCCGATGGCACGCGGATTTCGGCATAGCGCGCGCCAAACACTTCCGCCGCAATCTCTGCCGCGATTACCTCAATTTCTTCAATGGCTTGCAGCCCCATCTCATACTTGTCACCGGGATATCCCAGCGATGGCCTTGTGCCCAAACCGCTTGCCAAAAGCGCCTCTGCACGCGGGTTCATCACGTTGGTCGCGGGATTAAGGTTGAAGCAACGCTTTTCGTGAATGCTTCTGCTCTCAACCGCCAAATCCTCGATCCGTGTGGCAACCGCCTCGGGGGTTTCGCGGGAAACCCGCGCCGCAATGGTCTGAACCCGTGTTTCGGCCTCCATCGGCACCCATGGGCGTTTCGCAAGCTGTGTCATCGCAACCCTCCTTTGCTTCTTGCGCAGCTAACCTTGGATTGGAAAATGACGCAAAGCAGATTTTGTGATAACTAGGGCTAGAAAAACTGAGTCTGATATGCCTGTTGATCCTCCCCGCCCGCGTGGCCCCTCTCTGAATGCGCTGCGCGCGTTTGAATCTGCGGCGCGTCTGGGCGGATTTTCCAAGGCATCGGAAGAGCTTAACGTCTCTCCCGGTGCCATCGCCCAGCATGTCAAAACGCTGGAAGACTGGGCCGATGCGCCGCTTTTTGAGCGGCACGCCCAAGGGCTCAGCCTCACCTCGGTCGGCGCCGCCGCCCTTGCCCCGCTGACCGATGCCTTTGACCGGATGGGCGAAGCGGTGCAATCGCTGCGCGCCTATGCGCGCCCGGCTGTGCTGCATATCGCGGCGCTGCCTGCCGTGGCACAGCTTTGGCTCGCGCCCATCCTGCCGCGTCTGCGTGCCGAATTGCCCGGTCAGGAAATTTCCGTCACCGCCCTTGAAGCCCCGCCTAACCTCGCACGGGAGGCTTATGATATGGCGCTTTTCTTCGCGTCAGAAGGTGGCGAAGTTATTGAAGAAGATGAAATTTTCCCTGTCTGTACACCACAGATCGCCCGCGCCATCGGCAGGGTGGAGGATCTGGCATTGCTGCCTTGCCTGCGCGATTCAACATGGGCCGGGGATTGGGAACTCTGGGCGCTCGCAACCAAGGCGGCCCACCCGCTGCGCCCGCGCGGCCCGTCGTTCTCCCTCTATGCGCTGGCGGTGGAAGAAGCCTTGGGCGGGGCAGGGGTGCTCATGGCGCACAGCTCCCTCCTACGGGCGCATATCGCCTCCGGGCGTCTGGTCAACCCGTTGGATTCGACTCTGAAAACCGGCCTCGCCCTGCGCCTTTTCCGACGCCCCGGCGCACCGACACAAGCATTGGAACATCTGGCGAAACGCCTCCTTGCCGAAGGTCAGCGGTAACGCAATGCGCCACACACTTCAGCGTTGATATTTGATAAACGGGGTCAACGTGGCAATCCGATCATAGAGCTGGCGCGCCGTGTGGTTGAAATCCTGCGTCATCCAATAAACGCTAGGGCTCCCCGCCGCATCCGCCGCCGCATAAACCGCTTCGATCAGCTTTCGGCCCACGCCCGCGCCCCGCGCTTGCTTTGTTGTGAACAGATCCTGCAAATAACAGACCTGCTCGATCCGCCAGTTATGCGCATGAAAGATGTAATGAACCAGCCCAACCGGCACCCCGTCTTGCAACGCCAGCAACCCGCACTGCTCGGAATTATCCTTGTCACACAAGCGCTTGAAGGTTTCTCGATAAACCTCCTCCGGCACGCTGGATTGATAGAACTCCAGATACCCGGTCCAAAGCCTGCGCCAGTCTTCCTGGTCGCCATCTTCAATCGGGCGGATGGTGATCTCGGGCATGGTTCCTCACAAATGCAATGACGCCGCACCAGAGCGTAGCGCCATTCACCGGGCCTTGACCAGAGCCGTCATTGCGCCGCCTGCACCTGCGGGTCGGCCAGCGTCACGATATCAAGCATGATCGTGTTCAACTCGAAATCCTTTGGCGTATAAACCCTTGCCACGCCCATGGCACGAAGCCGGGTCGCATCCTCCTCGGGAATGATCCCGCCAACAATCACCGGCACATCGCCCAATCCCTCATCGCGCAGCCGCTTCATCAATTCCTCGACCAGCGGAATATGCGAGCCCGACAGGATTGACACGCCAATCACATGCGCCGCATCAGATTTCGCCTTGGAAACAATATCTTCCGGGGTCAGCCTGATCCCGTCATAGGTAATGTCCATGCCGCAATCACGGGCGCGGAACGCAATCTGCTCGGCCCCGTTGGAATGCCCATCAAGCCCCGGTTTGCCGATCACGAACTTCAACCGGCGGCCCAGCCGGTCAGAGACCAGATCAACCGCCTCACGGATTTCCTCAAGGCCTTCGGTCTTGTTGGAAGGCGACGCGGAAACCCCTGTCGGTCCGCGATATTCCCCATAAACCTCGCGCATCACCTGTGCCCATTCGCCGGTGGTCACCCCCACCTTGGCGGCCTTTATTGACGGTGGCATAACATTGCCGCCATTGCGGGCGGTCTCGCGCAGGTCCAAAAGGGCTTTCTCCACCGCAGCCGCATCACGTGCGCCGCGCCAGTCGGCCAACCGCCCGATCTGCTCGGCCTCCGTCGCCGGGTCAACGGTCATGATGTCGCCGTCGCCGGATGTTAGCGGGCTAGGTTCACCTTGTGTCCATTTATTCACACCCACAACCACGGTTTCCCCGGCCTCGATCCGGCCGAGCCGTGCGGCATTGGCCTCCACCAGCCGCGCCTTCATATAGTCAATCGACGCCACCGCGCCGCCCATCGCGTCAAGCGTGGCCAACTCATGCCGCGCCCCATCTTTCAACGCATTTACCTTCGCCTCCACGGCCGGATTGCCATCAAAAAGGTCATCGAATTCAAGCAGATCGGTTTCATACGCCATGATCTGCTGCATCCGCATCGACCATTGCTGATCCCATGGCCGGGGCAGGCCCAGCGCCTCGTTCCAGGCGGGCAATTGCACGGCACGGGCGCGGGCGTTTTTCGACAAGGTAACCGCCAGCATTTCGATCAGGATGCGGTAAACGTTGTTTTCAGGTTGTTGCTCAGTCAGGCCCAGCGAATTGACCTGCACGCCATAGCGAAAACGGCGAAACTTCGGGTCATCGACGCCGTAGCGGTCCTGCAGTATCTCGTCCCACAGGTCCACAAAGGCGCGCATCTTGCACAGCTCTGTGACAAAGCGAATACCGGCATTCACGAAAAACGAAATCCGCCCGCAGAGCGCGGGGAAATCCTCGGCAGGGACTTTCGGCTTCAATTCATCAAGAACCGCAATCGCCGTGGCTAACGCAAACGCCAGTTCTTGCTCCGGCGTCGCACCCGCTTCCTGAAGGTGGTAGGAACACACGTTCATCGGGTTCCATTTCGGCACATTGGCATAACAATACTCGGCCACATCACCAATCAGCTTGAGCGATGGTTGGGGCGGGCAGACATAGGTGCCGCGGCTTAGGTATTCCTTAATGATATCGTTTTGTACTGTCCCCTGAAGTTTGGTGATATCAGCACCCTGTTCCTCGGCCACCGCGATATAAAGCGCCAGAAGCCAAGGCGCCGTCGCATTGATCGTCATGGAGGTATTCATCTGCTCAAGCGGTATTTGATCGAACAACGCCGCCATATCGCCCAGATGGCACACCGGCACGCCCACTTTTCCAACCTCACCACGGGCAAGAATATGGTCGCTGTCATAGCCCGTCTGAGTTGGCAGATCAAAGGCCACCGAAAGCCCGGTTTGCCCTTTGGCAAGGTTACTGCGGTAAAGCGCGTTTGAGGCTTTGGCCGTTGAATGGCCGGCATAGGTCCGGATAAGCCACGGGCGATCTTTCGTGCGGTCCGTGGTTACGGGGGCATTTTGCGTCTGCGACATGGGCGGGCCTCTGGAATCGGGTTGGCAACTTTATTGCGTTAAGGCGTAGATACTTGAAATTTTATGGCGCTGTCAATTCGCTGCATTGCGGCATGTGGTGATTTACCGACACGGAAAAGCCTGTCACGGTGGGTGCATGATGGCGTCTGTGCATATTCCCTTATGGCTGTTTCTGGTCATCGCTGGTTTTGCGGCCTATGCGGCGCTTGAGAAAGTCATGCTGCCCTCGGTGCGCTGGTTCTTTCGTCGTCGGATGGAACGAGCCGTTGCGCGCCTGAATGAACGGCTTGAACGCCCGATCCAACCGTTCAAACTCGCCCGGCGTCACGACATGATCCAACGCCTTATCTATGATCCGGAGATAGCGCGCGCTATTGCCGATCATGCCCATGAAGAGGGCGTGCCAGAGAATGTGGCCTTCGAGACCGCCCGCCGATACGCGCGCGAGATCGTGCCGTCGTTTAGTGCCTCGCTTTATTTCGGTTTGGCGATCCGGTTGGCCAGGGCGATCAGCACAACACTCTACCGCGTTCGCATCGGGCGCTATGATGAAGAGAGGCTGGCCAAGATAGACCCGCACGCAACGGTCGTGTTCGTGATGAACCATCGCTCCAATATGGATTATGTGTTGGTCACCTACCTTGCCGCCGCGCGCAGCGCGCTGAGTTACGCTGTCGGTGAATGGGCGCGGGTCTGGCCGCTCAGCCGTTTGATCAAGGCAATGGGGGCATACTTCATCCGCCGAAAATCCCGCAATGCGCTCTATCGCAAGGTGCTGGCGCGCTATGTTCGTTTGGCCACCGAAGGCGGCGTGATGCAGGCGGTTTTCCCCGAAGGCGGGCTATCGCTTACCGGCGCATTGGAGCCGCCGCGCATGGGCATTCTGAAATACATCGTCGATGGCCACGATGCTGAAGCGCGCGATGTCGTCTTTGTTCCGGTGGCATTGAACTACGACAGGGTGTTTGAGGACCGTATCCTTGTTGCCGCCGGGCAAGCTGGGGAGCGGCGATTCCGTGCGAAGATTTCCGTTTTGGCGCGGTTCTTACTCAAACAAATCTGGCTGCGTTTACGTGGTAGGTATCATCGGTTCGGATATGCCGCCGTAAGTTTCGGTGCGCCGGTTTCTTTGTTGCGCTACCGCCGGGAAAACCCGGACGTCACAGTAGAACATCTGGCGGCTGACCTGATGCGTAGGGTTGGAGAAGAGGTTCCTGTCCTGCCGGTGCCGCTGGTGGCAACCGCATTGATCCAAGCTAAAGCACCGCTTTCGCGCGAAACCTTGAAGGAGGCTGTTTCGGCGTTGCTGGAGCACTTGCCGGAGGCCTATGTCCACATTCCGCGTGGGGATATTTCTTACACTGTCGAGGTCGGCTTGCGGAACCTCACACTCCGCCGGATCGTTCTTGAAACCGGCGAGGGGCTGATCATCACGGCAAAAGACAGACCGCTGGTGGAGTTTTATGCCGCGTCGGTGGCGCATCTTATTACGGCGAAGCATGATTACAGCTGAAATTTCTGCGCTTGCGAGGTTATAAAGTTTCAAAAATTGATATGACGGCATTGCATTGTTGCGCGACGGCCGATATTTCCTGTGGCTAACGATATGATTCTGCGCTGCGGCGGAAATTTAAGGATACACAGCATGGCACTGGATACCGAAACCGGCATTGCGGCATATGACGCACCTGAAAAAGACCTCTATGAAATTGGCGAAATGCCCCCCATGGGCCATGTCCCCAAGCAGATGTATGCATGGGCGATCCGCCGGGAGAGGCATGGTGAACCCGACACCAGCTTTCAGGTGGAGGTCGTCGATACCTGGCAGATCGACAGTTATGAGGTTCTGGTGCTCGTGATGGCGGCTGGCGTCAACTACAATGGTGTCTGGGCTGGGCTTGGTGTTCCAATTTCGCCGTTCGATGGCCACAAGCAACCCTATCATATCGCGGGTTCGGATGCTTCCGGAATTGTTTGGGCCGTCGGGGACAAGGTGAAGACATGGAAGGTCGGCGATGAAGTCGTCATCCATTGTAATCAGGACGATGGCGACGACGAGGAATGTAATGGGGGTGACCCGATGTTCTCTCCCACGCAAAGGATATGGGGCTATGAAACCAATGATGGTTCATTTGCGCAGTTCACCCGCGTTCAGGCGCAACAGCTTCTGCCGCGTCCGAAACATCTGACGTGGGAAGAAAGCGCCTGCTACACCCTTACGTTGGCCACGGCCTATCGGATGCTTTTTGGCCATCACCCGCATGAGCTGAAACCCGGCCAGAACGTCCTTGTTTGGGGTGCAAGCGGCGGGCTCGGCTCGTTTGCGATCCAGCTTATCAACGCGGCAGGCGGCAACGCCGTTGGCGTGATCTCTGATGAAGACAAACGCGAATTCGTCATGGATCTTGGTGCGAAGGGTGTCATCAACCGGAAGGATTTCAATTGCTGGGGGCAATTGCCCACTGTGAACACCACGGAATACGGCGAATGGTTCAAGGAAGTGCGCCGGTTCGGCAAAGCAATTTGGGATATCACCGGCAAGGGCAACAATGTGGATATTGTCTTTGAACATCCGGGGGAGGCGACGTTCCCGGTCTCTTCGTTCGTATGCAAGAAAGGTGGCATGGTTGTAATCTGCGCCGGAACGACCGGCTTCAACTGCACCTTTGATGTCCGCTACATCTGGATGCATCAGAAGCGCCTGCAAGGTTCGCATTTTGCGCATCTCAAGCAAGCCGCCGCAGCCAACCGGTTGATGGTCGAGCGCCGAATTGATCCATGTATGTCTGAAGTGTTTCCGTGGAGCGAAATTCCACATGCGCATATGAAGATGCTTCGTAATGAGCATAAGCCCGGGAATATGGCGGTTCTCGTTCAAGCCCCAACAACCGGCTTGCGGACTGTGGAAGATGTTGTCGAGGCCGGGAAACAGACCTGAATGCCGCCCGGCATTGATCGGGTGAAGAACCTGCGATTGTGAGACATACCTCAGCCCCACCTGATATCTTGGGGCTGGCGGTCGTGTTGCCATTTCGATGTTGCAGACCTCATTCTCGCTAATTTTGGGAAATGCGGACCAATTGGATGTTCTCGCGGACTTGAAAGGTCTATGTCAGAGCGAACGGCCATACTGCCTTGGTGACCCTGCAAGTCCACGTATTGCAGGTGACGCATATACCTGAAAGTACATGATGTGCATGGATGGATACGTTGTGCTTGTTCAGGGGGACCGATAGGTTCAGACGCATGAATGAAGCCGTAATTTCCTTTTCCCACGACCAAGCGGATGCTTATGATTCCATTGTTGAAGCTTTGCGTCCGTTAGGTGTCGATATTGTTGCGTGCGAGGTGATGCCACAGCGAGAAGGCAAAGGCATTACATTGGCCATTATGGGCAAGGCTGGATCAGGCAAGACGATGCTTCTTGCACAACTCTTCAAGGCCGTTGAGGAAAGCGGGGTAGAGGTTATTTCTGGCGACTATGAGGGTCGTAAACATAAGAACCGCCGCACAATTTCTATCCTCGCTCCGACCAACAAGGCGGCGAGTGTCCTACGGATGCAGGGCGTGCCGGCCACGACGATCCACCGCATTTTATATACACCTGTGTATGATCCAGAGTATGAGCGCATCGCCGCGTGGTTGGCAGGTGACGGTGAAAAACCACAAATTGAAGGTTTGAGCGATTCTGCGCTGGAACGGGCACTTGCTTTTTTCAAATTGAACCGCTCTATCCCCGGCGCGCTTGCCGCCGCAGGCCTGCGCGGGTCGGATTTTATCACTGGCTGGAAACGTCGCGATGAACCGCTTGATATCGGGTTTGTCGATGAAGCCTCGATGCTGGATGATAAACAGTTTGACGATCTACGAGAAATCTTTCCGATTTTGGTGCTGTTTGGCGATCCCGCGCAATTGGCTCCGGTCAACCAATCCGGCACTATGGTGTTTGATAAGCTTGAAGCCGAGGTTCGACACGAACTCCATCGGATTCACCGTCAGGAAGCATCGAACCCGATCCTTGATCTGGCGCATGCACTTGCTGACCCTGCGATGGATTTTGAAACCTTTGAGGCGATGATCGAAACAATTGCTAAGCAAGATGAACGCGTGGTCTGGGCGCAGCGTGTCGAGGTAGACATGATGGCGCGTAGCCCGGTGCTTGTTTGGCGTAATGCAACACGGATTCGACTGATCAATGCATTTCGGCGCGTGCATGGCGCACCTGAAGATGCTCTTCTCTCTGGCGAACCATTGATATGCGATGGGCTTGAATTGCCTCTAAAGCATCGTAAGCGCAGACTAGACTTGGAGGCGCGCGGGCTGATCAAGGGGGCACAGGTCGTCTATCTTGGGCCGGGCCGAAAGGCGGGGTTTTCACGGTTGCATGTTGTTGGCGCTCCTGATCCGCAGATTTCGGCGGCGTCCATCGTCAAGATTGAAAAGCCGGATGAAGAAGAGCCCTTTATTCCATTTGCAGCAAGGATGGGGGCAGTTTTTCTTCATGGGGCAGCGATTACTATTCATAAAGCGCAAGGCTCGCAATGGAAGGATGTGCAAGTCTTTTCACCGGATCTTCATGCCGCCGCGCGAATGGGACGTGTGGAAGCAGGGCAGCCTTTATGGAAACGACTAGCCTACGTTGCAATCACGCGGGCGCAGGAGCGTTTATTCTGGGTCGTGCGTAATCGGTTGGCCAAGCCAACGTATGCGCTCACGACCGATGATTTGCAGGTACCAGCGGTGCCACTTCATCTCGAAGCCAAAGAAAGTGTGTAATATTCAGCTCCGGCCGAACATGCGGAAAAAAGCTGAGGCACCCCAACCTGCAGCAATCGCTATGGCGAGAGAGAGCAGGCCATAAATCAGAGGGCGCTCGTGGGACAGGCTATATAGAAACTGCTCCAACCCAACTTTGTGTACGCCGATCGTCGTTTCGAAGTGAGAAACAACATTGCCATTGCGTGTAAGGAAGATACGGGTTTTGTAATTCCCTTCCGTCAGATTTGAGGGGAGGTGAACGGTCGTGCGGAACAACGTTTGCTCCTCGAATTGAACCGCGTTCTCATTGAATTGATAAAGACCGTTTTCTTGGCGAATTCTGATTACGGCGTCGGTAAAGGCTTCCGGATCACTCACATAAGAAGCCGCTCCGATCGAACGGATCGCACGCGGCACGGAGATATGATGGCGCAAGTCTTCGGTGTGGTTGATTGCATCATTGAAGGGCGCGCTCGTTGAGACCGAATAGAAAGCGGGCGCGGAACTGATACTTACCGAGTCGGCGTTGATCCAGATGCCATACTTTTTTGCCTTTCGTCGTACCGTCAGCGGCACTGACGGCCCCTCAATGACGATAACAACTTCCAATGGCGCGCCAGTTGGTGGCGGAGCCTCACGCTTCACGCCGCCAAATATCAGGATTTCGGAACCGTCAAAATTTGCAGTTATCGCCACGCGGCTTTGACTGAGTCCAAGCACTACTTCTTCTGCCAGGCCAGACGAATGGGTGAATGTCAGGATGGCAAAGAATGCGGCGAAATAACGAAACATCAATACCCCCTTGAAGCGTTGACTGAAACCTCGGTAGCGAAGCGGTCGACCTGCATGGCGGGTAACTAGCCTTGGGTGCCGCCGCAGTTCAAGGCTTAAAGCGCCCCGCCGTTAACCTGTAACATCAGATGAAGGTGAGACGCGCGTGACGCTGATATGCTGTGCGGCGCACGGCATCATCTGTGGCGTGGGGCATAGGGCGGGGTGAGTCATTTGAACCGTTTTGACATGACCAGCGCATCCGCGCGGGTGTTGTTGCGCAAGTCGTAGTAGCCCGTGCGGCGAGCAACAAGCGTGTATCCGGAAGTTTGGTAAAGCCCAATTGCAGGGTGATTTTCCGAGTCTACCTCAAGAAAAGCACGAATCGCACCGCGCGCCTGAGCTTCGAGCTCAAAATTGCGCAAGCAGGTGCGCGCTAGGTTTTGACGGCGCTGCTCTGGATAGGTGACGATGGTGAGAAGTTCCGCCTCGTCGGCGACTGCCCGCCCAAGCGCGAAACTGTGGGTGCTGGCGCAAAGAAAAACATAAGGGCTTTCGAGAAGGGCGGCGAATTCCGCAGCAGTCCAAGGCCGGATTCGAGAAAAACCCCGCGCATGGAGTTTTTCGAGCGCTTCAGGCGTCATCAAGGATGATTGGTGATGTCTCGCGTGCGGGAGTTGCATTCGCGGCGCGGATGTAAAGCGGTGTCGGCGATGGGCTTTCATCGGGCGCGGATGCGGCAATGCGCGCGATGGCTTCTGCAAGAGGGTGGTGAGGAGTTAAAACCTCCCCGGAGAGGATTTTGGCGCAATCATCAGCGTGAGCGCCAACCCAGGTGGTTTCGATTGCAGGCCAGAGGCTTTCGATCTCATCTAAGTGGCAGAGAACCGGTGCATTGGTGGCGCTATCTGCCAGAAATTGCTGAAGATAAACCTGCTCTCGTGGAGCTGCGACAAGGGCCACACATGGGCGAGGCTGATCCAAGGCAAGGCTGTCGAGTGTTGGCACACCGATTGCCGGAATATCAAGCCCGAGTGCCAAGCCGCGTGCCGCTGCTACTGAAATCCGTATCCCAGTGAAATTTCCGGGGCCAGTGCCGACGCCAATTCGATCCAGATCGCGCCAGGTGACGTCGGCCTTGGCAAACATCTCTTCGATCAATGGGATCAGCCTTTCGGCCTGACCGCGGCTCATTTCCTCGACTTGGCTTGCGATAATCTCTTGACCTCTCAGCAAAGCGGCCGCGCAATGCGCGACCGATGTGTCAAAGCCGAGTGTGAGCTTGTCAGACGGCAACAGGTCGCACCTCTGTCACTTCGGGTATGTAATGGCGCAGCAGATTTTCAATGCCCATCTTGAGCGTCAGCGTCGAAGAGGGGCAACCCGCACAAGCGCCTTGCATGTGCAGATAGACCACACCCTCGTCAAAGCCGTGGAAGGTGATGTCGCCACCATCCTGCGCCACGGCGGGACGGACGCGGGTATCCAGTAGGGACTTGATCTGATCAATGATCGCGCTGTCGGGGCCGTTTTCGTCGGTGGCGTGTGACGGCGTTACAACCCCTTCGGCCATTACTGGCTGACCGGATTGGAAGTGCTCCATGATGGCACCGAGGATGGCCGGTTTGACGTGATCCCATTCCGTGTCTTCAGTTTTCGTCACTGTAACGAAATCATTGCCGAGAAAGACGCCGGAAATGCCGCTGACCGAGAAAATGCGCGCTGCGAGCGGGGAGATGTCTTTTCCGACAGGTGCGGGAAAATCAGCGGTCCCTGCTTGCATTACGGCAAGGCCGGGCAGGAATTTCAGGGTTGCCGGATTCGGGGTGGATTCGGTTTGGATGAACATTGGCGCACTTCCTTATCGCTTCTCACTGATATGCGTGCGGACGCATCGGATGTCAAGAATTGGAACCGTTCTAAAGTGTGGCGATCCATTCATGTAATGGCTTCCAGTCGCTCCTTCGACAAGTCGCCCGGAACGATGGTGATCGGTATGTCGAGGCTCCCGGAATTGCGGGTGAGTTGCGTGACCAACGGGCCGGGGCCTTTGCGATCGGTGCCCGCGCCAAGAACAACGATGCCAATGTCGGGGTCTTCTTTTACCTGTGCCAGAATTTCGCCGACCGGTTCGCCTTCTCGGATCATGAGTTCGGGATCGACGCCTTGCTTGTCGCGCATCCATTTTGCAAACACTTCGAAATGCGCTTCGATACGTTCGCGTGCTTCTTCGCGCATGATATCGCCAACACCGATCCAGTGATTGAATTCGTCGGGGCGGATGATTGCAAGGATCGCGACCCCGCCGCCCGTGTGTGCAGCGCGCATGGCGGCGAACCGCATTGCGTTCAGGCATTCGCGGCTGTCATCCAGCACGACAAGAAACTTACGCATGGCGGACTCCCTCGATTTTGAGAGATCATGGCGCATGGTTGGAGTGCTGGCAACGTGTGAGTGCTGCATGGGTTTAGACAACTCGCCGCAGTTCAGCCGTTGGACGCTGCCCAATCCCAATAGAGGTCGCGCGCCTGCCGGGTGATCGGGCCGATCTGGTATTGGGTGTCGTCGAATGCTGTAACTGGCGTGACCTTTGACATGTTACCAGAGAGGAATACCTCATCTGCGTCGTGAAAATCCTCGAATGAAAGCACGGCCTCGTGGACGCGCAGGCCTTCATTTGTAAGGTTGGCGATGTGGCGCGCGCGGGTGATGCCCGCGAGGAACGTGCCGTTGGCGATCGGCGTGAAAACGTCGCCATCCTTGACCATGAAGATATTCGCGGTTGCCGTTTCCGCCACATTGCCGGTGGCGTCGGCAACCAGCGCGTTGCCGAAGCCCTTGGCCTTTGCCTCGGCGATCATGCGGGCGTTATTGGGATAAAGGCAGCCCGCCTTGGCGTTGACCACAGCATCTTCGAGCACGGGGCGACGAAAGCGCGTGCGGGTGAGCGTGGTCGAGGAGGTTTCGGCGGGCATCGGGATCGCTTCGAGGCAGATTGCAAAGCCAGTCGCGTCGGGGCTGGGTGCAATTGCGCTGAGGGTCATGTCTCCGTTGATGCCCCAATACATCGGGCGGATATAGACGGCTTCTGATTTGTCATACATCTCAAGGCCTTCGCGGACGATATCGACCATCTCAGCGGTCCCGACCGTGGGCGCAAGCATCAGCGCCGAAGCAGAACGGTTTATCCGCGCACAATGCGCTTCAAGGTCGGGGGCCAGACCTTCGAAGTAGCGCGCACCATCAAAAACGGTGGTGCCAAGCCATGCACCATGATCTGCTGATGTCATCACCGGCACTTCGCCTTCGTGCCATGTGCCATTGAAATAAGTGCGGATATTGCTGCCCACTGACATGCTGCGACTCCTTGCGATTGCCGCGCGAGGGTAGGGCGATGGCAGGGGAGGAGCAAGGGTGAGCGCGGCTTAAAATGGCGCGCATGTGGCTTCGGTGAAAAGAGTGAAGATCGACGTTTGAGAGCGCGACCAGACCGGCGCGCAAACGCCGGTCTCAATATGGTTTTTCATGATTAGTGACAAAGCCTTAACAGAGGCTTAACGCACCATCCCCACGATATCGTAGGTTTTCTGCAAGATCGGCGCCGCGATGGCGCGCGCACGGTCGGCGCCGCGTTGCAATATCCGGTCAATTTCGCTCTGGTCTTGCATCAGCCGTGCCATTTCGCCCGAAATCGGGGCTAGTTTTTCTACGGCTAGCTCTGCGAGCATTGGTTTGAATTCCGAAAACTGTTTGCCGCCAATCTGTTTCAGCGCCTGATCAACGCCCACCTCTGAGAGTGCAGCATAAATGTTAACAAGATTGCGGGCCTCCGGACGTCCCTGCAGCCCTTCGGCCTCGGACGGGAGGGCGTCGGGGTCGGTCTTGGCTTTGCGGATTTTCTTGGCGATGGTATCGGCATTGTCGGTCATGTTGATGCGCGAAGCATCGGACGGATCGGATTTCGACATTTTCTTGGACCCGTCGCGCAGGCTCATCACCCGTGTGGCGGCGCCTTCGATCACCGGCTCGGTAATCGGAAAGAAATCGACGCCGTAGTCGTGATTGAACTTGGTGGCGATGTCGCGGGTCAGCTCAAGATGTTGCTTTTGGTCTTCGCCGACCGGCACATGAGTGGCGTGATAAACAAGGATGTCCGCCGCCATCAGCGACGGGTAAGCAAAAAGCCCGAGCGATGCGTTTTCCTTATTCTTGCCCGCCTTGTCCTTCCACTGGGTCATCCGGCTCATCCAGCCCATGCGCGCGACACAGTTGAAAATCCAGGCAAGTTGCGCGTGTTCGGCAACTTGTGATTGGTTGAAAAGAATGGACTTTTCCGGGTCGAGCCCGGCGGCAATAAAGCCTGCGGCCAATTCCCGCGTTGCGGCGTGCAACTCTGCGGGCTCTTGCCAGACGGTGATTGCGTGCAGGTCGACCATGCAATAGAGCGCCTCAACGCCCTGATTCTGAAGCTCGGTGAAGCGTTTGAGGGCGCCAAGGTAGTTGCCCAGGTGCAGGTTGCCCGAAGGCTGGATGCCCGAAAAGACGCGCGGGCTGAAAGTGGCCTCTGCCATTGAGGTTTCTCCGTCTGGATTTATGGCTTCGCGTGGCTTACCCATGGGGTGAAGGCCCGTCAAGGAAGAGCGGACATGAGCAGCAACCAACACCAGCATCCGGTCAACCCGATCAACCCCGTCGTGGTGGTGATCTTTCTTGTCATTCTTGGGATCGAATTGGTGTTCACCCTGGGAAATCAGGGGTTTATCGGCGGGCCGGAGGCTGTGGGCTGGCGCGTGGAGGCGATCAACGATTACGGGTTCAGCGGCACCGCGTTCCATTGGATGCTGGACAACAACCAATGGCCACCGGCGTTTCTCATGCGGTTCGTGACTTATATGTTCGTGAGCGGCAATTTCACCCAAATGATTGTGGCGGGGGTAATGCTGCTGGCGCTGGGCAAGTTCGTAGGCGAGGTATTTTCCGGTTGGGCGGTGGTGGTGGTATTTTTGGGGTCGGGTATTGGCGGGGCATTGATCTGGGGGCTTCTGCTTGACGATCCGACCTTTGTAATTGGCGCGTTTCCGGGGGTTTACGGGCTTATTGGTGGGTTCACCTATATCCTTTGGTTGCGCCTTGGAGAGAGCGGCGACAACCAGTATCGCGCTTTTGCGATGATTGGATTTTTGATGCTTATCCAGTTGTTTTTTGGTATTATTTACGGTGCGCGCACCGATTGGCTGGTTGATCTGGGCGGCTTTGTTTCGGGCTTCTTGTTGTCTTTCGTGGTCAGCCCCGGCGGCTGGAAAAGGCTGCGCGCCAAGCTGCGCCACGAATGACCGTCCCGCATGGTTAACGCCCGGATTGGGGCGAAAACCGGCTGTCTGCACCCCGGCTGCTGCCCTGTCTGCGATGCGTATGGCGGCGGGGGCGTGATTTTGCGCCGCAAAATCGGTTAATGCACCGCGCGGTGCGCTTTAGCCCCGGCGCATGGAGGCACGGAATTCGCGGAGCGCGAAGGCACCGAGGAGTTGGCCGATGAGGGCATAGCTCAACATGCCCGCTCCGACCAGAATAAGCAGCGCGAGATAGCGCCAGCCGGGCGCGGTGATCAGCGGGCCGAGCAGCAGGTTGACGCCCCAGAGCACCGCGCCCATCGCCATGGCGGCCACGATGATGCGCCAGATGCGGCGACGGAAGCGCGCGTCGAAGCGTGCGACATCGCCCATCGGCCGCGCCCCGCGCGCCAGCAGCCAGACCATCGCCCAGCCAGCTGCCGTGGTGGCAAGTGCCGGTGCGGTCCAGCCAAGCCAGGGGTGCAGCCCGATCGCCACGGCGGCGTTGATCAGCATCGCCCAGAGCGCGAAGTGAAACGGCGAGCGGGTGTCTTCGCGGGCGAAATAGAGCGGCTGAAGCACTTTTTGCAGCACGAATGCGGGCAGGCCCAATGCATAGATCGCGGTGGCCAGCGCGATGGCGGCGGTGTCGTCGGGGGTAAGTTCGCCGCGCTCGAACAGGACGGAGACAAGCGGCAGGGGAATGACCAGCAACGCCACCGCCGAAGGGATGGTGAGCGCCAACGATATTTCCCCGGCACGAGAAAATGCGTTGCGCGCGCCCGCATCGTCATCGTCGCGCAGGCGGCGGGAGAGATCGGGCAGCAAAACGATGCCCACCGCGATGCCAACCACACCGAGCGGCAATTGATAGAGCCGGTCGGCGGCAAAGAGCCAGCTAGCGGCTTTTTCGGTGTAGGAGGCGACCTGTTGACCGACCAGCAGGTTGATTTGCATCACGCCAGAGGAAAGCGCAGCGGGCAGGGCCACCACGACGAGGTGCTTCATTGCCGGGCTCCAGCGCGGGCGGCCGGGGCGAATGCGGATACCGGCGCGATGGGCAGCAAACCAGACCAGCGCAAGCTGCGCCACCCCGGCCACCGGCACGGCCCAGATCAGCCAGCGCACCACTTCGCCGCCCATCGCGGCGCCGGTGACCATGGCGAGTACCACGAAGATATTGAGCAGCACTGGCGCGGCTGCGGCAACGGCGAACCGGCCTGTGGCGTTGAGCACGCCGGAAAACAGCGCCCCGAGCGACATGAAGAGGATGTAGGGGAAAACGATGTGGCCGAAGCTGACGGTGAGATCGAAGCGTTGATCCTCGGCAAAGCCCGACGCGGTCGCCCAGACGAAGGCCGGCATGAAGATCATGCCGATGGCGGTGAGCGTGAGCACCGCGAAGGCCAGCCCGTTGAACGCCTCTTGGGCAAAGCCCTGCGCATCCTCGCCCGCCTCGAAGCGTTTGGAGAATTGCGGCACGAAGGCCGCGTTGAACGCACCCTCGGCAAAGAACCGGCGGAACATGTTGGGCAGGCGGAAAGCGGCAACGAAAGCGTCCATCTGTGGGCCGGGGCCGATATAGGCCAAAATCATCGCTTCGCGCACAAAGCCGAGCACGCGGGAGGCGAGGGTCCAGAAGCCGACAGTGAGAAAGCCGGAGAAGAGGCGGATGGGGTTCATGACTGCTCGGCCGTTGTTTGCGTCCTTTTAAGCATGTCGAGGCACAAGAGGAAACAAAACTTGGGCGTGATGGGGGTTGGGGGCGTTCCCCGAGCGCCAGCGCCGGATTGGGGCCGGCCCTGTTGCGCTCGGGGCGCAATGTGCGCAAGCGAATGACGCGTCTGACTGCCATTCTTGGCAGATGGATTGAGGCGGTCGCGTCGATTTCAATGCGATCAGCCGTTCACAGTGGCGCTATTGAGGGGCGGTGGTGCGAGACAAGCTGCCCTTCGCCGCATAGCCATATACTCCGTGCTCTTCTCAGTTAATCAAAGCTTTAACCAAGAGTGTCGCAGCCACTGCCAAGTAAATACTGTCTCCATTTGCGACGTAAACTTCGTTGCGACCGGGGCGCGGAAGGCCGCGTGCGCGCCAATTATTAACAACGACCACATCCCGCTTTTGGAAACGGTGGCCAATTGCATGCCGATGGCGCTGCTTTTTCACCACTTTCACTTTCGAATCGTGACCACGGGCACCGTGCTTTATAACGACCCTGTCCGCCATGACCGTCATCGGCACAACAGCCACCGCTGCGGTAGCCAAGACAAAAATAGTTGCGCTTCGTTTTATCAGATTTTGCATTGGGTCCATCCTCATTATCAACGTCTCATTCAACGTTGGTTCGACAGACTTCCGTCGTTTAAACTTTGAAGTTGTTTACGATCAGTCAAACGCGGCCCGGAATCGTCATGCTGGATGGCCTGCAAAAGCACGCCTTGGACCCCCGCGCAGACCTTGGCATCACTCGGCGCGCCTTAGCCTCCGGCGCGTTTGACGCCTTGGGCGATGGCCTCGCGCAGTTTGCGTTCAAGTGCTTTTTGTTTGCTGGCCGCGTGAAATTTCAGGCCAAACATGTCTTTCACATAAAAGCTGTCGACCACCTGTTCGCCGAATGTGGCGATCACTGCGGAGGCGATATAGACGTTCATGTTGGCAAGGGTGCGGGTCAGGTCGAAAAGCAGGCCGGGGCGGTCGCGGGTGTCGACCTCGACAATGGTGTAAATCTCGGACCCTTCATTGTCGAAGGTGATCGAGGTTGGCACCTTGAAGGCGCGTTCGCGTTTCTTGAGCTTGTCGCGGTCGGCAATGGCCTCGCGCGCGATGACTTCGCCGCTCAGGGTCTTGTGGATCATCGCTTCCAGCCGCTTTAGCTTGTGGGCGGCATAAGGGTGGCCTTGCGCATCCTGCACCCAGAAGGCGGCGGTGGCAAAGCCGTCTTTCGAGGTAAATGTGCGCGCATCGACGATATTGGCCCCGACCAACGCGAGCGCGCCGCACATTCGTGAGAAGATACCGGGATGATCGGCCATTGCGAAACAGGCGCGGGTGGCGTCGCGGTCCTCATCAGGGTGCAGGTCGATGCGGACCTCATCGGTGTCGATCCCTCTGAGCAGCTGGGCGAAGACGACATGCGCGGTGACGTGCAACCCTTGCCAGTACGGGTCATAATGGCGCGCGGTTTCGCGCTTGAGGTCGGCCGCGCTCCAATCGGGCAGGGCGGCGCGCAGGTTCTTCTTGGCCTCGGTGCCGCGCACTCCGCGCGAGAGGGCTTCCATGCCTTCCTCAAGCGCGACGCGGGTTTGCCGATAGAGCGCGCGCAAAAGCACCGCTTTCCAGTTGTTCCATGTATTCGGGCCAACGCCGCGAATGTCGCAGGTGGTCAGCAGCAATAGCAGGTCGAGCCGTTTGACCGAGCCGACGGCCTTGGCGAAATCGCGCACGGTGCGCGGGTCGGCAATGTCGCGCTTTTGCGCCATGTCCGACATCAAAAGGTGATAGCGCACCAGCCATTCCACGGTGTCGCACTCGGCTTTGGAAAGGCCCAACCGGCGGGTCACACTGCGCGAGATTTGCGCGCCCAGCACCGAATGGTCGCGGTCGCGGCCCTTGCCGATATCGTGGCACAGCATGGCCACCATCAGCACCCGGCGGTTGAAGCCGACGCGCATGATTTCCGAGGAAACCGGCAGTTCTTCTTCAAGCTCGCCCTGTTCGATGCGGTTGAAATTGGCGATTACCTGAATGGTATGCTCATCGACGGTATAGGCGTGATACATGTTGAATTGCATCATCGCCACGACCGGGGCAAATTCGGGGATGAAGGCGGCAAGCACGTCCAACTCGTTCATCCGGCGCAGGGCGCGTTCGGGATTGCCGTGCTTCAGCAGCAGATCAAGGAAGATGCGGTTGGCTTCGCGGTTGGCGCGCATTTTGTCGTCGATCTTGTCGAGATTGGCGACGACAAGGCGCATCGCGTTGGGATGGATCAGCATCCCGGTGCGCAGACCTTCCTCGAACAAACGCAGGATATTAAGCGGGTCGGAGAGAAATTTCTTGTCGCTGACCAAAGCCAGACGGCCATGCACGACCTTGTAGTTTTCTTTTAGTTTGCGGCGGCGGTTGAAGATGCGCTCCAAAAGCGGCTCACTCTTCACATGCGAGGCCTCAAGGAAGGTGAGGAAGATTCGCGTGAGATCGCCGACACGGGTGGCGGAGCGGAAATAATCCTGCATGAAATGCTCGACCGCGCGGCGCCCGCCTTTGTCGCTGTAGCCCATGCGCTCGGCCACGGCGACCTGCATGTCGAAGGTAAGCTGTTCGTTTGGGCGGCCCGAGACGAGATGCAAATGGCAGCGCACCGCCCAAAGGAAGTTTTCGGCGTCGCGGAAGTTTTCGATTTCTTCAGGGCGGAAGACCTTGAGTTTCACCAATGCGGTGACGGTTTCGACGCCGTGAACATATTTGGCAATCCAGAACATTGATTGCAGATCGCGCAGGCCTCCCTTGCCTTCTTTCACATTGGGTTCAACCACGTAGCGTTCGCCATATTTGAGATGGCGCGCATCGCGTTCCGCGAGTTTGGCTTCGGTGAACTCTCGCCCGGTGCCCTTGAACAGAGTCTTGCGCAAGGATTTGTGCAGGGTTCGCGCCAGTGCGGCATCGCCGATGATGAAACGGTGTTCAAGCAGAGCAGTGCGGATGGTGAAATCGTCCCGCCCGAGGTCAAGGCACTCTTGCACCGTGCGTGAGGCATGGCCGACCTTCAACCGCAGGTCCCACAGCACATAGAGCACGGTTTCGATTACGTTCTCGGCCCAAGGGGTAATTTTGCCGGGCGTGAGGAACAGCAGATCCACATCTGAGCCCGGCGCCATTTCGCCACGGCCATAGCCACCCACCGCGACCAGTGAAAGGGCTGTGTCGGGCTGCTGTCCCGGTTCGGGATGCAGGTGGGTGCAGGCCATGTGATAGCAGCAGGTGATCAGGCAATCGGTGAGCCAGCTATAAGCGCGGATGGTGCGCCGCGCGTTGAACGGTTCTGCGGCGAACGCCTCGAAGATGCGCTCCATGCCCTGCGTGCGGGCGGCCGAGAGGATCATCACCACTTCCTTGCGCAGGATGGTGGGATCGTGGACGGTTTCGCAGACGGTCCGCAGCGCAAGGCATATTTCCTGACGGTCGAAAATCTCATCAGCGGGACGAATCAGATCGTCCCGCGCCGCCGGAAGGCCGGGAAAGATACCAAGGTAGTCGGTTTCAAGCGGGGCCGGATCAGTACCCGGCACCGCCGAACGAGCGTGGGGCTGGGTCAATGACAACCACTTTCTTGTCGCGTATCTGAGCAACGGCGAGGCCGCGCTGATTGGTGCCGTTGGGAAGCAGGCGGAAGATGCCGGAAGCACCCTGAAAGCCCGCGCCTTGGGTGAGGGCGGCTCCTGTAAGGGCGTTGGACTTGCCGGATTTCACCAGCGCGCCGATAGCCGCGATCCCGTCATAGGCCAGTGCGGCAATCGGGTGCGGAGCTTCGCCATAAGCGGCGCTGTAATGAGCGGCGAAAGCCTGCGCTTTGCCGGGGTCGGGCATCGCGAACCAACCGCCCTGCACGCCGGGAAGGGCAAGCGTCTGAGCCGGGATATCCCAGCGCGAGAGGCCGATAAACTGCGTCGTTGCGGGGCTGAGTCCGGCTTCGGGAAGCATCTGGGCAAAGAGCGGCAAGGCACCCGCGGTGTTGGCGGTCAGGAAGATGGCATTGGCCTGATTGGAAGTGGCCGCCTGTTTGACGCGCGAAACCGCGTCAATCACGCCCGGCTGGGAAAATTCGTAGTCCACGGTGCCTGCCAAAGTTGCACCATTTGCGGAGACGGCGCTTTCGATTGCATTGCGGCCGGCTTGGCCGGATACGTTGTTGGAATAGACCACCAGTATGCGATTTTTGCCCTGACGGTTGGCAAAGCCGACCAGCCGGTTGGCGCTGTTGCTGAAAGTCGGCCCGAGCACAAAGACATTGCCGCCAGCGATCGAGGTGTTGTTGGAAAACGCCAGCACGTTGACCCCTTTGCGTGCAACGGCGACGCCTACGGCGTTGGCGGATTCGGCGAAGACCGGACCGAGAATAATCTTGGCGCCTTCGTTGACCGCTTGCAGGGCGGCACTCTGTGCCTGTGCCGCGTTGCCCGCAGTGGGATAGACCCTGAGGTCTATCTGGACCCCGTCGAGATCGGAGACCGCCAACCGGGCGGCATTTTCCAGCGCGCCGGCAAGATGATCATCACTGGCACTTGCCGAGCCGCGCGGCACCAGAAGCGCCACCGGCACCGGGGCGGATGGATTGATGCTCGGCCCGCCGTTGGTGGCACCGCCCCCACCGATGGCAATCGGCTGGCAGGCCGCAAGCCAGAGGATCGAGGCAAACGCCAGCAAACGCGCGGCGCTCTTGCGGATCTGGGTCAAAACGGCAAACATCATATAACTCCTGACTCTCGGTCGTGGCCTGCTGGTGCGGGCGGAACGGGTGTGCAGGAATAATAGACGTCCAAGTTGCGGGGTCCAGTGGTGAATCCAAATGACAACCGCCCCGCGCTTACGCCGGGGCTTTACCTGATCGCCACACCGATCGGGACAGCGCGCGATATTACCTTGCGGGCACTAGATATTCTTGGCGCAGCCGATGTGATAGCGGCGGAAGACACCCGCTCGATGCGGCGGCTGATGGATATTCACGGGATTGCTCGTGCCGGACGCCCGCTTGTGGCTTATCACGAGCATAGCAGCGAGATGGTGCGTCAAAAGTTGATCGCCGCGCTGAACGAGGGCAAATCGGTGGTCTATGGCGCTGAAGCGGGCACGCCGATGGTCTCTGACCCGGGGTTTGAGCTGGCCCGCGCGGTACGGGGTGCGGATTTGCCGGTGATTGTGGCGCCGGGCGCCTCTGCGGCGCTGACCGCACTGCTGGCGTCTGGATTGCCGACGGACCGGTTCTTTTTCGCGGGGTTTTTGCCGTCATCCGGCGGTAAGCGTAAAACCGCGTTAGGCGAGCTTTCCGAGGTGCCGGGCACGCTGGTGTTTTACGAATCACCCCACCGCATCGCGGCGACTCTGGCGGATGCGGCGGAGAGTCTTGGAGGGGACAGAGAGGCGGCAGTTTGCCGGGAGTTGACCAAGAAATTCGAAGAGATTCTGCGTGGATCACTCTCTGAGTTGGCGGCGAAAACCCGTGATGTATCGCTCAAAGGGGAGATTGTGTTGGTTATTTCTCGGGGAAATTTACCAATAATTAGTGAAATTGATGTGGACTCAGCATTGATTGATATACTTGAACATGGGTCTGTCAGGGACGCCGCCGATCAGGTGGCAGCCGCGACGGGGCTGAAACGGCGCGATCTCTATCAGCGGGCTCTGGCGCTTTCGCGTGGTGACGGTTGAGCGCGGTATGGCGATTGGCTGGGCGTGTAACGCCTCTGAATACGAGCATGATGCTTGGCTGTTGCTGGCTTCGAGGATTCGCCTAAAGCTGATAAAGGCGTGATGCAGGAGACCGTGGTTGGGGAAAGTAGGTAAGCGATGACAAAAATTTACAAGGAAAGTGCATTTACCGGGGCGCAGCCGGTGAGCCCGAGGCGACGGCGGCGCGGTAAGAAAGCGTATCACTCTGGTCTGGCGGCAGAAGAACAAATTGCGCGCGACTATGAACGGCGTGGTTTTACGGTTGAGCGGCGACGCTGGCGTGGGCAGCGGGGCGAGATTGATCTGGTGATCCGCGATGGCGCTGCGCTGGTGTTCGTGGAAGTGAAAGCGAGTTCGGATTTCGCGCGTGCCGCTGAAAGTCTGGGGGCGGCGCAGATGCAGCGCATTTGCGGTGCCGCAGAGGAATATCTGGCTGGCGAACCTCAAGAGCTTCTGACCGAAACCCGGTTCGATGTGGCATTGGTGAATGGCGTTGGCGCTGTGGCAATTCTTGAGAATGCGTTCGGTCAAGTCTGAAGCCGTGGGAAAAATCGCGCAGAGGTTAATTGCGCATTCTTCGGTGTTGGGCCATGAAGAGAAAGCCCAGATAAAGCGGTTCGACGTATTGCCCGATAACGACAACATGTCGAAACGCTCACGACGATTGAATGTTGCGCGTGTTTCGAATTCAAGCTGTGTCTCAACTTGAACTCGAAACGCTTTAGCCCGGAGGCCCCATGAAGATTGCCTTTCAGATGGACCCGATCGGTCCGATCAATATCGACGCCGACAGCACGTTCCGCCTTGCCGAGGAGGCACAGGCGCGTGGGCATGAATTGTTTTATTATTTGCCCGAACATCTGGCCTTTCAGGAAGGGCGCGTGACGGCGCGCGGCTGGCCTTTGCAGGTGCAACGGGTCGAGGGCGATCATTATCGGCTGGGCGCGTTGCAGGAGGTGGATTTGCAGGCGTTCGATGTGGTCTGGCTGCGCCAGGACCCGCCATTCGACATGTTCTATATCACCACTACGCATATCTTGGACCGGATCCATCCCGAAACGCTGGTGGTGAACGACCCGTTCTGGGTGCGCAATTACCCCGAGAAACTGCTGGTGCTCGACTTTCCCGACCTGACACCGCCGACCACGATTGCCCGTGATCTTGAGACGATCCGCGCGTTCAAGGCAAAGCATGGCGACATCATCCTGAAGCCGCTTTATGGCAATGGCGGTGCGGGCGTTTTCCGGCTGACCGAGAGCGACCGCAACCTGACTTCGCTGCACGAACTGTTCGCCTCGTTTTCGCGTGAGCCGTTGATTGTGCAGAAATTTCTGCCCGATGTTTCAAATGGCGACAAGCGGGTTATCCTTGTTAATGGCGCGCCGGTCGGGGCGATAAACCGGGTGCCGGCAAAAGGCGAGACGCGCTCGAATATGCATGTGGGCGGACGGCCCGAAAAAATCGGGCTGACTGAGCGTGATCGGGAAATTTGCGCGCGCATTGGCCCGCTTTTGCGCGAAAAAGGGCAGATCTTCGTGGGTATTGACGTGATCGGCGACTATTTGACCGAGATCAACGTGACATCGCCCACGGGCATTCAGGAACTGGAACGGTTCGACGGTGTGAACGTGGCGGCGCAGATTTGGGATGCAATCGAGGCGAAGCGGGCATGAGCTTGCGGGCGCGATTGATCAACCGCGCCTTGCGGTTGATCGAGAAGCCCCGTTTGACGCGCTGCCAAGAACCCGAATCGTTGCGGCGTGGGTTTGAGCGCAATGCGTGGCTCTGGTTCCACGGGCCACGGGGCAGCCGTTATGAGGCGGCCGCACTGGGCGGCGTGCCGGGGCTGCGGGTAAGCGGGCCGGGCGCGGGCGGCGAGCGGATTTTGCTTTATTTTCATGGTGGTGGCTATGTCATGGGGGCGCCCCGGACACATCGGGCAATGCTGGCGCGACTGTCGCAATTGACCACCAGGGTGGCCTATCTTCCTGACTATCGCAAGGCGCCGGAACACCCGTTTCCAGCGGCGGTGGAGGATGCGCTGGCCGCTTACCGGGCGCTAATCGAGCAAACCCCGGCAGACCGCGTTGTCATGGGCGGCGACAGCGCCGGTGGTGGGCTGGTGTTGGCGCTATTGAGTGAGATTTGCCGTATCGGCCTGCCGCAGCCGGGGGCAACATTTGTATTTTCGCCGCTCACCGACATGACTTTTTCCGGAGCATCGTTTCAGCAAAATGCGCAGGCCGATGTGATGCTGCCGACGGTGCGGGCAAAGGATATGCAGCAGATGTATCTTGCGGGGCATGATCCGCGTGATCCACGCGCGTCACCGCTTTTCGCGAATTTTAAAGGCGCGGGGCCGGTTTGGCTGTCGGTTGGGGACACGGAAATACTGCTTGATGACACGCGGCGGATGGCGGGGCATCTGACGCAGGAGGGTGTCAGCGTGAAAATGACGGTTGAGCACGATTTGCCGCATGTCTGGCCGATCTTTCAGCGCCTGATGCCGGAAGCAGATGCTACATTGCGCGCACTGGCCGACTGGCTCAACTCTCGCTGAAAGTGGTGAGCCGGTAGCTGACCGCTTCGGCGATATGGGGTTTGCGGACATGTTCCGCCCCGTCGAGGTCGGCGATGGTGCGGGCCACGCGCAACACGCGATGGTAGCCGCGCGCGGTAAGGCCCATCTTTTCGGCCACGCGGATCAGCAGGGCGCGCCCGTCGGCATCGGGGGTGGCGATATCATCGAGCAGCGCGCCTTCGGCGTCGGCATTGAGCCGGGCGGCGGGCGCATCGGCGAAACGGCTTGCCTGCACCGCGCGGGCTGTGGCGACACGCGCCGCGACCTCGGCGGAGGTGTCGCCTGAGGGCGGCAGGTCGAGATCGCTATAGGCGACGGGGGGCACCTCGATGCGCAGATCGAAGCGGTCCATCAGCGGGCCGGAGATGCGGCCGAGGTAATCCTGCCCGCACAGCGGCGCGCGGGTGCAGGCGCGGGCCGGATCGGGGAGATAGCCGCATTTGCAGGGGTTCGCGGCGGCCATCAGCAAAAAACGGCACGGGTAGCGCACATGCGCATTGGCGCGCGAGACGACGACCTCGCCGGTCTCGATCGGCTGGCGCAGGGTTTCCAGCACGGTACGCGGGAATTCGGGGAATTCATCCATGAAGAGCACGCCGTTATGTGCCAAGCTGATTTCGCCGGGCCGGGCGGAGCGCCCGCCGCCGACAATGGCGGCCATCGAAGCGGTATGGTGCGGTTCACGAAACGGGCGAGTGCGGGAGATGCCGCCTTCATCGAGCAGACCGGAAAGCGAATGGATCATCGAGGTCTCTAACGCCTCTGTGGCGGAGAGCGGCGGCAGGATGGTGGGCAGGCGCGCGGCCAGCATGGATTTGCCAGAGCCAGGCGTGCCGACCATGATCATGTGATGGCGCCCGGCGGCGGCAATTTCAAGCGCGCGCTTGGCGCGTTCCTGGCCCTTGACGTCGCGCAGGTCACGGGCGTGCACCGTGTTAGTGACTTCACCCGGTATGGCGGACGGCAGGGGGGACTGGCCGGTGAAATGGCGCACCGCATCGGCCAGCGTGGCCGGAGCGATGACCTGTGCTGCCTCGACCCATGCGGCTTCTGCTCCGGAGGCGCGCGGGCAGACCAGCGCGCGGTTGGTTTCTGCCGCGCTCATTGCGGCGGGCAGGGCACCCACCACCGGCATCAACGCGCCATCGAGCGAAAGTTCACCCAAGGCTGTAATTGCTTCCACCGCATCCGAGGGCAGGATTTCGAGAGCGGCTAGCAGGGCCAGCGCGATGGGCAGGTCGTAATGGCTGCCTTCTTTTGGCAGATCGGCGGGGGAGAGATTGACGGTGATGCGTTTTGAGGGCAGCGCGATGGAGAGTGATGAAAGGGCTGTGCGCACGCGGTCGCGCGCCTCTGACACGGCCTTGTCGGGCAGGCCGACGATGGAAAACCCCGGTAGGCCGGGGGTTACGGCGCATTGCACTTCGACCGGTCGCGCTTCGACGCCTTCGAATGCCACCGTATAGGCGCGCGCGACCATGAATGCCTCCGGACAGGATTAATCTTGGTTAACCGATACCGCAGGCATGGTTTCAGAAAGGTTAACTTGGGCGAGATTGCGGTTGGTTCAGGGGAGATGGTTGAAGCGCGCGGCGTGCCAGCCGGAGGGGCTGTGGTGCAGTTCGGTCAGCGAAAGATTGTCGAGCCGGTGGGCGAAAGCGGCGGCGGTGTCGAGCTTGAGCGCTTGTTGTAACTGGCTGAGGATTACGCCGAAATGGGCGACGATGACGAGGTCGCGCTTTGGCTGCGCTGCCATAAGACGGGCAACGGCGGTATCAACGCGGGTGCCAAGCTCATGCCAGCTTTCCCCGCCGGGTGGGCGGACATCGCCGGGATGATCCCAAAAGGTGCGGTATTGCGCCTGAGCGGTAAGCTCTTCGCGGGATTTCAATTCCCAGTCGCCGAAATGCATCTCGCGCAGGGCAGGGTCATGCGGCAGGCGCGTGCGGGTGCCTTGCAGTGCATCGGCGGTGGCGGTAGCGCGGCAGAGGTCCGAAGAGACCACGGCAGCATCTTGTGGCAGAGCGGCGGAGAGCCGGGCAATCGCGGCAGTATCGCCGAGGTCGGCGGGCAGATCTGACCAGCCGACCAGAGTTTTGGCGTGGGTCGGGCCGTGGCGGACCCAGAAGATGCGTTGCACGGGCAAGGTGGCGTCCTTTTCGGTGGTGGTGCCCCAGTGATAGCAGACCGGAGCGGAGAAGAAATATGTGGCGGGTCATGGATTTGGCACCGCCTTTCGGTCCGGAACGCCGCCAGCGGGCTGGTGGATGCCATTGTTTTCACCCGCCTTGCGCCGTAACACTGGCAGGTGAGCCATCCGGGGGAGAGCGCGATGCTGGGCGGGAAACATATTCTTCTGATTATCGGCGGTGGAATTGCCGCCTACAAGAGCCTTGATCTGATCCGGCGGCTGCGCGAGCGTGGCGCCGAGGTGACGCCGGTGCTGACCCGCGCGGCGCATGAATTTGTCACGCCCTTGTCGGTGGCGGCGCTGGCTGGCAAGGCCGCGCATGATGACTTGTTCGATCTGACCAATGAAGCGGAGATGGGGCATATTCAGCTTAGCCGGGTGGCCGATCTGGTGGTGGTGGCACCGGGAACGGCGGATTTGTTGGCCAAGATGGCGGGGGGCCATGCGGATGATCTGGCCTCGACCCTGTTGATGGCGACCGACACGCCGGTATTGGTGGCCCCTGCGATGAATGTGCGGATGTATGAACATGCGGCGACGCAGCGCAATCTGGCGACGCTCAGGGCGGACGGGGTTGCGTTTGTCGGGCCGAATGAGGGTGACATGGCCTGCGGCGAGTTCGGGCCGGGGCGGATGAGTGAGCCGATGGAGATTGTCGGCGCGATTGAAACGGCGCTGGGTGCTGGTGCGTTGAGCGGCAAGCGTATTCTGGTGACATCGGGGCCGACGCATGAGCCGATAGACCCGGTGCGCTATATCGCCAACCGCTCGTCGGGTGCGCAGGGCAGCGCGATTGCGCGGGCGTTGGCCGGACTGGGGGCCGAGGTGATTTTCGTCACCGGACCGGCGGAAGCGGCGCGCCCCGAAGGCTGCACCGTGGTGGAAGTGGAAAGTGCGGCTGCGATGCTGGCGGCGGTGCAGGGTGCGCTGCCGGTGGATGCGGGGGTGTTTGCTGCGGCAGTGGCGGATTGGCGGGTGGCGCGCGAGAGCGGCTCGAAGATCAAGAAGGTGGCAGGCAAGCTGCCGAGCTTGGAGTTTGTCGAAAACCCGGACATACTGGCCACGGTGAGCCAGATGAAAGCCGGGCGTCCCGGCTTGGTGGTGGGTTTTGCGGCCGAGACTGACGACGTGATTGCCCATGCATCGGCCAAGCGCGCGCGCAAGGGCTGTGACTGGATCGTGGCCAATGACGTGCGCCCGGAGACCGGGATTATGGGCGGCGATGAGAATGCCGTTCATCTGATTACCGAGGGCGGCGTTGAAGACTGGCCGCGGATGAGCAAGAGCAATGTGGCACGGCGGCTCGCGGAGCGGATTGCGGCGGCGCTTGAGTGAGGCTGCGGGAGCCTCCGGCGGGGATATTTTTGGCAAAATGAAGGATGGGCGCGTGGTTGCGATAAGGCTGGTCTGGATTGACGGGGCGGATCGGGAAGTGGTGCTGCCCGCTTATGCGACGGCGGGGGCGGCGGGCGCGGATGTGCGGGCAAACCTGCCTGATCGCGGGCGCGTTGTGTTGCGCCCCGGTGAGCGGGCGCTGGTGCCGACCGGGTTCAGGCTGGAAATTCCTGAAGGGTATGAGGTGCAGGTGCGGCCGCGCTCTGGATTGGCGCTGAAGCATGGGATCATGCTGGCCAATAGCCCCGGAACGATCGACAGCGATTATCGCGGTGAGGTGGGGGTGATCGTGCTTAATGCCGGGCAGGAGGTGTTCGAGATTGGCCATGGTGAGCGGATTGCGCAGCTGGTGGTGGCGCCGGTGGTGCAGGGGGAGTTCGTGCTGGGCGGGGATTTGAGCGAAACCGTGCGGGGCGCGGGCGGGTTTGGTTCAACGGGGCGCAGCTGATGCTGATGATTGTCGGGCTGATGGCGGTGATCTGGGGGCTTGGGCGCGCGTTGCGCTGGCCCGGTTGGGTTGTCTGGGGGCTGATCGCGCTGGTTTACGTGGCTGTGGTGCTGGCGCATCTGGTGTTGCCGGAGGGCAATGCGCTGCGGGTTGGAACCGGGAGCGCGGCTGGCTGGCTGATTCTTGGCGCGATTGTCGTGGTGGTGGCGGCTTATGCACGGGGGCTTGGCTGGTTGAAGGCGCGGGCGAAGGCGCCGGAACAGACGGCGGTGGCGCCGGGCAGTTTTGCGCCGGGTGAATTGCCGCGCTATGCCCGGCATATCGTTTTGCATGAATTGGGCGGGCCGGGGCAGAAGCGGCTGAAGCAGGCCAAGGTGCTGGTGATCGGTGCGGGCGGGCTGGGCGCGCCGGTGATGCTATATCTCGCGGCAGCCGGGGTGGGCCGGATCGGGGTGATCGACGATGATGTGGTCGAAGGGTCTAACCTGCAACGCCAGATTATTCATACCGACGCGCGAATTGGTGCGCCCAAGGTGCGCTCGGCGATGGAAGCGATGCGCGCGCTGAACCCTTGGGTTGAGGTGCGGCCGTATGAGCGGCGGTTGAGCGCGCAGATCGCGGAAGACCTGTTCGCGGAGTTCGATCTGGTGATCGACGGAACCGACAATGCCGAGACCCGCTATCTGGTGAACCGCGCCTGTGTGGCGCAGGGCAAGCCGTTGATTTCAGGCGCGATCGTGCAATGGGAAGGGCAGGTGAGCGTGTTTGATCCGGCCCATGGTGCGCCGTGTTATCAATGCGTGTTTCCGCAAGCCCCCGCGGCGGGGCTGGCACCGAGCTGTGCCGAGGCGGGGGTTGTCGGGCCGTTGCCCGGTGTGATCGGCTCGATGATGGCGCTGGAGGCGGTGAAGTTGATCGCCGGGGCGGGGCATGTCTTGCGCGGTGAGTTGCTGATCTATGACGGGCTTTATGGCGAGACGCGCAAGATCAGCGTGGCGCGGCGGGCGGATTGCCCGGTTTGTGGGGCAAAGGCGGAGTAGAGCCGCCGCTTGCGATTGCGGCGGACGGGTGGAGCGCATAGCTTGGCGGCAAATTGACAGGAGATGCCGCAATGACCAACCCGCTTTTGCAAGACTGGGAAACGCCGTTCAAGATTGCCCCGTTCGATGCGATTTCGGACGAGGATTTTACGCCCGCGTTGCAAGAGGCGTTGGCCGCGCATGAGGCGGAGATTGCCGCCATCGCCGGGAGCGCCGAAGAGCCGGATTTCGACAATGTGATTGGCGCGCTGGAAGCGGCCGGGGCCGGGCTGGACAAGGTGCTGGCGGTGTTCTTCACCGTGGCAGGCGCCGACAGCAGCCCGGCGCGGGAGGCGTTGCAACGGGAGTTTTCACCGAAGCTGGCGCGGCATTTCGCGGAGATTTCGGCCAACAAGGCGCTGTTTCGCCGGGTCGAGGCGGTCTGGCAAAAGCGCGATGCGCTTGATTTGAGCGCGGAGCAGGCGCGGGTCTTGATGCTGACGCGGCGCGGTTTCGTGCGCTCTGGCGCGGCACTGGAAGGCGCGGACGAGGCGCGGATGAAGGAGATCAAGGCGCGGCTTGCCGAATTGGGCACCGCGTTTACGCAAAACCTGCTGGCGGATGAGCGTGACTGGGCCTTGCCGTTGAGCGAGGGCGATCTGGACGGGTTGCCCGATTTCGTGCGCGACGCGGCGCGGGCGGCGGGCGAGGAAAAGGGCGAAGACGGGCCGGTGGTTACGCTGTCACGGTCTTTGATCGTGCCGTTCCTGCAATTTTCGCCACGCCGGGATTTGCGCGAAAAGGCGTTTCGTGCATGGGCCGCGCGCGGGGCCAACGGGGGAGACCGACAACCGCGCAATTGCTGCGGAGATTTTGAAGCTACGTGAGGAGCGCGCGAAGCTGTTGGGCTATGCCAATTTCGCGGAGTTCAAGCTGGAGCCGGAAATGGCCAAGACGCCGCAGGCGGTGCGTGATTTGCTGATGGCGGTCTGGCAGCCCGCGAAGGCGCGGGCCGAGGCCGATAGCGCGGTGTTGGAAGCGATGATGCGCGAGGATGGCGTCAACGGCGCGCTGGAGCCGTGGGATTGGCGTTATTACGCGGAAAAACGACGCCGCGCGGAGCATGATCTGGATGAGGCGGAATTGAAGCCGTATCTTTCGCTGGAGCGGATGATCGAGGCGGCGTTTGCCTGTGCCGGGCGGCTGTTCGGGCTGGCGTTCAAACCGCTTGATGTGCCGCTTTATCATCCCGATTGCCGGGCGTGGGAGGTCACCCGCGATGGCCGCCATGTGGCCGTGTTCATTGGTGATTATTTCGCCCGTGGCTCAAAACGCTCGGGTGCGTGGTGTTCGGCCATGCGCGGGCAGGCGAAATGGCCCAAGGCGCAAAGCCCGGTGGTGATCAACGTGTGCAATTTCACCAAGGGCGATCCGGCGCTGTTGTCTTATGACGATGCGCGCACGCTGTTTCACGAGTTTGGCCATGCGTTGCATCAGATGCTTTCAAACGTGACCTATGAGAGCGTGTCGGGCACCAGCGTGGCGCGCGATTTCGTGGAATTGCCGAGCCAGCTAAATGAACATTGGCTGGAGGTGCCGGAGGTGCTGCGCGAGTTTGCGCGCCATGTGGAAACCAATGAGCCGATGCCCGAAGCGATGCTTGGGCGCGTGCTGGAGGCGGCGAATTTCGATCAGGGCTTTCAGACGGTGGAATATGTTGCCTCCGCGCTGGTCGATCTGGAGTTCCATGACGGCGCGGCGCCAGAGGACGTGATGGCGCGGCAGGCCGAGGTTCTGGAGCGGCTGGGGATGCCGCATGCGATCGTGATGCGCCATGCGACGCCGCAGTTTGCGCATGTGTTTTCCGGCGATGGTTATTCGAGCGGATATTATTCCTACATGTGGTCGGAAGTGATGGATGCGGATGCGTTTGAGGCATTCGAGGATGCCGGGAGCGCGTTTGATCCGGCCACGGCGAAGGCGCTGGAGGATAATATCCTGTCGAAAGGTGGTTCGGAAGATGCGGGCGCGCTTTACGTGGCGTTTCGCGGACGCTTGCCGGGGGTGGAGGCGTTGCTGAAGGGGCGCGGGTTGACCGAAGCGTGACAGTTGCCGAGCTGGCGGGCGCGGGATCAGTGGGGTTTGCCCTTGCTGAACCTTAGCTGCGGTGCCCCGTCGCGCCACGTGCCATGGATCAGGCGGCCGGGTTCGGCGCATTCGGGAAACTGGTCCTGCCAGTCGCGAAAGCGGTCATTGGTGATGATCGGCGCGTCCAAGTCGCGCGCGGCCCGGAGCAGGAAGCCATCGGCAGGTTCGCGCTTGGGGGAGACCATCACCTCTTGATCTGTCAGGCCAAGCACGCGGGCGAGGGCAGCTTCGTTCATGTAACGGTCGCTCAGCTTGTAGCCGACATTGGCGTCGAAGATCACCCTGACAGAATGGCCATTGCCCAGGAGCGCCTGTGCCACCGTGCGCACGATGGTGATGTCAGCGCCATTGCCGGACCAGTGCATGACGTTGGAGCCGTCGATCAGCACGCGGCGGTCGGGTTTCTTGGGGGTTTTGAACGCGCCGCGAAGCAGAATGAAGATCGCAACGAGTGCCACGGGGGCAAGGAGAAACCAGGATTGATCCATGAGGGGCGGCCCGCGTCAGATTGTCTGGTCGTAGTCACCGACGGCGGGTTCGGTGCGAATGACGGCGTCAAGCTCGGCGAAGATGGCGCGCATTTCCGCGTCGGACTGACTGCTTTCGCAGACCACGACGAGGTTGGGCGTGTTCGAGGATGCGCGCACCAGACCCCATGAACCATTGTCGAGGATGACACGGGCGCCGTTGACGGTGACGACCTGTTTGATCGTGCGGCCAGCGATTTTTTCGCCCGCGTCGTGTTTGGCGACCAGCCGCGCGACGAGGCGCTCAAGTATTTCGTATTTCTCGGTATCGGCGGCATGGGGGGACATGGTGGGCGTGGCCCATGTGCGTGGCAGGGCGCGGCGCAGATCGGCCATGGATTTGTCGGGGTGGCGGTCCATCAGCTTGCAAAGCTCGACCGCGACGCGCAGCCCACAATCATAACCCCGTCCCACCGGTTCGGCGAGGAAGTAGTGGCCGGATTTTTCGAAGCCCGCCAGCGCGCCAAGCTCTTTCACCCGACGTTTCATGTGTGAATGGCCGGTTTTCCAGTAATCCGCCGTGGCACCGTTTTTGATCAATTCCGGATCGGACGCGAAAAGCCCGGTGGATTTTACATCCGCGACGAAAGTGGCACCGGGATGAAGAGCGCTGAGATCGCGCGCCATGATGACGCCAACCTTGTCGGCGAAAATCTCCTCGCCCTCATTGTCAACCACGCCGCAGCGGTCGCCATCGCCATCAAAGCCAAGCGCGAAATCGGCACCTGTGGCCTTCACCGATGCGGCCATGTCGTGCAGCATTTCCATGGCTTCGGGGTTTGGGTTGTAATGCGGGAAAGTGTAGTCAAGCTCATTATGAGAGGGGATGACTTCGACGCCGATGCGCCGGAACAATTCCGGTGCGAAGGCTGAGGCGGTGCCGTTGCCGGTGGCGCAGACCACGCGCAGCGGGCGGGTCATGCTAAAATCACCAACGAGATCATCAAGGTAAGCCTCGCGCACGCCATCGACAAATTCATAGGCACCACCGGGGGCAGGTGTGGCGCGGCCTTGCAGGACGATATCGCGCAACTCGCCCATTTCGTCTGGCCCGTGGGTCAGCGGGCGCTCAAACCCCATCTTGACGCCGGTCCAGCCGTTCGGGTTGTGCGACGCGGTGACCATGGCAACGGCAGGTACATCGAGGTGAAACTGTGCGAAATAAGCCATCGGTGACAGGGCGGGGCCGATATCCTTGACGGTGATACCGGCCTGCATAAGCCCGAGGATGAGTGCGTGTTTGATTGAAAGCGAATAGTCGCGGTAATCGTTTCCTACAGCGATGACAGGAACAATGCCGCGGTTGCGCATCTGCGTGCCAAGGCCAAGGCCAAGGGCGGTCATGCCGGGCAGGTTTATCTCATCTGGGTATTTCCAACGGGCATCATATTCGCGAAAGCCTGTCGGGGCGATCATTGGATCGCGCAGGAATTCCCAGGTATTCGGGGTGGATGTGGCAAGTGGACATTTCATGCGAAACCCGTCTTCGGAGGCTGGAATGAAAAAAGCGCCGCGCAGCAAACAGGTGGCCGCGCGGCGGGGTGAAGATTACGAGGAGACCTGCTCACGAAGGATGGAGGAGGTGAGCGAAATCATTAGATAGATGCCCGCGAAGATCAGGAAGGCGAGGATCGTATTTTCAAACGCGCGTGGGTAGGTCGGGTCTTCGGCTGCGATCGGGCGAACCGGGACGGTGAGGTAGCGTACCTGTTTGCTTGCCTGAAGTTCGGCCTCCTTGGCGGTTTGCAGCGCGGTTTGCATGAATAGGTCGGCGGTGGTTAGGTCAGCTTGGGCAAGTTGGATACTGGCCGAGCGCGCGGCCAGTGAGTCGAGTCCGCCTGAGGCTTCTGTCATTCGGCCGTTAAGCTTTGCCAGCAGCTCTTTCAGGCGACGGACATCACCCTCTGCCCCTTGCACCTTGGCGGCGTTGGGGCGGGCGTTGTCGTTGAGTGCTGCGAGTTGCAGTTGCTTTTCCTGCAACTGGGTCTCGTAATTGGAAATCTGCGAGCGCAACACGGCGAGTTGTTCGGTTGGATCAACGCCTTCGGATTCCTGAAGCTGGACAAGATGTTGTTGTGCAATGCGCCGGTCCTGCTTGGCTTTTTGCAGGCTTTCCTCGGCCACGCGCATTCCGTCTTCGCGTTTCTTGCGGGACAGTTCATCAACGCGCTCTTCTGCGAAAGTGACAAGCAGTTCGGAAAACTTGAGCGCCACTTGCGGATCGGCGGCGATGACTTCCATGCGGATCACGCCTTCGGTCGGGTCATAGCCGATCTTCACGACCTTCTTGTAAAGCTTGTAGGCTTGTTCGTTGGAGGCGTTCTTTGGCAAGCGTTGAATCGAGTCGATCTTGTCGGACGAAAAATGCGCCTTGAAGCCATGTTCGGCATCAAGCCTTCGCATCGCGTCTTTCGACTGAAGATAGGATTGCACCGCGATACTGTCCTGCGAGGTGGCATATTGCGAGGGCAAAAGACCACGCAGGCCGCTGCCTCCGCCATCGGCGGCGAGGATCAGGAACTGGGTATTCGTGGCATACATTGGCGTTGCCATGACGAAATAGTAGTAGCCGGCAAGGATGGTCGGGATGAACACGAAAGCCGAGAGCCGGGTGAAGAGCAGCGCCAGTTTGCGGCGACGGCGGCGCGCGATGTCGCGCTGAATTTCCGTGATTTCCGCCTGACGGCGCTGCGCCGGGGAAACCGTTTCGGTTGAGGGCAGTGTTTGTTTGTCTGCCTGCACGGTTTGCGGAAGCTGAACACGGCCCGTATCGGGCGGTTGGCCGCCGGTATCGACGGGCAGTCCGCCCTTGCCGCCACTGCCGCCTTTGCCGTCCTCCCCGGGAACGACGAGTTCGAGCATATTGGCGCGCTGAAACGGATCAATGCCGCGCACCCGCAACTGGCGCACGGCGTCGAAATCGGAAATCGGGGCAAGGCCGTGTTTTTGTGCCACGCGCCGCGCCATGCGCAATTGCCGCCCGGTAAGACCTTCGCGTCGAATTGCGTCAATATCGGTTTCGGCCTGAGTTTCACGCGCCGAGGCGATATTGCCGGGGTGCGGCTGAGCGGCTTGCTGTGGGGCGGTGCCACGCGGCGCTTGCGCCGGACCGCCTTGCGCGGGATGTGCCTGTGCTGGATTGGCCTGCGCCGGTTGTTGCGTGCCCGAGGGCGGCTGCGTCGCGGCATCCGGTCCGTCTGGTCGCCGTGCGGTATTCGCAGGCGCGGCGGCAGGTGCCGCTGTGCCATCGGTGCCGGGCGCGGTGCGGCGGATGCGGAATTTTCTAGCCTTGGGTTTGGTAGTCATAGAGCTGTTCTCGCTTCTTCCAAGCTATCGAACTGATAAAGCTGGCCATTCATCAGAACCGCCGCAGAGGTGGCGAATTGTTCGAGCACCTGTGGGCTATGAGATACAATGATCACGGTGGTGGTGCGTAACCTTTCACGCAAGATGTCGCCAGCCTTCTTGTTGAACTCCACATCGGTGGAGCCGGGCATGCCTTCGTCGATCAGATACATATCAAAGTCGAGCGCCAGCAGAAGCGCGAAGGAAAATCGAGAACGCATCCCGGCGGAATAGGTGCCGAGCGGTTGAT
The DNA here is from genome assembly GCF_034555965.1 of Aquicoccus sp. G2-2. GTDB lineage: Bacteria > Pseudomonadota > Alphaproteobacteria > Rhodobacterales > Rhodobacteraceae > JAYDCK01. The sequence continues at coordinate 349,627 of NZ_JAYDCK010000003.1, forward strand.
CGAAATACTCGCCCAGCCCGCAGAGCCAACGGCAATATGCCTCCACATAATCGGGGTCGAGACCGTAGAGCCGTGCGATATAGCGCGAATTTTCAACGGCGGAATGTTTCGAGACAACTCCGCCCATGAACCCCAACGGAAAGGAGATGCGGCAACCGCGGCGGATTTCGCCCTCATCGGGTTTTTCGAGCCCCGCCATCATGTTGATCAGCGTGGTTTTGCCAGTGCCATTGGGCGCGAGAACGCCCATCGAGCGGCCAATCTCGACCCTGAACGACACGCGATCAAGGATCACCTTGCGCTGCGTGCCGGTCCAGAAGGACTTGCTGACATTTTCAAACTCGAGCATTCCTTGCTCCGGTCCTGCTCTTTTGACCCTCTTAGCGGGGTTTGGTTAAGGCTCTGTTGGCCATAGCCGATTTTGTTATGGGCGATGAAGACGCAATATTACAACATCATACGGCAAAAATATGGCTCTGCGTGGAAAAAATGGCTGCATGGGCCTTTCGACACAATCTGTCGCAGGCGAACGCGTTCAAGGCGAAAAGAGCGCCGTGAAGGTTGTAATTCGGACGTCTTGAAGTTAGCTAACGAAGTCAGATAGGGCCGGTGCAGGCATGCGCGAAAAGTGTGCCATAATGGCTCTCCGGGGGACAAGCGGGGGCAAATCTTTGAAGATCATCGGGTCGATCATTGTGCTTTTTGCGCTTTGGCTGCTGCTTTCGGGGATTTACAAGCCGATGATTGTCGGATTTGGCGCGATTTCCGTGCTGTTGGTGATGTTCGTGGTTCGCCGGATGGATGCAATCGACGGGGAGCGGGTGCCGCTGGCGCTTGGGCCGTTGAAATTTTTCGGCTATCTGATTTGGCTTATGGGCGAGATCGCGAAAGCGAACTGGGCGGTGACAAAGATTGTCATGGCGCCGGAAATGCCGATCCGGCAACACCTGTTCGGCGTGAATGCAACCCAGCGAAGCGATATCGGCAAGGTGGTGTTTGCCAATTCGATCACCCTGACGCCGGGAACGATTACCGTTGGGACGGCGCCGGGGCGGTTTATCGTGCATGCGCTGGCCTATTGCGCCGAAGACGATGGAGCGTTGGCCGATATGGACCGGCGGGTCAGTGCGACGGAGGATATCAACTGATGTTTGCCGTCGCCGCGATTGCCATTTTTATCGGGATGATCTGGGTTCTGATCCGGCTTTATCAGGGGCCGACGCTTTATGACCGCGTGCTTGCGGTCAACCTTTTTGGCACGCATACGGTGTTGCTGATCGGGGTGGTGGGTTTTCTGACCGGGCGGCCTGATTTTCTCGACATTGCGCTGCTTTATGCGCTGATCAACTTTGTCGGCACGATCGCCGCGCTGAAATATTTCCGCTACCGTGGAATCGGCGATGTGCGCGCGCCAGAGGAGCACGCGAAATGAGCTGGAGCGTGCTGATCGTTGAGGCGTTGAGCTGGATTTTTATCGTGGCCGGGTCGGGTTTTGTGATCGTCGGCGCGTTCGGGGCGTGGCGGCTGCCGGATTTCTGGTCGCGGCTTCATGCCGCATCGGTGACGGACTCGGCGGGGATGATCCTGCTGGTGGCGGGCATGTGCCTGCAAGCCGGGCCAACGCTGATTACCGTGAAGCTGATCATCATCGGAATTTTCCTGTTCATCACCGGGCCGACTGCCACCCATGCGGTTGCCAATGCGGCGCTGATGACGGGTTTGCGCCCGCGTGTCGCAGACGGGCTGGTGGCGGAGGCACCGGAGGTCAACCTTGATAACCTGCCCGAAGACCTGCTTGAGGACGTGCTCCACAACGAGAAGGTGAGCTGAGCCATGGAGACGTTCATCAATATAGCCCTGTTCACCATGCTGGTGCTGACGGCGGTTTTCATTGTGCGGATGCGGCGGCTGTTTGCGGCGGTGATGACGGCGGGGGTCTTCAGCCTGCTGTCGGCGCTGTTGTTCGTGGTGCTGGATGCGGTGGACGTGGCCTTTACCGAAGCTGCGGTCGGGGCGGGGATTTCCACCGTGCTGATGCTGGGCACACTCGCGCTGACCAGCCGGGTGGAAAAACCGTCGAGCCATTCACCGCTGTTGCCGCTGTTTGTGGTGGCGATGACCGGGGCGGCGCTGCTTTATGGCACGCTTGATATGCCGAATTTCGGTGATCCGAACGCGCCCGCGTCAATGCATGTGGCGCCGGACTACCTTAGCCGAAGCCCGGAAGAGATTGGCGTGCCCAACGTCGTTACCGCCATTCTGGCAAGTTATCGGGGTTATGACACGCTGGGCGAAACGGCGGTGGTGTTTACCGCCGGGATCGCCGTGATGATGCTGATCGCCGGTCTGCGCGGGCGGCGTGAGGACGACGAAGTAGACCGCGAAGACCATGCGCGCAGCGAGGGAGAGGCCTGATGCAGCATCACCTGATCCTACGCGTCATCACCAAGCTGCTTGTCGGCGCGATCATGCTTTTCGCGCTTTATGTGCAGTTTCATGGCGATTATTCGCCCGGCGGCGGGTTTCAGGCGGGCGTGATCATGGCGGTGGCATTCATCCTTTACGGGGTTGTCTTTTCGCTGCGCAAAGCTCAGCAGGTTTTCCCGCCGTGGCTGGTTCACAAGCTGGTGGCGCTGGGGGTGCTGCTTTATGCGGGCACCGGCGTGGTCAGCATGCTGTTGGGGTATCGGTTTCTCGATTACGGCGCGTTCAGCCCGCACCACCCGGAACATGGCCAGCATTGGGGCATCCTGATTGTCGAGTTGGGCGTGGGCATCACCGTGACCGGGGTGATGGTGGCGATCTACTATGCCTTTGCCGCCCGCCCGCGGCGTATCGGCGACGAGGGGTGGTGAACATGGCGGACCTGTGGGCGGATTTCATCATCGGGCATGTCAACTACTGGCTGTTCACCGTGTTGATGATGACGGGGCTTTACGCGGTTGTCGCCAAGGGTAATTTCGTCAAGAAAATCATCGGGTTGAACATGTTTCAATCGGCAGTGTTCATGCTCTATATCTCGATGGGGAAGGTCGATGGCGGGACGGCACCGATTTTCCCGGTCGATATGAAGATCGACCCGGCCACGGTTTATACCAACCCGCTGCCCAGCGTGTTGATCCTGACTGCCATTGTGGTGGGGATTGCCACCACGGCGCTGGCGCTGGCGCTGATCGTTCGTATTCGTGAAGAGTTCGGCACCATCGAGGAGGATGACATTCTCGAAATGGAGACCGCCATGGCGGCAGAAGAAAATCGCCTGCATGGGCAAACCATGGGCGGGCGGGCGTAATGGCGGCAGAGACGATGGCAGCGGGCGGCACCGAACATGCCGCGCAGATGGCGCATGTGGCGCTGACACTGGCGGACCAGTTGCCGGTGTTGCAGGTTCTCGTGCCATTCCTTGCCGCACCCTTGCTGGTCTTGATCGGCTCGAAGCGGCTGGCCTGGCCGATTGCTTACGGGGCAACGACGGTGGCCTTCGTGATCTCCATTTTGCTGCTTTTGCGCGTCATTGGCGGCGAGGTGATTTCCTATCACCTTGGCGGCTGGGCGCCGCCTTTGGGAATCGAATACCGGATCGACGCGGCCAATGCTTTCGTGCTGTTCCTTGTCACTGGTATTGCCACGGTGGTGATGCCCTATGCGCGGGTGTCCATCGCGCGCGAGGTGCCGGAGCAGCATACGACGCTTTTCTACGCGATTTTCCTGCTGTGCCTGACCGGACAGTTGGGCGTAACCATCACCGGGGACGCGTTCAACGTGTTCGTGTTCCTCGAAATATCGTCGCTGGCGACCTACGCGCTGGTTGCCTCTGGGGCGGCGCGTGACAAGCGGGCGCTGACGGCGGCTTATGATTACCTCATCATGGGCACCATCGGGGCCACGTTCTTTGTCATCGGTCTGGGCCTGCTTTACATGGTGACGGGCACGCTCAACATGGCCGATCTGGCCGAGCGGCTGGCCGATCAGACCGGCAACCGCACGGTGCGGGCGGCGTTTGCTTTCATTATCGTCGGTATCGGGCTGAAAGCGGCGATCTATCCGCTGCATTTGTGGCTGCCCAACGCCTATACCTATTCGCCCTCGGCGGTGACATCTTTTCTGGCGTCCACCTCGACCAAAGTGGCGGTCTATGTGCTTTTGCGGTTCATGTTTTCGGTCTTTCAGCCGCAGTATCTTTTCGAAGTCAAGACGCTGGAATTCATCATTATTCCGCTGGCGCTTTTGGCAATGTTCGCGGCGTCGATCATTGCGATATTCCAGACTGACTTGAAGCGCCTGCTGGCCTATTCGAGTATTGCACAGATCGGTTACATGCTGCTTGGTATCGGGTTTCTGACCCAAACCGGCCTGACTGCCGCGATTGTGCATCTCTTTAACCACGGGATCACCAAGGCGGCGTTGTTCATGGGCGTGGGGGCGATTGTGTTGCGCAATGGCGGCTCGTTCATGGACCGGATCGCAGGGGCGGGCAAGACGATGCCGTGGACCTCGGCGGCGATGGTGATCGGCGGGATGAGCCTCATCGGGGTTCCGGGCACAGCCGGATTTGTCAGCAAATGGGTGCTGGTGCAGGGCGCGCTTGAGATGGGCTGGTGGCCGGTGGCGCTTCTGATCGTGTTGTCGTCGCTGCTGGCGGTGATCTATGTCTGGCGGATGGTGGAGGCGATGTACCTGATGCCGCCGCCCAAAGATGTGGTGGCGCGCGAAGCGCCGTTGATGATGCTGGTGCCAATCTGGATTATGGCGGGATCGTGCATCTATTTCGGGCTGAACACTGATTTGACGATGGCGGCGGCGACCAGTGCCGCAAAGGGTTTCATGGCCGGTTCCGCCGGCATGATGCTGCATTAGGGGGACGGGATGGAAACCAATACCGCGATCCTGATGAGCATGATCATACCGATGTTGGCGGCGGTGATGAATATCGTGCTGCGCAACCGGCCCAACCTGCGTGACGGGCTGACGCTGGCGGCGGCGGTGGCGACGTTCCTCTGTGTGCTGAGCATCCTGAGCAATGTCGGCAACGGCACGACCGAGCCACTGGTGATCGGCGCGGTGATGCCGGGGCTGGACATCGCGTTCAATGTGGAGCCGCTCGGCCTGTTGTTTGCCATCGTGGCAAGCGGGCTGTGGATTCTGACGCATCTTTACGGCGTGGGTTACATGCGCGGCAACGATGAGCGCGACCACGCGCGCTTCTTCTCGGCGTTTTCGGTGGCCATTGGCAGCGTGATGGGCATTGCCTTTGCCTCCAACATGTTCACGCTGTTCATCTTTTACGAGGTTCTGACCATCTCCACCTATCCGCTGGTGGCGCATAAGGGCACGCCGGAGGCGATCCGGGGCGCGCGCACCTATGTTGGGGTGCTGATTGGCACGTCGATCGCGTTGCAGCTTGTGGCGATCATCTGGACCTGGGAATTGGCCGGGACGCTTGATTTTCAGCTCGGCGGCATTCTGCGCGGGCATGTCTCGGGCGTGATGGTGCCGATATTGCTTGGGCTTTATGCTTTCGGGATTGGCAAGGCGGCGTTGATGCCGTTTCACCGCTGGCTGCCCGCCGCGATGGTGGCGCCAACGCCCGTGTCGGCCCTCTTGCACGCGGTTGCGGTGGTGAAGGCCGGGGTGTTCACCATGCTGAAGGTCGGCATTTACATCTTCGGGATCGACTTTCTGGCCGAGACGGGGGCAAGCGAATGGCTGATGTGGGTGGCGGCGTTTTCGATTATCGCGGCCTCCATCGTGGCGCTGACCAAGGACAACCTCAAGGCGCGGCTGGCCTATTCGACGATTTCACAGCTAAGCTACATCACGCTTGGCATGGCGCTGGCCACCTCGATGGGGGTGATTGGCGGGGGCATGCATATCGCTATGCACGCGCTGGGCAAGATCACGCTTTTCATGTGCGCGGGGTCGATCTATGTCGCCACGCATCGCACCGAGATCAGCCAGATGACAGGGCTTGGCCGGGCGATGCCGATCACGTTCGCGGCGTTTTTCATCGGCTCGCTGTCGATCATCGGGCTGCCCCCGCTGGGTGGCTCATGGAGCAAGTGGGTCTTGATCATGGCGGCGGCGGACACGCAGCATTGGGTGATGATCGGGGTGTTGATGGTCTCTTCACTGCTTAACGTGGCCTATCTTTTGCCGGTGGTGGGCAAGGGTGTGTTCCTCAAAGGCGAAGAGCGCCATGAGGGCTGGGGCGAGCCGGGTGTGCTTGTCTGGGCACCGCCGGCGCTGACTGCGCTGGGCTGCTTGTTGATATTCTTCTACGGTGGCGCGCTTCAGGAATTCCTGATGCCGCTGGTGGCGCAGTAACGGGAGGACGGCATGGACAAGAACCGCAAACCCTTTCCGCTATTGGGCCGGATGCTTGGCTGGGTGGACAAGCCCGGCTCGGCGATGCGGCTGGTCTATGCGCTGGGCGCGCTGTGTCTGGTGCTGTTCGCGCTTGATTTCACCTTCACGCCGCATGGCCATTTCGGGTTCGAGACGATCCCCGGCTTTTTCGGCGTTTACGGCTTCGTGATGTTCACGGCGCTTATCCTTGCGGCCAAGGGCCTGCGCCGGTTGGTCAAGCGACCAGAGGATTATTACGGCGATACCGCGGTCGATACCGAGGATTACCCAGAAGAGTTGTTGGACAAGGTGGATTACGATGCTTGAGACCTTGCCCACCGCCTTCCTTTATATCGCTGCCGCACTGGTGGTGCCGTTCCTGCCACTGATGGGGCGGCGGCTGGTTTTGCTCGCCCTGCCGGTGCTGGCGGGCTGGCAAGTGTGGAACCTGCCCGAGGGGATGCTGTGGCATCTCACCTTTTTCGGTCTCGATCTGGAATTGATGCGGGTCGATCGGCTGTCGCGGGTCTTTGGCCTTATTTTCAGCCTCGCCGCGTTCCTTGGTAATCTTTACGCTTGGCATGTGAAGGACCGGGTGCAACCTGTGGCGGCGCTGCTTTATGCGGGGTCGGCCATCGGGGCGGTGTTCGCGGGCGATCTTCTGACGCTGTTCTTCTATTGGGAGGGAACGGCGATTGCTTCGGCCTTCCTGATCTGGGCGCGCGGCACGAAGGCTGCGTTTGATACAGGGATGCGTTATCTCATCATCCAGATCGGTTCTGGCGTGATTCTGGTGACGGGGGCGGTGCTATATTACCTTGAAACCGGCGGGATCGCGTTTGAGCATATGACGCTTGGCTCCCCCGCGACATGGCTGATTTTCATCAGTTTTGGCATCAAATGCGCCTTCCCGCTTATGCATAACTGGTTGCAGGACAGCTATCCGGCGGCCACGGTTTCGGGCACGGTGATCCTGTCGGCGTTTACGACCAAGCTCGCCGTCTATGCGCTGGCGCGCGGCTTTGCGGGCACCGAGATTCTGATTTACATCGGTGCCATCATGACGCTGTTTCCGATCTTCTTCGCCGAGATCGAGAACGATCTGCGTCGGGTGCTGGCCTATAGCCTCAACAACCAGTTGGGGTTCATGGTGGTCGGCATCGGCATCGGCACGGAAATGGCGCTTAACGGAACGGCGTCGCACGCGTTTGCGCATATCCTTTACAAGGCGCTGTTGTTTATGTCGGTGGGGGCTGTGCTGCACCGCACCGGCACCTCGAAAGCCTCCGAATTGGGCGGGCTTTACCGAACCATGCCGCTGACGACGGTGTTCTGTCTGGTCGGGGCTGCGTCGATCTCGGCGTTTCCGCTGTTTTCGGGGTTTGTCACCAAGTCGCTTATCCTCGATCAGGCGGCCTCGCAGCATCATGTGTTTGTCTGGCTGATACTGGTTTTCGCCAGCGCCGGTGTGCTGTCGCATTCGGGGATCAAGATCCCGTTCTTCGCCTTTTTTGCGCATGACAGCGGCAAGCGCCCGAAGGAAGCGCCGCTTCATATGCTGCTGGCAATGGGGATCACGGCGTTCCTGTGCGTTTTCATCGGGGTCTATCCCGAACCGCTTTATGCGATCCTGCCCTATGAGGTGGATTTTCAGCCCTATACGATGGGGCATGTGGTCGGGCAGATGCAGCTTTTGTGCTTTGCGCTGCTGGCCTTCGCCTTCCTATATCGCAAGGGCATCCACCCGCCAGAGATCCGCGCCATCAATCTTGATTTCGACTGGACCTACCGGCGGGCCGGGGCGGCCACGCTGGCCTATCTCTGGGCTGTGGCGCGCGCCAGCGGTGCTTACCTGAGCGGGCTGGTTTCCGGCTGGGCGTGGGGCGTGTTCAACCGCTTCCAGTATTCCACCGGGCCGGAAGGGCGGATGGCGCAGACGTGGCCCACCGGGGCGATGGTGATGTGGATCGCCATCCTGTTGGGGGTTACGCTGGCGGTAAACTTTTTGAGCTGAGGGGGCGTGGGAAGGCCGCTTGACGGGCCTTCCCCGTGCCCGGCTCAGACCCAAGCGCCCCAGCCAAGCCCGGCGATGATGGCGCCCAGCACCGCATAAAAGAAATAGGCGGCGAAGACCCGTGGCTTGACCAACGCCCAGACCGCGATAGCGGCGGGAATGCAGCTTACGCCGCCCGCGACGACGAAGCTCATCGCGGCACCGGGGGCCATGCCTTGCGCCAGAAGGGCATCGACCAGCGGCACGGCGGCGTAGCCGTTGAGATAGGCAGGAGCACCGACAAGCGCGCCCAGCAAGATGGGCTTTAGCCCGGTGCCACCCAAAACGCCCGCGATCAATTCGGCGGGAACGTAGTGGATCATCACCGCCTCAAGCACATAGGCCAGCGCCAGCCATTTCAGCAGAAAGAGGCCGTTCTCCATGCCGGTTTCACGGAAGGTTGAGCGGCGCTCGGCCTCTGTCCAGAAGCGCCAGACGGGAGCGCCGGAAAACGGTGATTTCGCACTGCAACAGCCGCCCGATTGCGGTTTTTCGCGCAGCGGGTTGGCAAATACGGGCGACGATTTCAGCGCCATGGTGCCAACCCCGCCAAGCAGGCCGATCAACACGGCAGCGATGGTTTTGGCGATGGCGAAATCAAACCCGAGCGTGCCTGCGGTGACGGAAAACATCGCCGGGTCCATCAGCGGGGAAGCAAGCCAGAACGCCATCACTGCCGAAAGCGGCGCGCCGACGGCAAGCAATGCGGCGATGAACGGAATCACCTGGCACGAACAAAACGGCGACAACCCGCCCGCAAGCGCGGCAAGCAGGATCATCCGGGTTTCCCGCCCTTCGAACGCCTTGGCCAGCAGGCTTTCCGCGCCGGTGGCCTTGAGATAGGCGACCGCAAGCACCGCGAAGAGAATGAAGGGCGCTGTGCGGATGAGCGAATCAATGGTGAACAGAATAGTGGGTTGCAGCTGTGCAAGATCGAGAACCGCAATGGCAATCAGGATGAGAATGAACGCCAGCCACGCCTTTTCGATCCGGGTCAGCGAGAAGCGTTTGATGGTTTGGGAAATATCGGTCATTTTCAAGGCCTTTCGAGCGGAGGGCGTGCATCGGCGCAGCATTCGCGCAGCAGGAAATTGGACAATGCGCGCAGGTCTTCATAGGCGACCGCGGCGCAGATGATCTGTCGCCCCTGACGCGCCTGCGTGACCAGACCGGCGCTGGCGAGGATTTTCATGTGATGGGTGAGGGTGGAGCCGGTCACGCCGCTGCGGTTGCCAAGATCACCGATAGTGAGGCCATCGGGGCCAGCGCGCACCAGCGTGCTCAACACCGTCAGGCGTTGTTCGGAGCCGAGTGCCGCGAAGCGCGAGGCGGCAAGGGTGAGATCGGGGAAGGGGGCATCATTCATTTTCATGATTCTCGAAATATAGAACGGAATACTCTTTGTCGAGGGTTATTTCGAGAGTTGTCGAAATGAAGTCGGGAGATTGGGTTTGCCGCGAGGGCGCGGTAAGAAGTCGGCATGAAGAAGCTCATCCGAGACATTGAAGCCTGCCGCATCTGCGCCGAGCGGTTCGCCGCCACGGCCACGGCGCATGAACCGCGCCCGGTGATCCGGATGGCCAAGGACGCGCGCATTTTGATCGCCGGGCAGGCACCGGGGCTGCGGGTGCATGAGACCGGGATTCCGTTCAACGATCCGTCAGGTGACAGGTTGCGTGACTGGATGAGTGTGGACCGCGAGACATTCTATGACCCGAAGTGTTGCGCAATTATTCCCATGGCGTTCTGCTTTCCGGGCTATGACGCAAAAGGCAGCGACCTGCCGCCGCCGAAGATTTGCGCGCAGACATGGCGCAGCCGGGTGATAAAGGCGCTGGGCGAGGTGCGGCTGACGCTGGTGATCGGCGGCTATGCACAGCGTTGGCACATGGGCGGGCGCGAGGGTGTCACCGCAAGGGTGCAGAACTGGCGCGCCCATGCGCCGCAGGTTTTCCCCTTGCCGCACCCATCATGGCGCAATACCGCATGGCTGAAGAAAAACCCGTGGTTCGAGGCTGAGTTGCTGCCGGAACTGCGTGTAGCTGTGCAAAGGAGCCTGCAAAAATGACGCAGACATTGCTTGATCTCGCGCATGCGGCGATGCAGGCGGCACCGGACGATCCCGCCGCACGTTTGCGGTTCTACGAGCGGGTGGCGGATAGTGAGCTGTTCGTTTTGCTGTCTCGGGAGGCTGCGGGCGATCAGCTTGAGCCGGAGCTGTTCGAGCTGGACGGCGGGCGCTATCTTCTGGCCTTTGACCGGCAAGAACGGATGGCGGAATTTGTTGGCAAGCCAGCGCCTTACGCAGGTTTGTCCGGGCGGGCATTGGTTCATATGCTGACCGGGCAGGGGATTGGTATGGCGCTCAACCCCGAGGTGGCGCCGTCGTCCATCCTACTGCCGCCGGAGGCGCTGAATTGGTTGGGTGAAACGCTGACCCCGGCCCCGAAAGAGGCCGAGGGCATGGTGCGTGAAATGAGACCACCGCGCCTGCCCGAACCGGTATTGGCCGCGCTTGATGGCAAGTTGGCGCAGGCGGGTGGGCTGGCAAAAATGGCAGCGTTGGTTCAGGTGCAATATGACGATGGCCACGAGGCGCATCTGCTGGGGTTGATCGGGGCGGCACCGGGGGCAGAGGGCGCGCTGGCCAAGGCGGTGAACGAGGCGCTGGTGTTTTCCGGCGCCGAGGCAGAGACGCTCGACGTCGGGTTTTTCGCGCCGGATAGCGCGATGGCAGAGCGTTTGGCCCGTGTCGGGCTGCGGTTTGACCTGCCGGGGCCGGATTTGGCCGCGACGGGCGGGCCAACCGCGCCGGGGATGGATGCGGCCAACCCGCCGAAGCTGCGGTAAGACCAAGCTTGGCAGAGTGTGGCAAAGATTTGGTTAACGCCGTGGTCGGGCGCGCGCGTCAATAACCGGCGCTGCGATCGACGACATGCAAAAATGGCTCTCCGCGCTCCCCGCGCAGGACGTTTTCAGCGATCACGCGTGCGGCAGGCCCGGGGCGGGTTTCGGACGCAATATGTGGCGTGACAGTGATTTTGGGATGCGCCCAGAACGGATGATCCTGCGGCAGTGGTTCAACGCGAAAAACGTCGAGCGTGGCGTGGCTTAGCTGACCAGAGTCAAGTGCTGCAATCAGGGCGTCGTCATCAATCAGGGTGCCACGACCGGGGTTGATGATGAAGGCGCCGGGGGCAAGCAGGGCCAGCGTTTGTGCGTTGATCACGTTCTCGGTGGCGGGTGTGCCGGGCAGCAGAAGAACCACGATCTGTGCTCCTTTTAGCGCATCGGTCAGGCCAGAGTCGCCGTGGTGACAGGTGATGCCCGGCAGGCTTTTCGGGCGGCGCGCCCAGCCGGTAACGGGGAAACCATGCCGGGCCAGCGCGGTGCCGCAGGCGCTGCCCAGCTCGCCCATGCCGAGAATGGTGACGGGGCGCTCTGCGGCGATCGGCGGGATGTGATATTCCCAACGATGTGAAGGGTTTAGGATGTCGGTATCCATGCCGAGGTGATGCCGGAACGTGTGACCGGTGACCCAATCCACCATGCCTTCGGCCAGCCCGCCGCCAACCATGCGGGTGAGCGGGATTTTCAGGGTCGGATTGGTGACGATCTTCTCGACCCCGGCCCAGAGGTTGAGCACTGCTTTGGCGCGGGTGAAGGGGGTGAAATCCTGCACCGGAGAATTTGAGGCATAGACAATGTAATCGACCTCGTCAGGCGGAATATCCATGGAAAGAGAATAGCTTAGGCCGGTTTCATCAAGGGCGCAGGTGAGGGCTTTGCGATAGTAATCCCAGCGGTCCGGACGGGCGGCGAAGAGGATGTTGATGGGCATTTAGGGTCTCGCTCCAAGGTCGTTTCGAAGGGGAGGGTGGCGCGGCGCGGCGCGAGTTTCAACCCATCGTTCGGGATGGTTAACACCGCCGCAGTGCAGAAAGTAGAGGTGTCTGCGCCACGTATGGCGGGCAGGCTGGCGCCCCGTATGCTGCCGCACTGCGGAATCTGTTAGGGAAGAATTGACTAATTCGGCGCACGGTGGTCGGTGATGGGTGCCTCCGGCGGGGATATTTTTGGCAAAATGAAGCCGGGGGTGTTCAGCGTGGTTTGTGGACATGCGCCGATTGCACCAGCCCGAAGGCGACCATCAGCACCAGCATGGCCGAGCCGCCATAGCTGACCAGTGGCAGGGGCACGCCGACCACCGGCAAAAGCCCCATGACCATCGACATGTTGACGGCGAAGAACAAGAAGAAGGTCGCGGCGATGCCGAGCGTCAGCAGGGAGGCGAAACGGTTGGTGTTTGTCAGTGCCGAGTGGATGCAAAAGATGATGATGAGCGCATAGAGGACGAGCAGGGTGATTGCGCCGATGAAGCCGAATTCCTCGGCCAGGGTGGTGAAGATGAAATCGGTGTGCTTTTCGGGCAGGAAGTTGAGCCGCGATTGCGTGCCCTGCATGAAGCCGCGTCCGGTCCAACCGCCGGAGCCGAGGGCGATTTTCGACTGGGTGATGTGATAGCCGTCGCCCAGCGGGTCGGCGGAGGGGTTTAGAAAGATGTCGATCCGACGATATTGGTAATCATTGAGCAATTGCCAAGCGGTGCCGCGCGATTGGAACACCGCGACTATGACGCCGATGCCCGCGCCGATGACGGAGGCGAAATAGGCCCAGTGGACGCCGGCGATGAACATCACCGCCCCGCCACCCAGAAGCAGCAGGATCGCGGTGCCGAGGTCGGGTTGTTTAAGCACCAGCGCAGTGGGAATGAGGATGATCGCGGCAGGGAGCGCGACCCAGACGGGATGCGAAACCTTGTTCATCGGCAGCCAGTCGTAATAAGCGGCAAGCAGCATGACGAGGGCGATTTTCATCAATTCGGATGGTTGCAGGCGGATCACGCCGAAATCAATCCAGCGCTGAGCACCCATGCCGACATCGCCCATGATTTCAACCAGCAGCAAGAGCGCGAATGTGCCGAGATAGACCAGCAGGGCGATATTGCGCCAAAACCAGGTCGGCACCATGCCGATACCCAGCATCAAAACGATGCCAAGGGCAAAGCGTTTTATCTGTGGTTCTGCCCATGGTTGGTAGGAGCCACCGGCAACGGAATAGAGCATCAAGAAGCCGAACGCCGCGACGGCGCAGAGCAAAAGCACCACGGCCCAGTTGATATAGAGCACCTTGCGCAGGCCGGTGGGAACATATTTTACGGTATGTTCGAGATAGCTCATACGCGTTCGGGCCTTTTGCCGCCTTCGGGCGGGCGCAGGGCGCGCAGGCGTTTTTGCTGGGCGCGGATGCGGCCGCGATCACGTGCCGGGTAGGCGGACAGCGGCGGGTCTTCGCCATAGAGCGCCTGAAGCGTAATGTCGCGCGCGATGGGGGCGGCCACGCTGGAGCCGCCGCCGCCATGTTCGACCACCACGGCCACGGCAAATTTCGGATTGTCTGTGGGGGCGAAATCGACGAACAGCGCGTGGTCGCGCCGTTCCCATGGCAGATCGGCGTTGCGGGTTACGCCGCGGCGGCGTTCGGCCTGCGTGATGCGACGGACCTGCGAAGTTCCGGTCTTGCCAGCCATGCGAGAAATCCTCGGCGGTGATCCGCGAGCGAAAGGCGGTGCCGCGCGGCGAGTTCGACACGTCAAACATGCCCTTGCGGACGGCACGCAGGTGGTTTTCGTTCAGGCCAAGGGATGCATCACTGGTGGCGGGTTGTTCAACCCCGTCAATTGATTTGAGCAGGCGCGGGGTGATTGCCCGGCCAGTGGCGATGCGCGCGGCCATGACTGCAAGCTGCATCGGTGAGGCCAGCACGAAGCCTTGCCCGATGGCCGCGTTGACGCTGTCTCCGATCACCCATTCGGCACCCTTGGACGCCAGCTTCCAGGCTTTCGTGGGGGCGACACCGGCGGCGACGGACGACATCGGGATGTCAAACCGTTGGCCCAGCCCGAGACGGCGGGCCATGGCGGAGATGTTCTCGATCCCGGTTTGCAGGGCGAGTTCGTAATAGAACACGTCGCAGCTTTCGCGCAGTGAGCGGTTCAGGTTGACGTTGCCGTGGCCCGCGCGTTTCCAGCAGTGAAAACGGGAGCCATGAACTTCGAGGTAGCCCTTGCAATTGAAGGTGTCTTCCGGGCCGATCACCTCGGCCTCAAGAGCGGCCAGTGCGGTGACCAGCTTGAAGGTGGAGCCGGGCGGGTAGAGCCCTTGCACGGATTTAGCCACCAGCGGGCGGTGATCGTTTTCCAAAAGCGCGTTGTAATCGGTGGACGAAATACCATTGACGAAAAGGTTGGGATCGAAGGCCGGTGCGGAGGCCACCGCAAGGAGATCTCCCTTTTCGCAATCGACCACCACGGCGGCGGCGCTTTCATCGCCCAGCCGCGCCTGCACGTAGTTTTGCAGCATGTGGTCGATGGAGAGTTGGAGATCCTTGCCCGCCTCTCCTTCCTTGCGGTCGAGTTCACGCATCACGCGCCCGGAGGCGTTGACCTCAACCCGCTTGATCCCGGCGGTGCCGCGCAGTAAGTTTTCCTCGCGGGCTTCGACGCCAATCTTGCCGATTTGGAAACGCGGCAGCAGCAGGAGTTGATCAGGGTTCTTGATTTTCGAGAGATCGTAATCCGAGACCGGGCCGACATAACCGATGACATGGGTGAAATCATTGGCCAGCGGGTAGGTGCGTGTCAGGCCGACCTCGGGCGAGATGCCGGGCAGGGCGGGGGCATTCACGGCAACGCGCGAGAGTTCGTCCCAAGTGACGCGATCGGCGATGGTAACGGGGGTGTCGCCGCGATGCTTTTTCATTTCTTGCAAGGCGTCTTCGATCTCTTCGGGGTTGAGTTCGATCAGCTTGGAAAGATCCGCAATCACCGCTTCGACGTCACCTGCATCCTCGCGGGTGATGGTGATGCGGTAGGAGGGCACGTTGCGTGCGACGATCCGCCCGGTGCGGTCGAAAATCTCGCCGCGTGCCGGGGGGATGAGGCGGATGTTGATACGGTTTTCTTCGGCCAGATAGCGGAATTGATCGGCTTCATCGACCTGAAGGAAGTGCATTCTGAGGGCCAGCCCGCCTGCGGCCCCGCCCATGACACCACCAAGCAACAGCCCGCGCCGGGTGATGGTGCGGTGTGACTGGATACTTTCACGGGGGAACGGCGCATTGCGGGCGGTCCTTCTCTATTGCCGTTGGCCAAGCGCGTTGACTTCGCCCAGCCCGATGGGGCGCAGGCCGAAGACATAGCGGGTGGTCAGGGCGGTAAGCGGGTAAAGCGCGACAGAGGCCACAAGTTGTATCAGCACGAGCGAGATCGAGGGCTGATCAACCAGCGTCAACCCGAGGATCAGCCATTGGCCAAGAAGCACGAAGCCGAGGGCGGCGCTGACAGTGATCCATTCAACGCCAAACGGCATTCCGCGCAGTTGGTTGGCGCGCGAGCGCAGGTTCAGCAGCGCCATCAGCGCCAGCGCCGAATAAAGCCCCGGCGCGCGGCCGAGCAGCAGGTCACAGAGCAGCAGTAATGCGGCGCAAAGCATGATCGGGGTATATTCCGGGCGGCGCAGCCCCATGCGAAAAGGAAGCTCAGCACCAGATCCGGCCCGGCCCAGTGGTGCGGCGACGTTTCCAGCGGCAGCAGCCGGAAGAACAGCAGCGCCAGCACGAGGGCGACAAAGCCCGCACGCGCGAGCCAGAGCCGGATGATGGAAATCTCATCCATTGCTGTCACCTTGGGTCTGTGCCGTCTCGGCAGGGTGATCGGGGGCGTTTGGCGGTAGCACCATTGCGCCGGGATCGTTGATCGTTTTGTGGCCGTGGTGGCGCAGCACGCGCAGGAATTCTAGCCGTTCGTAATCCGCCGACAGCCGGACCCGAGAGCGCCCGCCCGGATCGGTGGCGACCTGCCCGACCAGAAGCCCCGGCGGGAACACGCCGCCATCGCCCGAGCTGATCACCCGGTCGCCGGGGCGGACGAGATCGGGGTTCTCGATGAAATCGAGCGCCGGGGCGAGGGTGTTGTCACCGGCCAGAATGGCCGGTTGGCCGGAGGGTTGAATGGTGACGGGAATGCGTGACGCCGCATCGGTAAGCAAAAGCACGCGCGATGTCCTTTCGCCGACACCGGAAATGCGCCCGACAAGGCCAAGCCCGTCCATCGCCGCCCAGCCGTTGAGAATGCCATCGCGCGCGCCCACGTTAAGCACCACCGATTGCCGGAAGGGAGAGCCGCTGTCGGCCATCACTACGCCGGTGATAAAGGTAAGGCGCGGGTCAAGCCGGACCTTGTTGAGATCGAGCAACCGGGCGTTTTCCTGACCAAGCTGAACGGCGGCTTCCTTCCACTTCTTCATCTGCTGAAGCTCGCGCTTCAGTTCCTGATTCTGATCGTGCAGGCGGCGATAGCTTTGAAAATCGCGGACCAGGTTGATGGTGCCGGTCACCGGGGCCATGGCCCATTCGAAATTGGGCAAGACGCGGTCAACAACATGGGCGCGGAAGCGTTCCACGCGAGGGCTGTCGATTCGCCAGAGCAGGAACAGCCCTACAAGTGAGATGACCAGCAACACCGCCAACAGCCGCTTGAGCGGGGTGGTGTAGGTATCGGCTGTGGAACGGTCACGCGGCATGGAGCGTCTATATCATGACAGATGTTCAAGGTTGAGTGGGAAACGAGTCACGAGTTCGTTGACGTGAAACGGGCCGCGCCCGTTGGTCCGATTGGGACGATGGCCGGACACCGCGCACCACGAAGCCGCCTGTCAATGTGCCGGTCAACTGTCGTAATCAATCGCGTGTTTTAGTTGTTTCTCAAATTCCAGCGCCTTGCCGGTGCCAAGCGCAACACAGTTCAGGCTTTCGTCTGCGATTGAAACGGCAAGGCCGGTTTGTTCGCGCAGCGCGAGGTCAAGCTCGCCCAGAAGCGCGCCGCCGCCGGTCAGCATCACGCCGCGATCAACGATATCGGCGGAAAGGTCTGGCGGCGTTGTTTCCAGCGCGGTCATCACCGCTTCGCAGATTTGTTGAACCGTCTCGGACAGGGCCTCGGCAACCTGGGCCTGGCTGATCTCGGTTTCCTTGGGCACGCCGGTCAAAAGGTCGCGGCCGCGGATTTGCATCGACTGGCCACGGCCATCATCGGGCATACGCGCCGTGCCGATGGAGGTCTTGATCCGCTCCGCCGTTTGTTCACCTACCAGCAGGTTTTGCTGACGGCGCAGATAAGAGATGATAGCTTCGTCCATCCGGTCGCCGCCGACGCGCACAGAGCGGGCATAGACAATATCGCCAAGGCTAAGCACGGCAACTTCGGTGGTGCCGCCGCCGATATCGACGACCATGTTGCCGGTGGGATCGGTGATCGGCATTCCGGCACCGATGGCCGCTGCAATCGGTTCAGAGATAAGACCGGCACGGCGTGCGCCTGCGGCCAGCACCGAAGACCGGATAGCGCGCTTTTCAACCGGCGTGGCGCCATGCGGCACACAGACGATGACTTTTGGTTTGTAGAAGGTCGAGCGCTTGTGAACCTTGCGGATGAAGTGCTTGATCATTTCTTCGGCAGTGTCGAAATCGGCAATCACGCCTTCGCGCATCGGGCGGATCGCCTCTATGCTGCCGGGGGTGCGGCCGAGCATGAGCTTGGCATCCTCGCCGACCGCGAGCACCTTCTTCACGCCATCCTTGACGTGATAGGCGACAACCGAGGGTTCCGAGAGGATTACGCCCTTTCCCTTGACGTAAACCAGTGTATTTGCGGTGCCAAGGTCGATCGCCATATCGGACGCAAACAAGCCGGGCATTTTATCGAAGATCGACATGTGACGGGCAAACCTCTTGGCTTAATTCGAAGCGCCCGCGACTCGGCAGGGCCGAACGCGGGCGGCCTCTATATAGGCGCGGGCAAAGAATAGCGAAAGGGGCATTCCCGATCATGTCGGCATGAAGCTGCCGCCATGGCGGCGTTGCGGTGGTGTGCGGGCTTGTGCGCCGTGGGCGGGGCGCCGTTGTGGCGCGTCGTAACGGTATTTTGATACCGCGCGGCGCCGGGGCGTGGCGGGATTTTCCAGTTGGAAACGGTGAATTTCCCAAAAAACTCATCCCGATTGCAGTGATTTTAGCGTAATAGAAAGCGGGGGATGGAACAAAAGCCAGGGATGATCAGCCTTAGGCATGACGGATTCGACCACGATATCACCATCTGGGTTCACCGGGGCGCACCCGGTGGCGGCGAGCGCCGGGCGGGTTGCGGCGCTGGATGTGGCGCGTTTTGTCATGGCGCTTCTGGTGATTGGTGCGCATGGGCGGCTGTTTGAGGATGTCAGCTACCCGCTTTATTTCGCGACGTATGTCGGGGGATGGGCGCGGTTGATCATGCCGATCTTCCTGATGATTTCAGGGTTTTTCTTTGCCGTGCAGGTCAAGCGCGGGATTTGGCGCTGGGCGCGCCACGTGTTGGCGCTGCACTTGATCTGGAGCACAGTTTACATCGGTGTCTGGATGCCGTGGGGGACGTTTTCACCGGAAAAGGCGGCGTTCTGGTATTTCTTCGGGGCCGGGCATCTTTGGTTCATGCCGGCGCTTCTGGGCGGCGGGTTGATGCTTTACCGGCTTAGGGGTGGTCAACGCGGGCCTTGTTGATCATGGCTGTCGCGCTTTACGCGGCAGGCGGCGTTGTGCAGTATTTCATTGATATGACTGTGAATTTTGAGACGGTCGCGCATCACAACGCGCTTTATGCGCTGCCGCGCAATTTCCTGTTCTATGGGTTTCCGTTTCTCGCGCTGGGGCATGTGATGGCGCGTGATGGGGTGTTGGAAAGCGTGCAGGGTCTGTTGCGGTGGCCGATTGTCGCGGGGGTTCTGGCGTTGATGGCGCTGGAAATATGGGTCAAATATATCGCCTTTCCGCATGATGCGGTGTTCGAGATATGCCTGTCGCATTTTCTGGCCGCGCCGCTTCTGTTTGCTTGGCTGATGACGCTGAAGCTGAGGCGGGCGGCGTGGTGGATGGCGCCGATGTCGGCGGCAATCTATTTCGTTCATGCGCTGGTGTTGATGACGCTGGAGCCGCTGACCGGGCTTGCACCGACAGAACTGACGCTGCTGGCGATCCCGATCTGCGTGGTGGTGGGGTTCGTGATCGTGAAAATCAACAACCGGCCGATCCCGTTGGTTTGAAGGGGAGCACGGAATCGAGGGCCGCAGGCCCGCCGTGCCAGCGCCGGACCGCCCCATGGTCCGGCGCTTTGGTTTGTGTAGGTGTATTGCTCGGATGGAAGACGTGCTTGGCTGCCATAAAGTGCGGCCGAACAGTGGTGGTGCGCCGGCCCCCGGTCCGGCGCTGGCACGGCTGTTGCGTGATGGACCGGCGCCGGGAAGCGCCGGTTGCCTCAGCCGACGTCCTTGTAGCTGATTTCCTTCATATCCTCGCCCAATTTGCCGCGCCGCACCATCAGGCGGTTGAGCGCGTGGACATAGGCCTTGGTCGAGGCGACAACTGTATCGGTATCGGCGGATTGGCCGGTGGCGATGTTGCCGCCCTCCTCAAGCCGGACCGAAACGGTGGCCTGTGCATCGGTGCCTTCGGTCACGGCGTGGACCTGATAAAGCTGAAGATGCGATTTTGACGGATGCACCGCGCGCACCGCGCGGAAGCTGGCGTCAACCGGGCCATCACCCTGCGTCGTGGCAGTTTTCTCTGTGCCGTCCACATCCATGATGATGGTGGCTTCTGCCGGGCCGCCAGTGCCGCAACTGACCGACAGCGATTTCAGCACCAGATGATCGTTTTCGGCATCCTCGGTCACCCGCATCAGCGCGATCAGGTCGTCGTCATAGACCTCTTTCTTGCGGTCGGCGAGATCCTTGAACCGCACGAATACGTCTTTGAGCTGATTATCGGCCAGATCATAGCCCAACTGGTGCAGCTTGTCGCGCAGGGCGGCGCGGCCGGAATGTTTGCCCATCACCAGATTGGATTCCGAGAGGCCGACATCCTCGGGGCGCATGATCTCGAAATTCTCGGGGTTCTTGAGCATCCCGTCCTGATGGATGCCGGATTCGTGGGCAAAGGCGTTCTTGCCGACGATGGCCTTGTTGAACTGCACCGCAAAGCCCGACACGGTGGCCACACGGCGCGAGATGGCCATGATCTTGGTCGTATCGACGCGGGTGTTCCACGGCAGAATGTCATGTCGGGTCTTGAGCGCCATAACGACCTCTTCCAGCGCGGTATTCCCGGCGCGTTCACCCAAGCCGTTGATCGTGCATTCGATCTGGCGCGCACCACCGGCCACGGCGGCCAGCGCGTTGGCGGTGGCCATGCCGAGATCATTATGGCAATGGGTGGCGAAGATCACCTCATCGGCGCCGGGCACATCGGCAATTAGGCGGCGAATGAGATCGGCGCTTTCCTCGGGCGCGGTATAGCCCACGGTGTCGGGGATGTTGATCGTATCGGCCCCGGCCTTGATGGCAATTTCAACCACGCGTTTGAGGTAATCCCATTCGGTGCGGGTGGCGTCCATCGGCGACCATTGCACGTTGTCGCAAAGATTGCGCGCATGGGTCACGGTGTCATGAATCCGCTCGGCCATTTCGTCCATCGTCAGATTGGGAATCTGACGGTGCAGCGGTGAGGTGCCGATGAAGGTGTGAATGCGCGGATGATTGGCGTGTTTCACGGCCTCCCATGCACGGTCGATATCCTTGATGCTGGCGCGCGCCAGCCCGCAGATCACCGCCTCCTTGGAGCGTTTGGCGATGTCGCGCACCGCGCGGAAATCGCCTTCGGAGGCGATCGGGAAGCCTGCTTCGATGATGTCGACGCCCATATCGTCGAGCATTTCGGCAATCTCCAGCTTCTCGTCATGGGTCATGGTGGCGCCGGGAGATTGTTCGCCGTCGCGCAGAGTCGTGTCAAAAATCAAGACGCGGTCTTGTGAGGTCTTATCGGTCATGTCTGGTCTCTTTGATTTGGTTTCCTGAGCCGTTTTGCGGCCTCTCATGGCGCGGTGCAAATCCTCTGAGCGGTCGCGCCGGGGAGGCACGCTCAGAGGCGGCTAAGGAGAAGGAGCAGGCCAGCGCCAAGGGCACGCGGGGTATGGCGTGCGGAGATGCAAAAGATATGGCGCGTGGTGTTCATGGCGCGAAGTCTATAGGCGGGCTTGGGGGGAAGGAAAGCGAAAAATTGCAGTAACGGGTCTGTGGGCGGCGCGCGGACGGTTAATGGCGGCTATTTGCGCGCCGCAAGCCACACGGCGGCAATCAGGATCGCGGGTGCCCCAAGGGCAAGCAGAAACCCGGTGGCAATCGGGCTGGTGGCGGCCAGCGTGAAGCAGAGTGCGACAAGCACGAAGATCGCCAACGAGAGCCGCGCATCGGCCACAAACATTGACCAAAGCCCAGCCAGAACGGCGCGCAGGATGCTCATGACGTGGCCCTTCCTGTGGTTGACCGGGCGAGCGCTGCGGCGGCAAGACCGGCGGCGAGGAACACTGCCACGAAACCCAAAAGCGCCAGATCGCCACCGGGCCACGCGAGGCCAAGCCCTTCGCCGGTCCAGAACACGCCAAATGCCGCAAGCATGACGCCAACGCCGAATTTGAGCGTGTTTTCCGGCACGCGGGTCAGAGGTTTGCGCAGGGCCACCCCGATCAGCAGCACCACCGCGCAGGCGGCGGCGGCCCCGAGTGCTGCGGGGATAAGTAACCCGCGCCCGGCGCCCACGGCGATGACGATAAAGACCACCTCCAACCCTTCGAGCAGGACCGCTTTGAACGCGGCAAGCCCGGCAATCCAGTCGAGCGTGGTGCCGTGCGGGGCGCTGGTGGACAGTTGCGCGGTTTGGCGGGCAAAAATAGCCGCCTCATCGTGCAGGGCGATCACGCCTGCGGTGCGCAGGGCGGCCTTGCGCAGCCAGCCGATACCAAACAGCAACAAAAGCACGCCGATGATAAGTTGCAGCAGATGAAGCGGCACCAACCCCAGAAGTGGCCCAAGCGTGAGGATAAGGGCCGCCAGCACCGCAAGCGCGGCCATGGTGCCGATGATGGCCGGGCGCCAGCCGCGCAGGCTTGCCACCGCGAGGATGATGGTGAACGCCTCGACCACTTCCACCATAGAGGCGGCGAAGGCAGATCCGATTGCGGGGGCGGCGTTGGCCCAGTCAAGCATGGCGTGGCCTCGCGGGCAGGGGCGGGTGCGCGGCGCGGCGCGCCATTTGGATAGGGTTACTTGTTCTCGTCATGGGCATCGAACACCTGTCTGGCATAGGCATCGAGCACCGATGCACAGCCCTTTAGCCGCTTTTTCGCTTCATCGGCGCGGTCGGCGCCGTAGAAATCGAGCTTTTGAATCTTGGCCAACCAGCCTTGCAGTTTTTTCAGATCAACATCGTTTTCTTCAAGCTCGGCATAGGTGAAGTGGTTGGCGGTGACTTCCTTGGCCACGTCGCGTTCAAAATCATCGCATTTGTCGATGAATTCCTCGTAAGCGTCGTCACGTTCGGCCTTGAACCGGCTGAGCACCTTGGCCTCTTGCGCCAGGTCGAGCGGGGCGGTTTCGAGAATCACCGCGTCGCCCTTTGCTTCGGCAATATCGTTTTCCAGCATCTTGAGGCGGCGGATATGATCGTCTGTCCGGGGCAGCAAGCAGACCCCGTTTTGCAGATAGATCGCCCCCATGCCCTTGAGCTTGCGCCAGAGCGAAACCCGCTTGGCCGCCGGTTCCGGCGGCACCTTGTAAGTCAGAAGAAGCCACGACATGTTTTGCATGGCACGAACATTATGTAACGGTTGTTACATGTCAAGCATGTTATCGGTTGCGGAAATATTGCGCCTGAAGCGCCGCCCCGCGTCAGCCGCGTTCGGTATTGCCGCTGCGCCGGGGCAGGCCGAATTCGTCGAAACAAATGTCGGCCAGTTTGGCGACGCCGTCGCGGATTGTTTCAAGCGAGGGATGGCCGAAGCAAAGCCGCATCCGGTGGGTATTCTGGTCGCCGTTGACGCTCCAGCCGGAGCCGGGGTTGATCTCGACCCCGTGTTTGAGCGCGGCTTGGTTTAGCCGGCCGGTATCAACCTCGGCGGGCAGCGTGACCCAGAGGTAAATACCGCCAACCGGGCGGGTGTAATCCGCCGCCGCGCCGAAATGTTCATCAAGGGCCGTGCAAAGCGCATCGGCCTTTTCTTCGAGCATCGGCAACAGGGCGCTGACATGTGCAGCGAAATGCGCGGGCAGAAATTCGGCCAGCACCATCTGTTCGAGCGCGCCCGACCCGGCATCAGTCTTGAGCGGCAGGATATGGCCCATCAACGGCCATGGGGCCACCAGATAACCTACCCGTAACGCGGGCGCGATGGTCTTGGAGAAGGTGGCGCAATAGATCACCCGCCCTTGGGTGTCGAGCGCGTGAATGGCGGGCGGACGGGTGCCCGAAAACACCAGATCGGAGTAGCAATCATCCTCAAAGATAGGCACGTCATATTTTTCGGACAGGGCCAGCATTTCAAGGCGGCGTGCCTTGGGCATGATCGAGCCGGTAGGGTTCTGTATGGTGGGAATGGTATAGATGAATTTGGGTTTACGGCCTTCCTTGGTGAGGCGGGCAAGCGCCGCTTCCAGCGCGTCCAGGCGCATTCCGTGCTGATCAAGCGCAATCGGGTAAGGCTCAACCTTGAGCGCGCGCAGCTTGGCAATGGCGCCGGAATAGTTGGCGTCTTCCAAAAGCACCACATCGCCCGCGTCAAGCAGTGCCTTGTTGACCAGATCCATGGCTTGCAACGACCCGGAGGTGACAAGGATTTCACTTGGGTCAACCTGCATGGCGCAGCGACGGGCAAGGATGCGGGTAATCTCTTCACGCAGTGGCAGATAGCCTTGCGGGCCGGAATTCATGCCGTATTTGCCCATCGCGTGTGCCTCGGTGCGCAGCACCTTGGCCACCGCGTCGGCAAGGGCTTTGGCCGGGACGGTCGGTTCGTCGATATTGCCACCAACGAAATGAAACGGCGGCAAACCGGCAAACGGTGCCGCCTGTGCGGCGGCGGCTTTGGAAAGATGGGCGGTATAGGAGAATGCCATGGCCTGCGGTCCTTTTGTGCTGTCCGCGGGCACGATACAGAAGCCGTGGGGGGATGCAATTCGGTGCGGGAACGCCCGCTGAAATGCATCATAGGAGGGCAAAGGTAAGGGAAGCAGCTTTCGCCAAGCGCGTCCTGACCGCAGCTTATTCCTGCTTCAGCGCGCCGTTTTCCCAAGTGCCGCTTTCCTGCGCGCCATCGGCATAGATCATCGTGCCGTTGCCTTGCCGCTTGCCTTTGACGAAGTTGCCTTCATAGGTATCGCCATTGGCATAGGTGGCGGTGCCTTGCCCGGTGATTTCCCCGGCTTTCCAGTTGCCTTCGTAGCGGAAGCCATCGGCCATGGTGAGCGTGCCTTTGCCGTCACGCTGGCCGTTCTTGAAATCGCCGGTATAGGTAGTGCCATCTGGATAGGTCGCGGTGCCCTTGCCATCGCGCTGACCATCCTTCCAATCGCCTTCATAGCGGTAACCATCGGCATAGGTCATCACACCTTGGCCTGCGTTCTTGGCATTCTTGAAGCCGCCTTCATAGGTGACGCCGTTGGCATAGACTGCCTTGCCTTGCCCTTCGATCACGCCCTTGGCCCAAGCCCCTTCATAGGTGGAGCCGTCAGGGTAAGTAATTTTACCGTCGCCATCGGCCAGACCATTGCGGAACTGGCCGACATAGATTGACCCATCGGGATAGGTTACGGTGCCGTTGCCATCAATCTGACCGGCGACCCAGCTGCCATCGTAGCGATAGCCGTCAGCGCCTTGGAACACGCCGTGGCCTTCGCGTTTATCGTCCTTGAAGTCGCCCTCATAAATATCGCCATTGGCATAGGTGACCTTGCCCTTGCCGTTGCGCTGCCCGGAGACGAGCGCGCCCTCATAAACATCGCCATTGGGCTGTGTCAGCGTGCCGGTGCCGTTGATCTGATCGTCTTTCCAAAGCCCTTTATAAATCAGCCCGTCAGGCATGGTGAGCGTGCCCTCGCCGGTGCGCTTGCCCTTGGCAATGGCGCCTTCATAGACGGCCCCGTCGGGGTAGGTGATCTTGCCTGTCCCGTCTTTCACGCCGTTCACCCAGTCACCCTCGTACACATAGCCATTGGGCGACGTCATCTTGCCCTTGCCATCGTGCATGGCGTTTCGAAAACTGCCCTCATAGCGCACGTCATTGGCGTAGTGGGCGATGCCTTGGCCGGTAATCTTGCCGTCTTTCCAGTCCCCCTCATAGGTGCCGCCATCGGAAAACACGATCTTGCCGGTGCCATCGGGCTTGCCCTTGGCAAACTCGCCCTCATAAACCGAACCATTCGGGAACCGCGCGGTGCCGTGGCCGCGAATTTCGCCTTCAACCCATTGACCGCTGTATTCATAGCCGTTGGGCAGCCGGTAGGTGCCCTTGCCGTCTTGCAAGCCGTTTTTGAACGTGCCTTCGTAAACGCCGCCATCGTCATATTGCTTGGTCAGCACCTGACCGTCCTGTGCCAGCGCGGGAGAGAAGGCGAGAGCGCAAAGCGCGGCGGCCAGCAGCGATTTTGCGTGCAGGGATGTGGGCTTTTTCATCATGGCGTGCGGTTTTCCTTCCCTCGCCCGGCTCTTTGTGGCGGGGCTCTTGCCCGGGAATCTATGCGAGGGGGCGCGGGCAGGCAAATGCTTTCCCGCGCAGGCCGGGGAATGGGCGGCGAATAGGCGGCAATGCAGGGGGCGCGAGGAGCGCCATTTCGGCTTCCCTCCTGGGTCTGATCTGGTAAAGCTGCGGGCAACGGCTTGCGCGCGGCGCAACATCAGACATGACAGGGGAGCGCGGATGAGCGACAGGTTCCGGCTGACATTGGCACAGCTCAACCCGACGGTGGGCGATATCGACGGTAATGCCGCCAAGGCGTTGGCTGCTTGGGACGCGGGGCGCACGGCGGGGGCCGATATGGTGGCGCTGCCGGAGATGTTTATCACCGGCTACAACACGCAGGACCTGATCATGAAGCCGGTCTTTCATCAGGCGGCGATTGCGGCCGTGGAGGCATTGGCGCGCGATTGCGCGGATGGGCCGGCTTTGGCGATTGGCGGGCCGTGGCTGGAAGGGGCATCGCTTTATAACGCCTATCACATCTGCGTGGGCGGCAAGGTTGTCGCGCGTGTGCTGAAGCATCACCTGCCCAACGAGACGGTCTTCGATGAAAAACGCCTGTTTGAGCCGGGGCCGCTTGCTGGGCCATATGCGGTGGGTGATCTGCGCATCGGTTCCCCGATCTGCGAGGATGCGTGGCACGAGGACGTGGCCGAGACGCTGGAAGAAAGTGGCGCGGAAATCCTGCTGGTGCCTAATGGGTCGCCTTATTACCGCAACAAGTTCGACATTCGCGCCAATATGATGGTGGCGCGGGTTGTGGAAACCGGATTGCCGCTGATCTACCTCAACATGGTTGGCGGGCAGGACGATCAGGTGTTCGACGGCGGCAGTTTTGTTTTGAACCCGCATGGCGGGCTGGTGGTGCAATTGCCGGTTTTCGACGAGGCCATCGCGCATGTCGATTTTACCCGTGGGCCGGAGGGCTGGCAGGCCGAGCCGGGGCTGATGGCGCATCAACCGGATGAATGGGAGCAGGATTACCGCTGCATGGTTGAGGCCTTGCGCGATTACATGGCCAAGACCGGGTTCAAGAAGGTTCTGCTGGGGCTGTCGGGGGGCATTGATTCCGCCATCGTGGCGACAATTGCCTGTGACGCGCTGGGGCCGCAGAATGTGCGCTGTGTGATGCTACCGTCGGAATATACTTCAGAGGCGTCTCTCGAGGATGCCAAAGCGGTGGCTGAGGCGCTGGGCTGTGCCTATGATTTCGTGCCGATTTCAGAAGCGCGGGCCGCCGTTACCAATACGCTGGCGCCGCTTTTCGAGGGGCGTGAGGCAGATTTGACGGAAGAAAATATCCAGTCGCGCCTGCGCGGCCTGATGCTGATGGCGCTTTCCAACAAGTTTGGTGAAATGCTGTTGACCACCGGCAACAAATCCGAGGTCGCGGTCGGCTATGCCACGATCTATGGCGATATGGCGGGGGGCTATAACCCGATCAAGGACCTTTACAAAACCCGCGTGTTTGAGACTTGCCGCTGGCGCAATGCCAACCACCGGCCCGACTGGATGATGGGACCGGGCGGTGAGGTGATCCCGCCAAGGGTGATCGACAAGCCACCATCAGCCGAGCTGCGCGAAGATCAGCGCGACGACGATTCACTGCCGCCCTACGAGGTGCTTGATGCGATCCTTGAGCGGCTGGTCGATCAGGACGCGAGCGTTGCCGATTGCGTCGCCGAAGGCTTTGAGCGCGCGGTGGTGAAACGGGTGGAGCACCTGCTTTACATCAGTGAATACAAGCGTTTCCAATCAGCGCCGGGGCCGCGGCTGACCATGAGCAGCTTCTGGCTTGACCGGCGGTATCCGATCGTCAACCGCTGGCGCGATCCGGGTTAGGGGCGCACCGCCTGATCCTGTCACAGCCCTGTGGGCGGGGCTACTACCCCGGTGTGTCGCCCATCAGGTAGCGCGGGCCGGAGCCTTTGGCGGCGGCGCGATCTTCGGGATTGTAAAGTCGGCAGCGCGTGAGGCTGAGGCAGCCGCAGCCGATGCAACCATCAAGATCGTCGCGCAGCTTTTCAAGCGTGGCAATGCGCGCGTTGAGTTCGGCACGAAATGTCTTGGAAATACGCGCCCAGTCGCGGGCGGTCGGGGTGCGGCCATCGGGGAGGGTGCTCAGGATTTCGCGGATTTGCGGCAGGGTGAAGCCAAAGCCTTGAGCGATCTTGATGAACGAAATCCGGCGAATATCGGCGCGGGCGAAACGGCGCTGCCCCGAAGCGGTGCGGATGGCCCGGATAAGCCCCTTGGTTTCGTAAAACCGCACCGCCGAAACGGCAAGTCCGGTGCGCCGGGCGATATGGCCAATCGGGAGCATGTCATGTGCGTTTGCAGCCATCGGGCACCTTTGCAAAAATTTCTCTTGACCTAAAGTTAGGTTGAGAGATTACCGTTGTGACCAACAGTTGAAAAGGGAGATTTTGAAATGGCGGCGAAACTTGAGCATGTGAATGTCACGGTGAGCGATCTGGAGCGTTCCGTGGCGTTGGTGCAGGATTTGTTCGGCTGGCAGGTGCGCTGGCGCGGCGGGGCGATTCATGGTGGCGAGAGCGCACATATGGGGGATACGGATACGTATGTTGCGCTTTACCAACATGCGCATCAGAGTGGCGTAAAACAGGACAATTATACCACCACTGGCGGCCTAAATCACATCGGCGTTCTGGTTGAAGATCTTGACGCGGTGGAAGCGAAAGTAAAGGCGGCGGGGCTGACGCCGTATAACCATGCCGATTACGAACCGGGGCGGCGGTTTTACTTCGATGACCACGATGGCACCGAATGGGAAGTGGTGAGCTATGCCTGAGCCGGGGGGCGGTTATTCCCACCAGCGGTCAATGCTGGCGATATCATCATCGGACCAGCCGAAATGGTGGGCGAATTCATGCACGGTGACATGGGTTATCAATTCGTCAAGCGTGACATCGCCGCGCGCGCGCCATTCTGCCAGAATGGGTTCCCGGAAAAGCCAGACGGTATCAGGCTCCATCGGTTGTGCAAACACCGACTTATGGGTCATCGGAATGCCGGAATAAAGCCCCGTAAGTGTGAGCGGATCGCTCATGCCAAGATCGTCCAGCATGGCGCGGCTGGGCCAGTCGACAACACGGATCGCCACCGCACGGGCCGGGTCGCGGAAGGCAGGCGGGAACATCTCGACCGTGTCGCGGGCGATCCGTTCGACCTGATCAAGTGTCGGGAGCGCAAAGCTTTGTGCCGGGTCTGTCATGCCCCGTCATATGGGGGCGCGCCGCACGAAAAGGAAGTGCGGCGCGCGTGCTGAGACCGGTCAGTCAAGCATCATTTGGTAGCTTGCCGGGACATAGTGGAACCCGTCGCCACGTGTTTCGACATATCCCAGCGCGGGCCATGGCATATGATAGCCGAGGAACGGCATTTTCTCTGCCGCCAGCATCGAAAGCAGAGTGCGCCGGGTTTGCGCGGCCATCGCTTTGTCACGGTCGAATTTCACTTCCCAGTCAGGATGAGCGAGTGACCAGACATAGTGATTGGCGAAATCAACGCCGAGCAGAAGCTGTTGGCCGCCGGATTCGATTCTGTAGGCCATATGGCCCGGCGTGTGACCAAACGCAGCCTGCGCGGTGATGCCCGACGCGATGGCGGCGCCATCTTCGATCATGCTGAACGTCTCTGCCAGCGGGCGAACCTTGGCTTCGAAGGTTTCATTGCCCGCCATGTCCCACGCGTCAAACTCGACAGCGCCGGTGACGTGTTTGGCGTTGGGGAAGGTGGCGGTGGTTCCGTCGATCAGCCCGCCGATGTGATCGCCGTGCATGTGGGTGATGACCACTGTGTCGATCTGGTCGGGGGTGTATCCCGCAGCCTTGAGTGCACCGGTGATACCGCCCGCGTTCAGGCCGGTGTCAAAGAGGATCAGCTCTGTGCCGGTATTGATGACGGTGGGCGTAAAGAAGAACTGTGCCTTTTCGCTGGAAATATTGGCAGCGGTGGATGCGGCTGTGAACGCATCGTCGGAGACGTTGAGCCCGAAGATGCTGTGCGGATCGGGAACGGTGCGGCTGCCTGCAAGCAGCGAGGTGACTTCGAAATCGCCAAGCTTGAAGCGGTTGAAGCGGGTTGTCGCCAGCCCCATCATTTCGGCGGCGGCAAAAGCCGGACTGGTGCTGGCTGTGGCCAATGGCAATGCAGCGGCGCCCAGCAGGGCGGCACGGCGGGTGATGGAAAAGGTCGGTTTGGGCATGGTCTCCTCCGTGGGATAAGCAGCGCGGGGGGCGGCCTGTGACTGGTGAATAGGTTGTGTTCAATGGAGCGACTATAGCGCCAAACTCGCGAAAAATCCGATCAACTGCGCGTGACTGGCGGGGTTACGCCGAAATTGCCATGCAGCGGCCATGAAACGGCCAGATTGAGCGGGCAAGCACGGCAGGCCGGAGCCGTGAGCGCGACCATTAGAGATGCGCGCGCTTCTCAGGTTCCATTCGCATGCCTGATATTCAGAATATTTCTCAACCCCAGTATGAGATGGAATCCCTTATGGGGCATAGAAAGTGGCTGTCGCGGTGGCCACGGGTTTTTCCGAGGGCGTGGCAATCAGGGTGGCACGGGCAAATATCAGCGCCTTTCCGGCGCGCACGATTTCGGCTTCGCAGCGCACCGCATCACCCACACCGGGGCGCAGGAAGACGGTATCGAGATTGGTTGTTGCCACTGGTTTGAACTCTCCCATATGGCCAGCGCAGGCGAAAACCATGGCAGTATCGGCCATGGCGGCGAGCGCCTGACCAGAAAGGATGCCCCCCACACGGGCGAGCTTGTCGGTGATCGGCATGGTGAGCGTGGCCCCCGACGGGCCAATGGCGGCAATGGTGAGATCAAGCGCGCGCACCCATTCGGCGAAGTTGTCTTCCAGAAAGCGTTGGGCGGTGGCGGGGGTCGGGGTCATGCGGTTCGCTCCTTGGTGGGATGTGTCGGGTGTGTCGGGTGCACTCTGTCATGGTGTGCGAAGACGATCCAGACAGATCACGCTGGCGCGCCGGGCCGGGCAGGTCGCGGCCGCCGGTTTTTGGCGTGGTTTCGGTGGTGCTTTTGCGGTGGAGCGCCTATCCTGATGCTGTCGCGCGAACAGCCAATCGGATCGGCAATCGGGCCGGGCCTTTTTCAGGAGGGCAGAATGAGAAAACGACCAATTGCAATGACCAGCCTCGCGGGCGGTGTGGTGGCGCTTACCTTGACGGGATGCATGGCTCAGGACATGCCGGAACCCGCCGAGGGGGCCGCACTTTATGCGCAGAATTGCGCTATGTGTCACGGCCCGGCGGGGCGCGGCGATGGGGCGCTCGCCGAAGGGATCCGCCGCGATCGCGGACAGGGCCCGGCCGATCTGACGCAGATCACGCGGCGTCATGGCGAGGTTTTCCCGCGGGCGTTCGTGCTGTCTTATGTCGATGGCTACACGCGCGGGCGTCTCGAGCGGCAGGATATGCCGGAGTTTGGGCTGCTGCTCGAAGGGCCGACCGTGCCGGTGGATACTGGCGATGGGGTGATGAGCCCGGTGCCGCGCCCGTTGGCGGCTTTGATGGTCTATCTTGAAGGCATCCAACAGTAAGATGAGACGACGGCTCTGCGGGTGGCGCGCGGTGGGATGTGGATATTTATGGCAAAATGAAGCGGTGGCGACAGCACCTTGGAAATGATCGGGCACTCCACCGGACGCATGGGAATTGCGCTTGGTTTGGAGCGGGGGCTGCGTTACAGGGTTTTGCGTGTTGATCATCTAATCACGCGGTCGGAAAACCAAGGGGGGCGACGCCATGGCGGGGCATGGGGCAAAATTGCCGATGCGGGCAAGCGCGGGTGCTGCGCTGAGCGGTATTGCGCGGGTGCCGGGGGATAAATCGGTTTCGCATCGGGCACTGATCTTGGGCGCGCTCTGCGTGGGTGAGACGGTGATTTCGGGATTGCTGGAAGGCGAGGACGTGCTCGCCACGGCGGCGGCCATGCGGGCATTTGGCGCGGATGTCATGCGCGATGAAAACGGCGATTGGCATGTTCACGGCGTTGGTGTCGGCGGCTTTGCCGAGCCGGAGCAGGTGATTGATTGCGGTAATGCCGGGACCGGGGTGCGGCTGATCATGGGGGCGATGGCGACGACGCCGATCAGTGCGACATTCACCGGTGATGCCAGCCTCAACAGCCGCCCGATGGCGCGGGTGACGGACCCGTTGGCGCTTTTCGGAGCGCGGGTCGTTGGGCGTGCCGGTGGGCGGTTGCCGATGACCATGGTGGGCGCGGTCGAGCCGGTACCGGTGCGCTACGAGGTGCCAGTGCCTTCGGCGCAGGTGAAATCGGCGGTGCTTTTGGCCGGGTTGAACGCGCCGGGTGAGACGGTGGTGATCGAGCGCGAAGCGACGCGCGATCATACCGAGCGAATGCTGGCCGGGTTCGGTGCGGATATCACCGTTGAAGACGTGGACGAAGGCCGGGTGATTACCCTGAAAGGCCAGCCGGAGCTGCGCCCGCAGGTCATTTCAGTGCCGCGCGATCCGTCTTCGGCGGCGTTCCCGGTCTGTGCGGCGCTGATCGTGCCCGGCTCTGACGTGTTGGTGCCGGGGATCGGGCTGAACCCGACGCGGGCCGGTCTGTACGAGACGCTGCGCGAGATGGGGGCTGATCTGAGGTATGAGAATGAGCGGCTGGAGGGTGGTGAGCCAGTGGCCGATCTGCATGCGCGCTATTCGCCCGAATTGCGCGGAATCGAGGTGCCACCCTACCGCGCGGCGAGCATGATCGACGAATATCCGGTTCTTGCCGTGGTGGCGGCGAATGCGCGCGGCGAGACGGTGATGCGCGGTGTAAAAGAGCTGCGGGTGAAGGAAAGCGACCGGATCGAGGCGATGGCGCGCGGGCTGCGCGCCAATGGTGTTGAGGTCGAGGACGGGCCGGATTGGTGGATCGTGCAGGGGCGCGGGCCGGGGGCGGTGCCGGGGGTGCGCAGGTTGAGACATTCCTTGACCACCGGATAGCGATGGCGTTCCTCTGCCTCGGGCTGGCGGCGCAAGCGCCGGTGAGTCTTGATGACGGGGCGCCGGTGGCGACCTCTTTCCCGGTGTTCGAGCCGTTGATGACGGGACTTGGCGCGCGGATCGAGCGGCTTTGACACGGCCCGCGCTTTATATCCTGCTCAGCCTTGCCACGGCTGCGCTTTACCTGACCATGGTGCTGTGGTCATTGCCGGAAATCGCGTGGAATGCGGATGGGTTGCGGGCGTTCGATCTGCACCCGTTTGGCTATACGCCCGCGCAGGCGGAAGCCTTTCTTGACGCCTTGTCCGAAGAAGGCCGCGCCTTTTATGTGCGGACTCAACTGGCGCTCGACATGGTGTTTCCGTTGCTGCTGGCGGTGTGGATGGGGTGGAGTGTTCTGGCGCTGTTCCGCGGGCCGCTGCGGTGGGTTTTGATTGCGCTTGCGGTGCTGGGTTGTGTGGCGGATTACGCGGAAAACATCGCGGTGGCGCAATTGCTTGAGGGGTTCAATGCCGGGCTGGCGGCGGAGGCGTCGCGCTATACGGTGACGAAATCAATGGCGTCCTCGGTGGTTTATCTGGCGATTCTGTGCGGTGCTGTGCGCTATGCTTGGCGCAGGCTGAGGCGCTGAGCCGGGCGGGGTTTTCAATCGTGCGGGGGCTTGATAATCCGGTAAGCCCAAGGTGAAGGC
The DNA here is from genome assembly GCF_034555965.1 of Aquicoccus sp. G2-2. Classification (GTDB taxonomy): domain Bacteria; phylum Pseudomonadota; class Alphaproteobacteria; order Rhodobacterales; family Rhodobacteraceae; genus JAYDCK01. The sequence goes on from NZ_JAYDCK010000003.1 coordinate 383,439, forward strand.
GGAGCGGACATGCGGTTTTGCGTAGCGATTGACGGACCGGCGGCAGCGGGCAAGGGCACGGTGGCGCGCGCCGTTGCGGCGCAATTTGGCTTTGGCCATCTTGATACCGGGCTGCTTTACCGGGCGGTGGGTGCCAAGGTGCTGGCCGGTGTTGATCCGATTGAGGCGGCCAAGGCGTTAATTGCCGAAGATCTTGAGGGCGATCTGCGCAGTCAGGCCGTGGCACAAGCGGCAAGTCAGGTTGCGGTTATCCCTGACGTGCGCGCGGCGCTGCTCGATTTTCAGCGTGCCTTTGCGGCGCGGGGCGGCGGGGCTGTGCTTGACGGGCGTGACATTGGCACGGTGATCTGCCCGGAGGCGGAGGTGAAGCTTTTCGTCACCGCCAGCGCGGAAGTGCGCGCCGAACGGCGTTATCTTGAGTTGATCGACAAGGACGTTGAGACCAGCCGGGCGGCGGTGTTGCGCGATGTGCTTGAGCGTGATGCCCGCGACAGTGACCGCGCCCATGCGCCGCTTAGACCGGCGGAGGATGCGGTGCTGCTCGACACGTCGCGGATGAGCATTGATGAAGCGGTGGCGGCGGCGATTGCGGTGATTGCGGATAAACGGGACACGATGACATGAAGATGCGACGACTGGGGCAAAATGGACCGGAGATTGCGCCGGTGGGTTACGGCGCGATGAGCTTTTCCGATTTCTACGGGCCGACGACCGAAGCGGCATCGCACGCCATACTCGATATGCTGCGCGAAGACGGCATCAACCATATCGACACATCGAACATCTATGGCATGGGGCGCTCGGAGGAATGGATCGGCAGTTATTTTGCGCGCAATCCGGGGGCGAAATTCGATTTCGTGATCGCCACCAAGGCCGGGATTACCCGTGACGGAGACAACAAGCGGATCTTTCGCAATGACCGCGCCCATCTGGAGGCCGAGCTTGACAAAAGCCTGACGCGCATGGGGATTGAGCGGGTCGACCTTTTCTATGTTCACCGGCGCGACCCGGATATGCCCATCGAAGAGGTGACCGAAGGGCTGGTGGAGATCATGCAGACCGGCAAGATCGGCGGGTTTGGGTTTTCCGAGATCGCCCCGTCGAGCCTGCGCCGCGCGCATGCGGTGCATCCGGTGGCAGCGGTGCAGTCGGAATACAGCTTGCAGACCCGCAGCCCTGAGCTTGGGCTGGTGCAGACCTGCGCGGAACTGGGCACGGCGCTGGTGGCGTTTTCGCCGGTGGGGCGGTCCTTGCTGACCGATCATCCGCTATCGCGCGAGGCCCTTGCAGACTTGCCGTTTCTGACCGGAAATGCGCGGTTTCAAGAGCCGAATCTGAGCTACAATCTTGCCGCGACCGATGGTTTTCGGGCATTGGCGGCAGAGATGGGCGAACCGGCGGCGGCGCTGGCGAATGCGTGGCTGTTGGCGCAGGGCGAGCACGTAATCCCGATTCCCGGCACACGGTCGCTCAGCCATCTGCGCGAATGTTTGCGCGGCGCGGAAATGGCGCTGAGTGAAGCCGATCTTGAGCGGATCGAAGCGGTGTTACCGGTGGGCTGGTGCCATGGCGACCGATATAACGCGGGTCAATGGGTCGGGCCGGAGCGCTATTGCTGAGGCTCTGACCGGCTTGGCGCAATCCCCGGACTATCCCGCCGCCACACGGGCGCGCAGCACCCGGCGCAGGATCTTGCCGGAGGTGGCTTTGGGGATTTCTTCGATGATTTCGAGCGCGCGCACCTGTTTGTAGGAGGAAAGCGCACCTTCAAGATGCGCTTGCAACTCGTCTAGCGTAGGCGCGGGGCTACCGGGCGCGGCGACGACGAAGGCCATCGGAATTTCCCCGGCCTCGGCATCTGTCACGCCAATCACGCCGACATCGGCCACTTTCGGGTGGGTGATAAGCGCCGCTTCAAGCTCTGCCGGGGCGACCTGAAAGCCTTTGTACTTGATCAATTCCTTGAGCCGGTCGGTGACATACAAAAAGCCATCCGCATCGAAATGCACGATATCCCCGGTGTGCAACCAGCCATCCGCATCAAGCGTGGCCGCCGTGGCTTCGGGCGCGTTCCAGTAGCCCTTCATCACTTGCGGGCCGCGCACCCAAAGTTCTCCGCTTTCTCCGGCGGGCGCGTCAGCGCCGGTTTCGGGATCGACGACGCGGCTTTCGGTATTGGCGATGGTCAGCCCCGAGGCACCGGGGCGGGCGCTGTCCTTGTCGCAGGTGTGCGACACCGGGCTTAGCTCTGTCATGCCGAAACCTTGGGTCGAGATGCAGGAAAGCCGCGCCGCGACGGTATCGGTGACATCGCCGCCAAGCGGGGCAGCACCGGAATTGACCTGCTCAACGCAGGAAAGGTCGTATTGATCGACCAGCGGATGCTTGGCCAGCGCGATCATCACCGGCGGAACGACGAACATCCGCCGTGTGCGGTGCTCGCTTGATAACCGGAGAAACATGTCCAGATCAAAGCGCGGCATGGTGACAAGTGCGCCGCCCGCCGCAAGCGCGATATTCATCAGCACTTCCAGCCCGTAGATATGAAAGAACGGCAGGAAGGCCACCGTGGTTTCCCCCGGTTTGGGGCGGGAGGCGGCAAGCGTCTGATCGACGTTGGAGGCTAGGTTCCAATGGGTCAGCATCACCCCTTTGGGCAGCCCGGTGGTGCCCGAGGAATAGGGCAGGGCGAGCGTGTGGTTGCGGATATCAACCGGGGTTTGCTTGGCCTGTGGCGCGCCCATCAAGGCATTGAGCGAGAGCACGCCGGGAGCATCGCCGATTACGGCAATTTCATTGACTTGCGTGCCCTCTGCTGCGGCGCGGGCTGTGTCGAGAAATTGCGGAATGGTAATCAGCAGCGTGGCCCCGGAATCGCTAAGCTGATGGTTTACTTCATGTGCCGTGTAGGTCGGGTTGATCAGGGTGACAGTGCCGCCCGCCCAAGCGATACCGTGGAAGGCAATGGCATATTCCGGCAGGTTGGGGGCCATCAGCGCAATCATCGCCCCAGCGCCGGTGCCGCGCGCATTCAGCCCGCCAGCCAGTGCTTTCACCGCGTGGATGAATTGCGTCACACTCACCGTGCGCCCTGTCGGCCCGTCAATCAGCAGGGCGCGGTCGGGATCGTCGCCCAGCCCTTCGAAAACCCGGTTGGTGATGGAAACCTCGCGCAGATCGACGTCTGGATAGGGGCTTTTGATGATGTTCATATTGGTCGTCCTCCCGGCGGTGACGCTAGGGCCGGGGCAGGGGGCGTGCCAAGCAAAACGTGCCGTCAATTGGCATCTGCGGCATGCCTTGCACGCCGTGGCGGGCAGTTGCGGGCAGGCGCGAGCGCCGCCCGCGCGTGCTCAGGCACCGATGCGGTCGCGCAGGAACCGGCGCAGAATTTTGCCGGAGGCGGATTTTGGAATCTCGTCGATGACCTCCAGCGCGCGCACTTGTTTGTAATGCGCCAACCTGTCCTTGAGAAACGTGCCGATTTCGTTGAGCGTTGGCGCGGTCTTGCCCGGTGCCGCCACGACGAAAGCCATTGGTAATTCGCCCGCTTCGTCATCGGGTTTGCCGATAACGGCGGCATCGGAAATGTCGGGGTGGGAAAGCAATGCGGCTTCAAGCTCGGCCGGAGCGACCTGAAAGCCCTTGTATTTGATAAGTTCTTTCAGCCGATCAGTGATGAAAAGATAACCGTCTTCATCGAAATGGCCAATATCGCCAGTGCGTAGCCAGCCATCATCGGTAATCGTTTCGGCGGTGGCCTTGGCGTTGTTGAGATAACCCTTCATCACCTGCGGGCCGCGCACCCACAGCTCGCCATCCTCGCCCAGCGGTAGATCGTTCAGCGTTTCAGGATCGACAATGCGGCTTTCGGTGTTGGAGATGTTCACACCGGAGGCACCGGGTTTACCCTTGCCGAAGGGTGACACGTGGGAGACCGGCGAAAGTTCTGTCATGCCGTAGCCTTGGGTGGCGTTTGTGCCCAACCGTTTGCCCATCGCCTCGGCCACGTCAGCCCCAAGCGGCGCGGCGGCGGAATTGACTTGTTCAACACAGGAAAGATCGTAGCTGCCGACCAGTGGGTGCTTTGCCAGCGCCAGCGCCACCGGCGGCACGATCCAAAGGCGCGGTGTTTGGTATTCGGCAATCAGCTTGAGATACATCTCAAGATCGAAACGCGGCATCGTCACCAGCCCGCCACCGGCGGCAAGATAGATATTCATCAGCACTTCCAGCCCGTAGATATGGAAGAACGGCAGGAAGGCGACGGTCATTTCCTGTTCGTTCACATCCGCAGGCACCAGTGATTGATCGACATTGACCACGAGATTCAGGTGGGTCAGCATCACGCCCTTGGGCAACCCGGTTGTGCCCGAGGAATACGGCAGCACGACAACATGTTCGGCCACATCCACGGGGGCTTGTTCGGCCATCGGCGGGGCCATCAGATCGGTGAGCGGGATCATCCCTTCGGGGGCGTCACCAATGATGACGATGTCGTTGACGCCGGTGCCCTTGATCGCCTCTTTTGCCGTGTCCGCGAACAGGGCGATGGTGACAAGCACATCGGCCCCGGCATCGTTGAGCTGATGATTGATCTCATGCGCGGTATAGGTCGGGTTGATCGTTGTTACCGTGCCACCGGCCCAGGCGGCACCGTGAAAGACTACGCAATATTCGGGGATATTGGGGGCCATAAGCGCCACCACCTTGCCAGCCCCCCAGCCACGCGCCTCAAGCCCGCCCGCCAGCGATTTCACCCCGCCGATGAACTGCGCCCCGGTAAGCGTGCGCCCGGTGGGGCCGTCGATCAGGATGGTCATGTCGGGATCAATACCCGCAAACACCCGCTGGGTGATGGTTTGATCGCTGAGCGCGACATCCGGAAACGTGCTTTTGATGATGGCCATGTAAATTCCTCCCTCGGCACAGGTTACACGGCCTAAGTCCTTTGCCAATCATTTTTGGCCGTGATTTCATATATTTGTGTCTGACTTTTCCTCAGTCGCAGACATTTGGCGCTCGTGATCTTCCTGATCGGCTTCGATCTGTTCGAGTTTGCGGTCGCGGCTGACGCGCCAACTCCCCATGACGATCTCGTTGGTCAGGATGATGCCCATGATGATGAATTGCGCCGTATTGGGCCAGACACGGATGCCATAGAGCTTTGCGGAGGCAGCTGTGAGAAAGGCGATCAACGTGCCAATCATCATCAGCCCGATGCGCTCAATCTGGGGCCGCCAGACCCAATAGTCGAGCGCCACTTCGCGGCGGCGTTGGATGAAGGGGGCGTGGAGGTCCGAGGGGTGTGGATTATAACGCTTGTCGAGAAAATGCCGCAGAAGGTTGCGCCGCAGGATGTTGTTGCCCAGCGCATCCTGCACACTCAGCAACAGCATTATGACGCAGAAAAGCTCTACATGATCCACTGTCAGGGCAAGGCCAAAAAAGGCGAAAGTCAGCCCAACCGAAACCAGCGGGATGAACCGTTGACCCAGCGTTCTTTCCCAATCGTGTGGCGGGTTGATGCGTGAATAAAGTGTGACAAGGATCGTCATCTCCGATTTAACCGCCGTCCGGTAGAGGAAGAACCAGAGCAGAATAAAGAGCGAAAAAACCAATTCGGCCCATTTCTCGCTCAGAAACACGGGCACGACCGCCCAGAAGCCTTCGTCGAGAAACCGTTCTGCCGATACGCCGGAGGGGCCGAAATATGTGGAGACTTCGAGTTTCCTTTGAAAGATGAAGCTGAAAAGCCCCAGTGCAATGATGCCTTCTGAAACGCTCATGTAGAAACGCAGGTTTTCCTCAACGGACGTTTCCTTGGTTTGTTTGCCGAGGTTTCGAAAAATATTGAACATTGCAATTCAGTCCCGGTTGTTTGCTTCGACGATACGCAAGACATCTTCAAATAGCCGGTCGCGTGTCAGAAACAGCAGATGACCGTCGCCGGGGTAACCCCAGATTCTAGCCGATCCGATCGACGCGCGCAGACGGCGTGTCTGGTGTTGTGAAAACACCGGATCGTTGAGACCGATGAAATACGCCACTTCGACGCCGCGCAGCGCCTCGGCAGAAGGCGGGTGCCAGCGCCGCAGCGAACGGGAATGAGCGCGGATCAAGCGGGCGTCCGGCACGACGATATTCGGGCCATGGGCCGCGAATAATGCCTCGATGCTCGGGGTTTTCGTTGGATCGCTGCGAGCGGCGCGGCCAAACAACAGCGTTTTCCAGTAGTCGCGCCAGACCGTGGTGCGGTTCAAGGTTCTGGTGCGGCGGGCCGAATCGAGCAGGTCGGAGCCGCCGCGCAACGCGGTCTCCAGTCCCCCACCATACGGCACCGCGGGCGAGATCGCAGCGATCTGAACTCGGCTTTTTTCGGGAATTCGCGCCGCCGCCTCCAGTGCGATGGCCGCGCCAGTGGAATAGCCCACCAGCAGGACCGGTTTCTTCGGGTAACGGGCTAAAAAGGCGGCGATCCTAGCAGCAGCAGCATCAATCTTCAGATCATGATCGAGCGGCATACCATCGAGGCCGGGCAGACGATAGAATGCCAACCCATAGCCGCTCGCGCGCCAAGCAGGGCGGGCAGATTGGAAAATATCCACCGACGACAGCGCGCCAGGAATGAACATAGCAATCTTGTCTGCTGAGGCGATTTCGGCGCGATCACGCAGGATCGGATCAGACACATCGTCCGGCGCGGATGTCGACGCCGGGGGTGGTCCGGCACAGCCCGCCAGAGCCAGCAGCAGCGATAGCGTGGTTATCAGCCGTCTCAAGAGCCCCGTCCCTCAGTTACTGCACCTGACCCGCCGTTGTGGTCTGCGGCAATGCCCGTTGAGGAATTATTGCCGGGAAAGCCCACGTGGCGCAACTCCGGCGTTGAAAGCCCGCACTGCCTAGCCTACACGTGCCCTACGGCAACAAGGTGGCCAACGCCGCAGTCCGAAAAGATAGCGGACGCCAACATGAATGCGTAACTTTTTCGCCTGATCAATCAATTTGCGGACCAATCGCCTTTGCGCGATCAGGTGATCTTGCATCTAGCGTCGAATGAGCTTCTCAATTCGGTTGTGCCAGTTCTGATTGTCTGGTGGCTCTGGTTCCTGCCCGGCCGCGATCAGAAAAGTCGGCGAATCCGCCTGACCTCGACAGTCGCGGCCAGCCTTTGCGCTGGTGCAGGTGCTGGTCGTGGGGGCGCTCATGCGGGTGTTTCTGGGCCTGCACTGGCCTGCGGACGTGTTGTCCGGCGCGCTGATCGGGATTATCGCGGTGATGATAAGCCATCGACTGTTGGTGCCGCGCATGACGGCGGCCTATGCGAGCGGGGTCATTCCGTTTTGGCAGCACAAGCCGCATTGGTTTTATGTGATCGCTTTTTTCGTCTGTTATCAGATCAGCAGCCTCTTTACCGCATTGCGCTGGTTCGGCGAAGCGGCGAAAACCGCGCTTGGGCTTTGATGGCGCGCATCTCCACTTGAACCTTTGCGCGCGCGCGTGTATGGAGCCCCCGTCAAGAGGGCAGGAAACGCTGCAGAGCACCAAGGGTGAGCAGGGTCGGGAAAACCGGCCCTCTTTGTTTTGGTTTTGCGCCCCCGTCTGACCAATGAAACCCCAAGACCGGCGGAGACAACCGCACGGCCCGAAAAATGACTTGAAAAAGGAACTGAACGCCACATGGCAAACACGATGGAAGAGTTTGAAGCACTCCTTAATGAAAGCTTCGAAATGGACACGCCCGAAGAGGGCTCTGTTGTCAAAGGCAAGGTTATCGCGATCGAAGCGGGCCAAGCCATTATCGACGTCGGCTACAAGATGGAAGGCCGCGTTGATCTCAAAGAATTCGCAAACCCCGGAGAAGCCCCCGAAATCGCCGTTGGCGATGAAGTGGAAGTGTTCCTGCGCTCGGCAGAGAACTCGCGCGGGGAAGCGGTTATCAGCCGCGAGATGGCCCGGCGTGAGGAAGCCTGGGATCGTCTGGAAAAAGCCTATGCCGACGATCAGCGCGTCGAAGGCGCGATCTTTGGCCGCGTCAAGGGCGGCTTTACCGTCGATCTTGGCGGTGCCGTGGCGTTCCTGCCCGGCTCACAGGTCGATGTGCGCCCGGTGCGCGATGCCGGCCCGTTGATGGGGCTGAAGCAGCCGTTCCAGATCCTCAAGATGGACCGTCGCCGGGGCAATATCGTGGTGTCGCGCCGTGCGATCCTCGAAGAAAGCCGCGCCGAACAACGCGCAGAAGTCATCGGCAACCTGCACGAAGGGCAGGCAGTGGATGGTGTGGTCAAGAACATCACCGAATACGGCGCGTTTGTCGATCTCGGCGGCGTCGATGGCCTGCTGCACGTCACCGACATGGCATGGCGTCGGGTCAACCACCCGTCAGAGATCCTGTCGATTGGCGAGACCGTGAAAGTTCAGGTCATCAAGATCAACAAGGAAACCCACCGTATCAGCCTTGGCATGAAGCAGCTTCAGGATGATCCTTGGGATCTGGTCGGTGCGAAATTCCCGCTCGGCTCGGTTCACAAGGGCCGCGTGACCAACATCACCGATTACGGCGCGTTTGTTGAGCTGGAACCCGGTGTCGAAGGGCTTGTCCACGTCTCCGAGATGTCATGGACCAAGAAGAACGTGCATCCCGGCAAGATCGTTTCGACCAGCCAGGAAGTCGATATTATGGTGCTGGAGATCGACGCTGCGAAGCGCCGTGTCTCGCTTGGCCTCAAGCAAACCATGCGCAACCCGTGGGAGGTTTTCTCGGAAACGTATCCAGAGGGCACGCAGGTCGAAGGCGAAGTCAAGAATATCACCGAATTTGGCCTGTTTGTCGGCCTCGATGGCGATATCGACGGCATGGTTCACCTCAGCGATCTGAGCTGGGACGAACGCGGCGAAGACGCGATCCAGAGCTATCACAAAGGCGATGTGGTTCAGGCCGTGGTGTCGGAAGTGGACGTCGAGAAAGAGCGTATCTCGCTTTCGATCAAGGCACTGGGTGGTGACAAGTTCGCCGAAGCCGTTGGCGGCGTGAAGCGCGGCTCGGTGATCACCGTGACCGTGACCGCGATCGAGGATGGCGGCATCGAGGTGGAATACGAGGGCATGAAAAGCTTCATCCGTCGTTCCGACCTTAGCCGTGACCGCGCCGAGCAACGCCCTGAGCGGTTCTCGGTTGGCGATCATGTCGATGTGCGCGTGACCAACGTGGACAGCAAGACCCGTCGTTTGGGCCTGTCGGTCAAAGCGCGCGAGATTGCCGAGGAAAAAGAAGCCGTGCAACAGTATGGCAGCTCGGACTCTGGCGCATCCTTGGGCGACATCCTGGGGGCCGCTCTGAAGTCGGACGACGAATAAAGCGCCCGATTTCAAGACCGATCTAAAGTCGTAGGAAAACCGAACCCCGCTGCCGAAAGGTGGCGGGGTTTTTCTCTTTTCAGACGGTCGGGGTTTATCCATGCCGAATCAATAGCTTCGCCGCGCTGCGGCGTGAGGGTTCGCACGGTTGAGGTTGTCCGATGTGTCGGCAAACGCGGAAAAATCCGCCGATTTGGCGGAAATTGACCCGGAATCGGCGTCACCGGGCGCGTGTTTGATGTTTCTAGATCGTTCAATTCTTTCTATAGTCCAAACATCAAGAGAAGATGTGCAATAGTGCCTGGGGAGTGTGCTCCGATGATCAGATCGGAATTGATACAAAAAATCGCGGATGAGAACCCGCATCTTTATCAACGTGACGTTGAGCGGATCGTGAATACGGTTTTCGAGGAAGTCACTGACGCAATGTCGAGAGGAGATCGGGTTGAGCTTCGCGGCTTTGGTGCGTTCTCGGTGAAAAAGCGCGATGCACGGGTCGGGCGCAATCCGCGCACCGGCGAAGCGGTCAAGGTTGAAGAAAAGCATGTGCCGTTCTTCAAGACTGGCAAGCTCTTGCGGGACCGTTTGAACGGGAAAGACTGACATGCGCTATATTCGCTATGCGTTTCTCGGTGTCCTCGCCGTGGTGCTGATCTCTGTGGCGCTGGCCAATCGCGGCGCTGTTGCGCTGCATCTGCTGCCGAATGGGCTGGCGAAGCCACTCGGGCTTGACTGGACGATCAACCTGCCGCTGTTCATCGTGATATTTGCGGCCATCATCGCCGGGCTGTTGATCGGGTTCGTCTGGGAATGGCTGCGTGAGCACAAGCACCGCGCAACTGCCGCGCGAAAGGAGGGCGAGGTGCGCCACCTCAAGCGCGAGGTCAGCCGCCTGAAAGGCACGGGCGCAGCGAAAGAAGAACATGACGACGTGCTGGCGCTGCTCGACGAGGCGAGCTGACGGCACGTGTTGATCACCCTGTGCCCAATAGAGGCGCGGGACGGGCATTGAAAAGCAAAGGCAAGTCCGGCACGGGGTGGGGAACCGCCCCTTTTTGCTATGTGAGGGGCGTATGGCTGTGAAGGTGAAGATTTGTGGATTGCGGCGGGTGCAGGATGTGCGCGCGGCGGCGGAGGCGGGAGCGGCCTATTGCGGGTTGGTGTTTTTCGCCAAAAGCCCGCGCAACCTTGATCTGGAGACGGCGCGCCATCTGGCGTTGGAAGTGCCGGTGGGCATGGCCAAGGTGGCGTTGGTGGTGGACCCGGATGATGCCGTGCTTGACCGGATTGTTGCCCACGTGCCGCTTGATATGTTGCAGCTTCACGGCACCGAAAGCCCCGAGCGCGTGCGCGAGATCAGGGCGCGCCATGGCTTGCCGGTGATGAAAGCGGTGGGGGTGGCCGATGCCAGTGATTTGGCGGCGCTTGATACCTACGGCGCGGTGGCCGATCAGCTTCTGGTCGATGCCAAGCCGCCCGCAGCGGCAGAATTGCCCGGCGGAAACGGGTTGGCGTTTGACTGGCAGTTGATTGCCGGGCGGAAATGGGCCTGCCCGTGGATGCTGGCAGGCGGGCTGACCCCCGAGAACGTGGCCGAGGCAATCCGGCTGACCGGGGCAATGCAGGTTGATGTTTCCTCCGGCGTGGAAAGCGCGCCGGGGGTGAAGGACGCGGCCAGAATCGCGGCATTCACAAAAGCAGCGCAATCCGAGTGAAGCTGTGCGGCGTTTGCCGATGTTGAATTCCGCCCTATAGCTGAGGCAGCGATGAGACAGGGCACACCGCCTTTGTCTTGCCCTCGTATCGCAGGCGCTCTAGGAGGGGGAGAAAGCTGGAAAGGGCAATCCGATGGCCGACGATCTTTTCAATTCCTTCATGAATGGCCCTGATGAGCATGGCCGGTTCGGCCAGTTCGGCGGGCGCTTCGTTTCCGAGACGCTGATGCCGCTGATCCTTGCTCTGGAGGCGGAGTATGACCGGGCCAAGGACGACCCTGCCTTCTGGGCGGAAATGGACGACCTTTGGAAGCACTATGTCGGGCGGCCCAGCCCGCTTTACTATGCCGAGCGGCTGACCAATCACCTTGGCGGTGCGAAGATTTACCTCAAGCGCGACGAGTTGAACCATACCGGCGCGCACAAGATTAACAACGTATTGGGTCAGATCATCCTTGCCCGGCGCATGGGCAAAACCCGGATTATTGCGGAAACCGGCGCCGGACAGCACGGCGTGGCAACGGCAACGGTCTGCGCCAAGTTCGGGCTGAAATGCGTGGTTTACATGGGCAAGCACGATGTCGAGCGCCAGGCGCCGAACGTGTTTCGGATGCGGCTTCTGGGCGCCGAAGTAATCCCGGTGACAAGCGGGCGCGGCACCCTGAAGGATGCGATGAACGATGCGCTGCGTGACTGGGTGACCAATGTGCGCGACACGTTCTATTGCATCGGCACGGTCGCGGGGCCGCACCCCTATCCGGCGATGGTGCGGGATTTTCAATCCATCATCGGCAAGGAAGTGCGCTGGCAACTGGCCGAAGCGGAAGGCGAGGGCCGTTTGCCCGACACGGTGATCGCGGCGATTGGCGGCGGGTCGAACGCAATGGGGCTGTTCTTTCCGTTTCTCGATGACAAATCGGTGCGGATCATCGGCGTAGAAGCCGGCGGCAAGGGCGTTGATAACAAAATGCAGCATTGCGCGTCGCTGACCGGCGGGCGGCCCGGTGTGTTGCATGGCAACAAGACCTATCTCTTGCAGGACGCGGATGGGCAGATTCTCGAAGGGTTCTCGATCTCGGCGGGGCTGGATTATCCGGGGATCGGGCCAGAGCATAGCTGGCTGCACGAAACCGGGCGTGCCGAATACGTGGCGATTACCGACAAGGAGGCGCTTGAAGCGTTTCAGCTAAGTTGCGCGCTGGAAGGGATTATTCCGGCGCTGGAGCCGTCGCACGCATTGGCGCATGTGATGAAAATTGCACCTAAGCTGCCGCCCGAACATATCATCGTGATGAACATGTGCGGGCGCGGTGACAAGGATATCTTCACCGTCGCGCGGCATCTGGGGTTTGATATGTCCGACACCGAAGGGCGCGACGCGGATTGAGCGCCGCCATTTGGGGCCGGGCCATAAACGGTCAGAAGATTGATAGATCGAGGTCGAGGCCAACGCCAAGCCAGATGCCGTGATCGCGATGATCTTCAAGCTCCCGGCCGGTTTCGGGGTGGGCAAAGACAATGAGCCCGGACCTGTTCAACGCAAGCCACGGAAGCAACTTGGCAAATTGTTCAGGGGTCGCTTTCAACTGACATGAGCCCATTGGATGCGGGCCGACGGGTTTTTCGTGCATCCGCCCCATTTCGACGCCGAAAGTCTTGGCGGCGCGTTCGCAGACCGTGCGCGCCGTGTCGATCTGTTCGGAGTCGAAATAGACATGGGCATGGAAGGACTGAATGGTGTCTGCCGGCATTGCTGTCTCCACAATTGTCGGACCGGGGGCGACATGTGCCCATCCGGTCCGGTTTTCCCTTTGAGTCGGGCCTTCGGCGCAGTCTAGCCGGCGTCGGCGGGGGATTCGACCAGCGTGCCGACGCAGAAATGCTCCATATGGCGCTCGGCAAGGGGGCTGTGAAACTCGCCGAATTCTGCGGTGGCATCCTTTCCGCCATACATGCGGGCAACGAAAGGCCCGCCCGGGTGGTGATCCTTCCACTCGGAGATATCGTAGACCTTGCCGCGGATGACGATCCAGCAGTCATCAAAGGTGGTGTGCTGGGCGAGTTCCTCATGTGTTACCGACTGGTCGCCGGTCAGTGGTTTCGCCGGTTTCCAAAGGTTGCGGGCGATTTCCTGACGCGCGCTGCTGAGTGCCTTGGTCCGCGAGCGGAAATCCCATGGTCCGAGCTTTCTAAGCGGCAGCTTGTCACCGATCTCTCGCGAATCGAAGGCGTAGATCCAGGAATCGTCGCTGCCGGCGCGTTCGTTGTGATCAAACATCGGGTAGTCCCGCTCGTTCACCGCGGCAAGGATCGCCCGGCGCTCTGGGGCGTCCGTAGGTTCGAGATGCTTGAAGAGCATTTTCGAAGCGAACTGGAATCGTGTTGCGCGGTAGTAACGGACGCGCTCGTAATGGAGCAGCGCGCTGTAGATGTCGGAGCCGTGAAGCTCAAAGCACTTGCCCAGTGCCCCGGCGTCCTCGAAGGCCTGTGCGGCGCCTTGGCCGTAGGTCGGCAGCATCGGATGTGCGGCGTCGCCGACAAGACCCACGCGCCCCTCGGTCCAGTTTTCAAGCGCGTCGCGGTCATAGAGCCCCCATTTCGTCGGGTTCTCCATCAAGCTGGTGAGGGTGACGACATCGTCGTGCCTCGGGTCGCCGGCGAATGCCTTGCTCATGTTGCCGACCATTTCGTCGCGGTCGGCGGGGAACCAATCGCCTTCTTCGCTTTCGAATTCCTCGGCGTTGGGTTCGTAATAGGCAAGCCAGACGTTGAGCAACTCACCACCGCGCACCCAGTAGGTCAGGTGCTGCGCTGTCGGGGTCTCGCGGGAGTCCATCGACATGGTCTCGATCGGGTTGAAGTCGAGCTGGCTGCCGTCAGGCTTGCGCGCCGCGGCGACTTTGTCTCTGTGAACCAGACCACGGTAGACGACGACCTCGGTCCAGCGTTTGGTCGAGACACCCGGCCAAACCGCATCGAGCACGCGCGAATTGATGCCGTCGGCACCGATCAGCACGTCACCGGTTTCGCGCGTTCCGTCGGCAAATGTCACGGTCACGGAGGCCTCGTCTTGCTCGACCGCTTCCAGACGCTTGGCCATATGAATCTCGATCGGGCAGTCGGCGCCGGTCTCGGGCGCGAATTCGAGCGCCCGCTTGTGCAGGCACATCAGCAGGTCCATGCGATGCATATGGTGAAAGCCAGCGCCGTCTTTGGCTGAGGTATCGTGGTCAAGCGGCTTGCGGGTGATGCTGCCATCTTCCCAGACCATCCGCGTTTCGGTCAGGATCGCCGCGCGGCCACCGTCGATGGCGCCGTCGGGGCCTTTTGGGTCGCCGCCGTCGAGATCGACGCCGAGCCATTGACACAGCCGCGCGCCGTTTGGCGGGATGTTCAGACCGGCGCCTGCGGTGCTGGGTTCGCGGGTCTGCTCGAATACGTCGATTGAGGTGAAAGCGCCGGATTTCCTGAGAGCCAAGGCTGTCAACAGACCCGCCATTCCGCCACCAGCAACAAGTGCACGCATTTTCTCTCCTCCCCCAGTTGTTTAACTTGTTAAATATATTTGAGGATCGATTCTGTCAATGCTGTTTGGCGCTAACGCACGTCTTGAGAGCGGCAGAGCGCGCCTATCCCGAAACAGACGAGTCGGGAAGTTGGTCTTTGGCCTATTGCCGTGAGGCCGTTATTATGGTTTGTTGTCAGATGGTTATATCTGAAGCGCTGGAAGTGTTGCCAAGGTCATCTTTTCAGAGATGGTGCGAGCGACGGGCGTGATGAGTCCCCACGGCTAAAGCGGATGCGGTCGCATCGGCTCGGTCGGGGGCGCGTGTGGCGCGGGGTTTCCGCTGGCCATGTGTGCAGGCAATTCATCCTGAATAAGGTCGTCGATGAACACGCTCAAGAGCTGCGGTCGCCCGCGCACGCCGGCCTTGCGATAAATCGCGTTGGTCTGTGCCTTGACCGTGCCGACGGAGGTGCCGCGCAGATCGGCGATTTCGTTGACGCTGAGCCCCTTGAGCGAGAACAGCGCCACGTCGCTTTCTGCGGGTGTCAGTCCCCAGTGCATAAAATGTTCGGCCATAACTTCCATGAATGCGTTTGACGCATCGCGCAGCTTGCGTTCGGTTTCGCGGGCCTTGCGCATGCTCTTGCGCAGCGCGCTCCAGCCCAGAACCGTGCCGAGAACCAGCCCGATGGCGACGCCGGTGCGCAGCACATAGCCGATCTGTGCCGTCATCCAGTGTGGCTTGACGCCGATCATCTCATGAACGCTGCCAACAAGGTAAAGCACCACGCAGGCGGCCTGAATTGCGAAAATAATGCGAAGATGGCCTGCGGTTAACCTGTCCACACCACTGCTCCTGGCTCAATGAAAGCGGGCGCACGTGCGGGGAAAAGTCTGCGTGGCGCTCAGGCACCTATCTATGTGCATGGGCGACGATTGCAAAGGTCGAACGGGGCCAACGTGGCGTCAAGAAATCGTTATTTGGCCCGCCCGGTCGATGCCGGGCGGGCAAGGCACTGGGATGATCCCTGTGCAAAAAGCGTGTGTTTAGCGCCCCAACAGGTCTTGGGCAACCGTGGTGCTGTCGTTCACGAAGACGGTGGCTTCGATCTGGTGAGTGCCGCTGCGGCTGACGGTTTGCAGGGTTTGAAGCGAGGAGTTGGCATTCTCATGTTTTACTTCGTGATGAATGCCGGGCTGGCCTGCATTGATGAAGCCAAGCTCATCGACATAGCCGCCTTCGGCGAATGCGGCGGACCCGGCAAAGATTGCGGCGATTGCGGCGGTGGTTGTGAGGACGTTTTTCATTGGATTAACCTTTCAGGTTGTCTTTTCGGTTGTCTGGCGCGGTCGGTGTTGGCCGCGTCTTGTGGAGCTGACAAAAGCCTTCTTGCCGCCCGCCGCTATCGACAGATGGTTTATGTTGCGAAGAACAAACGAACGATTGAGGGGCATAAACGATTGGCATATCGCGGCGGCGACGTTCGTAAACCAATGATGTATCGAATAAACCGGGCCGGGCTTAATGCGCCCGCGCCTGATGCGCCTTCAGCACGTCGAGCGGGACAACCTCCAGCGCGCGGCCATGGGTCGCCTCCAGATGCACCAATGGGGCGCAGCCTTCATCGGCGGCCTGCATGAATCGCATGGCGCAAACGCACCAGCAATCACCGGGTTTCAGGCCGGGAAAATCAAACTCCGGGCGCGGTGTGGTCAGGTCATTGCCAACATATTTCTCAAACGCGAGGAATTCATCGGTCATGATGCAGCACACGGTATGATTGCCCATGTCGGCATCGCAGGTATTGCAATGGCCATCGCGGAAAAACCCGGTGACGGGATCGGCGGAGCAGGGCTTGAGCACACCACCCAGCACGTTGATGGGGTTTTCCGGCTCGGCTTTCATCGCATCCCTTTCTTTCATGGGAGTGAAGCATGGCGGGTTGCGTTTGGCAATGTTACGGCGCGCGCCGCTCAACGAAACCTGTCGGCGAGCTTTTGCAAGGCAGAGCGGGTATCTGGGGCGGGCGCGTCGGGTTCGGGGGCTGGTTTCGATTTTGCGGCGGGCGCCGATGGCTTGGGCGGGTTCACCCGCAGGGCGACGGCGTTCATGAACCGGCTGGCGTCACCCCGCGCAAGGTCCGGCGCGCCATCGGAAAGCCCGCGCAACACATCGTCGAGCCAGCCTTCATCGGCGCGGGCAAAATCGTGCAGTACATAGGCGGCAACCCGGTCCTTGTGGCCGGGATGGCCGATACCAAGGCGCACACGGGCATAGTCCGGGCCGATATGCCCATGGATCGAGCGCAACCCGTTATGCCCGGCGTGCCCGCCGCCCTGTTTGACGCGAACCTTGCCGGGGGCGAGGTCAAGCTCGTCATGGAAGACGGTGATATCGGCAGGGGTTAGTTTATAAAACCGCATCGCTTCGCCAACCGACTGGCCCGAGAGGTTCATGAATGTTTCCGGCTTCAGCAGCAAAATTTTCTCCGCCCCGAGACGGCCTTCGCTGATCTGACCCTGAAATTTCGAACGCCACGGCGCAAAGCCATGATCGGCGGCGATACGGTCCACAGCCATGAACCCGATATTGTGCCGGGTGGCGGCATATTTCGCGCCCGGATTACCAAGGCCGACGAAGAGGTGCATGAGATTGCTCGCGTAAGGAATGTGGCTTTTGATTTACGCGTTGTGGCAAGACAGATCAATCACGCCAAAGAAAAACGCGGCCCCGTCCGGAGCCGCGTTTGGCATTTCAGCAAGCTGAGATGGCTCAGTCTTCGGCTTCCGCTTCGGATTCGGCCACGGTTTCCACTTCGTCTGCGGCCACTTCCTCTTCTTCATCCTCGTCGTCTGCGGAGCGCAAGCTCGACGGGGCAGAGATGTTGGCAATAACGAAATCGCGGTCCACGGTCGGGCGCGCGCCTTCGGGCAGGGTAACGCTGGAAATATGAACGATGTCGCCCACTTCCATGCCGTCAAGATCGACAACGATCTTTTCGGGAATATCGCCCGCGATGACGCTGAGTTCGACTTCCGGGCGCACAACAGTCAGCACGCCGCCCTTCTTGATTCCGGGGGCTTCTTCTTCGTTAAGAAACTCAACGTGGATGAAGATGTTGAGCCGGGTCGTGCGCTTCAGGCGCAGCAGATCGACATGGGTCGGAAGGTCTTTTACGACGTCGCGCTGCACATTCCGGCAGATCACCCGCACATCGTCTTCGCCGTCAACCTTGAGGTTGAAAAGCGTTGACAGGAAGCGACCATCTTTCAGCTTCTTGAACAACACGTTGAACGGAAGGTTGATAGGCAGCGGATCTTGTTCGCCACCATATACGATTCCCGGCACCATGCCATCACGGCGTGCTTGACGAGCGGCGCCCTTGCCTGTCCCCGTGCGGTGCTCGGCGTGAAGATCTGGGATCTTTCCAGCCATGTGTTTAACTCCTTGATTGAGAGCGGGCATCCTCCAAGGCTGTATGCCCGCGTGAAGGCTGGGCGATAGCGGGAATCGGCTGGGTTGGCAAGAGCGGCGGCGGAAGAAAGGTCGGGTTTCAAATATCCAACACTTGCTGCAAATGCCCGCCTGCTTGCATTACCCGGTCGTAAAGCGCGAAATCAGCGGCGCGGGCTTCGCGAAAACGTGCGGTGGCCTCGCGGCTGGCGGTCACCTGCATCACTGGTGAAACGTTGTATTCCTTGAGCTTAAGGGGTCGTTTGAACCGGGCTTCGAGGAAACCGCGAAACAACGCCTGCGCTTCATAAGCAAACAGATGATGCACCGGCACCACGTCGTCTTTCATGGTCAGGAACCCGGCTTGCGATCCGACCTTGGCACAGGGTGGCGGGTTGTCGGAAATGGCAGCATCGAGAAAATCATCAAAGCTCATGGCGTGGGTCGAGTTTGCAGTGCCCCGGATTTCAGGCCGGGTGCGGTAGCGATACCAGCTTTTCGCATGGTCAAGCGGGTCGCGGATCACCGCCGCGCGCTCGGGCGTGAGCTTGTAGGCGGCTTCAAGGAACGGCGCGACATGACGGTGAAAGAATACCGCGGTGCCATGTTTGCGCCGCCCGGTAAAAAGGATGTCAGCGCGGCGTTTCAACGCCATTTCATAGGCGGTTGAACCGGTCTTAGGCACCGCCAGAAGCGCCAGATTCTGTTTGAAGAAAATCTGCATGGCTATGCCTGCCAGCGCCCTTCGAAATCTTCCGGAATCAACAGAATATCGCGCCCGACCTGATCCATCGTGCGAATGCCGCAAAGCGCCATGGAGATATCCATTTCGCGGTGAATCACGTTGAGCGCACTGGTCACGCCCTCTTGCCCCATCGCGCCCAAGCCATAGACAAAGGCCCGCCCGATATAGGTGCCGCTGGCCCCCATGGCGAGCGCCTTCAGCACGTCTTGGCCTGAGCGGATGCCGCTGTCGAGATGCACTTCGATCTGGCCGCCGACACGATCAAGGATCGACGGCAGCGCGCGGATCGAGGAAAGCGCCCCGTCAAGCTGCCGCCCGCCGTGGTTTGAGACGATGATGGCGTCCGCCCCCACTTGCAGCGCGGCTTCGGCATCCTCGGCGTCGATAATACCCTTGAGGATTACCGGACCGCCCCATTCTTCCTTGATCCGGGCGATCTTGTCCCAGTCAAGCGTGGGGTCGAACTGCTCCGCCGTCCAAGCGCCAAGGTCGGCGGCGTCCGAAACTCCCTGCACGTGGCCGACGATATTGCCGAAATGCCGCCGTGTGGCACCCATCATGCCGATGCCCCAGCGCCATTTGGTTGCCAGATTGACGATATTGGCCAGCGTCGGCTTGGGCGGGGCGGAAAGGCCGTTCTTGATGTCCTTGTGGCGCTGACCAAGGATTTGCAGATCGAGCGTGATAACAAGCGCCGAGCATTTCGCCGCCTTTGCCCGCGCGATCAGGGCAGAGACAAAGCCCTGATCTTTCATCGTGTAAAGCTGAAACCAGAACGGTTTGGTCGTCGCGGCGGCGACATCCTCAATCGAGTTGATCGACATGGTGGAGAGCGTGAAGGGCACGCCAAACGCCTCTGCCGCTTTTGCCGCCTTGATCTCCCCATCGGCGTGTTGCATCCCGGTCAGCCCGACCGGGGCCAGAGCCACCGGCATGGCGACCTGCTGTCCGATCATCTTTGACGCGGTGGAGCGCCCTGTCATATCGACCGCGACGCGCTGACGGAAATATAGCTTGTCGAAATCCGAAGAGTTCTCGCGGAAGGTTTGTTCCGTCCAACTGCCGGATTCGCAATAATCATAGAACATCTTCGGCACGCGCCGGTGATAAAGGCGTTTGAGGTCTTCGATTTCGGTGATGACGGGCATGACAGGCCCCCTTTGCGGGATGTGATGGATTTTTGGTTATCAATCGCTCTGCCGTGACGCAACGGTTTGATGGTGCGACAGGTGGCGCAGCGGCATAAAGTTCTGGCGGACCAAGAAGGAGAGGCAAGATGTATTTCGACGATCTGTCGGTGGGCTTTACCCATGAGACCGGCACGGTGCAATTGAGCGAGGAAGAAATCATCGCCTTTGCCAAGCAGTATGACCCGCAACCGTTTCACACCGACCGGAAAGCGGCGGCTGACTCGATTTATGGCGGGATCATTGCCAGCGGGTTTCACACACTTCTGGCGGCGTTCGATCTGATCTTGAAATCGAACGTGTGGACCGAGGCGTCAATGGGCTCTCCGGGCCTTGACGAAGTGCGTTTCAAACGCCCGGTCCGCCCCGGTGACAGCTTGCGGGTGCGGATGAAGGTAACCGCGACGGAGGCATCGAAAACCCGGCCTGACCGGGGCCGGGTGACGTTTTATTACGAAATCCTCAACCAAGCGGACGAGGTGGTTATCTCATACTACACGGTTCAGCTTTTGAAGCGCCGCTAACCGTTTCCCGGCGCGGGAAACGGGGCAAATCCGGCGCGGATTTGGGCGCGCCGGGGCTGGTGGAAAATCCGCGGCGGATTTCCTGCGAATTTCGCGCCGGAATTCGCCCGTTCAGGCGGGGTAGATGACCGGAAACCAATCTTCGCGCAGCCGCTCTCCGGGGGTCATCCCGTGGTCGGGGAACGGCGGCGAGGTGCGGCCAGGGCGTTCGACATAGCGCGCATCATCGCCAACAAGCCTGAGCGAGAAGGCGCGCCGACGGCTCTGGCTGGTGTTGCCGCGCGAGCCGTGCAGAATATCGTAATTGAAGGCCACCGCATCGCCCGGCTCCATCTCGTATTCGGCCACCGGCATCCCTTCGGCGTCCGGGTCGGGAACGGGCATGTAATCTTCCTTGTTGGGGAAATAGGATTCCTCCTTGACCCAGCGCATCGGCATGACCGGCTTTTCCCACTGATGTGAGCCGGGGACCATCCTTAGCGTTGCCTCTTTCACCGGGTCGAGCGGTGCCCAGAAACTGACGG
This sequence comes from Aquicoccus sp. G2-2, assembly GCF_034555965.1. Taxonomy (GTDB): domain Bacteria; phylum Pseudomonadota; class Alphaproteobacteria; order Rhodobacterales; family Rhodobacteraceae; genus JAYDCK01. The sequence continues at coordinate 404,453 of NZ_JAYDCK010000003.1, forward strand.
TTTGGCGGCCCTGCACGAAATAATAAGGCCCGTCGGTGTGCCACGGGGTCGGCATGGAGGTGCCGGGTTCCTTGACCAACACGTGATCATGGAAAAGCTGCGCGGATTCCGAGCCCATCAGGGCGGCCCCAACCGCTGCGGCGGGGCTTTCGCGGATCACCTGCTCAAATTCCGGGATGCGCTGCCAGTTGCAATAATCATCGAAGAACCGACCGGCTTCGCCTTCCTTCTTGTTTTCCGAGGCATAGGGGCCGGGCACTTCCATGTTGCGGGCGACGCCTGCGCGCAGGGCTTCTACGTGGTCCTTGAAAAGCCCGCGGATCACGGTAACGCCGTCGCGCTGAAACTGGTCAATCTCTGTTTGGCTGACAAGCGGATGCATGGATGATCTCCTTTATGCAGGCTGATGTGGCGCTGGTTGACTGGCAGGCAGAGTGCCAAGGCTGATGGTGATTGTCCATTGCCTGAAAAGCGCGTCGCTGTGCGCTGATGCGGGCTGAAGCTGGATTCTCGTTGCAAGGCAGATTGTTAGGGGCGACCTCTGATCCTTTAGATGGGGCGATTGGCGGAATGGGGCGAACGTCGGTCTGGCGATGCGAAAGCGTTCAGGGCGCTCGGTTTGGCCCGTAACTGCCGCCGCAACCAAGCGTTATCCGCATGTTTTCCACAGGTCCACTGGCCAAACAGGGCGGATTCGGGTTGGCGGAAATTGACCTTTTCGAACCTGCCGCGCGCATTTGGTCATGAAAACGCGCGGTTGTCTTGATGTTTTCCGGCTTTTTCCCAACACTCAGCGGCGTCAGCTTGTGGATAACTTGCGTGAAACTTGTCCACAACCACCTCGCGCTTACGAGAGTAACGTCCGACTTGGGCGGGATTTGGTGCTCTGACTGGCCCGGCAGAAGCCTTGAATCGCAAGCATGTAAGTCAAAACACCGGAATTTGGCGTGATCGACCTGTAGCATGTTGTTTTTAAGCAGAAAAATACCCTATATCCTGATGTGAACTGCACGTGTGCAGGCGTGGCGCAGAACGCTCGAATAGCTAAGGCATGAGCGCCCGCTGACGCCCTGCGTCTCCCTGATGCCTCAGGTTAAGGCGGGACGCTTTAGGGTTTGCGATGAAACTCATGCAATTGCGGGACACTGTTCGCGCTCTAAAGGCGAGCCGTACATTGCGGACAAGCGACGGCGCGCCTGTCTCGCAAGCGCAACCGGACTGTTGAGTGGCGAACCTTTGAGAAAACGCTGGTAGCCCGTAGGGGAGTCGAACCCCTCTTTCCAGGTTGAAAACCTGGCGTCCTAACCGATAGACGAACGGGCCATGGCCGAAGCGTGAGGCGTTATCTAGGAAAAGCGCGGCGCGCGCGCAAGCGGAAAGTTTGGGCTGGGGTGAAAAAAACGCCGCTCAGAAGCGGCCCGGATCACCGGGCGGCGGGGGCGGCGTCCTCAAGGCGCAGTTGTGCGCTGGTGCGACCGCGCCATTGGTTCAGCTCAAGCCGCCCGGCAAGGTGAAACCGTGCGCCGCCGTGATTCTCCAGCGCGCCACCAAGCGCGGTATCAAACGCGCCGAACGCAATCGCATCAAGCCGCGCGCCCATGCCATCGCCAAAGCTGACCTTGAGGTGACTGTCGCCGACGCGCTTGGCGAAGCTGATGGCGACATCCGGGAAGGCAAAGCGCGGGGCAGGGGCCCCGGCACCGAACGGGCCTGCGGTGTCGATTTGCTCGATCAGCGCCACCGTGGCGGCACCGGGCATCAGCGTGCCGTCAAGCGTGAGGTCACGTGGGCCAAGCTGTGCCGCACCCTGCCGGGCAAGCAGATCGGAAAGCCGGGCCATCGCCGCGTCCAGCTGGTCACGCGCAACGCTCAGCCCGGCAGCCATCTTGTGCCCGCCGCCCTTGAGCAGCAGGCCTTCGGCAGTGAGGCGCTGAATCGCGGCACCAAGATCAATCCCCGAGACCGAGCGGCCAGAGCCTTTGCCCTCATCGCCATCGAGCCCGATCACGATGGCCGGGCGGTTGGTCGCTTCCTTGAGCCGCGAGGCGACAATCCCGACCACACCGGGGTGCCAGCCTTCACCCGCCGCCCAGACAAGCGGTGCATCGAATCCGCGTTCTTCGGCCTGTGCCATGGCGGCGGCGCGCACGCCCTCTTCAATCTCGCGGCGTTCGGAATTGAGCAGGTCAAGCTGTTCAGCCATGGCCTGTGCCTCATTGGGGTCGCGGCAGGCAAGCAGGCGCGCGCCAAGATCGGCCTTGCCGATGCGCCCGCCTGCGTTAATGCGCGGGCCAAGCAGGAAGCCCAAGTGATAGGGCGCGGGCGCGGTGTCCATCCTTGCGACATCGGCCAGCGCGGTGAGGCCGGGGCGCGCACGTGCCGCCATCACCTTCAATCCTTGTGTGACAAAGGCGCGGTTCACGCCGACAAGCGGTGCCACATCGGCCACGGTGGCAAGGGCGACGAGGTCAAGCATCGCCATCAGGTCTGGCCCCGCAGGCGCGCCCGTCTCGCGGCGCTGGCGATTGGCTTCGACCAGCAGCAGAAACACGACACCGGCAGCACAGAGATGGCCGAGATCACCGGTTTCGTCCTGCCGGTTGGGGTTCACAACGGCAAGTGCCGCGGGCAAGGTTTCGCCGCCCAAGTGATGATCAAGCACGATCACATCCGCCGGGGTGGCGGCGGCGATCGGCTCATGGCTGAGTGTGCCGCAATCGACGCAGACGATCAGCGAATGATCGCGGGCAAGCGTCTGCATGGCCGGGACGTTGGGGCCGTAGCCTTCATCAATCCGGTCAGGCACGTAAAGCGTGGCGTGGTGGCCAAGCTGGGCAAGGTAATCAAGCAAAAGCGCGGCGGAGGTGCCACCATCGACATCGTAATCAGCGAATATCGCGATCTTCTCGCCCTTTGCGAGAGCGCCAAGCAGGCGCGCGGCGGCAGGTTCCATATCCTTGAGCGTGCGCGGGTCGGGCAGCAGATCACGCAGCGTCGGGGCGAGAAAGCTTTCTGCCTCGCCAGCAGGCACGCCACGGCGGGCAAGCACCTGCGCCACCGGGGAGGGCAGGGCGGTTTGCTGCATCAAGGCTTCGGCGGCGCGGTCAAGCTCCACCGAAGGGCCGAGCCAGCGCCGCCCTGTCAGTGATTGTTCGATACCCAGATAGCTCATATCGGCCCGCGTCATGGTTTTCGCCCCGGATATTGGTGCCCCGGTGTGTGCTGATTGCCGGGTTACACCTGTTCGATGCGCAAGGCCACGGGCGGTGTTGTTGTTACGCCGGTGCCGACCATTGCGCTGAGGGCTTCATCCAGCGCGCGGCGCGATGTCTTGTGGGTGACGATCAACACCGGGGCGGAGGTGTCATGATGGCCGTATTGCCGCATCCGGTTGATCGAGATGCCCGCTTCGCCCAGCACGGTGGCGATCTTGGCCAGAGCACCGGGTTTGTCATGCAGCGTCATGCGCATGTAATAGGGCGCAGGTGTGGCACCTTTGGCCGGTTTGGCGGGTTGCAGCGCGTTGGCGGGCTGCCCGAAGGTCGACAGGCGAAAACCGCGCGCGATGTCCATCACGTCGCCCAGCACGGCAGAGGCGGTTGGCCCTTCACCGGCCCCGGCGCCGCGCAGCACGATCTGGCCAACCTGATCGCCCTCAATCATCACCATGTTGGTGCCGCCCTCAAGCTGTCCCAGCGCCGAATTGTCCGGCACGAGGCAGGGGCTCATGCGTTGTTCCAGCCCGCGCGCGCCCATTTGCGCCACGCCGAGCAGCTTGATGCGAAAGCCCATATCGGCGGCATGACGGATATCCTCGATGGTGATCCGGCCAATGCCTTCCAGCTCGACCCCGGCGAAATTCACCTGTGTGCCAAAGGCGATGGCCGAAAGCAGCGCAAGCTTGTGACCCGCATCAATCCCACCAACGTCAAGCTCAGGGTCAGCTTCGAGATAGCCAAGGCCGTTGGCCTCGTCAAAAGCCGCCTGATAGGTGAGGTTGGCGCTTTGCATCCGGGTCAGGATATAGTTGCAGGTGCCGTTCATCACCCCCATGACACGGGTGATGTCATTGCCCGCAAGCCCTTCGGTCAGCGCCTTGACCACCGGGATGCCACCCGCCACGGCGGCCTCGAACCGGATTACCCGACCGGCGGCTTCGGCGGTTTCGGCAAGCGCCTGCCCGTGATGGGCAAGCAGCGCCTTGTTGGCGGTCACCACGTCTTTGCCCGCTTGCAAGGCGGCTTCGGTTGCGGCTTTGGCAGGCCCGTCAGAGCCGCCCATGAGTTCAACAAACACATCGACATCGTCGCGCATGGCAAGCTTGACCGGGTCGTCTTCCCAGGCGTAGCCGGTGAGCGGCACACCGCGTTCCTTGTCGCGCGAACGTGCGGAGACGGCGCTGATCACGATCGCCCGGCCCGAACGCGCGGCCAGCAGGTTGGCCTTTTGGCGCACGATCTTGACCACACCTGCCCCGACGGTGCCAAGGCCTGCGATGCCAAGGCGCAAGGGGTCGCTGTCGTTCATGGGAGCCTCCGGGGTTATTGACGTGGGTTGCCGCCATGTAGCCCGCGCGCCCGGCACATGCAACGCAGCAAAGCGGAGGGGGCGTTGGCCGAGTGACGCGGTGGTGCGCGTTGCGTGAAGCGGAAGAGAGGTTCTTTAGGGCGGGCGCCCATCGTTCGGCACGGACAGGCGCTCGCCCGGCGGCGCGCGCTGCGGAGCTTACCGCCAGAACGGCGCGAAGCCCGCGAGCAGCCCTTGTGCTTTGGCGAGTGCGCGGTTGGAGGGGCCGGGATGCGGAATATCGCCGCTGGCCAAGCGCTCCACCGCTTGTTCCACCGGGCAGGGCAGGCCGGATTTCGGGTCGAAATAGCGCGGATAATCAATCAGTGCGGCGTGAACCAGCCCGGCAAGCGCGGGCCGCGCCTTGCGCCGCGCGGGCACTTCTCCCAAATCACGGGTCAACCCCCATCCAGCATAGAACGGCGCGCCGGTGCAGGTGACTTTGACGCCGCGCAAAAGCGCCTCGAACCCAAGTAACGACGTCATGGTCCAGACCTCGTCAACCAGCCCCAAAAGCGCCGCAGGATCGGTGTTTTCAAGCACCAGATCGGCCAGATCACCCGCCGCCATCGCGCCATCGCGCAACCCCGCTTCGACATCGGGGTGTGGTTTATAGATCAGCACCGCGTCGGGGTTGGCCACCCGCGCCGCTTCAAGCAGCGCGCGGTTGCTGGCAATCGCACCCGCGCCGGTGCGGATGGAGGCATCATCTTCGACCTGCCCCGGCACAAGGATGCGCCGCCCCGGTGGCAAATCGGGCAGCGCCGCGCCGCCAAGATTGTATTTGCTGACACCAAGCGTGATGAGCCGCGCAATCAACGCCTCTGCCCGGCGGGTCTGATCCGGACGCAGGCGGGCGCGTGTGGCAATCAGCCGTTCAAGTCGGCTTTCAACACCCGGGTCATAGTAAATCCCCAGATCATCAAGCACCAGCGACAGCGGCGGCACCAGTTCCGCGCCCAACCCGCGCGAGCGCAAAAAGCCGTCCTCCACCCGCACCACATCGCGGCCCGGCGCCGCTTTCCCGGCCCAGACCATGCGGCGGCGGGTGCCCGTTGCACGGGTAGAAAACACCATTCGCTGGTGCCGCCCGAAAAACCGCTGCATCGGGCGGCGCTTCCACAGGCGGATTTCCTCGCCCACCCAACCGTGCTGGTCTTCGCGCCATTCGCGGGCCATGGCTTCGGCGGTGGCGATGGTCTCCTCCAGCGTGGCAAGACGGTCGTTATATGGGTCATACCATGTCGGGTGCAGGATCATTGCGGCGGCGAAAAGCTGTGCGCGGGTAAGGGCGCGGCCACGCCGGGGCAGCGTGTGCGGATTGCGATCATCCGAAAGCCCCCACCCGGCATAGAATGGTTGCCCGAACACCACCGGCTTGTGCCCTGTCAGAATTGCCTCGAACCCCAGTTGCGAAGACACGGTGTAAACCGCCACCGCCCCTTCCAGCAGCGCCCAGGGCGATACCGGCGCATCAAAAATCTCGACCCGGCCTTGCGCATTGTCCGCGCCGAAATAACCCGCGCGATAGCCGTGGTTGGTTTCGGGGTGGGTCTTGATCAGAATACGCGCGCCGGGGTTGTCCTCCTGCGCCCAGTAAAGGGCTTCGAGAAAGCTGTTGGCATCGGCGCGGCCATGCTTGACCGAGGCATCGCCGCGGGTCTGATCCACCACCAGCACATAGCCGGGCGCGGGCGGCTCAAGCATGGGGTCAAGCGCGAAATACTTGGAAAGATGCGCCTCTTGCAGCCGCGCCATACAAGCGCGGGCGCGATCAAGCAGGGCGGTGTTGTCAAGTGGGTGCGTCGCCAACAGCGTTTCAAGATCGGACGGTGCGGCGGCATCGAAATGCACCCCGGTCGTATCAATCTGCAAGCCCAGCGGCGGCTCTCCGGCGCGCCCGGGCAAGAGCGAGCGCAGGAAGGCATCCTCAAAGCGAACGATCCCGCTGCCGGTCGTTTCGGCCACGCCCTCACCGCGCGCGGCATAGCGCGAGCGGCCCCAGACGGCGATCAGATCATCGCTCTCGGGGCGGCGCAGCGGTGTGCCAAGCACCAGATCGTAGCCCGCCAGTTGGGCAATGCGGCGCACGCGCTTCTGACGCAGGAAACCGGCGTTGTAATAGAAAAGCCGCCGGGGCGATTTGGCCCCGGCGGCTTGGGTATTCAGACTGTTGCCCAAGGCTTAGCCACCGGAAAGTGCGGAGACGCCGGAACTGACCGTGCCAACCGAGCCGAGCGTGCCGGTGATCGCCGAGATGGTCTTGTTCCACTGGGTGAACGGTGCTTCGGTGACATAAAGCGTATCACCATCGCGGATCGAGAAATCGCGCGCAAGGAACATGCCGTTGGGCTTGGTCAGGTCAAGCACGTAAACCATACGCTGCGCGCCTTGCAGGTCGGTGCGGCCAAGCACTTGGTTGGCAATTTCCGCCGGTTCATTGCGCAGCACAAACACCCCGGTGGGATCGGCTGACGCGGTCATCAAGCCGCCCACGGTGGCGATGGCTTCCACGGCGCTGAGCGTCTGGGTCTCGAATGGTACGCGCGATTGCGAACCGGTCGCGCCAAGTGCGGTGAACGAGCGGGTGTCTTCCTCGACAAGGATTTTGTCGCCGCCACGCAATGCAATATCAAGCTCGGGATGCTGATAGAGATCTTGCAGCCAGATTTTCGAGCGTTGGTTGCCACGAATCACGGTGATTTGGGCAATTTCCGGCGAAATTGTAATGCCACCGGCGCGCGCCAACATGGTGCTGAGCGTGCGGGTGGGCCGCTCAATAGCGAACACGCCTTGCCCGCCAACCGCGCCGACAAGGCTCACGGTCGAGCCATCACCGGCCTGGCGGCGCACTTCGACCTGTGGATCGGGGGTTTGCTGTTCCAGTTTCTTGGTAATGATGCGGCGAATGGCCTCGGGAGAGTTGCCCGCAGCGCGGATGCGCCCGGCATATGGGATGAAGATGAAGCCCGCGCCGTCGACCTGAATATCTGCGAGCACCGCCGCCGAAGAGCCTGCCCGCGCACCACCACCCGAGCCAAGCAACGGATCATCGACGTTTTCCCAGACGGTGATGCCAAGCGTGTCGCCGGGCCGGATGATATCCGAACCCATTACGCCGGCATTTTTGAAGTCATCGGAAAAGCCAAGGGCGGGCACCACCGAGGTCACACGGGTGACACGATCATTGACCGCGACGATAAACGCGTCGCCCTTACGTTGCACGGAGCCTGCGAAAATCTCTTTCTTGTTGGGGCCGACACGCGGCAACCCACAAGACGAAACGACCGCCAAAGCAGCCACAATGGCGATGGATCTCGCCCAACGAGAGGTTCTGGGTTTCACTGTGCGGTCTCCTCGACCTGTTCTTTTCTGCCTCAGATTCAGCGTTTTGCACGCTGTAATTGAAGCGACGCTAGCCGATTTTCAGACAGAAATAAAGCACTGGTATGCGCTTGGTTCAGTTCACCAGCCGTAACTGTTGCCGAGGGGCCGCGGTGCCTTGGGCCAGCGCATCATAGGGATCTTCCGCGTTGAGCATGAGATCAACCACCATACGCATCAATTGCCGCCGCCCACGCGCCGAATAGAACCCGCCTGCGATCTGGCTGGTTTCCAGCAGGTAGCGGCGATAATCCTGATAGGCGCGCCGGTCTGGCCGGGCGGGCAGGGCGAAAAACTCAGGCAGGCTCTGGGTCGAGACGAACTCCGGCTTGTCGTAAACCGCGTCGCCGAATACCTTGATCGGAATGCCGCGCCAAAGCACCTGCTGGGCGGCGGTGGAGTTTACCGTTACCGCGCTGCGCGCATCGTTGAGAAGCTGTGCCAATTTACCACCGCGCACGTAATGCACCCGGTTCTCAACCCCTTGCGCGCGCGCCATGCGGGCAATCTCGCGCCTGAGCGGCACGCGCCCATCCTCTAACGGGTGCGCCTTGAAAACAAGGTGATGATGGCCCGGTGCGCCCTCTGAAAAGCCCTTGATTACCGTGTCGAGAAACTCGGTCATTGTGGAAAAAGGTGAGTGCATTTGAAAGCTTGAATCATGTTCAAGCTGAAGCAGCGCCAGATGATAGGGAAAGCCGCCGCGCCGGATGCGCAGCGTCGCGGCGCGGCGCTCAACCGCTTGTGCGGGCATCAAGAGCAGGCGTTTGAGATAAAGCTGAAATTCAGCCGTTACCGGCAGATCGCGGTGCGGGCGAAAATTGGCGTAGCGCGCATTCCGAAACATCACGAAAAAATGGTAGAGCGCGCCGTAAAATACGTGTTGGCGCATATCACCCCAGCGGGCGGGCGGCAGCGGCGCGTCCATATCCGACTGCGCCAGCACCGTGCGCATTTCGTCAATGCTCATCTGCATCAGCCGAGAATGGCCATTGGCCCCCTCCCGCTCATAACTGACCCAATAGGGCCGCAGATACCCTTCCTCAAACACATGCACCCGCAGGCCGAGGGCGCGGGCGTGGGCCACCGCTTGCGCGTGGATGAAGCGGGTATCGCCATAAAGCACGATGTCGGTGATGGATTTCTCGGCGATCAACGTAGCGAAGGCAGCGGGCCAGCCGTCTTGCGTGCCGAGATACGGGATGAAACGCGTCTTGTCGCGCCAAAACACTTGATCACCGGCATTGAAACCGACGCGCCAAACCTCTGCCCCGGCGTGGCGCAGCATTTTGCTCAGCTGGTGAAAAAAGGGACCATGCGGCCCTTGCAGGAACAAGAATGCCCTGTTTTCTCCTGTGATTGCAGCCATGGTTCTTACATACGCCGGAATGGTTTCTCTCCTGTTACTAACCAATGTGTCCGGCGAAAATATGGCCGCAATTGGGCAGGGGCCGCAAGGTATTCTTGCGCAAACCCGCCCGCCGCGATAGGCAGTTCGCAATCATGAGGAGGGCGGCCATGTTCACCGGCATCATCACCGATATCGGCACCGTCAGGGAAACCGAGATGCGGGGCGATCTGCGCGCGCGGATCGGCACCGACTATGACACCCAGACGATTGAAATCGGCGCTTCGATTGCCTGTGACGGCGTTTGCCTGACCGTGGTGGCGCTGGGCGCGGACTGGTTTGATGTCGATATTTCGGCGGAAACACTGGCGAAAACCAATATCGGCGGTGCAAGCAATGACCCATCCGGCGGCTGGCAACCCGGCCACCGGATTAACCTTGAACGGGCGCTCAGGGTGGGTGACGAACTGGGCGGGCATATCGTGTCAGGCCATGTTGATGGCGTGGCCGAAATCGTGGCCGCTGTGACGGAAGGCGACAGCACGCGGCTGAGCTTCCGCGCGCCAGAAGGGTTGGCGCGGTTCATCGCATCCAAAGGGTCCGTCGCGCTTAACGGCGCCTCGCTTACGGTGAACGAGGTGGAAGGTGAAACATTCGGCGTCAACCTCATCCCGCACACCAAGGAAGCGACAACCTGGGGCGCGGCGGCGGTGGGGGACCGGGTGAATCTCGAAATCGACACGCTGGCGCGCTATGTGGCGCGGCTCAGGGAGTATGGCTGAGGGGCTGCGCTGCGGCCCTTGATTCCATGCCCCGGTGACAGAACCCGCCCCACAAAATGAAGCGGCGGCGGTCTATTGTGCGGTTGCGCTGGGCGGGCGGAGCGCGATAATCGCGGCACAAGATACAAGCGAGGCCCGCCATGACGTTTATCCGCCCGACCCGCCGCGCCCTTCTGAAACTGGCCGCCGTGGCCCCGGCTTTTGCGTTGCCCGCCGTGGCACGTGCGCAGCTTGGCGCGCCAGGGGCGGCAAATCCGGGGTATTTTCATTTCACCAAGGGCGCGGCGAAGTTCACCGTGTTGTCGGATGGCTATTTCACCCAACCCGTCAGCGGGCTTGGCATCAATGCGCCCGAAGGCGAAGTGGCGGCGTTTCTCAAGGCGCATTACCTCGACACGCAATCGAACGTGGCGCACACCAACCATCTTTTCATCGAGCTGGGCGAGGCGCGCGTGCTGGTCGATGTCGGCGGTGGCAGCCGGTTTTTTCCGACCGAAGGGCGGCTTCTGGCCAATATGGAGGCCGCCGGGATTGACGCGGGCACCATCACCCATGTCTTCATGACCCACGCGCACCCGGATCATATCTGGGGTATCCGCGACGATTTTGATGAACCGATCTTCCCCGATGCGGCCTATTTTCTGGGCGAGGTAGAACACGGTTATTGGATGCAGGACGGCTTGGTTGACCGGGTCGCGCCGGAGGATCAGCAATTCGTCGTGGGCGCGGTCAATTCGATTAATTGCGATGGCGTCGAATGGACTCTCGTGCAGGACGGGGCAGAGATTGCGCCGGGTATCCGCGCGATGGCCTCTTTCGGGCATACCGCCGGGCATATGTCATTGGCGGTCGATACCGGCGCGGGGCAGGTTATCGCCTTGGGCGATTCGATGACCCATGGCTGGCTCAACTTCGCGCATCCCGGCTGGTATAACGCGCTCGACGCGGACCCGGAAACGACCGTGGCCACCCGCGCGCGAATGCTCGACATGGCCGCCAGCGATGGCATTACGATGATCGGCTATCACTTCCCGTTCCCCGGCGTCGGCCATGTGATCCGCGAGGCCGGGACATATCGCTTTATTCCCGCACTCTGGCAGTTCAAGGCATAACCTGCCGCCGCCTCTGGCCAAGCTTGCGCGCCTGCGCTATCTGGCAAGGGAAAGGGGATCCGGATGTCGAAAGCCTATGACACGCCCGGCGCGGTTGAGGCGCAGCTTAGCGATGCGATCACGCCAATCGAAGAGATTATCAAGGATGCCGCCCGCGGGCAGATGTATATTCTTGTGGACCATGAAGATCGCGAGAACGAAGGCGACCTGATCATCCCGGCCGAATTTGCCGATGCCGATGCGATCAACTTCATGGCGACCCATGGGCGCGGGCTGATCTGCCTGCCGATGACAGCCGAGCGGATTGACCGGCTCGGCCTGCCGATGATGGCGGTCAATAATTCCAGCCGGATGGAAACCGCCTTTACCGTCTCGATCGAGGCGCGCGAGGGTGTGACCACCGGCATTTCCGCCGGTGACCGGGCGCTGACCGTGGCCACCGCGATCAACGAACAGAACACCATGGCAGACCTTGCCACGCCGGGGCATCTTTTCCCGCTGCGCGCGCGCACTGGCGGGGTGCTGGTTCGGGCCGGGCATACCGAAGCTTCGGTCGATATCTCAAGGCTGGCGGGGCTGAACCCATCGGCGGTGATTTGCGAAATCATGCGCGACGATGGTGAAATGGCGCGGCTGCCCGATTTGGTGGATTTCGCCAAAACGCATGGCCTCAAGATCGGGACGATTTCCGATCTGATCGCCTATCGTCACAAGCATGACAATCTGGTGCGTGAGACCAAGCGCCGCGAGGTCGAGTCGGTTCATGGCGGCACCTGGGAAATGCGCGTTTTCGCCGATCAGATCACCGGCACCGAACATATCGCGCTGATCAAGGGCGATATCACCACGCCCGAGCCGGTTCTGGTGCGCGCCCATGCGATCAACGAACTGGAAGACATGCTGGGCCTTGGCCCGTCTCGCCCGGACGAGTTGGCCACCGCGATGGAGATCATCGCCGCCGAGGGGCGCGGTGCGGTGCTGCTCTTCCGGGAGCCACATCCCAAGCTCAATCTGGGCGAGGAAGACGAGGCCCCGAAGATCGTCAAGCGCACCGGGCTTGGCTCTCAAATCATGGTGCGGCTGGGCCTCACCAGCCTGACCCTGCTGACCGATTCGCCCAGCACGCGCTATCTGGGGATCGAAGCATTCGGGCTTTCCATCGCGGGCACCCGCCCGATTCATCAGAAAGGTTGAGCCAATGGCCGAAAGTCATGATGCACTGAACCGCCCCACATTCGACAAGCCGGTGAAGCTTTTGATCGTCGCCGCGCCGTTTTATCGCCCGATTGCCGATAACCTGATCAAAGGTGCCGTGGCCGAGATCGAGGCGGCGGGCGGCAGCCATGAGGTTGTCGAAGTCCCCGGCGCGCTTGAAGTGCCGACTGCCATTGGCATTGCCGAGCGGTTGTCGAATTTCGATGGTTACGTCGCGCTTGGCTGTGTCATTCGCGGTGAGACCACGCATTATGAGACGGTGTGCAACGATAGCTCGCGCGCGCTTCAACTGCTTGGCCTGCAAGGGCTTTGCATTGGCAATGGTATCCTGACGGTCGAGACCGAGGCACAGGCGATTGCGCGCGCCGATCCGGGCGGCATGAACAAGGGCGGAGGGGCAGCGGCGGCGGCCTTGCATCTTCTGGCGCTCACCCGTAAGTGGGGCGCCCGGCGCAAGGGGGTAGGGTTCCTCCCGGAGGCGGAAGAATATCGCATCGCCGGTGATTTGAAGGACACTCCCAAGGCATGACCACGTCAGGCAATCAGAAGCGCAAGATGAAATCGGCAGCCCGGCTTTATGCCGTGCAGGCGCTGTTTCAGATGGAACATTCCGGCCAGACGGTCGAAGCGGTGATACACGAGTTTGAAGATCACCGTTTCGGTGCCGAATATGACGGGGCCGAGATGATCGAGGGGGATTCCGATCATTTCCGGCACTTGATGGAATGGGCGGTGAATTATCAGGCACCGATTGACCAGATGACCGACCGGGCATTGGTGGCAAAATGGCCCATCGCGCGGATTGATCCGACGTTGCGGGCGCTGTTTCGCGCCGCAGGGGCGGAAATGACGCAGGGCGATACCCCGCCCAAGGTGGTGATTACCGAGTTTGTCGATGTGGCCCGCGCGTTCTTTCCCGAAGGCAAGGAGCCGCAATTCGTCAACGCCGTGCTGGACCACATGGCGCATGAGGCCAAGCCGGAGGCGTTCTAAGCAGTGTGTCGTAAGGTGGGCACTCTGCCCAGCTTTCCCCAACAGCGTGGTTCACCCCGCTTACGCGACTCGCGCCACCACGTAATCTGCCAAATCGTTCAACATGTTACGCACGGGATGTGCAGGTAACACATCCAGCGCGGCGCGCGCCTTGGCAGCCCAAAGAAGCGCATCGGTTTGGGTCGCTTTGAGCGCACCATGTTTGTCCAGAATCGCCATCGCCTGCGCCAGATCGCCGTCGCGCTGATCGCCCTTTTCAATCGTGCGGGTCCAGAAGGCGCGCTCTTCGCTGTCGGCCAATGCGACCGCCTTGATCACCGGCAAGGTGAGTTTGCGCTCGCGGAAATCATCCCCGAGGTTCTTGCCCGTGGCGGCAGTATCGCCCGCGTAATCCAGCAAATCATCGACAATCTGGAAAGCGATGCCCAGCGCGTCGCCGTAAGCATGAAGCGCGCGCACCTGTTCCTCCGGCGCGCCTGCGATCACGCCGCCGACTTCGGTGGCGGCCGAGAAAAGCGCCGCCGTCTTGCCGCGCACCACTTGCAGATAGATGCTCTCATCGGTGGCCAGATCCTGTGCGGCGCTGAGTTGCAGAACCTCGCCCTCCGCAATCGTGGCCGAGGCGTTCGACAAGATCGACAGCACCCGGTGATTGCCGGTCTCTACCATCAACTGAAACGAGCGCGAAAACAGGTAATCGCCAACCAGAACCGAAGATTTGTTGTCCCAAAGCAGATTCGCCGTGGGCCGTCCGCGCCGTTGGGCGCTTTCGTCGACGACGTCATCATGCAGCAATGTCGCGGTGTGGATAAACTCCACCGTCGCGGCAAGATAAACCGCATAAGGCCCGTCGTAGCCGCACAAATCCGCCGCTGCCAACGTCAGCATCGGGCGTAGGCGCTTGCCACCCGCACCAACCAGATGCGCTGTCACCTCAGGGATACGCGGGGCGTGTTCGCTCGCCATCCGCTTGGCAATCAATGCGTTGACCGCAGCCATGCCGCCCGCCAGATGTTCGGCAAGCCGCTCCTGCGGTTTCGCGGCCGGTTGATCCAAGCCCATCACGCCCCCCAAAGCCTCTCTCGACAATCCCCAGTCATTCGCCTTATCTCGGCTCTATGAAACAGCTTCTGTCAACGCAAGACCTAACGGTCATCGCCTTCGCCAAGGCCCTGCTTCACGGCGAGGGTATAGCCGCCTTTGAAATGGACGTAAATATGAGCGTTCTCGAAGGCAGCATCGGAATTTTTCCGCGCCGGTTGCTGGTGCGCGCGACGGAATACGACGCTGCGGTGCGGGTAATGACCGATAACGGAATTGAAACGAATGGATGAGCCGAGCTGCGACCGCTTCCTTGGCGGACGGCTTCGGCTTTGGCAACCAAAGCACGGCTACCGCGCCGGGGTTGACCCGGTGCTGCTGGCGGCGGCGGTCAATGCGACGCCGGGGCAAAGCGTTCTCGATCTGGGCTGCGGCGTCGGGGCGGCGGGCCTGTGCCTTGCGGCGCGGGTGCCGGGCGTGGCTCTGACCGGGCTGGAAGTGCAACCGGACTATGCCGCGTTGGCGCGCCGCAATGCCGCCGAGAACGCCATCCCGTTCGAGGTGGTTGAGGGTGATCTGGCGGCGCTGCCCGCCGGGTTGAAAGCGCGCCGGTTTGATCATGTGATGATGAACCCGCCCTATTACGACCGCGCCACTGGCACGGCGGCGCGTGATCGCGGGCGTGAATTGGCGCTGGGCGGCGAATTACCCCTGTCCGCATGGGTCGATGTAGCGGCGCGGCGGCTTGCTCCCAAGGGCTTTTTGCACGTTATCATGCGGGCCGAGCGTCTGGCAGACCTGCTTTCGGCGGTGCAGGCACGCCTCGGCTCGCTTCAGCTTTTGCCGCTGATCCCGCGGCGCGGGCGTGACAGCCAATTGGTGATTCTGCGTGCCCGCAAGGGCGGCCGTGCGGCGTTTCGCCTGCATGACGGGCTGGTGCTGCACGAAGGCGCGGCGCATTCCGGTGACCGGGAAAACTACAGCGCGGAAATCCGCCGGGTGTTGCGCGAAGGTGCTGCGCTGGCGTTCCCGTCTTGAACTCGGGCGGGCCGATCATATGTCAGATTCAGCCTTTCTTCATCTATGACAGGTCTTGTCAGGTGACAGACGGCTAAAATTGTGCTGCACTCGGCACATGACATTCATTGAGAGGAGGACGCCCATGAGTTTGGTTTCGCACGTCGAGGAACTGAAGAAGAAACACCTATCCCTCTCCGAGCAGGTGGAACAAATGCAACGCGCCCCCGGCAGCGATGATGTCGAGATCGCGGAGATGAAAAAACAAAAACTGCGGCTGAAGGAAGAAATCGCCCGGTTGCAGATGGCAGCGGAATAAGCCTTAGCGCACCCGCCCGGCGCGTGCGGCCAATGCCGCACCGCCGGTAATCAGAATGGCAGAAAGCGCCAGCAGCCAGCTTGGCGCCGCAACGCCTGTCATCACAAGAATCAGCGTGGACAACAGCGGCGCCGCATAGGACGCGACGCCAAGCAGTTGAATATCGCCGCGCTTTACCCCGATATCCCAGACATAAAATGCCAACCCGACCGGCCCAAGGCCAAGCCCGATAGCGGCCCCCCAAGCGATCGGGCCTTGCGGCCAGACGGTTTTCTCCAGTGCGAAATGCAGCCCTGCAGAGAGAGCGGCGGTGGCAAGGCAGAAAACTGCCACAGTTTGCGTGGGTGCGTGGCCCAAACGGCGCGATAGCACCGAATACCCCGCCCAAGTAAGCGCGCAAGCCAGCGCCGCGAGATAGCCGGGCAGGGCGGAAACACCAATTTCAGCCCCGAGGCTTGCGCCGATGATCAACGCCGCCCCGGCAAACCCCAATAGCGCGCCAAGGATATGGCCCGCGCGCAGGTGCTCGCCCGGTAACAGGCCGGAAAACAGCACGATCAACAAGGGCCAGAGATAGGCAATCAGCCCTGCCTCTGCGGCGGGGGCCAGCCGCAGGGCGGTAAAGTAAAGCGCATGATAGCCGAAAAGCCCAAGCGTGCCAAAGGCATAGACGCGCCAGCTCACTCCCTTGAGCAGCGCAAGCCCGCCCGATACCCCGGCCCAGATCAGGCCGAGTGTGCCGCCGATGGCAAAGCAGATCGCGTTAAGCAAAAGCGGTGGCGTCGGCGCGCTTTTGACCGTCAGAAGCGCCAACAGCGCCCAGAGCAGCACGGCGATAAACCCGATTGCGGTGGCGCGCGCCCGACTCATATGACGGCGCGCGCCATGGTGCTGTGCTGTTCTCGGGCGGTCAGACGAAAAACTGTCCGCCATTGGCCGAAATGGTCGAGCCAGTGACAAACCCCGAGTCTTCGGAAGCGAGGAAAACGACACAGCGGGCAATCTCTTCGGGTTCGCCCAGACGGCCCACCGGGATTTGCCCGATGATCGATTCGCGCACTTTTTCCGGCACCGCCATCACCATATCGGTGCCGATATAGCCGGGGCAGATCGCGTTTGCCGTGATACCCGCGCGCGCGCCTTCTTGCGCCAGCGATTTCACGATGCCCAGATCGCCCGCTTTGGTCGCGGCATAGTTAACTTGCGCGAACTGGCCCTTCTGACCATTGATTGACGAAATCACAATCACCCGCCCGAATTTGCGCTCGCGCATCCCCGGCCAGACCGGGTGCACCGTGTTGAAAACGCCGGTCAGGTTGGTGTCGATCACCTGATGCCATTGTTCGGGGGTCATCTTGTGAAACGGCGCGTCGCGGGTGATGCCCGCATTGGCCACCACCACATCAATCGGGCCAATCTCGGATTCGACCTTGGCAATCCCTGCGGCGCTGTCGTCGTAATCGGCGACGTTCCATTTGTAGGTCTTGATGCCGGTTTCCTCGGTGAACTTCGCGGCGGCTTCATCGTTTCCGGCATAGGTTGCCGCGACGTTGTGCCCCGCAGCTTTCAAGGCTTTCGAGATCGCTTCCCCGATGCCGCGTGTGCCGCCTGTGACGAGTGCTGTACGTGCCATGATGTCCTCCTGAAATGGCGAATCCCTGTTGTAACTCTGTTACGTTTTTATCTGATGTTGCGCAACATTATTACTTTGTTGACGTCTACTTGCTGATGTCATGCACGCATTGTGCGAGGCCCGCCGCCAAGGCGCAAGCAAAAGGGCACCGCAAGGCGGCACCCCTCCTGATAATTGGTTCTGAAAGAGGTGTTTACGGGCGCTCAACGCACATCGCTACACCCATGCCACCGCCGATGCACAGCGTGGCAAGGCCTTTCTTGGCATCACGGCGTTTCATTTCGAACAGCAGCGTGTTGAGAATACGCGCGCCCGAGGCACCAATCGGGTGGCCGATGGCAATTGCGCCGCCATTGACGTTCACGATTGCCGGATCCCAGCCCAGTTCCTTGTTCACCGCCAGCGCCTGTGCGGCAAAGGCTTCATTGGCTTCCACGAGGTCAAGATCGTCAATGCTCCACCCGGCTTTTTCCAGCGCCTTGCGACTGGCATAGATCGGGCCGGCTCCCATGATCGACGGGTCAAGCCCGACGGTGGCGTAAGAAGCAATGCGCGCCAGCGGTTCGATACCGCGTTTTTCGGCCTCATCGGCGCTCATCAACAAAGTGCCAGCGGCCCCATCGTTGAGCCCCGATGCGTTGGCCGCAGTGACGGTGCCATCCTTGGTAAACGCCGGACGCAGCTTTTGCATGGCCTCGATCGTCGCGCCGTGGCGAATGTATTCATCCTGATCGACAACCGTTTCGCCTTTGCGGGTTTTCACCGTGAACGGCACGATTTCGTCGGCAAAACGTCCGGCTTTCTGCGCGGCTTCGGCCTTGTTTTGCGAGGCGACGGCGAATTCGTCCTGCTGATCGCGGGTGATCTGCCATTTCTCGGCAACGTTTTCGGCGGTTTGACCCATGTGATAACCGTTGAACGCGTCCCAAAGGCCGTCGCGGATCATGCTGTCGATATATTTCACATCGCCCATCTTGGTGCCTGCGCGCAAATGCGCGACATGCGGCGAAAGGCTCATGCTTTCCTGCCCGCCTGCGGCCACGATATCGGCATCACCCAGCGCGATATGCTGGGCCGCCAGCGCCACCGCGCGCAGGCCCGAGCCGCAAACCTGATTGATGCCCCAAGCGGCGCTTTCGATTGGCAGGCCAGCGTTGACATGCGCCTGCCGCGCCGGGTTTTGCCCCTGACCGGCGGAAAGCACCTGACCGAGAATGGTTTCGGACACTTCGCTTTTGTCGATGCCAGCGCGGGTTACCAATTCTTCAAGCACGGCGCGGCCAAGGTCATGCGCGGGCGTATTGGCAAATGCACCGGTAAACGAGCCCACGGGTGTGCGGGCGGCGGAGGCAATAACAACGTTGGTCATGGGTGGAATCCTCTTCGCTCATAAAGGGGCGGGGGTGGTGCGCTCTGCTGCCGTGTTCTTCTGAATTGGAACGACAACGCCCCCGGTCCCCGGCCCGGATCGCGCCTGTCATAGCTGATTTTCTGCATTGCGGCAACTGTGTGGTATGCCGCAGCATACGACTATGCCGTATCGCCGGGGGCTGCGCCCGCAGATCAGGCCGAGGCGCGCAGCTTTTCCGGCTGCGCCCATGCCGGATTCACGGTCGGTGCTCCGAAGTAGTAGCCTTGCAGACAATCAACGCCAATATTGGCGAGATAGGCCGCATCCGGTGCATTTTCGACAAATTCCGCCACCGTGAACATATCAAATTGCCGCGCAACCCCGACCAACGCGCGGGCGAGCACCTGATTGTCAGGGTTGTTATGGATACCGCGGACAAACTGGCCGTCGATTTTCAGAATATCGAAATAGAAATCGCGCAAATAGCGAAACGAGGTCAGCCCGGCACCGAAATCATCAAGTGCAAAGCTGATTCCCTCACCGCAGAGCTTCGCCATGAAGCTGCTGACCAACTCCGGTACCAGCATGGCCGATGATTCGGTAATTTCGAGAATCAGCCGCTCGGCAGCGGTGGCATCGGCCAGTAACCCGCGCTTGAGTGTATCAATCCAGCGTTCATAACCGATAGAGCGGGCAGACATGTTGATCGCCAGCCGCAGGTCCGGTTGCCGGGCCAACACCTTCAAGCCCTTTTCCAAAGCAATGCAGTCCAGAATACGCCCGGTTTCGGTCTGCTCAATCTCGTGGATGAAATCCTTGGCAGGAATCACCCGCCCGTCCGCGTCCTGCACCCGGATCAGCCCTTCGTAAAATGCTATGAACCCGGGGCGCGCGGCCTGCACGATGGGTTGAAACGCCAACAAGACCTGTTTGTGGCGCACCGCCGCATCGACCATTTCAAGCGTCGAACGCCGCCGCGATTGCACAGCATAACTAACCGGGTCTTCGTGACCCGCGGGCACATCGGCCCATATTCCCTTGTTCCCCCGAGGCATCTCTCTCTCCTCTGATATACCTTCACCAACTCACTCCGGTAAACATTGGCGGGGGAAGTCCTAACGCGGGGTGAAAATCGGCCGGATCAGTCGAATTGTCAGTGAAAACCGGGTGAAGGCGGCTCAGCCATCATCGGGCCGGGCCAATGAGAACGTGCTTTCGACCAGCGCATAATCGCGATAGCCCAACCGGGTCACCGGCACAAAACGGGTAATGTCGAACAGCCCGTCAACAAGGTGCTCATCACGCAGATGGATACCCGTCACCGTGCCGATGCACAGGAGATTCGCCTTGCCTTCGAGCTGGATAATCTGTGTCATCTTGCATTCCAGCGCCGCCGGGGCCGCCGCCACACGGGCGCAGGGAATGGTTTCGCACGCTGCGCGTTCAAGCCCGGCGTGATCGAACTCCGATTGATCGGCCGGAACCGCCTGAGAGCTGGCATTCATCGCGTCGAGCAGCGCCTGAGCGACGATATTGACACAAAACACCCCGGTTTCGCGGATGTTCGACATGCTGTCCTTGGCGCTGTCGCGATCAGCCTTGCTGCCGATATTGGCAAACGTTACCTGTGGCGGCGAATAGGCGGCACCGTTGAAAAACGAATACGGCGCAAGGTTATCGACACCAGCACTGCCACGGGTTGAAATCCAGCCGATCGGGCGTGGCACGATCAACGCATTGAACGGGTTGTGCGGCAGGCCGTGGCCATCTTCTGGGCGATAGAACATCAGACACCTTTCGGGTTGAGGAGGACGGTCGAGGCCCTTTTACGTTTGATCCCGCGCAGAGAAAACGTAAAACCGGGACCAAGAGCCAAAACACTCTGGCCGCGTGTCAGGGAGCAGACCACCCCGAAGGACCAAGGATAGCACGCGTGTTCGAACTTCTGCCGGAAAGCCCTGATGACTGGTGGGAGGTCGAAACTCTTTACGATCTTTGCTTTGCGCCGGGGCGCACGGCGCTTTCCTCATACCGTTTACGCGATGAGGTTGAGCCGGTGAAAGGGCTTTCCCTGGTGGCGCGCGAAAACGGGGCCGTGGGGGGGCAATCCGCTATTGGCCGGTGCGGATCAATGCGACACGGGCGCTGCTTTTGGGGCCGGTCGCGGTTCACCCAACGCATCAGGGTGAAGGGCTGGGCGGGTACTTGATCCGCGAAAGCTTGGCACTGGCGCGTGCGCAAGGCTGGGCGCGGGTGATGCTGGTGGGCGATGCGCCCTATTACGGGCGCTTCGGGTTTGCGCGGCTGGACAACGTGGAAATGCCGCCGCCGACCAACCCGGCGCGGGTTCTGGGGCTTGAGCTTCAGCCCGGTGCATGGCGTGCAATCGCAGGCCCGGTGACGCGCGACGCTTGAAATTTTGGCGCAGCAGGCCAATCTCTTTGCCAGACGAAAGGACAGCAACCATGGAAATTCTGCCCGATCCCCCTGGTGAACTTGATGTGAACGCCGAGCTGGATGCGCTGGCGAAACGCTATCGCGCCGCCGGTGGTGTTGGTATCCAGCTTTTGAACCTGATTGGCGGGCAGGCCGAAAATCTGCTTGAAAAACTCCCCGCACAGGTGCGCGCCGGGTTGGGCAATCAGACAGAGCGCGCGCTGCGTGCCGCGCTGCAAGCGGCACAAGGTTCACGCCGGGCGGTGCCGGATCAACCGGGCTGGCTCAATACCGCAGTCACCACCGCGATGGGGGCGGCGGGGGCTTTGGCGGCCTGCCCTCCGCACTGGCGGAATTGCCGGTGACAACCACGGTGCTGTTGCGCGCCATTCAGGGCATCGCCGACGAACATGGCTTTGACCCCGAAGAAGACGGCGTGCAGTTCGACTGCATTCAGGTTTTTGCCTCTGCCGGGCCGCTGGAACAAGATGACGGCTCTGATCTTGCGTTCCTTTCCACCCGCGTTCTGGTGACAGGTTCCGCCGTGCAGGCGCTGATTGCGCGGGTCTCCCCACGTCTTGCCATGGTGCTGGGGCAGAAGCTCGCCGCGCAGACCGTGCCGGTGCTGGGTGCGGTGGCGGGGGCGGCCACGAATTACGCCTATACAAGCTATTATCAGCAGATGGCGCATGTTCATTTCGGGTTGCGCCGCCTTGCCATCACCGCAGATCGCGACCATGCCGAGCTGATCGAGGAGCTGCGCGAGCGCGTGCAACTGCCGGTGGTGAAACGGGCAGGGTGAGAGCGTTACTTCCACACCTCTGAATGCAGATAAGCCTCGACCAGCGGGCGTACGGTCTGAACGCCGCGCGCACGGGCGTCGTGAATCACGTCGCGTATGGCGGCAAGATCGACGCTGCGGATCATGTGCTTGACCGGCCCGATGGAGGCGGGACGCATCGAGAAAGTGTCGATCCCGATGGCGGCAAGGCAGATCGCCTCCAGCGGACGACCGGCATCTTCGCCACAGAACGAAAGCGGCGTATTATGGGCTTGGCAGCGCGTGACGAT
Source organism: Aquicoccus sp. G2-2 (assembly GCF_034555965.1). Taxonomy (GTDB): domain Bacteria; phylum Pseudomonadota; class Alphaproteobacteria; order Rhodobacterales; family Rhodobacteraceae; genus JAYDCK01. The sequence continues at coordinate 426,721 of NZ_JAYDCK010000003.1, forward strand.
GTTTTCGAGGAACGTCAGGAAACTCACGTTGAGCGTGTCATAGCGCCGCCGCACACGCTCATTCTCGCGGTCAGCGGCAAAGAAGAATTGTTTAAGATCATTGCCGCCGATCGACAGAAAACCGACCTCTTCGAAAAATTTGTCCGGCGCAAAGGCAAGCGAAGGCGTCTCCAGCATCGCGCCGATGTCCAGCCGCTCAGGGAGTGCGTGGCCAAGGATGCGCTCGCGCTCCAGCGCCTTGTTGACCTCTGTGCACCCGGCGGTGAACTCTTCAAACTGGGCGATGAACGGGAACATCACCGACAATGGCCGCCCGGCAGCGGCGCGCAACAGCGCCTGAAGCTGCATCCGCATCACGCCGGGTTTATCAAGCCCGACCCGGATTGCCCGCCAGCCCATCGCCGGGTTGGGTTCATCGTTCGGCTTCATATAGGGCAGCACCTTGTCCGACCCGATATCGAGCGTGCGAAACACCACGCGCTTGCCAAGTGCGGCATCCAGCACGCGGGCGTAAAGCGCCGAAAGCTCGCCGCGCTTGGGCATCTGGCTGCGCACCAGAAATTGCAACTCGGTGCGAAACAGGCCAACGCCTTCGGCCCCGGACCCGGTCAGCGACGGCAGATCGGCCATCAACCCGGCATTCATCTGTAAGGAGATAACCCGCCCGTCAAGGCTCCGCGCCGGTTTGTCCCGGATCGAGGCGTAGCGCTCCACCGCCTCCGCCTGCATCGCCATCTTGTCGCGGAATGCGGCGACAACCGTATCGTCAGGGCGCAGATGCACGAAACCCTGGTTGCCGTCGACCATGATATGATCGCCGTTGAGCGCTTCGGTGTTGATCCGTTCTGCATGGATGACCAGCGGAATAGCAAGCGCGCGCGCCACGATGGCGGCATGGCTGCCGACCGAGCCTTCTTCCAGCACAACCCCCTTGAGCGAACGGCCATAGTCGAGCAATTCTGCAGGCCCGATATTGCGCGCCACCAAAACCGGATCGGCGGGCATCTCGGCCCCGGTTTGCGAGCCTTGGCCAGTGAGGATGCGCAGCAGCCGGTTCGACAGATCGTCAAGATCGTGCAGGCGTTCGCGCAGGTATTGATCTTTGACCTGCGCCATACGGGCGCGTGCGGTGCTTTGTTCCTTCTCCACGGCGGCTTCGGCAGAAAGGCCGCGCGCGATGTCTTCCTCCATCCGCCGCATCCAGCCTTTGGAGTTGGCAAACATCCGGTAGGCTTCAAGCACCTGCATCTGTTCCGCGTCACCGCCGCGCACCCCGGTCAGCATCTGATCGACACTGACGCGCAGATGCTCTACCGCCTCGCGCAGCCGCTCCAGCTCGCGGTGCGGATCATCGGCAAACGGATCGGTGATCACCACGCGCGGTTCATGCAGCCAGACATGGCCTTCCGCCGCGCCTTCCTGCGCGGTGGCTCCGCGGATCAAAACCGGCTTGGTATGCAGTGCCTTGAGGGCGGATTCGTCCCCGACGAAGGCACCCAGTTCGGCCATTTCGGCCAACACCATGGCAACCACTTCCAAGGCTTCGACCTCAACATCGGAAAACGCCCGTGCGGTTTTCGATTGCACCACCAGCACACCCAGCTTTTCGCCCAGCCGCTGAATCGGCAGGCCAAGGAAGCTTGAGAAAACCTCTTCGCCGGTCTCCGGCATGAACCGGAAGCCATGCGCAGAAGGGGCATCTGCGGTGTTCATCGTCTTGCCGGTGCGCGCCACGCGCCCGACCAAGCCTTCGCCCATCCGCATCCGTGTCTTGTGAACCGAATCGGGGTTAAGCCCTTCGGTGGCGCACAGTTCAAGCGTTTCGGAATCGCGAAACAGATAGACCGAGCAAACCTCGCAATCCATTTCCTCGGCGATCAGCGTGGTAATCCGGTCAAGCCGCTCTTGGCCTGCGCTTTCTTCGGCCATGACGGCCCGAAGCCGCCCCAGCATCTTGCGGCTGTCGGTCTGATGCTTGGTGCGGATCATCGTCTGCACTGTTCTCCCTGGCGCGCCATGATTGTGCAGGCCGCCATGCTGGCGGGCGGCAGAATCTTTCAGGCGGCCTTCTCCAATTCAAACGCATCATGCAGCGCCTGAACGGCGAGTTCCATGTATTTCCGATCAATCAGAACGGAAATCTTGATTTCCGAAGTTGCGATCACCTTGATGTTGATCCCTTCATTCGACAGGGTCTGGAACATTTTCGCGGCCACGCCGGACTGGCTTCGCATCCCGATGCCGACGGCGGAAACCTTGGCCACATTGGTATCGGCGATCAGATCGTGAAAGTTTATCTCGCCCTCTGCCTTGGCGTCGTTAAGTGCCTTTTCGGCGCGCTGCACCTGATTGATCGGACACGAGAACGTCATGTCGGTGCGGCCTTCCTCGGCGATGTTCTGAATGATCATATCGACATTCACACCCGCCTCTGACAGCGGCACAAAGATGGCGGCGGCAATGCCGGGGCGGTCAGCCACGCTCACCAGCGTCATCTTGGCTTCCTCGCGGCTATAGGCAATGCCTGATACGGGGCGGTTTTCCATCACTTCCTCCTCATCGCAAACCAGCGTGCCGGCGGCGTCGGATTGTTCCTCGAAACTGCTCAACACGCGCAGCTTCACATTGTGGCGCATGGCCATTTCGACCGAGCGGGTTTGCAGCACTTTGGCCCCAAGACTGGCCAGTTCCAGCATTTCCTCAAACGCGATTTTGTCAAGCTTGCGGGCATTGGCGGCGATGCGCGGATCGGTGGTATAGACCCCGTCCACATCGGTATAGATATCGCACCGCTCTGCGCCGAACTCCGCCGCGAAGGCCACCGCCGTCGTGTCTGAACCGCCACGGCCCAGCGTGGTAATTCGGCCCTCGGGTGAAAGCCCCTGAAAGCCCGCCACCACGGCAACCTTCATGCCTTCGGCGAATTTCGCCATGATGTTGGCGGTCGGAATTTCCATAATCCGCGCCGCCGAATGGGTCGATGTGGTGCGCACCGGCACCTGCCAGCCTTGCCAGCTGCGCGCGGGGACGTCCATTTCCTGCAAGGTGAGCGCCATCAGCCCGGCGGTGACATTTTCACCGGACGAAACCACCGCATCATATTCGCGGGCATCGTAAAGCGGGCTGACATCTTCGACAAAGCCGACCATCTTGTTGGTCTCGCCCGACATGGCCGAGACGATGACAATCACGTCATAGCCCTTGGCCACCTCCACGCCAACGCGCTTGGCGGCGCGCCGGATGCGGTCGATATTGGCAACCGAGGTGCCGCCGAATTTCATCACGAGAACGGGCATGGGAGTCCTTATGGGCCTGCGATCGGTTGCGGTTTATTGCGGAACCCGCGCGCGCGCAAGATGCCGCCGTCGCCCCCGGCCATCGAAGGCTCGCGCTGATTGCCCCGGCGGGAGCCTTCGGCGAGGATATTTTTGGCAAAATGAAGCGGCTGGACGCTTATGCGCCGACGTGCGCCAACGGTATGTCAAACCTCTGCCACAGCGGCGGGCGCGGTCCGCGGCTCAGAACGCGAGCGGCTTGCCGTCCCACCGCTCGAAACAGCCGGTGGTGGCGAGGGAAAGGGCATCAAAGCGCGCAATCAACCCGTCACGCGCTTCAGTTGTATCAATCGCGGCCTGCGGGCCGCCCATATCGGTGCGCACATAGCCCGGATGGTAAATCCCCACCGCAATGCCAAGCCCGTGCAGATCGGCGGCAAGGTTGCGCCCGAGATTGAGCGCCGCCGCTTTTGAGGCGCGGTAGATATAGGAGCCGCCCGGCGCCTTGGTGTCGCTGGCCATCTGGCTGGAAATGATGGCGATCTTTGGTGCCTTGGCCAATTGCATATGTGGCAACAGTGTTTGAATGGTGAGGAAAACACCGGTCACATTGGTGGCAAACCCCTGTGCCCACATCTCGGGCGGATAGCCATCGGCAAGGCTTTGGCCCTTGTCGGGAAAGATCCCTGCATTGCAGACCAGTAAATCAACCGCGCGCCCGTCAAGCCCGCGCGCCAGTGCGGCGAATGAAGGCGGGGCGGTCACATCAAGCACAGCCCCGGTGGCCCCGCTGCGCGAGGTTGCGGTGACGCTGTCGCCGCGCGCCGCGTAGCCTTCGGCCAACGCCGCGCCGATGCCGCGGTTTGCGCCGGTAATCACCACGTGGCTGCCTGTCGTCTGTGTTGTCATGCCGTTCGCCTTTCATGTGGGGCAGGTTTTGGCCCACCGCGCCCCGGATCAGTTTGATTTTCGTCCCGGCATGAAGGGCAGGGGGATAACGGGCACGCCGTCCTCAATCAGGGTTTTGGCGTCTTCCGGGCGCGCCTCGCCGTAAATCGCGCGCTCGGGGGCGGTGCCGTCGTGTATCGCGCGGGCTTCCTGAACAAACTCCATGCCGACGTAATCGGAGTTTTCCTCAACCGTCCGGCGCAGTTTGGCCAATGCCTGTTCAGCGGGGCTGGCCGGCGCGGAAAGCGCGCGCTTGGGCACCTCCGGCGCATCGCGTGTGTTGGCAACCCGCGGGGCCATCACCGCCTTTTCGACCTGCAAAGAGCCGCAGATGGCGCAGGCGATATGCCCGGTCCCCATAAGCTTGTCGAATGCAGCAGTTGATTGAAACCAACTGTCGAAACGGTGCCCTTCGGCGCATTTGAGTGAAAACTGGATCATTCTCTGGCGGCTTGTTGTGGTTGCTGTGCCAAAGATAACCACTCCGCCCGGCCGCGCAAGGCCGGTTCAGAGCTGCAACCGTTTTGGATCAAAGGTTTTCAATATCTGTTTCAATTCCGGCGCATCGACGAGGGTTGCGGCCTTCTTGGGCGAGCACCATTTGCGTTTGCGCTGTCCGGCTTCGGGAAACACGCGCGCCAGTTTGGTGACCTTCACAGGATAGATCAGCGCCACACAGGGTACAAAGCGTTTGTCCGGCATTCGCTTTTGATAAGAGAACAGCCCGAGGCAAATCTCTGATGTCTGGCCAATCACCCCGGCCTCTTCCCATGCTTCCCGCAGGGCGGCATTGCCCGGTGTCATGCGATGTTCGGGCCAGCCTTTTGGCACGATCCAGCTTTTGGTGCCGCGTGTGGTAATCAGCAGAACCTGCACCTTGTCGTCGCGCACCCGCCAGCAAAGCGCCGCGAATTGGGTGCGCATATCGCCCTTTTGCGGGCTTTTCACGCTGAGTGGAAGTTGCTTGGTGCCAAGCGGGCCTGTGCTGCCTGTCTTCTGGTCTGATGTCTTGGCCATATCGCTCATTGATCCGCAGGCTGCTCTCGACAGAGTTGTCCCAGCTTTTGCGCGCTCAGGCAACGTTAAACCTCAAGATATGCCGCTTTAACCGTGGCTCTTATCAACATCTAGGGGCGGCGTTGCCTGACCCTTATGCCCGGTGCGCCCCGTCGGCCAATGTTTTCACGAAGGCCAGCACATCCGCGACAGCATCGCCGCGACCGATCCGGCTGACGATGGCAGAGCCGACCACCGCGCCATCGGCCACGCTTGCAATCGCCTCTGCTTTTTTGGGCGTGTTGATCCCGAAACCCACGATGACCGGCAGATTTCCTGCCGCCTTTATCCGCGCGACATCGGGGGCAACATCGCCCGCCTCTGGCTCGGCCGAGCCGGTGATCCCGGTAATCGAGACGTAATAGACGAAACCCGAGGTATTCTGCATCACGCGGGGCAGGCGTTTGTCATCGGTTGTCGGCGTCGCCAGCCGGATGAAGTTAAGGCCCGCTGCCTGTGCCGGAAGGCACAGCTCGGCATCTTCCTCGGGCGGCAGATCGACAACGATCAACCCGTCGATCCCGGCGGTTTTGGCGTCGTCAAGGAACCGCTCCACACCGTGATTGAAGATCGGGTTATAATACCCCATCAGCACGATTGGCGTGCTGTTGTCCTGCTTGCGAAACTCTGCCGCCAGCGCCAGCGTCTTTTCCAGCGTCATCCCCGCGCGAAGCGCGCGTTGCCCGGCAAGCTGGATCGTCGGGCCGTCTGCCATCGGGTCGGTAAACGGCTGGCCCAACTCGATGATGTCCACCCCAGCGGCGGGCAACCCTTTGACGAGGTCAAGCGAGGTCGCATAATCCGGATCGCCCGCCATCACATAAGCGACGAACGCCTTGCGCCCGTCTGCCTTGAGTTGGGCGAATTTTGCGTCGATGCGTGTCATACTGGCACTCCCTGAAGTGGCTTTTGCGGGTTTGCAGAAAATCGCACGGGAAATCAATCGCCGTTTCGGGATGAAACGCGCCTCTCTGCGCGCGGGCGGTTAATCTTTCTCGCCGTCTCGCGCCGCCGTTTTCCCGCCATACGCATCGCAGCCAGACCGGCAGCCAAGGTGCAGACAGCTGTTTTTCACCGTGCGGTGCCGTTCATCTTTGTGACCAAGGGGTTGACCAACACCCATACGCACCCCTAGATGCGCCCGCATCTTCGCCGGGAAAGGACTGTGTCATGGGCTTCAGGATGGGCATTGTCGGCCTGCCGAACGTGGGGAAATCCACGCTTTTCAACGCACTTACCAGAACCGCCGCGGCGCAGGCCGCGAACTTCCCGTTCTGCACCATCGAACCGAATGTAGGCGAGGTAGGCGTGCCCGATCAACGCCTTGATAAACTTGCAGAAATTGCGAAATCCAAAGCCATCATTCCGACCCGGATGACCTTTGTGGACATCGCCGGTTTGGTCAAGGGCGCAAGCAAGGGGAGGGCTTGGGCAACCAGTTTCTTGCCACTATCCGCGAGGTTGACGCCATCGCCCATGTGCTGCGCTGTTTTGAGGATGGCGATGTCACCCATGTTGAGGGCCGGGTCGATCCGGTCGCCGATGCCGAAACGATCGAGACCGAGTTGATGCTCGCCGATATCGAAAGCATCGAGAAGCGCCTGCAAAACATCACCCGCAAGATACGCGGTGGCGACAAGGAAGCGGTGCAGCAAGAACGCCTTATGAAACAGGCGCTTGAGGCGCTCGAAGCGGGCGCACCCGCGCGCACGGTCGAGGTCGCGGAAGATGACCGGAAAGCGTGGCGGATGCTGCAATTGCTGACCACGAAGCCGGTGCTTTACGTGTGCAACGTGGCCGAAGAGGACGCGGCCCAAGGCAACGCCCATTCCGAGGCGGTGGCGAAAATGGCGGCGGACCAAGGCAATGCGACGGTAGTGATCTCGGCCCGCATCGAAGAGGAGATTTCTCAACTCGAAGACGACGAGGCCGCGATGTTCCTTGAAGAAATGGGGCTGGCGGAAGCTGGGCTCGACCGACTGATCCGGGCCGGTTACGATCTGTTAAACCTTCAGACGTATTTTACAGTTGGCCCGAAAGAAGCCCGTGCATGGACGATCCGGCGCGGCACGCTGGCACCACAAGCCGCCGGTGTTATTCATGGCGATTTCGAACGTGGTTTCATCCGCGCCGAAACCATCGCCTATGACGATTTTGTCGCGCTTGGCGGCGAACAAGGCGCCAAGGAAGCGGGCAAGATGCGCGCCGAAGGTAAGGGCTATGAAGTGAAAGATGGTGACGTTTTGCATTTTCTTTTCAACGGCTGACCCGGGCGGATTGATTTTTTAACACTTTTCGGTTATCCTGATTGCATGAACATCATGCTGTAACCATCGGAATTTAATGGGAACTGCCCACGTAGCGTGGGCAGAGTGCGGCGCGCTTGGCGTGCCTTCCCGTCCGACCCTCTTCGCGCGCGCAGCGCGCCGCAAAAAGAGGGCGACACAAGCAGGTGTCATTTTATAACAAAAAAAGGAGCAGTCTCATGGCCGTTAGCAGCACCGCCAAACTTAGCAAAAATGCCGATTATGCCTCAACAACCTCTGATCGCCCGAAACCGCCCGAGCTATCACCGCTTGACGTGCGCGAAGAAGCGCAGCTTTCGCGCCCCGAAATGGCGCAGATGCTGGGTATGTCAGATTTCGGCTACACTGCCTGGGAAAACGGCACCCGCCGCCCCGGCGGCCCCGCGTTCCAATTACTGCGGCTGATTTCAGAGGACCCGGCAGGCACCAAAGCGGTGCTGGCTGGCTGAATCTGAAACACCGGGGGCATTGCCCCCGGCGCACCGCTACCAACCCGTCGCGCGCGTTGGCATCAGTGTATGATGGCCTCTTCCTTCACGAACATGTTGGCCCATGCCCGCTCAACCAGTTCAGGAGACATCTTGTAGGGGATGCCTTCGAAATTGCAGATCGAGATCATCTGATCAATTAGGAAGATCGGCTGATAATTGGCATACACATTGTCGATGGTAGGGTATTTCACCTTCAACAAATGCACCAACGCGGCCTCGTCCAGTTCCATCTTTCTCTTGCGCGCGACCATGGCGAAAATCTTGAGATAATCTTCCTGATTTGGGCCATCAATTTTGATCTTGAAGAAGATCCGGCGCAGGGCGGCCTGGTCGAAAATTTCGTTCGGATGGAAGTTGGTCGAGAAGATAACCAATGTGTCAAACGGCACTTCAAATTTCTCGCCCGATTGCAGGGCAAGGATATCCTTGTTTTCTTCCAGCGGCACGATCCAGCGGTTGACCAGACTTTGCGGTGGCTCTTTCTGGCGGCCAAGGTCATCGACAATAAAGATGCCGCCGGTGGATTTGAGTTGCAGCGGCGCCTGATAGGTGCGCGCGGTTGGATTATAGACAAGATCAAGCATGTCGAGCGTCAGCTCACCGCCGGTGATCACGGTGGGGCGTTCGCATTTGACGTAGCGGGTATCGAAGGTGGTGCGGCGGCGCAGCGCATTGGGATCGTCCTGCTGCTCTTCAGCGGCGGAATGCACGATGGGATCATAGACGGTGATCACCTGACCGGAATATTCGATCGCGCGGGGAACAAAGATCTTGTCGCCCATGGCATCACGAATCCCGTTTGAAATAGAGGACTTACCATTCCCCGGCGGGCCATACATCAGGATCGAGCGGCCCGCGCCCACGGCCGGGCCAAGATGGTCAAGCAGGCTGTCTGGCAACACCAGATGGCCCATCGCACCAGTAAGCTGATCACGGGTGATTTGCACATTGCGGATCGACTGGCGTTTGACCTGTGCGGCATAGGAGGAAAGCGGCACCGGCATCGCGCCAAAATATTCCGATTGCGCCAGTGCATCAAGCGCGCGCGCCTTGCCGACATCGGTCAGCTGATAGCCCATCTCACCGCCCGAGTTGGCGTTGAGAGTGCCCGTCGCTTCCAGCAAGCGTTGTTCGCGTGCCATATCGACAAGTTCCTGCGTCACCTGCCGGGGCAGGCAAACCGCCTTGGCCAGTTCAGAGACTTCGCTGATGTTCTTGCGAAAAATTGTCTTGAGAAGAATGTCGCGCATCATCACGATCGGAAGCTGCATCTCTTCAATCGTGCGGGGCGGCGGCGGCGCCAAAACGGTGGTGGGTTGCATGTTCATGTCAGTGCCTGCTCTTGGTATGGGCGCGTTTTGCGCCTTGTTTTGCAGGGAGTTTACAGCGAGCTGGGCCGGTTCCCAAACAAAAAGACGCATTGAGAAGAATGCCGTGACAAAGTGGAAGAAAAATGAAACGGATCGCCGGGTTTGTGGCGAAATCAAGGTATTTCAAGCTGCTTTGGCCTGACTTTCGTCCCGCTTCAGCTTCCGAAGAATAGTGCCAGCGCAAGGTAAGCGGCCAATGTGGCACCCAGCGACAGGCCCATAGGGAAATCCCAGCCCCGGTCCCAGCTTTGCCAGTCGGGCGCGAGGCGGCGCAGCGGGGTTATCCGCACCAAGCGATGTGTGACAACGGCGGCCAGCAGGTTGGCGGCGAAAAACGCTACGACCAACCGTAGATCGCCCGCAGCTATAAAAGGGGCGGCGGCGGCGGCGAACTTGGCGTCACCAGCGCCGACCATACCGGCACCATTCATCACGACACCAATAAGCAACACGATTACCAGTTGCGCCAGCCGCCAGAGATAGGTTTCAAATGGGAAAAGAAACAATCCGCCGACCAGAAACACCAGCCCGAGCGCCATCACCGCCTTGTTGGGGATGCGCATTCGCGCCAGATCGGACCATGCTGCCCAAAAGCAGATTGGCCAGACAAATGGCACGAACCAGTAAGCGGAGAAGGCGCTAATCGCCATGGCTTATGCGTTTCCGGTTAGTTGGTGACGTTGGTTTCAAGCGCGCGCAAGTCACGCACAGCGGCTTCAAAATACTGCGGATGCGTGCTGATTGCTTCACGGAGCAGGCCCTTGCCGGTCTCGACATCGCCCTGCTTGATCGCGGCAAGCCCTAGGGTATGCAGTAGTTCCGCACGCTCAACCTGGGTCATTTCCATGACTGGCAGGCTGTAGTTGCGTTGTGCGCCACGCGCGAGAACCAGGTTGTTCTTGGCCGTAAAGAGGGTTTTATCTTGTTTGATCGCATCGCCGAAAAGCCGCTCTGCTGCGGCAAAATCGCCGCGCGTCAGCTTGGAATAGCCCCAGTTGTTAAGCACGCTGGCGGGTTTTGTTGTAAGCCCGACCGCGGTTTCATAGAAGCTATCGGCCTTTTTCCATTCCTTGTTGGAATCCGCGATCATCGCTTCCAGACGATAGCGTTTGAAGGTCTCGTGAGTGGGGGGAACCTTATCCAGAACGGCTTCGGCTTGTTTCCATTCATTCGCCCGGATCAAAGCATCTGCGTAATCAACCCGATCATCTTCGGTCGCGCCTTTCATTGTCACGAGTTTCTTGAAGGCTGTGACGGCCTCGGTGTTTTTCTTGGCCCGAACCAGTGATTGCGCCAACCCGCGTTGCAAATCCACGCGATCGGGTTTCTCGCTGGTTGAGCGTTTGAAATAGTTTACCGCCTCATTCGGATCGGCCACGGTGAGCATGATGTCGGAGAGGTTGCTTTCGTCAATCGCGTTCACTGTTTGCAGCGCGCGGTTGACCTCGCTTTTTCCGGATTTGTCGCACGCGGAAAGAGCGACCGCGCCGGACAGGCACAGAATAAGAATCGGGAAATGGCGCATGTTGCCTGCGTCCTTTTACTGCCTCAGCCTCGTTTTCTTGTCATGGTATCTGGCGGATCATGTATTCGGATGAACCGCGCCGCACCAATTTGTAGTCTTCTTGTTGGCCCTCATCATAGTCGGGTTTTTCCGATTTTGCGAGTGCTTTGCGTAGATTATCGCGAATTGAGTCGTTTTGGCCATTGTCGAGTGCATAGGCGCGCTGGAAAGTCTCGGCAGCTTCGGAATAGTTGCCTTTTTCCATCAGTACCACGCCGAGATTATTCCAGACCTCAGGGATCGACCCGTCAGCCTTGATGGCAAGGCGAAGGTAACGCTCGGATTGGCCCAGTCGGCCTAGGCCAAGATTGGCGGTCCCGATGGCGGCCATTAAATCAGGGGTAAGCGCGGCCTGTTCGGCGGTAGCCCGCGTGAAAGCTTCGAGCGCCAGCTCATATTCGCCCGCCTGCATCAGGCGATTGCCGACGACTTGTCCATCGACGGTTTCGCCGCGTTGGTTGACGCCCGGCGCGAATGGCCCGTCCCGCTCGGGCTTGAGCGATGCGGAGCAGGCGGCGAGCAGGGTGCTGCAAAGGAGAAGGGGAAGGCCCCATTTCATCATGTTGGCCTGACGGGATTACCTGATCATTCTTAGAGCGATGTATGCGGAATTGACCGTCAGGGCGAGGCTTAATGCCGGCCCGGAGCAAGTTTGCCCCCGACCGGCGCGTGATTGCATCAGTGGCCCAAATTCCCCATATTGCCAAGCTGGCTGATGCCTTGAACCGACGGTCCAACGAGGATGATCAGAAGCGGCGGCACGGTGAGCATCATCGTGGCAAGGGTCATCTTCGTCGGCAGTTTGTTGGCGGCCTCCTCGGCGCGCATCACGCGTTTATCGCGCATCTCTTCAGCATAGACCCGAAGCGCGTCGGCGATGGGTGTGCCGAAGCTTTGCGATTGGTTCAACACGGTGACGAAACTTGCCACATCCTGCACACCGGCACGTTCGGACATGTCGTTAAGCACAGTGGATTTGTCTTTCCCGGCCTTGCTTTCGTTGGCAACGATTTCAAATTCATCGGCGAGTGACGGATACGAGGCGCGCATCTCGGCGGCCACGCGAATGATCGACTGCTCCATGGACTGCCCCGCCTCGACGCAAACGAGCATCATGTCGAGCGCATCCGGGAAACCGTTGGTGATCTCTTCCTTGCGCGCACCAACGCGTTTCCCGACCCAGTATTTGGGGAGCATATAGCCGACCCCACCCGGACCGAGAATATACATCATGGTTTGCTGGGTGCTAACTTCACTACCGGATTTGAACACCAGGAAATAGACCACCCCGGCCACCAGAAATCCGATGCCCATCGCAAATTGCGCGAAGTGGAAATAGCGGACTGCATCGCGGTCGCGATACCCAGCCTGCATAAGCTTGAGCCGAAGGCCGTGCAATTCCTCTTCGTCTTGCGGTTCAAGAAACTGGGCATATTTTTCCAGCTTGTCGTTGCGCTTCTTGGAGCGCAGAGTTTCTTTTTGGTTTGCTTTTGCGTTGCGCTGGCGATTGTCTTTCTTCAGCTTGTCGAGCGGATCGACCTGCTTGGTGAGGAAAAAGGGCAGGGTGAGCAAAATCATAAGCACACCGAGCAGACCGACTGCGATCAGCGGCCCCATCGGCCCGAGAAGATCAGTTAGGATATTATTGATTGCGGACATCTTGGGATCCTCCGGTCAGACTTTGATATTGGTGAGCCAGCGCATCACGATGAGATTCAGCGTGAGAAAGCCACCGACGAAAAGGCAGGCCGGGATGAAGTATGGAGTGTCCATCACCTCGTCATAGTAATGCGGGTCCATGACATTGATCACGATGAGAGCCGCGACAGGGAAGCCAGACAGGAACTTGCCCGACCACTTTGCCTCTGCCGTGATTGCCTTGACCCGGCGGAAAAGACGAAAGCGTGCCCGGATCACCTTGGCCAGACCGGATAGAATTTCGGCCAGGTTGCCGCCTGATTGTTGCTGGATGGTTACGGCAACCGCAAGGAAGCGCAAGTCCTGCAATCCAATTCGTTCGGCCAGTTCTTTCAACGCCTCGCCCATGTCGCGGCCATAGGCGGTTTCATCAGAGATGATGCCGAATTCGGAGGCAAGCGGGTCTTTCACTTCCTTTGAAACGATTTGTACCGCGGAGGAAAAGGGATGACCGACACGCAAACTGCGAACCATAAGCTCCACTGCGTCGGGAAGTTGTTCTTCAATCATGCTAAGGCGCTTATTCGCCTTGTGGCCGACCCACATGTAAACTCCGCCGATCCCCATTGCAGCAGCGATGCCAATGCGGATCTGGAGCGAGGTCTCGGTGCCGACGGTGAGCCCAACAAAGGCCACCACCGAAAGCCCCGCCATAATCATGATGAGTTGTGAAGGAGAAAACGCGATGGCTGCCTTCTGGGCTTTGTCGGCCAGAAGCGAATAGAGCGGAATTTTCCGCGATTTCATGTGTTGGTGCATCTCCTTGCGGAGTTTTTCCATCACCTCTTCGCGGTTGACACCTTTTTCAAGCATATCCAGGCGACGATTGACCCGGTTGTTGAGTGAGATCGACTTGCCGAAAACGGTCAGGTAGAGGCCCTCGACGAGCACGAGAACGCCGATGAAAATCAGGCCGTAAATGATTGGTTCTGCACTGATACCCATTGGCTTTACTCCGCTGCGATTGTTGGCTCAAAGAGCGAGGCGGGCAAATCATACCCCCAAAGACGGAAACGCTCAGAGAAGTGAGAGCGAACGCCCGTGGCAGTGAAGTGACCGATGATTTTGTTGTCAGGGGTGAGGCCGACGCGCTGAAAGCGGAAGACCTCTTGCATGGAAATGACTTCCCCTTCCATGCCGGTGATTTCGGTGATCGAGGTCATCCGGCGCGAACCATCCTGCAAGCGCGAGGCCTGCACCACGAGGTTCACAGCAGAGGAAATTTGCGAGCGCACAGCTTTCAGCGGCATCTCGATCCCGGCCATGGCGATCATGTTTTCAAGCCGCGAGATACCGTCGCGGGGACCGTTGGCGTGGATGGTTGTCATTGATCCATCGTGGCCGGTGTTCATGGCCTGCAACATATCGATCACCTCTTCGCCGCGCGTCTCACCGACGATGATCCGGTCTGGGCGCATCCGCAGGGCGTTCTTCAGACAGTCGCGGGGGGAAACCTCGCCTTTGCCTTCGACGTTGGGTGGGCGGCTTTCCATCCGGCCGACATGGGTCTGCTGGAGTTGCAATTCTGCCGTATCCTCGATTGTCAGGATGCGTTCAGCGTTGTCGATGAACGATGACAGCGCGTTGAGCGTGGTGGTCTTACCCGAGCCCGTCCCGCCAGAGACGATGATGTTGAGCCGGGTGGACACGGCGGCCTGAAGGTAGGCGGCCATTTCCTCGGAAAAAGCGCCGAAGCGCACGAGATCGTCAATGCCGAGTTTGTCCTTTTTGAATTTCCGAATGGAAACAAGGCTGCCGTCAACAGCAATGGGCGGCACCATGGCGTTGAAACGCGAACCGTCCATCAGGCGCGCGTCAACGTAAGGGTTCGATTCATCGACGCGCCGACCAACGGCCGATACGATTTTGTCGATGATCCGCATCAGATGGCGTTCGTCTTTGAAGGTAATGTCAGTCAGCTCAAGCTTACCATCGCGTTCGACAAAGATCTGCTTCGGGCCGTTCACCAGGATATCGTTGACAGTTTCATCTTGAAGAAGTGTCTCTAATGGGCCAAGGCCGCGCACCTCATCGTAGAGCTCTTTGTTGAGTGTGGCGCGGTCTTCGCGGTTCAAGACCACGGATTTCTGATTGAGAACCTCGTTGGTGATCTCGTTGATTTCTCCGCGCAGATCGCTTTCGGATGCGGAATCGAGCGCGGCGAGATTGAGGCTTTCCAATAGTTCGCGGTGCAGTTCGAGTTTCAACTCGCCCATTCGCTCCTTGCGCTTTTGTTCCTTGTCGTCGGGGGCTGCGCGGGCATCGGATTTTTGCGACGGACGGCGCAACGATGCTGCCGCGGCAGGTGCTGCCGCAGCTTGAGCGGCTTTCGCCGCAGCCAGATCCGTGACTTTAGTGCCGGGTTTTGCTGCCGACTTGCCATCTTCGTTAGGCTTTTTGTAACGCGAGAACATGAGCGATTATTCCTTATTTCAAGCCGCTTCGGCGTCGTCTTGGCCAAGAGCGTGCAGGCTGGCCGCGAGCTTGGCAATTTCCTTACGCAGCGGGTTTTTTGCGGCGGAGGTCGCAAGCGGCAGCCCGTTATCGGCGGATTGCATCACCGGTTTGCCACCGTCGGGCAATTGCAGTTCGATCGACAGATCGAGGCTTTCGGAAAGCCGCTTGACCCGTGATTTGCCGTTCAGGTCAGTGAATTTCGGTGCACGGTTCAAGACATAGCGCAGCTTTTCAACCGGCAGTTCCTCAGCCAGAAGCGCGCGCTTGAGGCGCAAGGTATTTTGTGCCGAGCGCATCTCCATTTCGAGCGTGGCGAAATAGACGTGAGCGGCATTGAGAACCAGCTCGGACCATTGAACCAGTGTAGAAGGCATGTCGATCACGACGTAGTCGAAATGGCTTGTTGCAATATCAAGTATGCGGCGCAGATCATCCGAGGTGATCAGGTCAAGCGGCAACATCTCGGGCGGGGCAGTGAGCACCGAGAGTGTGTCTTCATATTTGACGAGCGCCTGTTTAAATACATCGTCATCCATCGTTTCCGTGTCAGTGAGCATCTCATAGACGGCTTCACGCCTGGGCAGGTCGAGATAAGTCGAAACCGCGCCGAACTGAAGATCGAGATCCATCAGGCACACTTTTGGAGAATCAGTCTTGCTAATGGTTGCCAGCTCCCATGCAAGATTAACCGCAAGCGTCGTAGCGCCCGTGCCGCCAGCAAGCCCGTGTACGGCAATAATTACGCCATCGTGGCCGCCTTGACTCGCCGTGTTGGCGGTGGGGACGGGTTGAGCGGCAACCGGGGCGGGCATTGCGGGCGTGCGAATCCGCTCGATGGCGGCTTTGAGTTCACCTTCTGGAAGAGGGTAGGGCACGAATTCATCGGCCCCTTGACGCAGAAGCTGATGCAGGGCCGCGGGGCTTACATCTTCGGCAATCAGGATAACCTTGATTCCCTTGTCCATCGCGCCTTCGATGATTTCGCCAAGCATGACGAGCTTTTCCTCGTCTTTCTCGTCGATCGCCAAGGCGATGAATTCCAGCGTTTCGGCTTCCGGTTGGCCAAAAAAGGCTTTTGCTTCTGCAAAACCAAGATCGCCCCATGCTTCGCCGACAGCCGTTTCCATATCTTCGATCAGCAGATCGAAATTCTGAACATCACGGCTTATGGTGCAGGCCACCAGCGGGCTGGCGTCGGGGTGCGGGCTCTCGTTACTCGTCATCGCCTCTTGTCCTTCATGTATTCGGGAGGGTGGCGAGGGGGCGTATCGAATCGCCCCGCAAAACCACCTTTCCCGGCCCGTCTTCTGCTCGGGCACAGGTTTTCTTCCTGTGCAATTTCGTGGAAAACTGGGGCAACAATAGGGCTAAAAAACCGAATTTATGCGATATCTCGGGAGAAAGCGGCAGTAGAGGACAGGCGCACGACCTAATTTCAACCAGAGAGATCGGACCAATTTGCCGGGGTCCGCCCGGATTGTGCACTGACAGACGGAAAAGGCCCGGCGCGAACCGGGCCTTTTGAGATCTCGACTTGAGATTGCTTACTTATCAGTCTGGAAATCCTTGCCGGTGATGTGCGTAAGCCCGGTTGGGGCGACGGCACTGGCAACGTAATCGCGGTAAATGATTTGAGCGTATTTGCCATCGAGCACGGATTGGTTGTTACGCACGAAGCCTGTTACTTCCGTCATCGCGCGGCGGTTCCGACGTTCGCGAGATTGCGTGTTGATCACCAAACGCGTTTCACCGAAGGAAGTGACCGCTTCAAGCCGTGAGCGGGAGATGCCTTGACTGGAGAGGAACCGAACGACGGCCTGTGCCCGGCGCATTCCAAGGCGTTTGTTATAGGCATTGGTACCCGGTGCGTCCGCATAGCCGAAGACGCGGAAGCGCACTTCGGGGAACGCCCGAATCCACCCGGCCTGCTGGCGCAGGGTATCGCGGGCACCGGCATCGAGCTGCGCGGAATCGAATGCAAAGGTGACCCGATCAGGTACTTCTTGCGAGAACCGTTTGGCCAGACTGTAAACATAGGAGCGTTCACCCGACATGATCTGCGTATTCATCATCGTGGCATTGCCGAAATTGCCTTGATCGATGCCGGAACCTGCTTCGTTGTAGGAAGATGTGCAGGCGGCGAGGGCCAGAAGGCCGATGGGTCCGATAAGTTTTATCATATGCTTTTGCCTCAACATCATATCAATCCATCACGTAGCCGTAGGAGCCGCTGAAGTCCTGCTTGGCAACTTCGCCAGCTGCACCTCGGGTGGGTGGGTGTGCATTGCGCACGACCTTACCGTTGAGGAACAGATCCTTCTCACTTGGTGGGCGGATCTTGTCAGTCGGCAGGGCTAGTGCTTCGCCGCGTGTTGGCGTGACGAGATGGGCCGTGACGATGATCACCAGCTCCGATTGATCACGCTGATAGTTTGCGGAGCGGAACAGCGCACCGAGAACCGGCACGTCGCCGAGCCAAGGCACCTGGCCTTTGGTGTCACGGAAATCGTCTTGTAGAAGACCCGCAATTGCGAAGCTCTGTCCATCACGCAGTTCGACCGTTGTCGAGGTTTCGCGGCGGCGGAAGGCGCTGACCGTGAAGTTGTTGAACGTTGCGGCGTTTGACGGATCAAGAGAGGAGACTGCCGATTCCAGTTCCAGATTGATCAAGTCACCGTCGATCACCCGTGGGGTGAAGTTCAGCTCCACGCCGAAGGGTTTGTACTGAATGGTGACATTGCCATTATCCTGCGAAACAGGAATGGGATATTCTCCGCCTGCCAGAAACTTGGCTTCCTGGCCCGAAAGAGCGGTCAGGTTCGGCTCTGCCAGAGTGCGAACAACCCCTTTCGTTTCAAGGGCTTCCAGTAGAACGCCAACCTGCACGGCGCCGGCGTTGAAGCCAAACACCATTGCGCCGTTGTTTTGCGAGACGGCTGGAATATTACCCCCCAGCGATGTCGCGACCGCACCGGAGTTGTTGTTGGTATTGGTGCCGCCATTCACCCCGAGCCCGCCACCGAACATGTTGCCGTTCAGGGCAAGTGAGGAGGACAGCGATTTTGAAACCGTGCGCTGCATTTCGGCAAAGCGCACTTTCAGCATCACCTGTTGCACGCCGCCGACACTCATCAGGTTCGAGACCCGCTCCGGCGCGTAGCGTTCGGCCAAATCGAGCGCACGTTGCAGGCGCTGAGCGGAAGAAACTGTGCCGGAGAGCACAATGCCGTCATTGGCGGTGCGCACTTCGATTTTTTCGCCCGGCAGGATCTGCCGCAGGCGTTCTTTGAATTCCGAAATATCCGCAGCGACGCGGACATCGACATTGGTGATGAGCTGACCATTGGCGTCGAGCAGGGTGAGCGTTGTCAGCCCCGGCGATTTGCCCAGCACATAGATCGTGCGGTCACTCAATGATGAAATATCGGCGATCGCCGGGTTGGCGATCGAAAGCTCTGCAAAGGGTTGGTCGCTTTCAACCACCACCGCCCGGTTCATCGGGACACTGAGAGTTGAAGATGTACCACGTTTCACGACGTGCAGGTTTTCGGCCTGTCCGATCTGTGGAACCTGAGTGAACCCAACGGTCAAACCCATCAGGGCCGACGCAAATAGTCTGCTCGTTTTCATTGTGACCTGCCTCTCCGATCACGCCTCGTTTGCGGGTCTTTTTGCCCGGATTTTGACGCAGGATGCGCCATCTGGTGTTTTATTGCAAGAATCAAAGGGTTCTCAGCAATTACTTATGTGGATAACTGGCAACACGGTAACAGTCATGTGCAGGGTGGATGTACAAACGGCCCGGAAACATCCGGGCCGTGCGTGTGTTATTGGGTTGAGATCAGTCGGTGCAAGGGATAGGGATTTCAACCACTTCCGCGCCACGCCGGGTGCGGATGGTACAAACTTTCTTCTCCACTTCCTTCTGTCTGACCGGTGCGGCAGCGCGTTCAATGCCCAGCAGTTTGTCCTGATCAACTTCGATATCGGCGGCAATGGTGTTGTCTCCGGTGCCGACCAGTGAGAGCGAAAGCCGCCCGGTCGATTGCGCCTGTGCTAGTCCCGCTGCCTGTTCCGGCGGAATGGCGACCGTCACAGTGCGCGCGATTTTGGCGGTCGGTGCATCGACATTGGCGGATTGGTCAATCGCGATGATTTGCACGCCGGCTTCGATCAGCTTGGTGATCTCACGGCGCTCGCCGTTCATGTTGAGCTCGCCCGTCCAGTAAACATCGACCCGGTGACCGGGGCGAAGGAAGCCCGAGACGCCCGAGCTTGCATCTACCTTGACCGTGAAGGCGCGCATTCCGCGGGAGAGAAGGGAGGTGATCCCGGCTGTTTCACCTGGCTTCGTTACTTTTACGCTGCTCAGCACTTCGTTTTGTTCGATTGTGCGCAACATGACGCGGTCTCCGGCGTTTGGCGGAAACAGGTCTTCGACCTTGTTGAATACGCCCTTGGGCTGAAGGTTGGCGGGCCATTTCACCCGCGCCACATCTTCGGGCTTCAGCATGTCGCCATATTTCATCGGATGGCGGGCAACGAACACCTCGACAGTGTTGATCATGCCGCCATTGGCCTTAGACAGGCGGGCGATTTCTGACTCGTAGGAATTGAATTTCTGGCTGATCAGATGAACGGCGAAGCCGGCTAGGGCCAAGCCCACGATCAACACAAGTCCAAATACGGCTCGCATGGTTTCATCTTTCCTCAATAAGGCCGGAGTGAACCTCCGAACGGTTTATGCTGCCCTCGTATGCGGGAAGATTGTGGCAAAATGAGGGTCGACTAATGGCGGTTGGGCGGCATTCTGCTGCGCGATGTGCGTGTCACGGGCCGCCGTGCACAAACACGGATAGCCCCACCGCGCACGGCCGGGCATAGCAACACAGAACGGCGACCTGTGCCGGGTGGTTAGAATGTATAGCTGGTCATATAGTCCGCAGTTCCATCGGCCAGGCCGAGCGTGCCGCTTTCCATCATACTGTAACCGGCGGCCAGCAGGCCCACCACAAGGGCGGTCAGGACGACCCAATCGACGGTAACGGCACCATCGTCGCGGCGTAGAAAGGTTCTGAGAATATGTTTCATGAAGAGCTCCAGCAGTTAATCTGACTGCGGTATTTCCGCGGTGTCAGGCAGGGTCCCCGCCCAGGCCGCCAGGCGGCACCAGAAACTTCGTTCCCGTTTCGAAAAAGGCCGCACCCTGAAAGGGCGCGGCCCATCATCCGAATGGATGGTGTGACGATTACTCGCCGCCACCACCGCCAACGCTACCCGGCGAAACCGTGCCCATGTAGGTCGCGGTGCTTGCGGTCAGCGAAGTTGCACCCGACTGGATCGAAGAATAGGCGGCAACGGCCAGGCCAACAACGGCTGCGGTCAGCACAACCCAGTCAACCGTAACTGCGCCGTCTTCGTCTTTGCGGAAGTTTTTGATGAATTTGATCATAGTGTGTCCCTCCAAAGGATCATTTAGGTTTCATAGTCCGGGGCGGTAACTTGCTGGGCCGTTCTCTCTCTCGTTGGCCCGTTGCCGCCTTGGATGAGAAGATATAGCCAGTGAAATCAGGCGAGATTGCGGCGCGATTTCAGCAATTTCGGTGTATTTCAGGGGCGCATCCGAATTTCATGCTAGCGCCTTGAAATACATTGAAAAAAAAGTGTTTATCTTTTTCGTATTGGGTCTTTTGGCCAAGTTTGGCAGGGCAATTATGGCGCATTTCATGGTGTTTTGGCGTGATTTGCTGGTCGTGGCGCGGAAAATTTGCGATAAAAGCACAAAGAGTAGAGGCAAGGCAGATCGCGAAAATGCGACGTATCCGGATAACGACGGCCATGATGGCCGCATTTACGGCTGTGGTATTGGCGTCCGCTGGCGTGGCGGAAACGGCAAAGACTGTGAAGGCGAAGACGGCAGATGCGAAATCGCTGGAGGCGACGAAGCCCAAGCCGAAACCGTTTGAGGATTTCACCTTCAAGATGGTCAAGCCGCCGAAAGCCGGGCGACAAGTTGTTGGAACAAAGCGGATCACCATTCATGTGACTCCGGAAGACATGGCACGGCAGAACCCGGGGCTGAAAAAGAAAGCCGATCCTGGTTCGGCGCAGAGCGCGCCCGCCGCGAAGAGTGCCAGCGCGGGGGCTTATGCATGGTTCTGGGACAAGATATCGCCCGACCTGGCCAAGAGCGCGCCTGGTCGGCTGGAACTGGCGCTGAACCGGATTGCCAATCCGCCGGGTGGGGCGGCGGGTGTGTTAAGCCCGCGCCTGCAAACCTTGCAAGACATCGCGCGCACCCGTGGGGCAGACATTTTACGCGCCACAGCGGGCACCGAGGTTTCGCCGGCGCTGGTGGTGGCGATGATCGCGATTGAATCGGCTGGCAAGGCAGATGCGCTAAGCACGGCGGGGGCGCAGGGGTTAATGCAGCTTATGCCTGACACGGCCACGCGCTTTGGCGTGATCGACGCGGCGCATCCGGGGCAGAACATCAAGGGCGGGGTGGCGTTCCTTGATCATCTGATGAAAACCTATGGCCACGACCCCATTCTGGTTCTGGCCGGGTATAATGCGGGCGAAAGCGCGGTAAAGGCCAATGCGGGCGTGCCGCCCTTTGCCGAAACGCGCGACTACGTGCCAAAGGTTCTGGCCGCGTTCAAGGCGGCGCGCGGGCTGTGCCTGACGCCACCGCAACTGGTGAGCGATGGCTGCGTGTTCAACGTGAAACTCGCGGCGGCCACGCCTGCCGCTGTTAACGCGGGCAGTGGAGGCACGCTCGCCTCAGCAAAGCGCGCGCCCTAAAGGTTCATCCGGCAACGATGGGCTTAAACGATAGTGGCCTCGGTTGCCGCGATCATGTCTTCGCGGCTGATGCCGGGTGCCAGTTCATTGATACGCAACCCGCCATCGGCGACTTCCAACACCCCAAGGTTGGAAATGATCATATCGACCACACCTTTGCCGGTAAGGGGCAGGGTGCATTCCTTCAGCACTTTTGAGTCCCCGTGCTTATTTGTGTGATCCATTACTACGATCACCCGTCCGACACCGGCCACGAGGTCCATTGCACCGCCCATGCCCTTGACCAGTTTGCCGGGGATCATCCAGTTTGCGAGGTCGCCGTTTTCCGCCACTTCCATCGCACCGAGGATTGCCGCCGCGATCTTGCCGCCACGGATCATCCCAAAGGAGGTGGCGCTGTCAAAATAGGCGGTGCGGGCGAGTTCGGTGATGGTTTGCTTGCCCGCGTTGATCAGGTCCGGGTCTTCCTCGCCTTCATAGGGGAACGGCCCCATGCCCAACATGCCGTTTTCGGATTGCAAGGTGATATCCTTGTCGCCAACATAGTTCGCCACCAGCGTCGGGATGCCGATGCCAAGGTTTACATACATGCCGTCTTCAAGCTCTTGGGCCGCGCGGGCGGCCATCTGGTTGCGGTCCCAGCCTTTTGTTTCATTGGCCATGGTTCAGGCCTCCTCACGCTTGCGGGTTGTATGTTGTTCAATACGCTTCTCGTGCTCGCCCTGAACAAGCCGGTGAACATAAATGCCGGGCACGTGGATGAGGTCCGGATCCAAGCTGCCGCGCGGCACGATTTCTTCCACCTCAGCCACGCAGATTTTGCCGCACATCGCGGCGGGTGGGTTGAAGTTGCGCGCGGTTTTGCGAAACACCAGATTGCCGGTGTCGTCGGCTTTCCATGCCTTGACGATGGAAAGGTCCGCGACGAGGCCGGTTTCCAGAATATAGGTCTCGCCGTTGAAGTCCTTGTGTTCCTTGCCCTCGGCGATCACCGTGCCGACGCCGGTTTTGGTGTAGAAACCGGGGATGCCCGCGCCACCGGCGCGCATCCGTTCGGCCAGCGTGCCTTGTGGGTTGAATTCCAGTTCAAGCTCGCCCGAAAGATACTGGCGCATGAATTCGGCGTTTTCCCCCACGTAGGAGGAGATCATCTTCCGAACTTGTTTGGTTTGCAAAAGGATGCCGATGCCGAAATCATCGACGCCCGCGTTATTCGACGCAAATGTGAGTCCCTTGACGCCGCTGTCGCGGATCGCGGCCAGCAGCAATTCGGGGATACCGCACAGTCCGAACCCGCCCGCGGCAATCAGCATGTTGTCATGCAAGACACCATCAAGCGCCTCCGCGGCGGATGAGTAGACTTTTTTCATGGGAAACTCCTGATCGGATGACTTGAAATGTTGTGCCGTCCCGACGCAGTGAAGTCAACATGATGTGGTGTGCCGGGTGTGAAGCCCGGCTCCCGTCAGATCAGCCGCACTTGCGTGCCGATGGGTGCGACGGGGTAGAGAGCCTCTACATTTTCGTTGTAAAGCCCAATGCAGCCATCCGAGGAACGCCGCCCGATCTTGCGGGTGTCCTGCGTGCCATGGATGATATAGGCGGGCCAACCAAGGTACATCGCGCGGGTGCCAAGCGGATTTTCCGGCCCCGGAGGGATGTAATGCCAGTCGGGGAACCGTTCGAGCTGCGATGGTGTCGGCGTCCAGTCGGGGCCGACCTTCTTGCGCACGATTTTGGTATAGCCACGTTTGGTCAACTCGTCGGTTTTCGGCACGGAGGTTGGGTAGATCCGGTAATCACTTCCGTCGGCTGACCAGAAATGCAGCGCGCGCGACTTGGTATCGCAGACGATGGCACCTTTGCCGAGGCTGTCAAAATGATCACGCCAATCCTGAGTGACGAAGCTAGAGATATTGTGCCGTGTCCCGACCGCGGGCACGGCACGCGCCACCGCCGGAACGACAAGGGCAGCACTCGCCGCACCGATCAGGCCGCGGCGTGAAATAATCCTGTCTGTCATGGCGAAGCTCCTTCGTGACTTGTTTTCTGTAGCTTCTGATAGGGCAGGCATGTCGCGAAAAGCCAATCACATATTCTTGAAGCGCAATATGTAGCCGATTGCGCGGCGGTAATACGGCTTGATCAATATGATGGGACTTGGTGGCGGGTGTTGTGGCAAGGTTACGCAGATTTGCGTTTGCGCCCGCCTTTGCCCTTCTTGGCTTTCTCCGCGATCAGCGCGACGGCCATATCCATGGTTACATCGGCGGGGGCGGTGTCTTTCGGGAGTGTGGCGTTGACCTTCTCCCATTTTACATATGGCCCGTAGCGCCCATCCATTACGTTCACTGGGCCGCCGTTTTCGGGATGCTCACCCAGTTCCTTGAGCGGTTTTGCCGCAGCACTTTGCCCGCGACGACCGGGATTGGCACGTTTTTCGGCCAGAAGTTCGACGGCGCGGTTCATCCCGATCTCAAACACATCATTCGGGTCTTTGAGGTTGGCATAGACTGGCTTTGCGTCGTCAGGGAATTGGTGCATCACATACGGCCCGAAACGCCCGAAATTGGAGGTGATCAGCCCGCCCTCCGGGTGCTGGCCAATCTCGCGCGGCAGACTCAATAAGGTGAGAGCCTTGGTGAGGTCCATCTCATCCTTGTCCCAACCCTTTGGCAGGGAGGCGCGTGGAGGTTTTTTGTTCTCTGGTGTTGGCTCGCCGCGCTGCACGTATGGCCCGAAACGGCCCGACTTGAGCCAGATTTCATCGCCTGCGTCTTCGCCCAACACACGTTCATCGCCTTCCGCCCCTTCACCTGCGATCGGACGGGTATAGGTGCATTCAGGATAATTGCCACAGCCGACAAAGCCACCGGTGCGCGAGGTTTTCAGATGCAATTGTCCGGTGCCGCATTTCGGACAGATGCGCGGGTCTGTGCCATCTTCGCGGGGCGGGTAAAGCTGATCGGCGAGCGCCGCGTCGAGCACATCCAGCACCTCAGTGATCCGTAATTCCGAGGTCTCCGAAATCGCGACCGAGAAATCGCGCCAGAAACGGTCCAGGACGTTCTTGTAATTGCGCTCACCGGCGCTCACGTCATCGAGTTCTTCTTCCAGATTGGCGGTGAATTCATAGCCCACGTATTTACGGAAGAAATTTAGCAGAAAGATGGTGACGATCCGCCCCTTGTCTTCGGGAATCAGGCGGTTCTTGTCCTTGCGGACATACTCGCGCTCCTGAATCGTGGTCACAATGGAGGCATAAGTAGAGGGTCGTCCGATGCCCAACTCTTCCATGCGCTTGACCAGCGTGGCTTCGGTATAGCGCGGCGGCGGCTGGGTGAAGTGTTGCTCTGGCGTCACCTCGCGCTTGGCGGCGGGCTCGCCTTCGGTGATTTGCGGCAGGCGCTTGTCATCGTCATCGACGAGCTGATCGTCACGGCCTTCCTCGTAAACGCGCATGAAGCCATCGAAAAGCACAACCTGCCCGGTGGCGCGCAGGCCAACCTGACCATCTGCGGAACCAATATCGACGGTGGTGCGCTCAAGCCGCGCGCTTTCCATTTGGCAAGCCAGCGTGCGTTTCCAGATCAAATCGTAAAGCTTGCGCTGATCCGCGTCTTTCAGCTTCAGCGCCTCGGCATCAGCCTCCATATTGGTGGGGCGGATACATTCATGTGCTTCCTGCGCGTTCTTGGCTTTGTTCTTGTAAACCCGTGGACTGCCCGGCACATATTCTGCGCCATAGCGTGTGCCGATAGTGCTGCGCGCGGCATCGACTGCTTCGGGGGCCATGTCGATCCCGTCGGTTCGCATATAGGTGATGTGACCGGCCTCATAGAGACGCTGTGCGGTGCTCATGGTCTGGCGCGCGCCCATGCCGAATTTGCGGCTGGCTTCCTGTTGGAGCGTCGAAGTCATGAACGGCGGTGACGGATTCCGGCTGGCGGGTTTTGCCTCAACCGAGGTGATCTTGAGATCGCGGCTTTGGATCGCCTGCACCGCCAGTTCGGCCTGAGTTGCGTTCTCGATATCGTAGCGTTCGAGTTTCTTCCCGGCGAGGGTCGTGAGGCGGGCCTCGTAGTCCTTGCCGCGCGGAGTTTGCAGCAGCGCCTTCACGCTCCAGTATTCACGTGCCCGGAAGGCTTCGATTTCAGTTTCACGCTCGACGATGAGACGCAGGCACACCGACTGCACCCGGCCCGCGCTGCGTGCGCCGGGCAGTTTTCGCCAGAGCACCGGGGAGAGGTTGAAGCCAACCAGATAGTCTAGCGCCCGACGGGCGAGATAAGCATCGACAAGCGGTTGGTCGATTTCGCGTGGGTTCTTCATGGCTTCGGTGACGGCGGATTTGGTGATCGCGTTGAACACTACGCGCGAGACCGGCGTGTCTTTCTTCAGCGCCTTGCGTTTGCGGAGAGCCTCTTCAAGGTGCCAGGAGATTGCTTCGCCTTCACGGTCCGGGTCGGTTGCGAGGATCAGAGCGTTATCATCTTTTAGGGCGTCGGCAATGGCTTTGACGTGTTTGCGGCTGTCGGCGCCGATCTCCCAAAGCATCTCGAATTCGTTTTCTGTATCGACAGAACCATCCTTGGGGGGCAAATCACGGACATGGCCGTAGGATGCGAGAACGGTGTAATCCGAACCGAGATATTTGTTGATTGTCTTGGCCTTGGCGGGGGATTCTACAACAACTACGGGCATTATTTTCCTCTCGACTCGGCCTTGCACCTATGGCGGCGGAACATGGGTTGGGGAAGGGGGATTGTCAATGCGCGCCAATCCGGCCGCGTCAGGATGAACCGGAAAGAGGGCCGATGCGCATCATATCTGGATTCTAGATGCAGTTTGCAAGAGCGGGCAGTGGGGTCGGGTTGTGCGGCTGTGGCCAGTCAGACTGCAAGCATGGCGAAAGATGTAGTGCGCGCGGTAGCGGCGGCGTGCCGGGCAGTTGTGCCGCCTGTCCAAGGCGGCGGATGCTTCGCAGCGCGTGTGCTTCGACCAAAGCGTTCGTAACTGAGCAAATTCAGTTTGCCCGCGCCTTTTCAGGTCTGGCAAGGCTCAGCAAGCCACCGGCGGCGCGTGCGACCCTCCCGTCCAGTTCGAGATCGAGAAGCGCAGGAGCAACGCGGTTTGCCGGGGCGTCGATATCGCGGATAAGTTGATCTTCGGCGAGTGGGCTGGGGCTGAGCCGCTCGAGGATTTGCTGGTGCAGGGCGGCGGTTTCCGCCAATGTGCGTTGTTCCGTTGCGGCGGCGGGGGTGGAATTTGCGCTGATTGATGCGGGATTGTTTGTGGGACCATCGGCGCCAGTGCCTCGATGACATCATCGGCACCGCGCACCAGACGCGCACCATCGCGGATCATCATGTTGCAGCCCGAAGCGCGAGCGTCAAACGGATGGCCGGGCACCGCGAGGACCTCGCGCCCTTGTTCGAGAGCACTGCGTGCAGTTATTAAAGAGCCGGATTTTGCCGCAGCTTCAATCAGCACGACGCCCTGCGTCAGACCGGACACCAGCCGGTTTCGGCGTGGAAAATGGCGTGCCATGGGAGCAAGGCCGACGGGTTGTTCGGAAATCAGCAATCCGGTGGAGAGGATGTCGACAGCAAGAGCAGTGTTTTGCGTGGGATAGATAACGTCGATGCCACCTGCCAAGACCGCGATTGTGCCGCCATCGAGGGCTGCCTTGTGCGCGGCGGTATCAATCCCGCGCGCAAGGCCGGAAACAATTACGTAGCCCTGTTCAGATAGACTGCTGACAAGTGATTTTGCCATTCGCTGTCCCAGTGAGGAGGCGTTGCGCGCCCCGACAACGGCGATCATTGGCCGAGAGAGCACGGCTGTCTCTCCGCGCAGCCATAAGAGCGGTGGCGCGTCTGCGATGTCCATCAGCGGCGCAGGGTAATCCGGCTCTCCAATAGCCACCAAGCGTGCACCAAGGCGCTTGCCTGCGCGCATCTCGGCCAGCGCGGGTTTTTCGCCGAACGGGGTGTAAGATGTGATCCCGGCGGCGTGAGCAACGTTTGGCAATGCCTCGAGCGCGGACACGACAGAGCCGTGCTCGGCCATCAATCGGTAGAATGTGGCAACCCCGACGCGGCGGGAACGAAGCAGGCGGAGCCACGACAGCTTTTCATCTTCCGTGGTGGGTGGGAGTGGGGGGTGAGTGGAAGAGTGAAACTCTTGCGTCATCGGTGCTCCGCCTGCTTGCGAAACCATCAATACGGCACGGTTGGTTAACACCGGGTAAACCAAACCGGAAAAACTGTGTTGGCACCAAAATTACCGCAGCACCGCACCGGGGTTCATGATGCCCAGCGGGTCCAGGGCTGTCTTGATCGTCCGCATCGCGGCAAGCCGCGCCGGATCGCCGAAGCGTTCAAGATCACCGGTTTTGAGCCGCCCGACACCGTGTTCGGCTGAAAACGAGCCGCCGCGTTCCGTGGCCATTTCATGAACCAGTGCCTGCACTTTCGCAGCCATGTTGGGGTAATCGGCGCGGGTTCTTCCAAGGGCGGGGAATACATTATAGTGCAGATTTCCGTCGCCCAGATGGCCGAAACAATTGACCCGGAATGCACCCAGCCGTGCCAACGCAGCCCCCGCCGATCTCGATGAAGCCGGGGATTTCCGATAGCGGCAGGGAAATATCATGGCTTGAAATTGAGCCAACGCGGCGATTCGCCTCGGGGATGAGTTCGCGCAACTCCCACAATGCGTTCCGCTGCTGCCCCGATTGTGCCAGGGTGCCATCAGTTACCAACCCGGCCTCTAGTGCCGCGCCGAACAGCTTTTCCATCGCCTCACTGGCATCCATGTCACCAGAGAGGCCAAATTCCACCAACACCATCCACTGCGGCGCTGTATCGAACGGGCGACGGAGGTTGGGGAGTGTTTCGGCCAGAAATTCGATCCCTTGTCCGTCAATCAGCTCGAACGCGCTGACCGCTTCACCGACATGTGTGCGGGCAAGGGTGAGCAGAGCAAGGGCCGAAGCGGGACTTTCGACCACAAGGAGGGCAGTGTTGATGCTGGCGGGGATGGGGGCGAGCTTCAACGCGGCAGCGGTAATCACGCCAAGCGTGCCTTCCGAGCCGATCAGCAGGTTACGCAGATCGTAGCCAGTGTTGTCTTTCCTGAGGCGGGTCAGCCCGTGCATGATGCTGCCGTCGGGCAGCACCGCCTCAAGTCCAAGGCAAAGGTCGCGGGCGTTACCATAGCGCAGCACGTTCACGCCGCCCGCATTCGTCGCCAGATTACCGCCGATCCGGGCGGTTCCCTTAGCGGCAATCGAGAGGGGAAACAGCCGCCCCTCGGCTTCGGCGGCTTTATGCACGTCCGCTAGAATGGCGCCTGCTTCGGCGACGATGACGTTTTCGTCCGGGTAAACCGCTCTGATCCGGTTCATCCGCTCCAGCGTGAGGATCATCGGGGCTGGGCCGTCGGGCATCACCTGCCCGCTAACAAGCCCGGTGCCGCCGCCATAGGGGATGACGCCGACGTGCGCTTGTGCTGCTAGTCTAAGCGTGGTTGCAACCTCATTTGCGGTGTGCGGGGCGACGACAATTCCGGCTTTACCATGCCATTTCCCGCGCGGCTCTTCGAGATAGCGGGGTTCAACACTGCGTACGGTGCCTTCGGGAAGGGCGGCGCGCAGGGCTGTGGCAAAGGTGCTATCGGCGGGAGTGAGGGGCATGGCTTGTCATATCATCCCGTATCGCGCTGTCGAGCAAAGAGCGCCGTTGGCGGTCATATCTTAACCCGGCTCAGCCGGTTTCCGTTTTACCGCGCCGGTCGCTGCGCAATGCCGCGTAAAGCACATGTGTGCGCCAGCGCCCGTTGATTTGCAGGTAGCTTTGCGCCACGCCTTCGTATTTGAACCCGCTTTTTTCAAGCAGCCCACGCGATGGCGCATTCTCGGGTAAGCATGCCGCTTCGATCCGGCTCAGGTCGGCGCGTTGGAAGGCGTGATGCACGACCGCGGCGATAGCTTCGCGCATGTAGCCCTGTCGGATATGTGGTTGCCCGGTCCAATAGCCCAGGGTGCCAGCCTGCGCAGGGCCACGGCGGATATTGTCGAGCGTGATTGCGCCGATCAGTTCGTCATCGTCCCGTCGCACAAGGAAAAGCGGCAGTGCCGTATCCGCGTTGATTGATCGCTGTGCCCAATAGACCCGATTGGTGAAGGCCCGGCGCGACAGGTGATCGTCCGCCCAATGCGGCTCCCATGGGGTCAGGAAAGCTTCACTGTCGCGGCGTAGCCCGGTCCAGGCGTGAAAATCGCTGTGCAGCGGTGCCCTGAGCGTGAGCCGCTCGGTTTCCAATCTGATCTTCCGGCGAGACCGAAGCAGCATCAAGCGGCGCGCCTCCGGTTCAGGGCATCAAGGTCGGGCGCGCCTGCCACCGGGCCATAGAGCGCCAGAGCGGCCCCGGCGTGGCTGACGGTTTGCCCAGCGAAGTCACGCACCGCGTTGCGACCGACAGCGTCGATATTGCCGACCACTTCGTTTACTGTCGGCACCCGGCCCCAAATCTGGATCATCCGGGCATTTCGTTCGGCCCGGTGTGACGGGCTTTCCAGCCCCATCAAAAGCCCGGCACGCATCTGAGCCTTGGCACGGGCAATTTCTTCTTCACTCATATCATCGGCAGCGCGGCGCATTTCGTCGATGGTGATCTGCGCCAATTCGGGCAGTTGCTCGCCCGAGGTGCCAGCATAAATAGTAGTCAGCCCGGCATCAGCATAGGCACCGGTCTGAGCATAGATGGTGTAGCACAAGCCGCGCTTTTCGCGCGCCTCCTGAAACAGGCGGGACGACATGGACCCACCGAGCGCGCTGGCATAGACTTGTGCGGTATAGATCATGGGATCGCGGTAATTAGGTGCCTCGAAAGCAAGCGCGAAATGCGCCTGTTCCAGCGTCTTTTCGCGGCGCATCTCTCCACCCGTGAAACATGCGGACTCTGGCACGCCGTGGGGGCGTGGTGCCATTGCGCCAAACAGCGACTTGGCTTGCGCAACGATTGCGGCGTGATCGACCGCGCCAGAGGCTGAAAGGATCATCTGCCCCGGCCCGTAATGTTCCCCGACAAAAGCGCGCAAATCATCCGGTCCGAAGCCCGAGACGTGTTGTTCGGGGCCAAGAATGGGGCGGCCCAGCGGCTGATCGGGATAGGCGCGCTCTTGTAGCCAATCGAAGATCACATCATCAGGTGTGTCGAGCGCCTGGCCGATCTCTTGCAGGATGACGTGGCGTTCCAGCTCGATTTCAGCGCGCTCAAACAGCGGGTTGAGAAGGATGTCGCCAATAACGTCGATGGCCAGAGTCACATCCTCACCCAGCACACGGGCGTAATAGGCGGTGGTTTCGCGGCTGGTATAGGCGTTGATATAGCCACCCACATCCTCGATCACCTCGGCAATCTCCAGCGTCGTGCGTTTGTTGGTGCCCTTGAAGGCCATATGCTCAAGGAAATGCGCAACGCCATTTTGCTCGGGGCGTTCATCGCGCCCACCTGCGGTAATCCAGATCCCGACGGAGGCGGATTGCAAGCCCGGCATATGCTCGGTGACAATTCGAAAGCCATTGCTTAATGTGGTTGTCTCAACGCTCACGAGCGGCGGGTCTCCTCAATCAGAGTTTCCAATGCGGTGAGATCGTTCTCAACCGCGGTCACCCGTTCCTTGCGGGCGAAAAGATTTTCCATGCGCGCGGGCAGGGGCGGGCGAAGGCCGGTGGCGGCTTCCACCGCATCGGGGAATTTTGCCGGATGGGCGGTGGCCAGCGTGATCATCGGTGTGGCCGGATCGCGCATGTCTTCGGCCACTTTGACGCCAACGGCGGAATGCGGACAGAGCAGCACGCCGTTTGTCGCATACTGCGCAGCAATGGTAGCAGAGGTTTCCGATTCTGACACGCGGCCGCTGTCATACGTTTCGCGCAAGGCTTGCATCGCGCCTTGGGAAACGCTGAAGCCACCGGCTTTCAATTCGTCCATCAACTGTGCCACCGCTGCGCCGTCGCGCCCATATGCCTCGAACAAGGCGCGTTCGAAATTCGAGCTGACCTGAATATCCATCGAAGGTGATATGGACGGAGTGACGCCGTCGGGTCTGTATTCGGAAGCCGAAAGGCAGCGGTGCAGGATGTCGTTTTGATTGGTGGCTACGATCAGCCGATCAATGGGAAGGCCCATGCGTTTGGCAAGATAGCCTGCGAAAATATCGCCGAAATTGCCGGTGGGCACAGTGAAGCTGACTTTGCGCGTGGGCGCGCCGAGCGAGATAGCGGCGGAGAAGTAATAGACCACTTGCGCCAGCACGCGGGCGAAATTGATCGAGTTGACACCAGCAAGGCCGACCCGGTCGCGGAACTCGAAATGGTTGAACATATCCTTGAGCCGGGCCTGACAATCATCGAAATCGCCGGCAAGGGCGAGGGCGTGGACATTGGCCTCGGTCGGCGTCGTCATCTGGCGGCGCTGCACGTCCGAGACGCGGCCTTCGGGGAAGAGGATGAAGACATCGACATTGTCGAGCCCTTTGAATGCCTCAATCGCGGCAGAACCGGTATCGCCCGACGTGGCGCCGACGATGGTGATGCGCCGGCCATTGCGTTCGAGACTGGCCTGAAACATCTGGCCGATCAGTTGCATGGCGAAAT
The DNA here is from genome assembly GCF_034555965.1 of Aquicoccus sp. G2-2. Taxonomy (GTDB): domain Bacteria; phylum Pseudomonadota; class Alphaproteobacteria; order Rhodobacterales; family Rhodobacteraceae; genus JAYDCK01. Next base: position 459,357 of record NZ_JAYDCK010000003.1, read on the forward strand.
CCTTGAACGCCAGCGTCGGCCCGTGGAACAGCTCAAGCAGGAAATGGTTTGGTGCCAGTTGCCGCAGCGGTGCGCGCGCGGCATGGCCAAACCCGGCATAGGCCGCGCCGATCAGGGCGTGGAATTCGGCATCGGTGAAGGTTCCCCCGATAAAAGGGCGCATGATGCGAAAGGCGGTTTCCTCGTAGGAAAGGCCCGCAAGCGCGGCAATTTCACCAGTGTCGAGATGTGGAATTTTTTCGGGCAGGTAAAGCCCGCCATCGCGGGCAAGCCCGGTGAGCATGGTGTCTTCAAAGTTCAGCACCGGTGCGGCGCCACGGGTCGAAATGTAATTCATACGGCGTTGTCTTCTTGTTCGGGCTTGGCGCGGCGACGGTAGAGGAAGTAAAGGCTCATTATCATCCAAGTCAGCGCCAGACCATACCAAGTGAACACGTATTCGAGATGGCGGTTGGGGATGCTAGTTGTATCGGTGGGCAAGGGCAGGATATGCGGGTCAGGCGGTGTGGTTTTCCGGGCGATGATCATTACCGCTTCGGTGCCGAGTGCGCGGGCGAGTGTGGGGACGTCACGCGAATACCAGATATTTGCGTTGGTGTCGTTTTCCGGGGTGAAGCTGTCAATCTCGTGGGGCCAGTAAAGGTTACCGACAAGCGTGATTTCATGCGGCGGGCGCGGGGTGTTCTTGTCCTCAAGCCGGATGTAGCCGCGATCCACCAGCAGGCGGCGGCCATTCGTCTCGAACGCCTGAATGATGCGATAGCCAGCACCGTAATCGCGAGTGGAGACAAGCACGTGAATTTCTGGCCCGATCAGACGGCCATGCGCCTTGATGGCGAGAAAGCGGTCTTTGACATGGTCGGGATGGGCCGGAACGGGCACGGGTGCCGCGCCGATCATCGTTTCGACATCGGCTAGATAAGCGCGCTTTTCGGCAAGGCGTTGGACTTGCCATGTACCCAAGTAGATGAACAGCGCGAGGACCAGCACGGAGAAGATCAGAAACGGCAAGTTGCGGCGCAAGGCGGGCCTCGTCATTCGGGTGCGGGCGGGGTGCCGGGTTGCTTTACGCCCATTCCGGGGCGGGGTTCAATATCGGAGCGCGCTTTGTTCGGGCGGGCAGGCGTTCGCCCGGTCTCAGATCATCAATAATGCGGCGGCGGGCGGTCCTGCCCGGTAAAAAGATGCGAGCCGGCATCGGCTTCGCGCTCTGCCTCGCGCCGCATCAGCATCCCCATGCGCCGCGTGAGCCGTGCGATTTCGCCCTCCTGACGCGCCACGATGGTGGAAAGATCATCCACTACGCGCTCAAGATACGCGATTTTTTCTTCAAGCTGTTCCATGCCCTTCCTCTGGGCGCAATCAAAGGCACGGTCAAGTGCTGCCTTGCCCCGCAAACCGCCATCCGGTAGAGCCTTGCCGCGACAGCGCGGCCCCGCGCAAACAGCCGACACCCCGAGGAAACGCCTGATGGCCAAACAAAAGAAAACCCCGCGCCCCAAGGCGATCACTCCCAAAGGCTTCCGCGACTATTTCGGTCAGGACGTGACCGAGCGCAGCGAAATGCTGGCGAAAATCGCCTCGATCTATCACGCTTATGGGTTTGATGCGCTGGAAAGCTCGGCGGTGGAAACGGTTGAGGCGCTTGGCAAGTTCCTGCCCGATGTGGACCGCCCGAACGAAGGGGTTTTTGCTTGGCAGGAGGCCGATGAGGACGGCAAGGGCGATTGGTTGGCGCTGCGCTATGATCTGACGGCGCCGCTGGCGCGGGTCTATGCGCAGCACCGAAATGAGCTGCCTATGCCTTACCGGCGCTTTGCCATGGGGCCGGTCTGGCGCAATGAAAAGCCGGGGCCGGGGCGGTTTCGCCAGTTTTATCAATGCGATGCCGATACGGTGGGAGCGGCGAGCGTGGCCGCAGATGCCGAGATTTGCGCGATGCTGGCCGATTGTCTCGAAGAGGTCGGCATCGAGCGCGGCGATTACGTGGTGCGGGTGAATAACCGCAAGGTGTTGAACGGGGTGTTGGAGGTTGCGGGCCTGTCTGGCGATGACAAAGAGGCCGAGCGTGGAATTGTGCTACGCGCAATTGATAAGCTGGATCGTCTTGGGCCGGAAGGCGTGCGCCAACTGCTGGGCGAGGGGCGGAAGGACGAAAGCGGGGATTTCACTAGGGGCGCAGGGCTGACGAATGAGCAGACCGAGGTCGTTATGGGCTTCGTAACAGCACCATCAAAAATCAATCAGATACTACAGAAATTTGAGGGCAATCTGATCAAAGACTTGGACCCGAGGGATCCGGACTTTCTAGGCTCGCTTGGGATCGCGGCTGATGTTGCTCAAGGATTCATCTTGAAGGCTGATCCGAAAGCCAAAGCCAAGAATGCGCTTCGAAATGCTGCTTCACTTCACGTCCTGCGAGAGCTCATTTCTGACTCGGAGGGCGGAAGAGAAGGTGTAGATGAGTTGGAAACGATTGCACTCCTCCTCGAAGCGCAAGGTTATGGTTCAGATCGAATTCTCATCGACCCTTCCGTCGTGCGGGGGCTCGGCTATTACACCGGCCCGGTTTATGAGGCGGAACTCACCTTTGAAATCCTTGACGAAAAAGGCCGCAAGCGGCAGTTCGGCTCGGTGGCGGGGGGCGGGCGCTATGATGATCTGGTCAAGCGTTTCACCGGGCAGGCTGTGCCGGCGACGGGTGTCAGCATCGGCGTGGATCGGCTATTGGCGGCGCTGCGTGAAAAGGGACGGGTCAAGCCAAAGGCGGAAGGCCCGGTCGTGGTCACGGTGATGGATCGTGACCGGATGGCCGATTATCAGGCGATGGTGGGAGAGTTGCGCCGCGCGGGCATCCGCGCGGAGGTTTATCTGGGCAATCCGAAGAATTTCGGCAACCAGTTGAAATACGCCGACAAGCGCCAAAGCCCGGTGGTGGTGATCGAAGGCGAGGATGAAAAGGCGCGCGGGGTGGTGCAGATCAAGGATCTGATCCTTGGCGCGCAGATCGCCGAAAGTGCCACGCTGGAAGAATGGAAAGAGCGCCCGAGCCAGTTCGAGGTGCCACGCGAAGAGCTTGCCACCAAGGTGCGCGCCATCCTTGACGGGCAGGGGCGTAATGCGCCATCGCGCGGCATACCGGGCCGAGGCGGCCCGGCTGCGCGCCCTGTTCGAGGCGGCCGGTGCCGAGGTTGTCGAGGCGCCGATTCTGTTGCCTGCGGAAACGCTGCTCGATCTATACGGCGAGGATATCCGCGCGCGCGCCTATGTGACCTCGGACACGCTCAGAGGAGAGCAAATGCTGCGCCCCGATTTCACCGTGCCGGTGGTGCAGATGCACATGGAGCACGGCGCGGAACCGGCACGCTATACCTATGCCGGAGAGGTTTTTCGTCGTCAGGAAGACGATGTCGCGCGGGCCAATGAGTATCTGCAAGTGGGGTTTGAGCTGTTTGAGCGGGACGACCCGGAGGCTGCTGATGCGGAAGTGTTTTCGCTGATTCAGGCGGCGCTGAACGGGCTGCCGCTGCGTGCGGTGGTCGGCGATATCGGGTTGCTGACCGCGGCTGTTTCCGGGTTGAACACCACGGCGGACCGCAAAGCCGCGCTGATGCGCCATATCTGGCACCCGCGCCGGTTTCGCACGTTGATTGAGCGGTTCGCGGGCCGCGCGCCTGTGCCGCCCAGTCGAGCGGCATTGCTGGAGTCCGAGGAACCATTCGTTGCCTCCGGGGTCGCGATTGGTCTGCGTAGCCGTGCTGAGGTGGAGGCGCGGATCGCGGCCTTGCGCGCCGACGCCGCCGCTGCGCCGATCTCCGGCGCGGAGGTTGATTTGATGGATGCGCTTCTGGCAGTCCGCGAAACGATGCCTTATGCGCTTGAGCATCTGCGCGATATCGCGGTGGACATGGCCACGATCGCCCCGGCGGTGGCGCGTCTGGAGCGCCGTGCCGAGGCGTTGGCAGCACGCGGTGTCAATGTGGCCACGCTTGAGTTTGAAGCGTCCTATGGGCGCTCTCAGATGGAATATTATGATGGCTTCGTCTTTGGCTTCTCGGTCGGAGGGCGGCTCGATCTGCCTCCCGTGGCCAGCGGTGGGCGCTATGATGCGCTGACCCGGCGGCTGGGGCAGGGGCGCGAGATTCCGGCCGTGGGCGGGGTGGTGCGTCCGGGCCTGATGCTCGCGCTGAAGGAGGGCCGGGTATGAGCGGTGTGAAGCTCGGCGTGCCGTCCAAGGGGCGGTTGATGGAGAAGGCGTTTGACTGGTTTGGCGCCCGTGGGATTGAGCTTTCGCGCAGCGGGTCGGAGCGGGAATATGCCGGTGCTGTCGGGGGCATTGACGGGGTGGAGCTGGTGCTGCTGGCGGCAGGGGAAATCCCGCGCGAGTTGGCCGCCGGGCGCATTCATCTGGGCGTGACCGGCACTGATCTGGTGCGCGAGAAGCTGGGCGGCTGGGAGCGTCAGGTGGAAGAATTGGCGCCGCTTGGGTTTGGGCAGGCGGACCTGATCATCGCGGTGCCGACCTGCTGGGTTGATGTTGACACGCTTGATGATCTTGACGCGGCGGCGGCGGCGTTCCGGGCGCGCCACGGTGTAAGGCTTAGAATTGCAACGAAATATCACCGCTTGGTGCGTGAGTTTCTGCGTGAGCACGGTGTTGCCGATTATCAGCTTGTCGATAGTCAGGGGGCCACCGAAGGCACGGTGAAGAACGAGACGGCGGAAGCGATTGCCGACATTACCTCAACCGGCGATACGCTGCGCGCCAATCACCTGAAGTTGTTGTCGGACGGGTTGGTGCTGAAAAGTCAGGCGACGCTTTATCGTTCGCGCACGGCGGCGCTGGAGCGCGAGCAGCAGGCGGTGTTCGAGCGGCTTTTGCGCCGGATTGGGCTGGGCTGAGCCGGGGCTGGATGGGCAAAGGTTAACGCCAGCGTAGGGCGAAAAACGCCTGTCTGCACCCCGGCTGCCCTCCCGTCTGCGAAGCGTATGGCATGCGGTGCCGGGGTGGGACCGTGCGCATAAAGGTTAATCGAGCGGGCGCTGCCCTTCGCCGCGCCTGCAGATGCGCGCCTTTGCGGGACGCGCCCCCTCAAAGGTGGCGCGTCATGTCGGGTTCAGAAACCGAAGAGATAGGTAGCCTTCAGCGAGGTCGCGCGGTAGCTGCCCTCAAACGGCGATCCGCTGGCATGTTTGAGAACGTTGTCGAACTTGTCGTGGTTCAGTTCGATGCGGAGTTTGCCGTCGCCCATGGTCTTCTGTGCGCCGAGCCCGAGCGAGACGCCGCCATTCATCGCGCTGCCCGCGGTGATGCCGGAGGTTCCAGAATCGCCCATTACGACACCATAGCCAAGTGCCCCGTATCCTTCCCAGCCGCCAGCAAGCGGCATTCCGTAGATCCCGCGTAAGCGAACGGTGGCGTCATGTTTGCAGTAATAGGCACCGGTTGACCCGGGCGTCGGACAGGTTGCGCCCGTGGCGGTATTCTTGAAGGCGCTTTCAAGCGAGATATCCGCATCGAGTTCCGCCGCGGCGAACCCCGAGGCCAGAGCCCAGCGATACCCGCCGGTCAGCCCGACGACCGCGGTTTTGAGTTCGGAAGTCCCCAGGCCGCCGAACACTGCATCGGACTTTGCCGACGTGCCGCCGAGGCCAAGCCCGAAGTAGAATCCGTCAGCCTGAACCGAAGGTGCGGCAGCGAGGCTGCCCATTAAAGCACATAGTGCTATCGAGTGTTTCATGGTGACTCCGTAAATGTTCTTTAATATAAACACATTAAAGTGTTCCGTAGCGCGATATGAGTTAGTTTTCCCCGGAACTGCAATTAAAACGACTCGCAGGCCCGAATTAACGTGCACAGTGTTGCACGTCTGCTCGGCGAGGGGGCGAATGCCGGTTACCGTGCGTTAAGGTTACTGCATCGTGCGGAATATATGACAAAATCAACTTATCATGATGCTCCGCGCGAAAAGTCAGTTGCCGCCTTTCGCTGAATGGCCATAGTTTTGACATCAAGTGAATTGGACTGGAGGCTTTCAAAGTCTCGGACATGAACCAATGTAGAGACGCCACCGAGACAGCCATAGTTCGAGTCCTTCAAATGCAGAGTGCCTGTCGGGATGACGACAATTGCCAGTGGTCAAAGGAACGTAACCAATGAAACTTGTGAAACTGACAGGATCCTGTGTCATCGGGGCTGTGGCGGCTTTTGCCTGCGCGCCGGGGGCGCAAGCCGACAGCGGAGCATCGCAATATCATGTGACACTGCTGGCCGGAGCAAGCGACAAGGCTTCGCTCAATTGGGATAGCCTGAGCTACTCCATGGACTCAGGCAGATCATATGCGCTGGGGATTTCGCGAAACCTGAATTCCATGCCGAACCTCGAACTGGGGGTGGAACTGGCCCACACGAAGGCGGAATACAGTTGCTGCGCGCCCCACTCGCTCAGCGGGACGTCGCTGTTGGCGCGCGCGCAATACAACGTCGCGGTTTCAAACGCGGTTGATCTCTATGGTGCCCTGGGGCTGGGCGCTGTCAATGTCACCTACAAGAATACCACCGTCGGGTATACCAACCGCGATACCGTGGCCGGTGGTCTGCTGGCACTGGGTGCGAGTGCAAAGGTAGCGCCGAGTGTCAGGCTCGTGACCGAGCTTCGGTATGTCGGCGTATTTACCAACGCGAAAGTTGCTGGTCCCGGCGCGATAGCACGCGCCGAATATCGCAATACCAACCTGAATATCGGTGTCCGGTTCAGTTTCTGACGATCTGGGTAGACCTCCGGTCTCTTAATGCGCGCAATGCTCGATGGGCGCGGGCGTTTCGACGTGTGGCCTGTGTTTTAACGCAAAGCGGAAACACCTTGAATGCCGGTTGAGCCGGGCGGGAGAGGTGACATGCGTGGCGGCTCCGGGGCTGGATTTTCGGGCGGGCTGCCGTGCGAGGAAGCGGTTTGAGCGAGGCCGGGGATATGCACCGGGTCTTCTTGTTTCCTGCTTCCCTTAAAGCACGCCGATTTCGGCCAGGCGGGCCGACAGCTCTGGCGGCAGGGCGTCTTCGTTCTTGCGGGATTTCGGCAGGTCGGGTGGGGCATCTTCGGGCTTGAGGTAGCGCCAGCCCTGAAACGGGCGTTTGAGCGCGGGTGCGGTGCGCACGATCTCAGGGTTGAGCACGATGGCGCAGCGGCGGATGCCGTCTTGGCCGACCACCTCGTCAAGCCGCACGATGCGCTGGCGGGCCTGCACCACGCCCTTTATGACCCAGTAGATTGAGCCGCCCCTGAGGATATCCGCCTCCCGCTTGGGCCACATGCGGGTGATGTGGCGCGGCAGACCATCAGCAGTGTGCACACGCGGCTGGGCCTGCCATTGGCCAAGGCTTTCTGGCGACTCGGTGCCGACGCTGAGTTTTATGAGATGTATTTTGTTCGTCAATTGTTCTATACCACCATATGTGGTAGGATATGCTTCTTCCGACGATTCTGCCACACCCCTACGGCAATTGGCCGAAGCGCGCAGAGGGAATTGACGATTTGCGCCGACACGCCTAGTTTCGCCAGCCTGCAATGCCTATTGAGGGATCCGAGATGAGCCGTTTTGCTGCCCCCATTGCCGAACAGATATGGGACATGAAATACCGCCTGAAAGAGGCTGATGGCACGCCGGTTGATCTTTCGATCGAGGATAGCTGGCGGCGAATCGCCCGTGCGCTGGCGCAGACCGAGGCGGAGCCGGATCAGTGGGAGGATCGGTTCTATGGCGCGCTGGAGGATTTCAAATTCCTGCCCGCCGGGCGGATTACCGCAGGGGCGGGCACCGGGCGGCAGGTGACGCTGTTCAATTGCTTTGTCATGGGCACCATACCGGATAGTATGGGCGGCATATTCGAAATGCTGAAAGAGGCGGCGCTGACCATGCAGCAGGGCGGCGGGATCGGCTATGATTTTTCGACCATCCGGCCAAGGGGCGCGGATGTAAAGGGGGTGGCGGCGGATGCAAGCGGGCCGCTTTCCTTCATGGATGTGTGGGACGCGATGTGCCGCACGATCATGAGCGCGGGGTCGCGCCGGGGTGCGATGATGGCGACGATGCGTTGCGATCACCCGGATATTGAGGCGTTCATAGGTGCAAAAGCCGATGCGGCACGGCTGCGTATGTTCAACATGTCGGTACTGGCGACCGATGATTTCATGGCAGCGGTGAAGGCCGACGGCGCTTGGGATCTCAAATTCGGCGGCAAGGTTTACCACACCGTGCAGGCGCGCGATTTGTGGAACCGGATCATGCGCGCGACCTATGATTATGCCGAGCCGGGGGTGATTTTCATCGACCGGATCAACGCGATGAACAACCTTGCCTATTGCGAAGAGATTGCCGCCACCAACCCGTGCGGTGAACAGCCACTACCGCCCTATGGTGCGTGTTTGCTTGGGTCGATCAACCTTGCCCGGCTGGTGGCGGACCCGTTCGGCGAAGCGGCGGCACTTGATGAGGCCGCGCTTGATGAACTGGTGGCCGTTGCGGTGCGGATGATGGACAACACGGTGGATGCCTCGCGCTTTCCGCTGGAGGCGCAGGCGCGCGAGGCAGAGGCCAAGCGGCGCATCGGGCTTGGAGTCACCGGGCTGGCGGATGCGCTTTTGATGGTGGGGCTGCGCTATGGCTCTGACGCGGCGGCGCGCCAGACGGAGGATTGGCTGCACGCCATTGCGCGTGCAGCTTACCGTGCATCGGTCGCACTGGCGCGCGAGAAGGGCGCTTTCCCGCTGTTTGAGGCCGAGCAATACCTTGCCAGCGGCACCATGCGCCAGATGGACGAGGACGTGCGCGCCGAGATTGCCGAACATGGTATCCGCAACGCACTGTTGACCTCGATCGCGCCGACCGGGACGATTTCGCTTTATGCTGGGAATGTCTCAAGCGGGATCGAGCCGGTGTTTGCCTATGCTTATACCCGCAAGGTGTTGCAGAAAGACGGCTCGCGCACCGAGGAAGAAGTGGTGGATTACGCTGTGCAGATGTGGCGCGAATTGCACGGCGATGCGCCGCTGCCCGAGTATTTCGTGAATGCCCAGACCCTAAGCCCGCAAGAGCATGTGAAGATGCAGGCGGCGGCGCAGAAATGGGTGGATTCGTCGATTTCCAAGACCATCAACATGCCCGAGGATATCAGCTTTGAGGCGTTCAAGGAGGTCTATATGGCCGCTTATGAAAGCGGCTGCAAAGGCTGCACGACGTATCGACCGAACGAGGTGACGGGGAGTGTGTTGAGTGTTGAGGCGGATGGATCATTGGCCATCCGATTGAAGTCTAGCCTCAAACAGCGGGAGATGTCGCAAAAGCAATTGGCAGATGCGATTGGCACAACCGAGGCCATCATCTCCAAGGTGGTGAACGGCAATCAGAAGAAGCTGCCCAATATTGAGAAGGCCGCAGAGCTCTTGAATGTTTCCGCTGGATGGCTGCTTTTTGGCGAAGACGACACGCCCGGCGGCACCGCCGGGCAGCCCCCGGCCGCCCCCCGGGCGGGGGCTTCACCCCCACCCGCGGCCGGGAACTGCCCTCCGAACTCGAAGACAGACCTGTTGCACAGGCCGCCAATTTCGAGGCCGGAGAGGTGGTCTATATGGCTGAGCCGCTGGACCGGCCCGCCGAACTGGAAGGGTCAACCTACAAGGTCAAGTGGCCCGACAGCGAACATGCAATCTACATCACCATTAACGATATCGTTATCAGTGGCCATCGCCGCCCGTTCGAGGTGTTCATCAACTCCAAGAACATGGAGCATTTCGCATGGACTGTGGCGCTGACCCGGATGATCTCGGCGGTGTTCCGGCGCGGCGGCGATGTGTCCTTTGTGGTTGAGGAGTTGAAAGCGGTGTTCGACCCGCGCGGCGGGGCATGGATGCAGGGTAAATATATCCCCTCGATACTCGCCGCGATCGGCGGCGTGCTGGAGCGCCACATGATCGCCACCGGCTTTATCGAGGGCGAAGGGCTGGGCCTGAAGACCGACCCGCAAGCCCAAGTGGTGCCGCTTGGCACCACTCCGCGCGGCAAAGCCTGCCCGTCCTGCGGTCAGTATGAAATGCGCATGATCGAAGGCTGCATGACCTGCGCTTCCTGCGGCCACTCGAAGTGCGGCTGAATGTGGTTTGTTTGAGTGAAATTGTAATTGAAAGGACTATTTGTCCATTTCAGGTGGTTTTTTGGCCATTCTTGGAAGCATAACGTGACCACCGGGCGGAATCGCCCGATTTTCGCGTTATTGAGGCCTGCACCCATGGTTGCAGGGTTCGACTCTGTCCTGAGAGAGATGGTTCCGGGAACAGTGCGACCAAAACGAATTTCGAGATTTTTTTGCGCCAACCGCGATCTATTGAGATTGTCGCGTTAGGAATCGCCCGATTGAGGCAAATGCGGGCTGTACATGAACGATCACTGCCCGTCGTGCGCTCTTTCGCAGGTAGGGTTGCACCGCCAAGGTTCGGAGTGTTTTCATTGAAATCGATGCGCAAAATCGGGCCGATAGCCAGGTCGAGAAACGGCAGGCGTTAAAAAAGGGCGGCTCGTGCCGCCCTCGGATGACAATATGGTTGTAAGTTTACACTGATCGCCATCTGCGCAAGGCCGCTTCGATCCGCGCGAAAGCCTGCAAGGCTTCGTGCCGCGAATACTGGCCGTCGCAGAGCGGGTAGCCATAGGTATCCCCGCCGGTCTTTTCGATTACATAGCCGAGCGCGAGAAACGCCTCGCGCGCCATTGCGGTCAGGGGCTCAGGGTGCTTGGGCACCGTCATCACCTTCACATCGGCAATTTCGGGACCGGGATAGAAATACTGTCGGTCGATCCAGAGAAGAAGCGAATGCTCCTGGGATTTTTCTTTCAGCCAGAGCGTGACGTCGCAGATGTCCTGCTCCATCCCGAATTCGCGAGGATAAGCACTCAGCCGGCGTTCACGCGCAATTTGCAACGTGCACCGCGTCCCGCACTTATTGCGCATGATGAAACCGCGCGAGCAGCTCGCTGACGCGGGCGCCATGCCACCGGGCCATGTCAGAGACCGGCAGGCCTCGCTGATGGCCGATCCGGTCGAGTGACGACGGCACTTGGGCGGCCAGGAGGCATTGGATGGCGCGCAGCGCGCCCTCGACGGTATCCGCTTTCGGGCTCGGTTGCCCGAAAGCGCCATAGAGGTCGCAGAGCGTGGCGAACCCGCTGGAGTCACCGAGCGCGTCGAGCAGGTCGCAGAGACTCGCGCCGTGGCGGTGGAGGTGCTGCTCCACCGCGTAAGCGGCGCCGAGGCGGGTCTCGGCGGTGTCGAGGGGTGTGGTGTGGAGCATGATGATCTCCCTCTCATGCGGTGGTGGAAGTAGTGCTGATGTGCCTGTTTCATCGGCGTCATGGTCGGTCGCGGGAGGGGAGATGCGGTGGGTTGTGCTGCTTCCTTTCCATTGGTGTCCAAGGCTGGTTTTCGGTGCTGGTATTGAGAATATTGGCTGTTCTTTTCGAAGAAGAAGAAAAATCTGCCGCCGGCCTGTTTTTTTCGGCGCTGGCCGCGCCCCGCCGCAGACGCTCTGCGGCGGGGTGGGATCATCGGGCTTCAGGCTGCGCGCTCATCCGAGGCGGCGTCGTTTCCCGCGGCCCTCAGGCGGGCCAGGTGGCAAGCCGCATCGACCCGGGCCGCCAGGAGGTCACGCATGGCCAGGATCGTCCGAAAGCGCTGCTGCAATGCGTCGAGAGCAGCGCCCTTCCTCGACAGGACTGGGACTACCAAAACACGGCCGACGGCGCCGTGGTCCGGGTCCTCCGTCCCGTCGAAGATATTTCGGGTGCCGAGGGTCTCTTGCGTGATGGCATTGAGGAGAAGATCCTCGATGCGACCGATCTCGCCAGCCGCCTGGTCCGAAAGCGGCCCGTTCTTACGCAATGCGGAAAGTGTTCTCGACAGGGTGTTGATATCCGTCGCAGATATCTCCGCATCATTGGATTGGGCTTCGTCGTGCAGGAAATCGATTTCCTGCAGGGTCCGGACCCAGAGTTCCTCGAGACTCAGTTGAGTAAAATATTTCATGGCAGTTCCTCTTGTCGCGTCGTGGGTGATTGCAGGGCACCAGCCGTGCGATCTGCGCGTGGCTGGCGCTCCGTTTCAGGCCGCGTCTTGCTGCCGGAGGGCGAGCGCCATCGCTTCCCGCTCGTCGTCCAGTTCCCCGATTTTGACCAGCAGGTCGTAGAGCCGGTCGGTGAGCAGACAGAGCTCTTCAACCTCGGGGCTTGCCGGGTCGAGAAGACCCCAGGAAGACAAATCCGGCTCGAGTTCGTCGACGACCGGATCGAGAGACAGGAGCCGGTGCAGATCGACGAGCTTGCGCCGCGTCGCCTGGTCGAGGCGCGACGCTTCGCGCAGCGCTGACACGAGGCGCAGAACGCGGGCCTTACCGGCCTCGCCGTCGATCAGCGTCGCCGCATTGCACAGCGCCGTTCCCTGCTCGGCGAAATGCGCGCGGACGGCGGCGAGTTGCGGGTCTGCGGACAGGGTCTTCGTGGGTAGATTACGCAGCATATGAGTTCTCCTTGGTTGCGCGTCTGCCATTCGGGCAGCATCAAGCCTGTCCGCATGTTGTTTTTCCGAGATGAGCCTCCTTGTTGTTTGTCCGGTTGCAGGGCCGCTGTTCCTGTGTCTCGAAACGAAGATTGGCCAACTGCTCGCGACACGAAGAAAAAACTTTGGCTTTGTTCGCATTGCAGGGTGTATTCCACTGCCACCGCCTTCAATCGGCACCATGATGTCGAATGACGAGCTTGGCCGTAGCACGGCGGCGTCGCTCAACCCGATTGTGCTTGTGGGGCTGGTCCGGCCCTATGCCCGGCGCTTCATCCTCGGACGGCGCTGTGGCAATCTCGACATGACAAGGGGGTAACATGGCCCGAAGCACGACACACAAATGGGCATTCAAGCCCGGCATGCGCGCAGGTGCATTCGGCTGGCGCGGCACTGCGAAGGCCATCTCGCGGTTGAAGGCTGCGACGCGCGAGATCAAGGTCCTGCGGAAAAGCGATCCGGTCGTGGCCGGTGATGGCGTCATCGCACTGGCAGAGCGCATTTGGCCGGCATTCGAACATATCGATACCTCCTCCGGCGCGCTTGGCACCGCCGTGGCGCGTACTCTCGAAGACCTGGCCCCGATCCTGATCGATGCGCCGGCGGACGAGACCACGCGCGCGGCCTGGGCGGAGCGGCTGCGCATGGCGATCCTCGACGACGGCGTGGATTATCTCGCCCCACTCGCCGATCGTTTCGGTGAGATCGCGCAGATCCCGTCGGTGATCAACGATCACGCGGATCGCGATCTCGCCCTGATCTCGGCCGCATGGGCGGATCATGACCGCCTTTCGCATGTGCCGACCGCCACGCTGACCCTGTCCTGTCTGCTGGAAGCGGGTCGTCATGAGGAATTGCTGGCCCTCGTGGACAGCGCGAGGACACGTCTGTGGTTTCATGAGAAGTTCGCCGCCGAGGCACTTGTCCGCCAGGGGCGCGAGGCTGACGCTTTAGCGCGCGCCGCTGCGCTGCTCGAAGGGGGAAGCATGCCTTGGGGGTATCGCGCCATCGCAGGCTTTTGCGAAACCCTCCTGATCCGGCAAGGGCAGGAAGACGAAGCCTATACCTGCTATGGCTTGCCGATGACGTCTGGGACGACATGGCTTGCGATGTGGCGGGACCTTGTGAAGCGCTACCCGGACAGGGATCCGCGCTCGGTCCTCGAAGACCTGATGGCCCACCATGGTCGAAAGGGAAAATGGTTCGCCGCCGCGAAGACCGCCGGATATCTCGATATCGCCCTCGCTTGCGCTGCCGACCACGAGGCGGCGCCCGCTACCCTGATCCGCGCGGCTCGGGATTTCGTGCAGAGGGATCCCGCCTTCGCCTCAGGCGTGGCGCTGCATGGCATCGCGCATCTGCTCGCTGGCCGTGGCTTCGAAGCCTCCCCTCGCGATATCGACGATGCGGTCGCTCACCTCTTGGCAGCCGCCCGACAGATCGACCGCACATCCTGGGCGCTGGACCAGTTGCGCAGGCTCGCCAGCGACCAAAGCGGAGAAGACCTGATGGTCAAGAGATTGCGACTGCTGATTGCGCAGCTGGAAGGAGAGATCGGCGCCGGGACAAATTCATGAGAGCGGCCGGCCCAAAGCGGCCTTCCATCCAGCACGCCGATGCCGCGCCGCAGCTTCACCAGACCGGCCATTCGTCCATGGTGCAGCATTTTCCGAGGACGAAGGTCGGCAGAGCGGGACTTAACGGGCCTTCGCCGCGCCAGCCCTAATTTCAGCTTTCTGCACATTGCGCCTGCAGCGAAAAGCTCCAAGGGCCTGAAACGGAAATTCGCTGCGTGCGCGAATTGGCGTGACTTTTTCAGCGAATGCGGCACCCTGAAGGCGGAGGACAACCTGACAATGCCTGTTTGTCTGACACGAGAGCCTGCGCTTGGCTCACCTTACATAGGCAGCGGCAGACGTGTCAGAGCAGATCATCCGTGAAGAGATGTAGATGCTCGAACCCCGAACTCACAATCGGTACGATCCGGGCGTCCTGTCGGTCCATTTATGAAAGGCTCGGTGGAAGTTGGACGGTGCAGAAAAGCCGGTGTCAAAGGCGATCTGTTCGATGCTGTCCGTACCTTGCTGAAGCGCGCGGATAGCGATGTCGCGGCGCAGAGCGTCCTTTATGTCCTGAAAGGATGTCCCTTCCTCTTTCAGGCGACGGTTCAGCGTCCGGGGCGTGATTTTCAACGCGTAGGCCGCATCCGGAAGCTGGCAGTTCTGCCATGCGGCCCCGTACAGAAAGGCGCGAACGCGCAGGCTGTTTGTATGTCCGCGCGAGCCAGTGAAGATCCAGTCAATCGGCGCGCGTTCAAGGAACACGGATGCCTCGGCGGGACTGCGGGTGATCGGACGGTTGAATTGGCGTGGATCGAAAAGGATGCTGGTTTGCGCTGCATCAAACGCTACCGGGCAAGGGAAGACTACTGCGTAATCGGCCGCAAAATCTGGACGAGGGAAGGAAAAGTGAACCGCTTTGACCGCCGTTTCCGCCCCGCCGAGCCAGGACAGGAGCCCATGCGCCAATTTCAGTATCAGCATGTGGCCAAATCGCTGCGGACGGGTTTCGTTCGAATAGGGGACCAACGCCAGTTCCACCTCCTCCGGACTGTTACGCAAGTTCAGGCGGAAATCATCCAACACCAGGTTCCAGAACGTCGAAAACCGAAACAGCGCCGAGACCAGGCTACTCGCCTCTCGCTGCACGGTGAGAAGATGCTGCAGGGCGCGGGGACGGATCGGGCGGCTCCATAGGCCCATCATCTCATCGCCGATCTCTGGCGCGGCAAGCTGATACAACCGGGCAATTTCTTCGAGCGTGACACGCTGAGTGGGCGCCATCGGGCTGGTTTGCAGACCAGATCGCTCCAACATCGAGGCCATCGCCTCTGATGTGCATCGAGATTTAAGCGCATCAAGCCAGTCCCGGATGAAACCCGCCGAAACGGTCGTCAGAGAGATGGGGTCATGACCGGTCATGCACTGGCCCTCGGTGGCGTGATCAGATAGGAAATTGGCAAAAAACGAGCTTCATGGCAAGGCTTGCAGCGGATAGATGACGTAAAGCCATAGTTGCCGTCGGAGAGACAGGTATGTCCTATCAGCCGCCCGTGCAGGATTTGATGTTCTGCATCCAAGACCTCTCCCATTGGGAACGCGTGTCCGCGCTGGAGGAGTATTCCGAATGCGAACTGCAGGACATAAGCGCCGCGCTGGAGGGCTATGCCCGGTTCTGCGCCGAACAGATCGTGCCAGTGTCTCAAGTCGGGGACACGCTGGGGGCGCGGTTCGACAATGGTCGCGTGATCATGCCCGAAGGCCACGCGGAGGCCTATGCCCAGTTCGTCGAAATGGGTTGGCAGGCGTTGACCCATCCGGTGGAGTATGGCGGCATCGGGCTGCCGCGGGCCGTCGGCGCCGCGGCGGTGGAGATGCTGAATGCCGCCGATATGAGCTTTGGCCTCTGTCCGCTTCTGACCGATGGCGCGATTGAGGCGCTGCTGCTGACCGGCTCGGACGCACAGAAAGCCACCTATCTGGAGCCGCTGATCGCAGGGCGCTGGTCCGGCACGATGAACCTGACCGAACCGCAGGCGGGCAGCGATCTGGGCCGGGTGGCAACCAAGGCCATGCGGCGCGACGATGGCACCTATGGCATCACCGGCACGAAGATTTTCATCACCTATGGTGCCCATGATCTGACCGAGAACATCATCCACCTCGTGCTGGCAGGCACACCTGATGTGCCATCCGGGCCGAAGGGGCTGAGCCTGTTCATCGTGCCGCAGAAGTTGGTGGAACCGGATGGGACGCCGGGGGCCGGGAACGCGGTCAACTGTGTGAGCATCGAACACAAACTGGGCGTGCGCGCCAGCCCGACGGCTGTGGTGGAGTACGACGATGCCACCGGGTTCCTGGTCGGCGAGGAGAACAGCGGCCTCGAATACATGTTCATCATGATGAACGCCGCTCGGTTCTCAGTCGGGGTGCAGGGCATCGCCACGTCCGAGCGGGTCTATCAACGGGCGCTGGCCTATGCGCGCGAGCGGGTGCAAAGCCGACCGGTGAACGGTCAGAGCAAGGACGCCGTCGCGATCATCGACCACCCGGATGTCCGCCGCATGCTGATGCGGATGCGCAGCCTGACCGAAGGCGGACGGGCGATGGCGATGGCGACCGCCGGGCTCTTAGACATCGCCCACCATCAGGATGATCCCGAAGCGCTTGCGCTGGCCGAATTCATGGTCCCGCTGGTCAAGAGCTATTGCACCGAACGCGCGGTCGAGGCCGCCTCGCTGGGTGTGCAGATTCATGGCGGCATGGGCTTCATCGAAGAAACCGGCGCCGCGCAGCACTATCGCGATGCCCGCATTCTGCCGATCTACGAGGGCACCACGGCCATTCAGGCCAACGACCTTGTGGGGCGCAAGGTGATGCGCGACGGGGGCGAGACCGCCCGCCGGTTCGCAGCCCGGACAGCGGAAACCGAAGCGGCGCTGGCCAAGGGGGATGCCACCGCGCAAGCGATCGGCACGCGGCTCGCAATCACGTGCGGCGCGTTCGAAGGCGCGCTGGACTGGATGCTGGAGACCAGCCGCAAGGATATCGATGCGGCCTTCGCGCGCTCTGTTCCCTTCCTGATGCTGACCGGCACATTGGCGGCAGGGTGGCAACACGCCAAGGGTGCTCTGGTGGCGCAAACCGCGTGCGACGCCGGGCAGGACAGCGCGTTCATGACCGGGAAAATCGCCACCGCCCTGTTCTATGCCCAGCACATCCTGCCCGAATGCGCCACCGAACAAACCCGCATCCTGCACGGCGCACAAAGCCTGCTCGATGCGGCTTTCACCGATTGATCCCTCGAAAGGACCCGACCCATGAATGACGTCGTGAACCCCGACACCTACGAACGCCTCACGATTTCCGAGCGTGACAACGGACTCTATGTCGTGACGCTGAACCGCCCGGAAAAGCGCAACGCGCTGGATGTGGTCACCATCGAGGAACTGATCCGCTTTTTCAGCGGCGCGCGGCTGGCGGGCGTCAAGGCGGTGTTGCTGGAAGGCGCGGGCGATCACTTCTGCGCGGGTCTCGATCTGGTCGAGCATTGGAAGGCCGACCGCAGCGCCGATGATTTCATGCATGTCTGCCTGCGCTGGCACGAGGCCTTCAACAAAATGGAATATGGCGGCGTGCCGATCATTGCCGCGCTTAAGGGGGCGGTTGTGGGCGGTGGCCTGGAACTGGCCAGCGCCGCCCATGTGCGCGTGATCGACCCCGGCACCTATTTCGCCCTGCCCGAAGGCCAACGCGGCATTTTCACCGGTGGCGGTGCGACGATCCGGGTGTCTGACATGATCGGCAAGTACCGCATGATCGACATGATCCTGACGGGCCGTGTCTATCAGGGGCAAGAGGCGGTCGAACTGGGGCTGGCACAATACATCACCGAGGAGGGTGGCAGCTTTGCCAAGGCGATGGAGCTGGCGGACAAGGTAGCGCAGAATTTGCCGCTGACGAACTTTGCGATCTGTTCCGCCGTGAGCCACATGAACAACATGTCCGGCATGGACGCCGCCTATGCCGAGGCCTTCGTGGGCGGCATCGTCAACACCCAGCCCGCTGCGCGCGAGCGTCTCGAAGCTTTCGCCAACAAGACCGCCGCCCGCGTGCGGCCCAACAGCTAAGTCAGGCGGACCCCGGATGCGTCACCATTTTGAGGCTATTCAGAAGACACTGGCCAACCATGTGCCCCTGTCGCCACTGTCCTTCCTGCGCCGCGCCGAGAGTTTGCACGGCGCGCGCACGGCGGTGATCTATGGTGATATCCGGCGTAGCTGGGCCGAAACCGCCGCCCGCATTCGCGCGGTGGCCGGGGGGCTTGTGGGGCTTGGCGTGCAAAAAGGCGATACCGTCACGGTGCTGAGCCCGAATGTCCCCGAGCTGTTTGAGCTGCATTTTGCGCTGCCACTGACCGGCGCGGTGCTGAACACGCTCAACACCCGGCTGGAACCCGAGACCATCGCCTATATCCTCGACCACGCGGATACCAAGCTGGTGATCGTGGATCGGGAACTGGTGCCGTTGCTGTCACAGGCCTTCGGCCTGCTGGGGCGCAGCCTGCCGGTGGTAGAAAACGCCGACCTGATTGCGCCGGGCGAAACCCTTGGCGGCCCGACCTATGACAGCCTGCTGGCCAGCGCACCCATGCCGATCGCCCTACCGGATGATGAATGGAACGCGATTGCGCTGAATTACACCTCCGGCACCTCCGGGCGTCCCAAGGGCGTCGCCTATCACCATCGCGGCGCTTACCTGATGGCGCTTGGCACCGGAACCGCGTGGCAGGTGCCGCCCTATCCTACTTATCTGTCAGTAGTCCCGATGTTCCACTGCAACGGCTGGGGGCATCCCTGGCTGATGGCCATGCTCGGGGGGACGATGGTCTTCACCCGTGTTCCGGCAGCGGACCGCATTCTGGACGCGATCCGAACCCATGGCGTGACCCACTTCGGCGCAGCGCCCATCGTCTTGCAGATGTTGGCCGAAGCGGAGAGCGGCACCGCGCCCTTCGTTCCGGCGATCCGCGTCCTGACCGCAGGCGCTCCACCGCCACCCTCGGTTCTGGAAAAGACCCGAGTCATGGGGTTCGATGTCATGCAGGTCTATGGCCTGACGGAAACCTACGGCCATATCTCGCAGTGTCTGTGGCAAGAGGACTGGGACAATCTCACCCCCGCGGAGCAATCCGAATTGCAGTCGCAACAGGGCATTGCCTTCCCCATGGTCGAAGAGGTCGCCGTGATCGACCGCGCCAGCGGCGCGCCTGTCCCGCCCGATGGTACCACGCAAGGAGAAATCGCCATTCGCGGCAATACGGTCATGGCGGGCTATTACAAGGATGCCGAGGCCACCGCAGCAGCCTTTGCGGATGGCTGGTTCTGGTCCGGCGATGGCGCTGTCATGCACGAAAACGCCTATATCCAGATCCGCGACCGCCTCAAGGACGTCATCATCTCGGGCGGAGAGAACATATCCTCGGTCGAGGTCGAGGCCGTGCTTTACCGGCATGAGGCTGTGCAAGCCGCCGCCGTGGTTGCCATGCCGCACGAAAAATGGGGCGAAGTCCCCTGCGCCTTTGTCGAATTGCGCGACGGGTCCGAGGTCTCTGCGGAGGGCCTCATCGGTTTTTGCCGCACGCATCTGGCCGGCTTCAAAGCCCCCAAGGCTGTCATATTCGAACCCCTCCCTAAAACATCCACCGGCAAGATCCAGAAGTTCCAGCTTCGCAATCGCGCCAAAGACTTGGAGTAAACTGGAATGGCACTGCTTTCACCCTCGCGCAGGCTTCGTCGCACCCCTTCTCGGACGGTGTGGATGCCGCTGGCGTCAAGGCCTACACGGTCTATAACCACATGCTCTTGCCGACGGTGTTCCGCTCGGTCGAAGAGGATTATCACCATCTGAAACAGGCGGTGCAGATCTGGGACGTCGCCTGCGAACGCCAGGTCGAGCTGCGTGGCCCCGATGCCGGGCGTCTGATGCAGCTGCTGACCCCGCGCGACCTGCGGTCGATGCTGCCCGGTCAGTGCTATTACGTTCCGATCGTCGACGAGACCGGCGGCATGCTGAACGATCCCGTGGCCGTGAAACTGGCCGAGGATCGCTGGTGGATCTCTATCGCTGACAGCGATTTGTTGTATTGGGTCAAGGGATTGGCCTATGGCTATCGCCTCGACGTGCTGGTGGACGAACCCGACGTGTCGCCGCTTGCCGTGCAGGGGCCACGGGCCGATGATCTGATGGCGGCGGTTTTTGGCGATGCCGTGCGCGACATCCGCTTCTTCCGCTTTACGCATCTCGATTTCCAGGGGCAAGACATGGTGGTCGCGCGCTCGGGCTACTCCAAGCAAGGCGGGTTTGAGATCTATGTCGAGGGCGAAGAGCTTGGCATGCCGCTGTGGAACGCCCTGATGGAGGCTGGCAAGTCGATGGACGTCCATGCCGGCTGCCCCAACCTGATCGAACGGATCGAGGGTGGGTTGCTGTCCTACGGAAACGACATGACCGACGACAACACGCCGCATGAATGCGGGCTCGGAAAGTTCTGCAACACCCAGACCGCCATTGGCTGTATCGGTCGCGATGCCTTGCTGCGCGTCGCTAAGGAAGGCCCGGTCAAGCAAATCCGTGCGCTGGAGATCGACGGCCCGGCCGTGCCCGGCTGCGACCGCTGGTGGCCGCTGAAGCACCGGGAGAAAACGGTTGGCCGGGTCTCGTCGGCCGCCTGGTCGCCTGATTTCAAGACAAATGTCGCCATCGGCATGGTGCGCATGACCCATTGGGACGACGGCACCGAGCTGACCGTCGAGACGCCAGACGGGCCGCGACAGGCCAAAGTTCGCGAGAATTTTTGGGGATAGTCGCGTTTCGCGATGACATTGGAGGCAACACACAAGTTCATAGCGGAGCCAAGGGGTTCATTCGAGCCGTCATCGGCCTCCACCGATAACCAAGTCAGTGCTCGAAGTCTTGGCATTGTCTCCAATGGTCGCGTTGGCAAAGACCGATATCCTGCTGCAAGACGGTTGCGCCTGCGGGCGCTCATTCTGCATCAGCCAAAGGGACGCCAGCAGAAGCTCTGAAAATCCTCGCGGTTCTTTATCCGCAGATCACCTGATTTATTACGGAAGCAGTGAATGGCCGGTTTGACGCGCCCCAACGCAGCATCGTGACCCATGGGTCAATGTCCGGTCGGGGCCGTCCCAGCCACGGCCAATGTCAGCAATGCGCGTTTTCACCCTTTCTTGCATAGTGCAGCGTATCCGTCCGCTGACGCCGCTCTAACGGGCGGAATCCAAGGCTGATAGTGTCCACCATCGATAGTGGACATCATGAGGGCACTCCATGGCGGGCAAGAAGGGCCAGAAGAAGCGGTTCTGGGCGGACGAAGAGAAGCGGTCGATCTGCGAGCAGGCTTTGGTCCCGGGTGTGTCGGTCGCGCAGGTTGCCCGTCGTTATTCGATGAACGCGAACCTGATCTTCAAGTGGCTGAAAGACCCCCGCTTTTCCCCTGCTGCGGACGAAACGCAAATGGCATCGGAAGATGACGGTATCTTCTTGCCGGTGGAAGTGTCGGGGTCGTCCATCGACCATGATGCCGACGACGCGCCCATGATGACTGCGGGTTCGACATCGGCCCCTCTTCTGGCGCATCGGGTCGACATCACGCTGTCGGATGGGCGACGGGTCGTCATTGAAGGACCGACGGCGCTGTCATCTGTTATCGGGCTCGTGCAGGGCCTGATGGCATGATCCCGGTGCCGAGCAATACGCGGGTGTGGCTCGCGGCCGGGGTGACAGACATGCGGCGTGGCTTCAACACCTTGGCGGCGCAGGCTGAAAAGGTCCTGGCCGAGAACCCGTATTCCGGCCACCTGTTCGTGTTCCGGGGGCGCCGGGGCGATCTATTGAAGATCATCTGGTGGGATGCCCAGGGGGCCTGCCTGTTCTCCAAGCGCCTCGAGCGTGGCCGGTTCGTCTGGCCCGCGGCGAAGGAGGGCAAGGTCAGCCTCAGTCCGTCGCAACTCTCGATGCTGCTGGAGGGGATCGACTGGCGCATGCCGCAAAAGACATGGCGGCCATTGCAGGCGGGATAATACAACAAAACAGGGGCTTAGGCGCATTCCTTGTTCCACTCCCGCCGCCGGTTCAGTATATTCCCGCCATGCTGGAGACGCTGAAATCCCTGCCGGACGATGCCGAAGACCTGAAGGGTCTGGTCGCCCTGATGGGCGAGGAGATCAAGTCTCTGACCCTGAAGGTGGAAGACCTGCAAGGGCAGCTGGCGGCCCATCGCAAGGCGCGGTTCGGGTCGAAATCCGAAAGCCTCGATCAGCTGGCCTTCGACCTGCAGGAAGACACCGAGATCGCGCGGGCGGCTCAGGCGAAGCATGACGAAACCGGTGCGGACGACGATGCGGCGCAATCCGACAGGCCCGCCAAACGGCAACACAGCCGTGCCCCGCTGCCCGATCATCTCGAGCGACAGACCGAGGTCTTGTCTCCGGGCGATGCCTGCGCCTCGTGTGGCGGCGCCCTGCGCCCAGTCGGCGAGGAGGTGACGCAGGAACTGGAATACATCCCGGGGCGCTTCGTCGTCCGCCAGATCGTGCGTCCGCGCATGGCCTGCAGCTGCTGCGAGACCTTCGCGCAGGCACCGTTGCCGAGCCGCCCCATCGAGCGCGGCCGCGCCGGCCCCGGTCTTCTCGCGCATGTGCTGGTCGGCAAGTATTGCGATCATCTGCCATTATACCGGCAGTCGGAGATCTACGCGCGCGAGAAGCTCGACCTGCACCGATCGACGCTCACCGACTGGGTCGGGCGTTCAACGGCGTTGCTGGAACCGTTGGCCGAGCATATCGGCAAGCTGGTGCGCGCCGGGCCCGCCGTGTTTGCCGACGACACCCCGGTCAAGATGCAGACCGGTGCGAAGACAGGCAAGGCCCATACCGCGCGGCTCTGGAGTTACGTCCGCGACGAGAGGCCATGGTGCGGACAGGCGCCGCCCTGCGCGTGGTATCAGTTCAGCGTGGACCGGAAAGGACAGCACCCCTCTGCCCACCTCTCGGGCTACAAGGGCACCGTGCATGCCGACGGCTTCACCGGCTTCAATGGCCTGTTTGGCGAAGGCCTCGCCACGGAACAAGCCTGCATGGTTCATGTCCGCCGCAAGTTCGTGGATGTCTTCGAGCGCGATGGGTCCGTCATCGCCAGGGGCGCCATCGAACGGATTGCCAGGCTCTATGGTGTGGAAAAGGAGGCGCGCTACAAATCCCCCGACGAACGCGTCGCCCTGCGGCAGGCACAGGCGAAGCCGGTCTTCGATGAACTGGAAGGCTGGCTGAAGCAGCAACTGCCAAAAATATCCGGAAAGACCAAGCTGGCCGAGGCGATCCGCTACGCGCTCGGTCGCATTCCCAAGGCGCGGCCATACCTCGAGAACGGACAGCTGGAACTGGACAACAATATCTGCGAGCGGTCAATCAGACCCTGACCCTTGGCAGGAAAAATTACCTCTTCATGGGCTCAAAAGGTGGCGGCAAGGCCGCGGCGATCGCCTACACGCTCATCGAAACCGCCCGCATGAACAACGTCAATCCCGAAGCCTGGCTTACTTGGGTTCTCGAGCGTATCGCAGATCACAAGATCAACCGCATCGAAGAACTCGCCCCTTGGAACTGGGCGCCGCAATAGGCGTCAAGCGCTGCGGGACCGGACGGATACAGTGCAGCATTGGCTGAGATGGACTCAAAGCCGACCTGCGGCGACGCGGCATGCATCGCGAGTGCCCGGGCCCTCAGATCGACATCAACGGCCCGAAGCTGTCGCTCGTCGGCAGATATGATGCCGCGTCGCAGCTTTCGAATTGCAGCCATTTATGCACGCAGCATTTTATCGGCCTAATCGCCGGTTAGCGCGGTGAGAGTAACTGTGTGCTGCTTTTGTCTGACATGATCATCTCACTGGCTGATAGGGAACAACCCCTGCAAATACGTTGCCAGCAACGTAGCAGCGACCGCTGAGGTCACCGCAATGATCCAAGACAGTGCGCTTGGCAGTGACTTGGCGAAGAACCCTTTTGGTTTGTTGCCGAGAAAAAGCGCAGCGAAGGGCAGATAGCGGCGATGCACCCAAGTCACGAACCAAATAATTGCAAGAACCCCGACCATTAGCACTACACGAACCCCCAGACTGGTTAGGCTCGGAAGATAGACGATAGCGCCCACAAACAAGAGTTGGTTGATGCCGAAGCCGAACTTCTTGAAGCTGGTAGCGTATTTTCTTTCTAAAGGTTCAACACTGTTCTTGAGTTTCTCCAGCATACCCAGAACCCACGCTTCGTCCGCGCCTTGTGTCATGGCAAAGTTCACTTCAGGGCCGAACTCAATAACGACAATGCGGTCTATTCCACTTGTTTGTCGTTCCCGAGCGAAAATCTTGAATACGGTAGCGCGTTCGTCTTTGAACTTGGCGTTCTTGAAGTCATCCAGCAAACGAGATTTTTCGGTGCCCGCGAGAACAGTGACGACAACCTGCGTCTGCCTGAAGTCACTTTGCACTTCCTCAGCAAGAGCGGTTATTTGTTCACGATCAACGGCCACAGCTCCGAAGTTGTGGCGAGCGGTGTGTAGTTGCTCCTGCCTCGCACCACCCTCTTCTTCCTGTTCACTGATGCGGTCGTGTGGGAACAAGACAAAGGTGCCCGCAGAACCGATGCTTGTCGTCCACTCTCCCTCAAGTTCTCCTCGTGAGTTAAGCAGAGCCGCCGCTTTCAGTTTTCCGAGTTCCACGCCTTCAATGGACTTTTCTGGTTCACCTTGAAGGGAAAGTCCCTGCCCATCAAAAGTGCCATTAATCGCGTAGACCACTAACCCGAAGACGGGGTCGTTTAGATGTATTCTTCCCTGGAGGGCGTCGTCATCGCCCTCTAACGTAACATACAGATTGCCCGTGTTGGTGCCGTAGAGCTTTCCAGCCCATTTGTTACCAATAACCATCCCCGTCTCCTTAGGCACAATAAACTTTAGTAGGTTACTAAAGGGCTTCGCGCTATGCGGGTTTTAATGCCGCATTACAGTCTGTGCAAACATGTGCGGTTCGCGCCCGCAGCGAACGGCCGCTCACCGCCCTGCCTGCCGATTGTCGGGACCGGCCCTTAACTGTCATTTGAACAATGAGTGAAGAATGGCAGCTTTCTGAAGGCCGCTCAAAGAAACTCTGGCTCCGGCCCCTTCTCGTAACTATGCCCCTTCTCCAAATTCCTTCTTCTTTCAGAGACCTTCTCGTGAAAATCGACTAAAGCCTGAAGGTCCGCTTCAATATCTGTATGCAGCGGCAGTTCCAGCGGCAAATCTGGAACCCTATCATGTCCAGAATAGTGCGAGCATCTTTTCATACCTTCAAATATAGCCGGGTAGTCGTCAGCCGGAACATAGCACGCATGTTTAAGACTCTGCGTCATTATTTCCGGACGAAATCTCTGGATCGTACCGTTGAACAGAATTTCTTCGACGATTCTTTCCCAAGTCTCGCGCATGAGAGTGTAGATCGCCGTCAGCGCATCACGGTATTCTGCAACGGCGGGGTCATAGCCATCCTTAAAGAGCCGAGCCTTGGCCTCATTGAGTTCGCCGATGCGCTGCTTTGTTCTCTTGGTATGAGACGGCCTACCCGAGTCATCAATAATGCCGAACTTTGTTCCGCTTTGGCTCGACATCCACTCGGCATGGCAAGGTTGTTCAGCGCGGCGGGCTTCATTTTCTACCATGTAGAAAAAGACAATATTGTGGGTAAAAATTATAACCTGTCGGCCCGCCACAGCCTCTGCAACAAGCCGTTTGGCAACAGCTTCCATGCGAGAGTGATCAAGCGAGGACACGGGATCATCAACGATGATCCCGTGCTTCGCTCCGATCTCAATCAACTCGGCAAGAAAGCAGGAGAGGGCCAGTGCTCGCTGCTCGCCTTCGCTGAGAACATCGCTGTTGTTGGCAACACGTTGCTGGGCAGTCAGACCCACCTCAATAACACTCTCTCCACCCGCACTCCTATCAGAGAGGTGCCCCTCACGTGTCACGATCCTGGCCGCTATTCATCATCTTTCGCCATTCCGGGTGAAACTGGCCCGTGAGGGCGTGGACGCGGCCATGCGCGCTTTTCTCCGGTGGGAGAGGGGATCGATGTCGAGCGCCCGTTGCAGCGTGTGGAGATGGATGAACAGAAAATCGACCTGATGTCTCTCATGGAGGACTCGGGTCTCCTCCAGATGATGTCCGATGAAGAAAAGGCGCGATTGGGCCTGGACGGGTCGATCAAGCGGTGGTGGATGACCGTTCTCCTCGATGTGCGCACACGGTGCATTTTGGGAATGATCCTCTCGCGCACCCCTTCCTCGAAGAGCGGGTTGCGCGCCGTCGAGATGGGGATGCGCGATAAGGGGGTCTGGGCCGGCGCCGCCGGTGCTCAAGATGCGTGGGCAGAACACGGCCTGATGGGGACCCTCGTCACAGACTGCGGCAGGCAATTTGTCGGACATGATTTCCGAGCGAGGCTCTGCGATCTCGGGATTACCCTAATTCACTGTCCAGGCGCACGGCCGTGGCTGAAGCCCTATATCGAGCGCGTTTTCAGAACGATTTCGTCCCAGTTGATGCCGCGGCTGTCCGGCGGCACATTCGGGGACATTCTGCGCAAGGGTAGCAGCAATCCCGAAGAAAAGGCAGCGCTGACCGTCGACGAGCTCTGCACGGTACTCGTGCGCTGGATCGTCGATGTCTATCACAACGAGCCTCATGAGGGTCTGTATGGGGAGACGCCGCGCGATTGCTGGAACCGGCTCACATTGCAGTACGGGGTGACGCCGCCGCCGTCCTTGCGGCGCCGACGTCTGATTTTCGGAGAAAAGCTGTCTCGGACACTCCAGAAAGGCGGGCTCACCGTTGCCGGCGTGCGCTATCATTCCGAGGCACTCGCGACGCACATGCTGCACAGCCCTGACTTGAAGATGGAGATCCGCTACTATCCCGAGGATATCAGTGCAATCTGGGTCAAGATCGGAACCCAATGGACAGAAGCTCCTGCCGTCCACCGCTGCTTCCATGGGGTCTCCTATCAGAAATGGCGGATGGCACATCGTGAACTGCGGGCCAAGCATGCGAAGGCCGCCGAGCTCAAGAGCCGTGTCGTGCAGCAGGCGCTCGATTACATCGAGAATCTGAACGCCGACGCGATGGCAAAGGTCGGCTTGGTCCTCGACACGATCGATGCCGAGACGATTGATCGCCACGAGCGTGAGGCTTTCATCGGGTTCCGCGTGGATGACGGCTGCGATGAGGAAACTTCGCAGAATAGCCTGGGCGACTTCGGTACCAGCCTTCCGACTGCCGGGGATACGGCCGGCGTCCATGCAAATGAGGCGCCCCGCGGGCCTGCTGAAGAAATTTCTTCCGTCCCTTCCGAGTCGATCCAATTTTCTGATCGTCAGCCCGCCAACGACGATGACGACGGCGAGGATGACAACTTCATCCTTCAGCTCAAGGACAAATAGAAATGGATCAGAAGACCCCCGAAACCCTCTTGGCCGCCGTCGATCGCGCGGCCGAGAAATATCTTCCTACCGATCGGGACGAACAGCTTGCTCTTCGTCTCAATCGTCTGCTTGCCCGTGACAGTTTTGGGAAGCCCATCGCGGCACCCCGGAAAGATCGCGGTACAGGCGACGCACACGGACTTCTTGTGATTGAGCCTGCCGGCGGTGGGAAGTCCACACTCGTCGAACATGTCCTCAACTACCACCCGCTTCTTCAATCCAACGGCGCGGGACATAAGCCGTGGATTAAGGTCGATGCGCCAAGCCCGGCGACAACGAAGAGCCTGGGTATCGAGATCGTCAGGGCGACTGGTTACCAAGACGCGTCCCGGAATGACTCCGAACAGGAAATCTGGAGCCTCGCCGAGCATCGGCTATCGCTCCTGGGCACCGTGTTTGTTTGGATTGATGAGGGACATGATCTCCTGGGCGCAGCCAGTGCTTTTGAAATTCGCAACATGCAGAAGCGACTGAAGAACCTCATGCAAGGGAAGGGCGCAGTCAGTGTGATCCTGAGTGGTATCGAGGACCTTTGGCAGTTTGCCTCCTCCGACGACCAGATTGATCGCCGCTACCTGAAGCTCGCCCTGGGCGATATTTCGCCGGTGCAGGACCAGCGCCTTCTGAAGGGGATCATCCACACTCTATGTGCGGAGGTCGGTATTGCGCCTCCCAAAGAGCCGGACCTGATCGAACGCCTCGTTCATGCAAGCAGACGGCGGTTTGGTCGGTTTATTGAAAACACGCTTAGTGCCTTGGAAATTGCCGCCGAAGCGGGAGCGATCCGCCTCGAGATTATGCATTATGCAGAAAATTGGGCTGAGCGGGAAGGTGCGGAAATCGGCAAGAATGTTTTCTTGGCGCACGACTGGGCGAAGATAGACTTCACCAAGAAACCTCTTCCACAATCTGGCAAGAAGGGACGATGACCATGCTGCTGCCGTACCTACCATTTGACCCGATTGAATCGCCCTTGTCCTATGCGGCTGGTTTGGCCTGCTATCACGCGGCGAAGCCGATGCGTCCGTTTCTCCGGGACATGCAGATCAGCCCGGAGGCGATAGCGTCATTCGACCCGGAAGCACTTGCACGGCTGGCGGAGATTTCGGGTACACCACTGAACGACCTGCGTCGCAATGCTCCTATTCGCATCGGCAAACGGACCTACGATCTCCGCGGTGAGTTGGTCACCGCCGAGTTCTTGTCAAACCCGTACACGGTGTTCTGCCCTGCCTGCTTGGCGGAAGATGACCAGACAGGAAGGCGTCGCGGGCGCTGGGAGTGGGCCCTCTCGGTCGTACGCACGTGCAATCGTCATGAAATCCCACTGGTTCGCCAGGCGCAGGTCGCGTGGGACGATAAGCTTCATGACCTTGATCGCCGGGTCCCCGAGCGCGATGGTCAACTCCGGGCGCTGATCGAGAAGAAAGAGCGGCGCTTGGTCTCGCCGCTGCAAGACTACGTGCTGCGCCGCCTCGACGGGATTGCTGGCCCGGATTGGCTGGATGCGCAGACGTTGGATCAGGCGACCCGTGCAACGGAACTTCTGGGCGTGCTGGCCGCCTTCGGGCCGACCCAGAAGCTGCCGGAATTGAGTTCAGATGACTGGGATCATGCCGGTCGCGTGGGCTTCGGACTCACGTCACGCGGTGAGGAAGGTATCCGGGAGGCACTGGCGGCGCAGTTTCGGAAATTCGACGATGCTTCTGGCACGCCCGGTGCCCGCAAGATCTTCGGGTGCTTCTACAATGCCCTGGCGTACTCAAAATCGCTCAAGGAGCCTGGTGACATCGCGCGCATCCTCCGCGACGTCGTCACCGAGAATATCGCCATGCCGGCCGGGACAAAGGTGCTGGGTGTCGAACTTCCCGAGCGCCGCCTTCACACAGTCGCGTCCTTGGCCAAGGAGCAGGGCCTCGACGCTCGGACCCTGAGCAACGTCCTGGTTGCCGCAGGGGCGATTCCGGAGCGGGCTCCGGCGCATTTCCCGATTTCCGTGGATCACGGCAGGGAGATCGCAGGGCGCGTGAAGCGCACTGTGAATGTGGTCTCGCTGTGGACGGATATGGATTTCACTCGGCCGATCGTCGATCAGCTTTTTGATGATCGGCTTCTCACTCCCATCTATTACGGGAAACCTGGAGTGAGGGGGCGGACGCAGAAGGCTGTGGATCGCGAGGAGATTGCCATGCTGGTTGGCAAGCTGCAGGTAAAGTCGGTCGAACTGAATGCTGAGACCGTGGCGCTCGTGCCGATTTCAAAAGCCGCGGAAAAGGCCAAGGTGCCGGCCATCGCCGTGGTGCACATGATCCTCGGTGGCTTCCTTGAGCGCGTCTTTCGCCTCGAGGACCAAGATGGGATCAGCGCGCTTCGGGTGGATCCCGCGGAGGTCAAGCAGCACGCGGCAGCCTGCATGGCGGGTCTTCAACCGGCGACGGCCTTCGGCGCGCTGAAAATTTCGAGGAACGTAGGCTGGCGTCTGGTAGACCGATGCCCGAAGGAGGTGAGCCTGACTGTCCATTGGGTCATTGGCCCCGACGGCAATCATCGGATCCCACGGTTCGATCCGGCGGTCATTGCCGACTTCAAGGCCAGGTTCACTCATCCGGCGAAGATTGCCGAACTTCACAACCTGCAGATCGGGGAAGTGGTCAGGCGATTGAAACGGCGGAACATCCGGCCGGTGTTGGCCAAATCCGAGATCGGTCGGGATTTCTACCGGCATGACGATCTGAACCCGGATCTGTTCACTTGACATAATGGGGCTCCTCGGCCCGTTCATCGCATGAAAAAAGCCGCCCGAAAGGGCGGCTTTTTTCATGTCTTGGTTGCGGAAGCCGAGAAGAACAGGGCGGTCGCCAAGCTATGCTTACAAGCAGTGGTCAGCATATGCTTCCATAGTGGCCAAATTTCTTGTGTGCCTCGAAAAATTATTCAATAAAATCAATGGTGGCTTACTTCATAATGGACAAGAAGTCCTTACCGCTACAGAGTGAAACCCGAATTTATCGCTCAAGCCACGGGCCATAAAGCGCCTTGAGAACAGTCTGAGACGTTGCGTTTTTTGAAACGTTTCGGTTGCTACGAGTGCGGCCTATCGGGGGCTTTACAAAACCTGTCAATGCCTTATTCAACATCGGGATGCGTGGCATTCGCGTGTCTTTGCTGTCTTGGGGTCCATTTATGCCGCGCCTTGCACATATCATTGCTCTGGCTGCCTTTCTTGCGGTGGCGACAGTCTTGCCTGAGCCTCTTGTAGCGCAACAAGGGCAGGCGACTCCGACGGTTACGGTTGTGACGCTGGAGGGGCAGAATATCACGCTGACCGCCCGGCTGCCGGGCCGGGTTGCCGCGTCGCGTATTGCCGAGGTGCGCCCGCAGGTGAGCGGGATTATCACCAAACGTCTGTTTGATGAAGGCAAGGCGGTTGAGGCGGGCGCGGCGCTTTATCGGATTGATCCGGCCAGTTATGAGGCACGAATGGCGGCGGCGCAGGCGGGCTTGGCGCAGGCGCGTGCTTCGCTTTCGATTGCGTCGCGCGATGCCAGCAGGCAGGAAGAATTGCGCAGTCGCAATGTGACCAGCCAGCAGGCGCTTGACGATGCATTGGCCAAGCGCGAGGTGGCGCAAGCGGCGGTCAAGGTGGCGGAGGCGAATGTTCTGGCCGCGCGCATTGATCTTGACCGGACAACGATTACCGCACCGATTGCCGGGGCCGCAGGGTTGAGCCAGGTGACCGAGGGCGCATTGGTGACATCGGGGCAGGCGACGCCGCTTACGGTGATCCGCAAGCTTGACCCGATTTACGTGGATGTGACGCAGTCGGCCACGGAGACGCTGAGGTGGCGCCGTGCGGGCAGTGCGGCGGAGGCTGCGGGGCAGGTTGTCAAGCTGAGGCTGGCTGATGGTTCGATCTTTGACCAGACCGGCACGCTTTCTGCGGCTGAACCGCATGTTGATGAACAGACCGGAACGATCCTTCTGCGGTTGGAATTTCCCAACCCTGAGAAGTTTCTGTTGCCGGGCATGTATGTGCAGGTGGAATTGCCCGAAGCGAAGCTGAGCGACGCAATTCTGGCGCCGCAGGAAGGGGTCACGCGTGACCGCCGGGGCAGGCCGGTCGGGATGATAGTGACGGTGGATGGCAAGGTCGAGGCACGGGAGTTGGAAATCCAGCGTGAACAGGGTGCGTTCTGGGTGGTGAGCAAAGGACTTGAGTCGGGTGATCGGCTGATCGTGGAAGGCCAGCAGAAGGTTGCGCCGGGCATGACCGTCAAGGCAGACGAGCGCAATCCCGGTGATCGTGCGGAAGCGAATGCCGGTGATTGAGGCAAGCGAGCGCGAAGGGTAACGCAGGATGGCGCGTTTTTTCATCGACCGGCCGGTCTTTGCCTGGGTCATCTCGATCCTGATCATGGGAATCGGGATCCTGGCGGTTCTGAACCTGCCGGTTGCGCAATATCCTGAGATTGCGCCGCCGTCCGTTCGGGTGACAGCGATGTATCCGGGCGCATCGGCAGAGACAGTTGCCAATACCGTTACGCAGATAATCGAACAGCAGATGACCGGCATCGACGGGATGCGTTATATGTCGTCCAACTCCACGGCGGATGGGCGCAGTTCAACGACGCTGACCTTCGAGACCGGCACCGATGCCGACGTGGCGCAGGTTCAGGTGCAAAACAAGGTTTCGCAGGCCGCGAACCTGCTGCCGGAAGCGGTGCAGCGGCAGGGGGTCCGGGTCCAGAAATCATCGTCTTCGTTCTTTATGGTGATCGCGTTGATTTCCAAGGACGGGCGGTTGGAGCAGACCGATCTGGCCGATTACATGTCAAGCACACTCGTGGACGAGTTCAGCCGAATTGAGGGTGTGGGAGGTGTCCAGGTTTTTGGCGCCAAATATGCTATGCGCATATGGCTCGACCCGTCCAAGCTGGCGGCGTTTCAACTGACGCCCTCGGATGTGGTGGCGGCGGTTTCCGCACAGAATGCGCAGATATCGGCGGGGTCTTTCGGGGGTTGCCCGCTGTTGAGGGGCAGGAACTTAACGCGACGATCACTGCGCAATCTTTGCTGTCAACGCCGGAAGACTTCCGCAATATCGTTGTGCGCTCGGCCACCGATGGTGGATTGGTGCTGTTGCAGGACGTGGCGCGGGTTGAGATCGGGGCGGAGAGTTATGCCGCGATTGCGCGCTATGACGGTCAACCGGCGGCGGGCATGGCATTACAACTGGCATCTGACGCCAACGCGCTTGATACCGCTGCGTTGGTGAAAGAGAAAATCAGGGCGCTGTCGAAATTCTTTCCCGACGGCGTGAACTATGTGATCGCCTATGACACCACGCCGTTCATCCAGATTTCGATTGAAGCGGTGGTGAAGACGCTGGTTGAAGCTATTATTCTGGTCTTTTTGGTGATGCTGCTGTTCTTGCAGAGCTTCCGCGCCACGATCATTCCGACGCTCGCGGTTCCGGTGGTTATCCTCGGCGCGTTTGGCATTCTGGCCGCTGCCGGGTTCACCATCAACACGCTGACCATGTTGGCGATGGTGTTGGCCATTGGGTTGCTGGTGGACGATGCCATTGTCGTGGTTGAAAACGTCGAGCGGATCATGGAGGAAGAGGGGCTATCCCCCGTGAAGCCACGCGAAAATCCATGGGGCAGATCACTGGTGCGTTGGTGGGCATTGCCATGGTGCTTTCGGCGGTGTTCATCCCGATGGCGTTTTTTGGTGGATCGACCGGGGTGATTTACCGGCAGTTTTCAATCACCATCGTGTCGGCAATGGCGCTTTCGGTGCTGGTGGCGTTGACGTTGACGCCAGCGCTTTGTGCGACCCTGCTGAAGCCCAAGAAGCCGCATCAATCGATGCGTGGTTTGGGCGGATTGTTCAACCGGGGCTTTGGTGCGACGACGCGCGGGTATGGGGCGACGGTGGGCTATATCATCCGGCGGCCGTTGCGCATCTTGCTGATCTATATCGTGCTGAGCGGTAGCTTGTTCTGGTTGTTTGAGAACACACCGACCGGCTTTCTTCCGGCAGAGGATCAAGGCTCTTTGATCACGTTGATTCAAGCGCCGACGGGGGCCACCGCCGGACGCACGTTGGAGACGGTCAAGAAGGTCGAACATTATTTCCAGACGGCGGAGAAGGATACCGTGTCTTCGATGTTTGGCGTGGTCGGCTTTTCCTTTGGTGGGCCGGGGCAGAATGTCGGCCTTGCCTTCGTGCGCCTGAAGGATTGGAGCGAGCGGACCAAGCCGGGACAATCGGTGCAGGCGGTGGCGGGGCGGGCGTTTGGCGCGTTGTCGCAGATCCGCGATGCTTCGGTGTTTCCGATCGTGCCACCGCCGGTGCCGCGGCTTGGCAATGTATCGGGGTTTGATTTCTATTTGCAGGCGCAGGGCGGGCAGACACATGAGCAGATCCTTGCGGCGCGCAATCAGTTTCTGGGCCTTGCGGCGCAAAGCCCGCTGATTGCCTCGGCCCGGCCATCGGGGTTGGAGGATGCGGCGCAGTTTGCCATAGACATCGATTGGCGTGCGGCGGGCGCGATGGGGGTTTCGCCTGCGGATGTGGGCAACCTTTTGTCGATCGTCTGGGCAGGCAGATACGTCAATGATTTCAATGATAATGGCCGGATCAAACGGGTGTATGTGCAGGGCGAGGCGAATGCCCGGTCCGGCCCGTCTGACTTGAGCAAATGGCGGGTGCGCAATGCGTCCGGCGGGCTGGTGCCGTTTTCCAACTTCACGACGCAGGAATGGAAGTTCGGGCCGCAGGGGTTGACCCGTTACAACGGTATTCCGGCGATGCGGATACAAGGCTCCCCGGCGGCGGGGGTGGCCTCGGGCGATGCGATGGCGGAGGTTGAACGGTTGGTGCGCGAGTTGCCGCCGGGTTATTCGGCGGCATGGACCGGGCTTTCCTTGGAAGAGCAGAAATCGGGCGGTCAGGCACCGATGCTTTATGCGCTGTCTTTGGCGGCAATTTTCCTTTGCCTTGCGGCGCTTTATGAAAGCTGGGCGATCCCGTTTTCGGTTATTCTGGCGATGCCTGTCGGCGTGTTGGGCACGTTGGGCGCGGCGCATTATCTTGGCTTTGACAATGGCGTTTTCTTTCAGGTCGGGTTGTTGACGGTAATCGGGTTGACCGCGAAAAACGCGATCCTGATTGTCGAGTTTGCGCGCGAGCAACATGATGCGGGCGCGCCGCTTTTCGATGCGATCCGCAAGGCCGCTACCCAGCGGTTCCGACCGATCATCATGACGTCGATGGCGTTCTCGCTGGGGGTGTTGCCGTTGGCGCTTTCGCATGGGGCCGGTTCAGGGGGGCGGCAGGCGGTGGGCACGGCGGTATTGGGGGGCACGATCACCGGCACGGTGTTGGGGATTTTGTTTGTGCCGCTGTTTTTCGCGGTGATTTACAAGGTGTTCGGGCGGCGCGAGAGTGGGCCGGGAGTGTGAAGACGCTGGCGTTTTGCGCTGAACGTTGCAAGATGCGCCGACGGGAAGCAGGAGAGCAGCAATG
This sequence comes from Aquicoccus sp. G2-2, assembly GCF_034555965.1. GTDB lineage: Bacteria > Pseudomonadota > Alphaproteobacteria > Rhodobacterales > Rhodobacteraceae > JAYDCK01. The sequence continues at coordinate 494,644 of NZ_JAYDCK010000003.1, forward strand.
GCCGGGAACATGACATTCGACGCGCTTCAATCGGCGGTGGCGACGGGGGCGGTGGACACGGTGCTGGTGTGCCTTGTCGATATGCAGGGGCGGCTGATGGGCAAGCGGTTCGTGGCGCAGCATTTTATCGACAGCGCGTGGCAGGAAACCCATTGCTGCAACTACCTGCTGGCGACTGATCTGGAGATGGCGACGCCGGAGGGGTATGCCTCGACCAGTTGGGAGGCGGGTTATGGCGATTACGTGATGAAGCCCGATCTGGACACGATCCGGATGATGCCGTGGCTTGAGGGCACGGCGATGGTGCTTTGTGATGTGCTGGACCATGATACCCATGCCGAGGTGGCGCATTCGCCGCGCGCTATCCTGAAGAAACAGGTGGCGCGGGCAGAGGCGCTGGGCTTTACCCCGATGATGGCGACGGAGCTGGAATTCTTCTTGTTTCAGGGCAGTTACGAGGAAAACGCGCGCAAGGGATTCCGTGATCTGACGCCGGTGAGCGGTTACAATGAAGATTATCATATCCTTCAGACAACGAAGGAAGAGGCGGTGATGCGCCCGCTTAGGAACCACCTTTATGCGGCTGGAATCCCGGTGGAAAATTCCAAGGGAGAGGCGGAGACCGGGCAGGAGGAATTGAACATCCGCTATGGTGCGGCGCTCGATTGTGCGGATTACCACACGATTGCCAAGCACGCGACCAAGGAGATTGCCTGGGCTGAGGGGGTTTCGGCCAGTTTTCTGCCGAAATGGCGGCATGACAAGGTGGGCAGTTCAAGCCATGTTCACCAGTCGTTGTGGCGCGAAAAGAGCAATGCGTTTCACGATCCGAAGGCCGAATACGGCATGTCGGATTTGATGCGTAACTATATGGCAGGACTGATAAAATACGCGCCTGACGTGACCTATTTCCTGGCGCCGTACATCAACAGTTACAAGCGGTTCATGAAAGGCACTTTCGCGCCGACGAAATCGGTCTGGTCGGTGGACAACCGGACAGCGGGCTTTCGGCTGTGCGGGGCGGGCACCAAGGCGGTGCGGATGGAATGCCGGATCGGCGGGTCGGATTTGAACCCGTATCTGGCGCTGGCGACGCAGCTTGCCGCCGGGTTGGCGGGGATTGAGGAAAAGCTCGAGCTAGCGGCGCCGACGAAGGGCGATGTTTACGAAGAGAGTGACGCGCCGGAAATCCCCGCAACGCTGCGCGGGGCGGCGGAAAACTTGCACAATTCCAAGATGTTGCGCGCGGCATTGGGGAGCGACGTGGTAGAGCATTACACCCGCTGCGCCACATGGGAGATCGAGGAATTTGACCGCGCGGTGACCGATTGGGAGATTGCGCGCGGGTTTGAGCGGGCTTGAGGCGTATGGCAGGTTTTGGGCGTTGAAGCGTTTCGCGTTCCTGGTCACGGGCAGGATGCCAGCGCGAGGTTACGACGAGGTTAACGCGACCGGGCGCAGTGCCAGCCCGGCGAATCGGTGAGGGAAACAACATGACATTGACGGCAAACTGGAGCTATCCAACCGCCATCCGTTTTGGAGCGGGGCGGATTGTGGAGATCGGTGAGGCCTGTGCGGGCGCGGGTATGAAACGACCACTTCTGGTGACAGATCGCGGGTTGGCGGGGTTGGAGATCACTGCGCAGGTGCTTGACCGGATGGAGGCCGCAGGGCTGGGCCGGGGGATGTTTGCGCAGGTTGATCCGAACCCGAATGAAGGAAACCTCGCGGCCGGGGTCGCAGCTTTCAAGGCGGGTGGCCATGACGGGGTGATTGCGTTTGGCGGTGGCTCTGGCCTTGATCTGGGCAAGCTGGTGGCGTTCATGGCGGGGCAAAGCCGCCCGGTTTGGGACTTTGAGGATGTCGGTGATTGGTGGACGCGCGCGGATGCGGATGCCATCGCGCCGATCGTGGCGGTGCCGACGACGGCGGGCACCGGTTCGGAAGTTGGGCGGGCCGGGGTGCTGACCAATTCGGTCAGTCACGAGAAGAAAATCATCTTTCATCCCAAGCTGTTGCCAGCCATTGTTATTGCCGATCCGGAATTGACGGTGGGGATGCCGAAACCGATCACGGCGGGCACCGGGATGGATGCGTTTGCGCATTGTCTGGAAGCCTATTGCAGCCCGCATTTCCACCCGATGAGCCAGGGTATTGCGATCGAGGGGATGCGGTTGGTGAAGACATACCTTCCAAGGGCTTATGGCGATGGTGGTGACATTGAGGCGCGGGCCAACATGCTGGCGGCGGGGGCCATGGGGGCGGTGGCGTTTCAGAAGGGGCTGGGCGCTATTCATGCGCTGTCGCATCCGATTGGCGCGGTGCATGGCACGCATCACGGCACGACCAATGCGGTGGTGATGCATGAGGTTTTGAAGTTCAACCGCCCCCTGATCGAGGCGCGGATTGACGATCTGGCGAATTTCCTTGGGATTTCAGGCGGTTTTGGGGGGTTTCTTGGCTTTGTGGACGGGTTGAATGCGCAGCTTCATATCCCCGGAAACCTGACCGCGCTGGGGGTGGAGAATCCCGATCTTGGTGCGCTGACCGCCTCCGCGCTGGCGGACCCGAGCGTGGGTGGCAACCCGGTGGCGATGACGGCGCAAAATACCCGTGCGCTGCTTGAAGCTTGCTTTTGAGTGAACGGGGCGATCCGCATGGTTAACGGCGATCCTTCCTGAGGCGGGAAGGTGTCTGCCCCCCGGCTGCCGGGTTGGCTGCGATGCGTATGGCGGGAATCGCGGAGTGTGTTAAATTCGGTTTACTTAATCCGGCGCACGCTCATTTGCCGTAATAGAGCGACATGACGTGCTGTGCTTCGGCAAAGAAGAGCCAGCGTGCGGCGAAAAGGCCGACGAGATGCAGCGCGATCAGCGGCACGGCGAGCAGGTGGGTGACCGGGAAGACCACGATCAGCAAAACCGGCAGGATCACGGCGCAGATGAGGGCGATGACGCGCAGTTTCAGCGCGTGTTTGCGCGCGACCGTGTAGGCCATTTCTTTCAGCAGGTAGTTTTCCCCGGTATGGGGCGGCTCAAGCTGGCGGGTTTTGCCAATGCGGCCAAGGCCGGTCGCGCTTTCCAAGCTGCTGTTGCCGGTGGCGCCTTTGGCATCGCTTTGTATCCATGCGATGACCTGCACGATGCCCAGCACCACGAGGAGCACGGCGGCAAGCCGGGCTTGCCCGGCCAAGAGCGCGCCGCCGCCCAGTGAAAAGAGCAGGAACAGCGGCGGGGTGAGCGGGCTGTGCCAGCGTGGCACGGATTTGAGTTGGGTATAGATCATCGAGGTGGTGAAGACGGTGCCGATGCAGAGCAACGCCGCAATGCCGCCGAGCGGTTGGATGTCGGTGCCAAAGAAAACTTCACCGATGGCGAAGGGGGCCATAACCAGCAGCGCCACGACAGAGGCGATGCCTTCGCGTGAAAGCCATGAGGAGCGCCATTGCGAGAAGGCTTTGATCGCGTTCTTCTTGTTTTGCAGATGGAAGACCGAGGCCAGCAAGCCGACGACCGCGAGGCCGTAGCCGATGAAGAACATCGCGAACGCGGTCCAGCCTGTTACCTCTGGCAGGCCGATGCCGAGCCAGAAAAGCAGCCCGAAGCCAAGCCCGGAAAACGCGGTGAAGACGATGACGGAGGGAGCCGGATGCATGTCAGAGCGCCTCCAGTGCTTTGTCGAGCCAGGCGAGGAAGCCTTTGGGTTCGGTGCTTTTTTCTTCGAGACGGGCTTTTGACGGCGTGTCCTTGATCCGGGGGAGGTATTTGTTGACCGGGCTGGTGCCCATTTCGGGCATCAGGTCGAACCCGCCGCGTTCGGCCACCAGTTTGGAGACCTCGGAATCAGGGTCGGCGAAATCCCCGAAATGCCGCGCGCCGGAGGGGCAGGTGCGCACGCAGGCGGGGATGCGGTCTTCCTCCGGCAGGTTTTCGTTATAGATGCGGTCGATGCAGAGGGTGCATTTCTTCATCACCCCGGCGAGCATATCCATCTCGCGCGCACCATATGGGCAGGCCCACGCACAAAGGCCGCAGCCCATGCAATCATTTTCGTTGACCAGCACGATGCCATCCTCGGTGCGTTTGTAGGACGCGCCGGTCGGGCAGACGGTGACGCAAGGCGCGTCTTCGCAATGCAGGCAGGACTTGGGGAAATGGACGGTTTGCGAGCAGCCTGTTTCCGGCTGTGCCTCATAGCTGTGGACGCGGTTGAGGAAGGTGCCGTGTGGTTCGGCGCCGTAGGCGTCTTCATCCGAGAGCGGTGCGCCGTGGCCGGAGGTGTTCCATTCCTTGCAGTTGATCACGCAGGCTTGGCAGCCGACGCATGTGTCAAGGTCGATCACAAGGCCGAGTTTCTTTTCGGTGGCGGTGGGCAGGGTGGTCATTGGATCAGCCTCCGGTTGGATGTGATGAGGGGAGCGCCCGGCCATGGGGGCGGTCGGGCGCTGCCCGGCATTGCCGGGCGGGGCTGTGGGGTGATGGTGTCATCAGAAATCCTCCCCGAAGGCGATGTCCTTGGGGCCGGTGCCCACGGGTGATTTTTGCGCCGGGATGGCGGGTTCGGATGGCCCTCCGGGGGCGCTTTTTCAAGCCGCACGCGCAGATCAAACCAGGCCGCCTGTCCGGTGACCGGATCGGAATTGGCCCAGCGGCGGCCATCGCCCTTGGGCGGTAGCAATTCGTTGATCAGGTGGTTGAGCAGGAAGCCGGTGGTGGCTTCTTGCGCGTCATCCGCGAGCGCCCATGCGCCGCGCCGCTTGCCAATGGCGTTCCATGTCCAGACAGTATTGCCATTGAGCGCATCCATCCGCGCGACCTGACATTTGATGCGGCCATGCGCGGAGGTGAGATAGGCCCAGTCATCGCCCTCGCCAAAGCCGTGCTTGTCCCAAAGCGGGCCGGGGATGAACAGCTTGTTGATGCCGGTGATCTGGCGCAGCCACGCGTTTTGCGACCCCCATGAGTGATACATGTGCATCGGTCGTTGGGTGAGCGCGTGAAGGGGAAATTCTTCTTCCGAAACAATCGCTTGTTCAAGCGGTAGATACCATTCCGGCAGTGGCGTCATCGAGGTTTTCAACTGTTCGCGCAGATGCTCGGGCGGGTGAATGTCGCCGCGCCCTTCGGCGGCGCGCTGAAACTTGCGCAGGGGTTCGACGTAGAGGTTGAAAACGTAAGGCGCGGCGGCGTCGAAGAGGCCCAGTTCAACCGCCCAATCCTGATAATGCTGGTTCCACGGTTTGTAGAATTGCGCGTTTTCCGGCATGTGATTGATCCAGAAGCCGCCGTTTTCGATATATTTTTCAAGCTGGTCGGGGTTCGGCTCTCCGCGCCCGTCCTTGTCGCCGTTGGGGCCGCGAAAACCGGCCAGCGGGCCGATGCCGGGGCGGCGTTCGTGGTTGACGATGTAATCGGCGTAGTCGGCATATTTCTGGCTGCCGTCTTCGTTGACGAAACCGGGCAGGCCAAGCCGCGCGCCGAGATCGCAAAGCGCGGATTGGAAGCCTTTCACATCGCGGTCAGGTTCTACCACCGGCCAGCGGATTGAATCTGCTGCTGCTTCGGCCTCGCAAATCGGGCGGTCGAGCAGGGAAATGCAGTCGTGGCGTTCGAGATAGGTGGTGTCGGGCAGGATCAGATCGGCATAGGCGACGGTTTCGGAGCTGTAAGCATCAGAATAAATGAAGTGAGGGATGACGTATTCGCCATCCTCATCAGTGTCGGTGAGCATCCGAACGACTTCGGAGGTGTTCATCGTCGAGTTCCACGCCATATTCGCCATGTAGAAAAACAGCGTGTCGATCTTGTAAGGGTCGCCCGCGTGGGCGTTGGAAATGACCATATGCATCAGCCCATGGGCGGAGAGCGGGTTTTCCCATGTGAACGCCTTGTCGATGCGTTTGGCGCTGCCATCCTCGTTGAGCAAAAGGTGTTCCGGCCCGAGCGGATAGCCAAGGTGTGGGCCATCGAGCGGCTGACCGGGGCGCGCGCCTGCGTGCGGCTTGGGGTGGTTTTCGGGCGGTTTGGGGTAGGGCGGTTTGAAGCGGAAACCGCCGGGCACTTCGACCGAGCCAAGCAGGATTTGCAGGACATGCAGCGCGCGGCAGGTTTGAAAGCCGTTGGAATGCGCAGAGATGCCGCGCATGGCATGGAACGAGACCGGGCGGCCCGTCATGGTGGCGTGTTTTTCGCCTTTCCAGTCGGTCCACGGGATGTCGAGGGTGATTTCTTCCTCAAACGCGACGCGGGCCAGTTCGGCGGCGGTGGCGCGGATCTTCTCGGCGGTGAGGCCGCAGCGCTCGGCCACGGCGTCGGGGGCATAGGCGGGGTCGAGGTATTTTTCCGCCAGCAGTTGAAACGCGGGTTTGTAGGTGATGCCGCCCTTGCGCAAGCTTGCGGCGAGATCGGGTTTCACGCCTTTTGCATCGTATTTCGCTGGCTTGCCGGTGGCGCGGTCGATGACTTGCGGCGTGCCATCATCGTCGCGCAGGAAAAGGCCGAAATCGGGGCTGTCGGTGTTGGCGTCGATCAGGAAACCGGCATTGGTGTAGCGCATGAGATAGTTGAGATCGACCTTGCCTGCCTTGAGCAGCTCATGGATCATCGAGAGGATGAAAAGCGCGTCAGTTCCCGGGGTTATGCCGATCCAGTCATCGGCCACGGCGTTATAGCCCGAGCGGATCGGGTTAACGCCGATGACGCGCCCGCCAAGTGCTTTCATCTTGCCGATGCCCATTTTGATGGGGTTGGAATCGTGGTCTTCGGCAACGCCAAAGAGCATGAAAAGCTTGGTGCGCTCCCAATCGGGTTGGCCAAATTCCCAGAACGCGCCGCCCATCGTATAGATGCCCGCGGCGGCCATGTTGACCGAGCAAAACCCGCCATGCGCGGCGTAGTTCGGAGTGCCGAAAGCCTGTGCCCAGAAGCCGGTGAAGCTTTGCGATTGGTCGCGCCCGGTGAAGAAGGCGAATTTTTCCGGCGCGGTGTCGCGCAGGGGTTTCATCCATGAGACGGCGATGTCGTAAGCCTCGTCCCAGCTTATTTCCTGAAATTCGCCCGAGCCGCGCGGGCCGGTGCGCTTCATCGGAGCGTTGAGGCGCGACGGCGCGTAATGCTGCATGATCCCGGCAGAGCCCTTGGCGCAGAGCACGCCCTTGTTGACCGGGTGGTCGCGGTTGCCTTCGATGTATTTTACCTTGCCGTTCTCAAGATGAACATTGATGCCGCAACGGCAGGCGCACATGTAACAGGTGGTCTTGCGCACCTCGTCAGAGACTTTGGGAGATGGGCGCGCGGCCAGTTTTGTATCGGTCATGAGACCCCTCTGAAGTTCTGATCCGGCAACGTCACATATGTATTTGCCTATCCGTTAAGCCGGCCAAAAACAATTCCAATATCGGCGGGCGCGGCGCGGGGCGTTGCGCGGGTAGGGGAGGGCCGGTTTGCGGCGGGCGCGGGCAACCCTTCCGCGTGTATCGAAAGTGAGGCTTCTGCGGGAGGTAGAGTGCGGATGATTCGCCTAAAATTCCATTCAATTGCCCGGCGTTTCGCTGTCGATTGCCGGTTTGAGCGATTAGAAGAGGGGGCTGCCGGTCGCCTTCTGCGTGTTGTCGTAATCGGGGTTTATCGTAGTGCTTGGTCGGCGCCGGGGCCGCGCTAAAAAACGGCGCTGCAGGGCGATGGCCGTTGTGAAATTGAGCGCGGAAAGCCGCCCGGAAGGGACGCAGGATTTTGAAACAAAACTATGATTCTAATGAGTTTTGTTGATTTCCGACGTGTTATTGTTTCGCGTTTCGCCGGGCGATGGGGCGCAGGTTTGCATTGTTTCTGTATGCACGACAATGAAGCGCGCGCCATGATGCGCCGCGAGTGTGGCGAACCGGGTGAGTCAGGCCGCGCGCCGGGCAGTTTGGCAGGCTGCTTCCGGTGCGATTGGATGCGGGAATGGCGGGCGAAATCCGGCTGAATATAACGCCTGCGATGGGTGAGAAAACTCCCGCCATGGTTGAAAAATGCGGCAATCAATTGACGGATGGGCAAGTCGTGCCCTATTTTCGTCACATCCGGTCGGCCACACGGTGCCGATACCTGAACCCGCCGCGTGGGGCTGTTGGCGGGCAGGGCTGTGACGGCGGACTGGAGCCTTGTTGAGTCTTGGGGACGCAGTGGGGAAGCTGTGTGACGAACGGCCTTTAGCCTTATTGGGTCATGCTTTGAGTAATGAATAGACCAACCCTGCGGGCTGTCACGCGGGGTGGGTGCTGTCAGCCGGGCCGCATTCGCGGCGCGCCACTTGGGGAAGTGCTGTGAACGAACGTGTTGGTACCAGATTCGATAGGGGTTATCTGCAAGACCTGATAAATGCTCCGGAACGGCGGCGGCGCGGCGCGGCGGTTTACCGGCGTTTTCTGAAACGGCTGCTTGATATTGCAATTGTTCTGATCGTGGCGGTGCCGGTGGTGGCGTTGCTGGTTCCGTTGATGGCGATTATCGCGCTTGACGGGCGCTCGCCGATTTATGTGCAGCGGCGGCTTGGCCGGAACGGCCGGGTTTTCCGGATGTTCAAGCTGCGCTCGATGGTGCCGGGGGCGGATCAGATTCTTGAGGCGCATCTGGCGCGCAATCCGCAAGCGCGGGTCGAATGGAACCGGAATCAGAAGCTGAAATCCGACCCGAGGATCACCCTGTTTGGCGCGTTTATCCGCAAGTCCTCGCTTGATGAGTTGCCCCAGCTTTTCAACGTGTTGATCGGGGATATGGCGCTTGTCGGGCCGCGCCCGATGATGGTTGAGCAACGCCCGCTTTACCCCGGTGCCGCCTATTTCGAGATGCGCCCCGGCATTACCGGGTTCTGGCAGGTGAGCGAGCGCAACGAGTCAAGTTTTGCCCAGCGTGCGCAATACGATACCGAGTATTATCGGCATATGTCCTTGTGGACCGATTTGCGGGTGTTGGCGCAGACGGTGCGGGTGGTGCTGCGCGGCACGGGGTATTGAGCGCGGGTCAGGCGGAATGCGTCATGTACCAGTCACAAAACTGGATGCAGTGGCGTTCATCGGGGGCGAACGGGCCGGGGGTGTAATAGCGTGAGCGCGCGCCGTCGGTCATCGAGCGGCAAAGCCCGACATCTTCGGCATTGGTGACTTTCCAGACTTCGGTGAGGTGGTCGAGGTCGTAATCTTCGCCTTCCACCGCGTCCTCGTGGACAATCCAGCTTGAGTAAAGCGCGCATTTGTCGGGACCGAGCGGCAACACCCAGTTGGTTGCGATATGGTCGGAGGTGAAATGCACCCAGGCGTTCGGGTTGAACCACATCGAAAGCGTGCTTGGGTCGTAGTCATGAAACGGGCCGATCAGTTTGCGCGAGGCGGGGGCGCCGTCGAAGGTGATGGATTTGAAGGCCTCGTTGATTGGATAGCGCGCCACGCGGGCGCAATCATTGGGGGTGAAGGCCTGTTCGCGCCATGGCAGGCCTTTATCCTCCCAACGCGCAATGGCGCGGTCGAGTATCGCCTGATAGGCCGGGGTACGCGCGCCGTTGAAGCTTGACGGGTCAAACAGTTTCAAGAGGTCGCGATGGTTGTTGTTGCAGTGGCAGCATTCGCGGTTGTTGATCATCACCATCAGCCAGCTTGCATCGAGAACCTCGCGGTGATGATGGGCGAGCTTGTAGCCGCCCTTGGCCAGCCCGAAGGGGACGGCATAGGGGGCGATGATGTCCCTGATCTCGTCCATGTCGGTGTGGTCGGGGGTGTCGGAGAGGCAGGCGAAGAGCAGGCCGTCAAGCTCAACCACCGGGATCTGACGCAGGGCGCGGGCCTTGCCATCGAGGGAGTTCGGGTAGTCGGGGCCAAGGCCGGGGGCGTTGCGCACCGTGCCATCGTTGAGGTTATAGGCCCATTGGTGGTTCGGGCAGATCAGGCTGGCGGCGCATTTGCCGGTGTCGGATTTCAGCAATCGCGCGCTTTGATGCGAGCAGCGGTTGACCATGCAGCGGATCACGCCATCGCTGCCGTGAAGCAGGAAATACTGATCGTCGAAGAGTTGAAAATTGAGGTAATCGCGGGGCTTTGAAATGTCGCCTCGGGTGCCGGCGAAGAACCATTTGCGGGTAAAGAGACGCTCGGCACGGGCCTGATCGAAAAGGGCATCCTGCGCGAGGCCGAAGCCGGATGCGTATTGGTTTGCGAATGTTGACGCGTGCTGATTCATCTTGCGACCCCTCCCATCGGCGCAGTGCGATTGCTTATTTCGCTGTAAAACACCGCAACGCCGCGCGCTTGGCCGTTTCCGACAGGTTCACGGCGTTTGTGGGCCGGAGGGAGTGTCGGGGGAGGCGTGGGGTGCTTGAGTTCTGTGATGAAAGGTGTATATACGTTCATATATCCAAGGAGGCGCGCGATGATCGAAACCAAAATCCGCAAAGTCGGCAACTCCGCCGTCATGACCCTGACGACCGAAATGTTGACGATCCTCGACGCCAAGGAGGGGGACACGCTTTTCGTTGTCCGTGGCGATGATGGCAGCCTGAAGATCACGCCACATGATCCGGCCCTCGCCGCGGCATTGGCGGCGGCGGAGATCGTCATGGATGAGAACCGTGATCTGTTGCAAGCGCTCGCATGACGGAGCCGATCTGGGTGCCGCTTGCGGCGGTGCTTGCCATCCATGATCGACAGATCACCCGCCATGGCGGGGCCGCCGGACAGCGAGACCGCGCGCTGCTGGAAATGGGCTGTGCGCGGGCGCTGAACCTCGCGGTCCATTCCAAGGCGAGCCTTGGCGAGATCGCAGCGGCCTATGCTTTCGGGATTGCCAAGGCGCATGCCTTCGTGGACGGAAACAAGCGCACTGCCTTCGTGACAGCAGTCACGTTTCTGCGGCTCAACGGGGTCGCGTTCCGCCCGGCGCCGATCGGCGGTGTCAGGATGATGGAGGATCTGGCTTCTGGGCAGGTCAGCGAGACGGCGTTTGCCGAGTGGCTCACGGCAGGCATGACCCCGGTCTGATGGTTTCGCAAGGCGCGGTCATCGGCGCTTCGCGGCCAGCTTTTCTTCCATCAACGCCACCGCAGAGGCGGCCCATGCGCGCCAGTTGAGGGTGGTTTCGTATTCGGCGCGGGCGTTTTTGCACAGCGCGTCGTAGCGCGCGGGTGTTTCAATATCGGCCAACACACGGGCGGCGAAATCGGCGGCGGTTGCGCCGGGCAGCAGGGCATGGCCAGTGACGCCGTCGCGCACCGGCACGCCGCCTTGGGCGAGACACAAGGCAGGCAGGCCAAAGGCGGCGGCTTCGCAAAAGGCGAAACCGAAGCTTTCAATGCTGGGCTGGACGAGGAAATGCGCCTGTCGCAGGGCGGCGGCGAAGCGCGCGGCTTGATCGGGGCGGGCTTTGTCGAGCGGGCCGAGAAGGGTGACGTGCTTGTTTTGATCGAACGCGGGCGGGGTGGCACCGATCACGGTGAGGCGCGCATCAATGCCGTGGGTGCGCAGGGCTTGCATCGTGTCGAACGCCATCGGCCCGCCCTTGGCGAACCAGTCGCGCCCGATGACAAGCAGGTTGAGCGGCCCGCCCGTTATGGTGCGCGCAGGCGGCGCGCCGGGATCGTCGATATTGGCACCCCAGGGGATGACATGCGCCTTGTCTGTGGGCAGGCCATAGAGCGGGTCGGCGGCGCGTTTGAGCCAGTCGGTTGGCCAGAGCAGCAGGTCGGTGGCATTGAGGATGCGCCGTTCGGCGCGCAGCACCAGCGGATCAACCAAGCGACGCGCAACCCACGAAGCCCCGAAGTTCCGGCCAATCGCGGAGCGGCGATAGACGGTTGGCGTGGCGTCGGACATGAAGGCTGAGAGCGCGCCGGGCGGCGGGCGGATATGCGACATGGATTGCAGTGAATAGACGCCGAGCACGACATCGAAATCGCCCGCTTTGAGCTGCCGGTTGAGGGGGCGCGCAATCAACGGGGCGGCGGCGAGATGCGCGCGCCAGCGCAGCCGCAGCTGCGCGCCGACGGGCAGCGCATAGATGGCGCGGCGCAGCGGTTCGGCCATGCCCCAGCTTTGTGGCAGGATGGTCAGGTCGGCGTGATCGGACAGGGCGCGGAATATCTGCGCATTGCCGCCGGAATAGGGCAGCGTGTGTTCGGGCGAGATATCGCAGAGATAGGCGATTTTCAGGCGCGGCATATGCGGACATTTCCCGATGCGCGGGGCGGGCCCGCAAGTTCGGGCGCAGCATAGGGTGTTTCGGGGGCTTGTTGGAAGAGAGGTTGTGGTTGGCTGCGCCGATACGGGATCAAGCGCTGTGACCAATTGGAGGCGTTGCGCAGGATTGTCAGCCATTTGGCAACACATCCCGCGCAATGCCGCGCGACAGGAGGTGCAAAGGCTGATAAGCTCTGGCGAAAGCTGGAAAAAGAGCTGACTCCGAGGCGGCATGGGCCATCCGAATACACTTGCATATCTGGTGCTGGCGGCGTGGCCGCTGGTGTCGCTGCTGATATTTCGCAAGTTCGATCTGGGCCGTGCGATTATCTGGTCGTTGGTGCTGGCCTATCTGTTCTTGCCGCCCCCGCCGGCGGTGTTCGACTATCCGCTGTTGCCGCCGCTTTCAAAGAAAACGCTGCCGCCGGTGGTGGCGTTCGTAATCGTGTTCTTCATGCGCGGGCGGGAGATGAAGCTGCTGCCGCATTCGTGGGTGGCGCGGGTATTGATGATAACTTTCGTATTCAGCCCGCTGGCCACGGTGCTTAACAATGGCGCGCCGGTGTTTTTCGGGCAGGTTGAGCTGCCTGCGTTGCGGTTGGTCGAAGCGGTGGCGTTGATGGTGAACAAGGCGATGCTGTTGATGCCGTTCGTGCTGGCCTATAACTTCCTGCGCCGGGAGGATGATCAGCGCGATTTTCTGGTGGCGTTGCTGGGCGCGGGGCTGGTTTATTCGCTGTTGATGCTGGTCGAAATCCGGCTTTCGCCGCAGATCAACATTTGGCTTTACGGCTACTTCCAGCACAATTTCGATCAGATGATGCGGTTTGGCGGCTTCCGGCCCATCGTGTTCTTGTATCACGGGCTTTGGGTGGCGTTTTTCGCGCTGATGGTGACGGCGGCGGCGGCGGCGTTGGCGCGCGGCGCGAAAGGCCCGCTAAAGACGTTTGCGCTGGGCGCGGCGGGTTATATGTGGGTGGTGTTGGTGCTGTGCAAATCGGTGGCCTCGATCGGGTATTCGCTGGTGTTGGTGCCGATGGTGTTTTTTGCAGGCCAGCGGTGGCAATTCCGGGTGGCGGCGGTGCTGGCGTTTATGGCGCTGGCTTATCCGGCGTTGCGCGGGCTGGATATGGTGCCGACGCAGCGTTTGGTGAGCGAGGCGGCGGATATTGACCAGAACCGCGCCAATTCATTGAAATTCCGCTTTGATAACGAGCAGGTGCTGATGGAGCGCGCCCGGCTGAAGCCGATTTTCGGCTGGGGAAGCTGGGGGCGCAATCAAATCCTTGATCCGGGGTCGGGCGAGATATTGACGGTGACGGATGGTCGCTGGATCATCACCATCGGGGAATGGGGCTGGGTCGGGTTTATTGCCGAGTTCGGTATGCTGGGCTGGCCGTTGCTTTTGCTGGCGTGGCGCAGCGTGGGGATGAAGGAAGATGAGGCACCGAGCCGGTGGCTCGGCCCGGTGGCGTTGCTCCTTGGGTTCAACATTTTCGATCTTTTGCCCAACGCGACGATTACCACGCTGACCTTCCTGATGGCGGGGATGATTTTGGGCTATATCGAGACGCGCAGGTCAGGCGGACATGGTGAGACGCAGAGGATGACGCCGCCGCGCGACAAGGACAAGACTCTCAGGAGCGTGATGTGAGCCAGCGGCGCAAGGTTTTGGTGATTGCGGAGGCGGCCAACCCGGAATGGGTTTCGGTGCCGCTGGTGGGGTGGTCGCTTGCTTGTGCGCTGCGCGGGGTGGCGGATGTGCATATCGTCACCCATAGCCGCAACCGCGATGCATTCCTGCGCGCCGGGCAGGTGGAGGGGCGCGATTTTACCGCGATCAACAGCGATGCGGTGGCGGGGCCGCTTTGGAAGCTGGGCGAGTGGCTGCGCATGGGCGAGGGCAAGGGGTTTACCGCGCTACAGGCCACGGCTGCGCTGGCCTATCCCTATTTCGAGCGTCAGGTCTGGCGCAGGTTCGGGGCGGACATCGCGGCGGGGCACTATGACGTGGTGCATCGGGTGACGCCGCTGTCGCCAACCGCGCCGTCGCCGCTGGCCCGGCGCTGCGCACGCGCGGGGGTGGCGTTCGTGCTAGGGCCGCTTAATGGCGGGGTGCCGTGGCCGAAAGGCTTTGAGGCCGAGCGGCGGCGGGAGCGCGAGTGGCTGTCTTATGTGAGGGGCGCTTACCGGCTGTTACCGGGGCGCGGGGCCACGCTGCGCCATGCGGCGGCGATTATCGCAGGCTCGCGCCATACCGCCAGCGAAGTGCCCGCGCGCTATGCGCAGAAATGCGTTTACATTCCCGAGAATGGCATTGATCCGGCGCGGTTTTCGCGTGTGGCCGCGCCCGAGGGGCCGGTGCTGAGCGCGTGTTTTCTGGGCCGGATGGTGCCTTACAAGGGGCCGGATATGTTGCTTGAGGCGGCGCTGCCGTTGCTGCAAGCCGGGCGGCTGCGGCTGGAGATGATCGGGGATGGGCCGCTTTTGGGCGATCTGAAAGCATATGCGGCGGCGCAAGGGGTGGACGGGGCGGTCACGTTTCATGGCTGGCTCGCGCATGGTGCGGTGCAGGACGTGATGGCGGGCTGTCACTTGCTGGCATTTCCGTCGGTGCGAGAATTCGGCGGCGGTGTGGTGCTTGAGGCGATGGCGCTTGGCGTGGTGCCGATGGTGGTGGATTACGCGGGGCCGGGGGAATTGGTGCGCGATGAGTGGGGCATCAAGCTGCCGCTGGGGGCGCGGGATGAGATCGTGGCGGAGTTTGCGCGCGCGCTGGCGCGGGTGGCGGGCGATCCGGCGGCAATTGCCCCGCTGGCGGGTGCCGGGCGGGCGCGGGTGGCGGCGGCCTATACCTGGGCGCGCAAGGCAGAGCAGGTGGCGGCGGTTTATGACTGGGTGCTCAATGAAGGGCAAAAGCCCGCGCCGTTTGAGTGAGGTGCTGGCTTGTCCGGCGCGCGGCGAAAGGCGAGACTGTGGGGCGAGGTGACAGGAGGCCGAAGGGCATGACGATGCTGCGTATGGTTTGGTTTGCGGTGCTGTTTACAGCCCTTGGCAGCGTGGTGAGTGCGGCCGAGCGCAAAGTGTATTTCTTCGGTAACTCGCTGGTCAATCATGCCAGCGACACGGATGAAACCACGGTGCCCTATTGGCTGGCTGCGCTGGCGCGGGCGGGTGGACATCAGTTCAGGGCGGATGGGCAATGGGGGTTCCTGAAGGATTTTTCGCGCGCCCCACAGCCATTGGCGCAATGGGGGTTCAAGCGGGTGCAGGGCGCGTGGGATCAGCGGGCACAGACGTTTGCCAGCGTTGGTTGGGATGCGGTCGTGATCACGCCGGGGAATTTCATCCAGTATCGCGCGCCGGACAAGACGTTTGAATGGGAGAACCCGACGAATGCCACCCCGCTGAGCGCGACGTTGCAGGTGATCGACCGCTATACCGGCGACGCGCCGATCCTGATCTATGAGGGCTGGGCAGAGATGGAGGGCACGTTCCCGCCACGGGCGCGCAAATTCGCCGCCTACAAGGCGTTCAACACGGGCGATTATCATCAGTGGTTCGAGCAATACGTGGCGAATTTGCGCGCGGCGCGCCCCAAGCTGGATGTGGGGCTTATTCCGGTGGCGAAGGTGATTGCGGAGTTGACGGCAGCGGGCGGGCCGTTGGCCGGGTTAAGCCCGCAGGCGCTTTATATTGATGCCGACCCGCATGGCACGCCGACGACCTATCTTCTGGCGGCGATGGTGAGCTATTCGGTGCTTTATGGGGAGGCGGCACCGGCGGGGTTGGCCCTGCCCGAGAGTATCGCGCCGCAATTACGCGATTCATACGAGTTGGTGGCGCGCGAGATTGCCGACAAGCTGGGGATCGCGCCGCAAAAGGCGGGTGCCGCGCCCGCACAGACGGGCGCGCCTGCGGTTGGGGTGGCCGATCCGGCAATGGCGATGGGGCTGAACGGGATTGCCGACTGGTCCACGCAACAGCCGTTCATCGACATCATGAAAACCGCGCGGCCATGGGTCGGCCACGAGGGCAGCCATTGGGCGGCGTGGGATGCCAAGCGGTTGGAAGAGGGGGGCTACCTTGACAAGCATGGCTGGCTCAAGGCGCTGCCGCCCACGGTGGACCGGGTGGAGACCTATTTCCTGACCGAGCAGGACAAGCGCGATACCGCTCTTGGTGGTAAATACCGGATACGTTGGAAAGGCAGTGGCAAGCTGGCCATTCTGGGCCGGGCGCGGCAGGTGCGGATGGGCGACCATGAGGCGTGGTTTAACTACACTCCCGGCGAAGGGTTGGTGGCGCTGTCGATCTCGGCCACTGATCCGGGCGGGACCGGCGATTATATCCGCGATATTGACGTGGTGCGCGAGGATCAGATTGCGCTTTTTGAGGTCGGGGTGATCTTTAATCCAGCGTGGATTGCGCGAATTGCCGATCTGCGGGCCTTGCGGTTCATGGATTGGATGCTGACCAATGGCTCCCCCGTCACCACATGGGCCGGGCGGCCGGTGGTGGAGAATTTCTCTTACGTGTGGCGCGGGGTTCCGGCGGAGGTGATGATCGCGCTGGCCAACCGGGTGGGGGCTGATCCGTGGTTCAACATGCCGCACGCGGCGGATGACGATTATTCCGAGCATTTCGCGCGCATGGTGCTGGCGCGGCTTGACCCGCGGTTGAAGGTTTACGTGGAATATTCCAACGAGCTTTGGAATTTCGGCTTTCCACAGGCGCGCTGGGCCGGGGAACAGGCGAAGAAACGCTGGGGCGACAAGGCGGGGGACGGCGCATGGATGCAGTTTGTCGGGATGCGCGCGGCGCAGGTGATGCGCGCCTGGGCCGGGGTTTACGGCAAGGAACACGCCGACCAACTGGTGCGGGTGGTGGCGGTGCATACCGGCTGGCCGGGGCTGGAGGAGCCGCTGCTGGACGCGCCGCTTTGGCGGGCGGAGCCGGGGCAGGGCAACCTTAGCCCGGCGGCGCATTTCGATGCTTACGCGGTGTCGGGCTATTTTGGTTATGAGCTTGGCACGGATGAGGAAGATGGCCGCTTGTCGCAGATGCGCAAATGGTTGGCCGAAAGCCGTGCGGCGGCGGAGAAGACGTTCAAGGCGGACGGCTTGCAGCGCCGCGCGCTTGAGGCGGCGGTGGCCCCGGTGCGGTTTGATCAGGCGATCCCGCGTGCGGCAAAGGCGGTGCGCGATGGCTCGTTCAAGGAGTTGACGGAAACGCTTTGGCCTTATCACGCCAAGGCGGCGAAGCGGTATGGTTTGCGGCTTATCATGTATGAGGGCGGCACCCATGTGGTTGGCCATGGTGAGGCGGTCAATGATGAAGACCTGACGGCGTTTTTCGAGAAATTCAACTATTCGCCCGAGATGGCGGCGCTTTACCGCGATGAGCTGGCGGCGTGGCGCAAGCTGACCGGGGGGCGATGTTCAATGCGTTTGTCGATGTGGCGAAGCCGTCGAAATGGGGCTCTTGGGGGGCGCTGCGCTATCTTGGTGATGCGAATGGGCGCTGGGATGCGCTGATGGCTGATAATGCGCGCCCGCCGCAAGGCACAGCGCCGCGCGCGCCGGGGAGTTTCCTGCAAGGGGTGATGCGCGAGGGCACCGATGCGGATGAGCGCATCGAGGGCACGCTAGAGGAAGACATTCTGCAAGGCGGCGGCGGCGATGATGTGATTGTGAGCCATGGCGCGGCGGATTTCATTGATGGCGGCGCGGGCCGGGATGTTGCGGTGCTGCCGGGAAAGCGCGGTGACTACAGTTTTGCGATGCAGGGCAAACGGCTGCTGGCGCGGCGCGGCGCGCTGGCCGTGCGGTTGATCCGGGTTGAGGCGATGGCGTTCGAGGCGGAGCCGGGCAAGCAGTATCGGCTGGATTTGCCGGAGTAGCGGGGCGGGTTGGTTGATTAGCCGAGCGTCGTGGGACGGGGGCGATTCTTCGCCGAAAAATCGGCCGCCACATGCGGGTCAGGTGGCGAAAATCGCGTCGGTCAGGGTTTGCGCGCCCTGTGCGGAGGAAAACCCTGCGGCGATGCGCGCGCGGCCCATGGCAGAGAGCGCGTGGCAGCGCTCAGGGTCGCGGGCGAGTGATTCGATGGCGTCGGCCAGAAGGGCGGGGTGTTTGGGCGGGACGAGCAAGCCATCACGGCCCGAGTGGATCAGTTCGGGCACGCCGCCGCCATTGGTGCCGATGGTGGGCACGCCCATCGCCATGGCCTCCATATACGCCACGCCGAGCGGTTCGTGCCACGAGGCGAGCACGAATATATGTGCCTTTTCAAGGTGATCGCGCACGGCACCGGCGTCAATCGCGCCGAGAAGGGTGACATGATCCTCAAGCCCGTGGCGGGCAATTTCGGCCTGCAATTCGATGTGATAGCCGGCGCCGCCGGTATCGTCCTCTCCGGCGATGGCAAGCCGCGCGTCGATCCCGGCATCGCGCAGGTGGCGGGTGGCTTGGATGAGATCCTGATGACCTTTGACGACATTGAGCCGCCCGCAGGAAAACAGCCTGAGCGGCCCGTCAGGCGCGGGCGGGGTGTAAGGCGTGGAGCGGGTGAGTGCGGCGGTATCGACGCCCATCGGCTGTATGAACAGGCGGGCGGGCGTGTCGTGGCCAAGGGATTTGCGCAGTTCAGCTTCGAGTTTGCGGGTAATCACCGTGCCGAAGGCGGCGTGGCGCCATTTGAAGCCTTGTCCGGGGCCGTAATCGGATAGCGGGCCGTGCAGGGTGAGCGAATAGGACAGCCCCCAGATGCGATTGGCCAGCGCGCAGATCAGTGCGGCGCGGGCGGCGGAATGAGCGTGAACATGCGAAATGCCTTGCGCGCGGGCGGCCAGCGCCAGACGGCGCGCGGCGGGCAGCGACAACAGCACATCGCGGGCAAATCGCGGGCCTTCACGCGCCAGATCACGCCAGAGCGCGCGCAGAGGCAGGCGCGGCAGGGCAAGCGCGGCATTGCCAGGGGAGAGATCGGCAAGATAGGTGGTGCGGGCGATGGCCGCGTCCGACCAGTCATGCGCGATCAGGCCGGGCGGTGGCGGGCGTGTGCTGAAAAGCGCCACATTGGTGCCATTGTTTTGCAGTTCAAGGATTTCGCGCCAGAAGAAGATATGGGTTTGGCCCGGAAACTGCGGTATCAGGAGGCCGATTTTTCGGGGCTTTGGCCGATCTTCTGACAAGGGGTGGGCTTTCTGCTGTGTGTCGGGGGGGCGCGTGATGAGTGACTGTGGTTTGAACCTTGTGAGACCCTGCACCGGGACGTGGAGGGAGGCAAGCCTTTGGGCGGGCCTTGAGTTGATGGGACGGAACCGATGCCAGGCATGAGCGTGATTATTCCCGCCGCGAACGAAGAGGCGCTGATCGGGCGCTGCCTTGCGGCGGTGCTGGCGTCGGAGCCGAAGCCGGGGGCGGGGTCGGGTTCAATCCCGCTGCCGCGCCCGATGCAGGTGATCGTGGTGGTCAATGGCTGCACCGATGCCACGGCGCAGGTGGCGCGCGGGCATGCCGGTGCGTTCAGCCGGATGGGCTGGGATTTCGAGGTGCTGGAGCTGGGCGCGGTGGGCAAGACCGGCGCACTTAACGCAGGCGACGACGTGGCGAAATTCGATGATCGGGTTTATCTTGATGCGGATGTGGTGGTTTCAAAACCGCTTTTGGATCAAATTGGCCGGGCGCTGGCCCGCAAGCGGGCGGTTTATGCCAGCGGGCGGGTGCGGTTTGCCAAGCCGAGGCGGATGATAACGAAACTTTATGCAAAAACCTATGAACGCGTGCCGTTCATGGCGCAGGGCGTGCCGGGTTGTGGGTTTTTCGCGGTGAACGCGGCGGGGCGGCGGCGCTGGCGGCGCTGGCCCGACATTATTTCGGACGACACGTTTGCGCGGCTTTGTTTCGCGCCTGCCGAGCGGATTGGTGTGAGTGCCAGCTATGAATGGCCGATTGTCGAGGGCTGGGATAATCTGGTGCGGGTGCGCGCAAGGCAGGATGCCGGGGTGCGCGAAGTGCATAAGGCGTTTCCGCAACTGGCCGCGAATGACGATAATCCGAAAGTCGGATTTTTTGGTAAAGGTTTGCTTTTTATGCGAAATCCGCTGAGTTTTCTAACCTATGCCGCCGTCAGGATTGCGGCCCGGATGACCGGCGGTGAACGAAATTGGAGCCGCGGACGATGAGCGCGCTGGGCGGATTTATCGCAAATCAGAGCGTTGCGGCGCGCGCGCTACGCAGCGCCGGGCTGACAATTGCGGGGTTTGCGGCCAGTCAGGGTTTGCGGCTTGCTTCCAATCTGGTGCTGACGCGCATCCTGTTCCCCGAGGCGTTCGGGATGATGGCGCTGATCAGCGTTTTCCTGATGGGGTTGAACCAGTTTTCCGATGTCGGCGTGGCGCCTTCGATCATGCAGAGCAAACGCGGTGATGAGCGGGCGTTTCTTGATACCGCATGGACCATCCAGATGTTTCGCGGTTTCGGGCTGTTTGCCGTGGCTTGCGCGATTGCATGGCCGGTATCGCTGTTTTATGGCGAACCTGATCTGGCGCAGATGCTGCCGGTTTCGGCGCTGACGCTGATCCTGACCGGGTTTAATCCGACACGGATGGAAGAGGCCAGTCGGCATTTGCGGCTGGGCATGGTGACGCTGCTTGACTTCGTCAACCAGATTGTCGGGATCATAGCGGCAATTGCGCTGGCTTGGTGGCTGCAATCGGTTTGGGCGCTGGTCATTTCCGGGGTGATCGGCGCTTTGGTGCAGCTTGTTGTTTACAATGTGTTTTTGCCCGGTGAGCGGAACCGCATCCGGTGGGAACGGGCGGCGGCGCAGGAATTGATTCATTTTGGCAAATGGATATTCCTGTCCACTGTGGCGGGGTTCGTGCTTTATCAGGCTGACAAGCTGCTGATCGGGAAATACCTGCCGCTGGACCAGTTCGGGGTGTATAATATCGGCTATTTCCTTGCTTCGGTTCCGCTTTTGATGGGCGGGGTTTTGGTGCGGCGTATCCTGATCCCGATTTACCGTGAATGGCCCCCCAAGGAGAGCGCGGCGAATTTCGCGCGGCTGCGCAAGATGCGCTTTGCCGTGTCGGGCGCGCTTTTGGCGCTGTTGGCGATATTCGCGATTGGCGGAGAGTGGATTGTCGGGCTGCTTTATGATCCGCGCTATGCGATGGCGGGGGCTGTGGCGGTGGTGATTGCCGCAATGCAAATTCCGCAGGTTATCGCGCTGACCTATGATCAGGCGGCCCTTGCGGCGGGGGATTCGAAGCGGTTTTTCGTGCTGGCGGGTGCCAAAGCGGTGGTTATGGTGGTGTGCCTGTTGGCCGGGCTTGAGATGGCCGGGCTGTTTGGCGCGCTGATCGGGCAGGGGGTGGCGATGGTGATCGTCTATCCGGTGGTGATCTGGCTGTCGCGTTCGACCGGCGCGTGGGATCCGCTGCATGACGTGGCGCTGGCGCTGGCCGGGGGGCGCTTGTGGCGCTGGCGTTCTGGATCAATGCCGAATCTATTGCGGCGCTTTCAGGGCTGCAAACCCCGTGATTGTGGCGGGAATGTGGCGAAGGGGGCAGGCAATAACCCCTTTATATGCGCAGGAAACTTGTGAAACCGCCCTAAAGCCACCTTATTCTTTGGATAGGGTTGAAGAGAGTTGAGACACCTGGGACGAGTTCTGACTTCATGATTAAGGCTGCTGATCCTTATGCGAGTGGCGAGAATGATATCGCCATCGTCGGCATGGCGGCGCACCTGCCGGGGGCGCCGTCAATTGCTGATTACTGGCGGAATCTGCGCGATGGCGTGGGCGCGATCCGCCGGTTGAGCGATGCGGAACTGCACGCGGCGGGCGTGCCAGAGGCGCTACGCATGCGGCCAGATTACGTGCCGTTTGCCGCCCCGCTTGACGGGTTCGAGATGTTTGACGGTGATTTCTTCGGCTTTTCCCCGAAGGAAAGCGCCATTCTTGACCCCCAGCACCGGCAATTTCTGGAAGTGGCGTGGGAAGCGTTTGAGAATGCGGGCCATGTGCCGGAGAATTTCGCCGGGCCAATCGGGGTTTTTGCCGGTTGCGGGATGGGCAGCTATTTCTATTTCAACATCTGCTCCAACCCCGATCTGGTGGAAAATACCGGCATGTTTTTGCTGCGCCATACCGGAAATGATAAGGATTTCTTATCAACGCGGGTGTCCCATGTGTTTGATCTGAAGGGGCCGTCGATTTCGCTGCAAACCGCCTGTTCGACCTCGCTTGTTGCGACCCATTATGCGGCGCAGGCGCTCTTGAACGGGGAATGCGACATGGCCTTGGCCGGTGGCGTGACCATCGAGCTGCCGCAGGGGCATGGCTATGTCTTCAAAGAGGGCGAGATCCTGTCGCCCGATGGCCAGTGCCACGCGTTTGATGCGCGCGCGGAGGGCACGGTGTTTGGCTCAGGCGCGGGGTGTGTCGTGCTGCGGCGGTTGGAAGATGCGCTGCGTGATGGCGACCATGTTCATGCGGTGATAAAGGGGTCGGCGGTCAATAACGACGGGGCCGCGAAGGCGGGGTATCTGGCGCCGAGTGTGGACGGGCAGGCGGCGGCGATTGCCGAGGCGCAGGCGGTGGCCGCTATTTCGGCGGAAACGGTGGATTATGTCGAATGCCACGGCACCGGCACCTATCTGGGCGATCCGATTGAGGTGGCAGCACTGACCGAGGCGTTTGCGAGCGCGCAGACGGGGTTTTGCCGGATCGGTTCGGTCAAGACCAATATCGGGCATCTGGATACCGCCGCCGGGGTGGCCAGCCTGATCAAGGCGGCGCTGGCGCTCAAGCATCGGGAAATGCCGCCATCTCTGGGCTATGAGACGCCGAATCCGGCGATTGATTTTGCGCACTCGCCGTTCATTGTGAATGACCGGCTGACCCCGTGGGAGCGCCGGGGCGGGCCGCGCCGGGCGGGGGTGAACTCGCTTGGTGTGGGGGGACCAACGCGCATGTGGTGCTGGAAGAAGCGCCCGAGCGCGCGGCCAGCGACGAGAGTGACTGGCCGTTTCAATTGCTGGTGGTGTCAGGGCGCACGAAAGCCGCGTTGGAGGCCAATGCCAAGCGGTTGGCGGCGCATTTGCGCGAGACCGACGCGCCGCTGGCGGATGTGGCATGGACGCTGAAAGAGGGGCGGCGCGCGTTTGAGAAGCGCCGCGTATTGGTGGCGGAGACCGGGGCGCAAGCGGCGGATATGTTGGAGGCCAACGACCCGCGCCGGGTGTTTGAGCATGGCGTGGTGGGCGACGCGCCCGAGGTGGTGTTCATGTTCCCCGGCGGAGGCGCGCAATATGCCGGGATGGCGCGCGACCTTTACGAGACCGAGCCGGTCTTTGCCGAGTGGATGGACCGGGGGTTGGCGGTGTTGCAGCCCCGGATTGAGTATGACCTGAAGGCGCTTTGGCTGCCCGAGGCGGGGGAGGAAGCGGCGGCGGAAAAGGCGCTGACCCGGCCATCGGTGCAATTGCCGCTGATCATGATCGTGGAATACGCGCTGGCGCAGCTTTGGATGAGCTGGGGCGTGACGCCTGATCGGTTGCTCGGGCATTCGATGGGCGAGAACACTGCCGCCTGTTTGGCCGGGGTAATGACGTTTGAAGAATGTATCGGGCTTGTGCATTTGCGCGGGCAGTTGTTCGACACGGTGCCGGAAGGCGGGATGCTGGCGGTCTCCTTGGGGGCGGAGGCGTTGCGGGAGTGGTTGGGCGATGAGCTTGATCTGGCCAGTGTGAATGGGCCGGGGCTTTGCGTGGCGTCGGGACCGCAGGCGGCGCTGAACGCTTTGCAGGCACGGCTTGAGGCGGCGGATATTGATTGCCAGCGGGTTGCTATCGACATCGCCGCGCATAGCCGGATGCTTGAGCCGATCCTTGCGCGGTTTGGTGATTACCTGCGCGGGATCGCATTGAAAACGCCGCAAATCCCGATCATTTCGAACCGCAGCGGCAAGGAGTTGAGCGCAGAGGAGGCGATGAGCCCGGAGTATTGGGTGGCGCATCTGCGCGGCACGGTGCAATTCGCCGATTGCATTGCCACGCTGAGTGCGCAGCCTGCGCGCATCTATATCGAGATGGGCCCGGGCAAGGCGCTGTCCTCATTGGCGGCACAACACCCGGAGGTGAACCGCGATCAGGTTATCGCGGCTTTGCGGCACAAGGACGAGGTGGTGGGTGATGACGCCTATTTCATCGCCCAGCTTGGCCGGGTCTGGGCAATGGGGAGCGATTTTGACTGGCACCAGCTTTGGGGCGAGGCAAAGCGTAACCGGGTGGAATTGCCGAGCTATGCGTTCCAGCGCAAACCCTATTTCATAGAGCCGGGAGAGGCGCGCGTGGAGGCCGTGCCGACGCATTTGATGCGGCAAGCGGCAATCGAGGATTGGGGCTATGTGCCCGCATGGAAGCCGGTGGCGGCGGATTGCGATATTGACGTGGAGGCAATGGACGGCGCCCCGATTGAGCGTTGGTTGGTGTTTCTTGACGAGGCCGGGCTGGGGCGTGCGGTGGTGGAACGGTTGCGCGCATCCGGGCAGGATGTGGTGACGGTGCGGGCCGGTGATGGCTATGGCCGCGATGGAGAGGGTGGGTTTGTTCTGTCGCCCGAACGGGGCCGCGACGGGTATGATGCGTTACTTGAAGATTTAGCTTCAAGAGACTGGAAACCCGAACATATTGCGCATTTTTGGCTGGTAACAAAAGACCGAAGCCATCGCCCCGGCTCAAGCTTTTTCACCGCAATCAAGAGCAGGGATTTTACGCGCTGTTGTTCCTTGCGCAAGCGATGGCGGCGGCGGATTGGGGCGCTGTGCAGATCACCGCCTTTACGACCGGGGCGGCGCAGGTGAAGCGTGAGCCGTTGGCCGACCCGGAGAAGCTGACGCTTCGGGGGCCGGTCAAGGTGATCCCGCGCGAAATGCCGGGGGTGACATGCCGGACGCTTGATTTGGAATGGCCAGCAAAGCGCGCCGGGTTGGACGGGCTGACAGAGCCGGTGCTGGAGGAGCTTTTCGCCGCCCCCGGCAACAGCATTGCGGCGCTGCGCGGGGCGCGGCGGTATGAGCAACGTGTCCGCGAGAGGCCGCTGACGGCGCAGATGCCGGACGCGATACTGCGTGCAGAGGGGGTTTACCTGATCACCGGCGGGTTTGGCGGCATCGGGTTGACGCTGGCCGAGCGGATGATCCGCGAGCATGACGCGCGGGTGGTGTTGATGGCGCGCCGGGCGCTGCCGCCGCGCGACGAATGGGCAGACTATGTGCGCCGCTTTGGCGGGCATGACCCGGTTGCGCGCCGGATTGCAGCGGTGGAGCGGCTGGAAGCGATGGGCGGGCATGTGATGGTCGTCTCTGGCGATGTTTCCAACGTCGAGGACATGCGCGGCGCGCTGGAGAAGGTGCAGATGCGCTTTGGCCCGGTCAATGGCGTGATCCATGCGGCCGGGGTGATTCATGATGAGCCGCTTTTGAGCAAGACACCGATGGTGGTCGAGGACGTGTTCACGCCGAAAATCCATGGTGTTCAGGTGCTGGATCAGGTGTTCGAGGATGGCGCGCTTGATTTCATGGTGCTATTTTCATCGACCTCTACCGTGACGGCCCCTGCGGGGCAGGTCGATTACGTGGCGGCGAATGAATACCTTAACGGGTTTGCGCGGGCGCGGCGCGGTGGCAAGACACGGGTGATCGCACTCAACTGGGGTATCTGGGCCGAGGTCGGGATGGCAGCGGAGGCGCTGGGCGCGGGCGGTGCGGAGCCGGACCAAAGCGCGCGCGCGGTGGATGCGCCGATGTTGGACGTGGCGACGTTCGACGCGGCGGGAAACCGGGTTTTCAAGCGGAGCCTTGGCACGGATGATTGGGTGATCGGGGAACACCGGACCGATGAGGGGCGGGCCTTGTTGCCGGGAACCGGCTATATCGAGATTGCAGCGGAAGCGCTTGATCAGCAAGGAGAAACAGGGCCGTTCGCGCTGCGCGATCTGACCTTCCTGCGCCCCATGGATGTGCGCGACGGGGCGACGCGCGAGATGCGGGTGCGGTTGGTGCGCAACGATCAGGGATACGAGATGACGGTGCAATCGGCGGTTGAGAGCGGCGGGCGCACCGGGTTTGAGACCAATGCGCAGGCCGCGCTTACGCTGTTGGCGATGGCCGCGCCTGCGCGGGTGGACATTGCCTTGATCGAGGCGCGCTGTGGCACGGTGCGCGAGGCCGCGGCGGGGCGGTCGTTGCGGGTGGCGCAGGAAGCGCATCTTAATTTCGGGGCGCATTGGCGGGTGTTGACGCGCGCGGCATTGGGCAAGGCGGAGGGCATCGCCCGCCTGCGTTTGCCGGAAGGCGCGCGCGAGGCGGGGTATTCCTTGGCGCCGGGGTTGATGGATATTGCGACCGGCTGGGCGATGGAGTTGGTCGAAGGGTATGGCGCGGCGCATCTTTGGGTGCCGGTGTCTTATGGGGCGGTGCGGGTTCACCGCGGGCTGCCGAATGAGGTGGTCAGCTGGGTGCGAAATGCCGGAGAGAACCGCGCCGACGCGGGGGCGGCGAGCTTTGACGTGACCATCTGCGACAGCGCGGGCGTGGTCTGTGTCGAGGTGACGGGCTTTACGCTGCGCCGCATGGAGGGGTCGCTTTGGGCGCAAACCAAGCCGGTGCTGGAGTTCGACGGGGGCGCGGAGCGCGCACCCTCGCCTGCAGAAGAGCGGCTGCGGCATAATTTGAGCCAAGGCATCCGCCCGGAGGAAGGGGCCGAGGCGTTCATGCGCGCGCTTGCGATGGGTGAGCCGCAAATCATGGTTTCTTCGCTCAGCCTGCCCGATCTGGTGCGCCAAGCAGAGGCGGAGGTGCCGGAGGCGGGCGGCGGGCAGGTGTTCCAGCGCCCCGATCTTGAGACGGAATATGCGCCACCTGAAGGTGCCATCGAAGAGCGGCTGGCGCAGTTCTGGGGTGAGCTTCTGGGCGTGAAGGACGCGGGCGCGGAGGATAATTTCTTTGACCTTGGTGGGCATTCGCTGATCGCGGTGCGGCTGTTTGCGATGGTGAAGAAGGAATGGGCGGTGGATTTTCCGATTTCGGTTCTGTTTGAGGCCCCGACGATCCGTGCTTGCGGCGCGATGATCGAAGCGCGCGGTGTGCGCGGCGAGCGCACGGGAGAGACCCCGGAGGCTGCACCGCCCGCGGCGGAGCGGCGGTTTACCCATCTGGTGCCAATGCACGCGGGTGAGGGCGGATCACGCAGCCCGTTTTTCCTTGTCGCCGGGATGTTTGGCAATGTGCTGAACCTGCGGCATCTGGCGCATCTTTTGGGCGCGGACCGGCCGTTTTACGGGCTTCAGGCGCGCGGGCTTTATGGCGAGCACGCGCCGCACCAGACGATCCCCGAGGCGGCGGGTGATTACCTGAGCGAGATCCGGCAGGTGCAACCGCAGGGGCCGTATTTGTTGGGCGGGTTTTCGGGCGGCGGGATTATCGCCTATGAGATGGCGCAGCAATTGAAAGCGGCGGGAGACGAGGTTTCGCTTCTGGTGATGCTGGATACGCCATTGCCGCAACGCCGCGCCCTTTCAAAACGCGACCGGGCGGCAATTCAATGGCAGGAACTGAAAGCCGGTGGCTTTGCCTATCCGGCGAAATGGCTGGCGCGGCGGATTGCGTGGGAGTTTGCGAAGCGTGGGAAGAATGACCCGGAAGGGACTGTTAATGCAGACGTTTCATTCCACAACGCCGCCATTGAGCAGGCCTTCCTTGGGGCGGTGGCATGTTATGAGGCGAAGCCGTGGGATGGGCCTTTGGCGTTGTTTCGCCCCCCTGAAGGGCAAATGGCAGGTGGCGCCGGGGCGTTGGATCAATGCCGAGCGCGCCTATGTGACGCCGGATAATGACTGGACCCCGCTTGTGCCGCTTATTGAGGTGGTGGAAGTGCCCGGCGATCACGATTCGATGGTGTTGGAGCCGAATGTGCGGGTGCTGGCCGCAAGGATGAAACGGTGCATCGAGGACGCGGAAAACCCGTCCCGGCGGGCGGCGCGGGTGGCCGCGTTGCCAAAGCGCGTCAGTGCGGCGGAATAAGCATGGCGCGGCTTTTGACCATCATATTGAATTATCGCACCCCGGAGATGACGATAACATCGGCTCAGGCGGCGCTTGCTGCGATGGAGGGGTTGGACGCTGAATTGTTGATCGTCGACAATGACAGCGGTGATGGGTCGTTTGAGATGATTGCGGCGGCTGTGGCGGAGCGCGACTGGGCCAGCTCTGGGCGGGTGCGGGTGCTGCAATCCGGGCGCAATGGCGGCTTTGGCGCGGGCAACAATTTTGGCATCCGGGCGGGCTGCGCCGATGGGGGGACGGCGGAGTATGTCTATATCCTTAATTCGGATGCGTTCCCTGATCGAATGGCGATTTGTAAGCTATTGGAATATCTAGAGAGAAATCCCGCCGTCGGCTTTGCCGGGAGCTATATCCAAGGCGTCGAACGTGACGCGCATGTGACGACGTTTCGCTTCCCGTCGATATTGTCGGAATTTGAAGCGGCGGCGCGATTTGGGCCGATTTCCCGGCTGTTGGCAAAGCATGTGGTGCCGTTGCCGGTGCCCGAGCGCACGCAGGCCGTGGATTGGCTGGCGGGTGCGAGCCTGATGATGCGGGCAAGTGTGCTGGACGAGATCGGACTGTTTGACGAGGCCTTTTTTCTTTATTTCGAGGAAACCGACCTGTGCCGCCGGGCCAGACTTGGCGGTTGGGTCACGCATTACGTGCGTGAGAGCGAGGTCACGCATATCGGTTCGGTTTCGACCGGCATGAAGCAATGGGACCGGGTGCCGGAATATTGGTTCGATTCGCGCTGGCATTATTTCACCAAGAACCATGGCACGCCTTACGCGGTCATGGCGACGTTGGCGCATCTGGCCGGGGGGCTGATCCATCGCGCGCGGGTGTTGGTTCAGCGCAAAGATCCCGGCGATCCGCCGCATTTCCTGCGGCACCTGCTGGTGCATGATCTGAAGGCGCTTTTTCGCGGGCGCAAGGCGGTGGGGACCGTGCAGCGCCGGGCGGCGTTGAGGAAAGGGAGCTGAGCCATGGCACAACGGTTTGTCATTATCGGGAATGAAAGCCTTGCGATCCAGTGCGGGGCCAAAGTTCTGGCGCGTGGCGATGTGATTGCCGCCGTGGTGACGCGCAACCGCGATGTGGCGGGCTGGGCGGTGGAGCACGGTGTGAGCGTTCTGGCACCGGGCGAGGGATTGGCCGACCGGCTTGGCGGGGTGGCGCATGACTGGCTTATGTCGATTGCCAATCTCGATATGCTGCCAGAGGCGGTTTTGGCGCTTCCCGCACGCGGGGCGGTCAATTTTCACGACGGCCCGCTGCCGCGATATGCCGGGTTGAATGCGCCGGTCTGGGCGATGCTGGCGGGCGAGGCGCGCCACGGTATCACATGGCATATGATGCAGGCCGGGGCGGACACCGGCGGGATTATCGCGCGCGCCGGGTTCGAGATTGCCGAAGACGATACTGCACTGACGCTTAACACCAAGGCCTATGAAGCGGCTATTGGATCGTTTGATGAGGTTTTGGAGAAGCTGGAACTTCCTGATGTTCCTGTGGAAGATCAGGATATTACGGCGCGAAGCTATTACGGAAAATTCAACCGGCCAAGTGCGGCTGGACGGCTCGATTTCGGGATGGGTGCGGGGGATGTGGTGCGCCGGGTGCGCGCGCTGGATCACGGGCCGTATTGGAACCCGCTGGTGATGGCGAAAATCGAGGTTGGGGGCCGGGTTTTGTTGGTCGGGCAAGCGGTGCGGGAGGCCGATGCGGCCAGCGCTGCGCCGGGTATGGTGCTTGCCGTGGGGAGCGATTGGATGACGGTGGCCTGCGCCGATGGCGCGGTGGCTCTGAGTGCGATCACGGCGCAGTGCGGGGCGGCGGTTTTGCTGAGCGACATTGTGGCCCCCGGTGACGTGTTGCCGGTGCCGGATGAGGCCGAGCGCTCGGCGCTCGATGCGGCGATGGCGCAAGCGGCGAAGGGCGATGCGCATTGGCGCGCGCGTTTGAAAACGATCATCCCCGCCGACTTGGCGGGGAGTGGGGCTTTGGGCGCTGTGGCGGAATCCGAAATCGCGCTGCGCCTTGGGCTGTCGGGTGATGCGGCGTTGCAATTGGCGGCAGGATTGGTCGCGGCGCTTGCCGAGGATGGCGTGGCGGATCTGGCCTTTGGCAGCGCCAGCCGGGTTGCAAGCCCGGCCTATGTGAGCGACTGGGTGCCGGTGCGGTTTGGGGACGATCTGGACGCGGCGCGGCAATGCGCGGTTTTTGCGCTTGATCTGCAAGCGCGGGATCGTGAGATCGGCGCGATTTCACAACCGTTGATCGGGGTGTCCGATGGCGGGCTGGTGGCGGGCACGGCGATGACGTTTACCTGTGATCGGCTGATTTATGACAGCACGCAGGTGAGTGCGGCGCTGGCGCAATTATGGGCGCAGCGGCTGGAGCATTTGAGCCGGGTTGAGGGCGTGCTGGAGATGGCACCGGGCGAAATGCCGGTGCTGCCGGAAGCCGAGCGCGCGTTGACGGTGGAAACCTGGAACGCGACCGAGACAGAATATGACCCGGATTTGTGCATTCATCAGGCGTTTGAGCGGCAGGTGGACATCAGCCCGGACGCGCAAGCACTTGTTTTTGAGGCGCAAACCATGAGTTACGCGGAGCTTGATGCGGCCGCGAACCGGGTGGCGCATGTGCTACGTGAGATGGGTGTGAAACCGGGGGTTTTGGTCGGGCTGGCGGTGGAGCGGTCAGCCAACTTGCTGATCGGGGCGCTGGGCATATTGAAGGCGGGGGGCGCTTATGTGCCGCTTGACCCGGCCTATCCGGCGGAGCGGATCGCGCTTTATCTGGAGGATAGCGGCGCGCCGGTAGTGGTGACCACGAGCGCCGTTGACGGTAGCCTTCCCGAAGGGGGCGCGCGGCTTTTGCTTGATACCGATGCGCGGCTTGTTGATGCCCCCGACGCCCGCGTGGAAAGCGGCGCGGCGGGCAGTGATCTGGCCTATATGATCTATACCAGCGGATCGACCGGGCGGCCCAAGGGGGTGATGATCGAGCATCAAAACGTGGCGAATTTTTTCACCGGGATGGATGCGCGGATTGACCATGCCGAGGGTGGTGTCTGGCTGGGGGTGACAAGTCTGAGCTTTGATATTTCGGTGCTGGAGTTGTTTTGGACATTGGCGCGGGGCATCAAGCTGGTGCTGATGGGGGACGAGAGCCGCACGCTGGTTTCAAACGGGCGCATTGCGCAAACCGGCAAGGGCATGGAATTTGGTCTGTTTTACTGGGGCAATGACGATGGGCCGGGTAAGCAGAAATACCGGCTTTTGCTGGAAGGGGCGAAATTTGCCGATGCAAACGGGTTCAGCGCGGTTTGGACGCCGGAGCGGCATTTCCACGCCTTTGGCGGCCCGTATCCAAACCCGGCGGTGACGGGCGCGGCCGTGGCGGCGGTGACGAATAATATCGCCGTAAGATCAGGCTCTTGCGTGGCGCCGTTGCACCACCCGCTCAGGATTGCAGAGGAATGGGCGGTGATCGACAACCTGACCGAAGGGCGCGCGGGCATGGCGATTGCTTCGGGTTGGCAACCGGATGATTTTGTGCTGCGCCCGGAAAATGCGCCGCCCCGTAACAAGCCGGCGATGTTTGCCACGCTTGAGACGCTGCGCGCGCTGTGGCGCGGGGAGGCGGTGGAGTTTGACAACGGTGCGGGCAAGAGCTGTTCGGTGCTGACGCAGCCGCGCCCGGTGTCAAAGGAACTGCCGGTCTGGGTGACGACGGCGGGCAACCCGGAGACGTGGAAAGAGGCGGGGAGCATCGGGGCGAATGTGCTGACGCACCTGCTGGGCCAGACGATTGACGAGGTGAAGGGCAAGATCGCGCTTTACCACGGCGCGCTGCGCGACGCGGGGCATGATCCGGCGAAATTCAGCGTGACGATGATGTTGCATACCTACATTGCCGATACGCGCGCGCAGGCGGAAGCCATCGCGCGGGAGCCGATGAAGGACTATCTGCGCTCGGCGGCGGGGCTGATCAAGCAATATGCCTGGGCGTTTCCGGCGTTCAAGAAGCCCGAGGGGGTGAGCAATCCGTTCCAGCTTGACCTTGACGATCTGAGCGAGGCGGACATGGAGGGCATCCTCGATTTTGCGTTTGAGCGGTATTTCAACGAGAGCGGGCTGTTTGGCACGGTTGAGGATTGTCTTGACCGGGTGGAGCAGTTGAAGCGTATCGGGGTGACGGAGCTTGGCTGTCTGATTGACTATGGGATTGACGCCGATCTGGTGCTTGAGGGGCTGAAGCCGCTGGCGGAAGTGCATCGGCGCGCCAATATGGGCGACGGATTGGCGCCGGACGATTATTCCATCGCGGCGCAGATCGTGCGCCACGGGGTGAGCCATCTGCAATGCACGCCGAGCCTTGCACGGATGATTGCGATGAACGATGAGGCGCGGATTGCGCTGGGCCGGGTCAAACATCTGATGATCGGCGGGGAGGCGCTGCCCGGTGCCTTGGTCGAGGATTTGCGCGGTGTTACGGCGGCGCGGATCGAGAACATGTATGGGCCGACGGAAACGACGATCTGGTCGACCACGCAGACGGCAAGCGCGGGGAAGGCGTGGTGAATATCGGCACGCCGATTGCCAACACGCAGGTTTACGTGCTGGACCATGCGGGCGCGCCTTGCCCGGTGGGTGTTGCCGGGGAGCTTTGTATCGGTGGGGCCGGGGTGGCGCGTGGCTATTGGCGGCGCGATGATCTGACGGCGGAGCGGTTCGTGGAGAACCCGTTTCATGGCGGGCGGATGTATCGCACTGGCGATCTGGTGCGCTGGCGGGCGGATGGCAAGCTCGATTTCCTTGGCCGGGCGGATGCGCAGGTGAAGCTGCGCGGGCATCGGATCGAACTGGGCGAGATCGAGGCGCGGCTGGATGAGCAACCGGGGATCAGGCAGGCGGTGGTTCTGGCGCGCGAAGATACGCCCGGAGATACAAGGCTGGTGGCCTATGTGTTGGCCGATGCG
Organism: Aquicoccus sp. G2-2; assembly: GCF_034555965.1. Classification (GTDB taxonomy): domain Bacteria; phylum Pseudomonadota; class Alphaproteobacteria; order Rhodobacterales; family Rhodobacteraceae; genus JAYDCK01. The sequence goes on from NZ_JAYDCK010000003.1 coordinate 527,956, forward strand.
GCGATTGACGAGGCGGGATTGAAGGCAGCGTTGCGCGCCGTGCTGCCGGAGGTGATGGTGCCGGGGCATATTCTGCGGCTTGACGCATTCCCGTTGACGCCAAACAAGAAGGTTGACCGCAAGGCGCTGCCGGCGCCTGTGCGGGGCGTGGCACCGGCGGCGGATGCGCAGGCAAAGGGGCCAGAAACAGGGCCAGAAACAGGGTCTGTCGAGGCGGAGATTGCGGGCATCTGGACGCGTGTTCTGGGCGTGGCGCATATCGGGGCGCGCGACAGCTTTTTCGATCTGGGCGGGCATTCGCTTTTGGCGGTGCAGGCGCATCGGGAAATCCGCGAGCTGTGCGCGGTTCCGAAATTGGCGATTACCGATGTGTTTCGTTTTCCAACGCTGGCCGGGTTGGCCGGACGGGTGCGCGCGTTGCGCGATGGGGCGGTATCGGGTGCTGTGAAACCCGCGCAAACGCCGCCGGTTGAGGGGGCGGCAGCGCTGCCTGCGCCAGCCGATCTGGCCACGAAGCGGCGCGAGATGCGGGCCCGGCGACAGATGGCGCGGCGGTGAGCAATGGCGCTTGATTTACCTTATCTCGCATCGCTTGAGGCCGCGATTGGCGCGCTTACGCCGGGTGGCGTTGTGGTCTGTTGCACCGATCCGGGCGCGCCGGAGGAGGGCGCGCTTTTTGCGGCGGAGGCAGCAGCGGTGGCGCGGGCGGTGCCAAAGCGGCGGGCGGAATTTGCGGCGGGCCGCGCGGCAGCGCATGGGGTGATGGAACGGCTTGGCCTGTTGCCTGCGCCGGTGCCGATGGGCGCGGATCGCGCGCCGATCTGGCCAGAGGGGGTTATCGGGTCAATCTCGCATTGCGCGGGGGTTTGTGTGGCGGTGGCGGCGCAAGCGGAAAACCGGCTTTGTGCGCTGGGCGTGGATATCGAGCCGGATGCCGATCTGCCAGAGGAGGTGATTGCAACGATCTGCCTGCCGGGTGAGCGGGTCTGGCTTGCGCAGCACGCCGCCGGGCAGCGCGGGCGGGCGGCGCGGTTGATCTTTTCCGCCAAGGAAGCGGCGTTCAAGATGCAATACGGTTTGACCGGGGAAATGCTTGGGTTTGACGCGTTTGAGATTGTGCCGGAGATGGCCACCGGGCGGCTTCAGGCGCGCTTTGAGGTGTCTTGCGGGCGGTTTGCGCGCGGCGCGCGGCTTAACGGGCGGTTCGGGCGCGCGGACGGGTTTGTCTTTTGTCTGATGTATGAATGCTAAGGCTTTGAACATGAAGGCGAAATCAGGAGTTTCGTTTCGCTGTCGGAAACGCTGTGTTTCGGTCAAATTTGGGAAAAAAGTGGCGAAATCAGGGCAGCTCGGGTAAGGTCGGGCATATGTTCTCGGGTTGGCAGTGCTGGCTGTCTGGTGTGCAGAGGTGGTGTAAAGCCATGGCGCGCCTTCCGATAACGCAATAATCAGCCAAATTCCTGCGGGGGCAGGGGATTTCGCAGCAGATACGGGGTTTGGACAATGGGCCAGATTCAATCGGTTGGGGATGTCCTGAACATGATGCGGCGGCGCATTGTGCTGATTTTGGCTGTCTTGGCTCTGGGCACGGCTTTCACGATTTTTTGGACGCTGGACCATGCGCCGGTTTACGAGGCAACGGCGGTGGCCGAGATTGAAAGCCCTGCGGTAACTGAAACTGCGCCAACGGCGGGCGCGGCCCCGCAAAACCAGGTGGGGCACCGGCTTCGGATTCTGGAACAGAAGCTGATGGCGCGTGACAACCTGATGGGCATGGTGAAACGCTATCATCTTTATGCTGGCACGGATTTGTCGGCGGGTCTGAAGGTTGCGCAATTGCGCGATTTGGTGCGGATTACGCAGATTGTCGATCAGAGCGCCGGGTGGGGGGCTGCGCGGGTGCCAACGGGTATGCGGATCGCGGTGCAGGATACCGACCCGCGCAAGGCGGCGGCGGTGGCGAATGATTTTCTCAAGCAGTTGGTCGCATTGAACGACGCGCGGCGCAGCGAGGCGGCGCAGCAAAACCTTGTGTTCTTCAAATCGGAGGCGGCGCGGATCGAAGCGCAGATGTCGGTGCTGGAGGCACGACTGGCGAAGTTCAAGGAAGACAACGCGCCCTATCTGCCGGACGGGGTGCGCCAGCAGCGCGCCGAGTTGAGCACATTGAAAGCCACGCTTTTGGAGATCAAGCAAAAGCTGATCGAGCTTGACGCCGGGCGGGCACGGCAACGCGCCGAGGTGATTGAACGGCAAGGCAAGCTGTTGATTGAGCAGCAGACGCTTATTCAAAAGCGCATTTCGGAGATCAACGCGGCGATTGCGGCGGCCCCGGAGGTGGACCGGCAGTTTGGAATCCTGACGCGGCAGCTCGACCAGTTGAAAGCGCAATACACGGTGATTACGCAACGCGCCACCGATGCCGAGATGGGCCAGCTTCTGACCAGTGAAAACCAGTTTGAGCGTATTACCGTGCTGGAAAATGCGCTGGTGCCGGAGCATCCGGCCTCCGGGTCGCGCAAGAAGAAAGCGGCGCTTGGCGTGTTTCTGAGTGCTGTTCTGGGCATGGGGATTGCGTTCGTTCTGGAGATGCTGAACCCGGTTATCCGCACGCCTGCACAGCTTGAGCATCATCTGAATGTCAAGGCGGTGGTGGCGATTCCGAAGCTGACCACGCGCACCGAGAAACGCCGCAGGAAGCTGATCTGGGTTGCGGCTCTGGCGGCGATCCTGGCGCTGCTTTGGGCCGGAGCCGGGGCGGTGTGGGAAGCGGTCAGCGCACTATTCGCGGCAATCTCAAACCGGGTGAGCGGCGGGCGCGCGGCCTGAGCCGGGTCCGGCCGGGGCGGCGTCAATAGCCGTAGGAATAGCCGGCGCGGGTTTCATCTTCGGCCTGATTGAGCACCACCCCGAGCAGCGGCACATCATCGCCAATCCGGCGCATGGCTTCGTGAACTTCGGCGGCTTTGGTGGCACCGCCACCGATCACCATCAGCACCCCGTCGAAATGGCGTTTGAACGCGATTACATCGTCAAACGCCAGCGCCGGGGAGATCATAAAGCACGACATCGGGGTCAAGTTCTTCCATCATCCGGGCGAAGGCGGCATCGGCGAGCGGGTCTTGCAGCAATTCGGAGGCGAAGGGTTCAACCCGGTCATTCAGGCCAATGGCCAGATTGGAACCGATATTGAGCGCATTGCGCCCGAGGCGGCGGAAGTGCTGTGCGGCGGAAATCTGACCTTGCAGGAAATCGCCCATCGAGGTGGGATCAGCCGCGCCGAGCACTTTGGCCACAGACGGGTTGCGCATGTCCATGTCCATCAGGACGGTGTGATTGGTTTCATAGCGAGACAGCGAGATGGCGAGGTTCACGGAAGTGAACGTCTTGCCGCAATCGCGGGTCGGGGAGGTGATGGCGACGCGCTTCCAGTCTTTTTCATAGAGCGTTTCAATCAGGCGGGTGCGCAGCACGTCAAAGGCACCGTGGGCGGGATCGTGGCGCCCAGCGGTAATGATCAGGTTGCGCTCAAGATGGGCGGGGTCAATCGGGATCGTGCCGAGGCTTGCCCAGGTTTGCTCTGGCGTCGGGGCGGGTGCGGGGCTTGCACTCGCGGTCAGTTCGGCTTCGCCGTCATCGGATGCGGGTTTGATGTCACTGGGGTTATCCACTGTGTCATCAATAGCGGTGGGGATGTGTCCCGGCGTCAGGTCGGTCTGATCCACGCGATCGGGTCGCGGGGATATGGTGTCCTCGGGCGCGGCGTCATCCTTGTTTTCTTCGACATGGGGAAGATCGAAGGTCGCGGTTTCTTCGCCGGATTTAAGCGTTGCAAGCTCGGCAATCAGGCGTTCGCGTTCGGCGCGGTTCAGCGGGACGCGGGATTTTCGGGTGAAGGTGCGGCGGTTTTCAGACATGCGCCTGCCCTTCGGGAGATCCCGGCACATTGCGCCCGCCTTTGGTGGTGTCGGTTGTCATTTTCACCCTATTTTGACCCGGCATGGCGCAGGGATGCACCACTGTTGTGCGGGCCACCCGCCTGCGCCCGGCGGCAGGTTGCCAGAGAAGTTGGGCCAAATTGTGCCATATTTGCAGGTTTTTCGACAACATCGTTCAGAACCCCATGAGATTGGCGCGGCTGATCGCCTTCTCGATAAATGCGGCGCGGTCGGTTTCGGGTTGCCAGCCGAGTATGCGTTTGGCCTTGGAGTTGTCGAAGGCCGAAAAATGGGCGCGGCTTTTCCAGTCGATGAGCGACGGGCGGGTCAAGCCTTTGCGGTGCAAGAGTTTGGTTTTGAGGAAGAATTTCACCGAGTCGGCGGCGTAAAACAGCCAGAGCGGGCCGGAGGAGACCTTGATGCGCGCGCCTGTGGCCTCAAAGATCGCATCGAAATAACCGCGCGCGGAGAGCATCGGCACACCAGCAAGGTTGAAACTTTCGCCGATCGCCTCGGGCAGTTCGATCATCCGCACGAGAGCATCGGTGGTGTCGTCGATCAGCGCGAAAGGCAGGATGTGACGGCCATTGCCCCAGATTTTCACCGCACCTGCGCCGTGCCAACGGCCTATGCCCCAATGTTGAAGCGGGCCGCCTTGGCCCAGCACGATGGCCGGGCGCGCGATGGTGAGAGGCAGGCCGTCGCGGCGGTGCATCTCCATCAGTTGGCGTTCGCATTCGGCCTTGGAGCGGGCATAGATGTTGCGCGTTTCCATGTCCTCAAACGGGGTGTCTTCGGTGATGGTTTGCGCCGGGTCGGACATGTCGTAAGACGCGATGGTGCCGGTATAGACCAGCCGTTCAACGCCTGCCGCTTGTGCCGCACGGGCGATGCGCAGGGCGGTGCCGACATCGTTTTCAAGCGCGGCCTGCCACGTGGTATCGAGCGATTTGGCGAGGTTATAGACGTATTTCATGCCCTGCATTGCATCGGTAAGCGCAGATTCATCATGAAGCGAAACACCGACGGTTTCGACGTGATCGGCAATGTCATCGAACGGCCCGGTTTTGCCGCGTGAGAGCACGCGCACGTCATGGCCGCGCGCGACAAGTGCGCGGGTCAGGGCGCGCCCGATGAAGCCGGTGCCGCCGATGACCACGGTATCAGGCTTTGGCGTGCCTTTGGGGCGGGCGCGCGGCGGATCGGCGGGCAGGTGGGCAATGGCGGTATCGAGCGCGCGCATAACGGCGGTGGCGGAGGCCGCGGAGAAGCCGGGGGCGGGCGGTTTGCCCGAGCGGATAGCGCCGTAAAATTCGCCACAGAGGCCGCGAAATGACAGGCCGTAAGGGGATTTCTGGTTGAGCGAGGCAAGCTGTCGGGCGGCGTTGCGGGTGCCTTCACGCAGATGCGCCCAAGCTTGCGCCAGTTCGGTGCGCAGCGGGTTGAGCACCAGATCGGAGCTGTTGGGCGCATTGATGACCAGCGTGTCAGCCGCGTAATCGAGCCGCGCCATGGCAGACGAGCCGCGAATGATGAGCGAGCGGTCGTCGTGGGTTTCCACAAGGCTGAGGGTGAAGTTCACCTCCACATCCCCGGCGCGGGCGGTGATGCGGATCATCTGCGGGCGGGTGCCGCCGCCGGGCAGATCGACGGGTTTGGAGTGATCGAGATGCAGCACCTCGACCGGGCCGAAAAGATCATGCGCGAAGGCAATCAGATGCGGGCCAAGCTCAAGCAGGAGGTTGCGGGTGTCGCGCATCAGCCAGATGCCGTATGGCCCCGAGCGCAACGGGCCAAGCGGAAAGGCCCATGTGATGTCAGCGGTGGAGATGCGCCCGAGCTTGCCCGCCGCGATGGCGCGTTTCAGCCGGGCATAGGCGGGGATGCCGAGGAAATTGTGGCCGGGGGTGAATTGCAGGGATTGTGCCGCTGCTGCCGCTTCGAGTTCGCCGGTTTCATCGCCGGATAGCGCCACGGGTTTTTCGACCAGAACATGCAGGCCCGCGCCCAGACATTGCAAGGCGAGGGCATGGTGCAGATGCGGCGGGGTGGTGATATGCACCGCGTCCACGCTGCCCGAGGCGATGAGAGCGTCAAGCGAAGTGAATGGTTTGAGGCCGCGCGCCTCTGCGAACGCTTCGGCTGCGCTGGTGGAGGTGTCACAAACCGCCACAAGCTGCGCGCCCTTGGTCGCCTTGATGGCGTCGGCGTGCCAATCGGCAATATAGCCTGCACCGATGATGGCGGTTCTTGTCGTGGCGGCCATGATGGTTAACCCTTTACTTGTATTCGATTATTTCCATGTCCCAGCCACGGCGTTTGCGCTTCCAGTAACGCATCGAGCCGATCAGGTTGGGAAACTTGGACAGAAACAGCAGGACCGAGTGTCTGAGCGCCGCGCCGCGTGGCAGGCCCGCTTTTTCCAGCCCTCTCATGGTGCGGATATAGGAGACGAGATAGGCGAGCAACACCAGCGCGAAAAGTGGCCATGACAGAACCGCGCCGACGATTAGCAGGAACGGCAGCAGCGCGCCGTAAAGCCAGACGCGGCGGCGTTCGGCGCGGAAATGTTCGGGGTGCAGATCGCCGACCTGAGCAAAGCCGTGGCCGGAGCGCACGGCGCGCTGCCACCATTGCGAAAAGCGGGTCATCGCGGCGTCATGATGGGTCATCGGGATGGGCAGGCGATGGACTCGTGCGCCGGATTTGCGCACCCGCACGCAAAGCTCGTCATCCTCGGCGGCGATGATTTCGGGATTGAAGCCGCCGAGTTGCGCGAAAAGCGCGCGGCGCACCATCATGTCACCGCCACAGGCTTCAATCTCACCGGCGGGGCGGTGCCATTCGAAATCGCACATGGCGTTGTAGATGCTGGCATCGGGATGCAATTCGGCGCGCCAGCCGGTGATGATGCCGATATCGGCCTGTTCATCAAGCGCCTGCGCGGCATGGGTGAGCCAGCCGGGTTCAAGCGTGCAATCGCCATCGACAAATTGCACATAGTCGGGCGGGGTGGCCCCGCTTGTCAGCGCGGCAAACCCGGCATTGCGCGCACGCGCGGCGGTGAAAGGCTGTGAGGCGTCAAGCTGCACCACTTCGGCGCCGATCTTGCGGGCTTCCGGGACCGAGCCATCGGTGGAGCCGCTATCGACATAGACGATATGTGTGGCTTCGCCCTTCATCGAGGCGAGGCAGTTGATCAGGCGCTGGCCTTCGTTGCGCCCGATGATTACGGCGCCGACGGTGGAGCGGGTCATGGCGCGGGCTCCGGGCGTTTGGCGGGCGTTTCGCCCGCGTGATAGGCGCGAAACAGGTGGGCGAGGCGGGCGGCCTCTGCGTTGCTGTCAAACTCGGCGCAGACTATTGCGCGGCCTGCCTTGCCCATTTTAGTCGCTTTATCAGGGTGTTGGACAATGTCCGAGATCGCGTTGGCCAGCGCATCAGGGGCACCGGGCGGGACAAGCAGGCCGGAGATGCCGTTTTGCACCAATTCGGGGATTCCGGCGACTTGGGTTGTGACAACCGGCAGTTCGGCGGCCATGGCCTCCATCAGCACGACCGGGACGCCTTCGGCAAAGGAGGGCAGCACCAGAAGGTCGGTTTTTGCCAGCAGTTCAGCGACTTCGGATTGGGAACGATAGCCAAGGAAGGTGACGGGTAGGCCGGTGGCTTGGGCCTCTAGCGTGGTGCGGTCGGGGCCGTCACCGACGATGGTGAGATGCAGGTTTTCGGCTTTGACGCCGGGCATCGCATCAAACAGGACGGGCAGGCCTTTGACAGCAGAAAGACGCCCGACGAAGAGCATTTCAGCGCCGCGTTGCCGTGGTTGGGGCGTGTAGCGCGCGGGGTCGACGCCGCAATGGACGATGTGAAGCTTGGGCCAATCCTCGGGGTGGGAAAAGGCCATGGCTTGCGCGCGGCAAAATTCGGAAATGCAGGCGACGAAGCGGGCGCGTCTGATCTTCTCATCAAGACGCCAGTGGCGAGGCTCGAAAAAGATGTCGGGGCCGTGCAGGGTGAAGGAATGTGGCAGGCCCGCCAGTTCGGCGGCGAGCATGGCGACGGTGCCCGACGATTTGGCGATGTGGTTGTGCAGATGCTGGGCACGGATGGCGTGCAGGTGGCGGGCAAGAACGGCGGCTTCGGCGAAATAGATGAGCTGGTAAGCGGTGGCCTTTAGACCGCCGGGGGAGGTGCGCAAGGCCAGCGACAGGGTTCGGAAATAGCGGGCGGGGGACCGGGTAAGCGACTGAAAATGCGCGGATATAAGGCGCAGGGGGTGTTTGGCGGCCGCCAGCACATGAAAGGTGTTCGCGGCCTCGGTGCGTTGTTCTTCGCCGACATGATGTTCAACCCCGGTGCGGCGGATCGAGCAGGTGTGAATATCGAGGCCATGGGCGCGCAGGGCGGCGACCTCGCGCTGGATGAAGGTATCGGTGGCGCGGGGGTATTCGCCGGTAAGATATGCGACGCGCAGGGTCATTGCAGCGCCTCGTGAAGGGCTGTTTGCCATGGCGCGGGGTGCCAGCCGAGAGCCGTGATGGCGGCGGAATTGTCATAGCGTTTTGGGGCCATGCGGGCGCGCAGGATGCGTGGGCGCAGAAGGCCGGGAAGGCCGGGAATGGGCGAGAGCAGGCGGCCAAGGGTGCCCAGCGCGCGCCACGGCAGCGGCAGGACAAGGCGCGGGGCGGCGGGGCCGAGCGCGCGCAGATAGGCGCGCGGGGTGGGCAGATCGGAGGCGGTGAGGATGAGTGTGTTTGCCGCCGACGGGGGCGTTTCGGCAGCGCGCACAAGGGCATCGGCGCAGGAGGCCACGTCGATGATGGGCTGCTCCCCCGGCCCAGCAGGAGGAGGAGCGGGCCAAGGCGCGGGCCGAGATGATGCGTGTTCCACGCCCTGCCGGGGCCGAAGACGGCGCCGGGGCGGGCGATCCAATAGGGGTTGGCCAGCCCGGTGAGCAAGGCTTCCTGCGCCAGTTTGGATTGGGTGTAGCCATCGCGGGACAGCGGCTGTGGATCGGGCGCTGTGGCCTCGGTGATAGCGGTGGCGTCGGCGTCATAGGTGACGATGGAGCTGAGCAGGACAAGGCGCGCGTGGGGGCCGTGCGGCGCAAGGCGGTAAGCAGGTTTTGGGTTGCCTGCACGGTGTCGCGTTGCCAGATGGCGGGATCGGACGAGAGCGCGGCGGCGCAGTGGATCACCGCATCGACGCCGGTAAGCGCATCGCTGAGTGTGGCGGTTGGTTGGGCGAGATCAGTGCGGAAGGTGCTGACATCGCTGGGAAAATCATCCGGAGAACGGATGAGGGCGCGGACCTGATGGCCGCGCGCATGGGCGGCGGAAACCGTGGCGCGACCGATGAAACCCGCCGCGCCGGTAATCAGGATTACGCCCATGGCATCGGCTCCATCCGTTTGCAGCGCGATGTGATATGAGTTTCAACCGCGCCGGATTGGATGGCGAGGGTCACTTCGGTCAAATGCAGGGCAAATGCGCCCGCGAGGCGGCTTTCGCGGCCCACGGCGATGGCCGCCAGCATTTCCGCCGGACCGAGTGCGAAATTCATTGCCGCCGCGCCGGAGCGTTTGATCTTGGGGTGAGTTTGGCTCATGGCGCGCAGGCGCTTGCCGAAAGGGTGCTCGATCAGGCGGCGGCGGATGCGGAATCGACGGTGGAATCGGACCGGCGCGGCGTTGTTCCAGACTTCTTTGACTTCAAGATAGCCATTATCGCCGATGATGCGAATGCGGTGATCATGAGGCGCGGTAATGGAGCAGGTCAGCCGCGCGGGTGGGCCATGTTCGAAAAACAGCGTGGCCACAGAGAAATCCGGGGTGCCGGAAATGCCGCGTTTGTCGGGCAGGGTTTCAGCATTGGCGGCGATGACGCGGGTGACGGACCCGAAGGCCGCAATCAGCCACGAGAGGGAGTAGCCCGCGTGTTCCAGCGTGCAGCCGGTGCGAAATTCATCCTCAAACGGCCATGGCGCGCCGGAGGCGGAGCGCCAGTGTTCTACCGGGGCTTGGGGGATGAAGCCATCGTCAAGCTCGGCATAGGTGAGGCGCGGGGTGCCGATGCGGCCACCGCGTGCGGCCTTGATCAGGATTTGCGCGGCTTCGCCGAGCACCGAAGAGGGCGCGGAGGCGAGTTGCAATCCGCGCGATTGTGCAAGCGTGACAAGGCTTTGCGCGGCTTGCAGGGTGAGCGCCATCGGCTTTTCGCAGAACACGTTGCGGCCTGCCTCAAGCGCGGCGCGGTTGATTGCTTCATGCGCGGCGGGGTTGGTGAGGTTGAGCACCAGCGCATCGCTGGAAAGCGCGGCTTCAAGGGTTTCGAAGGCGGGAATCGACCAATGGGCGGCGAAGACCTTGAGGCGCGCGGGATCATGATCGAACGCGCCTTTGACCCTGATTTCGGGGAAAGTGGCGAGACCTGCCATGTATAGATCGGCAACGAAGCCGCAACCAATAAGCACAACTGCTTTCATGAGAGCACCCATAAGGCATTCTCATGCGTCCGGCGGGAGAGCCGAGCGTTGGGCAGACGGGGTGGGCGCATTGGCGTCGCTCTTGTCATTCTTGTCGGGGCCTCCAGACCACCTAAACGTGTCAATACTTTGGCAGATATGAACGAAAGTGGTTGTTTTTCCACAATTGTGCCATGAATTTGTGACAGAAGATTGTGCCATGATCGAAGGTACGAATCCAGAATAGGCCGGGGCTATGGAATTTCGCATTGGGGTAGAGGTGATCCGGGTGAATATGCCCGATGCGGCGGCGTTGATTGCGGCGGCGCGAGGACGCTTGCGCGCGCGCGAAGGGTTCGCGCTGGCGACGATCAACCTTGACCATCTGGTGAAGCTGCGGACAAACGATGCGTTTCGGGCGGCCTATGTGGCGCAGGATTTTATCGTGGCGGACGGCAATCCGATTGTCTGGCTCTCAAAGCTGGCCGGGCGGGGCGTTTCATTGGTGCCCGGCTCGGACATGGTGGTGCCGCTGGCGGAGTTGGCGGCGCAAGAAGGCGTGCCGGTGGCGTTGGTGGGCTCGACGCCCGAAAGCCTGCGCGCGGCGGCCTTGGCGCTTGGGCGGCGGGCTTCGGGGTTGGAGATCGTGGCGGAGATTGCGCCGCCGATGGGGTTTGACCCAAGCGGGCCGGGGGCGGAAAAGGTGTTCGGGCGGATCGAGGCATCGGGCGCGCGGCTGGTTTTTCTGGCGCTTGGCGCACCGAAGCAGGAAATGCTGGCGGCGCGGGGGCGGGAAAGATTGCCGGATGTCGGGTTTGCATCAATCGGGGCGGGTTTGGATTTTCTGGCTGGATCACAGATGCGGGCACCGCGCTTGGTGCGCGCATTTGCGATGGAATGGGCGTGGCGGTTGGCCGCCGCACCGGGGCGGTTTGCCGGGCGCTATGCGCGCTGTGCGGCGATTCTGCCGGGGCAGGCCGTGGCGGCGTGGCGGCTGCGCGGCTGCTGAACCGGTCGGCGGCGGTTGGCCGATAAAATCAATCTTGGATGTGGCGTTTGCTGCCTGAAAGGGGCAGAATTCCTTTTGCGGACCAATGGCGCAAGGGGGCGGTAAATGACAGTCAGGGTCGAGAAGGCGGGCGCTGTCTGGACCGTTATTCAGGCGCGGCCGGAGGCGAAGAACGCGGTAGATATGGCCGTTGCCAAGGCACTTTATGAGGCGTTTTTGGCCTTCGAGGCGGATAACGACGCGCGGGTTGCGGTGCTATGGGGGGAGGGCGGCGCGTTTTGCGCGGGTTGGAACCTCAAGACGGTGGATGCGGCGCTCGGTTCAGGCATGGTTGAGCGGCTCGAATTTCCCGATGAGGGGCCTGTGCAGGGGCCGATGGGGCCGTCGCGGCTGGAGCTGTCGAAGCCGGTGATTGCGGCGGTGGAAGGGCCGGCGGTTGCTGGCGGCATGGAACTGGCGCTTTGGGCGGATATGCGGGTGATGGCGCAAAGCGCGTTCATGGGGGTTTATTGCCGCCGCTGGGGCGTGCCGCTGGTTGATGGTGGCACCGTGCGCCTGCCGCGCCTTGTGGGCGAGGGGCGGGCGATGGATTTGATCCTGACCGGGCGCAAGGTGAGTGCCGAGGAGGCGCTGCGCATCGGTTTGTGCGAATATGTGGTGCCCGAGGGGCAGGCGCGCGCCAAGGCAGAGGCGCTGGCGCAGGAGATTGCGCGGTTCCCGCAGGGCTGTTTGCGCGCGGATCGCGCATCGGCCAGGGCGCAAGCGGGGCTAAGCCAGCGCGCGGCGTTGCAGGCCGAGTGGGCGCAGAGCAAGGCGATGTTTGCCGAGGAAGGTGCTGCGGGCGCGGCGCGCTTTGCCGGGGGCAAGGGGCGACATGGGGATTTCGGTGATATTTGATGTGTTACAAGAATTAGTATGTTTTCCGGTGATAGGTAACAAAAGACTTGCTCCGAATCGATCCGGGGCATATGACCGACCATGCGGTCGGGTATTAGGAGTAACCCGATAGAAGGAGGGCGCGCGTGACCGACGCATATATCTGTGATGCCACAAGAACACCGATTGGACGCTATGGCGGGGCGCTGAGCGGCGTGCGGGCCGATGATTTGGCGGCAATTCCGATGGCGGCGCTGAAAGAGCGCAACCCCGGCGTGGACTGGGCCAGCCTTGACGATGTGATTTACGGCAGTGCCAATCAGGCGGGCGAGGATAACCGCAACGTGGCGCGGATGGCGGCGCTTTTGGCGGGCTTTCCGGTGGAAGTGCCGGGGGTAACGGTTAACCGGCTGTGCGCCAGCGGCATGGATGCCGTGGGGTTGGCCGCGCGGGCGATCCGGGCGGGCGATTATGACATGTGTATCGCCGGTGGCGTGGAGAGCATGAGCCGCGCGCCGTTCGTGATGCCAAAGGCCACGAGTGCGTTCACGCGGGCCAACGCGGTTTACGACACGACGATCGGTTGGCGGTTTGTCAATCCGAAGATGAAAGCGGCGCATGGCATAGATTCGATGCCGCAGACGGCGGACAACGTGGCCGCCGATTATAACGTGAGCCGCGAAGATCAGGATGCCTTTGCCGTGCGTTCGCAAGAACGCTGGGCGGCGGCGCAGGAGGCGGGCATTTTCGCAGACGAGATCACCCCGGTGAGCGTGCCACAACGCAAGGGTGAGCCGGTGATCGTGGATACCGATGAACACCCGCGCCCCGGTATCAGCGTTGAAAAGCTGGGCAATCTCAAAGGCGTGAACGGCCCCGATAAAAGCGTGACGGCGGGCAACGCCAGCGGCGTCAATGATGGCGCGGCGGCGTTGCTGATTGCCAACGAGGCGGCGATGAAGCGAGGCGGGCTGCAACCGATGGTGCGGATCGTTGGTATGGCGGCAGCGGGAGTCGCGCCACGGGTTATGGGGGTCGGGCCGGTGCCGGCCAGCCGCAAGGTTTTGGCGCGCGCCGGGCTGAGTATCGAGCAAATGGACGTGATCGAATTGAACGAGGCGTTTGCAAGTCAGGGGCTGGCGACGTTGCGAGAGCTTGGCGTGGCCGATGATGCACCCCATGTTAACCCTAATGGCGGGGCAATCGCCATTGGCCATCCGCTTGGCATGTCGGGCGCGCGTCTGGTTCTGACGGCGGCGTATCAGTTGAAGCGGACGGGCGGAAAATATGCGCTTTGCACGATGTGCGTGGGCGTCGGGCAGGGGGCTGCCCTTATTCTGGAACGGGTCTGAGGAGAGGCACGATGTATGCACAAATGGTCAAGTCGAGCGGGAAAGCTGTGAAAACCCGCGACGAGATGAGCCCGCAGGAAGCGGCGTTTCAGGACAAGATCGACGCTGATATCAGGATCGAGCCGAAGGACTGGATGCCCGAGGAATACCGCAAGACGCTGATCCGCCAGATTGGCCAGCACGGCCATTCGGAGATTGTCGGGCAACTGCCGGAGGGCAACTGGATCACCCGTGCGCCGACGCTGGAGCGCAAGGCGATCCTGCTGGCCAAGGTGCAGGACGAGGCGGGCCACGGGCTTTACCTTTATTGCGCGGCTGAAACGCTGGGGATCAGCCGCGATCAACTGACCGAGGATCTGCTTTCGGGGAAGATGAAGTATTCGTCGATCTTCAATTACCCGACGCTGACCTGGGCGGATATGGGCGCGGTTGGTTGGTTGGTTGATGGCGCGGCGATCATGAATCAAGTGCCGTTGCAGCGGACCTCTTATGGCCCCTATGCCCGCGCGATGGTGCGGATTTGCAAGGAAGAGAGTTTTCATCAGCGCCAAGGCTATGACATCCTGATGAAGATGGTGAAGGGCACAGAGGCGCAAAAGCGCATGGCGCAGGATGCGCTGAACCGGTTCTGGTATCCGTCGTTGATGATGTTCGGGCCGAGCGACAAGGAATCGGTGCATTCGGCGCAGAGCATGGCGTGGAAAATCAAGGTCGATACCAATGACGAGCTGCGCCAGCGGTTTGTCGATCAGACCGTGCCACAGGCCGACTACCTTGGCCTCAAGGTGCCGGACGAGAACCTGAAATGGAATGAAGAGAAGGGCGGTTATGACTTCTCTGAGCCGGACTGGGCGGAGTTTTTCAACGTGATCAAGGGCAAAGGCCCGTGCAACACAGAACGGCTCAACGACCGTATTGCCGCTTGGGAAGACGGGGCGTGGGTGCGTGACGGGCTGTTGGCACATGGCCGCAAGCGGGCCGCGCGCAAGGTTGCGGCGGAATAGGGAGAGCATGACATGAAAAACGAATGGCCCCTTTGGGAAGTGTTCATCCGTGGCCAGCACGGGCTGAGCCATCGCCATGTCGGCAGCCTGCACGCGCCGGATGCGGAATTGGCGGTGAAGAATGCGCGCGACGTTTACACCCGGCGCAACGAGGGCGTGTCGATCTGGGTGGTTGAGGCGCGTCATATCGTGGCCACCGCACCGGGCGAGAAAGGCCCGCTGTTCGAGCCATCGGAGAGCAAGATTTACCGCCATCCGACCTTTTTCGATATTCCCGACGATGTGGGGGCGATGTGATGAGCGCCGATCTTTTCGAGTTCCTGCTCAGGATGGGGGACAACACGCTTGTGCTTGGCCACCGGGTTTCGGAATGGTGCGGGCGTGCGCCGGTGCTTGAGGAAGATATTGCGCTGGCCAATACCGCGCTTGACCTGATCGGGCAGACGCAGCTTTGGCTTGGCCTTGCCGGTGAGGTGGAAGGCAAGGGGCGCTCGGCGGATGATCTGGCGTTTTTGCGCGATGCGTGGGATTTCCGTAGTGTGTTGCTGGTTGAGCAACCGAATGGTGATTTCGGGCAGACGATGATGCGGCAATTCCTGTTTGACGCATGGCATGTGTTGATGCTGGACGCGCTGCAAGGCTCTTCTGAGGCGCGGGTGGCGGAGATTGCCGAGAAGGCGGCCAAGGAAGCGGCCTATCACGTGGAACGCTCGGGCGACACGGTGATCGGGTTGGGCGACGGCACCGAGGAAAGCCATAATCGGATGCAGGCGGCGCTTGATCTGCTTTATCCTTACGCGGGCGAGATGTTCGAGGGCGACGCGGTGGATGCGGCGCTGGCCAAGGCCGGGGTTGCGCCCGATCCGGCGACGCTGCGGGATGCTTATGATGCGCGGCTTTCGCAAGTGATGGGCGAGGCGACGCTGACCCTTCCCGAAGACCGTTTTGCCCATTCGGGCGGGCGCACGGGGCGGATGCATAGCGAGCATCTGGGCCATATGCTGAGCAAGATGCAATGGCTGCAGCGGGCCTATCCCGGAGCGAGTTGGTAACAGCCATGCAGCCGAGCGCAGAGCAGATATGGGAGTGGCTGGACGATGTGCCGGACCCGGAAATCCCGGTGATCAGTCTGGTTGATCTGGGCATTATCCGGGGTGTGGACTGGCAGGGCGATACGTTGCAGGTGACGGTGACGCCGACCTATTCCGGCTGCCCGGCGACCAGTATCATCAATCTGGAGATCGAGCGCGCGTTGCGCGGGCATGGCATTGAGAAGCTTGAGTTGAAGCGCAAGCTTTCGCCAGCCTGGACGACGGATTGGCTTTCGCAGAAGGGGCGTGCGAAGCTGGAGAAATTCGGCATTGCCCCGCCGCAGGCGGCGGGCGGGCCGGAGAAATGCCCGCAATGCGGTGGGACTGACCTGGAAATGATCAGCGCGTTTGGCTCTACCCCGTGCAAGGCGCAATGGCGCTGCCGGAGCTGTCTTGAGCCGTTCGACTATTTCAAGTGCATCTGAGGAGAGGTTTATGGCGCGGTTTCACGAATTGAAGGTGACGGATATTCACCGCACGATCCGCGATGCGGTGGTGCTGACGCTGGAACCCGGCAAGCCCGAGGATTTCCGCTTTATTCAGGGGCAATACTTGACCTTCCGGCGCGATTTCGGCGGTGAGGAGTTGCGCCGGTCCTATTCGATCTGCGCAGGCGTTCACGAGGGCAAGGTGCAGGTCGGTATCAAGCGGGTCGATGGCGGTGCGTTTTCGACCTTTGCCAATGAAGAGTTGAAGGTGGGCGATGTGCTTGAGGCGCTGCCGCCGATGGGGGGCTTTCATGCGCCGCTCGACCCGGCGGTGGGGCGGAACTATCTGGGCTTTGCGGGTGGGTCGGGTATCACGCCGGTGCTGTCGATCATCAAGACGGTGCTGGAGGCGGAACCAACGTCGAGCTTCACGCTGGTTTATGCCAACAAGGGCGTGAGTTCGATCATGTTCCGCGAGGAGCTTGAGGATTTGAAGAACCTCTATCTTGGGCGGTTGTCGGTGGTGCATGTGCTGGAGCAGGACGCGCAGGAGATCGACCTGTTCACCGGCATGGTGACGGAGGAGAAATGCGCCCAGCTTTTTCGCACATGGATCGACATTGAGAGCGTTGACATGGCGTTCATCTGTGGTCCGGAGCCGATGATGCTGGGCATTGCCAAGGCGCTGCGTGAGCATGGGCTGAGCGATGCGCAGATCAAGTTCGAGCTCTTTGCCAGCGCGCAGCCGGGGCGGTTGAAGGCGCGGGTGAAATCGAAGGAGGCGGGCAAGGCGGCCAATCAGGCCGAGATCGCCGTGACGCTTGATGGATCGACGCAGACGATCACCACGTCAAAGGATGTCAGCGTGCTGGACGCGGCGCGGGCCAACGCGATGGACGCGCCCTATGCTTGCAAGGCCGGGGTTTGTTCGACCTGCCGCTGCCGGGTGATTGAGGGCGAGGTCGAGATGCTCACCAATCACGCGCTGGAGGATTACGAGGTCGAGAAGGGCTATGTCCTGTCGTGCCAGTCCTATCCGGTGACGGACCGGGTGGTTGTCGATTACGATCAATGAGCTTGGGCAATGAGCCAAGGGAGGCGGGTGCAATGGACGACGAGATGAGCATTGAGGATTATCTGGCTGAAGGCGGGATGCTGACCAGCCCGGCCAACGTGCCGCCACGCTATCGTGCGGAGTTGCTAAAGCTGATGGCCACTTTCGTGGATAGCGAGCTGGCCGGGGCGGCGGGGTTTGCCGATGCGATCAACCTTGGCCCCGGTATCAAGGAGCGGATCGCGGCGGCGAAGATCACGCTGGAAAAAACCGACAATGCCCATAAGGTATTGAATGTCATGAGTGATTTCGGCGTGGACGAGACCCGCTATGCCAATCACCACCCATGGACCGAGCGCCTGCCACGCGACGCCGATATTGGCGCCACCCGCAGCGAGCATGACATGCGCCTTGCGGTGTTCAACTATCCGCTGGCCGGGTGGGGCGATGCGGTTACGATGAACCTGTTGATGGGGCTTGCCGTCGGGGTTCAGTTGGAGGATTTCCAGAAGGTGAGCTATCAACCGCTGGCCGAAGCGTTCCGGGCGGTGGCCCCGGTGGAGGCGCGCCATGCGGAATTGGCCGAAGAGGGGATCGCGCGGTTGATGAGCGAGAGCCGGGGCGAGAGCCTGCAAGCCAGTGTCGGGTATTGGTGGCCGCGCGTTACGGCGAGTTTTGGCACCGGCGGGCGGTTCGAGGCGACCAAGGCGATGGGCCTGCGGCATCGCAGCGGTGCGGATATGCAGAGCGACTGGGCAGCGCAGGCCGGAGCGGCGCTGAAACGCAACGGGTTGCAGCCGCCGAAATAAGAGGCGGGTGGCGCAAGATGCGCCCGCCTGTGGGCGGGCGCATGGTGATGGGCAGGTGCTTGAGCGTATTTAGAACTTGCTCCAGCCGCCAAGACCGGCCCCGAAGTCGATGCCGCGCGCGCCGAGATCGTAGCCGATGCTCAGATCACCATAAACGTTGTTGTCGAGCCACGCGGCCCCGACATTGGGACGCCAACTGCCGGAGTTGATCTTGTAGTCAAGCCCGAGCGAGGCGACGGCGTTTTGCTTGGTGTCGTCGGAAAAGACCCGCGCGCCGACGGCAACATCGCCACCGGTATTGCCGCCAAAGACGTAGGAAAGGCCAAAGCCAACAGCGGGATCGGCCTGAGCCATCGGGGCGATGGCGGCAAGGGTCGTGGCAAGGCTGGCGGCCAATGCAATGTTTTTCATCTCGATTGTCCTCTCGTGTTTTTGGGCCCGCGCATTTCAGTGCGCGGGTGTTGGTCGTATTCGTAATACGTAGGAAGCGCTTGGTTCCGTCGCTAGCCGTGCGGCAAGAACCCGCCGAAATGACGCAAGTGTCAGAGCGCGCCGAGGCCGCCGAGGGTGAGGTCGCTGATATGGCGCGCATAGGCGTGGCGGGCGGGCGCGTCGGCACCGGGGTTCCACATGTAAAACCAGTTCAACATGCCGAAAACCGACATGGTGGTGGCGCGCAGTTTATCCGGCGCATTTTCAAACTGCGCCGGGGCGTTGGCGGCGAGGATCGACGACAGGTGCCGGACCATATCGCGCTGATAGGCGCGCAACACGCTTTGTTGGGCTTGCGGTAGCGCGGCAAGGCCGGAGCCTTGGACGCGATGTTCATCGTCCGCGCCCTGATAGGCGAGCAGGATTTGCAGCACGGTTTCGCGCAGTGCCGCTTCGGGCGGTTTGCCGGTCAGATCAATGCCGCAGACCCGGTCGCGCAACGTGCTGAGGTAATTGTCAAGCACATCGAAAAGCAGCGCGTCCTTGCTTTCGTAATAGTGGTAGATATTGGCTTTGGAGATGCCGCACTCGGCGGCAAGGAGGCTCATCGAAGCACGGTCAAAGCCTTTGTTGGCAAAGACTTTGGCCGCCGATTTGAGGATCTGGGCGCGCTTTTCTCCGTGGTCCTTGGCAATTGTTCGGGCCAATCGGTCACTCCTTCGGGCGGTGATCGACGACGCGGCGCGCCTTGCCTTGGCTGCGCTCGACCCCGCCTTCGGGATGCACTTCGATCTTGGTTGAGACGCCGACGATGGATTTGATGTGATGTGCCAGTTCACGCGCCGAGGCGGCGCGGGCGTCATCGGAGGCTTGTTCGGGGGTGCATTCGGCATGGATGATCATTGCGTCCATCCGGTTGTCGCGCACCAGTTCAAGCTGAAAATAGGGCGCGAGACCGGCGCATTTCAGAACCTGTTCTTCGATCTGGGTCGGGAAGACATTGACGCCGCGCAGGATGATCATGTCATCCGAGCGGCCGGTGACTTTCTCCATCCGGCGCATGGTGCGTGCGGTGCCGGGCAGAAGGCGGGTAAGGTCGCGGGTGCGGTAGCGCACCATTGGCAAGCCTTCCTTGGTGAGCGTGGTAAAGACCAGTTCGCCCATTTCGCCATCGGGCAGCACGTCGCCGGTTTCCGGGTCGATTACCTCGGGGTAGAAATGGTCTTCCCAGACGTGCAGGCCATCCTTGGTTTCGACGCATTCATTGGCAATGCCCGGCCCCATGACTTCCGAGAGGCCGTAGATATCGACGGCGTGCATGTCGAAGGCATCCTCAACCTCTTTGCGCATCGCATTGGTCCACGGCTCGGCGCCAAAGATGCCGACATCAAGCGAACAGGCGCGCGGATCAAGGCCGTGGTGTTGGAACGCTTCAAGGATGTTGAGCATGTAGGAGGGTGTCACCATGATGGTGCTGGGTTTGAAATCCTGAATGAGGGTAACCTGCCGTTCGGTCATCCCGCCGGAGATCGGCACCACGGTGCAGCCCAGTTTTTCAGCCCCGTAATGCGCGCCCAGCCCGCCGGTGAAGAGGCCGTAGCCATAGGCCACATGCACCAGATCGCCGGGCCGGGTGCCCGAGGCGCGCATCGAGCGGGCGACGAGGCTGGCCCATGTGTCGATATCGTTGCGGGTATAGCCGACAACGGTAGGTTTGCCGGTGGTGCCGGAGGAAGCATGAACCCGGATGATTTCCTCGCGGGGCACGGCGAAGAGGCCGAACGGGTAGTTGTCACGCAGGTCTGTCTTGTAGGTGAACGGAAATTTAGCGAGATCGGCGAGCGATTGCAGATCGTCGGGGTGAACGCCTGCTTCATCGAAACGCTGGCGATACATCGCCACGTTGTCATAGGCGTGGCGCAGCGACCATTTGAGGCGTTTGAGCTGAAGCGCGCGAATTTCGTCGATGGAGGCAATCTCGATCGGGTCGAGATCGGATTTGGCGGGTGTCAGGTCTTTCATGGTTTCCTCCTCATGAAGCTCATTCCTCGAATAGCTGGCCTTTGATGGCGCGCGAAAAGCCGCGAAATTCGGCGATGGCGTGGCCGTTTTGATTGCTCACCTTGATATCATATATGCCCGAGCGACCCTGCTGTGAAAGCTCCACCGCTTCGGCCCGCAGGCGGTCACCGGCATGGCCGGGGGCGAGATATGAGATCAGGTTGTGTTGCGCCACGGTCGATTGGTTGCGCGAATTGCAGGCAAAGGCGAAGGCGCTGTCGGCCAGCGCGAAGGTGACACCGCCGTGGCAGATGCCGTGGCCGTTGCAATGATGCGGCTCGACCGTGAGTTCGAGCACGGCGCGGCCTTCGTCTATCTCGGTAATTTCCATGCCGAACCATTTCGAGGCATTGTCATCGGCCCACATCGCGGCGGCGGATTTTTCGGCGCGTTCCTTCGGGGTCATTTGCCTTTGAACTCCGGCGCGCGTTTATCAAGGAAGGCGGCGACGCCTTCGGCATAGTCGGCACTTTCGCCGCAGGCTTTCATCAGATCGGCCTCTAGCTCGAGATGGGCATCAAGCGAGTTGGTGGCAGCGGCGGTGATGGCGCGCTTGGTGCTGGCATAGCCGAAGGTCGGCCCTTCGGCAAAGCGCGCCGCCATGGCGCGGGCTTCGTCCATCAGCGCATCATCGGGCAGGGCTTTCCAGATCAGCCCCCAATCGGCGGCGCGCGCGGCGGGCAATGGCTCGGCGGTGAGCGCCAGCCCCTTGGCGCGGGCTTCGCCCAAGAGCCGGGTGAGGTGCCAGCTTGCGCCGGTGTCGGGGATCAGGCCGACCTTGGAGAAGGATTGGATGAACTTCGCACTTTCCCCGGCGAGGACAATATCGCAGGCCAGTGCCACCGAAGAGCCAGCCCCGGCGGCGACGCCGTTGACGGCGCAGATCACCGGGCAGTCGAGCGCGCGGATCTGGCGCACGAGGGGCGCCCAGAAATTGCGCACTGTGGCGCCGAGATCGGGGGGCCGTCCATCTTGCGCGGGTCGCGGTTGCCGAGATCCTGCCCGGCGCAGAAGCCGCGCCCCGCGCCAGTGAGCAGCACGGCGCGCTTGGCGCTGTCGCGCGCGGTTTGCAGGGCGGCGCGCAGGGCGAGGTGCATTTCTTCGTTGAAAGAGTTGAGTTTGTCCGGGCGGTTGAGGGTGATTTCCACCCAATTGCCATGATCGGTGGTGAGCACGGTTTCGCTCATGAGTCTCTCCCCCTCAAAGCCGGTTTGCTGTGGTTGGTCTTGCATAAACCGAACGGTTGGTCAATAAAAGAGGGGTATGCGCGTGCCATCAGCCGGGAGCGGGGGCCAGCCCCCGCACGCAGGTATGAGCGGGGGCCAGCCCCCGCACGCAGGTATGAGCGGGGGCCAGCCCCCGCACGCAGGAATAAGCGGGGGCCAGCCCCCGCACGCAGGTATGAGCGGGGGCCAGCCCCCGCACCCCCGGGATATTTCGGGCAAAATGAAGCGGGTGACGGATTCGGGAGGAGACAGGCAAATGGCTGTGCAGAGGATCGAGAGTTTTGTTGCAGGCGCGTGGCAGGCACCGGGGGCGGGGCGCGCCCGATTGCCAGCGCGATCACCGGTGAAGTGATTGCAGAGGCCGGGAATGCGGCGCTGGATACCGGGGCGATGCTGGCCTATGCGCGCGATGTGGGCGGCCCGGCGCTTAGGGCGCTGACCTTTCACGACCGCGCAAGGATGCTGAAGGCGCTGGCGCTTTACCTGACCGAACACAAGCAGGCGCTTTATGATATTTCCTTTGCCACCGGGGCGACGCAGAGCGATCACGCGTTCGATATTGATGGCGGGATCGGCACGTTGTTCGTGTTTGCCTCCAAAGGGCGGCGCGAGATGCCGGATGGGCAGATTTACCTTGATGGCGGGCTAGAGCAGTTTGGCCGCGAGGGGCGCTTTATGGGGCAGCATGTCTGCACCCCGTTGCAGGGCGTGGCGGTGCATATCAACGCGTTCAACTTCCCGGTTTGGGGGATGTTAGAGAAGCTCGCCCCCGCCATTCTGGCCGGGGTTCCGGCGATCGTGAAGCCAGCCACGGCGACGTGTTATGTGACCGAGCTTGCGGTCAGGCTGATGCTGGAAAGCGGTATTCTGCCCAAAGGTGCGCTGCAATTCGTGGCCGGGGGCTTGGGCGATATGCTTGACCAGCTGGGCGCGCAGGATGTGGTGGGATTTACCGGCTCGGCGGCGACGGCGCGCAGTTTGCGCGGGCGCGACGCGATTTTGGACAATGCGGTGCGGTTCATGGCCGAGCAGGACAGTCTTAACGCGTCGATCCTTGGGCCGGATGTGACGCCGGGGAGTGGCGAGTTTGATCTGTTCATCAAGGAAGTGGTGCGCGAGATTACCGTGAAGGCCGGGCAGAAATGCACGGCGATCCGGCGGATTATCGCGCCCGAGGGCGTGGTTGAGCCGGTAATAGAGGCGCTGGGCAAGCGATTGTCGAAGCTGGTGATTGGCGATCCGCGCGACGCGGCGACGCGGATGGGTGCGCTTGTCTCGGCCGAGCAGAAGGCGGATGTGCTGGAGAAGGCGGCGCTGATTGGGAGTGAATGCGCGCTGGTTTATGGTGATCCGGCGGATTTGCCGATGGGGGGCAAGGGGGGATTTGTTTCACCTTTGTTGTTCCATTGCACTGACCCGGACGCGGCGCAAAGGGTGCATGATACGGAAGCCTTTGGGCCGGTGTCCACGGTGATGGGGTATCGCGATCTGGATCATGCCACGCAGCTTGCCAATCGCGGCGGTGGGTCGCTGGTGACGTCGCTGATTACGCGCGATGGTGATGTGGCGCGGCAGGTTGTGCTGGACGCGGGCGCGTGGCACGGGCGGATTTACATCAACAACGCCGACAGCATGGCGGAGAGTACCGGGCATGGCGCGCCGATGCCGCATATGGTGCATGGCGGGCCGGGGCGCGCCGGAGGCGGTGAGGAGCTGGGCGGGGTGCGCGGTGTTATGCATTACATGCAGCGCACCGCCGTGCAGGGCAGCCCGGATATTCTGAGCGCGATTGGCGGGCGCTGGGTGCCGGGTGCCAAGGAGATCGACACCGGGGTGCATCCGTTCACCAAGAAATACGGCGACTTGGCGATTGGCGAGACGCTGCACACGAAATCGCGCGAGATTACACTCGATGACATCGAGCATTTCGCGCAGTTCACCGGTGATACGTTTTATGCCCATATGGATGACGCCGCGGCGAAGCGGAACCCGTTCTTTCCGGGCCGGGTGGCGCATGGGTATCTGCTGATCAGCTTTGCGGCGGGGCTTTTCGTGGAGCCGGATGAGGGGCCGGTGCTGGCCAATACCGGGCTGGATAACCTGCGCTTTATGAAGCCGGTCGAGGCGGGCGATTCGATTGCTGTGCGGCTGAGCGTGAAGGCCAAGACCCCCCGCAACGAAGAGTATGGCGAGGTGCGTTGGCATGTGACGCTGACCAATCAGGATGGTGACAAGGTCGCGGAATACGAATTGCTGACGATGAACGCATTTTGAACGGATGGGGGATGGTTGGCCCTACACGCGAGCGCGAGTGGATGTTATGAATGACACCCATGCGTGACAGGAAACCAACGCCCTATCAAGAGGTTCTGGATGCCCTGCTGGGCTGCGGGCCGCTTAAGACCTGGTCATTGATCGTGACCATTCTGGGCGATCTGGCGCAGGCCGGAGACGGGCGGCTGCCGGGGCCGGTGCTTTCCAGACTGACCGAGCCGCTGGGCATCCGGCCAGAGGCGCTGCGGGTGGCTATTCACCGGCTGCGGCGCGATGGCTGGATCACCTCGGAGCGCGATGGGCGGGTATCGGTTTACCGGCTGACGGCGCATGGCCGGACGCTGACGCAATCGGTGGCGGAACGGGTTTATGGAGCGACGATCGCCCAACCGGCGCGTTGGCATATTCTGGTCGGGCCGACGGCGGAGGCGGTGCAGGCGCTGGATGAGCCGGGGCTGATTCAGCTTGGTGCGCGGGTGGCGCTTTTGCCGGGGGACGCCGCGGGATTGCCGGCGAGCATTCTTGCGTGGGACGCGCAAGCGGGCGCGCTGCCGGATTGGGCAAGGGCCGCGATCATGCCGGAGGATCTGGTTGCTTCTTATGCGAGGCTTTGCGATGCGCTTGACCGCGCGCTTGCCTTTTCGGCGGCGAAAACAGAAGACGCGATGAAGCGCGCGGTGTTGCGGTTCTTGGCCCTGCACCAGTGGCGGCGGCTGGTGTTGCGGCACGGTGCTGCGGTGGAGGCGTTGATCGGCCCGGATTGGGACGGGGCGCGCTGTCGGGCGCGTATTACGACACTTCTTGCCATGCTGGACCGGCCCGACCCGGCCGCTTTGAGTGTATTGCCCAAGGCGCTGTGAGGTTGGTTCGAGCGCCTTGGGCGTTTGGGCGGTTATCTTCGCGGCGGCGGGTAGCTTGGATCATCGGGCGAGACCACTTCATAGCCCGCGCCTTTGCCAAAGGCGGCACTTGGCGATCCGGGCCATGCGATCCACTTCAGTTCGTAAAACAGATCGGGGATTTCGATGTGAATGGGCGGCTTGTCCCGTTTCGGCGGGGTGTCATCGCTGACGGTGACTTCGCCGTTGACGATGAACTGCCCCTTGATCCGGGTGCCGCCTTTGACCTTGTCGATCTTCATCGGGATGAAATATCTCTCAATCATGAATTAACTCCTGAAAAAAGTGGTTCAAATGCCTTTTCTACCCGGCAAAAGGCGCCGGATGAACAGAGCTTAGCCGCGCGGTGGGCGGGGCGGATAGTCAGGAATTCGTGACCCTTGCGGTGGCGGCGATCAGCCCTCGTCGCTTCCGTGCGTCTGGTCCAGCCGGGCGAGCAGGCTGGTTTCCAGCTCGTTCTGAAGTTCGCGCGCGCGGTCGATATAGGCCTTGTTGTGGCCCGCAGGGATGGTGGGATCCCAAAGGTCGGCCAGTTCGCGCAGGGCTTTGCGGTCATGCGTGTAGAAGGCTTGCTGGGCCTCGGCGGCTTCGTATTCGGACAGGCCGATCTGTTCGAGCGCATAGCGCCCGGCGCGCAGGGAGCTGTCGAACATTTCGCGCACGATCTTGTCGGCCCCGGCGCGGTGGAGGCGGAAGACCTGTGGGCGGTCCTGAGCGCGGGCGATGATGAAGATGTCGGGGCGTTGCTTGCGAACGTAAGTGACGATTTTCAGCGCGGCCTTGGGATCATCAAGCGCGACGACGAACACGCTGGCCTCGGACAGGCCTGCGGCCTGAAGCAGTTCCGGGCGAGTCGGGTCACCGAAGAATCCCTTGAAGCCGAAGCGGCGCATCAGGCGGATGGTTTCGATGTCATGGTCAAGCACCACGGTGCGAAAGCCGGCGGATTGCACCAAGCGGTTGACGATCTGACCGAAGCGGCCGATTCCGGCGATGATGACCGGGCCTTGTTCGTCGATCTCATCCGGAGGGAGATGATCGCTGTGATCGCTCAGGCGGCGGGCCAGCAGTTCATGAAGAATGAAAAGCAGCGGCGTGGCCAGCATCGACATGGCGATGACAAGGTGCAGTTTTTCGGCGATTGGCGGCGGCAGCACGCTTTGTTGCAAAGAAAACGAAATCAGCACGAAGCCAAATTCACCGGCCTGTGCCAGCGACAGGGTGAACAGCCACAGCTCGCGCTGACGAAGGCCGAAGGCACGCCCGATTGTGTAAAGCACCGCGCCTTTCAGCGCGATCAGGGTGAGCGCAAGGCCGATGATATTGGCCGGGCGTTGCAGGAAGGCGGAAATGTCGATCCCGGCGCCGACGGTGATGAAGAAGAGGCCAAGCAGCAGGCCTTTGAACGGTTCAAGATCGCTTTCTAGCTGATGGCGGAATTCGCTGTTGGCCAGCACCACCCCGGCCAGAAAGGCACCGAGTGCCGGTGAGAGGCCGACGAGGGTCATGCCAAAAGCGATGCCGATGACGATGAGCAATGCCAGCGCGGTATACATTTCGCGCAGGCGCGATGCCTGAATAAAGCGAAACAGCGGGCGGGTCAGGTAGATGCCCGCAAGGATGATTGCGGCGACCATGGCGAGGGTGACAAGGGTGACCCCCCAGCCGGGCAACCCTTCGACCAGGGACGGGCCATGCCCGGCGGTGGCAGCGTCGGTGCCGCCGAGATTCATTGAGCCGTCAGGAAAGAGCGTGACTGGCGCGCCCAGTGCCAGAAGCGGCAGCAGGGCCAGCATCGGGATAACGGCGATATCCTGTGTCAGCAGCACGGAAAAGGCGGAGCGCCCGCCGCTGGTTTGCATCAGATGCTTTTCGGACAGGGTTTGCAGCACGATGGCGGTGGAGGACAGCGAGAGGATCAGACCGACGGCAAGTGCTGACTCAGCCGTGAGGCCAAGCGCCATGGCAAGGGCCATGATCAGGAGCGTGGTAATGACAATTTGCAGCCCGCCAAGGCCGATGAGCCGATGCCGCATGGCCCAGAGCGCCTTGGGTTCAAGGTCTAGCCCGATGAGAAACAGCATCATAACCACGCCGAATTCCGCGAAATGCTGGAGGTCCTGCGCGTCGGCGCCGATACCGGGAACCTGACCGATGATGATTCCGGCGGCGAGATAACCGAGCACCGAGCCGAGCCCGAGGCGTGCCGAAAGCGGCACCGCGACGACGGCGGCGGCGAGATAGATCGTGGCCTGAAAGAGAAAGCTGTCCATCCGCCGCTACATCGGCAAGGGCGCGTCGGCCTTCACCTGATCCATGACGATCTGGCTATGGACGCGCGACACCGCAACATGCGGCAGGAGCACCTCGTGAATGAGGCGATTGAGGCTGAACAGATCCTCGGCATAGATGCGCAGCAAAAGGTCGGCATCGCCGGTGAGGGTCCAGGCGGAGGTGATTTCGGGGCGGATTTCGATCAGCCGGTTGAAGCTTTTGGCCTGTTCCGGGTCATGGGTCGAAAGCTGCACCTGCACGAAAGCCTGCACCGACAGCCCGAGTTTGAGCGGGTCGAGCCGGGCGGTATAGGCGCGGATGATGCCGGAGGTTTCAAGACGCTGCCGCCGCCGCCCGGCCTGACTGGCCGAGAGGTTAAGCATCTCGCCCAGTTCCTGCGCGGTGAGGTGGGCGTTCTTTTGCAGCGCTGCGAGCAAGCGCGAATCTATGTCATCAGGCATTTGCGTGGTTTCCGCATTTCCTTTCGTTTATGCGCGATATTGCCGCGTAATTCCAGCGAGAACCGTGGCAATACGCGCAGAAAATGCACCGAAATGAGCGTATTCTTGCCATGAAACAGGACAGAACAGGAGAAACGCCAATGGGACCGTTCCCACATGATGCGCCACGCGCCACGATTTCCAAGGAAAACCCCGCCGGGACCGACGGGTTCGAATTTGTCGAGTTCGCCCATTCCGACCCGCAGGAGCTGCGCGATTTGTTCACCAAGATGGGGTTCGCCCATGTCGCCAATCACAAGACCCGCAAGGTCGAGCTTTGGCAGCAGGGCGATATTTCATATCTGATCAACATGCAGCCGGGCAGCCATGCCGCCGCTTTTATCGAAGAGCACGGCCCGTGCGCGCCGTCGATGGGCTGGCGGGTGGTCGATGCCGACCATGCGTTCGCCCATGCGGTGAAGATGGGGGCGGACCCTTATGAGGGCGACGGCAAGGTGATGGATGTGCCGGCCATTCGCGGCATCGGTGGTTCGTTGATTTACTTCATCGACCAATATTTCGAGACATCGCCCTATAACGCGGAGTTCGACTGGATCAGTTCGGCGCACCCTGCCGGTGTGGGCTTTTATTACCTCGATCATCTGACGCATAACGTGTTTCAGGGCAACATGGACAAGTGGTTCGGGTTTTACGGTGATCTGTTCAACTTCCGCGAAATCCGCTTTTTCGACATTCAGGGCAAGTTCACCGGGTTGTTCAGCCGCGCTTTGACCAGCCCGTGCGGCAAGATCCGCATTCCGATCAACGAGGACCGGGGCGAGACCGGGCAGATTGTGGCGTATCTGAAGAAATACAATGGCGAAGGCATTCAGCATATCGCCGTTGGCGCGCATAACATCTATGACAGCACCGACGAGATTGCCGCGCGCGGCCTGAAGTTCATGCCGGGGCCGAACCAAGCTTATTATGATCTGTCGTTCAAGCGCGTCGTTGACCATGACGAGCCGGTTGAGCGGATGCAGAAACACGGCATCCTGATCGACGGCGAAGGCGTTGTGGACGGTGGCGAGACGAGGATTCTGTTGCAGATATTCTCAAAAACGGTGATTGGGCCGATCTTCTTTGAGTTCATTGAACGCAAAGGGGATGATGGTTTCGGTGAGGGCAACTTCAAGGCGCTGTTTGAATCGATCGAGCAAGAGCAGATCGACAACGGTGAGATCGAAGCTGCGCAATAAGATGACATGCAGGTTGGCGGGGTGCGCCCTGCCGACCGCTACCCGCGGGGCATTTTCAGGATCACGTTGCGGCCACGTTTGGTGTAGCGCAGTTCTGTATCACCGATAGCCGAGATGCGCCCGCCATCGAGTCTGTCGCCCACTTTCACTTTTTTGTAGCGCCCGTTCGAGAGCCGCACCAAGGCGCGGCGTGAGTTGGGTTTGCCGTAAACGCCGATCAGATTGATTTTGCGCAGGTTGATCTGATTGCGCACGGTTGCGGCCTTGGCGACGTTGGCGCGGGACGGGACCGAGGGGGCGGTTTTTTGCTGTCGCGGCACGGCGGCGGCGACCTTGGTAACCTTGGCTTGCTGCGCGCGATCGACGATGCGGGAAAAATTGTTGGGCCGGGGCATTGGCTTGCGCGATTGCGCCACGGCGAATTCGGTGCCGATGATTTTTGGCGCAGCGGCCTCGGCTGTCGGGGCCGGGGTGTCGGTGGGCTGTGTGTCGGTGGGCTGTGTGTTGGCCTCGGCGATGGCCTCTGTCACGGCGGCGGGCTGCACCGCTGGTTCGGGGATCAGCGAGGCCGGGCGGGCCTTGGGCCGCTTGGTCGCCAGTTCGGCGTTGGTTAGCCCGCCGAGCATGCTGCGCTGGTTGCTTTCAATCAGACCATCGGGGCGGGCTTTCGGGCGCTTCGCGGCCAATGCGGCCTGAGTTTGTGTGGTTTCCGGTGCCTCGCGGTTCACCGTGTCGGGCGTGGCGGGGGGCACACGCACGGGGCGACCGGCAAAGACGAGGAAGCCCTCGGGGCTGCGCGCGCCATTGGGGCGGGCAACCACAAGGCCGCGGTCATCAAGATCGAAATGCGCGCCCTGCGGCACGGGTGGGGCGATGCGACCGGGCGTGAAATCGGTTTCGAGGGCGGCCATGGCGGGCAGGGCGACGGCGTCCTGCGCATCAACCGAAGGGTCGATCGAGGTGAGGTAAAGGTCATCGAGCGAGGTTTCATCAGGCAGTTGCGGTGCTTGCGGCGCGCGCTGCCAAACGCCGGTCACGGCATAGCGCGCTTGCGCTTCGCTGGAGGTGAGGGCGTGCGGCTGGGCCAACGGGGGCATCGCCGTGGCCGCGGCTTCAGGTGCGGGCGTTGCCGTGCTGCGCGAGGTTGTCTCGACCGTGACGCCGGAGGGCGGTTCGGGCACCATGGCCTCTTCGCCTTCGATGTTGGTTTCGTCCTCGGCCCCTTGCGGAAGCATGGCCACGGTAGTGTCACGCGGGCCAAAGAGGCGGGCAAGCCCATCATCCATGAAAAGCGATGCCCAAGCGGCAACGCCGGCTAGAAAGAGCAGCAAAACCGCAGTGAGGATCAGCCCGAGATAACGTCGTTTTCCGCCAACCGACGCGGTTTCCGGTTCCGGCTTGCGGGCACCGAAAACGGTCATCCTTTGGCGTTCGCTGGCGCGGTCGGCCCCGGTTTTGGGCCGGGTTTCTGCTTGGACCTCGGCGTGGCGGGTATTGCGGGCGGCGAGCGAGGCGGCCAGCCCGGCGGCCATTTTGCCGCTGCGCTGGCTCATGAAGGCCAGACGGCCGGGGCGGTGCGGTTCGGTATTTTCGGCGCTGGGGGCCTCGGATACTTCATTGGGTTCTGCCGGATCGAGACTGTCCTGCGCCGGTGTGGCGGGGGCATCGGAGGCAGAAACCGTTGGCGAGAGGGGGAGATCGGTATCAAGCCGGTCATCTTCATTGTAGGATTCGGGAGTGGTTTCGATTGCCGGGGCGGCGGGGTCATCGAAAGCGTCGAAATCAGAGACCGACGGGGCCGGAGCGGTGAGGTCAATCGTGCTGCGGCTTACCCCGCTGAGCGAGGGGGCGGCATCGGGCATTTCCGCTTCGCGCTCGGCCCGGATGGTGGAGAACGCGGGCGCTGTGCCGGTGTCGCTGGCACCGGGGGGTGCGATGATCGGAGCGTCAAGCTCGGGTAGGGTGTCCGAGAGGAGGGACGCGTGCAGCAGATCGGCCTCTTGCGCATCCTCCTCGGCGTCTTGATCCTCGTCGTCTTGCTGACCCGTCTCCTCTGGCGCGTGTGGTTCTGCGGTGTCTTCTTGCGCATGGTGGGAAAACGGTGGCTCTGTGTTGGCGGAGTGTGGCGGCTCTTCTGTTTGGATTTCAGGTGCGGCGGACTTTTCAGGGGCAGGGTCCGGTTCCAATTCGGGGCCGGTTTCGGGCGCCGATTCTGGCTCTGCTGCGGGGGCGGGCGTGCTTTCGGGTATGGTGCTGGCAGCGCCTGCCAAGGGCGTTATGTCGGTAGGAACAGCGTCAGCGAGAGCATCTTCGGGATCGGGCAGACGGACGACGCCGGTGACCCGGATGGGGGCCATGTCACGCTGAACGGTTTCGCCTTCGGGCAAGAGGCTTGGCGCGAGTTTGCTGGGGCCGAAGAACGGCTCCCCTGAAAAGGCACCTTCGGGCGGGATGGCCACGAAGCTGATCGGGGTGAAGCCGTGGGCGATGGCGAAATCTTCCGCCTCTGCCAGCGTTTCGCGGGCCACGGCGGCAACATGGGTGTGATCGCTTTCAACCGACCAGTCAAAGACGAGATTATCAACAGGATAGGGGGTGGCACCGATAAGGGCTTCGTGAATGGCCTCGTGGCGCTGATCTTCGGTCAGGATGCCGAGATCGAGGTTGAGATATTTGATCTGATCGTTCGGGATCACCAGTTTGGCGTGCAGATCCTGACCGTTGATTTGTTGCGCAGTGTCGCGCAGCACGGCCAGTGCGCCGGGCAGATCGGTGGAATCGAGGGCAACCTCGCCAACGCGATTCCAGCCGGGGAAGGCCCGGTGCAGAAGGCCGATACCTTCGACGGAGAGGGAAAGGGCAAAATTGGGTTTCATTGCCGGGGCTTTAGCATTGTTTCGGACGCGATGGGAGTCTCTCTCATCGGCGTGCGGTTAATTCGCTGCAACCCGCCGAAGGCGCATCGGGCGGGCAGGGGTTAGCTTACAAAGATGGGGGAAAATTCTTTCGATTCAACAAAAATCCGGCGGCACAGGGCCGCCGGAGGGAATTCCCCATATGGGGTTTTGCGTCGTTCAGGCGGACGCTTTGGCAAGTGCCTGATCGAGATCGGCGATAATATCGGCGGGATCTTCGGTGCCGATCGAGAATCGCACCACATCGGCTCCGGCCCCGGCTGCCTCTTGTTGCTCGGGGGTGAGTTGGCGGTGGGTGGTGGAGGCCGCATGAATGACCAGCGAGCGGGTATCGCCGAGATTGGCCACATGCGAGAACATCTCGAGGCTGTCCACGACCTTCACGCAGGCGTCATAGCCGCCCTTGAGCCGCGCTGTGAACAGCCCACCCGCGCCACCGGGGCAGATTTTCGCGATCAATTCATGGGTGGGGGCAGAGGGCAGGCCCGCATAGGACACTTCGGCCACGCGCTCATCCGCATCGAGCCATTCGGCCACTTTCTGTGCGTTCTCGACATGCTTTTGCATCCTGAGCGACAGGGTTTCGATGCCCATCAGCGTGTAATGCGCGGCTTGCGGGTTCAGCGTCATGCCAAGGTCGCGCAGGCCGATGGCGATGCTGTGGAAGGTAAACGCCGCCGGGCCGAAAGTTTCATGGAAATTAAGCCCGTGATAGGCGGGTTCCGGCTGTGACAGTGACGGGAACTTGTCCGACGCCGACCAGTCGAACTTGCCCGAATCGACGATGGCGCCGCCGGTGACTGTGCCGTTGCCGGTGAGATATTTGGTCAGCGAATTGACCACCAGTGTCGCCCCGTGTTCGATCGGGCGGCAAAGATAGGGCGTGGCCGAGGTGTTATCGACGATGAGCGGGATGCCGTGGCGGTCGGCAATCGCGGCGATGGCGTCAAGATCGGTGATATGCCCGCCCGGATTGGCGATGGTTTCGCAGAAAAGCGCGCGGGTATCGTCGTCAATCGCGGCCTCCACGGCGGCGAGGTCGTCGAAATCGACGATATGCGCGCCCCAGCCGAAGCGTTTGAACGTCTGGCTGAACTGGGTGAGGGTCCCGCCGTAAAGCCTTGTGGAAGCGACGATATTCTTGCCCGGCCCCATCAGTGGAAAGACCGACATGATTTGTGCCGCGTGCCCAGAAGAGCAGCAGATCGCACCAGCCCCGCCTTCGAGTGCTGCAATGCGGTTGGCCAGTGCCGAGATGGTCGGGTTGGTCAGGCGCGAGTAAATATAGCCGACTTCCTGAAGTCCGAAGAGCTTGGCCGCGTGGTCGGCATCACGGAAAACGAAGGCGGTCGATTGATAGATCGGCACCTGCCGTGCGCCGGTGGCTGGATCAGGTTCGGTGCCAGCGTGAATCTGTAGAGTGTCGAATCCTTGTGCCATTGTGGCCATCCCTTTCATTCCGGTTTGCGCGCGAAGCTATGAAATCGCGGGGCGGCAGGCAACCGGAGAGGTGCAAAAGGAATAGCTTCTCGGCGCGGTGGGGTGCGGCGGAACAATGTTTTGCCGAAGGGGCACATGGTGGAAGATTGGCGCGGAAGATTGGCGTGTGCAGGCTCAGCGCATCCAGAAACCGGCCTTCTTGATCCGGTTGCGGATGGCCTGTTCGCGGCGCGGCAGATCGTTCTGATCGAAAAGCGCGCGGACCTTTTCGCCGCGCCCCTGATAAACCATGCGTTTGATCGGGTCGTATTGCTTGAGCACCTTTTTGAGCCGGTTGGGCGAAGCAACGTCATGGAGTGCCTTGACCACGGCATCGCTTTCGCGGGCATAAAGCAGCGGGAAAAGCCTGTAATGGCAGCTGATTTCGCCGTCGAGATAGCCTTCGGGCAGGGTATCGCGGCCACCGCCAAGCGCGTGGATCACCAGCGGCAGCGCCACCTGATCAAGCCACGGGGTCATCTCCTGACAGATGATTTCCTCGGGCGGGTGGTTCTTGATCTGGAGCGCGTATTTAAGGAATTTCTCACCAAAGACATGCGGGCATTCATAGTAGAAGAAGCCCGCGTTGAAATAGAGATAGCGTTTCCAGTATTCATCGGGCTGCGACAGATCGAGCGAGCTTTCGAAATCAAGCCCGAATTTGTCATAGAGTGATTTCCATGTGGCCGAATAGCCGGGGCCGTAAAGTTCGATCTTTGGCCATGTGCCTTCGCGTTTGAGCGAGGCCGAGGGGCGAGAGAAATCAAATGGCACCGAGGCGAGATCGCCGGTCAGTAGTGTGTCGGTGTCGAAAAACGCGAATGGTTCACCTTTGGGCAGGGCGGTGAGGGCTTCGATCTTGTTGCCATAGGGATAGGTTTCCCCGAAATGGCGCGATTCAAAGGGCAGGATTTCGGCGTCGAGATCGTCGAACGCTTCGAGCACATCGCCGTTGGATATGCGCGGATCGCGCGCCCATTTGGCGCCGGGTTGTGGCTCGGCAATGAACAGGCGGCCTTTGAAGCCGGGGCAGAAATGGCGCAGCGAGGCGGCAAAGAGAAGCGCCTCGTATTGCAGCCGACCGGCCTGCCCGACCACGACGACGTTGAAAGGTTGGCTTTTATGCGCCTTTGCGGCCATTATCGCACCTGTATTGATCTGCTCGACGCCCAGTATAGGGGCGTGAGCCCGGCCCGATAAAGGGCGAATGACATTTTAAGGCGAAAGGATTTCGGGGATGTTGGATTTTCTGTTGATTGCAATTGCATTGGGGCTTGGCGGCGGCGGGGCAGGGCCGGATTCGCCGAGCGCGCCGACCAATGCGGCAACAGAGCCTGCCTATCAGGCGGAACCGCAGACGCCGACAGGAAAGTTCACCACCGCGACCGAGATCAAGCCGATCATGGGCGCAACCAAGGCCAATTGGGTGGCGGTGCGGGAATATAACGGCAATGATCTGATCTATGTGACGCAGATCCTGTCATGGCGCTGTGGGCTTGTGGGCTTGCGCATTTCGCTTAATGACGGGCCGATGCAGGACTGGCCGCTGGCGAAATGTCAGCTCGACACCAACGCGCCGAACGCCATTCCTGAGGATGCAAAGATTTACGAGACGCATCCGCTTGGGTCGATCAAATCGGTGAAGGTGGAAATCATCTATGATGACCTCACGCGCGATTCTGCTGCGTTCGAGCGCAAACAAGTTCTGATGCCCTGAGCGGCGTCACTTGCAGGCGGCGGGCGGTTCCAGCTTGTAGCGCGTTGGCCCCGGCTGTGTGGGTGGGACGGGGATGAGATGCAGTATGAGGGTGCAGGTTTCACTCTCAAGCCGCCAGATCAGCGCGCCGTCAGAGCGGCTGCCTTCGAGCGAAAGGTGCTTGATCGGTTCGCGGTGCAGCGCGTCGGACAGGGCCGGGCTTTGCAGGATGGCTTCGATCTGTTCGATCCGGTCCCAATAGGGCGGCAGGGCGGCGTTGGCGATGCCGGGCAAGGCAAGGGCCGCGACAAGACAGAGCGGGCGCAGGGCAGGGTGTTTCATAGATGTCTCCGGCTGACTGTGGCGGGAAGGGGCTACCGGGAGAAGAAAGTGGTGGGCGACCCTGGAATCGAACCAGGCGTGCGTCTCCGCGAGGGAGTTACAGTCCCCTGCCACACCTTGCGGCCTGTCGCCCACTGTGGGCGGTGATTACTTGCGGCGGGTGGGGTCGTCAACAGGAAAATCCCGTGCTAAGCCGCGCGGATAGGGCGGTTTGGCGAGGGTGCGATGAAGAAGCCCACATGGGTGATCGACAAGGAAAAGGCGCGCCGTGCGGCGGCGGCAGAGACGCTGTGGCTGTTCGGGTTGCACGCGGTGCGCGATGCGTTGATGAACCCGGCGCGTGAAAAGCTGCGGTTGGTGGTGACGAAGAACGCCGCCGACCGGCTGGAAGAGGCCATCGCCGCCTCGGGCATAGTGCCCGAGCTGACCGATCCGCGCAAATTCAATGTGCCGCTTGATCCGCAATCGGTGCATCAGGGGGCCGCGCTGGAGGTCAAGCCGCTTGATTGGGGCAGCGTGACAGAGCGATGCGCGGCGCCACCGGGGGACGGCGCGCCACGGGTGGTTCTGCTTGACCGGGTGACGGACCCGCATAACGTGGGCGCGATCCTGCGTTCGGCAGAGGTGTTTGGCGCCTGTGCGGTGATCGGCACGCGGCACCATTCGGCACCGGAAACCGGCGCGTTGGCCAAGACGGCGAGCGGCGCATTGGAGCGTCAGCCCTATCTTAGGGTGCGCAATCTTGCCGATACGATTGGTGAGTTGCAGGCGATGGGGTATCTGGTGCTGGGGCTGGCCGGGGAGGCCGACGAGAGCATTGAGACGGCGCTTGAGGGACGGCGCGCCCGGCCGGTGGCGCTTGTTCTGGGGGCGGAAGGACCGGGGCTTAGGCAGAAAACGCGCGAAACCTGTGACGGGCTTGTGAAGATTGATTTTACGGGCGCGTTCGGTTCGCTCAATGTTTCGAACGCGGCGGCGGTTGCGCTTTATGCAGCGCGGCCCGGCGCGCGATAACGAAAACTTCACAACTTTCTTACCCCCCTTCATATGCAGAAAAACGACCCCATATCCTTATAACGAAGGGCGGGGCCGGAACCCCTGCTTTTCTATATCACTGTCCCTCGTTCCGTGACTGCGCCCGGAGAAATTCCGGGCGCTCTTTTTTCCGGGAGAGGCCAGAGTATGAGGATGCCATGAGCGAAGACTACACAGATGAGCATGTAAGAGATGTGCTGACCCGCACAAAGGTTATTGCCGTTGTGGGTGTATCGGCCAACCCGGCGCGCCCGAGCCATTATGTTTCAGAATTTCTGGTCGAGAAAGGCTATCGGGTGATTCCTGTCAATCCGGGGCTGGCCGGGCAGGAAATGTTTGGCGAGACGGTGCGCGGCGCGCTGAGCGAGATTGATGAGCCGGTCGACATGGTGGATATATTCCGCCGCCCCGACGCAGTGGAGTCGGTTGTCGATGAGGCACTGGCGGCGTTTCCCGATTTACAGACCGTCTGGATGCAGCTTGGCGTGATCAATCAGGCGGCGGCGCAAAAGGCGCGGGCGCGTGGTGTTGACGTGATCATGGATCGTTGCCCGAAGATCGAGATTCCGCGGCTGTTTTAACCCTCAGGGCTTGCGGCTGGCTTTCTCCGCAAGGCCGGATTGGCTTTGGCGGCGGGCGAGTTCTTCCATCACCTGCGCCAGCGTGACATCGCGCGATTTAAGCATGACAAGCAGGTGAAAGAGCACGTCTGCCGCTTCTGATACGAGGCGCGTTTTGTCGCCTTTGACGGCTTCGATGATTGCCTCTACGGCTTCCTCACCGAATTTTTCCGCCGCTTTTTCCGGGCCTTTTGCCAGAAGCTTTGCCGTCCAGCTGTCATCGGGGCTGGCGTTGGCGCGGGTGGCGATGATCTTTTCAAGCTCTGCAAGTGTCATTCAAGCCTCATCGGGATGCCCGCTTTGGCCATGTGCGCTTTGGCGTCGCGGATGGTGAAATCGCCGAAATGGAAGATCGAGGCGGCCAGCACGGCAGACGCGCCGCCCTCAAGCACCCCGGCGACAAGATGATCGAGCGTACCAACCCCGCCCGAGGCGATGACGGGGATATCAACCGCTTCTGAAATTGCTTTGGTCAGGGGCAGGTTGAAGCCCGCACGGGTGCCGTCGCGGTCCATCGAGGTGAGCAGGATTTCCCCGGCCCCCTTGGCGGCGGCGGTTTTTGCAAATGCAACCGCGTCAATTCCGGTGGCGCGCCGCCCGCCATGGGTGAAAATCTCCCATTTGCCGGGGGAGACGGTTTTCGCGTCGATCGCCACGACAATACATTGCGCACCGAACTGGTCTGCGGCGTCGGCCACAACATCGGGATTGGCCACTGCCGCCGAATTGAAGCTGACCTTGTCGGCCCCGGCAAGCAGCAGATTGCGCACGTCTTGTGATGTGCGCACGCCGCCGCCAACGGTGAGCGGGATGAAGCATTGCTCGGCTGTGCGGCGGACCACATCATACATCGTGCCGCGGTTTTCATGGGTGGCTTGAATATCGAGGAAACACAGCTCGTCCGCGCCTGCGGCGTCATAGGCGCGGGCGGATTCCACCGGATCGCCAGCATCGACCAGATCGACGAAGTTCACGCCCTTGACCACGCGGCCGTCGGCGACATCGAGACAGGGGATGATCCGGGTTTTCAGCACGGTTTTGCTCATTCTGGCAGGGTCACGGAAATGTTTATGTGTAAATGCGGCCACATGCCAGAGGGTAGGGGGATGATGTGTTTAGCCTAAGGAGATTGATTATGAGAAATCGTATTGCCGCAGTGATTTTCGGAGTTTGCCTTGTCGCTGCCCAAAGTGCATTTGCAGATATCGTAAAGCTTAAGTCGATGAGTGATGTCGCCAGTACCATGGACCGGCTGGAGGCCGCTGTTACTGAAGCGGGGGCCAATGTTTTCGCGCGTGTTGACCATGCGGCGGGGGCAAAAAAGGTTGGTATGACTCTGCCGCCTGAGCAGCTTCTGGTGTTCGGCAATCCCAAGCTGGGAACGCCCGCAATGCAGGCTGATCCGCTGGCCGGGCTTTATTTGCCGCTCAGGGTGTTGGTTTATCAGGATGCCAGCGGCCAGACATGGCTGGCTTATGAAGATCCGGGGGCGATGTTGGGCACTTTGAGCGGGGTTTCCGAGGATGCGGACTACGTGAAGAAGATGGTCGGTGCGCTGGGCAAGCTGACCGCAAAAGCGGCCAGCAGTTCCTAAGTCGGCGCGCCCTGTTCAGGCGCGCAGCACGGCCAAGGCTTCCTTTAGATCAATCGCGCCATCATAGAGCGCGCGCCCCGAGATCGCGCCATCAAGCGGCGCGCCGCAGGCTTTCAGCGCCTTCAGGTCATCGAGCGACGACACACCGCCCGAGGCAATCACCGGGATCGAGACGGCGCGGGCGAGTGCCGCCGTTGCGGTGACGTTCGGGCCTTTCATCGCGCCATCGCGCAGGATGTCGGTGTAGATGAGCGCGGCAACGCCCGCATCTTCGAAGCTTTGGGCGAGGTCGGTGGCGTCAATGTCGGTTTCTTCGGCCCAGCCTTTGGTCGCCACGCGGCCATGGCGTGCGTCGATGCCGACGGCGACCTGTCCGGGAAAGGCGCGCGCCGCCTCGCGCACCAGGGCGGGGTTTTCAACGGCGACAGTGCCAAGGATGACGCGGGCAAGCCCCTTGGAGAGCCAGCGCTCAATCGTGGCCATGTCGCGGATACCGCCGCCGAGTTGAGCGGGCACGTTGGTGGCTTTGAGGATCGCTTCGACCGGGGCGGCATTGACCGGCGCACCGGCAAAGGCGCCGTTGAGATCGACAAGGTGCAGCCATTCGCAGCCTGCGGTCACGAAGGCCAGCGCCTGTGCGGCGGGGTCTTCGTTGAACACGGTGGCGCGGTCCATTTCGCCATGCACGAGGCGCACGGCGTGGCCATCCTTGAGGTCGATCGCGGGGTAGAGGATCATCGTGTGCCTTCCTTCCAGCCGGTTGCCGCCATTTGGCACGCAGAGAGCGCGAATGCAACGTAACCCAAGGTGAGGCTTGATTGACGGGCGGGCATGGGCAAGGATTACTGCGACAACCTTGGGAGGAGACCCGATGAGAAAGCTTTTGGCGCTGGCAGCAGTGATGACGATGGGCGCAGGGGTGGCGATGGCCGATCCGGCGGAGGGGATGTGGAAGACGCAAGTGGATGACGGCGCCTATGCGCATGTGAAGATGTCCAAGTGCGGACAGGATATTTGCGGAGTGATCGCCAAGAGCTTCAAAGCCGAGGGTGAATACAATTCACCCAACAAGGGCAAGATGTTGGTGCGGCACATGAAACCCAATGGCGATGGCAGCTATAACGGTGAAGTCTGGCGACCGTCGAATAACAAGATTTATGTCGGCAAGATGTCGGTCAATGGCAACAAGCTGGTGCTCAAGGGCTGTGTGGTTGGCGGGCTGATCTGCTCTGGGCAGACCTGGACACGGCTGAAATAGCCCTTGCGCGGCATTCCGCTTTTGCGGGTGCCCTGCCGGATACCGGGTTCACCGGTTGCGGGTGTTGCCCTAGGGTGAGCGCCTGTCGGGGTTTTCGCTAAAAGCAGGGCGGCATGTTGCGATGAAACGGTTTGGATGGATGTTTGCGGGAGTCCTGTCGGTTTGCGCCGGGGTGGCCCTTGCTGACGATGCGGCCGGGCTTTGGTTGACCGGGCCGGACGCCAAAGGGCAGGTTGGCCATGTGCGTATGGCCCCCTGCGGCGCGGCGCTTTGCGGCACGGTGGTTGAGGCGTTCGACAAGGCGGGCAAGCCGGTGGTGACGCGCAATGTCGGCAAGCAGGTGATCTGGGGCATGACGCGGGTGGCGGCCGGCGAATATACCGGGCGCATGCGGATAAGCCAGCTTGGCAAGGACGTGGATGGGCACATGAGCGTCAAGGGCGAGGTGCTGACCGTGCGCGGCTGTTTGGCCAAGCTGTGCAAGTCGCAAAAATGGAAACGGCTCAAGTAATCAGGGGGCCGCCTGTCAGGGGATGGCGTCGTTTGGTATGTCAGGCGTGCGGCATTCTTGCCGGTGTGATTTTGCGCCGCGCGGAACCAAGCCCGAAGGGCGCCGCGCGATCGCCAGACCGCCCGCGAGGGCTGGCGATTTCAGACGCTGCCGCTTTGATTCGAAGTCGCAATGACTTGGCCACGATAAAGTGCCACGACCCGTTGTCGCGCCGCTATCCCGCGGTCTGGCAATCGCGCGGCTTTGTTCCGGAATGAATTTGGTCGCGACCGGCTCAGCGCGGGCATTGTCAAACCGGCCAAGCCCCGCCTCTCAAGGCGTCCAGGCAAGGAAGTTCGCGATCAGCCGCAGGCCGGTATTCTGGCTTTTTTCCGGGTGGAACTGCGTGCCGATGATGTTGTCGCGCCCGATAATGCCGGTGATCGGGCCTGCATAATCGACATGTGCCAGAAGATGCGCAGGGTCGGTCACGCGGAACTGGTAGGAATGCACGAAATAGGCGTGATCGCCGGTGTTCAGCCCGGCCAGAACCGGGTGCGGGCGGCTCAGCACCAGATCGTTCCAGCCCATATGTGGCACTTTCAGCGCCGGGTTGGTTGGCGTGATCGGGACCACCTCGCCACCGATCCAGTCAAAACCGGGGGTTGCGGTGTATTCCAGCCCGCGCGTGGCCAGCATCTGCATCCCGATGCAGATCCCCATGAACGGGCGGCCATTGGTGATGACGGCCTCGTTGATGGCCTCAAACACGCCGCGTTGATCAAAGAGCGCAGCGCGGCAGGCCGGGAAGGCGCCGTCACCGGGCAGCACGATTCGCGCGGCGCGGCGGATCAGGTCCGGGTCAGAGGTGACATGCACCTCGCCCGCGCCGGTCTCTGCCGCCATGCGCTGAAAGGCTTTCTCGGCGGAGTGGAGATTGCCCGAGCCGTAATCAATGATCGCCGTGAACATCGCGCTCAGAGCGCCCCCTTGGTTGAGGGATCGCATCGGATTTGCGCGGGTCGGTTTCAACCGCGTCGCGCAGGGCGCGGGCGACGGCCTTGAACGCGGCTTCGGCGATGTGGTGTGCATTCAGCCCGTGCAGCGCATCGACATGCAGGGTGATGCCGCCATGCGTGGTGAGCGCCTGAAAGAACTCGCGCACCAACTCGGTGTCGAACGTGCCGATCTTGGCGGCGGGCATTTCGACATTCCAGACGAGATAGGGGCGGGCGGAAAGATCGAGGGCTGCACGCACCAAAGCATCATCCATCGGCAGCAGGCAGGCGCCGTAGCGGCGGATGCCCTTCTTGTCGCCCAATGCCTGTGACAGGGCTTGGCCGAGAGCGATGCCGACATCTTCGACGCTGTGATGATCGTCGATATGCAGATCACCCGTGCAGCGCAGTTTCATGTCGATCAGCGAATGGCGGGCCAGTTGATCAAGCATGTGATCGAAAAAGCCGATGCCGGTTTCGTTGTCATATAGCCCGCTGCCATCAAGCGCGATTTCGACGCTGATGTCGGTTTCTGCGGTCTTGCGGGTGATCTTGGCGCTGCGCATGGCCGGTCCTCGATTGCTGGTGCGGGCTTCTTATAGAAGCGGGGGGCGGGCTTTCCAAGTGGAGGCGGTGGCGGCAGGGCGATTTCGTGCAGGGCGCGCCATAAATGACGGTCTCGCCTAGAACCCCAAACGGCGCAGCGGGCCGATGACGCGGCGAAACACCACCGGCGGCAGCAGGTTTTGCAGAATTTCGGTGCGGCGCACTTCGTGGTCAACCTGATCAATCGTGCCGGGGCGCGGTTTGAACAGGGTGGTATGGGATTTCTTGGTATGGTCCCAGGTTGCGGTGTAATAATAGAGCGCGATCGACATGCGCGGCTGCCCGTCGGGGTGGTTCACCGGTTCGGGGTTGCCATGCCATGTGGTTGAGCTGGTATTGAAACAGACCATCCGGTTATAGAGCGGCACGAAGCTTTCGACCATTTGGGTCATGTCGTTATTCCAGATCTCAAACGAGCCACCATATTCGGCTTTCCAATCCTTGTTGAGATAGATCAGCACGTTGATCCGGCGTTCGAGATTGAGGATCGAATTGTGATTGAAATCCGCGTGGATATCGAGATGGCCGCCATTGGCGACAACATGAATGCCGCCGCCCGCGAAATAGGGGTCGGGGATGAGGCCTTTGATTCCGGTGAGATTTTCAAGGAATTGCAGGAAGGGGCGCGAATTCAGGACATAAAAGAGGTTGCGGGTATAGGGCGGCAGGCGTTCGGGCAGGAAGCTGGTTTTCAGCTTTTCCTGCGGGCGGTTGAAGCTGCTTTCGCTTTCGGGAAGCTGTGCAAGCTCTGTGCGCACATGGTCGAGAACGTCGTCCGGCAGGAAATCTTCGAAGGAGCCATACGGGTAAGGCGTTTTGCCGCGATAAGCGGCAGAAGCGGCAGCCCCTGCGGCCTTGGCGCTGTCCGGGTTGATCTTCAGGGTGTCCGGGTCCAGATCAAGAACTGCCATGTCTGCCTCCGTAAGAAATGAACTGTGGCGGAATAACCGGAAAAAGGGCCGGAATGAGCCGCGAAATTATCGGGCGATTTGGGCAGAATGATGGCAGTGGTGTCAAGCGGCCCCGGCGATTGCGCCGCGATGGTGCCCGTGTCCTCTTGCGCCGAACCGGTGCGCATGTCAGCTTGCGCGCGACAAAAGGAGAAGGCTATCCCATGAGCACGTGCGTTTTTGTTCAGCTGCGCTGCAAGCCGGGCACCACCTATAAGGTGGCAGAGGAGATCATGCTGCGCGAGATTCACTCCGAGTTGTTTTCGACGAGCGGCGAGTATGAGTTGCTGATGAAGCTTTACATCCCGCAGGGGCAGGATGTGGGCCGATACATCAATGACAAGCTGTTGGATATTCCGGGTATCGAGCGGTCATTCACCACGCTGACGTTCAACGCATTTTGAGCGGATTTCATGCGTGGGCCAGAGACGCGAAAAGGCGCGGATTTCCCCGCGCCTTTTTTCGTTCTCCCGGCTGGAAGATTTTGGAGCGGGCGATGAGATTCGAACTCACGACCCTAACCTTGGCAAGGTTATGCTCTACCCCTGAGCTACGCCCGCGTCCTTGGGTAGCGCGGAGATAGGAAATCTGGCCGCGCGCCGCAAGAGGAAAATGCTGCGGGGCGGTTTTTTCTTACTCTGCGGCGTTGTTGCGCCGACGGCGGGCGCGCACAAGGTTGAGCGCTTCGACGGCCCCTGCAAAGACCATGGCGGCGTAGATGAAGCCGCGTTCTAAATGGACGTGAAAGCCATCGGCGACGAGCGCCATGCCGATCATGACAAGGAACGCCAGCGCCAGCATCTTGGTGGAGGGGTGATCTTCGACGAAACGCGAGATTGGCTCGGCGGCGGCCATCATGATCAGAACGGCCACGACGATTGCCGCGATCATCACTTCAAGGTGGTTGGCGATGCCGATGGCGGTAATCACACTATCGAGCGAGAAGACGACATCGAGGAGCATGATCTGGACAAAAACCGAAAGAAAACCCGCCGTTTTGATCGTAGGGGCGGCCTCGTGGCCTTCGACTTCATCGAAAATCTCGGTGGAGGCTTTCCAGATCAGGAACAACCCGCCGCTGAGCAAGATCACGTCACGCCAACTGAAATCATATGAGAACAGCGTGAAGACCG
The DNA here is from genome assembly GCF_034555965.1 of Aquicoccus sp. G2-2. Taxonomy (GTDB): domain Bacteria; phylum Pseudomonadota; class Alphaproteobacteria; order Rhodobacterales; family Rhodobacteraceae; genus JAYDCK01. Next base: position 571,963 of record NZ_JAYDCK010000003.1, read on the forward strand.
GCTCTTTGAGCGAGGCGATCCAGGCGATGGACGCAAGCAGGCCGATGCGCAAGACGAGAGCACCGGAAAGCCCGAGAAGCCGGGCGGCGCGGCGGCGCTCTGGTGGGAGTTTGCTGGCGGCGATCGAGATGAAGATGACGTTATCGACGCCAAGCACGATTTCGAGCACTGTGAGGGTCAGGAATGACGCCCAGACGGACGGATCAGACAGCAGATGGGTCATATACGCCCTTGGCTTGGTGACTCAGGAAAGGGAATAGGTGATGTTGGCAAGCGCGGTAAGGATGAGCATCAGGAACGTCAGGCCAATACCGATGCGGCGCAGGAGAACGATTTGCGGTGTGCGCCCGAAACCATAGGCGTGAATGATGCGCCCGCCAAAGAGGGCCGCCCCGAGCGCGTGCAGCGCCCAGACCGGCGCGCCCTGAGCTTCCAGCAGCGCCAGAAGCAGCACGCCCATCGGTGCATATTCCACGAAGTTGGCCTGTGCCCGCATGGCCTTGATCACCAGCTTGTTGCCGCCATCGCCAACCGAAACTCGCTGGCCGATTCGAGCGCGGGAGACGTTGATGCTGAGCGCGACGAGGAGCAGAGCCAGCAAGCCTGCATAGAGTGGGGTGACGATGAACATGGTGGCACCTTTCGTGCGAGTAATCGCATCCAGATTACCCGTTCAGGCAGGCGCGGCAAGGCTCAAGACGTTTAGCGCATGGGGCGCATCGGCTATTCGGTGAGTTCTACCAGCAGATCCTTGGCGTCGATCTGGCCACCGGGGTGGGCATGAATTGCCTTGATCGTGGCGGCGCGTTCGGCATGGATGCCGGTTTCCATTTTCATCGCTTCTATGGTGAGCAGGAGATCGCCTTCGCGGACCTTTTGCCCGACGGTGATGGCGACGGTGGCCACCACACCCGGCATGGGCGCGCCAATCTGGCAGATATTGCCATCTTCGGCTTTCGGGCGGCTGGTGGTTTGCGATTTGACCAGACGATTGGGCACGCGCACAGTGCGGGGCTGACCGTTTAGTTCAAAAAAGACCTTAACTTCGCCGCTCTCATCAGTATCGCCCACTGCCTGACAGCGAATTTCCAGCGTCTTGCCGGGATCAATCTCGGCGGAGATTTCTTCGCCGGGTTCCATGCCATAGAAAAAGGTTTTCGTCGGCAAGGTGCGGACCGGGCCGTAGCTGCGATGGCGCGCCCGGTAATCCAGAAACACCTTGGGATACATGAGATAACCGTTGAGATCCTCGTTATCGAGGGTTTGCCCGTCGAGTGCGACAGAGGCTTCTTCACGGGCTGTTTCAATATCAATCGGGGCAAGGTGTTTGCCGGGCCGGTCGGTGTTGGGCGCCTCGTCCTTCAGCACCTTTTTCACGATTGCAGCGGGAAAACCGCCCGGCGGCTGGCCGAGATTGCCGCGCAGCATATCGAACACGCTGTCGGGGAAGACAACATCGGTATCGGGGTCTTCCACATCGGCGCGGGTCAGTCCTTGGGAGACCATCATCAGCGCCATGTCGCCCACCACCTTGGAGGAGGGCGTGACTTTGACGATGTCGCCAAACATCCGGTTCACATCGGCATAGGCCTGCGCCACTTCGGGCCAACGATCCTCAAGCCCGAGCGAGCGGGCCTGTGCCTTGAGGTTGGTGAACTGCCCGCCGGGCATTTCGTGCAGATAAACTTCGGACGCCGGTGCCTGAAGCCCGCTTTCGAAGGCGGCATATTGGGTACGGACGTGCTCCCAGTAATTCGAGATTTCGCGCACTGCGCCAATATCAAGCCCGGTGTCGCGCTTGGTATGGGCAAGGGCTTCGACGATGGAGCCGAGGCAGGGTTGCGAGGTGGCACCCGAAAAGGCATCCATCGCGGCATCGACCGCATCGACGCCCGCATCGGACGCGGCGAGGATGGTGGCGCCGCCAATGCCGGAGGTATCATGGGTATGGAAATGGATCGGCAGGCCGACCTCTTCCTTCAGCGCCTTGAACAGCGCGCGGGCGGCGGCGGGTTTCAAGAGCCCGGCCATGTCCTTCAGCCCGAGCACATGCGCGCCCGCTTCTTCCAACTCCTTCGCCATGTCGACATAGTATTGCAGGCTGTACTTGGCGCGGTCCGGGTCGAGGATATCGCCGGTGTAGCAGATCGCGGCTTCGCAGACGCGGTTGTTTTCCAGCACCGCATCCATGGCGACGCGCATGTTTTCGATCCAGTTCAGGCTGTCGAATACCCGGAAGATATCGACGCCGGTTTCTGCCGCCTGTCGGACGAATTCGCGCACCACGTTGTCGGGGTAATTGGTGTAGCCGACGCCATTGGAGGCGCGCAACAGCATCTGGGTGAGCAGGTTGGGCATCGCCGCGCGCAGATCACGCAGGCGCTGCCATGGGCATTCCTGCAAGAAGCGGTAGGCCACATCAAAAGTGGCGCCGCCCCAGCATTCGACGCTGAATAGCTGTGGCAGGTTGGCGGCATAGGTGGGGGCGACGCGGATCATGTCGATTGAGCGCATCCGGGTGGCGAGCAGCGACTGGTGGCCGTCGCGCATGGTCGTGTCGGTGAGCAGCAGCCGGGATTGCGCCTTCATCCAGTCGGCAACGGCTTTCGGGCCTTTTTCGGTCAGCAGGTTCTTGGCACCGGGGGCCGGTTCGGCACGCGGCAGGGGCGCACGGGGTGGTTTCAGATCGGCGGGCGGGCGGGCGCGGCCTTGGGTTTCGGGATGGCCGTTAACCGTGATGTCAGCAATATAGGTAAGCACCTTGGTGCCCCGGTCACGGCGTTTGTTGAACTGGAACAGATCGGGCGTTTCATCAATGAAGCGGGTGGTGTAGCTGTTGTTGAGAAAAGTGGGGTGTTTCAACAGGTTCTCGACAAAAGCGATATTGGTGGAGACGCCGCGCACGCGGAATTCGCGCAAAGCGCGGTCCATTCGGGCGATGGCCATTTCAGGAGTCGGTGCCTTGGCGGTGATCTTGGTGAGAAGGCTATCGTAATAGCGGGTAATCACCCCGCCCGCATAGGCGGTGCCGCCATCAAGCCGGATGCCCATGCCGGTGGCTGAGCGGTAGGCGGTGATGCGGCCATAGTCGGGGATGAAGTTGTTCTGCGGGTCTTCGGTTGTCACCCGGCATTGCAGGGCGTGGCCGGTCAGAACAACGTGATCCTGCGACGGCTTGCCGGTGGCCTCCGCGATGGTCTTGCCTTCGGTGATGAGGATTTGGGCGCGCACGATGTCGATGCCTGTCACCTCTTCGGTCACGGTATGTTCGACCTGCACACGCGGGTTGACCTCGATGAAATAAAACTGGTCAGTTTCCATATCCATCAGAAACTCGACAGTGCCGGCGCATTGGTAATCGACGTGTTTGCAGATTTTGTAGCCCAGCTCGCAAATCTCTTCGCGCTGACTTTCGCTGAGATAGGGGGCGGGGGCACGTTCCACGACTTTCTGATTGCGCCGCTGGACGGAGCAATCGCGCTCATAGAGGTGATAAATCGCGCCGTGCGCATCGCCCAGAATCTGCACCTCCACATGGCGCGCGCGGGTGATCATCTTTTCCAGATAGCCTTCGCCATTGCCGAACGCGGCTTCCGCCTCGCGCCGGCCTTCGAGCACTTTTTCCTCAACCTCTTCAGGGCCATGGATGGGGCGCATCCCACGCCCGCCGCCGCCCCATGAGGCTTTGAGCATCAGGGGGTAGCCAAGCTCTGCGGCCTCGGTGCGGATGGCATCCATATCATCGCCCAGGACGTCCGTGGCCGGGATCACCGGCACGCCTGCTTCGATGGCAACGCGCCGCGCACTGGCCTTGTCGCCAAGCGCGCGCATGGTTTCAGCCCGTGGCCCGATGAAGGCGATGCCCGCCGCTGTGCAGGCATCAACGAAGGCGGGGTTTTCCGAGAGCAGCCCATAACCCGGATGGATCGCATCGGCACCGGATTCGCGGGCAACGCGGATGATCTCTTCGATTGAGAGATAGGCGGCGACCGGCCCCATGCCTTCGCCGATCCGGTAAGCTTCATCTGCCTTGAAGCGGTGCAGCCCGAGTTTGTCTTCCTCGGCATAGACCGCGACAGTCTGCTTGCCCATCTCGTTGGCGGCGCGCATTACACGGATCGCGATCTCGCCACGATTGGCAACGAGAATTTTCTTGAATTCGGCCATTGATCCCCCCAGCAGATCCTGATTTCACAGGTGTTGCGCATTGCTAGCCTGATGCCGCAGTGCAGCGCAAGACACGAGCTGCAATAAAGCTGTAACAATCGCTCAGCCGGGCGGCGGCGCGACCAGCCGGGAGGGAAGGTCGCCAAGCCGCGCAATCCCAAGCTGGCCGAGATTGGCGACGAGATCGCGGGTCAGCATGTCGGTAAGATGGGCCGCGCCGTTTGGGCCAAGGGCGGCGAGCGCGTAATGCCAAGCCCGGCCCAGCATGACGAAATCGGCCCCGAGAGCCAGCGCGCGCAGGATATCAAGCCCGCCCTCAACGCCGCTGTCGAAGATGATCGGCAATTTCGTGGCCTTGCGCATGGCGGGCAGCATTTCGATCGTGGCGGGGGCGGCATCGAACTGCCGACCTGCGTGATTGCTCAGCCAGATACCGTCAACGCCTTCTTTTTCAAGCGATGTCACCTGTTCCGGGTCAAGCGCGCCCTTGATCAGCAGATGCCCGTCCCATTCTTCGCGCAGGGCGCGCACATAGGAGAGATCGGGCGAGGTACGCAACAGGTAGCCGATATGCTCGGTCGGGGGCAGTTTGCGGTTGTCGCGCATGTAACTGTCGAGCAGGCGCATACGCGGGGCACCGCCATGGCGCGCAAGCGCCAGTGCCCAGGCCGGGCGGCGGGCGATCTGCCACAGGATGCGCGGCGTGAGGCGCGGCGGATGGGTCAGCCCGGAGCGGGTCTGGCGTTCGCGGCGCGACGCAACCGGGACATCGACCGTCATCGCGACGGCGGTGAAACCAGCGGCCTTGGCGCGGCGCAGCATGTCGCGCCTGATCTCCGGATCCTTGGGCGGATAAAGCTGAAACCAGCCATGCGCGCCCAGAACCGGGGCGACGTGTTCCGGTGTCTGGCTTGCCACGGTAGAGAGGCTATAGGGAATGCCCGCCCGTGCCGCCTCGCGCGCCAATAGAAATTCTGCGTCTGGCCACATCAGCCCGGAAAGGCCAACCGGCGCGATGCCGAAAGGTAACGGTATTTCGGTATCAAAAAGCTTAACGCTTAGATCGGGTGTTTGCGCGCCACGCAGGATCGAAGGCATGAACAGCACATCATCAAGCTTGGCACGGTTGCGCCGGGTTGTGGCCTCGGTTCCGGTGCCGGAGACGAGGTATTCAAAGGCAAAATGCGGGATGCGTTTCTCGGCGCGGGCTTTGAGATCGGAAATGGCGGGGTATTTGGTATGCAGGTCCATGTGCCGTATTGAGAGAGGGTGCGGCGGAATTGTCCATATAAATTAGTGGAACAAGGCGCGAACATCTCTTTATCTCGTGGCGTCATGCCGTTAACTTGGCCGCCATGAGCAGTTTCGACGAATCCGACGCCTTCGAGGCGGTATCGCTGAGTGCGCGCGCGACGGCGGCACGCGGGACGCAATATCTTAATGATCTGAACCCGGCGCAGCGCGATGCGGTCGAATCGCTGGACGGGCCGGTTTTGATGCTGGCCGGGGCGGGCACCGGCAAGACCAAGGCGCTGACCACGCGGATCGTGCATTTGCTGAACACCGGGCGGGCAAAGCCGAACGAGATTCTGGCGGTGACCTTTACCAACAAGGCGGCGCGCGAGATGAAAGAGCGAGTCGGCCGGATGCTTGGCGGTGTGGTGGAGGGTGTGCCGTGGCTTGGCACGTTTCATTCGGTCTGTGTCAAGCTGCTCAGGCGGCATGCAGAGCTTGTCGGGATCAAGTCGAATTTCACCATCCTTGATACCGATGATCAACTGAGGCTTTTGAAACAACTGGTTGCGGCGGCCAATATCGACGACAAGCGTTGGCCAGCGCGGCAATTGGCGGGGATTATCGACCATTGGAAAAACCGGGCATGGACGCCGGACAGCGTGCCTGCCGGGGAGGCGGGCGCGTATAACCAGCGCGGGGTTGAGCTTTACGCGCAGTACCAGCAGCGCCTGCGCGAGCTGAACGCGGTCGATTTTGGCGATCTGCTTTTGCATATGGTGGTGATTTTCCAGCAACATCAGGATGTTCTGAGCCGATATCAAGAAAGGTTTTGCTATATCCTGGTGGACGAATATCAGGACACCAACGTGGCGCAGTATCTGTGGCTGCGGCTGTTGGCGGGCGCGCATCATAACATTTGCTGTGTCGGGGACGATGATCAGTCGATCTATGGCTGGCGGGGTGCGGAGGTGGGCAATATCCTGCGCTTCGAGAAGGATTTTCCCGGCGCGAAGGTTGTTCGGCTAGAGCAGAATTACCGCTCAACCCCGCATATTCTGGCGGCGGCGGCGGGGGTGATCCGGGGCAATGAAAATCGGCTTGGCAAGGAGCTTTGGACCGAGGCGGAAGGCGGCGAGAAACTGCGGCTGATCGGCCATTGGGACGGCGAAGAAGAGGCGCGCTGGATCGGGGAAGAGATCGAGGCGATGCAGGGCGGGGCGCGGCGGATGCGGCCGTTTTCACTGGATGAAATGGCGATTCTCGTGCGCGCCAGCCACCAGATGCGCGCCTTCGAGGACAGGTTTCTGACCATCGGGTTGCCGTATCGGGTGATTGGTGGACCACGGTTTTACGAGCGCATGGAGATCCGCGATGCGATGGCGTATTTCCGGTTGGTGGTGTCACCGGAGGACGATCTGGCGTTCGAGCGGATCGTCAACACGCCCAAGCGGGGCTTGGGCGATGTGGCGCAGAAAAAGATTCAGGCGGCGGCGCGGGCGAACGGCGTGTCGTTGATTGAGGGTGCCAGAGTTTTGCTTGAATCCAAGGGGTTGGGTGGCAAAGGTGCGGTAGAACTTCAACGGCTAATCGACGGGCTGGACCGTTGGCGGCGGCAGGTTGGCAGCCCGGAGTTGAGCCATGTGGAACTGGCCGAAATCATTCTTGACGAAAGCGGCTATAGCGGGATGTGGCAGAACGACAAGTCACCGGACGCGCCGGGGCGGCTGGAAAACCTCAAGGAATTGGTGAAGGCGCTGGAGGGGTTCGAGAACCTGAGCGGGTTTCTGGAGCATGTCAGTCTGATCATGGATAATGACAAGGCCGATGATGGTGCGAAAGTGTCGATCATGACGCTGCACGGGGCCAAGGGATTGGAGTTTCCGGCGGTGTTTCTGCCCGGTTGGGAGGATGGTTTGTTCCCCTCGCAGAGGTCGATGGATGAAAGCGGAATCAAGGGGTTAGAGGAAGAACGCCGGTTGGCCTACGTGGGGATTACGCGGGCGGAGGAATTGTGCACGATCTCGTTTGCGGGCAATCGGCGGACATTTGGGCAGTGGCAATCGAACTTGCCGTCGCGGTTTATTGATGAATTGCCCGAAGAGCATGTTGATGTGCTAACCCCGCCGGGGCTTTATGGCGGGGGCTATGGCGCGGCGGCAGGCGGGATCGAGACCCGCGCGGCGGAGGCCAATGTGTATAACAGCCCCGGTTGGCGGCGGATGCAGAACAGAATTCAAGAACGCCCGGTAAGCCAGCCGAAACAAAGCATGAATCAGGTTATTGATGTGACGGCGACCGCCGCGCATACGGTGGGAGAGCGGGTGTTCCACCAGAAGTTTGGCTATGGTGAAATCATGGCCATAGAGGGTGACAAACTGGAAATCGAGTTCGACAAGGCGGGCACCAAAAAGGTGGTTGCCCGGTTCATTTGCGGCGCGGACGACATCCCGTTCTGAGCAAAGGTTAACCGGAATGCGGGTCGAAAACCGGCTGTCTGCACCCCGGCTGCCAGCCTGTCTGCGATGCGTATGGCGGCGGTAGCCGTGCACGGAGCGTGCGGTGATTGGTTAACGCGGCATGCGTTGCGCCCTGTTTCCCGGTCTGCCCGGGCGGCAGAACAAAAAGAAAACGGCGACACCAGGGAGGGGGTGCCGCCGCTTTACACATGCGCGAGGTCAGGGAGGAGACCCTCTGCGCAATCTCGGAGTATTTTAGCGGCGGGGTCGGGAGGAGGAGTGACCCCGCCGCTTTTATACAGACGCTTCCAGGGAGGAGAAGAGAAGCGCCTGATCTCGGTTGTTCTTAGCGTGTGCCGTAAACGGCCTCGTAAGCGGCGGTGTGCAGGCTGTGGGCCGAAAGGCCGAGATCTGCACGCTCGCGCGCGGTGAGTTTCGAAAGTTCAGCCACGGTGCGGCGATAAAGAGCGCGCTTGCGGTGGCGTTCGACGAATGCTTCAACCGCGCCAGCAAAGCCTTGGGCCGGGGCGAAGCGGTGTGTGATTTCTGCGTGTGCCATTTTGTCCAACTTCAAACATTGTTTCCGTCTCGTGTTGAAAGCAAGATAGGGTAATGCTGCACTTGCGAAAAGACCCATATTGGCAATGCCGCTATGCAGCATTTGCATAGTTGACGCTGGGGAAATATATGGAAAAACAGAACGTTGAAAATGCTGCACTTGCGAATAACGCCTATATACACATGAATGACGCAGGGCTGCGCAGAGCGCTGATGCGATGAAGGAAGAGAGGCTGATCGATGAAAATCAAACCCAAAGACATTTTGCAGGAGCTTGACCGGATTCAGCTGCCGACCGGCGGCACGTTGATGTCAAACAATATGGTGAAGGCGCTGACGGTCGAAAATGGCGCGGTGCGCTTTGTCATTGAGGCACCAAGCGCACAGGAAGCCCGCAAGATGGAGGCGATCCGCGCGGCGGCGGTGCAGGTGGTGCAGGAATTGGAAGGTGTGCGCGATGTGTCGGTTGTTCTTACCGCGCATCAGGGCGAGTCGCAGGCACCGCGCGCGCCCGCGCCCAACCTGAAGATTGGCCGCCATCCGACGCCGCAGCAAGGCAAGCTGCTGCCGCCGGGGGTGAAGAAGATCATCTCGGTCGGGTCGGGCAAGGGTGGCGTGGGCAAATCCACGGTGACGGTCAACCTTGCGGTGGCCTTGGCGCGGGCGGGCAAGAAGGTGGGCCTGCTTGACGCGGATATATATGGGCCGAGCCAGCCGCGGATGTTGGGCGTGCATGAGAAACCGGGGGCGGCGCCGGAAAACAAGATCATGCCGGTGACGGCGCATGGCGTGAAGATGATGTCACTTGGGTTGATGCTGGACGAGGGGCAGGCGGTGATCTGGCGCGGGCCGATGCTGATGGGGGCATTGCAACAGCTTTTGTCGGATGTGGCGTGGGGTGAGCTTGATGTGCTGATTGTCGATCTGCCACCGGGGACGGGCGATGTTCTGTTGACGCTGGCACAGAAAAGCGAGCTGTCGGGTGCTGTGATGGTGTCGACGCCGCAGGATGTGGCGCTGATTGATGCGCGCAAGGGGGTGGACATGCTGCACAAGCTTGACGTGCCGATCCTTGGGCTGATTGAGAACATGAGCACATATATATGTCCCGAGTGCGGGCATGAGGCGCATCTGTTTGGCCATGACGGGGTCAAGGCGGAGGCGGCCAAGCTGGGTGTGCCGCTGCTGGCGCAATTGCCGATTGACCTTGAGACACGGTTGGGTGGCGACGAAGGCCGCCCGATTGCGGCAGGCGAGGGGGCGGCGGCGCAGGCTTATGGCGCGCTTGCGGCGCGGCTGATTGCCGATGGGGTGATCTGACCCGACGGCGCAGCACGGGAATTCGTGGGACGCGCATGCGGCGAAGCGAATCAAAATCATGGGAACGGGGTGAATCGCGGCTGATTCGCCCCGTTTTTTTGTGTATATCCGGCGCAGAGCCGTCTAGATTGAGCCTCTGGAGCAAAATTTCCGGGAAATTATGGGAGTTTCTGGAAGGCGGAGGATGCTACCATATATTGTGTCTAAATGAGGCGCATTCCGCTAGGTTCGGTACGGATTAACCGAAATTCGACCCAACATGTTGTTTTTCAGAAGAGGTGAAAACAACATCATGTGGGTATTTCCCGTAAAAAACAGTTGATACCCATGAAATCCCATGTCATCAATATTCCCTAGATGAGGACGGGACATGAAGGGGCGGACGACAGACCCCGAATAAAAAAACTCCCAAGCAGGTTTCATACAGGCACCCCGCTTCATCGAATGAAGAGATCCGGCGCGCGAGCGAGCAGACATCCCCCCAGGTGGCGCGCGCAGCTGGACACCCCGCATAGCGGGACGAGGGCGGCGGATTGATCAGTGGCAGCAGATCAATCCGCCGTTTCCTATAGGGGCCCCCGAAAACACGGGGGAGGGCAGGTAACGAGAAGGACCGCGGGACAGTGGGCCAAAGGTTCAGAGGCGAGAGCCACCATAAGGTGGATACGAAGGGGCGGGTTTCGATTCCGGCCTCTTTTCGCCGTGTTCTTGAGGCGGGTGATCCGGACTGGACCGACGGGCTCTATCCCAACTTGGTGATCGTTTACGGGGATCATCGTCGCAATTACCTTGAATGCTATACCATCGACGCGATTACCGAAGTCGATGAAAAGATCGCCGGTTTGCCGCGTGGCTCGATGGAGCGCAAGATGCTGCAACGGCTGTTTCACGGGCAATCCTATCCGACCAACGTGGATGAGACCGGGCGGCTGGTGTTGCCAGCGAAGCTGCGCCAGAAAATTGCGCTTGAGGGCGAGGCGTTTTTCATCGCGGCGGGCGATACGTTCCAGATCTGGAAGCCCGAAACCTATGACGAGGAAGAGCTGGCCAAGACCGAGGCATGGCTTGACGAATTGCCGGAAGATTTTGACCCGCTCATCTATCTCGATCAGGTTAAACAAGGGGATGGATGATGGCGGCCGCTGCCCACGCGCCTGATGACCTTCCGCATATCCCGGTTTTGTTGTGCCCGCTTGTTCGGGCGGTGGCGCCCGTGAGCGGTGTTTGGCTTGACGGGACGTTCGGGGCGGGCGGCTATGCCCGCGCGCTTTTGGAGGCGGGGGCCGAGAGGGTGATCGGGGTGGACCGCGACCCGGCGGTGTTTGCCATGGCGGAAGCTTGGGCCGGGGCGTATGGCGCGCGGCTGGAGCTGGTGCAGGGCGAATTTGCGCGGCTTGATGAGTATGGTCGCGAGCTTGATGGTGTGGTGCTCGATCTCGGGGTCAGTTCGATGCAGATTGATCAGGCGGAGCGCGGGTTTTCGTTCATGAATGACGGGCCGCTGGATATGCGGATGAGCCAAGACGGGGTGAGCGCGCGCGATATTGTCAACGACGCGGACGAGGCGGCGCTGGCGGATATTCTTTATCATTACGGTGAGGAGCGGGCGAGCCGCCGGATTGCCCGCAATATCGTGCGCGCGCGCGCCGATGCGCCGATTGAGACGACCCGGCAACTGGCGGGGATCATTGAGAAATCACTGCCACGTGCCAAGCCGGGGCAGAGCCATCCGGCAACCCGCAGCTTTCAGGCGCTCAGGATCGCGGTGAATGATGAATATGGTCAGCTTGTCTGTGGGCTGGAAGCGGCTGAGCGTGCGCTGAAGCCGGGCGGATTGCTGGCGGTGGTGACGTTTCATTCGGTGGAAGACCGGATGGTGAAGCGGTTCTTCATGGAAAAATCCGGTGGGGGTGGCGGCAGCCGTCATGCGCCCGAGCAGGTGCGTGAGGCGCGCTTTGAGATCGTGACGCGCAAGGCGATTGGCCCGGACGATGACGAGTTGGCGGAAAACCCGCGCAGCCGCAGCGCCAAGCTGCGCATCGGGCGCAGGACCACGGCAGAGGCCGGGGCGGTGGACCGGAACGCCATCGCGATGCCGGAATTGGGGCGGCAGAAAACCAAAGGACGGGGACGATGAGAAGCCTGCTATACGTGGTAACGGCGGTTTTGGTGATCGGGCTGGCCTTTTGGGCGTATCACGAGAATTACAAGACTCAGGAAGCGATGGGCCGGGCCGAGACATTGCAGCACAATATCGGGCAGGCGCGCGAGCGGTTGTCGATGTTGCGCGCGGAGTGGGCGTACCTTAACCGGCCCGACCGGCTGCGCGCGCTGGCGGAGATGAATTTCGAGACACTCGGGCTTTTGCCGCTTAGCCCGGAGCAGTTTGGCCGGGTGGATCAGGTCTCATACCCATCCGAGATCACGTTGGATTTGTCCGGCGGGATTGACGTTTCGAGCGATGGAGCGACGCAATGAGCCGAATCCCTCTTCGCCCGCTTGCCCGTATCCTTGATGCCCGCGCAAAGGGAGAGAACCCGGACGCAATCGAGCGTGAAAACACCCGCGCACGCCATGAGGAGATGCACGACCGCACCCGTGCGCGCGCCGAAGGGCGGCTTCTGGTGCTGGGGGTGATGTTCTTTTGCGCCTACATGGTGATCGGTGCGCGGATGGGGCTTTTGGCCAATTCGGACCCGGAAGAGCCACATGCCGGGCCAAGTGCCGCGGAGATTGTCGCGCAGCGTGCCAATATCGTGGATCGCAACGGGCGGGTTTTGGCCACCAACCTTGATACCTACAGCATCTATGCCCATCCCCAGCAGATGATCGAGCCGAAGCGCGTAGCGACCGAGTTGGTGAAGATTTTCCCCGATCTCGACAAGAAACGGCTGCTTAAGGATTTTACCGGCAAGCGCAAGTTCGTGTGGATCAAGAAGAAGATCAGCCCGGAACAGAAACAGGCGGTGTTTGATATTGGTGATCCGGGGCTGTTGTTCGGCCCACGCGAGATGCGGCTTTATCCCAATGGGCATCTCGCCGCGCATGTGCTGGGTGGGTATTCGTTTGGCAAGGAAGGTGTGGATGCGGCGGAGGTGATCGGGATTGCCGGGGTCGAGAAGGTGTTTGACCATTATCTGCGCGACCCGGCGGAGAGCGGCAAACCGTTGCAGCTTTCGCTTGACCTGACCGTGCAGACGGCGGCGGAGCAAACTCTGCTGGGCGGTATGAAGCTGATGAATGCCAAGGGTGCGGCAAGTGTTTTGCTGGATGTGCATACCGGCGAGGTTTTGTCGGTGGTGAGCCTGCCGGATTTCGACCCGAACGACCGCCCGCGCGCACCGACCGACGGTAGCGCCGATGACAGCCCGCTCTTTAACCGGGCGGTGCAGGGGGTTTATGAGCTTGGCTCGACCTTCAAGATATTCGCGGTGGCGCAGGCGATGGAGCTTGGCCTTGTGACCCCTGATACGATGATTGACACCCGTGGCCCGCTGCGCTGGGGGAAGTTCAGGATTCACGATTTCCATAACTACGGCAAGGAGTTGTCGGTGACCAAGGTGATCGAGAAAAGCTCGAACATCGGCACGGCACGGATTGCCCAGATGATCGGTGTGAAGCGGCAACGCGCGTTTCTTGGCAAGCTGGGGTTGCTGAAGGCCGTGCCGGTGGAGATTGTCGAGGCGCAAGGCTCTACGCCATTATTGCCGAAGAACTGGTCAGAGCTTTCGACGATGACGATTTCTTATGGGCACGGCATATCGGTCAGCCCGATGCATCTTGCCGCCGCCTATGCGACCATTGCCAATGGCGGCACGAAGATCACGCCGACATTGCTTCGGCGCAATGGGCCGGAATATGGCGAGCGGGTGATGTCGCGCGATGTGGCGGCGGCGGCGCGCACGATGCTGCGCAAGGTGGTAACGGATGGCACGGCGAGCTTTGGCGAGGTCAAGGGGTATGACGTGGCGGGCAAGACCGGCAGCGCCGACAAGCCCAAGCCGACCGGCGGTTACTACAAGGAAAAGGTGATTGCGACATTCGCCAGCATGTTCCCGGCGGATGATCCGAAATACGTGCTGGTGGTCACACTGGACGAGCCGGAGACGTTTGCGCTGGGTGAGACCCGGCGCACGGCGGGGTGGACGGCGGTGCCGGTGGCCGCCGAGATGATCAACCGGCTGGCGCCGCTTCTGGGGCTGCGGCCGCATGTTGAGCCCGGTGAATTGGCTGGTATAACGCTGACATCGAATTGAGGCCGAAAGGGCACAGCGGATGGCGCAGCAGCAGCCGGATAGACAGGTGAAATCGCTTGGTGAGTTGGGGCTGACTGCGCAGCAGGGGCGTGCGGCGCAGATCACCGGATTGGCGGTGGACAGCCGCGAGGTCAGGGACGGGTTTCTTTTCGCGGCGCTGCCCGGCACGCGGGTGCATGGCGGGGAGTTCATTCAATACGCGCTGCGTATGGGGGCAGGGGCGATCCTGACCGATGCCACCGGCGCGCAGATTGCAGAGGTCGAACTGGCCGCGAGCGATGCGGCGCTGATCATCAGCGAAGACCCGCGGCAGGTTCTGGCTTACACCGCAGCACTTTGGTTCGGGGCGCAGCCTGAGGTTATGGCGGCGGTGACGGGCACCAATGGAAAAACCTCGGTCGCGAGTTTCGCGCGGATGATCTGGACCGAGCTGGGCCATGAGGCGATCAACCTTGGCACCACCGGGGTTGAGGGGGCATGGAGCGCGCCGTTGCAGCACACCACGCCGGAGCCAATCACGCTGCACCGGCTATTGGCCGAGGCGGCAGGGGCCGGAATCACCCACGGCGCGATGGAGGCTTCCTCGCACGGGTTGGCGCAAAAGCGGCTGGACGGCGTGCATCTCAGGGCGGCGGGGTTTACCAACTTCACCCAAGACCATCTGGATTATCATGCCAGTTTCGATGCCTATTTCGAGGCCAAGGCCGGGCTTTTCGAACGCGTCCTGCCCGAAGACGGGGTGGCGGTGATCAACATCGACGATGCGCGCGGATCGGATATGGCGGCGATTGCCAGCGGGCGCGGGCAGGACTTGATCGCGGTGGGCCGGATGGAAGGGGCCGACATTCAATTGACGGCCCAGAGGTTCGATAGCACCGGGCAGGAGATATTCTTTTCCTGGGAAGGGCATGGGTTTCGCGCCTATCTTCCGCTGATCGGCGGGTTTCAGGCGGAAAACGTGTTGCTTGCCGCCGGGTTGGTGATTGGCTGTGGAGAGGCACCGGAGCGGGTGTTCGAGACGCTGGAACAGATGCGCGGCGTGCGCGGGCGGATGCAGCTTGCCGCGCGGCGCGAGAATGGCGCGGCGGTGTTTGTCGATTACGCGCATACGCCCGATGCGGTGGCCACGGCGCTGCGCGCGCTGCGCCCGCATGTGGCGGGCCGGATCATCGCCATCGTGGGCGCAGGCGGCGACCGCGATGCGGGCAAGCGGCCCTTGATGGGCCGGGCGGCGGCAGAGAATGCCGATGTGGTGATCGTTACCGATGACAACCCGCGCGGCGAAGACCCGGCGCTTATTCGTACGGCGGTGATCGAGGGCTGTCCGGAGGCCAACGAGGTGGGCGACCGGGCCGAGGCGATCTTGCGCGGGATTGATATGCTGCAACCGGGCGATGCGTTGCTGATTGCCGGGAAGGGCCATGAAAGCGGGCAGATTGTGGGCGACGATGTTCTGCCGTTTGACGATGCGGAACAGGCCAGCGTGGCGGTCGCGGCGCTGGAAGGGAAACTCGGGTGAGCCTCTGGACCAGTGAAGAGGCCGTGGCCGCGACCGGCGGGCGGGCGACGCAGCCATTCGCGGCGGATGGGGTTTCAATTGATACGCGCACATTGGCGGCGGGTGATTTGTTCGTGGCGTTGAAGGATATACGCGACGGCCATGATTTCGTGGCGCAGGCGCTTGCGGGCGGGGCGGCAGCGGCGTTGGTGTCACGCGTTCCCGAGGGGGTGGCGGCGGATGCGCCGCTGTTGATTGTTGATGATGTGCTGGCGGCGCTTGAGGCGCTGGGCCGGGCGGCACGGGCGCGCAGCGCGGCGCGGGTGGTGGCGGTGACAGGGTCGGTTGGCAAAACCTCGACCAAGGAAATGCTGCGCACCGTGCTGAGCCATCAGGGCCGGTGCCATGCGGCGGAGGCGAGTTACAACAACCATTGGGGTGTGCCGTTGACGTTGGCGCGGCTCCCGGCGCAGAGTGATTTCGCGGTGATCGAGATCGGCATGAACCATCCCGGCGAAATTGCCCCGCTGGCAAAGCTGACCCGTCCGGATGTGGTGATGATTACCACGGTCGCGGCGGCGCATATGGAAGCCTTTGAGAACATTGAAGGCATCGCGCGTGAGAAAGCGGCAATTATGGACGGGCTAACCCCCGGTGGCGTGGCGGTTTTGAACGCGGATGTTGCGACCAGTGGCATTTTACAGGCCAAGGCGCGCGAAGTGGGTGCGAAAACGCTGCTTTTCGGAGAGGCAGCGGGTGCGGATTACCGGCTGAACCGGGTGGTGTTGTCGGACCGGGCAACCGTGTGCGAGGCGACGGCAGGCAAAGAGGCGTTGCTATACAAGATAGCCTCACCGGGGCGGCATTTTGCGATGAACGCGCTGGGCGTTCTGGCGGTGGCGGCGGCGCTGGGGGCGGATCGTGCGATTGCGGCCACCGATCTGGCACAATGGCAACCGCCAGCGGGGCGGGGAACCCGCGAGCGCGTGGTGCTTGATGATGCGACCGAGGCGGAGGTGCAGCTTATCGACGATGCGTTCAACGCCAATCCGGCCTCGATGGCGGCGGCGCTTGAGGTGCTGGCGGCGGCCACTCCGGGCGATGCGCGGCGCGGGCGCAGGATTGCCATTCTGGGCGATATGCTTGAGCTTGGCCCGAGCGAGGCGGCAGATCATGCCGGTTTGGCGACGCTGCCATTTCTGGAAAACCTGAGCGTGGTGCATTGCGTCGGGCCAAGGATGCGCGCGCTTCACGACGCATTGCGCCCCGAGCAGCGCGGTGAATGGTTGGAGAGTGCGCCCGAGATGGGCGTGCGCGTGCGGCATCTGATTCATGCGGGCGATATCGTGTTGGTCAAAGGCTCAAAGGGATCGAAAGTCAGCCTGGTTGTTGACGCGATCCGAAAAATGGGCCATCCGGCGCGCAACGAAAACGAGGACGAGTAGATGCTTTACTGGCTTACCGGGCTGTCGGATGGCGGGGATGTCTTCAACCTCTTTCGCTATATTACCTTCCGTGCGGGTGGCGCGTTCATGACGGCGCTGATCTTTGGTTTTCTGTTCGGACCGCCATTGATCAACGTGCTTAGAAAGCGGCAAGGCAAAGGCCAGCCTATTCGCGATGATGGGCCAGAAGGGCATTTCAGCAAGGCCGGAACGCCGACAATGGGCGGGCTTTTGATCGTCGGGGCGCTGCTGACCTCGACCTTGCTTTGGGCGCGGCTTGATAATCCGTTCGTGTGGCTGATCTTGTTTGTCACCATGTCGTTTGCGGCCATCGGGTTTGCCGATGATTATGCCAAGGTGCGCAAGCAGAATTCCGCGGGTGTGCCGGGCAAGGTGCGAATGTTGCTGGGGCTTTTGATTTCGCTGATCGCGGCGTGCTGGGCAATCAGCTATCACCCGGCCTATCTGCAGTATGAGCTGGCGTTTCCGTTTCTCAAACATGCGCTGGTTTATCTGGGGTATTTCTTTGTCCCGTTTGCGATGATTGTGATCGTCGGGGCCGCCAACGCGGTCAACCTGACGGATGGGTTGGACGGGCTTGCGATCATGCCGGTGATGATTGCCAGCGCCACGCTGGGCGTGATCGCCTATTTCGTCGGCAACGCGAATTTCTCTGACTACCTTGATCTGCACTATGTGCCGGGAACGGGGGAAATCCTTGTTTTCGTGGCCGGGCTGATCGGCGGGGGCTTGGGTTTTCTTTGGTATAATGCACCACCGGCGGCGGTGTTCATGGGCGATACCGGCAGTCTTGCGCTGGGCGGCGCGCTGGGGGCGATTGCGGTGGCCACCAAGCACGAGATCGTGCTGGCCATCGTTGGCGGGCTTTTCGTGGTGGAGGCGCTTTCGGTGATCATTCAGGTGCTTTATTTCAAACGCACCGGCAAGCGCGTGTTCCTGATGGCGCCGATCCACCACCATTATGAGAAGAAGGGCTGGGCCGAGCCGCAGATCGTGATCCGGTTCTGGATCATATCGCTTATCTTGGCGATGATCGGGTTGGCCACACTGAAGGTGCGCTAATGGCCCGCGTCCTTCCCGAGAACGGCGGCGCGTGTGCAGCTTGAGACGCTGATCCAGCAGTTTGGCCTGCCCGGTCTTACCTTGGGCGGGGCGTTCGAGGGCGACGGGATTGCCTTTCTTGGAGGGGTGCTGGCGCATCGCGGATTGTTCGGGTTCGAAGCGGCGGTTTGGGCGGTGTGGCTGGGTGCTGTGATCGTGGATAATGCTTTTTTCCTGATCGGGCGCTATGCGCGCGAGCGCGCGTTCGTGCAGCGACAGGTGACCAAGCGCGCGGTGCGCGTGCTGCATGGCTGGATCGAGCGCCACCCGGCGCTGAGCGTGCTTGGTTTTCGCTATCTCTATGGATTGAAAACCGCCGGGGCGTTGTTGTTTGGCATGTCGCGGCTGAGCTGGGTCCGGTTTGCGATACTGGACCTGATTGCGGTGCTGCTTTGGGCGCATGTGCTGGTGGGGCTGGGGTTTGTTGCTGGTCATACGATCGAGGCATTGTTCGGGCAATTGCGATTGCATGAGCATCTTGGTGTTGCACTGGTGGTGTTGCTGGTGGGGGCGGTGCTACTCTGGTGGATAACGCGGCGCAGGGTTGAGCGAAGGGGAAAGAAATGATCCCGGTGGCAGGAATGGCAGGGCAAAGGGTGGCGGTGCTGGGGCTTGGGCGTTCCGGCCTGTCGGCGGCGCGGGCGTTGCGCGCGGGCGGCGCCGAGGCGGTTTGCTGGGACGACAATGCGGCGGCGCGCGAAGCGGCAGAGGCCGATGGGTTCACTTGCGCCGATTTGAGCCGGGACGGGGCGTTTGACGGGATTGCGCGACTGATCGTTTCGCCGGGGATTGCGCATCTTTACCCCGCCCCCAATCAGGTGGTTGCGGCGGCTTGGGCGGCGGGCGTGCCGGTCGATAACGATATTGGGCTGTTTTTTCGCTCGGTCGCGGTGGCGGGCTGGGAACGGTTCGACGTGATCCCCAAGGTGGTGGCGGTGACCGGGTCGAACGGCAAATCGACCACCTCGGCGCTGATCCATCACGTGCTGTCAGAAGCCGGGCGCGCGGCGCAGCTTGCCGGGAATATCGGGCGCGGGGTTTTGGACATTGATCCGCCGGGGGATGGCGGGGTGATTGTGCTGGAACTGTCGAGCTATCAGACGGAGCTTGCCCGCGCGCTGACCCCGGATGTGGCGGTGTTTACCAATCTCAGCCCCGATCACCTTGACCGGCATGGCGGGATCGGCGGCTATTTCGCGGCCAAGCGCAGGTTGTTTGCCGAGGGTGGGCCGGACCGTGCGGTGATCGGCGTGGACGAGGACGAGGGGCGCTATCTGGCCAACCAGCTTTCCGAGGGGCCGGGCGATGACCGGGTGATTGCCATATCGGTCGAACGCAAGTTGACCGGGCCGGGCTGGCATGTGTTTGCGAAGAAAGGGTTTTTGGCAGAATATCGCAAGGCGCGTCAGGTGGGGGCAGTTGATCTGCGTCCCATCGCCGGGTTGCCGGGGGCACACAACCATCAGAACGCCTGTGCCGCCTATGCGGTGTGCCGCACGCTGGGGTTGGCCCCGCGCGAGATCGAGGCGGGGTTTGCGAGCTTTGCCGGCTTGCCGCATCGCTCGCAATTGTTGGGTGAGACGGGGGGCGTGCGGTTTGTTAACGACAGCAAGGCGACCAATGTCGATGCCGCGCGCATGGCGTTGCAGGCGTTCGACAATATCCGTTGGATCTGTGGTGGGCTGGAGAAGGAAGGCGGGCTTGGCGGGTTGCTGGACGTGACCGGATCGGTGCGCAAGGCCTATGTGATCGGGCGCGAAGCGGCGCATTTTGCGGTTGAATTGCAAGGGGTTGAGGCGGAGGTTTGCAGTGACATGGCCAGCGCCGTGGCCCGCGCCGTGGCCGAGGCGGAGGCGGGTGATGTCATCCTGCTGGCCCCGGCGGCGGCGTCGTTCGATCAGTATGACAGTTTCGAGAAACGCGGAGAGCATTTCATGGCAGAGGTCGCCAAGTATCTGTGATCAGGCTGTGTGGCGGGCCGATAGAGCGAAGGGGCGCGCCCGACCCTGGGTGGGCGCAAACGGGCCATAAGGCCCACGCGACGCGCGCTAAAGTATGAGCGCTATCAGGGTTTTGCACAGCGTCAATAATGCGCCCTCCCGGGGGAGGGTCGGGCGAGGCCCGGGCTGACGCCCGCGCTAACGGTGCCTCAAGGCTCGGTGTGTCGGTTTGCGCTTGAAGCGCATCAATGGCAAATGCCCTTGGTCTGCGCGCCTTTCCACGGCAGGCGGACGGAGCTTGGCAGGGTGAGTTCTTGCACCGGGAAGGCCTCTTTGAGCAACGCATGTAACCGGTGGGTGCGCGGTGCGTCAGGGTCGAGCACCTTGCAGCAGACATATTCCTCAACGATTGCGGCCTGCTGTTCATAGGCATAATCGAGAAACCCGGTTTTTGTATTGATGTCATAAAGATACGGGTCACCCTTGAAGTCATGTTCCTGCATCGCCTTGAACGGGGAATAGCCGGTCTTGTCGCGGTGCTGCCATTGCCAGACATGAGTCAGCTCATGCGCGACAAGCATAGCGGCGAAGAGGTTGAAGCTTTGCGGCGCACCGAGCAGGTAGTTTTCGGTGAAATAGGGTTTGGCGAAGAACACTTTGTTAAGAATCGTGACGGCGGCGGGGCCGACGGTGACGGTTTGGGTGGTCGGCTCGGGCCAGATCCGCTCACGGCAGGCAAGGCGCGGGCGTTTCTGGCGGGTGTAGGTGACTTTGCCAACCAGCGCGCCATCGAAAAAACGGATGCGATCGGTGGCGGTTGTGCCGCCGAACAGGCTTTGTGCAAAGGCTTTTTCATAGGGCGTGAGTGGGCGCGCCGTGCAGGCGGAGAGAAAGAGGCAAAGAAGAAGGGCGACTCGCATGGGGGTGAGTTAAGCAGAGCTTGCGGCATCGCGCGAGAGGGTTAATGGCCCGGACGGCGGCGAAAGCGCGGCTGTCTGCACCCCGGCTGGCAGGTTGGCTGCGATGGGTAAGGCGGGGGCGCGGGGGTCTTTGTTAACGACAGGTTAAGTTAAGCGGGCGTTCGGAGGGCTGGATGGGCAACCGGCGCGGCAAATTTCAGAGTGCCCCCGGCCCGGAACAAGGCGCATAGCGCCGCCGGGCCAGCGCCTGCCCGTTCCGGCGGGCTGGCGCTTTGGTGGGCGTCGGCGTGCCGATTGTTCGGAGCGATGACTTGGCGGGGATATAGGGCGGTGAAGTGGGGTTGGATGCGCCATCCCACGGGCAGGCGCTGGCCCGGCTTTGTGTGCAACGGTAGGGCCGCGCCCGACCCTGGGTGGGCGCTTTGGCCGGGAGGGTCAGCTTGGGTACTCTGAAGCTTGGATGTCGGGCGAATGGGGAAGGACATCGCCAATGCGCCCTCCCGGGGGAGGGTCGGGCGCGGCCCGGGCCGTTGGCACGGGTTTGAGCTAGTGTTTGGTTGGCTTTTGCGTCAGCGGTTGGAGTCTCCTGTTGGGAAAAGAACTGCGATAACCCAAGCTTGCGCTGTCCAACTGTTATTGAATTCTTTACGTGGCGAGGCTACCTTGGCAGGGTTAGTCAGGAGGCTTGCCATGGCTCAAAAAGGGCTACATGTTACACCTAAAGGTGAAAAATGGGCGGTTAGATCGGCGGGGTCGACCCGAGCTGCTAGGGTTGTCGAAACCCAAAAGGAAGCAATTTCCATAGCAAAGGAAAGGGCCAAACGAGAGGGGTCCGAGATGTATGTCCACGGAAGGGATGGGCGTATTCGTGAACGCAGCACTTATGGAAAAGACCCCTATCCTCCAAAGGGTTGAATGACGTTTGGCTGATTACGAAAACTCTGTTTTTATTAACTGTCCTTTTGATGATGCGTTTTCTCCGCTTTTGGAGGCAATGATTTTTTGCGTGATTAGAGCAGGACTTACTCCTCGTTTGGCATCCGAGAGTTTGGAAGGTGGCGAGAATAGGTTAGACAAGATTCTAAGTCTGATACCTCAATGTAGATATTCGATTCACGATCTAAGCAGAGCAGTTTCGAAGGAGGAAGGTGAGGCATTCCGGATGAATATGCCATTTGAGTTGGGATTGGACTTGGGGCGCAGACGTGCTCCAGATCCTCAGACGAACAACAAGAAATTCATCATATTTGAAGACAAGCCTTACGATCTAAAACGTTGTTTGTCTGATTTAAATGGCGTGGACGTTGAGTTTCACAGATGCGACTTTCTATTAGTTATCAAGAAACTAAGAGACTTTCTCCGCGTAGAGGTTGACAAGATACTGCCTGGAACCTCGGCGTTGGAGGGTGAGTATTATGATTTTCAGGGATGGATGACTGAGAAGAAAATCTATGAGGGACACACGGAAGAGGAAGCTAGATCCATTCCGACAAAAGAGCGCCTAAACGAAATGGTGAATTGGATAGGCGTAGGGAAACCTACCGAGTTTGTTCCTGAATGATTCTTGAAGTCTCCATCAAACATCCAGCTCCTCCACGAACCGCGCATTCTCTTGAATATACTGAAACCGCAATTCCGGCTTCTTGCCCATCAGGCGCTCGACCAGATCGCCGGTTTCGCCGGGTTCGTCCTCGTCTATGGTGACCCGGATCAGGGTGCGGGATTTCGGGTCCATGGTGGTTTCTTTCAGATCCTTGGCGTCCATTTCGCCCAAGCCCTTGAAGCGCTGCACGTCGATCTTGCCTTTGCCGCCGAGACCGCGTTCAAGCGTGGCCTCCTTGGCGATGTCGTCGGCGACATAGACGCGCTTGGCGCCTTGGGTCAGGCGGTAGAGCGGCGGGCAGGCGAGGTAGAGGTGGCCCGCGTCAATCAGCGGGCGCATCTGGGTGAAGAAGAACGTCATCAGAAGGGCGGCGATATGGGCACCGTCAACATCGGCATCGGTCATGATGATGATCTTGTCATAACGCAGATCGTCAAGGTTGAAGCGGGTGCCAAGCCCGGTGCCAAGGGCTTGGGTGAGGTCGGAAATCTCGGCGTTGGAGCCGAGCTTGGAGGAGGCGGCACCGAGCACGTTGAGGATTTTGCCGCGCAGGGGCAAAAGCGCCTGTGTGCGCCGGTCGCGCGCCATCTTGGCGGAGCCGCCCGCAGAGTCGCCTTCGACGATGAACAATTCGGTGCCGTCGCGGGTATTTGACGAGCAATCGGTGAGCTTGCCGGGCAGGCGGAGCTTCTTGGTGGCGGTCTTGCGGGCGGTTTCCTTTTCCTGACGGCGGCGCAGGCGCTCTTCTGTGCGCAGGACGAGGAAATCGAGGATCGCACCGGCGGATTTGGTGTTTGACGCCAGCCAGTGATCGAAATGGTCGCGCACCGCGTTTTCGACCAGACGCTGCGCTTCGACGGTGGCGAGGCGGTCTTTGGTCTGCCCAACAAATTCGGGTTCGCTGATGAAGGTGGAGACCAGCGCGCAACCGCCCGAGGAGAGATCATCGCGGGTGATTTGCGCCGCCTTGCGGTTGTTGGAGAGCTCACCATAGGCCTTGATCCCCTTGAGGATGGCGGCCCAGAATCCGGTGACATGGGTGCCGCCTTCGGGGGTGGGCACGGTGTTGCAATAGCTTTGGATGAAGCCGTCGCGCGACGGGGTCCAGTTGATCGCCCATTCGACCTTGCCGGGGGTGTTGAATTTCTCGCGAAAATCGACGGTTCCGGCGAACGGGGTGTCGGAATAGGTGGAGGCCGCGCCCAGCGTTTCATTGAGGTAATCAGCCAGCCCGCCGGGGAAGTGAAAGGTGGCCTCAACCGGGGTTTCGCCGTCGTCGATGGCGGACTTCCAGCGGATTTCGACGCCGGAGAAGAGATAAGCCTTGGAGCGGATGGATTTGAACAAGCGCGCCGGTTTGAAGCGATGCGAGCCGAAAATCTCTGCATCCGGGTGGAAGGTGACGGTGGTGCCGCGGCGGTTGTTGGTGGGGCCGATCTTTTTCACCGGGCCTTGGGGCAGACCGCGTGAGAAGCTTTGCTCGTAAAGTTCCTTGTTGCGGGCGACCTGCACCACCATGGAATCGGAAAGCGCGTTGACCACGGAGGCACCGACGCCGTGCAGCCCGCCGGAGGTTTGATACGCCTTGCCGGAGAATTTGCCGCCCGCGTGCAGCGTGCAGAGGATCACTTCGAGGGCGGATTTATCGGGGAATTTTGGGTGCGGATCGACGGGGATACCGCGACCATTATCGCGCACGGTAAAGGAATAATCGGCGTGCAGTTCGACCTCGATCCTTGTGGCGTGCCCGGCGACCGCTTCGTCCATCGAGTTATCGAGGATTTCCGCCACGAGGTGATGCAGCGCGCGTTCATCAGTGCCGCCGATATACATGCCGGGGCGTTTGCGCACCGGCTCCAGCCCTTCGAGGACTTCGATGCTGTCGGCATTATAGTCGCCGCTGTCGGCGGGGGTCAGGAGATCGTCGGCCATGTGCTGCTCTTTTTTGATTGGTTGGGCGCATTATGGCAGAGCGCGCGGCGCGGGGGAAGATGGTGTGTGTGTTAGAGGGAGGGGCGGGGATGCGTTCGCCCGGCACTATTGGTGCTGTTCGCGCGGGGCAGCCCGTTTGCTCAGTCTTGCAGCCAGTCGCGGATTGCTGCGGCCACGGCGTCGGGCTTTTGGTGGCAGATCCAGTGATCCGCGCCGGGGGTTTTGACGCGCGTGAGATTGGGCGCGTAGTCTTCGAGCCCGGCGGTGGCTTCGGGCAGCAGGGCGGTATCGTCTTGCCCCCAGATCAGCAAATGCGGCTGATGCACCATCAGGCGGGCGCGCGGCAGGGCGGGCAGATCGGTGAGCGGCGCACCGGGGCGGGCGACACGCAGGGGCGAGGCGCGATACCAGTTGATCATGCCGCGCAACCTGCCGGGGCGCGTCCATTCGCGAACATAAGCCGCGCGTTTGGCAGGGGTCAGCCAGGTGAGATTCATCTTGGCCGAGAAGAGCGCCAGCAGTTTTTCGCACTGATTGGCGGCGAGGCGCTCTTCGCTGCCTGCTTCGCGCAGGGCGTGGATATATTGCGACGCGGCGGTTTGCGCCCCGCCCGAGGCGATGGCGCGCTGAAACGGCGCCGGGTGGACGCCGTTGACGATAATCAGGTGGGAGGTGAGGTCAGGTAGCATCATTGCCAGCCCGTAAGCCACGGCCGCGCCCCAGTCATGGCCGATGACGGCGGTGGGTGCGAGGTCGAGCGCGGCAATCAGTTCGGCCATGTCGGAGACCAGTTTCGAGGTGGTATATTGCCCGACCTCTGCGGGTGCCCAGCTTTGGCCATAGCCGCGTTGATCGGGGGCGATGCAGAAGAAATGTTCCGAGAGGCGGCTGGCCAGTTCCTCCCACGCGGCGGAATATTCCGGAAAGCCGTGCAGCATCAGAAGCGGCGGGCGGGTTGGCTCGCCCCATGTGAGATAATGGAACGGTTGACCGGAGAGATGGATGTGATGGCTTTGCATGAGCCAAGCCTGCGCCGGAAGCGACGCTGGCGCAAGCGGGACGTGGCGGCGCGGGAGGGGGTGGTGCTTGGGGGGTGGAACTGAGTGAAAATTCAATCTAGTTGGCTGCTTGATGATCAATTTGGCTTTGGCTACTATGTCTGACGGAACAGCGCGCCGGTTTTGAGGTGATCCCGTTCGTATCCAAGTACCGCTTCCGCGATGTCTTGCTGGCCCGCTTCCATGTGTGAGATATAATACCACCAGAAATCTTCCGTATTCAGGATCCCCTGAAATTTGGCAGACTTCATCGTGAACATTCTGCCTTGAGCCGATGTGAATTGGACTGGTGTTTCTTCGCCCACATGGCGATGTGCATTCGCGAGGCAGTCTTTGGCCAACCTTACACAGTCGTGTGCTGCCTTGGTGCGGACGTCCTCGCTGGGTGTTTGTGCTCGGTCCGGATTGGAGCGTAGATCGCTGTACATCGCGGGTTCTCGCCCGCGCTTTAGATGGGGAATCAGTTTGAGCGCTACCTCCAATGCGCCGCGCGGGTCGGGGCTGAAGAAGGCCCAGATGCTCAACGCGTAATTGATCTTGTGCCCGTGGTTCTCAGTGTTTGCTTTCAGCTTGGTGTTGATTGCAGGATCAGCCAAGTTGCGGCTCTGCGAGTCGAAACAAAGCAGCGCTTTGCCTGCTTCTTCGATACACGCAATTGCCAAGAAGTAAGCCCGCGCCATGTGGCCATGGTCTCGCAAGAGAGATGCTTCAACGAGCAGTTCATCAGCATTGCGCAACGAGGCGGCGCTGTAAGAACGCAACAGATCCGCTGTCAATTTGGGAGCGTGTGGTGAAGCCACGGACAACTCCAATCATCTCAGAAGATGTTGTCGCTTGATAAAGTGTCGGCGAGCGATATTCAACCAATCGGAACTGCATTGGTTCGACAACCAAGTGGTCAACGCGCTCAAGCCGTGGCTGCGCCGGGCCGGGGGCGGCGCGCGCGGGCTTTGTTCGGGTGTGCTTTATGGTTGTCGTGCACGTTGTTTGCTTGAGCGAGGCGCAATCGTCTACCAAAGCGCCGGCCCATGGGACGGGCCGGCGCTGGCACGGCGGGCCTGACGGCCCTTGATTCCGTGCCGGCGTGGCGGCGCGCCCGCTGCCGCCTCTTGCGGGGGAGGGGGCTTGGGTAAGGCTCTGCGGATGAATGCAGAGATGTCATATCGCGGCCATGTGAAGGCGGTAACGGTGCTGGGCTTGCCGCTTGTCGGGTCGTTTCTGGCGCAGTTTTCGATCACGTTGACCGATACGGTGATGCTGGGCTGGTACGACATCGAGGCGCTGGCCGGGCAGGTGTTGGGCGGGATGGTGATTTTCGTGCTGTTCCTGTTCGGCTCGGGCTTTGCCATCGCGGTGATGCCAGCGGTGGCGGAGGCCGAATCCGCGGGTGACGAGACCCGCGTGCGGCGGGTGACTCGGATGGGGCTTTGGGCGTCGGTGGCGTTCGGGTTCGCCTGTTTCCCGGTGTTCATTTTTGCGCGCCCTGTGCTGTTGATGCTGGGGCAGGCGCCGACGGTGGCGGAACTGGCGGCGCAATACCTTGAAATTGCAGGCTTTGCGATTGTTTTCGCGCTCGCCGGGATGGTGCTCAAGAGCTATCTTTCGGCGATGGAGCGCACCGGGATCGTGCTTTGGGGGACGGTCGCGGCGGCGGTGGCCAACGGGGTGGTGAACTATGCGTTGATCTTTGGCCACTGGGGCGCGCCGGAGATGGGGATTCGCGGCGCGGCGGTGGCCTCGGCATTGGTGCAGGTGGTGCTGCTTCTCGTGCTGTTGGCGGATGTGCTTTGGCGCGGGCCGGGGCCGCAGCTTTTCCGCCGTATCTGGCGGATTGACGCGGCGGCGCTTTGGCTGGTGGTGCGCCTTGGCTTTCCAATCGGGCTGACCACGTTGGCCGAGGTGAGCCTGTTTGCGACGACATCTGTCATGATGGGCTGGCTGGGCGCGGTGCCGTTGGCGGCGCACGGGATTGCGCTGCAAATCTCATCGGCGACGTTCATGGTGCATCTGGGCCTGTCGAGCGCGGCCACGGTGCGTGCGGGCCGCGCGCTGGGGCGGCGCGATCTGGCCGGGTTGAAGCGCGGGGCACTGGTGGTGACGGTTATTTCGGCGCTGTTGGCGTTGGTCTCGGTCGTGTTGTTCGTGAGCGCGCCGGGATTTCTGGTCGGCTTGTTTCTGGCACCGGACGATCCGCAGCGCGCACAGGTGTTGGCGGTTGGTGTGGTGCTGACGGTGGCGGCGGCGCTGTTTCAGACGGTTGACGCAGCGCAGGTGATTGCGCTTGGCCTGTTGCGCGGGGTGCTTGATACCAAGGTGCCGATGATCATTGCGGTGGTGGCATATTGGGGTATCGGCGTGCCGGTGAGCTATGGGCTGGGTTTTGTGGCGGGATTTGGTGCGCTGGGTATCTGGCTGGGGCTGGTGGCGGGGTTGAGCGTGGCGGCGGCGTTGCTGGTCTGGCGATTCTGGGGGGCGACGTTGCGGCGATTGAGCCGGGAATGGCCGACACAGTAACGGCGGCGTCCGATCAACCCGGAAGTATGGGTCAGTCTTTCAGCAGGCGATCGGCTTTCTTGCGGACCAGAACGCTGCGCAGGTCGTGCATTGCCAGCAAGAGCGCGTCTGTCACCTGTTCGAGTTGATCCTCGGTTGCGCGTGATTGCGCCCAGTGGGTCGTGAGGTTGAGGTAATCCACGGCGCGGTGGATATCGTCAATATCGCGGGCGGCGAGGGTTTCGATGCGCTGCGCCATCCATTCGTCAATCGCGGCGCGGTCTTGCGCGGTCAGGTCCCGCCCGCCATGCGGTTTGATATCGCCGTTGCGGGTGTTGACGACGGCGATCTGATCCATGTCGATCCGGCGCTGACGGTTTTCGGTGTCCACGCGGAACACGAAGGCGCCGTTTTCGCGGACGCGGAAATAATAATCCGGCAGGGCACCGCCCATGTCAGTCTCCGTTCTCAAGGCAGCGCAGCAGCGAGCCATCATTGTCGATCAGCGCAAACATACGCGGTGCGCCGGGCAATTCAAAGCACTCCGTCAGGCGCGGGATATGCGGCAGGTCGGCGGGCAGGCCGAGGCTTTGCCAATCACTGTGCAAGCTGTCGAGATCATCCACCCGGATGCAGGCGCTGAAGGCGCTGGTTTCAGCCGCGAGGTCGGGGTGCGGGAAGAACTCCAATTCCAGAGGGCCGCGGATGAGGATCAGCCAGTCCGCGCCGTGATAGCCCACCGTGAAGCCAAGGCGGGCATAAAAGGCGATGGTGGCCGCGAAATCGCGGCTGGGCAGGTTGGCGGTGATCCGGTCGGCGGACATCGGCGGTTAGGTCAGGTTGGCGCAGAAGGTTTGAATGCGCGTGCAGGCCTCTGTCAGGGCGGAGTCGGAGGTGGCGTAGCTGATCCGGAAGCAGGGTGAGAGGCCGAAGGCCGCGCCGAACACCACGGCGACGCCGGTGTCTTCGAGCAGGGTTTTGGCGAACACCTCGTCATCGGTGATCCGGGTGCCCTTGGGCGTGGTTTTGCCGATCAGCCCGGCGATGGAAGGATAGACATAGAACGCGCCTTCCGGGGTCGGGCAGGTGAGGCCGTCGATTTGCGAGAGCATGGCGACCACCAGATCGCGGCGGCGTTGAAAGACCTGCCGCCAGTCGGCGAGGAAGGTTTGATCGCCGGTCAGCGCCTCGACTGCCGCCCATTGCGAGACGGAGCAGGGGTTTGACGTGCTTTGCGACTGAATTTTGCGCATGGCGACAATCAGTTCGGTCGGGCCGCCCGCGTAACCGATGCGCCAGCCGGTCATGGCATAGGCCTTGGACACGCCGTTGCAGGTGAGGGTACGCGGATAAAGGCCGGGTTCGACCTCCGCCGGGGTGCAGAAGGTGAAACCGTCATAGGAAAGGTGCTCATACATGTCGTCGGTCATCACCCAGACATGCGGGTGCTTCATCAACACATCGGTCAGCCCTTTGAGTTCGGCGTGAGAATAGCCCGCGCCGGTGGGGTTCGACGGAGAGTTGAAGATGAACCATTTGGTTTGCGGGGTGATGGCCGCGTCAAGCTGTTCAGGTGTGATCTTGAAGGCGTTTTCCAGCGTGGCGGCGACCGGCACCGGGGTGCCACCGGCCAGCAGCACCATGTCGGGGTAGCTGACCCAGTAGGGGGCGGGGATGAGCACCTCGTCGCCGGGGTTGAGCGTGGCCATCAGCGCGTTGAACAGAATCTGCTTGCCGCCGGTGCCGACGGAAATTTGCGCCGGTTCATAGTCAAGGTTGTTGTCGCGCTTGAACTTGGCGCAGATCGCCTGTTTCAGCTCGATAATGCCATCGACGGCGGTGTATTTCGTCTTTCCGTCCTCAATCGCGCGCGTTCCGGCGGCCTTGATATGGGCGGGGGTGTCGAAATCCGGCTCCCCGGCGCCGAGGCCGATGACGTCTTGCCCGGCGGCCTTCAATTCGGCGGCGAGGTTGGACACGGCGATGGTGGGGGAGGGTTTGACGCGGGAGAGCGTGTCGGAAAGGAATGGCATTGGGTCGGGGGCCTTTGTTTGAGTCTCGGCTGGGTCTGTCATATGGTGGGCGTCCAACGCGTTCAAGTCAAAGGAGACAGGACACCAGATGCCCGATTCAGATACACTCGACAACAATGCAATGACAGACGGCTGGTTCGATCCGAAAAGTGCCACGTTCGGCGACCGGGTGACCGGCGCGCGCGAAGCGGCGGAGATGACCCAGAAGGAACTGGCCAAGCGGTTGGGGGTGAAGCTTGCGACGCTGCGTGGCTGGGAAGATGACCTGTTTGAGCCGCGAGCGAACAAGCTGCAAATGTTGGCCGGGTTGTTGAATGTCTCGCTGACATGGCTGCTTGATGGGGTCGGGCATGGCGTGGATGCGCCGGGCGAAGAGCCATTGGTGAGCGATGACATGCAGGCTGTGCTGGGCGAGTTGCGCGCGCTGAAGGAGCGCGCGAACCGGACCGCGAACCGGCTGGGTACGCTGGAAAAGCGGCTGCGGCGGATCGTCGAGGAGCAGGCCGTTGGCTGAGCCGGAACAAGGCGCGGAGCATGGGCCGCGCGAGACCCGTATCAGGCGGCTCAGGATGCGCTCAATGCGGCGCGGGACCAAGGAGATGGACCTGATTCTTATGCGCTTTGCGCAAGCGCGACTGAATGAGATGAGCGCGGCGGAACTGAGCGAATACGAGCAGTTTCTGGAAGAGAACGATCAGGATCTTTATCAATGGGTGAGCGGTCAGATGCCCGCGCCCACGCGCTGGCAAGCGATGGTTGGTGAGATCAGCGCAGTGATCGGTGCCGGGATGGCCGGGTAAGGCAGAGCGCGGCGTGGTGGGCGGAATGCCCACCCACCCAACGCGGGGGGCAGGTTCGCGTGGATCACACCCGCCGGTAGCGTGGGCGCGCCGGATCTGTTAGGCTGCGATCAATAACACGAGGCAGAATAACAGGGAGCAGCAAATGCTTCTGCGGGCAGTCACCTTGGCCGGCGGGCTTGCCGGTGCGGCGGGGTTTTCGCAATTCCCCGAGTTTTCCCAGCAATATGTGCAACGTCTTGGTGGTGCGGTGGATGAATTGCACCGGGTCGAGGCGGGGTTCGATGCGGATGCAGCGGCGCTGAACCTGACGCGGGCGCAGGCGCTTGACGATCTGGCGCAGGGCGGTGCCATGGGCGCAAGGCGGGCCGACACCATGCAGGGGGTTTTTGCGCGCCATGCGCGGCTGGCCGCCGATCTGTCCGCGCTTGAGAGCGCGGGGCCGTTCACGCGGGTCTATTACGCGGCGCATTTGAGTGACGCAGAGATTGCGGCGCGGGCATGGGCCGCCTACAAGCCCGCTGTGCCGGTGACGTTCGAGGGCGCGGTGTTCGGCGGCGTGGGATTTCTGGGCGGGGCGTTGCTGCTTGGTGGGCTGATCGGGGCGGTGCGCCGGGTGGGGCGCCGCAAAGGCAGGCCAAAACCGGCGCAGGCGGCGGCTTGATTTCACTGGCTTGATTTCCATGGCGGCTTTGCCCAGAGTGCGCCGACTTCAAACGGCCAGACGCAACGGGCCGCAGCACAGGCAGGCGGGAGCAGGCTGAGACGACATGGCAGGCAAGACCCCTCCTTTCGCGCGATTCGAGTTCATGATTGCATGGCGTTACCTCAGGGCGCGCCGGGCCGAGGGCGGGGTCAGCGTGATGACGTGGATTTCGCTGATCGGGATCACGCTGGCGGTGATGGCCTTGATTGCAACTCTGGCGGTGCGCACCGGGTTCCGCGAAGAATTCGTCAACACCATTCTGGGCGCCAATGCGCATGTGACGGTTTATTATTCGGGCGAGGTGGACGCGGCGGGACGGATGGACCGCACGATCAGCGATTATGACGCCGAGGCGGCGCGGTTGCGCAAGGTGCCGGGGGTGATTCATGCCGCCCCGTTGATCAAGGGGCAGGTGATGGCCACGGCGCGGGGCCGCAATGCCGGGATCGAGGTGTTTGGCATTGCGCCTGCGGATCTCAAGACCATTCCGCGCATTGCCCATCCGCAGGAAAGCAGCGGCGCGCTCAGCGATTTCGGCGCGCCTGATGGTCTTGCCATCGGCTCGGGCGTGGCGCGTGAGTTGGGCGTGGCGGTGGGCGACCGGGTCAAGGTAATCAGCCCGAACGGTGCCAAGACCGCGTTTGGCACCAGTCCGCGGGTGAAGGCCTATAACGTCATCTATATCTTTACCGCCGGGCGGTATGACATTGATCGCACACGGGTTTACATGCCGTTCACCGAGGCGCAGGCGTTTTTCAACCGCGAGGGCGTGGCCGACGAGATCGAGGTGATGGTGGCCGCGCCCGAGAAGGTGGACGAAATGGCCCCGGCGTTGATCAGGGCGGCGGGGGAGCGCGCACTTGTCTGGACATGGAAAGACGCGTCGGGGTCGTTCCTGCGCGCGCTTGATATGGAGGACAACGTGATGTTCGTGATCCTGTCCATTCTGGTGCTGATTGCGACGATGAATATTGTCTCGGGTCTGATCATGCTGGTGAAGAACAAGGGGCGCGATATTGGCATCCTGCGCACCATGGGGTTGACCGAAGGGTCGGTGCTGAGGGTGTTTTTCATCTGCGGCGCGTTTACCGGGGTGATTGGCACCGCGCTTGGCGTGGCGCTGGGGTGTTTGTTCGCCATCTATATCGACCAGATTTTCGCGGTGGTGAACTGGGCCGCCGGAGGCGGGGTTTGGGACCCGTCGGTGCGCGGTATCTCTTACCTTCCGGCCAAGCTGGAATGGAGCGACGTATTGTCGGCGGTGTCACTTAGTCTTGGGCTGTCGTTTCTGGTGACGATCTTCCCGGCGCGCCGCGCGGCGCGGATGAACCCGGTGGAGGCGTTGCGCTATGAGTGAGGCGGCGCTGCAACTCAACGGGGTGGACAAGGGCTATAACCACGGGCGGCCCAACGAGATAACGGTGCTGCGCGGTGTTGATCTGAGCGTGGCGCCCGGCGAGATGGTGGCGCTGGTGGCGCCGTCCGGGTCGGGGAAATCGACGCTCCTGCATATTGCCGGGCTGCTCGATCAGCCGGATGCGGGCGAGGTGAGCCTTGGCGGGCTGGCCTATTCCAAGCGCGGCGACCGGGCGCGCACGGCGGCGCGGCGCGAGGAGGTCGGGTTTATCTATCAGTTCCACCATTTGCTGCCCGAGTTTACCGCGTTGGAAAACGTGGTGCTGCCGCAACTGGCCAATGGGGCCGCGCGCGACGCGGCGGAGGTACGCGCCGCCGATTTGCTTGCGCGGGTCGGCGTCGGGCCGCGCGCCGATCATCGCCCGGCGGCGCTGTCGGGTGGGGAGCAGCAACGGGTGGCGTTCTGCCGTGCGTTGGCAAATGCGCCGCGCTTGCTTCTGGCCGATGAGCCGACCGGCAACCTTGATCCGGACACATCGGAGACGGTGTTTGCCACGCTGGTGGAATTAGCGCGCGAGACCGGGCTAGCGGCGTTGATTGCCACACATAACATGGCGCTGGCCGCGCGGATGGACCGGGTGTTGCGGTTGGAGAACGGCGCGGTGGTGGCGGGCTGATTGGCAAAGCGAAGAGGGCCGCGCCAAGCGGCGGTGAGACCCCTCAGTTGCAATAAAGCGTTTCGCATTTGACCTGAGACGTCAGGTAAAGGCGCAACGCGTGCGGGCGGCCGATTTATCCGGGCATATCGCCACAGCGGTGCAGGAAGTCGTGTATTTCATTGACCCATTCCGCCCAGGCCGGTTCACCGGGGAGCAGGATGTGGTTGACGCTTTCCAGCACGACCAGTTCGGCGCCGGGGATATTGGCGGCAAGCCTGTGCCCTTCGGACAGGGGATGCACCGAGTCGTTGCGGCTGTGCAAAATGAGGGTCGGCACTTTGATATGGGCCAACTGCTCGGCCACGGAAAACCGGTCAATCGCCAGCCGGATGCGGACCGCGTTTTCCGGTGAGGTGGAGGCCAGTTGTATGGCCACGAGATCGGCAAGCTGTTCCGCCGTAGCGCCGGGGCAGAAAAGGGAGGTGAATGCGCCCATGAACGCGCTTTGCGGTTTTCCCCAGCCTTCGCGCATCAGGGTCATCATCGCATCGGCGGCTTCGGCCGATTGGCCTTCATCGCGCAATGCCCGCCCTTGGGCATAGCCGCCATAGAGAACGAGGCAGCTTACCCGCTCAGGGTGGGTGGCGGCGAATTGGACCGCGATGGGAACGCCTTGTGAGAGCGCGACGAGCGGAAACCGGTCAAGCCCGGCGGCATCCGCGACCGCTTTGAGATCGGCGACGTGATGATCGAGGCTGACTCCGGTCAGAACAGGGGCGGACAGGCCGGTGCCCCGTTGATCATAGCGGATGAGTGTATGATTTGCGCCAAGCGCATCCAGATAGGGCCGCCAGATCCGGCTGGCCCAGTCCCGCTCCAGATGGGTGAGGAAATGACCGGCGCGCAGGAGGCTCGGGCCGGTGCCGGAAGCCGCATAGGCGAGCTTGGTGCCATCCGCAGAGGTGGCGAAGCGCACCCTTTGGCGGGGGCTGTGCGGTGGCGTGCTGGCGCGCACGCCCTCGTCTTGGGTTGAGACCGGGGTGACAAGTTGCAAGCCCCGTCGCGGCACCGTTTTGATGATTGCCTGTGCCTTGCCATTATCGCCCACCGCCTTGCGGGCGGCATTGATGCGCGCGCTGATCGCACTTTCCGAGACGATACGGCCTTGCCAGACCTCATCAATGATCTGATCGCGGGTGACCAGCGCCTGCCCGTTGCGCACCAGCAGGTGCAGCAGATCAAACACTTGTGGTTCAATGTCGACCGGCGCGCCATCGCGGGTAAGCGTGTGGCGGGCGGTATCGAGACTGCAATCGGCAAACTGGTAGCGCATGGGGAGAGGAAACAGGGTTTATGTGCACGGCTCAAGGAAATTGCGGGGTTTGGGCCAAATCTGACGGGAATCACATGCAAATCGCAAGGGTTTCTCAAGCTTGTCTTCAAGCGCGTTGGCGGCGGGGCTGGCAGGGTGGAGCAAGACAGCAACCAGAGGAGCACATGCCATGACCGAGCAACCCGAAATCAAGACCCTGCCTGACGGGTCGATTGATTATGCCTATTACATCGCCCGCAGCCACGACATCCGTAGCGCCGATGCGCAGGCGGCACTGGCCACATTGGGGCGGTTGTTGCGTGCGGCGTGGGCCGCCCTGACAGGGTGGACCGGACGCCGCGCGCGGCGGCCTGAGGGCGGTGCGCCCGCCAGATGAGGCAGGGAAGGTGGGCAAAATGCCCACCCTACGCCGGGGAATGGTGGGGGGCGCGTTCCGTCCACACGCCATGATTCAGGTTTTGATGGAGTGCTTTAATGCCCCAGCTTGGCGGCAACCAGTTGGTTGACCGCTTTCGGGTTGGCCTTGCCGCCCATGGCTTTCATCACCTGACCGACGAACCAGCCGGCCAGTTTGGGGTTTACCTTGGCTTTTTCCACTTGGGCGGGGTTGGCGGCGATGATTTCGTCAAGAGCGGCTTCGATGGCGCCGGTATCGGTGACTTGTTTCATACCTTCGGTTTCGACGATCTCTTCAGGGGCGCGCCCGGAGGTGTAGGCGATTTCGAACACGTCCTTGGCGATTTTGCCCGAGATGGTGTCGGCCTTTATGAGAGTGATGATGCCGCCGAGATGCGCCGGCGAGAGAGGGCAATCGGCGATGTCCCGATCGTCCGCCTTGAGGCGGCCGAAAAGTTCGTTGATGACCCAGTTGGCGGCGAGTTTGCCATCATTGCTGGCGCTCACGACCTGTTCGAAATAGGCCGCCGCATCGGTTTCGGCGGTGAGCACGGAGGCATCGTATTCGGTCAGCCCGAAATCGGCCATGAAGCGGGCTTTCTTGGCGTCGGGCAGTTCCGGCAGAGAGGCTTTGATCTGATCCACCCACGCTTGTTCGATCTCAAGCGGCAGCAGGTCGGGATCGGGGAAGTAGCGGTAATCCTGTGCCTCTTCCTTGGAGCGCATCGAGCGGGTTTCGCCTTTCTCTGGGTCGAAAAGCCGTGTTTCCTGCACGACCTCTGCGCCCGCCTCGACGATCTTGATTTGACGGCGGGCTTCAAACTCGATGGCCATCTGGATGAAGCGCATGGAGTTCATGTTCTTGATCTCGCAACGGGTGCCGAGATGGGCGAAATCCTGTGTCTCCATGTATTTTTCATAGGCACCGGGGCGGCAGATCGAGACGTTGACATCGGCGCGCAGGTTGCCGTTTTGCATGTTGCCGTCGCAGGTGCCGAGATAGCGCAGAATCTGGCGTAGTTTCAGCACATAGGCGGCGGCTTCTTCGGGGCCGCGGATGTCGGGGCGGGAGACGATTTCCATCAGCGCGACACCTGCGCGGTTGAGATCGACGAAGGACATTGCCGGGTCCATGTCGTGAATGCTTTTGCCAGCGTCCTGTTCAAGGTGGATGCGTTCGATCCGCACCTTGCGCGCAACGCCCGGTTCCATGTCTACGATGACGTCGCCTTCGCCCACGATGGGGTGATATAGCTGGCTGATCTGATAGCCCGCCGGTTGGTCGGGGTAGAAATAGTTTTTCCGGTCGAACGCCGATTTGAGATGAATCGCGGCGTTCAGGCCAAGCCCGGTGCGCACCGCCTGTTCGACGCAGAATTCATTGATCACCGGCAACATGCCGGGCATCGCGGCATCGACGAAGGCGACGTTGGAATTTGGCTCTGCGCCGAATTGGGTCGAGGCGCCGGAGAAGATTTTGGCGTTGGAGGCGACCTGTGCGTGAACCTCAAGGCCGATCACCAGTTCCCAATCGTGCTTTGCCCCGGAAATCACCGTGGGTTTTGGGGTTTCATAGGTGAGATCGAGCATGGCCGTGGCTCCTTTGCTTTGGCAGGAGCGGTTCTAGGGCAGGGGCGCAGGCGGGGCAAGAGGGCGCGCGCCAAAGGGGGTGCCAAAGAGGGGGGCAAAGACGGGGAGCCGAAGACGGGGGCCAAAGTCGGGGGCCAATGACGCTGGCCCGTGGGCCGGTTGTTCAGCCGCGCTCCGGCTCGTAGAAACGCAGGCCGTGCGGCGAGAAGGCGATTGTCGTGCCACCAAGGATTTCATTGGCGAAGTGGCGCGCAATGGTGTGCCGGGCGGCAACGCGGCCACGCCGGATAAGGGTCTTGCGCACCGGCAGGAACGAGTGACCCGCCGGTTCGATCATCTCCTGCGCCCAGAGCAGCGGATGCAGCTCGCAAAGATAGTCGGACAGCACCCAGTCAAGCGTGGCGTGAATGGCGGCGCGCACTTCGCGCAAGAGGTCGGGGGCATTTTCGGGCGTGCGCGCAGGGGCCATGGTGATGGCGGCATAGGCGGCCAGCAGGTTGGCGCGATGCTGTGACGGGTGCTGTGCGAGGATGTCGCGCATCCCGTCAAGAAAGAAATCCAGATCGACGATACGCGCCGCGCCGGGGTCGACCTTGAGCGCATCCAGAAACACCCAAGTATAACCGCCATTGCCCCATGTTTTCGAGGTTAGCGAAGCGGTGCGGCGGGCTTCCAGCTCAAGCTGAGCATAGCTGCCGTGCCAGCGCGGCAACAGGTGGTGGCCAAGCGCGCGCATCGGGCGCGGGTTGAGCGGGTCAAGCGCGATCAGGGTTTCGTATTCGTCGGCCAGTTTCTGTGCGGCGAGCGGGCGGGCGGCCAGCAATGTGCAGCGGGTGGCGGCAATGAGGGGTGAGGCCGCAGAGTTATCATGGAACGGTGCAAGAATTTCGGCGGCACGGTCGAAATGTGCCTCAAAGAGTTTCAGGTTGCGGTCCGGGATTTCATGCGGCCATTCCCCGCCGCGCCATGCCCAGCCGATATCGGTATGAGCAAGCGCCACCAGCGCAGCGATGGCATAGTCCGACGGGGTTTCGTGCAACACTTCTTCAAGCGCTTCGATGCCATCCAGACCGGGATTGCGGGCACCGTCGGAAAGCGCGTCTTCGACAGCACGGACAACATCGGCACGCGCCCCGTAGCAGAGCAGTTCGGCATGTGACATGGCGCAATCGGTCGAGCGGCGTTCGGCATCGACCTCGCGGATCAGGGTGGCCAGCTCATCCCAGCGTTCTTGCCGGGCGAGAAACTGGCCATAATCCTGCACGGCGGCGCGGGAGGTTTCCTCGTCTGTTTCATCTGCGCAGGGCAGGATGAGTTGCCGGTCGAGCCGCTGCGACAATTCAGTGTCGAGCCGGTCTTCGGCGAGCAGGGCAGCGGCAAGGCGTTTGCTTTGGCGGGCGGCGGTGTCGTGTGAGGGCGCGTGCGCGCGGGCAGGAGTCGGGTGGTGTGCGACAGGCCGGAGCGAGTGGTGGCGCGCGAGACTGCGCGCGTCAGGCGCTGGGACAGGGCGGCGGGAATTTTCATGCAAGAAGGCTCCGGCGGTATTGGTATTCAGGCGGTCAGGGCTGTGGCTGTGTCTGACGCGGCAATCGGGCTAAATCTTGGCGAAGGCGGGCAGTTTCTGCGATATTCCCCACGCTTGGGTTTGGCCCGAACGGGATCGAAGCCCGAGCGGGGTTCGGCCAGAAGATGATGTTTGACAGCCAAGGAATTGCAATAGCGGAGAAAACGGCGATACTTCTGCGGATGACCTGGGGGTTATTCATGCAACGTGTTTCAACGCGCACGTGCAGGCGGGCCGATATCGGTTTTGCTGACGTGCTGATTTTCACTGTGTTCTGCGTGGCTTGGCTTGTTGCGGGCGGCGGAGCTGTGCGCAGTGAGGCTGTGGTGGCGACGACTCAGCCGATGCCGCATACGTGGCAGACCAAAGCCGTGATGTTGACCGAGGACGGGGCGATAAAGCGCCCGCCATTGTTGCGGGCGGCGGGTATCCGCCGGGTTCTGCGCCCGCGCGCGCGCACTGAGGCATTGCCGCACGCGCGTTGGTCAAGCCGCCCAGAAGCGCGGCTTTGGACGCGCGCGGCGCTGTCGGCGATGAAGGGGCCGGGCAGGCCGCTGGTGCGGATGGTGCCGGGGGATATTCAGTCTTGGTGCCCGGCCTATCCGATGGCGGGGCCGGACCAGCGCGCGGCGTTTTGGGTTGGGTTCATGTCGGCCCTTTCAAAACATGAAAGCACCTACCGCCCCGATGCGGTCGGTGGTGGCGGGTTGTGGTATGGGCTGTTGCAGATTCTGCCATCGACCGCGCGGCTTTACAAATGCCGGGCGCGCAGCGGGGCGGCGTTGAAGGACGGACCGGCGAACCTGAGCTGCGCGATCCGGATCATGGCGCGCACGGTGCCGCGCGACGGGGTGATCAATGCGCATTTGCGCGGCAAGAAGCGCAGCTGGCGCGGGGTATCGGCGGATTGGGGGCCGATGCGCTCGGCCGCGAAACGCCGCGATATGGAGCGTTGGCTGAAACAGCAGAGCTATTGCAAGCCGATGCATTCGATCCGCCCGCATCTGCGCCCGGATACGCTGGTCAAGCCGGTGGTGGCAGATGCCGAAACGGTGGATGCGGCACGATCGGCGGTGCCGGAGGGCTGAGCCGCGCCCACCCGTTTCAATGAGGCGGCGCATGGCTGATGCAAGGCATTGAGCGGGCGGTTTGCGGGGACTGGTGATAGTCCGCGCTGATCGTGGCGTCCGCGCTTTCAGACCCACCGGCGATGAGCGCCGCTCAAGTTAGTGGCTGCGGTGGCGACCAGCCGCCGCCGCGCCCGCCCCTCCCGACGGGCGGGCGCATGGTTGATGTCGGGCACCGAACGGGTGGTTTGCGGGGAACGCTGATAAACCGCGCCGGTCATAGGGTGTGCGGCACCCACCCAGGGGCGGGCGCAGCGGCGTGTTCGCGCTTTCAGACGCTCCGGCGACGAGCGCCGCTCAAGTTAGTGGCAGCGGTGGCGACCAGCCCCCGCCGCGCACGCCCCTTCCCGTGGGCGGGCGCATGGGTGATGTCGGGCGCCTAAGGGGCGGTTTGCGGGGAACGCTGATAAACCGCGCCGATCATGGGGCGTGCGGCACCCACCCAGGGGCGGGCGCGGCGGCGGCAGCCCGTTGTGGTGGGGGCGTCAGCTTGGGCTGCGCCTTGGGCTGGGTGCGGGTTTTCTGGACATTCGCCGGACACTGTGGGAAATGGCGCGCGAGACCTCAGGAGGCATTCATGGTCACGACTCGTTTTGCGCCTTCGCCCACGGGCTATATTCATGTGGGTAACCTGCGCACTGCGTTGATGAATTTCCTGATTGCGCGCAAGGCGGGCGGGCAGTTCATTCTGCGCATTGACGACACCGACCCGGAGCGCTCGAAAGAGGAATATGTTGACGCGATCAAGCGCGATCTTGAGTGGCTGGGGCTGCATTGGGACCGGGTTGAGCGGCAATCAACGCGGCTTGAGCGGTATGCGGCGGCGGCGGACAAGTTGCGCGAGTTGGACCGGTTTTACGAGTGTTTCGAGTCGCCGGTGGAGTTGGACCTGAAGCGCAAGAAGCAGCTTAACATGGGCCAGCCGCCGGTTTATGACCGCGCCGCATTGGCGCTTTCCGACGCCGAGAAGGCGGCGTTGCGCGCCGAGCGTGGGGGCTATTGGCGCTTCAAGCTGGAGCGCACGCGGATTGAGTGGCAGGACGGCATTGGCGGGGCAACCTCGATCGACGCGGCGAGCGTCTCGGACCCGGTGCTGATCCGGGCCGATGGGCAGGTGCTTTATACGCTGGCAAGCGTGGTGGACGATGTGGAGATGGGGGTGAGCCATGTGGTGCGTGGCGCCGATCATGTCACCAACACCGCGACGCAGATTCAGATTATCGAGGCGTTGGGCGGGGCGGTGCCGACATTTGCGCATCACTCATTGCTGACCGGGCCGCAGGGCGAGGCGCTTTCCAAGCGGCTGGGCGTGTTGTCGTTGCGCGATCTGCGCGCGCAAGGGGTGGAGCCGATGGCGCTTCTGAGCCTGATGGCGCGGCTGGGATCAAGCGATCCGGTCGAGGTGCAGAGCGATATGGGCGCGCTGATCGACGGGTTTGAGATCACCCATTTCGGCACGGCACCAACCAAGTTCGACGAGGCGGACCTGTTTCCGCTCAGCGCAAAAATCCTGCATGGCGCGGCATTGGACGAGGTGGCCGGGGATCTGGCCGCTGCGGGCGTGCCCGAGGACAAGGCGGCGGCGTTCTGGGCGGCGATCCATGACAATATCGAGACCCGTCACGATATAGCGCGTTGGTGGAAATTGTGCCGCGATGGGGCGGAGCCGGACATCGCCCCGGAGGATGCCGATTTCATCGCGCAGGCGATGGCGCTTCTGCCCGAGGGGCCGTTGGATGGCGAGAGTTGGGGCGCTTGGGTCGCGGTGGTGAAAGAGGCCACCGGGCGCAAGGGGCGTGGGCTTTTCATGCCGCTTAGGAAGGCGCTGACCGGGGTGGGCCATGGCCCGGAGATGGCGGCATTGCTGCCGCTTTTGCAGGTGATCCGCGCGAAACAATGACAGGGTGCGGATGGGGCGCGGACGGAGCGCAGCGGGGGCCAGCCCCCGTACCCCCGAGGTATTTGAGGCCAAATGAAGCCGGGGGCGGTGTGGTCAGGCTTCGATGGGGTGTGGTGGGATGATGGTCGCGCCGAGGCGCGCTAGTTCGGTATCGACGAAGCTGCGCTCGGGCGTGGAAAGGGTCTGATGGCGCGGGTAGAGCGGCGCGGCGCGGTCGTCCATGATTGGCGCGTCCCAGCCGGAGGTGGATTCGAAAAAGCGCCGCGCGCCGGTTTCACCGAAATGCCGGAGGTAGCCTTGGATGACCACGTCGAGATAGCTCAGCAGCACCGGGTGGGCGCTGTCGGGCTGACCATGGGCACCATCGGGGATGGCATAGAGCGCGATGGAGGTGGGGGGCGCGGGCAGCGGATGGGCGATATCGGCGGCGGCCTCTTGCCGGGAGTAGGCGCGTTCGCGTTGATCGAGGGCGAGCCAGTCATTGCCGGGCACATGGGCAATCATGCCGTCGATGATGCAGGCGGGATCGCGGATCACGGTGAGAAAGGCGACCGGGCGCAGGTTGGTGTGCCGCCACGCCCGACGCCAACCGCGCGCGCGAGCCGGGTGGGCATCGGCGAAGCCGTGGGTGGCGAGATTGACCAGTGAGCCGTAGCCGAAGAAATATGCGTTTGTCGGTGGTTGCATGCGGGCAATGTGCCCATGGTTTGATCCATGTCAAAGGGCAATGTGAGGAAAACCGGCATGATGGGTGCATCTTTGACCGGATGTTAGAGGCGAAGGCGAGCGGATGCGGATTAACAAGAGAACCAACATAGCCGTTCGGGTGTTGATGTTTTGCGAGGTGAACAACGGACGGCTGGTGACGAAATCCGAGATCGCGCAGGCCTGCGACATATCGGAAAACCATCTGGCGCAGGTGATCAACCAGTTGGCGCGGCTTGGTTTTTTGCGCACGCATCGGGGCCGCAACGGCGGTGTGGAGCTGGGCCGCGCGGCGGGCGACATCGTGATTGGCGACGTGTTTCGCGCGATGGAGGGCCACACGCCGGTGAGCGAATGTTTTGCCGATGCGGATAACAGCTGTCCGTTGGTGGCGGCCTGTCGGCTGCGCTTGGCGGTGCGCGACGCGGTGGAGGCGTTTTATGCCAGTCTCGACATGGTGACGCTTGACACGTTGGTGTGTGGCAATGATCCGTTGAAGGCACTCTTGGCGTTGGGGCCGTGTTTGACGCGGGCCAAGGCCGGGTCCTGAAGCGGCGTGCCGGATGTGCGCAATGCGACGGGACAGGCGCAAAAATCGACTGGACTTTTTCGCAAAAGCCGATAGCTTGCGCTGCAATCACCCGACCGGGAGAACCGTGCGATGCATGGTGCCGAAGGAGCAACCGCCCCGGAAACTCTCAGGCTCAAGGGACCGGTCTGGTGACAACACTCTGGAGAGTTCCCGGCCTGCCGGGACGCCGAAGGGATAGCGATCTCAGGCGCAGCGGACAGAGGGGGCATCGGGCGCGCGGGCAACGTGCGCGGGAAAGGATGCCGGATGGATTTCTGCGAAAACCGTCCTGCCTGCGGAACAGAGGGGCGCGTGGCGCATGGATGAGTTGAACAAGACCAGCCTTTACGATCTGCATTTGGAGTTGGGCGGCAAGATGGTGCCGTTTGCGGGGTATGAGATGCCGGTGCAATACGCCGCCGGGGTGATGAGGGAGCATCTGCACACCCGCGAGGCGGCGGGATTGTTCGATGTGAGCCATATGGGCCAGGTGATTGTGCGCGCATCGGACGGCAACGGCGCGGCGGCGCTGGAAGTGTTGGTGCCGCAGAGCATTGAAGCGTTGGGCGAGGGGCGGCAGCGGTATGGGTTTTTCACCAATGCCGAGGGCGGGATACTCGACGATCTGATGATCGCCAATCGCGGCGATCATTTGTTCATCGTGGTGAATGCCGCCTGCAAGGCGGCGGATATTGCGCATATGAAGGCCGGTTTGAAGGGCTGCGAGGTGGAAGAGATCACCGACCGGGCGCTGTTGGCGTTGCAGGGGCCGGAGGCGGAAGCGGTGCTGGCAGGGATCGTGCCGGATGTGGCGGAGATGCGGTTCATGGATGTCGGGGTTTATGGCTCGTTCTTTGGCGAGCTGTGGATTTCGCGTTCGGGCTATTCCGGCGAGGACGGCTTTGAAATTTCGGTGGCACAAGAGCGGGCGACGGCGCTTGCTTCGCGGTTGCTCAGCGATCCGAGTGTCGAGCCGGTGGGCTTGGGCGCGCGGGATTCGCTCAGGCTGGAGGCGGGGCTTTGCCTTTATGGCAGCGATATTGACGAGACCACCAGCCCGGTGGAGGCGGGGCTGGCCTGGGCTATTCAGAAGGTGCGACGCCGTGGCGGCGCGCGCGAAGGTGGCTTTCCGGGGGCCGAGCGGATTTTGCAGGAGCTGGAGACCGGAACGGCGCGGGTGCGCGTCGGGCTGTTGCCCGAAGGGCGCGCCCCGATGCGCGCGCACACAGTGCTTTTTGAGAGCGAAACCGGCGGAGAGCCGGTCGGCGAAGTGACCTCCGGCGGGTTTGGGCCGAGCGTGGGCGCGCCGGTGGCGATGGGCTATGTGCCCGAGACGCTTTCGGGAATCGGAACGCGGCTTTACGGTGAGGTCAGGGGCAAGCGGTTGCCCGTGGTGGTGGCCGAGACGCCGTTCGTACCGCCGCATTTCAAACGTTGATCCAACAGGGGACAGGGAAGCAGATGAAATACACCGAAGAACATGAATGGTTGCGCGATGAGGATGGCGTGATTGTTGTGGGGATTACCGAACATGCCAGCGAGCAGCTTGGCGATGTGGTATTCGTGGAACTGCCGGAAGTCGGCGCGGACGTGACCAAGGACGATGAGATTTGCGTGATCGAGAGCGTCAAGGCGGCCAGCGACATTCTTGCGCCGATTGATGGCGAGATTGTCGAAGTCAACGATGCTATCGTCGATGATCCGGGCAAGGTGAACGAAGATCCGCAGGGCGATGCGTGGTTTTTCAAGATCAAGCCTGACGATGCCAGCCAGATGGACGACATGATGGACGAGGCCGCCTATAAGGCGTTCATCGGCTGAGCCATGGCTGTTCGCCGCATTGTTGCCAACCTTCATGCGCCCGACCCGGCCGCGCTGGCGCGGTTTTATGCCGATGTCTTC
Source organism: Aquicoccus sp. G2-2 (assembly GCF_034555965.1). GTDB lineage: Bacteria > Pseudomonadota > Alphaproteobacteria > Rhodobacterales > Rhodobacteraceae > JAYDCK01. The sequence goes on from NZ_JAYDCK010000003.1 coordinate 616,609, forward strand.
GGGCTTGAGTTGCCGCTTGAAAAGGGCTGGATCAGTTTCCTTACGGGCGGCACGCAGCAGATCGAGTTGCACGCCGCCGCCGAGGGCGGGTCTGGCACGGAGTTGCCGGTGATTTCGATCGAGGTCGATGACCTCGACGCGGCGGAAACCGCCGTGCGCGCCGCCGGGGCGGAGGTGACTTATGGCCCGGTGGATGAGCCGTGGGGCCTTCGCCGTTTTTATTTCCGCGACCCGGCGGGAAATCTGATCAATATCGTCACGTCTATCTGAGAGGCCCGACATGTCCTTCAAACCGACCGATTACCTGCCGTATGATTTTGCCAATCGCCGCCATATCGGGCCGACGCCGGAGGAGATGGCGGATATGCTGGCGCTGCTCGGGCCAAAAGACCTTGATGCGCTGATTGATGAGACCATGCCGAAGGCGATCCGGGCGAAGGAGCCGCTCGACTGGGGGCGCGCGAAATCGGAGCGCGAATTGCTGCATTTCATGCGCGGCGTGGCGAACAAGAACAAGGTTCTGAAATCGCTGATCGGGCAGGGCTATTACGGCACGGTGACGCCACCGGCGATACAGCGCAATATCCTTGAGAACCCGGCATGGTACACTGCCTATACGCCTTATCAGCCGGAGATCAGCCAAGGGCGGCTTGAAGCCTTGCTCAACTTTCAGACCATGGTGAGCGACCTGACCGGGTTGGAGATTGCCAATGCCAGCCTCTTGGACGAGGCGACGGCGTGTGCCGAAGCGATGACGATGGCGCAGCGGGTGGCGAAATCCAAGGCCAAGGCGTTTTTCGTGGATCGCGATTGCCACCCGCAGAATATCGCGGTGATCCGCACGCGGGCCGCCCCGCTGGGCATCGAGGTGATCGTGGGCGACCCTGCGAAAATGGATGCAAGCGCGGTGTTCGGGGCGGTATTCCAATATCCGGGAACCTATGGCCATGTGCGCGACTTCACCGCGCAGATCGAAAGCCTGCACGAAGCCAAGGCGATAGCCGTGATGGCGGCGGACCTTCTGGCGCTGACGTTGCTCAAGGAGCCGGGGACGATGGGGGCGGATATTGCGGTGGGCAATACTCAGCGGTTCGGTGTGCCGATGGGCTATGGCGGGCCGCACGCGGCTTACATGGCCTGCCACGCGGCGCATAAGCGGGCGATGCCGGGGCGGCTTGTCGGGGTCAGCATCGACAGCCATGGCAACCGCGCTTACCGGCTGGCCTTGCAGACCCGCGAGCAGCATATCCGGCGCGAAAAGGCGACCAGCAACGTTTGCACAGCGCAGGCGCTTTTGGCGGTGATGGCGGGGATGTATGCGGTTTATCACGGGCCGAAGGGCTTGAAGGCGATTGCGCAGCGCATTCACCGTAAGGCGGTGCGGTTGGCCCGAGGGTTGGAGGAAAGCGGCTTCAAGGTCGATCCCGAGGCGTTTTTTGACACGCTGACGGTGGATGTTGGCCCGTTGCAGGCGGCGGTGATGAAATCGGCGGTGGATGAGGGCGTGAACCTGCGCCGGGTCGGTGAAACGCGGGTCGGCATTTCGATGGATGAAGTGGTGCGCCCCGAGGATATCGAGGCGGTGTGGCGCGCCTTTGGGATTGTCCGGGCTGACGATGATTTCGCGCCCGATTACCGGGTGCCCGAAGCGATGCTGCGGCAGAGTGCTTACCTGACCCATCCGGTGTTCCACATGAACCGGGCGGAGACCGAGATGATGCGCTATATGCGCCGTCTGGCGGATCGTGACCTTGCGCTTGACCGGGCGATGATTCCGCTGGGAAGCTGCACCATGAAGCTTAACGCGGCGGCCGAGATGATGCCGATCAGTTGGCGCGAGTTTGCCCATATGCACCCCTATTGCCCGGACGATCAGGCGCTGGGTTACAAGGAGCTGATCACCGACCTTTCCGCCAAGCTGTGTGCGATTACCGGCTATGACGATTTCTCGTTGCAGCCGAATTCCGGCGCGCAGGGCGAATATGCCGGATTGCTGACGATTGCCGATTACCACCGGGCGCGTGGCGACGAGGCGCGCAATGTCTGTCTGATCCCGATGAGCGCGCATGGCACCAACCCGGCCAGTGCCAACATGGTGGGGTGGGATGTCGTGCCGGTGAAATCGGCGGAGAACGGCGATATTGATCTGGACGACTTCCGCGAGAAGGCCAAGACCCATGGCGACCGGCTTGCCGCTTGTATGATTACCTATCCCAGCACGCATGGCGTGTTCGAGGAGACGGTGATTGAGGTGTGCGAGATTACTCATTCTTATGGCGGGCAGGTTTATATTGATGGGGCAAACCTTAACGCCATGGTGGGGTTGAGCCGACCCGGCGATCTGGGCGGCGATGTGAGCCATTTGAACCTGCACAAGACTTTCGCCATTCCGCATGGCGGCGGTGGCCCCGGTATGGGACCGATTGGCGTGAAGGCGCATCTGGTGGAGCATTTGCCGGAGAAGGCGGGCGCGGTCAGTGCGGCGCCGTATGGGTCGGGGTCGATCCTGCCAATCTCGTGGGCTTATGTGTTGATGATGGGCGGGGCTGGGCTCACTCAGGCGACCAAGGTGGCGATCTTGAATGCCAACTACATCGCCAAGCGGCTTGAGGGGGCTTACAAGGTGCTTTACCGCGGGCCGGGGGACCGGGTCGCGCATGAGTGCATTCTGGACACGCGCGAATTTGCCGATAGCGCCGGTGTGACCGTGGATGATATTGCCAAGCGGCTGATCGACAACGGGTTTCATGCGCCGACGATGAGCTGGCCGGTGGCGGGCACGCTGATGATTGAGCCGACGGAAAGCGAGACCAAGGCCGAGCTGGACCGGTTCTGCGAGGCGATGTTGGCGATCCGCGAGGAAATTCGCGCCATCGAGGACGGCAAGATTGATGCCGAGAATAATCCGCTGAAGAATGCGCCGCACACGATGGAAGATCTGGTGAAGGATTGGGACCGGCCCTATAGCCGCGAGGAGGGCTGTTTTCCGCCGGGGGCGTTTCGGGTGGACAAATACTGGCCGCCGGTGAACCGGGTGGACAACGTGTATGGTGACCGGCATCTGGTTTGCACCTGCCCGCCGATGGAGGATTATGCCGAGGCGGCGGAGTGAGTGGGGCAAGGCGTAACATGAGCCGGGCGCGCGCCTGCCCGTGGGCTGGCATCACGCCGTGTGATCGACACGCTTTATCCCAGCCAAATCCGCGCTGGACCTGAACGACGCGCTCCACTGCCAAAGCGCCAGCCCGCCGGACGGGCATGCGCTCGCCCGGCGCGTTTCACGCGCTGTTCGGGCGGGGGCAGTTTGGTGCCTCTGCTCAGCCTTCCAGCGCGGGCGCGAGGGTATCGCGCAGGGCGGTCCACATGTCTTCATCGGCGGCGGTGAGCAGGTAGCCTTCGGTGCGGGTGGTGTCGTAATCCGCACCGTCAAGAAAGCGCGCAACTCCGCCGGCGCGCTGGGTGATATAGGCACCAGCGGCGTGGTCCCATGGGTTGAGCACGCCCGAGAGTGTGAAATCCGCCGCTCCCTGGGCCATCAGGCGGTATTCATGGCAGCAGCAGCGCAGCCCGCCAATGCGGTTGAACGCGGTGAGGACGGGGGCGAGGGCCTGTTGCTGCGGTTTCGGCATGAGCGAGAGATGCACGATGCCAAACAGCGTGTCGAACGCGCCGCCGGTCGAGGTGGAAAGCCGCTTTGGCGGCGCGGCGATTTCGGATTGCAGGGCGGGGGCGTTTTCCGACGCGGTGATCCAGTCATCGGTGAGCGGGTCATATAGCAGGCCGTAAACCGGGCGGCCAAAGCGGGTCGCGGCCACGATGACGCCGAAAAGCGGCACGCCATGGGCAAAATTCCAGGTGCCATCTACGGGGTCAATGATGAAGGCCAGTTCAGCCTCTGCCGCCTTGGCGCGCAGGGCCGGGTTGGCAGCACAGCTTTCTTCGCCGATCACGGTGGCGTTGGGAAAACGCTGCATGATGGCGCGCGCGATCATTGCTTCGGCGGCGGTGTCGGCTTCGGTAACCAGATCCTGCGGCCCGGTCTTGGCGGAAATCTGGCCTTCGGTAAGGTTGCGAAAGCGCGGCAGTATTTCGGTATTGGCGGCACGGCGGACAATTTGCACAAGGCTGGATTGTTGCGCCTCAGAGAGCGGGGTGACGGGCAGGGGGAGGGTTTTGTCTGGCATGGTCTCGGCCTTTGGTTTGGGCGGAACATGTGCGGGATGCCATCCGGCACCGGGCAATGCAAGCGGATGGCGGCGCCGGGCCTATTCGCGGGCGCGCAGGATGCGGGCGGGCCGGGCAGAGAGCGCGCGGGCGGCAAATGCGCCTTGGGCGGCAAGATTGGCCAGCACGCCGCCCGCGATGATGATAAGGCCGGAGGACCAGATCGGTTGAAACGCCACGTCGAAGACGAAATGGTTGACCGCCCAGCCACCGGCCAGTCCGGCCCCGAGCGCGACCACGCTGGCGGCAAGCCCAAGTAGGGCGGCACGGATGAGGAAGCTGAGCAGGATACGGGCGCGCGATGCCCCAAGGGTTTTCAGAACGGCGGCTTCACGGGCGCGCTCCGCCGCGCCGGAGGCCGCCCCGCCAATCAGCACGAGAAAGCCGGTGATCAACGCCACCGACGCCCCCAAGCGGTTGCAGCGGCAACCGATGAGAGCATGTCCGAGACCCGTTTGATGGCGTCCTTGACGGCGATGGCGGTGACGTTCGGGAAGGTTTTGGCAATCTCACGCAGAACCCGCGCCTCGGCCTTTGGCGCTGTATAAACCGTGGCGATGAAGCTGTGCGGGGCGGCAGCGATGGCGGCTTTGTTCAACACCATGACAAAGCCCATGCCAGCGGAAGAGAAATCGACATCGCGCAACGAAGTGATTTCGGCCGTGATATCGCGGCCAAGGATGTTGAGGGTGATCTTGTCACCCAGGTGGAGGCCGATTTCCTCGGCCTCTTCACGGGCGAAGGACATTTGCGGCGGGCCGGTATAATCGGGCGGCCACCATTTGCCGGATGTGACATGGGTGCCCGGCGGCTTGGCCGCGGCATAGGAAATACCCCGATCTCCGCGCACGACCCAGTGATTGCCCGCCACCTTGCGGGCGTCCTCACCGTTGATCCGGCTGAGCACACCGCGCAGCATCGGTGCGCTTTCGGTTTTGCTGATTGCCGGGTCGGCGTGAAGCATGGCCAGAAGCGGAGTGATCTGATCCTTCTGGATGTCGATGAGGAAATAGGACGGCGCGGTTTTGGGCAGGTCGCGCGCGATGGCGCCGCGCAGGTTGCCGGAAATCTGCCCGACAGCGGCAAGCACTGAAAGGCCGAGCCCGAGCGAGAGGATGACCGGCAGCGCCTCGGAGCGGGGACTGGCGATGGCGGCAAGCGCCCAGCGCAGCGCCGGGCGACCACGCGCCAGCGGGCGCGCGCGCGTCGTCAGAATACGCGTGAGCCACGCCGAGAGGGCGAGCAGCGCCAGCGCGCCAGCAAGCCCCGCCGCCGCCCAAAGCGTGAGCCGGGCCGAGCCGGTGAGCAGCGAGGCGGACGCAAGCAGCGCGCCGAGCAGCAGAGCCGTGGCCAGAAGGTAGGGCCAGCGCGGCAGGCGGCGGGCACCTGAAAGTGCATCCCGAAACAAGGTGGCGGCGCGCACGGATTCGGTGCGCGCCAGCGGCCAAAGGGTGAAGAGCGCGGCTGTGAGCGCGCCGTATAGTGCGGCCTCCGCCAGCGGGCGGGGGTAGAGCGAGAAATGGGCAGGGACCGGCAGGCGGGCCTCGATCAGCGGGGCCAGCAGGAGCGGGCCGATGCCGCCCAAGGCAAGCCCGATCACGATGCCCAGCACCGAGAGAGCGGCGATTTGCAGCGCATAGGCGGTGAAGATCGTGGCATTGGCGGCCCCCAGCGTGCGCAGGGTGGCGATGGTTTCGACCCGTGAGGCCAGATAGGAGCGCACCGCCGCCGAAACGCCGATGCCACCGACCGCAAGGCCCGATAGGCCGACGAGGATCAGGAATGACGAGAGCCGATCAACAAAGCGGGCCACGCCGGGGGCACCATTGCGTGCATCGCGCCAGCGCAGACCGGCATCGGCCATGGCGGTTTTCGCCTGATGTTTCAGGGTCTTGAGATTGGTGCCGGGAGGAACGGTGAGGCGGTATTTGCTGGTAAAAAGCGTGCCGGAGGCCAAGAGCGGTGTGCCCTTGAGTGCGGAAGTGGCGACAATCGTGGGCGGCCCCAGCGTGAAGCCGCCGGTGGCGTTGTCCGGCTCACGGATCAGCCGGGCGGCGAGGTGAAACGCAACGCCGCCCAAGGTGAATTCATCGCCCGGCGACAGGCCGAGCCGGTCGGCCAATACCGGGGCCATCACCGCCCCCGGCGTGCCGCCATGCGGTGCAAGCGCGGTGGCAAGCGGGATATCGGGCGAAAGGCTGACCGTGCCCACCAGCGGGTAGGCAGCATCGACGGATTTGACCTGCGTGAGTGCTGAATCGCCCTGCACGATGGCCATGGAGCGGAAATCCGCGATCTCAGAGAGGGCGGTGGAATGGGATTGCATCCACGCGCGCTCTTTCGCGGAGGCGAAGCGATAGGTGAAGGAAAGTTCGGCATTCCCGCCAAGAAGGGCGGCCCCTTCGCGTGCGAGGCCCGTTTCGATGGCGGCGCGGGTGGAGCCGATGGCCGCGATGGCGGCCACGCCGAGCGCGAGGCAGGCGAGGAAGATGCCGAACCCCTGCAGACCGCCGCGCAACTCGCGCCGGGCAATGCGGGCGGATTGGGGCAGGACCGTCAGCATGGGGCCGGTTGGCCGGGGCGGGATTGTGGCCGCATCATGCGGCGGCCTCATCGGGCATGAGGTGGCCATCCTTGAGGTGCAGCACACGGTCACAGCGCGCGGCAAGGGCTTCGTCATGGGTGACAAGCACCAGCGTGGAGCCATGCGCGGCGCGCAGGTCGAACAATTGTTCGATGATTTGCGCGCCGGTGGTGCTGTCGAGGTTGCCGGTCGGTTCATCAGCCAGCAGGATGTCGGGCCGAGGAGCCGCGGCACGGGCCAGCGCCACACGTTGTTGTTCCCCGCCCGAAAGCTGTGAGGGGTAATGATCAGCGCGAGGGCCGAGGCCGACGGTTTCAAGTGCGCCCCGCGCCAGCGCAAGTGCGTCGGGTTTGCCTGCAAGCTCTAGCGGGGTGGCGACATTTTCCAGCGCGGTCATGGTCGGGATGAGATGAAACGCCTGAAACACAACGCCCATATGGGCGCGCCGGAAGCGCGCGAGGGCATCTTCGGACAGGCTGCTGAGATCATGGCCGAGCGCCGTGATGGTGCCGCCGGTGGCGCGTTCAAGCCCGCCCATCAGCATCAGGAGCGAGGATTTGCCCGAGCCGGACGGGCCGATCAACGCCAGCGTTTCGCCACGGTTTACATTGAGCGTGATGCCGTGGAGGATATCGACAGGCCCGGCATTGCCCTGAAGTGACAGGCTGGCGGAGGTGAGCGAAATGGCGGGGGGGATCATGGCAAGGAGCCTGCGAGAAATGACATCATTCACATATGGGGCGATGGGGCGGGCTGGCAAGGTGTTGGCGGCGTTGATTTTTGCGCTTTTCGTCTTCGCAGGGCCGGTGATGGCGGGGGCGGTGAAGCTGGTCGCGTTTGGGGACAGCCTGACGGCGGGTTACGGGTTGGCGCAAGGCGCGGGCTTCGTGCCCCAGCTCAGGGCGTGGCTTGCCGCGAAGGGCGAGGCTGTGGAGCTGGTGCAGGCGGGCGTGTCGGGCGACACCACGGCGGGCGGGTTGGCGCGGCTTGACTGGGCGCTGGGGGAGGATGTGCAGGGCATCATTCTGGAACTGGGCGCGAATGACGCGCTGCGCGGGCTGCCGCCCGAGGAGGCGCGCGCCAACCTGCGCAGGATGCTGGAGATTTGCCACGAAAAGGGCATTGCGGTGTTGTTGGTCGGGGTGCCGGTGGCGGGAAATTTCGGCCCCCGCTATCAGACGCAGTTCACGGCGATCTGGCCCGATCTGGCAGAGCAGTTCGACACGCTTTATTACCCCGACTTTTTCGCCGGGCTGGGCAAGACCCCAAGTGAGGCGCTGCCGTTGATGCAAGCCGACGGCATTCACCCCAACGCGAAGGGGGTGAAGCTGATCGTGGCGCGGATCGGGCCGAGCGTGCAGGCGCTGATCCAGCGGATCGAGGCGCGCGCGGGGGGTGATTTTTCTGCGAAAAATCGGTGGGAGTGACGGGGGATGGAAGGAGAGGCGAGGACGAAGCCGGCGCTTTTGCCGGACGGGGTGGAGAGCCAGGTGCGGCCTCAAGTGCAATAAGGCTTTCACCATGCCCAAGTCGTCGCCGATTTCTGCGGGGGCGGCTTCATAGGTTCAATCAAGCCGGTTGCGTCGCGGGCTGGACAAGCTTTGGCATGGCGAGTTTTGCCTCGGCTTCGGCCTGAAGGCGCCGGTAGGACTCAATCACGATGGATCTGATCCACATGCCACCGGCGTCGTTGGCAAGGCGCGAACTCCAGAAAAAACGAACAAGAACGGACCCCAAGTCGACGGGCGGTTTCATTGCGATCAGGCCGTGAGCCTCCATATCCCAAGCCAGCAGAATTGCCGGGAACGTGGCCAGAAAATCCGAACTCGCAAGCAGCGAGGCGATCCCGGCCGAATCCCCGATCATCGCGCTGACCCGCCGCGCGCCAACATCGGTAGCGGGCGTGACCGGGAAGGGATTCTGTTGCGAGCGGGTGACATTGACCATGACATGCGGGAATTTGCGCCAAGCGCCTATGCCCCAGTTGCGGGCAGCCGGGTGCCCCTGCCGCGCGAAGGTTACCCAGGAAAACGGCTCCATGACCTGATGATTGAGGCCATCGGGCAAGCGCGGCTCTCCGCCCAGATGGGCGAGGTCGATCAATCCTTCGCTGAGCGCAGGATAAACATCGTGATGCGCTGGCAGCCACTCGATCTTCACTCTGGGCGCTTCGGCCTCAACCCGCGCTGACACCTCTGCGATGACTTTGGTCAGCGTCGGCATGGCGATGCGGAACACCCGGTCGCTTTGGGCCGGGTCAAACAGGGTGCGCGGCGCGATCACGCGACGGATGCTGCGCAGGATGGGGCGGACATCCTCTATGAGAACCTCAGCGAACGGGCTTGGGTGCATTTTGCCGCCGACCCGGACGAGCACGGGATCGTCGAGTTGCTCCCTCAGCCTCGCAAGTGAGTGGCTGACCGCCGATTGTGTGCGCCCGATCTTGTCGGCCGTCACCGTAACGCTGCGGGTCTCCATCAGGGCCTCGAATACGACCAGCAAATTCAGGTCAATGCGGTGTAAATCAATTTCATTCATGATCTATTAAATCGTTTCGTTCGACTTTTGCACGGCAAATGGTTCATCTTACCCTCAATAGACGCAGATCAAGCAAGGTTGATTGATACTATTCATAGAGGAGGCGAAACGCAATGGCACTTGAAATCATCGGCGCAGGGTTCGGTCGAACCGGGACCTATTCACTGAAGGCGGCGCTGGAGCATCTGGGCTTCGGCCCGTGCCACCACATGTCCGAGGTGGTCAGTGACCCCGGACAGATCGAAGCCTGGCACAACGTGACGGAGGGGCGCCCCGACTTTGACGCGATCTTCTCGGGCTTTCGATCGGCTGTGGATTTCCCGGTTTCGGCCTACTGGCAAGACGTACTTGCGGCCACGCCGAACGCGAAGATCATCCTTTCGCACCGGGAGGCCGAGGATTGGTATGGCAGCTTTTCCCAGACCATCCTGCCGCTGATCCTCGACAAGGAGGCGTGGCCGCAAAACGCGGTTCCATGGTTTCAGATGATCGAGAAGGTCATCATCGGTAAGGCCTTGCGCGGCCATACCGACAGGGACGGCATTCTGAAGGCTTACCGTGCCAACGAAGCGGCGGTGCGGAGCCTGGAGGCGCAGGGCAAAGCCCTGGTGTTCAGTGTCCGCGATGGATGGGAACCGCTCTGCCGCTTTCTTGGCGTTGATGTGCCGGATGCGCCTTTCCCCAAGACCAATGCGCGGGCTGATTTCTTCTCGTCCGTCAAATCCGGAACGCAAGAGGCCGCTGTCTAGGCCACCCTACTCAATTCATCGGCAACCGGACGTTCGGCATGGGCTGGGCACACCCCCGGCTTGCCAACAACCAGAAGGAACCAAACCATGACCAATATTGATGAAGTTCGCCGCGCCTCGGCCGCGTTCTACGCGGCACTCAACAAAATGGCACAGGGCGATGATGCCGCAATGCAGGACGCATGGACCAAGGGTGACGGGGTCACCGCGCAGCATCCCATCGGCGGGCGCGACATGGGTTCTGATACCGTCCTGGCCTCGTTCAGCAAGGTCGCCGAAATTGCCGGCGGCGGTGACATCCGGCTGATGGATCAGTCGATCAACGCCGGCTCGGACATGGCCGTTGAAACCGGTATGGAAGTCGGAACTTTGACCCTTGCCGGCCATGAAGCCAGGATCGAACAGCGTGTGACAAATGTCTATCAGCGCCAGGGTGGAGTGTGGAAACTGGCGCACCATCACACGGATTTGTCGCCCGCCATGCTGGAGATTCTTGAACGGCTGACCCAAGCTGCCTAGCCGCAAGGTTAAAGCCGACGACCACCCGGTCGACAATCGCGGTCCACCTGACCACCCTCATCAACATCCGCCAACAGGTCGACAAAAAACGGGCGCCCGGTTGGGGCGCCCGTTTGAATTTCAGACTGCGTGAAAGCGCGGTTTAGGCCAGCGCGATGTTGATCGCAGCTTCGCGGCCATCACGGCCCGGCTCGATGTCGAAAGTAACTTTCTGATCATCGGCGAGCCCGGTCAGGCCCGAACGCTCGACTGCGGAAATGTGCACGAACACATCCTTGCCGCCGCCTTCAGGGGCGATGAAGCCGTAGCCTTTGGTGGTGTTGAACCATTTGACGGTGCCATTAGCCATCGTCGTTTACTCCTTTGTTTGTCTGCCCGCGAAATGCGGCAGGTCGGCGTAGTCAGTGCAAGATCGAGAGACTGGCCGGTAAGGGAGCAGTAGATCGATAGTGGTAACGTCGCGCGATGGATATGAGGTGGAGTTGCCAAAAAATCAAGAAAAACTTTCGTATCAGGTGCAAACCGGCGGCACGGCGCTCAGGCGCTGGTTAGGATTCGCGGGGCGGCACCCAGAGCATCGGCGAGGGATTGAAAGCGGATCTCGGCCACCTCACCGAAAAGCGGGGTGGCCTCGGGCGAAAGTGTGAGTTCGAGCACCTTTTTCTTGGGATAGAGCCTGAGTTTTCCGGGGCGCGCGTCCTTTTCGAGCCAGAGCATCGCGCCGAACCGCATGGCTTTGCCGATCACCTCTGCAACCTGTTGATCCGATTGAGAAACAAGATCGAACAGTGGCTCGAACCGGGTGCCTTTGCGGGAGTTGGAATAACGGTGCAGCAATGCCAGACCAAGAAAGACACGCTCAGAATGCTTGAGTCCGCCAAGATTGGCGCGGGTGGCATTATCAAAGCACATTTCGGCGCGGTAATCGGGGTGGGCGCGCCAGGTGACATCGTGCAGCAAGCAGGCGGCCTTGATCAGGCGTTTACGCTCATTTGAGGCATTTTTGAACAGCGGCAAGATAAAGTTATAAAGCGTGTGGCCGAAGCCGGGCAGGCGGGCGTCCTTTGATTCCGCAAAATAGCAGGCTTCAATCAGCGGGTCGCGGTCACGCAGCTTTTGCGGCATTTGTTCATAAAGCATCCCTTCGCGGATACCGTAGGACGATACCGCGATGTCACGCGGTGAAAAGGTTTTCACCACCTCCTTGAGCACTTCTGCCGCGATCGGCACCAGCGCCATGCGGATGGCCGAGACACCGCAGCGCGCGCGCAGCTCGGACGGATCGCTTGCCGCGATATGCTTGGCGGTGGCGGAGACCGCTTTGCGCGTCATCCGGTATTCGTGCAGCACATGCAGCGGGTAGCCGCGCCGGTCCATGTCGATCCGGGCAATTGCGCGCCATGAGCCGCCGACGAGAAACAGCCGGTTATGTTGTTCGCCCATCGTTTCACGCAATTGGCTAACAATTTCCTTGATATGCGCTTTGCGGGCTTTGCGGCCGCCTTTGATGCCCTTGAGCCGCAACGGGCCAAGTTGCGAAGTGACGCGGCGGCCGACCTCACCATGGTTTATCTCGGCGAGTTCCATAGAGGCGCCGCCGATATCGCAGACCAGACCATAGGAGCCGGGCCAGCCGAGCAGCACGCCTTGGGCCGACAGGCGGGCCTCTTCGCGCCCGTCGATTATGTGCAGTTTGAGGCCGGTTTCTTCTTCCACCAAGTCCCTGAATTCAGGGCCATCTTCGGCGTCACGCACCGCTGCGGTGGCAACTGCGGTCAACGGGCCGGTGCGCATCCCGATGGCGAGCCTTTGAAACCTGCGGATTGCTGCGAGGGCGCGAACCCGGCCTTGCGGGCTGAGTTTGCCGGTTTGGGTCAGGCCTTCGCCCAGGGCGCACATGATCTTTTCATTGAAAAAATAGGCCGGAGAGCGCGCAGCACCGTCGAAGACCACCAGCCGAACCGAGTTCGACCCGACATCCACAACCCCGACACGGCTGAGCGCGCGGGCGGAAGGGTCATTGAAGAGCGGGCGGACGAAATGGCCCCACTCGTTTGAAATGGTTTGGTTTTCGCCGTCCATATGCTCCACCGGGGTGCCGGGTTTGGGCCTGTTATCGCAAGTGCAGTGGCGGCGGTCAATGTCTGCGCCGGGGCGCGGGGATGTTAAGGCAGCGCGGCGCTGGGGTAACGGGTGACAGGGCCGGGTTGGCTTTGTCTGCGCCCCGGCTGGCGGGCTGGCTGCGATGCGTCTGGCAAGACGGCGTGGTTTGCAAGGGCGCGCTGTGGCTAAACGGGCGTGCGGTGGGTGGTGGAGTGGTATCTTGAAAAACGCAGGCACGGGCGCTGTGCGCGCGGCGGACAGATGCTCTTTGCGCGTCGCTCGTGCCTTCGCGGTTGGCATGTGCTGCGCGGGTCAGTAGCGTTCGCGCAGGCAATCAGAGGATGGGCAGATGGCAATCGAAACCGGGGCACTTTGGGCGGAGACCTTCACCGGCGAGGCTGTGGTGCCGGTGCGGGTGGTCTCGGGGAGCGGCAATTGGGCGGTGCTGAGCGATGGGCGGCGGATGTTCGAGGCGCTTTCGGGGCATAGCTGTCTTAACCTTGGGCATGGACATCCGGATTTGCTGGCGGCGATGGCGAGCTCGGCGGGGCGGCTTTCTTATTGCTCACCCGAGCATCCAAGCGACCCGGCGATGGCGCTGGCGGCGCGGCTGGATGGGGTGCTGGGGGGCGGTTACAAGCTGCGCTATGCATTGAGCGGGGCGTCGGCCAACGAGATCGCGATTGAAGTTGTGCGGCGGCGTTGGTCCGCGCGGGGGCAGCCCGAGAAGCGGGTGATATTGTCGCTGGTGCCGTCCTATCATGGCAATCTGGGGGAGGCGCAGTTTGCCACCGGCTATGCGGCGTTTCGGGTGGATGGGGGCGAACGGGCGGATTTTGTCCATATTCCGGGGCCGATGGATGAGAGCGGCCATTTGCGCAGCGGCGAGGAGATTACCGAATGGCTGGAGGCGTTGGTGGATCGGCTGGGGGCGGGGGTGCTGGCCGGGTTGATCGCGGAGCCGGTGAATTTTGCCGGCGGCGTGATTGTGCCCGAGCCGGGGTATTTCGTGGCGTTGGCGCGGTTTTGCGCCCGTCATGAGGTGAGTTTTATCGTCGATGAGATCATCACCGGATTTGGCCGCACCGGCGATTGGTTCGGGTTTGAGGCGCTGTTGGCGGGCACCGGGCTGCGGCCCGATCTGGTGTGCATGGGCAAGGGGTTGACGGCCGGGTATTTTCCGCTGGCCGCGGTGGCGGTGGACGCTGATATTCATGCAGAACTGGCAGCAGCCGATGTGACGCTGAAGAAGGTGATCACCATGGCGGGGCATCCGGTGGGCTGTGATGTGGCGCTGGCGCAGATTGGGATTGTGGAGCGGGACGGGTTGCGGGCGCAGGTGGTCGAGAACGCGGCGCGGATCAGGGCGGTGTTGCGTGGGCTGGAAGAATTGGCGTGGGTGCGTGACGTGCGCGGACGTGGGCACATGTGGGGGATCGAATTTCAGGCGGCTGGGGGCCGGGGCCGGGCGGATATTGCGAGCGCGGTTGAGCGGCATTGTCTGGACCGCGGGTTGTTGGTGGGCGCGGCGGACGGCATGCTTCGGATCAACCCGCCGCTGAGCATGAGTGACGCAGAGCGCGAGGAGATGCTGACGGGATTATGCGCGGCTGTGACGGCGGCATGATGAGGTGGCGGCGTTTTCCGGCGCGGAAAACGGTCAAAAATCCGGCGCGGATTTTTGGGGAACTGCCCAAGGTGCTGGCTGAAATCCGCGCCGGATTTCACCCGTTTTCCGCGCCGGAAAATGGTGGCCTCAATCCTCGCTATGGGTGAGCTGTGGCACGTCGGACGCACCAGCCGAGCCGCGCCCGGAAAGCGAGGGGTGCTCCATAAAGAAGCGGTGACACGAGAACGCCATTTCGCCTTCGGGCAATTCGGCGCGGGTGAAGCTTCCGTCCGGGGCCATCACCCAGCTTTGCGCTGTATCGGCCATGTTGGCGGCCATGATCTGTTCCATGATCTGTGCCTTCACAGTGGCGTTTTCGATCTCGACCAGGGTTTCGACCCGGCGGATCAGGTTGCGGCCCATCCAGTCGGCAGAGGAGATGAAAACGCGGGCCTTCTTGTGCGGCAGACCCTTGCCATTGCCAAAGCAGACGATGCGCGAATGTTCCAAGAACCGCCCGACGATGGATTTCACCCGGATGTTTTCGCTCAGTCCCTTGATGCCGGGGCGCAGCCCGCAGATGCCGCGCACCACGAGGGAGATTTTCACCCCTGCCTGAGAGGCGGTATAAAGCGCGTCGATCACCTCACTGTCGATCAGGGCATTCATCTTGGCCCAGATTTCGGCCGGTTTGCCAGCGGCGGCGTGTTTGATTTCGGCCTCAATCATCGACAGCAGACTGGATTTCAGGGTGAGCGGCGAGATGGCGAGATTTTCGAGGATTTCGGGCTGAGCATAGCCAGAGAGGTAGTTGAATACCCGGGTCGCATCGCGCCCCAGAGGCTTGTTGCAGGTGAAAAACGAGAGATCGGTATAGATGCGCGCGGTGATCGGGTGGTAATTGCCGGTGCCGAAATGGGTGTATGTCACCAGCTTTTCACCCTCGCGGCGCACCACGGTGGAGATTTTGGCGTGTGTCTTGAGGTCGAGAAAGCCATACACCACGTGGGCGCCTGCGCGTTCGAGCCGGCGTGACTGGCGGATATTGGCGGCCTCATCAAAGCGCGCTTTCAATTCGACCAATGCAGTGACTGATTTGCCTTCCTCGGCGGCTTCGCAGAGGGCGGAGACGATCGGGCTGTCGCGCGACGTGCGATAAAGCGTTTGCTTGATTGCCACCACATTCGGGTCGCGGGCGGCCTGCGCCAGAAAGCGCACCACCATGTCGAATGTTTCATACGGGTGGTGCAGCAGCATGTCTTTCTGGGCGATGGCGGCGAACATGTCGCCCTCAAAATCCTGCACCCGTTCGGGGATGCGCGGCGTAAACAACGGCCAGAGCAGATCGGGGCGGTTGTCGAGCACCAGTTCGGAAAGGTCGGAGATACCGATCAGGCCTTCGATTTCGACGATTTCGTCATCGGTGACGCGCAGGTCGCGTTTGATCATGAAAAGCAGGGCGGAGGGGGCGTTGGCGGAGATTTTCATCCGCACGACTTCGCCGCGCTTGCGCCGTTTGAGGGCGGTTTCAAATTCGCGCACCAGATCTTCGGCTTCGTCTTCAAGTTCGAGATCGCTGTCGCGCAACACGCGAAAGGCGCAATGGCCCTTGAGCACGTAGCCGGGAAACAGCGACGAGATATGTTCAAGCAGCAGGTCTTCGAGCGGCAGGAAACGGGTTTCGCCATCGGCGGCGGCGAGAGCAATGAAGCGGTCGATCTGATGCGGAATCGGCAACAACGCCTGAAGGCGGCGTTTGTCGCTTTTGCGTTCCAGCTGGAGCGCCAGCGCAAAGCCGTTATTGGGGATGAAGGGGAAAGGGTGTGCGGGGTCGATTGCCAGCGGCGAAAGGACCGGAAACACCTGTGTGAGGAACACCTCGGCCAGCCGGGTGCGGTCTTCCTCGGAGAGCGCGCTACGCTCGCAGATGGTGATTCCGGCGGCTTGCATCTCAAGCGCGAGTGCTTCGAATGTGTCCTGCTGATGGGCCATCAGGCGGCGGGCTTCCGCGTTGATCAGGACCAGTTGTTCGACTGGCGAGAGGCCATCGGCGGCGGGCGTGGTGACGCCTTCGCGGGCCAGTTCGCGCAGGCCGGCAACGCGAACGGTATAAAATTCATCGAGATTGGTGGCCGAGATTGACAGGAAGCGGAGCCGTTCAAGCAGGGGCACCCGGGGGTTTTCGGCTTCCTCCAGCACGCGCCAGTTGAAACCCAGCCATGACAGCTCACGATTATGGAACCGCTGCGGGCTGTGCGGGTCGAAATCCGCCAGCGCAGTCGCGTCGGGAAATGGGGTTTCAAGGAAATTTGCGTTGGTCATGGCAGGGGTGTTCGGGCCTTTGGTTGCACAGCTGTGGCAGGGAAAGGAGATTGTGGCGGCAATAGCGTGCGTTGTCCAGATCAGTGCGCGAGGTACGCCGCAAGTGGCGCATCCATGAGCGGCCTGAGCAGGCGCTATTTGGCAAACGCGTCCGGCGCCCAGATTTTGCGCGAAAGGGCCATGTTGCCCTTGATGGCTTTGCTGAGCCGGTCGGGGCCGAGGCGTGTGGTAAGGCTCGGGGTTGGCGACAAGAGCGAAGTGCCGAGATATGCGCGGTCATTCTTGAGGCTGTAGCCCAGCTTTTTGAGGATTGACGGGTAGACATCAAACGCCGTGCCGGGTTTGTCGATCACCTGCGGAGTTCGAGCCGGGTCAAGCAGGAGAACGAGGTTGCGGCGGTGCCCGTTGGCGTTGAGGCGGTCGGTGAATTTTGTTGGCCAGCTCAGATGATCGCTTGCGATCACGATCAGGGTATTGTCGCGCAGGCCCAGTTCATCGAGGCGGTTGATCAGTTTGCTGACATGGGCAGCGGTGCACCGCAGGGTGTAGGCATATTGGTTGGCGTCTTCACCCTTGGGGACGCAGCCAATGTCGGGAAAACCGTTCGGGCCATGGGTTGCGATGGTCAACAGTGACAGGAAGAACGGCTTGTCGGATTTGGCGAATTGGGCAAGCTGGGTGTCAACAAAATCAAAAATGTCATTGTCACGAACCCCCCAGAGCAGACTGTCGCCCTGCCGGATGCTTTTGGGGAAATCGTTGAAGGCATGAAGCGTGTCGATCGAGTGTGATCGCAGGAAATCCCCGAAGGAATATTTGTCGGGGCTGGCCCCCATCGAGAAGACGGTCTGATAGCCTTGTGCATGCAGGATATCGGGCAGACAGCGGATGCCGGATATGAAATGCCCCGCGTTGACGGTCAACGATGCCTGTGTCACGCCGAAGGTGTTGCGCGGGAGATGCGGCACACCGCACAGCATTGCCATCATCCCGGCGAGAGAGTTATTGGCGCCGCTAACCATATGAATGTCGGTGAAACGAGCGGCTTGCTGGCGCAGGTTTGTGATGTCGCTGACGTAGGGCGCGGTTTCTTTGAGCTCTGCCCAAGTTTGTTCATAGCCTTCAAGTGCTATGAAGACGACGTTCAGCCGGGTTTCTGGATAGGCCGTGATTTTGGGAGCTGAGAGCGCGGGGTTGTTGATCAGGAGCGCGTGTTCGGGAGCCGGAAACCAAGACCGATAAAGGTAGGTAACGATGGGATGAAACCACAGCAGAGCGGCCGTGGTCAGCGCCAGAACACCGGCAAAACGCGCGGCAGAGCGGAGCAGAAACCAGGCCGACGCCAGGAAAACCGCAAAATTGAGCAATTCCGAAACGATCTCCTTGGCGGAGGTCGCGAGGCCGATATTGACCGCTTCGCTCGCGCTGTTGCCCTGCAGAAACAGCAGAATCGTCGAGACATCGTTGACCCCCATGAACTGCATCGTCATCGAAAGCGGGATGATGGAGAGGGTGACCATAAAGAAGAGCAGGAACAGGCTGATCCGAGCTCGCGTCGTCTTTCCAGCGGGTGGGCTTAGCACGATGACGGCGATCAGGCAGAGAAACACACCGACGATGACCGGGTTGTAACCACGCAAGAGTGATTTCGACAGGCCGAGATTGATGAGGGCGAGCCGAAACAGGACGCTGAAGAATGTCAGTCCCAGAAGGCCGCGTAGCAGCCGGTTAATCCACAATCGTGCCAATTCAAGCTGCCGTTACCAGATACCCATGCCGGTATGTGTAGTGATATTGCTCGCCTTAGGGAAGATTGTTTCGACTTTTTTTCAGGGGGTGCGGGTGAACTTGTTGGCCGGTCGAGGTCGTGCGGTGCGGGTGGTCTTGCGGGGCGCTGTGGATCGTAACATGGTGTGGAGAGATGCAAGGGGGAGGCGAAGATGGCGCAGGATGGGGCGGATCATGGCGGGCTTGACCCGCAGGACTGGGAAAGCTTTCGCGCGCTGGCGCATGAGGTTCTGGAGGCTGCAATCGAGCGAATGAGCGATGCGCGGGAGTTGCCGTGGGTGCCGGTGCCCGAGGACGTGGCGCGCGGCTATGCAATTAGCGGTGCGCCTGAGCCGCTGGAGGAGGTTGCCGGGCACCTGCTGCGCGAAGTGATGCCCTATGCCACCGGCAACACCCATCCGCGATTCTTTGGCTGGGTGCATGGCACCGGGCTGGCCACCGGGTTGCTTTCCGAGATGGTCAGCGCCGCAATGAACAGCAATCTTGGCGGGCGCGATCACGGGGCGATGCGCATTGAGCGCGAGGTAATCGCGTGGGCGCGCGGGGTGATGGGGCTGCCTGAGGGGGCCAGTGGTGTGCTGGTTGCGGGCACATCGCAGGCGACGGTGATTGCACTGTCGGCGGCGCGGTTGCGGGCGCTGGGCGCGGACGTGCGCAAGACCGGGATGCGGGGCGCAAAGCTGTGTGTTTATGCCGGGGCTGCGACGC
The DNA here is from genome assembly GCF_034555965.1 of Aquicoccus sp. G2-2. Classification (GTDB taxonomy): domain Bacteria; phylum Pseudomonadota; class Alphaproteobacteria; order Rhodobacterales; family Rhodobacteraceae; genus JAYDCK01. The sequence goes on from NZ_JAYDCK010000003.1 coordinate 635,753, forward strand.
ATAACGCCTTGCGCAAGGCGGTTGAGTTGCTGGGCATCGGAGCGGATCAGTTGCGCTTGGTTGCGACCGGGCCGCAGGGCGCGGATATTGCGGCGCTCAAGGCGCAGATTGCGCAGGACCGGGCGGCGGGCTGTGTGCCGATGGCGCTGGTGGCGACGGCCGGGTCGGTTGATCTGGGCCGGTTTGACGATCTGAATGCGATGGCCGATCTGGCGCGCGAGGAGGGGCTTTGGCTGCATGTAGACGGGGCGTTCGGTGCATGGACGCGGTTGGCGGGCGCACCGTGGCGGGGTTTGAGCGATGGTATCGGGCGGGCGGATTCGATTGCCTGCGATTTTCACAAGTGGATGTATGTACCGTATGATTGCGGGCTGGTGTTGATCCGCGATGAGGCGGAGCACCGGGCGGCCTTCGCGGCGCGCCCCTCTTACCTTGCCGGTCAGGCGGAAGGGTTGGCGGGGGGCGAGCCGTGGTTTTGTGATTACGGAATTGACCTTTCGCGCGGCAACCGGGCGTTAAAGGTCTGGCTGGCGCTGCGGCATTACGGAAGTGAGCGGCTGGGCGCGGCAATCACCGCGAATTGCGCGCAGGCGGCATTGATGGGCGCGCTGGTCGACGCGGATGCGCGCATGGCGCTGGCCGCGCCAGTGGTGAGCAACCTGTGCGTTTTCACGGCGGATGCGACATTGCCGCAGGCCGCGCAAAGCGCGCTGAATGCGCGGATTGCGCAAGGGCTGCAATTGGCGGGCGAGGCGGTGCTTTCGACCACGGATGCGGGCGGTGTGACCTGCCTGCGCGCCGCGATTACCAATCACCGGACTTTGGCCGCGGATATCCGCCGCACGATCGCAGCGGTGGCGGCGGCGCGCGAGGCGTGAGGGCGCGGCGGTCGCGTTGAGATGGCCGGGTTTGCCAACCCGTCGTTGGCCGATCAACCCATCAAATCGTCGAGCACGTCTGCGGCGAGTTTGCGGGTGATCTCGCGCCCGCCTTCAAGCGCGGCGGCGTCGAGGGCTGCGACGGTGCGGCGGGCCGTGTCAAACGAACGGTCGATCCGGCGGGTAAGATAGGGGATGGTTTCCGGGGTTGGCGATAGTTGCCGGTCGGCGAAAAGCTTCATCAGCACGGCGCAGAGCAGCGCATCGTCGGGCGGTTCCAGCGTGACCGGGGTGGTACCTTCGACGCGGCTTTTGAGGTCGGGCAGCACCAGCCCCCAGCGCGACGGGGCAGTGTGCGCTGTCATCAGGAGCGAATGACCTTCGGCCAGTGCCAGATTGTGCAGATGAAAGAGCGCGACCTCGGCGTCGGCCTGTCCGGCAATCATCGGCACGTCTTCGATTGCGATATTGCTTTGGGCGAGGTCGGGGATGTCGAGCCGGGGCAGGGCGGATGCGGCAATGATCCGGGCCTCGGCCAGCCCGGCCCAGACATGGGCAAGATGGGTTTTGCCCGCGCCGGAGGGGCCGATCAGCGCCAGTTTGCGCGATGGCCATGTGTGCCAGGTTTCGACCATGGTGACGGCATGGGCATTGGCCGGCGAGACGAAGAAATCTTCGCGGCCCAGCGCCGTGAGGGCGGGCAGATCGAAAGCAAGTTGGCGGGGCATTATGCGTTGTCCTGTGCCCCGGTCGCGGCGGGGTCGGGTGAGGGCGATGGAGAATGACCGCGATAGAGTTGGCTGCTGCGGTAATGTTCGGATGCGAAGCGGGCAAGCACGCCGATGGCGGCGGCAAGTGGCACCGCAACCAGCATTCCGACAAAGCCGAACAGCGAGCCGAATACCGACAGCGCGAAGATCAGCCAGACCGGGTGCAGCCCGATGGACGAGCCAACCAGCCGGGGCGTAAGGAAGTTGCCTTCGATGGTTTGGCCGACGACGAAGATGCCGACCACCAGCCCGAGCGACACCCAGTCGCCCCAGAACTGAAACAGGCCCAGCCCGATGGCAAGCGCGCCGCCAAGGATCGCGCCGACATAGGGAATGAAGGTGAGCGCACCGGCCACGAAGCCGACAACGAGGCCGAATTGCAGCCCCACCGCCATAAGCGCCACGGCATAATAGGTGCCAAGGATCAGGCAGACCGTGCCCATGCCGCGAATGAAGGCGGCAAGCGTTGTGTCGATCTCTCCGGCAAGGCGCCGGATGACCGGCGCATGATCGCGCGGCAGGAGCCGGTCGATGGCGGCAATCATGCGGTCCCAATCATAAAGCAGGTAGACCGCGACCACCGGAACGATAACAAAAAGCATTGCGACGTTGATGATCGAGTAGGCCGAACTGAGCACCGCGTCGAGCAGTTGCCCGCCGCGTTCCTGCACTTTTTCGCCTATCGCCTGAAGCGAATGACGCAGGGTGGAATCGGAATCCATCAGCGATGGCGAGCGTTCGGTGATGAAATTTTGCAGATCATGCGCAAGGCGTGGCGCGCTGTTGAAAAGGGCGATGGCCTGTTCGATCAGCATCGGCACGACCAGCAGCGCCAGGATGACGAAGATGATTACCGCGAAGACGGCAATGATCGTGGTGGCGATGGCGCGCGAGCAGCCAAGGGTTTCGAGCCGGTCAGCGACCGGGTCAAGAAAGAAGGCCACGGCAGCGCCCAGCACGAATGGCAGGATCACATCGCCGAGATACCACAGGACCAGCACGAAGAAGACGGCGGCAAAGCCCCAGTATTTCAGTTGGTCGCGGACCGGCAAGGCCATACAGGGTTTCCTTTGTTGCTGTCGGTGCGGCGGTTCAAGCAAATGTCGCGTGTGCGGCGCGTGTTTTCAAGAGCGGAGTTGCGGTGCCGTGGCGCGCCATGTTGAAAGGTTGTCAGCGCGGCGCAATTGGGCTAGCTCAGGGCGGCCCGGACCGGGCGATGAACAGATCAGAATGCGAGCCGCCATGCGCCTGTCGAGATATTTCCTGCCCGTGCTGAAAGAGACCCCGTCGGAGGCGCAGATCGTCAGTCACCGGCTGATGCTGCGCGCGGGCATGATCAAGCAATCCGCCGCTGGGATTTATTCGTGGTTGCCGCTGGGCTTCAAGGTGCTGCGCAAGCTGGAAAACATCGTGCATGAAGAGCAGATGCGCGCCGGGCATATTCCGATGCTGATGCCGACTTTGCAATCCGCCGATCTGTGGCGCGAGAGCGGGCGCTATGATGCGTATGGCCCGGAAATGCTGCGGCTGCGTGACCGGCACGACCGCGATATGCTTTACGGGCCGACCAACGAAGAACTGATCACCGACATTTTTCGCAGCAACGTGAGCAGCTACAAGGATCTGCCGCTGACGCTTTATCACATTCAGTGGAAATTCCGCGATGAGATACGACCGCGTTTCGGGGTGATGCGGGGCCGTGAGTTTCTGATGAAGGACGGTTATAATTTCGATCTGACAAAGGAAGACGCGCTGCACGCTTATAACCGCCATCTGGTCAGCTACCTGCGCACTTATGAGCGGATGGGGTTGCAGGCGATCCCAATGCGCGCCGATTCGGGGCCGATTGGTGGCGACGATACGCATGAATTTCTGGTTCTGGCCGAGACCGGGGAATCGGAAGTGTTCTATGACAGCGCGATCACCGATCTGCGCTTTGGTGACCGGGCGATTGATTATGACGATCATGCCCAGTGTCAGGCGGTGCTTGAGGAGTTCACCTCGCGCTATGCCCGCACTGACGAGACCCATGACGCCGCCGCCTTCGAGGCGCAGGTGCCCGAGGCGCGCCGCCGCACCGCACGTGGCATCGAGGTTGGGCAGATTTTCTATTTCGGGACCAAGTATTCCGAGCCGATGGGAGCCACCGTGCAGGGGCCGGACGGCAAGGCGGTGCCGGTGCATATGGGCAGCCATGGCATTGGCGTGTCGCGGCTGATGGGCGCGATTATTGAGGCTAGCCATGACGAGCGCGGTATCATCTGGCCCGAAGGGGTGACGCCGTTTCATGCGGGCGTGGTCAACCTCAAGGTGGGCGATGCAGAGGCGGATGCGGCCTCGGAAGCGATCTGTAGCGCGCTGCAGGCCGTGGGGCTTGAGCCGCTTTACGACGATACCGACGAGCGCGCAGGCGCCAAGTTCGCCACGCAAGACCTGATCGGGCTGCCGTGGCGGATTACCGTCGGGCCGCGCGGGTTGAAGAACGGGGTGGTCGAGTTGACCTCGCGGCGCAGCGGTGAAAGCGTGGAATTGCCGCCCGATGAGGCGGTCAGGCGGTTGGTGGCGATCTATGATGGCCAGCGCGTGCGCGGGCTTTGATCGGCGTGCGGGGATTGGCGGGCATGGCGTATTCGCTCGCATTTTAGCGAACATCCCGCTGCATTTAACGGATTTTTCGGCATTTTCCGTCAGTTTCGCTTTTGATGCGAGCTGACGGAGACGATGAATGACGATGCAGATGCCAATGGGCGCTATGCCCGCGAAAGACGCGCCCGAAAAAGACGGTGCCGAGGCCGGTTTCATGGCCGGGTATTTGGAGGCGCTTTCGCTTGTCGAACGCCTTCACCGGCTGCTTCTCGATGTGATCAAGGATGAGTTCGAGCGTGTTGGCACGCTTGAGATAAACGCGGTGCAGGCGCTTTTGCTGTTCAATATCGGTGACAACGAGGTGACGGCGGGCGAGTTGAAATCGCGCGGTTATTACCAAGGTTCGAACGTGAGCTATAACCTCAAGAAGCTGGTCGAGATGGCGTATATGCACCATCAGCGTTGCGAGATCGACCGCCGCTCGGTCCGGGTGCGGCTGACGCCGAAGGGGCGCGAGATTCGCGATGTGGTGGCCCGGCTGTTCGCGCGCCATGCCGGGGGCTTGATCGCCAAGGGGGTGGTGAGCCATCAAGGGCTTGACGATATCACCACGTCGCTGAAACGCATGGAGCGGTATTGGAGCGACCAGATCCGCTATATCTACTGACGGTGCGGGCCTACCAGTGGCCAGTGTTTTCCATGCTGGTCCATGGCTCTGCCGGGGTCAGCGGGTCGCCAGCTTGCAACAGCTCGACCGAGATATTGTCGGGCGAGCGGATAAAGGCCATGCGGCCATCGCGCGGTGGGCGGTTGATGGTGATGCCATTTTCCATCAGGTGCTTGCAGGTGTCGTAAATGTTGTCGACCTCATAGGCGAGGTGGCCAAAATGGCGGCTGTCGGAGGGCAGGCCATCATCGCCATCCCAGTTATGGGTCAGCTCAACCGGGCATTCCGGCTGCTCCGGCGGGGCCATGAAGATGAGCGAGAAGCGGCCCTCTTCGCTGTCGTAATGGCGGGTTTTTTCAAGGCCGAGGAGATTGAAGAAGGCCATGGTCGCGTCAAGGTCTTTCACGCGGATCATGGTGTGGAGGTAGCGGAGGCTCATGAGGTGCCCTCTTTCTGAACGCGGTTTCACCCAGACTTTCAGAAATTCGAGGCGATGCCAACAGCGAGCGAGTATTCGGTATTGGTGAAGCGGCTGACATTCGAGTGCGTGCGCACGGCGCGCAGGGAAATTTGCGGTGAAAAACCGGCAAACTGAATGTTTTGAACAACCATGGTCGCGCCAAGGAAGGCGGATTTGTCCTGTCGCCCGCCGGGCACCGCGATGAAGCCGACGGAGTAGGCCGGATAGTCGAGCAGGCTCGCCCCGGCGAGGAACGAAAGCTTGGTTCCTATGACCGGGCGGCCCAACGCGTAGGTGGCATAAGCCGTGGTGTAACGATAGGGCGCGTTGATCTGATCCGACTGGTTTTGCGTATAGGCGAGATTGAATGCCAGTGTGTCGCTGGTATTGAGCCGGTGGCTGATGCCAGCCTTGATGGTGTAGAGCCGGGCATCGTTGGCGGGCCCTGTCGCGGCGCGGCGCTTTTCGAACGAGGTCGCGATATAGCTTGATGTGCTGGCACCGAATTTGCGGTTGTAGGAGAGATCGGCGCGGGCAAAATCATAATTGTGTTGCGCACCATACCATGATTGCCCAAGTGCCAGCCCCAGACGGGTGACGCCTTTGCCATCGGCGGCGGCAATGGCATGATTGAGCGAAATTTCACCTGTGGTTGACCCGAAGTCGCTGTTTTGTGCGGCGGGGGCCAGTGCGCGCGCCTGCGGCGAGAGCCAGACCCGCTGCACATAGAGCCGACCACCAAGGCGGGTTTCGGTCTTGCGGGACTGATGCAGGCGATAGCTGAATTGCAGATCGGCGGTCGCCTTGGTGCCGGAAAGCGCACGTGCCGAGCCGCCGAGTATGCCGACAAGCGGCACCCCGTCGATAATGTTATAGGGGCTGTCGGAGCCGTTGTTGAGGTTCGAGGACGGCGACAGGGTAAAGCGCAATTTGGCCTGCCATGGGTTGATCCGGCGCAGGATCGCATAGTCGCGCTTGATGACATCGAGGTGTTCCGCGCTGGGCGCGTAATTGGCCGAACGACGCAGCCAAATCTGGGCGCGGGTCGGTTGATTGGCCTGCACCGCGAGTTGGGCGGCCATCTGGGCGGCCTGAAACTTGTCCGCATCGCGTTTGGAGTATTTGAACGCCAGCTCGCTGGCGCGGCGGGCAAGTTTCGGGTGGCGCAGGGCCCGTTCGGCATCGGTCAGAATGAAATATGCGAACGGGTCTTCCGGGTCGCGCTTCACTAGCCCGAGGGCGATTTTCAAGGCGATGTCAGGGCGCCCCTGAGCCAGAGATGCAACCGCCATCTGGCGCGCCTGCGGGATGGTCATGGTAAGATTGGTGTCTTGTGCGCGTGCCCCCTGCGGCAGGAGCGTCAGGCAGGACAGCACCAGAGCTGCGACACTCGTTGGCCAAAGTTTGAACAGGCTCGCCAACGCCACATCGGAGCCCCTATGGCCGGGTGAGAACGAAGGTGCCGTACTCTTTCTCGTTTTTCATGCCGAGATCGTCGTTGGGGCCATCGAAGGTATCCATATGAACGACACCGCCGATTGATTTTGCATCAGTCCCGCCGAAAATGCCGCCAAAATTACCGTTGGCGGTTTGATCAGCGTCGTTATATTCGGTTGAGCCGTAGAAAGTGCCGGTGGTCGAATTGATGTTCCCATCAACCAGAACCACATCCGGCAGGGCGATGCCTTGATCAATCAGCGCATGATTGGTGATGCTGCCGTTTACCGCGTTGTTGGTGAAATCAACATTCAGGAAGATCGCACCGCTGGTTCGGGCAGATGAATTTGGATAATCCCCCGCAGGAAGAGACGGGTCGGTAACTGGTTTCAGGGTGGCCGCTGTTCCGTTGAGGTTGGTCACCCCGGCATAGGTTCCGGAGTAGCTGACAAGCCCGCTTGCGGCGGCGGGGGTGTAATTGCCGGTCCGTTGGTAAAAACCACCCGCGAAAAACCGGTTGAATTGGCCGCCATCGGAAACCACGCCTGCGGTGACGGAGTCGCCGGTGCCCGTTGTTTGAGCTACGAGGGCGGTGAAGTGGCGCTGCTGGCCATCCTGTTGATATGTATAGGCCTGATAGGGGCCAACATCGAGAGCGGGGGTTCTTCCGTAGGATGCGACACGCGGACCGGCATCGAGTGAGGACATCTCGATTGTGAGAGTACTGCCCGTGGCGCTATAGGTCGCCGCCTGCAGGTTGTGCGAAAGGGTTTCGGGAATGGAGTTGGTTTCGGTGTCGGTGGAACTATCATCCCCGGTTGTTCCGTTCTCCATAAACGGGTTTGTGCTGCCGCATGCTGTGAGCAGCGCGAAGCTGGCACAAAGAATAACTGACCGGATCACGATAATCTGCCCCTATCAAATCCTGTTTGAGACAGATTCTCGGTTGGGCTACTGAAAGTCAACATGAGAAACCCGATCCGTGCGAATTGCCGGTGTTGCGTGGCCGCGTTGCACTTCACGATATGGCGGTTCCTAACGCGGGCTCCGCAATATATGGTGAGGGAACTCTGAAACCGACTCAATTGCCGAGAGAGACCGATATGAGCGTAACCCCCGAGCAGCAGGCCGAGATAGACGACCTCCGGCAAACCCCCAATCAGACCTTGCGCGCCGTGAGCGAGGGGATGGAGCGGCATCTTTATAACGCCGTGCCGGTGCTCGACCATGGCTTTGTGCGGGTGGTCGATTACATGGGCGATGATGCCGCGATCTGTCAGGCGGCGCGGGTCAGCTATGGCAAGGGCACCAAGAGCGTGCAGAACGACGAAGGGCTGATCCGCTATCTGATGCGGCACTGGCATTCGACTCCGTTCGAGATGTGCGAGGTCAAGCTGCATGTGAAGCTGCCGGTGTTTGTGGCGCGCCAGTGGATCAGGCACCGGACGGCGAATGTGAACGAATATTCGGCGCGTTATTCGATATTGGACCGGGAATTTTACCTGCCCGATCCGGCGCATATCAATGCGCAATCGGTGGTCAACAATCAGGGCCGAGGAGAGGTGTTGAACCCCGAAGAAACCGCCCGCGTGCTGGAGATTCTCAAGGTCGATTCGGCGCGCTGCTATGACAATTATCAGGCGATGATCGACGAGGACGGGATCGGCCTTGCGCGCGAGTTGGCGCGGATGAACCTGCCGGCCAATATTTATACGCAGTGGTATTGGAAGGTCGATTTGCACAATCTGCTGCATTTCCTGCGGCTGCGCGCGGATGCCCATGCGCAATATGAAATCCGGGTCTATGCCGATGCGATCTGCGCCATGGTGGCGGATTGGGTGCCGTTTGCGTATCGCGCGTTCGAGGATTACCGGATGGGCGCGGTGACGATGAGCGCGCAGATGATGGATTGCCTGCGCCGGATGCTCAAGGGCGAGACGGTGACGGCGGAGACATCCGGCATGAGCAAGCGCGAATGGCGCGAGTTCGAGGCGGTGCTGGAACGATAGGGGGTCTCTGGCGGTCTTGGGCGGGTGAATGGCGGCGGCGGTTTGCGGGCCGCTGCCTTGCGGCTGTTTCGATTTCGCAAACAACATATGGTGCCCGAACCGTTGACCCGTGGAGAAAACCGCCGTAGCTTTTTTGAGTATCAGCGAATATCCGGTTTGAAACGCCGGTCATAGTAGCAAGTCACGGGGGATAGGTTATGAAAAGCAAACTTCTTATCGGGGCGGCGCTGGCCGCGTTTTGGGCGGTGCCTGCGGCGGCGGATGAAATGCCGGTGTATGAATATGGCGGAACGCCGAATTATTGCCCGGCCGGGTTGAAGCCGATCGTTCTTGGCGGGGTGATCTGCTGCGGTGTGCCGAACCAGTCGATGACGTATCAGCAAGCCACGGCAACGCCGGTTTATCGCGCCAAGCGGCATCATGTGCGCCGGGTCGCGAAGACCTATTGCCCGGAAGGTTTGAAAGGGTGCACCGGCGGGTAAGCCGGGGCGATAGCGCGCTCATAACGGCGCGCCCGAAACAGATTGGCCGGGCGTCTTTCATACGCAGGTTCAGCCGGGGAGCGCGGCCCGGCGGGTGGAACAGGGCTTAGAGCATTCAACCGTCGTAAACGTTTCGACATATTGCCGTGATCGGGCAATAGGGCGAAATGCTTTAGGTCAGCTTGATCTCGCCAGCCATCTCGCGGCCATCGCGGCCTTCGATAAGCTCGTATTCCACCTTTTGATTGTCGCTCAACCCTTGCAGGCCGGACTGTTCGACGGCGGAGATATGTACGAACACATCCTTGCCGCCCCCTTCGGGCTCGATGAACCCATAGCCTTTGGTCTGGTTGAACCATTTCACGGTGCCACTTGGCATTCCGCTTCTCCTTTGGTTAGTGGTCGTGGCCCTGACTTGGCGGGCCAGACTTTGGTCACGCGCGCAGTCTTCGGACAAACCGGCAGACGGCTCAGTGGCCGAGAACTGCGCAATTTAATGATTGCACTGGTTTTGTAAAAATCAAGGAAAACAGGGATGATCGGCGAAGGTTTGCGCGAAAAACAGGCGGAAATCGTGTGAATCGCCGAGATCACGCAAAACGGGAAAGGGTTGGGAATGGTAATTTACGGGCTGAAAAACTGCGATACCTGCCGTAAGGCGGCGAAGGCGCTGGGTGTGGGGGTGACCGATTTGCGCGAGAGCGGGATGCCGGAGGCGGTGAGAGCGCGGGCGCTGGACGAGTTTGGTGCGGCGCTGGTCAACCGGCGCTCAACCACGTGGCGGGGCTTGAGCGAGGCGGAGCGGGGCGATGCCCCCTTGGCGTTGTTGCAGAAATACCCGGCGCTGATGAAACGGCCCTTGATCGAGGCGGGGGGCAGGCTCTATCTCGGGTGGGACGAGGCGGTGCAAGAGGCGCTGCACGGGTGAGTGAGCAGGAGAGAGTTTGATGCGCAATGCAGCATTGATGCTGGGGATCATCGGTGGGTTGATCGCCATGGTGATCGGATTTTTCAGCTATGGCTATACGCAGGTGACGGAAAGCCACGCCGAGATTGGGCAGGCTTTTGGGCAGGTTCAGAACGTGGGGCTTGTCCGGGTGGCGAGTTTCGTGGCCCCGCTTCTGGCGATTGCCGGAGGGGCGATGGCCAAGGTGCGGGCACTTTGGGGCGGCGTTGCGATGCTGATTGCGGCGGGGTTGATGTATGTGGCGTTCGGCTTTTCGGCGTTTACCATGTTCCCCTTGGGGTTTTGCGTGTTGGGCGGGATACTGGCGCTGGCGGCGGGCAAGCCGGACGAGCCGAAATCGCATTTCTGAAGCTCAGGCGGGTTGAGCCCCGATTGCGCGGTTGCGCAGCAAATGATCAAGCGAGAGCGGCCCGGCGCCTTTGATGACCAGCGTGATCAACAGGAACACCCAGAAGGCGCGCAGATCGACGATCAGCGCATCGGGAGCGCCATCGAACCAGCGGCCAACGGAGGCCGGCTCATTGATCAGGTGGTGACCGTAGAGGTCGGTCAGGGTTTGCAGGGCGACAAAGCCGATCATGCCGAGGGCGGCAAGCCGGGTGAACAGGCCCAGCACCAGCAGCAGCGGCAGCAGGAATTCGGCCCAGGTTCCGGCAACGGTGACGGCCCAGTGAAAAAGGCCAAGTTTCGAAGGATCAAAGCCTACTGCCTCGAACGCGCGGGGGAAGATTTGCGCATAAGCCCCGACCGAGGGGGAGATGAGGCCAAAGGCCCCGTCACCGAGTTTGGTAAGTGCGGATTTCCAGAAATAGACCAGCAGGATCGCGGCGAAGAGAAAGCGCGCCAGTGTTGGCAGGAGCCATGTTGCGGCCTCAAGCCGAATGGTGGCGGATTGGTAGAGAGAGATCAGACGTGTCATGCGGCACTCCCTTGTGTTGCAGAGGAAAGAGCGTTGTCTTGCAGGAGCAGCGACAGCATGGCGGAGAGATCGAAATCAGCGGCTTGCGCGGTGGCCGCGTCAAGCGCCGCGCCCAGCGGGCGGGCAGCGGCGAGGGTTGCGATGAACGCCGCCCCGCCGGGGGGCAAGAGGCGGGGGCGCGGATCAAACTCGGGCCGGGTGATCAATACGTCCTGCGGTTCTGCCGGGGGCTGTGGCGCGCCGTCTTCGGTGTTGAAGCGCCAGATGCCGTGGATCGGCCAGGGTGAGCGCAAAAGCTGCACCGGCGGGGCGAAGCCAAGGTGGAGCCGGGGCAGGGCGTCGGGCGGGGTTTCGGTGAAGATGGCGGCATCGAGCGGGGCGCAATCGGCGGCGTGATAGGCGCGCACCAAAGCGTGCTCAAGGCGCGCGGTATCGGCGAGGTAGCCGAGATGCGCCAGCGGTTCAAATGTGGCGAGAAAATCAGGGAAATCAGCGCCGTAACGCGCGAGAATCGGCGATTGCGGCGGCTGGGCGCGCAGGAACATGGTGGCAATCGGGTTGAAATTTTCTTCCCCGATCAGCTTGAGCACGACGGGGAAGGTTTCGCGCAACGCTTCGGTCAGGGAGGCGGTGACATTGTTGCGATAGACCGAGAAGCGCCGCCCGGCAGGGTTGCCAGCCCCATCGGCAAGCCCCGGCGGTGTCGGCTTGGCCGGATCAAGCAGGGCGGCGCGAAAGGCGGTTTGGCTAAGGCTCATACCGGCACCACCTCGCAGGCGGCGAGGGCTTGTGCCGCGCGGGCGGCTTCTGTCGCAAGCGCGGGCCATTCGGGGATGTCATTGTCCCACTCGATCAGGGCGGGGCGCGGGCCGGAGCGCGCCAGCGTATAGTCAAACAGCGCCCAGACGGGTTCGGCGGTTTCGCAGCCGTGGCTGTCGATCAAAAGCGGCGCGCCGTGATCGTCTTCTTCTTCGTCGTGACCGGCAAGGTGAAATTCGCCAACCCGCGAAAGTGGGAATGCGTCGATATAGCTTTGCGGGGAAAAGCCGAGATTGGTGGCCGAAATGAACACGTTGTTGATGTCGAGCAGCAAGCCGCAGCCGGTGCGCCGGGCGATCTCATCGAGAAAATCCGGCTCTGCCCATGTGCTTTCCTCGAAGGCGAGATAGCTTGACGGGTTTTCAAGCAGGATCGGGCGGGCGATGGCGTCTTGCAGCGTGTCGATATGATCGGCCACGCGGGTAAGGGTTTTGGCCGTGTAGGGCAGCGGCAGCAGGTCGTTCAGGAACGCGCTGTCATGGCTGGACCATGCGAGATGTTCGGAAAAGCTGGCCGGTTGCAACCAGTCGCAGAGGTGTTGCAGGCGGGCGAGGTGAGTGGCGTCAAGCGGGGCTTCGCCGCCGATCGAGAGGCCGACGCCGTGAACGGAGATGGGGAAGTGTGTTGCCAGATGGCGCAATTGCGCCAACGGGCGGCCACCGGCACCCATGTAGTTTTCGGCGTGTATCTCTAGCCAGCCGACGGGGTCGGGATTGTCCATCAGCGCGGTGTAGTGCTGCGGCTTGTAGCCGACACCGGGTTTTGCCGGAAGGGTGTTGTGTTGCGGTCGGTCGAGCATTGTGAACTCCGAAAGACGGCGACCGGGCGGCGCGGTGCGCCCCGCCCGGTTAATGCGTGTGCGTCGATCAGGTCGAGGGCAGGTCGCGATCAAGTTCGGTGAGCGAGCCCATGCGCGCTGTGCCGTCGGCCATCTTGGGCAGTTCCATCGTGGTGCAGCTGCCTTTATCGACGAGTTTCCAGGCATTGCCTTGATAATCGACCTTGGAGGTGCCAGCGCAGGTGGTGCCAGCACCGGCCTTGCAGTCGTTCTGACCGGCCATGGCAACGCCGAAGCAATGGACCTGCTCAGCCGCCGAAGCGGTGGTGGCGGTTGCGGCCACGGCGGAGGCAACGGCGCTTGCGATGGCAGCGGTTTTAAGCATATTCGACATGAATTTCTCCCTTTTTCTGTAAGCTTGAGGTCGCAATAATCAGCGATAATTTATTGATAACCGGGGGTGCCCGGTTCAAACCACTCACGAGCGCGTGCATCACGGACGTGTCAGAAAATATCTGTGATCTGTGAGCCTATGTTACAGCATCAGAGGCAAAAAGTCCTGAAAAACAAGGGCGGGCACGGGAGGGTGGCCGGCGATACGCTGGCGTTTGGGCGTGAATGTTACAAATCAGCATTCCGGTTCGACACAGTATTGCCCGAATTTGCGGTTTTGAAACATGGGGCGCAGCCGTGCCGCGCCCCGAAAATCCGGTGCCGCCGTCAGGTCATATCCGGCGCGGTTGCCTCGGTGCTGAGGGTGGCCACGCTATCGCTCAGGGATTGCACCGAGGTTTGCTTTTCACCCAAACGGCGCAGGGTGACGGTGCGCTCTTCCACTTCGCGGTGGCCGAGGGCGAGGATTACCGGCACCTTGGCCAGCGAGTGTTCGCGGACCTTGTAGTTGATCTTCTCATTGCGGGTATCCACCTCGGCGCGCACACCGGCGGCTTGCAGGGCGGCGACGACCTCATGCGCGTAATCGTCTGCTTCCGAGACGATGGTGGCGACGACGACTTGGCGCGGTGCCAGCCAGAACGGCAGCTTGCCTTCCCAGTTTTCGATCAAGATGCCGATGAAGCGCTCAAAACTGCCAAGGCAGGCGCGGTGCAGCATGTAGGGGCGGTGTTTGGCCCCGTCGGCGCCGATGAAGCTCGCGTCAAGGCGTTCAGGCAGGTTTGGGTCGACCTGAAACGTGCCACATTGCCAGACCCGGCCAATCGCGTCGGTCAGGTAGAAATCGAGTTTCGGCCCATAAAACGCGCCATCGCCGGGCTCCAACACGTAATCGCGCCCGACCGCCTTGATGGCGTTTTCAAGCGCCCCTTCGACGTGATCCCAGCTTTCATCTGTTCCGACCCGCTTTTCCGGGCGGGTGGCGAAGCGAATTTCGAATTTCTCGAAGCCCAGTTCGCGGTAAACATCGGCGAGAAAGTCGATGAAGCGGGCGCATTCCTCTTCGATCTGCTGTTCGGTGCAGAAGATATGCGCATCGTCTTGCGTAAAACCGCGCACCCGCATGAGGCCATGCAGCGCACCCGATGGTTCGAACCGCGCGCAGGAGCCAAATTCGGCCAGCCGCAGCGGCAGGTCGCGGTAGGATTTGAGGCCTTGATTGAACACCTGCACATGGCAGGGGCAGTTCATCGGTTTGAGCGCGTTAATCCGGGTTTGAGCGCGGTTTTTGGCGCTGGCGTCGTCGTTTTCGCCGTCGCGGCTTTCGTCAACCTCGACGATGAACATGTGGTGCTGGTATTTTTCCCAGTGGCCAGAGGCCTCCCACAGTTTGCGGTCAACCACTTGTGGCGTGTTGATTTCGCGATACCCACCAGCGCGCTGTTTGCGGCGCATGTAATCCTGAAGCGTGGTGTAGATGGTCCAGCCGTTGGGGTGCCAGAAAATCTGCCCCGGCGCTTCTTCCTGCATGTGGAAGAGGTTCATCTCGCGGCCCAGCTTGCGGTGGTCGCGTTTGGCGGCCTCTTCGAGCATGGTGAGATGAGCCTTGAGATCAACGCGGTTCTTGAACGCCACGCCGTAGATGCGTTGCAGCATGGCGCGGTCGGAATCGCCGCGCCAATAGGCGCCCGCGACCGACATCAGCTTGAACGCGTCGGCGGGCACTTGCCCGGTATGTTGCAGGTGCGGGCCACGGCAGAGATCCTGCCAATCGCCGTGCCAATACATCCGGATCGGTTGACCATCATCGGGGATCGCGTTGACCAGTTCGACCTTGTAAGGCTCGCCGCCCGCCTCGTAATGGGCGATGGCGCGGGCACGGTCCCACACTTCGGTGCGCACCGGGTCACGCGCGGCGATGATGGTTTTCATCTTCTTTTCGATTTGACCCAAATCTTCGGGGGTGAAAGGCTCTTCGCGGTCGAAATCGTAATACCAGCCGTTTTCGATCACCGGGCCGATGGTGACTTTGACATCGGGCCACAGCTCTTGCACCGCGCGGGCCATGATATGCGCGAGATCATGCCGAATGAGTTCGAGCGCGTGGGTGTGATCATTCATGGTGTGGATGGCGATGGCGGCGTCTTCGTTGATCGGCCATTGCAGATCGTAATGCGCGCCGTTCACCTGTGCCGAAATCGCTTTCTTGCCAAGCGAGGTGGAGATGCTGGCGGCCACCTCGGCGGCGGTGATGCCAGCGGGAAAGGTGCGCGCATTGCCATCGGGAAAGGTAAGGGAGATGTCTGCCATGTCTGGCCTCCTCGTCAGTTTGGCGCCTACGGAACGCCCGGTTGCGGGTTTCAGTGGGGCTGATTTGGCGGGATGGGGGGAAAGTCAATCACGCAGGGAGACATCCGGTGGTGGGTGCGGCAAAAAGGCATGAAAGCCGCGGCGCGATCCGTCATGAAGCGCAGGCCGGGAGCCGATCCGTGCCGCGTTGGTGGTGTTTCGCCTTGGGGAAACAATGGGATGATTGCGGCGCGCAGCCGGGGCGGGTAGCTTTTGCGCGTTGATGGATTGGCAGAGGGTTGGGGGCGATGAGTGACTATCTGGAGACCGCGCAGGGGCGGCGGCTGGCCTATCACCGGAGCGCGGGCAAAGGCCCGTGGGTGGTGTTCTGCGGCGGGCTGAAATCCGACATGGAGGGCACCAAGGCGGTGCATCTTGAGGCTTGGGCGAAGCGGGAAGGGCGCGGGTTTTTGCGGTTCGATTATTCCGGGCATGGCGAGAGTGACGGCGCGTTCGAAGACGGCTGCATTGGTGATTGGCACGAGGATACGCTGGCCGTGCTGAATGCGCTGACCGAGGGGCCGGTGGTGATTGTCGGCTCGTCCATGGGCGGTTGGCAGGCGCTTTTGGCGGCGCGCGCCATGCCGGAGCGGATTTGCGGGATGGTGGGCATCGCCGCCGCGCCCGATTTCACCGAAGATGGTTGGTGGGCCGGGTTTGACGACGCCCAGAAGGCGCAGTTGGAGGCGCAGGGGCAGGTGGCGCTGCCATCGGATTACATGGAGCCTTACATCGTCACCAAGCGGATGATCGAGGATGGGCGCAGGCATCTGGTGTTGCGCGCGCCGCTGATGCTGCCGTTTCCGGTGCGGTTTTTGCAGGGCACGGATGACACGGCTGTTTCGGTGGCGACGGCGGTGCGGTTGCTCGAACATGGCGAGGGGCCGGATATACGGCTTACGCTGGTGAAGGGCGCGGACCATCGGTTTTCGGACAGTGAGTGCCTGCCGATGATCGAGGCAGCGGTGGAAGAGGTGATTGCGCGCGGCGTAGGGCCGGAGTGACATTGAGCCAACAGAAAAGGGGTGACGGGATGGAGCAGAGGGTATCGCTGATCACGCTTGGCGTGCGTGATATGGGGCGGGAGGCGGCGTTTTACGACTCGCTTGGCTGGCAACGGGTCGAGGCGCAGGGCGAGGGGATCGTGGTGTTTGACCTTATCGGTCAGAGCCTCGGGCTTTACCCGCTGGCCGATCTGGCGCGCGATATGGGCGTGGCCGAGGAACGGTTGGGTTGTGGCGCGGCGACTTACGCCCATAACGTGCGCGAAAAGGCAGAGGTGGCGCGGATCATCGAGGCCGCCCGTGCCGCCGGGGCGGAGATATTGCGCGAGGCGCATGACGTGTTCTGGGGCGGGCATATCGGGTATTTCGCCGACCCGGAGGGGCATATCTGGGAAGTGGCGTTCAACCCGCATTCGCCGCTCTCGGACACGGGTGAGTTTCGCTGGAGCGGGTATTGAGATTGGATTGGGTGTGCGCGGGCGACCAGCCCGCGCCGCGCCCGCCCCTCGGCAAGGGCGCGCGCACGGGTGGCGGTAGGAGCCGAACGGGTGGTCTGCGGGAGGTTGGGATAAAGTGCGCCGCTTGGTTGTTGCGGAGCGCCCACCCAGGGGCGGGCACGGCGCGGGCGGCGTGTGGTGCGAAGTTGGTGGCAACCCGTGGGAGAGATATGATGCGTAAACCGGCAAGCATGTGGAGCCTTGAGACGTTGGGGCGGGTGCGGTTGTCGCGCTATTTCTACATGCGCGAGTTTCTTTATTCCGAGATTGGCAATTTCCACCGGATTCAGAATATCCCCGAAGACCCGGATCTGGCGGTCGAGAACGGGCGCGCGTTTTGCGAGGCACTGCTTGATCCGATGGAAGAAACATTCGGGCGGGTGGCGGTGCGCTCGGGCTATCGCGCGCCGGCGCTCAACAGGTTTGGCAGTGAGCATAAGCTTAATTGCGGGCGCAACGATTATCCGCTGCAATGCCATATCTGGGACAAGGGGCGCGGTGCCGAGGCGGTGGCCGGGGCCAGCGTGGTGATCCCGTGGTTTGCCGATCAGTATGAGCAGGGGCGGGACTGGCGCGATCTGGCGTGGTGGATGCATGACCATCTGCCCTATTCCGAGATGTGGTTTTTCCCCAAGCTCTGCGCCTTTAACATCACCTGGCGGCCCGCGCCGTGGCGCACGATTTCATCTTATATCGCGCCTAAGGGCAAACTTCTGCACCGTGGTGCCACGCCGGATGAGAGCGTGGCGGCGCGCCGGGCGCGCTATGCCGATTTTCCACCGTTTCGCGGGTTGGTGGTGGGGTGATCCCGCCCGCGACGGCAAAGCCGGTTGACGCGGGGCGCGCAACTGGCAGGGTGGGCGGCAACACGCCACGAAGGGAAAGACGATGAGCGATACGCTGCTGCTGGTGCCGGGATTGATGTGCGATGCGCGGCTTTACGGCCCGCAGGTGGAGGCGCTGAGCCGGGA
Organism: Aquicoccus sp. G2-2; assembly: GCF_034555965.1. GTDB lineage: Bacteria > Pseudomonadota > Alphaproteobacteria > Rhodobacterales > Rhodobacteraceae > JAYDCK01. Next base: position 653,739 of record NZ_JAYDCK010000003.1, read on the forward strand.
GACCGGCGTGATGGTCGCCTGTGCCACGCATGGCGAGCGGATCGAGGAGATTGCCTCGGAAATCCTGATGGGGGCACCGCAGAAATTCGCGCTGGCCGGGCTGAGCATGGGGGGGATTGTCGCGATGGAAATTCTGCGCCGCGCGCCCGACCGGGTGACGCGGCTTTGCCTGATGGACACCAACCCGCTGGCCGAGACGCCGCAAAGTGCCGCCGCCTATGAGCCGATGATTGTCGGCGTGAAGGCAGGGCGGCTTGACGAGGTGATGCGCGGCTTCCTCAAGCCTGATTTTCTGGCACCGGGGCCGAAGCGGCTGGAGGTGCTGGCTAAGATGGCGGAGATGACCGCCGATCTTGGCCCGGAGGTGTTTCTGCGGCAGGTGCGGGCGCTGCAACGGCGGCGCGATCAACAGGCGACGTTGCGCAAATGCGCGGTGCCCACGCTGGTCATGTGCGGCGCGCATGACCGGCTGACGCCGGTGAAACGCCATACCTTCATGGCCGAGTTGATCCCCAATGCGGAGCTTGAGATTGTCGAGGATGCGGGCCATGTGCCGACGCTGGAAGCGCCCGACGCGGTGACCGCGCGGCTGCGCCGCTGGCTGGGTTTGGGCTGAGGCGGCGATGCGCAGAGGGGGCTGGCAAGGGCTACGGCAACGCTTGCGCGCACTGCGGCTTTGGGCGCGCGCACATATCCCGCCGGGGCTGCGGCTACTGCTTGGGCTGGTGCTGATGGTGGGGGGCGTGTTTGGGTTTCTGCCGGTGCTGGGGTTCTGGATGATCCCGATCGGAATAGCCGTAGCGGCGGCGGATCTGTTGCCGCTGTGGCGCTGGTTGCGGGGGAAATAGGGGAGGCAATGGAAGCACGGCGCCGTGCTGCAACGCCCCGCGCCGTGCTTTCGTGCCGCCGTGTGCCGCTCAGGCGGCGTTCACATTGGCTGGTTTGGCTTTTTTGACCTGTGGTTTTCTGGCCGAGGCACGGGGTGCGTTGCCGGAGTTTGCGTCGATGAAATCGAGCACCAGGGGGCGGATGTTATTGCGCCAGCTTGAGCCTGCGAAGATGCCGTAATGCCCGGCACCGGGTTCGACGTGTTTGTATTTCTTGTCATTTGGCAGGCCGGTGCAGAGATCAAGTGCGGCAACGCATTGGCCGGGGGCGGAGATGTCGTCTTTTTCGCCTTCGACCGTCATCACCGCAACGGTGCTGATCTTGCCGATATCGACCTTGTGGCCTTCGACGGTGAATTCATTCAGAGCGATCTCTCGGTCCTTGAAGATCCGCTCGACCGTGGAGAGATAAAATTCCGCCGTCATGTCCATCACCGCGAGGTATTCATCGTAAAAGCGGTTATGCGGGTCGTAATCACCCGCTTCGCCGCGCGAGACGCGCAGGATTTGTTCGGTAAACGCCTTGGAATGGCGCTCACTGTTCATCGACATGAACGAGGCGAGTTGCAAGAGGCCGGGATAGACCTTGCGCCCGACACCTTTGTATTTGAAGCCGACCTGCTGAATCATCGTCTCTTCAAGTTGGCCCATGGTGACACGGCGGCCAAAATCAGTCACGTCAGTGGCGGCGGCGTCGGGATCAATCGGGCCGCCGATCAGGGTCAGGGTCTTGGGTTGTGCCTCGGGCTCTTGCTCGGCCAGATACGCGGTGGCGGCGAGGGTGAGCGGGGCTGGCTGACAGACGGCGATGACGTGGGTATCGGGGCCGAGATGCTTCATGAAATCAGCAAGATAAAGGGTGTAATCCTCGACATCGAACTTGCCAGCGGACACCGGGATGTCGCGGGCGTTGTGCCAATCGGTGATATAAACCTCGCAATCGACCAGCAGGGATTTCACCGTGGAGCGCAGCAAGGTGGCGTAGTGGCCAGACATCGGGGCGACCAAGAGCACCTTGCGCGGGTTGGTTTCACGCCCGGGCACGTTAAAATGGATCAGATCGCCAAACGGGCGTTTGACCACCCGCTCGATCGAGACGAGCTGATCGCGGCCATCGGGGCAGGTAAAGGTGCGGATGCCCCAATCGGGTTTGGTAACCATGCGCTGAAACGAGCGTTCGGTAACCTCGCCCCATGCGGCCATCCATTGCAGCGCAGGGTTTGGCAGGGCGGCAAAGATCGGGTAGGATGCAAGCGTTCGGGCGGAAGAGCCTAACCATTGGTTGGTGTTGCGGAGGGTTTCCATAAGATCATAGGTGGCCATGTAACGCATTTGCGTCTCCTTTGCTCGGATGGTGCCTGCCTGAGGTCATATCGCGACCCCTCCCTCCGGCGGCGCCGGGATTGTTTTGCTGCAGTGTAGAATGCTGCATGGCAGCGAAGATAGGGAGTAAGAGTTAAAATGACAACAAAAGACAGTGTCGCAACCGCAGACTCGGCCAAGATGACGGAGAATCTGGCCAAAGTTGAGGAACTTTCGCAACGGCTTGTTGCAGCATTGTCGCAACGCACGCCGCCCAACCCGGCGTTGAACGGCCCCGATCAGGAGCTTTTCGCGCGCGCAGCCGGTGCCTATTGGCAGGGATGGATGCAGAATCCGGCCCGGATATTCGAGCATCAGCTTGAATACTGGGGCAAGACGGTGACGCATTACATGGAAGCGCAGCAGCAATTGATGAAGGGCGAATTGCAGGCGCCGGAGGATGACGGGCCGGACGACAAGCGGTTTTCCAACCCGCTTTGGAAGTCGCATCCTTATTTCAACTTCGTCAAGCGCCACTATCAGCAGAACGCAGAGGCAATCCGCCAAGCGGTGGAGGATGCCGGTGAACTGGATGAACTGGATCGCAAGCGGCTCGGTTATTTTTCGAATCAGATCATCGACATGATGAGTCCGACCAATTTTCTGGGCACCAACCCGGACGCTTTGGAACTGGCGGTCGAGACCGAAGGCGAATCATTGGTCAGGGGATTGGAAAATCTGGTGGCCGATCTGGAGCGAAATGATGGCGAGATGCTGGTGCGGCTCTGCGATGAAAGCGCGTTCGAGCTCGGCCGGAACGTGGCGACGGCGGAAGGCGAGGTGGTGTATCGCAACCGGATGATGGAGCTTATCCAGTATGCGCCCACGACCGACGAGGTTCATGCAACGCCTTTGATCATTTTCCCGCCGTGGATCAACAAGTTCTATATCCTTGATCTGAAGCCGGAAAATTCACTGATCCGCTGGATCACCGATCAGGGATACACGCTTTTCGTGGTGTCGTGGGTCAATCCGGGGTCGGAATACCGCGATGTCGGGATGGATACCTATATGGAGGAAGGGTTTCTCGACGCGATCCGGGTGGTGAAGGACATCACCAAGCAAAAGCAGGTCAACGCGGTGGGGTATTGCATCGCGGGCACGACGTTGAACCTCGTTCTGGCGCTGTTGAACAAGCGCGGCGACAATTCGATCAAGTCGGCCACGTTCTTTACCGCGCTGACCGATTTTTCGGATCAGGGGGAGTTCACCTCGTTTCTGCAAAATGATTTCATCGACGGAATTGAACAGGAGGTGAGCGAGATTGGCGTTCTGCGCTCGTTCATCATGTCGCGCACCATGTCTTATCTGCGCTCCAACGATTTGGTCTATCAGCCGGCAATCAAGAGTTACATGTTGGGCAAGACGCCGCCGGCGTTCGATCTGTTGTTCTGGAATGGCGACAGTACCAACCTGCCGGCGCGCATGACGATGGAATATGTGCGCCTGTTGTGCCAGCAAAACAAGTTCGTCACCGAGGGCGTTGAGCTTCTGGGGGAGCGGTTGCACATCAGTGACGTTGAGACGCCGTTTTGTGCGGTGACCTGCGAGACCGACCATATCGCGCCGTGGAAGGATTGTTATCGCGGCATGGCGCAGGCGGGGTCAAAGCAGAAAACCTTCATCCTTAGCCAGTCCGGCCATATCGCCGGGATCGTCAACCCGCCGTCGAAAAAGAAATACGGACATTATACCAATGCCGATGTGACCATTGATCACGCGACATGGCGGGAGGCGGCGAATTTCCACGAAGGGTCGTGGTGGCCGCGTTGGGAAAAGTGGCTGCGCGCGCGGTCTGGCAAGATGGTTCCGGCCAGAAACCCCGGTGATTCGGGCTATGAGCCGCTTTGCCCGGCACCGGGAACCTATGTCAGCGCCAAGCCAAGCCTTTGATTTTATGGGTTTCTGAAAATTTATGCTGCGGCGCAGCAAAAATATGTTGAAATGCTGCGGCGCAGCACATATAGTCTTTGCAGACGCAGAAGCGGATAGACCGCAACGCTTAACGCAAGGAATGAAACCATGGCCAAGACGCAAGACTTTACCGCAGTAATGAAAGACATGATGGGCGCGTTTCCGGTGGATACCGCCGCATTCGAGAAATCGTTCAAATCGCAAACCGCGCTGAACGAAAAGCTTTCCGCCGTCGCATTGGGCGCCGCTGAGAAATCGACCGAGATTTCCACCAAGTGGACCAAAGAGACGCTCGCCAAGCTGACCGACATCTCGAAAGCCAAGGCAGAGCCGGCAGATTACGCCAAAGCGATGACCGATTTCGCATCGGCCACTGCCGAAGTTGCCGCCGAAAACATGGCCGCTTTCGCAGAGATCGCCAAGCAAGTGCAGACCGACACGGTTGAGCTTTTGATGGCGGCTGGCAAGGACGTTTCCGAGGAAGCAACCGCCGCCGTGAAAAAGGCCACCGACGATGTGACCAGCGCGGCCAAAAAAGCGACCGCGAAGTAAGCCTAGCTTCTCGCACCCCCATCTCCCTCTCCTCCCAAACGGGGGTGCCTGCAAGCAAAGGGCGAGCCATCGCGGCTCGCCCTTTCTTTTTCGGAACCCTCGCTTAAGCTGCACTGCAGCGCGTATCTTTGGGAGGATCCCCCGTGGCCGAGAGTGACAAACCGCTTCTGATCAAACGCTACGCAAGCCGCAGGCTTTATAACACCGAGACCAGCGATTACGTGACGCTGGAAGATATCGCCGGGTTCATCCGGGGCGGGCGCGAGGTTCAGATTGTCGATCTGAAGACCGGCGACGACCTGACCCGGCAATATCTGCTGCAAATCATCGCCGAGCATGAAAGCCGGGGAGAGAGCATTCTGCCGGTTGCGGTGCTCAACGATCTGGTGCGCAGCTATGCCAGTCAGGCCACCAGCGTGGTGCCGCAATTCCTTCAGACCAGTTTCGACATGCTGCGGGACGGGCAATCGAAGGTGATGGAGAACATGGGGGCAATGAACCCGATGGCGAAGATGCCGGGGTTCGAGGCGATGCAGGCGCAGCAGGAAGCGTTCATGAAGGCGATGTCGGGGACATGGGGTGCGCCGGGGGTGCAGGGGGCGCGGGCGATGAGCCTGATGCGGCACCGGAGGCGGGCAAAGCGGCTGCGCCATCGGCAGACGATAAAGATGATGAAGGGCTTGACGAGATCAAGCAACAGCTGGCGGACCTTCAGGCGAAGCTCTCCAAGCTCGGCAAGTAAGGCGCGCCATGGCCGATAGCGCGGGCAAGATCACTCTTTGGGGGATCGAGCTGTTCGTGGCGACCGTGGAGGAACGCTCGATCTCGGCGGCGGCACGGCGGCTGGGGGCGTCACCTTCGGCGGTATCACAGCAGATCACCAATCTGGAAAAGGCGCTGGGGGCGACATTGCTCCAACGCAAAACCCGGCCTGTGACGCTGACTCCGGCGGGTGAAATTCTGCGCCGCAGGGCGACCGTGATCCTTGGCGAAGCGGCGCAGGCGCGGGCCGAGCTGGCGATGAGCGACATGAGCGCGCTGACCCGGTTCCGGCTGGGCATGATCGAGGATTTCGAAGCCGATGTAACGCCGCGCCTGCTGTCTCATATGGCCGGGGAGTTGAAGGGCTGTCAGTTCCTGCTGGAGACCGGGGCGAGCCATGTGCTTTACGATCAGCTTGACGCGCGCGCGCTTGACGTGATCGTGACGGCGGAGTTGGGCGCGCCTGCTGAGTGGATGGAGGTGCATCCGATTGTCGAGGATGGCTTTGTCGTCGCCGCGCCCAAGGGGGCGGTGGACCGGGGCGGCGATGTGCTGAGGCAATTGCAGGGTTTGCCTTTGGTTCTTTACACCTCAAGACATGTGATGGGGCGGCTGATTGCCGAGCATCTGGCGCGTCAGCGGCTGACGGTGGCGCATCAGTTCGAGTTGGACAGCTATCATGCCATTCTGGCGCTGGTCGGGCGCGGCGCGGGCTGGACCATCCTGACGCCGCTGGCGTTGATGCGCGCACGCCGCTTTGCCGATCAGATCGACGTGTTGGAACTGCCGTTTGCGCCGCTGTCGCGCACCATCAGCCTGACCGCGCGCAAGGGGATATTGCAGGAGATGCCCGGCCAGGTGGCCGAGGCGCTGCGCCCGATTTTGCGCGAATCGGTGGTGGCGCCGGCGGTACAGGCGCATCCGTTTATCGGCAACGTGTTGCGGTTGTTGTGATCGCCCCTGAAACCTGCCGTTACTCGGCGGCGTGAGAGGTATCGTTGCCCGCATCTTTGCCCTCGTCATCCCCCTCGTCATCCCCGTCATCTTTGTCGTTGTCCGTTGCCGGTTCGGGCGCGTCGGCCTGTGCCGGTGGGGCGATGGTTGCGAGTTTGCCTGCGCGGGCGAGGACCGATTTGACGTCTGCGGCGGTGGGCGGTTCGGGGTTTTCTTCCGCCGGGGCGTCGGGCGTGTCGGGCGCGGGGTTGGCAGTGGTCCAGCCTTCAGTCCAGTCTTGCGGCCAGACAAGTTCGGGATGTTTGATGCGCCGGGCGGCGCGGCGCAGGGCCAGATCCTGTGCCGCGCGAGAGGCGCGCCCGAGGCTCAGCGCCTTCAGCACGCGGGCGAGCCAGCCGACATAGGTGGTGGCCCAGACCCGAAGCGCGAGCATTGACGGGGTGAACACCAGTGTGAGGCCGGTGGCGATGCCAAGCCCGAAGACGACCGCGGTGGCAAGCTGCGTCCACCACAGCGAGGTTGGGCTGTTGATGGTGTAGCCGCCGCCGAAGAAATCGAGGCTGAGCCCGAACATCATCGGGGCCAGCCCGGCCATGGTTGTGATGGTGGTCAGGAAAACCGGGCGGATACGATCTTCGGCGGTGCGGATGATCGCTTCGATCCGGGGCATGTAACCGGCGTATTCCTGATAAGTGTCGATCAGCACAATGTTGTTGTTCACCACAATCCCGGCAAGCGCCACGATACCGACGCCGGTCATGATGATTGAAAAGCTTTGATCCATCACCAGCATCCCGATCAACACGCCGGTGGTCGAAAGCACAACGGCGAGCAACACCAGCACGGAATTATAGACGCTGTTGAACTGCGCCAGCAGGATGATGAACATCAGTGCCAGCGCCCCTGCGAAGGCGGTTTGCAGGAAGGTTTCGGATTCCGCCTGATCGTCCTGATCGCCGGTCCATTGCCATGTCACATCGGAGGGGAACGGATTGCTTTCGAGCCATTTGGTAAGCGTCGTGATCCGCTCATTTGCGGTGAGCGGCTGAATGGTGAAACCTTGTTCGAGGTAGTCGGCTTTCAGGTTGGGGTCGTTTTCGAGCTGATCGGTGGGGATGGTTTTCGTCGCGCCGGTTTTGGCATTGCGGAGTACGCTGAGGCCGGTGGCGACGCCTGCCTTGATATCGAAGTAGCGCTTCTGATCGGCGCGGTTGATTTCGGCCAGTTTGGGAACCGGTTTGCGGGTGATGAAATTTGACAGCGGCACCAGACCGTCTTTGGTGCGGAGTTTGAGGGTGTCGAGTGTGGAAAGCACGCGATCCTGTTCGGGCAGGCGGACGCGGATTTCGATTTCCTCATCGGAGCTGGGCACGCGCATCTTGTCGAGCAGCAGGCCACGGGTGACAAGCTGCACCATGCCGCCGACGGTGGCCACATCGGCGCCGTAACGCCCGGCTTTTTCGACATCGACATCAATTTGCCAATCAATGCCGGGGAGCGGGCGGGTGTCTTCGATCAGGGTCAGGCCGGGGCTGGCGTCAAATTGGCTGCGCGCGGTTTGGGTGGCGGCCAGAAGATCATCCCAGTTGTCGGATTTGAGGCGAAGATGCACTGGCTTGGCGGAGGCGGGGCCACGGTCGGCGCTGAGGATTTCGATCTTGATGCCGGGAATTTTCTCAAGCGCTGTGGTCAGTTCCGCGATGGTGTGGTTGCCCTCGAACGCCGGGTCTTTGACCGTGTGGTGGATCGGGATGTCGAGGCCCGGAATGGTGAACCACAGCTCGGCTTTGTCGGGGCGGTCCTTCCATGGGATCAGCTCAAGCTGAATCTGGCCGATGGTATCTTTGGGCGGCTGCGCGCCGCCGGTGTTGGTTTTCAGCCCGCCATCACCGGCGAAGGAGAACGCGTTCTGCACCGCCGGGTTGGCAAGCACGACCTTTTCCGCCTCGCGCACCAGCGCATCTTTCTGGGTGATCGAGAGGTTGCCGCGCGCACGGACATAAACGATGGCTTGTTCGGGTTCGGAGGCCACGAAGAATTCGACGCCCTTGTTATGGGTGCCGTAGTAGGAGAACACGCTGACCACCATGACGATGATCGCGGCCACGGTGACGATCGGCATGATCGGGTTGCCCGCGATCAGCTTGATGAACCAGCCGAAGGGGGTGCGTTTGCGGCGCGCCTCGGCGGGGCGGGGCGCGCGTTCCACTTTGGCCGCGCCGATGGTGATCGAGCTGAGCACCGCGCCGACCAGAAAGAGCGCGATACCGGGCAGCAGCGAGGTAAGGCCATCGCCGATGGGGGTGCCGCCGAAGAGGTGGCCGGGGGCCAGTGTGGAGCGCACCCCGAGATAGATGAGATAGAGGGACGGCGGCACCAGCGCCCAGCGGACCGCCCAATGGGCACGGGCGCGTAGCCAGTCGGACGCCCAGCCAAAGCGCCGCGTCATCCGGCCTGTCACCCCGCCCATCACCGGCAGGTAGATCAGTGCCACGATAAGCGACGCCGACAGCACGAAGATGAGCGTGACAGGCAACATGCCCATGAACTGCCCCGGCACACCGGGCCAGAACAGCATCGGCAGAAAGGCACAGAGCGTGGTTGCGGTGGACGAGACCACCGGCCAGAACATCCGCTTGGCGGCCTCGACATAGGCGTGCATCGGGCCGACGCCATCTTGTATTCGCTTGTCGGCATATTCGACCACCACGATGGCGCCATCGACCAGCATTCCCACGGCGAGAATGAGGCCGAACATCACGATGTTGGAGATACTGATTTCCATCGCCGCCATCAGCGCGAAGCAGAGCAGGAACGAGGTGGGAATGGCAAAGCCCACAAGCAGGGCAGGGCGCACACCGAGCGCGCCGAGAATGACGATCATCACCAAAGCGATGGCGGTGAGCACCGAGCCTTCCAACTGGTCGATCATCGAGCCGACAACGCGGGATTGATCGTTCGAGGTGCCGACATGAACGGCGGCGCGTAGTTCGGGGGCCATGTCTTGTAGGCGTCTGCGACGATCTTCTTGGTGGCGGCGGCCATGTCGAGCAGGTTGAAGCCTTTGCGCTTGACCACCTGTATGGCGATGGTGTTTTCGCCGTCAAAGCGCGCGGTGCCCTGACGGTCTTCGAATGTCAGCCGGATATCGGCCAGATCGCCCAGCGTCACCACCCTGTCGCCATTGGTCTTGACCGGCAGGGAATAGACATCGCGCGGGTCGTTGAAGCTTGACGGAATCTTGACCGCGAAGCTGCCATTCGCTGTTTCCACGTCACCTGCGGGGATAAGCTGATTGTTGTTGCGCACCACGCTGATCAGCTCTCCGGCGGTGACGTTGTAGCTTTCCAGCTTCAGCGGGTCGATCACCACTTCGAGCATTTCATCGCGGTTGCCCGCGATGCCGGCCTCAAGCACGCTGTCGAGCGATTCAAGGCGGTCCTGTAGATCCTTGGCCACCCGGTTCAACGTGCGTTCGGGCACTTTGCCGGTGAGGTTGACGACGAGAACCGGGAATTCGGAGAAGTTGATTTCGGAAATATTGTATTTGTCGGCGCCATCGGGGAATTGGCTTTCTGCGGTGCTCATCGCGTCGCGAACATCGGCCATGGTGGCGGTCTTGTCCCAGCCAAATTCGAATTCGAGGAAGATACCGGCGTAATTCTCGGCTGCGGTGGCGGACATCTTTTTGAGCCCGTCAAGATCGGCCAGCTCGGTCTCCATAGGCTTGACCAGCAGGGCTTCGCTATCGGCGGCGGAAATCCCGGGGAAGGTGACGGAGACGTAAAGGCCGGGGATCTGAATGTCCGGCTCGCCTTCTTTGGGCAGGTTGGCGTAGGCAAACCCGCCCGCCAGCAGCGAGAGCAGGATGAAGGCCACCACCATCCGCGCCCGTGACGCGGCCCAATCGACGATGCCGATCATTCGCCGGGGTCCTTGTAGCTGGCGGCGACCCTGACACCGTCGATCACGTATTCCTGTCCGATCACGATGACATCGGCCTGATCGGGCAGGCCAGTGACCCAGACGCCTTTTTCGACATCGCGCAGGAGCTTGACCGGGACAAATTCGGCGGTGCCATCCTTGGCGACTGTGCGCACACCAAGCACACCGTTATCGTTGAGGGTGAGTGCGGATTGCGGCACCAGATGGGCAGAGGCCCCATCGGAGGAGATAGCAATTTCGACCGTTTGGCCATCGCGGATGGCCAGCGCCGGATTGGGCACTGCAATTTCCACCCGGAATGTGCGGGTCAGCGGGTCGGCCGAGCGTGACAGGAAGGTGACGCGGCCCTGCAACGTCTCTCCGGTGGTGAAGCGCCCCCGGCGGGGGCACCGACGGCGACGCGGTCAACATCAGTTTCGGGCACGTAGCCGACCAGCTTGATCGGGTTGAGCTGAATGATCGTGGCGCATAGCCCGCCGGGTTGCATCAGCGTGCCCAACTCGGCGGTGTCGCTTTCGAGCAGCCCCTCGAAAGGGGCGGTGATTTCGAGCCGCGAAATTTCTTTTTCCGCCTTGGCAACGCCTGCCATCGCCGCTTCGATGCCAGCCTTGGCGTTCAGCGTCGATGAGCGGGCGGATTCGAGCCCGGCCTCGGCGGCCTTGACGTTGGCTTCGGCGGAGCGAAGCGCGGCGGCGGTGGCGGCAACGCGGCTTTCGGAGGCATAGCCGCCCTTGGCCAGCTTGCGGGCCGCGTTATCGTTGATCGAGGCTTCTTCGAGTCGGGCACGGGCGGTTGCGAGCTGGGCTTCGGCGCTGGGCACACCGGCTTTGGCTTCGGGCAGGCGGGCGTGGGCTTCGGCCAGCCGGGCCTTGGCCTCATCGAGCGACGCTTCACGGGTGCCGGGATCAAGTTTGCACAGCACCTGCCCGGTTTCGACAAAGCCGCCTTTGCGCAAGGGGGCGGAAATGACCTGCCCCGATGTTTCAGCGCGCATCTCGACCTGTCGTGCGGCGGCGGTTTCGCCGCGCAGGATAACGGCGCTGTCCACCACTGAAGCGGTTGAGTGCAAGGCGACAACGCCGACCGCCTGCGGCGCGTCAGAGGCTGCGTTCGCCTCGGCAATGGCCTCGGGCGAGGGGGTGTTCTGTGCCGTTGCTGGGGCCGGATCATCACCACGGGCGAAGGCCAGCAGCGTCTCGCGGTCGATAATCAGGAAATAGAGAAACACCGTGACAAGCAAGGCGGTGAGGATCGGCAGAATTCGCATAGGGCGTCCTTGTTCGCGCGGGCCGGATTGAGCATGGGAAGTGAGGTAAAGCGGGTAAAAATTCAAGTGTGCGCCGCGCCACTTTTTGCGGTGCGTTGCCGAGTTGCCCACCCGGTTACTTTCGCGGTCCTCCGGTTGGGGGCGGGCACCCGAGTGCCGTTGGCAGGTCAAAACTGAACTCTGCGGTTCAATTATAGGGATGCGGGCTTCAAAGCAAGAGCTTATGCGGCGGGTCTTGGCAGGGCCGGAGTGCTGCGCTAAGAGGGGGCAAGACGACAACAAGGGGCGCACCGGTGAGCGAAACCGATAGTTTTATCAACGAGGTTACGGAAGAGGTCCGGCGCGATCGGCTTTTTGCGCTGATGCGGCGCTATGGCTGGATCGCGGTTCTGATCGTGCTGCTTTTGGTGGGTGGTGCGACCTGGAGCGAGTGGAACAAGGCCAAGGAACGCGCCAACGCGCAAGCGACCGGCGACGCGCTGTTGGCGGGGTTGCGGGTGAACGATGCGAAAGCGCGGGTCGAGGAATTGGCTGCGATTTCGCCCGAGAGCGAAGGCGGCAAGGCCGTGGCGGCGCTTCTGACGGCGGGCGAGCAGGCCGATGCGGGGGAAACCGACGCGGCGGTGGCCGGATTGAAGACGGTCGCACAAAACCCCGATCTGCCGTTGATCTACCGGCAGGTTGCCGAGTTCAAACTGTTGGCCGTGCAGGGTGACACGTTGAGCATCGAGCAGCGCCGCGACGGGTATAAGGGCTTGATCGGGCCGAAGTCGCAACTTGGCCTGCTGGCCGAGGAGCAACTGGCATTATTGGACATCGAGGCGGGCGACACCGATGCCGCGGGCGCGCGTTTGCAAAAGATTGCCAGCGCCGCCGGGGCCACGCCGGGCTTGCGTCGGCGCGCGACACAGTTGATGGTGGCGCTGGGGGTGGAGCCTGATGTGGCCACACAAGCCGCAACGCAAGCCGCAGGTGATGCGGCTGACGCGGCGGATACGATGACGGATGATGGCAGCGCCGGTGATGGCGGGACGACAAGCGATTAACGGCGGGGAACGCCGGCCAGAGAGAATCGGCCAGAGAGAATCGGGCAGAGAGAATAGGGTGAGGCGATGATGACGGCAGGGGATTTCAAACGCGGCGGGGTGGCGCTGGGTCTGGGCCTTGGTCTGGCGCTGACGCTTGCGGCCTGCGGCGAACGCGAGGTGATCTTGCCGGGTGCGCGTGAGGATTTGCGCGCGGTGCTGAACGGCGAGGACCAGATTGCGGCGGAGGCGCCGCCGGAAAACCGGGTCGAGGCCATCAAGCTGCCTGCTGCGACGACGAATGCAAGCTGGACCCAAAGCGCCGGTTCGCCCGCGACACGGGTGTCCCATCCGGCCTATTCCGGCGCACTGCAACCGATTTGGAATGCCAATATCGGCAGCGCAGCGGGAGCACGCAGCCGGATTACCGCTGATCCGGTTGTTGCGGGGGGACGTATTTACACGCTCGATGCGCAGGCCGGGGTGAGTGCCACGGCAACCAACGGCACGCCGGTATGGCAGGTCGATCTGGTGCCGCCGCGTGATCGTGGCAAGGAGGCAACCGGGGGTGGGCTGGCGATTGCCAATGGCACGCTGTTTGTCACATCGGGATTTGGCGTGCTGACGGCACTTGATGCCGCGACGGGCGCGCAAAAATGGCAACAAAAACTTGCCGCCGATGCCACCGGTGCGCCAACCGTGAAGAACGGTGTCGTTTTCCTTGTGGCGGGTGACAGCACGGCTTGGGCGGTCGATGCCGAAACCGGCCGGATCAAGTGGCAGTTTGATACAACGCAGAGCCGCAACAATATTTTGGGTGCCCCGGCACCGGCGATCAACGATCAGGTGGCGATTTTCGGCTTCGGCTCGGGAGAGTTGCAGGCGGCGTTTCGCGGTGGCGGTTTCAAGGTCTGGGATGCGGTGTTAAGCGGGCAGCGCCCGGCGATTGCGCGCTCACGCGTGACCGGGATCACGGGTGATCCGGTGATTGTGGGCAACACGGTTTATGCAGGCACGCAAGCCGGGCGTCTGGTCGCGCTCAAAGCCTCTACCGGGGAGCGGGTGTGGACGGCGCGCGAAGGCGTGATGGGCACGGTTTGGGTGGCAGGCGGATCGGTGTTCTTTATCTCTGACCGCAACGAACTGGAGCGGGTTTCGGCCGAGGATGGCAGCCGTATCTGGGCAGTGAACCTGCCGCTTTTCGTGAAAGACAGGCCGCGTCGGCAGAAAGAGATCTATTACCATCACGGGCCGGTCTTGGCTGGTGGCAAGCTGATCGTGGCGTCGACTGACGGGATGATCCGCGCGTTTGATCCGACCTCAGGCAAGCTGATCGGCACCGGAGAGATTCCGGGTGGTGCGGCGACGGCGCCGGTTTTCGCGGGCGGTGTGATGTATATCGTCTCGAAAAAAGGCGCGCTTTACGCCTATCGCTGAGGAAGGGCTGGTTTCGGTGCGCGCGCTGGTGTATCGCGGCGGCTTGATTGCTCTGGAGCAGGCGAGATGAGTTTTACCCTTGCCATAGTTGGCCGCCCGAATGTGGGCAAATCCACGCTGTTCAACCGATTGGTTGGCAAACGTCTGGCGTTGGTCGATGACCAACCCGGCGTGACCCGTGATTTGCGCGAAGGTGCGGCGCGGTTGGCCGATCTGCGGTTCACGGTGATTGATACCGCCGGGCTGGAGGAGGCCACGGACGCATCGCTTCAGGGCCGGATGCGGCGGCTGACCGAGCGCGCGGTGGAGATGGCTGACATCTGTCTTTTCATGATTGACGCGCGGGTAGGCGTGACGCCTACGGATGAGGTTCTTGCCGGGATTTTGCGCAAACGTTCGGCGCATGTGATTTTGGCGGCCAACAAGGCCGAAGGGGCGGCGGCGGATGCCGGGCTGATCGAGGCCTATTCGCTGGGTCTGGGCGAGCCGGTGCGGCTTTCGGCGGAGCATGGTGAGGGGCTCAACGAGCTTTATTCGATGTTGGCCCCGCTGTCGGATGCGTTTGAGGCGCGGGCCGTGGCCGATGCGCCCGAGGTCGAGATTGATATCTCGGACGATGATGAGCTGGACGACGGGGCGGTGCGTATGCCCACGGTCGCGCGGCCAATGCAGATTGCTGTAGTGGGGCGGCCCAATGCCGGAAAATCCACACTGATCAACATGATACTGGGTGAAGATCGTCTGCTGACCGGGCCGGAGGCGGGGATTACACGCGATGCTATCTCGGTGGCGGCGGATTGGGACGGGCTGCCGGTGCGGATTTTCGACACGGCGGGCATGCGCAAGCGTGCCAAGGTGCAGGACAAGCTTGAGAAGCTGAGCGTTTCCGATGGGCTGCGCGCGGTAAAATTCGCCGAGATCGTGGTGGTTCTGCTCGACGCGGCGATTCCGTTTGAGCAGCAGGACTTGCGGATTGCCGATCTGGCCGAGCGGGAGGGGCGCGCGGTTGTGGTTGCGGTGAACAAGTGGGACGTGGAGGAAGACAAGCAGCAAAAGCTGCGCGATCTGAAGGAATCTTTTGAGCGGTTGTTGCCACAACTCAGGGGCGCGCCGTTGATTACCGTGTCGGCCAAGACAGGGCGCGGGATTGACCGGCTGCATGCGGCGATTCTGCGGGCTTACGAGGTTTGGAACCGGCGCGTGCCAACGGCACAGCTTAACCGTTGGCTTTCGGGTATGTTGGAACAGCACCCGCCACCGGCACCGCAGGGCAAGCGGATCAAGCTGCGATATATGACGCAGGTGAAGGCGCGGCCGCCCGGTTTCGTGGTGATGTGTTCGCACCCTGAAAAGATGCCGGAAAGTTATTCGCGCTATCTTGTCAATGGGTTGCGCGAAGACTTTGACATGCCGGGCACGCCGGTGAGGCTGACTTTGCGATCCCAGTCGGACAAAAACCCCTATAAGGGCCGCAAGAAGAAACAGCCGTCGAAGCTGAAAAAGCATCTCTCCGGGCGGCGCGACTGAGGGGCGCGCAGGCGCGCTGTGCAAGGGTCAGTTTTCCCGCCTTTTTCTTGAACTCCCCAACGGGTATCATTTTTGGTATTCATAAAGGAACCGGGCGTGCCGTGAGGCGGCGTTCGAATTTTTTGGGGGTGTTTGAGAGATGGGACTTCGCGAATTCACGCGGACTTATACAGCAAAGAACGAGCCGCGCGCGTGGGGCGAGTTGGGCGGGACGCTGATCGCCTATGTGGTTTTCATGGCGCTGGCGATTGCAAATGCCGCGCAGTGGTGGCTGGTGGTGCCGTTTACCGCGCTGGCGGGATTGATGGGGTTGCGCATTTACATGGTGCAGCATGATTGTATGCACCGGGCATATTTCGCCTCGCGCAAGCTTAACGATCTGATCGGTGAAGTGCTCTCACCAATCTCGCTTTCTCCTTATGTGGCAACACGTTACAATCATTTCTTGCATCATGCGCATGTTGGCAATCTTGACCATCGGGAGGCGTTTGAGATTGATATCATGACGGTGGAGGAATATCGCGCCGCGCCGTTCCTGCGGCGGTTTTGGTATCGGTTCTATCGCAGTCCGTTCACGTTGTTGGTGGTGGGGCCGTTCGTGCTTTATGTCATCTTGCGGCGCTTCCCGCGCAATGGCTTCAAGACCGGCATCTGGTGGGTGGTGCTGCATGACGCGATGGTGCTGGCCTATTTCGCGGCGCTTTATGCGCTGGCGGGCTGGGCCGGGGTTTTGGTGCTTTTGGGCTCAATTTACGTGGGTGCGACGTTTGGCGCGATCATTCCTTACGTCGTGCATAATTTTGAGCAGGTCTATTGGGGGCGCAAGCCGGATTACACCTATCAGAAGGGGGCGTTGGAAGGGTCATCGGTGCTGCGCTTTGGGGCGCTGTTTGATTGGCTGACGCTCAATATCGCGTATCACGATCTGCATCATCTCAACGGCAATATTCCGTGCTATCGGCTCAAGCGTTGCTATGAGGAGGCGGGCGATTTGCTCAGCTCGCGCGAGATCGGGTTTCGCGAGGCGCTGAGTTGCTACGGCTGGAAGCTCTATGATGAAAAAGCGCAGCGCATGGTGGGGTTTGACGCGGCGCGCGGGCCTGCGCCGCTGAGGGATGTGCCCGCGGAATAGACCATCGGCAGAAAGGTGCTGAGGGGGCGCGCACTGCGCAAAAATTTCGCTTGCGCAATGCCGATCTTCCCGCAATATCGACGTTGAAGGCAGATAGCCTTTGCACGGCGGCATAGCCCGCCTCAGGAGAGTCAAACACATGAAAATCAGCTACTTGCTGGCAGGCGCCCTGGCGCTGCTGGCGTCTCAGGTCGTGGCCGCTCCGGAAGATTCCGATGGCAACGGCAGCTATTCGATGGAAGAAATGATCGCCGCCTATCCGGACCTGACCGAAGAGCAGTTTGCCGACATGGATTCCAACGAAGATGGCGTTATTGACCCGACCGAATTGAACGACGCGATTGAGAACGGAATGATCGACGAGTGATCTTTTAACAACTTCGTTTTGCATCAAGTCATCCCCCGAAGCGCCCGCTTCGGGGGTTTTCTTTGCGTCAGGCAAGCGTTCCTTCAGCGTCAAGGCGGGATTTACCGCCGAGATACGGGTGCAATGCCTGCGGCAGATCGACCGAGCCATCGGCTTGCTGGCCGTTTTCCAGCACTGCAATCAGGCAGCGGCCCACGGCGAGGCCGGAACCGTTCAGGGTGTGGACGAATTGCGGCTTGCCGCCATCGGCGGGTTTGAACCGGGCGTTCATCCTGCGGGCCTGAAAATCATCACAAACCGAGACCGAGGAGATTTCGCGGTAGGTGTCCTGACCGGGTAGCCAGACCTCGATATCGTGGGTGCGGCGTGCGCCAAAGCCCATGTCGCCGGTGCAAAGCACAACAGTGCGATAGGGCAGGCCGAGCCGCTCGAGAATGCCCTGCGCGCAGTCGGTCATCCGGTCAAGCTCGGCGCGGGACTGCTCGGGATGGGTGATCGAGACCATCTCGACCTTCTCGAACTGGTGCTGGCGCAGCATTCCGGCGGTGTCGCGCCCGGCGGAGCCTGCCTCCGAGCGGAAGCACTGGGTATGGGCGACATAGCGACGCGGCAGGCTGGTTTCGTCCACGGTTTCGCCAGATACGATATTGGTCAGCGGCACCTCGGCGGTGGGGACAAGCCACCAGCCGTTTGTCGTCTGGTAGCTGTCTTCACCGAATTTCGGCAATTGCCCGGTGCCATACATCATTTCCTCGCGCACCAGCACCGGCGCCCATGTCTCGCGAAGGCCGTTTTCTTCGATGTGGGTATCGAGCATGAACTGCGCCAGCGCGCGGTGAATGCGCGCCACAGCCCCGGTGAGCACGACGAAGCGCGCGCCAGAGAGTTTGGCGGCGGTTTCGAAATCCATGCCGGGGGTGACGGCGGGCAGTTGGTAATGCTCTTTCGGGGCGAAATCGAAGCTAGGCGGCGTGCCCCAGCGGTGAATTTCGACATTGTCGGCCTCATCTTCGCCCTGCGGCACATCGCTGAGCGGCAGATTGGGGATGGCGGCGAGCATTTCGGTGAGTTGCTGGTCAAGCGATTTTGCCTCGGTCTGCATCGCGGTGACTTCAGCCTTTTTCGCCGCGACCTCTTCGCGCAGGCGGTTGAACTCGGCGTCGTTCCCGGCGGCCTTGGCAGCCCCGATTTCCTTGGCCGCCTTGTTCTGCGCGGCTTGCGCCGTTTCGGCGGCAAGGATTTTGGCCCGGCGCGCTTCATCAAGAGCGAGGATTTTAGACGACACCGGCGCATCCCCACGCAGCGCAATGGCTTTGTCGAAAGCCTCCGGGTTGTCGCGGATGGCACGGATATCATGCATCTCTCTCGTCCTTTATCTGGCGTTTGCTTCAGGTGAGCGCCTTATGCCGATTTCGCGGGCGTTGGTAAACGGGAGAATGCAAGCTGTGCGACCAGCGGAGGGGGCGGGCAATTCGGGCATTGGATTACTGACAATTGAGACAGCGGGAAGGCTTGCAGAAAACCCGCGCTGCGCGGCTTGCAAAGACAGGGCCGCGCGCATAGGTTCCGCCAAACTCAGCGCGGGGGATGCCGCGTTTATCGGGTATCGAAAGGATTTCCTATGGATAGCAGTGCCATTGCCTCATTTCTTCCGCTGATTCTGATCTTTGCGATCATGTATTTTCTGTTGATCCGGCCGCAACAGAAGAAAATGAAAGACCATCAAGGGATGGTGGCCGCGCTGCGCCGCGGCGATCAGGTGATTACCCAAGGCGGGTTGATTGGCAAAGTGTCCAAGGTCAAGGAAGATGGCGAGCTTGAAGTCGAGATTGCCGATGGGGTGAAGGTGCGGGTTGTCAAATCGACGATTGCACAGGTCCTAAACAAGACAGAACCGGCCGCTTCGGCCTGAGAAATAGCAGGCGGGGCCTGAGACATGCTTCAGATCGAAATGTGGAAGCGCGTGCTGATCTGGCTGACCGTTGTGGTTGGCCTGATGCTGGCGCTGCCCAATGCATTTTACACACGGGTTGAGACCCATAATGACGCAGTCAAGGCGCTGGAAGGCGGCAGCACGGCGGCGGGGCTGAACGAGCAGGCGGCGCTGTGGCCAAGCTGGTTGCCGTCTTCGCTGGTCAATCTCGGGCTTGATTTGCGCGGTGGTGCGCATTTGTTGGCCGAGGTCGAGGTGCAGGACGTTTACGCGACCCGGATCAAGAGCATGTGGCCGGAGATTCGTGACATGCTGCGCGATGAGCGTGGCACCATCGGCACGATCCGGCGGCAGCAGTCGAGTGACGATACGCTGAAGATCAAGATTTCCAATCCTGATGAGGTCGAAAAGGCCGCAAGCCTGGTGCGTGGTCTGGCGCGCCCGGTGGCCAGCCTGACCGGGGCGGGGGCGTCGGATATTGCGGTGAGCTATGATGGCGATATCGTCAGCGTGACGCTTTCGGACGCGGAAAAGCGCGCGACAGATGAGCGCACGGTGCGCCAAGCACTTGAGATCATCCGTAACCGGATTGACGAGGTCGGCACCCGTGAGCCGACGATTCAGCGTCAGGGGGCGGACCGGATTCTCATCCAGGTGCCGGGCATTGGCAGCGCGGCGGAGTTGAAGCGGATTATTGGCCGGACGGCGCAGTTGACGTTTCAGCCGGTGATTTCACGCACGTCCGACCCGAATGCGCGGGGCAAGGCGGGGCAGGAGGTTCTACCCGCGAAAAGCGAAAAAGGGCTTTATTACATCCTTGAAGATGCGCCTGTCGTGACCGGCGAGGATCTGGTGGATGCACAGCCGTCGTTTGACCAGAACGGGCAGCCGGCGGTGAGTTTCCGCTTTGACCCAAGCGGCGCGCGGCGGTTTGGCGATTACACGGCAGAGAATATCGGCAACCCGTTTGCCATCGTGCTTGACAAGGAAGTGATCAGTGCGCCGACAATTCAGAGCCATATCGCAGGCGGATCAGGCATCATCACCGGCAATTTCACGCTGGACGAGAGCACCGAGCTGGCCGTGCTTTTGCGCGCAGGCGCACTGCCTGCCGGGCTGAATTTCCTTGAGGAACGAACCATCGGGCCGGAGCTGGGCGCTGACAGCATCGAGGCGGGCAAGGTCGCTTGTATCGTTGCCGGGGCTATTGTGCTGTTGTTCATGTTCGGCGCCTATGGGCTTTTCGGGCTGTTTGCCAATATCGCGTTGATAATCAACGTGGGGCTGATCTTCGGGCTTTTGAGCATGATCGGAGCCACGCTCACGTTGCCCGGTATCGCCGGGATCGTGTTGACCATCGGGATGGCGGTTGACGCCAACGTCCTTATTTTCGAGCGTATACGCGAGGAATTGAAGACGGCGCGCGGCCCGGCACGGGCGATTGATCTTGGCTATGAGAAGGCGTTGAGTGCGATTATTGACGCCAACCTGACGACGATGATCACGGCGGTCATTCTTTATGCGGTCGGCTCTGGTCCGGTGCGGGGCTTTGCCATCACGCTGGCCATCGGGATTATCACGTCGGTCTTTACCGCGATCTATGTGACGCGGTTGATCGTGGCGTTGTGGTTCGCCCGCCGCCGCCCGAAAACGTTGGAGATTTGATATGATACGCCTGAGACTGGTTCCCAAGGAGACGAAATGGGATTTCTTTGGGATCATGCCGATCACTTTGGGCCTCTCGGCAGTGGCGGTTGTGGCCGCGATTGTGCTGGCAATCGTGATGGGGCTGAATTTCGGGATCGACTTTCGCGGCGGCACGACGATCCGGACGCAAAGCACGCAAGCGGTGGACGTGGGCCAATATCGTGACGCGCTCAAGCCGCTTGATCTGGGTGATGTGTTGATCACCGAGGTGTTCGATCCGACATTCCGGGCCGATCAGCATGTTGCCATGGTGCGTATTCAGGCGCAGGGCGATCAAGAATCGATGACCGCGCAGACCATCGAAAAGGTCAAGGCGGCGTTGCAGACAGTGGTGCCGGATATCCTGTTCGAAAGCGTGGAATCGGTGGGACCAAAGGTTTCGGGTGAGCTGATCCAGACCGCGATTTATGCGGTGTTGCTGGCGATGGGGGCGGTGCTGATCTATATCTGGCTGCGCTATGAGTGGCAGTTCGCGTTGGGTGCCGTGATTGCGCTGATCCATGACGTGACGATTACCATCGGGCTTTTCGCGCTGTTGCAGATCAAGTTTGATCTGGCAATCATCGCGGCGCTGCTGACCATCGTGGGGTACTCGCTTAACGATACCGTGGTGGTGTTTGACCGGGTGCGCGAGAACCTGCGCAAATACAAGCAGATGAGCCTAAAGGATCTGCTGAACCTGTCGGTCAATGAGACCCTGAGCCGTACGACGATGACATCGTTCACCACGTTGCTGGCGCTGCTGGCGCTTTATTTCCTCGGTGGCGATGTGATCCGTGGGTTCGTTTTCGCAATGATCATGGGGATCACGGTGGGCACTTATTCGTCGATCTTCGTGGCCTCTGCGATTCTGTTGATATTGGGTGTGAAGCGCGACTGGTCGAAGGCTGCCGCGAATGCGGGAACGCAGTTTTCCAATATCGACGCCTGACCCGTGCAGGGATAGTGGGGCGCGGTGATGATCGAGTTGATCCATGCCGCTCTGGCTATTCCGGGAATTGCATGGGTTTTCATCGCTGCTTTTGTCGCGGGCATCGTGCGCGGGTTTTCGGGCTTTGGCACGGGGATGATTTTCCTGCCGGTGGCAAGCCAGTTCATCGCGCCGGTCTGGGCGATCATGATCGTCATGGTGATGGATATGATCGGGCCGGTTCCGGCGATTCCGGCGGCGTTGCGCAATGGGCATCCGCGTGATCTGATCCGGTTGTTGGTTGGCACGGTGATTGCGCTGCCGGTGGGGCTGATGGTGTTGTTCTGGGTCGATCCGGCGGTGTTTCGCTTGGGCGTTTCGGTGGTCAGTCTGGTCATGCTGGCGGTGCTTGTGGCGGGGCTACGTTATCACGGAAGGCTGACGCCGCCGCTGATATATGCGACCGGCGGGCTGGCCGGGTTGCTTGGGGGTGCGGTCGGGATTCCCGGCCCGCCGGTTGTGCTGCTTTACATGGCCAGCCCACATCCGGCGCGGGTGATCCGGGCCAATATCATGGCCTATCTGTTCTTTTTCGATCTGGTGATGATCGGGGGAATATCATTGGCCGGACAACTGAGCGCGCAGCCACTTGTGTTGGGGCTGATGGCGGCGCTGCCTTATCTGGCGGGAAATATGACGGGCTGGTGGATTTTCCGGCCCGAATTGGAGAAACTTTACCGCGGGATGGCGTATGTCATCATCGCGGGTTCGGCCCTGTCGGGGCTGAAAGCGGTCATATTGGGGTGATGCGATGCAAATGCATGAAATGGATATGGGCGGGGCACGGCCGGTCGAGGGGTATGGCCCCGGATTTTTCCGCATCGGCGGAGAGGTGTTCAAAGGCGCGGTTCTGGTAACGCTGGACGGCGCACAGGCTTGGGATGGCTGGGACGACAGTGCCGCGCTGGTGGCGCTGGCCGGAGAGATCGACGTGATCTTCTTTGGCATGGGGGAGGAGATTGCACATTTGCCCAAAGGCTTACGGGCGAAGGTTGAGGCGGCAGGCATGGGCGCGGAGGTGATGAGTTCGCCCGCCGCCTGCCGGACGTGGAACCTGTTGGCGGCAGAGGGGCGGCGTGTGGCATTGGCGGCGCTGCCGGTCTGAGCGTGGTACACGGGCTGTTTTCAGCCGCGATCATGGGATAAGGCGGGCGCATGGAGTTGAGAGTTTCCGATCTGGCGGTGGCGCGCGGCGGGGTGCCGGTGTTGCAGGGCGTGCATTTCGTGCTGTCGCCTGGTCGTGCCCTGATCCTGCGCGGGCCGAACGGCATTGGCAAGACGACGCTTCTGCGCGCGGTTGCCGGGTTGCAGCCTGTGTTGGCGGGGGAAATCGGGCTTGACCGCGAAGCGATGGCCTATGCCGGTCATGCGGACGGGATCAAGCCGACGCTGAGCGTGGTGGAGAACCTGACGTTCTGGGCGGCGGTGTTTGGCACCAGTGACATTGCGCCCGCGTTGGACGGCTTTGCGCTCAACCCGTTGGCGACGCGCCCGGCGGGGGCACTTTCGGCGGGGCAGAAGCGGCGGCTGGGCTTGGCGCGGCTGTTGGTAACCGGGCGGCCACTGTGGATTTTGGATGAGCCGACGGTGTCGCTTGATACGCAGGCGGTGGGCCTGTTCGCGGCGGCTATCCGGGCGCATCTGGCGGGCGGGGGCATGGCGTTGATCGCCACGCATATTGATCTGGGGCTGGCGGAGGCAGAGGTGTTGGACCTTGCACCGTTCAAGGCGACAGCGCCGGTGAATGATGATTTCGACGAGGTGTTCTTGTGACCGCGCTTTTGATCCGCGATCTGAAGCTGGCGGTGCGGGCGGGCGGCGGTTTTGGGCTGGCGTTGGCGTTTTTTCTGATTGTGGTGGTGCTGGTGCCGTTTGGGGTGGGGCCGCAAACGACGCTGCTGGCGCAGATTGCACCGGGAATTTTGTGGCTGGGCGCGTTGCTGGCCTGCTTGTTGTCGCTTGACCGGATTTTCGCGCTCGATCACGAGGATGGCTCGCTTGATCTTCTGGCGACCGCGCCTTTGCCGATGGAGGCGATTGTGAGCCTCAAGGCGCTGGCGCATTGGCTGGTGACGGGCTTGCCGCTGGTGATCGCCGCGCCGGTTTTTGCGCTGTTGCTGAGCCTGCCGCCGCAGGGGTATGGGCCGCTGATCGGCTCGCTTCTGATTGGCACGCCCGCATTGTCGGTGATTGGCACATTCGGGGCGGCGCTGACCGTGGGGGTGAAGCGGGGCGGGTTGCTGTTGAGCCTGCTGGTGCTGCCGCTTTACGTGCCAACGCTGATTTTCGGGGCGGAGATGGCGCGGCGCGGCGCGGCGGAGCAGGACTACCTGACCGCGCTTTTGATGTTGGGCGGGATCACCGCAGGGGTAATTGCGCTTTTGCCGTTTGCCAGTGCGGCGGTTTTGCGGGTGAATTTGCGCTGATAAGGCCCGGGTTCAGCGGAATGTGAGCCGGTGGCACTAGCCAAACAGCGGGATTTGGGGCAGATCATGGCCGGGCGTAAAGGCGAGAGAGAGCTGAGGTTGCGATGAACCTGAATGCGTTATGGGCATATGCCAACCCGCTGAAGTTCATGCGGACGACGGAGCGGGTGCTGCCGGTGGTGGCCGTGTTGGCGGCGTTGTGTCTTGCCACCGGGTTGATCTGGGGCTTTTTCTTTACCCCGATGATGCGCGCCAAGGCGCGTCGGTGAAGATTTTCTATGTGCATGTGCCCTCGGCGATGATGGCGATCAACATCTGGGCGATGATGCTTGTTACTTCGTTGATCTGGATCGTGCGGCGGCACCATGTGAGCGTGTTGGCCGCCCGCGCGGCGGCTCCGGTGGGGGCGGCGATGACGATGATCGCGCTGTTTTCCGGCGCGGTCTGGGGCCAGCCGACATGGGGCACATGGTGGGCGTGGGACCCGCGGCTCACGTCGTTTCTGGTCTTGTTTCTGTTTTACCTTGGTTACATGGCGCTTTGGGCGGCGATCGAGGATGACGAGACGGCGGCGGACCTGACATCGGTGCTGTGCCTTGTGGGGTCGGTTTTTGCGGTACTGAGCCGCTATGCGGCGCTTTTCTGGAATCAGGGGCTGCATCAGGGATCGTCGCTTTCGGTGGATAAGGCACAGCATGTGGCGGATGTGTTCTGGTATCCGGCGCTGGTGGCGATTGCCGGGTTTGTCTTGCTATTCGTGGCGCTGGTGATCGTGCGCACCAACACCGAGATACGCGCCCGCCGGATGCGTGCGCTGTTGGCGCGCGAGAGGATGGGATGATGCCGGATCTGGGAAAATACGCCTTTGCGGTGCTGT
Source organism: Aquicoccus sp. G2-2 (assembly GCF_034555965.1). GTDB lineage: Bacteria > Pseudomonadota > Alphaproteobacteria > Rhodobacterales > Rhodobacteraceae > JAYDCK01. The sequence goes on from NZ_JAYDCK010000003.1 coordinate 678,783, forward strand.
CATCATATGGCGTGGCGATTGCGATGATCTTGGCGCTGGTGGCTCTGTCGGTCCGGCGGTCAAGGAAGATGAAGGCAGAGCTTGACGAGGTCGAAGAGCGGAGGCGCAAGGATGGCTAGGTTACGCCCGATGATGATTGCGCCGCCGTTGATTTTTGCGGCGCTTGCGGCGTTGTTCTACTGGGGAATGTATCGCGAGGATGCGGATGTGCTGCCGTCGCAGTTGATCGGCAGACAGGCGCCGCCGGTGACGCTTGAGCGGCTGGGCGATAATCCGTTGCTGACCGATGCCGTGCTGCATGCGCCGGGGCTGAAGATGGTCAATTTCTGGGGAACGTGGTGCGTTGCCTGCCGGGCGGAGCATCCGACGCTGTTGTGGATACATGACAATCTTGATGTGCCGCTGCATGGCATCAATTTTGACGATACCCAGCCGCGCGCATTGGCCTATCTGGCCCGCGAGGGCAATCCGTTCACCACATTGGGCGAGGCGACGACGGCGCATACCAAGGTGGATTGGGGCGTTTATGGCGCGCCGGAGACCTTCATCATCGACGGGCAGGGCAAGGTATTGCTGCGCTGGGCCGGGCCGATCACCCGGCGGGTTTTGCAGGAGAACATTCTGCCTGCGATCAGGAAGGCCAAGGCGGCGCAATCCGGATGAGTGCTGCCGCACGCTATTGTTTCGACAGTGATGCGGTGACGCTTTGGTTTTGAGCCTTGCGCGAATGACGCGCAGCGGAGCCTTCGGCGAGGATATTTTTGGCAAAACGAAGCGGCGCGTCTAGGTTGCGCCAACGCGTTTGTGGTTGGTTTAGCGCAATAGGTTGGTGCGCAGGCGTAGGCGGGCGCGCTTTTCCTGTGGCAGGTGGCGATTGAGGTAACGGTTCACCAGACCGAACAGCCCGACGATGCACAGTGTCATCAGGATGAAATAGCCCGCAAGGATCGGGTAGGGAATGAAAGGATTGAAGGTCTTGTCGGCGAAATAGCTGGCGTAATAGAGCGCGTCACCGCGTTGTTGCCATGTCGGGAATGACGAGACGAAGACCAGCGTGGTGGCGTGGAAGAGAAAGATCGCCTCGTTGGTGTAGGCGGGCCATGCCAGCCGCAATGTGGTCGGCCAGATCAGCCGCCGGAAACGGGGGAAGCCGGAGAAGCCATAGGCATCTGCTGCCTCGGTGTCTCCTTTGGGGACCGAACAGAGGGCGCCGTAGAAAATCTCGGCGGCATAGGCGGCGGTATTGAAAAAGAGCACAACGAGCGCGCCAAGCCAGGCCGAGGTGAACCAATCGAACCAAGGCGAGACCGATTTCAGGTTGAGGAACAGGAAATAGCCGAAGAAGAACTGGATAAAGAGCGGTGAGCCGCGAAAGATGAAGATGAACCATTCCGCAGGTTTGCGCAAAAGCCGGTTCTGTGCCGATTTGGCCAGCGCCAGCGCATTGGCGAAGAAGAACCCGGCCAGCAGGGCCAGCATGCCGAAATAGATATTCCAGATCATGCCGGAGCCGATCAGGGTGAATTGCTGGCAGAGTGTGAAATCCTCTTTCGGCAATAGATGTTCACCGATCCCGAGCGAGCGCAGACCGTAATCCTGAATAGTTTGCAGACAGCTTGCGATCATTGCGCGGCCTTTCGCTGGGCTTCGCCAGCGGCGGTGGCCTGACCATGTGAAAGGCGGCGGGAGAGGCGTTTGAGGGCTATTTCCGAGAGGTGGGTGAAGATCAGGTAAAACACCAACAGGGCGAGGAAGTACCACATGCGCCAATCGCCATGTGGATAGGCGGTGTAGCGCGCGAGCTTGGCGCGGCCAAGCTCTTTACCCCAGTAAACGATATCTTCGATGCCGAGCAGGAACAGCAGCGGTGTGGCCTTGATCAGCACCATCCAGAGGTTGGAGAGGCCCGGCAGCGCGTAAGTCCACATTTGCGGCACGAGGATGCGCCAGAAACTTTGCCGGGGGTTCATGCCGTAAGCTTCGCCGGTTTCAAGCTGCGCGCGGGGCACGGCGCGCATGGCACCGTAAAGCACATTGGCCGCGAAAGCGCCGTAAACGATGGCGAAGGTAAGCACCGCGAGCGAAAAGCCGTAAGCCTCGTGAATCCATTGCGGTGAGGACGATAGCGGCAGCTTGGCAGCGGGGCAGACGATGAAATCGTTGCCTTGTCGGATCGGCTCTGTCCAGTTGGGGCATTTTACTTCGTGGCGGATATATTCAAAGAACTGGTCAAGCGCGATGACGAAGAACATGAAATAAACGATATCGGGAACGCCGCGCACCATGGCGATATAGAGCCGCCCCAGCCAAGAGAGCGGCGCAATCCGCGAGCGTGCGGCAGAGGCGCCGAAGAAGCCGAAGATGAGGGCGGCGGGGGCGGTAATGGCAAGCAGCAATACCACGGTGCCGACCGAGGTATAGAGCGCCATGTGCTTTGTGGTGGTCAGATAGCACGAAAACCAGCCGAAGCTGGACAGGGTATCGGGGTCTGTGCACCAGGAAAACATGGGGGATTAGCGGATGCAGGGCGAGACAAGCCCGCCCTGCAGGGGCGCCATCAGAACGTGGCGCCGATTTCCCATTTGGTGATCAACGCATTGAGCGAGCCATCGGCCTTCATCGACTGGATTGCCTTGTCGAACTTGGCTTTCAGGTCGGCGTCGCTTTTGCGCAGGCCCATGCCGATGCCGCCGCCGATCAGCTCTTCATGGTCGAGCAGAACGAGGTCATCATTTTCAGCCGCAATCGGTTCGAGGTAACCCTTGTCGGCCAGAACTGCGTCTGCCTCTCCGTTGCGCACGGCGGCGATGGTTTCATCGGGGGTGGCGAATTCCACCAATGTCGCCCCGGATTCGCTGACGAAGGCGGCTTGAATGGTGGTGGCCTGCGCCGCGACCACGCCGGTTTTGATGTTGGCGTCTTTCGACAGCGCCAGATAGGCGGAAGGTTCGGGTTGGGTGTAGTTGTCGGAGAAGGCGATGACTTTTTCACGCTCTGGCGTGATCGACATGCCGGCGATGATGGTATCGTAGTTGCCCGAAACGAGGTTGGGGATGATCGAATCCCAATCGTTTGTCACCCATTCGCAGGTCAGCTCGGCACGTTTGCACAGCTCATCGCCCAACTCGCGCTCAAAGCCATCGACCTCACCCTTGTCGTTGATGAAGTTATAGGGCGGGTAAGCGCCTTCGGTGCCCATGCGGATGGTGTCGGCAAAGCTCATGCTGGCAGAGACCGCCAGTGCCGCGGCTGCGAGGATCAGGTTTTTCATGGATTTTCTCCCTTGGTTTTTAAGTGGTTATTGAAAGTCAGGTGTCTTGCGATGGGTTGAACCATTTCTGCTTGAGACGCTTGATCGTGCCATCGGCAGCGAGCGCGTCAAGGGCTTGGTTGAAACTTTCGCGAAGGGCGGTGTCTTGTTTGCGGAATCCGGCGGCAACGCCACCTGCCGCGAGGTTGTCAGTTCCGATGATATTGAGCATCCGGCTGGTATGGGCAACGCGATTACGCAGGAAATCGGGGCTGCCGAAGGTCATGTCCACCTTGCCATCGAGCAGCGCCTGAAAAGCGGCGTAGGCGGTGGGATAGGTTTTGCAGATGAAGCCACGGGCGCGCAGGTGCTCTTCGTGAATGGTGCCTTTTTGCACCGATATGACGGCTTTGCCCGGTGTTACAAAGCTGTTGGTGGCAACATACATACCGGCCGCCACATTGCCGGAGGGCAAGTATTCGCGGCTGAAAGCAATTTGCGCGGCGCGGCTGGGGGTGATGCCCATACCGGCCATGATCACGTCATAATCACCCGCAAGCAAGTTGGGGATTATCGTGGTCCATTCGGTTTGCACCCATGTGCACGTAAGCGAGAGCTGAGCGCAGACCGCGTTCCCCATATCAATCTCAAAGCCGCGCAAATTCCCATGCGAATCGAGCGAGACATAGGGCGGGAACGCGGCTTCGGTGCCGATTCGGATTGATTTGGTCATGTCGGCGCGGGATGCGGACCCTATTGGCAGGACCGTGAGCAGGCTCAACAGGAGAGCAGCCAGAGCGCGGATCATGCGTGCACCGTGGAGGACAGAAAGCCTTGTAGTCGGGTGGATTTCGGCTGTCTGAAGAGTGTGTCGGGCGCGCCTTCTTCCTCAATACGGCCTTCGTGCAGGAAGATCACGTGATCGGAAACGTCTGCTGCGAGCTTCATGTCATGGGTGACGATCATCATGGTGCGGCCTTCGGTTGCCAGGTCCTTGATAACCCTGACCACTTCCTGTTCCAGTTCCGGGTCAAGCGCGGATGTCGGTTCATCAAAGAGTAGAGCTTGGGGTTCCATGGCGAGGGCGCGGGCGATGGCGGCGCGTTGCTGCTGACCGCCGGAAAGCTGTGCAGGCCAAGCATCGCATTTATCACCGATGCCGACCTTGTCGAGATAGCGCCGCGCGGTGGTTTCGGCCTCTGCCTTGTCGCGGCCAAGAACGGTGACCGGGGCTTCCATGACATTTTGCAGGATCGTCAGATGCGCCCAGAGATTGAATTGCTGGAACACCATGGAAAGGTTGGTGCGGATGCGCAGCACCTGTTTCGGGTCGGCAGGACGGCGGCCATGGGCGGCGCCTTTCCATTTGACCGGCTCGCCCTGAAACAGGACATCGCCTTGCTGGCTGTCCTCAAGCAGGTTGGCGCAGCGCAGGATGGTGGATTTGCCCGAGCCGGACGAGCCGATGAGCGAAACGACATCGCCACGATGCGCCGTGATGTTGACGCCCTTGATGACTTCGAGCTGGCCGTAAGCCTTGTGCAGGTTGCGGATCTCGATCACCGGGGGTGAGGAAGCGTCTGAATTTGCTTGTGATGTCACGTGTGGCAGCTGGCTTTGGGCCGAATGTCGGCGGGTCAGGGGGAGTAGGGCGGAAAATGCGGCATTTTGCAACGGCGAAAGCGGGGTTTTGGCCGGGAATGCGGCGATTCGAAGCGTTACGCAGGGGAAGGGGCGGCGGCGTCGGCATGGCAAGGTAGGCGGTTTCAGGAATATGAACGAGGCCACGCAGGGAAAGGGCCGCGCGGGTGCGGGTCGAGACGTTTGAGATGGCGGCGCGGATGGCGTTAAACAACGGCGCAGGGTCGCGGGCGAGCGCGGTGATGAAGGGCAGACCGGGGGTGGCCGTGGTTTCCGCGATGCTCCGCAGGTTGGCCGCGAACGGGTCATGGGCCGTTATGAGTGCCCAAGTGAGGGCGTCAATGGCGGCGAAATCGGCGCGCCCCTCGGCAACGGCGCGGGCGGAGGCCTGATGTGACCCGGTTTGAATAAGAGCGCCGAATGAAAGCCCGCGTTCCTGCATGTGCAAGGCGGGCGCGGCCCAGCCGGATTGCGACAGCCCTTCGTTATAGGCGAATCGCTGCCCCGCGAGGCTTTGCACAGTCTGGTGCCGGTCAGTGCGCCGGGCGATGAAAATCGAGCGGTAATAGCCCGGAGGACAGCCATCGAGGCCGTAATCAGGGGTCCCGACAAGGCGCACCGCGTCGTGCAGGCGGGCGCGGTAGGGCAGGCCGCAGGTTTGCGCGAGCAACAGATCGGGGGATTGCCAGAGCGCCCAGAGATCACCGCCACGCGTGAGCGTTTCGGGGCCGTGGCCCAGTTCGCCACGTATAGCGGCCCAGAGCGTATCGTTCGCGGTGGCGGTTTCTGCGCGGTCATACATCGGCAGGGCCGCAAGCAGCGAAGCGGAGGTCAATTTCCGGCTTTCTGGCGTGCGCGGGCGCTGTCTTGGTCGGTTACGCCCAGAAGCGAGGCGATGACGCGCATGGAGCTGTCTTCCATCGCGTCGCGTTCACCATCGGCCAGCACCACGGACCAGATCGCTTCGAGCACGCCGATACGGTCTTCCAGCGGCACCGCGTCCTTGATGGCGCGGGTAAAGCGCACGGTATCGGGCGCTTCGGCTTCAAGTGCCTCTGCCTGCGTGCGCAGGGCGGTGGCTTCGAATGGGGAGAGATTGTAGCGGGTGGCAAGCGTGCGGTCGATTCGCTCGATCTCCACCTGTGCATAATCGCCGTCGGTGCGGGCAAGGCGGACGAGGAGCGCCGCCAGCGCGAGGCGGGCATCGCCATCCGCCATCGGTTGTGGCGTCGGTGCGGTGAGTTTGCGCAGGAAATCAGCGAACATCTGGCGGGTTACTCCGTTTCAACCGAGGCGCGGGCGGCGGCGCTGTCATCGGGGCTAAGGCCGAGGGCCGCGCAGGTTTGTTCCAATTCGGCGGTTTCTTCGGGGCGCTCTATCCCGTCGGAGAGCAGCACCGCCCAGAGCGCGCGCAGCGTTTTCATCCGGCCTTCGCGCGAGACGGTTTCACGGATCAGTGCCGCGAAGCGTTCGGTATGGGGGGCCTGAGCTTCAAGCTGCTCACACGTGGCGCGCATCTTGGCCGCGTCAATCGGGCCGATGGCGTTTGCGCGGGCGAGAATCCGGTCGATCCGCTGAATCTCTTCGATGTGATAGCTGGAATCGGATTTGGCGATACGCACCATCAAGGCACCAAGCGCGAGCTTGGCGTCGGGTTCGGGAAGCTGGGCGGGTTCAGGACTGGAAAAGACGGAGAGGATACGTTGAATAAGAGGCATTAGCCGTCATAGCCTTCGATGATGACAAGATCGCCGTGGGAAACCGGGTCGCGGATCGCCTTGGCCTGTTGGTAGGTTTCGGAAGCATAACAGGCAAGAGCGGCTTCGTAAGTGGGAAATTCGATCACCACGTTGCGCGAACGGGAACTGCCTTCGGGGCATTCGAATTGTCCGGCCCGAACCAGAAAGCGCGCGCCGTATTCGGCAAAGGGCGCGGCATTGGCGGCGACGTATTTCTTGTAGGTTTCAAGATCATCAATGTCGATCCGTGCAACCCAATAGCCTTTTGCCATGAAGCCCTCTCCTTTGGTTTGTGGCGAACCTGCGGCTTGCGGCGGGCCGGGTCAAGGGTAAGAGCGTGGTTTTCGACCGGGGATCAGGCAGTTGGGGTGAGCTTTGGCCGCGCCATGCACGAAGGTGCAATAGAGCGCGGCCTGCTTTGTTGGGCGGTGCCGAATTTGAGAAAATGACACGCAAAAAAGTAGGCTCAGCCCAGTGCCATCCACATCGCAACAGCGGCGAGGATCGTGCCGAAGACCCGGTTGATCCACTTCGCGCTATGCTCCTCGCGGAACTGCTTGGCCAGCCGATCACCGGCTGCGGTCCACGCGAGGAATGCGAGAAGGTTGTTGAGCGTGAAGACAGTTGTGATGATGAGCACGAGCGACCATTCGGCGGTTCCCTCTGCTTGTGCAACGAATTGTGTGAACATCAATGCGATGATGAGGTAAGCCTTTGGATTGAAAAGAAGAAGCAAAACCCCGGTGCCGAAACCGGCTGGCTTCGCCTCTGCCGCGCTATCGTGTCCGCCGCTGCGAAACAGGCTCCAGGCCAGCCAGAGAACATAGACGCTTCCGAGCGCCTTCAGCGCCTGGAACGCCGCCGGTTGGGAGGTAAAGGCAGCAAGAGCCCCCAACCCAATCGCCGCAGTCACGATCCATGTGGCCACGTGGTACCCAAAATTGGCGGGCATGGTCGCTTTCATTCCGAAGCGGGCGCCATTTGCCGCGAAAAACATGTTTCCCGGTCCCGGGCTATAGGCCAGCGGAAACAGGAAGACGATCAAGGCTGCGATGGTCGTTGTCATGGTGGTTCCTCCGGTGGTTGATGTTGCGATAGTGAACGCGCTTGACCAGCATCGCAGCCCGTTTCGTGCGGATTCCGGTGCGGCCTGCATATTTCAGGCTGTGAGGCTGCTGCCTTCGATGTCGCCTGTCGTCGTGACTTTGCCGTAGCTTGCCGCCAAGGGAGCCATGATCGCGGCGTGGACCTGTTCGGAGGGCACCGAGATGCCGCCGAAACTGACCGACGCGGCGGCGCAGGCGTCGGCGACGACCGTGACGGCAAACCCCAGATCAGCCGCTGCGCGGGCGGTGGCGTCCACGCACATCTGGCTCATCGCGCCGCAGAGGGTCACACGTTCGATTCCTGCTGCGCGCAACGCGGCCTCAAGACCTGTGCCGACAAAAGAATTGGGTCGGCTTTTTTCGATGACCATTTCACCGCCGACAGGGCGCACAGTTGCATGGATTTCGCTGCCCATGGTGCCGGGGCGAAAGAAGGGTGCGCTGGGCGATCCCGCAATGTGGCGGATGTGAAAGACGGCCTCTTGCCGGGTTCGTGCGCCCGCAAGCAGGCGCGCAGCGTTGGTTGTGGCGGCGTCCATCCCATCAAGGGCCATCAGACCGCCGTTGAAATAGTCATTCTGGATGTCGATCAGGATCAGAGCTGTTTTGGTCATGTTTTGGTCTCCGCTTTGTTTGGTCTCGTCTTTTTTCAGTTTACGCACCTGAGCGGTCGCTCTACGATTGGCGGTAATGACAATGACTATGCGAAATACGCCAAAGCACGCGACAATCGCCCTCCTTGCCTATGACGGCGCACAGATGTCCGCCGTGTATGGCCTTGGTGATATTCTGAGCGTGGCGAACCGTTATGCCGCCGAAGGGGGCGGCGGGCAGGTGGGCCATGCAGTGCTTTGTCCCGGCGATCTGAGTGGCGACGCGAAATTTGATGCTGTCGTCCTGCCGCCCAACCTGACCGGCGCTCGGGGCGATGCGGATGTATCCATCCATGATTGGATCACACAGCAACACAAGCGCGGCGCAATGTTGTGTTCGGCCTGCGCTGGCGCCTTCTGGCTTGGCCATACCGGCGCGTTGGATGGCCGCCCCGTGACCACCCACTGGGCGCTGGAGGAGGAGTTTCGCGCCGCGTTTCCGCGCGCGGACCTGCACCCCGAGCATCTGTTGGTTGATGATCACGACGTTGTCACCGCAGGCGGTGTGATGGCTTGGGTCGATCTGGGGCTGTTCCTTGTGCGCCGATGGCTGGGGCCGGATGTCGTTTTGCGCACCTGCCGCCATATGCTGATTGATCCTCACGGGCGTGAACAACGCAACTATCGCAGTTTTCGGCCGCGTCTGGATCACGGCGATGGCGCTATTCGAGACCTCCAGCACTGGATGGAGAAGAACGCTACCTCGGAACTCGCGCTCCCTGTGCTGGCGACCGAGGCGGGGATGAGCGAACGAACCTTCCAGCGTCGTTTCGCCAAAGCCACAGGTTTGCCGGTAACCCGCTATGTTCAGGAACTGCGGATTGAGAAGGCGCGCGGATTGTTGGAGCGCACGACGCTGCCGGTAAGTGAGATATGCTGGGCGGTCGGGTATGCCGACGCCTCCGCCTTTAGCCGCCTCTTTCGCTCGATCTGTGGTGTGAGCGCCAGCGAATACAGACGCCGGTTTGCGGTTGGTTAGCGTTTGGAGCGCCGCGGACGATCAGATTTGGGGTATCGGGACGTCAACATCGACAGGTCCGCAGGCAAACTGAACTCCGGGCGGCGTGAATATGAGGAATCAAGCATGATTTCCGCGCTTCGGCCACATTTGCACCCAAGTTTCGGCGGTTTGCGGCGTTATCCGTGGAGGTGACTGAAAGACAATACCCGCGCCGATGCGAGCGAAAGGCCGATATCGTATTCATGTGCGCGGGGCAGGACGAGACAGTAAGGAATCTGATGATGGCAGGCGACACCGTGTTCGACTGGGCTGGGGCCGACGAGGACGAACAGATGCGCAAGGTGCGCGCATTGTCAGAAGACGAGCGCAACACGCTGATGCGCAGCTATGACTGGGCGCACCGCCCCGAGAGCGTGATCGGTTGGCTTTCGGCGCAGAAAGGAATTGAGCTGGGCGCGGCGCTGGCGGCCTTTTTCAACGGCGATCCGATGCGGTTCAACTATGTCCATCCGCGCGATGTGGCGAAAGATTATGCCGGAGAGATTCGGTTGCTGGACGCCATTCACCATCGCATCAATGCCGGGTTTTATCTGCCGCATCCCAAGTTCAGCGAAACGGGGATGCGCCTGTTGGACAAATGGTTGCAATATCAGAAGGAAGACCTGCGGGCGCGGCAGCGCGGGCGCTGGGTGTTTGACCGCGCTGTGCTTGAGCCGATTTGCGGCCCGGAAACGCTGGGGCTGGATACCAGATGGCCAGAAGAGATTGCCGAGGAAGCGAAGGCGGCACCGATGCTGGCCGCGCAGGTGATGAAGTTCCTGCGCCCGCGTCAAGGGCAGGCCTGAGAAAAGGGTTGGGTATTGGCCCGACGCCAAGGATCAGACCAGGCGGCTTGACTCCACGGCGGCGCGCACGAAATCGGCAAAAAGCGGATGCGGGGCGAAGGGTTTGGATTTCAGCTCGGGATGGAACTGCACCCCGATGAACCACGGATGCCCCTGCCATTCGACAATTTCCGGTAACCGCCCGTCAGGCGACATGCCGGAGAACATCAGCCCGCATTTTTCAAGCTTGTCACGATACTTGGTATCGACCTCATAGCGGTGGCGATGGCGTTCCTCGATGGCGGTGCCGCCATAGACATCCGCCACTTTCGAGCCATCCGTGAGCGTGGTGTCATAGGCACCAAGCCGCATGGTGCCGCCCTTGTCGTCACTGGCCGAGCGGGTAACGGTGTAATTGCCCTGCACCCACTCCTTGAGGTGATAAACAACCGGCGTAAACCGCTTTTTCCCGGCTTCGTGGTCAAACTCTTCGGAGCCTGCATCCTTGATGCCGGCCTTGTTGCGGGCGGCCTCGATCACGGCCATTTGCATTCCGAGACAGATTCCAAGGTAAGGCACGTTGCGTTCACGCGCGAACTGCGCAGCCTTGATCTTGCCCTCGGTGCCGCGTTCGCCAAAGCCGCCAGGGACGAGGATGGCATTGTAGCCTTCGAGATAGGGGGCGGCGTCTTTCTTGTCGAAAACTTCGGCATCGACCCAATCGACATTCACCTTCACCCGGTTGGCCATGCCGCCATGGGTGAGCGCCTCCTTGATGGATTTGTAGGCGTCTTCAAGCTGTGTGTATTTGCCGACGATGGCGATGTTGACCTGTCCGTCGGTGTTGTGAATCCGGTCGGACACGTCTTCCCATATTGACAGATCGGGGCGCGGTGCGGGGCTGATGCGGAAGGCATCGAGCACGGCTTGATCCAGCCCGACACGGTGATAGGCCAGAGGCGCTTCGTAGATGGATTTGAGATCGTAGGCGGGGATGACTGCTTCGGGGCGGACATTACAGAAAAGGGCGATCTTGGCGCGTTCCTTTTCCGGGATGGGGTGTTCGGAGCGGCAGACCAGCACATCCGGCTGAAGGCCGATCGAGCGCAGTTCCTTCACGGAGTGTTGGGTGGGTTTGGTTTTCAGCTCGCCCGAAGCGGCGAGATAGGGCAACAGGGTGAGGTGCATGAAGATACACTGCCCGCGCGGGCGTTCCTGAGCAAACTGGCGGATCGCTTCAAAGAACGGCAACCCTTCGATGTCACCGACGGTGCCGCCGATCTCGCATAGCATGAAATCGACCTCATCATCGCCGATTTCGATGAACTCCTTGATTTCGTTGGTGACGTGCGGGATCACCTGAATGGTTTTGCCGAGGTAATCGCCACGGCGTTCCTTCTCAAGAACATTGGTGTAGATGCGCCCGGAGGAGACGGAATCGGTCTTGCGGGCGGGCACGCCGGTGAATCGCTCATAGTGGCCGAGATCGAGATCGGTTTCAGCACCATCATCGGTAACAAACACTTCACCATGTTCAAACGGCGACATCGTACCGGGATCGACGTTGAGATAGGGGTCAAGCTTGCGAAGCCGCACCGAGAAGCCGCGCGCCTGCAAAAGCGCGCCGAGTGCGGCAGACGACAGCCCCTTGCCAAGGGATGAAACGACTCCGCCGGTAATGAAAACGTAACGCGCCATATGGCTGATTATCCCCCGCGATTCAGGCGCTTGTTGCCTGTTTTTGCAATTTTTTGAGGCCCGTCTTGTGCCCAGTATCACGGGATTTGAGCCATACAGGATTCGTGCGAGATTGGCAACCAGACCGCAAGATGATGTTGTGAATTATTTCACGGCCTCTAGGGCTTGTGAGGGTGAGCGCAGCTTGTAAGCCCCGGAAAACAAGGTGTGTTCCGAAAAGAAGTGCAGCGCAGCACGCTTTTTAATCAGCCTTGGGCACCAGTGGGCTTTCATCGCTCGGAGCCGGTGGCAGCAGGTTGTTTTCATCAAGCGCGGGTGTGGCAGGCGCAGTTTCTTCGGCGGCGGCAGGAGCATCGGTCAGCCGGTCCATTACCGAGGATTCCGAGGATTTGCGCGCGGCAATTGCGGTCAGCGCGATGGATGTGCAGATAAAGCCGATGGCGAGGACCCATGTGACCTTGCCCAACGCGGTGGCCGCCGAACGGGCAGAGATTGCCCCGCCGCCGGACCCCATACCAAGCCCACCGCCTTCGGAACGCTGCAAAAGCACGACGCCGATCAACGCCAGCGCCAGAAGAAGGTGGATGATGAGAACGACGTTTTCCATGGAGAGCCCTGTAATGCGTTTCGAGGGCGGTATCTAGTCGCTTAACCCTTGCGCCGCAACCCTCAAGCGTGGGTTCTTCTGTGCGGGCCGGGCGGCTTTGGCGCCTGCGCCATTTATTCGTCTACCATATCCATGTCCGCCTGCCCGGAGAGGGCACGGCGGATGTGGCTCCAGCCGAGGCCAACGCCAAGCACGGTGGAGAGGGCCAGAATGCCGATCCAGGTGTTTTGCGTGTTGTTTTCGAGCCGCAGCCAGCCCCAGTCATGCAGCACCCAAAGCAGCGAGGCGACAATGGCGAGCACCAGAAACATGCCGAACGCGCCGATTGAGCGCAGCGTGGCGCGCAGGTAGATAATATAGCCTACCAGCAGAAGAAGGCCCAGAAGCACCGTGAGCGAGAGTTGTTCGGAGGCGTTCATTTCGGCCCATCTGAGATAATTCCACTGCGTCGGGTTGAAAGTTGCGGTGATCAGCAGAAATGCGAATACCCAGCGGAGAAGGAAGCCCATCGGTGCCTCATGTGATGATTTCGGTGACTTTGCGTGGAACCGGGGCGCTTGTCTAGAAAATCCTTGGCGCGTGGGGGTAGCCGGGGAGCCTCCGGCGGGGATATTTGGGGCAAAATGAAGCATGCAGAAGGGCGGGGCGGGTTGTGGTGAATTAGCGGTTTCGCCAATGCGACGGGAAGGATATACCGGCGCGGGATTTAGCGTGAAAGAGGATCATTATGGCCAATGTCGTGGTTGTCGGCGCCCAGTGGGGTGACGAGGGAAAAGGCAAGATCGTTGACTGGTTGAGCGAGCGCGCCGATGTGATCTGCCGTTTTCAGGGCGGGCATAATGCCGGGCATACGCTGGTGATTGATGGCGAGGTTTTCAAGCTCAACGCGCTGCCTTCCGGGGTGGTGCGGGGTGGCAAGCTGAGCGTGATCGGCAATGGTGTGGTGCTGGATCCGTGGCATTTGCTGAGCGAGATTGCAGCGATCCGCAAGCAGGGGGTGGAGATCAACCCCGAGACTTTGATGATTGCGGAGAACACGCCGCTGATCCTGCCAATCCATGGCGAGTTGGACCGGGCGCGCGAAGAGGCGGCAAGTGCGGGCACCAAGATAGGCACCACCGGGCGCGGCATTGGGCCTGCCTATGAGGACAAGGTGGGGCGGCGCTCGGTCCGGGTGGCCGATCTGGCGGATCGCGCGACGCTGGAGGCGCGGGTTGACCGGGCGTTGCAGCATCACAATCCGCTGCGCAAGGGGCTGGGTATTGCGCCGGTGGACCGGGATGCGTTGATTGCGGCACTGGCCGGGATTGCGGAAGACATCCTGCCCTATGCCGCGCCGGTCTGGAAGGTGCTGAAAGAAAAGCGCAAAGCGGGTAAGAGAATTCTGTTTGAAGGCGCGCAAGGGGCGTTGCTTGATATCGACTTCGGCACCTATCCGTTTGTGACCTCATCGAACGTGATCGCGGGGCAGGCGGCGACGGGCGTTGGCGTGGGGCCGGGGGCGATTGATTATGTGCTGGGCATTGTGAAGGCCTATACCACGCGGGTTGGCGAAGGGCCGTTTCCAAGCGAGCTTGACGATGCCGACGGGCAACGGTTGGGGGAACGCGGGCGCGAGTTTGGCACCGTGACCGGGCGCAAGCGGCGCTGTGGCTGGTTCGATGCGGCGCTGGTGCGCCAGACCTGTGCGACCAGCGGGGTGAACGGTATTTCACTGACCAAGCTTGATGTGCTTGACGGGTTCGAGACGCTGAAGATTTGCGTCGGGTATGATTTGGATGGCAGGCGGCTTGATTACCTGCCGACCGCTGCTGATCAACAGGGGCGCTGCACGCCGATCTATGAGGAGATGGACGGCTGGCACGAGAGCACCGAGGGCGCGCGAAGCTGGGCCGATCTGCCGGCGGCGGCGATCAAGTATGTGCGCCGGGTGGAAGAGTTGATCGACTGCCCCGTGGCGCTGCTTTCGACCAGCCCGGAGCGAGAGGACACCATCCTTGTCACTGATCCGTTTGCGGATTGAGCGGATGTGGGAGCGGTTTTCATACAAGGCCCGCAAGCGGCTTTCGATTCTGGTTCTGCTGGTGGGGATGCCGATTTACATTGTGCTGGCCGTTACCTTGGTGGACCGGCTGGATCGGCCATCGGTGTTGATTGAACTGCTGATTTATGTGGCGCTTGGGATTGCGTGGATCGTGCCGTTCAAGGGGTTGTTCAAGGGGATTGGCCAGCCGGACCCGGATGCCGGGCCGGGCAAGGACGATTGAAGCCAGCGCGGGCCACGCCCGTGAAAGGAGGACATGATGAACCATCAGGCAGTCAAAGATTACTACGGTAAGACCTTGCAGGGCAGTGACGATCTGCAAACCAATGCCTGTTGCTCGCCGGATGATATGCCGGGGCATGTGAAGGCGGCTTTGGCGAATGTTCATGATGAGGTTCTGAGCCGGTATTACGGCTGTGGTTTGGTGATGCCGGGCGCACTTGAAGGGGCAAAAGTGCTTGATCTTGGCTGTGGTGCGGGGCGCGATGTTTATGCGCTGGCGCAGATGGTCGGCCCCGAAGGCCGGGTTGTGGGGGTGGACATGACGCCCGAGCAGCTTGACGTGGCGCGTGCGCATCAGGCTTGGCATGCGGAGCGGTTCGGGTTTGACGTGGTGGCGTTTCATGAGGGCGTGATCGAAGCGCTGGGCGCGCTTGATCTTGAGCCTGCGTCGTTTGACGTGATCGTATCGAACTGTGTGATCAATCTGGCCACCGACAAGGGCGCGGTGCTGCGCGGCGCGTATGAGTTGCTCAAGCCCGGCGGCGAGATGTATTTCGCGGATGTTTATGCCGACCGGCGGATTCCGGCGGCGCTGGCGGCGGATGAGGTGCTTTATGGCGAGTGCCTGTCGGGCGCGCTTTACTGGAACGATTTCCTGAGCGAGGCGAAGGCGGCGGGGTTTGCCGATCCGCGACGGGTGGAACATCGCCCGTTGACGATCGATAATCCGGCGCTTGAGGCGCGGGTGGCGCCGGTCTCGTTCATCTCGGCGACCTGCCGGCTATTCCGGCTTGACGGTCTGGAGCCGGATTGTGAGGATTACGGGCAGGCGGTGATTTACAAGGGCACGGTGGCGCAGAGTGCGCAGGCCTTTGTGCTCGATCATCGCCACGTCTTCGAGGCGGGCCGGGAGGTTGCGGTCTGTGGCAATACCTGGCGGATGCTGAACGAGACACGGTTCGCGCCGCATTTCGAGTTTATCGGTGATTTCGACACCCATCGCGGTGTTTTTGCAGGATGTGGCGCGGAAAACCTGTTTGATCAGGCGGCATACGCGCGCGTTGAGGGCGGCGGGTGTTGCTGCTGAAATGCTTGCGAGGCCGGAGGGGGCTGTTAAGCCTTCGCGAAACCCGATGATTTTGATCGGATTAACGCGAGGGTTGATGTGAACGCACCGCTTGGCAGCAGGGCAGCGCCGCGGCTGGAGGCGCGCAATTTGCGGCGCGTCTATGACGGGCGCGCGGTGGTCGATGATGTGTCGCTCAGGGTGATGTCGGGCAATGTGACCTGCCTTCTGGGGCCGTCGGGCTGTGGCAAGTCCACCACGCTGCGGATGATCGCGGGCGTGGAGATGCAAGACAGCGGAGAGATCTATGCCGATGGGGCGCTGATCTGTGACACGGCGTTTCGGGTGCCGCCGGAGCGGCGCAATATCGGGCTGATGTTTCAGGATTTCGCCTTGTTTCCGCATCTGAGCGTGGCTGAGAACGTGGCCTTCGGGCTAAGCGGCGCACGGGCGGAAAAACGCGCGCGGGTGGAGGAATTGCTGGGCGTGGTGGGGCTGATGCGCTTCATTGATGCCTATCCGCACGAGCTTTCGGGCGGCGAGCAGCAGCGGGTGGCCTTGGCGCGGGCATTGGCCCCGAGACCGCGGATCATGCTGATGGATGAGCCGTTTTCCGGTTTGGACAACCGGCTGCGCGATGACATTCGCGATCTGACGCTGGAGGTGTTGAAGCGCGAGGATGCGGCGGTGCTGTTGGTGACGCATGAGCCGGAAGAGGCGATGCGGATGGCCGACGAGATTGCGCTGATGCGCGACGGGCGGATCGTGCAGCAAGGCGCACCCTATAACATATACAACGCGCCAATCGACAAGGCGGCGGTGTCATTTTTTAGCGATATCAACGTATTGCGAGGCGAAGTTCAAGGGGCGCTTACGGATACGCCGTTTGGCCAGTTCCTTGCCCCCGGTGTGCCGGATGGGCAAGCGGTGGAGATCGTCATCCGCCCGCAGCATATCAAGATTGATTTTGACCGGGGTGGCCATGGGCCTGATCCAACCCCGCAGGATGGTGTCCCGGCGCGGGGTGTGGTTGAGCGGGCGCGGTTCATGGGGTCGGAAAGTCTGGTAGAGTTTCGGATGGAGCATGATGGGTCGGTGTTGAAAGCGACGGTGCCGAATGTGTTTCTGCCCAGCCCCGGCAAGGCGCTTTGGCTGACAATCCGGCGGGATCGGTGCTTTGTGTTTCCGGTAAGTCGGTGAGCGGCGGGCGGATCATTCGGGGGGCGGCATGTGTGGGCGAGGGCGCGGCGTGGCTGTCTGCGCATGACGCGGGCATGGCGCGGGCGCTGGACCTGATCGACGAGGTGCCGCTCAGGCTGCGCCCGGACGGGTTTGCCCCGCTTCTGAGCGCGATCATGAGCCAGCAGGTGAGCGTCGCCTCGGCGCGGGCGATCTGGGGGCGGATGGAGGCGGCGGGGCTGGTGACGCCGGAAGCTGTTGCGGTTGCGGGTGAGGAGAGGTTGCGCGCCGCCGGGTTGAGCCGCCAGAAAATCCGCTATGCGCAGGAATTGGCGCGCGCGGGCATTGATTATGTCGCGCTGCGCGACATGCCGGATGAGGCGGTGATTGCGCGGCTGGTGGAAGTGCCGGGCATCGGGGTCTGGACGGCGGAGATTTACGCGATGTTCAGCCTTGGCCATGCGGATGTGTTCGCGCCGGGTGATCTGGCGTTGCAGGAGGCGGCGCGGCTGCTTTATGGGCTGGACGCGCGGCCAAAGCCGAAAGCGTTCCGGGAAATGGCAGAACGCTGGAGCCCGTGGCGGGCGGTTGCCGCGCGCATCCTCTGGGCTTATTACCGGGTGGCCAAGGACAGGGAAGGAATTACATGACACGGGTTTTGCAAGCGGGCCGCAAGGCGCCGGTTTCGGGTGTGACGCGCTCGGTCGTGGTGTTCCTGCACGGTTATGGCGCGAACGGGGCCGATCTTCTGGGGCTGGCTGATGTGTTGGCAGAGCATTTGCCCGATACGCTTTTTGTGGCACCCGATGCGCCGGAGCAATGCCCCGGTGCGCCGATGGGTTATCAGTGGTTCCCGATTCCGTGGATTGACGGGTCATCGGAAGAAGTGGCCGAGCGCGGGATGCGGGCGGCGGTTGATGATGTGAATGCGTTTCTGGATGCGCTTTTGGTTGATGAAGACCTGCTGCCCGAGCAGATGGTGCTTTTCGGGTTCAGCCAAGGCACCATGATGAGCCTGCACGTGGCCCCGAGGCGCGAAGACGAGATTGCGGGAATCGTGGGATTTTCCGGGCGGTTGCTGGAGCCTGAACTGCTGGTTGATGAAGCGCTGTCGAAACCGCCGGTTCTGTTGCTGCATGGCGATATGGATGACGTGGTGCCGCCGCAATCGCTGCCAGAGGCGGCAGATGCGTTACAGGGGGCCGGGTTTACGGCGGTTTATGCCCATATCATGAAGGGCACGGGCCACGGGATTGCCCCTGACGGGCTTTCGGTGGCGCTGGCTTTCATGCGCGACAAGTTGGGGCTGTAGCCCGATTACTGTTAATATTTAGTTAATGATATCGGACGGTTAGGCGGCGTTAAAATTTGACGCACCGCGCGCTGCCGCGTATGATTCATGACATGCTGGACGAAATGGGTATGGGGCCGCGGACGTGTTTCCGCGTCCATTTTTCATGCCTGTTTCAGGGACGGAGGCCCCTTGAGAAAGCAGACACACAGGACATGAAATCCAACACTTCGATGACGGAAGGTCAGCGTTTGCGGCAGGCGCTGGTTGTTGTGGAAAGCGAATTGCGAGCGATTGCGTCGCAGCTTGCCTTGCTGAAAGCCGGGCTGGTGGAGGGCGATTTGAGTGCGATGACCGACACGGCGCGCAAGACGGAGGATATCCGGCAATGGCTCAGGCTTGCACATGAAATGGAGATGCGACTTGAAAAATACGGCAATGACGGGCGCGAACGAGGCGCGCCTCCCGCTCTCGACCTCGATGATGCAAGGGCTCAGATCGGGAGCCGCCTGGATCGCCTCAGAAGGGCGGGATGTTCAGGCCCGGTTCCTCGATGCCATGAGTGAGGCGGAGCTGCTGGCGCTGCCTTATCTGTTTGAGTTCTGGGCGATGGACCATCAGTTGCCGCCAGAAGGCGATTGGCGGACTTGGGTGATCATGGGCGGGCGCGGTGCGGGCAAGACCCGTGCTGGTGCCGAGTGGGTGCGCGCACAGGTGGAAGGGGCGCGGGCTTTCGATGAGGGCCGCTGTCGGCGGGTGGCGCTGGTGGGAGAGACGGTCGATCAGGTGCGCGAAGTGATGATCTTTGGCGAAAGCGGGATCATGGCTTGTTCACCGCCAGACAGACGCCCGGAATGGCAGGCCGGGCGCAAGCGGCTTTTGTGGCCCAATGGTGCTGTGGCGCAGGTGTTTTCGGCGCATGACCCGGAAGGGCTGCGCGGGCCGCAGTTCGACGGTGCGTGGGTGGACGAGCTGGCCAAGTGGAAGCGTGGGCAGGACACGTGGGATATGCTGCAATTCGGGCTGAGGCTGGGCGAGAGCCCGCAGGTTTGTGTGACCACGACGCCGCGCAATGTGGGTATTCTGAAAACCTTGCTGGCGCTGCCGTCAACCGTGGTGACAAGCGCGCCGACGCAGGCCAATGCGGCGAATTTGGCAGCGTCGTTCCTTGACGAGGTGAAAGCACGCTATGCGGGCACGCGGTTGGGGCGGCAGGAGCTGGAGGGCGTGCTTCTGGAGGATGTGGAGGGCGCGCTTTGGACCTCGGCGGCGCTGGAGGCGCTCAGAGTTGAGGCGGCACCGGAACTGAGCCGGATCGTCGTGGCCGTTGACCCGCCGGTGACCGGGCACGCAGGATCGGACGAATGCGGGATCGTGGTGGTCGGGGCCGTTACCGAGGGGCCGGTGCAGGACTGGCGGGCTTACGTGCTGGCCGACAAGACGGTGCGCGCGGCCAGCCCGGCAACATGGGCGCGGGCGGCGATTACGGCAATGGAGCAGTTTGGTGCGGAGAAATTGGTGGCGGAGGTCAACCAAGGTGGCGATCTGGTGGAGAGTGTGATCCGGCAGGTGGACCCATTGGTGCCGTTGAAGAAGGTTCATGCCGCCAAGGGAAAGGCCGCACGGGCGGAGCCGGTGGCCGCCCTTTATGAGCAGGGCCGGGTGCGCCATCTGCGCGGGGCGTTGGGCGATCTGGAAGATCAGATGTGCAAGATGACCACGCAGGGTTTCGAGGGCAAGGGCAGCCCCGACCGGGTGGATGCGCTGGTCTGGGCGATGAGTGACCTGATGATTGAACCGGGCGCGAAATGGCGCCGCCCGAGGGTGCGCACGGTGTGATTAGGACTTCTTAAACCATTCCTCGCATGATGAATCTCAAGCCGGAAATGACACCGGACAGAGGCGCAAGCCTTTGGAGATGCGACGAAATGTGAGGAGAGCCGGATGGCCGTTTTTGATTTTCTCAAAGCCCGCGAAAACGCGGTGCCCGAGCAGAAGGCGAGTGCGGCGGGGCCGGTTCTGGCTTGGCACGGTGCGGGGCGGGTTGCGTGGTCGCCACGCGATGCGGTGTCGCTGACCAAGGCGGGTTTTGCGGGCAACCCGGTCGGGTTCCGGGCGGTCAAGATGATTGCCGAAGCCGCCGCCGCGCTGCCGCTGGTCTTGCAAGACAGCGCGCAACGCTATGCCGAACATCCGATCCTCGGCCTGATCCGTAGCCCCAATCCGGCGCAGGGCCGGGCGGAACTGTTCGAGGCGCTTTACGGGCATCTGTTGCTGACCGGGAATGCCTATGTCGAGGCGGTGGGGGCAGAGGGCGTGCCGCTGGAGCTGCATGTGCTGCGCTCTGACCGGATGAGCCTCATTCCCGGCGCGGATGGCTGGCCGGTGGCTTATGAATACGCGGTGGGCGGGCGCAAGCACCGGTTTGACGTGACCGAAGGGGTTCCTGCGATTTGTCATATCAAGAGCTTCCATCCGCAGGACGATCATTATGGCCTCAGCCCGATGCAGGCGGCGGCGCAGGCGGTGGATGTGCATAACAGCGCAAGCCGCTGGTCAAAGGCGCTTCTGGACAATGCCGCGCGGCCAAGCGGGGCGATTGTTTATAAAGGGGCGGAGGGGCAGGGCAGTTTGAGCGAGGATCAATATACCCGGCTGCTTGATGAGATGGAGAGCTATCATCAGGGGGCGCGCAATGCGGGGCGACCGATGTTGCTCGAAGGTGGGTTGGATTGGAAGCCGATGGGATTTTCGCCCTCGGACATGGAATTTCAGAAGACCAAGGAGGCGGCGGCGCGCGAGATTGCGCTGGCCTTCGGGGTGCCGCCGATGCTGCTGGGGATACCGGGGGATGCGACCTATGCCAATTATCAGGAGGCGCACCGGGCGTTTTATCGCCTGGCCGTGCTGCCGTTGGCGCAGCGGGTGACGGCGGCGGTGGCGGACTGGCTGGCGCAGTTTGCAGGCGAGGCGCTGCAACTGACGCCGGATCTTGACCAGGTGCCTGCGTTGGCCGCCGAGCGGGACGCGCAATGGGCGCGGGTTTCACGGGCGAGTTTCCTGAACAATACGGAAAAACGCGCGCTTCTGGGGCTGCCGGTGCAGGCCGGGGAGGCTGTGGATGGATGAGCGTGGCCAACGATACGGGTTCGAGGCGTTCGATTGCGCGCCGGCGCTCCGGTTGGAGGCGCATGAGCGAGTGGCACGGCTTCAGCATGAGACCCTCGTGCAGCGGTTGAGCAAGATTGAAGAGAGTATTGAGCGGCTCGAAAAGCGGTTGTGGATCGCGGTTTACGGGGTCGCGGCGGTGATCGTCGTGCAAGGGGTCGAGCACCTTCTGTCGGTGGCACCGTAAGAGAAAGACATGAGGATGGAGATGGATATGCAGACCGAATGCGGGTTGGAGCAGAAATTCTGCCGGTTTGATGACGGCTTGAACGTGACGACAAGTGCGGGCGGGGCGGAGATCGAAGGCTATGCCAGTTTGTTTGGCGCGCGCGATCAGGGCGGCGATATTGTCGAGCCGGGGGCCTATGCCGCAAGCCTTGGCCGGATCAAAGGAGAGGGGCGCCGGGTGAAGATGCTTTGGCAGCATGACCCGACGCAGCCGATTGGCGTGTGGGATGAGGTGCGCGAGGATGAGCGCGGGCTTTACGTGAAGGGCCGCCTGTTGGAATCGGTGGGCCGGGCGCGCGAGGCGGCGGCGCTGATTGCGGCAGGTGCGATTGACGGGCTGTCAATCGGTTATCGCACCCTGAAGGCGGTGAAGAATGACAAGGGCCTGAGGCTCTTGAAGGAACTGGAGCTTTGGGAGGTGTCCTTGGTGACGTTCCCGATGCTGCCCAGTGCGCGGGTGGGGGCCAAAGGCGAAATGCCCGAGGAACATGCCTGGCGTGAATTGGCGGCGGCCTTGCAGGGCGCAGCCGATGAATTGGCGCGCGGCTAGACGCGCTGGGGATCAACCGAGAGGAAAATCCAGATGACGATAGACCCCGAGACCAAATCTCGGGCCGGAGGAGACGTGTCTCCGATGGCCGAGGCGAAGGCCTCTCTGAGCGGTTTCATGAGTGAGCTCAGAGGCTTCAAAGACGATGTTCAAACCAGACTTCAACAACAGGAAGAGCGACTGACCATGCTTGATCGAAAATCCCATATTGCCGTCCGCCCGGCGCTGGCTACGGCTGCTGATATCGACGCACCGCATCAGAAGGCTTTCAACGCCTATCTGCGGTCGGGCGATGACGACGGCCTGCGCGGCCTTGAGCTTGAAGGCAAGGCGATGAATAGCTCGGTTGCCTCTGATGGGGGCTATCTTGTTGACCCGCAGACGGCGGCGCAAATTCAGAACGTTCTGGAAAGCACCGCGTCGGTGCGCGCGATTGCCAATGTGGTGCATGTCGAGGCGACATCGTTTGATGTGTTGATCGACCATACCGATGTCGGCGCGGGCTGGGCCACGGAAGCGGGCCCGACCACGGAATCTGGCACCCCGGCGATTGACCGGATCAGCATCCCGCTGCACGAGCTTTCGGCGATGCCCAAGGCCAGCCAGCGGCTTTTGGATGACAGCGCGTTCGATATTGAGGGCTGGCTTGCCGGGCGGATTGCCGACAAATTCGCCCGCGCCGAGGCGGCTTCGTTCATCAATGGCGACGGCGTCGACAAGCCCACCGGCATCATGACCCATGCAAGCGTGGACAATGATAGCTGGAGCTGGGGCTCATTGGGATATGTGGCAACCGGCGCGGATGGTGATTTCGCAGGCGCGGAAGCGATCATTGATCTGGTTTACAGCCTTGGCGCGCAATACCGGGCCAACGCGAGCTTCGTGATGAACTCGAAAACGGCCGGGGCGGTGCGCAAGCTGAAGGACAATGATGGCCGGTTCCTGTGGTCGGACGGGTTGGCCGCCGGGGAACCGGCGCGGTTGCTCGGGTATCCGGTGCTGATTGCGGAAGACATGCCGGATATTGCCAGCGATGCCATGGCGGTGGCCTTCGGGGATTTTGCGGCTGGATACACCGTCGCCGAACGCCCGGATCTGCGCGTTCTGCGCGACCCGTTCAGCGCCAAGCCGCATGTTCTGTTCTACGCAACCAAGCGCGTGGGCGGCGATGTAAGCGATTTCGCGGCGATCAAGCTGCTGAAGTTCGGCTCGGCCTGAGCACGGAATGGGGGCGGATTGACGGGGTAACAACCCTGCCGCCCCCGGTGCGCGCCCGCCGATGAGGCGTTGTCCAGCTCGTCCCCTCCGTCCGGGCGGCGCCGGGGCGCGCGCCGCGACGCGGCCGGGAAAAGAGGGAAATTTCGGAGTATTTCCATGATGTTGATCGAAGAAACCCAAATGCCCACTGCCGTTTTGCCGGTGGCTCAATTCAAGGCGCATCTGCGGCTTGGAACCGGGTTTGCCGAAGACAGCCTACAGGATGTGGTGCTGGAGAGTTTTCTGCGCGCGGCGCTGGCGGCGATCGAGGCGCGGACCGGCAAGATCCTGTTGACGCGGGATTTCTCCTGGACGTTGAGCACCTGGCGCGATCCCGCGGGGCAGGCATTGCCGGTGGCACCCGTGGTGAGCATGACTGAGCTGATCCTGATGGATCGGGCAATGGCGGAAACGGTCGTTGATGCAGAGCTTTACCGCCTGGAAAAGGACGCACAGCGGCCGCGCCTGATGCCGACGGGCGCGCTGTTGCCGACAATACCCATGGGTGGTTCGGTGCGGATCGGGTTCAGCGCCGGGTATGGCGCAGGATGGGGTGATCTGCCTGCCGATCTGGCGCAGGCGGTGCTGCTGCTCGCGGCGCATTACTATGAATACCGCGATGAGACCAACCTGAGCGGCAAGTGTATGCCGTTCGGTGTTTCAAGCCTGATCGAGCGTTACCGCACGGTGCGGCTTCTCGGGGGGCGCGGGCATGAAGGTGGTGACCCTGAACCGCCGTCTGGTGCTGGAGGCGCCCGAGCGCCTGCCGGACGGGGCGGGCGGGTTCAGCGAAGGCTGGACGATGCTTGGCACGTTGTGGGCGCAGGTTGACGCCCGGACAGGGCGCGAGAAGCAGGGCGAGGCGGTGCCGGTTTCAAACGTCGGTTATCGCATCACGCTACGGGCGGCCCCGGTGGGCCACTCGATGCGCCCGCAGCCGGATCAGCGGCTTCGTGACGGCACGCGGGTGTTTCGCATTCTCGCGGTCGCCGAAGCCGCTCCTGACGGTCGGTATCTGACCTGTTTTGCGGAAGAGGAGGTGGCGGTATGAGCTATGGCGTTTCGGCGGCCTTGCAGGCGGCGGTTTATCAGGCGTTGACCGGGGATGCGGCGTTGGTGGGGCTGGTGGGCAATGCGATTTACGACGCGCTGCCCACCGGCACGTTGCCGGCGACTTATGTCACCCTTGGGCCGGAAAGCGTGCGCGAGAAATCTGACAAGACCGGGCAGGGCGCGCTGCACACGATCATCATTTCGGTGGTGACGGACACGGCGGGGTTTCAGGCGGCGAAGGCCGTGGCGGCGGCGGTCAGCGATACGCTTGCCGGTGGCGATCTGAGCCTTGTGCGCGGCAAGCTGATCTATCTGAATTTTGACCGGGCACTGGCCCGGCTGGAAGGCACCGGCACCCAGCGGCGGATTGACCTGAGATTTCGCGCGCGGGTGCAGGACGACTGACATTTACTGACAAGAACGGAGAAACGACATGACGGCACAAAATGGCAAGGACCTTTTGATCAAGGTGGATTTGACCGGCGACGGCCAGTTCGGCACGGTGGCGGGTTTGCGCGCCACGCGGATCAGCTTCAACGCGGAAAGCGTGGATGTTACCAGTCTGGAAAGTCAGGGGGGTTGGCGCGAATTGCTGGCCGGTGCAGGCGTGAAATCGGCGGCGATCAGCGGCTCGGGCGTGTTTCGCGATGCGGCCAGCGATGAGCGCGCACGGCAGATTTTCTTTGATGGTGAAACCCCGGAATTTCAGGTGATCGTGCCGGATTTTGGCACCATCGAAGGCGCGTTTCAGGTCACCGGTATTGACTATGCCGGGTCTTATAACGGCGAGGCGACCTATGAGCTTTCATTGGCCTCTGCCGGGGCGCTGAGCTTTACCGCGGCGGTTTGAGCGATGGCAAATCCATGGGCCGGAGAGGTGGCGCTTGTCCTTGATGGAGAGCGTCACCGGATGAAGCTTACGCTGGGTGCGCTGGCGGAGCTGGAGGCCGGGTTGGAAAGCGGCACGCTGCTTGAACTGGTCAGGCGGTTCGAGAGTGGCGGATTTTCAACCCGCGATGTGCTGGCGTTGATCGTGGCCGGGCTGCGCGGCGGCGGTTGGCAAGGGCGCGCGGTTGATTTGCTGGATACCGAGATCGAGGGCGGGCCGTTGGGTGCGGCGCGTGCGGCGGCGGAGTTGCTGGCGCGGGCTTTCCTGTTGCCGGAAGGGCCGGGCGATGGGCACCGCTGAGCGGGGCGGTTTCGACTGGCCTGCCTTGATGCGGGCGGGGATGCGCGGGCTTGGGCTGCGGCCAGATGTGTTCTGGGCGCTGACGCCTGTGGAGTTGGAGTTTTTGCTGGGGCCGGGGACGGTTTCGGCACCGCTGGACCGGGCGCGGCTTGATGAATTGCTGAGTGCCTACCCAGATGACCAAGGAGTGTGAAGATGGCGGATTTGGAACGGCTGGACGAGCTTGACGAGCAGGTTGATGCGCTTGAGCAGACATTGGGCGAGGCGACGCAGATGGCGGCGCAGTTTGATAGCGAGATGCAGCGCATTCGCGCCACGCTGGCGGATACCGGCTATGACGTGGCGACGCTGGAGCGCGGGATGAGCCGGGGTTTGCGGCGCGCATTCGATGGCGTGGCGCTGGATGGCATGAAGCTGTCGGATGCGCTGGAAACAATGGCGCAATCCATGATCAACGCGACCTACAACGCCGCCGTGAAGCCGGTGACGGATCATTTCGGCAGCCTGCTGGCGCAAGGGCTTGGCAACGCGGTGAGCGGGCTTTTCGGCTTTAAGGATGGCGCGCCGTTCAGTCAGGGCAAGGTGATGCCGTTCGCCACCGGTGGGGTTGTCTCGGGGCCGACTTATTTTCCGATGCGCGGCGGCACCGGGTTGATGGGCGAGGCCGGGCCGGAGGCGGTTATGCCGCTGGCGCGCGGGGCGGATGGCAAGCTTGGCGTGCGCGCGGGCGGCGGCGGACAGGCGGTCAATGTGGTGATGAATGTCACCACGCCAGATGTTGCCAGCTTCCAGCGCAGTCAGGGCCAGATCGCTGCACAGATGGGCCGTTTGCTGAGCCGCGGCCAGCGCAACCGATAAGGAGGCAACGCGATGACTTTCCACGAGATGAGATTTCCCGCCAATCTGAGCTTCGGCTCGGTCGGGGGACCGGAACGGCGCACCGATATTGTGACGCTGGCCAATGGTTATGAGGAGCGCAACACGCCGTGGGCACATTCGCGCAGGCGCTATGACGCTGGGGTGTCGATGCGCTCACTTGACGATATTGAAACGTTGATCGCGTTTTTCGAGGCGCGGCATGGGCAAATTTACGGGTTTCGGTGGAAGGACTGGTCGGATTTCAAATCCTGTCTGGCCTCGAAGGAACCGGCACAGGCGGATCAGGTGATTGGCACAGGGGACGAGGAAACGACGGCGTTTCAACTGTCAAAAAGCTATCGCTCGGGGGCTTACAGTTACCGCCGCCCGATTGCGAAGCCGGTGGCGGGTAGTGTCCGGGTGGCGATCGAAGGGGTCGAACAGTTGGAAGGCGTGCATTACGAGGTCGATACGGCGACAGGTTTCGTGCATTTCGCGCATCCGCCCAATGCCGGGATGCAGGTTACGGCCGGGTTTGAATTCGATGTGCCGGTGCGGTTTGACACTGACAGCATTCAAACCAATGTGGCCAGCTTTCGCGCCGGTGATGTGCCGCATGTGCCGGTTGTGGAGGTGCGGGTCTGATGGCAGTTTCAAAGGAGTTACTGGCGCATTTGCGCAGCGGCGCGACCAGCGTTTGCCGGGCGTGGGCAATCACGCGGTCCGATGGGGTGACATTCGGGTTTACCGATCATGATTTGCCGCTTTGGTTCGAAGACATCGAGTTCAGGGCCGATACCGGGCTGAGTGCGATGGCTCTGGCGCAAAGCACCGGGCTTGCGGTGGACAATACTGAGGCGCTGGGCGCGCTTTCGGATGCAGCGGTCACGGAGGCGGATATCGAGGCGGGGCGTTTCGATGGGGCAGAGGTGCGGGCGTGGCTGGTCAACTGGGCAAGCCCGGATCAACGGCAGCTTGTGTTTCGCGGCACGATTGGCGAGCTGAGGCGCGCAGGCGGCGCGTTTCACGCCGAGCTGCGTGGGCTGACGGAGGCTTTGAACCGGCCTTTGGGGCGAGTTTACCAGAAGCCTTGCACCGCCGTTCTGGGCGATGGGGCCTGCGGGGTCGACACCGGGCAGCCGGGGTATTTCAGCGATGTCGTGGTTGAAGTGGTCGAGGCGCGCAGCACGTTCACGTTTTCGGGACTGACGGGATTAGCGCCGGGGTGGTTCGAGCGCGGGGTGCTGATTGGTTTGAGCGGAGCTTGCGAGGGTTTGCGCGGGATCATCAAGCGAGATCGGTTGGAGAACGGCAAGCGGATTATCGAGCTTTGGCAACCGATGCGCGCACCGATTGCGCCGGGGGACAGCATCCGGGTGCTGGCCGGCTGCGACAAGCGGATGGAGACCTGTCGGTTGAAGTTTGACAACCTTCTGAACTTTCAGGGGTTTCCGGACATTCCGGGAGAGAACTGGTTGATGGTGCAACCGTCGAAATCGGGTGAGCTATCGGGGGAAGCCGGAGATGAGCGAGGCCGTGGCGAAACGGGTGGTTGCGGCGGCGCGGGGCTGGATCGGCACGCCTTATGTGCATCAGGCATCGGCGCGCGGTGCGGGCTGCGATTGCCTTGGCCTGCTGCGCGGGGTTTGGCGTGATGTGCTGGGGCGAGAGCCGGAGGCGGTGCCTGCCTATTCTATGGATTGGGCCGAGCCACAGGGCGAAGAACGGCTGTGGCGGGCTGCGCTGCGACATTTGCAACCCACTGAGGCAGAGGCTCTGGGTGATGTGTTGCTTTTCCGAATGCGCGCGGGGGCGGTGGCCAAGCATTTGGGCATTGCGGGAGAAATCGGCCCGCGTGCGACATTCGTGCATTCGTATAGCGGGCATGGGGTGGTCGAAAGCCCGCTTTCGGCCCCGTGGCGCCGCCGCATCGTGGCGCGGTTCAAGTTTCCAGAGGAGATGGCCTGATGGCGACGATACTTCTTTCTGCGGCGGGTGCTGCGATTGGTGGCTCGGTTGGGGGCACGTTTCTGGGCCTCTCTTCGGTGGCGATTGGCCGTTTTGCCGGGGCGACGCTGGGCCGGGCGATTGACCAGCGGGTGATGGGTGCGGGGTCAGAGGCGGTGGAGACCGGCCGCGTGGAGCGGTTCCGGCTGACCGGTGCGGGCGAGGGCGCCCCGGTGGCGCATGTGTTTGGTCGGATGCAGCTTGCCGGGCATGTCATCTGGGCGACGCAGTTTGCCGAGGCGGTCACGGTGAGCGGCGGTGGCAAGGGCGCGCCCGCGCAGCCCAGAACGCGCGAATACAGTTATTCGGTGAGCCTTGCCATCGCGCTTTGTGAAGGGGAGATAAGCGGGGTTGGCCGGGTCTGGGCCGATGGCGCGGAGATTGCGCCGGGTGATCTGAACATGCGGGTTTACCGGGGCACGCGCGACCAGCTTCCTGATGCCAAGATGGAAGCGGTGGAGGGCGCGGGCAAGGTGCCTGCATATCGCGGCACGGCGTATGTGGTGTTGGAAGATTTGGACCTTGCGCAATTTGGCAACCGGGTGCCGCAATTCAGCTTTGAGGTGATGCGCGCCGCGCAACCGGGGCTGGGCGATGCGCAAAGCGATCTGGCGCATGGGACGCGCGCGGTGGCGCTGTTGCCCGGCAGCGGTGAATACGCGCTGGCAACGACGCCGGTGACATTCGATCATGGTATGGGCAGGGCGCAGTTTGCCAATGTCAATTCGCCATCGGGCAGGGCTGATTTTGAAACCTCGCTTGACCGGATGGTGGATGAATTGCCAAACTGCGGCTCAACCTCGTTGATCGTGAGCTGGTTTGGTGACGATCTGCGCAGCGATCATTGCACGATCCGCCCGAAGGTTGAGCAGGCCGAACATGACGGGGCGGAAATGCCGTGGCAGGTGGCCGGGTTGGGGCGCGCGGCGGCAGAGGTCGTGACCCGCGATGCGCAGGATCGCCCGGTTTACGGCGGCACGCCCGCGGACGCATCGGTATTGGAGGCAATTGCGGCGCTGAAGGCGGCGGGGCAGGCAGTGCTTTATTACCCGTTCATCCTGATGGATCAGGCGGCGGAGAACGCGCTGCCTGATCCGTGGAGCGACGCAGCGCACCAGCCCGCCTTGCCGTGGCGCGGGCGGATCACGCTTTCCCAAGCACCGGGGCGGGAGGCGAGCCCGGACGGAACAGCGGCGGCGGATGCCGAAGTGGCGGCGTTTTTTGGCACAGCCAAGGCGGCGGATTTCACCATATCGCAGGACGGGGTGAGCTATCATGGGCCGCAGGATTGGGGCTACAGGCGGTTCATCCTGCATCAGGCGGCGCTTTGCGCGGCGGCGGGTGGTGTGGATGCGTTCTGCATCGGCTCGGAAATGCGCGGGCTGACGCAGATCAGAGGCGCGACCGGGTTTCCGGCGGTGGATGCGTTGCGCGCGTTGGCAGCGGACTGTCGCGCGATCCTTGGGGCGGGCGTGAAGATCGGCTATGCCGCTGATTGGTCGGAATATTTCGGCTATAACGCACCGAACGGAGATCGTTATTTTCACCTTGATCCGCTTTGGGCCGATGACGCCCTCGATTTCATCGGCATCGACAATTACATGCCGCTTTCCGACTGGCGCGATGAGGACGGGCACGAGGATGCAACCTGGGGCGCGATCTACAACCTCGATTACCTGATGGCCAATATCGAAGGCGGGGAGGGTTTTGATTGGTATTATCATTCGCCTGAGGCGCGCGCGGCGCAACTCCGCACTGACATCACCGACGGCGCGCATGATGAGCCGTGGATCTGGCGCTTTAAGGACATCGCGGGATGGTGGCGCAACAGTCACCATGAGCGCATCGACGGGGTGCGGCAAAGCGAGCCAACCGACTGGGTGCCGCAATCAAAGCCGATCTGGTTTACCGAAATGGGTTGCCCGGCGGTGGATAAGGGCACCAATGAGCCGAACAGGTTTCTTGATCCGAAATCATCGGAAAGCGCATTGCCGCATTATTCGAACGGGCACCGCGATGAGTTTATCCAGATGCAATATCTGCGGGCGATGGGGCTTTACTGGAATGATCCCGGACATAACCCGGTCTCGAACGTTTACGATGCGCCGATGGTGGATATGTCCAAAGCGCATGTCTGGGCATGGGATGCGCGCCCGTTCCCGTTCTTTCCCGGCAATGCGGCATTTTGGGGTGATGCAGAGAATTATGCCCGTGGGCATTGGGTTACCGGGCGGGTTTCGGCGCGGTCTCTGGCTTCGGTGGTGGAAGAGATATGCCACGCGGCGGGGCAGAAGAATATAGATGTCTCAAAGCTTTACGGCGTTGTGCGAGGGTATAGCGTGGGGGAGGTGGGTGATGCCCGTGCGGCTTTGCAACCGTTGATGCTGTGTTATGGTTTTGATGCGGTAGAGCGCGATGGAACGCTTGTCTTTTCGATGCGTGACGGGATGAAGAATGCGGCGCAACCTATTGGAGAGGCGGCACTTTCCAATGATATTGACGGGCAGGTGGAGCGTTTGCGCGCCTCAGAGGCCGATCTGGTGGGGCGCGTACGGCTGCGGTTTGTGCAGGCGGATGCGAATTTCGATGTGATCGCGCAAGAGGCAGTTCTGCCGGATGAAGCGACGCACGCCGTCGCAACCAGCGAGGCCGCACTTGCGCTTACCCGCGCGGAAGGCCGCCAGATTGTCGAGCGATGGCTTTCAGAGGCGCGGGTGGGGCGCGATACGCTGAAGCTGGCGCTGCCACCGTCGCGGCTCGATCTGGGGCCGGGGGATGTGCTTGCGCTGGAGGATGGTGATGCCCACGAGTTGGTGCGGATCGACCGGATGGAAATTGGCGAGTCACAACTGATTGAGGCGGTGCGGATCGAGCCGGAGACCTACCGGCCATCGGATATCGAAGAGGACGCGGTTTCATTGGGCGACTTCGTGCCGCCGGTGCCGGTTTTCCCGCTTTTCCTTGATTTGCCGTTGATGCGTGGCACCGAAGTACCACAGGCACCGCATATCGCGGTGACGTCCGAGCCGTGGCCGGGTGCGGTGGCGCTTTATAGTTCCGGGAGCGACAGCAATTATGCGCTGAACCGGCTGATCGGTGCGCGTGCGACGGTGGGGGTGACACGCAATGCGCTGCAACCTGCGCGGCCGGGAATTTTCGATCGTGGTGAGGGGCTGATTGTCGAATTGACCTCTGGCGGGTTGGAAACTGTCGAGGGCGAGGCATTGCTGGGCGGGGCCAATCTGGCGGCGATTGGCGACGGCACGAGCGGCGGTTGGGAGCTGTTCCAGTTTCGAAAGGCCGAGTTGGTGGGAGAGAAGACCTATCTTCTGAGCGAACGCCTGCGCGGTCAGTTGGGCAGTGATGCGTGGATGCCGCCGCTTTGGCCTGCGGGGGCGTATTTCGTTTTGATGAATGGGGTGCCGGAGCAGATTGATCTTTCGCCCGATCAGGCCCGGCTGGCGCGGCATTACCGGATCGGCCCGGCACGGCGCGGCTATGATGATCCGTCTTACCGGCATGATGTGCTGGCCTTCGACGGTGTCGGGCTCAAGCCGCTCAGCCCGTGCCATCTCAGGGCGGTGCGCGCCGGGGACGGGGCGCTTGATCTGAGTTGGGTGCGCCGCACGAGGATTGGCGGGGATAGCTGGGACGGGCTTGACGTGCCGCTTGGCGAGGAGCGGGAGGGATATTTATTGAAGGTCGTCAAGGATGGAACGCTGCTGCGTGAAGCGCAAAGCGATTCTCCTGATTGGAGCTATGACGCGGCGGCACGGGCCGCAGATGGCCTGAGCGGGGCGTTTGAAATTCATGTGGCGCAAATTTCGGCAAGCTTTGGCGCGGGGGCGTTCGCGCGGCTGTCGTTGACCGCTTAACCGCTTGCACAGGAGACACAGCGGCTTGCAGCCGGGTCGAGTTCAAGCCGTTTTGGTGCAATTTCATCGCCGCAATCTTCGCAATAACCGAACTCACCCTCATTGAGCCGCTGCAAGGCCTGCCTTAGCCGCCGCGCTTCGATGTCGCGGCGCGCTTGGGTGGCTTTGGCCATCGCCTGATTTTGCAACGCGTCCATGCGCGAAAGCCGCCCGACCGATTGCTGATCGAGGGACACGACCTTTTGCCCGTCCTGACCGAGCGCGTCGCCGGTCTCCAACTCGGTCAGGCGTGCCTCTATCAACTGGCGAAAGCGCGCTGTTTCGGTCCCGTTCATCGCGTGTCCTTTGCTGTTTCGGGGTTTCGCATTTTGCCCAAGCCCCCTATCTGCGTTAGAGTGAACCCGGAACAGGATGGATGCAAATGGCAGAGCGACGAGAAAAACTCGCGGAATGCGACCCGGTATGGGCGCGGATTGTCGAGGAAGCCGAACGTGCGGTAACGGATGAGCCGCTTTTGGGCGGGGTTATTCATTCGAGCGTGCTGCATCATGGTTCGCTGGAACGGGCGCTGTCATACCGGATTGCGATGAAGCTTGCCTCGGACGAAATGCCGGGCCAGATGATTCGTGAAATCTGTGACGAGGCGTATGATTCCGACAGTGGGCTGGCGCTGGCTGCGCGGGCGGATATTGCCGCTGTCTATGATCGTGATCCCGCTTGTCACAGGTTTTTGCAACCACTGCTGTTTTTCAAAGGATTTCAAGCGGTTCAGGCGTATCGGGTGGCGCATTGGCTATGGCTGACCGGGCGGCGCGATCTGTCGTTTTTCTTCCAGATGCGCATTTCGGAGATGTTCGGGATTGATATTCACCCCGCCGCGCGGGTCGGTAAGGGTATCATGATCGACCACGCCCACGGCATCGTGATCGGTGAAACTGCGGTGGTCGGGGATAATGTCTCGATGTTGCATTCCGTCACGCTTGGAGGAACAGGCAAGGAAGACGAAGACCGCCATCCGAAGATTGGCGATGGTGTTTTGATCGGTGCGGGGGCAAAGGTTCTGGGCAATATCCGGGTCGGCAATTGTTCGCGGATCGCGGCCGGTTCTGTGGTGTTGAGCGAGGTGCCGCCCTGCAAGACCGTGGCTGGTGTTCCGGCGCGCATCGTCGGCGAAGCGGGCTGTGATCAGCCGTCGGTCACGATGAACCAGATCTTGAAAAGCGGCGCCTGAGGGGCTTGCTCCGGGGCTTTGATGTGCCCCGGATGTTTTTCAGCGCCTTAGCTCTTAGCGGAAAGTGCAGCGAGGATACGCGCCCAGCTGCGCGTGCCTTTGTGGAAGCTTTCCATATTGTATTTCTCGTTCGGTGAATGGATCTGGTCATCGTCCCTGCCAAAGCCGATCAGCATCGAATCCATGCCAAGAATGGTCTTGAAATAGCCCGCAATCGGGATCGAGCCGCCACAGCCGACATAGGCCGCCGGTTGCGGCCATTCGTCCGACAGGGCGGTGCGTGCGCGCTCGAACGCCGGGTCGTTGATGGCCATCTGGGATGCGGGCGCGCCTTTCTTGTCGCCGTGATGCTCGACCGAGAAGCCATCCGGCAGGTTGGCGCGAAGATAGGTGTCAAACGCCCGGTGAATCGCTGCCGGGTCTTGCGTGCCGACAAGGCGGAAGCTGATCTTCGCGCTGGCTTGGCTGGGCAGGACGGTCTTGAACCCGTCGCCAGTATAACCGCCGTTGATGCCGTTCACCTCGCAAGTCGGGCGCGACCAGATTTGTTCAAGCGGCGTGCGGTCCACTTCGCCCGCAGGCGTTTTTAACCCGACATCGCCAAGAAATTTCTGATGATCGAAGCCAAGCCCTTGCCATTGACTGAGCACCTCATCGGAAAGCTCTGGCACGCCATCGTAAAAACCGGGCAGGGTGATGCGGCCATTTTCGTCATGCAGCCCGGCGATGATTTTAGACAAAACGCGGATCGGATTCATCGCGATGCCACCATACATGCCGGAATGCAGATCGCGCGTCGGGCCGGTGATGGTGAAATCTTCCGATTGCAAGCCGCGCAGCATGGTGGTGATCGCGGGGATCGAGCTTTCAAACAATCCCGTGTCGCAGATAAGCGCGATATCGGCGGTCAGTTCTTTGGCATTTTCTTTCATGAATGGCACCAGAGAGGGGGAGCCTGATTCCTCTTCACCTTCGAAAAAGAAGGTAATCTTGCAAGGCAGCGCGCCATTCTCGGCGGACCAGGCGCGGCAGGCTTCCACAAAGGTCATCAACTGGCCTTTGTCATCCGATGAACCACGACCGCGGATGACCTTGCCTTGGGCTGTGTCCTCGATCGCCGGGTCGAACGGGTCGCGGTCCCACAGGTCGAGCGGATCGACGGGTTGGACATCGTAATGGCCGTAGAACAACAGATGCGGGCCATCGCCGTCCACATGCCCGACCACCATCGGATGCCCCGGTGTCGGGCGTTTCTCGGCTGTAATTCCGATGCTTTGTAGATCGGCCACCAGCCAGTCTGCCGCCGTATCGCACTCAGCCTTGAAGGCCGGATCGGTCGAGATTGACGGGATGCGCAAAAGCGTCAGCAATCGCTCGGTTGCAGCGGGAAGATCGGCGTCTATACGAGAAAGGACGGCTTCAAGGGACATGGGCGAACACTCCGCGATGTTGGAAATCAAGGCGAGACTATCAGGCGCGGTGGCAGTGTCCAGCGTGTCCGCCAGCGTCGGCAAGACCTGTGAATGGACGGGCGCAGAATTTGATCTGCATTAGATCTGTGCGGCTGGGGGCGTCAAAATGTATCCTGTCCATTCGGCGGCGATGGCGTTTATAAGGGCGCGTATTTCGATGAGGGCAGTTGGCCCGCTCCGGACTGGGCCGGAGACAAGTCAGGAGAATCAGCGTGGATTATTCAGCGAATCTGGACACAGCCATTGAGCGGTTGCACGAAGAAGGCCGTTATCGGACCTTCATAGATATCGAGCGGACCAACGGGCAGTTTCCCCACGCAATCTGGCGGCGCGCCGATGGCGCCGAGCGCCCGGTTACGGTTTGGTGCGGCAATGACTATCTTGGCATGGGCCAGCACCCCAAGGTGCTTGCGGCAATGCATGACGCGATTGACGCCACGGGCGCGGGCTCGGGCGGGACGCGCAATATCTCGGGCACAACGGTTTATCACAAGCGGCTGGAGGCCGAGCTGGCCGATTTGCATGGCAAGCAGGCGGCGTTGTTGTTCACCTCGGCCTATATTGCCAACGATGCCACGCTTTCGACCCTGCCAAAGCTGTTCCCCGGTCTGATTATCTATTCGGATGCGTTAAACCACGCATCAATGATCGAAGGGGTGCGCCGCAATGGCGGGGCAAAGCGGGTTTTCCGGCACAATGATGTCGAACACCTGCGTGAATTGCTGGAAGCGGACGACCCCGACGCGCCGAAGCTGATCGCGTTTGAATCGGTTTATTCGATGGATGGGGATTTCGGCCCGATCGGGGCGATCTGTGATCTGGCGGATGAATTCAACGCGCTTACCTATCTCGATGAAGTCCACGCGGTGGGCATGTATGGCCCGCGCGGTGGCGGGGTTGCCGAGCGTGACCGGCTGATGCATCGGCTTGATATCATCAACGGGACCTTGGCCAAGGCTTATGGCGTGATGGGCGGTTATATTGCTGCCTCGGCCAAGATGGTCGATGCGATCCGGTCCTATGCGCCGGGCTTCATCTTCACCACCTCGCTTGCCCCTGCAATTGCTGCCGGTGCGGCGGCGAGTGTGAAACATCTCAAGACCGATCAGGCGATGCGCGATCTGCACCAACAGCAGGCGAAAATCCTGAAAACCCGCCTCAAGGGGCTTGGCTTGCCAATCATCGACCATGGCAGCCACATCGTGCCGGTGATCGTGGGCGACCCGGTTCATACCAAGAAGCTTTCGGATATGCTGTTGGAACAGTTCGGCATTTATGTGCAGCCGATCAACTTTCCCACCGTGCCGCGCGGAACCGAACGATTGCGCTTTACGCCCTCACCCGTTCACGGGCCGGACGAGATCGACACTCTGGTGCGCGCGATGGATGAGCTTTGGGCAAGTTGTGCGCTGAATCGTGCCGAGCTTTCGGCCTGAATACAGACTCCTTGTATATGACGCCTTGTATTATGCTATCAATATGGCATGACACGCGGCGAGTCGTGCATGGGCAGTCACGCGATTCGTTGGCATGAAAAGGGCAGGGGAATGATCGGGCGCAAAACGAAGCGCGATACCGAGACCGATATCGACGAACCTAAATGGTTCGACGATTACGACCTGCGCCTTGGTGACATGATGCGCGGTGAACGCGCGACCATGGGCAAATCGTTGCTTGATGTGCAGCGCGAATTGCGAGATCCGGGCCTCCTATATTGCGGCAATTGAAAACGCTGATCCTGCGGCCTTTGATACTCCCGGTTTTATCGCGGGGTATGTGCGGTCTTATGCGCGCTATCTTGGAATGGACCCGGACCGGGCGTTTCACGCGTTTTGCAACGAAAGCGGCTTTTCCACCGCACATGGGATGTCGGCGGCCGCTTCGACGATCCGCAAGCCGGAGAAGGAATTTACCGGTAGCGGCCTCGGGCGGTTTGATCTGGCAAATTCGACCGGGCCGGGCATCGGCTTCACCACGTTGAACGACAGTTTCATGTCACGGGTTGAACCGCGCGCCGTTGGCTCGCTTCTGGTGTTGGTTGCGCTGATCGGCGGGCTTGGCTTTGGTGGCTGGCGTATCCTCAACGAAGTGCAGCGCGTGCAGGTCACGCCGGTGGAACACACGCCAAACGTCCTCGCCGAGCTGGACCCGCTGGAGGCCGCAACCCCGGTTGAGGATGCGGGCGTTTCGGCGCAGGCGGATGTTGCTTCGGCGGCTGGCGTTTTTTCACCGCCGTCTGACACGCTGGACCGGCTTTATCGGCCACGTGCCCTTGATGTGCCTGTAATGGTGGCGCGGGACGCACCGATCTCGACATTGGATCCCGCCGCAATCGGCACCTTCGCCGGAAGTGTCGCAACAGGCGAGCAGGCCGGGCCGCAGATCGCCATGGGCGATACGCCAGATGCGTTGGCGATGCCGCAGGTGATTGCCCAAGCCCCCAAAGGCACGGTGCTTTTTGCAGTGCGCCCGGCTTGGGTGCGGGTCCGGGCGGGCGATGGGTCGGTCATTTTCGAAAAAACGCTCGACGCGGGAGAAGAATTTATGCTGCCCGCAGGCGTGGAAGCGCCGACTTTGCAGGCGGGCATGTCCGGCTCGCTCTATTTCGAGATTGACGGAGAGCTTTTCGGCCCGGCAGGGCATGGCACGGCAACGGTGCGCAAGCTTTCGATGGCGCGCAACGATCTGTTAGCCAAGTATGAGCCGGCTGACCTCTCGCATGATCCTGAACTGGCCAAGGTGATCGCCATGGCCGATCAGGCCGAGCCGAGCGTGCCGCAGGAATAGCAAGTGACGCATTGCGGCGGCGGGTGAGGCGGCATATCTAAGCCTCGTAAAGCTTGATCAATCCAGTCAGACAGGAAGTGTGATGCCGGTCAATCATGTCCGCCCGTGGCGCAACATCGAGCGCCGAAAAAGCCGTCAGATCATGGTGGGAAACGTGCCAGTCGGCGGGGATGCGCCGATTGCCGTGCAGACAATGACAAATACGCTGACCACGGATGTTGCCGCAACCGTGGCGCAGATTCAGGCGGCAGCCGAGGCTGGTGCCGATCTGGTGCGGGTGTCGGTGCCGGATGAGGCCTCTGCCAAGGCAATGAAAGAGATCGTGGCGGAAAGCCCGGTGCCCTTGGTGGCGGATATTCATTTCCACTATCGCCGGGGCATTGAGGCGGCAGAGGCAGGCGCGGCCTGCCTGAGGATCAATCCGGGCAATATCGGTGACGAAAAACGCATCCGAGAGGTTATCGCCGCCGCGCGCGATCATGGCTGTTCGATGCGGATCGGGGTGAATGCGGGCAGCCTTGAGAAACACCTGCTCGAAAAATATGGTGAGCCGTGCCCGGCGGCCATGGTGGAATCCGGGCTCGACCATATCCGCATTTTGCAAGACCATGATTTCCATGAGTTCAAGATTAGCGTGAAGGCGTCGGATGTGTTCATGGCGGCGGCGGCGTACCAACAGCTAGCCGAGGCCACGGATGCGCCGATTCACCTTGGCATTACCGAGGCGGGTGGGTTTGTGTCCGGCACGATCAAGAGCGCGATCGGCTTGGGCAACCTGCTTTGGATGGGGATTGGCGATACGATCCGCGTCTCGCTTTCGGCTGATCCGGTGGAAGAGGTGAAGGTCGGGTTCGAGATCCTGAAATCGCTCGGCCTCAGGCATCGCGGCGTGAACATCATTTCTTGTCCCTCCTGTGCGCGCCAAGGGTTCGATGTGATCAAGACAGTCGAGGCGCTGGAGACGCGGCTGGCGCATATCCGCACACCGATGAGCCTGTCGATCATCGGCTGCGTGGTGAACGGGCCGGGCGAGGCATTGATGACCGATGTGGGTTTTACTGGCGGCGGCGCGGGTGCCGGTATGGTCTATCTGGCCGGGAAGCAGGATCACAAGCTTGGAAATGATCAGATGCTCGACCATATCGTTGGCTTGGTGGAAAAACGCGCGGCAGAGATAGAGGCAGCAGAGCAGGAGTAAGTTACTGCTTCACGGCGTTGCCCGTATCGCTTTGGCCAAGTCCTTGTTCGAGGTAACGCTGAATGACCGGCGCGGGCATTTTGCCGCGCAGCATCATTTTCGGGAAGACGTAGAATGGCAGCGTGTCAGCGCCCATTGTCTGAAACAGATCATGATGTTTATTGCTGTCTATCAAATACACGCGTAGGCCAAAACGCGGCGAGAGGGTTTCGAGGTCGCGCGCTGCTGTTTCACAGGCGGCGCAATCGGCGGAGGTGAATAACGCGACGCGCTGTTGGATATGCGCAGGGGTAACGCCCGGCAGGTCGGTCGCAAACAGCGCCGCGCTATGGGTTGCGATGAGGTCTAGATCGCGATTGACCTCATCACGGTAAAGCCGTGGTGAAGGCAGATACTCAGGCGGCAAGGCCGGGTAAGCGAGATCGGGATGCGCCAAAAGGACGGCCCGGATTTCTTTATGAAAAAGCAGGCGTTCACGCGTGCTCAGGGCGGTGAAATCCGTTTCCCCCTGCGCCATGGTGGCAGCAAGGACAAGCGGGATCGCCGCCCCGGTGCGCATCAGTCTGCCCGTAGCTTCGCCACGACGGCCCGCATGCCGGGCAGGGGAACGTAGCCGCGCAACATTTGATCTTGAAACACGAAAGTCGGGGTGCCGTTGATTTGCAGGCGCTGGCCCAGCAGATGATTGGCGTCAATGATTGCTTCAACCTCGGGGCTGTCCATTTTTGCCATGACCGCGTCTGCATCGACGTCAAGCGTGTTGGCCAGACGCCGTAAAACGGCATCTTCCGGGCTTGATTTCAGCGTGATCAACGCTTCGCTCGCGCTTTGATAGCTCTCATCACCAGCGATGAGTTTGACGGCCAGAGCAAATTTTGACGAGGTGATAGAATCCGGCCCGAGGATCGGAAATTCCTTGCGAATGAAGCGAATATTGCCATCGCTGCTCAGGAGTTCATTCACTTCGTCATGCGCTTTGCGACAGTAGCCGCAGCGATAATCCATAAATTCGACGACGGTGATGTCACCATCGGGGTTGCCGCCGACCCAAGAGTTTGGATCATGAAACAGGTCGTCCGCATTGACCTTCACCAGATTTTTATCATCCGCAACCTTCGCGGTGTTTTCCCGGTCTTCCAGAACCTTGACGGCTTCCATGATGACTTCGGGATTGTCGAGCAGGTAGGCCCGGATTTCTGCCCGGAAGGCAGTCCGCTCTGTGTCGCTCATAGAGCTGAGATCGAAGGCAGCGGCTGGAGTCGCCAGCGCAAGGCATAGCGTGAGCGCGGCGGTCAGATAGCGTTTCATCTCTGGGGGTCTCCTGTTCATTTTTTGCGTGCGGCGTCTGCGGCAGAAAGCACATCCTGTGCCTTTTGCCAACCGGGCGATCCTCGGGGAGCATTCCTGCGGCGCGTTTTGCGTGGATGGCGGCGTCTTTCAGCTTGCCGGTCAGGGCATAACGCTCTGCTGTGGCAAGCGACGCCATGCCGGGGTTGCCCCGTTTGGCATAGGCCTGACCCAGATCACGCAGGATGCGAGCGTCTTGGTTGTCTCTGGTGCTGGCTTTTTCGAGCACGCTAAGAGCCGCTTTTGCATTGCCGAGGGCAAGAAGCGAATGGCCGTAAGCGCCAAGAATCAGAGCATTACGTGGGGCGAGTTTGACGGCTGCCTTGTAGGCATTCGCGGCGGCGGGATATTTGCGGCTTTCGAGCAGGATTTGCCCTTGCAGCTCGCGATAGAACGGATCGCGCGGCTTGAGGGTCAAGAGGCGCTTCATCGTGGCCAGTGCCTTTGCCGTGTTGCTGTCACGGTGATAGGCAATGGCTTCGCGCATCAGCCGGATGTCTTGTGATGCGCTTTCGCGGGCACGCTTGTGGGTCCATTTCGGGGCACGCAGAAACGCGGTGAGCTTTCCTTTGGCACGTGAGAACCAGTAATCCGCAGTTGGGTCGATTTTTGCCTTGCCGGAATAGGCGCTGGCCAATGCCTTCATATGGCGCAGCCGGTCGCGAGAGAGCGGATGGGTGCGCGCGTAGGGGTCTTGCCGGTTGGCAGAGAGAAGTTCCTGCCCGGCGAACATCTGCATGACAGCCACGGCACCTTGCGGATCGGCTCCGGCCCGCGCGAGGAACCGGACAGAGGATTGGTCGGCGGAGTTTTCTTCGGCCCGCGTATGCCCCATCAGCACCCGGTTTGCCGAACTTGAAATGCCAATGCCAAGCGCTCCTGCGGCTTGACCGCTTCCGCTTACTGCGGCAACCGCGGCGAGCGCCATTCCAATTCCCGCTACGTTTTTGGCAGTTTGCATGTTAGCGACACGCCGCATGATGTGGCCGTTGGCGATATGGGCGGCCTCATGTGCGATTACCGCCTGCAATTCGGCTGTAGAGCCGAGCCGCATGATCAGGCCGGAATGAATGAATATATGACTGGAATCGACGATGAAGG
This sequence comes from Aquicoccus sp. G2-2, assembly GCF_034555965.1. GTDB lineage: Bacteria > Pseudomonadota > Alphaproteobacteria > Rhodobacterales > Rhodobacteraceae > JAYDCK01. The sequence continues at coordinate 720,385 of NZ_JAYDCK010000003.1, forward strand.
CATTCATCGTCCTGTCTTTGATCACCAGAACGCGCACCTGACTTGGTGACAATCCTGCTGCCACGAGAATCGGCTTTGCAATCGTGTCGAGCGCGTGTTCGATATCTGGGTCGCGCAGCAGCGTGACTGCCCCCACAGGAAGTGTGGAGGCGAAGAATAATGCTATCGTCATCAATAATCCGGGCATTCGTCGCATTGACGACAACTCCCAATATCTGTGTAAAGCCAATGCAACGAGAATAGGGACAAAGAGATGCGGGACTCAAGGCGCGGGGCGGTTGATCCCTTTATTGTGATGGATGTGATGGATGCCGCGCGCAAGGCAGAGCAGGCCGGGCGCGATATTATCCATATGGAAGTGGGCCAACCCGGAACGCCCGCCCCCGAAGGCGCGCGTGAAGCCTTGGCAAAGGCGATGGAGCGTGAATCGCTGGGCTATTCCGTGGCGCTTGGCCTGCCGGAGCTGCGCGCGCGCATCGCGCGGCTTTATCACGAATGGTATGGGGTTGAGCTTGACCCGGCGCGGGTGATCGTGACGCCGGGGTCGTCTGGCGCATTCCTATTGGCGTTCACCTCGCTTTTCGATGCCGGTGACCGGGTGGGGATTGGCGCGCCGGGCTATCCGTCTTACCGGCAAATTCTCAAGGCGCTCGATGTGGTGCCGGTGGAGATCGAAACCCAGCCCGCCAACCGTTATCAGCCGGTCCCGTCCGAGCTGCGCGGCCTTGATTTGCAAGGGTTGATGGTGGCCTCTCCGGCCAATCCTTCCGGCACCATGCTGAGCGAGGCGGCGATGCGCGGGTTGATTGAGGCCTGCCAGGCCAACGGCACCGCCTTCATCAGTGACGAGATTTATCACGGGGTCGAATACGAGGCCAAGGCGGTCACCGCGCTGCAAATCACTGATGAGGCCTATGTGATCAATTCCTTCTCCAAGTATTTCTCGATGACTGGCTGGCGGGTTGGCTGGATGGTGGTGCCTGAAGACCACGTTCGCCGGATCGAGCGTCTGGCGCAAAACATGTTCATCTGCGCGCCACACGCGAGCCAAGTGGTGGCGTTGGCAGCAATGGACTGCGGTGTGGAGCTTGATGGCAACCTTGCGGTTTACGCCGAGAACCGCCGGCTGATGCTGGAAGGTTTGCCCAAGGCGGGGTTTGACCGTATCGCGCCGCCGGACGGGGCTTTCTATATCTATGCCGATGTGTCTGCGCTGAGCGATGACAGCCTCGCTTTTGCGGCGGAAATTCTTGAAGAAGCCGGGGTTGCTGTCACGCCGGGGCTCGATTTCGATCCGGTGCGCGGGCACCGGACGTTGCGGTTTTCCTATGCTCGTTCAACCGCCGATATAAAGGAAGGGCTGGCGCGGCTTGAACGCTTCATCGCGGCGCGCAAGTGATTTCCATTCGGGCGACGTTGCTTTAAGCTGCAAAGAAAAGAAGCGGGCGGCATGATGAGCAGATTTTCCGGTTTCCTGATGGTGTTGGCGCTTTGCGTTCTGGGCGGTTCCGTGTCGGCGCAGGGGTTTTCGGGACTGGCCCATGCCGAGGCCGAGGGCAGCCGTCTGCAGGATGTGCGCGGCGGCATGGCGCTTGATCTGAAGCTGAGTCAAGGCGTGCCTTATCGCGTCTTCACGTTGGCAAAGCCGGACCGGCTGGTGGTTGATTTTCGTGAGGTGGACTGGAGCGCGCTTGATGCGGACGCGTTCGATCAGGCCGAGGCCGCAAAGGCGGTGCGTTTTGGCCTGCTCAGACCGGGTTGGTCACGGATGATTGTTGATCTGGCGCGCCCGATGACCCTGAAGCAATCCAATATGCGCGTCGCGCGCGAGTCCGGGGAGGCGCATTTGACGCTGGTGATGAAGGCGAGCACGCGCGAGGCGTTTGCGGCGCTGTCTGGTCCGCCAGCCGATCCAACATGGGGAGTGCCACCGGAACCGCCGAAAAAACCGAAAGATGACGGGCGGTTGAGGGTTCTTATTGATCCGGGCCATGGCGGCATTGATCCCGGCGCCGTGCGCGGCGATGTTGAAGAAAAGAACCTCATGCTTTTGCTGGCGTTTGATCTGCGCGATGCGCTTTTGCGGGTTGACGGGGTCGATGTTTATCTCACCCGAGAGGACGATCGGTTTGTATCGCTTGAACGGCGGGTGACGATTGCGCATCAGGTCGGGGCAGACGTGTTCCTGTCGCTTCACGCCGACATGCTGACCGAAGGGCGCGCCAACGGTGCGGTGGTTTATACGCTTTCCGACAAGGCCAGTGATCGCGCCAGCGAGCTTCTGTCTGAGCGGCACAACCGCGCGGACTTGCTGGCCGGTGTCGATCTGACCGAGAGCGATGACGTGGTCGCGGGTGTATTGCTCGACCTCGCCCGGCTTGAGACCCAGCCACGCGCACATGCCTTGGCCAACGCGTTGGCCGCGGGATTGAAGAAGGCGGGCGTGCCGCTTAATCGTCATCCCGAAAAGTCGGCTGCATTTTCGGTCCTGAAGGCCGCTGACATCCCGTCGGCTTTGTTGGAAGTGGGTTTTTTGTCAAGCGATCAAGACCTGAAAAACCTGTCCGACGCACGCTGGCGCAGACGCGCCGCCGCGGGTTTGCGCGATGGCATTCAGGCTTGGAGCATTGCAGACAAGGCCAAGCGCAGCCTCGTGCGGCAATGAGACCGCCGGATGGCAGATTCCGGCTTATCACTGGCGCGCTTGTGTTTTGACGTGCCCCGCGCCACCACCTATATAGTGCTCACACGCAGCAGGGGACTTTTGTGCTGAAATTCATCCTTTCCATTCTTGGCGGCCTGTTCAGCCTTGTCACGCTGGGGGTCCTTGTGATCGTGCTGGGAATCGGCGGGGTTTTCTGGGTGTATGGCCGCGACCTGCCGAGCCATGAAAGTCTGGCGCAATATACGCCACCGACAATCAGCAGGATTTATTCCGCCCAGGGCAGGATTATCGACGAGTTTGCCCGCGAGCGACGGCTTTTCGTGCCTGCGGCGGATATTCCCGATCTGGTAAAGGAAGCGTTCATCAGCGCGGAAGACAAAAATTTCTATACCCACCATGGCTATGATGCGCGCGGTATTATGTCGGCCATTTACGAGGCGATCAAAACGCGCGGCAAACATGTGCGTGGCGCGTCAACCATCACCCAGCAGGTTATGAAGAATTTCCTGCTCTCGGGGGATCGCAAGATTGCACGCAAGATCAAGGAAATCATCCTTGCCACGCGGATCGAGCAGTCGCTCTCAAAGGGAAAAATCCTCGAACTCTACCTTAACGAAATTTTCCTCGGTCAGAATTCCTATGGTGTGGCGGCGGCGGCGGAGACCTATTTCAACAAATCGTTGTCCGAGCTTTCCCCGCATGAGGCGGCAACGCTGGCGTCATTCCCGAAAGCGCCGTCGGCTTTTCACCCGGTGCGTGAAAAGGAGCGTCTGCTTAAGCGGCGCAACTATGTTCTTAGGGAGATGAAGGAAAACGGCTATCTTACACAGGCCGTTTACGAAAAGGAGCGCGCTGCGCCGCTTAAGACGGTGCAGAATGGTGATTACGAGAGCCACAAATCCGATTTGCCTCCGCGCGATTACTTCACCGACGAAATCCGGCGTGAGCTGTCGCATAATTTCGGCGAGGACGAGTTTTTCACCGGTGGGATGAGTGTTCGCGCGACGATTGATCCGGAGATGCAAAAGGACGCATCCGAAGCGTTGCGGCGCCAACTGGAACGCTATGACCGGGGGCGCGGTGTGTGGCGCGGCACCGGCAAGAAAATCCCAGCCGACAAGCTTAAAACCGAAGGGGAGTGGCGCGAGGCGTTGGCGAATGTTGATGTGCCGCGCGATATTCATCTGGTCAACCAATGGCGCCCTGCCGTTGTTCTGGAGCTTGGCAAGACCGATGCAAGGATCGGCATCGAAGGCGTGGACACGACCGAGAAGGGACACTGGATTCCGGCCAAGGATGTGCAGTGGGCGCGCAAGCGGCTGGAGAATAACAAGCTGGGGAAAAAGGCGCGGGTTGCCTCAGATTTACTAGAGGTCGGTGACGTGATTCTGGTGCGGCAGATGACGTCGGACAAGGATGGAAGCTTCATTCGCTGGTCTCTGCGTCAGGTGCCCGAGGTCGAAGGCGCGTTCATGGTGATGGACGTGAACACTGGCCGGGTGTTGGCCATGCAGGGCGGGTTTTCCTATCAGACATCGGTTTTCAACCGAGCCACGCAGGCCAAGCGGCAGCCGGGATCTTCGTTCAAACCGTTTGTCTATGCGTCGGCGCTCGATAGCGGCTATACACCGGCGACGATCGTTGTCGATGCCCCGATCGAGATCAACACACCCCAAGGCATGTGGCGTCCGAAAAACGCGTCGCGCAAGTTTTACGGCCCAACACCGTTGCGCACCGGGATCGTGCATTCGCGCAACGTTATGACAATCCGCTTGGCCGAAGAGGTCGGGATGGATGTGGTGGCCAGCTATGCGGAGCGTTTCGGTGTCTATGACCACATGGGCCGGTTTTTGGCCAATGCGCTCGGCTCGGAAGAAACCACGCTGTTCAAGATGGTTTCCGCCTATGCGATGTTTGCCAATGGTGGAGAGCGGGTAGAACCAACGCTGGTTGACCGGGTTCAGGACCGCTACGGCAAGACGGTTTACCGACATGACCCGCGCACATGCGAAAACTGCGACGACCCGACCATCCCGCGCCATTCCAGCCCGACAATCGTTTCCAACCGCGAACGGGTAATGGACCCGGTGACAGCCTATCAGCTTACCTCGATGATGCAGGGGGTGGTGCAGCGCGGGACCGCGTCAAGGGCGGTGCACTTGCCGGTGCCGGTCGCTGGCAAGACCGGGACCACGAACGATGCCAAGGATGTCTGGTTTATCGGCTTTACCTCAAACATCGTGGCGGGGTGTTATATCGGTTATGATACACCGCGCCCGCTTGGCCGTGGCTCCTCAGGCGGGAGCACATGCGGCCCGGTTTTTCAGGAATTTATGACCCACGCGATCAAGAAATACGGCGGCGGCAAGTTCAAGGTGCCCGCCCAATGCCAGTTCATCAAGATTGACCGGTATTCGGGCGCGCGGCTTTCGCCGGATGCCACGGGCGACAACGTCGTTTCAGAGTGTTTCCGCGAAGGCGAAGAGCCGATTTTCGGCATCACCTTCGATGGTGGATTTGCCATGGGGTCGAATTTGCCGCTGTTCAATGAAGTGGAATCAGACGCGCGGCACGTGACAACCTCAACCGGTAAAAAGGCCACCGTCGGCCCGAAGGCAAACTTCGGCACGCTTAGTTCCGGCGGTCTTTACTGAGCAGTGCCGTGCGCGCCCGCCTTGCCGAGGCGGTGGGGCTGGTCTATCACCCGGTTTCAATACGGTAAAACGGCCCGAACCTCAGGACACAAGATGCGTGCGGAAACTCAGAACTTAGTAAGCGAGATCGAAAATTCCTTGCTGCTCCTTCAGCAGCGGATGGATTGGGATACGGCCGCGCACCGATTGGAAGAATTCAATGCCATGGTGGAAGATCCCAACCTTTGGGACGATCCCGACAAGGCGCAGAAACTGATGCGTGATCGTCAGGCGCTGGTCGACGCGATGGAGACCTATCAAACCATTCGTCAGGACGTTGATGACAATGTCGAACTGATCGAGATGGGAGAGATGGAAGACGACAACGAAGTCGTGGCCGAGGCGGAAACCGCCTTGAAGCGGCTGGCACGGAAAGCCGCCGCAAAAGAGCTGGAAGCCTTGTTGAACGGTGAGGCCGACGGCAACGATACCTTCCTTGAGATCAACTCGGGCGCGGGCGGTACCGAGAGTTGCGACTGGGCGTCTATGCTTGCACGGATGTATGTTCGCTGGGCGGAGAAAAAGGGCTATAAGGTCGAGCTGCAATCGCAGACAGCAGGCGAAGAAGCCGGTATCAAATCGGCAGCTTACAAGATTTCTGGCCACAACGCCTATGGCTGGCTCAAGTCAGAAAGCGGCGTGCATCGTTTGGTGCGCATTTCGCCTTATGACAGCGCCGCGCGGCGACATACCTCATTCAGTTCCGTCTGGGTCTATCCGGTGGTGGATGACAATATCGAAATCGAAGTAAACCCCGCCGATATCAGAATCGACACCTATCGCTCATCCGGTGCGGGCGGGCAGCACGTCAACACCACCGACTCGGCTGTGCGGATCACCCACCACCCGACTGGTATTGTTGTGACAAGCTCGGAAAAATCCCAGCACCAGAACCGCGATATTGCCATGAAAGCATTGAAATCGCGGCTTTATCAGCTTGAGCTTGAAAAGCGCAACGCCGAGATCAACGCCGCCCACGAAGCCAAGGGCGATGCCGGTTGGGGAAACCAGATCCGTTCCTACGTGCTGCAACCCTATCAGATGGTCAAGGACCTGCGGACCAACGTGGAAACTTCGGATACGCAAGGGGTTCTCGATGGTGATCTCGACAAATTCATGGCGGCCACGCTGGCGCTGAATGTGAGCGGCAAAAGCCGTGCCGAAGCGCAGGGCGAGGATTGACAACCGGCCAGCTACTGGCCTGATTGCATCCGCCCGCATTCCCGATAAGCTGTTGTGGGATGGCAGGAGGCGATCAATTGGGTGATTTTCTGGACAAGGATGCGCTGGAGCAGTCTGCGGCATTGGCGAAAGGTGAGATCAGCGCAGAGGAGCTGATGCGGCTGACGCTTGAGCGGATTGCGGCGGTTAATGGCGACGTGAATGCGGTTGTCTCTTTGCGCGATGAAGATGAGATCATGGCAGAGGCGCGTGCCGCAGACAATGCGCAGCGCACGGGCTGGATGCATGGCCTGCCGCTTGCCATCAAGGATCTTGCCAATGCCGAAGGGCTGCCCACGTCGATGGGATCACCCATTTTCGAGGGTCAGATTGCGGCCAAGGATGACATCATGGTTGCCCGGATGCGCGCGGCCGGGGCGATCATTATCGGCAAGACCAACACACCCGAATTTGGCCTTGGCTCGCACACCTTCAACCCGGTGCATGGGGCCACGCGCAACCCTTATGATCTTTCGCGAACTGTTGGCGGTTCCTCTGGTGGCGCCGCAGCGGCGCTGGCGTGCCGGATGCTGCCGGTTGCTGATGGCTCGGACATGATGGGCAGTTTGCGTAACCCGGCGGCGTGGAATAACGTTTACGGGTTTCGCCCGTCATGGGGGCGCGTTCCGTCCGAGGCGGACGGAGATACCTTCCTGCACCAATTGGCGACGCTTGGCCCGATGGCGCGCAGCCCGCGAGATTTGGCCGCGTTGCTTGATGTGCAATCCGGCCCCGATCCGCGCCAGCCACACGGGGGCGCGGCAGAGCCAACGCTCAACACGATTGATGCACCGCTAAAGCCGTTGAAAATCGGCTGGTTGGGCGACTGGGGCGGTGCCTATCCGATGGAAGACGGGCTTTTGGCGGCCAGTGAAGCAGCACTCGCCCATTTCAGCGAGATTGGCGCAACCGTTGAGCCGCTGACGCCGCCATTCGATTCCGAGGCAATCTGGGACGCATGGATCACCTTGCGCTCATGGGCGGTCGCTGGCGGGGCAGGGGCGCTTTACCATCAGGAGACGACGAAAGCCTTGCTAAAGCCGGAAGCGATCTGGGAAATGGAGCGCGGCTTTAGCCTGTCGGCAATGGATGTGCACCGCGCAAGCGTGGTCCGCTCTCAATGGTTCCGCCGCGCTGCGGACCTGTTTGAGGACTATGACGCGCTTTTGTTGCCGGTAACACAGGTCTGGCCTTTCCCGATAGACTGGCGCGCGCCTGAAAAGATCGCCGGTCGAAAGATGGACACGTATCATCGGTGGATGGAGTGTGTTACTCCGGTCAGCTTGCTTGGCCTGCCTTGTTTGTCGATCCCTGCAGGATTTGGCGAAAGTGGCTTGCCCTTGGGGTTGCAACTTTTTGGGCCACGCGGAAGTGATGCACGGTTGTTGCAGATCGGTCAGACCTGGCACGAGGCGACGCGGTTTACCGAGGAAAAGCCAGCGGTTCTTGCCAGCGTGTAGAGGGCGCGCAGGAGCGCGTCACCTGAACGATGTGTCGAGATTGAGGAGCCTGGCGTGATAGGGGTGAATCTGATCTTGGCGTTTCATTCCGCCGCTGCGCGCGGTCTCGAAGATTGCGCTTCGGTTGCCCTGAATGTGCTCATATACCAAACGGGTCGCGCGCATACTGTTGACACTTTCACGGACCGTGCGTGTCGCATAACCGTCCCAGAAATTGTTTTCGAATGATGACACTCTGGAAAAGAAATTGAAGGAGCATGTCAGCGCCTTGTGACGCGCGACGAGCGCGGCCACACCTTCTTCTTGACGCATGAGGATGGCGCGAAACTCGCGAGTGACAGGTCCAATGCCCAAGCCTTGCATACGCATGGCCGCTTTCGGTTCATAGCCACGCAAGAAGGTATATCCGTCACGGCGAAAGACATAGACCAGACCGACGACGAAAAGGGATTTGTCGGTAAAGCTTGGCCGTGTGAAACGGAAGAAACCTGACGGGAAATCTTTCTCGTCGACGAACTCGGTTCCATTGCCGAGGAATTCCCGAACGATGGGATGGCTGAGCAGATCGGGGGCGGTGGGAGCAATTTCATCAACCGGTTCAAGCAGAATACGCGCATCGACCTCGAAGAAAACGCAAATGCGATGAAGCACATCCGGTCGGGGAAAGCTTTCGCTCGAAAGGTAGCGATTGAACTGTGTGCGATTGATTCCCAACTCACGGCAGAGACCGGCAACCGAAGGGTATTGCGCGGAAAGCTTGCGCAGGTTCGCGCCGAAAATGGCGCGTAATTCGGCGGGGTCTCGCATCGTCTTTTCGTTCAGTGGTCGCTGCAATTTATGGTCCTGTTAGGTTTCTGAATGTCCCGCAGCGTTCCGCAGCGGCGATTCCCAGTCAAGTCTATCAGAGCTTTGAACGGTATGTGACGCTTTTATGCGTCATGAATGATGCTATTTCGCGTCATATAGCGCTTTTAATGTAACAAATTCGGACAGACCCGACACCTTTTCAGGAATGCCAAGCGCGCAAAGGATTGGGCAGGATTGATGCGGAAACATTACTGTGAACAACTTGGGGAAGCACATGTACGGCGTTGTTCTTTGGAGTGATAAGGAAGACCATAAAGCGGTCATATGGTGCGAAGATCATGGCGATTTAGCCTATTACTCCGCAAGCGGCGAGAGCGCATTTGACGGCGTATCTCTCGATGCGGGTGATCTGGTTCTGTTCAACCTCAGCGAAGGGAAGAATGTTCGGGTCGCGACCAATCCTCAGCTCGTTGCCCAGCAGCAGTTTTCGGGACTAGCCGACAGCATTTGTGGGGCTGACAGTGCCAAGGCAATGCCTTCGGAGGGGCAAAACAACGTGGTTCAATTTGCGCCGCGCGGACGTGAACGCCTCGCGTCCTGACGCGGGGACTCAGATACCGCGTGGAAGCGCCGCAACGCCTGTGCGCGCGACATCCTCAAGGCCAAGCGGGCGCATCAGGTCGGCAAAAGCGTCGATCTTTTCCGGGGTGCCGGTAATTTCGAACACGAAACTCCCCAGTGTGCTATCCACAACATTGGCGCGAAAGATATCGGCGAGCCGCAGCGCCTCGACCCGTTTGTCGCCATCGCCGCACACCTTGAACAGTGCCAGTTCACGCTCGACCGCTGCTCCTTCTACCGTCAGGTCATTCACCTTGTGCACGGGCACGATCCGGCCAAGCTGTGCCTTGATCTGCTCGATCACCTGCGGCGTGCCGGTTGTGACAATGGTGATCCGGCTGGTATGGCCGGTATGATCCACCTCTGCCACGGTGAGGCTTTCGATGTTGTATCCCCGGCCTGCAAACAAGCCGATGACGCGGGCGAGCACGCCGGGTTCGTTATCGACCACGACCGCAAGTGTGTGCCGTTCGGTCACATCGCTGAAATCGGGGCGTAGATTATAGGCCGAGTGTTTCGTCGAGCCCTTTTTGATTTTTAGTGCGGACATTTCAATACTTCCTTATACGCGCGTTCCGGCTCAGACCAGAACAGCCCCCTTAGAGCCAATGGCATCCCGCGTGCTGGCATCTCCCAGCAGCATCTTGTTGTGGGCTTCGCCTGACGGGATCATCGGGAAGCAATTCTCGTGTTTCTCAACCATGACATCCATGATGACCGGCCCGTCATAGGCCAACATTTCCTTGATTGCTTCATCAAGGTCTTCGGGGTTGTCCACCTTGATGCCCTTGGCGCCGAACGCTTCGGCCAGTTTGACGAAATCGGGCAATGCCTCGGACCAGCTTTGCGAGTAACGCTCTCCGTGGAGCAATTCTTGCCACTGGCGAACCATGCCAAGCCGTTCGTTGTTCAGGATAAATTGCTTCACCGGCAGGCGAAACTGCACCGCCGTGCCCATCTCTTGCATGTTCATCAGCCAGCTTGCCTCTCCGGCGACATTGACCACCAGCGCATCCGGATGCGCCATCTGCGCGCCGACGGAGGCGGGCAAGCCATACCCCATGGTGCCAAGGCCGCCCGATGTCATCCAGCGGTTCGGGTCATTGAAGGTGAGATACTGCGCCGCCCACATCTGATGCTGCCCGACTTCGGTGGTGATGTAGCGATCCATGTCACGGGTCAGGGCTTCCAGCCGCTCAAGCGCGTATTGCGGTTTGATCACCTTGCCCGTCTGCTCGAAACTGAGGCAATCGACGGTCTTCCACTGATTGATCTGCGACCACCAGTTTACCAGTGCATCCTTGTTGGTTTTTCGACCGCGCGCTTTCCAGACTTTGAGAATGTCTTCAAGCACATGGCCAACATCTCCGACAATCGGGATATCGACGCGGATCACCTTGTTGATTGAGGACGGGTCAATGTCGATATGCGCCTTGATTGAGTTCGGGCTGAAGGCAGAGACAAGACCGGTGATACGGTCGTCAAACCGCGCACCGATGGCAATCATCAGATCGCAATCGTGCATCGCCATATTGGCCTCATAAAGCCCGTGCATCCCGAGCATCCCGAGCCAGTTCTCGCCGGTGCCGGGATAGGCGCCCAAACCCATCAAAGTGGACGTGATGGGAAAGTTGGTTGCATTGACCAACTCACGCAGCAGTTGGCTCGCTCCGACGCCGGAATTGATCACGCCGCCACCAGTATAGAAGATTGGTTTTTTCGCCTTTTCAATGGCTTCTACCAACTCCTCGATCGACTCCATGTCGCCTTTTACCGGCGGCTGATAATGCGAGATCTTGACCTTTTGCGGCGGCGTATAGGTGCCATTGGAAAACTGCACATCCTTTGGAATATCGACCAGCACAGGGCCGGGGCGGCCGGTTGTGGCAACGTGGAATGCCTCGTGAATGATACCGGAGAGCGAATTGGCGTCTTTCGCCAGCCAGTTATGCTTGGTGCAGGGGCGGGTGATGCCCACGGTATCGGCCTCCTGAAAGGCGTCGTTGCCGATCATGAAGGTGGGAACCTGCCCGGAAAGAACAATGATCGGGATTGAATCCATCAATGCATCGGTGATGCCGGTCACGGCATTTGTTGCGCCAGGGCCAGAGGTTACGAGGACAACGCCGGGTTTTCCGGTGCTGCGCGCATACCCTTCGGCGGCATGGACCGCACCTTGTTCGTGACGCACGAGGACATGGCGGATATCGTTTTGCTGAAAGATCGCGTCGTAGATCGGAAGGACCGCACCGCCCGGATAGCCGAATACCACTTCGACGCCCTGATCCTTCAAAGCCTGGATCACCATTTCTGCGCCGGTCATCTGACGTGTCATCTTTCCTGATCTCCGTTCAACATTTTGTTTTTCGCATAAAAAAGCCCCCGAACTTTCGGGGGCGCATGGGGAAAAGGTAGGTTCCGTCACCGGCCCATGCGCTTTGATCCACCAATTACGACAAGAATTTCCATCGAACCCGCCCTTTGCGTGTGGGCGAAAGATTAGGCGGGCAGGAAACGGGCGTCAACAGCGTTTTGAGAGGAAAACATGTCGCACAGGAGAAAAAATGCGACATTTTATTGCGACAATGGGTGAGATTGCGCATGAAGCGGAAAAATAAACGTCAATATCGCGTTTCAGGGGATCATTTTTATCGCGATTGTTCACTGACGCGAACCCGCGCAAACTGAAATGCGGCTGCGCACTGGCGGCTGGTCTGGATGTGATGCGTCTGGCAGGCGCCCGTTCTCGGGGCGGGCGCCTGCCAGCGATGTGCGTTGCTTGCTGCGGACGGGCCGCAGCGGCGCTCAGCCGCCGTGCTTCTTGATCAGGCTTTTCGCCTGGTCGATCAATCCGCGGCCATCAATACCTTTGCTGTCCATCTCGGCCACCCAGCGATCAATCACCGGCTCTGCTTTGGCTTTGAACCGGGCAACTTCGTCGGGCGGAAGCTGCACGATGGTGTTGCCTGCCTTGACTGCGATTTCACGGCCCGGCTTGTCATAATCAGACATCACCTGCCCACCGAATTCGGCCAGCTTCTGCCCGGATTCCGCATCAATCGCGGCGCGGATATCGTCAGGCAGACTTTCGTACTTGGCCTTGTTCATCACCAGAACGATGGTGGCGGTATATAGCGCCTCTTTGCCGGTGAATTCGGTGTGGTTATGCGCCAGCTCAGAAAGCTTGAGCGCCGGAGTGACCTCCCACGGGATCACAGCCCCGTCAATCACCCCTTTCGAAAGTGCTTCGGGGATCGCAGGCACCGGCATACCGACCGGGGTCGCGCCCAGTTCCTTGAGCATGTCGTTGGTGACGCGGGTTGGTGCGCGCAGTTTCAGGCCGGCCATATCTTCGAGCGTGTTGACGCCGCTGGTGCTATGAATGACACCCGGCCCATGCACCCATGCGCCCAGCACTTTCATGTCCTTGTATTCGCCGTCCTGTAGGTCGCTTTCCACCAAGTCCTGAAACGCTTTCGAGGTGGCAACGGGATCGGTCATCATGAAGGGCAGTTCGAACACTTCGGTTCTTGGGAAGCGGCCGGGGGTGTAGCCCACCACTGTCATGATCATGTCCACCACGCCATCAATCGCCTGATCCATCAGATCGGGGGGCTTGCCGCCAAGCGCCATCGAATCGAAATGTTCAATCTTGACCTTGCCACCCGAGGCGTCTTCCACCCGTTTCGCCCAAGGCTTGAGGATATGCTTGGGCACAGTTGCGGGCGCTGGCAGGAATTGGTGCAACCGAAGCGTGACTTCCTGTGCTTGCGATGCCTTTGGTGTCAATGCAAGGGCAAGGGCCGATGCGGCCACCCCCGATAGAAGACTGCGACGTTTCATGTATGTTTTCTCCCTGTTTGCATACTTGGTTTGATGTCGGATTGCCGCGGACCGGGTTTCCAATCGCACGGCAAAATGTTTCAGTTAAGCTCTACCGGCAGGCTTAGCGGGCCGCGAAATCCAAAGCCCCAGAATTTTACCGATGCCGGATCAACCAGCCGCATGTTGGGGAAGCGATCAAACAGGCGTGGCAGCAGAATATCGGCCAGCATCCGCCGGGCGATATGGGTGCCCTGACAAAAATGCGGTCCGTTGCTGAACGCCTGATGCGGGGTCTTCGGGCGGAAGATGTTGTATTTTTCCGGGGCCTCGTAGAGCTCTTCATCGTGGCAAGCAGAGGCTTGCGAAGTCATCACCACCTCGCCCTTGGCAATGGCCAGGCCGCGAAGTTCGGTGTCTTCCATTACCAACCGCGAGCTTGCCTGAATCGGGGCGACCCACCGCACGCCTTCCTCGAAGGCGGCGCTCCACAGCCCGTCGTTGACGCAGGCATGAAGCTGGTCGGGGTTGGTAAAAAGGCCGTAGAGGATGGTCAGCAACGCATCTCTCGGCTCGTTGATGCCGCCACCGATGGCAATCTTGATATTGGCGTGAATCTGGCTCAGCGGAATTGGGTCTTCGGCGTGGAGCATGACCGAAAGCGCAGAGGCGTCTGGCTCGGCCTTGAGGCGCTCGGCGCTGCGGGTGAACTGGGCGATCATCTGCGCATTGGCCTTGTCGGAAATCTCGAAAAGTTTCGGGTCTCCGGCAAAGTTTCCGGCGCCGTCAATAAGCGACTGCGACCAGTATATCATCTCTGCATCGGTGGCCTCGGGGATGCCAAGCAGATGCGTAAGGCAGCGTGCCGCGTAGGGTGCAGCAAGCGCGCTAAATAGATCGACGGTTTCGCCGCGCGGCAGGCGGGCGATGTAGTCGTCGGCAATCTGGGTATAAAGCGGCTGCCAGCAGCCCTTGATCACTTTCGGATTAAACGCAGGTGCCATGGCTCCACGCTCGGCGGCGTGTTCGGCCCCGTCCTTGCGCATCAGGGTATGGGCAAGGAACGCGCGTTTCATCGGGGTGCGCGGATCATCCGAGCTGAACAGCTCCCAGTTTTCCTTCACGTATTTGGTATCAGCCGCCTTGGTCAGCAGAATCCGGTTTATGGCGGGCACGCGCATTACCGGCGCTTCGGCACGCAGGCGGCGGAAGATAGCATAAGGGTCGCTTTCCAGCTGCGCGATTGTGATCGTCTTATCGACGGGCACGCGGTCCAAGGTGGCGGTTGTCATGGCGTTTCTTCCTCGTGGCGCTGGTTTCTGGTTGCCGAACCTAGGGGTGGGTTTGACATTGGGCAATCAGATGAGTTTGATATTGCATATCGGAAAGTTTGATGAGGTCGACATGGGGATGGATCCTTTCACGCTGGATTTTGCGGCCCTGAGGGTGCTGAAGCGGGTCCATGCACATGGTAGTTTTTCGCGTGCTGCGGATGGCCTTGGGGTGGCGCAATCAGGGGTGAGCTATACCATGGCGCGGCTGCGCGAGGCGTTTGGTGATCCGCTTTTCGTGCGCCAGGGGGGCGGGATCGTGCCGACCAAACGCTGTGTCGAGATAGTCGAGACCGCAGGGCGGATGGTCGATGAATTTGAAGCTCTGGCCGCCCCGCGAGTGTTTGATCCGGCGGTGGCGGTGCTGGAGATCGGGATTTCGTGCAATTTCTATGAACGGGTGACGCTTATTCCCGAACTGGTGCGTGTTTTGCGCAGGCAGGCACCTGGAATCAGGCTGAATATCGTGCCGAGCCAAGTGCTAGGGCGTGAGCAACTCAAGCGCGGCGAAAGTGATATGCTGATCGGGCCAATCCGCATTGAAGAGCCGAATTACTACCGTCGCACACTGCTGACCGACACGTATGTGTGCATTATGGACCCGGGCAATGCGCTGGCGCGCGGCGGGCTTGATATGGAGGCATATGTGGCCGCGCCGCATTTGGCGGTGAATTATGGCGGCACGTTCCGGTCAAGCTTTCTGGAGGAGCTGGAGCGGATCGGGCGGCAAGTCAGCACCGTCATGCAGGTGCCAAGCCCGGCCAACCTGCCCGATATCCTGCGCGGAACGGACATGATCGCCACAGTGCCGCGCCGAACAGCGGCCGGATTTGGCGATGCGGTGGCGGTGGTGGCCTGTCCAGTGGTGGCGACGATCGCGATTGATCTGCAATGGACACCACGAACGCATGTTTCCGCGCCACATGTCTGGCTGCGCAGCGAGATCGCGGCGGCGGCGGCGCGTATTCTGGCACAGGAACACTAAGCGGGCTGGTTCAGCGCCGCAAATCGGGGAGCGAGATATTGGCGACCTGCTCGGCAATCGGGTCGGTCGAGAGCGGATGGCTATCGGCCTCAAAGGCTTGCGGATCGCGCATGTCCTGCCATTCGCCAGCCTTATAGACCTCAAGCCCCGAATAGTTCGCTTTATAATCCATCTTTGGTGAGCCAGGCACCCAGTAGCCGAGATAGACATAAGGCAGACCGGCCTCGCGGGCGATCGCGATATGATCAAGAATGATGTGGGTGCCGAGAGAATTCTTCGCCAGATCGGGGTCGAAGAAGGAATAGACCATCGACAGCCCGTCATCGAGCACGTCGGTCAGGCAGACGGCGGTGAGCGGCCCATGTTCGGGGGCGTATTCGATGATGCGCGAGCGAATCGGGGTTTCTTCGATCATCGCTGCAAATTCAAACACGTCCATATCGGCCATACCGCCATCGGCGTGACGGCTATCGAGGTAACGCCGGAAAAGATCGTATTGATCTTCGGTGGCCCAAGGGCTGCTGGCGCGCCGCGCAAGGTGGGCGTTGCGTTTTAGCACCCGACGTTGAGAGCGGGACGGTGCAAAATCCGCCACCCGGATGCGCGCCGACAGGCAGGCGGCACAATCGGCACAAGACGGGCGGTAGAGCACGTTTTGGGACCGCCGGAAGCCTTGCTTGGAAAGCGTATCGTTAAGTTTGGTGGCGGCTTCGCCTTGTAATGCAGTGAACAGCTTACGCTCCATCCGGCCCTCAAGATAAGGGCAGGGCTGTGGGGCTGTCACATAGAATTGAGGGGCAATTGGAAGGGTGTGGCGCATGATATCGGAAATGTTATTTTCCTCGTGACGATAACAAGCCGCAGTACGATGTCAAAGCTTTGATGAAAATTTGCCTTAACGCGCGCAAAGCTGCGGGAAGGGCGCGCGAATTCCGGCGCGGAATTTAGCGGCGCGCTGTGGTGCGTGGCGGGCGGAAATCCGCGCCGGATTTCTACACGGTTTTCGCGCCGGAAAACGGCGGCGTTCAGCTAACGGCGCGCCGGTTGAGGGCGAACGTGCCCATCAGATGATCGCTCAACCCTTGCCCGCGCGGTGAGAGCCCCATCAGCAGGATCGACAGGAGTTGTAGCGGGAAGAATGTGCAGGACATGACGAATCCCAGCGAGTGCAGGAATGCTTCGACCTGATCAAGCCGCGCCCCGCGATTGGTGCGAAATTCGATGGCCAGAAGCCGCATCGCCGGTGTGGCCGACCAGCGCGCGAGACTTATGCTGCGATAGGCAAGGTTCAGGAACCACCAGAGCGGCACTGCAAAAAGCAGGCCGACCCCGAAGGTGAGAAGCCCGATGGCAAGGGTTGCAACAAGCAAAAGCAGGCTGTCGATGACGAACGCAAGCAGACGCTTGAGCGGGACATCGGCGTAAAACTCTGCCTGAGAGTCGGGGTCGGGGAGGTGCCAGGTTGTGCTCATGACGGATATATAGGGAGTGTGAAAGGATAGAAAAAGCCCGGCCACCGGGGGAAGGGGCCGGGCAATCCGCTTGGTGGGCGGATCAGCTGCGCTTGGGTTCGCGCAGCTCTGTGGTGTCGTCGTCGTCATCGCCGCGATCATCATCATCGTTATCGGCGTGATCATCGGCGGCCTGACGGGTGCGGTCGTCCATGAACTGATCGAACTCGGCCTTGTCCTTTGCCGCGCGCAGACGTTGCAGGAAGGTTTCGAACTGTTCCTGCTCCTCTTCAAGGCGGCGCAGGGTTTCTTCCTTATAGGCGTCAAAGGCGACGTTGCCGGTGCCGTGCCGGGTGCGGATGTCGAAGCTGAAATCGGCACCATGGCGGCGGGATGAGCGGTTGCGGCGGTGGCCGCAGGATTGTGCGAACATGCGTTTACTCCAGAGCATATAGAAGAGCAGGGCAAGGCCGATGGGCCAGAAGAAAACGAAGCCCAGCACCATGGCCGCGATCCAGGCGCCTTTGCCTTTCTCGTCGAGCCAGTTTTCGGAACGGCGGAACCAGCCCATGCGGGGCCGGGAATAAGAATAGGTTGCGGCGGGTGTCATGTTTCTCTCCGGTCAAGGGTTGATGTGAATGCTTTTCACATTGAATAGATTGGCACTCCCTCGCGATTTGGCAAGGGTCAATGTGAATGTTTTTTACATTAATTTTGGAAAGCTAAATATAACAACGTGTTACGCTCCATTCCTTCGGCCGGTCAGGCGGTGAAATCGGCATCTTGCGCACCGGAAAGCTGCATCAGATCACCCGGAGAAAGCGAAAACACGTGCCGTGGAGTGCCCGCGGCGGCGAACACGAGGGAAAACTCGCCAAGTCGGCGGTCGAAAAAAGCGCGGATCGGGTTGAGATGGCCAACCGGGGCAACCCCGCCAATGGCAAAGCCGGTCTGGGCGCGGATCAGGGCGGCATCGGCCTTGCCCAGCGGCTCTCCGGCGAGCGCAGAGGCTTTGGCCGGATCAACCTGATTGCCCCCCGCCGTAATGAAAAGCAGGGCGGTACCGCTTTCCTCTCCCCGGAAGATGATCGACTTGGCGATTTGGTCAACCTCGCAGCCGACTGCTTGCGCCGCCATTTCAGCGGTGCGTGCCGGGCCGGGTTCAAGTACAATGGCGGACGTGCCTTCAAGGGCTGTGCGGACGCGGGTGAGCGATTTGGACATGGGCAGACTCCGAAGATGCAACAGGCGCAGAGTGCGGTAAGTTGTTGACGCTGCACAAGGGGGGCGGCATGGAATAATACTATGAATTTCGCATCACGCATCACCCGCCTGCCTTTGCCATTCGAGCCGGACCGCGGCGCCGAAGCGTTGACCCATGTGCCGGGCGCCGATGGTGATCTGGCACGGCTGATCGAAGGGGCGGGCGGCTGCGCGCCTTATTTGAACGCTCTGCTGGCCAAAGAAGGGGAATGGCTGGTGCCCGCGCTGGACGCTCCCGAAGCGGCACTGGAAGCCGAGTTTGCACGGCTCGCGCAAGGTGAGGGCGATCTGGGCGTGGAGTTGCGCCGGGCCAAGCGGCGGGTGGCGCTTTTGGTGGCGCTGGCCGATCTGGCCGGAGTTTGGCCGCTGGAGCAGGTGACAGGAGCCTTGACGCGGTTTGCCGATCTGGCGGTGAGCCTTGCCATCCGGGCTGGGCTTGCGCCGGAAATTCGGCGCGGCAAACTGCCCGGTATGCAGGAGGGCGATCTCGATCATGCGGGCGGCTGGGTCGCTTTGGCGATGGGCAAGATGGGGGCGGGGGAGCTGAACTATTCCTCGGATATTGACCTTATCTGCCTCTTTGATGAGAGCCGGTTCGCGGTCGATGATTTTCACGAGGCCCGCGCCAGTTTCGTGCGCGCGACACGAAAAATGTCATCGCTTCTCAATGATATGACGGGCGAAGGTTATGTGTTTCGCACCGATCTTCGGCTGCGGCCAGACCCGGCGGTGACGCCGGTTTGCATCGCGATGGAGGCAGCGGAGCGGTATTACGAAAGCCTTGGGCGGACATGGGAGCGCGCCGCCTATATCAAGGCGCGCCCTTGCGCGGGTGATACCGATGCGGGTGAGCGGTTTCTTGCGGCATTGAAGCCGTTCGTGTGGCGCAAGCATCTGGATTTCGCGGCCATTCAGGATGCCCATGACATGCGGCTGAAGATTCGCGCGCACAAGGGGCTGGGCGGGGCGCTGAGCCTTGAGGGGCATGATATGAAGCTCGGGCGCGGCGGCATCCGCGAGATCGAGTTCTTCACCCAGACCCGGCAGCTTATCGCGGGCGGGCGCGACCCGGATTTGCGGGTGCGCGGCACGGTCGACGGTCTTGGCGTTCTGGCCGCCAAAGGCTGGATACCGCAAGACACGGCAGAGACGCTGAGCGCGCATTACCGCGCCCACCGCGAGATCGAGCATCGCATTCAGATGGTCAATGACGCCCAGACCCACAATTTGCCCAAATCACCCGAGGGCATGGCCCGGATCGCGGCGATGATGGGGCTGGAGCAGGCCGCGTTCGAGCGCGACCTAAAGGCGCGGTTGGAAGAGGTTCACGCGCTGACCGAAGGGTTTTTCGCACCGGATGCGGATGTGACCGCGCCGGTCGCGCCAGAGGCAGACGCCGGGACGGATCTGGTGGAAATGAGCCCACAGATGGCGGAGATTATTCAGCGCTGGCGGTCTTACCCGGCGCTGCGTTCGGGGCGGGCGGTGGAGATATTCCATCGCTTGCGCCCCGAGATATTGCGGCGCCTCGGCGAGACGGCGCACCCGGAACAGGCGCTTTTGGCATTTGATGGGTTCCTCAAGGGATTACCGGCTGGTGTTCAACTTTTTTCGCTGTTCGAGGCCAACCCGCCGCTGGTTGATTTACTGATCGACATTGTCGGCACGGCACCAGCACTGGCGCGCTATTTGTCACGCAATTCACAGGTGTTTGACGCGGTGATTGACGGTGATTTTTTTGCCGATTGGGCGGGAGTCGAGGCGCTGACCCAAGAGCTTGCGGGGCAGATGGCCGAAGAGGACGATTACGAGAGCAAGCTTGACCGGGCGCGGCGCTGGGCGAAGGAATGGCGGTTTCGCGTCGGCGTGTATCATCTGCGCGGGTTGATCGACGGGATGCAGGCGGGCACGCAATATGCCGATGTGGCGGATGCGGCGCTGGGCGCGCTCTGGCCGGTGGTGGTGGCGGAATTTGCGCTCAGGCACGGGCCGCCGCCGGGGCGCGGTGCCTGCGTGCTCGGGATGGGCAGCGTGGGCGCGCGGCGGCTTAACGCGGTATCTGATCTTGACCTGA
Organism: Aquicoccus sp. G2-2; assembly: GCF_034555965.1. Lineage (GTDB taxonomy): Bacteria > Pseudomonadota > Alphaproteobacteria > Rhodobacterales > Rhodobacteraceae > JAYDCK01. Next base: position 740,778 of record NZ_JAYDCK010000003.1, read on the forward strand.
TCGTGATCTATGATCCGGGGGAAGCGGAAACATCGGAGGGGAAGCGCCCGCTCGCGGTGCGGCCCTATTATGCACGTCTGACGCAGGCGATGATTACGGCACTGACCGCGCCGATGGCGGAGGGGCGCCTTTTCGAGGTGGATATGCGGCTGCGCCCGTCAGGCAGGCAAGGGCCGGTGGCGACAAGCTGGACCGCGTTTCAGGCCTATCAGAACGATGAAGCCTGGGTTTGGGAGCATCTGGCGCTGACCCGCGCGCGGGTGTTGACCGGCGACCCGGCGCTGGGGGCGGATATTGAGACATTCCGGGTGGAGTTGTTGCGCCGCAAGGGGCGGGATCACGCGCAGGTGCTGGCGGAACTGGCCGGGATGCGAAGCCGGATCGCGGCGGCAAAGCAACCGGCGGGGGCGTGGGAGGCAAAACTGGGGCCGGGGCGGTTGCAGGATGTCGAGCTTTGCGCGCAGGCCGGTGCGCTGATGGCGGGCGATGCGGCGCGCAGCGTGGCAGAAGGATTGGCGGGCGGTGTCGCAATCGGCTGGTTGAGTGACGCAGAGAGAGGCGCTTTGCGCGGCCCATGCGCTTTGTTGGCAGGTGCAGGCGGCGGCAAAACTGCTGAGCGAGAAGCCGCTTTCGGCGGAAGTGATCAGCGGTGGCGGGGCGGTTATGTTGAAACGCGAGACCGGGTGCGCCGGGGCAAAGGCGCTGGCGGCGCAGATGGACACACTTTGCGGCAAGGCGGCAGCGGTGATCGCTGCGGCGTTGGACCGGGAGATTGAGAAGACACGATGAAGGGCGATGCGTTGGATCCGAAAGCATTGATACGCGAGGCGTACCGGATGGATATCGGCATGCCGGAATGCCGGGTAATTTTCCTTGATTGGGCCCTGAGCTTGCCCGACGGGGCCGATGCGCACGGGTATATTGCGGCGCTGCTGGAGCGTTACGGAGCAGAGCAGGTGCATCCGATGACGGCGGTGTTGCGTGCGGGGCTTGAACGGGCGGCGCGCACCGGACGGCGCGGCGGGCGCAAAGGGCGCATGATGTAAGGCATCTGCCGATCAGCCGTGAAGCAAGCCGTTGGCCTGCGCGGCGAGGCGGGTGATTTCGGGCCAATCCCCGGCCTTTATCGCGGCTTTGGGCGCGACCCAAGAGCCGCCGACGCAAGGCACATTGGGCAGGGCGAGGTAAGCGGCGGCATTGTCGAAAGAGACGCCGCCGGTCGGGCAGAAGCTGATCTGCGGCAGCGGCGCGCCGAGCGCCTTGAGCGCTGCCGCCCCGCCGGAGGCTTGCGCCGGAAAGAATTTCTGCGTGCTATAGCCGCGCTCAAGAAGGCGCATCGCTTCGGTCGCGGTGGCGGCACCGGGCAGGAGCGGCAGGCTGGCTGCTTCACAGGCGGCAAGCAGCGCATCCGTGGCCCCCGGAGAGACGGCAAAGCGCGCCCCCGCTGCCTTGGCCGCTTGCACATCGTCAGGGCTAAGCACGGTGCCCGCGCCGACGATTCCGCCCCGCACACCTGCCATGGCGCGGATCGCATCAAGGGCGGCGGCGGAGCGCAGTGTCACTTCAAGCACCCGCAGCCCACCCGCGATGAGCGCGCGCGCCAGTGCGGCGGCGGTTGCGGCATCCTCCACGGTCAGCACCGGGATCACCGGGGCAATCCGGCACAGGCGCAACGCTTCGGCGCTTGTCGCTTGCGGGGTCATGTGGGTTTTCCGGCGAACAGAGAACTGGCCCCTTCGGTGGCGGGGCTGGCATTGGCGCGAAACAACGCGAACATTTCGCGGCCCGTGCCGGTCTCGTTGGCCGAAAGGTCGGGGGTTTCTACCGGGCGGGTGGTGAAATCTGCGGTCAGGCATTCCAGTGTGCCTGCATCGGCATCAAGCCGGATCAGATCGCCATCGCGCAGTTGCGCAAGCGGCCCGCCCAACGTGGCCTCGGGCGAGACATGGATCGCCGCCGGAATCTTGCCGGACGCGCCGGACATTCGCCCATCGGTAAGCAGGGCAATGTTCTGACCACGATCCTGCATGACCGAAAGTGTGGGCGTCAGGCCGTGCAATTCCGGCATTCCGTTGGCGCGTGGCCCCTGAAACGGCAGCACAACGACAACATCGCCGGTAAGCGCGCCTGCCTTGAACGCCTGAACCACGGCGTCTTGAGTGTGAAAGACGCGCGCCGGGGCTTCGATCAGGCGGTGTTCGGGGGCGACCGACGAAACCTTGATGATCCCTTCGCCAAGGTTGCCAATGAGCCGTTGCAACCCGCCGGTCGGTTGAAACGGGTTGGTATGGGGGCGCAAAATCCTGTCGTTTGCAGGCTCACTTGCTGCCGGTCGCACGCTGAGCGCGCCCGCTTTCAGCACCGGCTCGCCTTCCGATTGGCCGAGCGTGCTGCCGGAGACAGTGTGCGCATCGCCGTGCAAAAGCCCGGCATCGAGCAGTTGCGAGACGAGATAGGGCAGCCCGCCCGCGGCGTGGAAATGGTTCACGTCGGCCAATCCGTTGGGATAAATCCGTGCCAGCAGCGGCACCACGGCGGAAAGGTCAGAGAAATCCTCGGGCGTGAGCAAAATGCCAAAGGCGCGGGCCATGGCGGGCAGGTGCATCACCAGATTGGTGGACCCGCCAGTGGCCATCAACCCGACAATGCCGTTGACGAAAGCGCGTTCATCCATAATGTCACAGACCGGCTGATACGCCTTGCCCAGCGCCGTTTGGCCAAGGATGCGCCGGGTGCCTTCGGCGGTCAGCGCCTCCCGCAGCGGGGTGCGCGGCGTGACGAAGGCGGCACCGGGCAGGATCAACCCCATGATCTCAAGCAGCATCTGGTTGGAATTGGCGGTGCCATAGAAGGTGCAGGTGCCGGGGCCGTGATAGGCGGCCATTTCCGCCTTCATCAACTCGGCACGCTCAACCTTGCCTTCGGCATAGGCCTTGCGAACCTTGGCCTTCTCGTCATTGGGAAGGCCCGAAGCCATTGGCCCGGCGGGCAAGAAAATCAGCGGCAGATGCCCGAAGCCGCCCGCCGCCATGACAAGGCCGGGCACGATCTTGTCGCAAGTGCCGAGCATGGCCACCGCATCAAAGGCGTTGTGCGACAGCGCGATGGTGGCGGCCAGCGCGATGGTGTCGCGCGAAAATAGCGATAGCTCCATTCCCGGCGCGCCCTGCGTGATGCCATCGCACATCGCAGGCACGCCGCCCGCCACCTGCGCGGTGGCACCGATGCTGTGTGCTGCGGCTTTTATCGCGGCGGGAAATTCGCCGTAAGGCTCATGCGCGGAGAGCATATCGTTATAGGCGGTGACGATGCCAAGATTGGGCGCTTGGGTGGTGGCAAGCGTGCCCTGATCCGCCCCCATGGACGCATAGGCATGGGCCTGATTAGAGCACCCCAGATGGCCGCGCGCTGGCCCTTCTGACGCCGCTGCGCGCATCCGGTCAAGATAACCGTCGCGCAGGGTGCGGGAACGCTCGCGAATGCGTTCGGTCACGCGATCGACGGTTGAATGAATTGTCATGGCAGCATGGCCCCCGGTTCGTCTTTGGCGCGCATGACCCTGTAATATCAGATGAGTTTACCGCTAACAACGGCTGTTGGCGCGGCAACCTGTTGCCGGGAAGACTCAAATCAGCCGCCAAACGCCCCCCGCCGCAGTATTTCCCCCGCATCACCCCGGTGGTGCCCAAAATTTGTCTCAATTCCGGGCAAATCATGGAGCATCTCAGAAAAAGGGCCGGAAGCCCAAGGAGGAAGAGCATGAAACATGTTCGTTTGGTTGCAGCAATGATAATGGGAATGGCCGTCTCGGGCTGTGCCACGATGGATATTGCCACCCGTAACGCCTCGTTCGAGGCCCCGGCCGCAGCGGCGGCGGTTGCTCCGTCGATGAAGGTGGTCTCATATGAGGTGCGGGTGCCGCACAGCCTGAAGGTTTCCGAAGCCAACAGCTTCTATCCGTCGGGCGATATCGTCTGGCGCGGAGAGCCGCTGGGTGATCGGTATGCGCAGGTCGAGAAGATTTTCGACGACAGCCTTGCGGCCAGCACCAAGGGCAGCGACGGCAAGCTTCCGGTGATGCTGGATATCGAAGTGTCGAAATTCCACGCGCTGAGCGAGAAGACCCGTTACACCGTTGGTGGGCGTCACGAGATTCATTTCGTGATGAACTTCCTTGATCCGACAACCCGGCAGCCGGTGGCCCCACCGCGCAAGATCGACGCGACGTTCAAAGGCTTTGGCGGGGCGCGGGCAATTCATGCTGAAGAAAACGGCATGACCCAGCGGGTGCGGATCGTCAGCCATCTTACGGGCGTCTTCCGCCACCAGCTTGGGCTTGATGCCAAACCGCCGGTAGAAGCGCCGAAGGTCTTTGAGGTGCAGCCGGACATGGTTTCGCGCAACCTGCAAAAACCGCTGAGCATCAGCGACAGAACAACCGGATTGTTCTAAGGCCTTTCACAAGGACAGTGATATGCGGTAAGGGGGCGGCCATGGAGCGGCCCCCTTATCCTTTTGTCCGGCTGAAGCCGAAAGCCGACGCGCGCAAGCTGCGCCATGGATTCCCGTGGGTGTTTGCAAATGACGTGGTGACGGACCGGCGCACCAAGGCGCTGCGCCCCGGCACATTGGCGGTTTTGCAGGATGCAGAGCGGCGCGACATTGGCGTTGTCGCGGTCAATCCAAATTCAAAGATATTCTGCCGGATTCTGGACCGTGCCCCGGAGGCGGCGATTGACAGGGTCTGGCTTGAAAGCAGGCTTGCCCGCGCGCTTGGGCTGCGGGCGCGGCTTTTTGAGCGGCCATTTTACAGATTGGTCCATGCCGAAGGCGATGGCCTGCCCGGCGTGGTGATTGACCGCTTCGGGGATGTCGCGGTGATTCAGCCCAACGCCGCTTGGGCAGAGCTGCTCCTGCCTGAACTGGCGGCGGCATTGCAGGCGGTGACGGGGGTATCTTGCGTGCTCAAGAATGCCAGCGGGCGGGCGCGCGCGCTGGAGGGGCTTGACGAGACCCACGCGGTCTTGATCGGCACCGCGCCGGGCGCGCCGGTGCCGGTGGAGATGAACGGCGCGGTTTATATGGCAGACCTGATCGGCGGGCAGAAAACCGGGCTGTTCTTCGATCAGCGCGCCAATCAAGGGTTTGCCGCAAGCCTTGCCCGTGGCGGATCGGTGCTTGATGTGTTCAGCCATGTCGGCGGGTTCGGGTTGGCCGCGCTGGCGGGGGGCACAAAGCGCGCTTTGCGTAGATGGCTCTGAGCCCGCACTGACCCTTGCGGCGCAAGGCGCGGATGCGATGGGCATGGGCGCGCGTTTTACGGCGCGCAAGGGCGACGCGTTCGAGGCGCTGACGGCACTGGCCGATGAGGGCGCGCTGTTTGACATGGTGATTTGCGACCCGCCCGCATTCGCGCCCAGCAAACAGGCGCTTGAGCCGGGGCTGCGTGCCTATGAAAAGGTGGCGCGCCAGGCAGCGGGCGTAGTGAAAGAGGGTGGTTATCTCGGGCTTTGTTCGTGCTCGCACGCCGCCGATCTCAACCGGTTCAGAGATGCCTGCATTCGCGGAATTGGCCGGGCCGGACGAACGGGTCAGCTTTTGCACACCGGCTTTGCCGGGGCGGATCATCCGCAATTGCCGCAACTGGCTGAGAGCGGCTATCTCAAAGCGTTGTTCTTCCGGCTTTGAAGGCGCTGCTTGATACCTGCGTGCTTTACCCCACGGTGATGCGTGAAATGCTGTTGGGTGTGGCGCAGACCGGCGCGTTCACACCGCTTTGGTCAGCGCGGATTATCGAGGAATGGCGTCGGGCGGCGGAAAAGCTCGGGCGCGACGGTGTGGCACAAGCGATGAGTGAGGCCGCAATTCTGGGCGCGCGCTGGCCGCATGCCGAGGTCGCTTATCCGGCGGCACTTGAGGCGCGGTTATGGCTACCGGATGCGGCGGATGTGCATGTTCTGGCGGCGGCGATTGCCGGGTCGGCAGATGTGATCGTGACGCTGAACGCCAAGGATTTTCCACGGCAGATTCTGGCCGAAGAAGGGTTGAGCCGGGCCGACCCTGACGGGTTTTTGCTGGGGGTTTGGCAGGCGGACCGGGTGGCGGTGGAAGATGTGGCGCGCAAGGTGCGCGACAATGCGCGGGCGCTTTCGGGCGAGCAGTGGAGCGCGCGCGGGCTTTTGAAAAAGGCCCGCCTGCCACGGCTGGGCAAGGCAGTGTCGGGCGCGTTGGACTGAGGCGCGCACCCGGTGGGCGTGGCGGTGGCGCGGGTGGCTGGCCGCGTGTTTGGATATTTATGGCAAAATGAAGCAGGGGCGCTTTCAGCTTTGCCATTTCGCGTCATGTGAGCGGATCGCCTTGATCCGGTCGGGCGTGGCGGGGTGCGACAAGAGCCATGCCGGCGGGCGCGCACCCCCGGCGGTGAGTGCGTCGAGTTTTTCAAACAGGGTGATTTGCGGGGCGCTGCCGATGCCCGCCTTGGTCAGCAGGGCGGTGGCGTATTCATCTGCCTCGTATTCATCGGCGCGCGACAGATGCGCGGCGAGCATTGACGTTAGCGTGTTGGCGATGGCACGGCCCACACCGGGCAGGAAGCGCGAGAGAACGAGAGCGAGAGCGGTGCGCAGCGCGTTCTGACCGGAAAAGTCGATCATCCGGCGGCGCGTATGGCCCAGCGCCACATGGCCCAGCTCATGCGCGATGACGGCGGCAAGCTCTTCGCCTGTTACTTCTCCGGCGCGGTATTTCTCATAGAATCCACGGGTCAGAAAGATGCGCCCATCGGGGGCGGCAAGGCCGTTGACCGGGGCGATTTCGTAGATGTTGACGCGAATGCGCTTGATATCGAGCGCGCGGGCGAGCCGGTCGAAAATAGGTTTCAGGCTGGGATCGACCAGTTCGGACGATTGCGCATCAAGATTGCGCGCGGTGCTCCACGCGGAGAAGCGATAATAGGCGTAGCCATAGAGCAGCGCGAGAAGGATCGGGGCAAACTTCAGCATAGGAACAATCTGGGGGTTGGGCAGAGTAAAGGGAAGGGGTCAGATGGCCCATGCCACCGGCATGGCTGTCGGGCCACGGAAAGCCCAGCCGCGAAACGGCACCTCGCCTGCGAGCCTGAGGCCCGGAAGATGGGCAAACAGCAGGGGCAGGGCGATATCGGAGACCAAGGTGCGCGCGATGGCGGCACCGCCGCAGAAATGCGGACCCGCACCGAACGGAATCGCCGGGCCGGTGTCGCGGGTGATATCGAAGCGTTCAGGCGCATCGAAATATGCCTCATCATGCCCGGCCGAGGAAAACATGAAGAAGGCGCGGGTTTCAGGCTCAAAGGTGATGCCGTTGACCTCATCCTCGCGCGCGACACGGCGCGGCGACATGCCGATGGGGGAAATCCAGCGGGTGTATTCTTCGAACGCATCGGAATAGCGCGCGTCGCCGTTTTGGATCAGTGCGTGTTGGTCGGGATGGGTGAGCAATGCCCAGGCGGCCCCGGCGATGGCATCGCGCGGTTCATTCTGGCCACCGGAGATGATCAGCTTGATATTGGCGCGGGTGGCGGCGTCATCCAGCCCGGCCTGCATCTGCACCGAGAGCGCCGACGGGTTGGGCGCGGCTTTGAGGCGGGGCATCATTTCGGTGATATGGCGGTCGATCGACGCGGTGCAATCAAGGCAATTGGCTTCGATCTGCGGATCGCCCGTGTAATTTGCGCAGCCATCAATCATGCCTTGCGAGGTGCGATCCAACTCCTCTGCGGGCATGTTTTCAAGCCCGGTGACAAGTTTCAGCGCCTCGGCGGAGGCGGGCATGGCGAAGTCGCGCACCAGATCACATTTACCGTTTGGTTTCAGGGTGTTCAGGATCGCTTCTGTCTTGTCACGAAAGAGCAGTGCCCAATGATCACGGGCCGTTCTGGGCGAGAGCGCCGGAAACAGGATCTTGCGCTCAAAGGCATGGGCCTCGCCATCCTTGCGCATCAGGTTTTCGCCCATCAACAGGGTCATCAAACCATCCGGTTGCAGTGAGGAGAATGTCGCTGTGCGTTTTTCCTGCGTGAAGATGTCGTCGCGTCTGGTGAAGAGCGTGGCACCCAGTTCGGGGACAAATGCGATGGGGGCGTCGCGGCGCATTTCGGCCATAGCGGGGTAAGGATCAGCGGCGAACGCAGCGGGATCAATATGGACAGTGGGCGCAGAGGACATGACGGGGAGTCTTTTCGGCTGATGACGGGCTTACGGGGTATCTTGTGCGCGCAGGACAGTTCAATGCAAGTCCGGGTTTGCGGCACGCGGTCTTTCGTGCCAGAGTGCCTTGGGGAGATACGCTGATGGCTTTGAATTTTAAGCTGGATCAAGGGGTTGATGAGCGGGGACGGCTTGGGCTGATTGTGCTCTCTACTGATGAGACATTGGAAAATGAGGCGCGCCATATCCTGTGTGGTAAGCCGGTGAGCCTGTTGCACGCGCGCATCCCGGCCGAGCCGGATGTGACACCGGATGCGCTTAGAACCATGGAGGGACATATGAGCGCCACTGCGGCGCTGTTGCCCGAAGGGTTGGATGCGGTGGGCTATGGCTGCACCTCAGGGGCGACGGTGATCGGGCCCGAACGGGTGGGGGCGCTGATTTCAGGCGCGCGCGGGGCGCGGGCGGTGAGCAACCCGCTGACGGCGGTGACGACTGCGTTGCATGCACTGGGCGTAAAGCGGATTGCGCTGCTCACACCCTACGTGGAAAGCGTAAACAAACCGCTGATTGCGGCGCTGGCGGCGGCGGGAATTGAAACCGGGCCGCAGGCAAGTTTTGGCCAAAGTGGCGACTGGACGGTGGCGCGGATACCCGAAGGCGACGTGCTAGCAGCAATGAAAATGCTCGCATCCTCAGGCGATTGCGACGCGGTCTTCGCAAGTTGCACGAACTTGCGAACGCTTGGCATTTTGGCCGAGGCGGAGGCCGCAACCGGGGTGCCTGTGGTGTCGTCAAATCTGGCGCTGATCTGGCATTTGCTGCGGCTTGCGAGGATCGACGCACGCGGCTGGGTGCCGGGGCGGTTGTTCGCGCTTGCCTGAAACAAGGGGCTTTATCGGGTCAACTCGCGCATCGCCTGTTCAATGCCTTTCAGGGTCATCGGCGCCATGCGGTCTTCGAAAACCTCGCGGATCATGCCGATGGAATGGGTGTAATCCCAGTATTTTTCCGGAACCGGGTTGATCCAGTAATTCGCGGGCCATTGCGCGCGGGCGCGTTGCAGCCAGACCTGACCAGCTTCGGCATTCCAATGTTCATTGGCCCCGCCCGGATAAGCGATCTCATAGGGTGACATCGAGGCATCGCCCACAAAAATGCATTTGTAATCAGAACCATAGGTGTGCAGCACGTCCCATGTTTGGGTCTGCTCCTGCCAACGGCGGCGGTTGTCGCGCCAGACGCCTTCGTAAAGGCAGTTGTGGATATAGAAATGTTCGAGATGCTTGAATTCCGACCTCGCCGCCGAAAACAGCTCTTCAACCAGCTTGATATGCAGAATCCATCGAGCCGCCGACATCGAGAAACAGCAGCACCTTGACCGCGTTACGCCGTTCGGGGCGGGTTTTTACGTCGAGATAGCCATGTTCGGCGGTGGCGCGGATGGTTCCGCCAAGGTCAAGCTCCTCTTGCGCGCCATCGCGGGCCCAGCGGCGCAGACGTTTGAGTGCCACCTTGATGTTGCGGGTGCCCAGTTCGACATCGCCATCCAAATTGCGAAACTCGCGTTTGTCCCAAACCTTGACCGCGCGTTGGTGGCGGCTTTCTTTTTGGCCGATGCGAACGCCTTCAGGATTGTAACCATACGCCCCGAAAGGCGAGGTGCCCGCAGTGCCGACCCATTTGTTGCCACCCTGATGGCGGCCCTGTTGTTCTTCGAGCCGTTTTTTCAGGGTTTCCATCAGCTTGTCGAAACCGCCCAAGGATTCGATTTCGGCCATTTCTTCGGGCGACAGGTGCTTTTCGGCCAGTTTCTCCAGCCAGTCACCGGGGATGTCCACCGCTTCGAGAACATCGCCAACGGAGATGTTTTCCAGCCCTTCGAAAGTTGCCGCGAAAGCGCGGTCGAACTTGTCGAGGTTGCGTTCGTCTTTCACCATCGACGTGCGGGCGAGGTAGTAGAACGCCTCGCTATCGTAGGTCGAGAGGCCTGCGCCGATGGCTTCGAGAAAGCTCAAGTATTCACGCAGGCTTACCGGAATGGCGTGTTCGCGCAGATTCTCGAAAAATGGCACGAACATAAGATCAGGCCAGTCCGAACCGGATCAGGACAATATCAATAATCAGTGCGATCAGCGCAAAGATGATGCAGTAAACTGCCCCCCATTGCGCCATGTCGAGCGCCGACCCTTTGCGGCGTTTCGCTTGATAGATGCCGACAAGCAGCCCCAGTACGGCTCCGATCCAGACCATGATTTTTACCCGCGTTTGCCCTTCAGCGGATTGAGAGCACCAATTTCGCGCAGTTTTGCGCGCACGGCCCAGTCCGCTCCGAACCCGTAACGCGCCCAGCCGAGACTGTCCAGCCGGACATCGGCGGCTTCAGCGAGGTGGCCGGAAAGCTCAAGAGCTTCTGCGCGTAACAACAGCAGCGTGGAAAGAAGCGCGGCATTTTCACTGCGCGAAGCGGCGGGAATGGCGTGATTGACAAGGGTTATCGTGCCGCGCGCATCGCCCTGACTGAGCGCGTGTGCGGCGAGTTGCGCGGCGACATAGGCGCGGTGCAGCGAGGTATTGGGAACCATGGCATAGAAGCGGTCGGCGGCCTTGAAATGAGCCAGCGCGCCTTCCGGGTCGGTCGCGGCCAGAAGGCGGCCCATGGAATAATGTGCGAATGCGCGGCGATGATCCTGCCAGCCCAGTGATTTGGCGATCGAGAGCGCCCGACGCCCGGCGGCGATTCGTCTGGCATGGCTGGCACCGGGGCCAAGGGCGGTTTGAATGGCGTCGATCCAGCTGCGCGGGGTCGGGCCGGGGTTCACCGGGGCAACATGTTCACCCGCCGGGTTGAGCCGCGCGAGGATGGCGGGCAGGCGTGCGGCGGCTTGAGCGCGGGTCATGCCGTTGTGCAACTCGGGTGCGTAATAGGTTTTCAGCATCAGCATATCAAAGCCGGTCAGCACGGTATGGATGTTGTCATCGTTGAACACGGAATCGGGCAGGCGATAGAGGTCATCAAGCGGCCCCATAGCTTGCGCCAGTTCCTCATGCAGGCAGTCGCGAACCTCTTGCGGGGCGGCATCACTGGGCACGAAGACGGCCATCTGCGTGCGCTTGCGCAGCAGCGCCCAATTGGCTTTCGGGCTGCGCCGTGCGGCGGGGTATTGTGCGATGCTGGTGATGTTGGGCACCACGAAACAGGCGGCCTGCGGCAGGGTCTTGCGAATTTGCGCGCGGGTTATGGCTTGAATGGTGATGCTGGCGCTGGGCGCATTGGTGAGCGCGACTTGCAACCCGGCCTCGTGCTTCAGGCGGTAAACCAGCCGCCTCAGGTCGGGCATCAAGGTGGTAGGCACTGCACCGGTGACGCGGATCGAGATCGGCTGTGTGAACCGGGTCAGCACCGGCAGGTCGCGGCCCGATTCGAGCCGGAAAGACAGGTCGAGAAAATCGCGGGCGATATCGACGTTGGAGCGTTGCGGGCGCGTCGGGTCAGGCGTTGCAAATGTCTTGATCGGTGGCAGCGCCATGGCATTTTCGGGCGGCGCGGCGCGGGTGGCCTGATCGGGAACCGGGCCGGGCATGCAGCCCACAAGAACGAGGCAGAGCGGCAGAAGGTGGGTCCGCATGAATTACGCCCCCGGCCAAGCCAGCAGACAAGGCAAACCCGCCTGCCTTTGGCGGGAGCCAGAGCAACGGCAAAAGTCTGCCGGGGTGTCGGTGCCATCAACATGGCGGCAGTGGGTGTGCTGTCGGGTTCGGCGGGATTGTGGGGAGTTTGCCGCTTTTTCGGGGCGCGCCGTTGCGGAAGACCGGGCACCATATCATTCGCTTCCAAGTGACTCGCCCCGTCTTGCAATTTTCGTTGGATAGACGTGTGCCGCCCGTTCCTGACGTGGTTAAGGAGCAAATAGGGCAAAAACGTGGCAAAAGGCGCGCGGGCCGGATCAGTCGGGTTTCACCATCGTTTCGCGGTACCAGACATAGATCCCCGCGCCTGCGATGATCAGCCCGCCCACAATGGTGAGCGTATCAGGCAGATCACCGAAGATGGTGGCACCGTAGAATGTAGCAAATAACAGCCCAAAATAGGCGAACGGCGCAAGCATTCCGGCCTCTCCGGCCATCAGGGCGCGGATCAGGGCAAGTTGCCCCGCAGTGCCGCAAAGTGCGATGCCAAGCATGATCAGCAGATCGGACGGGCCAACGGGTTGCCAGAAAAAAGGCACCGCAGCAGAGAGTGCCACCGCGCCGAAAAGCGCAGTATAAAACAGCGAGGTCCAGGCATCTTCGTCGCGGCCAACAAAACGCGTGGTGAGCGCATAGGCCGAGTAGCAGATCGCAGCACCAAGCGGCAGCAATGAAAAAGGGGTGAACACGGCTCCACCGGGGCGGATGACAAGAACGGCGCCGACACAGGCCGCGCCGATGGCGACCGCACGGCGGATGCCAAAGCGTTCCCCAAGGAACAGAGCCGCGCCCAGAGTGATGAACAATGGGTTGGTGGCCATGATCGAGGCGGCTTCGGCCAGTCCGATATTGGAGATACCGAAAAAGAAAAATATCGTCGCACACATCAAGTAGATGGACCGCGCGAGTTGTAGTTTCGGATAGCGCGTGCGCAGCACCATGCGCAGGCGTGGCAGCACAAGGATGAAGACCACCAGCGTCTGACCGAGATAGCGCGCCCAAAGCGTTGGCACGGTGCCGATATGACCCGCCAGCAATTTGGCAAGGGCATCCATCGAGGAAAAGAAGAAGATTGCGGTGATCATCAGCAGAATCGCCCGCGTTTTTTGCGAATGCATCAGGTGAAGCGCGCGGGTGAGACTGGCGTTCTGGTGCCGGTCATGCCAGCGTAGCCACCGGAAATTCGTGTTTTAATGCTCATGCTTTTGAGGGTAGGCGGTGTCGGCGGGGCTGTCCAGTGGCGCGGGCTGGCGGCGCGCAGGGCAAGATATGAGCGCTGCTCACGCCTCGCCTTTGTCTAATGCCACAGGTTAAAAGCGGGGCGCTTTACGCGGCGTCGTCCTCGTCCGGCGAAAGCAAGGTGATTTCGCCTGCAACTTGCAGGGTGCGGATCACGTTGATGATTGCCGTCATCGCCGCTTCGCCGTCTTTCGGCTTGATCGCGCCGATCTCTGCGGCCTCTTCGCGCAGGTTTTCGGCCATGCGTTTGGAGATGTTGCCAAGGATGAAGTCGGCAGCGGCGCGCAATGTGTCATCCTCGGTGGTCATGCTGTAGGCGAGGGCGGTGACAAGATCCTGCGGGGCCACATCGCGGGTGAGCTTCGGTGTATCGACCGGGGCAAGCCGGGCAGGGATGTGCGCGAAGGTGAAGATCGCCTTGCGGACACGGGTGGAGAACGCCTGATCTTCCTCATCGAGTGCGCAGAGGACTTCATCGCGTTTTGCGGCCTGAGCGACGTTGAGAATGGCGCCGAGGCGCTCTTCAGGGTCTTCGGTGAAGGCGCGCAGCGGCTCCAGATCGAATTGCGCGGCGAGCGACAGGCCGATGCGATCAACCGCGTCCGGCGTGACCTTGCCGGTGAGCGAAATCGCATAGGTGATGCGCCTTGCATGCGTGCCGGGGATGGCGCCGAGAAGCTCTGCCGCCTTGGGCACGGGGAGTTTGGAGAGCAGCACAGCGGCGACTTCGGTGCTTTCCCGCTCGATCATTGGCAGAAGACGGGCCACCGGCAGTTCACGGATGAACGCCCAAGGATCGCCGGTCTGGCGCACGCCCGCCTCCTTGCGCAACCGGGCCGCGGTTTGCGGGGAAATCCGCCCATCAAGCGCGGTGAGCGCGCCCGCCAGCCCGCGCGGGAAGGTAAGGCCCATCTTTTCCAGCTCCTGAGCAAATTCATCGACCACCTGTTCCAATGTGGCACGATCAATATAGCGCATTGCGCCCATCTGTTGTGTCAGCGCGGTTTGCAATTCATCCGGCAGGTCGGCCAGCGGCATATCGGCCCCTTCCTGAATCAGGAAGCGAACGATGATCGCGGCTTTCTGGCGGGTGTCGAGCCGGGTTGGTGCGCCATTGGTTGGGGCAACCGGGGCGCGCGCGGGTGCAATGCGGGCAAGCTGACGCAAGGGCGGGGTCCTTTCGGGGTGAAGTCGCCCCGAAACGTAGCTGAAAATACGTAAAGAAATGTTGAAGTGTTCTGCCCAAAACCTGACAGGCTCAAGCGTTTCTTGGAATCAATTTTCCAGTGCGTCGTTTTTGATTTCGCCTCTAAATCCCTGATTTGGCGTTTTGTATCAAAGGCATTTTCTGAGAGGCCTGAGCGTCAGCGTCCGCTGCGCGCCATGAAGGCCAGGCGTTCGAACAGGTGAACGTCCTGCTCGTTTTTCAAAAGCGCACCGTGCAGCTTTGGCAACGCGGTGGCGCCGTCACGCTTGAGGTCTTCGGGGGACAGGTCTTCTGCCAGCAGCAGCTTGAGCCAGTCCAGCACTTCCGAGGTTGATGGCTTTTTCTTCAGCCCCGGCGTGTCGCGGATTTCAAAGAACTGGGTCAGCGCGGTGGCCAGCAGGTTTTCCTTGATGCCGGGGTGATGCACTTCGACGATGGCGCGCATCGTGTCAGTGTCGGGAAAACGGATGTAATGGAAGAAGCAACGGCGCAAAAAGGCGTCGGGCAATTCCTTTTCATTGTTCGAAGTGATGATGATGATCGGGCGATGTTTGGCCCGGATCGTTTCCCCGGTCTCGTAGACGTGGAATTCCATCTTGTCGAGTTCCTGAAGCAGATCGTTCGGGAACTCGATATCGGCCTTGTCGATCTCGTCGATCAGAAGAACCACCTTTTCATCGGCATCAAACGCATCCCAAAGCTTGCCGCGCTTGATATAGTTCTTCACATCATGCACCCGCTCTTCGCCAAGCTGGCTGTCGCGCAGACGGCTGACCGCGTCGTATTCGTAAAGTCCCTGATGCGCTTTGGTGGTGGATTTGATGTTCCATTCGATCATCCGCAGCCCCAGTGCATCGGCGACTTGCCGTGCAAGCTCGGTCTTGCCGGTGCCGGGTTCTCCCTTGACCAGCAGCGGCCGCTCCAGCGTCACCGCGGCATTAACCGCCACTTTCAGATCGTCGGTGGCGACATAAGTGGAGGTTCCGTCGAATTTCATAGCGCATATCCATTGGTTGCGGATGTCCGAGCGCACCCTAAAGGAGACATTATCTTACCGCAATGCGATGATAGCAGGCGGCGATAACCCTTTGGGGCTGGCCCGAATTTTCACAACCCCGGTATGCACTTTTTTCGGGTAGTGACAATCCTCGGGGAGGGTAGTAATAGGCAGGCGCGAGAGGAGTGCCAATGACTGTGCTTGGCAAGAAAATGGGAGCCGAAATGAAAGCCGAAACCTTTCTGCCGGACGATTATCGTCCCGCCGAGGACGAGCCATTCATGAACGAACGCCAGCTTGAATATTTTCGCCGCAAGCTGACCACATGGCGCGAAGAATTGCTGGATGGGGGCCGTGATACCATCGAGGGGATGAAAGACAGCACGCGCAATATCCCCGATATTTCCGACCGCGCCAGCGAAGAGACAGACCGCGCACTGGAATTGCGCACCCGCGACCGGCAACGCAAGCTGGTGTCCAAGATCGACGCCGCGCTGCGCCGGATCGAAGAAGGCGAATACGGCTATTGCGAAGTCACCGGAGAGCCGATTTCGCTCAAACGGCTTGATGCACGGCCAATCGCCAAGATGAGCCTTGAAGCGCAAGAACAGCATGAGCGGCGCGAAAAGGTTCACCGCGACGACTGAGCGCATGACAATCCGTGGAATCACATGGCGCCGGGGCTTTCGCTCCGGCGTTTTCCGTTGGATGATCGGGCATGGATGATTTGACGGGTCTCAATGTTATCGTGATCGGAGCCGGGATTGGCGGGCTGGCCGCCGCCTGTGCGCTTGGGCTGCGCGGGGCGCGGGTGCGCGTGCTTGAGCAGGCGCCCGCGATTACCGAAGTCGGGGCCGGTTTGCAGATGAGCCCCAACGCCGTTGCCGTGCTGCGTGGGCTGGGCTTGGAACCGGCGCTTTTGGCAAGCGATGCGGTGCGCGGGCGCGCCGTGGTGTTGCACGATTACCGGGGCGGCCAAGTGGCGCGGCTTGATCTCACGCGGCTCAAGGATCAACAGTATTACTTCGTTCACCGCGCCGATCTGATCTCAATTCTGGAACGCGGTGCGCGCGACGCCGGAGCGGTGATTGAACCCGGCGCGCGGGTGGCGACGTTCAAAGATGGTGCCGCCCCGGTTGTGGAGCTGGAAAGTGGCGCGCAATACCATGCCGATCTGGTGATCGGGGCCGACGGCCTGCATTCAGTTGTCCGCCCGATCCTGAACGGCCCTGCAGTGCCGTTCTTTACCAGACAGGTGGCGTGGCGCGCAGTCATTCCAAACACGGCCAACCGCCCGGCAGAGGCGTGGGTGCATATGGGGCCGGGGGCGCATCTGGTCAGCTATCCGCTGCGCGGTGGCGAATGGCTTAATCTCGTGGCGGTTCAGGAACGCGCCGATTGGGCCGATGAGGGCTGGGTTCACCGCGACGATCCGGCCAACCTGCGCGCGGCCTTTGCCGGTTTCGGCCCGGCGGTGCAAGCCATGCTGCGCCGGGTTGAGGAGGCGCATCTCTGGGGGCTTTTCCGGCATGAGGTGGCATCGCACTGGCATGGAGAGGGGGCGGTGCTTCTAGGCGATGCCGCGCATCCGACGCTGCCTTTCATGGCGCAAGGGGCGGCGATGGCGCTGGAGGATGCCTGGGCGCTTGCCAGCGCAGTTGCCGCGGGCGCAGACATCCCGGCCGGGTTGGCACGCTATCAGCAACACCGCTTTGCCCGCGCCAGCCGGGTGGTGCGCGCGGCAAATGGCAATGCGTGGAAATATCACCTGCGTTCCGCCCCGCTCAGGGTCGTGGCGCATGGCGTGCTGCGCGGGGCGGCGCGGTTTTTTCCCGAACGGATGATACACCAGTTCGACTGGATCTATGGCTATGACGTGACAGCCGAAGGCTGATCTTCCGGTTGGCCGCATCGCTCAAAGCGCGCGGGCAAAGAAGCGAATATAGGGCGCAAACTCAGGCGCGGGCACATAGAACGGGGCGGCGTCGTCGAACCCCAGCTTGGCGTAAAGGGCAATGGCTTCGCGCAACCAGATCATCGTGTCGAGCACCATAAGACGGTAGCCGTCGGCTTTCGCCTGTGTGATGGCGGCGTCGAAAATCGCGGTTGCGGCGCCATGTCCGCGCGCTTCTGGCGACACGAAAACCCGCTTGATTTCACAGGTGGCCGCATCAATCCGGTGGGTCATGCCACAGCCAACGGGCGTGCCGTCGATCAGCGCAAGAAACAACGCGCCATCGGGGCGCGCATGAAGTGCCGGAAGCCGCTTGAGGAGCGCCTCGTAAGAGCTTTGGTCATAGTAATTTTCAACGATCTGCGGGCACTCACTGGCGCGCTCTGTCAACTGGTCCCGATAGGCCCGGCAAAGCGCGCGGATTGCGGCGTGATCTTCGGCGGTGGCGGGTTGGCGCAAGGTCAGCATGGGGTGACGTTATGATGCCGGGCGAACGTGTTGCAACCCGAACTGCCTGCTGTGCGTTCCAATCGGGTGTGCCGGCCCCGCAAACAGAAGCTGTTGGAACCTTTTTGCGCCAAGTTCGTTGCCTTTTCAGCAATTGTGCGCCCCATCACCAACATGGTCGGGCGGTGCATATGCGATTGAAATATGGAGGACCACCATGCGAAAACTGTCATTTTTAACCGCAACCGTCGCAGCATTGGCATTGGCCGGCTGTGTGAATTCAACGCCCGAATCGCGCACCGTCGCCGGTGTGGCTGGCGGGGCTGCCGCCGGGTTGATCGCGGCAAAAGCCCTGAACGCAGACAAGGACTGGACCGTGATTTCGGCGCTCGCCGGTGCTGCTGCTGGCACCATGGTGGCGCAGAACGCCAATACGGGCCAATGCGCCTATGCGCGCGGCGATGGCACCTATTACCGGGCCGCATGCCCCTGAGGCAGTGCGCAAGCTAAAGCGTTAAGGGCGTGTCGTGATCGGCGCGCCCTTTGCTTTAACGCAGGATCGAACGCCCGGCATATTGCGCCGTCTCGCCAAGGGCTTCTTCGATGCGGATCAACTGGTTGTATTTCGCCAGCCGGTCCGAGCGCGCCAGCGAGCCGGTTTTGATCTGCCCGCAATTGGTGGCCACCGCGAGATCGGCAATCGTGGCGTCCTCGGTTTCGCCCGAACGGTGCGACATCACGTTGGTCATGCCTGCGCGATGCGCCATCTCGACCGCTTGAAGAGTTTCCGTCAAGCTGCCGATCTGGTTGACTTTCACCAGCATCGAATTGGCGCTTGCCCGCTCGATCCCCATGGCCAGCCGCTCAGGGTTGGTCACGAAAAGATCGTCACCGACAAGCTGAACCCGTGCGCCCAAGGTGGCGGTAAGCATGTGCCAGCCGTCCCAGTCATCTTCGCTCATGCCGTCTTCGATTGAAATGATCGGGTAGTCGTTCACCAGCGCCTCAAGATAGCTGACATTCTCTTCCGCCGAGAGGGTTCTGCCTTCTCCGGCAAGGACATATTTGCCATCCTTGAAGTATTCCGTCGCGGCGCAATCAAGCGCGAGGGCGATGTCGTCGCCGGGGGTGTAGCCCGCTTTTTCGATGCTTTTCAGCACGAAATCAAGCGCATCACGGGTCGAGGCCAGCGCGGGCGCGAACCCGCCTTCATCGCCAAGCCCGGTTGAAAGCCCGGCGGCGGACAGCTCTTTTTGCAGCGTGTGGAACACTTCCGAGCCCATCCGCACGGCGTCGCGGAGGGTGGGGGCGGCGACCGGCATGATCATGAATTCCTGAATGTCGATCGGGTTGTCGGCATGTTCGCCACCGTTGATGATGTTCATCATCGGCACCGGCAGGATGCGCGCCGAAGTGCCGCCGATATAGCGATAAAGCGGTTGGCTGGTGAAATCCGCCGCCGCCTTTGCCACCGCCAGCGACACGCCGAGAATGGCATTGGCACCAAGCCGCGATTTGTTCGGCGTGCCGTCAAGTTCGATCATCGCCATATCAACCGCCACCTGCTCGGTGGCGTCAAAACCTGCCAGTTCATCGGCAATCTCGCCATTGACCGCAGCGCAAGCCTCCAACACCCCTTTGCCCAAGTAACGATCCTTGTCGCCGTCACGGCGCTCAACGGCCTCATAAGCACCGGTGGAGGCACCCGAAGGCACAGCAGCGCGGCCCATGGTGCCGTCTTCCAGAAGCACATCGACCTCAACCGTGGGGTTGCCCCGGCTATCAAGGATTTCGCGGGCGTGGATATCGATGATGGTGCTCATGGGGTTTGATCCTTTGGCTTGGCTGCGGGGCTTGAGCGGCTTGTAATCGCCCGTCCGTGCAAGGGAAAGGGGCAGGCAGGATGTTTGCGCAAACGCGAGAGGTTGAATCTTTCCCTGTGTTTTGCACTTACTTTGTTTCAGAAAAAGGAGGCGCGCATGGACCTGATCAAAACGCCGTTCTGGTGGGAGGAAGGCGCGGCCTTGCCGCCGCCATGCGCCCGCGCGCCGGAACGGGTGGAGCTTGCCGTGGTGGGCGGTGGTTTCACCGGGCTTTCGGCGGCGCTGACGGGGGCAGAGAAGGGCGCACAAGTGGCGGTGTTTGATGCCGGGCAACCGGGGCAGGGCGCAAGCACCCGCAACGGCGGGATGATCGGCGCGCCGCACCGCCCTGAACTGGCGCAAGAGCTTGAAACCTATGGGGCGGATCTGGCCGGGCGCTTGGTGCATGAGGGGATCAAAGGCTATGCCCATACCCGCGCCTTGCATGAGGCGGCGGGCGCGTATCAGCATACCGGGCGGGTGATGCTGGCCTATACCCGCGCGCAGCATGAGAGCCTCAGGCGGCAGGCCGATTTGCTGAACGGGTTCGCGCCGCAAGGGATCGAGTGGTTGAACGCTGACGAGATGCAGGCGCATATCCGCACGGAGCGTTATTTCGGCGGGCTTCATTTTCCCGACCATGGCGCGGTGCAACCACGCAAGGCGCATGACGCGCTCTTGGCGCGTGCGCAGGCGGCAGGGGTGGAGATTTGCGCCGAATGTGGCGTCACGGGGCTAACGCCGGAGGGCGATGGCTTCCGGCTGGAGACGGAAAAAGGCAGCACATGGGCGCGCCGCGTGGTCTGGGCCACCAATGGCTACACCGGCACGGTAAATCGCTTTCTGGCGCGGCGCATCTTTCGCATCCCGAGCTTCATCGTCGCGACCGAGGAATTGCCCGCAGGTGTGATTGACCGGCTGGCACCGGGGCGGCGGATGATGGTCGAAACCCGCGCGCGCCATTCCTATTTCCGGCCCAGCCCGGATGGCAAGCGTATCCTGTTTGGCGGGCGCGCGGCGATGGTGCCGATCAGCCATGAAGCGGCGGCGCGCCGGTTACAGGCCACCATGGCGGAAATCTGGCCCGAGGCGGCGGAGTGGCGATTGACCCATAGCTGGCAAGGATATGTCGGGTTTACCTTTGCGATGACGCCGCATGTCGGCGTGCATGAGGGGGTGCATTTCGCCTATGGCTATTGCGGCAATGGCGTGGCCCTGTCGCCCTGGCTGGGGCGCAAGGCGGCGCTGCGTGCGCTGGGTGACCCGGACGGGGCGACTGCGTTTGCCGAAACCCGGCTGGAAAGCCGCCCCTATCACATTGGCGGCGTGCCGTGGTTCATGGCAATCGCGTCGCCATGGTGGCGCTTTGTGGTGGACCGGCGTGACAGCGCGGCGGCGGCACGCGACCGGGCACGAAGCTGAACCGGGTCAGCCCAGATCGACAATCTCGAAATCATGGGTCAGCGTGGCCGTTGCGCCCAGCATGGCCGACGCAGAGCAGTATTTTTCAATCGACAGCGCCACCGCACGCTCCACCTTGGCGGGGTTCAGCGCGCGACCCTTGACGATGAAATGCATGTGAATGCGGGTATAGACCTTTGGATCGGTCTCCGCCCGGTCGGCGTCAAGCTCGACCAGCACATCTTCGATCTGTTCGCGCCCGCGCTCAAGGATCAGCACCACGTCATAGGCCGAGCAACCCCCGCGCCCAGAAGCAGAAGCTCCATCGGAGAGGGGCCGGGCTTCTTGCCATCCTCGCCATGCGCCGCGCCGAAGGCGATGGAATGGCCCGACTCGGTGGTACCGACGAAAGTGCGCGCCTCCACCCATGTGACCTTGGCTTTCATGCGATTATTCCTTCCGTCATCAACCTTGTCTTGCGTGCGATCCGGGCTTCGCGCCAGAACGCATAGACCCCTGCAATTATGGTAATGGCCGCCCCCAGATAGGTCCAGATATCCGGGCGCTCACCGAACACCGTGTAACCAATGATCAGTGCAAACAGAATGCGCGAATAGCGAAACGGCGCCACGGTGGAAATTTCCCCCAGCCGCATCGCGGCCACCATGGTGTAATAGCCCACAGCGCCCGCCAACACGGCCCCGGCCATCAGTGCGATTGAATGGCCGTCCATCGCCACGGGCGGCGCGACAAGTGCCATATGCACGGCCCCGGTCGGTGCCAGCATCAACAGCCCGTAAAAGGCGATCCGGGTGGAGGGTGTCTTATCCGGGGCCAACCGGGTGGAGACATCGCGGATCGACAGCGCAAAAAGCGCCGAAACCGCCCAGAGCGCGTTCATATCAAACCCCGCCATACCGGGGCGCAGGATCACCAGCACCCCCACAAGCCCAACGAATATGGCCCCCCAGCGGCGCCAGCCGACCCGCTCGCGCAAAAGCACGATGGCCACCAGCGTCACCACCAGCGGCATCGCCTGAATAATGGCGGAGGCCTGCGAAATGCCCACCGTGGAAAGCGCGGTGATAAAGCTGAACGTGGCGGTGATTTCGGCCACATTGCGCAGGATCAAACCGCGGCTCAGAAAGTCACGGGCAAAAATCGCATGGCCGCGCAGCCGGGTAAGCCCGGCAAAGATAACCGCGCCGCCACCGCCCAGAAAAAACAGAACCTGCCCCTTTGGCATGACCTCGGCGCCCAGCTTCACGAATGTGTCGGTCAGCGCGAAAAAGCCCATTGCCACGACGAGAAAGGTAATCCCGCGAAAATTCTCGTTTTGCATGTGTTGCCTTCCGCTCGATGCTTTGCCTGCCTGCCAAAGCGCAAATCTCCAGGCGGTGCAAGGTCAGATGGATATGCGGGCGGGCTTAACGGCTCTTCATTGGCGCGTTGATCGGCACCGCGTATAGCTCAAGCTTGTGGCCCTTGAGCCGATAGCCAAGCTTCTCGGCGATCTTCTCCTGAAGCGCTTCGATTTCGGGATCGACAAATTCGATCACCTCGCCGGAATGCATGTCGATCAGATGATCGTGATGCTCGCGGTCGGCATCTTCATAGCGCGCGCGCCCATCGCCAAACTCCAGCTTGTCAAGTATGCCTGCCTCCTCAAAAAGCTTCACCGTGCGGTAAACTGTGGCGATGGAAATACCGGCATCGCGGGCATTGGCGCGGGCGTGCAACTCTTCCACATCGGGGTGGTCGTCGGCCTCTTCCAGCACGGCAGCAATGGTGCGGCGCTGGCCGGTCATCCGCAGGCCTTTGAGTTCACAGCGTTCGGTGATGGTTTCGGTCATTGGCCTCGTGCCCCTCGCGCCCCTCGCGCGCCTAGTCTTGCACCGATGGCGCTTTGCTTACCGGCGGTTCCATTTAGCCGCAGTCGCCCGCGAATTCCAGACCGGAGACGATGACAGGTTGACTTTCCCCGCCCAAGGCCACATCTGTGCCGCAACCGACGCTCCTGCCGCGTGAGCAGGCCGGAGGTGCCCGACGGGTCAACACCCGCCAATACGGCACCCTCAGGGAGCGTCGAACAATGTTCCCAAAATCACGCGTGGGTTCAAGCGTCAGGACGGCGAGCAGGGCTTGAGGCCCGCTCGTGAGATCATCTGACGCAACCCCGATGCCGTGCTGCCAGTCTTGGTGGCCGGAGACCCGCAATTTGTGGTGGTGCGCCGATGCGTCCGCCCGAAAGGACACTATGAACGATTTCGATACAATGGGCTTGCCCAAACACCTTAAAACCCGGCTTGTGAAGCTTGGGCTGGAAACTCCCACCCCGATTCAGGCGCAGGCCATTCCCTTTGCAATGGAGGGCCGCGATGTCATGGGGCTGGCGCAGACCGGCACCGGCAAAACCCTTGCCTTCGGGCTGCCGTTGGTGGCCCGGATGATGGAAGCGGGCAACAAACCCGCCGCCAAATCCGTGCACGGTTTGATTTTGGCCCCCACGCGCGAATTGGCCAAGCAAATCTCCGAAAGCCTGCGTGATCTGGTTGAAGGCACGCCGATGAAGGTGGGCCTTGTCGTTGGCGGCGCTGGCATCAATGGTCAGATCAACCGCCTGACGCGCGGCACCGATATTCTTGTCGCCACACCGGGGCGCTTGCTCGACCTGCTGGATCGCCGAGCGCTCACACTTGCGCAAGCCCGCTTTCTGGTGCTGGACGAGGCCGATCAGATGCTTGACATGGGTTTCATCCATGCCCTGCGCAAGATTGCGGCACTGCTGCCCGCGCGCCGCCAGACGATGCTGTTTTCGGCCACCATGCCCAAACAGATGAACGAACTGGCGCAAAGCTATCTCGACAACCCCGAGCGGATCGCGGTGTCGCCCCCCGGCAAAGCGGCGGACAAGATCACCCAGTCGGTGCATTTCATCGCCAAGACCGAAAAATCGGCACTGTTGATTGAATTGCTCGATGCGCATCGCGACGAACTGGCTCTGGTCTTCGGGCGCACCAAGCATGGGTCTGAAAAACTGAAGCGGCATCTTGAAAAGGCCGGGTTCGCGGCCGAGTCGATTCACGGCAACAAAAGCCAGGGCCAGCGTGAGCGCGCCATCAAGGCATTCAAGGCGGGTGAAGTGCGGGTGCTGGTTGCGACCGATGTGGCCGCGCGCGGGCTTGATATTCCCGATGTGCGCCATGTCTACAACTACGATCTGCCGAATGTGCCGGACAACTATGTCCACCGCATTGGCCGCACCGCCCGTGCCGGTGCCGACGGGGCCGCAGTGGCATTCTGCGCGCCCGAAGAAATGGGCGAGTTGAAAGCGATCCAGAAGGTGATGGGGGTTGCAATCCCTGTCGCCTCCGGGCGGGCATGGGAAGTGCAGCCCGACGCCAAACCGCAACGCCGCCGTGGTGGCGGCGGAGGCGGCGGTGGTGGCGGAGGCGGCCAACGCCACAGCGGCAAACCCGGCGGCAAACCCGGCGGCGGCGGTCAGAACCGTCGGCGCGGATCGGGCCGCGGCAAACCCGGCCAGCGCGCCGCCTGAGTCTCGGGCGCAAAACACATGCCGATAACCCCCCAACAGACCGCGCCGGCGATTGCCGAAGGGCTGGAAAGGGGGCGGCCTACTGTGTCCAGAACGCGGTGACACCCGACCCTTTAGCGGGTCGGCTGCACTGTCGCACCTAGCGCCACCCGCCCGCTATACCCGCCAAGCGCAAAGCCAAGTACGGCAGGGGCGTAAGGGAATCTGTATTGCCGCACTGCATGACATGCAAAGAAGTGCAGCCCGCTACCCCAGTTATTCCCCCACACCAAAATCCGCCAAACCTGCCTGAGGCGGTTTAGCTTAATTTTCTGATTTTCTAGGGAATTTTGGCTCCGGCGGTAGGGATCGAACCTACGACCAATTGATTAACAGTCAACTGCTCTACCGCTGAGCTACGCCGGAACCGTGCGGCGTGATATAGCAATCCGGTCCGGGTCCGTCCAGAGGCATTTGGAAGAAATGGAGGGGAAATTTCGGGCTGTGTTCAGGCAAGGGTGAATGTGGCGTCGGCAGAGAGGTTGGGCGCTGCTGTGACGCGGTTTTTCCCCGCGAGGTCAATAAGATGGGCGAAGACGTTGCGGCTGGCCGCGCCGAGCAGGGCAGGGGGCACATCGGTGTAGATGACGCTGGCGAGGGCGAAGGCGGTGGCGGGGCCGTTTGCGAGGGCTGCGAGGATTTCGGCCTCACGCATGCCCCGGTGCGCCACCAGCCAGTTAAGCCGCGCGGCGGGGTCGGCAATCGGCGCGCCGTGGCCGGGGTGGAAGACGCGCCAGCTCTCGCGTTGCAGCCGGGCGCAGGAAGCCATGAAATCGGTCAGATCGCCATCGGGCGGGGAGACCAGCGAACTCGCCCAGCCCATGACGTGATCGCCGCAAAACAGCGCATCACCGAGCGCAAATGAGAGATGATTGCCATAATGGCCCGGTGTGTGGATCGCCCTGAGCGCCCAGCCGTCGCCTTCGGTGATCTGCCCATCGGTCAGCGTTATGTCGGGCGTGAATGCGGCATCAACGCCCTCGCCGCCACCGGCAAGACCTTCGCTGGCAAGCTGCTGCATGACAGCGGAGCGCCCGGCCTGCCAATCGCCGTAAGCCAGCACCGGCGCGCCGGTCCGGGCGGCGAGCGTGCGTGACAGCGGCGAATGATCGACATGAGAATGAGTGACGAAGATGTGGCTGATCTCTTGGCCCGGCTTCAGGGCGGCGAGAATGGCGGCAAGATGGGCCTCAATTTCGGGGCCGGGGTCGATACAGGCAAGCTTTTGCGTGCCGACAAGATAGGTATTGGTGCCGCGATAGGTCATCGGCGAGGGGTTCGGGCATAGGATACGGATAATCCCCGGCTCAAGTGTGACAGGCGTGCCGGGTGTCGGGTTGAAATCGTCGGGGGGCTGCATCGCTCTTCCTTGTTGGCGGGTTCAGGGATAGGAATAGGCATGTTTTTCGGATGGCTCAAACGCTATATGCCGCGCTCGCTTTATGGGCGGGCGGCGCTTATCCTGATCCTGCCGGTGGTTCTGTTGCAATTGGTGGTCTCCATCGTCTTTGCGCAACGCCATTTCGAAGGCGTCACACGGCAGATGAGTGTCAGCACCAGCCGCGAGCTGATCTTGGTGAGCCGTTCCCTGGCGCCGCAGCAGGCGAACTTCAGCGGCAAGCAGATCGCAGGCGCGCTTCAGATCACCGTGAAACAGGTGCCGGAGGCGGCCGTTCCAAAGGCCAATTACCGGCGTTGGTATGATTTCTCGGGCTTGATCATCCTTGAAGAATTCCGCGCACGCCTGCCGGGTTTGTTGGCGGTGGACCTGCCGGACGATCATGATGTGCGGGTGTTCCTGACCGGTCCGGACGGGCCGCTGGAAATGAGCTTCGACCGAGAGCGGATATCGGCGCGCAACCCGCATCAGCTTTATGCCAATATGCTGTTTTTCGGTGTCCTGCTGACCATGATCGCATTCATCTACCTGCGCAATCAATTGCGCCCGATCAAGCGGTTGGCCCGTGCAGCCGAGGCATTTGGCCGGGGCCGGCATGTGCCTTATCGGCCAACAGGCGCCATCGAAGTGCGTGCGGCGGGCAGTGCGTTTCTTGATATGCGGGCGCGGATCGAGCGGCAGATGGAGCAGCGCACGCTGATGCTCTCGGGGGTTAGCCATGATCTGCGCACGCCGCTCACTCGGCTGAAGCTGGGGCTGTCATTGCTTGACGATGACGACCGCGAGCCGCTGGAGCGCGACGTCGAGGAAATGCAACGCCTGCTGGACGAATTCCTGAGCTTCGTGCGCGATGCCTCGGAAGGGGAGGCAGAGAAGGTCGACCCGGTGGCGCTGGTGCGCCAGATTGTCAATGATTGCCAGCGCGCGGGCAATCCGGTGGAGTTGAAAGCAGCCATCGGCGAAGGTGAGGTCGGGCTGAGACCCGTGGCGATCCGGCGGGCGGTGGAGAACCTTGTTACCAACGCCGTGCGCTATGGTGGGCGGGCGGAGGTATCGGTTGAACTGACCGCGAAAAGCCTGCGCATCCGGGTGGAGGATGACGGGCCGGGCATTCCGCCCGAGCGCCGCGAAGAGGCGCTGCGCCCGTTCACCCGGCTTGACGAGGCGCGCAATCAGAACCGTGGTTCCGGCGTCGGGCTGGGCCTGTCGATCGCCACGGATGTCGCGCGCGCACATGGCGGCGTGCTGCGGCTGGGCGAAAGCGATAGCTTGGGCGGGCTGCGCGCGGATATCGTCATCGCGCGATAAGCGGCATCGCCCCGGCGCGGCAGGTGGTGCGCGGGCTGTCATGTGCCGGAGCCTCCGGCGGGGATATTTTCGGCAAAATGAAGCGGATGGGCCGCGCGGGAACGACAGATGAGGCGCGGCTATACCGGGCATCCTCGGGGCACTTTGGGGGAGTGGCGGGGCGCGAGCCACAGGGCAGGCGGGCGAGGATGGGATTTTCGGTGCGCGCAACAGGAGAGGGCTTGCGCCCGGAGGTCCGCATCAGTATTCAGGGCGGCGCGGCGGGTATGATGTAATGGTAGCCTGTCAGCTTCCCAAGCTGAACGCGCGGGTTCGATTCCCGCTACCCGCTCCAACCTTTTGTGGACAGACGCCGATATTCAGATTTACCTTTCGGGGAAACGTTTGGAATCCACTTTGGAACGTAATGACAATATTGGTGTTATGATCGCCGTCCTCTTCTTTGGGGTATTGTATTGGTTTCCGGGATTCTCACGCGAGGAAATCCAAAGTTACTCAGCTCGCTGTGCGAATGATGCTGTGGTTGCCCCATTGGCTTTCGCGGAAGAAATCGGGATGACCACCGAACAACTGCGAAAATCAATACGTAGTTGCGAGATAATAGCAGGAGGCAAGACCCGCTATTCCGTTAACATGGCGTTGAACCAAGTAACCTATCGCGTCGGTGATCTTCCCGTGCTTCATAAGCAAACCGACTGTATGATCTTGGATAAAAAGGACTGGCAGTGTCGCTATCCGGACGGATCAGGAGGTATTGGATTTGCTGCTGGGTTGGAAGCACTTCCCAAGAGCGAAATTAAGTATGGCTTCTTTTATCAGCGCGGATGGCAGTACTACATTACGCGCTTGATGAATATATTTGGACCAGTCAACGCCACGTGGTTAATACCTGATCAGGTTGTCCCATATTGAAGGCATCGGCCCCCGCTACCCGCTTCAAGTTCATCGGTGCCCCACCACCATACATCCAAGAGAGACTGGGTTTACACAAAACCGGCGGAACAGCGTTTATGCTCCTCCGCCGATCATGAGTTGTTCCGGGGGTTATCCCAGAATTTCGGCAACAGCCTTGGCCGTTGCCGCGACCACTTCGTCGGCCTCTTCGCGGGTCAGCGACAGGGGCGGGGCGAAGCCGATGGTGTCACCCTGCGGCATGGCGCGGGCGATGACGCCGTGGTCGAGCATCGCCGCGACGACACGCGGGGCGACCTTCTCGGACGCATCGAAGAACACCCGGTCATCGCGGTCCTTGACCAGTTCAACCGCGCAGAGCATGCCTTCGCCGCGAATTTCGCCCACATTGGCGTGATCGCCCAAGGCATCTTTCATCGCGGTGTTGAGGTGGCGCCCGACATCGGCGGCATTGGCGACAAGGTCAAGTTCATCCAGCAGCTTCAGGTTGGCCACCCCGGCGGCGGCGCCAATCGGGTGGGCGGAATAGGTCCAGCCATGGCCGATGGGGCCGTTTTCGTCGGTGCCGCGTTCCAGCACCTGCCACAGCTTGTCGGAAATGACCGAGCCGGAAAGCGGCGCATAGGCCGAGGTAAGCCCCTTGGCGATGGTGATGATGTCGGGCTTCAGCCCGTAATGCGCAGAGCCCATCATGGTGCCAAGGCGGCCGAATCCGGTGACCACCTCATCGGCGATCAGCAGGATGTCGTGCTTTTGCAGCACGCTTTGGATGGCGTCCCAATAACCCGCCGGCGGCGGCACGATCCCGCCCGTGCCGAGCACCGGCTCACCGATGAAGGCGGCGATGGTATCGGCCCCTTCGCGCTCGATCAACGCTTCAAGCTCTGCCGCACAATGGGCGACGAATTGCTCCTCGCTCTGGCTCAGGTCGTCGCGGCGGTAGTAATAGGGTGCCACCGTGTGTTTGACGTAGGGCAGGGGCAGGTCGAACTTGTTGTGAAAACCCGCCAGCCCGGTCAGCGAGCCAGTCATCAACCCCGAGCCATGATAGCCGCGCCAGCGCGAGATGATCTTCTTCTTTTCCGGACGGCCAAGGATGTTGTTGTAATACCAGACCAGCTTGATGTTGGTCTCGTTCGCGTCCGAGCCGGACTGCCCGTAATAGGTGTGGTTCAGCCCGTCCGGCGTGCGCTCCGCGATCATTCTGGAGAGCGTGATCGAGGCTTCGGTGCCGTGCCCGACATAGGAGTGATAATAGGCCAGCTCATGCGCCTGCGTGGCGATGGCGTCGGCAATCTCGGTGCGTCCGTAACCCACGTTCACACAATAAAGCCCGGCAAACGCGTCGAGCGAGGAGCGCCCCTCACGGTCGGTGATGCGCACCCCGTTGGCGCCGGTGATGATCCGGTTGCCCAGCTCGCGGCGGGCGAACTGGCCCAGATGGGTGGAGGGGTGGAAAAAGTGGTCGTGATCCCACTCGCTCAGTTGGTCATTGGTCAGTTGTTTGTTCATGCTCTTCGCTCCTTTTTCATTCGGTTTGCGTGCCGCGCGGGACTCAGGCCCAGTCGCGGCAGACGTATTTGACTTCGGTGAAAGCTTCCAGCCCGAGGCGTGAACCTTCGCGGCCCAGCCCGGATTGTTTCATGCCGCCAAACGGGACCGGCGCGCCGGTGACTTTGGTGCGGTTGACCGCCACCATACCAAAGCGCATGGCGCGGCTGGCGCGGTAAATCCGGCGCGGGTCTTGGGTGTGCAGATAGGCGACAAGGCCATATTCGGTGTCGTTGGCACGGCTGATCGCCTCTTCCTCTGTGTCGAAGGCGGCAATGGCGGCGACCGGGCCAAAGGTTTCCTCATGCATGATTTTTGCGTCATTTGGCACATCGGCCAGCACCGTTGGCTCGAAAAAGCGGGCCCGCCGGGTGGATACCGCCGCCGCACAACAAACGCGCGCCCTTGGCCAGCGCATCCTCGACATGCTCTTGCTGCTTGGCCACCGCTTTGGCGTTCATCAGCGGGCCAATATCCGGGTCATCCGCGCCGCGCCCTACGCTAAGCGCCTTTGTGCGCGCGGCAAAGGCGTCGCAAAAAGCAGTGTAGGCGGAGCGTTCGATGAAAAACCGGTTCGCGCCAAGACAATCCTGCCCGGAGGTGGCGAATTTCGCCTTGATCGCCTCGTCCACCGCGCGGCCCATATCGGCATCGGCAAAGACCACGAACGGCGCATGGCCGCCAAGCTCAAGCACCAGTCGTTTGATCGTGTCCGCCCCTTGCCGGTAGAGCAAGCGGCCCACTTCGGTTGAGCCGGTGAATGATACCGCCCTGATGCGGGTATCCTTCATCCACGCCCCGACGATTTCGGATGCGCTGCCGGTGATGACGTTGAACACACCGTCCGGTAGCCCGGCGCGCTGGCCAAGCTCGGCCAGGGCAAGGGCGGAAAACGGGGTTTCATGCGACGGGTGCGCCACCACGCTGCAACCGGCGGCAAGGGCGGCGGCGGCCTTGCGGGTCAACATCGCTGCCGGAAAGTTCCACGGCGTGACAAGCGCCGCCACGCCAACCGGTTCGCGCCAGATTTCCACCTCTGCATCGGGCAAATGCGAGGTCACGCTTTCGATATTCGGGCGGCGGGCTTCCTCGGCGTAAAATTCGATGAAAGCAGCGGCATAATCAATCTCGCCGCGCGATTCCGAAAGCGGCTTGCCCTGCTCGGCAGTCATGATCTGCGCCAGATCCTCGCGGTGTTGAACCATCAGGTCGAACCAGCGCCGCAGAATGGTGGTGCGTTCCTGTGGCAGCAGCGCGGCCCAGCCGGCCCAGGCCGCGTGGGCGGCATCAACCGCGCGGACGGCATCATCGGCGCTCAGAGCGGCCACATGGCCAAGCTCGGCCCCGTCAGCCGGGTCGGTGACGGCACCCGTGGCACCATTTTCCGCAGCGCTCCATTGGCCATTCAGATGGGCTTTCGTTCGCAGCAGGGCAGGGTCGCTCAGCGCGGCAACAAGCGGGTGGTCGCGGTTGATTGTCTCGGACACGTCGGCCTCATGTGAAAAAGAAGGGGGCTGTCTGCGCGCACTCTAGCCCAAGACGCGGCGAGAGTTCTTCGCGGTTTCATACCGGCTTGCCGAAAATTCTTCGGCAAAACGCCTCAGCTCTGAGAGAGGGTTTCGAACGGCGGCGGGGCATCTTTCACCGGCTTGGTGACGATATAGCTGAAATAACGAGTCACCCCGGCGCGCTGTTCCAGCACGGTTTCGATCAATGTCTGATAGCTGTCGATGTCGCGGGTGACGACCTGCACGAGGTAGTCAAAGCCGCCGCCAAGCGCCCAGCAGCCGGTGATTTCGTCATGCCGCGCGATCTCGCGCTCGAACCGGTCGAAATTCTGCGCCCGGTGTTCGCCCAGCTCGATCATCACGAAAACGGTGACCGACGGGCCAAGCGCGCGCAGCGAAAATTCGGCCCGGTAGCCAGTGATCACCCCGGCCTGCTCAAGCCGCTGCATCCTTTCCCAGCACGATGTCGGGCCAAGCCCTACCCGGCGGGCCAGCTCGCTTTTGCTCAGCCGTCCGTTCCGGGCGAGGGCCGAAAGCAGGGTGAGATCGGTCTTGTCGAGGCGATGTGTCTTCATGCCCTCTTCATGAGGTCTGGCAAGTCGGCTTGTCAATTGTTGTGAAACTGTGAACGACAGCGTCGTGACCAACTGACGTCCGCCAAAGCCTGCTATCCGTGTCGGCGTGCCGGTGGTTGCACCCTGTTGCGCGGCCCTGACGGGCGTGCGGGCGCTTGAAACGCGTCGCTAACGCCTTGTCTTGTGAAAACCACCGAACCGATGCTAGCGTATTTTGAACAGCAAGGGATCAACAGTGTGCGCGCAACCCGTTTCAAGCTTGCCGATAATCAAGCCGCGGCTTGGCGAACCTGTGGTCGGCTCCAATCAGGCAATGTTCCGGGCGCGGCGCGGTTTGGCGGGCTTGGGTCCGCCCCCTCGCGGCGTTTTGCGGCTGTTTGATTTCCCATGGCTAAAAGGTAGGATCGCATAGTGACGGCACCGTTTGTTACCCTGTCCGACATCGAAGCCGCCAGATCCCGCATCGCGGGCCATGTCCGGCGCACCTTCACCGAAACCTCCCCATCGCTCACCGCGCTTACCGGGCAGCCAGTGCATTTGAAGATGGAACATCAGCAGATCACCGGCAGTTTCAAGCTGCGCGGGGCAACCAATGCCGTTCTGTCCTTGTCACAGGATGCCCGCGCGCGCGGGATCATCGCGGTCTCCACCGGCAATCATGGCCGGGCGTTGGCCTATGCCGCCCGGTCGGCAGGGGCGCGGGCCATCATCTGCATGTCGAAACTGGTGCCGCAAGCCAAGATTGACGGCATCGCAGCGCAAGGTGGCGAGATACGCATCATTGGCCGCTCGCAAGACGAAGCGCAGCACGAGGTGAACCGCCTGATCGCCAGCGAGGGCATGACAACGATCCCCCCTTTGATCACCCGGATGTCATCGCGGGGCAGGGCACGCTTGGGCTTGAAATTCTTGACGAGGTGCCAGACCTGAGCACGGTTCTCGTGCAACTGTCGGGCGGCGGGCTGATTTCCGGTGTGGCGGCGGCGATCAAGGCCCGGCGACCGGATGCGCGGATCATCGGCATCTCGATGGAACGCGGTGCCGCGATGCAGGCGTCCTTGGCGGCGGGCCATCCGGTTGAGGTGGAAGAACTGCCGACACTGGCGGATTCGCTCGGCGGTGGCATCGGGCTGGAGAACCAACTGACCTTCGCAATGACCCGCGCCCTTGTCGATGATGTCGTGCTGCTTGACGAGGCTGAAATTGCCGCAGGCATCCGCCATTGCTACGCGCAGGAAGGCCAGATTGTCGAAGGTGCGGGTGCGGTCGGCGTGGCGGCACTTCTGAGCGGGAAAATCGCCGTTACCGGGCCGGTCGTTGCCATCCTGAGCGGCGGAAACATCGACATGACCGCCCACAAACGTCTGATTTGCGGAGAAGAAGCCGATGCCTGATGTGACTGTCCTTAATGAAGCGCGCCTGCGCGCCGCCGTGCCGCTTGATCTGGCGGCGGTCGACTGCATTGACGCCGCCTTTCGCGCGCTGGCGGCAGGCGACGGCGTTGTCATGCCGCCGGTCCTGTCCATGCACCTGCCGCAGGTGAATGGCGAGGTCGATATCAAGACCGCCTATCTGCCCGGTTTTTCCGGCTTCGCGGTCAAGGTCTCCCCCGGTTTCTTCGACAACCCGGCAAAAGGCCTGCCATCGACCTCCGGCCTTATGGTGCTTTTCTCGGCTGAAACCGGGCGGGTGCAGGCGGTGCTTCTGGATAATGGGTATCTGACCGATCTGCGCACCGCTGCCGCCGGGGCCGTGGCGGCGCGCGCATTGGCCCGTGCGGATGCCAAATGCGCCGCGATCCTCGGCGCGGGCGTGCAGGCGCAAATGCAACTGCGCGCGCTTTGCCTTGTCCGCCCGATCGAGCGTGCAACCATCTGGGCGCGCGATCCGGCCAAGGCGGCCCAAGCCGCGCAAGAGGCGGCGGCCACGCTTGGGATTGATGTCACCCCGGCCGAGAATTGCGCGCAGGCCGTGGCGCAGGCGGACGTGATTGTCACCACCACCCCCGCAACCGCGCCGATCCTGATGGCCGACTGGCTGCGCCCCGGTCAGCACATCACCGCGATGGGGTCCGATCAGCCCGGCAAGTCCGAACTTGACCCTGCCTGCCTTGCCCGCGCCGATCTTTATGTCCCCGACCGATTGTCGCAAACCCGCCAGATGGGCGAATTGCGACATGCGCTTGACGCTGGTGTGATTGATGCGCAGCGCCACTTTGCTGAACTGGGCGAGATGCTGAACACTCCTGCCATTGGCCGCACCACCGCGCAACAGATCTCCATCGCTGATCTTACCGGAACCGGCGTTCAGGACACAGCCATTGCAACCCACGCCCTCGCGGCAATCAAGCAACTGGAAGGCGCGCCATGACGACCTATGAAAAGAATTTCACCACCTCAGAATATCAGCGCCGCCTGACCAAAACCCGCGCCGCCATGGCCGCCGCCGGGTTAGACGCAATCGTGGTGTGTGATCCGTCCAACATGTCGTGGCTGACCGGCTATGACGGTTGGTCGTTCTATGTTTATCAAGGCGTTATCCTCACCCACGAAGGGGAGCCGGTCTGGTGGGGCCGCGCGATGGACGCGCTGGGCGCTGGCCGCACGGTCTTCATGGAGGACGAGGCCAGCATTCGCGGCTATGACGATACCTTCGTGCAGAACCCCGAAAAGCACCCGATGCAGGAATTGGCCAAACTGCTGGCCGAACTCGGGCTTGAGACGGCGCAGATCGGCGTCGAGATGGACAATTACTATTACTCCGCCGCCGCCCATGACCGGCTGACCAAGGGCTTGCCCAAGGCGCGGTTCAAGGATGCAACCGGGCTGGTCAACTGGCAACGCGCGGTGAAATCCGAACGCGAGATTGAATACATGCGCCGCGCCGCCCGCATTGTCGAAGCGATGCACGCCTGTATTCTGGAAACCGCCGAACCGGGGATGCGCAAGAACGACCTGATCGCGGAAATCTACGCCACCGGCATTCGCGGCGCCGATGGGTTCTGGGGCGACTACCCCGCCATCGTGCCAATGGCGCCCTCTGGGCTTGATGCCACCGCTCCGCACCTGACATGGGATGATCGCCCGCTGGAAACCGGAGAGGCGACGTTCTTCGAGATTGCCGGCGCGCACCGGCGCTATCAATGCCCGCAGTCGCGCACGCTGTTCTTCGGTGAGGTGCCACAGAAATTCCGCGACGCCGAAGCCGCTGTGCTCGATGCGATCGAGTCGGGTCTGGAACAGGCCAAACCCGGCAATCAGGCGCAGGATATCGCCAACGCCTTCAACAAGACCCTGAACAAGGCCGGATTCGAGAAAGACAATCGTTGCGGCTATGCCATCGGGATCAGCTACCCGCCCGACTGGGGCGAACGCACGATTTCCTTCCGCCGTGGCGACACCACCGTGCTTGAGCCGGGCATGACGTTCCATTTCATGCCCGCCCTCTGGCTTGACGATGGCGGGCTTGAGATTACCGAGCCGATCCTGATCACGGAAGACGGCTATGAATGCTTTTGCAGCACCAAGCGGGAACTCTGGGTCAAGCCATAAGCCACCCTCTGGCGGCGGCGCATCATTGCGAAGCGGCATCGCCATCGGCGAGGGCTTCGGACCTGCGCAGGTTGTCGCCCGCCCGCTGAAGCAGCCGCAGAAACGTGGCGCGCTCCGCATCGTCGAAACCGTCTGTCAAAAGCGCCTCATGCGCCGCCGCCATGGCATCAAGCTGTCGCAGCCGCGCCGCCCCCTCAGCGGTAAGAAACACCTGCCGGACGCGCCTGTCGCCGTGGTCGGATTTCCGCTCGATCCAACCTTCACGGGTCAGCGTGGAAAGGATCGGCACGAGGCTTGAGCGATCCAGATAAATCGCCTCGGCCAGACGGGCCTGACATATGCCCGGATTGGCGGCCACGAATTTAAGCATCCCGTAATAGCGCGGCGCAATGCCAAAGCCGGTGACCGAGCGTTCGAAGTTCTTGTAGGCGGCAATCTGCACCAGACGAATCCGATAAGCCACCTGCGCCGTCAGATCATCCGGCGGCAACACCTCTTCGATATGACGCATGGCTTGGTTCATCGGGTCAATTCATGCTGGAGGGCAGATAAAGCACCAGTGCCGGAAACGCGATCAGAATGATCAGCCGCAGCACATCCACCACAACAAACGGCAACACGCCCTTGAAAATCCGTTGCAAACTGACCTTGCTCGCAATCGAGTTGATCACGAAAACGTTCATCCCCACGGGCGGTGTAATCAGGCCAAGCTCCACCGTCATCACGATGATCACGCCAAACCAGATCGGATCGAAGCCCAGTTGCATCACCACCGGAAATACGATTGGCACCATCAGAATGATCATCGCCATCGCGTCCAGAAAACACCCCATGACCAGAAACATCAGCATGATCAGGATCAGCGTGCCGTATTTGCCCGCCCCCAGATCCAGCAAAGACTGGGTCAACTCTTGCGGCACCTGGGTGATGGCCAGAAAATAACCGAACAGCGTCGCACCGATCAGAACGACATAGATGGCCACCGATGTGCGCAGCGCCTCGACCAGTGAATCAAGCAACGTGCCAAGCGAAAGTTTGCCGCGCATCAGCCCGATAACAGCAGTCAGGAAAGCACCGGCGGCGGCGGCCTCGGTCGCCGTGACGATCCCGAAATAGATCGACACGATCACCGCAATGAACAAGAGCGCCACCGCCCAGACCCCGCCAAGCGACCGCATTGCCTCGGTAAAGTTGAAACGCTCCCCGGTGGGAAGGCGGCTGCCATACCAGATCCGCACGGTCAGCATATACATCACGATGGCAAGCAGGCCGGGAACGATCCCCGCGATGAACAGCACGCCGATATCCTGTTCGGTGATGATCCCGTAAATCGCCAGCACCACCGAGGGCGGGATGAGAATGCCAAGCGTGCCCCCCGCCGCGATGATCCCGGTTGCGGCATCGTCGGGATAGCCCGCCTTGCGCATTTCGGGATAGGCGATCTTGGTCATCGTCGCCGCCGTGGCAACCGAAGAGCCACAAATCGCGGCAAAGCCCGCACAGGCCCCGACCGAAGCCAGCCCAAGCCCGCCCTTCAGCCCGCCCAGCCATGCCCGGCCCGCCCCGAACAGCTCCGATGACATGCCGGAATTTGTCGCCAGCACGCCCATCAGCACGAAAAACGGGATCAGTGTCAGGTTGAAATCGGTGATCGTGCTGATCGGCGATTGCGACAGCAGGTTCAGCGCCGGGCCGAACCCGACCACTGCGCCGAAACCGCCAATACCAACCAGCCCCATCGCCACCCCGATGGGCACCCGCAGGATCATCAGCGCAAACAGAACGGTAAAGCCGCCACCAGCGATCAGTTCGTTGCTCATTTCGGTTTACTATCCTCAAGCAGCGCCGGGTCGATGGCGTCGAATTCGTCCAAGTCGCGCCCGCGCGCGATAATCAGCCAGATACGGATGGCAGTGGTGAACAGTGCCGCAACAATGCCGATCCAGATAATCAGGAAAAACGGCCAGTGTGGCAGGCGCAGGTCCATCGTCACATCGCCGCCGACAAAGGCGGCCAGCGTGCGCTCTCCGATTTTCCAGGCAAGCAGGGCGGTAAAGATCAACAGCACAGCCCATGCGAATGCGTTCATTGCGCGCCGTGGCAGCTCGGGCAATGCCTGCGCCAACAGGTCAACCTTGATATGCGTGCCGTGATAGCCAAGGCTGGCAATGCCCCACGCGATTGCCACCCCGAGAATGAGCCGCGAAAGATCAAACGCATCGGGCAGAGGGCGGGCAAAGCCATACCGCCCGATGGCGGAAACCACGACCAACAGCGTGGCAATGGCCAAAAGAATACCGGCGATCCGTTCGATGATCTGAATCGCGCGATCAACAGGGCCACGCGGATCATGGGTGGAAGCCATCGTCATGTCCCCCGGTCTGGACGTTGGGTTGAAAGCGTGTGGGGGCAGGGGCCCCCACACCCGTCAGTTCTCAATAACGCGCGTCGTTATCATCCAGCGCCTTTTCATACGCCTTGAGGATCGCATCCGCATCAGCGCCGGTTGCCTCGACGTTTTTACGCCATTCGTCAATCAACGGTGCCGCGGCGGTGCGCCATTCGCTCACTTCCTCGTCCGTCGGAACGCTAAGCGTCTGATCGGGCGATGCCTTGAGCTTGTCGCGCGCCGCCATATCGTCGTCAAACCAGCCCTGTGCCACCTTCGAAGACCATTCCGGCGTGCAATGGGCGTCAATCACCGCCTTGTTTTCATCCGAAAGCTTGGCATAGCTGTCCTTGTTCATCACCATCACCTGCGCCGACATGTAAAACGGCATGTCCAGATGATAGGTGACTTCCTTGGTCAGTTTGAAATCATACATCGCGCCCCACGGGAAGGTGACCGCATCCGCCGTTCCGCGCGCCAGAGCTTCGCGCACTTCGGGGGCTGGCACCTGAACCGGGCCGCCACCCAGAAGGCTGATGAACCGCGACATCGTGGCATGGGCAGGCCGGACGTTCAGCCCCTTGATTTGCGATGGCTTGGTGATCTTGGACTTGGAGTGCAGCGTACCGGGGCCGTGCGGATGAATGAAGCAGACCTTCACATCGCCCATTTCCTGTGCCGCGCCGTATTTCGCATACCATTCATGAATCGCCTTGGCGCCACGCACCGAATTGCTGGCCATGAACGGCACTTCGGTCAGGGCATAGATCGGGAACCGGCCAGCGGTATAACCGGGATTGACCCAAGCCAGATCGACGATGCCTTGCCGTGCCATGTCATAGTGATCGGGTGCCTTGCCCAATTGCTGCGCCGGGAAAATCTGGATCTTGATCCGGCCGTCTGAGGCCGCCTCGACATCCTTCGCCCAAGGGGCGATCCCCTTGCTCGCCGGGGCAATCCCTGCCGGAATCCAATGTGACAGCCGCAAAGTTACTTCCTGTGCGTGCGCCGCGAACGGGGCAAGAACAAGTGCAAGCGCGCTCAGCGCGCCAAGATGAGTTTTCATGGTATCCTCCCTTTCAAGCCCGAGTGCTTACGGGCCAGCTCCTGACATTGATGGATATCAAACAATCTATCGGAGTCAATTAATACTATAGCGCGTGCGGCGTGGCGGCGGCGCTTTGCTTGGCATTGACGATGGGCGCGGCGATGCATGGCCCACCCGTCATCGCCCGCCCACCATTGCCAACCCGCCATCGCGTCTCAGTCAAGATCGCCAGACGTATCAACCGCACCGGAATGGGTAACCGCGCCCTTGTTGGCGCTGCGCACTACGGCGGCGTATTTTTCCAGCAACCCACCATGTTTGCGGCGTGCCAGCGTGGCTGCACTGCGCCCGGCAAGCACGTCCTGCGCGACCTCCAACGTAATGCTGGCGTGATCGGCGCGCGCATCAATGGTGATGATATCGCCATCGCACACCTTGCCCAAAAGCCCGCCCGATGCGGCCTCCGGGCTGGCGTAACCGATGCACATGCCGCGCGATGCGCCGGAAAACCGGCCATCGGTCAGCAGCGCAACATCCGCCTTCTGGCCGTAAAGCAACGCGGTAATGCCCAACATCTCTTTCATGCCGGGCGCGCCCTTCGGCCCTTCACCGCGCACGACGATCACATCACCACTTTCATAGGCGCGCTGCTCTATCGCGCGTTGACAGGCGGCCTCGCCGTCAAACACGCGGGCTGGCCCGGAATGGCGCAGCGATTTCAGCCCCGCCACCTTGAGCAAGGCACCATCCGGGCACAGGTTTCCCTTAAGCACGACAACACCCCCGGTCGCGGCAAGCGGAGTGTCGAGCGAGCGGACAACCGTGCCATCCGGCGCGCCTGCGGAGCCGAGCTCATCCGCCAATGTCCGCCCGGTCACGGTCAGCGCGCTGCCATCGACAAAACCGCCGCGCATCAATTCGCGCAGGATCACCCCGGTGCCGCCAATCTCGTGTACGTCACGCGCCAGATAAGGCCCACCGGGGCTGAGATCGCCAATCAACGGGGTGCGCGCGAAGACCGCGCCAACGGCGTCAAGGTCAAACGCAATCCCGGCCTCGTGGGCGATGGCCGGAATGTGCAGCGCGGCGTTGGTCGATCCCCCCGTCGCCGCCACGATGGCGCAGGCGTTTTCCAAAGCGGTGCGGGTGACAATATCGCGCGGGCGCGGCCCGTTGCCGTTGATCGCCTCGACCACCAATCGCCCGGCAGCGCGCAGCCGATGCAGGCGCTCGCTATAAACCGCAGGCAACATCGACAGGCCCAGGGGCGCAAGCCCAATCGCTTCTGAGACCATCGCCATCGTGTTGGCGGTGAACTGCCCGGCACAAGCGCCCCCGTGGGGATCGAAACGCGCCTCAGCCGGTCCAGCTCTTCTTCGCTGATGTCGCCCGCGATCATCGCGCCGATGCCCTCGAACGCGTCAAGCACGGTGACATCACGGCCGTCCACCCGACCGGGCAGGGCGGCCCCGCCATGCACGAACACCCCCGGCGCATTGACCCGGATCATGCCCATCATCAACCCCGGCAGGTTCTTGTCACAGGCCCCCAATGCGGCAATCCCGTCAAAGCAATGCGCCCGCATCGTCGCTTCGACACTGTCGGCGATCAACTCGCGCGAAATGAGCGAAAACCGCATCCCGGGATGCGCCATGGTCAACCCGTCCGACACCGATACAACCGGCGTCTCATGGCCATAGCCCCCGGCGCCGTAAATGCCGGTCTTGATCTGATTTGCCTGCCCAGCCAGCAGGATGTTGCACGGTGACATTTCCCCGCCGGTATGAACGACCGCCACATGCGGCCGCTCGATTTCCTCATCACTCAGCCCCATGCCATAAAGGAACGCTTTCGAGTTGGAGCGCATCAGCGAGTTGTGGATTGTCGGGAAACGGCGGGTCTTTTCGGTCATCGGTTTCGCTCCTCTTCTGCAGGTCGACCCTGCACAAGCAGGTCGGGAATGTCACGGCCCGTGAAATAGCGGGCCAGATTGTCCAGCGCCCCGGCGGCCATCGCACGGCGCGCGCCCGGTGTGGCGGTGCCGATATGGGGCAGGGTGAACACCTTGTCGGACGCCATGTAATACGGGTGCGCCCGTGGCTCATTGGCAAACACATCCAGCCCCGCCGCCGCAAGATGACCACTCTCAAGCGCCTCTGTCACCGCCACGTCATCAAGCAATTCACCGCGCGCGGTATTGATCAGCACCGCACCCGCCTGCATCCGGGCAAGCGTTCGGGTGTTGATCATGCCGCGGGTCTGCGCCGTCAGCGGGCAATGCAGGCTGACAATATCCGCCTGCGCCAGAAGCGTATCGAGATCGCTACAATACTGCGCCCCCATCGCGCGATCAGCGGCCAGCGGACGGCGGTTGTGATAGATGATGCGCATGTCGAACCCGGCAGCGCGGCGCGCCACTTCGCGCCCGATATGGCCAAGCCCGACGATCCCCAACGTCCGCCCGGACAGGGTAATCCCTTGCGGCGTCTGGCGCTGGCCATTCGCCCATGCGCCGGATTTAACGGCACTCAACGCCCCGGTCACCTGACGCGCCGCCGCCAGTATCAACAACAGCGTGATTTCGGCGGTCGGGCCTGCCACATGGCTGCCGGTGTTTGCCACCGCGATCCCCAGATCCCGCGCCGCGTCCAGATCAATGTAATCGACCCCGGCCGAGAAGCTTGAGACAAGCCGCAAATCGGGGGCAAGCGCGCTCAGAACCGCGCGGTTGAGCGTGACCACAGGCGCCGCAACCAACGCGGATGCCCCCTTCGCGGCGGCGATCCATGCCGCCCCGCCGGGCGGGTGCGCCGTCAGATCCTCGAACCGGAACGCCCCGTCATGTTCGCCCAGCAAGTCCGGCGCGATGGGCAAGGCCAGCGCTGCGCGTGTCCGTTGATCTGTCGGTGGGGTCGGCATGGCGGTCCTTTCACTCCGGAATGTTCGGCATTGTTGCGCCGCTGCGCTCAAACGAGGTCTGGTTCGCGCCCGATCCGGTTGGCCAACCGGGTGATGCTCAGCCCCTGAATGACGATCGAGAAGATGACGATCACATACGTCACCATCAAGATCATCGGTTTCCATTCGGTTTCCGGCAGGCTCAGCGCCAGCGCAACGGAAATCCCGCCCTTCAGCCCGCCCCATGTCATGATCGGGATGGTGCCGCGCGCAAAACCGCGAAACGGTCTGAGCAACAGGATCGGCAATGCCACTGCCACCAACCGCGCCACCAGCGCCAGCGCAATGGAAAGCGCCGCGATCAGAAGGTAATTCGCCTCGAACGCGACCGCGAACACCTCGAACCCGATCAGCAGGAAGAGGACTGCGTTCAATATCTCGTCGATCAAGGTCCAGAACGCCTCGACATAGCCGCGGGTCTCCTCGCTCATGCCGTGGCGCGCGCCAATGTCGCCGATCAACAACCCGGCGCACACCGCCATGATCGGGGCCGAGACATGCAGGTAAAGCGCCACCTGATAGCCGCCGAACGCAAGCCCCAGCGTGATAAGAACCTCCAGCGCATAATCATCAATCAGCCGCATCACCCGAAAGGTAAGCCAGCCCAGCGTGATCCCGACCACCGCACCGCCCACCGCCTCGCGCGCGAAAAGCATGAGCGCACTCCACGCGGCCGTATCGCCTTCGGGGTCCGGGTGCGCCGTGGCGTGCGGATAGGCAAGCCCAAACAGCACCAGAAACACGACATAGCCGACACCGTCGTTGAACAGGCTCTCGCCCGCGATCTTGGTCTCAAGGCTTTTCGGCAGGTTGGCTTCGCGCAGCACTCCGAGAACCGCCACCGGATCGGTTGGCGAAATCAGCGCGCCAAACACCAGCGCCACCAGCAGCGGCGCGCCGGTCAGCCACGAAAATCCGATCCCGACAACCGCCGTGGACAGCGCCACGCCAATGGTCGCCATCAGGAACACCACCTTCCACTCGTCGCGCAAATCCGACAGCTTTACATGCAGCGCCCCGGCAAACAGCAAAAGGCCCAGCATCCCTTCGAGAAGCGCATCGGAAAAATCAATCCCGGTGATGATCTCGCGGGATGCCTCGGCAATGGTCAGCGCGGGCCAGATCATATCGGTGATCAGCACCCCGAAACTGGCCAGCAATGCGACCACCAGAATGCCAATCGCACCGGGCAGCTTGAGCAGCAGGTAATTGACCGTGCCAAAAGCGCCGGCCAGCACGATGAGAAGCGAGGTGATTTGCAGAAAATTCATAACTGGCCTTTCATCGGGGCGGTTACGATCCGGGTATCACGCGCCCGCGCCATTGCACAGCGTTCAGGCGAGGATAAGATCGGCCCAGACCGGCAAATGGTCCGAGGCAATCCGCGCAGGCCGCGCGCTATGGGTGCCGTGCGCATGGGCGACAAGCTCGGATGACAGCGCGAACCGGTCCAGCGGTGCAACCGGGCGCGGTGCCGGAAAACTCGCGCGGTCAGGCAGCAACCGCAAGCCCTGCGTCACATGATCCAGCGCCCGCGCCGTGCCCCATTCGTTGAAATCACCCGCCAGAACGGTGGGGGCGGGCGGCAATTGCTGCAAATGCCGCACGATCACCCCAAGCTGCATCAGCCGGTGACGCCGGATCAGGCCAAGATGCACCCCGACCACGCGCAGCGGCCCCAGCGGCGTGTCGAGCTCGGCCCGGATCGCGCCGCGCGGCTCCAGCCCCGGCAATTCGATATGAGCGCTCTCCCGCAGGTGGATTTCCGGGCCAAGCAGCATCGCATTGCCGTGAAACCCCAGCGACCCGGCCAACGGTGCCCCGGCATTTCCGAACCCCGCAACCTGCCAGCCATGCGCCTGCGCCATCTCACGCGGCAGCGCGGGCGGGCGCGGCGGCAGGCGCTTGTCAGCCTCCTGCAAGACCACGATCTGCGCGCCAAGACCGGCAATCACCGCCAGCGATCGATCGGGCTTGCGCCGCAGATCAAGGCCGACGCATTTTTGCAGGTTGTAACTTGCAATTCTGAGGGGTGACGGCTTCATGGTGGGTATATGCGGCGCAAATGCGGGGATGTCACGGGATGTTACGCGAACAAACTCTGTTGACCAAGCTG
Organism: Aquicoccus sp. G2-2; assembly: GCF_034555965.1. GTDB lineage: Bacteria > Pseudomonadota > Alphaproteobacteria > Rhodobacterales > Rhodobacteraceae > JAYDCK01. The sequence continues at coordinate 784,671 of NZ_JAYDCK010000003.1, forward strand.
ATCTGGACCTTGCTGCTTGTCGCGGCGGGCGATGCGCTGTGGAACTGGCAGCTTTCGCTGGTGTTCATCGCGCTCAGCACACTGGCGCTGTCGGTCGCCCCGGCATTGGTCGCGCGCTGGGCCGATATCCATGTGCCGGCCTCCTTCATGCTCGCGGTGGTGGCATTTGTCGGCGGCACCCTGTTTCTGGGCGAGGTTTACGGCTTTTATGAGCGGTTCTGGTGGTGGGATGTCGTGATGCATGGCGGCAGCGCGCTGGGCTTTGGGCTGATCGGTTTTGTATTCGTCTTTATGCTGTTTCAGGGCGACCGCTTTGCCGCACCGCATGGCGCGCTGGCGCTGCTGGCATTTTGCTTTGCACTGGCTATCGGTGCGCTGTGGGAGATTTTCGAATACACCATGGACAATCTTTTCGGCACCAACATGCAGAAATCCGGGCTTGTCGATACGATGAACGATCTGATCGTCGATGTCGCGGGGGCGGCGTTTGGCGCGCTCGCGGGCTGGGCCTATCTCAAGGGGCGCTCGGCGGCGGGGCTACAACGCCTGATCGGTGAGTTTGTCGAACGCAACCCGCGCTTCTTTCGCCACCGCAACCGGCCCACGCCGCGCCCGACCGACCACAGCATGCGACGTAACGGCGTGGATTGACCTTTGCGCCATGCTGCCCCTTGATGGCTCGGATGGAACGCAAACAATCAATAGACCCGACCGGAGCGGCGGCACTGGTGCTGTTCGCCCTGATCCTCGGCGTTAACCAGGTGGTTATCAAGGTTGCCACCGACGGGTTTCAGCCGGTGTTCCTCGCCGCGCTGCGTTCGGTTGGCGCGCTTGTCGTGGTACTCCTGTGGGTGCGGGCACGCGGGATCTCACTGCGCATCCCGCCCGAGGCACGGCTCGGCGCGGCGTTGCTGGGGATCTTTTTCACCGCCGAATTCATCTGCCTTTACATCTCGCTCGATCTCACCGGGGTCGGGCGCGCCTCGATCATTTTCTATTCGATGCCGATCTTCGTGGCGGTTGCTGCACACTGGCTGCTGCCGGGTGAACAGCTCAGCCGGATACGCGCGCTGGGGCTGGCGCTGGCCATGGCCGGGGTCATCTGGGTGATGCTTGACCGCTCGCCCGGCCAACATGCCAGCCTTGCAGGTGATATACTGGCTCTGCTGGCCGCATTGTTCTGGGCCGGGATCGCGCTGGTGGTGCGCCTAACGCCGCTCGACCGGGCCTCGGCGGAAGTGCAATTGACAAGCCAACTCGCCATCTCCGCCGTGCTCATGCTCTTGCTCACCCCGTTTTTCGGCCCGCTCATTCGTGATCTGGCGCCGATCCACTGGGCCGCGCTCGCCTTTCAGGTCTTCGCGGTGGCAAGTATCGGCTATCTATTCTGGTTCTTCCTGCTCAAACGCTACCCCGCCTCCGACGTGGTCTCATTCTCGTTTCTCTCGCCGGTGTTCGGGGTGCTCTTGGGCTGGCTGGTGCTGGATGAGCCAATCGGCCCCGAGATCATCGGTGGGCTGGTGCTTGTCGCGGTCGGCATCACGCTGGTCAACCGGCGCTAAGGCCCAGCCCCCTTAGGTGCCACAGAAGGTCTGCTGCACCCGCTCATGCGGCAGCGGCGGGCGGGTCAGTTCAGCGGCCTCTGGCTGTGCATCGAAAGGCTTTGCCAGCACTGCGTTCAGCCGCTCAAACGGCGCGTAATCGCCCGCAACGGCGGCTTCGATCATCTGCTCCACCCGGTGATTGCGCGCAATGAAGGCCGGATTGGCGCGCGCCATGACCGCTTGCGCGTCCGGCTCCACAGCCACCCTGTCTTGCCATATCCTGTGCCAGTCGTCGAACGCATCCCGGTCAGTAAACTCGTCGCGCGCCGTGCCGTCTGCCAGACCGCGAAACGTGTTGGTGAAATCCGCGCCATCCGCGGCCATCAGCGCCAGCAACCCCTCGATCAGTGCGCGATCCGCCTCCTGTGGCTGCGACAGGCCCAGCTTGGCACCAAACCGGCGAAGCCATTCGGCCTCGATCCGGGCGGGCATGGCGTTGATCATCGCGGTGAACTCCTCCACCGCCCGGTCGGTATCGGGGCAAAGCGGCACCAGACAACTGGCCAGTTGCGCCATGTTCCAGACGATGATTTTCGCCTGATTGTCATAGGCATAGCGCCCGAAGCTATCAATCGACGAAAATACCGTATGCGGGTGATATTGGTCGATGAACGCGCAGGGGCCGTAATCTATCGTCTCGCCCGAAAGGGTGGTGTTGTCGGTGTTCATCACGCCGTGGATAAAGCCAAAGGAAAGCCACGCCGCGATCAGCGCCGCTTGCCTGCCGATCACCGCATCAAGCAGTTGCGCGGGGGTTTGCGCCTGCGGATAATGGCGCGCGCTTGTGTAATCGAACAGCGCTTGCAGCGCCTCCGCGTCGCCGCGTGCGGCGAAAAACTGGAACGTGCCAACCCGGACATGCGAACGCGCAACGCGGGCCAGCACCGCGCCGGGCAGGGCGGTTTCGCGGTAAACCTGCTCTCCGGTCGTCACCGCCGCCAGCGCCCGCGTTGTCGGCACGCCAAGCGCCGCCATCGCTTCGGAAACCACGTATTCACGCAACACCGGCCCCAGCCATGCCCGGCCATCTCCGCCGCGCGAATAAGGCGTGCGCCCGGCGCCTTTGAGCTGAATATCATAGCGTTTGCCACCCGCTTCGACCTCGCCCAGCAAAAGCGCGCGGCCATCGCCCAGCTGCGGCGAAAATCCCCCGAACTGATGCCCGGCATAAACCTGCGCCAGCGGGTCCGCGCCCTCGGGCACCGCGTTGCCTGCGAATATCTGCGCCATCTCCGCATCCGTCCCGCGTTTGATACCAAGCGTTTCGGCAAGCGGGCCGTTGAACGCGATCAAATCGGGGGCGGCAACCGGGGTGGCGGGCTGACGGGTGAAAAACCGCTCCGGCAGCGCGCCGTAGCTGTTGGAAAAGGGAATGGAGATTGTCATGCCGACAATATAATGCCCGCGCGCCGGTTTACCAGAGATGGCATCACGCCTGTCTGGTCATCAGGTGATACCCCTCGCGCGCCACAAAGCCCGCTTTGGTATAAAGCCGCAATGCCCGCGCATTTCCGCGCTCCACCTCAAGATGCAGCGCCTTGACACCGTGCTGGCCAAGCGCCGGTAACAAGGAAAGCAGAACTTCCGTGCCCATGCCGCGCCCGCGCACCTTGTCCCGGATAAAGAACTCGTCGATGAACCCGTCGATCCCGCCCATTTCCACTGAATAGCCAAAGGAAATCACGATATATCCCACCGGCGCGCGGCGCGGCCCGATCAGATAGGCAACCCCGTGCGGCGTGCCCTCCAGAAGCGGCTCAATCGCCGTGCGGCGGCCGTCTTCCGTGGTCTCAAACCCGCTTTCGGCGTGAAATGTCGCAACCAGCGGGGCAAGCCGGTCAAAATCCTCGGGGCGCGCAAGCGTCAGGGTGCTCATAGTCGGGCCAGCCTTTCGGTCAGAAGTGCAAAAACGCCATCGGCATCCAGATCGCCGATGAAATGCGCATTGGGCGGGCGATCGGTAACGCCCCACCAATCGGCCACCGTCATGCCCATAGTCAACTCCGAGCCGGTCTCGATCTCGACATTGACCCGCCGACCGGAGAAAAGCTGAGGTGCAAGCAAATAGGCGATGACACAGGGATCATGCAAGGGCACCCCGTCCGAGCCGTATTTGGCTTTGTCGAATCGCTCGAAAAACTCGGTCATCTGCGCCACCACGATGCCCACTTTGCTGCCCAGCGCACGAAACGCGGCGTTGCGTGCCGGGGTGACCAGCGCCTTGTGCGTCACGTCAAGCGGTATAACCGTGATGTCGACGCCTGATTTGAACACAATATCAGCGGCCTGCGGGTCAACGTAAATGTTGAATTCCGCCGTCGGCGTGACATTGCCAACCGCAAAGTAAGCGCCGCCCATCAGCACAATTTCGCCCGCCCGTGCGGCAATATCGGGGGCTTTTTCAAACGCGGTGGCGATATTGGTCAGCGGCCCCAGCGGGCAAAGCGTCACCGTGCCGGGCGGCTCCGTGCGCAAGGTCTTGATCAGGAAATCAACGGCATGTTCCGCTTGCAGCGGCATGACAGGCTCCGGCAGGTCCGGCCCGTCAAGCCCGGTGCGGCCATGCACATGCTCTGCGGTGACAAGCTTGCGTTGCAGCGGGCGCTCGCAACCGGCGAAAACCTTGATATCCGCGCATTTGGCCAGTTCACAGACGATGCGCGCATTCTTTGTGGTCAACGCCAGCGGGACATTGCCCGCAACGCAAGTGATGCCCAAAACGTCAAGCTCATCCGGGCAGGCCAGCGCCAGCAGAATGGCCACGGCGTCATCCTGTCCGGGGTCGGTGTCGATGATGATCTTGCGCGGGGCCATCGGCGCTCCTTTTCGCACTGCGCCGCGATAAGAGGCGAGGCGCGCACAAGATGCAAGAGCGCACAGGAATGGCCTCTCGAAAACGCGAACGGGCGCCCGACGGCGCCCGCTCAAAATCTGGCCTGACCCTGTGCACCTTGGAACACAATGACGGGCGGTCAAAACTGCCCGTCATTGCTGTGCGCAGTTTTGCCTCAGCCGTCGAAATCAACCTCTTCCATCAGTTTGACCGCGTCCGGCCTCAGCCGGGCCAGATCGGAAAGATTGGCCGTATCGGGTGTAAACGCGCCCCAGCTTGCAACAACCTTGTCCGGCGCGACACCGGGGGCGACGGGGTATTCGTAATTTGCCTCGGCATAGATTTGTTGCGCCTTGGGAGAGGCTAGAAACTCCATCAGCTTCAGTGCGTTAGCCGGATGTGGCGCGGCCTTTGTCATCGCCACGCCGGAAATATTCACATGCGTGCCACCACCTTCGAACACCGGAAAGATAATGCGCGTGCTTTCGCCCCAGGCGCGTTCATCCGGGTCGGCCAGAATTTTGCCCATGTAATAGGTATTGCCCAGCGCAATATCGCATTCACCCGCCCAGATCGCCTTGACCTGTTGGGTATCGCCGCCTTGCGGTTTGCGCGCCAGATTGGCCTTCAATCCTTCAAGCCATGCCTTCGTGGCGGCTTCGCCGTGGTGGAACAGATAGGCGGCAGTAAGCGAGATATTATAGGGGTGCATCCCCGAGCGGGTACAAAGTCGGCCTTTCCACTTCGGGTTCACCAGATCTTCGTAGGTTGTCACCTCACCATCCTTGACCCGCTCCTTGCTGGCATAGACCACCCGCGCGCGCGTGGTCATCGCCCACCAAAGGCCATCGGGATCGTGATAAGCGGGGGGCACATGCGCTTCCAGCGCCTTGCTCGTCACCGGCTGGATTACCCCGGCATCAACCACCGCCGCCATCCGCGCGATATCGACGGTAAACACCAGATCAGCCGGAGAGCGGTCCCCCTCGGCCACCAGGCGCTCAACCATGCCGCTTGACATATGCGCGACATTGACACGAATGCCGCTCTCCTCGGTGAACGCATCAGTGAGCGGCTTGAGCAGTTCCGGCAGGCGATAGGAATAAAGATTGACCTCTTCAGTGGCGGATGCGGCGCTGCCAGCGGTGGCAAGGGCGGCGATCAGGGCTAGTCGGGGTAGCATCGGCAAGTCCTTTCAATTGTGTTTGAGAGGTTAAATCCGAGTATTTTAGTCAGGTCAATAGCTGACTGAGTTTGTCGGGTATTATTTGCGCGGCTCGGGATGACGCCTGCCTCGCTCATCGCGCCACCGTGCCGGGCCCTGTTTATCGCACCGCTTTTTCCTCGGCCTTGGCCGCATCCCAAAGCGCGTCCATCTCGGTAAGGTCGCTTTCCTGCGGGGTTTTGCCACGCGCAGAAAGCAGGGCTTCGATTCGCTCGAACCGCCGGATAAACTTGGCATTGGCGCGGCGCAGCGCCTGTTCCGGTTCTACATCAAGATGCCGGGCAAGGTTGGCAACAACGAACAACAGATCACCGATCTCCTCTTCGATCTCGGGCTGCCCCAGATCGCGGCGCGCCTCTGCCACCTCGCGCGCCTCTTCGGCGATCTTGTCGATCACCTGACTGATCTCGGGCCAGTCAAACCCCACCCGCGCGGCGCGTTTTTGCAACTTCTGGGCACGCAACAGCGCCGGCAACCCCTTGGCCACCCCGTCAAGCGTGCCACCCTGCGCCTTGCCCGCGCGCTCGGTGGCCTTGATCGCCTCCCAATCGCGGGTCTGTTGCGCGGCGGATTTCTCGCGATCCTCAGAGCCGAACACATGCGGATGCCTCGCCACCATCTTGTCAGCCATGGTGTTGGCCACGTCATCAAAGCAAAACAACCCGGCTTCCTGTGCCATTTGCGCATGAAACACCGACTGGAACAGCAGGTCGCCCAATTCGCCCTTCAACTCGTCCCAGGCTTCACGCTCGATCGCATCCGCCACCTCATAGGCTTCCTCGATTGTGTAAGGCGCGATTGTCGCAAAACTTTGCTCGATATCCCACGGGCACCCGGTCTCAGGGTCGCGCAGGCGGCGCATGATTTCCAAAAGCCGGGGCAGGCCGCCCTCGGGGTCATTCACCAGATCGTTTTCAGCCATTGCATCGGGTTCCTTTCCGCGTTTGATTTGTGCCGGGTGTGACAAAGGGAGTCCAGAGATGGCCGTAATCAACCGCATTGCAGGATTTGCCGATGAAATGGCCGGATGGCGGCACCATCTGCACATGAACCCGGAACTGGGGCTTGAGTGTCATGAAACGGCTGCTTTCGTGGCCGAGCGTCTGCGCGAATTTGGCGTTGACGAAATTCATCAGGGCATCGCCACCACCGGCATCGTCGCGGTGATAAACGGCAACGGCGATGGCCCGGTAACCGGCCTGCGCGCGGATATGGACGCGCTGCCCATGACCGAAGAAACCGGCGCGCCATGGGCCAGTCAGGTGCCGGGGCGGATGCATGCCTGCGGCCATGACGGGCACACCACGATGCTGCTGGGGGCGGCGAAATACCTTGCCGAGACGCGCAATTTTACCGGCCGCGCGGTGCTGATCTTCCAACCCGCCGAAGAAACCATCGGCGGTGGGCGCATCATGGTCGAAGAAGGCATCATGGAGCGGTTTGGCGTGCAGGAGGTCTATGCCCTGCACACCGATCCGTTCGGCGGGCTCGGAGAGTTTCGCACCACGCCGGGGCCGTTGATGGCCGCGGTCGATGATTTCGAGGTGTTCTTCACCGGCACGGGCGGTCACGCGGCCTATCCCGATGCCTGCATTGACCCGCTCCCGGCGGCGGCGGCCACCTTGCAGGCGCTGCAAACCATCGTCAGCCGCAATACCGCCGCGCTGGAACGGCTGGTGGTCTCGGTCACGCAGATCCACGGCGGCAGCGCGATGAACATCATTCCCGAAACCGCCTGGCTCGCCGGGACGGTGCGCAGCTTCTCGCCCGCGATCCGCGACATGGCCGAACGCCGGGTGAGCGAAATTGCCAAAGCCCAGGCCGACGTTTACGGCGTGTCCGCGCGGGTGGCGTATCAGCGCAATTACCCGGCCACGGTCAACCATGCCGAACAAACGGAAAAAGCCGCCGTTATCGCCCGTGGCGTAGCCGGTGAAGACCGGGTGTTGACCACCTTGCAGCCCGAAATGGGGGCCGAGGATTTTTCTTTCATGCTGCAAGCGCGCCCCGGCGCCTTCCTGTTTCTGGGGCAGGGCGTCGGGCCATCGGTGCATCATCCGAAATTCGACTTCAACGATGAAGCGGCCCCTTTCGGCGCGTCGTTCTTCGCCCGCCTAATCGAGCGGCATCATATGGCTGACGGATAGCACTCCACACCCTTCCAAGCTTGCGCACGCCCGGCGATTGGGATTGACTGCCGGTCAGGCGAACCCTGAAGGAGTGCAAGACATGGCCGTGATCAACCGAATTGCCGGACTGGCCGATGAGATGACAGCCTGGCGGCGCCACATTCATCAAAACCCCGAGCTGGGCCGCGAATGCCACCAGACAGCCGCCTTCGTGGTCGAGCGCCTGAAGGAGTTCGGCATCACCGATATCAGCACCGGCTGGGCGCAATCCGGCGTCGTCGCGGTGATCGAAGGGCAGGGCGAAGGGCCAACCATCGGGCTGCGCGCCGATATGGACGCGCTGCCGATCAACGAAATTACCGGGCTTGAATATGCCTCCAAGGTGCCCGGCAAGATGCACGCCTGCGGCCATGACGGGCACACCGCAATGCTGCTTGGTGCGGCGAAATACCTGTCCGAGACGCGCAATTTCCGTGGCCGTGCGGTGCTGCTGTTTCAGCCAGATGAAGAAGGCGGTGGCGGCGGCGAAGCCATGGTGCAAGAAGGCGTGATGGACAAATACGGCATCGACCAGGTGTTCGGCATCCATAACGGGCCGGGGCTTGACGTCGGCATGATCGCGCTGAAACCGGGGCCGCTGATGGCCTCTGCCGATACTTTCCAGATCGACATTCAGGGCCGTGGCGGGCACGGGGCCATGCCGCAAGACACCGCCGATCCGGTGGTGGTGGCAGTTGCCATGGTGCAGGCTATTCAAACCATCGTCAGCCGCAATGGCGATGCGCAAAAGCCGCTTGTCGTCTCGGTCACGCAGATCAATACCGGCACGGCCAGCAACATCGTGCCTGACACGGCGCAAGTGCGCGGCACCGTGCGCTGCTTTCATGGAGAGACCCGCGACATGGTTGAACGCCGCATGAGCGAAATCGTCGCCGGGCAGGCGGCGAGCTTCGCGGTCGAGGCCACGCTCGATTATCAGCGCGGCTACCCGCCCACCGTCAACGATGACGAAAAAGCCGCCTTTGCCGCCGACGTGGCGCGCGATGTGGTGGGCGATGCGGCCGTGGATGATGCGACCACGCCAATGATGGCGGCAGAGGATTTCTCCTACATGCTGGAAGCGCGCCCCGGTGCCTATGCCTTTGTCGGCAATGGCCACGGGCCAACCGTGCATCACCCGAAATACAACTTCAACGATGAGATTGCCCCGGTGGGCGCGTCGTTTCTTGCCCGGCTGGTGGAAAAGGCCGCCCCGGTCTGAGGGTTCGCGCTTGACCTTCCGCCGCCCGGCGGGGATGATTTGATCAAATTCCACAATGGGGGCGATAATGGCGCTTGAGGACTCAAAAAACTTCGTCGATGAGGCATTCACACGAACCAATGACCGTGGCGTGAGCTACGAAAACACCTTTGGCGGCGCCCCCTCGTTCCTCAGGCGGCGTTACACCAAGGATCTCAGCAGCGCCGACATCGCGGTAACCGGCATTCCGTTTGACATGGCCGTCACCAACCGCCCCGGCACCCGGCTCGGCCCGCGCGCCATTCGCGAGATGAGCGCGCTGCAAAGTCCGGATGCGCCCTATGGCTGGGGCTATAGCCCGCTTGATGAGTTCAACATCGTCGATTACGGCGATCTGGCGTTTGATTACGCCGATATCCCGGCCTTCCCGGACCGGCTGACGGCGCATATTCGCGGCATTCTCGAGGCCGGGGCGGCCAGCATCACACTGGGCGGGGATCACTACATCTCGTTCCCGATTCTCAAGGCTTATGCGGAAAAATACGGCCCCCTGTCGCTTATTCAGGTCGATGCCCATACCGACACATGGGCCGATGATGATATGGCCCGCGTCGACCACGGCACCATGTTCTACAAGGCGGTGAAATCGGGCATCGTGGACCCGGCCACATCGGTGCAGATCGGCATTCGCACGGTCAATGACGACACGCTTGGCGTGAACATCATTGATGCGCGCGAAGTGCATGAAAAAGGCGCGCAGGCCGCCGCCGAAAAGGCGCGCGCCATCGTCGGTGACCGCCCGGTTTATCTCAGCTTTGATATCGACGGGCTCGATCCCGCCTTTGCCCCCGGCACCGGCACCCCGGTTTGGGGCGGGCTGACATCGGCGCAGGCGGCGATATTGATGCGCGAACTGGCCGGGATCAACCTTGTCGGCGGCGATATTGTCGAGGTCTCTCCGCCGTTTGATACAACCGGCGCGACGGCAATTGCCGGGGCGCATGTGGCGATGGAGCTAATCTGCCTCTGGGGCTGGACACGGCGCGGCAAGTCATGATGGCAGCCCCCGTGGGAACAACGGATTTGGATATTTTTAGCAAGATGAAGCAATGGGTTGGAAGATGATCTTTATCCTGATTCCGGTGGCAATCGTGCTCGCATTTGCGGGGTATGTGCGCCTCGCACCGTCTGATCCGGCGCGCTGGAACCAGATGCCCGAAAGCGTGCAGACGCGCGATTTGCCGGGCGGCGCACAGCGCGTGGTGAAGGCCGGGCCGGACGGGCTGGCGCGGCTTGATGCAATCGCGCGCAACTGGCCGCGCACGCGCGTGCTGGCGGGGGCCATCGACGCGGGCATGATTACCTATATCACCCGCTCGGCGCTTTGGGGCTTTCCCGATTACACCACCGTGCGGCAAACGGGAGATACGCTTGAGATTTACGCCCGTCTACGATTTGGGCGCAGCGATCTCGGCGTGAACGGGGCGCGGATCAAGGCGTGGCTCGATCAGCTGTGAGCTGAGACAACCATCCGAGATTTTCCGCCACATCGGCACGTTGAGCGACATCTGGCATTGCGCGATGAACATCTTGCCATCGACCTGAAGACAGATTTTCTCCCCGATATCGACATGCGCGCCGGATGTATCGGTGCAATAGCAGTCGATAATCTTGCCGTTCATGTTGTAATCGGCAAATGCAGGCGCGGGCAGGGCCGCGAGGATCAGGACAAGGCTGCGCATGGCTTTGATTTTAGCACAACCTGCACACTTGACCAAGGCTTGCCGATGCGGGAAGGGAATGCGCATGGTGGCATTGGATACATTGGAACAAATCGCCGGGCGGTTTCAGTTCATCGAGGCGAAGCTGGCCGAAGGCGGCGGTGATATCGCTCAGCTGGGGCGTGAATATGCCGAGCTGCGCCCTCTGGTGATGCAGATCGAAACCTATCGCGCCCTTCTGGCCGAGGCCGAGACCACCGAGGCGCTGCTGGCCGACCCCGAAATGAAGCCGCTCGCCGAAGAGGCGCTGCCGGAGCTGAAAGCGCGCCTTGCGGATGAGGCGGCTGCGCTGCAACTGGCGCTTCTGCCCAAAGATTCCGCCGATGCACGCCCCGCCCTGATCGAAATCCGCCCCGGCACCGGCGGCGATGAGGCGGCGCTTTTCGCGGCCGACCTGCTGCGGATGTATCAACGCTACGCCGAAGCGCGCGGCTGGCGGTTCGAGACGTTGGAGCAGCAATTGACTGAACTGGGCGGGATCAAGGAAGTGGTGGCGCGCATCTCGGGGGAGAACGTGTTCGCCCGGCTCAAATTCGAAAGCGGCGTGCATCGGGTGCAGCGGGTGCCGGAAACCGAATCGGGCGGGCGGATTCACACCTCTGCCGCCACCGTGGCGGTGCTGCCCGAAGCCGAAGATGTCGATATCGAGGTTGATCCAAATGAGATCAGGATCGACACCATGCGCGCTTCAGGGGCAGGTGGCCAGCACGTCAATACCACCGATTCGGCAGTGCGGATCACACATATTCCAAGCGGGATCGTGGTCACATCATCCGAAAAATCACAGCACCAAAACCGCGCGATTGCCATGCAGGTGCTTAAAACCCGGCTTTTCGACAGGGAGCGCCAGCGCGCCGCCGACGAACGCGCGGCTGACCGCAAGGCGCAAGTTGGTTCCGGTGATCGCTCCGAACGCATCCGCACCTATAATTTCCCGCAAGGGCGGCTTACCGATCATCGCATCGGGCTGACGCTTTACAAACTCGACGCGGTGATGGCCGGTGATCTCGATGAAATCATCGACGGGCTGACCGCCGATCATCAGGCGACCCTGCTGGCGGAGATGGACGGGTGACGCTCGACAAGGCGCTGCGCGTCGGGGCCAGGCGGCTGGAGGCGGCAGGGATCGCCGGATCAGATGCCCGGCCCATTCTGGCGCATGTGCTGGGCGTTGGCCGCGACCGGTTGCTGCTGATCGGCGGACAGGAGTTGACGCCAGAGCAGCTTGCGGCGTTTGACGCCGCCCTTGAGCGGCGCGCGCAGGGCACGCCGGTTTCGCATATCCTTGGTTATCGCGATTTCTTTAACCATCGCTTTAAAATTGGGCCGCAGGTACTTGACCCGAGGCCAGAAACGGAAATCTTGGTTCAGCAAGCTCTGAACGCGGATTTCGCATCGGTGCTCGATCTCGGCACCGGCTCAGGCGCGATCCTGCTATCGCTGCTCGCGGCGCGCGCGCAGGCCGAAGGGTTGGGCAGCGATCTCTCCACCGACGCGCTCGGGCTTGCGGCGCAAAACGCCCGTGCCATCGGCGTGGTGGCCCGGTGCCGGTTTGTGCGCTCCGACTGGTTTTGTGCGATTGAGGGGCGGTTTGATCTGATCGTGTCGAACCCGCCCTATATTGCCGCCGCCGAAATGCCGGGCCTCGCGCGCGAATTGGCGCATGAGCCGCGCATGGCACTGACCGACGAGGCCGACGGGCTGTCTGCCTACCGCGCGATTGCCGCCGGGGCTGCGGCACATCTCAATCCCGGCGGGCGGCTGATGGTCGAGATCGGCCCGACGCAGGCAAGTGCTGTCTGTGCAATTTTCGCCGCGGCAGGGCTTGAAAACATTCGCGTTCATCCCGATCTCGATGGCAGGGACCGGGTGATTTGCGGTCAATTCCCGCAAGATCGCGGCGCAAAAGCCACCAAAGCGCGAAAAACCGCTTGAAATCTGGGCTTGTGGCGCAGTTAGCTCTTGTGAAATCAAGGTGTCCGTGGTTACTCATACCCATCACGCTGGTAGAGGGCATCTGCGCTCTCCCGCTTGAAACCAAGCCTGACAGTTTCCACCCCGTTACAGAGTGCCAGATGCACCCTTAGGGCGGAACAAAGGCCAGACGGCAATTGCCAGACAGCAAAACTGGACCATAAAACACATGAGACCATCGAAATCGCGTTCGCGGTCAAACAAGAACCGCAACCGGAATAATCAGGGCGGCAACATCGTCAACCGCGTGTTCGACAGTTCCGGCCCCGAGGGCAAGGTGCGCGGCACACCGCAGCAGATCATCGACAAGTATAACCAGCTCGCGCGCGATGCGCAGTTGGCAGGGGATCGCGTGGCGACCGAGAATTTTCAGCAACACGCAGAGCATTATCTGCGGATGCTGAGCGAGGCGCAGCGCGAACAAGAGGCGCGCCGCGAAGAACAGGAACGCCAGAACCGTGAACGTCAGGCAGAGCGTGACCGTGAGCGCACGCAGCGCCAAGAGCGCGAGATGAACGGTGGCGAGTTGGTGAATAACGACGATCCCGGCTCAAAGCCGCAACCCGATGTCGTTACCCCGAACGAGGGCGCCGATAGCGGGCTGGTGGCAACACCGGAAAGCGCGGGCGATGCGCCGCCGCCCAAGCCCAAACGCGCACGTCGCAAGCCCAAACCTGCGGCCCCCAAGGCCGAAGATAATGCGGGTAACCCCGAAGCGGCCGAATAGGCGACATTGGCCGTTTCGGCTATTGTTCCAACGTGCGGGCCAGCGCGCAAAACGCCTCGATTGCGACCGTTTCGGCGCGGTCCGTCGGTTTGATCCCGGCGGCAAGCAGCCGGTCTTCGATATCCGGGGCTAGCCCTTTCAGGGCCGCGCGCAGCATCTTGCGGCGTTGGTTGAACGCCTTGGCGACCACCCGTTCCAACAGCTTCGGATTGGCCGGAAAACGCGGCTTTGCCAGCGCCTCAAGATGTACCACGGCAGAGGCCACTTTCGGCGGCGGGGTAAACGCCTGCGGTGGCAGGCTCATGGCGATGCGCGCCTCTGCCCGCCACTGCGCCAGAATAGCCAGCCGCCCATAAGCCTTGGAGCCGGGTTGCGCCACGATCCGTTCGGCCACTTCGCGTTGAAACATCAAGGTAAGCGTTTGCCAGAACGGCGGCCATTGCGGCGGCGTGAGCCAACGCACCAGAAGCTCGGTGCCAACATTGTAAGGCAGGTTCGCCGCCACCTTGATTGGCGGGCAAAGATGGTCGAGCGGGTCAATCTCAAGCGCATCGCCTTCGATGACCGTCAAGCGCCCCGGATAAGCCGCGCTGATCTCTTCCAGCGCCGGCAGGCAACGCGCATCTTTCTCGATGGCAAGCACCCGGCGCGCACCTTCAGCCAGAAGCCCACGGGTCAGCCCGCCGGGGCCGGGGCCAATCTCAAGCACATCCGCGCCCGAGACATCCCCCGCCGCACGGGCGATCTTGGCCGTCAGGTTGAGATCAAGCAGGAAATTTTGCCCCAGCGATTTGCGCGCCGAAAGACCATGCGTGGCGATGACGCTGCGCAGCGGGGGCAGGGTGTCTATCGTGCTCACGCTGCCGCCATCCGTGCCGCCATCCGCAAGGCCTCGATGGTCGATGACGGATTGGCAACCCCTTTCCCGGCGATGTCGAACGCGGTGCCATGATCGGGCGAGGTGCGAATGAACGGCAGGCCAAGTGTCACGTTCACGCCGCGGTCAAAATCAAGCGTCTTGATCGGGATTAGCGCCTGATCGTGATAGGCACAGATCGCCGCGTCATAGCGCGCCCGCGCGGTGGCATGAAACATCGTATCGGCTGGCAGCGGACCAAGCAGCACATGGCCCTCATCGCGCATTTCCTCAAGCAGCGGCGCAATCCACGCGCCTTCCTCATCGCCCATCGCCCCGCCTTCGCCCGCATGTGGGTTCAGCCCGGCAACGGCAAGGCGCGGTGCGTCAATCCCGAACTGGGTGCGCAGCGCAGCGGCGGTAATCTCGATGGTTTCGCGCAGCACCAAAGCGGTGAACGCCTTGGGCACATCGCGCAGTGCAATATGGATGGTCGCGGGCACCACGCGCAACTGATCGGATGCCAGCATCATCACCACGCGGTCAACACCGGCCAGATGGGCCAAAAACTCGGTATGGCCCGGAAAGCCGAAACCAGCCCCCTGTTTCAGTGCCTGCTTGTTGATCGGCGCAGTGCAAAGCCCGCCCGCATCTCCGGCCTGCACCAATGCCACCGCGCGGGCAATCACGTCGATCACCCCTTGGGCATTGGCCGGATCGGCCCGACCCGGCGTGGCGGGTGCGGCGAACGAATGCGCCAGCACCGGCAAGCCATTTGCCATCGCGGCTGTCGTCTCCGAAGCCGAGGTGATTGGCATCACGGGCGCCCCTGCGGGTAGATGCGCCGGATCACCGATCAGGAAGAAATCCATCTCCCCGCGCAACGCCTCCCAGGCTTTCACCGCCAGTTCCGGGCCAACGCCCGCTGGCTCGCCACAACTCAGCGCGATAGGGCGCACGCTCATTTCTCGATGATGCGCGCCTCGGAACGCAACTGCTGAAGATAGCTCTCCGAGTAGGTTTCAAGTCGCTGATTCTGAAGGCTCAGCGACACGTTATCGCGTGAAACCTCCTCGGGAAGCTTCACCACACGGTCACACAGCATCAGGAAAACCAGCGTCTGTCCGTTTGCCCGCGTCAACGTGGTGGAAACCTCGTTCTTGTCAAGCTTGGCCAACTCAAACGCGATGTCGCGCGGAATGTCCGAAGGCTTCTTTGCACCGCGGTCAAGCACTTCGGGTGGCTGTCCCTTGGCGACACCGTAAAGGTCATCACATGTATCGACACGCTGGCGGATTTTCGCAGCCTCGGCCATTGCCTGTTCGCTCCGGCCGCCGGGGATGTAATAGGCGGCATATTCGATCGCCTCGTAATCCGGCTCAACCGGCTTGCCTTCTTTGATCGCGCGCAACTGGAACAACGCAATCGCGCCGGGGATCGGTAGCGGCTGGGTCACCTGACCGGGCGCAAGGCCCAGAACCGGCCCGCGAATGGCGGGCGGCACCTTGTTGAGCGGCAACCAGTTAAGCTTGCCGCCGCGCCCGCGCGTTGCCGCCGCAGAATAGCGCTGCGCGGCCTGGGCGAAGCCGCGCAGAGTGGTGATTTTCGATATTTCCTGCGCCCGCGCTTGCGCTGCGGCCTCCTGACCGGGGCGCACCGGGATATATATCTCGGACAGCAAGACCTGCACGCTGCTTGTGGCATTGGCGGCAAGCGCCCGGTCAACGTCATTTTCCCCGATAATCACCTTCGGGCCGAACTTGGCACGCACCAGTTGTCGCCACGCGACACCCGCGAAGATGAAATCGCGGTAGGTCTCGGGCGCAACACCCGCCTGCGCCAGTGCCTTGGTAAATTGCTCGGTGGTCAGGTTGGCCCGGCTGGCGAACTCCTCCATCCCGGCCTTCACATCGTCCTCGCTGGGTTTGATTCCCAAAGATTCCGCCGCATCAAGCTTGAGCCGTTCTTCGATCAACTGCTTGCGCGCCACGTCGGCCGGGTCGCCGGGTTGGCGGAAGATTTGCAGCATCCGTGCCCGCTGGTCCAGTTCATAACGGGTGACAACCTTGTCGTTCACCCGGATCGCCGGGGCGAACAGGTTCTGCGCCCGCGCTTCGGGGGCGCTATTCAACGCCGCGATCATCAGCACACCAAGCGCGATCAGTGTCTGCAATAGGGGGCTTTGTTCCGGGTCATCCTGCCTGTCCTGCGTCTTTTTCGTTCAAATAGCGTTCTAGTGCGTTTTGCGTTCAATCCGAAACAGAGTAAACGCAAAACCCGGCACAACATTCAACCGTCTTGCGCGTTTCGCCCTTAATCTATGCGCAGATTTCCGGCAAAACATGTCAGAAGCTGCACTTGCGGGTATAACTTGCATCGCGTGTCTTTGCGCTAAAGCCCTGCAACCCGATGGTAAAGCTGAAATCCGTCGACGGGGTCAGGATAACCGATGAGGTAAACCGACGCGAGAGCGAAACATCGAGCGCCACACATTCATTGCGATATTGCAACCCGACCCCGGCCTCGGCGGCCTTGTTGGAAACAATATCATAGCGCACGTTGGCGCTGCCGGTCCAATGACGGCTGAACCGGTAAAGCCCGTCCAGCGACCATTCCGAAATCGTGGAGGGGCGGTTTTCCATCGCATCGGCGCCAAGCCAGACATAAGAGGCTCCAACCGCCGCGCGCTTGTTTTGCCAACTCGCACGGGCATCGGCCTTGGCCAGATCGAACCCGGAATCAAACAGCGCCCGCCCGGTAAGCGACAGCCCGGTAAGCGACTGGACCTGCCCGGCAATCAACAAATCCGAAGTCGTTCCCCGCAGGCCCGATGTGGCGGAAAATGCGTTGTCACCTGTTTCGCGGGTAATCTGCCCAAGGGTCAGCCGCGATTGCCAGCCTTTCGGGCCAAACCGGCTCCAGCTAACCCCGTAAGCCGCCTGAAGCCCGCGTTCGCGCCGGTCGGGGGCAGGAAACCGCGATAGTGCCATCAGGTTGCCCTCGTCAAATTCGACCCGCGTGCTTTCGTCATTGGCCACGTTGGGCCGGGTGCCGCCGCTCCAGGCAAGCTGCACCATCGGCTCGATCACATGCACCGCCCCCAGCGTGAGGTCTTCTGCCAAGGCCAGCGCAGGCTGAACGCAAGCATCGGCGTGGCGCTGGCCGCGTGGACGGGCAGGGCGGCATCGTTGGCGGTGGCAAAACTGTCAACCGCCACCCCGGCCTGAAGCCCGGCTTGCAGCCCCGGCCCGACGGTCCAGTTGCGCCGCCACAACGCTTCGGCGCTCAGCCGGGACACATCGCGGCCATCGGTTACGCCATCGGCATCGGCGTCCACGTCGACCTGTGAATAGCGAAAATGCGAATGCAATGCCGTGGAAAGCCGCAACTCTCCCCCATGGCTTTGGGGAAAAACCTCCGCTCATATTCAACATCGCCAACAACGGATGGGATCGTCGCATTGGCTTCGTTGACCCGCAAAGTGCGGAAATACACAAGCTGCGCGTTGAAAAACTCATCCCGCCGGACGCGCGAGATGGCCAGCGCGCTGCCAAGCTGGTCCTTGTCGGAATAGCCGTAATCAACCAGATAAGTCTTGTCGCTGACCATCTCGACATCGAAACGCAGCTTGAAATCGCGTTTGAGATCGAACGCACCATGCCCGAACAGATAGCCGCGAAATGGCTCGCTGGTCAGGTTATCGTCGCTCAACGCGCCTTCGAATTCGATCTGCCCCTTGCGGAACGCCTGCCGATAACGCAACTCAACCGTTCTGGTATGTGGCGACACATACGGCGTCACAGTCAGGTCCCGGTGATCACCCAACGTGATGAAATAGGGGATTTTCACGCCCAGTCCCAGCACGGATTTGCTGGTCAGGTAAGGGATCAGGAAGCCGCTCGCGCGTTTCAGCGTCGGATCAGGCAGGCGCAGCCGGGGCAGATAGAAAATCGGCACATCCATCACCCGAAGCTGCGCGTCCTCGAAGTAAAGCTGGTGTTCGAGCTGGTCGTGAATCACTCGCCGGGCGCGGATCTGCCACAGCGGCGGACGTTTTGAATTGCACACCCGGCACGAGGTAACAGAGGCCTTGTAAAGCTGCGAATACCGCCCGTTCACCCGGTTAAGCTGATAAGCGGCAAGCTGCACCTGCTGATTAAGCACCAACCGCGCCCCTTTAAGCAGCCCGTTGGTGAAACCGGGGTCAAGCTGCGCCGCATCTCCCAGAACCACCACATCCTTGCCTTGGGTAATGACAAGCGGGCCGTCAAGCGTCAGTTCGTCTGTCTCGCGGTCATAGGCGATCCGTTTCGCCTGCATCCTGACATCGCCATAAAGCGCCTCGACATTGCCGCGCGCAACGAGCCGGGTTTTGCCTTCAACGAACACGTCATCAGCCACCAGAACGGCGGGGCCGGGTTCATCAGGGTTGCTGTTGGCCCCGGCCTGTGTGCCTTGTGCGCTCGCGCCAGTGCCCGCTGTGCAAAGCGCAACGGCAAGCAACAGCACCCCGGCCAGCGCGCGCAGCGCCGCAGCAGCGGTGATCCGGCGGTCGGGGCGCAAAGCGTGGCTCATCCATCCTCCGTATGCAGCAAAAGCCCGACACCCAAAAGCAATGCGGCGACCGGTGGCGCCCACGCCGCCAGTATCACCGGAAGCTGCCCGTTCTCGCCAAGGATCTGCGCGAAATTCCGGATGAAATAAAGCCCAAACCCCAACAACAGCGATAACAGCACCGCCGTTCCGGTGCCACCCTGACGCGCGTGGCGCATGGTGAAAGCCGCCCCGATCAACACCATCGCAATAAGAAACAGCGGCCGGGCCAGTTCGACCTGAAGCCAGACAAGTTGCCGCCGGGCCGAGAAACCAGCCTGTTCCAGCTGGCGAATGAAGCGTGGCATATCCCAGACCGAAATCGCATTCGGCTGGCCAAAGGTTTCGCGGATGCGTTCGCTCGTCAAGGTCGACGGCAGATCAAGTTGGGCATGCGTGGTGGCCCCGGCCTCGGGGTTGACCGTCCCGCTCAGCGGCCAGACCTTCGCGCCGCTCAGCGTCCAATGCCCGTCTTTCAACGTGGCTTCGCGCGCCTCGAT
The DNA here is from genome assembly GCF_034555965.1 of Aquicoccus sp. G2-2. Taxonomy (GTDB): domain Bacteria; phylum Pseudomonadota; class Alphaproteobacteria; order Rhodobacterales; family Rhodobacteraceae; genus JAYDCK01. The sequence goes on from NZ_JAYDCK010000003.1 coordinate 804,133, forward strand.
CCGTTTGGTTGGCCCATTCCCCGGTGCATAGGAAACAAAGGTCACGTCATATAGCTCTGAAGCATCCTGATTGGCCGCCGTGGCCCGGATCACCGTCTGGCCCTCTGGCCCGCCTTGGCGCAGCCAAAGCCCTTCGGCCGAGATCGAAAACACCGCCTCACCGCCGGTGCGATAGCGTTGCAAAAGCTCGTGATAGCGTTTTGATGTGGCCGCCACGATCGGGTTGAACATCGACACGCTCACCCCACCGATCAGCAACGCCACGATGGCCGGCGCGATCAGCACCTTGATCCCCGACCGCCCCACCGCGCGCACCGCCACCAACTCCGACGACCGTGCCAGCCCGATAAACAGCGCCACCGCCGACAAGATCGCCATCAGCGGCAGCAATTGGTAAACTCCGCTCGGCACGTTGAGCAAAGTCATGCCCAGCGTGTCGGTAAAACTGGCCTCGGTATTGTCGAGCCTGCGAACCTGCTCGATCAGGTCGATCAACATCTGCAAGATGAACAGAACCGTAAACAGACCGCCAAGGGTCCATAAAAACTTGCGTGCCACGTAGAAGTGCAGCCTCATGCCATCGCCTCCCCGTCAGGGGGGTGCCATGGGCATCGTCGGGCGCATCGGGGTTTGGATGTGCGCGCACCTTGTGGGCGCGCCCGGCCCAGCCCAGCAATCCGCCCGCCACCGTCAGCCCGACAACCGACGGCAGATACATCAACGGCCACAGCCGCGGGTCAGAGCGCACCGGGTCCGTCACCACCCCTTCGATCAGTTTCAGGATCACCAACACCACGAAAGCCCCGATGATCTGCCGCCAGACGCCAAACCGGCTGAACCCGCCCGCCAGCAACGCGGCAAACCCGATCAATGCCGCCGCAAGACACAGCAGCGGTTGGTTGAACCGGCCGTGCAACTCTTCCGCAACCGCCCCGAGCGACACCTTGGCGCGCTCCGCCACGTCGCTTGGGGCGCGGATCATCTCAAGCGTGCTGGCATTGCCAATATCAAATATCTTGCGCTCGGTTTCTCCGATCAATGCGCTGATGTCATAGGAAAAATCAGAAAAATGCGTGGTAAAAAGCCGCCGCGAGTTCGGGTCATAGTTTTGCGACAGGCCATCAACCATCACCAGCTTGGCATCGTCACCATCGCGCACGATATAGGCGGTCTTCGCGGTATAAGCCAAGCTCTCGCCCAAGGTGCGCCGGTCGGACAGGAAAACATCACTCAAAGTGCCGTCCGGGGTGATTTCGCGGATGTAGAATGTCACTCCGGCGGCAGGGTGCAGAAATGTCCCCTCGGTCAGCAGCTTGGCCGTCACGTTGCGTGAAATCTCGATCTGGCGCAATTGCAGCTGCGCCAGTGAACGCGGCACAAGATAGTGGCTCAGCGCCGCCATCATCAAAGCCGCAAGAAGCCCGAAAATCGCCACTGGCCGCGCCAGCCGCCACGGTGAGAAGCCGGTTGCCTGCATCACCGTCAATTCGCTTTCCGAGCTAAGCCGGTTGGTCACGTAAACCGCCGCCGCAAAGCTGGCGATTGGCACCACCTTGGCAATCACGCTGGGCAGGGTCAGCGCGGTGAACTCGGCAAACACCAAAAGCGACTGGCCATCCCCGATCAACTGATCAAACAGTTTTACCGCCTGGTTGATCCAATAAAGCGATACGAAAACCAGCGAGAAAAAGCCGAACAGCACCAGAAGTTGCGACAGCATGTATCTGTCGAATCGCGGCAAAATTGCACTCCCCCGGCGCTACAAGATGTTGTGCAAACCCTACAGGATCGGGGCAGGGGGGTAAACTGCTAAAGCGTCCCGGGTCACACCTGCGGCAGGGATGAGGCGGGACGCCGCGCACCGGATCGGTGTTTCGCGCGCCTTGCCCAAACCCCGTCGCTCAGGTTCTGGGAGAGATGCTTTATCTGGTCAAATCGGTGGGCGGGCGCTAGATATTGTGCCGGACCGTTATGCCCGTAAACCAAAGCCAAGGAACCTTACGTATGTCAGCTCCCCTCCGTTTTGCCTTTGCCGAGACCGATATCGAGAAAATCGCCGATGCGCCGGGCCGTGTCGCGGTCCTGCTCGGGGCCGATGGCAAGCTCGACAAGGCCGCCCGCCGCGTGAATCGGCTGACCCGGGGCGCGTTGGCGCGCGTGGCGCAAAGCGAAAGCTTTGCCAAGGCGGGAGCGGGCGATGCGATTACCCTCGCCTGGCCTGCAGGCATGGCGGCAGAGGCGGTGGACATCATCAAGATCGCGCGGCGCGCCCCGCTCGAAGAGGCGCGCAAGGCAGGCGCCTCACTGGCCAAAACACTGGGCAAATCCGGCCTTCTTCTGCTTGCGGGCAATAATGCGCGCCTGCCCGAGATCGTGCTTGGTCTGGCGTTGCGTTCTTACAAATTTGAGGTTCACAAGACCGCCGAGCCAGACATGTTTGGCCCGGTCGATGTGATGTGCTCCGATCCCGAAGCCGCCCGAACCGCCAGCGCGGCCCCGCTTGCGGTGGCCGAAGGCGCGCATTTCACCCGCGATCTGGTCAATGAGCCCGCCAACGCGCTGACCACGACCGAATTTGCCAACCGGCTTGCCGAAATGCAAAGCCTTGGTCTCAAGGTCGAAGTGCTCGATGAACCGGCGCTGGAAAAGCTTGGCATGGGCGCGCTTCTGGGGGTGGGGCAGGGCAGTGCCAGCCCCTCCAAAGTGGTGGTGATGGAATGGCAGGGCGGTGCCAAAGGCGCGGCCCCGCTGGCGCTGATCGGCAAGGGCGTGGTGTTTGATACCGGCGGCATTTCGATCAAACCTTCGGCGGGTATGGAAGAAATGACGATGGACATGGGCGGCGCTGCGGTGGTGTCGGGCACCATGCGCGCGCTGGCGCTGCGCAAGGCCAAGGCCAACGTGGTGGGCCTTGTCGGCATTGTCGAAAACATGCCCTCCGGCGATGCGATCCGCCCCGGTGACGTGCTGAAATCCATGAAGGGCGATACGATTGAGGTGATCTCGACCGATGCCGAAGGCCGCCTCGTTCTGGCCGATGTGATGTGGTATGCGCAACAGCGCTTCAAACCGGCCGGCATGATTGATCTGGCCACCCTGACCGGAGCCATCATCATCGGGTTGGGGCACGAAAATGCTGGCGTGTTTTCCAATGACGATGCGCTTTGCAAAGCATTCCTCAAGGCGGCAGAGGCCGAAGGCGAAGGTGCATGGCGAATGCCGCTCGGGGCTGGCTATGACAAGCTCCTGAAATCGCGCATTGCCGATATGAAAAACCTCGGCGGCCGCCCGGCGGGCGCGGTCACCGCCGCACAGTTCCTGCAACGCTTCGTGCAGGATGATATGGCGTGGATCCATCTCGATATCGCCGGTGTCGCTCTGGTCAAGGGCGAAACCGCCTATGCTCCCGAAGGCGCGACCGGCTGGGGGGTTCTGGCGCTTAATCGTTTGATCTCAGATAGCTATGAGGTTTCATGAGCGAGGTCTTCTTCTATCACCTGACCCAACGCCCACTGGAGGCGGTGCTGCCGGTGTTGCTGGAACGCTCAATCGGACGCGGCGCAAACGTGCTGGTGCGCGGGCGCGATCCGGCGCGGATGGACTGGCTTGATCAGGCGCTCTGGCTTGGCCCCGAGGATCGCTTCCTGCCGCACGGCCTTGCCGGTGGGCCAGATGATGCCCGCCAACCTGTTCTTTTGACCACCACCCAAGGCAACCCGAATGCCGCCAGCTTCCTGATGGTGATCGACGGCGCCGATCTCGCACCCGAGGAGGCGGCCATGATGGAGCGCAGCTGCATCTTGTTCGATGGCAATGACGCCGCCGCCGTAACCCAGGCGCGCGGCCAGTGGAAAGCCCTCACTGCAGCAGGCTGCGCCGCGCAATACTGGTCCGAAGCCTCTGGTCGCTGGGAAATGAAGGTGCAAAGCGGCGGGTGAGGCGCGCCTTTATGGCCACTTGCGCGCGGGGGCGCGGTGGGAGCCTCCGGCGGGGATATTTTTGGCAAAATGAAGCCTGCTTCAGAGGCTCAACCGGTCGCGCAGCGCATACCATGTCATTGCCAGCGCCAGAATCGGCGTGCGCAGGGCGCTGCCGCCGGGGAACGGGCGCGTCGGGATGCGCGCCATGGCGTCAAACCCGTCCGACTGGCCGATGATCGCCTGCGCCATCAGCATCCCGGCATGGGTGGCGGTGCCGATGCCATGCCCGGAATAGCCCGACGCCGACAGGATGCCCGGCCCGACCCGCGCCAGATAGGGCAGGCGCTTCATGGTGATGGCCAGCGTCCCGCCCCAAGTATAGTCGAACGGAATATCCGCCAGATGCGGGAAAATCTCCGCCATCGGCTTGCGCACCGTGCGGTCGATATCGGGGAAGCGATAACCATAGCTTTCGCCGCCACCGAACAGCAGGCGTTTGTCGGCTGAGAGGCGGAAGTAATTCACCACGAACTTGCTGTCGGCCACCGCGACATCGCGGGCCAGCACGCGCGCGGCCTCATCGCCCAGTGGCGGTGTGGCGGCGATGAAATTGTTGATCGGCATGACCCGTGCCGCCACCTTGCGGTTAAGCCCGCCGAGATAGCCGTTGGCCGCAAGGATGACATGCTCCGCGCGCACCTTGCCCGCGCCCGTCTGCACCACATGCGGCTGCCCTTGCGCGATGTGATGGACCTCGCTTGCCTCACAGATCCGCGCGCCCGCCGCCTCTGCCGCGCGGGCCAGCCCTTGGGCGAATTTGAGCGGATGCAGATGGCCCGCCCCCATGTCGAGCGACCCGCCGACATAGGCGGGCGACGGGCAAAGCGCCTGCATCGCGTCTGCGTCAAGTGGCTCGATCTCGCCATAACCATAATGGTCTTGCAAATGCGCGACATAACCATGCTCATGCGCCACTTCGCGGGCATTGAAACAGGCATGTGCAACACCGGGTTTCAGGTCGCAATCTATGGCGTGATCGGTGATCAGCGCTTTGACCAGCGCCTTGGCCTCTTCGGCGAGGTTCCAAAGCGTGCGGGCATCGTCCTTGCCCATCAGCGCTTCGATTTCGTCCTGCTCCTGGCGCTGCCCGGAGCCAAGCTGCCCACCATTGCGCCCCGACGCACCAAACCCCACCCGATGCGCCTCAAGCAACACCACGCTGCGCCCGGCCTTGGCGAGATGCAGCGCCGCCGAAAGCCCGGTAAAGCCGCCACCGATGATACACACATCGGCGCGTGCCTCGCCTTTGAGCATCGCGCGGCGCGGCGTGTCCGGGGCGGTCGCGGCATACCAGCTTGGCGGATATTGCCCGGATTTATCGTTGGAATGCAGCAGGTTCATACGTTCAACAGCAAATGTTCACGTTCCCAAGGCGAGATCACATGCAGGAATTCCTCGTATTCCGTGCGCTTGACGATCGAGTAGACCCGCGCGAACTCAGGGTCGAGCACCTCGTGCATCTTCTTGGCCTCGTCAAAAAGATCAAGCGCCGCCCCCATTTCGCGCGGGATATCCTCGTCGCCCTCATAGGCGTCGCCCTTGAATTGCTTGTCCGGGCGCAACTCTTCGACCATCCCGAGATAGCCGCAGGCAAGGCTTGCCGCGATGCCGAGATAGGGGTTGCAATCCATCCCCGCCAGCCGGTTTTCCACCCGCCGCGCTTCGGGCGGCGAGATCGGCACGCGAATGCCCGTGGTGCGGTTGTCGCGCCCCCATTCGAGGTTGATCGGCGCGGCTTGGTCGCGCACGTAGCGGCGATAGGAATTCACGTAAGGCGCCAGCACCGCCATGACCGACGGCAAATGCGTCTGTAATCCGGCGATGAAATGGAAGAACGCGTCGGTTTCACCGCCCTGTGGGCCGGCGAAGATGTTCTTGCCGGTCTTGGTGTCGAGCACCGAATGATGGATATGCATGGCCGAGCCCGGCTCTTCCGCGATCGGCTTGGCCATGAAGGTGGCGAAACAGTCGTGCCGCAGCGCCGCCTCGCGAATGAGCCGCTTGAAATAGAACACCTCGTCGGCCAGCTTCACTGGATCACCATGGCGCAGGTTGATCTCCAACTGCCCGGCGCCGCCCTCCTGCGTGATTCCGTCGATCTCGAAGCCTTGCGCTTCGGCAAAATCATAAATGTCGTCAATCACCGGGCCGAACTCGTCCACCGCTGTCATCGAATAGGCCTGCCGCGCTGCCGCAGGCCGCCCTGAGCGGCCCATCATCGGCTTGATCCGCTCCGCCGGGTCGAGGTTGCGCGCCACCAGATAAAATTCCATCTCGGGCGCGACCACCGGCTCCCAACCTTTTTCCCGGTAAAGCGCGATCACTCGCTTAAGCACGTTGCGCGGTGCAAACGGGATCGCCTTTTCGTTGCGATCAAACGCATCGTGGATCACCTGAAGCGTCCAGTCGCCGGTCCATGGTGCGGCAGAGGCGGTGCTCATATCGGGCACAAGCACCATGTCACGTTCGATAAAACCCTCATCGCCTGCGGCTTCGCCCCAATCGCCGGTGATGGTCTGATAGAAAATCGAATCCGGCAGGTGGAAATAATTCTGCCGGGCAAATTTCGTGGCCGGAACCGCCTTGCCACGGGCAATGCCGGGCAGGTCGGAGACGATACATTCCACCTCGTCAAGCCGACGGCCTTCGAGGTAATCCTGCGCGGCTTGCGGCAGGGTGGTGATCCAATTGTCTTTCATGCGGGAACATCCGTGGTTTGGCGGGTAAAGAAACCGGCCATGCGGGCGGCAAAGCCCGCGTTGTCATTTGGCTCAGAAAGCCGGGCTTCGGCGGCGTCGAGCAGGGCATCGGGCACCGTGCCCCGGCCGCGTTTTTCGATCAGCCCGGCGATGAAATCGGCGCTGAACTCGGGGTGCGGCTGAATGGTCAGAATGTTGTCACCGATCAACAGGGCCGCATTGGCGCAGAACTCATTGCGCCCGATCACCTGCGCCCCCGGCGGCAGTTTGGTCACCTGATCCTGATGATAGGCGTTCAGAACCATGTGTTGCCCGGCAATCTCATAATCCTGCGGCCCAATCGCCCAGCCACCGGCGAATTTCTCGACCTTGCCACCCAATGCCTGCGCGATGATCTGATGGCCAAAACACACCCCGATAAGCGGCCGCCCCGAGGTGGCAATCTCGCGGATCAGCGCCTCAAGTGGCGCAATCCAGCCGTGATCCTCATAAGCGCCGTGGCGCGACCCGGTGATCAGCCAGCCATCACAGGCCGCCGCGTTTTCGGGAAACACGCCGTCAACCACCGCGAAAGTCTCAAAGTCAAAACCCCGCTGGCCCAGAAGGCGCGCGAACATCGTGTCATAATCGCCGCTTTCTGGCAAAAGCGCATCGGGGGCGTGGCCGGTTTGAAGAATGCCTATTTTCATGGGTGTGGTCCGCTGGGTTCGTAAAGGGGGTGTCGGGTTTTCAGACGGTTTCAAGATAGGTTTTCCATTGCTCTGACGCGGGCACTTCTTTCATGCGCTCCGCTTCTTGGCGTTTGGTATAGCACAGGTTCAGGATCAAATCGCGCGGCAGGATGCGCGCCATGAACGGGTCGTTTTCAAACGCCGTGATGGCGCTTTCCCAATCCGGGGCAAGCTGCGGCAAGTCCTGTTCATAGGCATTGCCGGTGATCGGCGCGGGGGCTTTGGCGTCCTCTATTCCGGCCAGCGCCGAGCCGAGAACCACCGCGAGGATCAGATAAGGGTTGATATCCCCCCCGACATGCGGTGTTCGATCCGGCGCGCGGCAGGCGCACCGCCGGGCACGCGAATGGCCGCCGTGCGATTGTCATACGCCCAGCAAAGCCCGGTCGGCGCATGTTGCCCCGGCACAAGCCGCTCGAACGAATTGGCGTGTGGCGCAAACAACAGCGTGGCACCATGGCCCGCGCGCAGGCACCCGGCAATCGCGTGGTGCAGCAATGCCGAGCCTTTGGCCGTACCATCGTCAAAGATGTTGTTACCATCTTCGTCGAGCACCGAAAAATGCACATGCATCCCGTTCCCGGCATCCTCTGCGAACGGTTTGGCCATGAAGGTCGCCGCGAACCCGTGCCGCCGCGCCAGCCCGCGCACCAATGCCTTGAAAAACCATGCGTTATCGGCCGCGCGCATGGCATCGTCATGGTGAATGTCGATCTCGAACTGGCCAAGCCCGGCTTCGGAGATAGCACTTTGCGCGGGAATACCCATCTCGGCGCAAGCCTCGTAAAGCGCGGTGAACCAGCCATCGAACGCATCAAGCTGGCGCAGCGACAGAATCGCCTGCGCGTTGAGCGGGCGCCCCGACAGCGGGTTGGGCGGCGGCGCAAGCTGCTCGCCCGCATCATCAACAAGGTAGAACTCCATTTCCGTGGCCGCCTGCACGCTCCAGCCACGCGCGGTATACCGCTCAAGCACCTTGGCAAGCGCATGGCGCGGGTCGCCCGCAAACGGGCGGCCATCGTCGTGATGTAGCGCCATCGGCACCAGCGCAGAAGGGTTTTCCAGCCACGGCATCGGCACCGGGCCACGCTCTGTCGGCAGCAACATGCCGTCGGCGTCGCCGGTCTCGAATACCAATGGGCTGTCTTCGATATCCGCGCCCCAGATATCAAGGTTCAACACCGAATAAGGCAGCCGCACGCCACCGTCTTCCAGTTTTAGTGCCGCCGCAGCAGGCAGGCGTTTGCCGCGCATTTGTCCGTTAAGATCAGCCGCCGCAGCGCGGAACGTGTGCAGATAGGAGAGGTCCATGAAAGGCTCATTGTCATAATTTGATCAAATTATCTTGAAGCGCGCTGCGAATGTCCAGCAAAAAGAAATCATCGCCGTGCAAATGCTGTGAATGTCGGCAAAACCCGCGCGCTTTGCGCTTATCGCGTTAGGGTAAGCGCGCCATCGGTGATCTCGATCTTGGAGTAGCGTTGCAAGTAACTCATTCCCAGAAGAGAGCCATTCATCTCTCCCCCATTGACCAATGCCCGCACATTTGAGTCGTGAATGCCGCCGATGTTCAGGCTGGCAATCCGCACCGGCGCGGTGCGCACCTCACCATTGGCGGTTTGCGCGCGCCCCATATAGGGCAGCGCGTCGGTGTCGATCCCCGCCGCTTGCGCATCCTCGCGGCTCAGCACGATAGCGCTCGCCCCGGTATCGACGGTAAAATGCACCGGTGCGCCGTTTACGTCGGCAGTCAGATAATAATGCCCGTCGCGCGCGCGTGGCAGCACGATCCGGCCTTCTTCGGCAAACACCGATTGCTTCGGCATCACCGTGTTGCGGATATCGCCCCACAGCCCGATCACCGCAACCGCCCCGGCAAAAATCAACCCCCAGGCCAATGCCTGCTGCGCCAGCTTGCCAAACGATCCGCGCGCTCGGGTGAAATACATCGCCACCAGCGCGCAAAGCAGCACGACAAGGTACGTCAGAGAGGCATAATCATTGCTCATATCGTTGATATAGGGCGCAGAGGGCTATCGCGCAAACCCGACCGTCGATCCATAGGCCGAAAGCCCGTCAAGAATGAACTGCACCGACAGCGCCGCCAGCAACATTCCCAAAAGCCGGGTGGTGACGTTGATACCAGTTTTGCCCAAGGCCCGTTCAAGCAACCCGGCAGCAAGGAAAAACAACAGCACGACAATCAACACCGCCGCCACAACTCCGATCACCGATGACAGGCCCGCAACGCTTGGCTTCTGACCGGCCAGCAGGATCACCGTGGCAATGGCCCCCGGTCCGGCGATTAACGGAATCGACAGCGGGAAGATCGACGGGTCAGGGCGCTCCGCCGCCTGATCCTCGCGGCGTTGCGCGCGGCGTTCGAAAAGCATGTCGAGCGCGGTCAGAAACAACAGCGCGCCACCCGCCACGCGGAACGCGGCCATCGAAATGCCGACAAAGCCCAAAACCGCCTCTCCGAACAGGGTGAAAACCGCAAGTATGGCAAACCCGGTAAGGCACGCCCTAAGCGCGATACCGCGCCGCTCACGCGCAGGGGTGCCCTGCGTCAGTGCCACGAACATCGGCGTCAGGCCAATCGGATCAATGATCACGAACAGCGTCACGAATGCGGTGATCAGAAAGCCCATGTCGATCATTCGGCGGCCTCCAGCTTCTCAAGTGCGGCCATCCAAAGCGCCTCTGCACGCTCCAGCGCGCCCATCACTTCGGCATATTTCTTTTGCCACACGGCGGCCTCTGCGGGATTGTCGTAAAGCTCCGGTCGGGCCAGTTTCGTGGCAAGCTTATCGCGCATTCCATTCAGCTTTTCAACACGTTCCTCGCATTTCCTCACGTCTGATTTCAGCCCCAAAACCGCCCCGCGCGTGGCCCGCTTGACGGGTTTTGGCCGCCCGGCCTTCGCTTTGTTGCCGCTGGGCTTTTCCGGGGTCAGCAGCATCTGGCGATAGCTCTCCAGATCGCCGTCATAAGACGTCACCCGGCCCGCCTGCACCAGCCACAGCCGATCCGCCACAAGGCTCAGCAGATGCATGTCATGGCTGACAAGGATCACCGCGCCGGAATAGGCGGTCAGCGCCTCAACCAACGCCTCGCGGCTCTCGATATCCAAGTGGTTCGTCGGCTCGTCCAGAATAAGCATATGCGGCGCGTCATTGGTGGCCAGCATCAGCGAAAGCCGCGCTTTCTGCCCGCCCGAAAGCGCGCCGACCAGTGTTTCCGCCTGTGCCGCCATGATGCCGAACCCGCCCAGCCGCGCACGCAGCCGTGCCGGGGTCTCGTCAGGGCGCAGGCGGCGAATATGGTCAAGCGGCGTCTCGTCAATGTGCAACTCGTCCACCTGATGCTGCGCAAAGAACCCCACACGCAGTTTCGACGCCGCCGTAATCCGCCCTTCCATAAGTTTAAGTCTGGACGATAACAGCTTGGCAAGCGTCGATTTTCCCTCACCATTGCGGCCCAGAAGCGCAATCCTGTCATCCTGATCTATGCGCAGATCAAGCTTGGAAAGAACCGCCCTGCCATCATAGCCCACCGTGCCGTTTTCGACCCGCAGAATCGGCGGCGAAAGCTCTTCCGGGTTGGGGAATGTGAACGCTCTGAGTGCGGCTTCCTGCGGGGCGGTGATCGGCTTCATCCGGGCCAATGCCTTCAGCCGCGATTGCGCTTGCCGCGCCTTGTCGGCCTTGTAGCGGAAGCGATCCACGTAAGACTGCAAATGCGCCCGCCGCGCGTCTTGTTTCTTGGCTTCCGATTCCTGTGCCAGAAGCCGCGCCTGCCGTGTTTCGGCAAACGTGTCGTAATTGCCCTGATAAAGCGTCAGCTTGCGATCTTCGAGGTGCAAAATCGCCCCCACCGCCCGGTTGAGCAATCCGCGATCATGGCTGACGATAATGACCGTGTGCGGATAGCGCGCAAGGTAAGTCTCAAGCCACAGCGCGCCTTCCAGATCAAGATAGTTGGTCGGCTCGTCCAGCAGCAACAAATCAGGCCGCGCAAACAGCACCGAGGCCAGCGCCACGCGCATCCGCCAACCACCCGAAAACGCCGAACACGGCATCAGCATTTCATCCGCGGTAAAACCCAAACCGCGCAGGATGGAAGACGCCCGTGCCTCTGCCCCCCATGCGTCAATATCGGTGAGCCGGGTCTGAATATCGGCGATTCGCGCCGGATCGTCGGTTTGCTCGGCCATCAGTGCGGCGCGCTCTGTATCGGCGGCCAGAACGGTATCGAGCAGTGACACCTCGTTGCCCGGCACTTCCTGCGCCACCCCGCCGATGCGGGCGCGGTTGGGCAGGGTGATTACGCCGGTTTCCAGCGCCAACTCCCCCGGATCAACCGAAACAGCGTCGTCTTGCCAGTGCCATTGCGCCCGACAAGCCCGACCTTGTGGCCATCAGGAATCACCGCCGAGCTATGCTCGATCAAAGGCCGTCCGGCCACGGAATAGGATATGTCATCAAGTCTGAGCATGACGCGCGGAGTGCCAGAGGGCAGGGGGCTGTCAATCGGCGGCTTGCACGCGCGCCCTTGCGGCGCTCGCGCGGTCGTTATACCGCTGGTGAGTTCACATGTTAACAGGATGCTCATGCCGCCGCCCGGTAAACCACCCTCGCTGACGACACTGGTGCTGCTCACCGGGCTAAGTGTGCTGTCGCTCAACATGTTCCTGCCGTCGCTGGCGCATGTCGCGGAAGAGTTTGATGCCGATTATGGCCTCGTCGCGTTGTCACTCGGCGGCTATCTGGCGATTTCGGCGGTGTTGCAGATCATCCTCGGCCCACTCAGCGACATGATCGGTCGCCGTCCGGTGATGCTGTTTGGCATCGGCATTTTTGTCGTGGCGTCAATTGGTACGGCGTTGGCGGGCAATGTCTGGGTGTTCCTAGGCTTTCGCATGATCCAAAGCGCGATCAGCGCGGGCATGGTGCTGTCGCGCGCCGTGGTGCGCGACACCGCCCCCGCGGGAGAGGCCGCGCGCCTTCTGGGCATCATCGGCACCGCGATGGCGCTGGCGCCATTGCTTGGCCCGGTGCTGGGCGGGTATCTTGACCAATGGTTCGGCTGGCGTGCAAGCTTCTGGGCCTTCGCCTTGATGGGCGCGGTGATGTTCGCCGTTACTTGGGTCGATCTGCGCGAAACCAATCATGAGCGCGCCAGCAGCTTTGCCGTGCAATTCCGCGCCTATCCCGAACTGTTCCGGGCGCGGCTTTTCTGGGCTTACTGCGTGCTATTGGTGTTCTCGGTCGGCGGATTTTACGTCTTTCTCGGCGGCGCGCCACAAGTGGGCGAAGAGATCTACGGGTTGACCCCGGCCGAAGTGGGGCTTGGCATGGGGGCCACCTCGGCGGGTTTCATGCTGGGCAATTATATCAGCATCCGGCTTACCCGCGCTTGGGGCATCGTGCGGATGATGGCGCTGGGCCGTTGGGCGGCGATCCTTGGCCCGCTGGCGGCCATGACGCTGATCTGGGCCGGGGGCACCCATCCGGCGGTGCTGTTTGGCGGCGCGATGTTCATGGGGTTGGGCAACGGTCTTACCCTGCCGGGCGCCAATGCCGGGGTGATGTCCGTCGCGCCTCGCCTTGCCGGGTCTGCCTCGGGGCTTTCGGGCGCGCTTACCGTCGCGGGCGGGGCGGCGCTTTCCACCATCATGAGCGCGCTCGTAGAGAACGCATATGGTGCCTATATTCTGCTCGGCGGGCTTGTGGTCTCCAGCCTGATCGGGCTGGCCGCCGCCATCGTCGTCGGGCGGCTCGAAGCCGAACGGGCGGAGCTTTGAAGGCCACCATCCTTCGGGCTAGGACGTTTCGCCGCTTCTTGCCCCCGGCTGTTTTGCACGATGGGCCGACAGGTGCGCATCGCTCTTTTCAAGGCGTCCGCCGCGTGCTAGCAGGGCGCCAAATGAACACCCAGACACCTTAAGGAGCCTCACAGCATGGCACTCGAACGCACGTTCTCGATCATCAAACCCGACGCAACCAAACGCAATCTCACCGGCAAGATTGTCGCCATGTTCGAAGACGGCGGCCTGCGCGTCGTGGCGTCCAAGCGTATTCACCTGACCAAGGCACAGGCTGGCGTGTTCTACGCCGTTCACAAGGAACGCCCGTTCTATGACGAACTGTGCGAGTTTATGTCGAGCGAGCCAATTGTGGTGCAGGTGCTCGAAGGCGAAAACGCCATCGCGCGCAACCGTGAAATCATGGGGGCGACCAACCCGGCAGAAGCCGATGCAGGCACCATCCGCAAGGAATTCGCGCTCTCCATCGGTGAAAACTCGGTGCATGGCTCTGACGCGGCGGAAACGGCGCGCGAGGAAATCGCCTATTTCTTCTCCGGGCTTGAACTGGTCGGCTGAGCCACCCGCTTCACCACCCCAATCGCATCAAGGGCCGCTTCCAACTCGGAGCGGCCCTTGTCATGCCGCGCTGCCTTCAACGCATCGAACCTGCGGCGCAGCGCGGCCTTTTCCGCGCCCTTGCAATCATTCCATGGCCGCCCCTGAAGGCCCATGACCAAGACGTAATAGCCGATGAAATGCGGCCTGTGCCCGCTCTCCAGAAGCCGCCCATAAGCCTCATCCGCTCCCAGCGATTGAAGCGCCTCGGCGCTGTTGATTCCGGCACGCGCAAAGGCCGCCTCAATCGCGGGGCCAAGGTTTCTGATGGTAGAGATACGGCGTGCCATGACCCATTTTTAGCGCAGGCATGGTCTGGGGGGAATACGTTCGGCGCAGGCCGCGTGGCCGCCGATCAATTCCGCGTGGCGGGGCGATCCGCCCGCACGTTGCTCGCCGCTCAGAGCGAGGCGTAATCAGTAATCACCGGGCGCGGCTTTGTCGCTGACGCAGGCGCGTGTTGCACCGGAAATTGCACCGTCGAAGCAGGGGCGGGGGCAGGGGCCGGGTTTGCCGGCATGGGTGGTTTTGACGAGGCCATTCTGACACTCCTTTTCACCGTTGGATGCGCGCGCCCGGTTGGGTCTTCACGGGGCCGGGCAGGCGCGGGGGAAGAACGATGCATCACAGGCTCCGGCCCAAATCCGGCCTGCGCCCGGCAAAAATGTGGCACAAAGATGGCAGCGGGCCATGCGTGGCTGATCTGCCACGCAAACCGGGCCGGAATTTTTCTCCCAAGCCCGCCCAACGGGCGCTTGACGTGCTGCGCGGCCCAGCCTAAACACGGCGAACATTCGGGCCGGGAGGCCGGAATGCAAGCAGTGGGCGGTTGTAGCTCAGATGGTTAGAGTACCGGCCTGTCACGCCGGGGGTCGCGGGTTCGAGCCCCGTCAACCGCGCCACCGCTGTTTACCCCGGTCCGGGCAGGGCAGAAGATGCGCGGTTGTAGCTCAGATGGTTAGAGTACCGGCCTGTCACGCCGGGGGTCGCGGGTTCGAGCCCCGTCAACCGCGCCACTTTCTCCGGGTTTTCATAACGATCACACGCCGCGCCTCACTCCGGCGCGTAATCATAGCCAAGCGCCGCTTCCATCCCAAGATCAAGCTGGCTGCGCATGAACGCGGCATCCGCCTCGCTCATCTCTTCGGGTGTGCGCGCATCGGCAGAGCGATTGAACCGGTTGCCCAGCCGCGCCGTCACCGGCTTGATCCTTAACCCGCTGATTGGCAGGCCGAATTGCTCGATCATCCACGCCGCGAACCGGGGTTGATCAAGCTGCACCAACTCGGCCTTCACCACCAACACGTTGCAATCGCGGTTCAACATGCCCAGCATCGCCGCCTGTTTGACGTTGCGCAAATCAAACAGGTTGGCAAAGCGTTTGCCGGTAATCGGGTGGCGGTCGAACTGTAACTCCGCCGCATCCACATGCGCCACCAATTCGGGGTGGATCTCCTCGAAATCCGCCGGCCGGTCGACGATCCCGCGCCACTCTGCGCGGATAAACTCGGAAAACGGCAGGGCCTGCACCTCCGGGTGCGCGTGCCAGGGGCGCTTGTGCATCGACAGCGCCCAGCTCACCGCGTTGCGCACCACGCAGATCACCAGCATATCCTCGGGGATCGCCACCATATGCGGCACCGCGTGTTTCCAGCCCAAGCCCTCTGTGCGCTCAATGCCGACATTCTTGTCAATCACCTTGCGCACCATGTTGGTTGCAGTGCCGCGCTCTCCCAGAACCTGAAACTGCACCGGCGGGCGCGCGCTTACCCGGCGCACATATAGTCCGGTCGTCGCGAACCGCTCTGCAAAATCTTTCGGTAACATGCGCCGCTCTTCTTTCGTTTCGCCCCATTCTGCCCGGAATTTCTCTGCCGCAAAAGCCGGATTATCATTCCCGCGCCGATGCAAAGCCGATATGCTCTCCGCCAACTCCCCTGAACGGGGGCAGAGCAAGGCGAGAGGGCAGATGCAATCGAAAGTGGCCGCCGTCACCATGGTGCGTGACGACCTGTTTTTCCTGCGTGCATGGCTGCATCATTACGGTGATGGGCTGGGCCGGGAGAACTGCTATATCGTCAACCACGGTCGGGGGACCGGCGTGGCCGAACTGGCGCAGGGCTGCAACATCATCGGCATCCCCGGCGATCCGCACAAGAATTTCGACATGAAGCGCTGGCGGCTGCTTAACAATATCGTCATGGGCCTGCGCGCCTATTACGATCACGTCATCGTTGGCGATGTTGATGAGCTGGTCGTGGTTGACCCGGCGCAGGGGCAAAGCCTGCTCGAATATCTCTCCGCTCAGCCGATCCGCCGGGTGCTTACCCCACTTGGCCTTGAGGTCATCCATCGCATTGACGTGGAACCCGATGCCATCACCGGGCCGATCCTCGGGCCGCGCCACCACGTCCGCCTCGCGCCGCATTATTCCAAGCCTTGTGTCATCTCGGCAGGCACGAAAATCGCCCGTGGCGGGCATTTCACCCAATATGGCAAGCTGATCACACCCGACTGCCTCTATCTTTTCCACCTGAAATTCTGTGATTTCCCCGAATATGTCGCAGCGATGAACCGGCGCAATGCGATCACCAAAGAGATCGGCGCAGAGGTGAAAGAGACCGCCATAGGCCGCCACTGGTTCGCCGAAGCGCGCGGCGAAGACCGCGCCACGTTTGAGGCCTTCGCCCGGCTGGAAATGGTCGAAGGCTTCGACATGAGCCCCTACCGCGCCGCAATGCACCAAAGCTTCGCTCCGCGCGGCGATACCGGCTTTTACGCCTTCGAGCGCCCCGATTACGGCGTGCAATTCGACCTGCCGGAACGGTTCTTCGGGATGTTCTGAGCCAAACACCCGGCGCGGAACAAGGCCGCAGGCCGCCGCGCATCGCCGGCGCGCCCGGACGCGGCGGCGATTGGGCTGGCCTTGGCGCACCTATTTGATTTTGCTAGGCCTTGGCCGGGATAAAGTGCAGTGAACAAAAGACGGATCGCCACCGCGCGCGCCGACGATGCGCGGCTCATTTCTACTGTGGCACGTGCCCGCCTTGGGCCAAACCACCCCTACGCCAGCATCGACAGCGGATTCTCCAACCCATCCACGATCACCTGCAACAATTGCGCGCCCAATGCCCCGTCAATCACCCGGTGATCGACGCTCAGCGTGACCGACATCACCGTTGCCACCGCAACCGCGCCATCCGCATTTACCACCGGCTTTTTCACCCCCGCACCGACCGCCAGAATGGCACCGTGCGGCGGATTGATCACCGCATCGAAATTGTCGATCCCGAACATGCCGAGGTTGGAAATGGCAAAGCTGCCGCCCTGATATTCCTGCGGTGCCAGCTTGCGCTCGCGCGCCCGCTTGGCCAGATCCTTCATCTCCGCCGATAGCGCCGACAGGCTCTTTGTGTCGGCGTCCTTTATCACCGGCGTGAACAACCCGCCCTCGATCGCCACTGCTACCGCCACATCCGACGGGGTCAGCTTGAAAATCCGGTCGCCTGCCCAAACCGCGTTGGCATCCGGCACCGCCTGCAACGCATTGGCGCAGGCCTTGATGATGTAATCATTGACGCTCAGCTTCACGCCCCGGCTTTGCAGCCCCTCGTTCATCTCCTTGCGCAGCTTCATCAGCGCATCGAGCCGAATATCGCGGCGCAAATAGAAATGCGGAATGGTCTGCTTGGCCTCGGTCAGCCGCGCGGCGATGGTCTTGCGCATCCCGTCAAGCGACACTTCCTCAATCTCGCGGCCCTCATAAAGCCGGGCCACCGCTTCCGCACTGGCACTTTGCGGCATCGCCGCCGGAGCGGCAGCGGCGGCGGCAGGGGCTTTGGCGGCGGCAGGTGCGGCGGTTTTCACATCGCCTTCCACATCGGCCTTCACAATCCGCCCCTTCGGGCCGGAGCCTTTGATCTGCGTCAGATCCAGCCCCTTGTCGGCGGCAATCCGGCGCGCCAACGGAGAGGCAAATATGCGCTCGCCATCCTTCTTCGGAGCCGCCGGAGCCTCAGCGCCCCGCGCCTGAGCGCCCTCGTTCCCCGCCGCGCCCCGGGCTTGATCCGGGGCCTCGTCCCCCTTGGCACCCCCTCATCAGCTCCCGGCGCTGGTTTCTCAGCCGATCCCGCATCCCCGATGTCGTCAGCACTTTCGCCCTCTTCCAGCAGCACGGCAATCGCGGTGTTGACCTTCACGCCCTCGCTGCCTTCATCGACCAATATCTTGCCGATCACGCCTTCATCAACGGCTTCGAACTCCATCGTCGCCTTGTCGGTCTCGATCTCGGCCAGCAGATCGCCGGAGGCAACGCTGTCGCCCTCTTTGACCAGCCATTTCGCCAACGTGCCTTCCTCCATCGTCGGGGACAGGGCAGGCATCAGGATTTCGATGGGCATGGGTTGCTCCCCTCAGCGATAGGTCACTTGTTTCACCGCTTCGATCACCTCATCAGTGGTAATCAGCGCGTGTTTCTCGAGATTGGCGGCATATGGCATCGGCACGTCCTTGCCGGTGCAGTTGATCACCGGCGCATCAAGGTAATCGAACGCGCGCTGCATGATCGTGGCCGACAGGTGATTGCCAATAGCCCCCACCGGCCAGCCTTCCTCGACCGTGACACAGCGGTTGGTTTTCATCACGCTGGCCAAAACCGTGTCATAATCAATCGGGCGCAGCGTGCGCAGGTCGATCACCTCCGCCGCAATGCCATCTTCCGCCAATTTATCAGCCGCTTCCAGCGCGTATTGCATCCCGATGCCAAAGCTTACGATAGTCACGTCGCCGCCCTCGCGCCAGATCCGCGCCTTGCCAAAGGGAATGGTGAAATCATCCCCCACCGGCACCTCGCCCGAGCGGCCATAGAGGATCTCGTTTTCAAGGAAGATCACCGGGTTCGGGTCGCGGATCGCGGTTTTCATCAGGCCTTTGTAATCCGCCGCCGAATAGGGCATCACCACCCGCAATCCGGGGATCATCGCATACCATGCGGCGTAATCCTGTGAGTGCTGTGCCCCGACCCGCGCCGCCGCCCCGTTGGGGCCGCGAAACACGATCGGCACATGCATCTGTCCGCCCGACATATAGCGCGTCTTGGCGGCAGAGTTGATAATCTGATCAATTGCTTGCATGGCGAAATTGAACGTCATGAACTCAACAATCGGCTTCAAGCCGCCCATCGCCGCCCCGACGCCGATCCCGGCAAAGCCATGCTCGGTAATCGGGGTGTCAATCACCCGTTTTTCACCGAACTCGTCCAGCATCCCTTGCGATACCTTATAGGCCCCCTGATACTCGGCCACTTCCTCGCCCATCAGGAACACCGTGTCGTCGGCGCGCATCTCCTCGCTCATGCCGTCGCGCAGCGCCTCGCGGATGGTCTGTTCCTTCATTTCGGTGCCTTCGGGCCAATCCGGGCTGCGATCCGGGGCAGGGGCCGCGTCTGCGCTCCGGGCCTGACCCGCGGGCTTGTCCGCCCCCGCGCCCCGGGCTTGATCCGGGGCCTCGCCCCCTTGGCACCGCCTTCATCCGCCCCCGACGCGGGTTTCTTATCCGCACCCGCGTTAGCGATGTCATCAGCGCTTTCGCCTTCCTCCAGAAGCACGGCAATCGCGGTGTTGACCTTCACACCCTCGCTGCCTTCTTCGATCAGTATCTTGCCAATCACCCCTTCATCGACCGCCTCGAACTCCATCGTTGCCTTGTCGGTTTCGATCTCGGCCATGATATCGCCGGAGGACACCGTATCGCCCTCCTTCACCAGCCATTTTGCCAATGTGCCTTCTTCCATCGTCGGGGAAAGTGCCGGCATGAGAATTTCGATTGCCATTCTTGTCGTCCTCTCTCTCACGCCTCGGCGTAGATATCCGTCCACAGCTCGTCCAGCGCCGGTTCCGGGCTTTCGCGGGCAAAATCAGCCGCCGCGTTGACGATTTCCTTGGTTTCCTTGTCGAGCGCCTTCAGATCGTCCTCGCTGGCATGCTTGCCGGTCAACAGCAACTCGCGCACATGCTCGATCGGGTCGGATTTCTCGCGCACCTTCTGCACCTCTTCGCGGGTGCGGTATTTCGCCGGGTCCGACATCGAATGCCCGCGATAGCGATACGTCATCACCTCAAGGATGAACGGCCCTTTGCCCGCCCGGCAATGCGCCACCGCCTTTTGCCCGGCGTCCCTGACTGCCAGAACGTCCATCCCGTCCACCACATCACCGGGAATGCCGAACGCCTCGCCACGGGTGTGAATGTCCTTTGAAGAGGTCGAGCGATTTTGCGCCGTCCCCATCGCGTATTTGTTGTTCTCGATCACGAAAATAACCGGCAGCTTCCACAAAGCGGCCATGTTGAATGTCTCGTAAATCTGTCCCTGATTGGCGGCGCCATCGCCGAAATAGGTGAACGTGACGCTATCATTGCCGACATACTTGCTGGCAAAGGCCAGTCCCGCGCCCAGCGGCACCTGTGCCGCCACAATGCCATGCCCGCCATAGAATTCCTTGTCCTGGCTAAACATGTGCATGGAGCCGCCCTTGCCCTTGGAATAGCCGCCCTCGCGCCCGGTCAATTCGGCCATCACGCCCTTCGGGTCCATCCCGCAAGCCAGCATATGCCCGTGATCGCGATAAGAGGTGATCCGCCGGTCGCCCTCTTTCGCAGCGGCCTCAAGCCCGACGACAACCGCTTCCTGCCCGATGTAAAGATGGCAGAACCCGCCGATCAGCCCCATACCGTAAAGCTGGCCTGCTTTCTCTTCGAATCGCCGGATCAACAACATGTCCCGGTAAAAGGCTTTCAGTTCGTCGGCGGAAGTATTTGATTTCTTAGCAGCTTTCTTCGCGGCCATGTGGCAGGCCTCCCTCTGCGGTGAAATGGTTTAGCGTTAAACTACTTGTTACAATATTCCGCCCCGCCGTGCGAGTGAAAATATTTTGTGCGGCTTCGAAGCGTGGGAGGCGCCATCATCTGCCATACCTGAAGCGGGCCAATATTGGATGCGCGCCGGTCATGCCAAGGGGGCGGCAACTATCCGCAGGCCACCCAACACATTGCGATGCAAGGCTACCCCGAAATCCCTACCGGATCACGATTTCATCGGCCCGGATCAACCCCAGCACATCGCGCGCTTGCTGATCCAGCAGGTCAAGATCAAGATAATCATTGGAAAGCCGATGCGTGAGGTTCGCCATCCGGTTAACCTTGACATTAAGCGCCATCAGATCGGATTGCAGGGTCTTGCTCTGGGCGACAATTTCGGCCCGCCGGAACAGCCCGTAATCGCCCTGCACGGCGGCAAAGGTGAAATAAAGCCCCAACGAAAACGCCACGGCGAAATAGATCATGCCACCCAATGCGGGCCTGTAGCCTCTGGAAATTGCCAGTTTCATCCTGCCTCTGCCGGTGCGGGGCGTTTTCGCCCTCTACTGCCTCACTGCGTCCGCGTAATATGACGCTGGGAAAACCATGTCACAGGATGATTCGCTTGTGAATCCCCTTTTCATGCGCGCGACACTACGTTCAGTATGACACGCAAAGGGAGAGACAAAAATGACACATTCTGACGCTGCTCCAGATGCTGCTGTCCCGCCGCGTGGCCAACTGCCCACGCATGAGGTCGAAAATCAACCCGCGCCCCCGCTGGGGGCGATCTCTGGGCCACCGATCCGGTGCTGCGCGATCATCTGGCACTCAGTCAAGCAGATCAATCCGGCCTTGCCGCTTATGGCGCAGAGCTGGGCAGCGGCACCATGCGCGAGGCAGGGCGCGAAGCCAACCGGGTAAAGCCGCGTCTCGTCACCTTCGACCGCTCCGGGCGGCGGCTTGACGAAGTGCAGTTTCATCCTGCCTATCACACCCTGATGCGGGCCGGGCTTTCTGCCGGTTTTTCTGCCGCAGCATGGGAGCAGAACAGCAAAGGCGGCCATTCCTATCATGCTGCCATGGGCTATATGACGTCACAGGTCGAACCCGGCGTAACCTGCCCGATGGTGATGACCTATGCCGGTGTGCCCGCCCTTGCCGCCGCCAACCCGAGGCTCGCCGCCGAATGGGTGCCCAAACTCATCGCGCGCGATTATGACACCGCCCGCCTGCCGGTGGCGCAGAAACGCGCCGCTACGATTGGCATGGCGATGACCGAAAAACAGGGCGGCTCGGATGTGCGCGCCAACACCACCACCGCCACGCCCGACCCCGAGTCGGGCCTCGATGCCTACCGGCTGCGCGGCCATAAATGGTTCTGCTCCGCGCCGATGTCGGATGGCTTTCTCACGCTGGCGCAGGCGCCCGACGGGCTGACCTGCTTTCTGGTGCCGCGCTGGCTCGACGGGGCGCGCAACCCGATCCAGATCATGCGCCTGAAGGACAAGCTCGGCAACAGCGCCAATGCCAGTGCGGAGATCGAATACAACAACACCCTTGCCTTTCTGCTGGGTGAGGAAGGCAAGGGCATCAAGACGATCATCGAAATGGTTCACCACACCCGGCTTGGCACCTCCATCGCGCCCGCGGGCCTAATGCGCGGCGCGCTGGCAGAGGCGAAATGGTGGGTCGAAGGCCGCTCCGCGTTTCAGCGCCGCTTGGTCGATCAACCGATGATGCGCGCCGTGCTGGCCGATATGGTGCTCGATCTCGAAGGCACCGCCGCGCTTGGCTTCCATGTCGCGCGCGCCTTTGACCGAAACACACCCGAAGACCGCGCGCTTGCCCGCATTGCCGTCGCCTTGGCGAAATTCCTTGGCAACAAGCTCTGCCCGAACCTTATCTACGAGGCGATGGAGTGCCTTGGCGGCATGGGCTATATCGACGACACGATGATGCCGCTCTACTACCGCGAAGCGCCGCTCAACTCGATCTGGGAAGGCTCCGGCAACGTCATCTGCCTTGATGTGCTGCGCGCACTGGCGCGCGATCCGGCCTCGGTCGATGCGTTGCAGGTCGACCTCGCCGCCGCCACCGGAACCGACCGGGCCTATGACGCGGCGCTGTCTGCCCATGTCGCCCGTTGGCAAACCCTGCCGGATGAAGGCGAAGCGCGCTGGTTCGTTGAAAGCCTCGCCACGTTGCTCACCGCCTCGGCGCTCTTGCGTTTCGCGCCCGCCGCCGTGGCCGATGGCTACGTGCGCACACGGCTTTCCCCGGACGAGGGCCGGGGCCGGGTTTACGGCGCGGTCAGCGGGCTTGATACCGATGCGCTGCTGGCGCGGCTCGGATGAGCTTTCAAACCCACGGCGACTATGCCGCCCGCCTGCGCGACAGCTTCGCCCGCCAACAGGCGATGACGCATCTGGGCATCACGCTCGCGCGCGCCGCCGCCGGTGCGGTCGATCTCGCCATGCCGTTCGATGCCCGCCTGACGCAACAACACGGCTTCATCCACGCCGGTATCCTGACCACCGCGCTCGATACCGCCGCAGGCTTCGCCGCCTATTCGTTGATGCCCGACGGCGCGGGCGTGCTCACGATTGAGTTGAAAACTTCGCTCATGTTCCCCGCCAAGGGGGCGAGCTTCCGGTTCGAAGGCCGGGTGCTCAAACCGGGGCGCACCATCATCTTCACCCAAGCGCGCGCCTTTGCCGAACAAGAGTCCGGCGCGCGTGAAATCGCCCGGCTCACCGCCACGATGATGGTGGTGCAGGGTAGGGCGGGCATCACCGGGTGACGCTTACTTGCGCCAGAACAGCTTCGCAGACCAAAGCAACACCGGGCGCGGCGTGAACCGGGTTGAAAAGGCGATCAGCTTGTAAAGCAGCCCCGGCACCACCACCCGCTTGCCGCGCATCAGCCCGCTCCAGCCCGCCCGTGCAATCGCCTGCGCCGTGGCCTTGGGCAGAAACCGCAGCGCCATCACCCCGCCCATTTCCGCCACATCGAAAAAGCCGGTGGCCGTCGGGCCGGGGCAAAGCGCCGTTACGCTGACACCGCTCCCTTTCAAATCCACCGCCGCCGCTTCCGAAAGATAAAGCGAAAACGCTTTCGCGGCGTGATAGCTGGCCATGCCCGGCCCCGGCATGAACGCCGCCGATGACGAAACGTTCAAAATCCGCCCATGCCCGCGCGCCGCCATATCTTCCGCCGCCAGCATCAAAAGCTCCGTCATCGCCACCACGTTGACCGCCACAGTGGCCCGCACCTGCGCCCGGATCGCCGGAGCCTGCACCGGCCCGTGGATGCCAAGCCCGGCATTGTTCATCAGAATATCAATTTCGCGCCCCGCGCTGGCCTCGCGCCAAAGCGCCTCCGCCGCCCCCGGTTGCGCCAGATCGGCGGCGATACACACGGCCTCGCGCCCTATGCCGCGCAGCTCTTTAGCCAACCCATCAAGCCGCGCCGTATCACGCCCGCTCAGCACCAGATCAAATCCGGCACCCGCCGCCTCACGCGCCAGCGCCGCACCAATCCCGCCGCTCGCCCCGGTAATCAGACACCACTTACCCATATCGCCCATCCCCCGGCTTCATTTTGCCAAAAATATCCTCGCCGAAGGCTCCCGCAGCCTGCCACCCGCGCACCCGCCGGATGCCTCAGCCTTCCAGCGCCGCAACCCCCGGCAGGGTCTTGCCTTCCATCCACTCAAGAAACGCGCCCCCCGCGGTGGAGATATAGCTGAAATCATCCGCCGCGTCGGCGGTGTTGAGTGCGGCCACCGTGTCGCCGCCGCCTGCCACGGAAATCAGCTTGCCCGCACGGGTCAACCGCGCCGCGGCCTTGGCCGCCGCCATGGTTGCCTCATCGAACGGGGGAAACTCGAACGCGCCCAGCGGGCCGTTCCAGATCAGCGTCCTTGCGCCCTCAAACACCGCTTTGATCCGCGCCACCGCGCGCGGCCCGGCGTCAAGGATCATCGCATCATCCGGGCACGCTTGCGCCGCCACCACCTCATGCGCGGCCCCGGCGGCGAACTCGCGCGCTATCACCACGTCCTCGGGCAGCACGACCTCACAGCCCGCCACCTGCGCGCCCTTGATGATTTCCAGCGCGCGTTCGGCCATGTCGTGCTCGCACAGCGATTTGCCCACCTCCATGCCCTGTGCCGCCAGAAACGTGTTGGCCATGCCGCCCCCGATGATCAGGTGATCGACCTTTTTCACCAGATTGCCCAACAGATCGAGCTTGGTTGAAACCTTGGCCCCGCCGACCACCGCCACCACCGGGCGTTGCGGATGGCTCAGCGCCGCCTCCAGCGCCTCCAACTCGGCTTGCATCAGCCGCCCGGCGCAGGCGGGCAGGCGATGCGCCAACCCTTCGGTCGAGGCGTGTGCCCGGTGCGCGGTCGAAAACGCATCGTTGACATAAACATCCCCAAGCCGCGCCAGCCGGTCGGCGAAAGCCGCGTCATTGGCCTCTTCACCGGGGTGAAAGCGGATATTCTCCAGCAACAGCACTTCACTGACGCGCATCTCTTCCGTGCGCGCCTCCGCCGCCTCCAGCGTCTCCACGAACGCCACCGAATGCCCCAGCGCATGCTCCAGCGCGGGCAACACCACGCGCAGGCTCAGATCCAGCACCACCTTGCCCTTGGGCCGCCCGAAATGCGCCAGCAGGACTGGCTTGCCGCCTTTTTGGAGGATTGCCTCGACCGTCGGCACGATCCGCTCGATCCGGGTGGCGTCGCTCACCTTGCCATCCTGCACCGGCACGTTGATATCGACCCGCACCAGCACCCGTTTGCCTGCCAGATCCATCTCGTCGAGCGTCTTCCAGCCCATCAGCGCCTCCAATTGATGTTTGCGCCTCTTTGGCCGAGCCTCGCCGGAGCGTCAACCATCCGCTTGCCCAACGCGGCATTGCAACATAGGTAAACAGGCAGATAACACGAGGAGAGCGCCAGATGGCCGATATAAAAGACCCCGAAAACACCATCCTGATGGAACTGAGTGGCGGCACCGTCACCATTGCACTGATGCCCGATGTCGCCCCGAAACATAGTGAGCGGATGAAGGAACTGGCCCGCGCCGGTGCCTATGACAACGTCGCCTTTCACCGCGTTATTGATGGCTTCATGGCGCAAACCGGCGATGTGCAGCACGCCAACATGGAAAAAGACTACAACCCCGGCCGGGCTGGCACCGGCGGCTCCGACAAACCCGACCTCCCGGCGGAATTTTCCAAACTGCCGCACGCCCGTGGCAGCCTTGGTGCGGCACGCTCGCAAAACCCGAACTCCGCCAATTCGCAGTTTTTCATCAACTTCAGCGACAATGATTTCCTCAACGGCCAATACACCGTCTACGGTCAGGTGATCGAGGGCATGGAGCATGTCGATGCCCTGACCCGAGGCGAGCCGCCCGCAAACCCTGACCGGATGATCAGCGTGAAGGTGGCCGCCGATGTGGCGTAACCTCTCCGCCGGGCTGGCGCTGGCGCTGATCGCGGCCAGCCCCGCGCTGGCCACCGATCTCAACATCGAGGTGGCAGGCAAGGCCAATGGCATGGTGAAGGTTCATCTGCTTGACGATATCGCGCCCAATCACGTCAAACGGCTGGTCGCGCTGGCCAACGAGGGCGCTTATGATGGCGTCGTCTTTCACCGGGTGATTGACGGCTTCATGGCCCAAACCGGCGACGTCAAGTTCGGCAAGCAGGGCGGCGATCTGAGCCGCGCTGGCACCGGCGGGTCGGACAAGCCCGACCTCAAGGCGGAGTTCTCCGATGCGCCGTTTGAGCGTGGCACGGTCGGCATGGCCCGCTCGATGGACCCCGACAGCGCCAATTCGCAGTTCTTCATCATGTTCGCCCCCGCGCCGCATCTCAACGGGCAATATACCGTGGTTGGCAAGGTGGTGTCGGGCATGGACGTGGTCGATCAGATCAAGCGCGGCACCGGCCAGAACGGTGCCGTGACCGGCACGCCCGACGTGATGAAAACCGTCACGGTCTCTGAATAAAGCTGCCGCAGGGCAGGGCGCCACCGCGCGCCTTGCCCCGGCACGGCTCTGCGCCACGGCGCGCTTAGAGCGGCCAGAACAGCAGGATCAGCGGCACCGAAACCGCCACCACCAGAATCTCCAGCGGCAGCCCCATGCGCCAGTAATCGCCAAAGCGATAGCCGCCGGGGCCAAGGATCAGCGTGTTGTTCTTGTGCCCGATAGGCGTGAGGAACGCACAGGACGCCGCCACCGCCACCGCCATCAAGAACGGATCAGGCGACACCCCCAGCGTCTGCGCCATCTGGATCGCCACCGGGGCCGCCACGATTGCCGTCGCGGTGTTGTTAAGCACGTCCGACAGCGACATCGTCACCACCATCAGCACCGTCAGAATCGCCCACGGTGCCCAGCCGCCGGTCAGATCAATCAACCCATGCGCCAGCAACTCCGTCCCGCCCGAGGTTTCCAGCGCGCCGCCCAGCGGGATCATCGAACCCAGCAACACCACCACCGGCCATTCGATATGGTCGTAAAGCTCATTGAGCGGCAGGATACGCAGCAATACATACGCCACCACCACGATCCCAAGCGCAATCGGCAAATACACAAGCCCCACGCTCGCGGCCAGCACGGCAGCAGCGAAAATGCCGATCGCGGCCCATGTCTTGCTATCCTCCGTCACCGCCAGCCCGCGCTCGGCCAATGGCAACACGCCCAGCCATTCCGTCACATCCGGGCCTTTGCCCTTGGGCACCAGCAACAACAGGATATCACCTGGCCGCACCACCATCTTGCGCAGATGATCGCGGATCGGCTTGCCTTGGCGCGAAATCCCCATCACCACCGTTTGCTGGCGCCAGTGCAGCCCAAGCGCCTGCGCGGACTTGTCGGCGATGCGCGCCTCTGCGGGCACCACCACCTCGATCATATCAAGCCCTTCACCGGCGGCCTTGAGACGCTCTTCGCGCTCGGTCTCGGCAAAGGCCAGCTTGAGCGCGCTGCGAAATTCATCAAGCGCATCCGGTTCAGCCTCCAGCACCAGCGTGTCACCGGCGCGCAGCACCGCATTGCGCGCAGCCCCGTAACGGCGTTTGCCGTCGCGGATCAGCCCGATGATGGCGACATCCGCCTTCTCGGCCTCTTCGTCCAACTCGCTCAGCCGTTGACCAATCAGCTTGGCCTCCTCGGGCACCGTCAACTCGGCGATATAAGCCCCCGCATCCCTGACCTCCTTCAGCGCATCCTCGCGCTGCGGAATAAGCCGCCAGCCGATCAGCGCCACAAAGACCAGCCCGATAATCGCCGTCAGCGCCCCGACCGGCGCGAAATCGAACATCCGGAACGGCGCGCCCAGCGATTCCTCGCGGATCGAAGCGATAATGATATTCGGCGGCGTCCCGATCAGCGTCGCCATGCCGCCCAGAATGGTGGCAAACGACAGCGGCATCAGCGACAGCGCAGGCTTGCGCCCGGCCTTGCGCGCGGTCTGAATATCGACCGGCATCAATAATGCCAGCGCCGCGACGTTGTTCATGAACGCCGAAAGCACCGCGCCGACCCCGCCCATCAACGCGATATGCCCGCCCAGCGCGCGGCTGCTGTCAACCAGCGTGCGGGTGATCAGAAACACCGCCCCCGACCGCACCAGCCCGCCCGACACCACCAGCACCAGCGCCACCACCAGCGTGGCAGGGTGGCCGAACCCGTCGAATGCGTGCTTGGTGTCCACCACGCCCAGCACGACTCCGGCCATCAACGCGGCAAACGCCACAATATCATAGCGCCATCGCCCCCAAAGCAATAAGGCAAACACGGCACCGAAAAGCGAAAACAGGATGATCTGATCATGGGTCATCCGCCTTCAATACCCCAAGCACGGCGTCGCTTGAAGCCATTGATCGCAACCGATGGATAGTTGTGGCGCGCGCCCGGCTCAACGCGGCCACCCCTAAGCGGCTTTCTGCTGATTCGACGATGGCCGCGCGCCAACCGATTGCACATAAGACGAAATTCCCGTTTTTGGCGAAGTATCGACATTGTGCTATCATAATAATTGTTTTTCGGACTTTATTTCAAAATGCCTGCGGCGCCTTATTTTAAATCCCGCGCTGCCCAACTCCCAGACTGAAACGCCGCACCGGGCTTCATCGTCCCGGCCCGGAGGGAGTTTGCCAAAACTACCGGAAAACATTTTAATATCAAAGATTTATAAGGAGTTCGTTATGACAGACGCAATTGACCTAAAGGCGCTCTCAAAAGATCTAAAAGCCGCCGGATCGCCATGGGAGATGGATGAAAACACCTCCATGGCCCAACTCAGTGAAACGGAACGCCGGGTGCGCCTTGGCTTTGTTCCACCGCCGGGGGAAATGTCGCTGGAAGAGGCCGTCAAGGCCGACAAAAGCGCCCCACCCGTGACCCAGGAAATGATCGCTGCCGAAGACGGCCTGGGTGCCCCCGCGGCGTATGATCACCGCAATGTCGGCGGCAAGAACTTCACCACGCCGGTGAAAAATCAGGGCGGCTGCGGCTCCTGCGTGGCGCATGGCGTCGCCGCCGTGCTTGAGACGAGCTACCGCCGCTCGATCAACAGCGACACATTCGCGCTCGACCTCTCCGAAGCACAGCTTTTCTTCTGCCACGGCGGCGAAGAGGGGCGCACCTGCGCAAACGGCTGGTTCCCGGCCCCGGCACTCGACAAGTGCAAGGACAAAGGGATCACGCTGGAATCGGTCTATCCTTATACCGGCTCACAACAGGCCTGCGCGGTGCCTTCGGGCTGGCAGAACAATATCGCCCGCTCGATGGGCAAGACCAAGCTTAACGGCCGCACCGCGATCAAGAACTGGATCGCCACGCGCGGCTCTGTCACCGGCTGTTTCGTCGTCTATCAGGACTTCTTTTCCTACCGCTCCGGGGTTTACCGGCATGTCTCGGGCGCGCAGGCGGGCGGGCATTGCGTTGAAATCGTCGGCTATAACGATGCGCAAGGCTGTTGGATTTGCAAGAACAGCTGGGGCACCAACTGGGGCGCGGGCGGGTTCTTCCGCATCGCCTATGGCCAGTGCCAGATCGAAACCTGGGCCGGGCCATATGGCACCAATGGCGTCACGCTCAAGGCATGGGCCAACAACCTCAAGGTCAATGGCCTCTGGACCAATGAATCGGCGCGCAACGCCTATGTGCATTTCAACGGTATGGGCTGGCGCAAGCTGGCGACGACCAACGATACCACCCAGCACGCCATGCTGGCTGAAATGATCGGTGCCAAGGCGGGCAACCGCACGGTGCGCGCGTTGATCGACGGCAACAAGGTGCAGGAAGCTTACATTACCTAAGGCCTGCAATCCATTGATTAGACAACGAAAGACATTTTTGAAAGGAATGCGATATGCCAAAGACAAAAACCCAAAGCGGCCCGGAAACCACCCCGGAAGAGCTTCAGACCGCGACCGCCGAAACCGGCGCCGGGCCGGGTGCGCCCACGCTCGATGTCTCGTCACTGCTGACGGATACGGCGCTTGAACGGGCCACCCGGCCCGCGATGTCGCCCCCGGAGAGACCACGGCAGACGCCGCAGAAAGCGGCGTCACCGCTTGGCACAACGGCAAGAAGGTCACCGCCATGTGGTGCAACGCCTCGGCGCGCAATGCCTTTGCCGCCGTGCAGGGGCTGGGCTGGAAGCGGCTCTCCAACGCCAATGACAGCTCGTTTCTGGCGCTGGTGATGATGGCCTCGCACGCCGAACAAACCAACGCCACGGTCAATGTCGAAATCGGCACCGATCAGGAAATTCATCAGATCTATGTCTGGTGACGTGGTGATCACTCAGGCGGATGCGGGGCGCAAGCTGCGCATCCCCACAGGCGGGATTGTCGAGCTTCGGCTGACTGAAAACCCGACCACCGGCATGCGCTGGAACCTGCCTGACCTGCCCGATGTGGAGCTGCTTGAAGATACCTATGCCACGCCCCCCGATGCGGGCATCGGCGCGGCCGCCACGCGGGTCTTGCGCCTGCGCCTGCAACTGGCCACGGGGCAGGGCGAACGGCTGCACCTTGAACGCCGTCAGGATTGGGACCGCGCAACCCCGCCCGACGCGGTGTTCGAGGTTGAGCTACAGGCGGAATGACCCGGCCTGCGCCGTCCTATTCCTGCGCCAATCCCCAGCGTGGGCCCAAGGCCGCAGGCCGCCGCGCTATCGCCGGGCCGCCCCCCGGCCCGGCGATTGGTTGACCTAAGCACATAGCTCTGATCACTCGCGGATCTGACTAGGATAAAGCGCGCCCGCTCAATAGTCGGATCGCCGCCCCGCGGCCCGCCGCTGCGCGGCTCCGCTCCCAGCCATCGCCCCCCGCGCGCCCGATTTTTCGCAGAAAAATCACCCACCGCCCCACGCCGCTCCTCGCCTTTTCCCACCCGCTTTCTTGCATAACCGCTTGAGGCCACGCCCCGCCTTGCCCTATAGAAAACCCCGATACCGCCACTTTCCAACCGGAGGCATGAATGGCCGGCCATTCCAAATGGGCAAATATCCAGCATCGCAAGGGCCGTCAGGACGCGGCCCGCTCGAAGCTGTTTTCGAAACTCTCCAAAGAGATCACCGTCGCCGCCAAGATGGGCGACCCTGACCCCGACAAGAACCCGCGCCTGCGCCTTGCGGTCAAAGAGGCCAAGACGAACTCCGTCCCCAAGGACGTAATCGACCGCGCGATCAAGAAGTCCCAAGCCGGGGAAGGCGACAATTACGAGGAAATCCGCTACGAGGGTTACGGCCCCAATGGCGTTGCCGTGATCGTCGAGGCGATGACCGATAACCGCAACCGCACCGCCTCCAACGTGCGCTCGACCTTTACCAAGATGGGCGGCAACCTCGGCGAAACCGGCTCGGTCGCCTTCATGTTCGACCGCAAGGGGGAAATCGTCTACCCGGCTGATGCGGGCGATGAAGACAGCATCATGATGGCCGCGATCGAAGCCGGCGCCGAAGATGTCGAAAGCTCGGAAGATGGCCACGTCATCTGGTGCGCCGATACCGACCTCAACGAGGTGTCAAACGCGCTCGAAACCGCGCTTGGCGAAAGCGAATCCACCCGGCTTGCGTGGCGGCCCACCACCACGACCGAGATGGATTTCGACAGCATGGAAAAGCTGATGAAGCTGATCGACGCGCTTGAGGACGATGACGACGTGCAGCGCGTCACCACCAATTTCGACGCCTCCGACGCAGTGATGGAGCAACTCGCAGGGTAGGCGGCAAATCCGCCCGCGCACCGCTCAGAGGTCAAGCCGCCCTTGCGCCTTGCGGTCTTCCTCGCGCGCGGCCTTACCCCTCCTCCTGCGCCAGCTTTTCCGCTGCGCGTGTCAGCACCTGCCCGGTCAGCGGCGCCAGCACCGGGGCGAGCATTCGGCTCACCTGCCAGTAGAGCGGCACCTCAAGCGGTGCATCGGCGATGAGCGGCACCAGCGTGCCTCGGCGCAAGTGTCGCCAGACTAACTCGATCGGGTTCACCCCCCAGCCGATGCCGCGTGCGCTGGCCTCGACAAACGCACGGGACGAGGCCAGCCGATGCGTCGGCGGGGTGATCCCTTCGCCGACATGCTCGGCCATCCAGCGCGCCTGAAGGTCGTCCTTCTCATTGAATTGCAGCATCGGCGCGCGGGCCAGCGCCGCCTTGGTCACGCCGTCGGGAAACCAGCGTTTGATGAAGGCCGGGCTTGCCGTCGCGGCATAGCGCAACCGGCCCAGCGAATGCACATCGCAGCCCTGCACCGCGCGCGGATGATCGCAGACCGCCGCCATCACCTCGCCGCGCCTGAGCCAGTCGGCGGAATGCGCCTGATCGTCGATCACCAGATCAAAGCTCAGCCCGTCAAGCCCCTCCAAAGCGGCCAGAAACCACGTCGCCAGACTGTCGGCGTTAAGCGCGATGCGCACCGGCACAGCCGCGCCATCGGCCTCTTTGGTGGTGCCAAGGTCCTCGCTCACCCCCGATTCCAGAAGCGCCACCGCCGCCGCATGGGCAGCCAGCCGCGCGCCCGCCTGCGTGCCCCGGCACGGGGATTCACGCAGCACCAGAACCGCGCCGACTTGCTCCTCCAGCGCCTTCAATCGCTGTGAAATGGCCGATTGCGTCACCCCCAGCGCGTTCGCTGCCGCCTCGAAACTACCCAAGCGCAGGATCGCCGAAAGCGCCGCCAGTTGTCTGCTGTCGAACTGCATTAGCTTGCCTTATCCTTGCCCATTATCTTTAATTGGACCTACCCGATTGCGCGCCCTATGTGAAGGCTCCCCACCGCCGCCCCGCACGAAAGGCGCCCCCATGCTGCACAGTTTCACCGCCGGATTTTCGCTTGGCCTGTCGCTGATCCTCGCCATCGGGGCGCAGAATGCTTTCGTGTTGCGTCAGGGGCTGCGGCGCGAACATGTGCTGGCCACAGTGCTGATCTGCGCGCTTTCCGATGCGGCTCTGATCGCCGCCGGAGTAGGGGGCTTCGGCGCGCTTGCCACGGCATTGCCGGGGCTCGACCGTGCGATGCGCCTCTTCGGGGCGGTGTTCCTGCTGGCCTATGGCGCTCGCGCGCTATGGGCCGCGTGGCGCGGCGGCGCGATGCTAGAGACCAGCGGCGCGGCGCGCCATTCGCTCAAGGGCGTGGCGCTCACCGTGCTGGCGCTGACATGGCTCAACCCGCATGTCTATCTCGATACGGTGGTGCTCTTGGGCGCGGTCTCGGCGCAATATCCGCACCAGACGGGTTTCGCGCTCGGTGCCATAACCGCGAGCTTTGCGTTCTTCTTCACGCTGGGCTACGGCGCGCGCGTGCTCACCCCGCTCTTCGCCCGCCCGGCCGCGTGGCGCGTGCTCGATGCACTGGTCGCGCTGATCATGTGGGCCATCGCGTTCAGTCTTGTGCGCTCGGCCTAGCGCTTTCGTCTGTCTCTCCCCCATCATCGCGTCAATCAGCAGGCTAAGAAGCTCGGCGCGGCTATGGGTCTGCGATTTGCGATAGATTGCGTTGAGATGCGCTTTCACCGTGCCCTCGGCACAGCCGCGCAGCCGCGCGGTTTCCGAGATCGTCATCCCCTTGACCAGAAAATTGGCGACATCGCGTTCGCTCGGCGATAACGCCCAACTGTCGAAATGCGCCTCAATCACATCCTGCACCGCCGCACGTGCCATGCTCAGGCTTTGCAGCAACCTTGCCTCGCTCCTGAGCATCGCCAGCATCACCCGAATTTCCACCACGATCGCCGCAAGCAACGAAACCCCGGCGATGCCTTCGATAGCGGTCTGCATGCTGACCCATCCCGCCATGCTGACCTGGCTGATATCGTCTACAAGATCGACCAGAAAGAACGCCGTGCAGAACGCCTGAATGGCAATCAATGTCATCAGCGGGAAAGGCGCGCGCCAGCCCCGCCTTGATGCGCGCGCGTTAAGGATCGGTGCCATGCTGCAAAGTTCACCTCTCGGGAATACGTTTTACCCCGGTTATCATCGCGCGCGGCAAATTAACACCGGTCCTGCGGCTCTCCAGAATGGCCGCAACGATATGCACCACGACAGAAACTTCCGCCCAGGTAACGGCCGTTTCATGCACCTCCGCCGGCCAGGCCACCCCCCAATAGGCATTGGTCGTCATCAGCCAACCAGACCCGGCAATGACCAAGAGTGTCAGCAGCAGGTTATAAATCATCCAGGCACCGAGCGGGTTATGGCCCACATGCACTTTGCGGCGCGATCTGGCAATGTCCGCAACATGTTCGACAGCCCCTGCCACACTGGGCGGGAAATCCGCAAACCGGGCATGGCGCGTGCCCACGAAGCCCCACACGATGCGACATCCGACCAGCACCAGAATGGCATAGCCGATCTGTTGATGCAGCGCACTCTCCGGGTCGACAATAAGCGCATTCGCCCCAAACCCGATCACCAACGACCAGTGGAACAGCCGCACCGCAATATCCCAAACCTGAATCGACTTCATACCTTGATCTCCTTTTGAAATGCGGTGGCGGCGGACGGGGCAGGGCGTGCGCACGAAACACGTGCCCGTCGCCCTGAATTGGTCCGCCGCCATTCAGGCGCAAATTCTCAGTTGCTCTGCTTCGTGGACACAACGTTCAGCTTGGCATCGAAATAGATCTCGAACCGCTTGCCATCCTTGAGCGCATAAGCCTCATATAGCCCATCTTCGGTGTTGATCTTGCGCACCTCATAACCCTGCGCAGTCAGCTTTTCGCGGATCTGAACTTGCGTCGTCTGATCCGGCGCTGCCCCACCTTCGGTGGCCATTACGGCAGTGGCGCCGGTGGCGCAAAGCATGGACGCCAGAACGGTTGCAAGCAGTGTGGTTCTTTTCATGTGACTGACCTTTCAATGATGACCGGCTGCCCCATGGCAACCGGCTCTGGATCGACCCGGCGCGCCAACCGCGCGTGGCCTTGCTGCCTACATCGCAATCACGGGGCAAACTTCCATTGAACCAAAGGTGTAAAATGCGCGCCTTGGCTGTTGGTTTGCCCACCCTGAACAAAGGTTTAGGGCCCCGATAGGCGGGTGCGCGAAAGTTAACAGGTTAGGCTTGCGAGCCGATCACAATCATGAACAGATGCCGTTATGGAAGATGTCCGCTCCTCTCGCCCGGTTGCCGGGGTTCTCTGGATGCTGCTAACCGGCGTGCTGTTCGTCGGCGTCACGGCACTGGTCAAGATCCTTGGTGTGCGCGTGCCCGCGCCCGAAGCGGCCTTCCTGCGCTATGCGATGGGTCTCGTGTTCCTGATCCCGATGTTTGGCCGCCTGCGCAATGCTCACCTTACCCCGCGCCAGCTCAAGCTCTTCATCATTCGCGGTATCGCCCATGCCGGAGGCGTGGCGCTTTGGTTCTTCGCGATGGCGCGTATGCCGATCGCCGATGTCACCGCGCTGAACTACCTGTCGCCGATCTATGTCACCATTGGTGCTGGCATCTTTCTGGGCGAAACCCTCGCGTTTCGGCGCATCATGGCGGTCGTGGTCGCCCTGATCGGCGCGCTGATCATCATCCGCCCCGGCTTCCAAGAGATCGGCACCGGCCATATCGCCATGCTGATCGCGGCGGTGTTCTTCGCCACCTCCTACCTGATTGCCAAGCGCATGGCCGATGAAACCGGTGCCGAAGTCACCGTCACCATGCTCTCCATCGTGGTCACCATCTGCCTTGCCCCGATGGCGGCCTATAACTGGGTCACCCCAACCGGCAACGAACTGCTGCTCCTGCTCGGTGTCGCCTTGGTCGCCACCATGGGGCATTACATCATGTCCATCGCGCTCTCATTGGCGCCGATCATGGTGACACAGCCGGTCAGCTTCCTGCAACTGGTCTGGGCCATCCTGCTGGGCTATTTCGCGTTCAACGAAGGCATCGACCCTTGGGTTGTCTTCGGCGGCGGGCTGATTATCGGCGCGATCTTCTTCATCACCCTGCGCGAAGCCCGGCTCAAGCGCCGCATTCGCACCCCCTCGGTGCCCGAAACCAAGCTCTGAACCACGCGCCCGGGGGCGTCTCCCGGCTTCATTTTGCCAAAAATATCCCCGCCGGAGGCACCAAATCTGCCCCGCCAATCGACAGGACGCCGACGCGAACCGCTGCGGCGCGGAATCAAGGCCACAGGCCGCCGCGCATTGCCGGGTTGGGGGGTGGCCCGACAATGCGCGGCTCCAACCCGAATGGCTCCGGTCTCATTCCCGTCGTGCCAATATCACGCTTTCAGCATGAAACCCTGCCCAACAGCCACACCATCGCCGCTGCACCGCTCACCCCTATTCCGCCCTCGGATCAAGCAGCTTGGCGAGCACCCGATCTTTCGAGACCTGACCAATCAGCCGCCCGTCATCCTCCACGCCCACCGGCGCGCCAGAGCGGCCAACCTTTTCCATCACGTCACGAATATCGGCGTCCGGGGCAACGGTGGTCACTGGCTTGCCTTCCACCGGCTCCATCACGTCGCGCGCACAGAGCACGCCAAGCGGGTTCATATGCGCCACGAAATCGGCGACGTAATCATTGGCGGGGGCGGAAAATATCTCCTGCGGTGTGCCGCATTGCACAATCCGCCCGCCTTCCATGATGGCAATGCGGTTGCCGATCTTGAACGCCTCATCCAGATCGTGAGAGACAAAGATAATGGTGCGCTTCAGGCTTTCTTGCAAATCCAGCAATTCATCCTGCAACCGGGTGCGGATCAGCGGGTCAAGCGCCGAAAACGGCTCGTCCATCAGCAGGATCGGCGCATCGGTGGCAAACGCCCGCGCCAACCCGACCCGTTGTTGCATCCCGCCCGACAGATCGCCCACCTTGCGCTCGGCCCAATCGGAAAGCCCGACCGTGGCAAGCTGGCTATCAACCTGCGCGCGCCGCTTCGCCGCCGCCATGCCGCCCAGCTCAAGGCCAAGCCCGACGTTTTCACGCACCGTGCGCCACGGCAGCAAGCCAAAGCTCTGAAACACCATGGCGATCTGCGACAGGCGCATCTCGCGCAAGGTCTTCGCACTCGCTTGCGTGACGTTCACCATCTCCGCGCCGCGCTTTACCTGCACCGCCCCCCGGCACACCGGGTTAAGCCCGTTCACCGCGCGCAACAGCGTCGATTTACCCGACCCCGAGAGGCCCATCAGCACCAGAATCTCGCCGTCTTCCACCTCCAGCGCGCAATCATGCACGCCCAGCACCTGCCCGGTCTGCGCCTGAATGTCTGGCCGCGCCATGCCCTGATCCATCAGCGGCAACGCCACCTCGGGTGAATCGCCAAACACGATGGAAACATTGTCGAATATCACGGCACTCATTTGCGTTCGATCCTCAGCATACGGTCCAGCATGATTGCCACCACCACGATGATCATCCCGCTCTCAAACCCGAGCGCGGTATTGACCGAATTAAGCGCGCGCACCACCGGCACGCCAAGCCCGTCTGCGCCGACCAATGCGGCGATCACCACCATCGACAGTGACAGCATGATCGTCTGGTTAAGCCCGGTCATGATTTGCGGCAGTGCGAACGGCAGCTCCACCTTCCACAAAAGCTGGCGCGGCGTCGCGCCAAAGGCTTGCCCCGCCTCGATCAACGTCTGCGGGGTGGACGTAATCCCCAGATGCGTCAGCCGGATCGGCGCGGGTAGGACGAAAATCACCGTGGCAATCAGCCCCGGCACCATGCCGATGCCGAAAAACACGATGGCCGGGATAAGGTACACGAATGTCGGCAGCGTCTGCATCAGGTCAAGCACCGGGCGCATCCACGCATAAAGCCGGGGCCGGTGCGCCACGCCAATGCCAATCGGCACGCCCACGCCCATGCACACCACGCAAGACGACAGCACCAGCGTGAGGCTCTCGGTGGTTTCCTCCCAATAGCCTTGATTGAGAATGAACAGGAACCCGAGCAATACCAAGAGCGGCATCTTCCAGCCGCGCTGCAACGCCCATGTCAGCGCCACGAACACCGCCACCACAGCCAGCGGCGGTGGGGACTGCAACGCCCAGAGGATCGCGTTGATCAGATGCTCCATTACCCATGAAAGCCAGTCGAAAAACGGCTGGCCCACATCCTGCAACCAGTCGAATACCCGCTTGGCGGTCTTGCCCACCGGGATTTTTTCATCCGTCAACCAGTTCATGCGCAACCCTTGTTGTAATCTGCAATGTCGTCTCGCTCGCGCAGGGCAGGGCGCGCAGCCCGCCGCACAGCCCCGCGCCGCCAGCCATCCCTCAAGCCACGCCAGCGGGGGCGCCCAGCCCCCGCCGTGCCGCGCCCACCCAGGGGCGGCCACGGCTCATGTCCCAAGCCAACCCCACGCTTGGCCATAATCGCCAATAAAGCCCGCCGCTTCCAAACCACACCGCGCCCCGCGAAGGGCGCGCGCCGCGCGCCGCGCCAGAGCCGCAGACCCAGCGCGCCAAGCCCGGCACCTGATATGCCGGGCCTGCTTTCAACAAGCGCGAGGATGCGGTCAGCCAAGGTCAAGCGCGCTCACATGCCAAGCGCTGCGTTCACCGCCGCAACGGCATCGCCGCCATCCTTGGTGGTCACGCCATTAAGCCATGCCTTGTAAGCATCGGGATTGGCCTTCAGCCACGCACTCGCCGCATCCGCCGGGGTTTCGCCATCGTCGAGAATGGCCCCCATGATCTGGTTTTCCATCGCCAGCGTGAATTCGAGGTTTTCCAACAGCTTGCCGACATTCTTGCACTCATCCACATACCCGGCGCGGGTGTTGGTATAAACCGTCGCCCCGCCGAAGTTCGGCCCGAAATAATCGTCACCGCCGGTCAGATAGGTGAGGTCGAAATTGGCGTTCATCGGGTGCGGCTCCCAGCCAAGGAAAACAATCGGGTCGCCCTTCTTGTCGGCCCGCGCCACCTGCGCCAGCATCCCCTGTTCCGAGCTTTCAACCACCTTGAAATCCTTCAGCCCAAACGCATCCTTCTTGATCATGTCCATGATCAGCCGGTTGCCGTCATTGCCCGGCTCAATGCCGTAAATCTTGCCATCCAGCGCATCCTTGTGCGTGGCGATATCGGCGAAATCCTTGATCCCCAGATCGCTCGCCGCCTTGTTCACCGCCAGCGTGTATTTCGCACCCTCCAGATTGGCGCGCACCGTGTCCACCGTCTTGTCTTCGCGGTAGGGGGCAATGTCGGCCTCCATCGTCGGCATCCAGTTGCCAAGGAACACGTCCACATCGCCCTTCGACATGGCGGTATAGGTCACCGGCACCGACAAAAGCTTGATATCCGTGTCATAGCCCAGCGCGTCCAGCACAACCGTG
Organism: Aquicoccus sp. G2-2; assembly: GCF_034555965.1. Taxonomy (GTDB): domain Bacteria; phylum Pseudomonadota; class Alphaproteobacteria; order Rhodobacterales; family Rhodobacteraceae; genus JAYDCK01. The sequence goes on from NZ_JAYDCK010000003.1 coordinate 843,643, forward strand.
GTGGCCGCCGTGGTCGAGGTGATATCGGTCCAGCCAACATCAGAGAACGTCACCTTGCCGCAATCGGCGGCAACGGCCATCTGGCCCAGCGCGCCCAGCGCGAGGGCGGCGATTGCTGTTTTCAATGTCATTTTCCGGTCTCCCTGTTTTTCTTGATTGACGAGTCAATAAAAACGCAACAGATTTGAAGCGCAAGTGATTTTCGGAGTGGGACATGCCCAAACTTGGAATGGAGCCTATACGACGCGAGGCGCTGGTGAAAGCCACATTGGCCGAGATCGGAAGCCACGGCACGCTCGACGTGACGGTGAGCCAGATCGCCCGCCGTGCGGGTATGTCCTCGGCGCTGGCGCATCACTATTTCGGCTCCAAGGAACGGCTTTTCGTCGCCACAATGCGTTATACCATGGGGGTTTACGCCGCCGAAGTGCGCGGCGCCATGGCGATGGCCACAACCCCGCGCGCGCGGGTCGAGGCGATTATCCGCGCCTCGTTTTGCGAGCGCAACTTTCGCGCCGATACGGTGGCGGGCTGGCTCAATTTCTATGTGCTGGCGCAACGCTCCGATGAAACGCGGCGGCTCTTGCATGTCTATCACCGCCGGCTGCACTCCAACCTTTGCCATGCGCTGCGCCCGTTGATCGGGGGCAAAGCTGATTCGGCCGCCACCCGTATCGCCGCGCTGATCGACGGCGTTTACCTGCGTCAAAGCTTGGGGCGCGGCACGCCCGACCGGGCTGCGGCGGTGGGACAGGTTCTTGACTGCCTCACACTCGCCTTACAGGAGGTCTCCGAATGAGCGCGCCCAACATCCTTGTCATCATGGTCGATCAACTGAACGGCACGCTCTTCCCCGATGGCCCCGCCGATTGGCTCCATGCGCCCAACCTAAAGGCGCTTGCGCGCCGCTCCACCCGGTTCGCCAATGCCTATACCGCCTCGCCGCTCTGCGCGCCGGGGCGGGCGGCCTTCATGTCCGGCCAATTGCCGAGCCAAACCGGCGTTTACGATAACGCCGCCGAATTTGCCTCCTCCATCCCCACCTATGCGCATCACCTGCGCCGCGCGGGCTATCAGACCTGCCTCTCGGGCAAGATGCACTTCGTCGGCCCCGATCAATTGCACGGGTTCGAACACCGCCTGACCACCGATGTCTATCCGCCCGATTTCGGCTGGACCCCGGATTACCGCAAACCCGGAGAGCGCATCGACTGGTGGTATCACAACCTCGGCTCCGTTACCGGCGCGGGCGTGGCCGAGATTACCAACCAGATGGAATATGACGACGAGGTGGCCTTCCACGCCACCCAGAAAATCTATGACCTCGCGCGCGGCGCGGATGCGCGGCCATGGTTGCTCACGGTCAGCTTCACCCACCCGCATGACCCTTATGTGGCGCGCCGTAAGTATTGGGATTTATATGAGGATTGCGAACACTTGCAGCCTGAAGTTAATGCAATGCCTTACGAAGATCACGACCCGCATTCAAAGCGTATTTTCGATGCGAATGACTGGCGCAGCTTCGATATAACCCCCGATCACATCACCCGCGCCCGGCGCGCCTATTTCGCCAACATCTCTTATCTTGACGATAAAATCGGAGAGATCATGGCGGCGCTCAACGCCACCCGGCAGGAGGCCACCATCGTTTTCGTTTCCGATCACGGCGATATGCTGGGCGAACGCGGCCTCTGGTTCAAGATGTCGTTTTATGAAGGCTCCGCGCGCGTGCCGCTGATGATTTGTGCGCCCACCATGGCGCCGGGCCGGGTGCCCGAGCCGGTCTCAACCATCGACATTTGCCCGACGCTCTGCGCGCTTGCCGGGGTTTCGATGGCCGAGGTCATGCCATGGACCAGCGGCGAAAACCTCGTGCCGCTGGGGCAGGGGCAGACACGGCAAAGCCCGGTGGCGATGGAATACGCGGCAGAGGCGTCTTATTCCCCGCTCATCGCCCTGCGCGCGGGGCGGTTCAAATACACCAACTGCGCGCTCGACCCGGAACAGCTTTTCGATCTTGAGGCCGACCCGCATGAATTGCACGATCTGGCCGAAGACCCCGCCCATGCCGCAACGCTCGAACAGTTCCGCGTCGCCGCCGCCGCGCGCTGGGATCTCGAAAGTTTCGACGCAGATGTGCGCCAAAGCCAAGCCCGCCGCTGGGTGGTTTACGAGGCGCTGCGCAACGGTGCCTATTTCCCGTGGGATTACCAGCCGCTGCAAAAAGCGTCCGAGCGCTACATGCGCAATCACATGGACCTCAACACGCTGGAAGAACGCCAACGCTTCCCGAGGGGCGAATGATGGACATCCTGCACCCGCTGGACGCCTTGGGCCTTGCGTTTAACGCGACGAGGGCCGCGCCCGAACCGAGGGGTGGGTGCGAAGCGCCCGCCCCGTGGGGGCGGTTCGGGCGCTGCCCGGCGTTGCCGCCGGGCGGGCCATCAAATTTCTCTACTCACTCCAAAACCGGACCTTCCCCTGATGCAAGCTGATTACATCATCGTCGGCGCAGGCTCTGCCGGCTGCGCCATCGCCTACCGCTTGGCCGAAGCGGGCCGTTCCGTCATCGTGGTTGAGCATGGCGGCAGCGATGTCGGCCCGTTCATCCAGATGCCAGCCGCGCTCAGCTATCCGATGAACATGGCGCGCTATGACTGGGGCTATGAGACCGAGCCGGAACCCGGCCTTGGCGGGCGCACCCTGATGGCCCCGCGCGGCAAGGTGCTGGGCGGGTCAAGCTCGATCAACGGCATGGTTTACGTGCGCGGCCACGCCCATGATTTCGACCACTGGGCCGAAAACGGCGCGGCGGGCTGGGCCTATGCCGATGTGCTACCCTATTATAAACGCATGGAAAACTGGCACGATGGCGGCCATGGCGGCGATGCCTCGTGGCGCGGCCATGATGGCCCGCTGCACATCACCCGCGGCCCGCGCAAGAACCCGCTCTATCACGCCTTTGTCAAGGCCGGGGCCGAGGCGGGCTATGAACTGACCACCGACTACAACGGCGAAAAACAAGAAGGCTTCGGCGCGTTCGAACAGACCGTCTGGAAGGGCCGTCGCTGGTCCGCTGCCAACGCCTATCTGCGCCCGGCGCTCAAATCCGGCCATGTCCGCGTCGTGCGCGGCCTCGCCACTCGCGTGGTGATCGAACAGGGGCGCGCCACCGGGGTGGAAATCACCGGCAAACAGGGGGCCGAGACCCTCCACGCGAAAGCCGAAGTGATCCTCGCCGCCTCCGCCTTCAATTCGCCCAAGCTTTTGATGCTCTCGGGCATCGGCCCCGCCGCGCATCTGCGCGACCACGGGATCGAGGTCGTGGCCGACCGCCCCGGTGTGGGCCAAAACCTGCAAGACCATCTTGAGGTTTACTTCCAGATGGCCGCCTCGCAACCGATCACGCTCTACAAACACTGGAACGTGTTTTCCAAGGCGCTGATCGGCGCGCAATGGCTGTTTACCAAAACCGGCCTCGGGGCGACCAACAATTTCGAAAGCTGCGCCTTCATCCGCAGCCGCGCTGGCATCGAATACCCGGATATCCAGTATCACTTCCTACCCTTCGCCGTGCGCTACGATGGCCGCGCCGCCGCCGAAGGCCACGGCTTTCAGGCTCATGTCGGCCCGATGCGCTCGCCCTCGCGCGGGGCGGTCAGCCTGCGCGCGCCCGATCCCGCCGCGCCGCCGCGCATCCTCTTCAACTACATGAGCGATGAGCGGGACTGGCAGGATTTCCGCGCCGCCATCCGCCTCACGCGCGAGATTTTCGCCCAGCCCGCCTTCGCGCCCTATGTGAAGCACGAGATTCAGCCCGGCGTCGATGTGACCAGTGATGCCGCGATTGATGGCTTCATCCGCGAACACGCCGAATCCGCCTATCACCCCTGCGGCACCTGCAAGATGGGAAGCACGAATGACCCGATGGCGGTGGTTGACCCCGAAACACGGGTGATCGGGGTCGATGGCCTGCGCGTCGCTGACAGCTCGATCTTCCCGCGCATCACCAATGGCAACCTCAACGGCCCGTCGATCATGACCGGCGAAAAAGCCGCCGATCACATCCTTGGCCGCGCTCCCTTGCCGCCCGCCAATGATCGGCCGTGGGTTCACCCCGACTGGCAAACGGCGCAACGCTAACCACCGGGCGAGCGCCTGCCAGAGCCTAATGCAAAAACCCGTAGGCGCACGTCCGCCCGAATAGCGCGCGAAGCGCGCCGGGCGAGCGCCTGCCCGTCCGGCGGGCTGGCGCTTTGGAAAGGTGGGCGCGTCGGCCAAGTGATACGCGGACATGGCCGGGATAAAACGCGCCGCTCCGGCGTCGCTGCGCCATCCCACGGGCAGGCGCGCGCCCGGTGGTCGGCGTTTCGCCGCCGCCCCACGGTCCTGCGCGCGCTCACTCCCCTCCAAACCGATCAATGAACCGCCACAGCCGGGGCAGCACATCGCTGCGCCAGAGGTCGGTATGATGCCCGCCCTTCACCGCGATGAACGCCCTGTCCGGCCCCGGTGCCGCATCAAACACCTGACGCCCCATCGCAATCGGGATCAATTCATCATCACTGCCGTGGATCACCAGAAGCGGCGCTTTCAACCCCTTGATCCGGCGCAGGGAATTCCATTCGCTCTTCATTTGCGAAATCAACGGTTCCAGCTTCGGCTCGGCGTGCCGCGCGACCGCGCGAATATCGGTGAACGGCGCCTCCAGCACGACCGCCGCAGGCTGTACACCCGCCCGCTCAATCGCCGCCAGCGCCACCCCGGTGCCCAGGCTCTCGCCATAAATCACCACCGGCGCAGCCCCCGCATAATCGCCCACCCGCGCCAGAAGCCGCCCCGCGTCAAATGCGATATTGCGCTCGCTTGGCACCCCGGTTGAGCCGGACGAACCGCGATACCCGAGCGCCACCAGCCCAAACCCACGCGCCAGAAACTGATCAAACCGCCCCGCCCGCGCAGCAAGGTTCCCGGCATTGCCATGAAAATAAAGCACCACTGGCTTGCCCGCCCGCGCCCGCGCCACCCAAAGCACCAGCTTCTCACCACCGCTTTGGAATATCTCCTCACGCGCCTGCACGCCGACCGCCTCCGGCGCCACCCGTGTTGCATCAAACGGATAAAGCGCCGCGCGCTCGATCCGAGCCAGCCCAAACACCCCGCCAAACGCGACCACCGCAAGAAAGGCAACCGTCTTCAACATCTTACCCACACCACGTTGCCACCCCTGCGCGACCCGAATCGCAAGCGATCCGGCGGCTCTGAAACAATCCCGCGCAATCCACGACCCCCATCTCAGCCCACCTCATAGGGCAACACACCACGCGCATTCTCATCAATATGCAACCGCCGCTCCAATGGCGGGACAGAGCGTTGATGGCATTGCACCCGCTCGCAAATCCGGCACGAAATCCCGATCGGCTCGAAACTCTGCGGCGTGTTCAGGGTCAGCCCGTCCGCATAGACAATCTCCTCAGCATGGGCGACCTCACAGCCAAGTGCGATGGCAAACCGCCGCACCGGAGCCCCGTAAGAGCCGCCGGGTTTGGACACGTCCCGCGCAATCGAGATATAGCGCACCCCGTCCGGCGTTTCCGCCAGTTGCCGCAGGAATCGCCCCGGTGTCTCAAACGCGCGGTGCACATTCCAAAGCGGGCAGGCACCGCCAAAGCGCGCGAATTGCAACCGCGTGGCGGAATGGCGCTTGGTGATCGTGCCCGCCTGATCGACCCGCACGAAAAAGAACGGAATCCCCTTCGCAGCAGGGCGTTGCAACGTGGAAAGCCGGTGTGCCACCTGCTCGATCGAAGCTCCGAACCGCTGCGCCAACTGCTCCAGATCATGCCGGGTGCGCTGCGCGGCAGCCAGAAACGCACCATAAGGCATCAACGCGGCTCCGGCGAAGTAATTGGCCAACCCGATCTTGGCGATGGCACGCGCCTCGTTTGATTGAAACCGGGCCAAATCAAGCGTCGCCTCAAGCAACTTTTCCTGTTTGATCAGGGCCAGTTGCAACAAAAGCTGAAACTGCCGCGTTTCCGGGCTGGTGCGCGCCGACAGGGTAAGCAGCCGCGCCTTCGGGTCATAATGGCGCAGCGCCGCCACATCGGCTTCCAACACCGCGATACCGTCTTGCTCCAATATCTGCTTGGCGTGTTCCACCACCGCACCATGCCCCGCGCCCTCGGCAAAATGCTCTGCCGCGCGGTCCACTGCGTCGATGTAGTTGTCGCAGTAATGGAAGAAGTCGCGCACCTCGTCCCATGGGCTTGGCCGCGCCCGCGCATCCTCGCGCCCCAGCGCCTCATCAAGGCTGGCCAGCCGCTCATGGGTCTCACGATACGCCCGGTGCAATTCCAGAAACGCCCGCGCCAGCCCCGGCGCGTTCGAAGCGGTCAGCCGCAGATCGGCCAGCGGCGGCGGGTCGTCGGCAAACACCGGGTCAGCCATCGCTTCGCGCATGTCCGAAACCAGCCGCTCACTGTCGCCGGCACTCAACTCGGTCACATCGAACCCGAACTCCTGCGCCAGCGCCAGCACCACCGTGGTTGAAACCGGCCGCTTGTTGTTCTCCATCTGGTTCAGATAGGGCAGGGAGACGCCAAGCTTGGCGGCAAAATCCTTCTGGGTGAGACCCAGCTTGCGGCGGGTCTCGCGCAGCTTGGCACCGGCATAGATTTTCGGGTTGGCCATGTCGCGGCTCCACTCAGTCAGGGGCAAATCAGGGCAAGATGATTTTGCAAACTTGATATTGTAAAATGTTTAATTTGCAAAGCGCACCGCGCGGGCGGTTCATGATTGCCCGCATCCAAATAGCCGCGCAATCCCGCCATACGCATCGCAGACAGGTCGCCAGCCGGGGTGCAGACAGGCCGTTTTCGCCCCGATTCGAAGTCTAAACCCAAGCGCCGCCTGGCGGCCCGCCAACTCTTAAATGGCCCCACCCAATCGTTTTTCTCGCTGCATAACCAACAAGATCGAGATGATTCCGGCCAATATCGACAGCAACATCATCAACGCCAGCGGCAAATCGGTCTCGCCACCGTCAAGCGCCAGCCCCGCCACCGCCGAAAGCGCGGACCCACCCCCAGCATCATCGCCCCCGACAGCCCCGAAGCGGTGCCCGCGAGATGTGGCCGCACCGAAAGCGCGCCCGACAACCCGTTGGGAATGGTCATTCCGTTGCACAGCCCCACCGGCACCATCACCGCAAAAAAGCTGAACAATGTCTGCGCCCCGACAAGCGACAACAAGAACGACACCCCGGTTGCCGCCGCCCCGATGATCAACCCGGCAAGGATCATCCGATTGATCCCGAAGCGCGCCGAAAACCGCGCGGCAATGAAATTGCCGAAGAAATACCCGATTGCGGGGGCCGCAAAGTAAAGCCCAAGCTCCTGCGGGTTTAACCCATAAAGGCCGGTGGCAACAAATGGCGCTCCACCAAGGAACGCGAAAAATGCCCCCGATGAAAAGGTTGTTGAAAGGCTATAGCCCCAGAAACGCGGGCTTTTCAGCAACTCGGGCATTTCCGCAAACTGCGCCGCAAGCGTTGTTTCACTGGGCACCCGCGTCTCTCCCAAATCGGCCCAGCCAAGCACAAGCACCACCACCCCGGCTGCAAACAACAGCCAGAAATTCGACTGCCAGCCGAAATGCTGTTCCAGCACCCCGCCCACCGCCGGAGAGATCATTGGAACAAGCGCCACACCCATGGTGACATAGGCGATTTTCGCCGCGGCATCATCCGTTTCCGTGGTGTCACGCACGATGGCGCGTGACAGCACCATGACAATGGCCACGCTTGCCTGTATCATCCGAAAGATCAGGAATATGGCCGCATTGCTCGCGAAAATGCAGCCCAGCGTTGCCACGATGTAAACCAGCAGGCTTACAAGGATCACCCGCCGTCGTCCGTATTTATCCGACACCGGCCCAATGGCGACCTGCAACAGCGCGTTGACGAAAAGATAAAGCCCGACCGAAAGCCCGATCACCGCCGCCGAGGTCTCGAAATAGGCGGCCATGCCGGGCAGGGAGGGCAAAAACAGGTTCATCGCCAATGCCGACACCCCCGAAAGCGCGATCAGCGTGCCGATATGCGGCGGGCTTTTGCGTTCAAGGAAGCGGGGGTGGCGTTCGGGGGCATGAAAATGTCTTTAACTCTTCGTGATAAATCAATGGAGATCGTCGGATATGGATTGCCCGCACCGTCTAACAGCGAAGCTTTTCAGCTTCCGACACGAATAGCCAGCACCCGCCGCGCGGAAACACATGTTCCGTCGCGGTATTTTCTGTTTTCCAATTTGCAAAATATAACTTTGCACGACTTTGCAAATTTGCGGAAATCCCCTTTCACGCACCTCCTGTGCGCGGTATCTTGGCGCAAACCGGCAGGAGGGGGCGATCCCATGAAAGACATTCATCAGGAGCTTGAAAGCCGTCGCAGCGTGGCTCAAAAAGGCGGCGGCGACAAGCGCATAAAGGCGCAGCACGCCAAGGGCAAGCTCACCGCGCGCGAACGGCTCGAGTTGCTGCTCGATCAGGGCAGCTTTGAAGAATTCGACATGTTCGTAACCCACCGCTCAACCGATTTTGGCATGGAAAAACAAAAGCCTGCCGGGGATGGCGTGGTTACTGGCTGGGGCACGATCAATGGCCGGATGGTCTATGTCTTTTCACAGGATTTCACCGTGTTTGGCGGCTCTCTGTCGGAAACCCATGCTCAGAAAATCTGCAAGATCATGGATATGGCGGTGCAAAATGGCGCCCCGGTGATCGGCCTGAACGACTCGGGCGGTGCGCGCATTCAAGAGGGCGTAGCAAGCCTCGCCGGTTATGCCGATGTGTTCCAGCGCAACATTATGGCCTCGGGCGTGGTGCCACAGATTTCCGTCATCATGGGGCCATGTGCCGGTGGCGCGGTCTATTCCCCGGCAATGACCGATTTCATCTTCATGGTCAAAGATACCTCCTACATGTTCGTCACCGGCCCGGATGTGGTGAAAACCGTGACAAACGAAGTGGTTACTGCCGAAGAACTGGGTGGCGCCTCGCCCCATACCAAGAAGTCCTCGGTCGCCGATGGCGCGTTCGAAGACGATGTAGAGGCAATGGAAGAAGTGCGCCGCTTGGTCGATTTCCTGCCGCTCAACAGCCGCCAAAAACCGCCCACACGCCCGTTTTTCGACGATCCCGCCCGGATTGATGTCAGCCTCGACACCCTGATCCCCGACAATGCCAACGCGCCCTACGACATGCGCGAGTTGATCCTGAAGGTTGCCGATGAAGGCGATTTTTACGAGATTCAAGAGGCTTACGCCCGCAACATCATCACCGGGTTCATCCGTATTGAAGGTCAATCCGTCGGCGTGGTCGCCAATCAACCGATGGTGCTGGCGGGCTGTCTTGATATCGATTCCAGCCGCAAGGCCGCGCGTTTCGTGCGGTTCTGTGATGCGTTCGAAATGCCGATCCTCACATTCGTCGATGTCCCCGGTTTCCTGCCCGGCACCTCTCAAGAGTTCGGTGGCGTGATCAAACACGGTGCCAAGCTCTTGTTCGCATTTGGAGAGGCGACCGTGCCAAAAGTGACCGTCATCACCCGCAAGGCCTATGGTGGTGCCTATGATGTCATGTCGTCAAAGCACCTGCGCGGCGATTTCAATTATGCTTGGCCAACCGCCGAAATCGCGGTGATGGGGGCCAAGGGCGCGACCGAGATTATCCACCGTGCGGATTTGGGTGATGCGGACAAAATTTCCAAACATGCAGAGGATTATGAGGATCGCTTCGCCAACCCCTTCGTCGCCGCCGAGCGCGGCTTTATCGACGAAGTGATCCAACCTCGTTCCACTCGCAAGCGCGTGGCTCGCGCTTTCGCGTCACTGAGAAACAAGAAGCTCAAGAACCCATGGAAAAAGCACAACAATATCCCGCTGTAAGGACTTCTGACAATGGATGAGCTGCCCGCGTTCACGCTGCCTTCCGGTCTGCCAGCAACGCTTCAGGAAATCATCCGCGACGAGAAGCCGGATGGTATGTTCACCTATCTGCGCTTTCGATTTGTCGCGCCAGGGTTGAAAGCAGGCGCAGCGAAGGATTTTGAGGCCCGCGCGACCGACCTTGCGTTCCTGTGCAATGGCTATGCCTTGTCACAGGTTTCCAACCGGCTTGGGCCGGATGAAAAAATCGTCATTTCGCTTTCCGACCGGGAAACAGAATTCGGCGCGCCTGACGCCGACGCAGTGCAGATATTCGAGACCTATCACGTTGAGAACGGTGCCTGCATTTGGGAGGATTTCTGATGCAGCCACAACATCTTGCGAAGCTGCCCAGTGGCCTCCCCCGGTTGAGGCTTTCGAGTCACAGCCTGTGGACAAAGCTGTGCATAAGTATCTAGCAGCCCGGCTTTGCTGTATCTTGTCAGCGGGTTTCCTCCGAGATGCCCGTCCCTCAAACGAAGGGCAGACCTGGGCTTTGGCCCATGGTATGCTGAATAACAGAGACAGGAGAAACAGATGTCGAAAGTCATTCTCGGCCTTTTCGCGCTTAGCCTCACGACCCTGGTGGTTGCGTGCGCGCAGCCGGAAGAAGAATACGTCGTGGTCAACCCGGAGCCCATCTCCGTGGAGCCGACCTACACCGGCAAATATAAGTAACTGGTTTTCGGGGCGGGCGTTCGCGCCCGTCCCGTCACGCGGGGGCAGAACGGGCCACATTCCTCTTTTCCGGAAGGGGGCGCCATGCTGAAGCACCGCGGTTTTCCCGGTCGTTTGCCGGGCACGGATTTCCAATTCACCATACGCCGCGCCAATCCGCGTGGGATCACACCGCTTACGGAACGTGAACGTTACCGTGACCGACGCCCTGCGGACAAACGCGCCGACGAAGCATTCATAGCGGCCCTGTGGGCGCAGTTCGGCGATGCGCCGTTCGAGCGCGGCAATCTCGATGCCGGTCGGCTAAGCTGGCTTTTCGGGCGTGAAGTAATCCCGGCCGAGGATCCCTTTGACCTCGCCAGCTATGAGGCACTTTTGAAAATTGACGTGGAGGCCGCGCAGCGCACGCTTTCCTGATGCCATTCAAGACGGTTTCAGCACGGGCCAGATAGAGGGATCGGCATGAATTCGCTGCACGGTTCTATTTTTGGGCGAGTATTTGCCCGAAATTCCCGCAATTCAGGGGCACGCTTGGCAAAATCTGCAGCGTTGCACATGGTTGGGTATGTAGTGGCGGTTCCACTTGGAGCCGAGACGCATTGTCTGAACCGTTACCCTTCCCCTAAGGGGCGGATTGGCTGTCCCCAAGGCCATCCGCCCCGCTTTTTCTCCACACGTGTAACGGTTTACTTTTCTCGGCAAAGCACTGCCGATGCGGCGAACTCGGCAACTTTCCGCTTTGCAAATCAGTGCAATCGCGTCATTCCATTGGTCATAACAAGAATGGAACGAGGCAAATTCACATGCGCACAACATTTACGATCAAAACCGCGGCTTTCATGGCACTCGCCCTTGTCGCGTCTTGCGGAGATACGCCGGTTGAGCAGGCCCTTATGGGCGGCGGCGCCGGGGCGGCGGGAGCGGCTGTCCTCAATGGCAACGTGCTTGCGGGTGCGGCCGTCGGTGCGGCGGGAAACGTCCTTTATTGCCAGAAATACCCGACGCGCTGCTGAACGTGTCGTTCTGAGCGAACCTAATTTCGGTGCCGGGACCTTCCCGGCCGACCGATTTTGCAAGGCCAACGCGGATCGTCTCCGCGTTGGCCTTTTCTTTATTTTAGCTGCCGGGGAAAATACCCCGGAGTACCTAGCCGGAAGGGACGAGACATGTTCAAGAAGATCCTGATTGCCAACCGTGGTGAGATCGCCTGCCGTGTGATCAAGACCGCCCGCAAAATGGGAATCAAAACAGTCGCAATCTATTCTGATGCTGACCGCAATGCACTGCACGTGAAGATGGCGGATGAAGCGGTGAATATTGGCCCGCCGCCTGCGAACCAGTCTTATATCGTGATCGAAAACGTGATGAAGGCAATCCGCGAGACCGGTGCGGAAGCGGTTCATCCCGGCTATGGTTTTCTTAGTGAAAACAGCAAATTCGCGGCGGCGCTTGAAGCCGAAGGCGTGGCCTTCATCGGCCCGCCGGTGGGCGCGATCGAAGCGATGGGCGACAAGATCACCTCCAAGAAGATCGCCCAAGAGGCGAACGTTTCCACGGTTCCGGGCTATATGGGCTTGATCGAGGACGCAGACAAGGCGGTGAAGATCGCGGGTGAGGTCGGCTACCCGGTGATGATCAAGGCATCCGCCGGGGGCGGTGGCAAAGGAATGCGTGTCGCTTGGAACGACGAAGAGGCGCGCGAGGGATTTCAAAGCTCGAAGAACGAGGCGGCCAGCTCATTTGGCGATGATCGAATCTTCATTGAAAAATTCGTCACGCAACCGCGCCACATTGAAATTCAGGTGCTCTGTGATGCCCATGGGAACGGGATTTACCTTAACGAGCGCGAATGCTCGATCCAGCGCCGCAACCAAAAGGTTGTGGAAGAAGCGCCGTCGCCCTTCCTTGATGCAGCCACCCGAAAAGCAATGGGAGAACAGGCTGTCGCACTGGCCAAAGCGGTGGATTACGCCAGCGCAGGCACAGTGGAATTCATCGTTGATGGCGAGAGAAACTTCTACTTTCTCGAAATGAACACGCGCCTTCAGGTGGAACACCCTGTCACCGAACTGATTACCGGTGTCGATCTGGTGGAAGAAATGATCCGGGTGGCAAACGGCGAAAAGCTACGGCTTGCGCAAAAAGATGTCAAAATCAACGGCTGGGCAATTGAAAACCGGCTCTATGCTGAAGATCCATATCGTGGATTTTTACCCTCCATCGGCCGGCTGACCCGCTATCGTCCGCCGGAAGAAGTTACCGCTCCCAGCCACGTTGTTCGCAATGATACCGGCGTTTATGAAGGTGGTGAAATCTCGATGTATTATGATCCGATGATTGCCAAGCTTTGCACGTGGGCACCGTCGCGGAATGAAGCCATCGAACAGATGAGAAATGCACTTGATGCCTTTGAAATCGAAGGAATCGGTCACAATCTTCCGTTCCTTTCGGCGGTAATGGATCACCAGATTTTCATCGCCGGAGAGATGACCACCGCCTTCATAGCCGAGCAGTATCCCGATGGGTTCGAAGGGGTCGTCCTGCCAAAAGCCGTGTTACAGCGCATTGCGGCCTGTGCGGCGGCGATGTACCGCGTGCGCGAAATTCGCCGTACCCGCGTGTCGGGCCGGATGGACAACCACGAGCGTCACGTTGGCACCAATTGGGTGGTTGAACTGCAGGAAGAGAGCTTCAAGGTGACGATCAAGGCTGACCCGGATGGCTCTACCGTGCATTTCGCGGATGGCACAACCCACCGTGTCAGCGGCGACTGGGAACCAGGCAAAACGCTGGCCAACATGCGCGTTGACGACGCCCCGTTGGTGCTCAAGGTCGGCAAGATCGCCAGCGGTTTTCGCCTGCGCAATCGCGGCGCTGATCTCATCGTGCATGTGCGCAGCCCGCGTCAGGCCGAACTGGCCGCCCTGATGCCGGAGAAACTGGCACCCGACACCTCGAAGATGCTGCTTTGCCCGATGCCAGGCCTGATCGTGAAGGTAAATGTAGAAGAAGGTGAGGAAGTGCAAGAAGGGCAGGCGCTCTGCACGGTCGAGGCGATGAAAATGGAAAACATCTTGCGCGCCGAGAAAAAGGCAATCGTCACCAAAATCAACGCCGGTCCGGGCGATAGTCTCGCAGTTGACGATGTAATCATGGAGTTCGAATGAGGTGGCAGGCGGGGCACGCATAGCAGGCGTATTCGCGCCCGGTCGCATACCCCAATGCCGAAGCCGGGGTCGGGGAACTCGTGCCCGGCCGTCTTACTTGCGCATCTCCTGCAACCGAAGCGGCATCTTGTCGATAGAATGGGACAGTTCGCGCACATCCCAAGGCAGCGGTTTGCGTAGATACATTTCGCCATCCTTGCCAAGCAGAACCAGCATGAAACCATGTGGGCGGAATTTTTCCCGCAGCGCGGATTTCGCAGCCGGGTCTGTGTCGATCAGAAGTACCACGTCGCGCTCGGCAAGAGGCTCTGGGCGTTTTTCCAGAAGTGCCATCTGCTCGACAAAGCTTGGATCGTTTGGATTATCCGCGAAGATTACCAACGGTCGCTTCGTCCACAAAAACTGTGTAAAATCGTTTGTACCTGATGGCGCTGCCAATGGCTTGAGCGGCGCAGGCAACACCTGTTGCGCCAGCGCCGGGCTTGCAAAAAACGCTGCAATTACAATTGATATAGCCCGCTTCATGGCACCTCCTGCCAGCCAAGATATAGGCGCTCTCACAGCAATTGCGACACTCATTTTTCCAAGGGCTATAAAATCTGGCCCTGTTAAGCAGATTGTTTTGAATGGGAAGGCAGAATGATGACCAGTTTAGCCGCCCGGTCATTCACCGAGGCCTTTGCCATAAAGGTGCAGACAATCATGGATGTTATTCTTCATATCGGCGCACACCGCACCGCCACAACAAGTTTTCAGGCCTATATGAAACGCATCGTTTCTGACCTTAACGATCAGGGGTTGGTTATTGGGGGCCATCGCACACCCGCCGGAATGGATTACTGTCCGGTGTCTTGGCGATTGAAGGTCGTGGCTCCCAAGAGGCACAGTTCGCGGCGGCCACGGCGCGTATTGAACGCGCACGCACGCGCGCTGCACAACACGGCGTGCGGCAGTTGGTGGTGAGTGATGAAAATATGCTTGGCACGGTGCGCGCCAATTTGCGCATGGCAGAGCTTTATCCAGATGCGGCCAGCCGCCTCAAGCGTTACGCCGACGCCTTTGGCGGACAGGTACACCGCGTTGTGCTTTCAATTCGCGCGCTTGATACGTTCTGGGCCTCGGCGCTTGCTTTTGGGGTGGCGCGCGGGCACCGGCTGCCAAGCCGCTGTACGCTTGATGATTTGGCTGACGGCTCGCGAAGCTGGCGGGAAGTCGTCGAGGACGCAGCAGCGGCATTCCCGCAGGCGGAGATACAAGTACATCCGCATGAGCGATTTTGTGGCCGCCCGGAACAGCGCCTTGCATATATGCTGGGCGACGGTGCGCCAGTGCCCTCAAAGTTCACCCATTTTTGGCGCCACAGCGCACCGAACTTGGCTGACCTGCGCAGTGCCGTCAGCGCGCGAGGAGAGGCAACGAGCGGGTTGCCTAGTGGCGATGGCCATTGGCAGCCCTTCAATGAAAGGCAAATTGCCGCCCTGCGTGAAACATATGACGATGATATATTTTGGTTGCACTCTGCGGGACGTGAAGTCGCAACTTTGATTGAGGAATCCGGGTTGGATCAGGCGCGGAAAAACCCGCCGGGCGGCGCGAATAGAAGAGGACAAAACGATGACGGACAAGAAGGAAAATTGGCGCGCGCTGGCTGAGAAAGAACTGCGTGGCCGCCCGTTTGACGATTTGACCTGGAAAACGCTCGAAGGCATCGAGGTCAAACCGCTCTATACCGAGGCTGACACCAAAGATCTTCCTCAGATGGGTGAAATGCCCGGAATAGGCCCGTTCACCCGCGGCGTGCGAGCCACGATGTATGCCGGGCGGCCCTGGACGATCCGGCAATATGCCGGTTTCTCTACGGCGGAAGAGTCAAACGCCTTTTATCGCAAGGCGCTGGCCGCAGGTCAGCAAGGCGTATCTGTTGCTTTCGATCTGGCCACGCATCGTGGTTATGACAGTGATCACCCGCGTGTCATTGGCGATGTTGGAAAGGCGGGCGTGGCAATCGACAGCGTCGAAGACATGAAGATTCTGTTCGACAGCATTCCGCTCGACAAGGTTTCCGTCTCAATGACGATGAACGGTGCGGTCATTCCGATCCTTGCTAGCTTCATTGTAACCGGTGAAGAGCAAGGCCATGACCGGGCACTGCTTTCGGGTACTATTCAGAATGACATTCTGAAGGAATTCATGGTGCGCAACACCTATGTCTACCCGCCCGAACCGTCGATGCGGATCATCTCGGACATCATCGAATACACGTCAAACGAGATGCCTAAATTCAATTCTATCTCAATCTCCGGCTACCATATGCAAGAAGCTGGCGCGAATCTGGTGCAGGAGTTGGCCTACACCTTGGCCGATGGCCGGGAATACGTGCGGGCAGCGATGCAAGCGGGGATGGACGTGGACAAATTCGCCGGTCGTCTCAGCTTCTTTTTTGCTATTGGCATGAACTTCTTCATGGAGGCGGCCAAGTTGCGCGCTGCGCGGCAACTCTGGCACCGGGTGATGACCGAGTTTGGCGCCAAGAATGACCGCTCCAAAATGCTGCGCACGCACTGTCAAACCTCTGGCGTGAGCTTGCAGGAACAAGACCCCTATAACAACGTGATCCGCACCGCATACGAGGCAATGAGCGCGGCACTTGGTGGCACACAGAGCCTGCACACCAACGCGCTTGATGAAGCCATCGCGCTACCGACCGAATTCTCTGCTCGAATTGCGCGCAATACGCAATTGATTTTGCAAGAAGAAACCGGAATCACCTATGTCGTCGACCCGCTCGCCGGAAGCTACTATGTCGAAAGCCTTACCAGCGAGTTGGTCGATAAGGCCTGGGCGTTGATGCAGGAGGTCGAAGAGATGGGCGGCATGACCAAAGCGGTGGCCTCTGGGATGCCCAAGCTTAGGATCGAAGAAAGCGCCGCCACGCGACAGGCGCTGATCGACAAGGGTGACGACGTGATCGTTGGCGTAAATAAATATCGCCCCGCCAAGGATGAACCGATCGATATTCTGGATGTAGATAACATGGCGGTGCGTGACAGTCAGATCGCGCGTTTGGAAAAAATGCGCGGCACACGTGATGAAACCGCCTGTCAGGCGGCGCTAGATGAATTGACATTGCGTGCCAAGAAGGGCGGCAACCTACTTGAAGCCGCAGTTGAGGCGGCCCGCATGCGCGCCTCGGTGGGAGAGATAAGTATGGCAATGGAAAAGGAATTCGGCCGCCATCGCGCCGAAGTAAAAACGCTTGCCGGCGTTTACGGCGCTGCCTATGAGGGCGATGAGGCCTTTGCGGCAATCCAGAAAAGTATTGACGCTTTTGCCGAAGAAGAAGGTCGCCGCCCGCGCTTGCTGGTCGTTAAAATGGGGCAGGACGGGCATGATCGTGGCGCCAAGGTGATTGCCACCGCCTTCGCGGATATCGGCTTCGATGTCGATGTGGGACCGCTCTTTCAAACGCCGGAAGAGGCCGCGCAGGATGCCATCGACAATGATGTGCATGTCATAGGGATCTCGTCGCAGGCAGCTGGGCACAAGACATTGGCGCCGCAACTGATTGATGAACTCCGCAAGCAGGGCGCGGAGGATATCATCGTGATCTGCGGTGGGGTAATCCCGCAGCAGGATTACGAGTTTCTCAAGAAAGTGGGGGTCAAGGCCATCTTTGGTCCGGGCACTAATATACCGCGCGCCGCTGAGGACATCCTCGATCTGATCCGAAAAACACGCGCATAGACGAAGGGCAGGGCGGCGGCAGATTGCGCTTGCATTCTGCCTGCGCACCCTTTGAGTATCCGGACAGGCTTGAATAAAGGCGGCGGAATGAGAAAACGCAGCAAAATTGGCATCGGCATGGGGCTTGGTATGCTTTGGGCAGTGCTTGTTGTCGGCTGCCCACAAAGCCTCACGCAGCCTTTCGTGCCGATAAATGTGGCGCTGATCAGCGCATTCGTTCCCGGCGGGCTGTTCCTTCTTGTGATCATCGGCAGGTTGGCACAACGCCGCTTTTTTGAAGATGCCATCATTGATGGTGATCCCTTTAGGCCGGGTTCTCCCGCCGAGATCGACCAACGTGTGCTGCAAAACACGGTAGAGCAATTGGTGCTGGCGATGGCCTTGTGGCCATTTGTCGGTCTTACGCTGGGAGCATTGGTCGTGATCTGGATGGGGGTGGGTTTCGCCATCGCTCGGATCATTTTCTGGCTCGGCTATCACCTTTCGCCGCCGTTGCGTGCCTTTGGTTTTGCGGCCTCTTTTTATCCCACCGTGCTCGGCGCGCTCTGGGCTATCGTGGTTTGGGCGAAGTGAGAATGTGATGCTGAAACTTGACCATATCGCGGTTGCTTGTGAAACGCTTGAAGATGGGCGTGCTTATGTTGAAGGGGCGCTCGGCGTATCGTTGCAACCGGGGGGAAACACACCCGCCTTGGCACCCATAATATGCTTATGGGCTTGGAAGACGGCATTTATTTCGAGCTTATCGCGATCGATCCGGATGCTCCCGATCCGGGTATCCGACGCTGGTTTAACCTAGATGATTTCCAAGGCCGACCGAGGCTGAGCAGCTGGATTTGCCAAACTGATGATATTGCCGACGCACTGGCAGTTGCCCCAGATCAGATGGGTCCCCCACTAGAGCTCACACGCGGTAATCTGCGCTGGCTGATGGCGGCAGGTGTGGACGGGCGCCTGCCTATTGATCAAGGTTTCCCCGCGATTATTTCTTGGGGCGCCTCGCCACATCCCTCTACCCGCCTGATTCCCAGTGGCCTTAAACTTGTGCGCTTGACCATCACGAATCCCGCCGCGTCTGCCCTCCGAACCGCACTTCAGCCGCTCATTTCGGATGCTCGGATTGTTCTCGAAGAAGGGCCGGTCGCGATGCGGGCAGAGTTTTCTTCGCCAAGCGGCAGCATGATACTCGAATGATCCGGGCGGCACGTGCAAGCGACGCTGACGCAATCGCCGCAATCTGGAACACGGTGATTTCCGAAACTACGATCACCTTCACCACAACTCGAAAAACGACCAACGGACTTGCTGCCGACATCATGACGCGCGGTTCAGGATTCTTGGTGGCAGAAGAATCATCGGAAATCCTTGGTTTTGCTACCTACTTTCCGTTTCGAAATGGTCCGGGCTACGCCCATACTGTTGAACACTCGATCATGCTTGCGCCTTCGGCCAAAGGCAAAGGCCTTGGGCGCGCCTTGATGGATGTGCTGTGCGAGAATGCTCGTGCTGCCGGCAAGCACAGTTTGATTGCCGGTGTGAGCGGAGAAAATGCGGCGGCTATTGCCTTTCATGCGGCGCTTGGCTTTCGCGTGATCGCCCGTTTGCCGGAAGTGGGGCGCAAGTTTGGGCGCTGGCATGATCTTGTATTAATGCAGAAAATGTTGTGAGCGCGTGATCGTGCGCTGACTTGGGCGCGCCTAGTTGCTACAAGGGACGCCATGTCAATCTGGTCACGCATATCACAAGCCCTCTCGGCGCTCACCACAGGCGAACCGCTTTCTGCGGTATTTGATCTATTGCGCGCCCCTCCTGAACGATCCGTTGCTTTCACGATCGCAGTTGTTGCCCTAGGTGCAAAGATGGCCAAAGCCGACGGGCGCGTAACACGGGATGAGGTAACGGCCTTTCGCGAAGTCTTCCAAATTGCCCGCGAGGACGAATCCGGTGCGGCACGTGTATTCGATCTGGCACGTAAGGATGTTGCCGGATTCGAAGAATACGCTCTGAAAATCAGAGGGATGTTCGGTGAAGGTTCCGAAATGCTCTGCGATCTGATGGAAGGGCTGTTTCATATCGCCTTGGCTGATGGGGTTTATCACCCTGAAGAAGACGCGTTCCTTGCTCGCGTAGCCGAGATATTCGGTTTGCCAGAGGCGCGGTTTCGCTCCTTGCGCGCTCGTCTTGTACCTGATGCCGAACCGGACCCATATGCGATTCTCGGTGTTTCAATTGATACGCCACTCGCTGAGATTCGTGCCGCGTGGCTCAAACTGGTGCGCGCAAACCATCCGGATCAGTTGGTCTCGCGCGGATTGCCGCAAGAGGCATATATTCTTGCCGAAAACCGCATGGCTTCAATCAATGCCGCCTGGGAAGAGATTGAATCAGCGCGTGCCGGGAAGAGATGACATGCGCATCGCGACCTACAACGTCGAATGGTTCAATAGTCTTTTTGACGACAGGGGCAGCCTTTTGATGGATGACCGCCGGTCAGGTCGGTATGGCATCACTCGCGCGCAGCAGGCAGAAGCATTAGGCGTTGTGTTTACCGCGCTCAACGCCGACGCAATCATGGTGATCGAAGCGCCCGATCAAAGCTCACGCCGGGCCACTGTTCCGGCGTTGGAGAGTTTTGCCAAGGCATTTGATCTGCGTGCGCATAAGGTACTGATGGGGTTTGAAAACAATACCCAGCAGGAAATTGCGCTTCTCTATGACCCGGCCGCGCTTACCGTGCGCCACGATCCTTGGGGCAATGAGACCGGCAAGAAAGGGTCCCCCACTGCTCCGCGCTTCGACAGCGTTTTTCGGATTGATCTTGATATCGACGCAACGGAAGATCTTGTTCGTTTCTCAAAACCGCCCCTAGAAATCGCCGCGAAAACTGCGCTGGGTTTTGAGTTTCGCATGACGGGCGTCCACCTCAAATCCAAGGCACCGCATGGCGCGCGCACCAAGGAAGAGGCGATGCGTTTCTCTATTCAGAACCGTCGTAAGCAGTTGGCACAGGCGATTTGGCTGCGGCAGCGGATCGAAGAAAACCTTGCTCTTAATGTGCCGCTGATGGTTATGGGGGATTTGAATGATGGGCCGGGGCTGGATGAATACGAAGGTCTTTTCGGGCGTTCAACCATTGAGATCGTACTGGGCGAGGGCAGGGACGTGCAATTGCACGATCCACATGCCCGTCAGGCGCTGGCGACGCGCCTCGGGGCCAAGCCGACATCGGCGCGCTTTTATATTGCTCCGCAGAAGCGATATTTACAGGCACTTCTCGATTATATCATGATATCGCCTGACCTCTCCGGCCTCGCACCCGAATGGCGAATCTGGCATCCGTTCGATGATCCAGGGTGCTGGAAGGTGCCCGAGTTGCGCGATGCGCTGATTTTCGCTTCCGATCATTTCCCGGTGACGCTGGACATTGCGATCTGACTTATCAACTTGGTCAAAATGGCGTATATTGCCCCGATGACAAAACTCTGCCGATTTGCCCTTCTCGTTATGATGGTTGCGCCATTTGCGTTGCTGCCTGTTGCGCCATTTGTGTCTGTCCTGTCCGCCGAAACGCCGCCGCAGCAGGCTCAACCGAGCGGAGAGAATACCACCGGCGAAGGCCTTTCGCTGATGCAGGAAGGCGCCAAGCTTTTCATGCGCGGTATTCTCAATGAGATGGAACCGGCGATGGAGGATCTGCGCAGCTTTTCCGGGCGGATCGAGCCGGGCCTGCGCAGTTTCGTGCAGGAGATGGGCCCGGCTCTGGGCGAAATACTGGGCAAGATTGACGACTTCTCCGCCTATCACCCGCCCGAAATGCTGCCCAATGGCGACATCATCATCCGCCGGAAGTCGCCGATTGAGCAAAAGCAGGGCAACCCCGACGGCAACGAGATCGAGCTGTAGCGCCGCTCAGGGGATCAGATGAATCGCAAAGCGCTCGCGGAGCGCCTTGTCCATCACCGGGTCAAACCGCGCAGCTGACCGCTCCGCCAAGATCGCCTCTTTTCGCGCCGTGGCGGCTTCGATCAGGCCGGGCTTGCCGTTTTCGGCCCATTCTTTAGGTGACGTTCGATCCCCCAACAATGGGTAAACATGATCCGCCTCCATCCGGCTCAAGGTTTGGTCAGTGCCAAGGTAATGCCCCGGCCCGCCAAGACAGACCGCGCGCATCTGATCAAGCGCGAGCGTTTCGTCGTCAACCTCAATCCCGCGCACACAGCGCAGCGCCTGCCCGATGATGTCATCACCAAGGATCAGCGATTCATGGCAGAACCCAAGCAGGGAGGCATGCATGCCCGCGGCTTCGTATACCATGTTCAGTCCCGAAAGCCCGGCCATCACGTTTGAGCACATCTGCTCCCATCCCGCCTGCATGTCGGGAAGCTTGGAATCGGCAATCCCCGCCGCCGCACCACCGGGAAGGCCGTAATACTGGTGCATTTGCGCGCAGCCCGCCGTCAGCAGTGCCTGTTCGCCCGAACCGCCCGTCATGGCCCCGGTGCGCAAATCAAGCCCAAATGGCCAAGTGCCGAAGATCGCCGGATGCCCCGGTGAGATCGCGTTGACGTAAACCACCCCGGCAAGACATTCTGCCACCGCCTGCGTGATTGCGCCGGCGACGGTGGAAGGGGCGGTCGCCCCCGCCATGCCCGCCGACAACAGCAGGACCGGCATGCCGCCCGCGATGACCCGCTCCATAACCCGGCAGGCGTCGGTGGCGAATTTCATTGGCGGGACCACAAAACAATTCGAGTTGGAAACAAACGGGCGCGCCCGCCACGCGGCCTCACTGCCTGCGATCATGTGCAGCATCTCGAATGCATCAGCGACATAATCGGGGTCGGTGAATGACACGCCGACATGTTTGGTGGTGCCGCTCGTGCAGGCGTAAATGGTGTTAAGGTCCATCTCCCGATTGTCCGTTATATCACGCGCGACCATCGGGCGTTGCAGGAAATGGATGTTGCTCAGCCGGTCGGCGATCCGGGCGGCGTCGTGCAGATCTTGCACTGTGCTTTCGCGGTAGTTGCGCCCATCGACGTCGATCATGTGCACCGCCGCGCCAGCCGTTCCGTAATGAACGCGTGTGCCTTCCAGCGAAAGGTCATGAATCGGATCACGCCCGCAGAGCGTCAGCGATTTTTGCGCTTTGGCAAGCATGTCTTCGACCAATGCGCGCGGAAACCTGAGACGCCCGTCATCGCCCAGAATGGCACCGGCACCCGTCATGATCTCGACGCCACTTGGTGGCGCATCAGCCAGACCGATCTCTTCCAGCGCGGTCAGCGCGGCCTCGTGAATGCGCGCCATGCCGACATCACTAAGGGGGCGGTATTGGCCGCCGGACATGCCAGGGCGGATCGGGCGGGTCGCTTCACTAAGCGGAGCAGAACGCAGGGCGTGCCGCGCGCGGCGACCTCCGGAGCGGCGGGGGAGATTGAGTTCATTTTCTTGGACCTTTGGGATGTTGCAGGACAGGCGAATTATCCGCCCAACGGACGCCCCCGGGCCGCACGGCCGCGCTCCGCACCGATGGTGCGGATTATCAAGGCAATCTTGCTGTCGATATCCTGCATCGCGAGCCCTCTCCTTGGCTCAGGATGCCGCGCCGGGTGCGGGCGTCTGCTCTGATTGCGACAGTGTGTCGCTTTCAGGCGATCAATTGTCCAATATGGCACGCGCTTGGTTGGAGTCGCTCAAGGCTCCACACGCGGAGGCAACCCGGCCTGCACCTTCTTGGGCAGGCCCGCGCGAATCGTGTCATACGCCACGCCAAGCCGGTGGCGCACCTCTTCTTCTGCTATGCCGTCAAACGGCATGAGAATCCACGAACGGTGAAAATAGGGCGCCTTTTCCCCGACGCCCGCATCGCGCAACATCTGCGCTGTCTCCACATCCGGACATTTGAGCGAAACCCCCGGCAGAACCGCACCGATACAGGCAAACATCTTGCCGCCCACCTTCCATGCATCATGCCCGCCGCCCCACGGGTCGGACACCTCGGCCCCGGGAAATCCGGCGGCAATCCGGTTGACCATTTCACGGCTCATCGCATCCTCCCTTGGCAAGGCGCAGTTTATCACATATCGTCGCGCCCATGAACGGATCGTGCATCATTATTGGCTGCTGCATTATTACTTGCTGACATCGTCAGGCGGGCCGCTCTTTCTGTTTCCATTCAAAGCCGAAGTTGCTAAGCCCGCCGCGGATGGCCCGCGTGCGAGGAACTTATGACGGATATCTTTCTCCATAACACCAAGACCCGCAAGAAAGAGCGGTTTG
The DNA here is from genome assembly GCF_034555965.1 of Aquicoccus sp. G2-2. Classification (GTDB taxonomy): domain Bacteria; phylum Pseudomonadota; class Alphaproteobacteria; order Rhodobacterales; family Rhodobacteraceae; genus JAYDCK01. The sequence continues at coordinate 867,497 of NZ_JAYDCK010000003.1, forward strand.
AACCGCTCGATGTGCAAAACGTGCGGATGTATGTCTGCGGCCCCACGGTTTACGACCGCGCGCATCTGGGCAATGCGCGCCCGGTGGTGGTGTTTGACACGCTGTTTCGGCTTTTGCGCCATGTCTATGGCGACAAACATGTGACCTACGCGCGCAATTTCACCGATGTGGACGACAAGATAAACGCCCGCGCCGCCGATAGCGGGCGCTCGATTGCCGAGATCACGGCCGAGACGACTCAATGGTTTCTCGATGACATGGCCGCCCTTGGCGCGCTGGAGCCGACCCACATGCCGCGCGCCACGCGCTATATCCCGCAGATGGTGGCGATGATCGAAGCTCTGATCGCCAAGGGCCATGCCTATGAGGCCGAAGGCCATGTGCTTTTTGCCGTCGATAGCTGGCGTGAACATTACGGCGCGCTCTCCGGGCGTTCGGTCGATGACATGATCGCCGGCGCGCGGGTCGAGGTCGCCCCCTACAAGCGCAACCCGATGGATTTCGTGCTCTGGAAGCCTTCCAACGGCGCTCAGCCGGGCTGGGATAGCCCGTGGGGTTATGGCCGTCCGGGCTGGCATATCGAATGCTCGGCGATGAGCTATGAACTCTTGGGCGAAACTTTTGATATTCACGGCGGCGGCAACGACCTGATGTTCCCGCATCACGAGAACGAGATTGCACAAAGCCGCTGCGCCCATCCCGACGGCGAATTCGCCCGCTATTGGCTGCACAACGAGATGTTGCAGGTCGAAGGCAAGAAGATGTCGAAATCCCTGGGCAATTTCTTCACCGTGCGCGATCTGCTCGACCAAGGCGTGCCGGGCGAGGTGATCCGCTTTGTCATGCTGTCAACGCATTACCGCAAGCCAATGGATTGGACGGAGAAGAAGGCGAGAGAAGCACAGCGCACCCTACAAACATGGTTCCGGATTACAGATGGTGTTGAAGTTGCGAGCGAAGTACCTCTGGGAATCGTTCGCTCGCTAGCGAATGACTTGAACTCACCCGGTGCGATTGCCGAAATGCACGCAATGGCATCAAGGGATGAAGCCTCTGATCTAAAAGCAGCTATGCGGCTCTTGGGATTGCCATCATCTGATGAACTTGATTGGTTTCGTGGGCCAACTCATTCGAGCGTCGTTTCCGACATGCCAGAGTACTTGATGCTTCTCGATCCATTTCTGCGCAAATGGCAGGAACTGAGAAATGAGAAGGAATATGCGGCGGCAGATGCGTTAAAGCTTCGCCTTGAAGAATGCGGTCTCAAACTGTCGGTCAGCGCAGCAGGCCCAGAAGCCGAACCAACAGATGACTTCGACCCCGCCAAACTGGAAGCCCTCAAATGACGGTCTTCACACCAATGACGGTCTTCACACCAGAGGGCAGCCCCCGGCCGCGGGTGGGGGTGAAGCCCCCGCCCATGGGGGCGGTCGGGGGCTGCCCGGCGCTGCCGGGCGCGACGGATGACAAAGGGGGCACTCCAATGACCGCGCGCTTCATGACGACGACCGCTCCCTGCGGACAGCCCACCAGCGGGCGGTCGGCGGGCCGGATGGCAAAGGTGAAACCCAATGACTGAGCGTCTTTATATCTACGACACGACCCTGCGCGACGGCCAACAGACGCAGGGCGTGCAATTCTCCACCGCTGAAAAACAGACCATCGCCAAGACGCTGGACCAACTCGGCGTCGATTACATCGAAGGTGGCTGGCCGGGTGCCAACCCGACCGATAGCGAGTTTTTTGCCGAGGCCCCCGCCACCAAAGCCACCTTCACCGCCTTCGGGATGACCAAGCGGGCAGGGCGCTCGGCCGAGAATGATGATGTCTTGGCCGAGGTGATGAATGCCGGGACGAGTGCAGTTTGCCTTGTCGGAAAAACCCATGATTTCCATGTCGAAACCGCCCTTGGCATCACGCTTGACGAAAACCTCGAAAACATCCGCGCCTCTGTCGCCCATCTTGTCGCGCAGGGCCGTGAGGCGCTGTTTGATGCCGAGCATTTCTTCGATGGTTACAAAGCCAACCCGCGTTATGCGCTTGATTGCGTGCTTGCGGCCTATGATGCGGGCGCGCGCTGGGTGGTGCTGTGTGATACCAACGGCGGCACATTGCCTGCGCAAATCCATACCATCACCCGCGCCGTGGTGGACGCAGGCGTGCCGGGTGATCATCTTGGCATCCACACCCATAACGACACGGAAAATGCCGTGGCCAATAGCCTTGCGGCAATCAATGCGGGTGCGCGCCACGTGCAGGGTACGCTCAATGGGCTTGGGGAACGCTGCGGCAACGCCAACCTGACCACGCTGATCCCGACGCTTCTGCTGAAAGAGCCATATGCCAGCACGCTTGAGATAGGGGTAACGCATGACGCGCTCAAATCGCTGACCCAAGCGTCGCGCCAGCTTGACGATATCCTCAACCGCGTGCCGACCAAACAGGCGGCCTATGTCGGCAGTTCGGCCTTTGCGCACAAGGCGGGTTTGCACGCCTCCGCAATCCTGAAAGACCCGACAACTTATGAACATATCGATCCTGAGCTTGTCGGCAATGCGCGCATTATCCCGATGTCGAATCAGGCGGGCCAATCGAACCTGCGCAACCGCCTTGCCGATGCGGGGATCGAGGTTACCAAGGGTGACCCGGCCTTGTCGCGCATCCTTGACGAGATCAAACGCCGTGAGGCCGAGGGCTATACCTATGACAACGCCCAGGCGAGCTTCGAGCTATTCGCGCGCCGCGAACTGGGGATCATGCCCGAATTCTTCGAGGTGAAGCGCTACAAGATCACGGTTGAGCGGCGCAAGAACAAGTATGATGAAATGGTCTCGCTTTCCGAAGCGGTCGTGGTGGTCAAGGTCGGCGGCGTGAAGAAGCTGTCCGTCTCTGAAAGCCTTGATGCGCAAGGGAAAGACCGTGGCCCGGTCAACGCGCTTTCCAAGGCACTTTCCAAGGATCTTGGCCCCTATCAGGCGATCATCGACGATCTGCACCTTGTTGATTTCAAGGTGCGCATCACCCAAGGCGGCACCGAAGCCGTGACCCGTGTTATCATCGACAGCCAAGACGGGCAGGGGCAGCGTTGGTCCACCGTGGGTGTGTCGCCCAACATTGTCGATGCGTCCTTCGATGCATTGCTCGATGCGATCAACTGGAAACTCTTGCGCGATGGCGCGGTGGAGGCCTGATGCTGATTGATCGGTTTGCTTCTATTCCCATCTTGGGTTTGCCGAAATGAACGTCGCCGCCTGTGCCGCCATCGTTGAGAAGGGCGATCCGCCGCGTTTTCGTGCGACTATGGCCGCGCCCGTGGCGGCGCGCGAAAAGCTGTTTCCGCTTTTGGCGTTCAATGTCGAAGTCGCGCGCGCCCCATGGGTCACCTCGGAACCGGGGATTGCCGAAATTCGCCTGCAATGGTGGATTGAGGCCTTGGAGGAAATCGCAGCTGGCGGCGTGATCCGGCAACACGAGGTGACGGTGCCGCTTGCGTTTCAACTGACGCCAGAGCAGGCGCGCGCGCTGATCCCGCTTGTGGAGGCGCGGAATTGGGACATCTACAGCGACCCGCACGCCGATCAGGCGGCGCTCATCACCTATCTTGAACAGACATCAGGCCGCCTCATGGCACTCTCTGCCGCACTTCTGGGCCAGGTTGGCACTGAACCGGCGCAGGCGGGTGGGCTTGCCTTGGGGATAGCCAATTGGCTGATCGCGGTGCCTGCGCTCAAGGCGGCGGGGCGCCAGCCCTTGCCCGACGAGGGGCCGCAAGCCATTGCTGCGCTCGCCGAAAGCGGGCTTGCCGCACTTGCCCGTGCCCGCAAGGGCGCTGTCGTTTCCGCCGCGCGCCCGGCGCTTTATCCGCTGGTCGATGCTGGCCACGTTCTTGGTAAAGCGAAGCGACATCCGCAGGCAGTGCTTGACGGAAAGCTTGCGCCAAACCCGCTTGGCAGCCACTTACGTTTGATGAAAGCCGCGCTAACTGGCCGCTTCTAAAGCGTTTCGTTGCTTCAGGTCGCGCTGCTGTCACGGCGCAACCACAGCCAGATCAGCGCCCCTCCGGCCAGCGCCAAAAACGGCGCCATGGCGAGATTGACACTTGACCAACCCGCCGCCGCATCTCCGCCCGAACAGTTCATCAACCCACCAGAGGCCAGTGACGCCATCGTCACGCCGCCGAACACAATCAAATCGTTCATGCCCTGCATCCGGCCGCGCTCTGCCGCCGTGTGGGAACTGGCAAGCAAGGTGGTCGCGCCGATGAATCCGAAGTTCCAGCCAAGCCCCAGCAGGATAAGCGTGCCATAGAAATTCTCCAGATGCACACCTTGCAGGGCCACGGTTCCCGCCGCGGCAAGAATGGCAAGGCCGGTCGCCATGATCGTCTTGACACCAAACCGTGCGATCAGATGCCCGGTAAAGAAGCTCGGGACATACATCGCCAGCACATGTGCCGAAACCACGTTCGCCGCATCCGCGGTTTTGAAGCCGCAACCGACCACTGCAAGCGGGGCCGATGTCATCACCAGATTCATCAGCGCGTAAGATACCATCGCGCAAATCACCGCCACCGCGATTACCGGTGTCGTGATCAACTCCCGGCGCGTCCGCCCCTGATGTGCGTCCGCATGTGGCGGTACCGGCTTGGGGATGTTAATGAACAAGAAAAGGCCAGAGCCGATGACATTGGTAAGAATCACCGCAAGGTAGGTGCCAAGAAACGGGATCGTCATTGCATCGGCAGAGAGTTTGACAATCTGCGGTCCGATGATGGCCGAGGCAAGCCCGCCCGCCATGACATAGGAAATAGCCTTCGGGCGAAAGTCATCGCTCGCCGTGTCAGCGGCGGCGAAGCGGTAGAACCCCTGCGCAGACATGTAGATGCCGGTGAAAAGTGAGCCCAGCAGGAAGATCACGAAGCTTTGAGTATAAAGCCCATATGCGCCGATCGCCCCGCCGATAGCGCCGCCTGTGGTGCCAAGAAAAAACCCTGCCCGGCGCCCGTATTTCTGCATCACCGCCGAAACCGGGGTTGCCGCCAGCATTGATCCGGCAACGATTAGCGATATGGGCAGCGTGGCAAGGCAGGGGTTCGGTGCCAGAGTTTGCCCGGCCAACCCGCCAATGATGAAGATCATCGGCATTTGAGAGCCCAGCAACGCCTGCGCCAGAACGAGAATCGCGACGTTGCGCTTGGCGCGGACATCATCGACAACATGAGGTGCATGATCTGTCATGACGCCCCGATTACTGTTTTGCGCGGGCGGCGTCCAGAGGACTTGTGAGCCATGAAATATTGCTTCGATGTCGTTTGTTGCGGCGCTCGGGTTCGAATTTTGGCTACTATGATCATGTTTTCTCGCCATGCGAGCCGATTGCGGCCGGTTTCGCTCTTTCATCCGGGCGCGCAAGCCACTAAATAGCAACCAGCAAGCTACCGGGCAGCACGAGCCGCCGCTCGGATAAGGGAGACACATACATGCTGAACAATATAGGCCTTCCCGGCCTTCTGCTAATCGCCGTTGTCGTGCTGGTGCTTTTCGGGCGTGGCAAGATCAGCTCGCTCATGGGTGAGGTGGGCAAAGGTATCACCGCTTTCAAGAAAGGCGTAAGTGATGGCACCAAAGAGCTCGAAGATCAGGAGGCCGCAGAAGAAGATCAGGCCGCCGAGACGGCCAAGGACGTGACCCCGGCCAGCGAAAAAGACAAGGCCTGAGGCCTTAGATGTTCGGCGATCTTGGCTGGAGCGAACTGCTGGTGATTGGCGTTGTTGCGCTGATTGTCGTCGGTCCGAAAGACCTTCCCATCCTGTTCCGCAGAGTCGGACAGTTTGTTGGCAAGGCCAAAGCAATGGCGCGCGAATTTTCGCGTGCCATGGAAGAGGCTGCCGATGAATCGGGCATGAAAGATACCGCAAAATCTCTGCGCGATATTGCCAACCCCAAGAAGCTCGGTCTCGACAAGATCAAGGAAGCCACCAGCGATTTTTCCGGGTTTGACCCCGACAGTCATACCGGCAAGCTAGCGGCAGACCGAGCCGAGAACTCCAAGAAAATTCAGGCCGCAGCGGCAAAGAAAGCTGAAGCGCGGCTTGCGCGTGAAGCGGCGGAAAAGGCCGAAAAAGACGCAGGGGCCACCAAACCGGCGGCCAAGACGTCTACGGCCAAGAAGCCCACCGCAAAGAAACCCGCCACCAAGTCAACCACTGCCAAGACTCAGGCTGCAAAGAAGCCAGCGGCGAAAAAAGCGGCCCCGAAAAAGGCCGCGCCCAAGAAATCGCCCGCCGTGCCTGCCGCCAAGCCCGCGGCTAAGACCACAGCCAAGCCAGCCGCCAAATCCACCACCAAGCCTGCGGTCAAATCCACGGCTGCGAAAAAAACTGCGGCTAAATCATCATCGAAATCTACCGGATCGAAAGCATGAGCGCGCAAGACGGGCACGACGAGATTGAAGACAGCTCCGCCCCGCTGATCGAACATTTGGCGGAACTGCGTGACAGGCTGATTCGCTCTGCCATTGCTTTTGTCATTGGCATGATCATCTGTTTCTATTTCTGGAACCCGGTATTCAATTATCTGACCGACCCGCTTTGTCAGGCGCTGGGTGAGAACGGACAGAGCAATTGCGGGTTAATCCTGATCAAGCTTCAGGAAGGTTTCTTTGTCGCCATCTCGATTTCGCTCGTGGGTGGGCTGATCCTGAGCTTTCCTTTTATCTCCTATCAGCTTTGGCGGTTTGTTGCGCCCGGACTCTACAAAACCGAAAAAGGCGCCTTCCTGCCGTTCCTTATTGCCTCGCCCTTCATGTTTTTTCTTGGTGCGGCGTTTGCATTTTATGTCATCACACCGCTCGCCTTCGACTTTTTCCTTGGGTTTCAGCAGGGCGACATTTCTGGTGGCGTAAGCGGCGGCGGTGGTCAGGCCGGGTTGCCCAATATTGTTTTTCAGGGTTCTGCACAGGAATATCTGCGCCTGACGCTCAAATTTATCGTGGCCTTCGGCCTTTGCTTCCAATTGCCGGTGTTGCTCACGCTGATGGGCAAAGCCGGTTTGGTCAGTTCCGAAGGGCTTGGCAATGTGCGTAAATACGCGGTTGTGGGCATCTTGATCCTTGCTGCCATCGTCACCCCGCCGGATGTTATCACCCAAGTGATCCTTTTCACGGTGGTTTACGGACTCTATGAAATTTCTATCTTCCTTGTCCGCCGGGTCGAGAAGAAGCGCGAGGAAAAACTACGCGCTGAAGGCCTATGGTTCGATGAAGATGAAGATGAAGATGAAGATGAAGATGAACCGAAGGAAGCGAGCGATCTTTCCGAAGATGTTTACGGTGAAGGCGACGAATTTGAAGACCCGATGATTGAAGAGCTTGATGCCGCGGATGATGAAGTAAGAGGCGGAGAAGATGATGCGCCGGAGAAGGGCAAAAGCTGATGTCTGGCGGGAAGGCAAAACCGACGAAAGCGCTCATGCGGATCGCCGCAGCACTTGAGCGTATTTCGCCTGCCCCGCTGTCCGCGCCTGATTTCGCCTCTGCCGATGCTTTTCTCTGGCATATTGACCCTGACCGGCTTGAACCTGTGCCTGATGTTGCTCGTGTTGATCTTTCATTGCTTGTCGGTGTTGATCGGTCTCGCGATACGCTGTTGGCCAACACCAGACAGTTTGCCAAAGGCTTGCCTGCGAACAACGCACTTCTCTGGGGCGCGCGTGGCATGGGTAAAAGCTCTTTGGTCAAGGCGGTTCATGCCGCAGTGGTGGCCGATGGCCTTCCATTGAAGATCATTGAGTTGCAGCGCGAAGACCTCCCTTCTGTTGGCCGTCTGCTTAACATTCTACGGAATGCTCTTGATGCGCGCTTTTTGCTGTTTTGTGATGACCTTTCGTTTTCTCATGACGATCAGCATTATAAATCGCTCAAGGCCGTGCTTGACGGTGGTATCGAAGGGCGGCCCGCCAATGTTGTGTTCTACGCAACATCAAACCGCCGCCACCTTATGCCACGCGACATGATTGAGAATGAGCGCAGTTCCGCGATCAATCCGTCCGAGGCGGTGGAAGAGAAAGTCTCCCTCTCTGACCGCTTCGGTCTCTGGCTTGGTTTTCACCCTTGTGGGCAGGATGAGTACCTTGCCATGATCCAAGGTTATTGCTCTCATTTCGGCATCACTATTTCCGAGCAAGCCCTCCACGCAGAAGCGATCGAATGGCAAGCCACCCGCGGTGCCCGCTCGGGCCGGGTTGCTTGGCAATACGTCACCGATCTGGCGGGCCGCAAAGGCGTGGCGCTGAGCTAGCGGCCGTGTTCGGTATCGTCCTCAATATCTGACTAGTTATTATCTGCGTGATGGCCGTGTGCCACTAACAGTTCACACACGCTGAAATGAGGGATGGGCCGTGGGCGCACGCTAGCTTAACTGAATTTCCCATTAACCTGGTCGCGAGTTGGCGCCATACGCATCGCAGCCAAGCTGCCAGCCGGGGTGCATACACATGCTTTTTGCCTTCGTGGGCGCATTAACTCATTGGTGCGCAGGGGTTATTGTTTTTCAAGATAAGGTAAGGGGTCGACGCTATCGAAGCCCTTGCGCACCTCGAAATGCACGTAGGCACTTTTGCCCGAGCGGATCTTTGCCAGCTTCTGTCCACGTTTGACCTTGTCACCTTTTTTAACAGTAATGCCATCGACGTTGGCATAGACCGTCAGCAGATTTGAAGCATGTTTGACGACGATGATCGGCACCTGATCCGGGTCAGCTGTGATCGCCGCCACGGTGCCGGCCTCTGCGGCCATCACCGGCGACCCGGCGCTGGCCGCAATGTCTATTCCGTCGTTCTTACCCTTTGAATATGCACGGATAATTTTTCCCTGCACCGGATAAGAAAAGCGCCCGCCAGTGCTGGCCTTGGTCTGATTTTTGCCCAGATCGGCAACCGGCTTTGCTGTTTCTGCGGCGGACTTGGCCACAGGCTCAGTCTTTTCGGCAGGCAGCGGTTTGGTTGAACTCGGTGGCGGCGCCACTGGCGTGCCAACGCCGGGTTCCTCGGTCTTGTCGATTGCGGCTTTCTGCTCCGCCGCAATGGCGCTGCTGTCCGGCACCGGGATCAGAAGATACTGGCCCTCGCGAATCGCGAAATCGCTGCCCAGCCCGTTCCACTCCGCGAGCGAGCGCACCGAGACATTGTAGAGCCGCGCAATCGTATAGGCCGTCTCTCCCCGCTTGACCTTATGCCGTTTCGGCTCGATCCCATGCGCGATCTTGACTTTCTGGGGTGCTCCGGTGGCGGAAGGAAGTTCTTTCGTTTCAATATGTTGCTCACCGGCCCGGTCAATCGCGCCAGAGGCAAGCGAGCTGATATTTACGCCCGGCGGCTGGATTGGTCCCGTGGTTATTGAGCCGGTGGCGGGCGATGGCTCGGTCACGCGGCGGGGCAGGGCTAAGACTTCACCGTTGTTCAGCGTGTCATTGATTTGCACCCCGTTATATTTGGCCAATGCAGCGGCATCCGTGTTAACTCGAGCCGCGACGTTAGCCACCGTGTCGCCACGCCGTGCCACCGCCACCTGATAACTGGGGTAGGAGATGATTCCACGATCATCAGCCTGCGGGCGCTTGGCCGTTGCCTGACGCGCGGCTTCTGCCGTGTCGAGCCCACCAAGCGCACCACGTATGTCAAGGTCAAGCGGCTGACAGGCCGCCAATACAACGACGCTTCCAAGAAGTAGAAAACGGGTGGAAACTGGCAAAATTTGCATCTCGATATCCTCAGACCGGCCCTTTGTTTTCGGGGCATTAGCGTGAGTTTAGCCGGATCAACTCTCTTTGCCCAGCCCTTCGAGCAAAGGGACGAACCGCACTGGCCGAAGTTCTTGGTAATCAAAACCGTGCTCACCGTGCGTGACCTTGATAAGACTTTGCACCGTGTCCGACTGCCCCACGGGCACCACCATAATACCGCCGACTTTCAATTGCGCCAAGAGCGGGCCTGGTGGATCCTCTGCCGCTGCAGTCACGATGATGCGGTCAAACGGTGCCTGTTCAGGCAAGCCAAAGCTGCCATCGGAGATCATTGCTGTGATATTGGTGAGATCGAGGGTGCGAAAAACCTCGTTCGCTTCGCGCACCAGCCGTCTATGGCGGTCTAATGAGTAGACCCGCCTTGCAAGCTGGCTCAATATTGCCGCCTGATAGCCAGAGCCGGTGCCAATTTCGAGTACTTTGTCGCGTGGGTTAACCTGTAAGGCTTGGGTCATTAAACCGACGACGGAAGGTTGAGAGATAGTTTGGCCACAGGCGATAGGAAGCGGCATGTCCTCATAGGCGCGCTCGGCAAAGAGACCGCGGACAAAATTTCCACGGTCAACCCTTTCCATCGCGTCAAGAACTTTCGTATCAGTGACCCCTTTGGAACGAAGTGCGAAGAGAAATTGCATTTTGCGCTCGGCGATCTCTTCGGGGCTGTTCATCCGATTTTCTCCAGATCGGGCAAAACATCATGTGCCGTAAGGTCGGCGCGCATTGGCGTGACGGAGATGTAACCCTCCAGATTGAGCGCCGCATCAGTGCCCGGTTCGGTCGGTTTGTGCTGTTCGCCGCCACGCACCCAGAGAAATTTTCGCCCGGATGGAGATTGGTGCGGCTCTACACTGAAATTCGTGTGCCGGCGGAAGCCTTGTGGCCCGGCGCGAGTGCCCAAAACTTCTGCCGCTGGAACTGGAGGGAAATTGATGTTGTAGAATAACCGGTAGTCGGCGTTTTCCGTTGGTGCGGCAGAGAGAACCTTGCGTATGACGTCTGCGCCGTATGCGCGTGCGGCCTCAAAAGGATCATCGGAATGGAAATTCTTCGGTCCAAGGTATTGTGAGAGCGCGAAGGCGGTGATGCCTTGGAGTGCCGCTTCCATAGCTCCGCCTAGTGTGCCTGAATATAGCGCATTTTCTGCGGAGTTGTTGCCGCGATTGACGCCGGAGATTATCAGATCGGGGCGTGTTTCCATCACATCATGTAGGCCAACCATAACACAATCGGCAGGACTGCCTTCGGTGGCCCAGCGACGCTCACCCATTTTCGAAACCATCATCGGGCGAGTATAGCTGATGCAATGCCCAACCCCGGATTGCTCGAATGCCGGTGCCACGGTCCAGACCTCGCCTGTTGGTCCGGCAAGTTCTGTTGCGATTTCGTGTGCCACGGTGAGGCCCGGCGCGTTAATTCCATCGTCATTAGTAATCAGAATACGCATTTTCCGCCTCGCTTGCTCTTCCGGATGCATAGCGGGTTTCTTCTGTGATCTGAACCATGGAAAACATGTTGAGTATGGTTATCGAAACATTGCGGAAGATTTAACACAGAGCACGTGGCGCGGATTACTGAGCAATCTGCTTCAAGAGGCGCAGAGCTTCTTCTCGGGGTGGGATCAACGTTGCGCGGTCTTCGCCGGGAAAGAATCGGGCACGGTTGGTGCCGACAACCGCACGCGGTTTCAGGATATGCACTTTTGGGCCTGTGTTAACCGTTTCGGCGGCCCAGCTGCCTGCCAGTGCGATCTGTGCCGCTTTTGTGGCGCCGTAGGAGCCAAAAAACTTGTCACCGCCGCGCGGGTCGTCGAAGAAAACTGCGGTGCCTTCCCGCCCGAGAAGCGGCGCAATAAAGGCGATCAATGTGCCCGTCGCGGTAACATTGGTGGAGATGGATTTCTCCCAATCCTTCGCGTCGATATGATCGGTGGGTGCCAAGGGGGCTGCATGGATTGCGGTATGCGCCCACAGATCAACGCTGCCCCAGCGGTCATAGATTGAGCGGCAGAGCTGGGCCATTGCATTGCGGTTGGCTATGTCCATCGGTGCCAAAGTGGCGCTGCCGCCCTTGGCTTGGATTCGGTCATCCAATTCTTCCAGTGCTCCGGTGGTACGAGCTACGGCAATAATGTGATGGGTGCTGCATAGTGCCTCGGCAAGGCCCATGCCGAGCCCGCGAGATGCGCCTGTGATGAGTGCGATCTTCTTTTCCATAGCGGCGGTTTGGGGGCAATACCCAGCGAGGTCAAGCCCCGGAATGCCGCCCCTTGGGCCGCGGTTGCGGCTGCTGCAACATGGTCGTGCCGCCGGTTCTGTCGATGATCACATGGCCACCACCGATGGCTATGATCTCTCCCTCACCAAACTGATCGCCCTTGTGAACTTTCAGGACATCGCCCGACGGCAAGCGTAAGAGTGCGCCAAGATCATCCTCGGCCCCGAAGGTACCGAGAAGAATTGTCTGGTCGAGGTTTAGCCAAGCGCTGGACGTCGCCAGTTCGGTGACATGCTCGAGGTTTGCTTCGGAAGGGGCTTTATTGGTCATTGGCCTTGGCCGTTTCTCGTTACTGATTCAGGAAACGGGGAGGTAACGCTGCACGTGCATGGGCGAAAGCCCAGTCACGGAACCGTGTCTGTCTATCGGCGGTTTTCAGCGTATGGGGGCCGCGACTACTCGGCTGCTTTCAGTTCGAACCCTTTTTCGATCATATCGGATGGCTCTACCGGGTATTCACCGGAGAAGCAGGCATCACAATATTGTGGGCATTTTGCATCCCGACCTGAAGGTTCGCCAACCGCGCGATAAAGCCCGTCGAGTGAAATAAACTTCAGGCTATCGACGGCAAGATGATCGCGCATTTCATCTTCACTCATTGTTGCCGCCAGAAGCTTTTCACGCTGAGGTGTATCTACACCATAAAAACACGGCCACGCCGTTGGCGGTGAAGCGATGCGAAAATGCACTTCCTTGGCACCGGCGTCGATGATCATTTCCTTGATTTTGCGTGATGTCGTGCCACGCACCACGCTGTCATCCACCAAAATCACGCGTTTTCCACGGATCAGCGCGCGGTTGACGTTGAGTTTAAGGCGCACACCCATGTTGCGAATTTGCTCAGTAGGCTCGATGAAAGTTCGCCCCATATACTGATTGCGGATGATCCCCATACCGTAGGGAATTCCCGACTCGTGGGCGAAGCCAATCGCAGCGGGGGTGCCGCTATCGGGCACAGGGCAGACGAGATCAGCATCGACCGGCGCTTCGCGGGCCAGTTCCACGCCGATTTGCCGCCGCGTCTCGTACACCGATCTGCCGCCGATGATTGAATCGGGGCGGGAAAAATAGACATGTTCGAAAATACAGAAACGGGATGCTCGCTTGCGGAAGGGGGAGCGGCTTTCGATCTCGTCATTTTCGATCACCACCATCTCGCCGGGTGCGACTTCGCGAACGAATTCAGCACCGATTATATCAAGGGCGCAGGTTTCCGAACTGAGCACATATGCCTCTCCGATGCGACCGATCACAAGCGGGCGCACACCCAGTGGGTCACGCACGCCGATAAGCTGTGTGCGGGTCATGGCAACTATGGAGAAAGCACCTTCGACCCGGCGCAGCGCATCTTCCATGCGTTCGGGAATATTGCGCTGAAGCGAGCGCGCCATCAGATGAATGATGCATTCACTGTCGGATGAGCTTTGAAAGATTGAGCCGCGCTCGATCAGCTCGCGCCGCAGGCTGTTGGCATTGGTGATGTTTCCGTTATGAGCGATCGCTGCACCGCCCATTGAAAATTCACCGAAGAAAGGTTGCACATCGCGGATCTGTGTCGGGCCTTTGGACCCCGCGGTGGAGTAACGCACATGGCCGATGGCGAGCGGGCCGGGCAGGGTCTCCATCAGGCTTTGCTTGGTGAAGTTGTCACGCACATAGCCAAAGCGGCGCGCGGAATTGAAACCTTGTTCGGGGTCATGGCTGACGATCCCGCCAGCTTCCTGCCCACGATGCTGAAGCGCGTGAAGCCCAAGGGCAACGAAATTTGCGGCATCGGTTACACCAACCACACCAAAAACGCCGCATTCTTCTTTCAGTTTGTCACCATCGTCCCCGGAAGGAAGATACGCATCAAAATCGAAAGGGTGTGCAGGGGGTATTTGCAAGGGCACGGGAGGCAGCTCCGAATCCATCGTCTCGCGATGGCCCCGTCATAGTCGCTGTGGGCGAGTATGTCACGAAAGGATCGGCGATCACATCACGCCAACGTGTGAGGCCGCGTTACTGTGAGCAGACCGCGACCAGTTCCTCATATTGTCTCGTCATCCAGCCGAGCGCGGCTTGGGGGTCGTTTTGTTCGATTTTATCGGTAAGTTGGGAGAAGACCCGATGCGAACGGCTGTCGTCGATCATTTTGATGTCTTGGCTGGTGATAACGGTTTCATAAACAAAAAAGGCAATCGCGACGAGCAGGATGCCGCGTAGCACACCGAAGAGAAAGCCAATACCCTGATCCAGCCCGCCAAGAGCGGAGCGTTGCACCAGTGATGAAAACAGCGGCGTAAAGAGTGATGCAACAACGAGTGCGACGGCAAAGACGGCGGCGAATGCAGCCATCATCGAAAGTTCGCAGCTATCGCCGATGATATCCCGCAGCACCGGTACTTCCTTGACCAGTGGCTGAACTTGCGGGGCGAAGAGAAAAGCGAGGATCGCAGCCACAATCCAGCCCGCGATGGAAAGCGCCTCTCTCACGAAGCCGCGTGAATAGGCCAGCAGGGCCGAGACGACGATGACCAAGGCGACGACGCCGTCGATAATGGTGAAACCTTCCATGACAGTTCCTTTAACACGGGGCGCGTCTATTCGGCGCCGAAAATTTCACCAACGAAAGCGGTCAGATCACCCATTCGGGTAAGTGTCAGACCACCCAATGCCCCGGTTTTTCCACCAGAGGGCATGATGGCTGAGGTGAAACCAAGTTTTTGCGCTTCTTTCAACCTATTTTCGGTCTGATTCACCGCCCGCAGGGCACCTGAGAGGCTGATTTCGCCAAAAATCACGGCTTCAGACGGCAGGGCGGTGTCTTCTCGTGCGGAAAGCAGTGCCGCCGCCACGGCAAGATCGGCAGCGGGCTCGGTGATTTTCATGCCGCCAGCCACATTGAGATAGACATCAAGCCCGGCAAATGGCACGCCGCAACGCGCCTCCAGAACGGCGAGGATCATCGCGAGACGACCGCCATCCCAGCCGACAACGGTGCGGCGTGGCTGGGAATGGGGTGTGGGGGCGACGAGGGCCTGAAACTCCACCAACACAGGCCGCGTGCCTTCGATGCCTGCGAAGACGGCGGAGCCGGGGCTAGGCTCACCGCGTTCAGAGAGGAAGAGGGCGGATGGGTTCAGCACTTCTGCAAGTCCCCCGCCGGTCATTTCGAACACCCCGATCTCATCAGCCGGGCCAAAGCGATTTTTGACCGCGCGCAGCACGCGAAACTGATGGCCGCGTTCGCCTTCGAAATAAAGCACGGTATCGACCATGTGTTCGACCACGCGCGGCCCGGCGATCTGACCTTCCTTGGTGACATGGCCGACGAGGACAACGGAAACCCCCATACGTTTGGCAAAGTTGGTCAGCTCATGGGCGGCAGAGCGGACCTGAGAGACAGAACCGGGCGCGCTTTCGACGTTATCGGCCCACATTGTTTGAATTGAATCAATGATCGCTAGGGCCGGGCGCTCAGCTTCGAGGGTGGTCAAGATGTTGCGCAGGTTGGTTTCCGTAGCGAGCTTGACCGGCGCAGCCTTCAGACCCAGCCGATCAGCGCGCATACGCACTTGTGCGCTCGATTCTTCGCCGGAAACATATATTGTTTTCAAACCTTTGCGAGAAAAAGCTGCGGCAGCTTGCAACAGGAGCGTGGATTTTCCGATGCCCGGATCACCGCCGACAAGAATGGCGGATGCGGGAACAAGACCACCGCCCAGAACACGATCCAGTTCATCAATGCCGCTGGTCGTGCGCGGCGGCGGTAACTCTTCGGTGTCGAGGGCTGATAATGCCACAGTCCTGCCGCGCGCATTCCCCAGAGTTTTTCTGGCCGGGCCAGAAGAAAGCGGCACCTCTTCGACAATCGTGTTCCATTCACCGCAGGCTTCGCAGCGCCCGGACCATTTGTTTGAGCGCGCACCGCAGGATGAGCAGGTGAAATTAGGAGCTTTTACCATGTGGCCGGTGATGCCTGAGCCGGGCAGTGGCGTCAAATCTCAATTGCGGATGAAGAGAGAATAACAGGTGCGGTTTAACGCAGGCAAAGTGGAGCGAACGGTGGAATCTTGAAAAAAACAGGCGGGGTGGCAAAAAAATTACTCCGCGGCGCGGGGCAGGCCGATCACCTTGCGCGAACCGGGGAATTGTTCGGGGCCGATTTCCGGCAGAATAACGAATAGTTCATCGCGCAGCCGTTCAAGTTGTGCGGCGGAGACGCTTTCTTCCATTTCAACCTCTTGCAGCCAGCGTTTAAGCTCCTGATGGATGGCTTTTGCGTGTTCGAGACGGGTATTGAAACGCTCGACCTCTTGCTGGCGCTGACGCAGAAAGCCACGCGCGCGGCTGACGTTTTCATCGGAATAGGTTGCTGCCAGATCGCGCGAGACAAAGCTCATCTGAGCCGCCATTTCCATGATTTCCGGCTCCATGGCCGAAAGATCGGGGTGGTCGCGCAGATAGGCGAGCCGTTCGCGCATGGTGTCAAACTCGGCCGAGAGTTGAAACGTATTGCGCCGGTCGGCGGCATGGGCGTGGTGGTAGGCGCGCGCAACATCTTCAATTCCAAGCGAAAATGAGCGATGCGAGTTTTCCAGAGCCATTATCCGGCGGCTGGAGGGCAGAAAGAAAACCAATAGCACCGCAAGGGCCGTAAGGCCGATCTGGGCATACATTCCGGCGCCTTCAATGGCTTGGCCGCCGACGCCTACGGAGAGCGTTAGCCACGGCCAGTAGCCGCTGGCGGAAAGCGCCGTTGCGATCAGCATCGCCAAGGCGAATACGATGAACGCAGCGTATGCCAGCCGGTGAAGCAGGTATTGTGCCAAATCAATGGCGGCGCGAAAATTGGTCACGATGACATCCCCCAAGGAAGTCAAAACATTTGAATACATAAGCAAGTTTATGCCGATCATGCGATGAAAGGCTAGTGAAAACGCATGAGGGCCGAGGGGGCGAGCGCAGGAATATCCCGTATTTCCGGGTGATTGTTTCCCGAAGTTAAACGCTGTCCGGGCCAGAGCGATAACGCGTCTCAGCACGCTCGGTGAGGAGGCCGAGAGTGATGGAGGTGAGGATACAGGCGGTGAAGAGATAAAGCCCCCAAGCGGTTTCGATATGGCCAATGCCGATGCCTTTGGACACGGTGATGTAAAGGGCGATGAGAAAGATGTCGGCCATGGCAAGTTTGCCGAGGATATGAAGCGCGGGCAACACGCGTGGTGAGAGCAGATCGAAGTGCAAAAGCCCCAAACCGATGGTTTTCATATAGGGCGCGAACAACGCGAAGAAAGTGACCATAAGCGCCAGAAAAACATCGGTTTTCCATAGAGTTTGCAGGCCGGAGACCACAGATATCTGGTTGAGCGAGAAGAGCGGCAACCCAAGGCCCGCGCGCATCAGCGGGGCAAACCAGGAAATCGGAAAGAGCACGAGCAGGCAGAGGTTGGCAAGGCGAAGCATGAGGGATCCTCAATGGCGGTCAGGAACGGGACGTAAGCCAATTGCGGCGCTGTTTCAACGCAGAGGTTAACGATGATACCGGGCGAAAATGCGCTGTCTGCACCCCGGCTGGCACCCTGGCTGCGATGCGTCTGGCGGATGCGCGCGACTCAGCACTTGCGCCGGGTGTTAAGGGAGCGTGCGCAGGTTTGGTATTGTTTCCACTTTAGTGACAAAAACCGCCCGAAAATATTTATGATTCGCACTCAGCGCACCGCCTCGATCGGGCCATCGGCGCGGCCATGGATGAATTGGTCGAGATACGGATCGCCGCTATCGTCCATCTTGCCGACCGGGCCGGTCCATTTGATCACGCCGTCATGCAGCATGGCGACATTGTCGGCAATCGCGCGCACGGAAGACATGTCATGGGTGATGGTCATCGCGGTGGCGCCCATTTCGGTGACAATCTCGCGGATCAGTTCGTTGATCACGCCAGCCATGATCGGGTCGAGCCCGGTGGTGGGTTCGTCAAAGAAGATGATTTCCGGCTCGGCGGCGATGGCGCGGGCAAGGCCGACACGCTTTTGCATCCCGCCAGAGAGCTCTGCCGGGAACAGATCGGCGGTTTCGGGTTTGAGGCCGACGCGGCGCAACTTGTCGATGGCAATCTCGCGAGCTTCTTCCCTTGGGCGTTTGAGAGAGCCGCGCAGCAGGCGGAAGGCGACATTTTGCCAGACCGGCAGCGAATCAAACAACGCGCCGCCCTGAAACAACATGCCGAAGCGGGCAAGGAAAGCATCGCGGTCTGTTTGCTGATCGCCCGGTTTTTCGACGGTGATGGTGCCGCTGTCGGGGTGGATTAACCCGAGCACGCATTTCAGCAGCACCGATTTGCCGGTGCCGGAGCCGCCGATGATCACCATGGACGAGCCTTTGGCGATGCTGAGATCAACGCCTTGCAAGACGCGCTTTGGGCCGAAGGCTTTATGGACATCGGTGAGGGTGATCATCGGGTGGGGTGCCTTGTCGAAGTCAAGCGTTGCGTTCGCGCGGGATCAAGGTCGCAGGCCGCCGCGCATCGCCGCCGCGTGCGTCGGCAATGCGCAGCTTGTGCAACGCCGGGTTTATGATTGCTTGCCTGTGTCATGCGGAAAAGAACAATTCGGTGAGCAGGTAGTTGGAGGCAAGGATCATCACGCTTGCCGCGACTACGGCGGTTTTGGTGGCGCGGCCAACACCCTGAGCGCCACGGCCGGAATTCATCCCGTAAAAGCACCCCATGCTGGCCACGATGAAGCCGAACACGGCGCCTTTGATCATGCCGGAGATGACATCCCACGGCTGAAGAAAATCGGCCGTATTCTTGAGATAGGCGGCGGCGTTGAAATCAAGCCGGGTAATGCCGACGAGATAACCGCCCATTATGCCGATGGAATCGCCCGCGCCGACCAGAAGTGGCACCGCCAGCGTTGCAGCAAGCACGCGTGGCAAGGTGAGGTATTTCATCGGGTTGGTGGAAAGCGTGACCAGCGCATCAATCTGTTCGGTGACTTTCATGGTGCCGATCTCGGCGGCGATGGAGGAGGCGACGCGCGCCGCGACCATCAACCCGCCCAGCACCGGGCCAAGCTCGCGCGCCATGCCGATGGCGACGATCGAGGGCACCACCGCTTCGGCGCTGAACCGCGCGCCGCCGGCATAGATTTGCAGCG
The DNA here is from genome assembly GCF_034555965.1 of Aquicoccus sp. G2-2. Lineage (GTDB taxonomy): Bacteria > Pseudomonadota > Alphaproteobacteria > Rhodobacterales > Rhodobacteraceae > JAYDCK01. The sequence continues at coordinate 886,712 of NZ_JAYDCK010000003.1, forward strand.
CGAGGGCACCACCGGTGAAAAGGGCGGTGAGGCCGACGACAGGCAGTGAAAGCCAGCCAATTTGCAGCAGCGCGTTCAGAAATTCGCGGCCATAAAAGGGCGGGCGAAAAAGATGGCTGACGGTTTCACTGGCAAAGAGCGTGACGCGGCCAATCACCGCCAGCAGGGCGAGCACGGTGCGCCCCAGCGAGGCGAGAGGTGCGCTCAGGCTCATCCGCCGATGTAGCGCCGCGTGTAACGGGCACCCAGCGAGGTGAGGATTTCATAACCGATGGTGCCTGCGGCATCGGCCAGCGTATCGACCGGCTGCTCGGGGCCGATGATGTCGAGTGTTGCCGGTTGCTCCGTCAGATGTGTGACATCAACGGTGATAAGATCCATCGAGACGCGGCCCAATATCGGGCAGGGGGTTTCGCCATAATAAAGCGTGCCAACCGACGACAGCACCCGCGGCAAGCCATCTGCATACCCTGCCGAGACGGTGGCCACCCGCGTCGGGGCAGAGGCAGTGAAGGTATTCGAGTAGCCCACGGTTTCGCCCGGTTCTAACTTGCGCGTCTGGATCACCGGCAATGACAATTGGATTACGGGTGAGGCCAGATCGAACGGATGGCCGCCATAAAGCCCGATGCCGGGGCGGGCTATATCGAAATGATAATCCTTGCCCAGCAGAAGGCCACCGGTGGCGGAGAGCGAGCGGGGGACGTTGATCCCATCCGTCAGGTCGTGGAACTGGCGCAACTGGGCGCGGTTCATCTCGTGGCTGGGTTCATCGGCGCAGGCAAGATGCGACATCACCATGTTGGGTTTTTGTCCAAGGATGATTTCGGCCAGCCCGGCCCATTCACCGGCTTCCATGCCAAGCCGGTTCATGCCGGTATCAAGCTGAACGCCAAACGGGGTGTTGGGCAGCGCTTCAATATGGCGGAGCAGCTGTTCGGCGGAATTGATGATCGGGGTAAGGGAAAGATCGCCAATCATATCGGCATCCCCCGGCATGTGGCCGGACATGACGTTGATTTCCGGCCCCGGCCCGAGAGCATCCCGCAGGGCAGCCCCCTCTTCAGCCAGCGCGACAAAGAAACGCCGCGCACCAGCGTGGGCCAGTGCGCGCGCCACGCGCGCAGCGCCCAGCCCGTAACCGTCGGCTTTCACGACGGCGCCGGTTTCTGCGTTGGAGAGTGCATCGAGACTGCGCCAGTTGGTTACCAGTGCGTCAAGGTCGATGGAGAGGATTGCTGTGGCCATGCGGGGTTCTTGCCATGGATATGGGCGGGGTCAAGGGGAAAGCGCGGGCGGCCCCCGTTCAGAACTCCTGTTCGCCGGATTGCTGCCACGGTTTGACGAGATTGCCGAAGCGGGTGAACTCGGCCTCGAAGGAAAGCTCGATGGTGCCGATCGGGCCGTGGCGCTGCTTGCCGATGATCACTTCGGCCTTGCCATGCAGGCGCGACATACGCTCTTGCCATTCGGCCATTTCATCGAGCCGTTCATCGGAGGGTTTTTCGCGCTCGGCATAATATTCCTCGCGGAAAACGAACATCACCACGTCGGCGTCCTGCTCGATAGAGCCGGATTCGCGCAGATCGGAAAGCTGCGGGCGTTTGTCATCGCGGCTTTCGACTTGGCGGGAAAGCTGTGAAAGCGCGATGACGGGGATATTGAGTTCCTTGGCGATGGCTTTCAATCCCATGGAAATCTCGCCAATCTCTTGCACCCGGTTGTCGGACATGCCGCGCACCAGTTGCAGGTAATCGACGATCAACAGGTCAAGTCCGTGGGTGCGCTTGAGCCTGCGGGCGCGCGCCGCAAGCTGGGCAATCGGGATGGCGGCGGTATCGTCGATATAGAGCGGGCAGGATTCAAGCTCTTTGGCGGCCTCGACGAAGCGGCGGAACTCGGTCTCGTCCATGTCGCCCTGACGAATCTTGTGGCTGGAGATTTCCGAGGCTTCGGCGAGGATACGCCCGGCGAGCTGTTCGGCGCTCATCTCGAGCGAGAAGAACCCCACGACGCCCCCTTCGACCGCGCCTTCGGAGCCATCGGGCTTTTGCCCACGGCGGTAGGATTTGGCGACGTTGAAGGCAATGTTGGTGGCCAGCGATGTTTTGCCCATGGAGGGGCGCCCGGCAAGGATCAGCAGGTCCGATTTATGCAAACCGCCAAGTTTGTGATCGAGATCGGCCAGATCGGTGGCGATACCGGCCAGCCCGCCTTCGCGCTGATAGGCGGCATTGGCGACGTTGACCGCATCGGTGACAGCCTTGAGGAAGCTTTGAAAGCCGGATTCGCTTTGGCCTTGTTCGGCCAGTTGATAAAGCGCCTGTTCCGCCTCGACGATCTGTTCCTTGGGTTCGGACGCGACATCGACCTTGGAGGCCTTGGTGGAGATGTCGCGGCCAAGTTGGATGAGATCGCGCCGGATCGCCAGATCATAGATCATCTGCGCATAATCACGCACCGCGAAGGCCGAAATCGCGGCCCCGGCAAGCCGGGCGAGATAGGCCGGGCCGCCAAGTTCCTTGAGACCGTCATCATCCTCGAAAAAAGCCTTCAGAGTGACGGGCGAGGCGAGATTGTTCTTGGCGATACGGGCGGCGGCGGTCTCGAATATGCGTGAATGGACCGGGTCGTAGAAATGCTGTGGCCCGATGATGGAGGCAACCCGATCATAGATGTCGTTATTGGTCAGCAAGGCACCGAGAAGCTGCTGCTCTGCCTCGATCGAGTGCGGCATGGTTTCGGGCGCTTCGATCTCGGCGCCGGTCGGATTGAAAGCTGCGATTTCGTTCATTTGTCCACTCTGAAGATTCCCCACCGTTGGCATAGCGGACGGACCGTAGCCGGGGCAAATTGTATGTTCTTGTGAATTATCTGTGGATAAGCCCGTGCCACCTTATATTGACGTGTTTTGGGGTGCAGCGTCAAGATATTGTGGCTTGGGGCGGGGGGTGACGGAGGTGACGTAGCGGAACGCGCCCTGTCTCATTCGACGGGCTTATGAATCTGGTTTTGGGATAGAAAATGCGCTGAATAAAAACAGGGTTCGAGGGAAAGGTCGGCGCAAAACGCCGGGGTGAACCCCGGCCTGCGCGGTGGGCATGCGGGCGGTCAGCCGGGTTTGTTGGCGTCCTGCCACTTGCGCGGATCGCTGAGGAAGGCTTCGACACCGCTTAGTGTTTCGGGGTCGAACGCGCTTTGGGTGCGGGCCTCTTCAAGCACGTCCCACCAGGTGCAGAGATGGTGCAGGGTGATGCCGTGATCGCCGAGCGTTTTCTCGGTTTCAGGGAAGATGCCGTAGTAAAAGATCACCGCCGTATGGCCGCAGGTGGCACCGGTTTCGCGGATTGCATCGACGAAAGAAAGTTTTGAGCCGCCATCGGTGGTGAGATCTTCAACCAGCAGCACGCGCTGGCCTTCGGTCATCGCGCCTTCGATGCGGGCGTTGCGCCCGTAACCTTTGGGTTTCTTGCGCACATAGGTCATCGGCAAAGCCATGCGTTCGGCCACCAGTGCCGCGAAAGGGATGCCCGCGGTTTCACCGCCCGCGATATTGTCGAACGCTTCGAACCCGGCGTTGCGCATGACGGTGACGGTCAGAAAATCCATCAGGGTGGCGCGGATGCGCGGGAAGGAGATCAGCTTGCGGCAATCGATATAGGTTGGGCTGGGCAGACCGGAAGCCAGCGTGAACGGTTCGCGCGCGTTGAAATGGACGGCTTCGATTTCAAGCAGCATCCGAGCAGTGAGGCGGGCGATTTCTTTTTGTGTGGGGTAGGCGGAGGGAATCATTTTCGAACCTTTATGCGGATTTGGGCGGTGGGTGCGAGGGGCCAGCCCCTCGCGCTCCCCGGGATATTTGGGGCAAAATGAAGGATCAGAGGACGCTCCAGTAGACCGGAAAACCCGGATCGAAGACGGTGACGGGGCCATCCGTGGTCTCAACGTGTGCCGGGAAGGCGGTAGGTTGGTCGGATTTGGTGAGGGTGAGTGTGGCTTCATTCGTGGGCAGGCCGTAGAACGTGGGGCCGTTGAGCGAGGCGAAGGCTTCGAGCTTGTCCAATGCGTTCTCCTCCTCGAACACATGCGCGAGAAGCGGCATGGTGTTGGTGGCGGTGAAACACCCGGCGCAACCGCAGGCGGTTTCCTTCAGGGCATCGGTATGCGGGGCGCTGTCGGTGCCGAGAAAAAGCGCGCATCGCCGGATGTGGCAGCGGCGCGCAGGGCGAGGCGGTGGGATTCGCGCTTGGCGATGGGCAGGCAGTAGTAATGCGGGCGGATGCCGCCCTTGAAGAGCGCGTTGCGGTTGATGATCAGGTGATGCGTGGTGATGGTGGCGGCGAGGTCGTTGGGCGCGGATTTGACGTAATCCACGCCGTTGCTGGTGGTCAGATGTTCCATGATCACGCGCAGGCCGGGGGTGGCGCGGCGGATCGGGTCGAGCACGGTTTCGATAAACACCGCTTCGCGGTCGAAGATGTCGACCGCCGGATCGGTCACTTCGCCATGGACACAGAGCGGGCAGCCGATTTCGGCCATCTTTTCGAGCACCGGGCGAACGCGGTCAAAATCGGTGACGCCTGAGGCCGAATTGGTGGTCGCACCTGCCGGGTAAAGTTTGACAGCCGCGATCAGGCCGGAGCCATGGGCGGCGGCCAGATCGTTTGGGTCGGTTTGCTCGGTCAGGTAAAGCGTCATCAGCGGGGTGAAAGCGGTGCCTTCGGGCAGCGCCGCCAAGATGCGGGCGCGGTATGCGACCGCATCGGCGCCGGTGACAACGGGCGGCACCAGATTGGGCATGATGATGGCGCGCGCGAAATGGCGCGTGGTTTCGGGCAGCACGGCGCGCAGCATCGCGCCATCGCGCAGATGCAGGTGCCAGTCATCGGGGCGGTGGAGCGTCAGCTTTGTCATGCATTGGCGCTTAGCCGAAAAGTGCCGTGCTTTCCAGAGGACTCAGGCGCGAAGTGGCGGAATGACAATATTGCCGTCTTCGGCCTCGCGTTCGAGCTGTTTCAGGCGGCGCGCAAAACGCGGAGCATTCTTCATACGTGCCAGCACGTTGCGGCAAACCATGGTGGAGAGCCATGGCCGGTCCTGCCGGTCGGTCTCGGACAGGATGGCGCGCAGGTAAGGCGGGTGGTTACGGCGCACACGCATCAGACGGGAAAACTGTTCGGTATCGAGGGTGCCGGATTCGGCCATTTTCAGCAATGCGCCCAGAAGGTCGAGTTCGATCAGTTGGGATTGGATCGAGGTGCCCATGAAGCGCAGGCGGAACTTTTCCACGTTGCAGCGGGTGAAGAGAGCGGCGTGCATCGCGTCAAGCTCAACTCGCGGGTCGTAAAGGATGAAAGCATCCTGTGCGGCATCAAGCATATCGGGGGCGTAACCGTAGCGATCAGTGAAGGATGTGCGGCGCATGTGCGTGAAGCGGTCATCCCATTCCGTAATGCGCGGGTCGAGTGTGGCTTGGGGCTGAATTGCCAGCACGGTCGCACCCGGAGAGGCGACGGAAAAGGCCGCCGCCGCATACCCACAAGGGCCAGCGCCATAAAAGAGAACGGTATCGAATTCCTCAAAAAAGCCATCGTCGATCAGTTGGTCGAAATAGCCGTAAACCGCCGGGTCGCGGAACCATGTATCACCCTTTGAGATAACCGAGAGTGAAGACCAGCCATGAGTTTTGACCATTTCCCAACCCAGAGGGCGGGCGTCGTCAGAAAGGGCGTGTATGCCTTCGGCGGTCTCAAAGCTGACCAGCAGGGTGGAACCAGCGTCGATAAAGGTGGAAAGATGGCGACGCCCGAGCGGTTGAAAATGGCCGTGCGCCTCGGCGATATCGGCAAGCCGGGTGAGCCATTCAGCCTTGTCTTTCCCGCCAAGCGGGGTGTTGAAGATATCGGGCGTGTCCTGCATCAATTAATTTCGCCTTGGGTTATCGGGCGAGAAGCCCCGTCCGTTCCTTGTTTTGGCGAGAGATAGGCGGGGAATCGGGCAAAATTGAGAAGAATACGTGGGCAATTGAGGCGGTTGGCGGCGGCGGTGAGGTTCAGGTTTCGGGGAGATTGGCGTGATGGGTCAGAAAGCGCGCCGCCTGTTGTGAAACCGGGCGTGAGGGCGGTGTTTGCAGCAGGCGCCCATAGAGCGCGCGGAAGCGTTCATCCCGCAGCAGATCGAGAAAGCGGGCCTTGCGCCAGGCCACGGCGCGGGTGTGCAGATCGCAAAGCGTGGGATCGGCGCGCAGGGCTTTGAGGCGCGCGGCGCGGGCGGCGGAAAGGGCCATGATGGTGCTGTCTTCCTCGATCATGTAGTTGCGCTCAACCCAGTAATCGACGTCAAGCATATGGGCGTCGTGAACGGCCCGGCCACGGTCGGCTTTGACGATGAAATTCTCCATGCTGCCAAGCGGGTAATGGTTGAGCTGGGCAAGCGCGAAATTGGGTTGGCCGTAATTGGAGAATATCCGGCCGGTGCGGAATTTCGGCGGCAATTCGCGGCCTTCGCCATCGAACCAGCGGGCATCGGCGAGCCTTGCATGATCCGGCGCGCGGGGGCGGTGGACGCCGAGCTTGCCGTAGCTGCCATCGTTGCGAAACAGGGTTTTGAACATCGCGGCGCGCCATGGCCAATGGATCAATGCGGGCGCGGCGTGGGTGAAGGTTTCCAGCACGGGCTTATCCTCGAACCGGGCGAGCCCCATGGAGCCAAAGAGACGCCAGGTAAGTGTGATTGCCGTGGCCTCTGGCAGGGCGGAGAGCAGTGCGGGAATCGTATGGTTGCCGACGTGGATATTGATGAATTCATCGGCGTCGAGCATGATGATCCAATCGGCGTTCTTGACCAGCTCATGATTGTCGGCCCGCTTCATCGCGGTGAATTGAATGCCGCCTTTATCATAGGGACCATCGTTGCGGATATGGGTGAGCTGGCCAAGCGCCTCGAGCCGGTCAAGCAGCGTGTCGGTGCCATCATCGCAGTCATTCGAGAACACCAGAAAATCAGTGATCCCTGCCGCCTGATGATGGGCGAGCCATTCCAGCAGGTAGGCAGCTTCGTTACGGACGGTGAGGACAGCGAGGATTTTCAATTGTTTACCACGGCCTGTTGAAATCGGCGGCCTTGCGGCAAGCCCAGTAGGGGTAGCAAAGGGGCCAGACATGATCCATCTCAGCTCTCCATATCGAGCGCCAGAGCATAGGCGACGCGTTCGGTTTCGGTCAGCTTGATCTTGAGGGCTTGCTCGTAAAGCTCGCGGAATTCAGGGATGGCGTGCAACTCCTTTGCCTTGGCACGGTGCCATTCCAGCCCATTTTCATGTTCGGCGCGCAGGGCGGCATCTTCCATCAGGCGGTCATATTCCGCGTGTAGGCGTGGGATGTTGCGCTTGATCGTGATGTCGCGGAAATCGGACCAGTCCATGCGAATCCAGTAGTTGATGCCAATCGAGCGATCAACATGCAGTGCGCGGCCACGTTGGCGTTTGATGAGGAAGCTTTCGGCCGAGCGCAGGGCATAATGGTTGAGCTGGATCAGGTCATAACCAATTGATTTCTTGGAGCTTCGCCACCCTTTTTCCGCGGCTTCGCGGGTCATGTCGATGCCCGATCCGTTGACCCATTTGACCTTTGATTTGAACGCCTCGCCCAGCTTGTTAGGGCGGTGGCAGGAGATTTTTTCATAGGCACCGATATTCTTGAACATCGTCTTGAAGCCCCAGACGGTGTGCGGCTTGGGGCAGAATTTCGGCGCGCAGGTTTCAAATTGGTCGATGACGAACGCGTCACTAAGCCGGGTCACGCCATTATGGCCGAAAAGCCGCCATGTCATTGCGACATTGGTGGCGTCAGGCACCGCTTTCAGAAAATCGTCGAGCGTGCCATTGCCGGTGCGCACGTTGATGAATTCATCGACGTCGATATGGATGATCCAGTCGGCATTTTTGATCACGTCTTCCTTCAACGCCTGATTGAGCGCGTATTGCTGCGGGGAATTGCCCTTCCACTTGTCGTTGTTGCGGTGTTGCAGGACGCCCATCTCCTGCAAACGGTCAAGGATTTCGGACGTGCCGTCGGTGCAATCGTTGGTATAGATCAGGAAGTTATCCACCCCGATAGCACGATGATAAGCGACCCATTCGACGATATAGGGCGCTTCGTTTTTCATGCAGCCGACGATGACGTTGCCGCTCTTGCCCTTGGGCAACTTGCGCGGCGGTATGGGCGTGTAGGCGGCGGCAAGTTCGTCTTCGTTGACCATGCCGAGCTTGTTGTGCGGGGCAAAGGAGGATTGGCGCAGCTTGGTGAAGTTTTGCTTGGCGAGTGGTGGTAGAATTGCGCGTGCTGTTTTGGAGAGGCCGTCGGGGGAGGCTTCTTCGGCAGGCGCGGCGGCTGTTTGCTCGGGCGTATCTGTGGCAATTTCGGCGAGGGCCGCAAGCTTTTCCTTGCGCTCTTCGCGGCTGGCTTTGTCGATCCGCCACATGAAGCTTAGCAGGTATTGCGAGGCGCGGTAGCCATTGCCGGGGTCGGCCTCCTGCCACGGCTTTGCCATGGGCGGGGGTGAAAAGTGACGCTGCTAGGGCCGGGTGGTTAACGCAGAGGGCATCATTGGCGGCGGCGAAGTGTTGTGCGATGGGCGCAAGGGCGGAAGGATCAATTGCGGGGCCGTCAATGCTGATTTCATTTATGAATTTCTTCCAAAGCGGGCGTGGCAGAATGCGTTTGCGCTGGCCCAGAACCTTGAGCAGAAGCGCGTTCAACTGCCGCGCACGGGCGAGCCATGCGGCGGACGGCTCTGCCGGGATATCGCCGGGGGCGGCTTTGCCGATTCCTTCAGAGATACCGAAGGCGGCGCGGATTTCTTCGGTCACGTCCGGGCTGTGAAACAGCTTTTCGTCGTAAGGGCGCAGGGTGACGGTGCCTGCGCCGAAGATGCTTTCCCAATGCTGCACGAGGCGGGGTCGGTCGAGCCAGAATGGTGGCGCTTGGGTTTCAAGGAACTGGCCTGCCTGCGGGTCAATTTCAGGGGCGGCGCGCAAGGCATCGCCCCACCAGTCAGCAGTGCCAACCATGCCCAATTCAAGTTCGAGCGGGGCGGCGCGCCCTTCGAGCACCTGAGCCGCGTAGTGGCGGGCGAGCAGGCGGGCGGGTTCATCAATATGGGCGACGATGCTGATATTGGGCGAGAGCGGGGCAAGCATTGCCTTGAGGCGCTCAAGCTCGGACGGGCGCGCAAGCGAGGCGCCAAGCTGCGACGCGGAGAGGATGAGCAGATCGGGATTGGCCGCTTCAATCTCGCGGCCAAGGCCCGAAACAAGCTGATTGCGAAGATCGGTCTGCGCTTGCGGGGTGATGAAGCCGCGATTGAAGCGCAGCGGGTCGATGTGATCAGGGTCCGTCACCGCCATGAACAGGCGGGTATGGTTGCGCGCGCCGGGGCTGCGCGGGAAAAGCACCGATTTCGCGGCAAGCTGGGCGCGCTTGTCGGCCAGCACCTCTTGAAGGCGCGCGGCACGGACCTGTTCCATGCCGATATGCAGGACGATCCGCATCACGCAACCTCACTGTCGTTGTTGTCTTTTTGTGGCGTGGATGTATTCACCTTGCCCCACCATGGCAGGTCGCGACCCAGAAAGGCGCTGATTTTTGCGGGTGCCTGCGCATCGGCCACGTCATATTGAAGAAAATTCTCGTGGCCCTCGAATATTCGGGCCAGAAACGCATGGTGCGCGGTGATCCATTTGGCGCGCTCATGCAGGGTTTGACCGTAGGTCTTGGGCAGGCCGGGGATGGTGGAGGCGGGCAGGCGGCTGGAGCCGAGATCGGACCATTTCAACATGCTCATCGCTTGATCACGCGGATCGCGCGCGGAGGCGAGGAAACGGATGGCGGGGTGGTATTGTTCAAGCGCGGCGATCATGCCGTAATCGGTTTGCGGCCAGAGCGAATGCGGCCCCTTGAGCATGTTGATCTCGGTGAAGGCGTCGAATTCGCCCAGCGTTTCAAGCGGGTCGCCGGAGGTGAAATAGCCGTGATACATCTGCCCGCCGACCCAGCGACGGCGCAGTTCTGGCTTTTGCGACTGGCCCTTGCGGATTCGGTAGTCCGCGACAGTGAACCCGGCGGCACGTAGCGCGCGGGCCAACGTGGTGGTGCCGGATTTGGGCAGGCCGAGATTAACGACGATCAGACGACTCATGAGGCCAGCCCCAGCTCTACCAGCATGGCCTCTTCCTGTGGCGGGAGTTTGGAGGCGGTCTTGAGCTGCTCATACATCGCACGATAGGCTGGCTGCGCCATCAACGCGTCTCGCTTTGCTTTATGTAATGCTACAGCTTCGTCATGCAGGGTGTTGATTTTAGGGTCTGATTTTAATTCTGAAAGCGCGTCTTCAAGAGCCAGAAGATAACGCGCTATGGAGGTGTCGAGAAAGGCATCGTCGTTGCGCTCACGCCAGTAAGTATCATCGAACGCCCGGTTTTCGCGGTTCACATCGCCACGGTCGTTTTTCACCAGATAACTGTCGAGCGAGCGCAGCGCGTAGTGGTTGAGCGTGGCGAAAGCGCGCGCGCCTTGGACCGGGAATTTGCGGATGCGGCGCGGGTTGGCGGCAACAAGGAAGCGATGTGGCACCTTGCGGCCTGAGCCGTCCGTCCATGACGGGCGCTTCTTTGGGCCGAGGTTCTTTTTGAAGAACGGTCGATGGGCGCCAAAATATTGCAGCGGAAAATCGTTGCGCATCAGGGTTTTAACCTCCGCCGCGGTTTCGCCGCACCAGATGTCCGGGTTATGTGAACGGTCGAACTGCGCAATCACCGGGCGGTCTTCAAAATCCCAGACATCGCAATTGGCAAAGAACTGGAACGAGGCCGATATGGCCTGCGGAGTGCCGCACGCTTCGATCAGGGCCGGGATGGTGTGATCGCCGACATGGATGTTGAGAAATTCATCGACATCCGCGACCCAAACCCAGTCTGCCTGCGCGACGATCTCCTGCCGGGCGGCGTCTTTTAGCGCCTCCATCTGGTAATTGCGCCCCTCTGCCGGGTTGGGCAGGTGCTGCACGATGCCACGCGCCTGCAATGCGTCGAGCAAATGGTCGGTCCCGTCGGTGCAGTCGTTGGAATAAAACAGGTGATCGGTGACGCCAATGAGACGATTGAAGGCGATCCATTCCAACAGGAACGGGCCTTCGTTTTTGACGCAAGTGACAGCCGTGATTCGCATCACGCCTGTCCCGCCGGGAATCCGGTAGGATATTTCATCGACAGCCCGCCTTTGCCTCTTGCCCGGTTGATCCGGGTTAGAACATGTTTTTCTTACCAAAAAGCATCGCAAATGTGTGTGCCCGCGTCAATTCCTGTGCCGTTGCGAATGGTGAGTGACGCAAATTCGTGACAGGTTGGCAGCTTGACGCGACCCGCGCAGCATGCAGTCTTGCCGCAAGGGAGACCGCAATGAGTTCACTAACCACGATCGACGATGTGCAGGCCATGCTGGCCGGGCAGGACTATGTTTGTGGCCGGTCGCTGGCAACGGTGGTGTTTCTGGCGCTGAGATTGGGGCGGCCGCTTTTCCTTGAAGGGGAGGCCGGGGTCGGCAAGACCGAGATCGCCAAGGCGATTGCCGCCGGATTGGGGCGCAGGTTGATCCGGCTGCAATGTTATGAGGGGCTTGATGCCGCCTCTGCGGTTTATGAATGGAACTTCGCCGAACAGATGATCGCCATTCGCACGGCGGAAGCCGGTGGAGGGGCGGACCGGGACGCGCTCAAGGCGGAGCTTTTCACCGAAGACTACTTGATTGAGCGCCCGCTTTTGCAGGCGATGCGCCCGCAACCGGGCGGTGCGCCGGTGCTGTTGATTGACGAGCTGGACCGCACCGATGAGCCGTTCGAGGCATTCTTGCTGGAAGCCCTTTCCGATTTTCAGGTGACGATCCCCGAGCTTGGCACGGTGAAGGCGCCCGAGCCGCCGATTGTCATCCTGACCTCAAACAGAACCCGCGAAGTGCATGATGCGTTAAAGCGGCGCTGCCTTTATCATTGGGTCGATTATCCCGATTTCGACCGCGAGATCGAAATTCTGCACGCCCGCGCGCCCGAAGCGGCGGCGCGCCTTTCAAAACAGGTGGTCGCATTCGTCCAAAAGCTGCGCACAGAGGATCTGTTCAAGAAACCCGGCGTTGCCGAAACGATTGATTGGGCGAAGTGCCTGCTGGCGCTTGATGTGCTTGACCTTTCGCCCGAGGTGATCGCCGACACACTGGGTGCGATCCTGAAATATCAGGACGATATCGCCAAGCTGCAAGGCTCTGAAGCCAAGCGGATGCTGGACGAGGTCAAGGCTTCTCTGGAACTCGCGTGATGCTTCATTTGGCAAAAAATACCTCGGGGGTGTGGGGGCAGCGCCCCCACGCAGGCTGATGTCTGAACACGCCCCTCTCGATCTGCCGGATGCGCCGAAACTTACCCATAATATCACCCATTTCGCGCGCGCGCTGCGCAAGGCCGGTCTGCCGATAGGGCCGGGCCGGGTGATTGATGCGATTCGCGCGGTTGAGGTGGCGGGTTTTACCGAGAAGCGGGATTTTTACTGGGTCCTGCACGCCTGTTTTGTGAACCGCCCCGAGCACAGCCGGGTGTTTGCACAGCTTTTCCGGCTCTATTGGCGTGATCCGCGCTATATGGAGCATATGATGGCGATGATGCTGCCTGCTATTCGCGGGGTGCAAGAGGAACGCCGGGCAGAAGCGGGAGAAAAACGCGCGGCGGAGGCATTGCTTGACGGGATCGAACGCGATTTGCCGGACCTGCCGGAAGGGGCAGAAGATGAGACGGTGATCGAGATCGACGCCAGTGCCACGATGTCGGGCGAAGAGCGGCTGAAAAGCCTTGATTTCGAGCAGATGAGCACGGCGGAGGTGGCGCAGGCCAAGCGGATGCTGGCGCGGCTTCGGTTACCGGTGAAGCCGATTCCGTCGCGGCGGGCGCAGGCTTCCGCACGCGGCAGGTTGGTGGATTGGCGCCGCACCTTGCGCGCCTCGATGCGTCAGGGCGGTGAGCTGCGCGGACTTGAGATGAAAGCGCCACGGATGCGCTGGCCCAATCTGGTGGTGCTGTGCGATATTTCCGGCTCGATGAGCCAATATAGCCGGATGGTGCTGCATTTCCTGCACGCGGTGGCCAATCATAAAGGCGCGGGGTGGGCACAAGTGCATGCGTTCACCTTCGGCACGCGGCTGACCAACATCACCCGGCATCTGGCGACGCGCGACGTGGATCAGGCGTTGGCGGCGGCGGGGGCGGAAGCGCAGGATTGGGAAGGCGGCACGCGGATTGGCGCCTGCCTTCATACGTTCAACCGCGACTGGTCGCGCCGGGTGACGGGGCAGGGGGCGGTGGTCTTGCTGATCACCGATGGGCTTGACCGTGACGCGGTTGATTTGCTCGGCCATGAGGTCAAGCGGTTGCGGCTGAGTGCGCGGCGGTTGATCTGGCTCAACCCGCTGTTGCGTTGGGACGGGTTTGCGCCCCGCGCCGCCGGAATTGCGGCGATGCTGCCGCATGTCGACAGCTTTCGCGCCGGGCATTCGATTGAAACGCTGGAACAATTGGCCGAGGCAATCTCCCGCCCGGATGACATGGGCGAGAAGGCGCGGCTGATGGCGCTACTGGAGACGGCCTGAGACGGTTGGGAATTCAGCGGCACCCCCTTGCGCAGGCGGGCGGTCCGTAGTTTGCTTGGGGCTGGTGCGAGATTGCGTGAAAGAGCGCGGGAAAGGACCGATCATGCAACGTTTTGATAATATGCCTGAGGTGGCGCTCGACTGGGCGCGCGCCGGCAAGAAGGTGGCATTGGCGACGGTGGTGCAGACATGGGGCAGTGCGCCGCGCCGCACCGGCGCACAACTGGTGATTTCCGAGGGCGGCGCGATCGAAGGCTCGGTATCGGGTGGCTGCGTGGAAGGCGATGTGGTGCTTGAGGCGCTTGAGGCGTTCGAGGATGGCAAGGCGCGGATGCTGGAATATGGCGTGGCCGACGATGACGCATTTGCCGTCGGGCTGGCCTGTGGCGGCACCATCCGGGTGATGGTGGAGCCGGTGGGCGATGTGTTGCCTTTGCCGCTGCTGGAAGAATTGGTGGCGGCGCGTGCGGCGCGCGAGAAAGTCGCGGTGATCTCCCCGCCCGGTGAGGGTGCGCGCAAATTGGTGCGCGGCGGCTATGATGAGCGGTTTCGGATGGATCGCTCTGGCTTTGAGGAAGACAGAAGTTTTGTGACCATCCACAACGCGCCGCTCAGGATGGTGATTGTCGGGGCGGTGCATATCGCGCAGGCACTGGTGCCGATGGCGCGAGTGGCCGGGTTCGACCCGGTGATCATCGAGCCGCGCCCGGCGTTTGGCTCGGCCGCGCGGTTTCCCGGAGAGACGATCCTTGACGATTGGCCCGATGAGGCGGTGCGCACGCTTGGGCTTGATGGGCGCACGGCGCTGGTGTTGCTGACGCATGATCCCAAGCTTGACGATCCGGCGCTTGACGCGGCGCTTGGCTCGGAGGTGTTTTATATTGGTGCGCTCGGTTCCACCCGGACGCATGCCAAACGGGTGGAGCGGCTTCGTACGGCGGGGAAATCTGATGCGGAAATAGCCAAGATACACGGGCCAATCGGGCTTGATATCGGGGCATCCGGCCCGGCGGAGATTGCACTGGCGATCCTCGCGCAGGCGGTGCAGGTGCTGAGGCGGCCATGAAATTCGGTGCAACCCCCGTGAGCGAAGCGGAAGGCGCCATTCTGGCCCATTCGGTGCGCAATGAAGGTGTGCGCCTGCGCAAAGGGCTGATCCTTGAGGCCGCGCATATCGAAACCCTGCAAAATGCCGGGATCGAAAGCGTGATAGCGGCCCGGCTTGGTCCAGACGACAGCCATGAAGATGCAGCGGCGCAGTTGGTTGCGGAGGCTCTGATTGGCGAGGCTCAGGATGGCTTGCGCGCGGATGTGGCGACGACCGGCCGGGTCAACCTGATTGCGGAGCGGCCGGGGGTGTTGCGGATCGACGGTGAGCGCATCACAGCCGCAAATCTGGTTAACCCGTTGATCAACATCGCCACGCTACCGCCGTTTCAGCAGGTGGCTCCCGGTGATATTGCGGCGACGGTGAAGATTGTCTCTTACGGTCTGCCAACGGCGGATGTGAAGCGCGCGGCCGAAAGTGGACGGGCAGCGCTGCGGCTGGCCCAGCCGGTGATCCGCAGTGCCAGCCTGATCATCACCGAAGTTGATGGCCGACTGGGCGAGAAGGGGCGAATTGCAATCGAAGGCCGGTTGAAGCCGCTTGGCATCGCGCTGGAGCGGGTGGTCACGGTGCCGCACAAGCAGGCGGCGATCACTGCGGCGCTGAGCGATGCGCCGGGCGAGTTGGTGTTGATCCTGACGGCCTCTGCCACCTCTGATCCGACGGATGTAGCGCCTGAGGCGGTGCGCAATGCGGGCGGGGAGGTGTTGCGGTTCGGGATGCCGGTGGACCCTGGAAATCTGCTCTTCATTGGTCGGTTGGACACGCGCCCGGTGATCGGCCTGCCGGGCTGTGCCCGCTCGCCTGCGCTCAACGGGGCGGATTGGGTGCTCTCACGCGTGGCGTGCGGCGTTGATGTGGGGCGCGATGAGCTGGCTGCGATGGGTGTGGGCGGGCTTTTGAAAGAGACCGCCATGCGCGGTCATCCCCGAGCGGGGCGCAAACGCGATCACTAAAGCGCCCCGCCTTTAACCCGGTTTGCGGGCGATGAAATCTATGTAGGCGGCAGTCCCTTTGCCGGATTGTGCGGCGCGGTGATATTCCGCGATCTCGATTATGTTCCAGCCGTCAAATTCATCGCGCAGGATCTCTTCGGTATACATATTGGCGATGTAGGGTGGCCCGCCAGTGCCAAGGGCCACCTGTTCGGGGGTGTAGCCGTGCAGCATAACTAGGCCGCCGGGTTTGGTGGCGTCTTTCATTTTGGCGAAAAGCTTGCGGCGCTCATCCGGGCCGACGAATTGAATGAGCAATCCGGCGACGAGATCATAGCTGCCCTCAAAGGTTTGCACCGCCAGCACGTCAACCTCACGGTAGTCAACCTGCACCCCGCGCTCTGCGGCCAGTGCGCGGGCGCGGGCCAGCGCGGAAGGCGCGAATTCGAGTGCGGTGACACTCATGCCCTGTTGGGCCATGTAAACCGAATTGCGGCCTTCGCCATCGGCAACCGACAGGGCGGTGAGGCCGGGTTTGAACCAAGCCCGGTGCGCGGTCAGAAAATGCGATGGCTCCTTGCCGAAAACATAGTCGGGTGAGGCGGCAAAGCGTTCTTCCCACATCGGGCGCATCCTTTCCTCATCTGGAGGGCTTGAATGGAAAACGCCCCGCGTGTGCGGGGCGTTTGCGGCATGAGCATGGTGCCTATTTCTGTGGCAACGGTCCGATCATCATGATCATCTGGCGGCCTTCCATCTTCGGCATACTTTCGACCTTGCCGATTTCGGTCGTGTCTGCGGCCACACGTTCAAGCAACTCGCGGCCAAGATTCTGGTGGGCCATCTCGCGGCCACGGAACCGCAGGGTAACCTTTACCTTGTCGCCGTTTTCGAGAAACTTCACCACATTGCGCATTTTGACATCATAATCATGTATATCGGTGTTGGGGCGGAACTTCACCTCTTTCACCTCGATGATCTTCTGTTTCTTGCGGGCCTCGGATTCGCGTTTTTGCTGTTCGTATTTGAACTTGCCGAAATCCATGATTTTGCAAACGGGCGGTGCCGCGTTTGGGGAAATCTCTACCAAGTCGAGACCGACCTCTTCGGCCATCTCCATGGCTCTCTCCGGGGTGACAACTCCGACGTTTTCACCTTCGGCGCCAATCAGGCGGATTTCAGTGGCGCGGATGCGATCATTGACCCGAGGGCCGGTATCGCGGGTGGGTGGCGCATTGTGAGGTCTGCGGGCTATGGTTTTGTTCCTTCAGCTATTGGCTTACAATTCGAGACTGCAAGGTAGACCCGCGTGCGGGGTGTTTCAAGCGGCAATATTCTGCTGAAAGGGGCCTTTGGCCGATCTATTCCCCTTGTGGCCCTTGCGCCGGTAGCGCATGTGCAGGGATGGTAAATGCTCCTGTTTTGAAGGGGCGATAGTATAAGGGGACCAGGATCATGAAAAACTTATTATGGGTCGTGCTGATCGCGCTCGTGCTCGGAATCGGATATTACATTTACACCGGGCAAAATGCACAAGACGCGATGACCACGGCGACGGATACCGTGTCTGACACGGCAACCGGCGCATCGGATGCGGCGAATGACGCGGCTGGTGCAGCGACGGATGCGGCGACAAGTGCTGTCGGTGATACGTCGGCGGCGGCAACCGATCTGTCCGACGTGGCAACTGAAGCGGCGGATGCGGCCAAAGACACGGCAGACGATGCGGCAAGTGCAGCGACGGATGCAGCCAACGATGCGGCGGATGCTGCCGCGGACACCGCAAGCGATGCGGCGGACGCAGCGACGGATACGGCCAACGATGCGGCAGATGCAGCGACGGACACCGCAAGCGATGCGGCGGACGCAGCGACGGATACTGCAAATGATGCGGCGGATGCAGCGACGGATGCGGCCAACGACGCGGCGGATGCTGCCACGGATACCGCAAATGATGCGGCGGATGCAGCTGCAGATACCGCAAGCGATGCAGCCAATGCTGCAACAGAGGCGACCGATGATGCGACGGCTGGAGCCGATGCCGAGGCTGATGCTACGTCAGGCGCGGCAAGCGAGAGTGTTGATGGCGCGGCGGTTGAGGCCGACGAGGCGCTGACCGTGGGCGGGTTTGACATGGATAAGGTCATGGAGATGGTCGATAACAGCGACAAGATCGGCACCATGCAGAAAACCCTGCTGAAAGCCGGGCTTGAGAAGGCCAAGGATAATCCTGAGCTTTTGAAAGCCGCGCTGGGCAAGGTCAAAGACGCGCTGGGAATGTAATCCGGCGAACGCCACGGCACAAAGAAAAAGCCCCCGTCAATTCTGATGGGGGGCTTTGTTTTTACAAGGCTGATGGTTGTTCAGTCGAGGAAAGCCTTTTCGACAACATATTGCTTGGGCGCAGAATTGGCGCCTTCTTCAAGCCCGAAATCTTCGAGCATGGCTTTCAGTTCCAGATTGAACGCGAGATTGCCGCAAATCATCGCGCGATCGGTATCAGGGCGGATCGGAGCGACGCCAAGATCGGTGTAAACCTCTCCGGTGCGCAAAAGATCGGTGATACGCCCCATCTTTGTGCTCTGCTCACGGGTCGTGGTGGGGTAGTATTTGAGCTTCTTGAGGTTTTCTTCGCCGATAAACTCGGCAAGCATCTCGTCTGTCCGAATGGTTTCGATGGTTTCGGCGCTGTATTGCAGCTCTCCGGCTTCGCGGCAGGTGTGGGTGACAATCACCTCGTCGTAATCTTCATAGGTTTGCGGGTCACGCAGGAGCGATGCAAACGGCGCAAAGCCGGTGCCAGTGGCAAAAAACCAGATGCGTTTGCCGGGCAGGAGCGCATCATGCACGAGTGTGCCGACCGGCTTGGGGCGCAGGATGATCTCATCCCCGGGCTGAATATGCTGGAGCCGCGAGGTCAGCGGGCCGTCCTGCACCTTGATCGAGTAGAACTCCAGTTCTTCGTCCCAGGATGGCGATGCGATGGAGTAGGCCCGCAACAGCGGTTTGCCATTGTCACCCAAGAGGCCGATCATCACAAATTCGCCTGAGCGAAAGCGCAGGCTCGCCGGGCGGGCGACACGGAACGAGAAAAGCCGGTCGGTCCAGTGCTGAACAGACAGGATTTGCTGCGAGTCGGGCAGGGTGGGGGTTTTGGCGGCGGTCGGCTGAAGGTCGGTCACGGATAAAGCTCTTCTTGCGGGGTGTGGGGTGGGCCGGTGAAAGGCCGGGGTCTCAGTAATAGCTTGAAGCGGATTTAGATGGGATATTCGCCGGATAAGCAAGGGGCGCACAGCGCGAGACGTGAGAATGGAATTGAATTCGCCTGAAGTTTGGGAAATAAGTCCCCAACGGGGCCGGTTGCCGGTGTCGTCTGGGAAATTGTTCCCGTGCGGGTGGCCGTGACGGAAGGGGAGACAGATCGAATGGTGGCGCGGGTTGATGCTTTGGACAAAAAGATCCTCGGGGAGTTGCAAAGGGACGCTGCGCAATCGCTCGACGAGATCGCAAAACGCGTGGGGTCATCGAAAACGCCGGTCTGGAACCGGATACGCAAAATGCGCGAGGCGGGCGTGATCCGCCAGCAGACGGTTTTGCTTGATGCCGAAGCACTTGGCTTTGAGGCGTGTTTCTTCGTGCTGATCCGCACCAGTGAACACGAGGCCGAGTGGCAGGCAGCGTTCCTGAAAGCCCTGAGGGACCGCCCGGAAGTGCAGGAGGCGCATCGGTTGGCGGGGGATATCGACTATATTCTGAAGGTGCGGGTGAAAAATGCGCGGGCGTATGACGTGTTTTATCAGGCGCTGATTTCAGAAGTGAAGGTTTACAATGTGACGGCACTGCTTTCGATGGAAGAGATCAAGACGGGCGTGGCATTGCCACTTTGAGGTTGTTTTGGGCCTGCGCGCGCGGCGCGGCCACCGACCAGATGCTGCGGCTAAGCGCGGCAGGGTCAAAGGACAGGATGGGGAGAGGATTGGTAAGGCGGGTTATCTTGGGGGGCTGTTCCTTGCCTTCGTCATGCTTATGACAGCAGGGGTGTATTATTATGCCTTTGGGCAGGCGTTGCGGCAGTTGGAGCGGCGCGGGCAGTCTGATCTGGCGCTTGCGGCAGACCGGCTTGCCGGGCAGATGCAGCGGTATCAGGATCTGGCGGTTCTGCTGGCCGAGCATCCGGTGCTGCGCGGACCTGACAAGGCGGCGGCGCGGGTATTATTGCGCGGCGCCGCAGACAAGACATCGGCGCTCAACATTGTGCAGGTGGATCGACAGGGCCGGGTGCAGGCCGAAGCGCGAAGCGACCTTGCTGGCCCGCCGGGCGCGCCGGTGGCACGCGCGTTGCAGGGCGCATTGGGGACAGGCAATGGCCTTGTGAGCGATGGCCGCCGGGCTTATTTCTTTGCCGCGCCGGAATTCGGGTCACAGGGGCATGTGGCGGGTGCCGTGATCGTCGCGGTGGATATTGACAATGTGGAGCTTGATTGGCCCGGCTCGACCCCGGCGGTTTTCTTTACTGATGCACGCGGGCAGGTTTTTATCTCGAACCGCTCCGAAGTGCTGTTCTGGCACCGTGAGGGCGGCGGGTTGGCACCGCCAGGCGAGGTTGCACCGGCCTTTGCCATCTCGCACAGGGCGGGGTTCGAGATATGGCAACTGCGCTGGGGGCCATACCTGCCCGCGAGTGCGTTGCACTTGATGCGCGCGATGCCGACAATCGGAATGCGCGCCGAAGCCTTGATCGACACCGCCCCGGCGCGAAGCCTAGCACTGTGGCAGGCGGCCGTGTTTGGCGCGCTTTGGCTGATGTTTGGCGCATTTCTTTGGTTTGCGACCGAACGGCGGCGGGTGCTGGCGCAGGCCAACCGGCAATTGGAAGCGCGGGTGGAAGCGCGCACGGCCGAGTTAAAACGGGCGCAGGCCGATCTGGTGCAGGCGGGCAAGCTTGCGGCGCTTGGTCAGATGAGCGCAGGCATCAGCCACGAGTTGAACCAACCGTTGATGGCGATCCGGCAGTTCGCCGAGAATGGAGCGGCGTTTTTGAAGCGCGCCAGGCCGGAGGCCGCAGGCGAAAATCTTGAGCGCATTGCTGCGCTGGCGGCGCGCGCCGCACGCATCATTCGCAACCTGCGGGCATTTGCGCGCAATGAAAGCGAGCCCTCGGGGCGGGTCGATCTGGTGCAGGTGGTCGGCACAGCGGTGGAATTGACCGAAGCGCGGGTGCGGCAGGCGGGCGTGCGGCTTGACTGGTGCGCGCCAGACGCGCCGGTGCCAGCGCAAGGCGGAGAGGTGCGGCTGGTGCAAGTGTTTGTCAACCTGATCAACAATGCGGTGGACGCGATGGCAGGACAAGGGCAGGAAAAGCGGATTGCGATTGATATCGTGACCGGCGCGCGTCTGGCGGTGAGGGTGCGTGATACGGGGCCTGGCATTGCCGATCCCGAGCGGATTTTCGAGCCGTTCTTCTCGACCAAGGAAGTTGGGCAGGAGGAAGAGGGTATGGGGCTCGGCCTTTCGATTTCCTACGGTTTGGTGCAGAGTTTCGGTGGCAATATCAGCGGTGCAAATGCACCAGATGGCGGGGCGATCTTTAGCGTGGAGCTTGAGCATTGGCGTGAAGAGGCAAAGGCGGCATGACGCGCAAAGTGCTTTTCGTGGATGATGATGCAGCCGTGCGTGAGGCGACGCGACAGACCTTGGAGCTGGGCGGGTTGGAGCCGGTGGTGGCTGGGTCGTTTATCGAGGCGAAGGATCATATCGACCCGCGGTTTGAGGGGGTGATCCTGTCGGATATACGGATGCCGGGACGGGATGGATTCTATCTGCTGGATTATGCGCAGGACATGGATCTCGGACCTGCCGGTCATCCTGCTGACCGCCGAGGGGGATGTCCCGATGGCAGTTAACGCGATGGGGCGTGGCGCTTTCGGGTTTTGGAGAAGCCATGCGCCGCGAGCGACTTGTTGGCTGAGGTCGAACGAGGGCTGAAAACCCGCGCGTTGGTATTGGAAAACCGGCGGCTGAAAGCACAGCTTGAAGCGGGCGATCCGGCGGCGCGGTTGCTTTTTGGACATTCCGCATTGGC
Organism: Aquicoccus sp. G2-2; assembly: GCF_034555965.1. Lineage (GTDB taxonomy): Bacteria > Pseudomonadota > Alphaproteobacteria > Rhodobacterales > Rhodobacteraceae > JAYDCK01. The sequence continues at coordinate 908,522 of NZ_JAYDCK010000003.1, forward strand.
CGAAGACTTGCGCGCGCGGGTGCGTTCGGTCGCGGCGACACAGGCAGAGGTGTTGGTGAGCGGGCCGCCCGGTTCGGGGGTGCCGAAAGTGGCAGAGGTAGTGCATCTGATGTCGCCTCGCGGACAGGGGGCATTTGTCAAACGCGCGGCGGTGCGGCTAACGCCGGAGAGTTTTGCCGAAGCCTGTGCGCAGGCGGCTGGGGGCTCGCTTTTTGTCGATGAGATCGGTGCGCTGCCGGAGCCGGTGCAATACGCGGCGCTTGACGAGCTGGAACACGGAGCGCGGGCACGCATCATCGCGGGGACGACAGCGGATCTGGCCGCGAAGATGGCCGTGGGTGCGTTTCACGCCGACCTTTTCTATCGGCTTGACGTGATGCGGGTGCGCATTCCGGCGTTGTCGGAACGGCCGGAGGACATTCCGGTGCTGTTTCGGCATTATGTGGCGCAGGCGGCGGAGCAAGCGGGGCTGAACGCGCCTGAGATCGGGCCGGGGCATCTGGCTGGGCTGATGGCGCAGGACTGGCCGGGCAATACGCGCTCGTTGATGAGTGCAGCGATGCGCTTCGTGCTGGGAATGCCGGAACAGGCGCAAACCGGGGCTGAGCTTGGCCTGAGTGAGCAGATGGCGCGGGTGGAGCGCTCGCTGCTGATCGCGGCGCTGGGGCGACAGAACGGCAAGGCGAGCGCGGCGGCAGAAGCTTTGAAACTGCCCCGCAAGACATTCTACGATAAGCTCGCACGCTATGGAATCCGCCCGGAAGATTTTCGACGCTGAGACATGCGGAGGTGTTTGATCCGGGTCCGGCGCGCGTATCCGGGATGTGCGGAATTTCGCACGGTTACAATTGAAACTGTGTGAGATTTCGCACATTTCTGCGCTGCGGCGATACCTGGAAGCTTTAATTTCCTGCTGCATCATATTGATTGAAAAACGCTATTTCAAAAAAAGATTGGGGACGTAATGCAGGCTTGCTTTGTCTGCGTTCACGCAGGACTGTCTTTGGGTGGCCTCGGCTGTGCGGGGCATCAAAGAGAATTTTCGGGAGGAAACCGATATGAAGTATTTCACCGTGGCCGCGACGGCCGCAGGGGCGCTGCTGGCTCTTTCATTGACAACCGGTATCGCCAAGGCCGATGAGGCCTGTGATCCTGGCGAAATTGTCGTCAAGTTCAGCCATGTCACCAATACCGACAAGCACCCAAAGGGGATTGCTGCCGCTCTTCTGGCCAAGCGCGTCAATGAAGAGATGAACGGCAAGATGTGCATGGAAGTGTTCCCCAACTCGACACTTTACAATGACAACAAGGTGCTTGAAGCGATGCTTCAAGGCGATGTGCAACTTGCCGCGCCGAGCCTTTCCAAGTTCGAGAAGTTCACCAAGCAGTTCCGGTTGTTTGATCTGCCATTCATGTTCAAGAACATTGATGCCGTGGATACGTTCCAGAACTCCGAAAATGGGCAGGCGTTGCTTGACAGTATGCAAAAGCGCGGGCTTCAGGGGTTGGCATTTTGGCATAACGGCATGAAGCAGATGTCGGCCAACAAGCCGCTGATCTTGCCGAGCGATGCAAACGGGCTGAAGTTCCGGGTGCAGTCTTCTGATGTGCTGGTCGCGCAGATGGAAGCAATCGGTGCCAGCCCGCAGAAGATGGCGTTCGCGGAAGTTTACGGCGCGCTGCAACAAGGCGTGGTGGACGGGCAGGAGAACACTTGGTCCAACATCTATGGCAAGAAGTTCTTCGAGGTGCAGGATGGCACGACGGAGACCAACCACGGCATCATTGATTATCTGGTGGTGACCAATGTTGACTGGCTTAACAGCCTTGAGCCGGATGTGCGCGATCAGTTCCTGAAAATCCTCAAGGAAGTGACCACGGCGCGCAACGCCGAAAGCTACAAGGTGAACCAACAGGCCAAACAGGCGATCCTCGATGCCGGGGGCGTTATTCGTGAGCTGACGCCGGAACAGCGGCAGGCTTGGGTTGATGCAATGAAACCGGTGTGGACGCAATTCGCCGGCGATGTCGGTCAGGACATGATCGACGAAGCCCAGAAGATCAACGCTGCAACCAACTAATCGTGTTGCGGTAGTCTAGGCGACATCGGGCGGACCGTTCAAAAGAATGGCCCGCCCGTTTTCATAGGCGGCATGCGCGAACGCAACATTGCGGGAGAGGACGATGCAACACCACAGATCATGGGGCGATCGCATTGAGGAGACGCTGATTGCAGCGATCCTTGGTCTAATGACGATGGTGACATTCATTAACGTGATCGTGCGCAAGCTGTTCGCCAATGAGCCGCCGCTTTTCATTCAATGGCTGAAGCTTGAGAATATTGGCCTTTGGGGCGGTGAGCTGACCGTGTTTTTGTTTGGCTGGCTGGCGCTTCTGGGGGCATCCTACGCGGTGCGGAAAGGGTCGCATCTTGGTGTTGATGCGGTGATCAATCTTCTTTCGCCGCGGAATCGCAGGATTCTGGCGCTGATTTCGGTGGCGGTTTGCATTGTCTATTCTTTTTTGCTGCTCAAGGGAGCTTGGGATTATTGGGCGAATTTTGCCAACCTGCCCGCGACCGAGGGACGTTGGTTTCCCACCGGGTTTGAGACCGATTTCCGCCCAAAGGGGTGGTACGAGGTGGAAAGTGTGCCCAATCCGGGGGCGCTGGCGTGGCTTGCGGATGTGTTCAACGATGGCGACCATTATGAAAAGCTGCCGAGGCTGGTGCCGTATTTTGTGCTGCCGCTCTCATTGGCCCTGTTGCTTTATCGCTTTGTGCAGGCGGCCTTACTGATCTGGGGGGCAAGATAGATCGTCTGGTGGCGAGCCACGAGGCCGAGGATGATATTGCCGAAATGCAGGCGAAACGCGATGGGGAGGCCAACTGATGCATGTGGCAATCCTTTTTGCGATGATCGTTGGGCTGATGCTGATCGGGGTGCCGATTGCGGTGTCTCTCGGGGTGTCTTCTATCTTCTTTCTTCTGTTGTTTTCAGATAGTTCCCTTGCGTCTGTCGCGCAAACCCTGTTTTCCGCCTTTGAAGGCCATGCGACGTTGCTGGCGATTCCGTTCTTCATTCTGGCGTCATCTTTTATGTCCACGGGCGGGGTGGCGCGGCGGATTATTCGGTTTTCGATAGCCTGTGTCGGGCATCTGCGCGGCGGGTTGGCGATTGCGGGCGTGTTTGCCTGTATGCTGTTTGCGGCGCTTTCGGGGTCCTCCCCGGCGACGGTGGTGGCGATTGGCGGGATTGTGATCGCGGCAATGCGGCAGGCGGGTTACAGCAAAGATTTCGCAGCGGGGGTCATTTGCAATGCGGGCACGCTGGGGATTCTCATTCCGCCGTCCATTGTGATGGTGGTTTATGCCGCGGCGGTCGAGGTTTCGGTTGGGCGGATGTTTCTTGCCGGGGTCATTCCGGGATTGCTGGCCGGACTGATGTTGATGATTGCGATTTACGTGATGGCGCGGATCAAGGGCATGCCCAAAGGGGAATGGGCAGGTTGGCGCGAGATTGCGGTCTCGTTTCGTGATGCGGCCTGGGGGCTGGGGCTGATCGTGATTATCATGGTGGGAATCTACGGTATTCCGGGCGTTACCAATGCCTTTTTCACGCCCACCGAAGCGGCGGCAGTAGCGGCAATTTATGCCTTCCTGATTGCGACATTCGTTTATCGTGACATGGGGCCGCTGGCGGATGGCCCGGACGGGCAGAAACAGAGCCTGCTCAAAAAGCCTTGGGCCTTGGTCACGGCTTGGGTGCATCGCGATACAATGGACACTTTGCTGGAGGCCGGGAAGTTGACGGTCACGCTCATGTTCGTGATCGCCAATGCCTTGATCCTGAAGCATGTCTTGACCGACGAGCAGGTGCCGCAAGAGGTTGCCAATGCGATGCTGAGCGCAGGCTTTGGGCCGGTGATGTTCCTGATCGTGGTCAACGTGATCCTGCTGATCGGCGGGCAGTTCATGGAACCATCGGGGCTTTTGGTGATTGTAGCACCTCTGGTCTTCCCGATTGCGCTCAAGCTAGGGATTGATCCGATTCACCTTGGTATCATCATGGTGGTGAACATGGAGATCGGGATGATTACGCCGCCGGTGGGGTTGAACCTGTTTGTGACATCAGGCGTGGCGGGGATGCCGATGATGAACGTGGTCCGCGCGGCGTTGCCATTCTTGGCAGTGCTCTTCGTGTTCCTGATCATGATCACCTACATCCCGTTCCTTTCAACCTGGTTGCCTGACATGTTGATGGGGCCGGAGATCATTACCAAGTAACCGCTTAAGCTGCGTCTTCTAAGGCTTTGATGATAGGGGAAAAACTTGCGGCTTTGAGTGATGCCCCGCCGACCAGTGCGCCGTCGACATTGGGCACATTGAATATCTGAGCGGCGTTTTCGGCGTTGGCGGAGCCGCCATAAAGCAGGCGCACACCGCGCCCGACACCGGCGCCGAAGCGACGTTCAAGGCGGGCACGGATGAAGTCGTGAACCTCGCCGATCTGCGCCATCGAGGGAATTTTGCCAGTGCCGATGGCCCAGATTGGTTCATAGGCGATGACCAGATTCTCGGCGGTGGAGCTGTCGGGAAGGGAGGCGGCAAGCTGACCGGCGATGATGTCGAGAGTGTTGGCGGCTTCGCGTTGGCTGAGGCTTTCGCCGACGCAGACCACGGTGAGCAGCCCGGCGCGTTGCGCTGTGCGGGCCTTGGCACGGACCTGCTCGGAGGTTTCCTCATGCGCTTCGCGGCGTTCAGAATGGCCGAGGATCACGGCGCAAGCGCCTGAATCGGCAAGCATTTCTGCCGATATGTCGCCGGTGTGGGCGCCCGCATTTTCGGCGTGGCAATCCTGCCCGCCAATGGCGATGGAACTGCCTGCACAGGCGGTTGCGGCGGCGCAGAGTAGCGTGGCGGGCGGGCAGATCAGGATATCGACGCCGGGCGCGGAATGGCTGGCTTTGAGCGCCTCAAGCTCGGCTAGTGCACGCTTGAGGCCGTTCATTTTCCAGTTTCCGGCAGCGAGTTTGCGGCGCATGAAAGTCTCCCTTGGGTGTTGGTGCCATCTTCACGGCGAGCGCGCGAGGGTCAAGGGGAGGCTTGGCGGGTTTTAGGAACCTTGTGCATCACGGTCGGCGGTAAGTTCTTCCAAGTCTTTGAACTTTATGGATTCACCGCAGCCGCAGGCATCTTCGACATTGGGGTTATTGAAGACGAAACCCTGTTCAAGCAGGGCAGTTTGATAGTCGATTTCGGTGCCGAAAAGGAACATCTGCGCCATCGGGGCGATCAGGATGCGGGCACCGTCTTGTTCCACGACCTCATCATTGGGATCAATCGTATCGACATATTCCATGGTGTATTCCATGCCCGCACAGCCGCCTTTCTTGAGGCCAATGCGCAACCCCTGATGGCCCTTGGCAGCCATCAGTTTGCTGATTTGTGCGACCGCTTTCGGGGTCATTGAAAGGGCTTGCTGCCCTGGAATACCGAACATGAGGTTTCCCTGTCAGATAATTGATTTCATTACATGAAGCCAAGTTCAAGACGGGCTTCATCGCTCATCATATCCATGCCCCATTGGGGTTCCCAGGTCAGTTCAACTTCGACATCTCCGACACCCGGCACGGTGCTGACTGCGTCCTGCACCCAGCCTGGCATTTCTCCGGCGACGGGGCAACCGGGCGCGGTGAGGGACATGATGATGCTGACCGCGTTTTCCGGCGAAATCGAGATCGTGTAGATCAACCCGAGATCGTAAATATTCACGGGGATTTCAGGGTCATAGACGGTTCTGCAGGCTTCGACGATCGAATCGTAAAGCGCGTTTGAAGTGCTGGATGGCGCGATCAGGGGGTGCCTTCGAGCGGGTCTGGGCTGTGGGTCATGAGTGCCTCTCGTATTTCCTGACCAAAGATATAAGGTTTTCGATCGGGCACGTAAAGGGCTGCATCTGCGACAAAGGTTAACCCCTGCGAACGGTCGAAAACGACTGTATGCACCGCGGCTGCCGATCTGGCTGCGATGCGTATGGCGGTTTTGGGGGCCTCGATTAACGCGCGTTAAGGTTAACGCGGCGCGCGGCGGTGCCTATTTCGACCAGCGGGTATCCTTGTCATACTCAAGGCGCGACGGGTCCATGAAATGCCCGATCATCACCTCGGTCGCCATGGTGTAGGCATCCGGCAGCGCCATGTCGAGATGGGTGTAGATCGCGCGTTTGCCGTCAGCGATGGCGCCGGGATTGCGGGTGGCGAGCGTTTTGGCAAAATCATAGGTGAGGGTGGCCAGATCTTCGGGGGCTGTCAGCTCGTTCACCAGCCCGGCACGCAGCGCCCAGTCGGCGGATTGGGGTGCTGCGCTCAGCGCCAGTTGCATCAGATGCTTGCGCCCAACGGCGCGGGACACGGCAACAGCGGGCGTGGTGCAAAAACCGCCATTCTTCACCCCCGGCAGGCAGAACGTGGCGTCATGCGTGGCAAAGGCGAGATCGCAGGCGGCGACCAGTTGCAACCCGGCGGCTGTGGCAATGCCTTCGACCATGGCGATGGTGGGCAGGGGATGAAAATGCACTGCCTGCATCATCTCGCCGCAGGCCTCGAACAGCTCACGCAGGAAAGCGGCCCCGTTATCAGGATCGGCGTTGTGGCGGGCAATTTCCTTGAGGTCGTGGCCTGCGCAGAAGATGTGGCCCGGTCCGTGAATCACCAGCACGCGGGCATCGGGATTTTCGGCGGCAGCTTTGAGCGCGGCGTGAAACGCGCGGATCATGGCGAGCGATAGCGGATGCGCCTTGCCCGCGCCAAGGGTGAGGGTGAGCACGCCTTGGTCAAGCGTCGCGGTGACAAGCTCGGGGGTTTGCATCTGGTTCATAGCGGTCTCCCTTTTCGCGGTGAAGTTTGGCGCGATGGGGAGGGCGGCGCAAGGGGGCGCGGTGAGATGGGCTGTCCTTTGCCCGGAATCAAGGCGCGAAGCGACGCCGGGCAGCGCCCGACCGCGCCATGGGGGCTGCCCTTGGGGGTACTAGGTGGGGTTGGGGGTAATGTGACGGCATGTCGTCCTTGGCGGTGTGCTGTTCATCGCCCGGCGGCGCTGCGCGCCTTCTGTTCGGGCGGGGACGATAAAATCAGCGATTCAGCTTGCCGTGAAAACCCGCTATAGCGGCCCGGAAAATGAAAGGGTGCGAGATGAGCGAGCGGGTATCATTCAAAGTGGCGGCAACCGATGGCGCGGCGCGGAGCGGGGCAATCTCGACCCCGCGCGGGACGATCCGCACACCCGCCTTCATGCCGGTGGGCACGGCGGGCACGGTAAAGGCGATGCTGCCCGAAAGCGTGCGCGCGACGGGGGCGGATATCCTGCTGGGCAACACGTATCATTTGATGCTGCGCCCCGGTGCGGAGCGGGTGGCGCGCTTGGGGGGATTGCACAGGTTCATGAACTGGGACCGGCCGATCCTGACGGATTCGGGCGGTTTTCAGGTGATGAGCCTTGCGGGTTTGCGCAAGATGACCGAAGCGGGCGTCACCTTCAAAAGCCATATTGATGGCTCGCGCCATGAGTTGAGCCCCGAGCGCAGCATGGAAATTCAGCGGCTGCTGGGCAGTGATATCGTGATGTGTTTTGACGAGTGTCCGGCGCTGCCGGCAGAGGAAGTGCGCGTGGCCGAAAGCATGCGGATGAGCATGCGGTGGGCGAAGCGGTCGCGCGAGGCGTTCGGTGACAGGCCGGGGCACGCGCTTTTCGGGATTCAGCAGGGCGGGGTGACGCGTGCGCTGCGCGAGGAGAGCGCGCAGGCGCTGCGCGAGATCGGCTTTGATGGTTATGCCATTGGCGGGTTGGCCGTGGGCGAGGGGCAGGAGGCGATGTTTGCATGTCTCGACTATGCGCCGGGGATGCTGCCCGAGGACAAGCCGCGTTACCTGATGGGCGTGGGCAAGCCCGATGATATTGTTGGCGCGGTCAAGCGCGGGGTCGATATGATGGATTGCGTGCTGCCGTCACGTTCGGGGCGGACCGGGCAGGTGTTTACCCGGCGCGGCGTGGTCAACATCAAGAACGCGCGCCATGCCGCTGATCCGAGGCCGCTTGACGAGGCCTGCACTTGTCCGGCCTGCCGGAATTATTCACGCGCCTATCTGCATCATGTGTTTCGCGCGCAGGAAATCATCTCGTCAATGCTGCTGACGTGGCACAATCTGCATTACTTTCAGGAGATCATGGACGGGATGCGCGGCGCGATTGCCGAGGCGCGGTTTGCGGCGTGGGAAGCGGAGTTTCACGCGACACGGGCGTTGGGCGATATCGAGCGGATCTAAGCCGGGCGGGTCGGGTCAGCCGTGGACAGGCAACACGCTGAGCATCAGTGTGGCACCGCGCGCGTGGATGCCGCCGAAGCGGGCGCCGGGGATCGAGGACTGACACGAGACGCGCAACACCCGGCCCGCGCCAAGGGAGAGGCGGGTGGACATATGCCCGGCATCGTTGGCGGCCCATGCGGGCGGCGTTTTCATCGCTTTCGTGATCGCGGTGTCGATGCTTGTCATTGCCATGCCGGTGCCGTCCAGCCCGGCGAAGCTGGCCACGGCGACATGTTCGCAAAGAACAATCGAGGCACGGGCCGCGTTGGCGCAGGCAATCTGCATCGTGTCGGACATGGGGCGTGTTTCAAAGCCGGGGTGGGCGCTGAACGCACCGCAAAAGCCGCCAGACTGACGCAAATGGTCAAGCAGGGTGGCCAGTATCGCGGCGGGCAGAGCGGCCTCTACCGGGGCAATGGCGGGCGTCTGAGGGTTTGGCGTCTGAGGCCGAGGATCGGCGGGTGCCGGGATGGGGTGCATAAGCATGAGGTGGCCTCCGGGTGTTGTATTCCAGCGCCAGTCTTCACCTGAAAGCGGCTGACTTGTGGGCGGGAGTAAGGAAAAATCAGGGCGGCGGGGAGAGCGGCGAAAGCGGCGGCACAGAAGGCCCCAGCCTTTCGGGGTTATGACCTTTTGGGTTTGCGATTATTCGGGTTTACGGGCCGCCGAGGAATTGGCTGAGAACCTGAACGCGCAACAGGGGGCTTGCCTGATCCGTTTAACCGCATCTGCAATCGTTGCTTGCAGGGCGGGGCGGGGGCGGGCATTGTCGGTCAACGGTTGAAATGGGGTCAGGCAAGGCCCAGATTAACCTCTCAGAAACGCGGGGGTGCTGCGGTTGCCTAGATAGGGGCCGGGCACCTTGCCAAGAACAAGGAATACCCAAGCCATGAGCATGAAAGAGACCCTGAACGCGTCTTACCCGGTGTTGCCATTGCGCGACATCGTGGTCTTCCCGCATATGATCGTGCCGCTTTTTGTCGGCCGGGAGAAATCGGTGCGGGCGCTGGAAGAGGTGATGGCGGATGACAAGCAAATCCTGCTGGCCAGCCAGATTGATCCGGGCGAGGATGAGCCCGAAGAGAGCGGGATTTACAAGACGGGTGTGCTGGCCAATGTGCTGCAACTGCTGAAACTGCCGGACGGCACCGTTAAGGTGCTGGTCGAAGGGCAGGGCCGTGTGCGCATCATTGAATACCTTGAGAACGACAACTTTTTCGAGGCGCGGGCGGAATATCTGACCGAGATGCCGGGCGACGCGGCGACGCTGGAGGCGCTGGAGCGCACGGTGACGACCGAGTTTGAACGCTATGCCAAGGTGAAAAAGAACATCCCCGAGGAGGCGCTTTCCGCTGTGTCGGAAACCACCGAGACGGCCAAGCTTGCCGATCTGGTGGCCGGGCATCTGGGGATTGAGGTGGACCAGAAGCAAGACCTTCTGGAAACATTGAGCGTGTCTGAACGGCTTGAGAAGGTTTACGGCCTGATGCAGGGCGAGATGAGCGTTTTGCAGGTCGAGAAAAAGATCAAGACGCGGGTGAAATCCCAGATGGAGAAAACCCAGCGGGAATATTATCTGAATGAGCAGATGAAGGCCATTCAGAAGGAGCTGGGCGACGGTGAAGAGGGCGGCAATGAACTTGCCGAACTGGAAGCGAAGATCGCCGAGACCAAGCTTTCAAAGGAAGCCGCCGACAAGGCCGAGGCGGAGCTGAAAAAGCTCAAGAACATGAGCCCGATGAGCGCCGAAGCAACGGTCGTTCGCAACTACCTTGACTGGATGCTCAGCATTCCGTGGGGCGTGAAAAGCCGTGTGAAGAAGGATCTTTACAAGGCGCAGGACGTGCTTGATCAGGACCATTATGGGCTTGAGAAGGTCAAGGAACGGATCGTCGAATATCTGGCCGTGCAGCAACGCTCCAAAAAGCTGAAAGGGCCGATCATGTGCCTTGTCGGCCCGCCGGGCGTGGGCAAGACCAGCCTTGGCAAATCGGTGGCCAAAGCTACCGGGCGCGAGTTTATCCGCATCTCATTGGGTGGGGTGCGCGATGAGAGCGAGATCAGGGGCCATAGGCGGACCTATATCGGGTCGATGCCGGGCAAGATCATTCAGGCGCTGAAGAAGGCCAAGACGACGAATCCGCTGATCCTGCTCGATGAGATCGACAAAATGGGGCAGGATTTCCGGGGCGACCCGGCCAGTGCCATGCTCGAAGTGCTTGATCCGGAACAAAACTCGACCTTCGTGGATCACTATCTGGAAGTGGAATATGATCTTTCCAACGTGATGTTTTTGACCACGGCGAACTCCTACAACATGCCGGGGCCGCTTTTGGACCGGATGGAGATCATCCCGCTGGCGGGCTATACCGAGGACGAGAAACGCGAGATTGCCAAGCAGCACCTGCTGCCCAAGCAGCTTAAGAATCACGGGCTGAAAGCCGGTGAGCTTGAGATCGAGGATTCGGCGCTGACCGCGATTATCCGGTATTACACCCGGGAAGCCGGGGTGCGGAATGTCGAGCGTGAAATTGCCAAGATCGCCCGCAAGGCGGTGACAAGGATCGTGCGCAAAGAAGATGAACATATCCGCGTGACCGGCGAAAATATCGACGATTTCCTTGGCGTGAAGAAGTTCCGCTTCGGCCTGGCCGAAGACCGCGATCAAGTCGGTGTTGTCACCGGGCTGGCCTATACTTCGGTCGGTGGTGAGCTTTTGAACATCGAGGCGCTTCGCCTGCCCGGCAAGGGCCGGATGAAGACCACCGGCAAGCTTGGCGACGTGATGAAGGAAAGCATCGACGCGGCCAATTCCTACGTCCGTTCAATCGCGCCGCAGATCGGGGTGAAGCCGCCGCAATTCGAGAAGTGGGATATTCACGTCCACGTGCCGGATGGCGCCACGCCAAAAGACGGGCCAAGTGCCGGGTTGGCGATGGTTACGTCGATTGTCAGTGTGCTGACCGGCATTCCGGTGCGCAAGGAAATCGCGATGACCGGAGAGGTCAGCCTGCGCGGCAATGCGATGCCGATTGGCGGCTTGAAGGAGAAGCTGCTTGCGGCCCTCAGGGGCGGGATCAAGACGGTGCTGATCCCCGAAGAGAACGAAAAGGATCTGGCGGAAATTCCCGACAATGTGAAGGAGGGGTTGAAGCTGGTGCCGGTGAGCCATGTTTCCGAAGTGCTGAAACTGGCGCTGGTATCCGACCCTGAGCCGATCGAGTGGGACGAAGCCGCCGAGGAAGCCGCCGCTGCCGCCGCTCTGGCAGCCGGACAAGACGGTGCAGGTGCCACGGCGCATTAAGCCGGGGTCATTGGCCCGCACGCAAGATTGCGGAATGCCGCCCCGGTAAAACGGGGCGGCATTTTGCTGTGTCGACAAAACAACCGATGGCCTGCTGAACGACCGAATATTGACAATTTACTAGGAGTTTTGCGCCTCGCAGGCTAAGCTTTGACGATAAGGCCAAAAAAAACGGCATCGGCAGTGACATCGAAAAAAGGCAGGCACATGACCCCCAAGAAAGCCACGAGCGCGCGCAAGAGTGCGCGGCAAAAGGTCGTATCGAAACCGGCGAAGGCAAAACCAGCGTCGACAAGCGGCGCGACGAAAACCATGGAAGACGTGAAATCACAGGCGGCGGCAATTTCGGGCGCACGCAAGACGCTCAAGCTTGGCGCGCAGACGGAAACCGCCGGACAGACAAAACCCACGGCAGACGTGGCACCTGTAGACGCGGCGCCTGCAAAGGTCGTCGCTGCGGAGGTGGACACAAGCCCGCCCGCGCTGCGCAAGAAGGAGCTTCTGACTGCGGTGGTGGCGCGCTCTGGCGTAAAGCGGCGCGACGCCAAGGCGACGCTTGAGGCCGCGCTTGAGATCATGGGCGAGACCATCGCCGACGGGCGCGACATGAACCTGCCGGGTTTTGGCAAGGCCAAGGTGGCGCGCTCGAAGAAGCTGACGCGCGGCAGCGTTTATGTCACCCGCATCCGTCAACCCGAATTGAATGCCGACGACACGCCCAACGACCCACTTGCAGAGGCTGCCGAGTGACGCTAAAGACCGCGGCATCGGGTGATTAGCTCAGTGGTAGAGCGCTTCGTTCACATCGAAGATGTCAGGAGTTCAAATCTCTTATCACCCACCATTTTCCCGGCTTGCTCCGATCAGAGGTTGTGCAAAGCGGATGGCCTGACCAACACCGGCCCGCTTCGCGGCCAACCGGCTCAGGCGTCGGGGTCTTCGTAGCGGGCGAGGTAGGATTCGATCAGCCGGTCCATCGCATCGCGCGCCACCTTGTTATAGGTTGCATCAAAGCCCAGTGAGGCGACCATTTTCCAGTGGCCATACATCTGCGAGACCATCAGAAAACCGAGATCGCGGCAGCCGTTATGCGGTAGGTCGGGATGGCTTATCTTGATTTCATGCGCCACGGTCATCTGCAAAAGCTCGTATTGGCTGTGCAGGTTCTTTTTCACCCGAGGGTCAACGCCCGCGCGCGCCATGAGGGCGTCGTAAACCTGATCGTCTTCTGGTTTTAGCATGCGCGGGTCTTCGAGTTGAGCAAAATAGAAGTCGAGAAAGATCGACAGCCGTTCGCTTTTCTCCGCCGAGATAATCCCGGCGAGCAGCTTTTCACGATAGAGATCGGCCAGATAGTTGCACAGCGCCAGTGCAAGATCATCCGGATCCTTGAAGTAGTGCCGGATCAGTTGCCGGGTCATGCCGCCTTCGCGGGCAACCTGATCATAACCGGGCAGCGCGACGCCATTTATCTGAATGGCCTTGAATAGCGATTTGACGATTTCCGGGCGCCGGATGTCAGCGATCTTCTTGGCCATAGGTCTCCAGTCCGGGTGTTTTTCGAGTTCGTCCTTGGCGGGGGCTATCCGCCGATGCTGAGTTGGCAGCGTGTCCCGGCCAATATATCGCCGTCCGGGTTATTTAGCACAAGCCTTAACCCGAAAGTTGCCGTGGCGGCGTCAAGCACCGGGTCGATCACGTCGATTCGGGCGGATTTTTGCCGCCCGTCTTCCAGAGTGACGGGGAGTTCCTGTTTATGCGTCAGCCCGGCCCTTTGGGCGAAGGGCAGGAAGGCTTCGACATAAAGCGTGTCGATCCGGGCGATGGTGAGGATCGGGGATTGTTCGGAATAAAGCTCTCCGGGGTGCATCATCCGGGCGACCACAACGGCATCGAACGGCGAGCGGATAGTCTTGCGTGCCACCGCCGCCTTCGCCGCACCGAGGGCCAGCTTGGCGCTGACCAAGGCAAGCTTGGCCTGTTCGATCTCAAGGCGCGCGGCGATGGCCTCAAGCTCGGCTTCCTCAAGTTCGGATTTCTTGCTGAGCTTCTGGGCCACCAGTGTTGTGAGGCGTTTAACTTTCAGGTCCGCCGTTGCCGCCTTGGCCTTTGCCAAGCGGATAGAGACATCGTTGCCAGCCTTGATGCGGGCCTGTTCGAGAAGGGCTTGCTCTTCACTGGCCTCAAGCGCGGCCAGCACCTGACCGGCCTTCACATGGTCGCCGCGATCGACGGTGACCTTTGCCAGCACCCCCTTGGCATCAGCGCCGACCTGAATCGTCGCCTGAGAGGTGACGATGCAATCTTGCGCGGCGCTGCGCCCCCGGCAAGAGGGCGATCACCGCCAGCGCGGTCAGCAGGAAAAAGCGCCATATCATGCCTGATAATGGCCAACGGGAAGATATTTTCGCAAGTGGAAAAAAACTGTCAAACCGACAATTTCCTTTGCAATCAGAGCTTCATGGCCCTTAGATTAAGGCAATTATGGGTAAAATTTGTGATTTTTTAACGATTCGTTTCTTGGGGATGCAACCTTGGGGCTGCTATTGTGACGAAACATTTTGCCAAGCCACGTGCGCAGGCGTTCCTGTTCTCGTCGGTGTCGCGCAGGGTTTTTATGGAGGTGTTGGAGCCGAGAGTGCTACTTTCGGCGGATTTGATGCCGATTGCGGGTGCTATTTCAGTTCCCGGTGAGGTTGATCGCTATGTCATCACCATGGCCGACCCGGCGCGGGTCAGTTTCGACGCACTGACGCAAAATGACCTGACTTGGGCGCTGACCGGGCCGGATGGCAGCACGGAAACTGCGGATTTTGACCGCAGCGACGGGTCGGGGCGCAGCCAGTACACGCTTGATCTGATGCGCGGCACTTATACGCTGAGCGTTTCGGGGCAGGAGGGGCAGACCGGCGAGTATGCGTTTCAGCTGAATGATCTGGCAGATGCGCCGGTGGTGGCGGAAAATACCGACACCGACATCACCCTACCGACTGGACGCGAAAGCCAGAGCTTTGCCATCGACGCGCAGGCGGGGCAGATGCTGCGGCTTGATTTTTCGCCGGGTGAGCAAAGGTATAACGGAAGTTGGTTCGTGGTCGATCCGGCGGGCGAGCGGGTGGATTACAAAAATGATCTGCGCGGCAGCACAGCCCTGCTTGCGCAGGACGGGCGCTATACTTTGGTTGTCGAGGGGGACCTTACCAATACGGAGGCGGTCAATGCGAGCTTTCGCTATGAACTGACCGAGCCGCAATCGCAGGCCTATACGCCGGGCGGCACCGCAAGCGCCACGCTGGCCAATACCGATGACCGGATGGCGCATATTTTTACGCTGGCGGCGGATAGTGATGTGGCGCTGACCGGCACGCTCAATTCCGGCTATGTGAATTGGGAATTGCGCTCGCTTTCCGGCACTATTGACGCCGAAGTGGCGAGTTTCCTTGACCGGACAAGCGACAATCGCAGCTATTCGCTGACGGCGGGCACATATGCGTTTGTCGTCACGTCGCGTACCGGCGCGGCAGACTATAACTTCACGCTTAGCGAAACGGGGGCCTATTCCGGCACCGCCCCGGATGAGACGCGCCATGCGGGCGCGCTTGAGACACCGCTGACCGGCACTTTGGTGCGCGCAGGTGAAGTGCTGCGGTTCGATTTCACGCTGTCCAATGCGACCGATCTGGCGCTTGATGCGTTAAGCTACAATAGCAATGTGCAGCTTTCGATCGAGGCGGTGGATGGCACACGGCTGGTGCTCTATTCGGCCTCGCAGGGGGCGACCAATCGCAACGTTGTGCCGCTGGAAGCCGGAAACTATGCCCTGCTTGTCACGGCGCGGGTGGCGGCTGCGGGGGATTTTGCAGTCAGGCTGAGTGACGACGGCGTGACAACGCCGCTCACACTGGGTGATACGGCTGGGCCGGTACTTGATGCTGAACGGCGGACGCAGAATTACACGGTCGCGCTTACCTCCGGCACACGCGTGGTGCTTGATCCAACGGCGTTCACGGCCAACGCCGGACGCGGCTATGATGGCGACTGGCGGCTGATTTCGCCGACGGGGCGGCTGGTGACATATCTTGACGCGGATGACTATGCGCAAGCTGTCACAGTGCGGGAGGACGGTATTTATCGGCTGGAAGCGACGCGCAGGTCTTCGACCAATTTTACAGAGATGACGCTGCAACTGCGCGCGGGGGATACGGCGGAAACCGCGCTGACGCTTGGGGCACCGCAAACGGCTTTGATTGCCGCAGCGGGGGACCGGAGCGATTATCTTTTTACGCTGGGCAGCAGTGGAAATGTGTTCTTCGATTTCCTGAACTCGGATATTTCTTACGGATATTTCCGTTACGAGATATTGGACGGCGATGGCAGTGTCGTGGCGGCGCGCACACCTTATCAGGCACCGGATGTCACGCTGCACTGGCTGGAGGCGGGCGCTTATCGGCTGCGCATCACAACGACATATGAATATACCGGCACGCTTGATTTTCGCCTGCTGAGGGCCAGCCCGATTGTGCCGACGGCCATTGGTGAGCAGATTACCGGGGCGCTTGATCCGAACGGCGCAGCGCGGGTGGTGGCGTTTGATGCGGTGGCCGGGCAGCGCATCACGCTCGACGTGGCGGAGTTTGCCGGGAACAATACCTATTACGGCGCGCAGGCGCGAGTGATCGGCCCGGATGGCGCGGTGGTGAGCACTACGACGCCGCAAAGCGGTAGTTACTATTTCGATATCAAGCGCAGCGGCCGTCATCTGCTGATCGTTGATCCGCGCGACGGGCAATCGCAGCCGATCACCTATGACCTGATGCTGCGCGATGCCAGTCGGCAAGACGCAAGCCTGAGCATCGGGGCGGACGTGTCGGGCACCATTGCGGTGCCTTATCAGCAGATCGCCTATAGCTTTGAGCTGACCGAGCGCACCCGGCTTTACATGGACACGCTGGAGGATGGCACGGCGTCGTGGCAGATTGTCGATGCGCTGGGACAGCAGGTTACGACGGAGGCCAGAGCGGACTTTGGCGCTGGCTATTCGTATCCTCGGGCGTTTGCGCTTGATGCCGGGGAATATCGGCTGGTGGTAACGGGCGACGCGCGCACGACGCCCAGCTTTCGCTTTGCCCTGCGCGATCTGGCGACGGCCACGGCAAGCGTGCTGCGCAGCGAGGAAACCCTTGTCGACAGTGAATATGCGAGTTTCCGCAAACTGACGCTCGGGTTTGGCGACAAGTTTTATATCGACCAATTGGAGAGCGAGGCAGACGGCGGGTGGGCGCTGATCGACCCGGATGGTGTTCGTATCACCTATGGCTCTGCCGCGCAGGATTGGGCGGGCACCATCGTGCGGGCGGGTGATTATACGCTGATTTATGACCGCGCGCCCGGCACGGTGAATGCGTTTACCCCGCGTTTCCGGGTTTCGACGGAAAGGGTGGCCGGTGCGGCGTTGAGTGTGGGTGACACGGTAACGGCCAGCTTCGATGCGCCGGGCGATGCGGTGGATTACAGCTTCACATTGGCGGCGGATAAGCGGCTTTTCCTTGATTACCTGAGCAATAGCCCAAAGACGCAGTGGATGCTGTGGCGCGCAGGCGAGGCCGGGCAGGCGGGGCGCGCGCTTTATTCATCAACGGGCGGGCGCGAGCAGGATCTTGCGCTGGATGCCGGGGATTACGTGCTCAGAATGCAGGGCACGGCGGATTACAAGGGCGATGTTTCGTTCCGGCTGTTGGATTTCGCCGACGCGACGCCGCTGACCGATAACGTGGCGACCGGACTGATTGAGCCGACGGTGCCGAGCGAGGCGAAGATTTTCGCATGGGACGGGACGCGCGGCGATCTGGTTGAGCTGGAGCGGCTGGCCGTGGCGGGCAATTCTGTTGGCTTTCAGGTGCTTGACGGGAAGGGCGGGGCGCTGGTCTCTTATAGCTCGGTGCGCGATGTCAGCGATATCCTGTTGCGCGAGACCGGGCGGTATTATGTTGTGCTCAACGGCAGTATCGCCAATGCCAACCCCGGCACCAACTATGCCTTCGTCATGCGCAAAACCGGCACGCAGCCCGAAGAGGCGCTGAGCGGAGACGCGAAGGTGCTGGGGCAAACGGTTACTGGCGCGACCGGCGCTGCGGGCGAGGCGACGCATTACCAATTTACCCTTGGTGCGGCCTCGACGCTGTTGATCGACGGGCAAAGCAATGTCAGCGGTGTTTCCATCGAGATCCGCGATGCGCTTGGCCGGGTGGTGGAGCCGCGCTGGCTTAATAGCAGTCTCACGAGTGCCCTGAAGATGACCGGGACTGGGACAAGCGTTTGGCAGGCCGCCCTGCCAGCGGGGGATTACGAGGTGCGGATCGTTGCGGGGGCGGACAACGCGGGCTATGCCTTCCGTCTGCTGTCGCGCGGTGCGGCCCCTGTGTTGGCGCTTGATGACACCAAGGTGCTGCCGCTTGATCCGGCCAATTCCATGCAGCTTTTCAAGGTTGCGGCCACGGCGGGGGACTGGCTCAACTTCGAGATCACGAGCGACGGTGATTATCAGCGTTGGATGCTGCTTGATCCCGAAGGGCGGCGGCTTGACTATGATAGCTATCTGCGCGGGGTTTCGCATCATGCGCAGCACTCGGGCGATTATACGCTGGTGATTGACGGGCGCATCGGCAACGTCACGCCGCGCTCATTGACCGTCACCCGCCGCGATGGGGCACCGCAACCGATCACGCTTGGAACCCCGGTCGAGGTGAATCTGGTGCAGGGCGGGTCGGTTGAGCGGTACTCTTTCACGCTGAGCGAGGCAAAACAGGTCTATCTTGACACGCGCTATGTGTCTGCGGGGATTGCGTGGCAATTGGTTGACGCCAGCGGGACGGTCGTGGGTGACGGGCGGATGACGCATAGCGAGGCCGAGATCCTTGATCTGGGCGCGGGCACATATCAGCTTGAGATCAAATACAACTCATTCAGCGCGCCGCCCTACAGCTTCCGGCTGCTTGATTTCGGCGCCGGGCAGGCGATTGCGCTGGGCGAAGAGGCCAGCGTTTCGCAGGTCGCGTCAAGCGATGCCAGCGTGTTCTCGTTCGAGGCGGTGAAGAATGAACCGCTGCTCGTCGATCTCATGTCATTCTCGACCAGTACCTATGGTTCATGGTATTGGGTGATCAGCCCTGAAGGGCGCGTGGTTACAGGCCATAGCCTTGATGATTTCACGCCGTTCACGCCCGAGGTTTCGGGCACCTACAAGGTGGTCGTTTTGCCACCATCGGGGCGCGGCGACGGGCTTGATTATTCGTTGCGTGTTATTCCGTTTGAGGAGCACAGCCGCGCGATTTCCTTTGGCGAGAGGGTGCGCGAAAATGTGCCGGAAACCGGAAGTGCACTGTCCTTCACCTTCCATCAGGAGGCCGAGGGGGAGGTCTATTTCGACAGTCTGACCTATGACGGTAATCTTTATTGGACGGTCATATCGGCGGCTGGCGATCAGGTTGGAGCGGGGCGTTTCAGCAGCGACACCGGGGCGACGTCACGGCTTAATTTGCCTGCTGGAGATTACCGGCTGCGGGTTACAAATGCCGAAGACGACACGCCGGAAGTAGCGTTCAGGCTGTTGTCATTTGCCAACCTGCCGCAAGCCCGGCAGGGCCAACCGATGCAGGTTGAGCTTGACCCCGGCAACCTGACGCGCGGGTTTCGTATTGATGGGCAGGCCGGGCAGCGCGTGGCGATCGATCTGCCGGACGGACGGGAATATTATGTCATCACGCGGCTGATCGCGCCGTCGGGCAAGGAGGTGTTCGCGCAATCGAATACGCTGCCGGGGAGCCTTATCACGCTGCAAGAAACCGGCGAATATGTCTTGTTGTTCGAAGGCGCGATCAGTCAAACCGACCGGATGAGCTTTACTGCCAACCTGCTGGATGTGCCGCTTCCCACGGCGATTCCGGTGTCGGCGGCGGTGCGGGTGGCGGCGGATTTCGTGCCCGAGAGCCTGAGCGTGTCGGCCACCGGGCCAATCAAGGCGGGCGGGCTGGTGACGGTGCATTGGAGCGTGCGCAATCAAGGCGACGTGGCAGCAAGTGCGGGGCGTGACCGGGTGGTGCTGCGCCGCGCCGATGGTGGCGAGATTGTCGGCCTTAGCGTCACGCAGAGCGGTGCGTTGATCGAGGCGGGGGCAACATTGCAACGCTCGGCTGAAATACTGCTGCCGTCCGGCGCGCTGGGCGCGGGTGATCTGATTGCCGAGGTTGAGTTGGACATCACCAACGGGGTGGACGAGACGGACGCGGGCCTTGCGGCAGAGCAGAACAACCGCGCCAGCCTTGCCTTTGTGGCGCAAAACGATCTGTTGCCCGATCTGGTGATCGAGAACGCCACCACCAGCCCGGCAGCGGGCTATGCGGCGGGCGATCAGGTCACAGTCAACTGGGAGGTGAAGAACGCGGGCGGCGCGGCGGTGACGGATGATTTCGCGGTGCAGCTTCGGGTGGTGAATGTCTCGTCACGCTCAAAGACCGTGGCGCTTGTCACCTTGCCCTATTCAGTGGCCAGCGCTGGCGCGCTTGGTGCCGGTGCAAGCCACGCGCAAAGCACGGTTGTCACCTGGCCCGAGGGCATCGACAGTGCCGGCAGTTTCGAGTTCGTCATCACCGCCGATATCGACACCAATATTTCCGAGGATAACGCCGAGGCCACGGGCGAGAGCAACAATACTGCCACGCTGGCGCTGGTCTCTGCCGTTGATCTGCGCCCCGCTGATTTGAGTGTGAGCAACGCTGATCCGCAAGCGGGTGATAGCATAACGTTAGACTGGACCGTGCATAATGAGGGCAACGCCGATCCTGACGACGCTTGGATTGACCGGCTGCGCATCTATAATCTGACCACGCGGAAATACATTTTTTCGCAGGACATCACGTTTGAACCAGGCAGCGAGGGCTTTCCGGCGCCGGGTGAAAGCAGAACCCGCAGCCTGACGCTGAGCCTGCCGGACGGGGCCGATGGGGCAGGGGCGCTGCGCGCCTATTTACAGCTTGATGTTTACAACGCCATTCGTGAGGTCAACAGCGCCGGGGGCGCGGAGAGCGATAACCAACTCACGCTTGACTTCTCGTCGCGCGAAAAGAGCTATCCCGATCTGGCGGCCTCTGCCCCGGTGTTGGCGGGGGCCGCGCAGGCGGGGCAGCGCTTACGCTTAACTGGGTGGTGGAAAATACCGGCCCGCTGGCGGCTGGGGCGCGGCGCGATGCGGTGATCCTGAGCCGCGATGCCGAGTTTGGCAATGACGATGATATTACGCTTGGTTTTGCCGATGTGGCGGCGCTGGCGGCTGGGGTGAGCCGGGAAGAAAGTGCCACTGTCACGCTGCCGGTGACGCTTGATGGCGCTTATTTTGTCGCGGTGCGCGCAGATGTGAACGACGCGGTAGAGGAAGGCGGCAGCGAAGCCAACAACCTGTCAGACGCCACGCCCATGACCGTTGCCCCGGCAAACACCGCCGATCTGGTGGTCGAGGCGGTGGCGGCGCCGACCGTGGGCAATTGGGGCGATCCGATTCAGGTCAGTTGGCGGGTGGCCAACGATGGCGATGCGGCGGCAAGCGGGTGGACCGACCGGGCCTATCTTTCGGCGGATGGCACGCTGGATGCCGGTGATCTTTTGCTGGCCGAGCAAGCCGCGCCGCAGGCGCTGGCACCGGGGCAGAGCTATACCGCGACGGCGCAGGTCGAGGTGCCGGGCGGGTTGACCGGCGGGTATTACGTGATCGTCGTCACCGACAGCGAGAACGAGGTTGAGGAAGGCGATGGCGAGGCCAACAACAGCCGCACAGCCCTTGAGCCGCTGACCATTTCTGCGCGCCCCACCGCCGATCTGGCGGTGACGCAGATTACCGGCCCGGCGCGCGCGGCCCCCGGAACGGCGGTGACGGTCGGCTGGAGCGTTGCCAATGAGGGCGAGGCGGAGGCCCGCGCGCCGTTTTATGACCAGGTTTACCTGACCCAGAGCGGCGGGCTGAGCGGCGCGCGCTATTTGGGTTATGTCTCTCGCAACGCGCCGCTGGCGGCGGGCAGCAGTTATGACGCCGAGCTTGAGTTCACCATGCCGGAACTGGCCGATGGCACTTGGGCGTTTTTGGTGGTCAGCGATGCGGGCGGGCAGGTTTATGAGCAGGGCCGGGAAGCCAACAACACCTTGCTCGATGATGTCCCGCTGGGGCTGGATACGCCGGACCTGCAAATCACCAATGTCTCGGCACCTGAAAGCGCGCGCTCGGGTGACTTGATCACCCTTGCCTGGACGGTAGAGAACGCGGGCGGTGGTGTGGCGGCGAATGACCGGGTGGATCGGGTTTATCTTTCGCGCGATGGCGTTGTTGACGCGGGCGATGTGGTGCTGGTGGAGCGCGCTGCCGGATTGCTGGAAGTGGGGGGCACGCAAAGCATTGAGGTCGATGTCGAGTTGCCGTTGGCGGCGGACGGGGCGTATCAATTGCTTTACGTCTCCGACGCGCGCGATGAAGTGGCCGAAAAGACGGGCGAGGACAACAACCTTTCCGCGCGCGCCTTCACGGTTGATATCGCCCCTTACGCCGATCTGGCGGTCAGCGATGTGACGGCGCCGTCGCTAACCGTGGCGGACCCGGCGACGATCATCGTTGGGTGGACCGTCAGCAACTTGCGCGACGAGCGTGGCAAGGAGACCGGCTGGGAAGACCAGATCTATGCTTCGCGCGACAGCATCCTTGGCGATGGCGATGATTTCTTGCTGGGCAGTTTTGAGCATCATGGCGCGTTGGATGGCGGGCAGAGCTATCGCCGCTCGGAAGCGATCGACCTGCCAGCGGGTTTTTCCGACCGGCTGATCGTTTACGTGGTGGCCGATTACGGCGGTGAGGTGTTTGAGAACGGCGCGACCGCCAATAACCGCGCTGCCACGCCCGGCCCGGTTGATGTGACCCACGCGCCCTATGCCGATCTGGAGGTCAGCTCAATCGCGGCGGATGCCACTGCGCAAAGCGGCACGGCTCTGACGCTGCAGTGGGTGGTGGAGAATGACGGCATCGGCCTGACCAACAGCGCACAATGGAATGACAGGATTATTCTGGCGCGCAACCCGGATGGTTCGGGCGTGGTGGCAAGCCAGACCTATACCCATCTTGGCGCGCTTGCGGTTGGAGAAACCTATCAGCGCAGCGGCACGATCACCGTGCCGAACGGGCTGGAAGGTACGTTTTATGTGCGGGTGGAGACCGGCGGGCCGTATGAGTTTGTCCATGACGACAACAACGCCTCGGCGTTGCGTGAGGTGAGCGTGACGCTGGCGCCGTCGCCGGATTTGCAGGTGGTCGATATAGCCACGCTGGAGACTGCCAGCGAAGGGGCGGAGATTGACATCGCATGGCGGGTAGTGAACGCGGGCGAGGCGGCGGCAGAGGGGCGCTGGAACGACCGGGTGATGCTGGTTCCGATCGACGCCAGTATGCCCGTGATTCAGCTTGGCAGTTTTGTGACCGAGCGCAGCCTTGCCGCGGGTGGTTCGTATCAGCGCACCGAGCGGGTGCTGCTTCCGGCGCGCACTGAAGGGGCTTATCGGCTTAGCATTGTCACCAATTACGGCAGTGGCATTTATGAGCATGGCGCGGCGGCGGATAACAACACCGGCATTGATGACCGGCCTGTGACCATAGCACTTAACCCACGTGCCAATCTCGCCGTTGCTTCGATCATCGTGGCGCCGACGGTTTCGGCGGGCGGCGGGGTTCAGGCGACGTTCGAGATCGTCAATCAGGGCAGCATTGCCGCGACCGGCACTTGGCAGGACAGTGTTTATCTGTCGCTCGATGACAAACTGAGCAGTGACGACATCCTGATTTCGCGGGCCAGCAACCCGACGGCCTTGGCCAATGGCGAACGCTATTCGGTGACAAGCGACATTGGCACCGTGCCGCTGCGCTGGGCGGGGGATGCTTATGTGCTGGTGTCGACCGATAGCAACAGCCGCGTCGATGAATACCCGTTCGAGGGCGACAATGTTTCGGCTCAACGCTTCACCGTCGAAGGGTTGCCGCGCCCTGATCTGGTGACATCAGAGGTGGTGGCGCCGTCGCAGGCGGTTTACGGCTCTGAAATCGAGGTGCGCTATCGGGTGACCAACATGGGCGTGGGCGCCACGCTTGACGAGACATGGCGCGATACCATCTGGATCACGCGCGATGCGCGCCGCCCCAACACGGCGGCGTTTGCGGATGTCGATGGCGCGGATTTCCTCAAGGGCAATTCGGCGCGGCTTTTGGGGACCGTCACCCATAGCGGGTATCTGGCGGTCGGGGACAGCTATGACATGGTGGTGCGGGTCAGCATTCCGCAAGACCTGCCATCGGGGAAATATTACATTACGCCGTGGTCCGACAGCTATGATGCGGTGCTGGAAGATACGCTGGCGATCAATATCAACCCCGATGACCCGAGCGAGATTGACAACAACAATTACAAGGGTCGCGCGATTGACATTCTGGGCTATGAACCTGTGCGCCCCGATCTGGTGGTCAGCGATGTCAGCAGCATCGCGCCGGTTCTGGCCGGGACGGATACGCTTGATGTGTCCTGGACGGTTAGCAATGACGGGTTGATTGGCAGCGATGGCGGCTGGGTTGACCGGGTGTATCTTTCGGACAAACCCGAATGGGGGGCGGCAGGCGCGACACTTTGGACGCTGGGCGATGTGCGCCGCGAGGCGGGGCTGGCGGCGGGAGAAACTTACCGCGCCACGGCCCAGTTTGATCTGCCGCCGACCGCGGCGGGGCAATATGTGCATGTGATTACCGATGCATCGGTGCATGGCCGTCAAGCGGTGGTGGAGGAGAACGAGGATAACAACGTCGCCTCTGGCAGCGCCGATGTGCGCGCGGAGCTGGCCGATTTGCGGGTAATTTCGGTGTCAGCCAGCACCGATAACCGCTCGGGCGAGGTGGCGACGGTAAGCTGGACGGTGGAGAATGTCGGCGCGGCGGTATGGGATGGCAGCGAATACTGGCAGGATTCGATCTGGATTTCGCGCGACAAGACGTTCATCCGCAATCGCGCGACGCATTTGGCCAGCGTTATTCATTCCAATGCGGACGGGCTGAGCGCGGGCGGACTTTATTCCGAAACCGCAGAGGTGACGATTCCGGCCGGGTATGACGGGGTTTATTACCTGCATGTGGCGACCGATACCGGCTATTATTCCAAGCTGCCACAATCGGAAAGCATGGCAGGCAGCGCCGAGATGGTGCGCGCGGGTTACACCCGCAGCGCGGCGGAAAGCGGCGATGATCCGACCGGCAATTTCGGGCGGGGTGTGACGCAGGTGCTTTACCAAGAGCCGGACCTTGTGGTGTCCGATCTGGTGTTGCCGACGGGGGGCAAGAGCGGAGAAAGCCTGAGCCTTGTCTATACCGTGACCAACAGCGGCAATCGCGCCACCCGCGAGGGGCGCTGGAACGACCGGGTGTATTTGTCGCGCGATGGCTCGCTCGATAGCCAGGATTACCTGTTGGGCAGTTTCATGCGCGACGGCGCGCTTGGCATTGGCGAGAGCTACATGACGCAGGCGATTGTCGATCTGCCGCTGGGGATTGAGGGTGATTTCCACGTGATCGTGGAGACTGACAGCCGGTTCCGGGAAGGCAATGTCTATCAAGGTTCGACCGTGCGCAGCGGGTTGCGGGGGCTTGGTACGACGTCAGACGAGGTGCCGGAGTTTCAGGGCGAGGGCAATAACCGCACCAGCGGGCAGGTAACGGTCGAGGCCGGGCCGATTTCCGATCTCGAAATTACCGGGCTGAGCATTCCGCAGCGCGCGGTAACGGGGCAGCCGTTTACGCTGAGCTATGACGTCAGCAATACCGGGTTGCGTGACAGCGGCAGCGGCTGGCGCGATCTGATTTATCTGTCGCGCGATGAGACGCTTGACCCGAGGCGCGATTTCTATCTTGGCTTTGTCGATCAGACTGACCCGCTGGGCGCGGGCGAGAGCCGTGATAGCAGCGCGTCGGTGAAGCTGCCCAAGGGACTCTCGGGCAGTTATTACGTGTTTATTCTAAGCGACCGGACATCGAATTCACAGCCTTTCGGGGCAGTGTTTGAGGGCAGCGGTGCGACGGAAGAAAACATCAAGAGCAGTGCGCAACCGCTTTTGATTGAACAGAACCCGCCTTCCGATCTGGTGATTTCCGACCTAAGCGTGAGCGGTGGAGAGACGCAGGGCGCGGATATTACCGTGGGCTGGACAATCACCAATGCCTCTGCGCTTGCCGATGCCGAAGGGGAATGGTCGGACGCGGTTTACCTGTCGCGCGACGGGGCGTGGGATATCGAGGACATTTTCCTTGGCCGGTTCACCCATGATGGCGGGCTGGCGCAGGGCGAAAGCTATGCCGGGAGCCTGACCACACGCCTGCCGGTGGTGGCGGATGGCGCGTGGCGGGTGATCTTGCGCGGCGATGCGCGCAACGATGTGCCCGAGGGCGCGGGAGAGGCCAATAACGAGTTGGCGGCGGAAAATGCGCTGAGCCTGACGTCACCGTTGATTACGCTCAATGAGCCGTCGGAATTCAATGTGACCGAGCCGGGCGAATATGTTTTCCGGCTGAACGTGCCAGCGGGCGAGACGCTGCGCGTGCGGCTGGCGGGGGGCGATCCGCTGGCGCTGCGTGAGGTTTTCGTGCGTGCGGGCAACCTGCCGACGCAAGCACTTTTTGACGCGGCCACGACAACGCCGTTTGGAGCCGAGCAGGTGGCGGTTGTTTCCTCCACCGAGCCGGGCGAATATTTCATTCGGCTGCGGATTGATCCGGGCGAGACCCCAAGCGCGACTCCGTATCGGCTGATTGCCGATCTGATGGCGTTTCAGATTACCCGCGTCACCCCGGATGAAGGTGGCTCGGCGCGGTTTGTGACGATGACAATCGACGGGGCGGGGATCAAGGACGGCGCCATTGCCAAGCTGTCGCGCCCCGGCTTTGCCGAATATCTGCCGGTTTCGGTCAAGCGGATTGATGCCACCAAGATGATCGCGATTTTCGATCTAGAGGGCGCACCGCATGGGCTTTACGATGTGATCGTAATTAATGCCGATGGCGAGCAGGCGATTGAGCCTTATCGTTATCTGGTCGAGGACAAGCTGCCCACGGATGTCAGTGTTGGCCTGAGCGGACCGCGGGTGGTTCCGGCGGGGCAGGCGGGGCAATATGCGGTTGTGCTGGACAGTCTGACCAATGTCGACACGCCCTATGTGCATTTCACTTTCGGTGCGCCGGAGATGGGCAGCAGCGACATGGCTTATGGCCTGCCTTATCTATCGTTCGCCACCAATCTGGGCGGCGGTTCGGATGCGGCGACCGACGGGTTGGGCCTGAGCGGGGCGCAGGCGGAGGTCAATCTTGCCGGAGAGCTTCTGGCGCCCGGCTATGCGGTTGATCTGGCGGCGGAGGGCACCGCGCAGTTGAATTTCGCGGTGCAGACCTATCCCGGCCTGCAAGCCCTGATCGAGCGCGATTTCGACAAGCTGCGCGCGGCCCTTTATGATCGTGACCCGGCGCTGGCGGAGAGCGATGCGCTGGGCGGCGGGATCAGTGATCTCGAAGCCGTCGATCCGCTGCTTTATGAGATCATGACCGATCCGGGGTTCAAGGTCGTTGATGGCGATCTGCCGTGGTATCTGCCGTTTCAGTTCAACGTGATGGCCGCCGCCACGCCGATGACCCGCGCGGAGTTCATTGCGGCGCAAAAGGCGGATGCGGAAACCTTGCGGCAGGCGGTGCTGGCGGATGCCGCCGCAGCGCCGGCGCTGCAAACGCTGGCGGCGGATGCGGATGGCTGGACCGATGGATTCCTGAAGGCGCTGATGGATGCCGGGTTGCTGCGCGAAGAGGCCGACGCGCCGCCGGTGTTTGAGCAGGCGCGGGTGGCGAGCCTTGTGGCGACGCTGGCGCAGGGGCTGGTGCTTGGCCCGGCGGGGGATGAAATCCGCAGCAGCGGTGATTTGGCCCAGTTCTATGCGCAGATCCGGGCGTGGTATGGCAGTTCGACGACCGGAGAAGCCGCTCCGGTGGCGCGCTATGATTTGCGTGCGCCGCCGCGCGGGGTGCCGTTCGATGTGCCGGTGCCGAAACTGCCGGAGGCGGCGGATTTCGATCTTGGCCTGTCGCACGCCACCAGCTTTACCGCGTTCAACATCTATGCACCTTGGGTGGGCGACGATGCAGTCAACCTGCCTGATTTCGGGTCGGATGCCACGACAAGCGAGCTTGTGCCGCTTGATCTGGAGCGATTGACCGAGATCGAGGCGGCGCAGGGGGCCGCCTATCTGCGCGGCCCGGCAGTGGCTACGGGCGGAGAGTGGGTGCCGGGCGGTGCCGCGCTGCCCCATGAGATTGGTTTCTCGCTTGATAGTGAGGCACCCCAACCGACGCGTGAGTTGCGGATTGTGACCAAGCTTGACCCGGCGCTTGATGCGCGTAGTTTCCGGCTTGGCGGTTTGCGGCTTGGTGATCTGGAAATCAAGGTGCCAGCCGGGCGGGCGGTTTACCAGACCGATATTGACCTTTCGGCGAGCCGTGGCTTCGTGCTGCGCGCCTCTGCCGGGATTGATGTAGCGTCGGGCATTGCGACGTGGCGGTTGCAGGCGATTGACCCGGCCACCGGCGAGGTGCTGGAGGGTAGCGGCCCGGACGGCCTGTTGCGCGCCGGAGAGAAGGGCCAGGTGTTCTATTCGGTCTATCCGGCCGATGACGCGGACGATGGCGCGACGGTTGTGGCAAACGCGACGATTGTTTCCGATGCCGCCGCACCGCAGGAGACCGGCGATTTTACTTACCGGCTCGACCTGTCCGGGCCTGAGACCAGCGTTACCGTCACGCCGGTTGCGGGCACCAACGATATCCGGGTGGATTGGAGCGTGACCGATGCCGGGGCGGGGGTTGCGACATCGACGCTTTATGTCTCCAAAGACGGTGGCGCGTTCGAGGTCGTGGCAAGTGGGCTGAGCGAGCGCAGCTATGTCTGGCAGGGGGAGGCGGGGGTTGAGGCCGCGTTCCTTGTGCTCAGCACCGATAGGGCCGGGAACCGCGAAACCGCACCGATGGGGGTTGCCGATCAGGCGGCCAAGCCCGATTTCGGAGTGGCGGATGATGTTGCGCAAACCGTCAAGGCAACCCCGCTCGCCCCGGCGGTGGCCATCGCACTTGACCCGGCCAACGCGCTTTTCATTGCCGCCCTCGACGCGGTGCCCTCTGCCGCCTCTGCTGCGCGGCCATCGGTTTACAGCCAAGTGATAGCGCCGTTTTCGCTGGAGGCATTCGCGGGCTATGAGGCTGGCGGGCAGGGGGCGGTTGGTGTGCTGGCCGTGGCCGAACTAGCCGATGGTGCGGTTCTTTATTCCGGCGGGCCGGATCGGGCGTGGCTTTACAAGGTTGATGACACCGGCGCGGGCAGCGGGCAACCGCTTGCCCGGCTTGATGCACCGATCTACGATCTGGCGCAGGCACCTGATGGGCGGCTTTGGGCGACAACCGGGGGCGGCGCGCTGTTGGAGCTTGACCCCGAAACTGGGGCCATCCTCAACCGCTATGGCGCGGCCATCGGGCAATCGGTTGCGGTGGATGGGGCCGGGCAAATCTATGTCTCGACCAATGACGGGATCGCGCGGTTCGACCCGGAAAGCGAGACGTTCACGAGTTTTGCGAGCGGCCGGGTGGGCGATTTGGCGATTGCGCCCGATGGCACGCTGTGGGCGACCGGCTGGCCCGAGCGCGGCAGCATTATCCGGTATGCGGGTGACGGCACGCCAACATTGATTGCCCAGACCGGCGCGCCGGTTGACAGCCTGACCTTCGGGCGGGCGGGCAGCGAATTTGACGGGCTGGCGATTGCGACATCGGTGGGCGAGGGCGGTGCTTCGCGCCTGTTTGCGGTTGATCTGGCCTCGTTTGACGTGGTGTCCATCGCCGCCGGGGCCACCCGTGGTGAGGGGATCACCACGTTGGCGGATGGCCGTATTCTGCTGGCTCATAGCAGCGGGCTTGATACGTTGCGCCCGTTGCGCACACCAACCATCGTGGCGACCTCGGTTCAGGATGGCGCGACCTTCTCGACCCCGATTGCCACGTTCTCGGTCCAGTTTGACGATGACATGGCGACGGATGGCGCGGGTTCGGTGCTTGACCCGATCAATTTTGCGCTGGTCGATCAGAACGGCGCTATTCGCCCGCTCACCGCGCTTTCGTGGGACGCGGCCACCCGCACGGTCACGGCGCAGTTCGAAAGCCTGCCTTTGGGGATTTATGCGTTCAACATCCTTGATACGGTGCAGAGTAGCCGGGGGCAGAGCCTTGGCGAGACGACAAGCGTGGAGTTCACCCGGCTGAGCGACGTGACGGCGGATGTGCAGATTTCGTTCCGCGACACCCGTTATGATCGGGAAACCGGGATTGTGACATATGCCGTCACGGTCAAGAATATTGGGTTGAAACCGCTCAAGGGGCCAATCCGGCTGACGCTTGACCCGGCGGATCCCGATGGCAGCGGCACGCCGCTGGTCGGGGAAGAAAGCGGCGATATCTGGCTGGTCGATCTGTCAAAAGAGATTGGGCCGGATAATATGCTGGCACCGGGGGAGAGCACCGAGGCGCTGGCGGTTTCGCTTCTGCTGAGCAATGAGCAACGTGCGATTTTCCGCCACGGCGTGCGGATGTTGCCGGGGGTCAATGCGGTGCCGGTGTTTGGCGATAGCGGCCCTGCCACGGCGCAGGTTGGCGAGGTTTACAGCTTCCAGCCGGTCGCCGTTGATATCGACAGCGCGCAGCTTGGCTATACGTTGGTGAGCGGACCTCAGGGGATGCAGGTCGATGCTGAGACCGGCGCGTTGAGCTGGACCCCGGACGAGAACACGCCGGGCCGGGTTGACGTGGCCTTGCGGGTCTATGACGGGCAGGGCGCGTTTGATGAGCTGAGCTGGCAGATCACGGTTGAAGGGGTCAATCACGCGCCTGCGCTGGAAGCCCCCGCTGCGCGTATCGAGATTACCGAAGGTGAGCTGCTGCAGCTGCCTTATCTCTTTGACGACGAGGATTTCGACGCGGTGGCGCTGTTTGCCGACAACCTGCCGCCGGGGGCCTATGTCGATCACGTGACGCATGATCTGGTTTGGCGGCCACAGCCGGGGCAGGCGGGGCAGTATCTTGGCGTGGTGATTGGTGCGAGCGACGGCGCGCTGGCCACGCGGCGCAGTTTTGATCTGGTGGTAACGCCGGGGGTTTTCGCGCCGATTGTCGCCACCCCGGTGGCCGAGACACTACGCGAAGGCGACCCGCTCAGGGTGCAGATCCGCGCCGAGGATGCCGATGGCGCCGCGCTGACTTATACCTCGCCGTTGTTGCCAGCCGACGCGCATCTTGACCCGGTGAGCGGGGTTTTCGAGTGGACACCGCGCTTCACGCAGGCGGGGCAGTATGCGATTCCTATCGACGTGTCGAACGGCGATGCGGTCAGCCGGGTGATGCTCAATGTCGAGGTGGAGAATGCCAACGGCGCGCCGGAGCTCGACGGGTTCGACAACTGGGTAATCACCGAAGGGCAGCGGCTGGTGTTCCGCACCACCGGGTTTGACCCGGACAATCCGGCCTATGTCTTGCCTGAGCGGGCGGAGGATGGTGCGCTGCTCGACTACACGGGCTCGATGCGCAAGAGCCTGAGCTATGCCGTGGAGGGGCTGCCTGATGGGGCCACGTTCGATGCTGATACGGGCACGTTCAACTGGTTGAGCGACTATGCCTCTGCCGGGCTTTATCATGTGCGCCTGATTGCCACCGATGACGGCGATGGCACCGGCACTCCGCTGTCCTCGGAGATTGAGATTTCGATCCGGGTGGAGGATTTCAACCGTCCGCCGGTGCTGAGCGATCTGGCGAATATCACCGCAGAGGGCGGTGAGGTGGTGCGTATTCCGCTTTCGTCACTTGATCCTGATGGTGGGGCGTTGAGTGTGCGGGCGACCGCCACCCGCGCGGCGGGGGCCGATCAGATTGACCTTGATCCGACGCCGATCGCACTTGATGGCTCTTCCGGGTTTGGCCGGGTGGTGCAGACCGCCGATGGTTTGGTGCTGGAAATCACGCCGGGGGACCGCGACCGGGGTGATTGGCGGATTGATCTTGTCGTGCAGGACGATGGCAACGGCAACCCTGAGGGCGCGCTTGGCGATGAGGGGAGTTTTATCCTGACGGTGGAGGGGGCCAACCTTGCCCCAACGCTGGCGCGGGTGGCCGGGCTTGTCGGGGTGGTGGGTGAAGAGCTGAGCTTTACGTTTGAGGCCACGGACCCCGAACGCGGCGGCTTGAGTTTCGAGATGGCGGGCCTGCCGGACGGTGCGGTGCTGGACACCGCCGTGCCGGGCAAGGCCACCTTGCGATTCACCCCGACTGCTGCGGGGGATCATACACTGACCCTGAGCGTGCGCGATGGCGGCAATGGCGACCCCGGCGCGCGGCTCAGTGATACGATGAGCGTGCCGGTGGTGGTGCGCAGCGACAATGCAGCGCCCTTGATGCAGCCGCTTGGCCCGCTTGCGGTGGCGGAGCTTGAGACGCTGGATGTGACGGTCTCGGCCTCCGACCCGGACGGCGATCCGCTGACATATGCGGCGACGGGCCTGCCGGACGGGGCGGTGCTTGATCCGCTGACCGGGCGGCTTAGCTTTACGCCGGGGGTGTTTCAGGCCGGGGTTTACGAGGGCATCACGATACGTGCCACGGATGGCAGTGCATCGGACACCATCACCACGACACTTACAGTAACCAACACCAACCGCCCGCCCGCCCTGCTGCCCATCGCGCCGCAAACCGCGCTGGAGGGGCAGGCGTTCAGCTTCCGGTTGCTGGCCTCTGACATAGACGGCGATCCGGTGGTGTTTGCCGTGGCGGAGGCGCTGCCGCGCGGCACCACGCTTGATCCGCGCACCGGGGTCATCACATGGACGCCGGGGTTCGATCAGGCGGGGCTTCACACGCTGAAGATTGCCGCGCGCGATCCGGAGGGGGCCGAGAGCATCGCGTCGGTCGCGGTTAACGTGCTCAACCAGAACCGCGCGCCAGAGCTTGCGCTGGAGACACGCACGGTTGTTTTGGGTGAAACGCTTGATGTTATCCTGCCGGTAAGCGACCCGGATGCGGATGACACGCTGATGCTGGCGATTGCCAACCTGCCCGCCAATGCCAGCTTTGAGGGCAGCACCGGGCGGCTGCGTTTCACGCCGGATGCGGGGGATCTCGGTGATCTGGTGCTGCGGATCAGCGCGGAGGATGGCCATACCAGCGTGGCCGCCAACATGCTGATCAAAGTGACGCGCCAGCCGATCCTGCCCACGGCGGTGCTTGATGTTACGCCGGGCTTCCCGGCGCGGCCGGGGCAGACGATCACCCTGTCGGCTACTGGCGATGGGGTGGTGCCGATTGCGTCGATGCGCCTCACGGTAGAGGGCGAGGAACTGCCGCTTGACGCGCTGGGCCGGGCGCAATTTGTGGCTGAGGCACCGGGCAAGCTTCATGCGGTGCTGGAGGTGACCGACCGGGACGGGCGCATTGGCACGGTGGCGCGCGATGTCGTGATCCGGCTGGCCGGTGATGTGAGTGCACCTGTGGTGACGCTTGATCTGCCCGAGGGGCCGCTTGGTGCAGAAACCGCGCTGCGCGGGTCGGTGGCCGATCAAAGTCTGGCCCATTGGGCGCTGTCATTGGTGCACCGCGACGGAACGGTGCGTGAACTGGCGACGGGCGAAAGCTCGCAGGATGGTGTGCTGGCCCAGCTTGGCGCAGGTGACGTGCCGTCCGGACATTATATTTTACGACTGGAAGCGAGTGACCTCAACGGCTTGAAGAGCATTGTTGAGAAAGAAATTGAGGTTCTGCCCGGCACCTCTGATCCAACTCTGGGGCTGAGCGAGGCGGTGGTGACGCTGTCGGGCATCAATATCCCGCTGACCCGCGTTTATCAGCCCGAACGCGCCGGTGAGGCGCTCGATTTCGGGCAAGGCTGGGCTGCGCCATGGCTCGATGCGCAGCTTGATGCAGGGGCGGCGGGTGCGCTTGGTGCGGCGCTCAAGGCGGGGCAGCGTATTCATCTGACCGCGCCGGATGGGCAGCGTGTGGTGTTTACCGCCACGTTGGAAACGACGGAGATTTCCGGCTTCCATCAGGCGCGGCTTGGCTTTACCGCCGATCAACCGGGCTATGCGCTTTCCTTTGACGGGCCGTTGCTGACCGAGGCGGATGGCGCGGTTTACAGCGCGCGCTCGGGGCTGCCTTATTCCCCGTTTGCGCCCGGCGCGCCGGTGACGCTCAGTCTGACACAACCCGATGGCATGACGTGGGAGATGGATGGTGGTGGCTCAATCACCGGGGTCCGGCAAGGGGCCGCGCATGTGCTGATCGCCGATAGCGGGCTGATTGGCAGCGATGGCGGGCAAGTGACGCTTTTGCGCAACGCCATGGGCGCGATAGCCGGGCTCACGCTGCCGGACGGTGAAAAGCGGCTGTTGCTTTACGATGATTTCGGGCGGCTCAGTTTCGTCGGCGGGCCGGGGCAGGCGGTGCCTGACCTTTACGGCTATGACGAGAATGGGTTGAGTATCGCAGAGGGGCGGCTGGCCGGGGTCTGGCAGGAGGGTGCAAGCGGGCCGCTAAACCATTCCTTTGGCGGCATCGTGGAAAATTCCGACTGGAGTGTGACGCTGGGCGCCGGGCAAAGCCGGACGGCGTCATTCATGCTGCGCGAGAGCGAGTTGGAGTCGGCAGGTGGACGCGTGTTGATTTCGGTGCGGATGAGCGCGCCGGGCGGCAACCTGCGGCTGGACGGGGAGGCGCCGGTGTCGCTGAAAACTGGCAGTGACGGGGCGCAGACGGCGATTTTTGCGGTGCAAAGCGCGGGGCTGCATCTGTTGGTACTGGAGGCGGATAGCGCGGTTACGCTTAATCTCAATCTGACGGCGACTGGTGATCTGGACGGCGATGGCGATGTATCGAGCGCCGACCGCGCGGCGTATGAAGCGGCGGCGCGCGATATTGACGGCGATGGCGCGATCAACGCAACTGACCGTGCGCTGTTGCTGCAAAATTACGGATTGCGCGCCAACCGCGCGCCGGTGCTGACGCCGGTGGCGCAGAAAACCTATGCCGATCTTGCGATTGCCGTCTCGCTTGCGGAAATGGCCGGTGACCCCGAAGGCGACCCGGTGTTTTTCGAAGTGATTGATGCGCCCGGTGCCACGGCGACGATCAGCGCAGATGGGGCCACGCTTCTGGTGACGCCGGAGGCCGGGCGGACCGCGCCCGTTCATGTCAAGCTGCGGGCGAGTGACGGGTATCGCGCGTCTGGCGTGGCGGATCTGAATATCGAGATTTCGGCGGCGGCGCTTACGGGGATTACGCTGGAGAACCGCGCGCCACTGCTGAGCGATGGCGAATGGACTGATTTCGCAATTACCGGCGAATTTGCCGATGGCGGCACGGCGGCGCTTCCCGAGGGGTATGTGACGGTGAGCTTTGACGACCCGAGCATTGCCCGACTGGTCGGTAACCGGCTTCAGGGCCGCAGCGATGGTTATAGCGTGATGGAGATTGCGCGCGGTGCAATTCATGCGGCAACGGTGGTGCGGGTGGGCGCGCTTTCGCCCTATGATCAGGCGCTGATCGGTGGCTTTGGTAGCGATATTTATCCTGACGCGGTCGAGATCACGCCCGGCGCGGACCGGCAATTGCTGCTGTTCGATCATCGTGATGAAAACGTGGTGAATACCCGGATGGACGAGGTGAAGAGCTTTGTCCTGAACGGCGATATTGCGCGGGTCACGGCGGATGGCCGGGTGGTCGGGCTGGCACCGGGGCGCACTGAGTTGACGGTGATTTACCGCGCCTCGGAGATTACCATTCCGGTCAATGTGATGACGCCGGTGGTGGGTGATGCGGTGCCGGTGGGCGCGGCGGGCGGCGTGGTGCAGAACGCCGATGGCTATCAGGTGGCGATTGCCGAGGGCGCCCTGCCGCGGGACACGGAAGTGACGATCACCACGTTGGGCGCGGATGAGATCGGCGTGCCGCTGTTGCGTCCCGAGGACGGCTTCACCTTTGGCGCGGCGTTCAACCTTGAGACTGGCAACGCGCCGCAGCGTATTCCGGCGCAGTTCGCCATTCCTACCGGGCTGGCCGAGGGCGCACGGGTGATCTTTTACCGGATTACCGATTTTGTCACCGAAGACGGCGTGGTGAAGGGCTATCAAGAGGTTGAAAGCGGTGTGGTTGGTGCCGGTGGAATTGCCCGCACCATGTCGCCGCCGCATGGCGGGGTCAAAAATGATGGCCCGTTGGTGATCATGGAAATTGCCACGGATTTCGTGCAGAAGACGGTCGACGCATCGGTCAAGCAACTGGCCCCGTCCGACCGGATTCAGGCCACCGCGACGGCACAGGCCATTGGCGGGTCGGTGATCCCGGTTGGGGCGTTGTCGGCGGGGGCGAAGATGGTGCTCACGCTGCCGCGCGCCTATACTGCGATCAAGGCGGATTTGGTCAATTCCGAAACGCTCAAGATCATATCATCCAAGACGCTGCAAATTGCGGCCGATCTTCCCAACGTGGTGGTCAACCTTTTTGGCTCGTTGCTGACAGCCCTGCAAGACGCGGCTTATCCGCTGATTGAGTCAGCCGAGGTTATCCAGCTTTCGACCGATGCAACGGCGGTGACCAAGGCGCAGATCGAGATCAAGGGGCTGACCCTGACCCCGGATGCGCGGCTCAACGGCAAGGCGCATAGCTGGGTGGTGTTCGGTGATTTTGCCGAAGACGAGCTGAACGCCAAGCTGATCGAGGCCGAAACCGAGGGCGGCCATGGGGCGGGATACGTGGTGCGCGCAGACGCAGGCGATGCGGTGGCGGTGCTGGCCCGGCAGGTGGAGCGCGATGGCGAGCCTGCGCTTCTGGTCACGCCGCCGCGCGATGTTTCGTTCGGGCTCTTCCGGGTGGCGCGCCCGAAGCTGAGCCAGATGGCGGATACCGGCGAAAAGCCGAGTGCGCTGGCGCAGGGCACACCGGCAGAGGGCGCGGTGATGGACGTGGCGTTCCAGCTTTCCGACAGCTATGCGCTGGCGCCGGGGCTGGATACGTTCGTCGCCGTGCAACAGGGATATTCGCAACCCGATAGCGTGGATGTGGAGATTGATACCTCGGTGCGCTTCGATCAGGTTGCGGTGCTGCGCCCGCTTGCCCGTGCCGGTACCGAGGGGGACATTCCGCAGATGGTCGGGCGGATACCGATTGGCTATCTCGATCAGGACGGCGTGCCGACCCCCGATCATGCCAGCGCCGGGCCCGGCGATATCGTGTTGTCGCAAGACAGTACGCTGGCCTTCGTGGCGCTGACGGCGGCCAAGGGCATTGCCGTGGTCGATACCGTTGCATGGCGGCAGATCGACGTGGACCCGGACGACACCGAACACGTCAATTTCATTCAGCTCAACGCAGATGCGGGCATTCGCATTGGCGAGATGTTCGTTGACCGGGGTGACAATTACCTGTTCGTCACCGACCAAAGCTCCAACAAAATCCATGTGATCGGGATCAACCCAAGTGACAGTGCCACTTATCTGATTGATTTCACCACGCTGACGCTGCCGGACAAACGCGCCATTACCTCTGTCGCGCTGACTCAGGATTACAAGCAAATCGTGGTGGCGCAATCGGGGGCAGGGACCGGCGCGCGCCCGCAGGGGCTGGTGTCGATCTTCGATATGCCGACGTTCTTGAGCTCAAAATCCGATACGGTGCTTAGCCCGGTGGCAAGCTTTGGTGATCCGGCCGTTGCGACCGACCAGAGCGGGCTTTTCCTGCGTGAACCACGCAGCGTGACGACGACATTCTTCACCGGAGACAGTCATCAGAAGATCGTCATACTTGAGTCTTCGCGCTCGGTCTCTGGCGCCGACTATGGCGGCCTTGTTGTCGTGCTTGATCGCAGCACGTTGGGCGAGTGGACGGTGCAGAACCGGATGAATTTCGGTTTCCCGCCGGATGCGCCGGGTATGCAGGATGCCGCGCGCGACCCGTTCGGGGTGGCCGACCCGGTTGATATCGTGTTCTCGGAAACTGGCGAGACCGCCTTTATTCTTGGCCAGCGCCGGTTTGCCGCCGATGACGTGCTGCGCGACCCGGATTATTCGTTCACTAGCCTTGTCGGGCGTTACCGCGCCAACCCGCCGGGTAGCAACCTTGCCGTGGTCAGCAACCTCTTGAGCGCCACCAAAGAGAGCACCGGCACGGATGCGGCGCGGGTGGTTGCGGCAACGCTGGGAATCCCCGAAAGCTGGGGCAGCGCGCTTGGCCTGTCGCCGGATCACAGGTTTGTCTACATGTCGGGCGGGCGGCTTGGAAATGTGCTGGCCTATGACAGCAAGGAAATTGAACGCTTCGTCACCGACAACCCCGATGAGCGGTATTATGACTATGCGCTTGACGATCTGGGCGGCACCGAGCGGCTGGAAGACGGGGCGTTCATCCCGCGGATCGACCTGAATGAGACATTCGGCCCGCGTGCGGCGTATGGTGCTTATTATGCCGATCCTTACGGCAAACCGGCGCCCTATGTCGGCCCCGGCATCAGCCCGACGGAGAAGCCGAACCAGCCGATCCTTCTGGGTGGGCTGATTGGTGGTATGGTATCGGTGCGCAATGTTATCTCGCTTGACCCGGAGGCGGATGACAGCTTTGACGAGTTGACGATCACCCGGACCCGCAACGTGATTGACCTGCCGACATACCAGAACCTCAACAATCCGC
This sequence comes from Aquicoccus sp. G2-2, assembly GCF_034555965.1. Lineage (GTDB taxonomy): Bacteria > Pseudomonadota > Alphaproteobacteria > Rhodobacterales > Rhodobacteraceae > JAYDCK01. The sequence continues at coordinate 947,047 of NZ_JAYDCK010000003.1, forward strand.
AGCCGACTTTCGTGTTCGAGTTGGACCCGAATTCGGCGCCTGTTTCGGTGATCCTCACCTTGTCGGTCTTTGGCCCGGATGCGGGGCTTTATGTTGGTGATACGACACCGACACAGGGCACGGCGCTGAGCAATCTGGGGTATAAAGACCTTGAAGATGCCACCAGCCGGCTGGATGGCAACCGCAACCGCATCGCCACGATTTATGTCAGCGCCGATGACATCAAGAAGGCGATGGAGGAAGATGGCGGGCGTTTCAAGGTTACGTTGCCGCCCGAAACGGTGCTGACGGCCGGGCAACGCTATTTCTGGGGCGTGGAGTCGATGCTGTCGGACGACACCAAGCAGCCGGACATAAACCGCAAATACGGGCAATTCTACGTTAATCCGGTCAAGCCGGAGACCGGCGCGGCATTTGCCGGGGTTGCTGTGCTGACCCATGGGTTGAGCCTGCCATTCATCGGGCCGGAGGCGGACCAAACGGCGCTTTTCGAGATGGCCGTGAAGATGGCCGAGGCGACAGATGGCGCGGTGCTTTACTATGATCCACTGGAGCGCGGTGAAACCTCGTCAGGCAGCAACCGCTATGGCGCTTGGGTCAATATCACGCCGGACAAGAAGGTTGCCGATGCTAACGCGCTGATTCTGGTGCCGGACTGGACCAACGCCACAACCATTGGCGATACCGGCTTTGCCGAGGCGGCGGCGGATGCGTTCTTTGCCGAAATTGTCGATCTTGACAACCGGGTGGGCGGGGTGCTGAGCGCGCCGCTGCACTTCATCGCCGAAGGGCGCGGCACGGCGGTCAATACGGAAATTGTTCAGCGGCTGTTGTCGCTGATCGGTGAAGACAAGCTGGGGCCGATTCAGGTCACCACGATTGATCCGCTTGCCGGGGCACAGCCGCAGCGTCAGTTCGATGTCTCCACCGTGCTTGGCTTTGTTGAGCAGACGGCCAAGCTCGCCTCTTACGGGTTTGCGCTTTACGCGGCGGGAAATGTCTATGCCACGATTGAATCGGGCGGGCTTAGCAGCAGCGTGACCGTCACCAACGCGTTGACCGGCATCCGCTATTACCAGAAGGCGCAGGATTTTGCCGAAACGGTCGGTAATATCAAGACGACGCTTGAGGCGCTGAAGCTTAACAAGATCGACCTGACGGATTTTTCCGATCCAGCGACGATTGCCTGGAACGGCGTGGGGTTTGCCGACAACTATTTTCAGACCGTCGCCAAGACGTCCGGCTGGCTTTCCTTTACCACCAAGGGCACGGCGCTCAAGACTGCGAACGTCAACCTCAACCTGTCGAACCTTCCGGGGTTCATCGAGGATGACGCATTGCCGGATACGAAAATATTCGGTCTCGACAAAACCCAGTTCGGTATCGGGCTGGGCAATCTCAATCAGCGCGCGGTGGGTTGGTATACCGGCACGACAGCGCTTCAAAGTTACTATTTCGACGGGTTCGGGGGGCTGAAGAGCGGTATCTGGCGTTCGCCACTTGATCGGTTTGAGGATGTCGTGACCTCTGCGGGCAACGATGGTTATCTCGAGCAATTCGGGCGAATTGCGCGTTATTATGACGATGACGAACCGGCCACGCCTGAGGCAATCGCCGACAATGCCGCCGGTTATGACAAGAACCTCAAGAGTTGGTATGTCGCGCGCGAGTTCGAGACCAACAACACCGGCGGGGAAAAGCCAATGCGCCGGTGCGCAATAACAAGGAGGCCGCCGAGGACACGCGCGCGTGGGAAGGGGTTGGCACCGGCTGGTTCTATTCCTCGCTGGGCGGCGGGGCCGGGCGGCAGGACCGGATCGGCACGGTAGATCGCAAGAAATTCGACCCCAAGACCTATAACAACTCGGCCAAGGACGGCAAAGGCACGGCAATTGCGAGCGTGTTCAACGGCGATTTTCAGGCCTCTGAGAAGCCGCTTTACGGGCGGATGCCAATTCCTGCGCGCAGCACCTTCGAGACGCCGGGCTGGTCCTTGCAGGGCGGCAACAGCTATCGCGTGATCGGCGCGCTTCCCGGCTCCGGCATTTCCGGCACGCAGGGGCTTTTCTTCCTGCCCGAGAACGCGCTTGGCTGGGAGATAGATCTTAGCCGGGTTATCAAACCCGAGAATGTTACGGCCTCAGCGTGGAAGATTTTCAAAGACCAGCTCGACGGGTTGATGGCCAAGCTGCGCAGCTCGTTTGATGGGGTTGTCAACAAGCCGCCCGCATCGGACAAAGAGACCGATTACGTGAGCGCGCTATTGAATTTCGTTGCCAATGCGGCGTTGAAAGGAATTGATCAGGCGCTCACCTACACCTTCGACGACGACTTCTTCAAAACGCTTGGCGATGTGTTCGACAAGTTCGAGGAAGACGCCCTGCGCGCTGATCTGGCGTCCAAGGGGCTTGCGTATCTAAGCCCATCGGAAACACCGGAGGCACCCAAGAGCAAGTTCGGCGGGCTGGCGGATGCTGCGCTTGCGAAGCTCAAGGAAAAGCTGCCTGATATTCTGGCCTTTGTGCAAAAAAGCATGATCAACTGGCACTACAAGCTTGGCGCGGGGGCAGAGCTTGTTCACAACACCATGTATTTCAATGAAAAAAGCGACCAGATCGGGGTGGATGTTACGTGGGATGATCGGGTTGCAGGTGGCGATTCAAAGCTTGCGCTTTTCGCCTATATCGACGGGAGTTATATTGAACTGACGCCGGTTAATTCGGCGCAGGTGCGCAATGATACGGTGCCGGTCAAGCCGGTGAAACGCCAGTTTTTTGAAATCCCCGAAGAGGTGCAGGGTAAAGCCGGGCAGTTGGTGATCCGCAACGTCACCGATGCCGGTGCCACAGGTTCGCTTGCGCGGATCGACAATATCGGCTTCCGCCAGACGTTGAAGATTACTGATTCCGATCTCGGGGCGGCGGCCGGTGCGAGCGATCTGACCATCCTGTTTACCGATACCGATCAGGAGATTACCGATGGCGATGGCCGCGAGGCCTTGAAGGTGAGCCAGATGGAGGGGCTGGGCATTGATCGCCATCAGTTCACTTTCGAGAACCTCTCGGACAGGGGAATGGATGTGACGCTGACGCTCGATCCGTCAGAGTTTCTGACCCTCGACGCGCTGCCCGATGCTTGGCGGCTGGCCAATGCGCCAAGCGGCGTGACCGGTTTCCCGGTTTCGCTGCATGATGGCAGCACGAGCATTCAGCTTAAAACCAACCTGCGCGCCGGAGAGAGCCAGAGCCTGACGCTCACCGCCAGCCTGAGCAATGATTTCCTTGAAGATGTGGCGGGTGATGCAGGGGCGATGCTTCTGGGCACAAAGATGCTGATCCACTATGTCGATGACGCCCCGAGCACCAAGCCGGGGGTCACGCGGATTGATGAAACCCGCACCGCTGCAATTCTTTATCTGGCCGATATGGGCGATGACGCGGCGAATGACGGCATTCTTCGGCTGGCCGATACCGCCGATGGTCAGACCCGCACGCTTAGGATTGTCAAACGGCTGGGGGGGCTTGAGGATGTTGACCTTTCGCTGGCGGGCGACAGCGGGAAATGGTTCACCGGAAGCGACAGTGCGGGCGCATATGAGATCGGTTTTGCGCCGGAAGGGGTGGGCGACAAGCCGGGCGGGGCTGATCCGCGTTTTCCTGACGCCAGCGAGTTGGTCATCACACGGGCGGGCGAGCGGCTGGGCAGTTTCGCGGTCGAGGCGGCGGCGACCAAGAAGCAGGTCGTGGGCATCAGTGCCGACAAACTGCAAGCGGAGATCAAGACGCAGCTTGCTGCGCTGCGCGCGCGCGAAGTGGCCGACGGGGTTTCCGAGGAAGACAGCTTTGCGCTGCGTTTCAATGGGTTGACCGATGCCGATTGGCGCAAGGTCGTGGCCGGGATCAAGGCACATCTGAATGCGGTTCTGGCCGCCGGGCAGGACGCGGTGAGCGTCACCACCGGGGCAGGGGATTTCCAACTGGTCTTCAAACCCGGCGCGCAGGGAGGGGCGGCGATCCTGGTGCCGGTGGACAACGCGGAAAAGGCGCGCAACGAGGGTGCCGCCGCCGCGCAAGAAAGTGCCAAGGCGCAGGTCGCCAAGGCCGAGACGTTGCAAGCGAAAAAGCAGCGTGTCAGCGAAGAACTGAACAAGGTTTACGTCGCGGATGCGCAGGTTCAGACGCAGTATCAAGATTATGCCGACGCGCTGAAGGATGTGGCGCAAACCACGCTTCCGGAGTTCGATGCCCTGCTGGACGAAGGGCGTGCGACGTTCACCAATGCGGCGACGGTTTACGACGCGCTTGATGGCGAGGCAGACGCGCAAGCGGCCCTGATGAGCGATTTTGCCGCCTCTGCCGGGCAAACGCAAACCCTGCTTGATGACTTTGGCGCTGTGTCGGCGGATGTAATGGCGGAGCTTGCGGGGCTATTCGACGGCGTGACGCTCGATACTGATCCGCAAAAGGCGCTGCAGGCCAATATCGTCGCGTTGCAAGGCGATCTTGCCAGTGCATTGGGCAAGTTTGGCCAGTCGATCCGCGGGCTTGGGCTGAGCGCGTCACCGGCATTGGGTGGCAGCGGCGCAACGCCTTCGGGGGGCAGCGGGTTGGCCGGGGTATTGGGCAACATTCTGGAGTCTGTGCGCGGGCCGCAGCTTAGCTTTGCCGGATTGGGCCAGAGCCTCACGGATCAGCTTGGCGGCGCGCAGGTTGCAAGCGTGCTTGGCGAGATTTCGCAGACCGCTTTTTCCTCGGGGCAAGAGGGGCGGGGGATGTTGGGCGGGCTGTTGGCGCAGACCGAACAGCTTGCGGGCCTGTTTGGCGATACGCTGGGCGACCGGCCGAGCACGGCCATCGCTTCGCTAAGCGCGTCGCGCGCCATATTCGACAACGTGATCGACGGCCTGAAAGGCACGGTGCAAGGCAGCGAGACACTTGTCGGGGTGGCTTCGGGCAATGGCGGGCTGCTGTCCGGGGTGCTTGGCACGATCGGCGCCTCGTTCGAGGCGACGGTGGGGCAAATCGCGGACCGGATGGACGGGATGGTTGGCACGTTCGAGAGTAATGCCGCGTTGATGGGACAGCCGGAGGCGGGCACCGATGGGGTTGACGCGATAGAGCCGGGCCAGTTGCAGACGGTTCTGGGCAAGCTGCAACGCGAAACCACTGCGTTTGATGATCTGAGAGGGGCAATGCAGGGCATTCTGGGAGGGTTCCATGATGCAAACACGCAGCTTATCGCCGGATTGAACGGTGACAGCCCACAGACGCCCAGCACACCCAGCACCGGAGGCGGCGGCTCGTTCGGCCTCGGCGGGCTGGTGCGCGATCTGGTTGGCAGTCTGGATGATGCCAAGATCGGTGCGAGCGGGCTTTTCGGTGAGCTTGATCAGCAGTTCAACATGGCGGCAGGGTCGAGCGATGCGCTGCGTGGCGCATTGGCCGATATCGGGGCGGCGGCGCTGACGCTTGGGGATGACCCGTTCTTTGCCGAGATGCAGGCGAGCGCGCAAAGTGGTCAGCCGCTTGCCGCCGAGGAGTTGATTCACGCGCTGGCGGCAGGCGGGCTGAGCGATGCGCACACCACGCTTGAGGCGGAGGGCGACACCGATTTGTCCGCTGGGCTGGCCAAGGTCGTGGGCGGGATGCAGGGGTTGGTGGACACCGCGTTCGGCCCTGAGGGGGCTGACACGTCACCGTTCCATGTGGACACTCAGCGCGCTGTGTCCTCACTGAACGATCTGACCAACCTGATTGGCTCGCTTGTGGATAGCACGCAGCAAACCAACATGGAGATTATCAGCGGGCTTAGCGCAGCAAAAACACTCGATCAGGATGCCAATACGGCGGTGGGCGCGGCGCTTGGCGCTGTTGACCGGGCATTGGACGGTGTGACCGCACTTGGCGGTCAAGAGGGGCAGGAGGCCCACAGCCTAGATACGCTTGCGGGTGTGCTGACTGGTGGCGATAGCGGCGTGATGGACGCGTTCACGGATGTGCGCGACATAAACCGTGGTGTGGCCGAGTTGGCCCGCCAGCTTGAAGGGACGATTGGCAGCGCGCAAACCGTCAGCAACGAGGAAATTCGCGCGCTGATTGACGGGGCCGCGGATTTGCAGACGGCGAGCGTTGCGGCGGGGGCCAAGACGGCAGATTATGGCTGGGGCCTCAAGGGTGTGCTTGATCTGGCCAAGACTGAGAAAGTCACGTTGGGCGACGGGACTGCCGATGACGCGGGCGCGGCGGCGCGTGCGGTGCAGGAACCGCTGGCGGCGGCGCTCAACGCTTCTGCAACGGTCGGCGCGATGCTTGGCGCACTGCAAGCCGCGCTTGAAAACAACAGCGAAGAGGCGGCGCAGATCATAGCCGATATTCGCGCCGAAACCGACAAAGTGGAGGCCAAGACCTCGGAAGCCAGCACCAAGGTGGACGAGATGGCGCAGACGGCCAAGGCATCGCTCGACAAGGTGCAAGACGGGCTGGCCGAGCGCAGCGTTGGCACGCGCTATGGCTTTGCCAGCTTCGATTTTGCCGCCGCCAACAGTGATGCGACCAACGAGCAGGCCGCGCTTGACCGGCTGCTTGACCCGACAGTTGACGGCACGTTTACACCCGCGCAGCAGATTTTCCGGCAGGATGCGCTTTTCAACACCAACCTGAAGGGGGATCGGGTGATCCTCGATGTCGGGGCGGTATTGGAAAGCCTGCGCGCGCAGAGCGGGACCGAGGGGTTCGAGGCGGCCGAGGCATTTAGCGATGCGATGGGTTGGGCCTATGCGCATGAAGTGCTGCACACGCTGGGCCTGCCGGATTATTACGACCGCGAGACACAGGCCGCGATTGGCGATCCAACAGTGCTGAGCACGCCGGGCAATTTCGACACCACCCCGGCGATGGATGCGATGATCCGCATGGCGCTCAACGCGCCGGTTGATGCCGATCCGCTTTATATTGGTATCCGCGATACGCTGCGTCAGGCGCAGGAGGCGGGGTTGCTGAGCGAAACGGCAGCGGAGGGGCTTGATTACGCCTTCGCGCCCGGAGATGGCGTGCGCGTGCTTTCATCGGGCTGGAGCGTGTTGGGCAATGTCGGTGAAACGGCGGATGGCATCGCGCTTGGCGAGGGGCCAGCCACGCGCACGGCGGCGTATCGGATGATTGATGTGCCGGGCACTGCCACGACCTTCAGCTTCACGATGCTGACCCGGATGAGCGTTACGCCTTCCGGGCCGGGAGACGCGTTCGAGATTGCCTTGCTTAACCGGCTGGGCCGCCCGCTTTCTGTGCTGGCGGGGCTTTCCGGGACCGACGCGGCGCTGAACCTGCAAGCCGATGGCACCTTGCGCATGGGGCCGGGTTTGAGCGTCGGCGCACCGCAGGTCCAGTCTGACGGGTTTGTCGCGCGCAGTGTCACGGTTGATCTTACCGCGCTTGATCTCACCAACGGATTGCAGCTTTCGCTTGATCTGCTTGGGTTCGGTGCGGTGGATGCAGAGGCGCGCATCGCGGCGATGGCATTTGATGTGCCCAGCACCCTGACCAACGCGCCGCCGGTGGCGGCAAGCCAGACGGTCGTATTGGATGAAGACGGTGCGGCGGTAATTGATCTTGGCCTGCTGAGCGGTGATCCTGATGGCGACCCGTTGGTGCTTGCCATTGCGCGCGGCCCCGGCGCGGGCCTGCTCGATCATATAAGCGGCACGCTCTGGCGTTATACGCCGGGGGCAGATTTCAACGGCGTCGATCTCGTTCAGCTTTACCGCCAGTGACGGGCTGTTCACCAGCACGCCCGGCCTTGTGCGGCTTGATGTTCGCCCGGTCAACGACGCGCCCGAGATGGCACCGCTTGGTGATGTGGCGCTGACCGAGGGCGACACGCTGCGGGTGCAGATTGTGGCCAGCGACCGCGACGGCGATGCGCTGAGCTACAGCCTGTTGCACGGCCCCGCGGGAGCCACTCTCAGCGCGACAGGCTTGCTGGAATGGGTGGCCGCCGGCGGCAAGGGCAGTCAGGGCTTTGCCGTTGGCGTTTCCGACGGGCAGGGCGGTTTTGCGCAGCGCAGTTTTGATGCCACCGTCGGGGATGTGCCGCTTGCCGTCACGCTCACCGCGCCAGAGAGCGCGGTGATGCGCGAAGATGTCGGGATCAGCTTTGGTATCCTTGATAGCGGCTCTGATACCGTTGCCAAGCTTAGCGTCGATTGGGGCGATGGCACGCAGGAGATGCTGCCCACCGATCAGCGCGCCGCCACGCATGTTTATGCACTGCCCGGCGCTTACCTGATTTCGGTGCAGGTCGAGGACCAGAACGGCGTGGTGGCAACCGACAGTCATGCCATCACCATCGGCACGCCGGGGCTGAAGGTCACCAGCGTGATTGCCGCGTCATGGGGGATTTCGGTGCGTTTCTCGGGGCCGGTTGATACCGGGTTGCCCAACCCTTACCGGCTGCTGGAAGATGACGGTGAACCGATTGACATCGCGCTGATCGACGCGGACGGGGCGGCGCTTCGCGGCTCTCTGGTGCCGGATGCCGATGCACGGGGCTTTGCCTATCTGATCAGCGGAAAAGGCTTGTCCGCCGGGCAATATACGCTGCGGCTGGTCGGCAATCTGCAAGGCTGGCGCAATGATTTTGACACGCTCGCCGCCGATACCGGCGGGGTTTACGAGCGCATCATCGAGGTGCAGGCCGCTCCGGCGCAGATCCACGTGGAAGACGCGGTTGCGCGCCCCGGTGCGCGGCTTGGACCGGGTGGGCGCGGGCTTGAAGTGTCGCTCACTCAGGCGGGGGGCATCCGTTCGATGCTGCTTGATCTTGACTGGCAGGTGGACACGGTTTCAATCGACGGGCTGAACACCGCGCTTGAGGGGGTGACGGTGACGCGCGAAGGCGGCGGCCCCGGCCATACGCGCCTGCGGCTTCATTTCGCCACACCGCCTGCCGCTGGGGCGTTGCTGCTGGGCTATCTTGAAGGGGCGATCAACGCCGCCGTGCCCTATGGCAAGGTGGCCAGCGCGGTCAGCCTGCGTATTCTTGAGATCAACGGCGAGGCGGTCGACCTTAGCGGTGGGGATTGGGCCGGTGACAAGGCGCTTGCCATTGCCGCCGCACCGGGAGACGCCAACGCCGATCAGACGGTCAGCTTTGCCGACACATCGCTTTTCGACGCGCTGGGGCGGATTGACATGGGTGGGGTTTCCGCCTGGCGCCAGATCGACATTGATCTTTTGCGCCCGACAGAGCGCCCCCTGCCGGATGACGGCGGCGGTGGCAGCAACGGCAACGGCGGCAGCAACGGTGGCGGCTGGGATTTTGCGGCGGGAACGGGCGTGGTTGGCGGTGGCGGGGGATTGGCCGTGCGCCCAGTGGTCGAGCAGACCAAACCGCTTTCGCTTGCCGATCTTGACCCGCTGGTGGTGAAAGCCAGCCTTGGCAGTAGTTCCGGGCGGCTTTTCCATAGCGGCGGTGGTGCGCTGGTCAACGTTTGTATGGTGGCGAAGCCCAGCGGAGAAGGTGCGGCGGATCGCGCGGCGGAGATATGTTTCCGCACCAACAGCGTTGATTTTCTCGAACTTGGGCGGAAATGGAAGCTCGACAGTGCCGAGCCAGAGGAGGATGGCGCCAACGCGCCGCGCGCTGCTACGCCTTACGTTGATTTCGATGATGCCGACCGCAGCCATTTTTGTGTCGTGCAGGAGATGCCCGAAAGCTTCGAAGGCAATCCGCTTTACGAGATGATGAACGGGCGCTTTGCCGTGAGCAAGGATAAGTATGCCGCGCCGACGAAAGCCATGCGGCTTTGTTTCGAGGCGGTCGCGGATGATTTTGCACAGGTTGAGCCATCGGCGGATGCAGAGGCGGCGGCACTGACCCACATTTCGGTTGAGACGGCCCCGGTAGAGGATGCGGCGGCAGCGCCCCTGATTCCCACCGTGCTGGCGGCGGCGACACTTTTTGCGGTGCCGCGCGCGCCGGGTGCGGATCAAAACGCGCGGCGCAAGCCATCGGACCGTTTCGCGCTGTTGCTTGATGCAGATCACGAACCAGACCCGGTTCACCAAGAGGAGTGATGAATTGGCAAGAACGCCCGCGCCCAAAAAGAATCCGAAACCCACGCCCACAACGGAGCCGGAGGCCATTGTGGCGGGCAATGACCATCTGCGCGACACGCCTGACCGGCGCGTGGCGCTTGAAACGACCAACATGAAGTCGTCTTATTGTAATGTCTGCAATGCCTCGACCACGCGTGACGAGGTGGTGATCAATTTCGGCCTGAACCAGAATTGGGACCGTGCGGATGAGCCTTACCAAATCGACATTCAGCATCGTGTCATTCTGTCGCCGCTGGCGGCCAAGCGGTTGCGCGACGTGCTGAATTCCCTGCTTGAGGAATACGAGGCGCGGCACGGCCCGCTGGCGGAGTGACCGGGTTTGGCCGGGCTGGAACAGCATGGGCCGGAGCCGGCCCACCCCGAGGCAGCGCCTGCGGCTGCGTTGCAAACCAGTGCCGATCCGTGGCGGGATTTCCTTGCTCCTGAAAGCGGAGCGGGGTTTCTTTCTGGCTGGTTGGCGCTGACCGCTGGGCGACTGCCTGATTGCCGCGCGGCAGTGTTGCTTTTGCAAGGCGAAAACGGCGTGCTGGGCTTTGCGGCGGGTTGGCACCTGACCGAGACAGTTCAGGAGCAGGCGGGCATGTTAGCTGCCAAACTGGCGCTTAAACCCGAACCGTTGATCGAAACTGCGGGCGCGGATACGCTGATCGGCTATCCGCTTGAGCAAAGCGGGCAGCCGGTTGCGATTGCGGTTTTCGTGCTGTCGAGCCCCCCGGCGGCGGCTTGCGCGCGGTCCTGCGCGAGGTTCACTGGGCGGCGGGCTGGCTTGATGCGCGGCTCTGGCAGGGGCAGGCGGCCTCGGGGATGGAACGGGCCGACAGCGCCAAGCTGGTGCTGGATCTGCTGGCGGCGGCGAATGAGCATCAACGCTTTGACGGGGCCGCGCTGGCGCTGGTCAATGCGGTGCCGGAAATGACGGGGTTTGACAGTGCTGCCGTGGGCATGATGCGCGGGCGGCGTGTCAGGCTGGAGGCGTTGTCGCGCGATGCCGGGTTCACCGCCAAGGCTCGGCTGACCCGCGCCTATGAAGCGGCGATGGCCGAAGCGGCGGACCAATCCGCCCCGGTGGGGTTCCCCGAACGCCCCGACGGGCGGCAGATGATCACGCTGGCCCATGCGGCCCTCGCGCGCGAGATTGGCGCTGCCTTGATCCTGAGCGTGCCGCTATTGGTTGAAGGGCGCGTCGAAGGCGTGCTTTGCGTGGCGAAGGCAACTTCGGCAGAGAGCGCGCTGGCACTTGATCCAAGTGCTGTGGGCGACCTGACGCTTGCCGCTGCGGCACTTGGGCCGGGACTAAAGACCAAGCTGGATGAACGGCGCTGGATTTCTGGTCGGGGTCGTGCGCTTGGCACCCGCGCCGCCACGGCCTTGCTTGGGCGGCGCCCGGCTCTGGCACTGGCTTCGCTTGCCGTTCTGGCCGTTTTGGCCGCTTTGACCTTTGCCCCGGCAGAGTTGCGCGTTCACGCCGATGCCACGTTGAAGGGCGCCACCCAACGCAGCATTCTTGCGCCACAGGAAGGCTTTATCGCCGAGGCCGATGTGAAGGCCGGTGAGCATGTCACCAAGGGGGCCTTGCTGGCCCGGCTTGATGATCGTGAGTTGCGGGTTGAGGAGGCCGCCGCGCGTGCTCGGCTTGCCAAGGCCGAACAGGACTGGCGCACCGCGACCGCCTCGGGCAAGCGCAGCGAGGCGGCGATTGCCACCACCACGCTTGACGAAACCCGCGCCGCATTGGCGTTGATCGAGGCCCGGCTTGCCCGGCTTGACATCACCGCGCCGCAGGCCGGTTTGGTGATTGCCGGTGATCTCAGCCAACAGATCGGCGCGCCGGTGGCCCCCGGTGATCCGCTCTTTGAAATTGCCACCACCGGGGCTTACCGGCTGTTCATCGACGTGAGCGAATACGATCTTGAACTGGTCCATCCGGGCCAGCAAGGCAGGGTGAGCTTTTCCGGGCTGGCCAGTCTCAGCTTGCCATTCACCGTCACCACGATTGCGTCTGTCTCTGACCCCGGTGCGGGGGAGAACCGGTTTCGGGTGGAGGCCGATATTGCCCCGACCAACGGGCTGCGCCCCGGTCTGACTGGCACGGCAAAGATCGAAACCGGGCAGGCGCGGCTGGGCTGGGTTCTGTTGCGCGGCACGGCGGTGCGGTTGCGGCTCTGGGCGTGGCGGATGTTGCCATGAGCGAGCAATTCCAATCGCAGGACTGGTATCGCGTCGCCGATCTTGCCCCGCGTCTGCGCCGTGATATCGAGGTGGCGCGGCATGTCTATCTGGGGGAGCCGTGGGTGGTGTTGGCCAATGCCACGGGTCGCAAGGTGCACCGGATGACCGCTGCCGCCTATGCCATTGCCGGGCGGTTCGACGGGCGTCAGAGCCTTGCCGCGTTATGGCAATACGCACAGGAAGAGATGGGCCATGAGGCGCCGACCCAGCAGGAAATTCTGACGCTGCTGTCGCAGCTGCATGAAGCCGACCTGCTGGACAATCGCGACACGCCGCTGCTTGATGAAATGCTTGAGCGGCGCGACCGTGAACGGCGGGCGTTTTGGAAGAAGCTTCTGCTCAACCCGCTTTCGGCGACGCTGCCGCTGGTCAATCCGGACCGTTTGTTGGCCCGGCTGGTGGGCTTGCTGTCGGTCTTGCCCGGTGCGCTGTGGTGGGGGGCGGGCACAGGCATTATTCTGGCCGCTCTGCTCTTCTTGCCGACGCAATGGGCGGCGCTTGGCGATCGCGGGTTGGAGGGGTTTCTCGATCTTGAGAACCTGTTTCTGATCGGTCTGATATACCCCATTGTGAAAGTGATACATGAATTTGGTCACGGCATTGCCGCCAAAGCGCGCGGCGGGGCCGTACCGGAGATGGGCGTGGTGCTGGTGGCGTTCTATCCGATTCCCTATGTCGAGGCATCGAGTGCGTTACTGTTCCCGTCGAAATGGGCCCGCGCGGCGGTGGCGGCGGCCGGGATTTTGATCGAACTGGTGATCGCGAGCTTTGCCCTAGCGGTCTGGAGCGTCACTGACGAGGGCACGCTGCGCGCGTTGGCGTTCAACACGATGGTGATTTCGGGGTTGTCGACGCTTTTGATCAACGGCAACCCGCTTTTGAAATTCGATGGTTATCATGTGCTGTGCGATCTGATTGAAGTTCCCAATCTGGCGCAGCGCGGTAACACGTGGTGGGGTGAGGTGCTGCGCAACCGGCTGCTTGGCACTCGTGAACGCCGCCGCCTGCGCGCGACAGGTTGGGAGAGGCTCTGGTTCGTGTTCTACCCGCCTGCGGCCTTGGTTTACCGGGTGCTGATCGCGCTTTCGATCGCGCTTTACGTGGCCACCACATACCGCTTGATCGGCATTGCGCTTGCCATCTGGTCGCTTGTGCTGAGCCTGCTCTGGCCTGCGCTGAAGCTTGCCCGTCAGACCCTGAGCGATGGGCGCATCCGGCTGGCGGGGGCGCGGGCATGGCGCGGGGCGGGGTTGGCGGCGGTAGTGCTGGCGGCGCTGGCGTTCTGGCCGATGCCGCATCATGTGGTGGTGCAAGGCGTTGTGTGGCTGCCGCAAGAGGCGTTCCTGCGCGCCCCGCAAAGCGGGATTGTGCAGGCGCAAAACGCTGTAGCCGGAGCGCCAGTTCACCCGGGCGAGACGATTTTCGCGCTCACGGCACCGGAGGTGGAGAGCCGCCTTGCTGAGGCGCGTGCCCGCGTGAAAGGGGCCAAACTTGCGCTGTCAAAGGCACGGCTGGATGATCGCAAAGCGGTGCGCAGGCTGGAGCAGACCCTTACCGCGCTGCGCCGGGAAGAGACCGAAGCCCTGCGTCAGGCAGCAGCCTTGCAGGTGGAAAGCCCCCATGCCGGGCGGCTTGATATCGAAGGCGGTGCGAACCTGAGCGGGCGGTTTGTCGCCAAGGGCGCGCTTCTGGCCTATGTCCTGCCCGATGGTGCGCGCCTTGTCCGCGCGGCGATCCCACAGCGTGATGTCAAAGTGCTACGCGAAGCGCCGCGCGCCATTTCCGTGCGTTTTGCCGATGCGCCTTTTGCACCGGAGGCGGCGCATATCCTGCGCGATGTGCCGATGGGCGCGGCGGTTTTGCCTTCGCCCGTGCTTTCGCTTGAGGGGGGTGGTCCGTTCGCCACTACCGGCGGGAAAGAGCGGTTGCAGACGACAACGCCGGTTTTTACCGTCGACCTTGCGCTTGAGCGGCCTGATCTGCGCCCGGCATTCGGGATGCGCGCCTTTGTGCGCTTCACACTGGCGCCAAAATCGCTGGCCGCGCGAAGCTGGACGGCGCTGCGCGAGCGCATCCTCAAAGAGTTCGATGTCTGAGCGGCGGCGGCCATGGGCGGGCGGGCAGCGGGCCGATCTTGCCTTGCCGGAACGGCGCTTGGCCGAGGTAAAGCCGTCTGACCGGCTGGTGCGGCGTGTGCTGTCGCGATTGTCGCGCGCCGACAGACGCCCCGGCCTGCGCGCCCGGATCGAGCTTTGGGCGATTGGCCGACAAGCAAGGCGCTGGCGCGATGCAGAGGATGATGCATTGTGCGCCGCACTGGCCGATGCGGCATGGCACCTGTTGCGCCGTGGCCTGCGCGGTCCGCCGCTTTGGCGGGCGGCAGCAATCGTGCGCGAGATGACCCGCCGCAAGCTTGGCCTTTGGCTGCATCCGGTGCAAATGACCGGCGGGCTGGCGCTTTTGCGCGGTCGGATTGTCGAGATGGCAACCGGCGAGGGCAAGACCGTCACCGCGCTGGTGCCTGCGGTGATTGCCGCGTCGATGCGGTTTCCGGTGCATATCGTCACGGTAAACGACTACCTTTCGGCGCGCGACTGGGAAACTCTGAAGCCGGTGCTGGATGCGTTCGGGTTGACCTCTGCCGCAATTACCGAAGAGGTGGAGCCACATTTGCGCCCGGCGGCGCATGATCATGACGTGGTGTTCACCACCAACACCAACCTGACCTTTGATTACCTGCGCGACCGGGTGGCGCACGGGACCAACCGCAGCGCGCTGGCGGAACTGGCGCAGGCCCGGCTTGGCGGCAAGTTCACCCAAGCGCCGCGCAATCTGGGCCGGGGGCTTGGGTTTGCGCTGCTTGACGAGGTGGATTCGGTGCTGATCGACGAGGCGCAGACGCCGCTGATCATCACATCAGAGCGCGAGGACACCGGCGCGCGTGGCCGGGCCGAACGGCTGATGCTGCATTTTGCTGCCTCGTTGCAGGAAGACACGCATTACCGGCTGCACAGCAAGGCCCGCCGGGTCGAACTTTTGCCAGCGGTGGACGGGCTGCTTGCGGGTTGGCAGGCCCCAGATGCGGCGCTTTCCAGCGAAACAGAACGCCGCGACATGCTGGGGCACGCGCTATCTGCACAGCATTTCTTTCAACGTGACGACCATTATATCGTCACGCCGGACGGGATCGAGATTATCGACGAATATACCGGCCGGGTGATGCCGGACCGGCAATGGCAACAAGGCCTGCACCAGATGATTGAGGCCAAGGAGGAGGTTGAACGCTCCGCCGACCGCGAAACGCTGGCACAGATCACCTATCAGGCGTTCTTTAATCGCTTTCTGTGGTTTGCGGGTATGACCGGCACGGCGCGCGAGGTGGCGCCTGAGTTGCGCGCGGGTTATGGCCGTGCGGTGCTGCGCTTGCCGACCAACCGCCCGTTGCGGCTGCGCTATCGCGCGGTGCGGCTTTATCGCCGCTCAGACACCCGTTGGCGCGCGGTGGCGCGGCAGGCGGGGAAGGTGGCCGGGCAGGGGCGGTCAGTGTTGATAGGCACCCGCTCGGTCGCGGCGTCAGAGCATCTTTCGGCGCTCTTGTCGGCGCAGGGGTTGGCGCATATGGTGCTGAACGCGCGTCAGGATGCTGAAGAAGCGGAGATTGTGGCGCGCGCAGGGGAGGCGGGGCAGATCACCGTGGCCACAAACATGGCCGGGCGCGGCACCGATATTCCGGTCTCGGATGAGGTGGAGGCCAAGGGGGGCTGCATGTCATCCTGAGCGAGTTTCACAACTCTGCCCGGATCGACCGGCAATTGGTCGGGCGCACCGCGCGGCAGGGACAGCGTGGTAGTGCTGCGGCGTTCGTGTCGCTTGAAGACCCGCTTTTTGCCGATATGGCCCCGCGTTTGAGCGCGCTTGCGCGCCGGGCCAGCCCGTTCATGGCGCGCTTGCCGGGCAAGCTGGCCGATCTGTTACGCAACCTGTCGCAAAGCCGGGCCGAGCGACAGGGCAGACGACAGCGCCGGGCGACGATCAGGCAGGCGGAGCGGTTGCGCAAATCTTACGGCTATCGGCATGACCGGATCTGATTGGGCGGCTGGTGAAGAAGATTATCTTGATTTAATCAATCGTTTGATTAAACATAGGGTATGACCAACACCCATGACACGCCCGATTCCACCGGCACCCGTGCCAGCCTGATTGCCGCCGCGCTCTATCTCTTTGGCCATCGTGGGTATGAGGGCACGTCCATTCGCGCGATTGCCACGCGCGCGGGGGTGAATGTTGCCTCCATCGCCTATCATTTCGGTGGCAAGGCGGGGTTGCGCATGGCCTGTGCCGAAACGGTGGCCGCGAAGATCGCGCAAACACTTCCGGCGTCGGGCGATGCGCCGGTCCCGGCTGATCCGGCGGCGGCGATGGCCGAGATCGAGAGGGCGGTGCGCAATCTGGCAGGTGCGCTGCTGATGGCGCCGCAGGCCGGGGACTTCGTGCCGTTCATGCTGCGTGAAATCACTGATCCCGGCGAGGTGGCGGAGATGATTTTTGCCAACTTCCTGCTGCCGCGCCATGAAAGACTGTGCCAGCTTTGGGCGGTTGTGACGGGCAAGGAGCCGGAGGCGCCCGAGGTCAAGCTGGCGCTTTTCGCGGTGATCGGGCAGGTGCTTTATTTCCGTATCGCGCAGCCTTTCGTCTCTAGACGCATGGGGTGGGACCGGGTTGGGCAGGGCGAAGTAAAACAGATTACGGATATTATTATCGAGGGGCTGCGCGCCCGCGCCGAAAGGAAACGGTCATGAGCTTTCTATGTAGCCTTCCGCTTGCCGCCTCGCTTTTTGCAAGCTGCGCCGCGCCAGCCCCGTTTGCCACCGGCTATGTCGAGGGGGATTACACGCTGGTTGCCCCGGTGCAGACCGCGCAGATTGCCGCCATCAAGGTGGCGCGCGGCGATCATGTGGCGCAAGGCGCCGTTCTGGTGAAGATGGAGCAGCGCGATGCGAAGATTGCATTGGCGCAGGCGCAGGCCAATCTTGCGCGTGCCAAGGGGGAGCTTGCAGATTTGCTGGCCGGTAAGCGCGCGCAGGAGATTGATGTGATCGTCGCCAATCAGGCCGCGGCCAAGGTGCAGGCCGAGGAAGCCAAGCGCCAGCGTGACCGGCTGGTGGAGCTGGCACAGCGCGGCGTGGTGACGGATGCACAGCGCGATGATGCGGTAACGGCCTTCAAGGTGGCCGAAGCCAAGGTGGCGCAGGTGACGGCGGAGCTTGCGGTTGCCCGTCTGCCGCCACGCCCGCAGGCGGTGGCACAGTCGGAAGCCGCCGTTGCCGCCGCCGAGGCCGCCCGCGCGCAGGCCAAATGGCGGCTGGATCAGCGGGTGCTGGGTGCGCCGGTGGCAGGCACAATTGTCGATATCATCCGGCGTGAAGGCGAAATTGCAGGCCCCGCCGCGCCGGTGCTTTCGGTACTCGGGGAAGGGGCGGTGAAGCTCAGGCTTTATGTGCCGGAAGTTTCGGTCGCCCGGATCAAGGTGGGCGATGAACTGAGCGTGCGCTGTGATAATTGCGCCGCCGGGTTGCGCGCGCGGATCAGCTATGTCGCCGACGGGCCGGAGTTCACCCCGCCGGTGATCTATTCGCTACAGAACCGGCAGAAGCTGGTTTATCTGATCGAGGCCCGCCCGGATGGCGAGAATGAGTTGAAACCCGGTCAGATTGTCGACGTCGGCCTGCCCGGCGCCGCGCCAGAGGCCAATCAGTGAGTGCGCTGCAACAACCCGAAAGCGACGCGATTACCGTGCGCGGGTTGACCAAGCGGTTTGGCGACAAAACCGTGGTCGATGATGTCAGCCTTTCGGTCAAGAAGGGGGAGATCATGGGCTTTCTTGGCCCGAACGGGTCGGGCAAGACGACCACGATCCGTCTGATGTGCGGCCTTTTGGAGCCGAACGAGGGCGAAGGGCGGGTGTTGGGGCATGACATTCGCCGCGAACGCGGTGCGATCAAGCGCAGGGTCGGCTATATGACGCAGCGGTTTTCGTTCTATGAAGATCTGACGATTGCCGAAAACCTGCGCTTTGTCGCCGGGCTTTACGGGATGCGCCCGGCGCGCCGGGTGGTGCGGGATACGCTGGAAGACCTTGGTCTCAGTTCACGGCGAAATCAGCTTGCCGGCGCGTTGTCGGGCGGCTGGAAACAACGCCTCGCGCTGGCTGCGTGCATCATGCACAAACCCGATCTATTGTTGCTGGATGAACCGACAGCCGGGGTTGATCCGAAAGCGCGGCGCGAGTTTTGGGATGAAATTCACGCGCTGGCAGAGGACGGGCTGACCGTGCTTGTCTCCACGCATTACATGGACGAGGCCGAACGCTGCCATCGCATCGCTTATATCTCCTATGGCAAGCTGATCGCGCAGGGCACGATTGACGAGGTGGTGAAGAATGCCGGGCTTTCGACCATGTTGTTGACCGGCGCGGATGTGACGGCGGCCGCACAGCGCCTTGTCGGGATGCCGGGGGTGGCTCAGGTCGCGCATTTCGGGACCACGCTGCATGTCGTGGGGGTCGATGCGGCGGCGTTGAAAAAGGCGGTGACAGAGGTGGCGAAGGACACCGGCACCCATGCGGCGCCAGCGGAAACCAGCCTTGAGGACGTGTTCATCCAGTTGATGAGCGATGCCGAGGACAACATGAAATGAACCGTTTCTTCTCGCTCACCCGGCTTTGGACGATGCTGATCAAGGAAGCGATTCAGATGCGCCGCGACCGGGTGACATTTGCGATGATGCTGGGCCTGCCGCTGATGCAGCTCGTCCTGTTCGGCTATGCTATCAATACCGACCCGAAAGAGCTTCCCGCCGCCCTTGTCGCCCCGACGCAAGACCGCTTTACCCGCGCCATGGTCAGCGCGCTTGAGCTGACCGGCTATTACCGCTTCATTGCCCCGGATGCGACTGCGACGGGGGCGGAGGAAATGATGGCGCGCGGTGATGTGGCCTTTATCGTCACCGTGCCATCGGATTTCGGCAAGCGGATCGAGAAGGGCGAGAAAGCGCCGCTTCTGATCGAGGCGGATGCGACCGACCCGTCGGTGGCCTCGGGCGCGATTTCGACGCTGAGTTCGGTCGCGGCCTCGGCCTTGCAGCGCGAGGTCGGGGCCGCGCCGCCAAGCGGGGGCGGGCCGGATATCATCGTTCACAAACGCTATAACCCCGAAGGGATCACCCAGTATAATATCGTGCCGGGGTTGCTCGGGGTGATCCTGCAACTCACTATGGTGATGATGACCGCGATGGCGCTGACCCGTGAGACCGAGCGCGGCACGATGGAAAACCTGCTGTCGATGCCCGCCACCCCGCTTGAGATCATGCTGGGCAAGGTGCTGCCCTATCTGGTGGTCGGCGCGGTGCAGGTGGTGGTGGTGCTGCTGGCTGCGCGGCTTTTGTTTGCGGTGCCGTTTGAGGGCGCGTTGCCTGCGGTGTTGGCGGGGGTGTTCATTTTCGTGCTGGCGTTGGTCATTCTGGGCTATCTCATCTCCACCATCTCGCGCACGCAGATGCAGGCGATGCAGTTGACGTTCTTCTTCTTTTTGCCGTCGCTGATGCTGTCTGGCTTCATGTTTCCCTATCGCGGGATGCCCGGTTGGGCGCAGGTGCTGGGGGAGGTGTTTCCGCTCACGCATTTTCTGCGGCTGATCCGCTCAATCATGCTGAAAGGGGCGGACGTTGCCACCGTGGCCCAATCCTTCGCTGCGTTGGCGGGGTTTGCCATCGGGCTTTCGCTGCTTGCCTTGCTGCGATTCCGCCGCACGCTGGATTGACCTGACCGATTGACCTGCTTGAGCGAACGGTTAGGCTCGTGGCTATGAGTCATGTTTTCCCGCGTCACACCAAAATTTCACCCCCATCGCCACGCGCGGTGAGGGCGCATATATCTTCGATGCCAGTGGCAAAGCCTATCTTGATGCGTCCGGCGGGGCGGCGGTTTCTTGTCTGGGCCATTCCGATCCCGACGTCATCGCCGCGATCAAGGCGCAGGCAGAGGCGCTGGCGTTCGCTCATACCGGGTTTTTCACTTCCGAGCCTGCGGAGGCGCTGGCCGATCTGCTGATTGCTCATGCGCCTGAGGGGATCGAGCGGGTCTATTTCACCACCGGCGGGTCGGAGGCGGTTGAGGCGGCGTTGAAGCTGGCGCGGCAGTATTTTCTTGAGAAAGGCGACACCACGCGCCATCGCTTCATTGCCCGCCGACAAAGCTATCACGGCAATACGTTGGGCGCGCTGGCCACCGGCGGCAATTTGTGGCGGCGTGAGCCGTTTGCCGCGATCATGGTTGAGGCCAGCCATATCGCATCTTGCTATGAATATCGCGGCCGTGTGGCGGGCGAAAGTGCGGAGAGTTACGGGTTGCGCGTTGCCGATGAATTGGAGCAGGAGGTGCTGCGGCTTGGCCCGGAAACGGTGCTGGCCTTCGTGGCCGAGCCGGTTGTTGGCGCAACACTGGGCGCGGTGCCGCCGGTGCCCGGCTATTTCAGGCGCATTCGCGAGATTTGCGACCGCTACGGTATCTTGCTCATTCTCGATGAGGTGATGTGCGGCATGGGCCGCACCGGAACGCTGTTTGCCTGTGAACAGGACGGCGTGCGCCCCGATATCGTGACCATCGCCAAGGGGCTGGGTGCCGGGTATCAACCGATTGGAGCGATGCTGTGTTCGGGAAAGATTTATGACGCGATCGAGCAAGGCTCAGGCTTTTTCCAGCATGGCCATACCTATAACGGCCATCCCACCGCCTGTGCGGCGGCGCGTGTGGTGGTTGAGAAGCTGACCATTGGTGGGATGACGGCGCGGGCGGCGGAAATGGGGATCAGGCTGGGCGATGCGTTGGCAGAGCGGTTTGGCCAGCATCCGCATATTGGCGATATTCGCGGGCGCGGGATGTTCCGGGGGCTGGAGCTGGTGGCCGACAGGACCACGAAAACCACGTTCGAGCCCGACCGCACTGTTCACAAGGCGCTCAAGCAAGCGGCGCTTGATGAAGGGCTGATCTGTTATCCGATGGGTGGCACGATTGATGGCAAGCGGGGCGATCATGTCTTGCTCGCGCCGCCGTTTATCCTGAGTGATGATCAGCTTTGCGAATTGCTCGACAAGCTGGAGCGCGCGCTGGCAAGGGCGTTGTCCTAAGCGGGCTGCGCGAGGTCAGATCAGACCCGCCCATCCCAGTAAGGTGCGCGCAGGGCGCGTTTGTCGATCTTGCCGATGGCGCTGCGCGGCAGGTCGGTGCGCAGTTCCAGCGCAGAGAGGCGTTGCGTCTTGCCAAGGCGCGCATTGGCCCAATCGCGAATCTCGTCGCCGCTGGCCTTTTTGCCCGCATGTCGCACGATGAACCCAAGCGGCGTTTCGCCCCATGTCTCGGACGGCACCGCAATCACTGCAACATCAGCCACGGCCGGATGATCGCGTAGAACCCGCTCCAGATCGGCAGCATAGATGTTGAAGCCGCCTGAGATGATCATGTCTTTCTTGCGGTCCAAGAGGTGCAGGAACCCGTCTTCGTCAAGCCGCCCCATATCGCCGGTGCGGATGAAATCCTCGCCTTGCGGGCTGATCCAGCGGGCCTCTGCGGTTTTTTCGGGCGCGTTAAGGTAGCCTTGCATCATTGGCCCGCCCCGCCCGACAAGCTCACCGTAGGAATGGGGCGGCAATTCGTGGCCGTCCTCGTCGATCACGCGCAACTCACAGCCTTCGGCCACTTTGCCCACTGTGTCGAGCTTGTCGGGGTTTGCCCGGCAATCGAGCATGGTGGAAAGTCCGCCTTCGGTCATGCCGTAAAGCTCAAACAGCTCTCCGGGCCAGCGCGCCAGAATATCGCGGATCAAGGGCGCGGGCAGCGGGGCGGAGGTGGACATCTTGGCGCGGTAGGCCGACAGATCGTATTGGTCGAAATCGGCGGCAGCCATGATGCGCATATATTGCACCGGCACCAGCATCGCGTGGCTGATGCGGTGCGCTTCGCTAAGCTGCAAAAACCGCGTGACATCGAATTTCGCCATGCTGAGCATGGTGCCGCCCTTGGCCAGCACAGTGAGTGCGGCGACAAGCGTGGTATTGGAATAAAGCGGCGTGGCGATGATGATGTTGGTATCCGCCTCAAGCCCGAAGCGCGGCATGCGCATCAATTGGCGCGAGCGGAAACGGTGATCGTGGATGATGCCTTTGGGCGTGCCGGTGGTGCCCGATGAATAGATCAGATCGAAGAAATCATCCGGCGCCGCGCGCACCGGTGCGGGCAGCGGGGCGGCATCGGCCCATGCGCTCAGGGTTTCAAGCGCGACCACCTCTTGCGCGCCAAGGCGTTGGGCGCGCGCAAGGGCGCTGGCAGAGGCAAAGAGCAGCTCCGCCGCGCAATCGGCGCGCATGGTGGCAAGGGTTGCCTCTTGTGCGGAGACGGGCAGGGGGACGACGCAAACCCCGGCGCACAGGAGCCCGGCATAAAGGGCGAGGTAGTTGGCGGAGTTCTCCGACAGCACGCAAACCCGCGCGCCCGGCCCAAGCCCTTTGGCCCTGAGCGTGCCTGCCACCCGTTTTACCAATGTGCCGAATGTGGCCCAGTCCTGCTGACCGCTCTCGTCGATCACCGCCGTTTTGTCAGGGGTGCGGGCACAGCTTGCATAGAATGCGGTTCCGAAATCGAGCGCCGGGTAATGATCGCCTTCCGGCGCGTGTAGGTGGGGGGTGTCTGTTGGCATGGGGATGGCCTCCCTTTTTGCCAAAGACTTGCCGCGTTGGGCGTGGGGGCGCAAGCGAAACGCGGCGGCATTGTCTGGTGATTGTCGGGGAAGCGCATGTCGCGCACGCCCCTCGGTGGGGTCGGTGCGCAACGTGCGCCAAGCCTCCGCCCGATGGAAGGGGCGGGTGCGGCGTGGGCTGGACGCCCACGCGACTTTATTCAGGTCAAAGTTCTTCTCGATCCGGTCCAGCGTCTTCATCGCATCAAGCACCTGATGCACGGAGCCGTTGGGTTCCCGCCCTTCTTCGATGGCGGCAATGAATTCGCGGTCGATCAGTTCGATCCCGTTGTTGGAGACGGCCACGCCGGTAAGGTCAATCGGCTTCTCGTGCCCGTCATAAAGATCGTCATAGCGCGCAAGATAGGTGCCATTGTCACAGATATAGCGAAAGAACGTGCCGAACGGGCCATCGTTGTTGAAGCTGAGCGACAGCGTGCAGAGCGCCCCTGACGGGGTTTTCAGGCCGATGCTCATATCCATGGCGATGCCAAGCTCGGGGTGGTGCGGCCCTTCCAGACCGTAGGCTTGCGAGGCGACTTCGCCTGTCTGATACTGGAACAGATCGACGGTATGGCAGGCGTGGTGCCACAAGAGATGATCAGTCCATGAGCGCGCTTCGCCTTTGGCGTTGGTGTTGGAGCGGCGCATGAAATAGGTCTGCACGTCCATCTGCTGAACCTTCAGCTCTCCGGCGGCAATCTTGTTTTGAATCCACTGATGGCTCGGGTTGAAGCGGCGCACCTGGCCCGCCATGGCAAGCGTGCCGGTTTCTTTTTGCACCCGGCAAATCGCTTCTGCATCCTCCAGCGTGTCGGCCATCGGGATTTCCACCAGCACCGGCTTGCCTGCTTTCATACAGGCGATTGTCTGTTCGGCATGAACCTGCGTCGGGGTGGCGAGGATCACCGCATCGACATCATCGCGCGCAAGGCAGTCCTCAAGCGAGGTCGCCCAATGGCCGATCCCGCGTTCTTTTGCCAATGCTTCGATCTTGGCGGCGGTCGGCCCCATCACCGAGGTCACGTTGACACCTTTGATCGCACCGAGCGCGTCCAGATGCTTGATCCCGAAAGCGCCATAAGCGCCTGCTACGCAAATTCGCATGTCTGTCTCCTTGATGGCGGCGTAACCGCCGGTATGTTCGATTCAGATATTTTCCAGAATGATATGGCCCACGGCGGTGTTGGACGCGGGCACATGGTAATGCCGGTGAACCTCGCGCACTTGCTCATTCAGCGCGCCGCGCATGACGTGCCACATCACCATTTCCACCCCTTCGCTGCCCGCTTCGCGCAGATACTCCACATGCGGCATCTGGCTTAGCCCGACCGGATCAGAGGTCAAGCGGTCAAGAAAGCTCTTGTCCCATTCCGGGTTGATCAGCCCGGCGCGTTTATATTGCAACTGATGACTCATCCCGCCGGTGCCGAAGATCACCACGTTGAGGTCTTCGTCATAGCTTTCAATCGCGCGGCGCACGGCACGGCCGAGATTGAAACAGCGGTTGCCGGTGGGGGCGGGGTATTGCACCACGTTGACCGCCAGCGGCACCACCAGTGCGGGCCATTCATCAACATCGCCGAACATCAACGACAAGGGCACGGTCAGCCCGTGATCGACCTCCATCTCGTTCATGATGGTCATGTCGAACTCATCAAGGATCAGCGATTGCGCGATATGGCTGGCCATTTCCTGATGGTTCTTCACCACCGGCACCGGGCGCGGCCCCCAGCCTTCATCGGCGGGCTTGAATTCCGCCGCACAGCCAAGCGCAAATGTCGGGATGCACGACGCATCGAAGGCGGTGCAGTGGTCATTATAGACCAAGAAAATCACGTCGGGGTTCTGCTCTTTGAGCCACTCTTTCGATTTCTCGAAGCCCTTGAACACCGGCTGCCAATAGGGTTGCTCGGTTATATGCGTGTCCATCGCCACGCCAATTGCGGGCACATGGCTGCACCCCACGCCTGCGGTGATCCGCGCCATCAGTTTTCTCCCCATTCGGACTTGAAGCGGTTGCCGTCTATCGAGCGGCCACCATGCAGCATCATGTCGCGATATTCCTCGCGGCTGACGCCAGTCATCATCGCCGCCAGATCCTGAAAGGTGATGCCATCATTGGCAGCAAGCTTCGAGGTGTAATAGATGTTGCCGCCAAGCCGCAGCATTTCGTTCCAGTCGCGCGCCTGCACCGCCTTGCGCTGTTCGGCTGTCATCGGGTAGCGGTCGAGATAGGTATCAGCATCGGCGGCAAAGGCTTCCCGGTTCGCCGCCAGCCGCAGCGATATGCAAAACTGGTTGAGATGATAACCGACCCGCCCGCGATCGGCATCGAACACGAGCGTGCCGGGAATATCTTCATAGGGTTTTTCGGTCATGGCGCGTGCCTCCTTGATGGGCTGTGGCGTCCGGCGTTGGGGCACCATACCATCCGCCGCCATGCGCCGCCCATTCATTTCCGCCGTGATGATATTGGAAAAAGCTATACTCTTGCAAATGCGGGGATGATTACAGCGCTTCTTGGAGTGCGCTTGCGCGCAGAAACCCGATAAAACGGGCCTGCACTTTGGTTGGCCGCCACCCCGCCCGCGTGGTCAACCCGATGGCGCGCGCATCGCCGGTAAGCGCGATGCCGAGCGGGGCAATATGCCCGTCGCGCAGCTCCACCTTGATCTGCTGGCGCGAGATGATCGACACATACGGCCCCTCGGCCAATATCCCGCGCAGCATGACGGGGGAGGACGACACCAGCCGCACGGGCGTTTCACCGCGTTCGCGAATACGCAACGTTTCGGCCAGATAATGCCCCGCAGGCGTGTTTATCGGCGGTGCCACCCACGGGTAGGCGAGTGTGTCCTCAAGCGTGAGGTCAGGTTTGCTGGCCAGCGGATGCGAGGGATGCGCGACAATCGCCATGCGATCATCGAAAAGCCGCTCCTGCACGATGTCGTCAGCCGGGGGCGGGTCGCGCAATGCGCCGATCATGCAATCCATATCCCCCTGTCGCAGACTGCGCAGGAGATCGGCATAGCGCCCGTCCACCAGCCTGATCTGCACCCCGGAAACGGCGCTTATCATCGCGTGAACTGCTTTGGGCACGATGGCGGTGCGCGCCAGTGGCAGGGACCCCAGCACGAATGTGCCGCGCTCTTCGCCCTGCATATGCGCGATTTCCTCTAGCCCTTGCCGGATTTCCGCCTGCGCCAGTTTCGCACCAAGCACCAGTGCCTGTGCCGCTTGGGTCAGATCAACGCCGGTTGATGTTGCCCGGAAAAGCACCACCCCGGCGGTCTCTTCAAGGCTGCGCGCGGCGCGGTGGACCGTGGGTTGTGACAACCCAATCTGACGGGCGGCCATGGTGAACGAGCCGTGGGCGGAAATCGCGATCAGCGTGCGCAATTGGGCCGCCGTCACCAGCCGGTCAAACGGCGTGCGGCCCTTTTCGCGCTGCGCATCGCCAGCCGCGCACCATTCTGCAAATGAATGAGGGCCGCAGCCACCCGTGCCGCGAAAAGCGCGCCGCAATCGGTGGTGACAAAGCCGCCC
The DNA here is from genome assembly GCF_034555965.1 of Aquicoccus sp. G2-2. Classification (GTDB taxonomy): domain Bacteria; phylum Pseudomonadota; class Alphaproteobacteria; order Rhodobacterales; family Rhodobacteraceae; genus JAYDCK01. Next base: position 973,727 of record NZ_JAYDCK010000003.1, read on the forward strand.
GCCCGGCGCACCAGAAGCCCGGTGCCGGTGTCGGCTTCAAGCCGCTTGATGGCTTGTGTTGCCGCCGGTTGCGACAATGCACAGCGATCTGCCGCCACGGAAACAGAGCCTGAGCGCACAGTTTCCAGAAACACCCGCATGTGCCTGATATTGGGAAAATCGACGATCATCCGAAACCTGCAATATAGATAAAACTTATGCTAGCGCCGCAATTCGAAATAGGCAAATGCCGCGCGATGGGGCATCACTGTGAGCAACTGATGAAGGGGGTCGCATCATGGCAGAGGGCAAAACCGCGCTGGTTATCTCCGCGCATTCCGCCGATTTCGTCTGGCGCGGGGGCGGAGCCATCGCCCTGCACGCCGAGCTTGGCTATGACGTCACCGTTGTGTGCCTGTCTTATGGAGAGCGCGGCGAAAGCGCGAAACTCTGGAAACAGGACGGCATGACGCTTGAGAAGGTGAAGGCCGGGCGTAAGTCAGAGGCCGAGAGCGCCGCAAGTGCGCTTGGCGTGCATGATATCCGGTTTTTCGATGTGGGTGATTATCCGCTTGATCTGGGCCGCGAAACGCAGGAGCGCATGGTTGATGTGATCCGTGAGGTGCAGCCAAACTGGATGATGAGCCACTCGCGATGGGACCCTTATAACACCGATCACATGAACACGACGCAGTTCGCGCTTGAGACGCGGATGATCGCGCAGGCCTGGGGCCACAAGCCGGGTGAAAAGGTGCTGGGCGCGCCGCAGCTTTACCTGTTTGAGCCGCACCAGACCGAACAGATGGGCTGGAAGCCTTCTGTTTTCCTCGACATCACGCCGGTCTGGGACAAAAAATGGGCGGCGATCCAGTGCATGCAGGGGCAAGAGCACCTGTGGAGCTTTTACAAGAACGTGGCCGAGAATCGCGCCAACCACTTCCGCCGCAACTCCGGCGGGCAGGCAGGCGGGCGCGCGGCGAAATATGCCGAAGGGTTCGAGACGATCTTTCCGCGCACGGTGGATGAACTGGAATGACGCATCAACCCGGAGATATGGGCGTTGTCGTCCAGAATATCAGCCGCGCCGATCAGGGCGTGATCGACGGATTGGCCGCGTGTGGCGTGGCCACGGTGCATGAAGCACAGGGGCGCAAGGGGCTGCTGGCCTCTTACATGCGACCCATATATGGCGGGGCGCGGGTTGCGGGGTCGGCTGTTACCATCCTGTCGGCCCCTTGCGACAACTGGATGCTGCATGTCTCGATCGAGCAATTGCAGGCGGGTGATGTTCTGGTTTTGGGCGTTACCTCACCATCGGATGCGGGCTATTTCGGCGATCTGCTGGCGACCTCGGCCAAGGCGCGGGGCTGTCGCGGGTTGATCATCGACGCGGGCGTGCGCGATGTGCGCGATTTGATGGAAATGGGCTTCCCGGTCTGGTCGAAAGCCATCGGCGCGCAGGGCACGATCAAGGAAACCGTCGGCTCGGTCAATGTGCCGGTGGTGTGCGCCGGGGCGCTGATCAATCCCGGTGATGTCGTCGTGGCCGATGACGATGGCGTTGTCGTGGTACGCCGGGGCGAAGCGGCAGATGTGCTTGAGAAAGCGCAGGCGCGCGAAGCAAACGAGAGCGCCAAGCGGTCGCGGTTTGAGGCGGGTGAGCTTGGGCTTGATATCTATGATATGCGCGCACGCCTGGCGGAAAAAGGGTTGAAATATCTTTGAGGGCGGATGCGAGGGGCCAGCCCCTCGCGCTCCCCGAGGTATTTTTGGCCAAATGAAGGATAGGCAATGGGCAAGGGCGTGCGCTGCATGTGGCTGCGGGGGGACCTCGAAAGGCGGGTATTTTCTGGCCGATGACTTGCCGGAGGCGCGCGATGCGTTTTTGCTGCGTATGATGGGCAGCCCGGATCTGCGCCAGATTGATGGCATGGGCGGGGCTGATCCGCTGACCTCAAAGGTGGCGGTGGTGAAGCGCTCAAGCCGCGTCGGCGTTGATGTGGATTACCTCTTCTTGCAGGTGGTGGTGGACCGCCCCATCGTGACGGATGCACAAAATTGCGGGAATATATTGGCAGGTGTCGGGCCGTTCGCGGTTGAGCGCGGGTTGGTTGCGGCGCAAGACGGCGAAACGCCGGTGGTGATCTACATGGAAAACACCGGCCAGATTGCGCAAGCGCGTGTTGCCACACCGGGCGGGGTGGTGAGCTATGAGGGGGGCGCGAAGATCGACGGGGTGCCGGGCACCGCGGCGGCTGTGCCGATTGCGTTTCGTGATACCGCGGGAAGCTCGTGCGGCGCGCTTTTGCCCACCGGCAACGCGCTGGATGAGGTTGACGGCGTGGAGGTGAGTTGCATCGACAACGGGATGCCGGTGGTGGTGTTGCGCGCGGCAGACATGGGAATTTCGGGCGATGAGACGCCGGAGGCGCTGGAAGCCAACGCGGATTTGCGCGCCAGGTTGGAGGCGATCCGGCTGGCCTGTGGGCGGATGATGAATTTGGGCGATGTGGCCGACAAGACGGTGCCAAAGATGACGATGGTTTCAAAGCCGACGCGGGGCGGGGCGATTTCGACCCGCACATTCATCCCGCATCGCTGCCACAAGACGATTGGCGTTCTGGGCGCGGTTTCGGTCGCCACCGCCTGCTTGACCGAAGGCAGCGTGGCCTATGATCTGGCGACGCGCGGGGAGGGTGCGGAACGCGCGCTTTCTATCGAACATCCCTCGGGCGAGATGACGGTGCTGGCCACGCTGAAGGATGGCGGAGTTGAAACCGCTGCAATCCTGCGCACCGCGCGCAAATTGATGGATGGGGAGGTGTTTGCATGAGCGAGACGCAACAGATGGATGCCGATTGGCTGGAATTTGATCCGGCCCCGACGACGCCTGCGTTCAGACTGCCCGACGGGGCGGTGGATGCGCATTGCCATGTGTTTGGGCCAAGCCCGGCCTTTCCCTTCGCGCCGGAGCGCAAATATACCCCCTGCAATGCAGGCAAGGATCAGCTTTTCGCGCTGCGCGACCATCTGGGCTTTGCGCGCAACGTGATCGTGCAGGCGACCTGCCATGGCACCGACAACAGCGCCATGATGGATGCCTGTCGTGCCGCCGGGGAGCGGGCGCGCGGGATCGCCGCTGTGCGCCCGGATATCAGCGACGAGGCGCTCAACGAGATGGATGCGGCGGGCGTGCGCGGTGTGCGGTTCAATTTCGTCAAGCGGTTGGTCGATGACACGCCGCGCGAGGTATTTCACACCATCGCGCGCAAGGTTGCGCGGCTTGGCTGGCATATCGTGGTCTATTTCGAGGCGGCGGATCTCGAAGAGCTGATCCCGTTTCTGGAAAGCCTGCCGACGGTGATCGTGGTTGACCACATGGGCCGGCCTGATGTCGCAAAACCTGTCGATCACCCGGACTTTCAGCGGTTTCTCGACCTGATGGCGCGCAACGACAATATTTGGTCCAAGGTGACCTGCCCGGAGCGGCTTTCGCATGACGGCCCGCCGGGCTATGGCGATGTGATCCCGTTTGCGCGCGCCGTGGTGGAGCGGTTCCCGACCCGTGTGCTTTGGGGCACCGATTGGCCGCATCCGAACATGAAATCGCATATGCCGGATGATGGCAATCTAGTTGATTTCATTGCGAAAATAGCGCCCACGCCGGACGCACAGCAGAAACTTTTGGTGGACAATCCGATGCGCCTTTACTGGGCGCGGTAACGCCGGCGCGGGTTTGGCGCAAATGCAGGAGGAACGACAGATGAAAACCCAAGTGTGCATTATCGGTGGCGGCCCGTCGGGGCTGATGCTGAGCCAGTTACTTGATCTTAAGGGGATCGAGACCATCGTGCTGGAGCGGCGCCCGCGCGCTTATGTGCTGAGCCGGATTCGTGCGGGTGTGCTGGAACACGGGTTTACCGAATTGATGCGTGAGGCGCAGTGCAGCGCGCGGATGGACGCCGAGGGCGAGATTCACGAGGGCGTTTGCATTGCCCATGAAGGGGTACTGAGCCGGATCGACCTGCATAAATATTCCGGCGGGGCGACGGTGATGGTCTATGGCCAGACCGAGCTGACCCATGATCTTTACGAGGCGCGTGACAAGCGCGGCGGCATCGTGCTTCACGAAGTTGATGACGTGGTGCTGCATGATCTGAAATCCGGCGCGCCGCATGTGACGTTCACCCATGACGGGCAGGACAAGCGGATTGACTGTGAATACGTGATCGGAGCGGACGGGTTTCACGGTGTCAGCCGCAAATCCATCCCGTCGGATGTGCTGCGCGAGTATGAAAAGACCTATCCGTTCGGCTGGCTGGGTGTCTTGTCGGAAACCACGCCGGTTTCGGATGATTTGATCTATTCCAAGCATACCCGCGGGTTTGCGCTTTGTTCGCTGCGCTCAAGAGTGCTGAGCCGGTATTATATCCAGGTGCCGATGACCGATCATGTTGAGGACTGGTCGGACGAGGACTTCTGGGCGGAGCTGAAGAACCGCCTGCCGGACGAGGTTGCCGCAAAGCTGGAGACCGGCCCGTCAATCGAGAAATCCATCGCCCCCGTGCGCAGCTATGTGGCCGAGCCGATGCGTTATGGCAATCTGTTCCTTGCTGGTGATGCGGCGCATATCGTGCCGCCCACGGGCGCGCGCGGGCTTAATTCGGCGGCGTCGGACATTCATTATCTTTATCACGCCATGCTTGACCATTACATGAAAGGCGACGACCAAGGGATTGATGCCTATTCCGAAAAGGCACTTGCGCGCGTTTGGAAAGGCCAGCGGTTTTCGTGGTGGCTGACCAATCTCTTGCATCACTTCCCGGATCACAGCGCCTATGACCGGCATTTGCAGGAGATCGAGATGCAATATCTGCTATCCTCCGATGCGGCGCTTTCGGTCTTTGCAGAAAACTACACCGGCCTGCCGTATTGAGGGCCGAAGGCCCACTCAATAGTTGACAAGTTCGGCGGGGGGCGAAACTCTGTGGTAATGGCCGATGGTAAGTATTCGGCCTAATGGGAGGAAAAACAATGAAACTCAAGGTAATTCTCGCGGCCGCCTGTGCTGCGGCGCTCGGTGCCGGGGCAGCTTATAGCGAGCCGGTCAAGGTTGGTATGATCACCACGCTTTCGGGCGGCGGAGCAGGGCTGGGCATTGACGTGCGCGATGGCTTCCTGCTGGCGGTCAAGAAAACCGGCGCGGATATTGACACCATCGTGGTGGATGATCAGCGCAAGCCGGATGTGGCGGTGCAACTGGCCGACAAGCTTGTTCAGCAAGACAAGGTTGATGTGCTGACCGGGTTGATCTGGTCCAATATCGCCATGGCGGTGGTGCCGTCGGTGACGGCGCAGGGCAAGTTCTATCTCTCGCCCAATGCCGGGCCATCGGCGCTGGCGGGGAAGGGCTGTAACAAGAACTATTTCAACGTGAGCTGGCAGAACGACGCCTTTAACGAGGCTGCAGGCGCGTGGGCGAGTGATAATGGCATCAAGAACGTGTTCCTGCTGGCGCCGAACTATCCGGCGGGCAAGGACATGATCGCGGGCTTCAAACGCTTCTACAAAGGCAATATCGCTGATGAGGTCTATACCAAGCTGGGGCAGACCGACTACGCCGCCGAGATTGCCAAGATCAAGGCTTCGGACGCCGATCTGGTTTATTACTTCCTGCCCGGCGGCATGGGGATTTCCTTCATGAAGCAATATGCAGGGTCGGGGGCTGACAAGCAGGTGATGGGCCCGGCGTTCAGCTTTGATCAGGGTATTCTTGGGGCCATCGGTGAGGCCGCTCTTGGGGTGAAGAACACCTCGCATTGGTCGAAAGACCTCGACGTGCCGGGCAATGCCGAGTTCGTGGCCGATTTCCAGGAAGCCTATGGCCGCCTGCCATCGCTATATGCGGCACAGGGTTATGATACCGGGCTGTTGCTTGCCTCTGCCGCCGAAAAGGCTGATGTGAATGATGCCGATGCGTTCCGCAAGGCGCTGGAAGCCGCTGATTTCCAATCGGTGCGCGGAGCGTTCAAGTTCGCGCCCAACCATCACCCGATCCAGACCATCTATATGCGTGAGGTCGTCAAGGAAGGCGATGTCGTGACCAACAAGATTATCGGTGTCGCCGCCAAGGACCATACCGATGTCTATGGTAAAGACTGCAAGATGTAAGTTGAAACAGATGCGGCCCCGGCACAGTGTCGGGGCCGCATCATCGCCTTGGGTCCGGAATGACAATCGTTCTTTTCATTGAGCAGATCCTTAACGGGCTGCAATTCGGCGTGATGCTGTTTTTGATGTCCGCCGGGCTAACGCTGATTTTTGGCGTTATGGGGCTGATCAATCTCGCGCATGGCTCGCTTTACATGGTGGGCGCCTTCGCGGCGGCGGCTGTGGCGGCGGCGACGGGCAGCTTCACGCTGGCGCTGATCGCGTCACTGGCGGCGGCGGCGCTTGCGGGTGTGATTGTCGAAATGGTGGTGATCCGGCGATTATATGACCGTGACCATCTCGATCAGGTGCTGGCCACCTTCGCGCTGATCCTGATCTTTTCCGAAGGCACGCGCTGGTTGTTCGGGTCGTTCCCACTTTATCTTGATGTGCCAAAGGCGCTCTCGGGTCCGGTTAACCTGCCGCTTGGGATTGAATACCCGGCTTACCGGCTGGCGATTATCGGCTTTGGCCTTCTGGTGGCGGTCGGGCTTTTCCTGTTGATCACGCGGACGCGGGTCGGCATGCGCATCCGCGCCGGGGAGGCTGACCGCGAGATGATCGCGGCGCTTGGCGTCAACATATCAGTGCTTTACACCGCCATCTTTGCGCTTGGCGCGGCACTTGCAGGCTTTGCCGGTGCGTTGGTCGGGGCGATCCAGTCGGTTCAGGTCGGCATGGGGGAGCCGGTGTTGATTTTGGCCTTCGTTACCATCGTGATCGGTGGGATCGGTTCGATCAAGGGGGCCTTTGTGGGGGCGCTGCTGGTCGGGTTGACCGATACGATGGGGCGGGTGCTGCTGCCGTTGCTGTTTGGTTTGTTCATGGGGCCGTCGGCGGCCACAACGGTCGGCTCGGCATTGGCATCAATGGCAATTTATATCCTGATGGCAGCGGTTTTGCTGGTCAAACCGACCGGGCTTTACGGGAACCCGGCATGAGATTTTCGCGCGAAACCTGGCTCAACGCGGCGTTCTATGTGGCGCTGATTGCCGTGCCGCTTTGGGCGCTTTGGGCGGATGAGCCGTATTACATCACGCTTGCCACCCGCGTTGCTATTCTGGCGCTGGCGGGCGTCGGGCTTAACCTTGCGCTTGGCCTTGGCGGGCTGGTTTCGCTGGGGCATGCGATCTTCTTCGGGGTGGGGGGCTACGCCGCCGGTATCCTTGCCAGCCACGCGCAATCCTACACCCCGCTGATGGAATGGCCTTTCACCATTGAAGGCACGCAATCCATGCCGGTAATCTGGCTCGTCGCGATTATTGCTTCGGGGCTGGTGGCGCTTGGGGTCGGCGCGCTCAGCCTGCGCACCTCGGGCGTTTATTTCATCATGATCACGCTCGCCTTCGGACAGATGTTCTTCTATTTCACGATCTCCTGGCCCGCCTATGGCGGGGAGGACGGGCTTTCGATCTATGTGCGGAATCATTTTTTGGGGTTGAATACGCTGGTGCCGATTCAGTTCTTCGGCATTTGCGTCGCCGTGTTGAGCGTGGCGTTGCTTTTTTCAGCACGTGTTGTGCGCTCGCCGTTTGGCCTTGCGCTTAATGCCGCGCGGCAAAACGTGGCCCGTGCCCGTGCAGTCGGGATTGAGCCATACCGCCTGCAACTTACCGCGTTCGTGCTTTCGGGGATAATCACTGGCGTCTCCGGCGCGCTTTATGCCGATCTCAACCGGTTCGTCTCGCCGACCATGTTCTCGTGGCAGATGTCAGGTGAAATCATGGTGTTTGTCATTCTGGGCGGGGTGGCGCGGTTGTTTGGTCCGGTGGCGGGGGCGGCCCTTTTCATCCTGCTTGAAGAGGTGCTGGGCGGGTTGTCGGATTACTGGCACATCTGGCTTGGGCTGTTGCTTTTGCTGGTGGTGCTTTTTGCGCGCGGCGGGTTGATCGGCCTGATTGCCGGGAAGCGGCGCAGCGAAGGCGGGGCAGATGTCTGATCCTGTCCTCTCGATCGCCGGTATCTCCAAAAGCTTTGGTGCGCTGAAAGCCTCTGACGCTGTCACGCTTGATCTGCGTCCGGGCGAAATTCACGCGCTGATCGGCCCCAATGGGGCCGGGAAATCGACGTTGATTGCGCAAATTGCCGGGTCACTGCGCCCCGATGCGGGTAGCATCGCGCTTGAAGGCCGTGACATCACCGCACTTGGCCCAGTGGCGCGTGCGCGCGCCGGGCTTGGCCGCACGTTTCAGATCAGCTCATTGGCGATGGAAGATAGCGTGTTGCAAAATGCCGTTCTGGGCGCTTTGGGCGCGCGCGGCGGGCGGCTCGGCTTCTTCTCAAGGGTGATGAAGGACCGCGCGCTTGTTGGCACCGCGATGGCGGCGCTGCAAGAGGTCGGGTTGGATGAATTTGCCGATTTTCGCACTGCCGATCTGTCGCATGGGCAACGCCGCCAGTTGGAGGTGGCCGTGGCGCTCACGCTCAAGCCGCAGGTTTTTCTGATGGATGAGCCAATGGCCGGGCTTGGCGCCGAAGGCTCTGCCCGGTTGATGCCGCTTCTGGAACGGCTGAAGGCCCATGCGCCGATCCTGCTGGTTGAGCATGACATGGATGCCGTGTTTCAGCTTGCCAACCGCATATCGGTACTGGTTTACGGACGGATCATCGCCACCGGATCGGCGGAGGAGATCAAGTCCAACCCGGAGGTGCGCGAAGCCTATCTCGGCGCGGACGACGATGCAGAGGGGGCGGCGCATGAGCCTGTTACGGCTGGCAAATATCTCTGCCTTCTATGGGCCTTCGCAGGCGCTTTTCGATGTGTCGTTTCGCATCGAGCCGGGGCAGGTGCTTGCGCTTCTGGGCCGTAATGGCATGGGCAAGACTACCACCATCAAGGTTATTTCGCGGATGCTCAAACATCGCGGCGGCGCGCTGGCGTTTGATGGGGTTGATATGGCGCAATGGCCGTCCTACCGGGCGGCGCGCGCGGGAATAGGATTAACGCCGGAAGGGCGGCGTTGTTTCGCCAATCTTACCGTGCGCGAAAACCTTGTTGCTGCCGCGCGACCGGGCGATTGGACGCTGACGCGCGTGGCAGAACTTTTTCCCCGGCTGGAGGAACGCCAAGCGCAGATGGCGGTATCGCTTTCCGGGGGCGAGCAGCAGATGCTTGCCATTGGGCGTGCCCTGATGACCAACCCGCGCCTGTTGATCCTTGATGAGGCCACCGAAGGGCTTGCCCCGGTGATCCGGCAGGAAATCTGGGCCGCCATTGCCCGGCTCAAAGGTGAGACCGGGCTGACCATTCTGGTGGTCGATAAATCGCTCAAGGAACTTGGGCAGGTTGCTGACCGGGCCGTGATTCTTGAGCGTGGCCGCTCGGTCTGGTCCGATGACTTCGCAGCGCTCGACCGGCAAACGCGGGATCGCTATCTTGGGGTCTGACTGTATTTTCTCCCGTGAAGACGGATATTTAGGTGCAAGGCATAGAGAAACTTGGCATCATAAAATTTACCAGTTGGTAAAAAATTAGAACTGTGGCAGGCTGATTCCCAAGAAAACGAACCACAGGGAGACCAAGCCATGGCGCAATCAGAGCGCACGCCAGGGATCACGGCAGGCCGCCTCGATACCGAGACACTAACTGCAAATTTCACCGATCTGCATCCACCGCTTGATCACCACGAGGCGCATGTCGCGGCGGATCGGTGCTATTTCTGCCATGACGCACCTTGCATGGAAGCGTGCCCCACCACCATCGACATTCCGCTTTTCATCCGCCAGATCGCCACCGACACGCCGCATGCCTCGGCCCGCACCATCTTCAATCAAAACATTCTCGGCGGCATGTGCGCCCGGGTGTGCCCGGTTGAAACGCTGTGCGAGGAAGCCTGCGTGCGCGAGGCGGCGGAAGGCAAGCCGGTCGAGATTGGCCGCCTGCAACGCTACGCCACCGATGCGCTGATGGCGAAAGGCGGGCATCCTTTTACCCGCGCAGAGCCAACCGGAAAATCCGTGGCAGTGGTGGGCGCAGGGCCGGCGGGGCTGGCCTGTGCGCACCGGCTTGCACTGCACGGCCATGAGGTGACGATCCTTGATGCGCGTGCAAAATCAGGCGGGCTAAACGAATTCGGGATCGCCGCTTACAAAAGCACCAACGGTTTTGCGCAGGCCGAGGTTGACTGGCTGATCGCCATTGGCGGCATCACGCTGCGCCACGACAGCGCGCTTGGCCGTGATTTCACCTTGGCCGAGTTGCAAGCCGATTACGACGCGATTTTCCTTGGTATGGGGCTTGCCGGGGTGAATGCGCTGACCGCTCCGGGTGCCGATAAGAAGAATGTCGAAGATGCGGTGGATTTCATTGCCACCCTGCGCCAGACCAGCGATCTTTCAAGCCTGCCGATTGGCCGCAACGTGGTCGTGATCGGCGGCGGGATGACGGCGGTTGATGCGGCCGTGCAGTCCAAGCTGCTGGGCGCGGAAAACGTCACCATCGCGTATCGCCGGGGCCAATCGGCAATGAACGCCAGCCGTTATGAACAGGATCTTGCGACATCGAAAGGCGTGAAAATCCTGACCGGCCTTCAACCCAAGGCGCTGCATGGCAACGGCGCGGTGCAGGAAATCGAGCTGGAATATACCTCTTCGGACGGCGGCGGCCTAAAAGGCACCGGCGAAACCATCCGCATTGCTGCCGATCAGGTCTTCATGGCCATCGGTCAATCGCTTGAAGGCACACCAGAAGGGCTCAAGCTCGAGCGCGGCAAGATCGCCGTTTCCGAGACCGGGCGCAGCTCGCTCAAGGGGGTCTGGGCGGGGGGCGATTGTGCCACCGGCGGCGATGATCTTACCGTGACCGCGGTTGCCCATGGCCGCGACGCGGCGGAAGACATTCATACGGCCCTGATGGGCTAAGGAGTAATCAAATGGCTGATCTCACATCGAATTTTCTTGGTATCAAATCGCCCAACCCGTTCTGGCTTGCCTCTGCGCCGCCGACGGACAAGGAATATAACGTCCGTCGCGCGTTCGAGGCCGGATGGGGCGGTGTGGTCTGGAAAACACTGGGCGAGGAAGGCCCGCCCATCGTCAATGTGAACGGCCCGCGCTATGGCGTGGTCTACGGGGCCGACCGGCGTATCCTTGCCATCAACAATATTGAGTTGATCACCGACCGGTCGTTGGAAATCAACCTTGAAGAGATTACCCGCGTCAAACGCGACTACCCCGACCGTGCCATCATCGTCTCGATCATGGTGCCCTGCGAAGAAGCGGCATGGAAAGCCATTCTGCCGCGCGTGGCGGAGACCGGCGCAGATGGGATCGAGCTGAACTTCGGCTGCCCGCATGGCATGTCGGAACGCGGCATGGGGGCCGCCGTCGGGCAGGTGCCGGAATATATCGAGATGGTCGCGCGCTGGTGCAAGGAAAACTACGACAAGCCGGTGATCGTCAAGCTGACGCCGAACATCACCGATATCCGCTACCCGGCGCGTGCGGCCTTTGCTGGCGGGGCGGATGCGGTCTCTTTGATCAACACGGTGAGTTCGATCACTTCGGTCAATCTCGACACGTTTAGCCCCGAACCGTCGATCGACGGCAAAGGCTCGCATGGCGGGCTGTGCGGCCCGGCGGTCAAACCGATGGCGCTTAACATGGTGGCCGAAATCGCGCGTGATTCCGAATTGGCCGGCCTGCCGATTTCCGGCATCGGCGGGGTGACGACGTGGCGCGATGCCGCCGAGTTCCTGTCGCTTGGGGCGGGTAACGTGCAGGTCTGCACGGCAGCGATGACCTATGGCTTCAAGGTGGTGCAGGAGATGATTTCCGGCCTCTCCGACTGGATGGATGAGAAAGGCTTCACATCGCTTGACGAGGTCGTCGGGCGTGCCGTGCCGAACGTCACCGATTGGCAGTATCTCAACCTCAACTATATTGCCAAGGCGAAGATCGACCAAGATAAGTGTATCAAATGCGGCCGCTGCTATGCCGCTTGCGAAGATACCTCACATCAGGCGATTTCGATGTCGCCGGATCGCGTTTTCGAGGTGATCGACGCGGAATGCGTGGCCTGCAACCTTTGCGTCGATGTTTGCCCGGTGGAGAATTGCATCACCATGGAAGAGATGGCACCGGGCACAACCGATCCACGCACCGGCAAGGTTGTCTCAGGCGATTATGCCAACTGGACAATGCACCCCAACAATCCTTCGGCGCGGGCGGCAGAATAGGTTTGATTATTCGGCGAATAATCGAAGAGCGAAAATTCGGATGAATTTTCTAAAACAGGATATGGACCGGACCGTCGTGACAGATCACCACGAACTGATCGGCGGTTCGGATCAGGTGATAACCCCGGCGTTCCACCTCGTCAAAGAACCGCTCCTGGCCGACTTCGCGTTCGACTCAGTGAATTGAGCGCCGGATCACTGCGCCCTTCTGTGCTGCTTTGGACGAAAACATCTGGGAAAGCCAGAAATCGGGGCGGCTTTGGGGTGTTACATATTGCATGCTCATAGTCTGCCTGATCGGGGTTAACTGTCGGTTAAAGCGTCCCGCCTTTAACCTGAGACATCTGGCAAAGGCGCGGCGCGTGCAACGCTCGTATCTTGCACTGCGTTCCGCCAAGAGCCCGTGATTCAGGCTTTTGGCGGAACGCTTTAATGGCAGATGGCGCGCGCGGGAGGGAGGGAGGGTGCTTTTTCCACGCCTCAGGCCTTGAGCATCCGCGTAAACATCGTCTCAAGGAAGGCCTGTGCGTCGGGGTAGGGGTCGGCGTCTGCGCTGCCCAGAACCGCATGAACCTGCACATCGAAATCGGCGTAATGCTGGGTCAGCGACCAGATCGAGAAGATCAGGTGGTAAGGATCAACCTGCGCGATTTTTCCCGCGTCGATCCAATGGCCAAGCACCTTCGCCTTCGCATCCACCAGATCTTTCAATTCGCCTGAAAGCGCGGGGCCGATGCGTGGGGCGCCCTGAATAATCTCGTTGGCGAAAAGTCGGCTTTCACGCGGGTAATCGCGGCTCATTTCAAGCTTGCGCCGGACATAGGCGAGGATTTCTTCCAGCGGATCGCCGGTTTCATCCATCGCCCGCAGCGGGTCGAGCCATGCTGTCATCAAGCCATCAAGCAAGGCCGCGTGGATCGCATCTTTTGAGGTGAAATAGTAAAGCAGGTTCGGCTTTGATAACCCTGCCGCCTTTGCGATCTGGTCCACGGTCGCGCCGCGAAAGCCATGCGCAGAAAACACCTCCAGCGCTGCCTCAAGGATCGCGGCCGTATTTTTGCGCTGAATCCGAGTCGCCGTTCGGCCTTGTTGCAGCCCCATATTTCGCCAACCTTGATATTTGTGATCAAAATTTGATCGCGTTTTGAACGTTTTCCCGGAAAGCCCCGCTTCGCGGGGAATGATCATGCGAAGTCCTTGACTGCGTGTAAAGCCATGTTAGCGTAGCTTTGACCAGTTGGTCAAATTGCATACGCCGGGGGCCACGTCGTCAGAGCATCGCTTCCCGAGCGTTTGAAGACGCAGGGAGAATAGCCAGATGCCAAGTTCCGCCCCCGGTGAGAACCTCAAGATCAATGCAGACAGGTTGTGGGACAGCCTGATGGAAATGGCCAAGATTGGCCCCGGTGTGGCAGGCGGCAATAACCGCCAGACGCTGACCGACGAAGACGGCGAAGGCCGCAAGCTGTTTCAGAAATGGTGCGACGCGGCGGGTTGCTCGATGGGGGTTGATAGCATGGGCAACATGTTTGCCATGCGCCCCGGTGAAGATGCCAATGCGTTGCCGGTTTATGTTGGCTCGCATCTTGATACGCAGCCGACGGGCGGCAAGTATGACGGCGTGTTGGGTGTGCTCGGCGGGCTTGAGATTGTGCGCACGCTCAACGATCTTGGAATCAAGACGAAACACCCCATCGTGGTGACCAACTGGACCAACGAAGAAGGCACCCGCTACGCGCCCGCGATGCTGGCCTCGGGAGTTTTTGCCGGGGTGCATACGCAGGCATGGGCCAAGGATCGTGTCGATGCCGATGGCAAACGCTTTGGCGATGAACTCAAGCGTATCGGCTGGGAAGGCGATGAACCGGTTGGCGAGCGCAAGATGCACGCGATGTTCGAATTGCACATAGAACAAGGGCCGATTCTTGAAGCCGAAGGCAAGGATATCGGCGTTGTTACCCATGGGCAGGGCTTGTCCTGGACACAAATCACCGTCACCGGCAAGGAAAGCCACACTGGCTCCACCCCGATGCCGATGCGCAAGAATGCAGGCCTCGGCATGGCGCGCATTCTTGAGAAGGTTGACGAGATCGCCTGGTCACACGCGCCCGATGCGGTTGGCGCGGCGGGCCATATCGACATCTATCCAAACTCGCGCAACGTGATCCCCGGCAAGGCGGTGTTCACCGTCGATTTCCGCTCCCCCGATCTGTCGGTGATCAATGATATGGAAGCCCGGCTGAAGGTCGCGGCGGAAGAGATTTGTGCCGAGATGGGCCTTGGCCTTGAGATAGAGAAAGTGGGCGGTTTCGATCCGGTCACCTTTGATGAAGGCTGTGTTACGGCGGTGCGCAACGCCGCCGAACGGCTCGGCTATTCGCATCGCGATATCATCTCGGGGGCGGGGCATGATGCCTGCTGGGTCAATCAGGTGGCGCCGACGGCAATGGTGATGTGTCCTTGCGTCGATGGGCTAAGCCATAACGAGGCCGAGGATATCTCGAAAGACTGGGCCACCGCCGGGGCGGAAGTGCTTATGCACGCAGTTGTGGAGACAGCCGGGATCGTGGAATGACGGTGCCGCACCGCACACCCGTCCCGGGCTTGCCCCGGGACCTCGCGCCGGTACGGGCCGACGGCTTCGGGGCAAGCCCGGAGCGGGGTTCATATCCGGTTAACCAATACGCGCCACAGTCGGGGCATGGCGCATTGGGTTTATATCATGGCGTCGCGCCCTGGCGGCGCGCTCTATATCGGGCGCTCGTCCAATCCGCGCGTCCGGATCGAAGCCCATCGCGCGGGGCTGTCCGCACATACCGCCAAATACAACATCAAAACGCTTGTCTGGTTCGAAGAACACACCGATTTCGACACCTCCTTGCGGCGCGAACGCAGCTTGAAACGTTGGCGGCGCGCGTGGAAAGACCAGTTGATCCTTTCCGCCAATCCGCATTGGCGCGACGTGGCGTATTTGCTGCCTTGAAAGCAGCGGCCCCGGATCGGGTCCGGGGCGCGCGGGGAGGAGGATGATGGTGTCATCTTCAACCGAGCGGGTGGATATTTCCGCCCTCATAGCCGCCGAACTCTATGACTATGACCCCGACGCAGGCAATCTGCGCACGGTCGGGCAGGTTGCGCCGATGTCGCCTGTCTGGCACCGCAAAACGATCAGCGAATTTCGCGCGGCCATGATCGAACCGGAGGAAGTTGAGGTGCTGTTCTGTGGCGGGATGGTCGAGACCTGCTTTGCCGTGACCCGTTCGGATGGTGCTTATCGGGTGATTTATATTCCCTGGGCCGGCCTGTTCTCGCTCGCGGTTGAATCGAAATACGGCCCCGTCGATATCGGGGTGCATGGCGACGCGGTCAGCGTCTTCGGGACAGTCCATTGAACGCGCCGCGCCTCTCCATCTCAGCGCGCATATGGGGCAGTGCGCTGATGCTTGCCGTTCTTGTCGGGGCCAGCGGGGCGCACGCCCAAGTGCAAGCCTGTGCAAAGGTTTCATCAGCCATTGACGCCATTGCAAAGCGGGTGCCCGACCTCGCAAAATCCGGTATCAAGCCACGCATGGCCGTGGTCAGGATCGGCACCAAAGCGGCGCTGGCGCTGGCATACGCCCGCGATGACGGCTGGAGCGAAGAAGAACTCGCGCCGCTTGCCGCCATCCGCGATCTGCGCGAACCCGACGAATCCGGACAAACCATCCCGAGCGCTGAAATCCCCGCCTTGTTGCGCACACATGTGTTGACGCTGGGCGATGTAATGCATGAGAAATGTCCAAATACGCAGATCGCCGATGTTGCGGCGCTCCTGCCTGAAACCGAATAAGGAGGCCTCCCATGAGCACCACAGTCATCAAGAACGGCACCGTTGTGACCGCCGATCTGACCTATAAGGCGGATGTCGCCGTTGAGGGCGGCGTGATTACCGAAATCGGGCAGGGCCTTAAGGGCGACAAGGAGTTGGACGCGACCGGCTGTTATGTCATGCCCGGCGGGATTGATCCGCATACCCATCTTGAGATGCCGTTCATGGGCACCTATTCGACGGATGATTTCGAAAGCGGCACGCGCGCCGGGCTGGCCGGGGGCACCACCATGGTGGTTGATTTCGCGCTGCCCAATCCGGGCGAAAGCCTGCTTGATGCGCTGAAGCGGTGGGACAATAAATCGACCCGCGCCAATTGCGATTATTCCTTCCACATGGCGGTGACATGGTGGGGTGAACAGGTGTTTGACGACATGAAGACCGTCGTGCAACAGCGTGGAATCAATACGTTCAAGCACTTCTTGGCCTATAAGGGTGCGCTCATGGTCAATGATGATGAGCTTTACGCCAGCTTCCTGCGTCTGGCCGAGCTGGGCGCGACGCCGATGGTTCACGCGGAAAACGGCGACGTGGTGGCGGAGCTGTCCGCGCGGCTGCTGGCCGAGGGCAATACCGGCCCCGAGGGGCACGCCTATTCCCGCCCGCCGCAGGTCGAGGGAGAGGCCACCAACCGCGCTATCATGATCGCCGATATGGCCGGCGCGCCGCTTTATGTGGTGCATGTCTCCTGCGAAGACAGCCACGAAGCGATCCGCCGCGCCAAGATGCAGGGCAAGCGGGTCTGGGGGGAGCCACTTATTCAGCATCTTACACTGGATGAATCCGAGTATTTCAACAAGGATTGGGACCACGCCGCGCGGCGGGTGATGTCACCGCCGTTCCGCAACAAGAAGCATCAGGACAGCCTTTGGGCCGGGCTGCAATCGGGCTCTCTTTCGGTGGTGGCGACCGACCACTGCGCCTTTACCACCGAGCAGAAACGCACCGGCGTGGGCGATTTCACCAAGATCCCGAACGGCACCGGCGGGCTTGAAGACCGCATTCCGATGCTCTGGACCGAAGGTGTTGGCACCGGGCGGCTGACGATGAATGAATTCGTCGCTGTCACATCAACGAACATCGCCAAGATATTGAATTGCTACCCGAAAAAAGGCGCGATTCTGGTGGGCGCGGATGCCGATATTGTGGTGCTCGACCCGGAAAAGGAAAAGACCATCAGCGCCGACAGCCAGCAATCGGCGATTGATTACAACGTGTTCGAGGGCAAGCATGTCAGAGGCCTGCCGCGCTTCGTGCTGTCGCGCGGGCATGTCGCGGTTCACGATGGCGATATGCGCACCGAGGAAGGCCACGGCAAGTTTGTCGCGCGTGAGCCCAACGGCACCGTCAACCGCGCGTTGTCACAGTGGAAGGAACTGACCGCGCCCAAGCCGATTGAGCGCAGCGGCATTCCCGTGACGGGGGTGTAAGCAGTGGCGCTGCAAACCGACGGCGTGCTGGAAGCTGCGCTTTATGTTGACGATCTCGACAAGGCCGAGGCGTTCTATGGCGATCTGCTTGGCCTTGAAGAGGTGATCCGCCATCCGCCACGCCATATTTTCTATCGCTGTGGCGGCACGATTGTGCTGTTGTTTGTGGCCGAAGAAGCCCGCAAGCCGCCGGGGAACCCGGCCATGCCGGTGCCGCCACATGGCGCGACCGGGCCGGGGCATATCTGTTTTTCGGTCGAAGCCGCAGTGCTGGAAAGCTGGGCCGCTCTCTTGCAGAGTGCCGGTATCGCCATCGAGGCCGATTTTCGTTGGCCGAACGGCGCGCGGTCTGTTTATGTGCGAGACCCGGCGGGCAACAGCGTGGAATTCGCCGAACCGAAACTATGGGAGCGCGCAGCGTGAATGACCAAACTCCGGTGATCCGAGCCGAGGGGCTCGACCTCACTTTTGAAACCAACGATGGCCCGGTTCAGGCGCTGAAAGATGTCAGTCTTGACATCATGAAGGGCGATTTCGTTTCTTTTATCGGCCCGTCCGGCTGTGGCAAGACAACCTTCCTGCGGGTGATCGCAGCCCTTGAGGAGCCGACCGGCGGGCGTGTTACCGTGAACGGCATGACCCCCGATGAAGCGCGCCGTTCGCGCGCCTATGGCTATGTGTTTCAGGCCGCCGGGCTTTATCCGTGGCGCACCATCGAGGGCAATATCAAGCTGCCGCTTCAGATCATGGGCTATTCCAAAGAGCAGCAGGAAAAGAACGTCAGGAACGTGCTGGAACTGGTTGATCTTGAAGGGTTCGGCAAGAAATACCCATGGCAACTTTCCGGCGGGATGCAGCAACGCGCCAGCATCGCGCGCGCGCTGGCTTTCGACGCCGACATATTGCTGATGGATGAGCCTTTCGGCGCGCTTGACGAAATCGTGCGTGACCACCTCAATGAAGAGTTGCTGAAGCTTTGGGCCAAGACGCAAAAGACCATCGGTTTTGTCACCCACTCGATCCCCGAGGCGGTTTACCTTTCGACCCGGATCGTGGTGATGAGCCCGCGCCCCGGCCGGATCGCTGACGTGATCGAAAGCCCGCTGCCAAGGGAACGCCCGCTCGATATCCGCGACACGCCGGAATTTCTGGCCATTGCCCAACGCGTCCGCGAGGGGCTGAGAGCGGGGCACGCTTATGATGACTGACCCCGCCAGCACAAGTTCAAGGCCATGCCGGATGGAGGTTTGCCATGCGTAACCTCTCTGCAATCCTCACCGTTGTTGTGGCGATCATCGGGCTTTGGTATCTCGGTTCGTTCCTGATGAACCGCGCTTGGGTAATGGATCAAGCGGCGCGTGCCGGAACCACGCCGACGCTGGTTCAGCAGATCGAAGGCACGATGGATCAGAAACGTGCCAAGCTGCCCGCGCCGCACCAGATTGCGCAGGATCTTTACAAGAACACCTTCGAGAAGAACATCACCTCAAAACGCAGCCTTGTATATCACGGCTTCATCACCTTCCGCTCAACCATGGTGGGCTTTGCCATCGGCATCGTGTTCGGGGTCGGGCTGGCGGTGCTGATCGTGTTGTCACGGGTGGCGGAATTGTCGTTCATGCCGTGGGCGATTATCTCGCAAACTATCCCGGTGGTGGCGCTGGCCCCGATGATCGTGGTGTTAAGCAGCGCAATCGGCTTCAGCAGCCTGATCGTGCCCAAGGCGATCATCGCGGCCTATCTCAGCTTCTTTCCGGTGCTGGTGTCGATGGTCAAAGGCTTGCGCACACCGAACCCGATGCAGCTTGACCTATTGCGCACATATGGCGGGACAAAAGCACAGGTGTTCTGGAAACTGCGCCTGCCGGCCTCGCTGCCCTATTTCTTTGCTTCGCTGAAAATTTCGATCGCTGCGGCGCTTGTCGGCACCATTGTTGGTGAACTGCCCACCGGCGCGATTGCAGGGCTTGGCGCGCGGATGTTGATCGGGTCACAGTTTGGCCAACCGATGATCATGTGGTCGGCGCTGTTTGCCGCCGCGATCCTTGCGGCCGGGCTGATCTGGATGGTGGCCGGAGTGGAAGCCGTCGCCCGGCGGATGATGGGGGGCGCCCGGTATGAGACAACGCGCACCCACCCGTTTTGAGCGTATCGCATGGCCGCTTGGCTTTGGCATCTTCGTGTTGCTGGCATGGGAAGCCTTCGTGCGCGGGCTCGATATTCCACCTGCCATCCTGCCCGCGCCTTCGGCGATCTGGGCGGCGATTGCGCGCTCCACCGATATTCTGTGGGTCGATTGGGTGCAAACCGCGCTCAAAGGCGCGGTGAGCGGCCTTATCATCGGGAGTCTTGCCGGGGTGGCCGTGGCGATTGCGATCGACAAGGTGGATTTCCTGCGCCGTGGATTGCTGCCGGTGGCCAATTTCGTGGCCGCGCTGCCGGTGGTCGGCGTTGCGCCGATCATGGTGATGTGGTTCGGGTTCGACTGGCAATCCAAGGCTGCCGTGGTTGTCGTCATGGTGTTCTTTCCGATTCTGGTGAACACGCTGGCGGGGCTTGAAGCGACCGACCGGATGCAGCGCGACCTGATGCGCACCTATTCGGCCAGTTACACCCAGTCGCTTTTGAAACTGCGTTTGCCTGCGGCCATGCCGTTCATCTTCAACGGCTTGAAAATTGCCACCACGCTGGCGCTGATCGGTGCTATTGTGGCGGAATATTTCGGCTCTCCCACCAAGGGCATGGGCTTTCGCATCTCCACGGAAGTGGGGCGGCTCGGGATCGATATGGTCTGGGCTGAAATCGTCGTTTCGGCTGTCACCGGCACGGCACTATACGGCCTCGTCGCCTTGATCGAGCGGGGGGTGACATTCTGGCACCCGTCGCAACGGCGCGGTTGAAGGGGAACTAACGATGAAAAAACGACCAACAAGGAGAACCAAACTATGCGAATGAAAACATGGATCGTAGCGGCGCTTTCGACCGGGCTGATGGCCACGGCTGGCCATGCGGCAGACAAGATGACGCTGCAACTCAAATGGGTCACGCAGGCGCAGTTCGGCGGCTATTACGTGGCCAAGGACAAGGGCTACTACGACGATGAAGGCCTTGACGTGACGATCAAGCCGGGCGGGCCGGACATTGCACCGACGCAAGTGATGGCTGGCGGTGGCGCTGATGTGATGGTTGACTGGATGCCCTCGGCGCTGGCTGCGCGTGAAAAGGGGCTGCCGCTGGTCAACATTGCCCAGCCGTTCAAGAAATCCGGCATGATGCTGACCTGCCTGAAAGAAAGCGGCATCAAAAGCCCGGACGATTTCCCCGGCAAGACGCTCGGTGTCTGGTTCTTTGGCAATGAGTACCCGTTCTTGTCGTGGATGAGCCATCTTGGCATTCCGACCAATGGCGGCTCTGATGGCGTGACCGTGCTCAAGCAGGGCTTCAACGTCGATCCGCTGTTGCAAAAACAGGCGGCCTGTATCTCGACGATGACCTATAATGAATACGGTCAGGTTCTTGAGGCGGGAATTTCACCGGATGATCTGATCACCTTCAAATATGAGGATCAGGGCGTTGCCACGCTGGAAGATGGTCTTTACGTGATGGAAGACCGGCTGAAGGACCCGAAATTCGTCGATGAGATGGCACGGTTTGTGCGCGCGTCGATGAAGGGTTGGAAATACGCCTCTGAGCATCCTGATGAGGCAGCGGAGATCGTGCTTGACCATGACGAAACCGGTGCACAGACCGAAGAGCATCAGAAGTTCATGATGCGCGAAGTCACCAAACTCACCGAAGGTAGCAATGGTGAGCTTGATCCGGCGGATTATGAGCGCACGGTGGAGTCGCTGCTGGCTGGCGGTTCCGACCCGGTGATCACCAAGAAGCCGGAAGGCGCATGGACTCATGAGATTACGGACAAGGCGCTTAAGTAAGCCTTGTTATCATTGCAGCGAAACGGCCCCGGTGGAAACCTCGGGGCCGTTTTTCTTTGTGCGTGGCGTGTCAGATTGCGGTGAGGTGACTGACGCCCCGAAGGTGGCTCTGTGATCAGAGCGCGATCTATCGGAGTAAGGAGCGTATTGCCTGTTGAAAAGGGCAGGGGGCACCTGTAGAGAAAGCCACGGTCCGGGGCGTGGCGCAGTTTGGTAGCGCACCTGTTTTGGGTACAGGGGGTCGCAAGTTCGAATCTTGCCGTCCCGACCAAGCGCCCGCAAAGCGGGCGCGCTGGCCGACAGCGGGAAAACCTGTTTTCCCGGAGTCGGCGCATTTTCCCGAAGTCGTCCAGCCTGCGGAGGTTTCCCGGTTTCCCGGAACTTCCAAGCAGACAAACTCCGGTTGATCGTGGCGGCACCCATCCACGAGCGAGCGCGCCTATGCCGCGTCGGGGTGTGATTCGCCATTGTCGCATCCACCTTGTGCCATCATCGCCACAGACGCCGTGGCGGGCCGCATATTTTTGTCATGGCGTTGCCGAGTGCCAAGATGGGCCGGTCGGCGCAGCGTTCCACAACCTGATCCCCAAGCCGATGATTGCATAACCCTGCCGAAATCCTATCGTTTCGCCAACTATCCACAGCTCCACCCATGCGCCCGCACATAAGCGGTGAATCAGCGGCAGCGTTGCCAAGGATTGCGGGAATGAAACGGTCAACAGGAAATTACCGAAATTTCTGAAATAAACCTGTTGACCCGACACGCTCTGACACGCCAGATTGTGTAGGCCGGTGACAAGGCCACAACATATAGTGGCCACACGGACGGGCAGGTAGAAAAGCAAAATGCAAGCAGAAGCCAGCTATTCCAGCGGCGCTCTTGCGGGGAGTCGGGTTTGGTCCGCACTCACGCAAGGCTGCGTTCTACCTGTCTCCGATACCGGAAGTCAGACCGCCTGAGAGCGGAATTTTTTGGGGACACAGGAGCCGGGACAGGGCAATGAAGATCGAGAGAAAATTCACCAAGGCAGGCCAAGATGCATATGCGGATATCGCGTTTGTGAAAACCGTATCGGAGATTCGCAATCCCGATGGCACAATCGTTTTCCGCCTCGATGAGGTCGAAGTACCGCAAAGCTGGAGCCAGGTGGCCTCCGATGTGATTGCGCAGAAATATTTCCGCAAAGCAGGGGTTCCCGCCAAGCTCAAGCGCGTCAAGGAAGACAATGTTCCCGAATTCCTTTGGCGCTCGGTCCCAGTAGGCAAGACCACGGAAAAGGGCGGCGAAACATCCTCCAAACAGGTATTCGACCGGCTTGCCGGGGCGTGGGCCTATTGGGGTTGGAAAGGTGGCTATTTCACCACCGAAGAAGACGCACGCGCCTATTATGATGAGATGCGTCATATGCTGGCCACGCAGCGCGCCGCGCCGAACAGCCCGCAATGGTTCAACACCGGCCTGCACTGGGCCTATGGCATCGACGGGCCAAGCCAGGGCCATTTCTATGTCGACCATGAAAGCCGCGAGCTGACCCGCTCATCCTCGGCTTACGAGCATCCGCAACCGCATGCCTGCTTTATTCAGTCGGTCTCTGACGATCTGGTGGGCGATGGCGGGATCATGGATCTCTGGGTGCGCGAAGCGCGCCTGTTCAAATACGGCTCCGGCACTGGTTCCAACTTTTCGCATCTGCGCGCGGCCAATGAGCCGCTTTCGGGCGGCGGCAAAAGCTCGGGCCTGATGGGCTTCCTGAAGATCGGCGACCGCGCGGCGGGTGCGATCAAATCCGGCGGCACCACGCGGCGCGCGGCGAAGATGGTCATCGTCGATGCCGACCACCCGGATATCGAAGAATACATCAACTGGAAGGTCAAGGAAGAGCAGAAGGTCGCGTCCATCGTGGCCGGTTCCAAGATGCACGAAGAAAAGCTGAACGGCATCTTTGACGCCATCGCCAAATGGGATGGCACGCTCGAAGACGCCACCGACCCGGCCAAGAACCCGGCGCTCAAAACCGCGATCCGCGCCTCGAAAAAGGTCGCGATCCCGGAAACCTATGTCAAACGCGTGCTCGACTACGCGCGTCAGGGGTACGGCGCGATCGAATTCCCGACCTATGACACCGACTGGGACAGCGAAGCTTATGCCTCTGTCTCCGGGCAAAACTCAAACAACTCGATCCGGGTAACGGATGCCTTCCTCAAGGCGGTCGAAGAGGACAGCGATTGGGATCTGGTTTGCCGCACCGATGGGTCGGTCGCCAAGACCATCAAGGCGCGCGATCTGTGGCATCAGGTCGGCCATGCGGCCTGGGCCTGTGCCGATCCGGGCATCCAATATCACGACACCATCAACGCATGGCACACCTGCCCGGAAGATGGCGCCATTCGCGGCTCCAACCCGTGCTCGGAATACATGTTCCTTGATGATACCGCGTGCAACCTTGCCTCGATGAACCTGCTGACCTTCCTTCAGGATGGCGAGTTTCAGGTCGAAGACTACATCCACGTTACCCGGCTTTGGACGATCACGCTGGAAATCTCGGTGATGATGGCACAGTTTCCGTCCCCTGCGATTGCGCAGCTTTCGTTCGATTTCCGCACGCTGGGGCTTGGCTATGCCAATATCGGCGGGCTGTTGATGAACATGGGCTATGGCTATGACAGCGACGAGGGCCGCGCGCTTGGCGGTGCGCTGAGTGCGATCATGACCGGTGTTGCCTATGCCACCTCTGCCGAAATGGCGGGTGAGTTGGGCACGTTCGATGGTTACGAGCGCAACGCGAAACATATGCTGCGCGTCATCCGCAACCACCGCAACGCCGCTTACGGTGCCACCGAAGGCTATGAGCAACTGGCGACCAAGCCGGTGCCGCTGGATCACAGCCATTGCCCCGATGCACGGCTTGTCGATCTGTCGATGGCAGTCTGGGACGAAGCGTTGACACTTGGTGAGCAGCACGGCTACCGCAACGCGCAAGTCTCTGTCATTGCGCCGACCGGCACGATCGGGTTGGTGATGGATTGTGACACCACCGGGATCGAACCGGATTTCGCGCTGGTCAAGTTCAAGAAGCTGGCAGGCGGCGGTTATTTCAAGATCATCAACCGCTCGGTGCCGGCAGCACTTGAAAAGCAGGGCTATGGCTCGGCACAGATTGAAGAGATCGTTTCTTATGCCGTCGGGCACGGTTCGCTTGGCAATGCGCCCGGCATCAACCACACCTCGTTGATCGGCCACGGCTTTGGTCAGGCAGAGCTTGAAAAAATCGAAGCCGCGCTGGAAAGCGCGTTCGATATCCGCTTTGTCTTCAACCAATGGACGCTGGGCGCGGATTTCTGCACCGGCACGCTGGGCATCCCGGTTGAAAAGCTGAACGATCCGACCTTCGATCTGCTGCGCCACCTTGGCTATTCCCGCGCCGAGATCGACGCCGCCAACGACCATGTTTGCGGCACGATGACATTGGAAGGCGCGCCGCATCTCAAGACCGAGCATTACAGCATCTTCGATTGCGCCAATCCCTGCGGCAAGACCGGCAAGCGGTTCCTGTCGACCGAAAGCCACATCACCATGATGGCGGCGGCACAAAGCTTCATTTCGGGGGCGATTTCGAAAACCATCAACATGCCGAATGACGCCTCAATCGAGGATTGCCAGAAAGCCTATGAACTTAGCTGGTCGCTCGGGGTGAAGGCCAATGCGCTTTACCGTGATGGCTCGAAGCTCAGCCAGCCGCTTGCGGCGGCTCTGGTCGAGGATGACGACGAAGCGGCCGAAACGCTTGAAAGCGGCTCGCTGCATGAAAAGGCAACGGTGCTGGCCGAGAAGGTCATCGAAAAGGTCATCGTCAAGGAGATCGTGCGCTCGCACCGCGAACGGATGCCTGAACGCCGCAAGGGCTATACCCAGAAGGCGGTTGTCGGCGGGCACAAGGTTTACCTGCGCACCGGCGAATATGAAGATGGCGAGTTGGGTGAGATTTTCATCGACATGCATAAAGAGGGCGCAGGCTTTCGCGCGATGATGAACAATTTCGCCATCGCGGTGTCTGTGGGCCTGCAATACGGTGTGCCGCTGGAGGAATTCGTCGATGCCTTCACCTTCACCAAGTTCGAACCGGCCGGGATGGTGCAGGGCAACGACAGCATCAAGAACGCCACCTCGATCCTCGACTATATCTTCCGCGAACTTGCGGTCAGCTATCTTGACCGCACCGATCTGGCGCATGTGAAGCCGCAAGGGGCGAGCTTCGATGATGTTGGCCATGGCGAGCACGAGGGTCTGCCGAACATCTCCGAGATGTCGGAAAGTGCGGCGACCCGCTCGCTCGAAGTGCTCAAGCATGTCAGCTCGACCGGCTATCTGCGCAAGCGTATGCCGCAGGAATTGCTGGTGCTGAATGGCGGGCAGGCCGGGCTAAGCGCGATGACTGGTGCAGACCCGCTGCAATCACTGCAAACGCTGGTCCCCGAAACGGCGGCGATGGCACAGGCGGGCGGTGCGGTCGCGATGAGCGCAGGGACGGCGGCGGTCTCCTCCGGCACGGTGGCCACAGGCGCGACCCAGATGGATGCGCGCACCAAGGCCAAAATGCAGGGCTACGAAGGCGAAGCCTGCAACGAGTGCGGCAACTACACATTGGTGCGCAACGGCACCTGC
This sequence comes from Aquicoccus sp. G2-2, assembly GCF_034555965.1. Lineage (GTDB taxonomy): Bacteria > Pseudomonadota > Alphaproteobacteria > Rhodobacterales > Rhodobacteraceae > JAYDCK01. Next base: position 999,988 of record NZ_JAYDCK010000003.1, read on the forward strand.
ATGAAATGCAACACCTGCGGCGCGACAAGCGGGTGTAGCTAAGAGTTCCGGGGCGGGTGCGCTCGCCCCTGACGACGTTCAAGCCGCAGGCAAAAACCGGGCGGTAAATCAAAGAGTGAGCTTGAACGGCGAAACTGACAGGGGGCTTCGGCCCCCTTTTTCTTTGGTTGGGTCTGCCGGGGCCGTTCGAATCTCCGGCAATTCCCCGCCCATCGGGTGAATACTGCCCCGCAGGGCGCTTTTCGGGCGCTTCCCCGCCGGAACCGGGCCGCACCCGCGCGCTTTTCCGCCATTTGCACACCGGCGGGATTTTACCCGGCCAACTCCCGCCACCGCTCAACCGCCCGAAAGGCGTCTTTTAGCCCGAAACAGGCCCATCCGCGTTGCCCGCTATCGCACGTCTCCGCTTTGGCTCTTGATGGCCCCCGAAGGCGCCTTGCCTTCTCAACCTACTGATATGAGGAGAAAGACCCATGAAACGTACCCTACTCAGCCTTGCCGCCCTTGGCCTTGCCATCGCTCCTGCCGTCGCAATGAGCGCCGGTGCCTCTGCTGCCGATGCAAATGGCGATGGCATGCTGTCGATCGAAGAAGTGCAGGCCGTTAGCCCGGATGTCACAGCCGAGAGCTTCTCGGCGATGGACACCGACGCCGATGGCGCGCTTAACGCGGATGAGGTCAAGGCGGCCGAAGCGGCTGGTCTGCTTAAGGCGCCTTCGGACGGCTAACAGTCCGGCTGTTTCGATGCCTTGAGAGGCGGCCCCCGGCGAACCCCAAGCGCCGGGGGCCGTTTCGTTGCAGTGACTCGTTTTAGTGACAAACTGCGCGCGGTTCAGACCCGGTCGCGCGCCGCCCAAAGCCAGAGCAGGACAAGAACAAGCGAAAGCAGCGCATTCCAGCTGGCCATCGACAGGTCCAGCATTTCCCACGCCACCTTGTCGCACATCACCACGCCCGACGGGCCGCTGGTGCTTAGCAGGTCACCCCCGCTCAGCCCGCCAAGCGCATTGCCGCTGCCGGTGCATGAATCCGGCCCCGGCCACCAGCCGCGCTCAACCCCGGTATGATAAACGCCGATGCCGCTTGTCGCCGCCGCCGCAAGCGCCCCAAGCAGCACGATGGCCCGCCCCGGCACCATCAGCGCCACCAGCCCGATCACGATTGCCGCCGCGTGTGGCCAGCGTTGCCATAGGCACAGCTCGCACGGGGCCATCCCGCCGACATGTTGAAACAGGAACGCGCCGACCAGCAGCGCAGCCGACCCTCCGGCGGCCAGTATGATCAGCGCAGGGCGTGAAATTGTCATAGATATTTTACCATTATGAATCCGCCAATCAGCATGATCACGAATGCTGTGAACATCAAGCCCAGCCAGCGTTCGATAAAATCACGAATTGGTGCACCGAATTTCCACAACAGGGCAGCCACGATGAAGAACCGCAAGCCCCGCGCCAATATGGACGTGGCCAGAAACGTGCCGAAGGCCATTCCCGTCCAGCCTGACATGATGGTGATCACCTTATAGGGAAACGGCGTCATTCCCGCCGCCAGCACCGCCCAGAAGCCAAGATCGTTGAACCGTGTGTTGAAGGCGGCCATGGCATCGGCTTTGCCCATGGTCTGAAGAATCGGCAGGCCAATCAGGTCATAGGCGAAGGCACCGATGAGATACCCAAGAATACCGCCGAGAACAGACGCGATCAACGCCACCCCGGCGATCAGCCAGGCCCGGTTTGGCCGCGCCAGAATCATCGGGATCATGATAATGTCGGGCGGGATCGGAAACACCGAACTTTCCAGAAAGGCCACAACCGCCAGTGCCCAAAGCGCGCGCGGATGATCGGCAAGCCGCATCGTCCAGGCATATAAACTGCGTAACATGGCCCGTGCGCCCCGATTTTGCCTCTCGAAACGCGCGCAACAGTCAATCGTCGTGAGCGTTTCGGCATATTGTCGTGATTCAACAATAAGTCGAAACGCTTTAGCATGGCGCCAACCCTGCGAGAAATGCAAAAAATGGCCCCCCACACGCCAAACCGGGGCAGGGAAGCGCATTTTGGGCTTTCCGCGTCCGGGCCAACAGGTTAAACGGGGCCGTGTCACGCCCAAGTGGCGGAATTGGTAGACGCAGGGGATTCAAAATCCCCCGCCTTCACGGGCTTGCCGGTTCGAGTCCGGCCTTGGGTACCATTTCCCGGTTTGCCCCGCACGCGCGGGCGCGCGAAACCGGGACCGCGTGACACTTTGCATCACATAACGCGCTTGCCTGTGCGAATTGAGCTCGCTCAGAAGCACAGGCGATTCGTGCCGGTTGACCACGGGCACAGGCGATTCGTGCCAGTTGTCGGTGATTTGTGTTCAATTATCGGAAAATGCCCGCATTGGGCACAATCACGTGCCCAATTGCAGGCCGCTCTTCACCAGCATGAACATTTTTTCGGCATGATCGAGCCGGATCCATTGTTTCCGTATCAGAAACGCGGCCCGACACGTGCGGTCAACCCGCTGGCGCCCACCCATGCCTGCTTCACCCCGTAAACAAAGCGTTAACGTTGTGATTTCGCGTGGCCTGTCTTGGAAACAATCACCGCAATTAGCTGCTGAATTATGGCAAAACCGTGGCAACACTTCGGTCAGGGGGAGCATGAGTGCCCTTTTCCCGTCAAAATCTCGTTTGCCGAAAGTCCGGGGCAGGGTATTACTGAATCTGCCCGAACTGGGGGGCATGTCTGTTGGCCATGGGGCGGCCGCTGAACTGCGATGCATCGGCAAGATGCGAAAAGGAGCGCAGAGCGCGATTCGCTGCAGAATCGAACTTTGCGCCGAAGCTGCCATTAAGGTGCCCCGCACCTGTCTGCTTGCTCGACCTTTTCCTGTCCGACCTCGTGTATCGCGCGGAACCGAATGTGACGTTTGTGCGCCTGATCGGGCCACAGGCAGAGTCTGGGAACACTGTTGCCCGGGTGGTGATGAAAGGGTCTTGAACGATGGCTGATCTGACTTTGAATTGGGGGCTTTTCGGGGCTTTCGGCACGAATATGGGACCGACACAAACGGTCGATACCGGCGGCGTTGGCGTCACGGTGGATTTCACACCTCAGGATGAACACGCCGAGGCGTTCACCTATAACTCGGATGGCTTTGGCGGCCCGGAAGGGTTCGATTCGAATTCGTTTCTGAAGCTCTTTGGGGATGGCGGTGAAGGCGGGGTCGATGAAACATCGGCGACCACCATTTCCTTTGCAGCAACCGATGACGCTTACGGCGACAACGTCCAGAACGTCAGCTTCCGTATCAACGATATCGACAGCGGCACGGACGATGTTTCGTCCTCAAGCCCCTATCATCTTGATATGCTTAACATTCATGCCTTCGACGCAGATGGCAACGAGGTGCCGGTGACCATCACCCCCGGTGCCGATGTTACCGCTGGCGCGGGGACGCTGGAAGGTGGCCCCGACGGGGTCAATCCAACAGATCCGACCGGCTCGGCCTTGATCGAGATCGCAGGCCCGGTCTCTCGTATCGAGGTCGGCTATGAGAACGGCGGCACCGGCGATCAGCGCGTGATGCTGACCGACATCAATTTTTCCACGACCGACGGCCATCTTGGACCGAACTATATCGTCGAAGGGACGCCCGGCGACGATGATATCGACTTCGATTACACCGGCGACCCGCAAGGCGACCTGATCGACCATGGCGATAACATGCCCGGCAACCCGCCAGAGCAGGATACGGTCCAAGCGGGTGCAGGCGATGACACGGTTCATGCCGGCCTTGGCGACGACAGCGTGTTCGGCGGCGAAGGCAATGACGACCTTCATGGCGAAGTGGGCGATGATTCGCTCTATGGCGAAGGCGGCGACGACCTGCTTGATGGTGGCGAAGGGAATGACAACCTGTCGGGTGGCGATGGCAGCGATACCGCACTTGGTGGTGACGGCAATGACGTGATCGACACGTCAGGTTCCGATCCGGCGATCGACGTGCCCACTTTCCCCGGTATCCCGGTTGATGCCGACCCGGAAGATGACCGCGATTCGGTCGATGGCGGCGATGGCGACGACACCATCACCACCGGCGATGACCGCGACACCATTCAGGGCGGTGCGGGTGATGACCATATCAACGCGGGCATCGACGACGACGTGATCGATGGCGGCGATGGCGACGACCTGATTACCGACCCGCAAGGTGCCGACAGCGTGCATGGTGGTGAGGGCAACGATACCATTCTTGTCGGCATCGACACCTTCTCGGACTATGTCGGTGACGATCCCAACCTGCCGATCCCGGATGGCGCGGGCGGTGTGATTGCCAGCGACCCGAACACCACCGACGGTATGGATACCGTGTTCGGTGAAGGCGGCGACGACTCGATCGAAACCGGCGACGATGCCGATTACATCGACGGGGGTAGGGGCTGACACCATCAATGCCGGAATCGACGATGACACCGTGATCGGTGGCGAAGGTGACGATTCGATCATCGGTGGCCACGGCTCTGACATGATCGAAGGCAACGATGGCGATGACTGGATCAATGCAGGCGATAGTACCCTGCTTTGGGGTCAGGAACCTGATGCCACTGATCCTGTGCCGACCAACGGTATGGATACGGTGTTTGGCGGGCTGGGGAACGATACGATCTTCGGCCAAGACGATGATGACAGCCTTGATGGTGGCGACGGAAACGACGTGATTGATGGCGGCATTGATGATGACGTCATTCGTGGCCGGATGGGCGATGATACGCTTTTGGGCGATCAGGGTGCCGATACGATGACCGGCGGCTATGGCGATGACGTGATCTATGGCGATGATACCGCCGGGACTTACGACATCCCCGACGCAACCGATCCCGACCCGGACGACAATCGCGACTTCCTCGATGGCCGTCAGGGCGACGATACCATCTATGGCGGCGATGATGACGACACGCTTCTGGGTGGCAATGGCGATGACTACCTCGATGGTGGCATCGACGAAGACAGCATCACCGGCGGCGCGGGCGAGGATACGATCATCGGCGGCGAAGGGGCTGACTCGGTTTACGGCGAAAGCGGCCGCGACACGATCATCGGCAGCAATGTCGGCGATTACGTTCATGGTGGCTCCTCACCGGGCGGCATCAACCCGGCCGATGGCCTGCCGTATGACTACGACACGCTCGATCTTACCGGCTCGGCCCCGACTGGCGGCGGGCTCAGTGTGGAATACACCACCGCGGACCGCGAAGACGGGATCGTTCACTATTTCGACGATACCGGCGCTGAAACCGGCACCAGTGAGTTCCACGATATCGAGAATGTCGTGCCCTGCTTCACCCCCGGCACCGCCATCGCGACGCCAAAGGGCGAGCGCATGGTTGAAGAGTTGACGCTTGGTGACAAGATCATCACCCGCGACAATGGCATTCAGGAAATCCGCTGGATGGGCACTCGCACGCTGACCGGCTTCGAGCTGGCCCGCGCGCCGCAACTGCGCCCGATCCTGATCCAGAAGGGCGCGCTTGGCGATAACCTGCCCGAGCACGATATTCTTGTCTCGCCGCAGCACCGTCTGCTGATGACCGGCGACAAGGCGCAGCTCTATTTCGAGGAGCGCGAGGTTCTGGCTGCTGCCAAACACCTCACCGACCTGCCCGGTGTGGATGAGGTTGGCACGCTTGGCGTCACTTATGTCCACTTCATGTTCGACCAACACGAGGTCGTCCTGTCGAACGGCACCTGGACCGAAAGCTTCCAGCCCGGCGCCAATGTGCTTGGCGGCTTGGGGGCAGAGCAGCGCGACGAGATTTTCGCACTGTTCCCCGATCTGCAAACGGTGGACGGGGTGGAAAACTACGCCTCCGCGCGCCGTTCGCTGAAGCAATATGAGGCCCGCCTGCTGGTTCGCTGAGCCAACCATCCGGGAACTCAACCAAGGACGGAGCCTTGCTGCTCGCTGGCTCCGTCCGCCCAAATCCACATCAACGGATATGCAGCCGCCCAAAGCAGAGGAAGCTTTGCTCGGGCAGGGGGAAGAGGTGTCTGCCTCTTCCCCTTTTTCGTGTGGGATTTCGTGTAAAACCCTTCAAATTTGTTGGCTTGGCTGAATTTTGACACGCTGCCGCATCAATTCCGCCGCGATTGGCCGGGAAAGTGAGGCGAAAACAAAGAGCAGCGAGCCAAGTCATGATTCTGATTGATCCCATTCTGTTTGACGCCTCTGATTTCCCGGCAGGAGCGGTGTGTGAGATCTGCCCGCGTGGACCGGGACTTGGCGAAGACCGCCTGATCGGCGGTCCCGGCAGGGCGCCCTACAGCATCATCGACCTGTCGCAGTTGCAAATCCCGGTCAGCATCGAATGGATGGGACCGGCGGAAGGCATCATCTGCGACGACACCGATTCAATCGTATTTCAGGGCGTCGCCGCCATTGTCCTGCCGCCGATCATGCGCGATCAGGCCACCAATGGCGAAATTGTGCTGCAAAACGCAGCGCGACCAATGACAGAGAACATCACCGCAACCGCCACACCGGGCCGCCTGCCATGGCCCGCGTCCAGTGGTGCGGACGCGATCGTCAGACGCGGGCGCGTGGCCTAAACCTGCCCTGACGCGCCGGAGCGGGCCTTGCGCCACGCCGCCCAATCTTCCGGCGTGTCAAGATCGACAAGCGCGTGATCGCCGGGCAAGGCGGTCAGGCGCAGGTCTTCTCCGGTTAACACGTCGCGCGCGCCTTGATCGCCGCTCACCCTGCTTAACGCATCAAACAACCGCGCCGGGAAGAGCACCGGATGCCCGGGAATGCCTTGCGCACTGGTGGCGCGGTGCGCCGCCTGCGGAGTGGTGCGGAACGCGGCCAGCATGGCGGCAATATCCGCAGCGGTGATTTCCGGCATGTCGGCGGGCAGGATCATCAACCCGGTGGCCTGTGCCTGTTGTGCGGCCAACGCCCCCGCGCGCAAGGAAACCGCCATGCCTTCGCGCCCGTCGATGTCGTCTGAGACATCCAAACCGGGATCAGTTATGCCTTGCAACACGCGCGCGCGGCTTGGGAAATCCCTTGATACGGTTACCAGAACATTTGCCCCGCTTGCCAGCGCCGCACGGGTCTGGCGCTCAAGCAATGGCACGCCGTCAACCGGCTCCAAGAGCTTGTCCGCCCCACGCATCCGGCTTGAGGCCCCCGCTGCCGGGATCAGGATCAGAACGTCAGACACCGCGCATCCGCGCGCCATCCGCATCAAAAAGCGGCGTGGTGATCAACCGTGCGGGGCGCATCTCGCCCAGAATCTCGATCTCCACCGCCAAGCCATCGGCGGCATTCGCGCGCGGGATCAACCCCAATGCGATGCTCTGACCTGCGTGATGCGAATACCCGCCCGAGGTGCAGAAACCTTTCACCGCGCCGTCGATCCAGATCGGCTCATAGCCATGTACATCGGCATCCTCTGCCTCCACCGCGAAGGCGCAAAGCTGGCGCGCGGCCCCCGCTTCGCGCTCGGCCTCCGCCGCCTTGCGGCCAATGAAATCGGTGTTTTTCTTCCATGCAATGAAGCGGTCCATGCCGGTTTCGCCCGGCGTATAATCGGGCGAAAATTCCGACAACCACGAGCCGAAAAACTTGTCGAGCCTGAGCGACATCATCGCCCGCATCCCGAACGGGCGCATCCCCATCGGCTCACCTTTTGCCCAAAGCACCTCCCACAGGCTGCGCTGTGCCATCGGGTCGCAATAAATCTCGAACCCAAGATCGCCGGTATAGCTAACCCGTTGAACCAGACAATCGATCATTCCGATGCTCAGGTGGCGCAGATCCATGAACCGCATGTCGGAAATATCGCTGCGTGTGCTGGCTTGCAGCACTTCGCGCGCTTTCGGGCCAGCAATCTGAAACCCGTTCAACCTGTCGGAGATATTCTCGACCCGCACACCATCTGTTTCATTGGCGGAAAACCACCGCATATGAAAGGCTTGCGCGCCATAGCTTGCGGTCAACTGAAACGCGTCGTCGCTTAGGCACGAGACCGTGAAATCGCCGATCAAGCGGCCCTTTTCGGACAGCATCGGCGTTAGCGAAAGCCGCCCCGGTTTCGGGATGCGCCCGGCCATGATCCGGTCGAGCCAGCCGCGCGCGTCGGCTCCGGTGACAAGGTATTTGCCAAAATTATGCACCTCGTTGATGCCCACCGCCTCGCGCACCGCCTTGACCTCGCGCGCCGTCGCCTCCCAAGCGTTCGAGCGTCGGAACGATGGCTCCTCGAAACGCGGCTCGCTCGGGCCGGCGAAGTAATTGACCACCTCAAGCCCGTATTGCGCGCCCCAGACCGCACCCATATCGTCAAACAGATCATACATCGGCGTTTGCCGGAATGGCCGCGCGGCTGGCAGCTCCTCGTTCGGGTAGCTGACCGAGAAACGCTTCTGATAATTCTCGATCACCTTGGGCCTTGTATAGCCGGGCGTAATCCAGTCGCCAAAGCGCGCACAATCCATCGCAAAGGTGTCGCGCTCGCATTCGCCCTCGACCATCCATTGCGCCAGCATCAGCCCGACGCCGCCACCTTGGGAGAACCCCGCCATCACCGCGCATGCACTCCAGTAATTGCGCATCCCCGGCACAGGCCCGACCAGCGGGTTGCCATCGGGGGCGAAGGTGAACGGCCCGTGAATCACCGATTTCACCCCAGCGCGCTCCAGATCGGGAAACCGCTGATAAGCAAAGGCGATACTGTCTTCGATCTTGTCAAAATCATTGGGCAGCAATTCGTGGCCAAATGTCCATGGCGTTCCGTCGACCGCCCAAGGGCGGCAGGGCTGCTCATAAAACCCGATGCAAAGCCCGTTACCCTCTTGCCTGAGATAGCTTTCCCCGGCCGGGTCCATCACATGCGGATGCTCAGCGCCTCCGGCCTTCATTTCAAGGATCAGCGGCACATCGTCGGTCACGATATACTGATGCTCCATCGGGTGCAGCGGGAAGTAAACCCCGGCCATTGCCCCCACTTCGCGCGCCCAAAGCCCACCTGCGTTGACCACATGTTCGGCATGGATCGTGCCCTTGTCTGTCACCACGTCCCATGTGCCATCGCTGCGCTGGCGGGTTTCGCGCACCATACAATGCGTCTCGATCTCGGCCCCGCCCATCCTTGCGGCCTTGGCATAGGCGTGGGTGGTGCCCGAAGGATCAAGATGCCCGTCAAGCGGGTCGTAAAGCCCGCCGATGATGCCTTGGGTATTGGTGACAGGCGCAATTCTGGCGATGTCTTCGGGCCCGACGATTTCGGTTTCCAGCCCCATGTAGCGATGCTTGGCGCGTTCCGCCAAAAGCATGTCCATGCGCTCCTGATTGTCGGCCAACGTCACCCCGCCGACGTGGTGAAGCCCGCAGGACATGCCGGTGATCTCTTCCAACTCGCGGTAAAGCCGGATGGTATACCCCTGAAGCGCCGCCATGTTGGTATCGCCGTTAAGGGTGTGAAACCCGCCCGCCGCGTGCCAAGTGCTGCCCGAGGTCAGCTCCTCGCGCTCCAGCAGAATCACATCGCTCCAGCCAAGCTTCGTCAGATGATAAAGCACCGAACAGCCGACGACTCCGCCGCCAATGACAACAACCCTCGCCGTGGTTTTCATTTCGCGTTCCTCATAGCATTTTGCCTGTAAGAGAACCTGCCGCAAACCCACGCGCATGTCACGCCGCGACAGGGATGGTCGTTTTCCGGGGTTTGGCCGCGCCCGGCACGCCGGAAACGGTTGACATTCATCGCCATGGCCAGCCTCCTGTTCTTGGGCCACGCGCGCTGCTGCAACAGAAAACGAGTCCGTCGAGACATGCTTGAGAGCTTCCTTCTACGTCTTCGCCGCCTCTCGCGCAGGTTGGTCACCCGCGTCATTCTGATTGCGGCACTCTCATTGGTTTCGCTTTTGGTCGCGACCGTTTTCGGGCGCTTCATCCCTGATTGGCTGGGCGACTATTTTACCACGAAATCGCTCGATACCATTCTTGTGACACTCGCTTCGGTGATGCTCACTGTCACCACTTTTTCGCTTTCTGTGCTGACCTCGTCGCTTCAGAACACCGCCTCCTCAATCAGCCATCGCGGCACCTTCATCATGCGCACCGACACAACTGTGCATGGGGTTCTGGCCACCTTTGTCGGTGCCTTTCTCTTCTCGCTCATCGGCATCGTGCTGCGCGCCACGCCGCTGATGGGGGAAAAGGAAAGCGTGGTGTTGTTCATGTTTACCATGGTCGTCGTGCTGTTGCTGGTCTGGTCAATCATTCGCTGGATCAACCACATCGAAGATCTGGGCGCGCTGGATTCCACACTTGGCGGGCTTCAACGCCGGGCGAACACGACGCTGAAAATGTATTCCGAGAACCCGGCACTTGGGGCCGTGCCAGCCGATGCGGTTGCGATTTCACGCTCTGCCGAGGCACCCGCCGCGGTCTCCCCGCGTGATGGCTATGTGCAGGTGTTTTATATGGACGGCCTGCAAAAGAAGGCCGAGCAACTTAACGCCACGCTCACCCTCGCGGTGCAACCGGGTGATTATGTGACCAAAGGCGCGCCGCTGATCCATGTTCGCCCGAAATCCGATACCGGCGCGGGCGATAGTGACGCGCTTGATCGCGACGCAATTGCGGATCTCGCCGAAGAGATCGTGATTGGCAACATTCGCAATTTCGATCAGGATCCGCGTTTCTGTATTTCGGTGATCAGTGAAATTGCCAGCCGCGCACTTTCGCCCGGTGTGAACGATCCGCAAACCGCAATTGATGTGATCCATCGTCTTGGTGCCTTGCTCAAGCGCGTAGCACCTCTGGCTGCGCAAAACGACACTGATGCGCCCGAAGCGCAGGCCCGGTTTCCCGACCTCCGGCTTGCTCCGGTTTCGACAGAAACGCTTTACCGGCTTTCGATTGATGCAATTGCCCATTACGCCGCCGATGCGCCTGAAGTGAACGCGGCCATTGATGAGACGCTGGCCATGCTGGCCGGCGCGTCCGGCCCCGCCGGGCAACGCGCGGCGAAGCAGCGCCTTTCTGCACGGGGCAGGGGCTAAGCCGGCTTTGCTTTGCCTCTGACCGACACCGCGTGTCGCATCCAGCAATTCAATCGCACTGGTTCGGCGTAATTCTGTATCCGGATCAAAGCGGGAGACCCAGATGCGCACCCATGCTCAGGCCGTTGTAATCGGCGGCGGATTGATCGGTTGTTCGATCCTTTATCACTTGGCCAAGCTGGGCTGGCGCGATGTCGTCCTGCTTGAGCGGGATGAGCTGACATCCGGCTCCACATGGCACGCGGCGGCAAATATTCACGGGTTGCATGACAGCGCCAATATCTCGCGGCTTCAGCATTATACCATGACGCTCTACAAAGAGCTTGAGGCCGAAACCGGCCAAAGCTGCGGCGTGTTTCAACCCGGCTCGCTTTATCTTGCTCAGACTGAAGACCGCGAACACCAATTGCGCCTGCAAGCGGCCAAGGCGCGGCTTTATGGGATGAATTTCGCCGAAGTTTCCCGCGAAGAGGCCGAAACCCTGCACCCGCTGGTGAATTTCGACGGTATCCGCTGCATCATGTATGAACCCGATGGCGGCAATGTCGATCCCTCCGGCGTGACGCAGGCCTATGCCACTGGCGCGCGCCAGCGCGGGGCGGAAATTCACCGCTTCACCCCGGTCACAGGCACCGAGGCGCAGCCGGACGGCAGTTGGATCGTGCGCACCCCGAAGGGCGATATTGCAACCCCGTGGGTCATCAACGCCGCCGGGCTTTGGGGGCGCGAGGTGGCGGCGCTGGCCGGGGTCGATTTGCCGTTGATGCCAACCGAACACCAGTATTTCGTCACCGAAACCATCCCCGAGATTGCCGGGCTTGAGCGCCGCCTGCCATCGGTGGCCGACCGCGATGGCGAATATTACATGCGTCAGGAGGGCAAAGGCCTGCTGATCGGCGCGTATGAGCGGGCGATGAGATTCTGGGCCGAGACCGGCACGCCGCTCGACTTCGCGCATGATCTTTTCCCCGATGATCTTGAGCGGATCGAAGAAAACGTGATGCGCGCGATGACTAGGGTTCCGGTTGCCGCCACCGCCGGGATCAAGCGGGTGATCAACGGGCCGATGATCTGGTCGCCGGATTCCAATGTGCTGCTTGGCCCGGTGCCGGAACTGCGCGGTTATTTCTGCTGCAACGGCATCATTCCGGGCTTCTCGCAATCGGCGGGAATGGGGCTGATGGTGGCGCAGTGGCTGGTCGAGGGGGAAATGCAATACGACATGTTCGCATGGGACATGGCGCGTTTTGGGGCATGGGCCGACAAGGCTTTCACCAAGGCGCGGGTCGAGAATCAGTATGCGCACCGTTTCTCGATTCATTTCCCGAATGAAGAGCGCGCCGCGGGCCGCCCGGTGCGTACCCGCCCGGCGTATGAGACGCAAAAGGCCCACGGCGCAGTTTTCGGCCTTAATTATGGCTGGGAGCACCCGCTGTGGTTTTCCGATACGCCGGGCACGCGCGAAAGCAACGGCTTTACCCGGCAAAATTGGTGGGCGCCGGTCGGGGCAGAATGCCGGATGCTGCGCGACCATGCGGGCATCATCGACATCTCGAACTTTGCCAAATACCGCGTTACCGGGGCAGGGGCGGCTGATTGGCTCAACGCCATCTTCGCCAATAACATGCCCCGCGCCGTGGGCCGGTCCTGTCTCACGCCGCTGATTGGCAAACGCGGCGGCATCGCCGGGGATTTCACCGTGACGCGGCTGGCCGAGGATGAATTCTGGATCATCGGGTCGGGCATGGCGGAGCGTTATCACCGGCGCTTTTTCAATGCCGTGCCACGCCCCGAGACTGTGCGTTTCGAGAGCCTGACAGAAGCGATTTGCGGCTTCAACGTCGCCGGGCCTAAATCACGCGAGATGTTGCAACGGTTAACCAACGTATCCTTGGCGACCAAGGATTTCCCGTTCATGCGCTCACAACGGATTGACCTTGGTGGGGTGGCATGCGTGGCGCTCAGGGTTTCGTTCACCGGAGATCTTGGCTGGGAGCTGCACTGTGCAGAGGCCGATCAGCTGCGGCTCTACGAAGTGTTGCTTGAGGCCGGCAAAGATTATGGCGTCGGACCGGTTGGATCACGTGCGCTGATGTCACTCAGGATCGAGAAGGGCTACGGCTCATGGGGGCGGGAATATTCACCGGAATACTGGCCGCAGGAGGTTGGGCTTGATCGGTTGGTGAAGCTGGAAAAAGATTTCCTCAACAAAGCCGCCGTGGCAGAGGTTCTGAAAAACCCGCCACGCGAACACTTGGTCTTGCTGGCGCTTGACGAAGCGGATGTCACCGCTTCCAACGCCGATGCGACCGGCGGCGAGCCGATCTTCAAGGATGGTATCGGTATCGGGCGTATTACCTCCGGTGCCTACGGCTATTGCGTGGGGCAAAGCCTTGCTCTTGGCTATGTGACAGGGGCCGGACCCGGTGATCAGGTCGATGTCATGGTTTTGGGGCGCCCGCACAAGGCGCGTATTCTAAGTGAGCCGCCATTTGATCCAAGCGGTGCGCGTCTGCGGGCGTAGCTGGGGCTCTGCCCCCAAGGTGCAAAATGCGTTGGCATTTTGTCACCTCTCCCCGGGATATTTTTGGCAAAATGAAGCGGGAGCGGGCGGTGCGTTAACCTTAACGCGCGTTAACCGGCCCCGTTTCAGGCGCCATACCGGGTGCAGCCGGGGTGCCAGCCGGGGTGCAGACAGACGTTTTTGAGCGTGCGGTGGCGTTAACCTTTGGCTTTCAGCGCGTCATCGAGAACAGATCGAACCACGCTCAGGTCAACATCCGGGGTCACGAATGCCTCGCCGATCCCGCGCGCCATGACGAAATTGATCCGCCCGTCGCGCACTTTCTTGTCCTGCATCATCAATTCTATCAAGGCATCTGAGTTTGGTAAAATACCTTCAATATCAGCCAGATCGCACTTCATCTTCATGTGTTTCAGATGGGCACGCACTCGGCTTGGGCTTTCTTGAGAGCAAAGCCCCAACCGCGCCGATGTCTCAAACGCGAGCGCGCATCCGATCGCCACACCCTCACCATGCAAGAGCCGTTGCGAATAGCCGGTTGCGGCCTCAAGTGCGTGGCAAAATGTATGTCCGAGATTAAGCAACGCCCGCTCCCCCCGCTCGGTCTCGTCCCGCGCCACAATCGCGGCTTTCATCTCGCAACTGCGCTTGACGGCGGTGATCCGCGCCTGCCTGTCACCTGCGGCAAGCGTCGGGCCATGTGCTTCAAGCCATTGGAAAAAATCGGCATCGCCCAGAAGCCCGTATTTGACCACCTCGCCGTAACCGGCGAGAAAATCGCGCTCTCGCAAAGTGGCGAGAATATCCGTATCCGCCAGCACCAAACTGGGTTGGTGGAATGCACCGATCAGGTTTTTGCCGTGCTGCGAATTGATGCCGGTCTTACCGCCGACGGAGCTATCGACCTGCGCCAGAAGCGAGGTCGGGACTTGCACAAAGCGCACACCACGGCGCAAGACGGCTGCGGCAAACCCGGTCAGATCGCCAATTACCCCGCCGCCAAGAGCAATTACCACATCATCCCGCTCGATTTTTTCGGAGAGTAGCCATTCCACCGTCCGGGTGAACTGTGGCCAGGATTTTGTTGCTTCCCCGGCTGGAAGGATAAGTGAAGCCGCTGAAATACCTTCGTTTTCTAGCCCGGCGCAAAAGGTTTCGAGGTGGCGGGCCGCCACGTTTTCATCCGTGACAATCGCCACATGAGCACGCTCTAGCAACGGGCGAATACGCTGCCCGGCTTGAGCCAACAGCCCCGGCCCGATCTCTATTTCGTAACTTCGCGCGCCCAGCGCCACATGCACCGTTTCGTTCAAGAGCTTTCCTCCAGCACACCCGACCGCGTTCTTAATGCGTCGATAACTCTTTCTGCCATATCTTCGATTGTATATTCCGAACGCGCCTCTACCGAAATGTCGGCCAAGGCATAGACCGGCGCGCGTGTTTCATAAAGTGCGGCCAGCGTTGCGCGCGGATTATCGGTCCGCAACAGCGGTCGCGTGGTTTTATGCTTCACCCGGTTCCACAACAGATTGAGATCGGCTTGCAAGCAGACTGAAACGCCCTTGGCCGAAATAACCTTGCGGTTGGCCGGGGCCAAAAATGCACCACCGCCGGTCGAAAGGATCGCCTTGTCGCTGGCTTCAAGCAGGCGTTTGATAACCTGTGTCTCTTTGCGGCGAAAAAATGCTTCGTCGTATCGCTCGAAGATCTCGGCGATGGTCAGGTTGGCAGCGGTCTCTAACTCGCTGTCGGAATCGAGGAACGGCACGCCGAGTTTTGCCGCAAGAGCTTTGCCCACCGCGGTTTTTCCGGCTCCCATCATGCCCACGAGGACAACGGTTTTCTTCAGTTGTAACGCCATGCCTCTGTGTTGGTTTGGCCGAATGAGTTTCGGCATTCCCCTGCCTGTTTTGATAATCTTGGTCTGAATGGCGTGATCTTGCCCAAAAGGCCAGTTATAAGTTGCCATAATGACAACGCGAACGCGGCGGGGCAGACATGGGGCGTATCTTCAAGTGGCTGTTAATACTGGTATTTCTTGCAGTATTGGCACTGGTAGGCTATGCTTACCTAGGTCCATTTTTCGGCGCGGATTTTTCCCCGCCCACACAGGAGATTCGGCAAACCATTGAGCTGGACGCGAATTAAGCCACTGGTTGTCGCGCTGATTTTGCCCGGCGCTGCGTTTGCGCAGCAATCACCGCTATCGGCGATCGACTGGCTGAATAATCCTGTTCCCGTGACCAGCCGTGTGCCAAGCGTCGCGCCGGGCAGGGAGCCGTCTGTCACCAAAAGTGCCATGTCCCCGGAGGTGACCGTAACACCGCTGGCCGAGGCCGGGCGCGATGCTGTCGGGTTATTGCCTAGCTCTGTTACCGGGCTACCGGCGTCGTTCTGGCAGGCCAGCCGCAGTGCAGATTTGGTGCAGGCGATGAATCGCCAGGATCCGCTTGGTCTGCCGGCGATGCAATCGCTGCTATACACGCTCATTCTAGCAGAGGCCGATCCCCCGGGGATGCTGGGCCCGGCTACAAGATGTTGAAGGCGCGGGTGAATAAGTTGATGGCGCTTGGGGCGGTGGAACCTGCGCAGGCGTTGATGCAGCGGGCCGGGCCAGATAAGCCGGGCCTCTTTGCTCTTTGGTTTGATCTGTCTTTGTTAAGTGGGACGGAACAAGATGCCTGCAACCTGCTGACCCAAAAGCCATTTCTGTCCGATGATACGGCAACGCGGATTTTCTGCCTTGCGCGCACCGGCGATTGGAGCGCGGCTGCGCTCACGCTCGATACCGCGCGCGCTCTGAAACTGATGAACCCGACCGAGGAACATCTGGTGAGCTTGTTTATCGACCCGGAGTTGATAGAAAGCGATGTTGAACTCGCCCCACCAGCCAACATCACGCCGCTCGTGTTTCGCTTGTTCGAGGCCGCAGGCACACCTTTGCCGACGGCCAATCTACCGCGGGCCTTTGCCATGGCAGATTTGCGCGACACCGTGGGTTGGAAAGCCGAACTGGAGGCCGCCGAACGGCTGAGCCGCACGGGGGCGTTGTCGGAAAACCGTTTGGTCAAACTCTATACCGCCCGCCAACCGGCGGCATCGGGCGGTATCTGGGACCGGGTGGAGGCGATCCAGCGGTTTGATACCGCCATGCAATCGGGCGATCCGGGCGCCGTTGCGGCGGCCCTTCCACGCGCATGGGACGCCATGCAATCGGTGCATCTGGAGGTGCCTTTTGCGCGCTTTTATGCCAAGGGGCTGACGCGTTTGCCGCTCACCGGGGAAGCGCACCGTTTGGCCTTTGCAGTTGGTTTATTGTCACCGGATTACGAGGCCGTCGCCACGAAGCTGACACCAGAAGATGATGAAGAACGCTTCCTTGCCGCGCTGGCGCGTGGTGCCCCGCAAGAGGCCGTTACACGCGATCCGCTGGCCCGTGCCATTGCCAAAGCGTTTGAAACGCCGAGTGTGCCTGATGAGGTCCAGCGATTGATAGAGTCTGGAAAACTCGGAGAGGCCATTCTTGCCACGATGACGTTGTTTTCCAGTGGGGTGGAAGGCAATTTCAATGATTTGACCGATGCATTGCGCGGGTTTCGTGCCATTGGGCTTGAGGACACTGCAAGGCGGGCGAGCCTGCAACTCATGCTGCTCAATCAGGGCACTTGAGATGACAACCCATTGGATTGAACCCTTTCTTGAAGCTCACGCTGCCGAATTAGGGGCGGCGGAAAATACGTTAGTCGCTTACCGCCGGGATTTGGCCGACTTTGCCAACTGGTTGGCGCGGCGAAAGCGGCAGGTTGAGACGGCGATGCGCGACGATATTGAAAGCTATCTGGTGCATTGTGATGCGCAAGGATTGGCAAAAAGCACCCGTGCGCGGCGGCTCTCGGCCATCAAGCAACTTTATCGTTTTGCATTTGAAGAAGGATTTCGAGGCGACAATCCAGCGATTGAAATCAGGGGGCCGGGGCGGCCAAAACGGCTGCCCAAGACGCTCACCCACGATGAGGTTGATGCGCTTCTGGCGGCCGCACGGGCTATTGGTCGCTCGCCCGAAGAGAGACTGCGCAATACCTGCCTGATGGAGTTGCTTTATGCCACCGGCATGCGGGTGACGGAATTGGTTTCATTGCCTGATGCGGCGGCCCGCGGCGATCCTCGTATGCTGCTGGTGATGGGCAAAGGGGGCAAAGAGCGCATGGTGCCGCTTTCACCACCCGCGCGGGTGGCACTGGCCACCTGGTTGGCGGAGCGCGATCAGACACAGGAGGAGTTGCGCAAAAATGGCAAGCCGCTATCGCGTTTCCTTTTCCCTTCGCATGGCAAGACAGGGCATCTGACACGGGCAAGCTTTCACAACCTGATCAAGCAGTTGGCCGGGGCTGCGGGTATCAATCCGGCAAAAGTCTCCCCGCATACATTGCGCCATGCCTTTGCCACGCATTTGCTGGCCGGTGGTGCCGATCTGCGCTCGATTCAGATGATGTTGGGCCATGCTGATGTTGCAACGACGGAAATATATACCCATGTGCTTGATGAACGCCTGCAGGAGCTTGTGTTTGAGCATCACCCAATGGCCCGAAAACCCAAGCGCCCTTGATTGGCGCCTTGCAGATGGCCATAACAGACAATGATCTTTCACCAGTCAGAAATGAGCAATGGAACCGAATGAAACGCTGCTCGACAGCGCCTTTTGGATAACGAGCGTCGCAATATTGCTTCTGCTGGTGTTGTCGGGGTTTTTCTCCGGCAGTGAAACGGCATTGACCGCGGCTTCGCGCGGCAAGTTGCGCAGTCAGGCTGACAAAGGCTCAACCGGGGCGCGCCGGGCGCTTGACATTACCGAAGACAATGAACGCCTGATTGGTGCCGTTCTTCTTGGGAATAATCTTGTCAATATCCTTGCGGCGTCGCTTGCCACTGCACTGTTTTCGCGGCTTTTCGGGCAAGGCGGGGTGGCGATGGCCACGTTAGTGATGACCTTCCTCGTGCTGATTTTCGCCGAAGTTCTGCCGAAGACATACGCGATTACAAATGCGGAGGCGGCAGCCAGCCATGTTTCCCGTCCGATCCAGTTTGTGATCGTGTTGTTTTCGCCCATCGTTGCGGCCGTGCGTTGGCTCGTCCGTCTTTTGCTGCGCCTTTTTGGTGTCCGGGCGGATCCCGACAGCCGTATCCTTGCCGTGCGCGAGGAAATCGCGGGGGCATTGCAGCTGGGGCATTCCGAAGGTGTGGTGGAAAAGGAAGACCGCGACCGCATTCTTGGCGCGCTTGATCTGGGTGAGCGCGTGGTAGAAGAAATCATGTTGCATCGCTCGGGGATCGAGATGATTGACGCGGCGCAAGACCCTGAAGCGATCCTTGCGCAATGCCTTGAAAGCAATCATACGCGCCTGCCTGTTTACAGGGATAATCCCGACAACATTATCGGCGTGGTTCACGCCAAGGATTTGCTGCGCGGGATGCACAAGCTGATGTTTGGCACGACACCTTCACGCAAACGTCTCACTGAATTCAATATCTCAGACGTGGCGATGAAGCCTTATTTCATACCGGAAACGACAACCCTTGATGATCAGATGCGTCAATTTCTGCATCGTCGAACGCATTTTGCGCTTGTGGTGGATGAGTATGGTTCTCTGCAAGGGCTGATCACCTTGGAAGATATTCTTGAAGAAATCGTTGGTGAGATCACCGATGAATTCGATGAAGATGCAGAATTCCCGGTGAGCAAGGCCGAAGACGGGCAGTTTATCGTCGAAGGGGCGATGACGATCCGCGACCTCAACCGTGCGCTTGATTGGTCATTGCCGGATGAGGACGCCAATACCGTAGCAGGATTGGTGATCCACGAAGCGCAGCTGATTCCCACGATGGGGCAGGTTTTTTCATTCCATGGCTACCGGTTCGAAGTGCTGGTGCGAAATGATAACCGCATTGTCCGCTTGAAAATCCGCCCCCTCTGATCGGGGGCGGAGGCTGCTCGTCAATCCGCGAGCTTCACCAGTGCGTGCCGTTTCTTGCCTGCCGAGAGCTTGATTGGCGTGGCAAGAGCGGTGGCATCGAACATCATTCCCGGATCGGTCAGCGGGGCGTCATCGACGCGCGCGCCGCTTTCTGCGATCAGCCGTTTGGCTTCCTTGCCGGATTTCACCAAACCTGAGCGCACGATAAGCTGCACGGCCGATATGCCTTCGCCGATTTCCTCTGCCGTGAGTTCAAGCGTTGGCAGGTCATCGCCAACACCGCCCTTTTCGAACACTTCTCGCGCTGTTGCTTCGGCAGCTTTTGCCGCGGCCGGGCCATGCAACAGGGTTGTCACCTCATTGGCGAGGGTGATCTTGGCTTGGTTGATTTCCGAGCCGCCAAGCGCACCGAGCCGTTCACAGTCGGCAATCGGCATTTCGGTGTAGAGCTTCAGAAAACGCCCGACATCGGCATCGGTGGTGTTGCGCCAGAACTGCCAGAATTCATACGGGCTCAGCATTTCCGCGTTGAGCCATACCGCGCCATTCAGGCTTTTGCCCATCTTCTTGCCGTCCGAAGTGGTCAGAAGCGGAGAGGTAAGCCCATAAATCTCTTGCTCCAGCACCCGGCGGGTCAGGTCAATCCCGTTGACGATATTGCCCCACTGATCACTGCCGCCGATCTGCAAGAGGCAACCGTAGCGACGGTTCAATTCAAGAAAATCATAGGCTTGCAGGATCATGTAATTGAATTCGAGGAACGAAAGCGATTGTTCGCGGTCGAGCCGGGATTTGACGCTTTCAAACGACAGCATTCGATTCACGCTGAAATGCCGCCCGATATCGCGCAGAAAATCGAGGTAATTCAGACTGTCCAGCCATTCGGCATTATTGACCATCAGCGCCCCGGTTGGGCTGTCATCATAAGTCACATATGCGGCGAAGACCTTTCTGATTCCGGCGATATTGGCGTCAATCTGAGCGGGTGTCAGCAACGGGCGCTCATCTGAGCGGAAGCTTGGATCGCCCACCTTGGTGGTGCCACCGCCCATCAGGGTAATCGGCTTGTGGCCTGTCTTTTGCAGCCAGCGCAGCATCATGATTTGAATGAGCGAACCAACATGCAGGCTTTTTGCCGTCGCGTCGAAGCCTATATATGCGGGCACAACTCCATTTGTCAGAGCCTCGTCGAGACCTTGATAATCGGTGCAATCGGCCAGAAAGCCGCGCTCGATCATGACACCCATGAAATCAGATTTGGGGTGGTAGGTCATGCGTCTTGTCCCTTATGGTTTGCGGGTCTGTATAAGGCGGGCTGAGCGCAAGGAAAAGACCATGTTGGGGACAGGCAAAGTTCGGGCGTTGGGAGCAATGAGCGGCACATCTCTGGACGGGGTGGATGCGGCCATGATCGAGACAGATGGTAAGACGGTATTTGCCTTTGGCGAGACACAGTATCGGCCCTATAGCCACGCAGAACGGAGCATTCTTCAAGGGGCGCTTGGCAAATGGCCCGGAGATGACTTGAAGGACGCAACCCATATTGTAGAAAACGCGCATATTGAGGTTCTGTCGCGCTTTCAAGATGCTCAGATTATTGGATTTCATGGTCAAACGCTTGCGCATGAGCCGCGCGGGCGAGGAACCCATCAGATTGGTGATGGCACCCGGTTGGCGGACGCAATTGGTGTGCCGGTGGTATGGGATTTCCGCTCGGCGGATGTGCGCTTGGGCGGCGAAGGCGCGCCGCTTGCGCCGTTTTTCCATTTCGCCTGCGCCAAGTGGATTAAGGCGGAGCGGCCATTGGCCATTCTCAACCTTGGCGGTGTCGGCAATATCACTTGGATTGACCCGGCCAAAGCCCGCCCGGAGGAGGATGGCGCCGTTCTGGCATTTGATACGGGCCCGGCGAATGCGCCGATCAATGATTTGATGCAAACGCGCCTTGGTCTGGCCTTTGATGAGGACGGCACGCTGGCCCGAAAGGGCAAGGTAGAGCAGGGCGCGCTGGAGCTTTTTCTGGATGATCCCTATTTCTTTCGTATGCCGCCCAAGTCTCTGGACCGAGATGCCTTTGCCGATATGATCGGTCTGGTTGGGGAACTTTCCGATGCTGACGCCGCTGCGACGCTGACGGGTATGTCGGCGGCAGCCGTGATGCGCGCCATGGAGCATTGCCCCGTAGCCCCTGACCGCCTTTTGGTAACAGGGGGCGGGCGCAAGAATCCGGTATTGATGCGGATGCTGTCTGCCGCTCTGGAATGCCCGGTCGAGCCGGTGGAAGCTGTCGGGCTTAACGGTGACATGCTTGAAGCACAGGCGTTTGCCTATCTCGCGGTGCGCGTGGCACGCGGCTTGCCCACATCCTGCCCATCGACAACCGGGGTACGGGCGGCTGTGGGCGGCGGAGAGATGAGCACGCCGTCATGATCCTGTGATTGTGCGCGGGTCCCGACGTTACGCTGAGCAGGAGCCACCGCCGAGCACGCAGAATTTTGCACAATGCGGATGATTTAGCAAAACGGGTTGCTCTGCCTCTTCAAGCGTTTGCCCCAGTTCGAATTGCGGATCATAGGCGATCAACGTGCAGGCCAGCACGGTTGGGGTCTGGGCGCCTTTGCGCTTGACCACCATCCGCGAGGAAGAACACATGATGTCTTCCGGTGATTTGTTCAGCGTGGCCCAGCAAGCGGTGGTGATCTCTGGCACCTCGGCCTGAGTATCTATTTCAGGGAAAAGAACGGTTTGGCCGGGATCTTGCGCATCTATGTCAAAACCGTAGCGGGCGAAAAGGGCGGCATAACCCGTGCGTGCCTCTGCCTCACTTTCGTTCCAGACTGTGCGTCCGGCTGCGGCCATTCTGATGCCAGCGTCGCGCAGCCATTTCATGCCGTCGAGTGTTGTTTGGAAACTACCGGCGCCGCGTTCCTGATCATGCCATCGGGCACTGTGATGATCGAGTGAGATACGCAGTGTCATCTTGCCGGGAAAGGCGGTGTTCAATGCGCGCAGCTCCGCCTGAATTCGGGGGCGCATCATTGGGCGCATGGCGTTGGTCAGCACCAGAATGTCGAACCCGGCCTCAAGGCTGAGCCGCAGCATTGCGGTAAATTCTGGGTTCATGAACGGCTCACCGCCGGTAAACCCTATCTCGTGGACAGGCCAGTTCCGCGCCTCGATTTGCTTGAGATAGTCAGCGATTTCAGCGGCTTTCAGGTAAACAAGCGCATCGTTGTCTGGAGAGCTTTCAATATAGCAATTGAGGCAGGCGATATTGCACAATGTTCCGGTGTTGAACCAAAGTGTTTCAGGGTGGGTGAGCGCCACGCTGGCGCGGGGGCTGCCATCGTTCGTCACCTGCGGGTTGACGAACTTGCCCTGATTGGCTGTGATCTGGTCTTTCATTCTTATTCGGCTTTCGTTGTTCATTCCCTTGCTAAACAGAGTGCGGCACTGCGAAAAGCGGCAAGCTGTGATCTGACGTCATTGTGAACCCGAGTTGATTGGCTAATGCGTTTCGACATAGTGTTGCATCATGATCTTATGTTGAATCGCTCACGGCGATTGATTGTTGCGCATGGCGCATGGCGAAGCCCGTGTCTCAACTTAAATCCGAAACGCTTTGGACTTGAGTCGCCCAGTAGATTAGATGGCAAAAGCGGCAACATGCTTTGGAAAGGATTACTTTCATGGCCCCACGCGTTATCCCGGTTGACCCGTTCGATTTGGTGGTCTTCGGTGGGACCGGGGATCTTGCACGGCGCAAAATTTTGCCAGCGTTGTTCCGACGGTTTTGTGCTGGTCAGATGCAGGCGCCTTCACGGGTGATCGGTGCGGCGCGCAGTGAGATGGACACGGCGGCTTACCGCGTGTTCGTGACAGAGGCGATTAACGAGTTTGACCCGCAGGTCGGTGTCGGGGAGCGGGCGGCATATCTCAAAGCGTTCCTCGACGGGGTTCAGTATTGCAGGGTTGACGCCAAGGGAGAGGGAGGCTGGGGAACTCTTGCCAATCTGATTGATATGACACGCATCCGGGCCTTCTATTTCTCGGTTGGTCCTTCGCTTTTCGGTGATTTGGCAGAGCGGTTGCACCTGCATGGCATGGCCGATGGTGAATCGCGGATTGTGGTTGAAAAACCGTTCGGGCGTGACCGGGAAAGCGCAAAAGCGTTGAACAGAACGCTGGCGCAGCATTTCGATGAAAGTCAAATTTACCGGATTGATCATTACCTCGGCAAGGAAACCGTGCAAAATCTGATGGCAATTCGCTTTGGCAACATGCTTTTTGAGCCGCTGTGGAATAGCCAATACGTTGACCATATTCAGATTACCGTCGCGGAAACCGTGGGAGTCGCGGGGCGGGAGGAATATTATGACCGTGCTGGTGCGATGCGTGACATGGTGCAAAATCACATGATGCAACTGCTCTGTCTGATTGCGATGGAACCACCCGCAAAATTTGACCCCGATGCGGTCCGTGATGAGAAATTGAAGGTGATCCGGGCGCTCGATCCGGTGCCATCGGAGGATATAGTGCGCGGGCAATATCTGGCTGATGAGGACAAGCCAAGCTACCTTGATCATGTGGGCGATCCGAATTCCAACACCGAGAGTTTCATTGCTTTGAAGGCTCATCTGAGCAACTGGCGGTGGGCGGGAACGCCATTTTATCTGCGAACTGGTAAGCGCCTGAAAGCACGGACCAGCGAAATAGCGGTTGTCTTCAAAGATGCGCCACATTCGATATTTGGCGAAGATGCCGGGCGGCACAGCAATATTCTAACGATTGTTCTTCAACCCAATGAAGGGATTGAGCTGGGTGTGACCATCAAGGAACCGGGCCAAGGGGGGATGCGGTTGATGGACGTGCCTCTTGATATGTCGTTCGCTGAGGCCTTGGGAGTGGAGGGGCAGTATGTCCCAGATGCCTATGAGCGTCTGATCATGGATGTGATAAGAGGCGACCAGACCTTGTTCATGCGCGGTGATGAGGTCGAAGCTGCCTGGGGGTGGACCGATCCAATCTCTGCGGATTGGGATGAAAAAGGGGAAAACCCGATTCCTTACGATTCTGGCAGTTCGGGGCCAACCGAGGCATTGGCGCTTATGCACCGTGATGGACGTCGTTGGCGGGAGATCAGAAAATGAAACTCGTAGAATACGCCGATGCAGAAATGATGGCGATTGATCTGGCCAATGTGTTGGCTGGAAGGCTGAAGAACTCGCTTTTGGTTGATGACCGGGTCACGTTTATTGTTCCGGGCGGAGAGACGCCGGGACCGATGTTTGACAACCTTTGCGCTGCCGATCTGGAATGGGCGCGGGTTGATGTCATTTTGTCCGATGAGCGCTGGTTGCCGGAAGTTCATGTTCGCTCAAACAGCCGAATGATAAAGGAACGCCTGTTGACCGGGCGGGCGGCCAAAGCCGTTTTCCATTCGTACTACGATGAAGCGATGACACCGGAAACGGTCTTGCCGGAACTGGAGGCACGTCTGTTGCCTTTATTGCCAGCCAAGATGGTGCTGTTGGGAATGGGGGCGGATATGCACACGGCCTCGCTGTTTCCTGAAGGGGACAATCTTGAGTTGGCCCTGTCGGAGTCGGCACCGGTTGTGGTGCCGATGCGTGGAACGGATATTCCGGAACCAAGGGTCACTCTGTCAGCCAAGGTGTTGAATGAGGCGATGGACAAGCATCTGATCCTGACGGGAACGCCGAAACGCAATGCGCTGGAGAAAGCGCAAGGCTTGCCGCCGGAAACGGCGCCGATCGCCGCAATCTTGGAAAACTGCACGGTCCATTGGGCGCCATGAGCATGAAAGCCGCATGGAAGAGGCTTGCCACAGAAGCCAAGGCCGCAAAGGCGCGGCGAATACTTGATATGTTCAAAGATGAAACCCGCGCAGAGGCGTTTTCGGCGCAGGCTTGCGGAATGTATTTCGACTATTCAAAAACCGCCCTCGATTCTGCGGGAATGGCGGTTCTTTTCGATTTGGCGGAGGGTGCGAATGTAGGGTCCGCGCGCGATGCGATGTTTCGCGGCGAAAAAGTTAACACCACCGAGGATCGCGCCGTCTTGCACACGGCTTTGCGCAATCTGAACGGCTCGGTCTTCGTGGATGATGAAGACGTGATGCCGGATATCCGCGCCACCCTTGCGCGGATGAAGGCTTTTTCCGAAGCGGTCAGGGCCGGGCGGTTCGAAGGGCAGGGCGGGGCGATCACCGATGTGGTCAATATTGGCATTGGTGGCTCTGATCTTGGCCCGCGCATGGCAGTGCGGGCTCTTGCCCCCTATCATGATGGGCCACGCGTGCATTTTATCTCAAACGTCGATGGTGCGGATGCCGCAGATGTGCTGCGTAAACTTGATCCCGCGCACACTCTGGTGATTGTCGCTTCAAAAAGCTTCACGACTATTGAGACGATGACCAATGCGCGAACCGTGCGGCATTGGATGGCAAAGGCCGTTATTGCTCCGGCGGGGCAATTTGTGGCGGTATCCTGCGACCTAGAGCAGACCGGTGCCTTTGGCATTGCCGCAGACCGGGTGTTCGGCTTCGGCGATTACGTTGGTGGGCGATATTCCGTTTGGGGGCCGATTGGTTTGAGCCTGATGTTGGCAATCGGGCCTGATCGGTTCAACGACTTCTTGTCGGGCGGTGCGGCGATGGATGCACATTTTCGCCAAGCCCCCTTGAGGAAAACCTACCGGTCCTGCTCGCGCTGATTGGCATTTGGCATCATCAGGGCTTGGGCTATCCAACGCGCGCTGTTTTACCTTACGAACAAAGATTGTTGTGGCTGCCCGCTTATCTCCAACAGCTTGAAATGGAGAGCAACGGCAAGCGGGTGACAAAATCCGGAGCCGCGCTTTCCCATGCATCTGGCCCGATTGTCTGGGGAGAGCCAGGAACGAACGGCCAGCACGCGTTCTACCAGCTATTGCATCAGGGCACTCAGATCGTGCCTTGCGAGTTCCTGATCGCGCAGCAGGGGCACGAACCCGCGCTGGCGCATCATCACGTGCTGTTGCAAGCCAATTGCCTTGCGCAGTCTGAAGCGTTGATGCGCGGGCGGACTCTTGACGAGGCGCGTGCGAAGATGGCCGCCGCAGGGTATTCCGGTGCCGAGCTGGAAGCACAAGCGGCACAGCACGTGTTCGAAGGAGATCGGCCTTCGGTGACGTTGGCTTTTGAAAAACTGACGCCGAGGGTGCTTGGCCAGATCGTTGCACTTTATGAGCACAGAGTTTTTGTCGAAGGTGTGATCCTTGGGATCAATTCGTTCGATCAGTGGGGGGTGGAGCTTGGCAAGGAACTGGCGACGGCGTTGGAACCCGTGCTGAAGGGCGAAAGCGATGCAACGGATAAGGACGGCTCGACACGCGCATTGGCGCGGTTCCTTCGTTCGCGGTAGGTAGAAATCGAATGTTCATTCTTGCCTGATTCAAGGTCAAGGAACGCGAGATATTCAGGCCGCGAGCTGCACCCATACCGGCACATGGTCTGATGGCTTTTCGCGCCCACGCACTTCTTTGTCGATCCGGCAATCTTCGAGCAGGTCGGCGCATTGCGGGCTTAGCAGAAAATGATCGATGCGAATGCCGTCATTGCGATTCCAAGCGCCGGCTTGATAATCCCAGAAGCTATAGTTCTCTGATGCCTGATTGACGGCACGAAATGCCTCGGTGAATCCTAGATTGATGATCCGCCGAAATGCCGCGCGACTTTCAGGCAGAGCCAGCGCATCCTTGGCCCAGGCTTCCGGGCGAGCGGCATCTTCGTCTTGGGGAATGATGTTGTAATCACCAGCCATCAAAACCGGTTCTTCCCCGGCCAGAAGTTCGCGTGCGCGTGAGAGCAGGCGCTCCATCCATGCCATTTTGTAATCGTATTTCGGGCCGGGCACAGGATTACCGTTCGGCAGATAGAGCCCGCAAATTCGCACAGCCGCATCCCCCACGACTGTCGCTTCTATCCAGCGTGCCTGCTCGTCATCGTCATCACCAGGTAAGCCGCGCACAATGTCTTCGAGAGGGAATTTCGACAGGATGGCGACGCCATTGAAAGATTTTTGGCCATGAGTTTCGACCTGGTAACCCATGTCCTCAAATCGTTCGCGAGGAAATGTCTCATCAACTGACTTGATTTCCTGCAACAGCACGACATCCGGCTGCGCTTCACTGAGCCAAGCCGGAAGTGCTTCGATCCGTGCTTTGATCCCGTTGATATTGAATGTGGCTATTTTCATCTGTGCCTCCGTGATTGCCGTTCTACCACGCATAGAGGTTGAGACCAGCGGAATTGAGGTTGCCGATGGAGAGCCCGGATGATTCGCAGGCTCGTGAAAGGCTCTTCAGCAGGGATGCCTGAGGTTTAAGTATGGCAACGCGGGGCAAATTATTTTGCCAATAAAAACGTAGGGGATTCAAATGGCTAGGATGAGATGGCGCAAGTTCAGGGTCGGAAAACACGTTTAAGCAGAAAAAAGTATTTGCAAATACACGTATGACGAGCAAACTGAAGAGGCAAACAACCAACAAGGAGAAGGCCAATGTCTGCACTTCGCAAAACCATCGAAACACCTCTTAATGTCATTTTTGAGGAGCGCTCCGGAACCTCCGCAAACCTGCACGATGGCGATGCCGTCGAAATGTTCACCTGCGGTGCGGCTCCCGTACTGACCACCAACATCGACATGGGTGATGCAGTTGAAATGTTCACCTGTGGGGCAAGCCCTGTCGTTGGGGCGGAAATCGCAGCCGGTGAAGCAGTCGAGATGTTCACTTGTGGCGCGTCGCCATCAGGTAGTGCAACGACGGCAGGTGATGCGGTGGAGATGTTCACCTGCGGTGCCGCGCCGCAACGCTATACTCAAGCGCATGACGGTGACGCGATCCAAATGTTCACCTGCGGCGCCTGATAGCGCCTAGGCTGGGAAAGGGGCGTTCGGAACGCCAGACTGAGAAAGGATCAAATCCATGTCGAATGTCGTGCAACTGAACGTCTCTTCCCGCATTGCCAGCGAAGCCAACCGGCAATCCGCTCTTATCTGCTCTTTCGCGCAACATCGAAGATTCGGCGATGATGTGTTTTGGCTGAAGGAAAACGCCGAGCTGCTTAATGTCCTTGAATGCTCCGGGGCAAATTTGAGTGAGTCTGCGCTCGCGATACATGAAAAACTTTATGCCGGGATCGAAAAACGGATCGGCTTTTTCCCGCAATATTATCGCTTTTTGCTGTCAATTTGTCTTGATCTCGAAGATCTGGGACTTGGCGGTGGAAAGGGTGAAAAAATCGTTGACTGGGTCGCCCGACAGGGCATGGCCGAAGCCGAACTTTCGGATTTGCAACGTGGTGAGGCGCGACGGCTGATGTTGCGGCGGGGCCGCGATCCGCTGCCCGATGATCGTGGGCTGGAAGATCGTTTGCGGAGCTTTATTTCGCGGTCTGCCACTTTTGCGATGCCAAACAAAAAAGCAGCATATGAACTGACCCATACGATCTTCTATCTCAGTGAGTATGGCCGCAAAGATCCGCGAATTGACGAGAATGCGCGCAGAAGTCTGGATTTTGCCGGAACATTGGCCTTTCTGGATCAGAACGCCGATCTGTTGGCCGAAATATGTGTCGCGATGCGGTTTTCTGGTGTTGCGCCACCCGCTATCTGGGAAAACTGGCTGACACGGCACTCGCATCTTTTCTCTGTGGAAACCGGCGAGGCCGCACAGGTGCACGATGATTACCATGAATATCTGGTTTGCAACTGGTTTGCGGCTGTCATCGGTGAGCGGAGCTTTGGTCAGCCGCTTGTTGAAGAGCGAATGAGCTTTCATCGTCCCGACACCGGGCAAGCGCCACTTAGGGCGATGTCAGAGTGTATGTTCCGGCTGGACGATGCACGCTGCGATGATTGGCAAACCATGAGGTCAACGGTTACAGAAACGCTCTCCGATGATGGTCATGCAATTTTGACTTTGGCAGAGCAGGCCAGCCATAGCTTTGATGCCTTTTTCGCAGGATTTTCCCGTACGGGAATGGCGGGAGGTGGGCTTTGAGCCAGCGCCAGCCGAGAGTTGGAATGCGTGCTTTCATGTGCGGCGGTTCCGGGCTTCTGTTGCTTTATGCGGCGTTGATCGCCCTTGCTGACGCGATTACCAAGGACATCGCGACCACCTATGCGGCGCCGCAGTTGTTTGCGGTCTCGGGCACGGTTGTATGCCTTCTTTGCCTGATTGCTGCGCGCCGGGAACCTGAAGACAGGCAGGCCATGCGCACGCGCTGTCCGCGCGCCATGGCGCTTCGTTCGGCAATGACGGTTGTGGCCGGAATATTCTTTTTCTCGCATTTCGTCATCTTCCCTTTGCCGATGTCTTTCTCTTTGTCGGGATGATGCCGATTTTTGCAGGGCTGGTCGCATGGCCCATTTTGGGAGAGACCGTCTCTCCGGCGGCATGGGTGGCACTTGGTATCGGGTTTCTCGGTGTGCTCTGCCTTTTTCCGGAAGGGGTCTCAGGGATCGGCTTTGGCCACTGGGTTGCTGGTCTGGCCGCTTTGACTGGAACGATTTCCATCGTTTTGTCGCGCTATATCGCCCGGTTTGAGAGGAATGCTTTGGCGCAGGTCTTCTGGCCCAACCTGGCTTTTGTTGTAACAATGGGAGCGGCGTTACCTTACGTGTGGCAGCCGATGCCGCTTGCAGATTTGGGGTGGGCCATTGCCTATGCCGTATTGCTGTTTGCGGCGCGGTGGCTTCTGGTGCTTGGTCTGCGCGAGCTTCCGGCCCATGCCGCTACGTCTTTGATGAAGCTGCAATTTGTTTGGATGGTGTTGCTTGGGGCGGTTGTTTTCGGAGAATGGCCGGAGGCGAACACCTATATTGGGGCCGCTATTGTTATCTGCTCGGGGCTTTACCTGGCTTATGAAGCTCAGCTGCATAAGGCCATCGCGCGAATTCCGGCCCGAGGCACGGCGTAAGCCGAAATCGTGATCAGATGGAGAATGAAGTGCCGCAACCACAGGAGGTTGCAGCATTCGGGTTCTCGATCACGAAGCGCGCGCCGATCAGTTCGTCGCTGAAATCAATTGTCGCACCGGCAAGGAATGGCAGTGAAACACTGTCGACGACCACCTTTTCCCCCTGCCGTTCAAGGATCACATCGTCGTCTTTTGGCGCATCGAGATCAATATTGTATTGAAAACCTGAACAGCCGCCACCTTCGACGGCCACGCGCAATGCCTTCCCGTCCGCGCCAGCACCGATTTCTGCCAGACGGTCATAAGCGCGTTCTGTCACGTTTGGCGGAACTAACATGGGCTTTCCTTCGCGGCGGTTTTCCATTTGCTGCAAATGCAATATATGCCTGCATGAACCTCCGGACAAGCATAGGCAATAGAAATGGCAAACGTTCCCGCAGTTTATGCAACCAACCCAAAAGAAAGCCGGGGACGCCTTTATCAAGAACCGGAAAGCGCGTTCCGGACTTGTTTTCAGCGTGATCGAGACCGGATCATCCATGCGTCGGCTTTCCGCCGGTTGAAGCACAAGACCCAAGTATTCATCGAACATGAGGGCGACTATTTTCGCACGCGGCTGACCCACTCCATCGAGGTAGCGCAGGTTGCGCGGACGATCTCAAGGGTTTTGGGCCTCAATACGGAACTGGCGGAGGCCATCGCTCTGGCGCATGATTTGGGCCATACGCCGTTTGGCCATACAGGCGAAGAGGCGCTTGACGCGCTGATGGCTGCCTATGGCGGGTTTGATCACAATGCGCAGGCCATCCGCATCGTCACATCGCTTGAACGTCACTACGCTGAATGGGACGGGCTGAACCTGACGTGGGAAACGCTCGAAGGGATTGCCAAGCACAATGGGCCCATTGAGGGCAGCGTTCCCTATGCCCTTGCGGATTATAACGCCCGGCACGATCTTGAGCTTTCCACCCATGCTGGTGCAGAGGCACAGGTGGCAGCACTTGCGGACGATATTGCCTACAACAACCATGACTTACATGACGGGTTGCGCGCCCAGCTGTTCACCGTAGCGGAGATTGCGACCCTGCCGATTCTGGAAGGCTGTTTTGCGCAGGTCGATGAGGCGTATCCGGGGCTTGATGCATATCGGCGCAGACACGAAGCCTTGCGCCGGTTCTTCGGTGTGTTGGTGGAGGATGTCATTGCGACAACTCAGGGCAATCTTGCAGGGCTGACGCCAAAGTCGGTCGAAGACATTCGCGAGGCGGGCCGCCCGGTCGTGACGTTCTCAAGCGCGCTATGGCGAGACCTCAAACAGATACGAGATTTCCTTTTTGAACGAATGTATCGAGCCCCAAGCGTAGTCGAGATGCGCTACAAAGTGACCGATGTTATCAACGATCTCTTCCCGCTTTACCTTACGCAGCCTGAATTATTGCCCGAGGAGTGGCGCGAGGATGTGCAAAAAGCCGACAATGAACAGGCGCTCGCACGGATCGTCACGGATTACATCAGTGGAATGACGGACCGTTTTGCCTTGGAGAGCCATGAACGGCTGTGTGGCTGACCGTCCAGCGGACGCCCATTGCTGGGCTGTCCGCGATGCATAGGGGATGGGTCAGAACGGGATCTCGTCGTCGTAATTCTGACTCGGCGCGTTGTTGCTGCTGCCTTGGTCGCCCTGAGGGCTGCCATAATCATCGTTGTAGCTTCCGCCGCCGCCAGCGCCGCCGCCACTTCCACCGCCGTCGCGTGAATCAAGGAAGGTCAATTCGCCTGCATAAGGGCGAAGCACGACTTCGGTGGAATAGCGGTCCTGGCCTGACTGATCTTGCCATTTGCGGGTTTCCAGTTTTCCCTCGACATACACTTTCGATCCCTTGCGAAGATATTGCTCGGCCAGTTTGGCAAGGTTTTCGTTGAAGATGGCGACGGAGTGCCACTCTGTGCGTTCGCGTCGTTCACCGGTGTTGCGATCTTTCCAGTTTTCAGAAGTGGCAATGCGCAGGTTGCACACACGCCCGCCATTCTGGAAGGTGCGCACTTCCGGGTCACGGCCCAGATTGCCGATGATAATCACTTTGTTTACTGATCCAGCCATAGCAGTCTCCTCAAGAAGTTCCCCGGTATATCGTCTCGAAGCTTACACCATCGCAAAACGATGAAGGAAAGCCTAAAGTTTTATCCGTTGTCATTGTTTGTGGTGACATTGCAAGAGCTGGCACGGCCAAATTACGCCGCCCAGAAGGTGGGTTGGGGCTTGGGCTTTGAATTCCGCGAAAAATCAATATAAAGACGACCAACGAAGTCTTGGGGACAGATTTGGATATGCGTTGGCTAATCGCGTTTTCTGCTGCGCTGCTCTTTGCGGTGCCGATTAGCGCAAAGGCGGATATGTTCTCGACCAAGCAGCGGTCCAGCATCTTCAAGTCGCAGACTCGTGTGCTCGATACGCGGGCGCGTGCGCAATATAGCGCATCGGTCCGGCTCAAACCTCAGGCCGTGAATACGCCGTCAAAATGGGGCGGCGCTGTAAAAAGTTACCGGGGGCATTATCGCGGGCCGTACCTGACCATGGCAAAGGCGGCAGCACAGCGCCATGGGGTGCCGGTGGATTTGTTCTTGCGGTTGGTTCAGCAGGAATCGGGCTGGCAGGTTTCGGCAAGGTCGCACAAGGGCGCGATCGGGCTGGCCCAGTTGATGCCGGGTACGGCCCGGACGCTGGGGGTCAATCCGCATGATCCTTATCAGAACCTTGAAGGCGGGGCGCGGTATCTGAAGATGCAGTATAACAAATTCCGCTCATGGCGGCTGGCGTTGGCGGCTTATAATGCGGGTCCGCAAGCCGTTCAAAAACATGGCGGCGTGCCGCCCTACAAGGAAACCCGCAATTACGTGCGGGTGATCTGGGGCGGCTGATCCGCTATTGATGGGCACAAGTAAATCAGGCCGGGGAGGAACCCGGCCTTTTTCTTGTCAAACGTCAGCGAGTTCCTTGGTGTGCATCCATTCGGCATGTTTGGGCGCGCGTTTGGTCTTGGACCATTCTTCGAGCATGTCCCATTTCACGGCGTCGAGCTTGGCCAGCATCTTGTCTTCTTCCGGGTCAGGGCAGGCCAGTTCCAAGCGGTGTCCGTTGGGATCATAGAAATAGATTGAGTGGAAGATCGAGTGGTCGGTGACGCCCAGCACATCGACGCCGTTTGCCTCAAGATGTTCTTTGAAGTCAAGCAGTTCAGCGCGGTCTTTTACCTTGAAGCAAAGGTGCTGTGTCCAGATCGGGGTGTTCGGGTCACGGCCCATTTCCGGCTTGGTCGGCAGTTCAAAAAACGCCAGAACGTTGCCGTTTCCTGCATCCATGAAGATGTGCATGTATGGGTCGGGATCATGGGTTGAGGGGACATGGTCTTCTGCGATCGCGAGGATGAAATCCATGTTCAGGTTCTTGTTGTACCACTCGACGGTCTCTTTCGCGTCTTTGCAGCGATAGGCGACGTGGTGGATCTTTTCGATTTTCATTTGTGGTCTCCTTATATGATGGTTGCTTATGTAATGGTTGCAAATGTAACCATCAATAACAAAAGTGGCACCACAAAATTTGCTGTTTCCTCTATTCCGCTGCTGTTTCGGCCAGTTTGATAACGGGTTCCATCGTTGCCAATTCTTCATCCGAGAGATGGCATTTGATCTGATGGCCTTCGCTCAGGTGGCGCACCGGTGGTACTTCGCGGTCGCAAAGGCCGTCTGGCACTTTTTCTTTCCAGCGGCAGCGCGTCTGGAACGGGCAGCCGGGGGAGGGTTCATCGCCGAGGGAATATCGCCCTCAAGAACAATATGTTTTTTTCTACTCGCGTGTCCGCGATTGGCACGGCTGAAAGCAATGCTTCGGTATAGGGATGATAGGGGGCAAAAACATCGTCGGTGCTGCCCAGCTCAACCAAATGCCCGAGATACATCACCATCACCCGATCACTTAGGTAGCGCACGATCGACAAGTCGTGCGAAATGAACAGGAGTGTTGTCTTCTCGTTGCGTTGAATTTCCATTAACAGATCGGTGACAGCCGCCTGCACCGAGACGTCAAGCGCGCTAACCGGCTCATCCGCCACGACAATCCGTGCGCCACCAGCAAAGGCGCGGGCGATGCCGACGCGTTGTTTCTGACCCCCGAAAGCTGGCGGGGCATACGCTCGGCGAATTCGCGGGGGAGCTTCACCAGATCGAGCAGGTCAAGCATCCGGCTGCGGCGCTCTTTATCGTCCTTGCCGATATGAAAAATCTCAAGCGCGCGAATGATTTGGCGCCCGACGGACATGGAAGGGTTGAGCGTGTCGAACGGGTTTTGGAATACCATCTGCACATCGGCGACGGATTTGGTATCGCGGTCTTCGATCGGGATGTGTTCGATATTCTTGCCATCAAGCAGGATTTCACCATCTGTGGCGGTTTCCAGCCCCATGAGAACCTTGGCGAAAGTGGATTTTCCGCAACCGGATTCACCAACGATTGCAAGGGTTTCGCTTTCGCGGGCTTCAAAGCTCAGGGTCTCGTTGGCTTTGACCACGCGCTTTTCACCACCGCCGAAAAGCGCATTTGCGGCGACTTCGTAATATTTCTTCAGATTATCTATCTTCAGTACAACCTTGCCAACTTCCGGTTTTTCCTTTTTCTCACCGAGCGTTAGCGGCGCGTTCCAGTCGATTTCGTTGAACCTGACACAACGGGTTTCATGATCTGCGCCGCTTTCCACTTCGGCCATGGGGATGATGCCACGGTCACAGCGGCCAGCTTCGAAATAATCACAGCGAGGGCCAAAGTTGCACCCCGCAGGGCGTTCATGTGGGAGCGGGAAATTGCCGGGGATGGCGACCAGCGGGCGGCTGTTCTTGTCGGCACCCGGCAATGGGATGGAGCGAAAAAGGGCTTTGGTATAAGGGTGTTGCATCTTGTTGAACACGGTTGCGATGTCGCCGCGTTCGACCGCTTCGCCGGAATACATCACGCAGATCCGGTCACAGGTTTCCAGCACAAGGCCAAGATTGTGCGAGATGAACAGCATCGAGGTGCCGTATTTCTTGCCCAGATCCTTGACCAATTCGACAACGGCGGCTTCCACAGTCACG
This sequence comes from Aquicoccus sp. G2-2, assembly GCF_034555965.1. GTDB lineage: Bacteria > Pseudomonadota > Alphaproteobacteria > Rhodobacterales > Rhodobacteraceae > JAYDCK01. The sequence goes on from NZ_JAYDCK010000003.1 coordinate 1,035,648, forward strand.
TCAAGCGCCGTTGTTGGCTCATCAAGGATCAGCAAGGAAGGCTTTGACATCAAGGCCATAGCAATCACGATGCGCTGTTGCTGGCCGCCGGAAAGTTGATGCGGATAGGCGCGCAGCATACGGTCGGCATCGGGGAGTTTCACGTCCGTCACGACTTCAAGCGCGCGTTGATATGCCTCGTGCTCGCTCACTCCTTCATGGACCATCGGCACTTCCATGAGCTGCTTGCCGATCCGCATGGCGGGGTTGAGGGAGGCCATAGGCTCTTGATAAATCATGGCAATTTCGTTGCCGCGCACATCCTGTAATTCTTGCTCGCTCATCCGCTCCATATCGCGGCCCTTGAACTTGATCGAGCCGCCGACAATGCGGCCGTTCTTGCCAAGATCGCGCATTACGCCAAGCGCCACCGTGCTTTTTCCGCACCCGGATTCGCCAACCAAACCAACGGCTTCGCCGGGGGCGACATTGACCGAGAAGTCCATCACGGCGGGGATTTCGCGCAACCGTGTGAAGAAGGAGATCGAGAGTTTGTCGATTTCTAGGATGTGATCGGTGTGATCATGGATTTTCGCCATTAACGTTCTCCTTTCACGCCCGAATCGGGGTGCTGCACCTTGGCTGCCCCTCTGGCTGCACTGCGTATGGCAGTGAAACAGGGATTCTTGCCGGGCGTCTTTGTGAAGGCAGGGATCGGTGGGCACATCATCTGTTAATCCCTCAGCGATTCTTCGCGCAGGCCGTCTGCCAACAGATTGAGCCCCAGAACGAGGGTCAAAAGTGCAAAGGCGGGTGGCAGGGCAGGGTGGGGGTAAATCGAAAGCAATTTGCGGCCCTGATTGATCGTGCTTCCCCAATCGGGGCTTTCTGGCGGCAGACCAAGGCCGAAGAAGCCCAGAGTGCCGAGAAGGATCGTGGTGTAGCCGATGCGCAGACAGAAATCGACAATTAGCGGCCCGCGCGCGTTGGGCAGGATTTCCCACAGCATGATATACCACGGCCCTTCGCCACGGGTTTGCGCCGCCGCGACATAATCGCGGGTATGGATGTCGAGCGCCAGCCCGCGCACGATGCGAAACACCGTGGGCGAGTTGACGAAAACGACCGAGACGAAGACCACGAGAATCCCGCCCGGAATTTCGACCGGATCAAGCCAAGCGGGCAGCACCGAGACCGGCGTGCCGCGTTGTGAGACGATCATCAGATAAATGATAGCCATCGGCACCAGCACCATCAGCAGCCACATGGTGCGCTTGGCCGGTTGGGTGTGGAGCCGTGAATTGATCAGCACCATGCAGAAGATCAGCGGGAAGATGAACAGCACCACAGCCATGTAATTCGGCAACCCGGTTTCGATCATTTCCGGCGTGACCAGCAGATAAAACAGCAGGATCACCGGGAAGGCGAGAATGAGATTGGCCAGAAAGCTGAGTGCGGTATCGAGCTTGCCGCCGTAATAACCGGCGGGCAGGCCGAGGGTAATGCCGACCATGAAGGCAAAGAGCGTGGCTAGCGGGGCAATGCGCACCACGACCCAGCCGCCTGCGATCATCCGGCTGAAGATGTCGCGCGCCAGCATATCGCCGCCCAGAAGATAGAACGGGTATTGGCCGGGATCAGCCCCGCGCAAGGGGGTGCCGGGCACCTTGTTTTTCATGCTTGCCACCTGTTCAAGGGGCGCGTGGGTCAGGATCATGTCGAACACGCCGCCATAGAACGAAGCGAACACCCAGAACATTACCAGCCCGAAGCCGATCATACCGATGACGCTGTCAAAGAGTTTGCCGTAAAGCCCGAGCCGCCGCTTGTAGTGGATCGAGACAGCGTAAAGCACGACCAGCGACAGCCAGACCGGCCAGAGCCGGACGATCATATTGGCAAGGATACCCCGGCTTTGCAGAACCGAAATCCATTTCTGATGTGCGAGGTCGTCCCCGGTGGGGATGTCGGCGGGGGCAAGCCCGGCAAGATGCGCCTTGAAAGCGGAACCTTGCCAGATCAGCGTGACCGCGAGCCAGAGCACGACCCCGACCCCGAGCGCATAGACCAGCCATTTGAAGATCATGCCCATGGTCGCGGCAGGATCATCGAAAAACGTATTGGTGAAATAGGCCAGCATCGCGGCAAACAACCCGATAGCGGCGATCACGGCGAGCAGTTTAGCCAGTTCCCGTGGCTCCATGCCGCCCGCGGTGCCCGCGAGGCCGGAATAGATGTAGGTGAAGCCAACCGCGAGAAGCAGCACCACGATGAGACCGTTGAACAGCCCGAAGCTGACCTTTGCCGAACTGCCGGTGAAGGCCAGCAAAGCAGCACAGACCCCGGCCAGAATGGCCAGTGTCATCAGCACCAGCAGCGGCGGGCCGAAGGTTGCACCGTAAGCGCCAAACCAAGTGAGTGGTTCCATGTTCTGCCCTCCCTCAGCCGATCCGGATGCGTGGGTTCAAGAACACGTAGCCGATATCGGAAAACAGCTGCGTGATCAGCACGACCACAACGGAAACGACGGAGACACCGAGCAGAAGCTCGATATCGTTATTGCCTGCGGCCATCACCAACGTCCAGCCGAAGCCTTTGTAATTGAATAGAGTTTCGGTAATCACCACCCCATTGAGAAGCCATGGGAGCTGTAACATGATCACCGTAAAGGGGGCGATCAGCGCGTTTCGGAGCGCGTGTTTCATCACGATGTTGCGAAAGCTGACGCCCTTGAGCCGGGCGGTGCGGATATATTGCGCGGTCATCACCTCGGCCATGGAGGCGCGAGTCATCCGGGCGATATAGCCCATGCCATAAAGCGCCACGGTCAGCACCGGTAAGAAGAAGTTTTCGAAAGTGGCAGATTCCGCGGCTGAGGTGGCGGTACCCTTGAACAGGGTTTTTCCTTCGATCAGCCCCCAATCGTGCAACAGGGGAGACAGGCCATAGCGCGACGAGGCCAGCAGCGCGATGAAGATCACGCCGGAGACATATTCCGGCGTTGCCGTGGTGGCGATGGACAGCGTGGAAAGCGTGCGATCAGTGCGCGAACCTTCGCGCATCCCGGCCAGCACCCCGATCAGCAAGGCCGACGGCACCATCAGGACCATCACCCAGAACATCAGCTTGGCGGTGAGCCCGAGCCGGGTTGCGATGATCTCGGTCACTGGCTCGCGGAAGACCGTCGAATGGCCCCAATCGCCTTGTAATACGCCACAGAAGCGGGGCGCATCTTCGGGTGCGACGCCAGCGCGGACGCAACGGCCGGTGATGGTGCCCTTGGCGTCCTCATGGGTGAAGCCGGGCATCACGCCGAGCCATTCGGCGTATTTGAGCGGCAGCGGTTGAAGATAGCCGCGATTTAGCAGCCAACTGTCAACCTGCGCATCTGTCATTCGCACGTTGCCTTGGTTTTTCGCAAGTTTTTCAAGGTTGGGATAAAGGTTGGTCAGGTAGAAGACCACGAAGGTCAGGCAGAGCGCCGTCAGGATCATCACGCCCAAGCGGCGCAGAATGAACATTCCCATGTATTTGCCCCTGTTGATAAGGCCGTGGCGAACAATTTGCGCTGTTCGTCCGTTTTGCCGCGCTGTGCGGTTGTTTGGCCGGGCCGCGCGAATTTCCGCGCGGCCCGGCCCGGTTCAAAGATCAGGCAGCAAGGCCGAACTTGTAATAGTGGAATTCGTGCGCCGGGTGCTTGTCGACGCCGACGAACTTGCCGTTCTGGTGATTGTAGAGCGAGCGCCAGAAGGGTTGAATGATCACACCATCATCCCGCATCTTGTGTTCGATCAAGGCGATGACTTCGCGGCGTTTGTCAGCGTCAGCGATGGCCAATGCGCGGTTGATCAGCGCATCGAATTCCGGGTTGGAATAGGCGGCCTCGTTCCAGGCTTCGCCACTGCGATAGGCGAGTGTCAGAATCTGCACATCCAGCGGGCGGTGGTTCCACTGGGTCGCGCTGAACGGGTATTTCGTCCAGTCGTTCCAGAATGTCGCCCCCGGCAGCACCGTCCGCTTGACCTTGATCCCAGCATCGCGCAGCTGTGCGGCAATGGCATCGCAGGTGTTACGCTGCCAGTCGTCGTCGACGCTGATCAACTCATGCTCGTAATCCTTGGCGCTTGACGCGGCCATCATATCTCCGGCGGATGCAGAATCGAATGGTGCCGGGCCGATATCGGCATAGGCCGGGTGGATCGGACAAACATGATGGTTGGCGGCCAGAGTGCCGCGCCCGGAATAGCCCAGTTCAAGGCAAACCGAGTTGTCGACCGCCAACGCAAGGGCGCGCCGCACATCGCCGTCGGCATAAGGTTTCACGCCTTCAACCTCGGCTTCCTGGTTGCCACGGACGACGATGGTTGCTGCCGTGACCGCTTCGGATTTCTTCCAGCCAATACCGTCCATGATGTCGATGAAATCGCCGACAGTTTCATAAAGCAGATCAATCTCGTCGGATTCTGCCGCAGCGACCCAAGCCGAAGGGTCTGTGCCGTAGTCGATCAGTTCAATCCGGTCGAGATAGGGGCCGCCATAGACCGCCGTTCCCCACCATTCCATGTCCTTGTTGCGGTTCATCGTGCATTTCACGCCGACTTCCAGTTCGTCCGGCAGATAGGGGCCGGTGCCGATGCCGTTTTTCCAGATGTCGCCGCCGGTGTAGCTGGAATGCGGCACTGCTGCGGGATAGTCCGACATGTTGGCAATGACGGCGATATCGGGTGAAGACAGCGCCAGCTTGACGGTGTGTTCGTCAACAACGGTGATAGCACCGTCGCGGGCCTGTTTGGTCTCGGCGTCTGTCAACGTGCTCATGCGGCTGGCCATGGAGTTGGTCTCGTTCGCTGCATCGCACCAGCCGGTGATTACCCGTGCCACATCGTCAGCGGTGAAATCATCGCCATTGTTCCATTTGACGCCTTTACGCACGTTGAGGGTATATTCGGTGGCGTCGTCGTTGATTTCCCAGTTGTCGAGCAACATGCCGCGGAATGTTCCGTCGGCGTTATACTCTACCAGATATTCAAGAAAGCCGCGTGACTGGTTGCCGATTTCCGACCAGTCATAGGAGCGCGGGTCTTTCATTGCCTTGATGCTTGTCTCAATGCGGATTGTGCCGCCCTGTTTGGCGTTCGGGGTTTCCGCTTTTGCCGGGCTGCCGAGGCCGATCATCGCATAGGCGGCCGCGGCGGTTACACCCAAGGTCGACGCATAGGTGAGAAATTCACGCCGACTGAGTTTGCCTGCCTTGTATTCTTCGGCATAGGTGAGGGCCGCTTTGTGGATCGGTTTACCGTTTATGGTGTCGTGCGTCATTGTAAGTTCTCCCTGTGACACGTTGTTTCATTTTTGGTTATGGGGGTGTCAGACAATGCGGCAGTGTCGCTGATTGTCAGATCATCCCCTTGGCTAACGTTATACCCGCATGTTTGCCCCCGTAAGGTCAACGCTCTGAGTGGAATATTTGTGTATAAATACGACGCTATATGCGCCTGAAAGCGACACATTCGCGCGATCCGGCACAAATTATCCGTGCGTCAATCGGGATGGTGGGCCGCAGTGTCGCGCAATTGCGACGGGGTAAAGCCGGTATGGCGCCGCACGAAACGGGTGAAATAGGCGGCACTTCGAAAGCCGAGTCCTTCGGCAATGTGGCCAACCGGGGCGCTGTTATCTTCAAGGGCTTGCCGGGCGGCATGCAGGCTGCGCGCGGTCAGCATGGCAGCGGCGCTCATCCCGGCGGAAGATTTGCAGGCGCGCGCCAGATAAGCCGGGCTGACGTCAAGGCGCGTGGCATAGGCCTGCATCGGCGCGCCGGATTGAAATTCGCGGGCGACAAGGTCGGAAAACGCGGCAGCGAGGCGCTGATCGGCGCGCGGGTCGGGCGTTGAGGGTTGGGCATGCAGCGTGCGGCGTAGCCAGACGGCGAGCAGCATGGCATGGGCATGTGCCGCCTGGGCGTGAAAATCGCGGGCCGCGTCCTGCTCGCGTTGCATCGCGTCGATGAGCGCCGCCAGTTCGCGCTGTCGGTAAAGATCGGTCAAGCGTAACCGCCGCGCAACGCCGGGCAGAGGGAGGCTGCCGCCCAGAGGGATGGAGAGCAGGGTGCCCTGACTAAACGTGCTCAGGGTCAGCGAAAACAGCGTGCCTGCCGGGATGAAAAGCACCATGTTGGGCGCGACGCCATGGCGCACGCCGCGCAACACCGCCTTGCCATGGCCGCGCGTCACCGAGATAAACAGATGTTCAGCGCGGCTTTGCATCAAGCCAAGACGCCAACCGTCGGCGCCGGTCGCACGTGAGATAGGCGTGAGGTGAGGGCATTCTTGCATAGTTTGGGATTCGGTCCATAAGGTTCGATTTGTGAAACCTGAGCAAGGTTAACGCCGAAATTCACCAACCAAAAGCGCGAAAAGTTCAAGTGGCGGAAATCTGCCTCCAAGCCTTCATTCGGCTGCGAAACCATGTGCGTTGACGTTTCGCGTATTGTCGCGTGGCAATGATGGCTGCCTCACGGGCGGCGCTAAGCGTGGTCTCTCCACGCAGATAGGCGATCAGCTCGGGCGCGCCGATTGCCTTGGCTGAAGGCCGTGCCGGGGCCCAGTCGGCAAGGTTGGCGCGGGCCTCGGCAAGGGCGCCTTGGGCCAACATCTGATCAAACCGCGATTCGATGCGCGGGGTGAGCCAGTCTTTCGGGGCATCAAGCAGCAACGCGGTGCAGGCCGAGAGCGGCAGGCGCGGCGGCGGCGTGTCGTTTTGCCAATCGTCAAGCGAGCGACCGGTGCTGTGCTGGACTTCCCATGCGCGCTGCACACGGGCGCGGTTCTGCGTGTCGATCCGGGCGGCTGTGCCGGTGTCGATCTGCGCCAGCAAGGTGGCGAGCGGCAGCGCGTCCGCCTTTGCGCGGATGGCGGGCGGGGTTTCGGGGATCGGCGCAAGCCCTTCGGTGAGCGCGGTGAAATAAAGCCCGGTGCCGCCGACGATTATCGGACGGGTGGTTCGCAGTAGTGGCTCAATGTCGCGCAGCCATTGGCCAACAGAATATGGTTGATCCCCCGGAACATGACCGTAAAGGGCGTGCGGTGCGCGGGCTTCATCTTCGGCTGAGGGGCGGGCGGTCAAAATGCGCCAGTTGGAGAACACCTGAAGCGCGTCGGCATTGATGATGGTGCCGCCCTGAGCTTCGGCAATGGCGAGTGCGAGGCCGGATTTGCCGGACGCGGTTGGCCCGGCGATGAGCACCGGGAGATCGGTCGGGATATTGTCAAGCGCGCGCATGGTTGGGGAGTAACGCGGAACCCTGCGTGGCGGAAGGGCCGAAATTCGCTGCGAATTAGCAAGGCCGGATTGCAACCGGAGCAGAAAGGCGGCATTTTGCGCGCCAACCACCCGCTGCCCAACCCGTTGCCCCAAGGAGCCCGCCAATGAGCGCTGCCGCTGCCGAGACCAAATTCAAACGTGTGATGCTGAAAATATCGGGAGAGGCGCTGATGGGGGATCAGGGCTTTGGCCTGCATCCGCCCACGGTGCAGCGAATCGCTGAAGAGGTGAAAACGGTGCATGATCTCGGGGTCGAGATTTGCATGGTGATCGGCGGCGGCAACATCTTTCGCGGCTTGCAAGGCAGCGCGCAGGGGATGGAGCGGACAACCGCCGATTACATGGGGATGCTGGCCACGGTGATGAATGCATTGGCCATGCAGAGCGCGCTGGAGGCGTTGGAGATTCATACGCGGGTGATCAGCGCCATCACCATGAACGAAGTGGCAGAGCCTTATATCCGTCGCCGCGCAGTGCGGCATCTGGAGAAAAAGCGGGTCTGCATCTTTGCGGCGGGCACTGGCAATCCGTATTTTACCACCGATACGGCGGCGACGTTGCGGGCAAGTGAAATGACCTGCGAGGCGATTTTCAAGGGCACCAAGGTTGACGGTGTGTATGACAAGGATCCGGTGTTGCACGATGATGCGGTACGGTTCGAGCGGATCAGCTATGACGATGTCTTGGCCAAGCACCTGAAGGTGATGGATGCCTCGGCCATTGCGCTTGCGCGGGACAACAATTTGCCGATTATTGTTTTTTCGCTTGATGAACCGGGGGGTTCAAGGGGATTTTGGCGGGCAGAGGCACCTATACAACCGTGGGCGGCCCGCGTTAAAGAGAGCCCGGAAACCCGCGCAGGACAAGGATGCAGGAAATGGCTGACGACGACTTCATGCTCGACACTGATGACCTGGAACGCCGGATGCAGGGGGCGATGGCGTCGCTCAGAACCGAATTCGCGTCGCTGCGGACCGGGCGGGCCAGTGCGGCGATGCTGGAGCCGGTGATGGTCGAAGCATACGGGCAGCAAACGCCGATCAATCAGGTGGGCACAGTGAACGTGCCGGAGCCACGCATGGTGACGATCAACGTCTGGGACAAGTCGATGGTTCAGGCGGTGGAAAAAGCCATTATGAACAGTGGGCTGGGGATCAACCCGCAAACTAACGGCACGATCATCATGCTGCCGATCCCCGAGTTGAACGAAGAACGCCGCCGCGAATTGTCAAAGGTCGCTGCGCAATATTCCGAACATGCGCGGGTTGCGGTGCGCAATGTGCGCCGTGATGGGATGGACCAGATCAAGAAAGGCAAGGCGGACTCGGGGCTTTCCGAGGATGACCAGAAATTTTGGGAAACAGAAGTGCAGAACATGACCGACCGTTCGATCAAGGCGATTGATGAGGCGTTGGAGCACAAGCAAGCGGAAATCATGCAGGTCTGAGCACCGGGAGGATCGGGGCGATGGCCGCGAAAGACGACAGAGGGTCAGGCCCGCGGCATGTCGCCATTATCATGGACGGCAACGGCCGGTGGGCGCAGGCGCGCGGGCGACCGCGGCTTTTCGGCCATCATGCCGGGGCACGGCGGGTGCGCGAGATTGTCGAAGCTTGTCCCGATCTTGGCGTGAAATACCTGACGATTTTCGCCTTTTCGACAGAGAATTGGAAGCGCACTCAGGTAGAGGTGGCCGGGTTGATGAGCCTGTTTCGCCGGTACATCACCAAGGAAGCCCGTGCGTTGAAGGAAGATGGCGTCCGGGTGCGTTTCATCGGGGACCGGGTGCGGCTTGATAAAAAGCTGAGCAACCTGATGGATGAGTTGGAAACCCTGACTGCCGACAATGACCGGGTGCATCTGACGATCGCGCTTAACTATGGCGGGCGCGATGAGGTGGCGCGCGCCACAAAGCGATTGGCGCAGGATGTGGCGACAGGGCTGCTTGACCCGGAATCGGTGGATGAAGAAACCCTGCCAAGGTATTTGGATACTTATGTTTTACCAGATCCTGACCTTGTTGTTCGCACCAGCGGAGAGGCGCGAATTTCGAATTTCCTGCTGTGGCAGTCGGCTTATGCGGAATATGAGTTCATCGACACGCTGTGGCCGGATTTCAATGCGGATGTGTTTGCCGGCCTGGTCGAAAAATACGGCGCGCGCGACCGGCGCTTCGGCGGGGTGATCGCATGACTGGGCATCGCATGACTGGGCAATGGGGTGATCTGGGGCCACGCCTTGCCTCCGCGGCGGTGATGATTGTGGTCGGCGCAGGGGCGCTTTGGTGGGGCGGGGCCGCGTTCGGGGCGCTGGCAACTGTGATCGTCGCGGCGATGACGTGGGAGCTTGTCACGATGGTGCGCCCGACATTGAAGCGAGCCGCCCTTCAGGAAGCCGGTGTGGCGGCAATCGGGTTTGTGCTGGCGCTTTTCTTTCCTCATGTGAGCCTTGTTCTGGCGCTTGGGGTTGCGATGGTTCTGGCCGGGCGAACCGGGCGGCATTTGGGTGTGGTGGCGGGGTATGGCTTCGGCATTTTCCTTGGTGGGCTGGGGCTTTACTGGCTACGCGAAGGATCGGGGCTTCATTGGGCGTTGTGGCTTGTGGGCGTCGTGGTGATCAGCGATGTGGCGGGTTATTTCGCCGGACGGTTGATCGGAGGGCCGAAATTCTGGCCCGCGGTCAGCCCGAAAAAGACATGGTCCGGCACGGTTGCCGGGTGGGTCGGTGCGGCGGTGCTCAGCGCGTGGATGGCGGCGCAGTTCGGGTTGCCGTGGAGCATTGTGGTGGCGGGGGTGCTGCTTTCGTTTGCCGCGCAGTTGGGCGATGTGGCCGAGAGCGCCATCAAACGTAAGATGAAGGTTAAGGACAGTTCCAGCCTGATCCCCGGTCATGGCGGCGTGATGGATCGCTTTGACGGGATGATCGGGGCAGGCGGGGTGGTCGCGCTCTGGCAGTTGGTGCAAGCGAGCTTATGAAACGGGTTTCGATTTTCGGGGCGACCGGCTCTGTCGGGCAATCGACGATTGATCTGATCGCGCGCCGACCAGAGGCGTTTCAGGTTGTGGCGCTGAGCGGCGGGCGCAATGTGGCGCGGTTGGCGGCGGACGCCAGACGGCTGGGCGCCGATCTCGCGGTGACGGCGTTCGATGAATGTCTTGACGATCTGAAAGCCGCGCTGGCCGGGTCGGGTGTTGAGGCGGCGGCGGGCGCGGTGGCGTTGAACGAGGCAGCAGCGCGCCCGGCAGATTGGGTGATGAGCGCGATTATAGGCGCGGCCGGGCTGGCACCGGGGCTGACGGCGCTGCGCCATGGCGGCACGCTGGCACTGGCCAACAAGGAATCATTGGTCACCGCCGGAAAACTTTTGATGAAAGAGGCGGAGGCGCATGGCGCGCGTATCCTGCCGGTGGACAGTGAACATTCGGCGGTGTTTCAGGCGCTGGTGGGCGAAGATATTGAAGCCGTTGAGCGGGTCATCATCACCGCGAGCGGCGGCGCGTTTCGTGACTGGCCGCTGGAGCGCTTGGCAAATGCCACGGTGGACGAGGCCAGTTGCCACCCGAATTGGGACATGGGGCAAAGGATCACCATTGATTCCGCGTCGATGTTCAACAAGGCGATGGAGTTGATCGAGACGCGGGAATATTTCGGGATCGCGCCGGAGACGATCGAAGTGCTGGTGCATCCGCAATCGCTGGTTCATGCGCTGGTGGGCTTTCGCGATGGTGCCTTGATGGCGCATCTGGGGGCAAGTGATATGCGCCATCCGATTGGCTATGCGCTGAATTGGCCTGACCGGGTGGAATTGCCGGTGGCGCGGCTTGATCTGGCGGCGATTGGCCAGTTGAATTTTGCACAGCCCGATGCGGCACGTTACCCCGCCCTTGGGTTGGCCAGAGCGGTGATGGCGCGGCGCGGATTAAGCGGCGCGGTATTCAATGCGGCAAAGGAAGTGGCGCTTGACGGGTTTATCAGCGGGAAGATCCGGTTTACTGCCATGGCGGATGTGGTTGAAGCGGCATTGGAGCGTTGCGAGGCGGAAAGCGGCCTTATTGATGCCGAAATGACCCTTGATAACGTGGGCCGCGCCGACCAGATGGCAAGACAGCGTGCCGGAGAGGCCATCGCCCACGACGATTGAATATTGCGGGCGTTTCGAATTCAAGTTGTGGGTCAACTTAGATCCGGAGCGCTTTAACGGGCGAGGCAGGCCGGGCGGCAGGAAAAGGGCAGAGAATTGGATTTCACAGGACTTTTTGCGCAATTCGGCGGCGGTGCCGTCATGCTTGTCGCGTTCATCGTGGCGCTTTCGGTGATCGTCGCGGTGCATGAATACGGCCATTACATCGTTGCACGTTGGTCGGGGATCAAGGCGGAGGTGTTCTCGATCGGGTTCGGGCCGGTGTTGTGGTCGCGGATGGACAAACGCGGCACACGCTGGCAGATCGCGGCGTTGCCGTTTGGTGGATATGTGAAATTCCTGGGCGATTCCGGGGCCGCTTCGGGCAAGGATGAAGCGGCGATGGCCGAGATGGCCACGCAAGAGCGACGGCATTCGATGCACGGTGCGCCGCTTTGGGCGCGGGCCGCGACGGCGGCGGCGGGGCCGGTGTTCAATTTCATCCTGTCGATGCTGGTGTTTGCCGGAGTGATCCTGACTCAGGGTGAAACGCGTGAACCGCTGACCGTGGGCGTATTGCGGCCTTTGCCCGGTGTTGTGAACCAATTGCAGCCGGGGGACGAGATTTTGGCGGTGGCCGGGCTTGAAATGCCGGGGACGGGCGACGAGGCGACGTCTAATGCGTTCGAGAACGGCCTGCCGGAAACACGCCAGCTTGATTACACGGTGCTGCGTGACGGGGCGAAGACGACTGTTGATGGCCCCTATCTTTATCCGCCGATTGTGACCCAACTGGCGGCGAAATCGGCGGCGTATGCGGCTGGGCTTGAGCCGGGGGATGTGATTACCGCCGTTGATGGCACGCCGATCTTTGCTTTCGATCAATTGAAAGAGCGGGTCGAGGGCGGCGACGGCAAGGCATTGCAGTTGGAGATATGGCGCGATGGCGCGCGTGAGGATTTCACGCTGGTGCCGCGCCGTTCGGATGAGCCGCAGGTCGATGGCGGGTTCGTGACCAACTGGCGGATCGGGATTCTGGGCGGGCTTGCCTTTGAGCCAGCGACAACAACGCCGGGCGTGGGCGAGGCGCTTTGGCAAGGCGTGGAACAAACCGGGCGGATCATTACCGGCTCGATCTCGGGGCTATGGTATATGGCCACGGGGGCGATTTCATCGTGCAACATGTCTGGGGCGATCACCATTGCGCAGGTCTCGGGCCAAATGGCCAGCCAAGGCGCGCAAAGCTTTATCTGGTTCATTGCGGTGCTGAGCACTGCGGTTGGGCTGCTCAACCTTTTTCCGATTCCCGTACTCGATGGCGGGCATCTGATGTTTTATGCCTATGAGGCGGTGGCCGGGCGGCCACCTTCGGACAAGGTTTTGCGGGTGCTGATGACAATCGGGCTGACGGTGGTGCTTGCGGTGATGGTGTTTGCGTTGACCAACGATATCGTCTGCCCATGAGAGCGCCCTTTGTGATCGCTCGCCGGGCGAGGGCGGTGTTCCGAGAGTGAGATCGTCCTAAAATTGCCATATTCGGGTGCGATGCTTTTGAGAATCGTGACTCCGAGGTGAAAAATGCAAACGATCGCAAATGGATATCAAGGTTTGAGCTTGCTGTGGAACCTGAATTGGGACCGCTTGCTTTATATTGCTACGATCACGGTGGCGCTGCTGGCTGGTGCTTGGCTTGGCTCGTTCGCCGGTTAACCCCGGTGCCACGCCTGAATAAGAGGTTCAGGCGGTTTCCTTTGACAACATGAAATGAAGAACGGTGCCCCTGCGGCGCCGTGTTTTGTGTTTTTGACAAGGCCGGGTATTATCTTTAGGCAGGCATAAACGGGGTGTCACACCGGGTAGTGTAATGACAGATAAAAAACGGGGCTACCGCGATAGCCTCATCAGGCAGCCGGGCAAAGTTCGGCATTTGATCGCGATCATTTCTCTAGGAATTTCAATGGCTTTCCTTGCGTTGCCCGAGATGGCACAGGCGCAGAGCTATCGCTTCAATTCGGTTTCGGTCGAGGGCAACAAGCGGATTGAGACAGGCACGATCCTGAGTTACGCGGGAATCGCCCGCGGCCAGACCGTGAGCGCGGCCGAGTTAAACGATGCGTATCAGCGGGTTCTAGGGTCGGGGTTGTTTGAAACTGTGACAATGGAGCCACGCGGCTCGCGGCTCGATATCAGGGTCAATGAGTACCCGACAATCAACAGGATCAGTTTCGAGGGCAACAAGCGCCTGAAAGACAAGGATCTGGCCGGGTTTATCAAGTCGAAGTCGCGGTTGGTGTTCAACCCGACCCAAGCAGAGCGTGACGCGGAAACCATCGCGGAGGCCTATAATCAGAACGGCCGTCTGGGTGCGCGGGTCAATCCGAAGATCATTCGGCGCAGCGAAAACCGGGTCGATCTGGTGTTCGAAATTTTCGAGGGCGGCAACGTCGAAGTGCAGCGGATCGGCTTTGTCGGTAACAAGGCGTTTTCGGATGGGCGGCTGCGCCGTGTTCTGGAGACCAAGCAGGCGGGTCTGCTGCGGGCGTTGATCAAGAAAGACACGTTCGTTGAGGACCGGCTGCAATTTGACCAACAGGTTTTGCGCGATTTCTATTTGAGCCGCGGTTATGTCGATTTTCGCATCACCAATACCAATGCCGAGCTGGCGCGGGACCGGAACGGTTATTTCCTGACCTTCAATGTTGAGGAAGGTCAGCAGTTTCGGTTTGGCGAGATCACCACCACGTCCGAGATGGACGGGGTGGATGCGGATGAATTCCAGAAGATTTTGAAGGTTCGCCCCGGAATCGTTTATTCCCCGAGCCATGTTGAGCGGTCGATTGCACGGATGGAGCAGCTGGCGTCGAAGAAGGGGATCGACTTCCTGCGTGTTCAACCGAAGATCACCCGGAATGACCGCGATCTGACGCTGGACGTGGATTTCGTGCTGACCAAGGGGCCGCGCATCTTTGTTGAGCGGATCGACATTCAGGGCAACGCGACGACGCTTGATCGGGTCGTTCGGCGGCAATTCAAGACCGCCGAGGGCGACCCGTTCAACCCGCGTGATATCCGCGAAGCCGCAGAGCGCATCCGTGCGCTTGGCTTCTTCAGCAAAGCAGATGTGGAGGCGCGTGAAGGCTCCAGCCCGCAGCAAGTCGTGGTTGGCGTGAATGTGGAAGAGGCACCGACAGGGTCGCTTTCTTTCGGTGGCACCTATTCGACCAAGGGCGGGCTTGGCCTGGTCCTGCAATTTTCCGAGAAGAACTTTCTTGGGCGCGGTCAGGAAGTGAAGGCGACGGTTTCCGGTGCGACGGACAACCGGAATTACGGGCTTTATTTCGCGGAACCGGCGTTTCTTGGCCGTGATGTGAAGTTTATCTTCGATATCGGGTATTACGAGACCGATAACTACAACGCGCTTTACGACACGTCGCAGGTGCATTTTTCGCCCAGCCTGGAGTTTCCGATCAGTGAAAATGCGCGGTTCGGCATCAATTACAAGTTCAACCGGTCGGATATCAACCACTACACCGGCGCAGGTGCGGTGATTGGAAACGAGCAAGGTCGGGGACTGCAGGATGCAAGCTCCATCGGCTACTCCTTCTCCTATGACACGCGGCGCAGTGGCTTTAATCCTGACGCTGGCGTTCTGCTGGAATTCGGCCAGGATTTTGCCGGGGCTGGCGGAGATTTGAAATTCTCCCGCTCCAAGGCGCGGGCGGTGGCGCAGACCAAGGTGCTGAATGGCGAGGTAACATTGCGCGCATCGCTGGCGGGCGGGGTGATCCAATTCCGCGGCGGTGGGTCGTCACGGGTGACCGAGCGGTTCCTTTACGACGACGACATCATCCGTGGTTTCCAGTATGACGGGATCGGCCCGCGCGAATATCTTGCCGGCACGGTCAATGACGCGCTTGGCGGCAACATGTTTGCCACGGCCCGGTTTGAGGCGGAATTCCCGCTTGGCCTGCCCGAAGAATACGGCATTCACGGCGGGCTGTTTTACGACATCGGCAATGTCTGGGGGTTGGACGCGGCAACGAAAGCGTTGTCTGGCAATATCGAGTATGCGAACGGCTCGGCTCGGCATGTGGCGGGGATTTCGATTTTCTGGAAAACCCCGGTCGGCCCGTTGCGGTTGAACTGGACCAAGGCGCTGAAGAAAGAGCCGCATGACGTGGAACAGCAGTTTGAACTGACCATCTCGGCCGATTTCTGAGGCATCGCACATGGCACGCCATGGACATAAAAAGGCAGGACCGCGCGCCGGACGCGCGGTTTTTGCTTTGGTGTTGGTTCTGGGCGGGTTGGCGGGTTTTGGCTTGGGGGCGCGCCGGGCGGCGCACAGGCGCAGGAGCTTGGCCTGCCAAACAGCAATATTCTGGTGATTGATCTGAACCGGCTTTACCGCGAGACGCTGTTTGGTCAGCGCGTCTCGGCTGAGCTTGAGGATGAGAGCAAGGCGCTGGCAGCGGAGAACCGCAAGATCGAGGCCGAGCTTTCGGCAGAGGAAAAGGCGCTGACCAAGGAGCGCCCCGGCATGAAGCCAGAGGATTTTCGTGCCAAGGCGGACGCGTTTGACACCAAGGTAAGGCGTATTCGCAGTGAACAGGACAAGAAGGTAACCGCGCTTTCGAGTGAGAGCGATAGCGCCGAACAGCGGTTTTTGAATGTTGCGCGCCCGGTTCTGGAAACATTGATGCGTGACGCGGGGGCGACTGTTTTGCTTGATACGCGCGCGGTGCTGTTGAGCGTCGATGACGCAGATATCACGTCAGAGGCAGTGGTTCGGATAGATCGGGCGATCGGGGATGGTGCCAAGCTTGAGCTCCCAATTAAGACGCCGCCCGACGATCAGGGCGGTCAGACGACGCCGCCGCAGCAATAAGCCACGGCTTGCCCGATTCCGGGCCGAATGCCGATAGAAAGGATGCCATATGACCGACAGGGCCAGCGCCGATATTTTGCGGATTCAGCGGATCATTCCGCACCGTTATCCGTTCCTTCTGGTGGACCGGGTGGAGGATATTGATGGGTATACCTCGGCGCGGGGCATCAAGAACGTGACGATGAACGAGCCGCATTTTCAGGGCCATTTCCCCGGCAAACCAATCATGCCCGGTGTGACCATCGTGGAAGCCATGGCGCAGACCGCTGCCGTTATGGTGGGGGTGGCGATGGGCATGGAAGACCGAAATCTGCTGGTTTACTTCATGGCGATTGAGAAGTGTAAATTCCGCCGTATGGTGACACCCGGCGATGTGCTTGAGATGGACCTGACAACGCTGCGCGGCAAGCCGGGCGCGAAAGTGTGGAAGTTCGGCGGAATCGCCCGCGTGGGGGACGAAATGGCCGCCGAAGTGGAGTTCACCGCGATGATGGATCTGCCGAAGGATTGATATGATGGCGCAAATTCACGCCTCTGCGGTGATCGAAGAGGGGGCCGAGATCGGCGAGGGCTGTATCATCGGGCCGTTTTGTTATGTCGGTGCGCAGGTCAGGCTTGGCCCGCGGGTTACGCTGAAGCCGCATGTTGTGCTGACCGGCGATACCGAGATTGGTGAAGAAACGGTGATTTTCTCGTTTGCGGTGATTGGCGAGATCCCACAGGATTTGAAATACCACGGTGAGCGTACCAAGCTGGTCATTGGGGCGCGCAATCGCATTCGTGAGCATGTGACGATGAACCCCGGCACCGAAGGCGGCGGCGGTGTTACCCGCGTGGGCGATGACGGGTTGTTCATGGCGGGGTGCCATATCGCGCATGATGCGCAGGTCGGGGACCGGGTGATTATCGTCAATAATTCCGCCATCGCGGGGCATTGCATTATCGAGGATGATGTTCTGGTTGGTGGGCTTTGTGGCGTGCATCAATTCGTGCGCGTGGGCCAAGGCGCGATTATCGGAGCGTTGAGCATGGTGACCAACGATGTGATCCCGCATGGGTTGGTGCAGGGGCCGCGCGGGCAGCTTGACGGGCTCAACCTTGTCGGTTTGAAGCGGCGCGGGGTGAGCCGGGCGGATATTACCGCGCTGCGCGCTGCGTTTCAGATGCTGGCGCAGGGCGAGGGGGCGTTTCAGGACCGTGCCCGCCGTTTGGGCGAGGAGACCGAAAGCGCCTATGTTCGCCAGATTGTCGAGTTTGTGACGGCAGGGAGCGATCGTTCGTTCCTGACGCCGGGCTGAGGCGGTCATGCTGGCGCTGATCGCCGGAAGCGGGAAGATGCCGCAGATCGTGGCGCGCGCGCAGGTGGTGCCGCCTTTGATTTGTGCGTTGAAAGGCAATTTGCCGGACGGGGTGGAGCCGGACATCGTTTTCGGGTTGGAGACCGTTGGCACGCTTTTGCTTGATCTGGGCAATCGCGGGGTGGATGAGGTTTGCTTTTGCGGTGCCATTGCGCGACCGCAGATTGATCCGGCGAAGATAGATGCGGAGTCGGCACCGCTTATGCCGCTATTCGCGGAAGCGCTTGGCAAAGGCGATGATGGTGCGTTGCGTGTTGTGGTTGATATATTTGAGCGCACAGGCTTTGCGGTGCGCGGCGTGCATGAGTTGGCGCCAGCCCTGTTGCCGCCGCTAGGCGCCCTGACCCAACGAGAGCCGCGTCTGGCGCATTTGCGCGATGTCGACAAGGGCCGCGAGATATTGGCGGAGATGGGGCGTGCCGACCTTGGGCAGGCCTGCGTAATCCGCAAGGGCGTGGTGCTTGAGCGCGAAGACGAGACCGGAACGGATGCGATGCTGGACCGGCTGGCGCTGTCGATTGAGCGCCCGCACGAGGGTGACCCGGCGGGTTGGGCATTTGATGCCTCAGGCGAATTGCGCGAGGGCACACGGGCGTGGCTTGAGATGCTTTCCAGCCGAAATTACGAGGCACCGGGGGCGGGGGCCGTTCTATACAAAGCGCCCAAGCCCGAGCAGGAACGGCGCGCGGATTTGCCGACAATCGGGCCGGCCACGGCCCTGCGCGCGGCGCAGGCGGGGCTTGACGGGATCGTGATTGCCTCGGGGGGGTGCTTGTGGTTGAGCGTGAGCGGGTGATCCGGGTGCTCGATCAGATGGGCATGTTCCTTTGGGTGACGGTATGAAGGTTTACCTTGTCGCGGGGGAGCTTTCCGGGGACCGGCTGGGTGGGGCGCTGATGGTGGGGCTGAAGGCGCTGGTGCCTACGGTCGAGTTTCGCGGTGTCGGCGGGTCGCTGATGCAGGCACAGGGGCTTGAAAGCCTGTTCCCGATGGATGAGCTGAGCGTGATGGGGTTAAGCGAGGTGTTGCCCAAGCTGCGGCACCTTTTTCGCCGCAAGGCCGAAGTGGCGCACGCGGTGCTTGAGTGGCAGCCGGACGTGTTGATCACCATTGACGCGCCGGATTTCGGGTTGCGCGTGGCCAAGGCGGTGAAAGCGGGCTCTAACATTCGTACGGTGCATTATGTGGCACCTTCCGTCTGGGCTTGGCGGCCGGGGCGGGCGAAGAAGATGGCGCGTTACATTGATCATGTGCTGGCGTTGTTGCCGTTTGAGCCGCCCTATATGGAAGCCGCCGGGATGGCGTGCGATTTCGTCGGGCATCCGGTGGTCAATGAGCCGGTGGCGACCACGCGCGAGGCAGAGGCGTTTCGCGCGCGGCATGGAATCAAAGGCGAAATGCTGCTTGTTTTACCGGGATCGCGCCGTAGCGAGGTGCAGCGGTTGGAGCAACGGTTTGGCGCGGCGGTGGCCAAAGTCGTGGCCCAACGGCCGGGTGTGACGGCGGTTATCCCGGCGGCGGCGTCGGTTGCGGGTCCGCTTGAGGAACGGGTGAAGGACTGGCCGGTTCGCCCGATCTTGCTTGACCCGAGAGGAGCGGTACCGGAGGAGTTTGCCGCGGAAAAACGTGCAGCGTTTCGGGCGGCGGACGCGGCGCTGGCGGTGTCCGGGACGGTTTCGCTTGAGCTTGCAGCGGCGGGCACGCCGATGGTGATTGGCTATGATCAGGGCTGGTTGAGCCGCCTGCTTGCCCCGTTTCTTTTGAAGACCGACACGGTGACCTTGGTCAATCTGGTGACCCAAACGCGCGTGGTGCCGGAATTTCTGCTTGGGCGCTGCCAGCCGGGGCCGATGGCGGCGGCGGTTGGGCGGTTACTTGATGCGCCGGGTGAGCAGCGCGCGGAATTGGCGCGCACGATGGATTTGCTGGGACGCGGTGGTGAAGATCCGGGCCTGCGCGCGGCGCGAGCGGTTTTGGCGCGGATGGGTTGAGCGCGGCCTTACTCTTGCCCCAGTGATTGGCTAGAGTGACCTGCAAGACGAGGGCCGGGCATGTCTGATTTGGGGCGGGAACAGGTAGAGCGGCGGCGGGTATTCTATATCCCCGGCTATGATCCGATTCATCCGCGCCGGTATCGGGAGCTGTATCGCAAGGAAGGTGCTGCGCAAGCGAAGATCAGCGGCTATTCCATTGACCTTTCGGCCAAAAAAGCAGGCGGGCCGTATGGCTGGCATGTTCGCGGGGAGATCGAGGGCGGCGCGGTTCTGGCCGATTTCGAAGTGCTTGTGTGGTCTGATATCGTGCGCGACAGCATGGGGCGGTCGATCCCGGCTACATACTGGCAACTGGCGCGCACCGCATGGACCTATATCGCCTCGGGGGCGCTGTGGCGGTTGATGCGGCTCAGGAAAGGGCCGGTGATAGCGGCGCTTTACCCGGTGGTGTTTTTGCTGGTGCAACTTCTGCTGGCGTTGCTGGTGGCGTATGGGGTGGGCCGTCTGCTGGCGCTGGTTCATCCGTGGC
Organism: Aquicoccus sp. G2-2; assembly: GCF_034555965.1. Lineage (GTDB taxonomy): Bacteria > Pseudomonadota > Alphaproteobacteria > Rhodobacterales > Rhodobacteraceae > JAYDCK01. The sequence goes on from NZ_JAYDCK010000003.1 coordinate 1,055,839, forward strand.
TGGCTTGGGCCGGGCTTGTCGTGGTGCCGCCGATCCTGCACTGGTTCAAGGTGCGCGACGGCAGGTTTTTCGCCTATTACCTGATGCATGATTATGCGTATTCCGCCCAGTTCAAAGGCGAGAACCCGCCGGCGTTGGAGGCGCGTATGGCGGAGTTCGGCGGGCGGATCGCCGATGCTTTGAACGGCGATACGGATGAGGTGCTTGTGGTTGGCCACAGTTCAGGCGCGCATCTGGCGGTGTCGATCCTTGCCGATCTTATCCGCGCAGGACGCGTGCCCGCCGATGCGCCGGTGCTATCCTTTCTGTCGCTGGGGCAGGTGGTGCCGATGGTTTCGTTCCTGCCGCGCGCGGGCCGGTTGCGCGGGGATTTGCGGTTTTTATCTGCCCGCGACGAGCTGAGCTGGATCGACGTGACCGCGCCGGGGGATGGCTGCGCGTTTGCGCTTTGCGATCCGGTTTGTGTTTCTGGCGTGGCGCCAGAAAGCGGCAAGCGGTGGCCGCTGGTGCTTTCGGCAGCGTTCACGCAAACGCTGAGTGCGGCGCGCTGGAAGGCGCTGAAGCGGCGGTTTTTCAGGCTGCATTTTCAGTATCTTTGCGCGTTTGACCGGCCCGGCGATTACGATTATTTCCGCATCACGGCTGGGCCGATGACGTTGGCCGCACGGTTTGCCGGGCGCAAGCCATCGGGCAGCCGGATTGAGCGGCCTGTGAACAAGTTTACATCGGTAGGTGTGCATGGCCCAGATTCCCCCTAAACCCCCGGCGCGGGAAGGGAAAACATCGCTCTGGCGGTATGTCAGGCTGTTTCGCAAAGATATTCTTTCGGCGCAGCCTGCGCGGCTTTACCGGGCGTGGATGGCAGAATTTCGCACCCCATTTTTTCGCTCGTTCATGTGTAATGATCCGAAATTGGTCGAGCTGGTCTTGAAAACGCGACCGGATGATTTTCCCAAATCGAACCGCATTCGCGAAGGGCTGGCCCCGCTGTTGGGCAATTCGGTTTTCGTGACCAACGGGGAGGTCTGGAAGCGCCAGCGGCGGATTATTGACCCGGCCTTTGCGGGCGGGCGGTTGAAGGTGATCTTTCCGGCAATGTGGGCGGCGGGGCTTGCCACCGTGGCGCGGCTTGAGGCGCGCGCGGATGGAACGGCGCAGGAGATTGAGGCCGAGGCCAGCCATGCGGCGGCGGATGTGATTTTCAGAACACTTTTTTCGATTCCGATTGAAAACGAGGTGGCCGCGCAAGTGTTCGAGAAATTCCGGGCGCATCAGCGGGCGCAACCGGTGCTTAACCTTGGGGCGCTGTTGCCTTTGCCACGCTGGTTTCCGCGCTTTCACAAGCGAGAGACCAAGGACACGGCACGCGAGATCAGGGAACTGATTACCCAGCTGACCACGCAGCGGATCGCGGCAATAGAAGCGGGTGAAGCCCCTGACGATCTGGCCACCAAGATCATGACTACGCCAGACCCGGAAACGGGGGATATGTTCGACACTGAAGAGATGGTCGATCAGGTGGCGATTTTCTTTCTTGCCGGGCATGAAACCAGTGCATCTTCGCTGGCCTGGGCGCTTTATTTGCTGGCGCTGTATCCCGCGTGGCAAGACCTTCTGGCGGCCGAGGCGACGGCGACTCTAAACTCAGATAATCCGGAGTTTTCGGTGGTTTCCAAGCTGAAGCTCAGCAAGGACGTGTTTCGTGAGACGCTTAGGCTTTATCCGCCGGTGCCGATGATGGTGCGTGAGGCAGCCTGCCCTGAGCATTTCCGTGACCGGACCGTGCCGGAAGGGAGCCAGATCGTGCTGTCGCCGTGGCATCTGCACCGCCATGAGCGGCTTTGGGAGCGGCCGGACGAGTTTGATCCGGCGCGATTTCGCACGGAGAATGGCAAGACCTGCCTGCGCGAGGCATATATACCGTTTTCCGCCGGGCAACGGGTTTGTGTCGGGGCAGGGTTTGCGATGGTCGAGGGGCCGCTTTTGCTTTCGATGCTGGTGCGGGCCTTTCGATTCGAGATCGTGCCGGAGCGCCCGGCAATGCCGGTGGCGCATCTGACGGTGCGCGGCAAGGATGGGATATGGCTTAGGGTCTCGAAGCGCGGCTAGCGGCGGAAGCGGCCTAGCGGCGCGATGTGCTGCGCGCGTTTCGCGCACCAAGCACGCGGATGGTGCGGATGCCGGACAGATCGTTGGTGGTGACGAATGTGGCAGCGGTCAATTCACGGCTGAGCTCGGTGCCGACCCGTTGCCTTGGCGGCACGAGCGCCTTGAGCGTATAGACCAGCGTATCGGCGCGGTCGCTGTCTTCTTTCACCAGTTTGACATCGTAAGACCCTTGCGTGGCCGCAACGCCGGTTACATGGACAATCGCCCCGCCAGGGGCGCGTTCGATCTTGAGGGCCGTGACCTGATCGACGGTGAGACCGGCATATGGCCCCGGTGCGCGGCGTTGAAACATGTTGCTGCGTTTGGGAATCAGCGGGTTTGTGTTTTCAGCGGTTGCCGGTGCTTCGGCGCGCGAGCGGCCAAACCAGTTGAACGGGTTAATCCGCGAGTCGCGCATTGAGCCGCAGGCAGCCAGCGTCATGCTTGCCAGAAGAAGCACCAGAATGGGTTTGCGCATAAAATTTGCCCCGTTATCTCTTGCCATGAGGGTTAACGCATTCGCGCCGCGTTGAAAAGACGCTCTGGACCTCTTGCGTCACGGTAATTAAGTCAATCGGGGAAGGAAAGGACAACCCCATGGCAACAGAAGCATTTGAAGAGATCGTAGAGGATTTTGAGTTTCTTGAGGACTGGGAGGCGCGCTATGGTCTGGTGATTGAGATGGGCAAGGCGATGGAGCCGCTTGATGGGGCGCTGAAGGTGCCTGCGACCAAGGTGGATGGCTGTGTGAGCCAGGTTTGGCTGCATTCGGTGATAGAAGACGGGGTTTTCCATTTTGACGGCGACAGTGACGCGATGATCGTACGCGGGCTGGTTGCGGTTCTGCGCCAGCTTTACAATGGCCTGCCGGTGGATCAGGTGGGGCAGGTGGATGCACATGCCGAGATGGCCCGGCTGGGGCTTGATGAGCATTTGTCGGCGCAACGCTCAAACGGGGTGCGCGCGATGATTGAGCGGATCAGGAGCGTGGCGGCGACCTCTGCGGCGGCCTGAACTGGCGCGCACCGGGGCGTTCCGGCGCGCACCGGGGCGCTGCCCCGGACCCCGGGATATTTTTGGCAAAATGAAGCACGGCGTGGGGCGCGGTTATGCCTTGGTTTTGGCGTCGGCCATGGCGGTGGCCTGTGCCTTGAGGATGGTGGAGAGATCGCCGTAGCCGGTAAACCGGCGCTCGAACGTGAGGCCGAGACGGTCGGCGCAGTCGCGGGCTTTCTCGGTCAGGGCCGGGTCTTCGGTTTGCGCCTGATAGACCAATTTTTCGTAATTGCCGAAATACATTTCAAGCAGTTGCGGGTGGCGGTCGAGGCCAAGCGGTTTCCAGACAAACGCATCAAACTGCCGGGCGAGAAAATCGGTGAGGTAGAAGGTGGTCACTTCGGTATCGGCATGGGCCGCGAAGGCGTCGTTGCCTTCATAGAAGCTGTAGCAATGCGGGCCGGGGACGAGATCAATGCCGAGGCGTTCGCAGACGGCTTCCAACTGACCGCCGGTGCCGCAATCGGCATAGACCACAAAGATGCGAGCATAGTCATCGCGGTGCTTTTCGACCAGTTCTTCCACCGCAGGAATGATTTTGGCCGGGGTGACGTGATAGATCGCGGGCAGGCATTGCAGGTCGATATGAGTCCAGTTGTTTGCCTTGATCAACGCCATGATTTCGCGCGCCAGCGCGCCGCAGGCGATGAACAGGAGCCGCGCTTCATCGCCGCGCAGCTCCAGCCCGGTTTCGGTAAGGGTCTTGTCGTCAGGTATTTTCATGGCATTGGGCGGGGCCGTGCCCCGTCCCTCCGATTCAGGCGCTGGCGGCTTGATTGTGTTTGCGCCCGACCAGCGTTTTTGCAGTTTCCACCGCGACGGCGGCATCGCGACAATAGGCGTCGGCACCGATCGCCTTGCCGAATTCCTCGTTCAGCGGGGCACCGCCCACAAGAACGATGTAATCATCGCGGATGCCTTGTTCCACCATCGTGTCGATCACGACTTTCATGTAGGGCATGGTGGTGGTCAGCAGGGCGGACATGCCGAGAATGTCGGCGTCTTCGGTGCCGAGTGCCTCAAGGTAGGCATCAACGGCGTTGTTGATCCCAAGGTCGACAACTTCGAAGCCTGCGCCTTCCATCATCATTCCGACAAGGTTCTTGCCGATGTCATGAATGTCGCCCTTCACGGTGCCGATCACCATGCGGCCGACGCGCGGTGCGCCGGTTTCGGCCAAAAGCGGTTTGAGGATGGCCATGCCGCCCTTCATCGCGTTGGCCGCAAGCAGCACTTCGGGCACAAACAAGATACCATCGCGGAAATCATCCCCGACGATCTTCATGCCGCCCACCAAGGCTTCGGTCAGTACGCGGTAGGGTTCCCATTTGCGTTCAAGCAGGATGTTCACCGCTTCTTCGATTTCCTCTTTGAGGCCATCGTAGAGGTCATCGAACATCTGCTGAACCAGTTCTTCGTCATCAAGCTCACTCAGGACGATATCTTCTTCTTCGGACATGCGCGTTTCCTTCATCTCCAACTGGCGCGGCGCCGCGCCGGGCTTGCCTGATGCTAAGCGCAAAAGCTCGGTATCTGACTGCGATAATAGCGACATGCACGGCCCCGATGGCGACGTATAGATCAGTTTGACGCAAAACATGGTGCGAAAATTACGCATCTTTGTCATGAGGATCGTTGTGAAAGTTCTGTGTTTGTTCTAAAGCTTCGTTATGTCGGATGAACACCATATCGTCATGCCAGAGCGGCGGAAGGGGCGCGGCGCACGCTCGAACGCGGGTGGGCGGTTTGAGCGGCATGTCAGGGTGGAGGCAAGCGATGGCTGGGATATCCCGGAAGATCGCGGGCGGTTTATAACTCAGGTCGCCACCGAAGAGGCCAAGAGCCTGATCAGCTATAATCGTTCGCCCGATCTGCCGTTTGACCGTTCGATCAATCCTTACCGTGGGTGCGAACATGGCTGTGTTTATTGCTTTGCGCGCCCTAGTCATGCCTATCTCGGGTTGTCGCCGGGGCTTGATTTCGAAACCCGGTTGATTGCCAAGACCAATGCGCCAGAGGTGCTGGCGCGGGAGTTGCGTGCAAAACGCTATGAGGTGGCGCCGATTGCGATTGGCACCAATACCGACCCGTATCAACCAGTGGAGCGGGATCGTGGGTTGATGCGTGATTGCCTGAAGGTGTTGCGCGATTTCCGGCATCCGGTGGCGATCGTCACCAAGGGCACATTGATTGAGCGTGATCTGGATATTCTGGCGCCGATGGCGGCTGAGGGGTTGGTGCGGGTTGGCATTTCGGTGACGACGCTGCGCGATGAGGTCGCGCGTTCGATGGAGCCGCGGGTGCCGCGCCCGGCGCGGCGGCTGGAGACCGTGCGGCGGTTGAGCGAGGCGGGTGTGCCGGTGCGGGTGATGGTGTCGCCGGTGGTGCCGGGGCTGACCGAGGAGGAGATCGAGGCGATTCTGGAGGCGGGCAGGAATGCCGGGGCACGCGCGGCCAGTTGGATCATGTTGCGGCTGCCGCGCGAGGTTTCACCGTTGGTGCAGGAATGGCTGGTCGAGCATTTTCCGGGCCGGGCCGGGCGGATCATGGCGCGGCTGAGGGAGATGCATGGCGGCAAGGATTATGACGCACGCTGGGGGCACCGGATGCGCGGCGAGGGGGCGTATGCGGAGATGATCGGCAAACGCTTTCGGCTGGCGATCCGGCGGCTGGAAATGGCAGAGCCACAGCCGGATCTGCGGCGGGATCTTTTCGCGGTGCCCGGCGGGCAGATGAGCTTGTTCTGAGCGCCGCACAGGGGCGGGCAGGCTGCCCACCACCCTTCACATGGCTTTCAGTGGCGGCGATGGCGCGAGCGGCGTTCGCGGGTGGGGCCGCCGCCTTCTTCGGTGCCATCGACAGCAGAGGAAAAGCCCCCCAGCCGCGAGGTGATTGCATCGAGGGTCGGGCGCGCGCCCTTGGGGGTGGTTTCGAGGGCGTGGCGCATTTTCTCAAGATGTTCGGGCATGGTGCCACAGCAACCACCGATGATTCGCGCACCACAATCGCGCGCCAGCACGGCGTAATCGGCCATCAGGTCGGGTGTGCCATCATAATGAATGTGGCCGTCGATATATTTGGGAATCCCTGCATTGCCCTTGGCGATGATTGGCCGTTCGGAGCCTTGGGCGACAAAGCCCAGCACGGTGCGCAACAGATCGGACGCGCCAACGCCGCAATTGGCACCGTAAGCCAGCGGCGGATTGGGGAGCTTTTCGACCATGCCGACCATCGCGGCAGAGGTAACGCCCATCATGGTGCGCCCTGCGGTGTCAAAGCTCATGGTGCCAGACCACGGCATTCCGGCCAGTCCAAAGGCTTCGGCGGCGGCCTTGTATTCCTCGGGCGCGGAGATCGTCTCTAGCCAGAGCACATCGGCACCGCCATCTTTCAACCCCTCGGCCTGCTCGTGGAACATCTCAACGGCGACTTCGTGAGTGAGGCTGCCCATCGGGGCCATAATTTCGCCGGTTGGCCCGACCGAGCCTGCAACGATGACATCACGGCCCGACGCGTCGGCAACCTCGCGGCCGATTTCGGCGGCGACGCGGTTCAGCTCAAGCACACGGCCTTGTGCGGAATGCAGCTTTAATCGGGAAGCATTGCCTCCAAAGGAGTTGGTGAGGAACAGATCAACCCCGGCATCGACAGCGCCTTTGTAGAGCGCGTGTATCCGCTTGGGATGGTCGAGGTTCCACATCTCGGGCGCTTCGCCGGCCTCAAGCCCCATGTTGAAAAGATTGGTCCCGGTGGCCCCGTCGGCCATCAGCCAATCTCGGGTTGCGAGCAGATGGGAGAGCTTGTCAGTCATCATGGGGCTTTCTGGCATGAAACTTGCCATTCAGGTTTCTGGCGGGCGGGGGCGCGTTTTGGGCTGCTTCCAAGGCCACATCGGAGGAGGCACGCGGATAGGGGCCGCGGCCCGGCCATTGTGACGAGCAGGCGCTTACTCGCTTTCGTCCATGATTTGCACTTTGGCCAACGGCGTCAGTTCGATCAGTTTTGCGCGCACTGTCTGTGCATCGGCAATGTTACCGAGGTCACCCGCCACCTTGCGAACGACATCTTCGTGCCCGGCTTCTTCAAAATCGGATTTCACAACCTCGATTGCATAGGCGTCGGCCTCTGTGCCGGTTTTGCCGAGAAGCTCTGCTGCCCAAAGGCCAAGCAGCTTGTTGGCGCGAGCGGTTGCTTTGAAAAGCATTTCCGCGTCATGGGCATATTTGTTTTCAAACGCGTTCTTGCGGTCGTCGAAGGTGGTCATGGGCATCTCTCCGGCATACGTTGCGGTTGGTCCTGATATGCCCCCGCAGAGGCGCTGTGGCAAGACCCGTTTGCCGCGACCCTGAGGATTGCGGGCCACAATGCACCCTTTGCAAACAGGCGGTGTTGCAATAAGAGACGGCATGGCGAGGACTCAGCTTCGCTGGTTTGGCGGGGAGCCCGGATGGCACGGCGCAAGAAGATATACGAAGGTAAGGCGAAAACCCTTTTTGAGGGGCCGGAGCCCGGCACGATCGTGCAATATTTCAAGGACGACGCGACCGCCTTCAATGCCGAAAAACACGCCACCATCGAAGGCAAGGGCGTGCTCAATAATATGCTGAGCGAGTATTTCATGACCGGGCTTGCTAATATCGGTGTGCCGACCCACTTTATCCGCCGGCTGAACATGCGTGAGCAACTGGTGCGGGCCTGCGAAATCATCCCGCTTGAGGTGATCGTGCGGAATTTCGCAGCGGGGTCGCTTGCCAAGCGGTTGGGGATCGAGGAAGGCACGCCGTTGCCGCGCCCGATCATCGAATATTCCTATAAGGATGACGCGCTTGGCGATCCGTTGGTGACAGAGGAATACATTGCCGCCTTCGGCTGGGCGAGCCAGCAGGATATGGACGATATCGTGAGCCTTGCGTTGCGTGTGAACGACTTCCTGAGCGGGGTGTTGTATGGCGTGGGCATCAAACTGATTGATTTCAAGATCGAGGTGGGCCGGGTCTATGACGGCGATTTCCAGCGGCTTATTGTGGCTGACGAGATTAGCCCGGACAGTTGCAGGCTTTGGGATATCGAGACCGACCGGAAGCTCGACAAGGATGTGTTCCGCCGTGATCTGGGGTCGTTGACCGATGCTTATACGGAAGTGGCGACACGGCTTGGGGTGATGCCGAAAGGCGCTGTGCCGATGAAGCCCACACTGATCAATTGAGCGGTGGCGGGCGAACGGCCGGACGACGAGATGAGCAAGGGGAAGGGCGATGAAAGCCAAGGTTTACGTAATGCTCAAGCAAGGTGTGCTTGATCCGCAAGGCGAGGCGGTCCGACATGGGCTGGGCGCGCTTGGGTTTGAGGGCATCAACGGTGTGCGGCAAGGCAAGCTGATCGAGTTGGATCTGGCCGAGGGCACCGATGAGGCCACGGTGAAAGAGATGTGCGAAAAACTGCTCGCCAATACCGTGATCGAAAGTTACCGCATCGAGATGTAAGCGCGCGGGATAAGCGGTGCTTATCGCGGCACCTGCCATCCGTGCGAAAGGGAGAGTTGCCATGCACGCAGCCATCATTACCTTCCCAGGTTCGAATTGTGACCGCGATCTGGCGCTGGCATTCGAGCAGGCCGGTGCCAAGGTCAGCCGGGTCTGGCACAAGGATGCCGATTTGCCAGAGGGGGTTGATGTTGTGGGTATTCCCGGCGGGTTTTCGTTCGGCGACTACCTGCGCTGTGGGGCGATTGCGGCGAACTCACCGATTTGTCGTTCGGTCATCCGGCATGTGGAGAAGGGCGGCTATGCGCTTGGCATTTGCAACGGGTTTCAGGTGCTGACGGAAACCGGGCTGTTGCCGGGGGCGCTTAGGCGCAATGGAAATCTGAAGTTTCTGTGCAAGCAGGTTGAACTGCGGGTCGAGGCTTGTGATTCTGCTTATCTGAAGGGCTATGAAGAAGGTCAGGTGATCACGATCCCGATCGCGCACCATGACGGGAATTACTATGTGGATGACGCCAAGCTGCGCCAGTTGAAAGACGAAGGCCGGATCGCGTTCACATATGTTGCCAACCCCAATGGCTCGGTCGCGGATATCGCCGGGGTGGTTAGCCGCAACCGGCGGGTGCTGGGTATGATGCCGCATCCGGAACGCGCGGCGGAGGCGGCACATGGCGGGACTGACGGGGCGGCGATGTTTGGCGCATTGATGCGCGAAATGGCGCTGGCGTGAACCTGCGCGCCCTGCTTGAGCGAAACCGCGCGGCAGCGTAGATTGGCGGCATGGCCCGCAAGACATCCCTTCCGGTGAAGAACCTGCCGCAACGACAGCGGTTGCGGATTCACATGACCGGATGGCGCACGCGGCTGGCTTTCGCGCTGTTGCTGTTGATTTGCGCGATCACGGTTTTTATTACCAACACCGTGCTAACCAACCGCTTTACCGAAACCACGCGCAACCGGGCGGAACTGCGCTTGGCGCTTTATTCGGGCAACCTGTTGAGCGAGTTGCGGCGTAATTCGATCGTGCCACAGCTTCTGGCGCGCGACCCGGCTTTGATCGGGGCATTGAATTCAGGTGATTACAGCCAATCTTCGCAGCGCTTGATTTCTTTTGTTGAAGAAATCGGTGCGGCCTCGCTGATGCTGCTTGACAGTGATGGGCGCACGGTTGCGGCGACGGACCGCAACCGGCTGGGCGAACCCCACCGTGCCCAACCGTATTTTCTCAATGCGATGCGCTCCAACAAGACGATCTTTACCGTTTCGGAAAAGGCCGCTGGCGGGTTCTCCTTCACCTATGCACGCAAGGTTGATTGGCAGGGGCAGATGCTGGGTGTGATTGTTGTCGAGGTTGATCTTCAGAAGTTCGAGCGCGCCTGGGCGGGGATATCGGATGCGGTCGTGGTCACTGATTCCACCGGGCGGATTGTTCTGGCGACGGAACCACGCTGGCGGGGTCTGACCGAGCCCGAGGCGCTGCAACTGGAGCCGGTGGACAGCGCGATAGAGCGCGCGATCCGCGCGACGGCGAACTGGACCTCATTGCCGGCCGATGCCTATGTCAAAGGCGAGGCGGTGATGCGGATGGAAGGCCGGGTAGCGTTTCGGGGCTGGAAAATTGCCAGCTTTACCACCTATGCGGGCGTGCGCGAGCGGGTGAACGGGGTTCTGGCGCTGGAGATCATGGGATTCGCCATTCTGCTGGCTTTGGCGTTCTATTTCCTGAGCCGCAAGACCGCGCTGCGCATGGCATTGTTTCAGCGGGAATCGGCGGAACTTCGCGCGTTGAACGCACGGTTGCAGCGAGAAATCGCCGAGCGGGAAAAGATGGAAGGGCGGCTTGAAGTGGCCGAGCAGACGCTGGCGCAAAGCTCGAAACTAGCCGCACTTGGCGAGATGTCGGCGGCGGTATCGCATGAGCTTAATCAACCACTGGCGGCGATGAAGACCTACCTTGCCGGAGCGGGTCTTCTGCTCAAGCGCAACAGGCCGGATGAGGCGCTTTCATCGTTCAGCCGGATTGATGACCTGATTGAACGGATGGGCGCGATTACCCGGCAATTGAAGAGCTATGCGCGCAAGGGCGGGGATACTCTGGCCCCTGTAAACATGGGCGATGCTTTGGTTTCGGCACTTGCGATGATGGAGCCGCAGCTTAGGCAACGCAGGGTGGAAATTACCCGCGCCATCCCTGACCGGCCAGTGATGGTGATGGGGGATCGGCTGCGCATTGAGCAGGTAATGATCAACCTCATTCGCAATGCGCTTGATGCGACGCGGGGTGTGGGTGAACCGCAGGTGGATATCATTCTGGCTGCCGGGGAGACCGCTTCGCTTACCGTGCGCGACAATGGCCACGGGATCGACGATCTCGAAGAGCTTTTCGAGCCATTCTATACCACCAAGCAACCGGGAGAGGGTGTTGGGTTGGGGCTTGCGATTTCCTCTGGCATCGTGAACGACCTTGGGGGCAGGTTGATGGCGAGGAACGCCACGCCGGGGGGGCTGTATTTGAAATGCAGTTGCCTATCTTGGAAGAAGATGAGAGCCGCGCTGCGGAATGATCCGTGTGCGGCACACAAAAGGAGAATGCGATGGCCAAGGCCATGAAGATTGCAATCGTCGACGACGAGCAGGATATGCGGCAATCAATCTCGCAATGGCTGGCGCTGTCCGGCTATGACACCGAGACCTTCGCCAGCGCCGAAGATGCGCTGAAGGAACTGGGCCCGGATTATCCGGGGATCGTGATTTCCGATATCAAGATGCCGGGCATGGACGGGATGTTGTTCCTGAAAAAACTGATGGGCAATGACAGTGCCTTGCCAGTGATTATGATTACCGGCCACGGTGACGTGCCGATGGCGGTGGAGGCGATGCGCGTGGGCGCGTTCGATTTCCTTGAAAAGCCATTCAACCCCGACCGGATGACCGAACTTGCCAAGAAAGCCACGCTGGCGCGGCGGCTGGTGCTCGACAACCGGCAATTGCGCAAGGAACTGAGCGACGGCGGCCAGTTGATGAAGAAACTGATCGGGGCCAGCCCGGTGATGGAGCGGCTGCGCGAGGATATTCTCGATCTGGGGCAGGCGGATGGCCATGTTCTGATCGACGGAGAGACCGGCACCGGCAAGACGCTGGTGGCCCATGCGCTGCACGCCGTGGGCGCGCGGGCGGGTAAGAAATTCGTGCTGGTGTCGTGCTCGGCCAATGAGGAAGAGGTGCTGATGAAGCGGCTTTTCGGGCCGATGCAACCTGAGGACAGCCGCCTTCCGGCGGTAGAAGAGGCGCGCGCAGGCACGCTGGTGCTGGAAGATGTGGAAACGCTTCCGGATGCGGTTCAGGGCAAACTTCTGAGCTTCATGAACGAGGAAGGCACGCCGCCGGAGACGCGGATCGTGGCGATTTCGAACATGCAAGAGCAGGACCGGACCTGCGAAGATGCATTGCGCCCGGATTTGTTTTACCGGCTGGCAGCGCTGCGGATCACGGTGCCACCGCTGAGGCAGCGTGGCGAGGATATCCTGACGCTCTTTACCCGGCTGGCCGAGCAATTTTCCGAGGAATATGGCTGTGACGCGCCACAGGTTTCGGCGCAGGAAGCCGCGCAGCTTTTGCAGGCGCCATGGCCGGGCAACGTGCGCCAGTTGATCAACGTGGCTGAACGCGCGGTGCTGCAATCGCGACGTGGGTCTGGCTCGATCACCTCGCTTTTGATGAACGATCACGAGGATATGCAACCGGTGATGACCACCGAGGGCAAGCCGCTGAAAGAATACGTGGAAGCGTTTGAGCGGATGCTGATCGACAATACGATGCGCCGTCACAAAGGCTCAATCGCCAGCGTGATGGACGAGCTGTGCCTGCCGCGCCGGACGTTGAACGAAAAGATGGCGAAATACGCCTTGCAGCGGTCGGACTATCTTTAGCGGGTTGAATCGCCCCAGACTGGATTTTTCCGGCCCGCCGGTTTAGCGTGTTCCACAGAAGATGCTATTTTCTGGGGGACAATGGCACGTTGCAAGACCTGCTTGGGGTCCGGAGCACTTAACCGTTTTGGAAGTTTTGACGGTTCGCGTGAGATGACCTGCTTCATGTGTCACGGGACGGGGCAAGATCCGCACCCGTCATTGCCGAACCTGAAGCGCAAGCGCGTCGGGCGGTCGGGGAACAATCAGTCCGCGCCCGGACAGCTTTTGGTGCTTGCGGCGGTTGGTGTGGGCATCTGGATTTACATGAAAACCACACCGACAATGCGCGATGGCTATGTTGACGATGCGTTGGGCGCCGTGGGCGCATTCTTTTCGTTCTTGTTTTTCTACATCATTCTGCCACTGGTCGGGTTGTTCTTTGTGGTCGTGGCATGGTTTTCGGGCGGGCGCAGTATTGGCGGCACGGTCCGTTATGTGATCAACACGGTGATCTATGCGCTTTTGGGCGGCGTCCTGTGGTTGGGGTTTATTGATCTGCTCGAGCTTTGGGGAGGGATCGTTACGCCGCAGATTCTGGTGCTGATCGGGGGTTTCATCGTCGTCTTTATCTGGACGGTTGCGATGGTTGCTTGGCTTAGCGGCAGTTTTGGCCCTTTCGGGCGTGCCCTGGACGTGTTTGCCCTAGGCAAGGCCCGGTTGCGGCGTCACGTCATTTGCGAGGTGATGCCCTTGACCCGTTACAAGGGGCCGCAACGGATGACGGCGGCGCATTGGAATTCCGGGTTCGGGCGTCTTTTCTTTCGGCGCCAGATAGAGATGTTGGCGCTGGCGGCGCGCCCCAAATGGCCAGAAGAAAAACGCAATGCCTGGGTGAAAACGACACTCGTCAAGCTGGTTCAGGCGAGTGGTGTGCGGCCCAAATTGTTACGCCCATTGACCGTTGAAAGCGCCGAATTCGCAGCGGCGGAGCTGCGCGCGGATTTCTTTGTCGCGCGCTATCATAACGAACGAAGGCTTACGTTCAATGAACAGCGCAAGACGGATTTTGAGGCGCTTGATCGGCTTGTGAAGGGATGGGATGAGGCCCAGGTGGATGGCGGCACGGGGCAGGCCTACGGCGTGCTGATGCGGCGCGCACTCTGGGACGGTTACTTGATGCAGGCACCGGAAGAGGCCCCCGAAGAGACCCAGGAAACCGCCCAGGAAACCACCCCAGAAACCGCTCAGCAAGACGGGTGATGATCGACCCCGTGACCCGGAGCTTTGGGCCGGGCTATCCATGATCGGGGCGCACGCTGAGGGCGAATTGCCGTCGGGCATGAAAATGTAAGATGACGCGATTTCCGGATTGTAATGTGGCCATGTCTGCCATTATGTAGGAAAACGGCCTGAGGCGCGGGATGCGCCGGCCGTATGAGTTTCGCTGTTCGGAATCGGGTTACGGAAGACCGGCCCGGTTTTGAACAGGTTGAATAGGTCCCGGCAACGGGGCCGCATGATTGGTCCGCCAACCTCTGCGTTAACGTGTGAGATGTAACGGGCCGCCTGAACGGGCACCGCCGGATGTATTTCTGGTGGCGTCGGAGAAGAACCGCGATGCAACGCGCGAGATCACAGAGGATCAGGGCAGGGCGCATAAGCGCCCGCAATGCCCGCGCAGTTGCCATTGCCAGAAACAGCCGCATTGCCAGACCTGCCGCGCCCCCAGGGGCGGGCGTGGGTGTGCCGGTGTGCAAATGGAAAACATGGCCAAGAAAATGCTTATTGATGCCACCCACGCGGAAGAAACCCGCGTTGTGGTGGTGGACGGAAACAAGGTTGAGGAATTCGACTTTGAATCGGAAAACAAACGCCAGCTAGCTGGCAATATCTATCTTGCAAAAGTAACGCGGGTTGAACCGTCATTGCAGGCGGCTTTCGTTGATTACGGCGGTAACCGGCACGGGTTCCTCGCGTTTTCGGAAATTCATCCGGACTATTATCAGATCCCGGTCGCTGACCGCGAGAAGCTGATGGAGGAAGAGCGCGCCTATGCCGAGGCGATGCGCGCCAAGGAAGAAGCCGATGAGCGCAAGCCCCGGCGCGGGCGCCGCGGGCGCGGGAAGGCGGCGGATGCCGGGTCTGACGATGCCGTGGAGACCAGCGACGTGTTGGCTGACGGGATCGACGGGATGGAAACGCTCGATCTTGGCAATGATGGTGATAACGGGGCGGGTGACGATTCGCTTGAGGGTCACTCGCCGATGATGCTGGTGCCGGAAACGCCGGTCGAAGAGCCGGAAGCCGGTGAGCATGACAGTGACGAATCTCACGATGATGACGATGACGGTGACGGTGAGGCGCTGGATGCGACTGACAAGGATTCGGATATCGAATCCGTTGCTGACGAGGATGATCACGAGGACATTCGCCCACCGCGCAAACCGCGTGCGCGGCGCTATAAGATTCAGGAAGTCATCAAGGTGCGCCAGATTCTTCTGGTGCAGGTCGTCAAGGAAGAGCGCGGCAACAAGGGTGCGGCGCTGACCACCTATCTGAGCCTTGCCGGGCGCTATTGTGTGCTGATGCCCAATACCGCGCGCGGGGGTGGTATTTCGCGCAAGATTACCAATGCCGTTGACCGCAAGAAGCTCAAGACCATCGCGAACGAAATCGATGTTCCGCAAGGTGCCGGATTGATCGTGCGCACCGCAGGGGCGAAGCGCACCAAGACCGAGATCAAGCGTGATTACGAGTATCTTCAACGTCTTTGGGAGCAGATTCGCGACCTGACGTTGAAAAGCATCGCACCGGCGAAAATCTATGAAGAAGGCGATCTTATCAAGCGTTCGATCCGCGATCTTTATAGCCGCGAGATTGATGAGGTTCTGGTTGAGGGCGAAGGCGGGTATCGCATCGCCAAGGACTTCATGAAGATGATCATGCCGTCGCACGCCAAAAACGTGAAATACTACGCCGAAGGGATGCCGCTTTTTGCGCGCTATCAGGTGGAAGCCTATCTGGCGTCGATGTTCAACCCGACGGTGCAGCTTAAATCCGGTGGCTATATCGTGATCGGCGTGACCGAGGCATTGGTGGCGATTGACGTGAACTCGGGGCGGGCGACCAAGGAAAGCTCGATCGAGGAGACCGCGACCAAGACCAACCTGGAGGCCGCCGAAGAGGTGGCGCGGCAGGTGCGGTTGCGTGATCTTGCGGGGCTGATCGTGATCGACTTCATCGACATGGATGAGCGGCGCAACAACAATGCGGTGGAAAAGCGGCTTAAAGACAAGCTGAAGACCGACCGGGCGCGGATTCAGGTGGGCCGGATTTCCGGCTTTGGCTTGTTGGAGATGAGCCGCCAGCGGCTTCGCCCCGGCATGATCGAGGCAACGACCCAGCCATGCCCGGCCTGCCACGGCACCGGGCTTATCCGCTCGGATGACAATCTGGCGCTGAATATCCTGCGCCAGATCGAGGAAGAAGCGACCCGTGGGCGCAGCCGTGAGGTTTTGATCAAGGCGCCCGTCGGGATTGCCAATTTCCTGATGAACCAGAAGCGCGAGCATATCGCGCAGATCGAAGTGCGCTATGGGGTGTCGGTGCGGGTGGAGGGCGATCCGTTGCTGGTTTCGCCCGACTTCAGCCTTGAGAAGCTCAAGACCGCAACGCGTGCAGTGCCGGAAGCGGTGGCGCATGTTGTTTCGGCCAATACCTCGTTGATGGATGAGGTGGACGATGATGCGGACGACGAAACCGCAAGCGATGCACCAACGTCAGAAGAAGAGGACGAGACCCCGAAGCCGAAAAAGCGCCGGCGCAGGCGTCGGCGGCGGGGCAAAGGTGGCCAAAACGGAGAGAACGGCGACAATAACGGGCCCAGCGACGGCGACGGCAACGGCGAGAGAGCGGCCGAGGCCGACACAACCGATCAGGCCGATGCCGAGGCTGAGCCGGAGCAGGCCGAGAAGCCACGCCGGGGCCGCAAGCCAAAGGCCGCTGATGCAGCCGCGCAAGCCGAGCCCGAGGCCGCAGCCGAGACCAAAACGGACGGCGATCGCCCGGACGAAGAGGCCGCAGCGAAGCCCAAGCGGACCCGAACCCGCACCCGCAAGGTGGCGGATGAGGAGCAAGCAGCACCTGCAGAGGTGGCTAAGGCAGAAGAGAAACCCAAGCGCGCACCGCGCAGCCGCAAGAAAAGGTGGACGACGAGGCAGCACCCGCCGAGCCAACTACTGAGGCTGACACTCCGGCAGACAGGGCGGCGGAAGATGCTCCGAAGAAGCCTCGCGCAACGCGGACCCGCAAGAAAGCGGAAGCGGCCCCTGCGCCAGAGCCGGTGGCTGAGGCCGTTGCCGCCCCGGAGCCTGCGCCCGAACCAGTGA
Source organism: Aquicoccus sp. G2-2 (assembly GCF_034555965.1). Taxonomy (GTDB): domain Bacteria; phylum Pseudomonadota; class Alphaproteobacteria; order Rhodobacterales; family Rhodobacteraceae; genus JAYDCK01. The sequence goes on from NZ_JAYDCK010000003.1 coordinate 1,072,825, forward strand.
CGGAATCCATCGCAGCACCTGATCCGGTGATGACGGCAGAGCCTGAGCCCGCGCCGAAAAAGCCCAAACGCAAGGGCTGGTGGTCGCTCAAGGGTTGATCGCTGGGAGGTTACAACCAAAGAGCGCCGTAGTTTCGACTGCGGCGCTTTTTTGGTCGCCTTAGTGCCGGTTCGTCAGTCTTGAGGGGTTCCCTTGCGCACCACGTAAAGCCGCGCGCCGTGTTCGGCGCGGGTTTCAAGCAGGGCATGGCCGTTTTCGGTGCAAAAATGCGGCACGTCGATTTCGGCCATCGGATCATCGGCCAGTAAGTTGAGGCAGGCGCCGGGGGCCAGCGATTGCAGGCGTTTGCGCAGTTTCAGCACCGGCAGCGGGCAAAGCAGGCCGCGCGCATCAAGGTCAATCTCGGTCATATGCAGGGCTTAAAGCGTTTCGGGTTGAAGTTGAAACACAACTTGAACTCGAAACGCGCGCAACATTCAATTGCCGCGAATGTTTCGTGATTGTTCCGTGCCTCAACAATACACTGAAACGCTTTAGCGCCGTGGCAATTGGGCGTCCACGGTTTTGTGAGGTTTGACCGCGTGACGGCGGCGGCGAAATCACCTAAGCAGTGGCGGACACGAAGGCAAGGAAGAGCCATGTTTGGAATAGAACTTATCGACGCGAGCCTGATTCCGGCGATGATGGTCGCGCTTTTGGCGGGGCTGCTTTCATTCCTCAGCCCGTGTGTTCTTCCGATCGTGCCGCCTTATCTTGCTTATATGTCCGGCACGACGATGAATGATCTGAATGAGGGGCGTAACCGGGCGATCATGCCAGCATTGTTTTTCGTGCTGGGCCTTTCGACGGTGTTTTTGCTTCTTGGTTTCACGGCCTCTGCCGTGGGGCAGGTTTTCCTTGCCTATCAGGACTGGTTCAATTGGGTGGCAGGGATTCTGGTGATGATCTTCGGCGCGCATTTCGTCGGGGTTTACCGGATTGGCTTTCTCGACCGTGAAGCGCGGCTTGATGCCGGGGATCACGGCGGGTCGGCATTTGGCGCCTATATCCTTGGGCTGGCCTTTGCCTTTGGCTGGACTCCCTGCATTGGTCCGCAACTGGGCGCGATCCTGAGCCTTGCGGCGCAGGAAAGCTCTGTCGGGCGAGGCACGGTCCTGCTCGCGGTTTATGCGGCGGGCCTCGGCATTCCGTTCCTTTTGGTGGCGGCGTTCCTGCCGCGTCTTGGCGGGCTGATGGGCTGGATGAAACGCCATATGGAGCAGATCGAACGGGTGATGGGCCTGCTTTTGTGGACCATCGGTTTGATGATGCTGACCGGCGGCTTTTCCACGTTCTCTTATTGGTTGTTAGAACAGTTTCCGGCGTTGGCGACGTTGGGATAAGGCGGGGAGGTGTTTTGAAACGCCTCGCGCTTTATCCTTTATGAATCCAGCCGCCACCAAGGACACGTGTGCCTTCGGTTTCATAGAACACGCACGCTTGCCCCGGCGCGACGCCCTCTTCCGGGGTGAGCAGCTCAACCTCGGCGGTGTCCGGCCCGAGCGGGCGCAGAATCGCGGGGTGGGGCGGGCGCGTGGAGCGGACCTTCACCGAAATCTCGCGCGCGGGTTCATCCATCAGCGCGCCATCGCCCAGCCAGTTAATCTCGCGCACCGGCACGATACGGGTGGCCAGCGCCTCTTTCGGGCCGACGATCACGCGGCGTGCCTCCGGGTCGAGCTTGACCACGTAGAGCGGATCGGCAAGCCCGCCGATGCCAAGCCCGCGGCGTTGCCCGATGGTATAGTGAAGCACACCCTCGTGCTGACCCAGCACATTGCCTTCGGTATCGACAATCTCACCCGGCTCCGCTGCACCGGGGCGCAGTTTTTCGATAACGGCGGCATAGTCGCCATTGGGCACAAAGCAGATATCCTGACTGTCGGGCTTCATCGCCACCGGCAGACCGTATTTCGCCGCCAGCGCGCGGGTTTCATCCTTTGACGGAAGATGCCCCAGCGGAAAGCGCAGATAATCAAGCTGAGTTTGCGTGGTGGAAAACAGGAAATAGGATTGGTCGCGGGCGGCATCGGCGGCGCGGTGCAGTTCTGCCCCATATGCGCCCATCTTGCGCTGGATATAATGGCCGGTCGCCATGCAATCGGCTTCCAGATCGCGGGCGGTTCCAAGCAGGTCCTTGAACTTTACCCGTTCATTACAGCGGATGCATGGCACCGGAGTGGCCCCGGCAAGATAGCTGTCGGCAAACTCGTCGATCACCGCATCCTTGAAAATGTTCTCGTAATCCAGCACGTAATGCGGGAAGCCCATTTCCTCGGCCACGCGGCGGGCATCGTGAATGTCGATCCCGGCACAACAGGCACCTTTCTTGGCCAAGGCCGCGCCATGGTCATAAAGCTGAAGCGTGACGCCGATCACATCATAGCCTTCCTCGGCCAACATCGCCGCGACAACGGACGAGATCGACGCCGCCCGACATGGCCACGATGACGCGGGTTTCGGACGGGGGTTTGGCAAAGCCCAATGAATTGAGGCCGGTGGCTTGATCAAGCGGCATGGGAGACTCTCCTGATGAGAACCAGCCGAATATAAGAAAATCCGAGACAGTCTCAACCCCCGAGTTTCATCCGCCGTTAAGAGGGGCGGTGCATCACTGTCTGCGTGGAAAGATGCGAGGGATGAGCGATGTATCTCAAGAAAGTGGACGGGCCTCGGGCGGTCACGCTGCCGGATGGCCGGGTGTTGACGCGGGCCGATTTGCCGCCGGGCGATACGGTGCGATGGGTTGCCAGCCGCAAGGCGGCAGTGGTGCGCGGCGTGATTTACGGGCTGATCGAACAGACCGAGGCATTACAGGTTTACGGGATCAGCGAAGATGAATTCCTTGAATGGGTGCGGGCGGTTAGCGATCATGGTGAAATTGGATTGAAAGCCACGTTTTTACAAAAAAATATACAACCATAAGAAGAAAAGATAACTTTATTATCATCAGTAACTTGTGGTTAACCATTTTTGTTCACGTTTGATTCCAAGAAAACAAACTGCGGAGAATCGTTATGCGTGTGCTGCTTGTGGAAGACGACCCGACTACTTCGAAAAGCATCGAGATGATGCTGACCCATGCCAACCTGAACGTCTATACGACTGACCTGGGCGAAGAAGGGATCGATCTGGCCAAGCTTTACGATTACGATTTGATCCTTCTTGACCTTGGATTGCCGGATATGAACGGGCATGACGTGCTACGCCAGTTGCGCCTTGCACGGGTGGACACGCCAATTCTCATCCTTTCAGGTGCGGATGACACGGAAAACAAGCTTAAGGGCTTTGGCTTTGGCGCGGATGATTACCTGACCAAGCCGTTCCACCGTGAAGAACTGGTGGCGCGCATTCATGCGATCATTCGCCGCTCGAAAGGCCATGCGCAATCAATGATCAGGACCGGCAAGGTCAACGTCAATCTCGACGCGAAAACGGTGGATGTCGGCGGCAAACCGGTGCATCTGACCGGCAAGGAATATCAGATGTTCGAATTGCTGAGCCTGCGTAAGGGCACAACCCTGACCAAGGAAATGTTCCTCAACCATCTTTATGGCGGGATGGATGAGCCGGAATTAAAGATCATCGACGTGTTTATCTGCAAGCTGCGCAAGAAACTGGCAACGGCGACGAGCGGTGCGAATTACATCGAGACGGTCTGGGGGCGCGGCTATGTATTGCGCGACCCGGAACCGGAAACGCAAGACAGCGCCCCGCTTGCCATCGGTGCCTGATATCGAAACTCCCAAGGCTCGCGCGTTCCCCGCGCGCTTCCCACTCACGAGCCTGAAACCGCGCGGCACGCCAACGCCGCGCGGTTTTTTGATATGTCGGGATGTTTCGCGGCGACAGACCTGAAATGATGTGGCGAATGATGCCGGGAGAGGTAAGTTTCGCTTTGTGGTGCAGATGACGGTGCGGGCAGGAGGAATGGTGGACAAGGCGGTGCTGGACCTTGACGTGAGCCGTGCTATCACCGTTGGGTGGGCGAAGGGTGAAGGGGCAGGCCGGTGACAGGTGAGAAATCGGTGGAAATGCTGAACGAGGCCGAGGCGCGCGCGGAACTGGCGCGGCTCGCGGATGAGATCGCGGCGGCGAATTTGGCCTATCATCAGGACGACGCGCCAGAACTTTCCGATGCCGATTATGACGCTCTGAAACGACGAAATTCGGCAATTGAGGCGCGATTCCCCGCCCTGAAACGGGAGGATAGCCCAAGTGAGCAGGTTGGCGCGGCCCCCGCAGAAGGCTTTGGCAAAATCACCCATACGGTGCGGATGCTATCGCTTTCCAACGCATTTGATGACGCGGATGTGCGTGATTTCGTGGACAGTATTCGGCGTTATCTGGGGACTGACGCGGCGATTGTCTTTACTGCCGAGCCAAAGATCGACGGGTTGAGCCTGAGCCTGCGTTATGAAGACGGTGCGCTGATTTCGGCGGCAACGCGCGGCGATGGGGCGGTGGGCGAGAATGTCACCGCCAATGCGCGCGAGATCGGGGATATCCCGCAAATCTTGAGCGGCGCACCGGAGGTGCTTGAGGTGCGCGGCGAAGTTTACATGAGCCATGCGGATTTCGAAGCGTTGAATGCACGCCATGAAGCACGGGGCGGCAAGACATTTGCCAACCCACGCAACGCCGCCGCCGGATCGCTGCGCCAGCTTGATGCGGCAATCACCCGCGCCCGGCCTTTGAAATTCTTTGCCTATGCCTGGGGGCAGCTTTCCGAACCGCTGGCGGAAACGCAGATGGGCGCGATTGAGCGGCTTGGTGCGCTTGGGTTTTCGGTCAACCCGCTGACCAAGCTATGTCATGGCCCGGAAGAGATGATCGCCCATTACCGTGCCATCGAGGCGCAGCGCGCGACGCTGGGGTATGATATCGACGGGGTGGTTTACAAGGTCGACGACCTCGCCTTGCAACACCGGCTTGGATTTCGCTCGACCACGCCACGCTGGGCGATTGCGCACAAGTTTCCGGCCGAGCTCGCCTGGACCCGGTTGGAGGCGATTGACATTCAGGTGGGCCGCACCGGCGCGCTTTCGCCGGTGGCGCGGCTCAGCCCGGTGACGGTGGGCGGCGTGGTGGTCTCTAACGCGACGTTGCATAACGAGGATTACATCGCCGGGCGTTCGTCTTCGGGTGAGGAAATCCGCGACGGTAAGGATATTCGCGTCGGTGACTGGGTGCAGGTTTACCGCGCGGGGGATGTGATTCCGAAACTGGCGGATGTGGACCTGTCAAAGCGGCCCGAGGGGGCGGCGCTCTATGCGTTTCCAGAAACCTGCCCGGAATGCGGCTCTGCGGCGGTGCGCGAGGAGGGCGATGCAGTGCGTCGCTGCACCGGCGGGCTGATCTGCCCGGCGCAGGCGGTGGAAAAGTTGAAGCATTTCGTTTCGCGCAAGGCGTTTGACATCGAAGGGCTTGGCGCGAAGCAGGTAGAGGCATTTTACCATGACGACACGCTGCCAATCCGCGAGCCGGCGGATATTTTTACGCTGAAGGCGCGCGACGCCAAGGCGCTTGCCAAACTGAAAAACCGTGAGGGTTGGGGCGAAACATCGGCGCGAAACCTTTTCGACGCCATCGAGGACAAGCGCGATATACCGTTGGAACGGCTGATTTTTGGGCTGGGCATTCGCCATGTGGGCGAGGTCGCGGCGCAGGATCTGGCGCGGCACTATGGGGCTTGGGCGAGCATGGCAGAGGCGCTTGATCTGGCGCGCCCCGCCGCATTGGCACATCGCGCCGCGGATGAAGCGGCGCAGGCCGAGCGTGCGGCGGCACAAGCGCAAAGTCGGCGCGCACGACTGTCAGAAGCGCGGACGGCGGCCATCGCGACGTGCGAGGTGCCCGAAGGGGCGCGGGCCGCCTGGGACGATCTGATCAGTGCCGACGGGATCGGCCCGGTGCTGGCCCTGTCGCTTTCGGATGCTTTCGCAAACAGCCATGAGCGCGCGGCGTTTGATGCGCTGCTCACTCATCTGACGCCGCTTGCCCCAAAAGCGCGCGCCAGCGAAAGCCCGGTGGCGGGCAAGACACTGGTGTTTACCGGCACGCTTGAGAAAATGACACGTGCCGAGGCAAAGGCGCGGGCGGAGGCATTGGGCGCCAAGGTGGCCGGGTCGGTTTCGGCCAAGACCGATCTTTTGATTGCCGGGCCGGGGGCGGGCTCAAAGGCCAAGAAAGCCGTGAGCCTTGGGATCGAGATGATTGACGAGGATGGCTGGCTGGAGCTGATCGAGGGGTTATGAGCGGGCGCCCGGAACAACTTTTCCCGCTATTTGCGGATATTGAGACGCTGGAAGGCGTTGGCCCGAAGGGGGCCAAAAGCCTTGCGCAGATCGGAATTGAGAAGCCGCGCGATTTTCTGTTCACCTTGCCGTATTCGGGTATCGACCGGCGCAAGCGCGATACGGTGCAGGGCGCGGATTTACCGGGTGTCGTTACCGTGGAAGTGACGGTGGGCCAGCACAATCCGCCACGCAATCGGGGCGGGGCGTATCGGATCACTGTGGAAGATGCGAAAATCAGCTTTCAGTTGGTCTTTTTCCACGCGCGCGATGAATATCTGCGGCGGGTTTTGCCAACCGGGAGCCGGAGGCTCGTCTCTGGCAAGGTGGAGCTTTTCGACGGGATCGCACAAATGGTGCATCCCGACCACATGCTCTTGCCAGAAGAGGCGGGAGAGATTCCGGATTTCGAGCCGGTTTATGCGCTGACTGCCGGGGTAACGCAGAAAACCATGCGCAAGGCGGCGCAAGGGGCGGTGGCGCGCGCGCCGGAGATGGCTGAGTGGATCGACCCGTTGCAAAAAGCGCAAGCCGGTTGGCCGGATTGGCGCGCGGCGGTGCAGGCGGGGCATGCGCCGCAGAACACGGACGATCTGGCCGATTATGCACCGGCGCGCCAAAGGCTGGCTTATGACGAATTTCTCGCCCATCAGCTCACGTTGGCCTTGGCACGCTCAAGACTGCGCAGGTCGAAAGGGCGCGAGAGCCACGGCACCGGGCGGATGCAGAGCAAGGTGCTGTCGGCGCTGCCCTATCAACCGACCGGCGCGCAGCACCGCGCGATTGACGAAATTGCGGCGGATATGGGCAAACCGCTCAGGATGAACCGGTTGCTGCAAGGCGATGTCGGGTCAGGCAAGACTCTGGTGGCATTCATGGCGCTTCTGATCGCGGTGGAGGCGGGCGGGCAGGGCGTGATGATGGCCCCGACCGAGATATTGGCGCGCCAACACCTGCAGGGGCTGAAGCCATTGGCCGAAAGCGCCGGTGTGGTTCTGGAAATTCTGACTGGCCGGGACAAGGGCAAGGAGCGCATGGCCAAGCTGGCGGCGCTGAAACGTGGGGATATTCATCTGCTGGTGGGCACTCATGCGGTTTTTCAGGATGATGTGGTGTTTGGCGACCTACGGCTTGCCATTGTCGATGAGCAGCATCGCTTCGGGGTGCGCCAACGGCTTGAGTTGGGGCGCAAGGGTGCTGCGGCGGATGTTCTGGTGATGACGGCAACGCCGATTCCGCGCTCGCTCAGTCTGGCGCAATATGGCGATATGGATGTTTCCATTCTCGATGAAAAGCCGCCCGGACGGCAACCAGTCCAAACGGCGATGGTTTCGACCAAGCGAATGGACGAGGTGGTGGAGCATCTGCGCGGCGCGGTGGCGGCGGGCAAGCAGGCCTATTGGGTCTGCCCTTTGGTGGAGGAAAGCGAAGTGCTGGACTACACCGCCGCCCAAGAGCGTTTCAAACGGTTGCGCGCGGCCTTGGGGGATACCACCGTCGGGCTGGTGCATGGCCAAATGCCGGGGCCGGAGAAAGATGCGGCGATGGCTGCGTTTCAGCGCGCAGAAACTGCCGTGTTGGTGGCAACAACGGTGATCGAAGTGGGGGTGGACGTGCCGAATGCCACGATCATGGTGATCGAGCGGGCCGAAAGCTTTGGTCTGGCGCAGTTACACCAGTTGCGCGGCCGCGTGGGGCGGGGCAGCGATGCCTCGACCTGCTTGTTGATGTATCAGGCACCGCTGACAGAGGCCGGGGAGCGGCGGCTGACAACCCTGCGCGATACCGATGACGGATTTCGGATTGCCGAGGTCGATCTGCAAATGCGCGGGACGGGTGATTTGATCGGCACCGCGCAATCCGGATTGCCACGTTTCCGGGTGGGCGATCTTGAACGGCAGGCCGATTTGATGGCGATCGCGCAGACGGATGCGCGCAAACTGCTGGTCGATGATCCGACGCTGAAAACCGGGCGAGGGCAGGCGGCGCGGATGCTTTTGTGGCTCACCGGCCAAGATGAAGCGATCCGTTTGATTTCAGTCGGTTAGCCAAAGTTTTCACAAAAAGTTCACGAATGTTCTTAAAAAGTTCTTTACAAGTTTCGCGATAAATGAGAACAAAGAGGCAACAAGACGATATTCGAGATGAGGAGTTGCCCCGATGCTGACCCAGATCAAAACAGTGCTTCACCGCAGCCAGGACACGCTTTGGCAAGACGCTATTGGGGCGGTTTCGCTGATGATCCTGTTGATTGCGGCGTTACATTTTCCGGGGGTTGTCTGAAGGTTTTAGTGTTTTCTGCCACGTGATCCGCACGGTCCGGTAAGTGGTGCCAATCTGTCCCAACTCTGGCACCTGAACGAACATTGCCTGTCTCGTCACATGCGGGGGCTGCCTCACACCCCCGATCTGTCCCTGACTGGACTTGGATCACGCACCTGACCGCCGCTTTGGTTTCCCCAAGGCGGCGGTTTTTTTGCGCGGTGGCGGGCTATGGCTTGAAGCGCCGCGCCTTTGGCCCGAGGCATCAGGGAAAGGCGGGGCGCGGGCGGGCGCTCATATCTTGCACTGCGCCCTGCCAAAAGCTCTTGATTGAGGTTTCGGCGGTTTCAGGCGCAGGCGCTGTTTTCGGCGGCGTCCATCGCTTCGGTAATGGCTTCCAGCGTAAGCATGATCGAGGCGTGACGATTCTTGTAATCGCGCGCCGGACGCAGAACTTCGAGCCCATCGAACGGCGCGGGCGGGGTCGGGCCGTCGGATTTCAGCATGGCAAGAAGTGCATCACGAGCAGATTCGATTTGTGAGCGGGTGCAACCGATCACATTCGCACCGACAACGCTTGCGGCGGCCTGACCAAGCGCGCAAGCTTTGACATCCTGCCCATAAGTGGAGATTTTTCCGTTATCGAGTGTGATATCGACGGTGACGGTCGAGCCGCATAGCGGCGCACGGCGCTTGACCGTCGCATCCGGCTGCTCCAGCCGCTCTAGATGCGGAATATCGGCAGCCAGCGCCAGAATACGTTCAGAGTAAAGCTTGATAAGGTCAGTTTCAGGCATAGCGTTCGCGGCACATTTTCATTTCGGATGACATGCCATAGATACGCCGCAACGCGCGGTATTTAAAGGGGGCAGGAATGCAATTTGATCCGACCAGTCTGACATTCAATGAACAAGGGTTGCTTCCGGTAATTGCACAGGCGGTTGATGGTGGGGACGTTCTGATGCTGGCGTGGATGAACGCCGAAGCCGTGGCACGCACGTTGGAAACCGGCCGTGTGACTTATTGGAGCCGATCCCGGCAAGCGTTCTGGGTGAAGGGAGAGAGCAGCGGGCATGTGCAACGGTTGATTGAGATGCGCGTGGATTGTGACCGCGATTGCCTGCTGGTGCTGGTAGAGCAGGAAGGACCGGCTTGCCACACCAATCGGCAGAGCTGCTTTTTCACGGCTGTGAGGAATGGCGAAGAAGTGGAGATTATGGCGCCTTTGGAGTAGTGAGTTGACGTGAAGCCTATTCCTTAAAGCCCTAACATTGCGCGAAGTTCTTTTAGTGAAACACCGCTTTTGCGATAGCTGGCGATGGCGCGGGCATCATCGCGTTTGGCAAGGCGCTTGCCCATGTCATCGCGGATCAGGCGGTGGTGATGGTATGATGGGGTGGAGAGGTGCAAGAGGCGTTGCAAGACGACATGGATCGACGTGGCCGCAAAGAGATCCTGACCGCGAATGACATGGGTTATGGCTTGGGTGGCGTCGTCGATCACCACGGAAAGGTGGTAGGAGGCGCCCAATGACGGGCGCGCCAGCACTACGTCGCCGACGTTTCGGGTCATGTATTCCGCGCCAAGCACGATCAGGCCGGTTTCACCGTTGGGCCCTGCGCCGCTTTCGTGAAAAGCAAGTGGCGGGCGTAATGCCTGAGCGTTGAGCGTGCCGAACGCGCGGCGCATATCAAGGCGCAAGGCGGTGTCGGGCATCGGGCCTGTGGGCGGTTGTTCGGGGCGGCAGGTGCCGGGATAGATCAGCCCGTCAGGGCCTTCGTGTGGGGCGCTGACCGCGTCGGCAATGTCGCGGCGCGAACAGGTGCAAGGATAGAGCAGGCCGCGCGCCCAAAGATATTGCAACGCGGCGCGGTAGGTCGAGAGATGATCGGACTGGTGGCGAACCGGCATCGGCCATGACAGGCCAAGCCATGTGAGATCATCGTAAATTTGGGCTTCCCATTCGGGGCGGGCGCGGGTGCGGTCAAGATCGTCGATGCGCAACAAAAAGCGCCCGTTGGCGGCATCGGCGCGCTCTTTGGCGGTAAGCGCCGAGAACGCGTGACCCAAGTGCAGCGGGCCGGTTGGGGATGGGGCGAAACGAGTGGTGAATGTCACGATTTTTCAAATACGTAAACGCTGGACTTGATGTCAATTCCGGGCAGGTGGTCGCCGTAGGTTTCCTCAATCTGGCGGAATGTGCCTGAGGCGAGCAAGGCGTCACGCTTGCCGGTAGAGGCCGGATCGGCCAGCGCGTGATCGTTGTAGGAAAAAACCAGTAACCCGCCGGAATTCAGGGCGTTGGCGATCTGGTCGAGCACACTGGGCGGAGCGGCACCTGCGCCAATCACGCCAATGGCGGCGATGGCCGCATAAGTGCCGGGCGTGAAGGTAAGCTCCGCGCCGGGGGTGATTTCGTGCAAGTTGCGATAGAGTCCCCGTTTGGGCGCCTGCGCGAGCATCGCGGCGGCTGGATCGACCCCGTCAATGGTGCGAAAGCCATGTGCGGCCAGAGCGAGGCCGGAAAGGCCGGTGCCACAGCCAAAATCAAGCACCGGGGCCGTAAGGTCAGAAAGGTGGCGGGCCAGCGCGGCGGCGCAGCGGGCAGGCGTGGCATAGCCGTTTTCCGCGATTTCCGCGTCATAACTGGCGGCCCAGTCGTTATACTGGTCGCGGACCGCCTCTGGTGTGGTGGCGGTGTAGATTTTGTCGAGGTATTTCTCTGCCATGACGCAAGAGTGTCAGACAGAGGCCGCGCCGTCCAGCCATGTGGCCCAAAGCGCTTTGGCGCGGTCGGTATAGGCTTTGTAGCGATCCTTGCGGCCACGGCGGCCTGCCTTGAGGCCTTCGACCGGCGGAAACAGACCGAAATTCACGTTCATTGGCTGAAAAGTCTTCGCCTCAGCCCCGCCGGTGATGTGGGTGATGAGCGCGCCGGTCGCAGTTTCGGGCGGCGGAGCGGGCAGGGTGTTTCCCTTGATCTGGGTGGCGGCCATGCGGCCCGCGAGCAGCCCCATTGCTGCGGATTCGACATAGCCTTCGACGCCGGTGATTTGCCCGGCAAAGCGGATATGCGGAGCGCTGCGCAAGCGCATCTGCGCATCAAGCAGGGTTGGGGAGTTGATGAATGTGTTGCGGTGAATCCCGCCAAGGCGCGCAAACGAAGCATCCTCAAGGCCGGGAATCATTTTGAAAACAGATGATTGTGCGCCGTATTTCATCTTGGTTTGAAAGCCCACGATATTGTAGAGCGTGCCAAGTGCATTATCGCGGCGAAGCTGCACGACCGCATAGGCTTTCTCTTCTGGTTTGTGCGCATTGGTCAGGCCCACGGGTTTCATCGGGCCGTGACGCAAGGTTTCGCGGCCACGCTCGGCCATGACTTCGATCGGCAGGCAACCGTCGAAATATCCGGCGGTCTCGCCCTCGTGAAACTCAGTCTTGTCGGCGGCGAGCAATGCGTCGATGAAGGCTTCATACTGCTCGCGGGTCATCGGGCAGTTGAGATAGGCTTTCTGCTCGGCTTCGGTTTCACCTTTGTCGTACCGCGATTGCATCCATGCAACCGACATGTCGATGCTTTCGGCATAGACGATGGGGGCGATCGCATCGAAGAAGGCAAGACGCTCCGTGCCGGTGTGGCGCGCGATGGCATCGCCCAACGCGGAAGAGGTCAACGGGCCGGTGGCGATGATCCATTGGCCCTCGGTGGGAAGGCTGGTGATTTCGCCGGACTCTAGCGTGATCAAAGGATGCGCAGTGAGTCGCTCCGTCACGGCGCGGGCGAAAGGTTCGCGGTCAACCGCGAGTGCGCCCCCGGCAGGCAGGCGGTGTGCATCGGCGGTTTCCATGATTAACCCGTTTGCGGCGCGCATTTCCCAATGCAGCAGGCCGACGGCGTTTTGTTCGCTGTCATCCGAGCGGAAGGAATTGGAGCAGACCATTTCCGCCAGATCGCCGGTCTTGTGGGCGAAGGTGCCGGTTTGCGGGCGCATTTCATGAATGATGACCTGAACACCGGCCTGCGCCGCCTGCCAAGCGGCTTCGGATCCGGCAAGCCCGCCGCCGATGATGTGTAGCGTTTCCATGGCCGCGCTTTAGGCGAAGCGGCGGCAATTGGGAAGGGGTCAGTTCAGCGAGAGTTTGTCGATTGCGAGGCCAGAGGGGACATGCGTGGGCGGGCCAAGACGACCGAGAGCGGCATTGGGATCAGTGAGCGAGGCAAGGAACGCGAGAAGATCTGTGATTTCGGCCTCGGTGAGGTCGACGGGTGTGAGTTCGATGGCGGCGGCAATGCGGGCGGTTTCCTGCGCGTCGGGCCGGGATGGGGTAAGGCGGCTCTGACTGTCGAGGGCAGACACGGCAGATTGCGCGGCGTCATAGGCCAATAACGCCTGACGCGGGTGCAGGTGGTGGCGAACAACCGCTTCGAGCGTGGCATAGGCGCCCGAATGGCCATAAGGCGCAGTCAGTGCGACGTTACGCAGGGAAGGCGTGCGAAAACGATAGAGGTCAGCCGGGTTGCCGGTAACAGCAGCCCGACCATGGTCGGAGAACGGCGCGCCGTGCCCTTTGCCGGGGCCGATCTGTGGAATGCCGATGACGTGGAACTTCTGATCCGTCAGGTAGGGGCCGGAATGGCAGGTGGCGCAGTTGGCCTTGCCGTAGAAGAGATCAGCCCCGCGACGTTGTGGTGGGGTAAGGGCGGCTGTGCGGCCTTTGAGATAGGCATCAAAAGGGCTATCAGTGGCGCGGAACTCATAAGCCTCAAACGCGGCGATGGCATTGGCGATGTCGGTGATGTGGAGCGGTTCCTGCGGCCCGATGATGGCGCTGAACCGGCGATGATACGAAGGGATGGCCTCAACCCGCTCGGTGATGCGTTGCCAGACGCCGTGAAACCCGCGGATATGCCCCTTTGCCACCAGATCAGCGATGGCATTTTCGCCGGGGCTTCCGGCCATTTCCTCTGGGCTGGTAAGGGGTATTAGGGCTTGTGCGGCAAGGACGCTTTGCACCGGACGTTCAAGGGCGGCACCGGGTGGCATGGCAATGTCCATCCGTGCCTTTGGCGCGCGCGCGACGCGGCCATCGAGAAAGAGGCTTTGAAATTCCGGTGCGCCGAGATTGAAAAGCGCCGGCGCGTTGCGCGGCACAAGAGCGTGCGCCGGGTTGGTCGCCAAACCATGACGGGCAAGGCCCAAACCAGCGCCGCGTTCGCCGATGGCCAAAGCCACACCATCGCCCGAGCTGAGCGCCGCATGATGGCAGGTGGCGCAGGCGATGTTGCGATTGCCCGAAAGGATAGGATCGTAAAACAGATCGCGCCCGAGCAGAATGGTCGAAAACGGCGCGTTGGAGGTCTTCGAGTGGGTCACCGGCTGCGGAAGTTCGGCGGCCAGAGAGAGATTGGCCTGGAGAGACAGAATGCCGACGGTGACCCACTTGTGCATGAACGGAACCATGGGTTCGAATGTTCTGTTGGTCTCATTCTTAATCAAAAGGAATGAGGCAAAGCAATGGTAAATATGGAAAAAATATGACGTAGGCTCGAAAGTTGCCATTTTGTTGGTGCCGGATTGACGACGATCCTGCTGCAACTGGCATATTGTCGTCTGGCCGTGGAAAATGAGGACGAATTAAGGGCGTTTAGCCGGTGGCGAGAAGAGCTACGCCGGTGAGGATTATCGCGGCCCATTTCATGCGTTGAACCAGATCGCCTTCACGCAACAGCCATGTGCCCGCCAGCACGACCAGCAAGACGGAGGTTTCGCGGAGCGGGGCGACATAAAGCACCGGCGTGAAGGTCAACGCGTAAAGCACGAGGATATAAGCCAGGGGTGAGATCAACGCGACGATCAACGCCTCACGCCAGTGATTGCGCCAGAGCGTGCGCAGGGCGGCGCGGCGGCGCAAGGCAACCGGCGTCATCAGCAGGGTCCGGCCAAGATTGGAGGCGTAATCCATCAGCAGCGGCGGGATTGCCAGCGTTGCCACCCCGTAAGCATCCCAGACGGTGTAGCTGCCAATCAGGACGCCAACGGCAAGCCCAAAGCCAAGCGATTTGAATGTACCATCGCCACGCCGCGCTTTGAGCCCGCCGCCCAGCATCAGGACGCCGAAAACGATTAGCACGCCACCCGCGATGGCCTGCACCGAGGCACGTTCGCCCAGAACCAGAACCGCGAATGTGACTGACAGCAGCGGCCCGGTGGATCGGGCCGTGGGATAGACCAGCGAAAGATCACCGTGCCGGTAACCGGTTTGCAGGGTAACGAAGTATGCGGTGTGGAGCAGGGCGCTACCGCCAAGGAAGACGAAATCCAGCGGTGTGAAACTGAAGATCGCGCGGCCGAACCAAAGCGCGAACGGCAGGTAAAGCACCACCGAGAGGCCGGAGAACAAAAACACAAGTTCCGGCCCGGCGTTGATCCGTTTGACCAGAAAATTCCATGTGGCGTGGCAGAAAGCCGCGATGAGGACGAGGGAGAACCCGAGAAGCGTCATGTGCGGGGGCCGGGCCTATCGCGGCCGACGGTGCGAATGATTTCCGGGGATTGCTCTGGCAAACCTGCCCCTTGTCGTGACGTCCGGTAAAGCCATCTTGTTCTCCTGTCGATTTGCAGACAGGTTTAGGCCGCAACAAGCGGAGAGGGAAGACATGCAATTGGCGATGAATGCGGATGAGTTGATGGCCTATCTCGAAGAGGTGTTTCCTCAGGTCGCGGCTGATTTCGCGGTGGATCGGTTGGCCGAGATGGAAGTTGACCTCCGGTTGAAGGTCTCGGACCGGCATTTGCGCCCCGGCGGCACGGTTTCCGGCCCGGCGATGTTTGCGCTGGCCGATTGCGCGGTTTATGCCATCGTGTTGGCCATGGTGGGGCGCAAGGCGCTGGCTGTGACGACTTCGTGTTCGTTCGATTTCATGCGCAAACCGGCGGCGGGGCAGGATCTGATCGCCAAGACGCGGCTTCTCAAGTTGGGGCGGGTGCTGGCCGTGGGGGATGTCCTGCTTTTTTCGGAGGGTATGGAGTCGCCAGTGGCACGCTCCACGATGACGTATTCGATTCCTCCCAAATAGCGGGCGGACGGCATGTTGGCGCTTTTTGGACCTGTGCGGTGCTGGATTGAAGGGAACGTCGCGAATATATGGGGTAAAATAATACCGTATTTTTAACTTATTGAAATTACGGTGTTTTATTGATTTTAATGCGCTTGACTGCCCGTCACATGGCGCTATAACCCGTCCATCCCGCACATGCGGAGTCAACGCAACCCCCGAAACGTCAGAGGTTTGACATGAAAACCTTCTCTGCAACGCCCGCAGATATCGACAAGAAGTGGATCCTGATCGACGCTGAAGGCGTTGTTCTGGGCCGTCTTGCTTCGATCGTGGCCACGCGCCTGCGTGGCAAACACAAAGCATCGTTTACGCCGCATATGGATATGGGCGACAACGTTATCATCATTAACGCTGACAAGGTGCAGCTTACCGGCAAGAAACGCACCGACAAACAGCATTACTGGCATACCGGCCATCCGGGCGGCATCAAGAACCGCTCGGCGGGCGAAATTCTGGAAGGCGCGCATCCTGAGCGTCTGGTAACACTCGCTGTCAAGCGGATGCTGCCGGGCAACCGTTTGTCGCGCAAGCAGATGACCAACCTGCGGGTTTACGCAGGCACCGAGCACCCGCATGAGGCGCAAAGCCCTGATGTGCTCGACGTTAAAGCCATGAACAAGAAAAACACGCGGAGCTGAGAGAGATGACCGATCAAGTGAACTCGCTCGAAGAGCTGGGCCAAGTGGCCGAAGGCGCTGAAGCTGCGGCTGTGGCTGATGTTGAAATCTCGCGTGAGCCGGTGCGTGACGCACTTGGCCGCGCTTATGCGACTGGCAAACGGAAAGACGCGGTTGCGCGTGTCTGGATCAAACCGGGAAGCGGTAAGGTCGAAGTGAATGGCAAGGAATTGGACAAGTATTTTGCCCGTCCTGTGTTGCAGATGATTTTGCGCCAGCCTTTCGATGTGGCCGGTGTCGCAGGTCAGTTCGACGTCATGGCAACCGTAAAAGGTGGCGGGCTTTCGGGCCAGGCCGGCGCGGTGAAGCACGGCATCTCGAAAGCATTGCAGCTTTATGACCCGAACTTGCGCGCAGCATTGAAAGCGGCGGGCTTCCTGACCCGCGACAGCCGGGTTGTGGAACGCAAGAAATACGGCAAGCGCAAGGCGCGCCGGAGCTTCCAGTTTTCCAAACGCTGAGAATGTTTTTACATATTTTGGAAGGGGCTGCCTTTGGGTGGCCCTTTTCTTTTGGCGCATGGCGGGATGGCCGGTTTTGGGATTTGGATATTTATGGCAAAATGAAGCAAGGGATCAGAGATTGGCCCGCCCCCAAGCACTCACTCATCCGGGTTGATCAGCCCCAGCCCGCGCAGATAGACGCCGATCCCGCTTTCCAGCAATTCTTCGGGCGGGAACGGCGATTGCGTGCCCGGCGAATTGCGTGCGAACAGCTCGACAACGCCATGGCTGAGTGCCCAGATATGAGCGGAGAACATCGCGGCAGGCGGGCGTTTGTCTTCCGGAATATGTTGTGACAACTCGGCCGCCGCGCGTTCAAGCACATTGCGGGCACGGGCAGAGACCGCCGCAAGTTCGGGCGTACGATTGACCGAGATACCGGATTCAAACATCGCAATGTAATGGCCGGGATATTTGCGTGCAAAAGCGAGATAGGCGCGCCCCGTTGCCTCGAACGCTGCCATGGCAGAGGGCTGGCCCTTGTCATAGGCAAACTGCATGACATCGGCGAACACTTCGTAGCCTTGGCGCGCGGCTTCGGCGATCAGGTCTTCGCGGCCCTCAAAGTGGCGGTAGACAGCCGCCGGGGTGACGCCCGCGTGTTTGGCGGCTTCGGAAAGGGTGAAGCCGGTCGGGCCTTTGGCCTCGATCAGTATCAAGGCGGCCTCAACCAAGGCCTGCTTGAGATTGCCGTGATGATAGCCGCGTTTGCGCATGTTATTCGTTGGCCCAGATTTCTGGCCCGGCGCAGATCAGGGGATCAATCTCACCAATGGCTTTTTTATCCTTGCGGGCATAGTCGATCCGGCTCAACACCGAGCGGATCGCGTTGAGCCGTGCGCGGCGTTTGTCATCGGAACGGATGACGGTCCATGGTGCGTGGTTGCTATGGCTGCGATTGAGCGTTTCTTCGATCGCGGCGGAGTAGGCATCCCATTTCTTGAGACCTTCGACGTCGATCCTGCTTAGCTTCCATTGC
Organism: Aquicoccus sp. G2-2; assembly: GCF_034555965.1. Taxonomy (GTDB): domain Bacteria; phylum Pseudomonadota; class Alphaproteobacteria; order Rhodobacterales; family Rhodobacteraceae; genus JAYDCK01. The sequence continues at coordinate 1,090,704 of NZ_JAYDCK010000003.1, forward strand.
TTGAGCGGATCGCTTTCGCGCTTGAGGAAGCGACGCAATTGTTCGGCGCGCCCGACATTGAGCCAGATTTTAAACAGCAAGACGCCGTCTTCTGTCAGCATTCGCTCGAACTCGGTCACTTGGTTGAAAAAGCGTTCGCGCTGAGGATCAGTGCAGAACCCGAACACCTTTTCGACCACACCACGATTATACCAAGAGCGGTCGAAGAAAGCGATCTCCCCGCCCGAGGGGAGATGATCAATATAGCGTTGGAAATACCATTCGCTTTGCTCTTTCTCGGTGGGTTTAGAGAGCGCAACGACGCGCGCTCCGCGCGGGTTAAGGTTGGCCCGGAAGCGTTTGATTGTGCCGCCTTTCCCGGCGGCATCACGGCCTTCAAACAAGATTGCGATGCGCGCCCCTTCCTGTTTGGCCCAGGCTTGCAGTTTGACCAGTTCGATTTGCAGCGCGAGTAGGTCTTTCTCATAGGCCTTGCGCGGCATCCGTTCGGTATGGGGATAGGAGGTGTCGAGAATTTCGCCCTTTTCGGCGCGGCGAATGGCGTTGCGGATGGCATCGGGGGCCTCGTCCTCAAAGAAGGTTGAGATGGCACCGTCAAAGGGTTTTTGCTGGCTCACGGGCACGCTCTTTCATTGTTCATGTTAAAAGGCTTAACCGATTTATCGCAGGCACAACAGTCCGCTTGGGCGGGCCCTATCCGCGCCAGTCGGTGCTTTCTAGCCCGACCTTGGCGATATCAAACGGCGTGGTTTCGTAAATTTCGGAAATCCAGTTGCGATAAAGCAGGTGGCCGTGGCTGCGCCAGCGGTTGAGCGGCGGTTGCGTCGGGTCGTCGTCGGGATAATAGTTAACCGGCACAATGATTTCCGCGCCCGCCGCGACATCGCGGTCATATTCCTGTTTCAGCGTGTCGCTGTCATATTCGAAATGGTTGAAGATATAGAGCGCGCGGTGTTTCGGATCCTCGATCAGGCAGGGGCCGACGTCTTCGGAGGCGATGAGTGTGTGCAACTCCGGCACAGCATCGACTTCGCTCTGGCGCAGTTCTGTCCAGCGGCTGACCGGGATGACGAAATCATCCGAAAAGCCGCGCAGAAAATGCGATGCGGGTGCGAGATTACGTTGCCGGAAACAGCCGAATGCCTTTTTGGGCAGCATATGCTTGGGCAAGCCATAGAAATGGTTGAGCATTGCCATACCGCCCCAGCAGACGCCAAAGGTGGCGTGAACGTGGGTTTGGCTCCACTCGAAGACCTCGCGGATTTCCTGCCAATAGGTGACATCCTCGTAAGCGAGATGCTCGATCGGGGCGCCGGTGATGATCAGCCCGTCGAATTTTTCACCGCTGGCTTTCACCTCGGAAAACGGGCGGTAGAATTCGGCCATGTGCTCGGCGGCGGTGTTTCTTGTCTTGTGTTCGGTCATGCGGATCAGGGAAAATTCGATCTGAATGGGCGAGGCACCGATCAGACGGCCGAACTGATTCTCGGTCTGAATTTTCTTTGGCATCAGGTTGAGCAGGGCGATGCGCAGGGGCCTGATATCCTGCCGGGCGGCTGCGTCCTCATCCATCACCTGCACGCCCTCGTGCGTGAGCACGTCGAAGGCAGGCAGGTTGGAGGGCAGCTTGATCGGCATTGGACGAAATCCTTGTAAGAGAGGCTGTTGTGATAGGCCTATGCAGGGTGGGCGGCAAGGGCGGCGGCGATCACCTCGTTGAAATCATCCACCGTTTGCACCTGTGCCAGATCATCGGCCATGACAGTCACACCCCAGTTTTGCGCCATCGTTGCATAGCGTGGTTGGCGATGCGCCAGCGCCTTGGCATAGGTAAAGCGGATGAAGGCATCCGGGTCGACCTCTGCCTCGGCTTCGCCGGTCTGCTCAAGATAGGCGCGCCATTGGGTTTCGAGAAACTCCGGCTGGTAGGCCATCGGCTTGGGGGCGCGGTCGAACCGGCGGATCAATTCATCTGTATGATCGGCGCTGCCCTTGATCCAGACCATCAGCGCGTTGGCGGCAAGCGCGGAAAGAATCGGATCTTCGGGATTTTCCGGATCGACCCATTCGCAAATCGAGCCACCGGTATCGCAAACGAAATGCGGATAACCATAGAGCGATTGCGCACGTTCGATGAAGCGTGGAGTCTCCAGCAGCGCGCCGATCTCTCCGGTGCGGAACTGGGTCTGACGGGCGGTATATTCGGCGTAAGCCATGCCGCCGCGCGCCGGATCGCCGGGCTTGCCCAGATACGTGGAAACCGGGCTGAGGTTTTCAAACGTGATGTTGGAGCCGATATAAATCGAATCCGACATCAGAAGATCGCGCAGGAACGGGTTTTTCATGGCTTCGCGCTTGGCATTATCGGCGATAAACTCGCCCATGTAATGCGTGCCGATCCGGTAATCTATCGAGTAGTGATACCAATTCCCGCTGGCGCGCAGAAGCTTGGACACGTGGGTTTTGCCGAGGCCTGACATGGCAAACAGCAGCACCCGCTTGTGCGGGGCGGAAAGCCAGTCTTTTGCGGTGTCATAAAGCATGCAAGCCCCCGGAATGGTTTCATCGCTTGGTAAAGCGGAGGCGCGGTATGGTCAAATCCTAAGCCGCGCAACCAGGCGCCCGTCAATCACCATCAGCCCAAGGGCAATGATGCCAAACCCGGCAAGGGCGTGGGGGAAGCGTTTCGCCCAAGAGCAATGCCGAGATAACGATGGCAAAAGGCGGCACCAGCAAAGTGACCAGCATCAGGTTGCTGGCCCCGGCGAGCGCCAGCACCCGGTAATAGAGCATGAAGGCAACGCCGGTCGCCGGGATTGCGGCATAGGCCAGCAGCAATAGCGTGAGCGGCGTGTAGGAGAGGCTGGGCGGGGCTTCGAATATCCATGCAGCGGCAATCGAGAGCGGAGCCGAGAATGTCAACATTCCGGCGGCGGCCAGATCTGAGGGCACATCGGCCAGCATCAGCCGCGCCCAGATGCCAGCGAACCCATAGGAAAGGGCAGCACATAACAGAGCGATCTGACTGAGGCTGCGGATATCGAAATTATGCAGATGTTCCAGCCCCATCGCCGTGGCCACGCCAATAAACCCAAGCGCCACGCCAAGTGCCTTGCGGCGAGTAAGCCGTTCATCGCGTAGAAAAATCGCAGCCAAGAGCACGCCGAAAATGGCGGTGGCACCATTCAGGATAGAGGCAAGCCCGGCTTCGATATGCTGTTGCCCCCAGAAGATCAGCGAAAACGGCAACACGTTGTTGATCAACCCCATTCCGGCAAAACCAAGCCAGACCCGCGGGTTTCGAGGCACGGGAAGGCCGCGCCACGCCACCACGGCCCAGAGCATCAGAGCCGCCCAGAAGGTGCGGTGCGCCACAATGGTGAACGGGCCGACCTCGCGCAGCGCAACCTTGGCGGCGGGGAAGATGCCGCCCCAGATTGCTGCGAGTGAAAGCAGCAGGACCCAGGCGAGCGGGGTGAGGGTTTTTTGCGGTGCCATGACGCCGTTCTAGCCGGGCCGGAGGGGGCCGCGACCCGGATCATGCGACTTTTCGCGGGGCACGCGTTTCCGACCAGATGTTGAGGTAATTGCCGGCGAAAATCACGGCGGCACCAAGGAAAACCAGACCGTCGAGTGGTTCATTGTAAAGGATCATCCCGACAACGGCGATCACCGGCAGGCGCGCGAAATCGAGCGGCACAACAACCGTGGCAGGGGCCAGTGACAGCGCCTTGGTCAGACAGAACTGCGCAAAGAGCCCAGCCACGCCGACAATCACGACATAGGGCAACAGGCTTTGCGAAGGCAGTGCAATATCAAGGTCATAGCCCGAAGTGATCAACCCGAATATGGCTTGCATCGAGGTCAGGAAAAACACGATCGAGGTGACATTCTCGGTGCGGGTCAGCTTCTTGGTGAACAAGCTGGTGAGTGCGAAGGCAATGGCGGCTCCGGCAGCGGCGAGGATGCCGGTATCAATCGTTTCGGGGCTTGGCCGGGCCACGATCAGGATGCCGACGAATCCCATCAACGCCGCCAGCGCGCGCATCGGCGTGAGCCGCTCGCGCAGGATAAGCGGAGAGAGCAGCGCAACCCAGATCGGGGAGGTGAACTCAAGCGCGAAAACTTGCGCCAGCGGCACCATCAGGGCAACGGCGAGAAACCACAGGTTCTGACCGATGAAATGCACGAAATTGCGCAGCGCGTGCAGGCGCAAGTTGCGAAATTTGATGTCGCCCAGATGGCCGGAAAGGGCGGCGATACTGACCACCACGCAAACACCGATGATGCTGCGGTAGGTCATGATTTCGAAAGTGTCGAGTTCGCTGGACAACTCGCGCCCGGCAACGGCCATGGAAGAGAATGAAACGATGGCGCCGCTCATCCAGAGGGCGGCCTTGATGACGGGATTCATCACGGGGTCGGGGGGCTTGTGCCGGTCATGGGCTTATCTCTACGGTAAACTTGGGAGTTGTCCATGGGGGAGCGTGAAATTCATGATCGAGATCGAGGGGCGAACCATCGACGAGGTCTTTGTCGAGGCAGCGGCGAGCTGGCCTAACCGGGATTTTCTTGTGACGCCACAAGGGGATGGCACACCGATGCAGGCGCTGAGCTATACGGATGTGGCGGAACAGGTGGCACGGGTGGCGGCCACGCTGCGGGCGGCAGGCTATGGTGCGGGGCAGCGGGTTGCGGTCTGTCTGGGGACATGCCCGGAGCATTATATTCTGAAGCTTGCTGTCAACCGCTGTGGCATGTCGTTCGTGCCGGTCAACCCGGATTACCGGGCGTCGGAACTGGCTTATGTGTTGGGCGATAGCGGCGCAGTGTTGACGATTGCAGACGAAGCCCATGCCGGATTGATGCGCGCAGGGCTTGCAGAAGCGCGGACGGGAGCCGCATTTGCCCGGTTCGAGACGTTGCATGAGGGCTTGCCGGACGCGCCCGATAAAGCCCCCGGCGGCGTTGCAGGGGCGCAAGGCGAGGCCAGCCTGCTATATACCTCGGGCACCACCGGACATCCCAAAGGCTGCATCCTGAGCCACGAATATGAGCTGATGATCGGCGCAGTGTATCCGAGCATTGGCGGGCCGGTTTCCCTTGGCAAGAATGATCGTATTTTCAACCCGTTACCGGCGTTTCATATCAATGCCGGGGTGCTTAGCTTTCTAGGCGCAATGCTGGTTGGTGCGGCGCTGATCCAGCCCGAGCGGTTCAGCGCGCGGACGTGGTGGCGCGACACGGCAGAGACCGGAGCCACGATCTTTCACTATCTGGGCGTGGTGATTTCCGTGTTGATGGCGGACAAAAGCACCGGCCCCGAGGTTCTGGGGAATCTGCGCGCCGGGCTGGGCGCCGGGGTGGAACCGGCATTGCATGAGGCGTTCGAGCAGCGGTTTGGCATTCCGTTGATCGAGGTTTGGGGCATGACCGAAATGTGCCGGATAACGAGCATGTGGCAGGAGCCAAGGATGATCCACACCCGCGCGATGGGGCGCGCCAGAGGCGATCTGCAAGTGCAGGTCTGGGACGATGCGGGCCGCGAAGTGCCGCGCGGCACGCCCGGAGAGATGGTGATGCGGCATTCGGAGGCGACGCCGGAAAAAGGCTTTTTCTCTGGTTACCTCAACAAGGTGGAGGCCACGGTTGAAGCGTGGAAAGGCGGGTGGTTTCATACCGGCGATACAGTGTGCATGGACGAAGCGGGTATCATTTATTTTGTTGATCGAAAGAAGAACATCATTCGGCGGGCGGGTGAAAATATCGCTGCGGCGGAGGTTGAGAACATAATCCTGAGCGATGAACGGGTGATAAGTGTTGCGTGCGTTGCCGCCCCTGACGCCATCCGCGAAGAGGAGGTTCTTGCCGTTATCGTGTTGGCAAAAGGGGTGGAGCAGAACCGCGAAACCGCGTTGAACATTCGTCAACAAGCCGCTGAAAAATTGGCGTATTTCAAGGTTCCGGGTTGGATTCTGTTTGCCAGTGAACTGCCTGTGACCGGCACGCAGAAGTTGATGAAACACAAGCTGTTCAAGCCCGGAGAAGACCCGCGAGAGCGGGCAGGAATTCATGATTTACGGGCGCTGAAGCGGCGGGGTTAACGGTGGCGTGCGCCAGAAAACGGCTGTCTGCACCCCGGCTGCTACCCTGTCTGCGATGCGTATGGCAGAAAAACGGCTGAGAGGTGCGCACGCTCGAATGTTATTGCAGCGCGCGGTGCAAGGCCGGGGAAGGTGGGGTGAAACCCCCACCCTACGCGGTCGCTCAGGCCTCGTCAGTTTCTTCCTCTTCTTCGCCGCTGTCGGCAATCCAGGCGACGGAGACGACCTCTTCACGCTTGCCAGTGTTGAAAACCTTGACGCCGCCCGCACTGCGCGAGCGGAAGGAAATTCCCTCCACCGGCACGCGGATTGACTGGCCTTTGGAGGTGGCGAGCATGATCTGGTCTTCAAGCTCTACCGGGAAGGAGGCGACGATCTCGCCGCCGCGCATCGCACGGTCCATCGCCTGCACGCCCATGCCGCCGCGCCCGCGCACCGGGTAATCGTGGCTTGACGACAGCTTGCCCGCGCCACCGGTCGTTATGGTCAAGATCAGGTTTTCCGCCGCCGACATTTCGGCGTAACGCTCGGTGGTCAGCTCCCCGGGGGCGGCCTCTTCTTCATCCTCGATCTCGGCATCATCGGCAAGCCCGGCCATTGCGCGGCGCATCTTGAGATAAGCGGCGCGCTCGGCTGCGTCGGCCTTGAAATGGCGGATCACGGACATCGAGACGACTTCATCATCGCCTTTCAGACGGATGCCGCGTACGCCGACCGAATTGCGGCTGTTGAACACGCGCACTTCGGTTGTCGGGAAACGAATGGCGCGGCCTGAATTGGTGACCAGCATCACGTCATCATCTTCCGAACAGATGCGCGCGTTGATCAGGCGGGTATCGGCGTTGTCATCCTCGAATTTCATCGCGATCTTGCCGTTGCGCATGACGTTGGTGAAATCCGAAAGCCGGTTGCGCCGCACCGAGCCTGCGGAGGTGGCGAAGACGATTTGCAGATCGGCCCATTCGTTTTCATCGCGGTCCACCGGCATGATCGCGGCGATGGAAACCCCTTGTGGAATGGGCAGAATATTGATGATAGCCTTGCCCTTGGCGGTGCGCCCGCCCAGCGGCAAGCGCCATGTCTTGAGCTTGTAGACCATGCCATCGGTGGTGAAGAACAATAGCTGGGTGTGGGTATTGGCGACGAAGAGCGTGGTAACCACGTCCTCTTCCTTGGTCTGCATCCCCGAAAGCCCCTTGCCGCCGCGTTTTTGGGCGCGGAAATCGGCCAGTGCGGTGCGTTTGATATAGCCGCCGGACGTGACGGTAACGACCATATCTTCGCGTTCGATGAGGTCTTCGTCCTCCATATCGCCGGACCAGTCGACGATCTCGGTGCGGCGTGGCACGGCGAACAGCTCTTTTACCTCGTGCAGCTCATCAGCGATGATTGCCATGATGCGTTCGCGCGAACCAAGAATATCGAGATATTCCTTGATCTTGCCTGCCAGTTCTTCAAGTTCGTCGGTGACTTCCTTGACGCCGATCTGGGTCAGCCGTTGCAGGCGCAAATCAAGGATGGCACGGGCTTGGGTTTCGCTGAGGTAATAGGTGCCGTCGTCGTTCATCTTGTGGGTCGGATCGTCGATCAGACGGATATAGGCGGCAATGTCGGAGGCGGGCCAGCGGCGCTCCATCAAGGCTTTGCGGGCTTCCGCCGCGTCGGCGGAACGGCGGATCGTGGCGACCACCTCATCGACGTTGGAGACGGCCACGGCCAGACCACAAAGGATATGGCTGCGTTCGCGGGCTTTTCGCAACTCAAACGCCGTGCGACGCGCAACAACTTCCTCGCGGAAGTCTATGAAATAGCTTAGGAAGTTTCGAAGCGTCAGGGTTTCGGGGCGGCCACCATTAAGCGCCAGCATGTTGCACCCGAACGAGGTTTGCATCGGCGTGAAGCGGAACAGTTGGTTGAGCACCACCTCGGCGGTGGCGTCGCGTTTCAGCTCAACAACCACGCGCACACCGTTGCGGTCGGATTCGTCCTGCACATGGCTGACGCCTTCGACTTTCTTGTCGCGCACCTGTTCGGCGATCTTTTCGATCATCGACGCCTTGTTCACCTGATAGGGAATCTCATCAATGATGATGGCGTAGCGGTCGCGGCGGATTTCCTCGACCCGCGTTTTGGCGCGGATCACCACGCTGCCGCGCCCCTCAAGATAAGCTTTGCGCGCGCCGGTTCGGCCCAGCATGATGCCGCCGGTGGGAAAATCGGGGCCGGGAACGTATTCGATCAACTGTTCGGAGGTCAGGTCCGGCTCTTCAATCAGCGCAAGGCAGGCATCGACCACTTCGCCAAGGTTATGGGGCGGAATGTTGGTGGCCATGCCAACGGCGATACCGCCCGCGCCATTGACCAGCATGTTAGGAAAGCGCGCGGGCAGGACGGCGGGCTCACGGTCCTTGCCGTCATAATTGTCTTGAAAATTAACGGTATCCTTGTCGATGTCGGCCAGAAGATAGGCGGCGGGCTTGTCCATGCGCACTTCGGTATAGCGCATCGCGGCGGCCTGATCGCCGTCCATCGAGCCGAAATTGCCTTGCCCGTCGAGAAGCGGCAGCGACATCGAAAAATCCTGTGCCATCCGCACAAGCGCGTCATAAATCGCGCTGTCGCCATGCGGGTGGTATTTCCCCATCGTGTCACCGACCGGGCGGGCCGATTTGCGGTAGGGTTTGTCATGGGTGTTGCCGACTTCCTGCATCGCGTAAAGAATGCGGCGATGAACCGGCTTCAATCCGTCGCGCAGATCGGGAATCGCGCGGGAGACGATCACGCTCATCGCGTAATCGAGATAGCTGGTCTTCATCTCCTCGGTGATGGAGATGGTCGGGCCATCGTAAGGCGCTTTCTCTGGCCTTTTTTCGTCTTCTTTATCAGGGGGTTCTGGCGTATCGTTCACGTTCTATGCCTGTTCGCTTTGAGTGCGTTATATCGTGTTGGGCGGACTATATCATTGCCCGCATACGGGGCGCAATGCCCCGCAAGATCATCCGATGGCAGCCATTTGGTTGGAGTGATAACACATTGTTTTCCTTGAAAATTAATTTCCTCACGGCATGATTTAACCATGAGGCAAAAAAAGGCAGAGAAAATGACCGAAACTGAGATGCTGCTGAGAGGCTATGGCATGACCACGGCGGAGTTCTTTTATCACATGCCGGATTATGCGCATGTGCTGAACAGCTTCGTCTGGCAGGACTATGATATTGCGCCGGATCACCCGAAGCTGTTCAACTTCATAGAGTTCTGGCAGCGCGAGATCGAGGGGCCACTGCATTCGGTGCAATTCACCCACCGCAAACTGGTCGCACCGGGAGAATGGCGCAACGTGGTGGGCGAATTCACCGTACATTGAGGCGGGATAATGCTCAGGGGATGATGCGGGTGTATTTCACGCCTTCCAGAGTGGCCCCGACCAGAAGCCCGGCTTGCCCGAAGATCACCGCGATGATCGGGGCGGTTGATGTGGTGGTTTCGGCCCGGATATTGCCGCCCTGATCCTTGAACACGTATTCGACATCGGCGCCTGCCGCCCAGCCTTGCGAGTGGCGGAATTTGGACATCGCCGCGTCGGTCATGAAAAACAGCACGTGAGCGTATTGCTGTGCGCCGATCTGCAATCCGAAGCTGCCCTTGGCGGCGGAATAATAATCGACCGTCGCGCCATTCACCCGGAGCGCACCGCGCCCGTAACCGCCGCCAAAGCCAAAGCCCGCTTCTGTGATCAGCGGCATTACCAGCATCCCGACCGACTTGTCAGCGAGGTCACGCGTGCCGGGGTATTTGGTGTAGAGGTAATCGAGGGTTTTGTTGACGCGTGCATCAATCTTGGCGCTGCCATTGGAGCCGATGCCATTCCCGCACGCCGCCAGCGTGGTGCTGCCGGTGGCCATCAGGGAAAGCGCGAAAGCGCGTCGGGAGAAATCTGTCATGGTTGGGTCCGCCTGCCTTTGAGTGTTTGACTGCTTTTGCTGCCGGGTTATCCGGTCATTGCGCGCAGTATAGGCGGCGTTTGGGGGGCTGTCACTAGGGGGATGTGCTGGCGGCGGGATGCTGCGTGAGGGGAGAGAGGTCTGCCGGCGGGTTTCAGGCCAGCGCGCGCGCCATTGCCGGGGCGAAATAGGTCAGGACGCCGTCGCAGCCCGCACGTTTGAAGCACATCAACGATTCCGCCATTGCCTTGTCTCCGTCGATCCAGCCGTTTTGTGCCGCGGCCATGATCATCGCGTATTCACCCGAGACCTGATAGGCGAAGGTCGGCGCGCCGAACGTGTCTTTCACCCGACGGCAGATATCGAGATAGGGCAGGCCGGGTTTAACCATTACCATATCCGCCCCTTCGCGCAGGTCACGCTCTACCAGACGCAATGCCTCATCCGAATTGGCCGGGTTCATCTGATAGCTTTTCTTGTCACCCTTGAGCGCGCCCGACGCGCCGACGGCGTCGCGGAACGGGCCATAGAAGGCGGAGGCGTATTTCGCCGCATAGCTCAGGATCATCGTGTTCTTGTGGCCTTTATGCTCTAACGCGTCGCGGATCGCGCCGATACGCCCATCCATCATGTCGGAGGGGCCGATAATATCGACCCCGGCCTCAACCTGCGAGAGCGCCTGTTTGACCAGTGCCGCCACGGTTTCGTCATTGACGATCTCGCCGTTGACCACAAAGCCGTCATGGCCATCTGAATTATACGGATCGAGCGCCACATCCGACATGATCGCAATCTCCGGCGCGGCGCGTTTGATCGCGCGGGCGGCCCGGTTGGAGAGGTTTTCCGGGTTCCATGCTTCTTCGCAGGTCGGGGTTTTCAACGCCGGATCGGTATAGGGAAAAAGACAGAGCGCCGGAATCCCGAGATCGGCCGCCTCGCGCGCGGCTTCGGCCACGAGATCGACCGAGCGGCGTTTGACGCCGGGCATGGAGGACACATCCTGCTCAACGCGCTCCCCGTCGCAAATAAACACAGGCCAGATCAGATCGCTCACCGAAAGCTCGTTCTCCTGCACCAGTGCGCGAATGGCGGCAGAGCCACGGGTGCGGCGCAGACGGGTAAGCGGGAACGGGGCCTGAACGGGGCGCATGGGCGGTCTCCTGAGTAAATTCGCCGACTTGAACTGCCGCTAACGGGATGGCATGGAAGGGGGCGTCTCTTCAAGGGTATGAATTGCCGCAAAGCGGCGCTAGAAGAGCGCAGATAACCGCCACATCAGCGAAGGGCATCCCGGCTTGGACTGGTATCAATCTATTTTCGAGCTGATCGACATGCGCAGCTTTTCGAACCTGTGGTTCTGGATCGCTCTTGCCGTTGTCTGGTCAACCGCGTCGCATTGGGTGATGGGTGTGCCGTGGGACATAGTGGTGCGCGCCAGGCGCGAAGGTGGGCATTATCTTGATGATCTGGAAACCTTGGTGCGGATTTATTCAAACCGCCTGCTTTATATCGCGCGCGTGTCGGGGTTGTGGCTGCTGGGGTTCGCGTGCTTTTTCCTGACCATGTTGGGCACGCTGGGCTTTGTCTATAGGTTCGAATTCGGGCAGGCGGTGTTTCTGCTCCTGTTCCCGATGACGTTGGTTGGGGCAATTTCGCTTAATACCGCGCGGCTTATTCAGGATCGTGACGAACATGCCGAGGCGCTGTTCCGGCGGCTTTCCAAACACCGCATCATCGTTCAGGCGATTGGTATGCTGGCAATCTTTGTGACGGCACTTTGGGGCATGTTGCAGAATATGGCCATCGGCCCGCTGGGCTGACGCGCATGGCGGCGGGCAGCCATATCACCGTAGGCGGCGCGCCCGAGGGGTTTGATGCGCGCCTTGTGCTGGACGAGGTCGCCAAATCCGGGCCGGTGATTCACGTCGCGCGCGACGACAAGCGCATGGCGGCGATGGCATCCGGGTTGCGGTTTTTCGCGCCCGATATGCCGGTGATTGCCTTCCCGGCGTGGGATTGTCTGCCTTATGACCGGGTGTCGCCCAACCCGGATATTTCCGCCGCGCGCATGGCTTGCCTTGCCGGATTGGTGCATGGCATGCCGGAGCGGTTCGTGCTGCTGACCACGCTCAATGCCGCAACACAGCGTTTGCCCGCCCGTGAAACATTGCGCGAGGCGGCGTGGAGCGCGCGGGTGGGTCAGAGGATCAACGAGGCAAGCCTGCGCGATTTCCTTGTACGGATGGGATTTTCGCAAGCGCCCACGGTGACGGAGCCGGGCGATTATGCCATTCGCGGCGGGATTATCGACATTTATTCGCCGGGCGAGGCCGGGCCGGTGCGGCTTGATCTGTTTGGCGATATTCTGGACGGTGCGCGGCGGTTTGATCCGGCAACACAGCGGACCACGCAGAAGCTTGACCTGATCGAACTGGCGCCGGTCTCTGAAGTGATTCTGGATGAAAGCGCGATCTTGCGGTTCCGGCAAAATTACCGGATCGAGTTTGGCGCGGCGAGGACCGATGATCCGCTTTATGAAGCGGTCAGCGCGGGGCGCAAGCATGCCGGGATCGAGCATTGGCTGCCGTTCTTTCATGACCGGCTGGAAACGCTTTTTGACTATCTTCCCGACGCGCCTGTTACGCTTGACGATGGTTTCACCGCACAGCGCATCGCGCGGTGGCAAAGTGTCGAGGACCAATACGAGACGCGCCGCCTTGCAATGGCGGATCGCAGGCGCGGCGATACGGTTTACAAGCCCGTTCCGGCGGGCCAGCTTTATCTTGATGAGGCCGCTTGGGATGCAACGGTGGCCGGGCGGCGGATGCTGCATTTTGCGGCCCTGCCGCAGGCAACCGGCGCTGGTGTGATTGATGCGGGTGGGCGCATAGGGCGTAATTTTTCGCCCGAGCGCCAGATTGAAAACATAAACCTTTTCAGTGCTCTGAAAGACCATATTGAAGCGCGAAGCGCGGATGGTCCGGTCTTGCTTGCGTCTTACTCTGAAGGCGCGCGGGAGCGTATTGAAGGGCTTTTGGAAGACGAAGGTTTGATCGGCGCCGTGACGGTGACGGACGCGCGGCGGATCGGCAAGCGCGGGTTGCATCTGGCGGTTTGGCCGCTGGAACATGGGTTCGAGGCGCCGGGCCTGACGGTGATTTCCGAGCAAGACGTGCTGGGTGATCGGTTGATCCGGGCGGCGCGCAAGACCCGGCGGGCAGAGAATTTCCTGACCGAGGCACAGGCCCTTAGCGTTGGCGATCTGGTGGTGCATGTCGATCACGGGGTCGGGCGCTATCACGGGCTTGAGGTGATTACTGCCGCCGGGGCCGCGCATGAATGTCTGGTGCTGGAATATGCAGAATCGGCCAAGCTTTATCTGCCGGTTGTGAACATTGAGCTATTGTCGAAATACGGCCATGACGAAGGGCTGCTTGACCGGCTTGGCGGTGGGGCGTGGCAGGCCAAGAAGGCGCGGCTGAAAGAGCGTATCCGCGAGATGGCGGATCGGCTCATTCGGGTGGCGGCAGAGCGCGAGTTGCGCCGCGCGCCGGTGTTGGAAGCGCCGCATCACGCGTGGGAAGAGTTTTCCGCGCGCTTTCCTTATGAAGAGACCGATGATCAGCTGCGCGCCATCGAAGATGTGCTGGGCGATTTGACCGCCGGGCGACCGATGGACCGGCTGATCTGTGGCGATGTGGGCTTTGGCAAGACCGAGGTGGCAATGCGCGCGGCTTTTGTCGCCGCATTGTCGGGCAAGCAGGTTGCAGTGATCGCGCCGACCACGTTGTTGGCCCGCCAGCATTATCAAAGCTTTGCCGAACGCTTCCGTGGCTTTCCCATCAATGTCAGTGCGTTGTCGCGGTTTGTTAAGCCGGCTGACGCAACCCGCGCGCGCGACGGATTGGCGCGCGGACAGGTTGATATCGTGGTCGGCACCCATGCTTTGCTGGCGAAATCGGTTAAGTTCAAGGATCTGGGCCTGTTGATTATCGACGAGGAACAGCATTTCGGGGTGAGCCACAAAGAGCGGCTGAAAAGCCTGAAATCCGATGTTCATGTGCTGACCCTGACCGCGACCCCGATTCCGCGCACGCTGCAATTGTCGCTTTCGGGGGTGCGTGATCTGTCGATCATCGGCACGCCGCCGGTGGATCGGCTTGCCATTCGCACCTATGTCAGTGAATTCGACGCCATCACCATTCGCGAGGCGCTGCTGCGTGAGCATTACCGGGGCGGGCAGGCGTTCTATGTGGTGCCACGCATTTCCGACCTGCCGGAAATCGAGGCATTCCTGCGCGATCAGGTGCCCGAAGTCAGCGTGGTAACGGCGCATGGCCAGATGGCGGCGGGTGAGCTCGATGATCGGATGAACGCGTTTTACGATGGTAAATACGACGTCCTCCTGGCCACGACCATCGTTGAATCGGGGCTTGATATTCCGACCGCCAACACCATGGTCGTGCATCGCGCCGACATGTTCGGGCTAAGCCAACTTTACCAGATCAGGGGCCGGGTCGGGCGCGCGAAAACCCGCGCCTATGCCTATCTGACCACCAAGCCGCGCGTCCGGTTGACGCCTGCGGCGGAAAAGCGGCTGCGGGTTCTGGGCTCGCTCGACACGCTGGGGGCGGGGTTCACGCTGGCCTCGCAAGACCTTGATATTCGTGGCGCGGGCAACCTTCTGGGCGAAGAGCAGTCGGGCCAGATGCGCGATGTCGGTTATGAGCTTTATCAGCAGATGCTGGAAGAGGCGATTGCCAAGATCCGGGCCGGGGAGTTGGAAGGGCTGACCGAGGATGGCGACCAATGGGCGCCGCAGATCAATCTTGGCGTGCCGGTGCTGATTCCCGAAGATTACGTGCCCGACCTTGACGTGCGCCTTGGGCTGTATCGGCGTCTGAGCGGGCTGACCGGCAAGGTCGAGCTTGAGAGCTTTGCCGCCGAACTGATTGATCGGTTTGGGAAATTGCCCAAAGAGGTGAACACGCTTCTGCTGGTCGTGCGGATCAAGGAGATGTGCAAAAAGGCCGGGATTGCCAAGCTTGACGGCGGACCAAAGGGCGCGACGATCCAGTTTCATAACGACAAATTCGCCAGCCCCGAAGGTTTGGTCGCGTTCATTCAGGATCAACGCGGGCTGGCCAAAGTGCGCGACAACAAGATCGTGGTGCGCCGGGATTGGAAAAAGACCAGTGACAAGATCAAGGGGGCTTATGCGATTGCCCGCGATCTGGCGGCGAAGGTGGTTGAGGCCCGTAAAAAGAAAGAAAAAGCATGAGCTTGCAAAGCGGGTTTCATGCGGTGCCGCGCGGTCATATCGGCTCTGTGGTGACGCATCTGGAAATGCACGCCAAGCCTGCGTTGCGCCCCGAACAGGAGGTCGGGCTGCAGCTTGAGCGCGTGGCGCGCGCAGAGCCGGACTGGTATCGTGCCCTGTTTCGCCGGATCGGGGCGGAGTATCTATGGTTCGGGCGGCTGGAGATTGATGAAGCCGCGCTGTGCGCGATCCTGCATGACCCGCTGGTTGAGGTTTACCGGGTGTTGGACGGCAACGCGGACGTGGGGTTGCTTGAGCTCGATTTCCGGCGCGCGGGCGAATGCGAGCTGGCCTATTTCGGGCTGGTGGCGGGGTTTGCCGGGCGCGGGGCAGGGCGCTGGATGATGAACCGGGCGATCGGTTTGGCATGGCGCGAGGGGGTGGCGCGGTTTTTGGTGCACACCTGTTCGCTCGACCACCCGGCGGCGCTTGAATTCTACCGCCGTTCCGGGTTCACCGCATGTGCGAGGGAGATTGAAATTTCTGAAGATCCGAGATTGCGCGGGTTGCTGGCGGAAACGGCGGCACCGGGCGTGCCCATTCTTCGCTGAGAGCGCGCAGGTTACCTGTGGGAGCGCGCCGCGCGGGGATATTTATGGCAAAATGAAGCGGGGGGCGGTGGCGTCAATGTGGCGTGCTGAACCACGCTTGCACGCGAGGTTTGAGCCAAGCCCAGAGCGCCGGTGCGCCGCGTTCGATTTTCGAGCCGACCCGAGCCGTGAACTGATCATATTCGGTTTTGTATGCGATCCATGTGCCACCATCGGCGGCGAGGTTCTGATTCGGCGGTTGCATGCGGTCGAGAGCTTTGGCGAAGCGGGCGTCGGGGGTTTCAGAGGCTTCGAATTCATCCCAGAGCGCGCGGAAACCGGCGGCCTGATCGGGCGGCAACAGCCCGAAGATGCGGGTCGCAGCGGCGGCTTCGGCGCTGGCGAGGGCGGCGGCGTCATAGTCCCCGAAAATCGGCGCATCGCCTGCGTCGATCTCGATCAGGTCGTGAAGCAGCAGCATCTTGATGACGCGGTCGGTGTTGACGCCTTCGGGGGCGTGTTCCGCAAGCGTGAGCGCATAAAGCGCGACGTGCCAGCTATGCTCGCCCGAGTTTTCGCGGCGCGATCCGTCGCAAAGCGCATTGGCACGCAGGATAGATTTGAGGCGATCAGCCTCGATCAGGAAGGCCATCTGGGCATCGAGGCGCGTTTGCGGCGCGCGATCGGTCATTCGGGGGCCTTCGGCGCCTTTTCGGCTGTGCCGATGTCGTCAAGCTTGTCTTTCAGAAACTTGTTTGCGGCTTTGCCAGCCATGCGCACCCGCACTTCGGTGAGATAGGCTTCCTCAAGCGTTTGTGACGACGCGCCAAGCACCGAAGCGACCTGAAAATGTAGCCGATCATCGCCGGTTTTGTTCATGATGATGATGGTTTTGTCGGCCAGATCAGAGGCAATTTTTTCGGAGGTGGAGGACATCAGCGGGTCGTCTCCGTCAGGCGGCGTTTGACGTAATCGCTGACTGTGCCGGTGAGTGTGTCCATATGATCGTTTTCAAAGAAATGGCCAGCGCCGTCGACTTCCGTGTGGGTGATGGTAATGCCCTTTTGCTCATGCAGTTTGGAGACAAGGGTGCGGGTATCGGCGGGCGGTGCGACGCGGTCGGCGGTTCCGTTGATCACCAGCCCGGAGGACGGGCAGGGGGCGAGGAACGAAAAATCATACATATTGGCCGGGGGAGAGACCGAGATGAAGCCGGTGATCTCGGGGCGGCGCATCAAGAGCTGCATTCCGATCCATGCGCCAAAAGAGAACCCGGCGACCCAGCAATGTTTGGAATTCTGGTTCATGGATTGCAGGTAATCGAGTGCGGAGGCGGCATCGGACAGCTCTCCCAAGCCCTGATCATACTCACCCTGAGAGCGACCGACACCGCGGAAATTGAACCGCAGCACGGTGAAGCCCATGTTGTAGAATGTGTAATGCAGATTATACACGACCTTGTTGTTCATCGTGCCGCCGAATTGTGGATGCGGATGCAGGATGATGGCAATCGGGGCGTCGCGTTCGGGCTGGGGATGGTAGCGGCCTTCGAGACGGCCTTCCGGTCCGGGAAAAATGACCTCGGGCATGAGCGGATCTTATCTCCTAAATGGGTGGCCGAGTCATTCTTGACAAAATTTCTCAGGCACCTTAGAACATTTCTAAAGAGCGTCGCCCGTGCCGGGTGGCACGGGTGGGCTATGACGGGATAGTGCGTAGGCCCGGCAAGGTCAATGAATTCCCATGGGTTTTGGGGTGACGAGGCGAGGGCACGCATGAAACTGAGCACCAAAGGACGTTATGCGATGGTGGCGCTGGTTGATATTGCGCTGCAGCCGGAAGGTGCGTTGGTGACGCTGGGCGACATTTCACGGCGGCAGGCGGTTTCGCTGCCGTATCTGGAGCAGCTTTTCGTCAAGCTGCGCCGCGCCGGGTTGGTGGATTCGGTGCGCGGACCGGGAGGTGGTTACAAGCTGGCGCGCCCGACCAGCGAGATACGGGTTGTTGATGTGTTGGCGGCGGTGGATGAAACGGTAGACGCAATGCACAAGGGCGCGGGCGCAAGTGGCGGTTCTTCCGGTTCGCGCGCGCAATCGGTGACCAACCGGCTGTGGCAGGGACTATCGGCGCATGTCTATGTGTTCTTGCATCAAACGCGGCTGTCGGACGTGGTGAACAACGATCTGGCCCCTTGTCCGGCTGTTCCGGGGCTGTTTTCGGTGGTCGATGAGGATTGAGCGCGGGCTATGGATATTTTTGGCAAAATGAAGCTGCAAGAATTTGGGCCGGTGTTTGAATGACGCGGACCTATCTTGATCATAACGCGACGACACCGCTGCGCCCTGAGGCACGCGCGGCGATGAGTGCTGCGATGGACGTGGTGGGCAACCCGTCGAGTGTGCATGCTGAAGGGCGCGGTGCCAAAGGGCTTATCGAGCGGGCGCGCGCACAGGTGGCGCGGGCCGTCGGGGCCGAAGGGGCCGAGGTTGTCTTTACCGCCAGTGCAACAGAGGCGGCGGCGTTCGCACTCAGGGGGCGCGGGCTGCGCGCCGCAAAGGTTGAGCATGATGCGGTGCTGGCCTGGGTTGAACCGGGGTTGGCGGTGGATAATGCGGGGCGGGTTGCGGTGGATGCGCCCGCTGAAAGCACGCTGCAACTGGCCAATTCGGAAACCGGCGTGGTGCAGGATTTGCCTGATGGTCTGGCGGTTTCGGACATGACGCAGGGCTTTGGCAAGCTGACGGTGGATTTCCTGCGCTCGGGCGCGTTGATGGGCATCGTTTCGGCGCACAAGCTGGGCGGGCCGAAGGGCGTGGGCGCGGTGATCTTGCGCCGCGGGCTTGATCTTGAGCCGGTGCTGAAGGGCGGCGGGCAGGAGATGGGGCGGCGCGCGGGCACCGAGAACGTGATCGGGATTGCCGGATTTGGCGCGGCGGCAGAGGCGGCGGCACGTGATGTGGCAAACGGCCATTGGGAGCGTGTGGCCGAAAACCGCGATCTGATGGAAGCGGCCCTTGAGGCGGCGGCGGGCGAGCTTATCTTCTTTGGCAAGGGGGCGGCGCGCCTGCCCAACACCAGCTGTTTTGCCGTGCCCGGCTGGAAAGGTGAGACGCAGGTCATGCAGATGGACCTTGGCGGGTTTGCCATCAGCGCCGGGTCGGCTTGTTCTTCGGGCAAGCTGCGCGCCTCGGGGGTGCTGACGGCGATGGGATATGACGCGGCGACAGCGAAAAGCGCGATCCGCGTTTCGCTGGGACCGGAGACAACACGCGATGAGGTGCTGCGCTTTGCCGAATACTGGGCAGCAGCACATGGGAAATTTCGTGCCCGCGCCGCGTAAGGCGGGGGCAGAGTGAATGGAAGGAAATGGAATGGCTAGCGTTGACGAGATGCAAGTAAAAGAAGGTGTCGAGGAGGAAACGGTCGAGGCCGTTCGCACGCTGGGCGAGAAATACAAATACGGCTGGGAAACCGAGATCGAGATGGAATATGCCCCGAAGGGCATTAACCCCGATATCGTGCGGCTGATCTCCGAAAAGAACGGCGAGCCGGACTGGATGACTGATTGGCGGCTCAAGGCGTTTGAACGCTGGACCCAGATGGAAGAGCCGTCATGGGCGATGGTGTCTTATCCCGAGATCGACTTTCAGGATCAGTATTACTATGCCCGTCCGAAAAGCATGATGGAAAAACCCAAGAGCCTTGACGAGGTCGACCCGAAGCTGCTGGCGACTTACGCAAAGCTGGGTATTCCGTTGCAGGAGCAGGCCATCCTTGCCGGGGTTGAGGGTGCGGAGGCCATCCCGGTCGAGGGCCGCAAGGTCGCTGTGGATGCGGTGTTTGATTCCGTGTCTGTCGGCACCACGTTCCAGAAGGATCTGAAGGAGGCCGGGGTTATCTTCTGCTCGATCTCGGAAGCGATCCGCGAACACCCCGAACTGGTGAAGAAATACCTCGGCTCGGTCGTGCCGATGTCGGACAATTTCTATGCGACGCTCAATTCGGCCACTTTCACCGACGGCTCATTCGTTTACGTACCCCCCGGTGTGCGCTGCCCGATGGAGCTGTCCACCTATTTCCGCATCAACGCCGAAAATACCGGCCAGTTCGAGCGCACGCTGATCATTGCCGACAAGGGCAGCCATGTGAGCTATCTTGAGGGCTGCACCGCGCCCAAGCGCGATCTGGCGCAGCTTCATGCCGCAGTGGTGGAGATCATCATCGAGGAAGATGCGGAGGTGAAATATTCCACCGTGCAGAACTGGTATCCGGGCGATGAGAACGGCAAGGGCGGGATTTACAACTTCGTGACCAAGCGGGCCGATTGCCGGGGCGACCGGGCGAAATGCATGTGGACGCAGGTCGAGACCGGCTCGGCGGTGACGTGGAAATACCCGTCCTGCATCCTGCGCGGCAACGAGTCCCAAGGTGAGTTTTATTCAATCGCCATCGCCAACCACCATCAGCAGGCCGATACTGGCACCAAGATGGTGCATCTGGGCCGTGATACGCGCTCGCGCATTGTTTCCAAGGGGATCAGTGCCGGGGTCGCGCAAAATACCTATCGCGGGTTGGTTTCGATGCATCCGAAAGCGCAGAACAGCCGCAATTACACCCAATGCGACAGCCTGCTTATCGGCGATAAATGCGGCGCGCATACGGTGCCTTATATCGAGGTGAAGAACAATTCATCGCGGGTGGAGCATGAAGCGACGACATCGAAAGTGGATGACGAGCAGATGTTCTATTGCCGCCAGCGGGGCATGGACGAGGAAGAAGCGGTTGCGCTGATTGTCAACGGCTTTGCCAAGGAAGTGCTTCAGGCGCTGCCGATGGAGTTTGCCATGGAAGCGCAGCAGCTTGTGGCAATCTCGCTTGAAGGGTCGGTGGGCTGAACCAGCCCCGGTGGAGTGAGCAGAACCATGGCGAAGAAACGTGAAAACTTGCGTGCGCAGGCGTTTGATGCGCTGTCTTCGGGCGGGCAGCACAAACCTGTCGCGCGGGCGGGCCTTGATTGCCCGGTCGAGAGCGTGGTTCAGCGCGCCCATCGGCGCGGGCAGTCTTACCGGGGCAAGGGGGTGCGCGTGCGTATCAATTGCATGCCTGCCCAATTTCGCGCCTTGGTGCCGCAATATGGGGAGGCTATTTCCAATTTTTCGCCCAGCGTTTGCCGTATTCGCTGCGTAGAAATGGCCCCAACCAAAGAATTGGGGACAGGTGAAGCAAATGAGCATGGCACTGGGACAGGACGATTTTCGCGCCCGCATCGGACGGATCGAAAAACGTGGCGGCGGGGTCTGCGAGATTTTCAACGGCGATGGCGCGCCGCGCCGTCTTCGGCATGTCAATCGCAAGCCGCGCAGTCGCTTCCTGAAGGTGCCGTTCGCGTTCCTGCTGGGCGCGCTGGCTTTCCTGATCGTGCAATATATCACCTTTGCACTGGGTCAGCTGCCGGACGAATACAACGACCCGGATTACATTCTGGGGGCGCAGATGGTGGCCTCGGTCTTTTTGGTGCTGGGCTTTCGGTTGTTCTTCAACCTGACCACCAAGCCGCAATTCGCCATGAGCCTGATGGGCCTCGTGCTTGCGGTGACGGCGATGCACAACCTGGTTTACGCGGCCCCCGATTACTGGTCGCTGGTGTTCTCTCCCGGATGGGTTTCGGACGTTCGCGCCCATACCGAGCCGGGCACGCTGAGCTTTCGCGGCGAAGCCATCCTGCATTTCAGCTAACCCGCCCTTCGGGGTTGGCTGTCTCGTCTACAACACAAATCACAACATCGGCTTGCACAGTGTCCCGCAATGGGCACCGCGCAAGCCATTTGGCATGAAAGGATTCCGAACAATGTTGGAAATCAAAGGACTGAAAGTCAAACTCGAAGATGAGGACAAGCAAATCCTCAAAGGTGTTGATCTGACGGTGGAACCGGGCAGCGTTCATGCGATCATGGGGCCGAACGGGTCAGGCAAATCGACACTCTCTTATGTGCTTTCGGGGCGCGCGGGGTATGCCGTGACGGCGGGCGACGCCACGCTGGATGGCAATGATCTGCTGGCGCTTGAGCCGGAAGAGCGCGCCGCTCTGGGGTTGTTTCTGGCGTTCCAGTATCCGGTGGAAATTCCCGGTGTCGGCAACATGACGTTCCTGCGCACCGCAGTGAACGCACAGCGTAAGGCGCGCGGGCAGGACGAGATGAGCGCGACCGAGTTTCTCAAGGTCATTCGCGCCAAGGCCAAGACCCTGAAGATCGACGCAGAGATGCTTAAACGCCCGGTCAATGTCGGCTTTTCGGGCGGTGAGAAGAAGCGCAACGAGATTTTGCAGATGGCGATGCTGGAACCGACCATGTGCATCCTTGACGAGACCGATTCCGGCCTTGATGTGGACGCAATGAAGCTTGTCGCGGACGGGGTGAACGCGCTGCGCAGCCCGGAGCGTGGTTTTCTGGTGATTACGCACTATCAGCGGTTGCTTGATCATATCAAACCCGACGTGGTGCATATCATGGCGGATGGCCGGATCATCAAAAGCGGTGGCCCTGAGCTGGCGCTTGAGGTCGAAACCAACGGCTATGCCGATATTCTGGCAGAGGTGGCGTAATGTCTGCGGTTCTCCTTAAAGCGAAACAAGCGGCGGCGCAGAGCCGTCTTGACGGTGTGACGCTGCCCAAGGGCGCGGGCTGGATCAGCCATGCACGGCAAGAGGCGTTGGCGCGGGTGCGGGCAATGGGCCTGCCGGCGCGGCGCGATGAATACTGGAAATTTACCCACCCCGACACGCTGACCATGGCCGATGCCCCGCAAGCGGCGGTTTTTGCGGTCGAGGAAGTGCCGGTGTTTGACGGGATTGACCGGCTTAAGCTGGTCTTCACCGATGGTGTGTTCGATGCCGAGGCCTCTGACCCGCTGGAATTGTCGGGGGTAGAGATTGACCGGCTGAGCGAAGCCGCAACCCGCGATATCCATTGGGCGCGCGATGTATACGGCACGATTGAGGCGCGCGGGCAAAACCCGGTGGACCGCCCGCTTGCGGCGCTCAATACGGCGCTTGCGCCTGACGGGGTGCTGATCCGGGTCACAGGCAAGGCGGCGCGGCCGGTTAGCCTGATTTACCGGCACGAGGATCAGACATCGGACGCGGTATTGCACCATGTGGTGCAGCTTGGTGAGGGGGCTGATCTTACGCTATTGGAAAATGGCCCCGGCGCGGCGCGGTTTAACACTGTGCTTGAGGTCGATGTGGCCGATGGCGCGGCGTTTCATCATGTGCGCGCGCAAGGGCGTGACCACGAACGCCGCGCCGCCACGCATGTTTTCGCGCGCCTGCATAACCGTTCGGTGTTCAAGAGCTTTACCCTGACGATGAACGGCGTGCTTACCCGCAATGAATGTGTGATTGAACTAAGCGGTGATGACGCGGTGACCCATGTTGCGGGTGCTTGCCTCGGGGATGGTGATTTTCACCATGACGACACGGTATTCATAACCCATGATGCCAAGCATTGTGAAAGTCGGCAGGTGTTCAAGAAGGTGCTGCGCAATGGCGCAACCGGCGTATTTCAGGGCAAAATTCTGGTCAAGCCGGACGCACAGAAAACCGATGGTTACCAGAAATCACAAGCCCTTCTGCTTGATGGCGACAGCCAGTTTCTCGCCAAGCCCGAACTTGAGATTTATGCCGATGATGTGGCTTGTTCGCATGGCTCTACCTCTGGCGCGATCGACGAAGAGGCGCTTTTCTATCTGCGTTCGCGCGGGGTCGGAGAGGGCGATGCGACCGACCTGCTTACGCTGGCATTCCTTGCCGAGGCGGTGGAGGAAATCGAGGATGGGCGTCTGGCCGAGGAAATCATCGGGCGGTTGGAGGCCTGGTTGATCCGGCGGCGCGGCTGAGGGCGGGCGCTGATGTCTGTTCTTGTCAATATCGCCGGGAGCTATCCGCGCCCCGGCAAGGTGATCCGCCGGTTGCTGGCGGGCGGCGTGCGCGAGGATCGTGCGTTTGCCGTCCTGATGGCGGGCTGCGCGATTGTGTTTGTGTCACACTGGCCAAAACTGGCGCGGGATGCACATTTGAACGGCACGCCGCTTAACCCGGCGCTTGGTGGTGCGCTGATGGCATGGCTGATCATCATGCCGTTGGTGTTTTACCTCTTGGGCTTTCTTGCTTGGGCCTTGATGCGCGGGTTGGGCGGCAAACCCAGCCTGTTCGGCGCGCGGCTGGCGCTTTTCTGGGCGCTTTTGGCGTCTGCGCCGCTGTTGCTGGCGCATGGGCTGGCGGCGGGTTATGTCGGGGCCGGAGCCGTGCAAACCGGCCTTGCCGCGCTTTGGCTGGCGGCGTTTATCTGGATTTGGATCGCGGGCAGCGTTGCCGCGGGGTGGGGACAAGATGACACCTGATTGGGGCAAATTGCTGAAGCTGACGCTTACCAACCCGAAAGAGGCCGCCGCCGAGGTGATGCTGATCCGCAGGATGCTTTCAACCGAGGCGCTGTGGAGCACGGTGATCCTTGTCGCGGTGCTGCATACGTTGATTACATCGCTTGAGATGTGGGTGGTTCCGCCACCGCCGGAAATGGTGGAATTGATCCCGGCGTTCTTCTTCAAACCTGCGTTGCTGGCGATGATGGCGGCGGGGGCGATTGTGTTGATGGTTTTCGCGCTTTACTGGGCCGGGCGGGCGCTTGGCGGGACGGCCGATCTGCGCGATGTGTTGGCCACGTTTACGTGGCTGGAACTGATGATGGCGGGCGCGCAATTGGTTGCGCTGGTGTTGATTTTCTTTTCACCGGGGCTGTCTGACTTGTTCAGCCTCATGGTGTTTTTCTGGGGAGTTTGGGCGCTCATCGCTTTCATTGACCGCAGCCAGGGGTTTGATAGCCCGATGCGCGCAATTGGGGTTCTGGTCGCGACCATTGGATTGATGTTGGCCGGGCTGGTGATATTCAGCCTGTTTGTCGGTGTCACCGCGCAAGGAGTTGCAGCCCATGTATGATGTTGAAGAAATCCGCCGCGATTTCCCGATCCTTGCGCGAACAGTCAACGGCAAGCCGCTGACTTATCTCGATAATGGCGCTTCGGCACAGAAGCCGCAGGTGGTGATTGACGCGGTGACGCAGGCGTATTCGCATGAATATGCCAATGTGCATCGTGGGCTGCATCATCTGTCCAACCTTGCCACCGAGAAATACGAGGCCGTGCGCGGCATCGTGGCACGTTTTTTGGGGGCAAAGGACGAGCATGAGATCGTGTTCACCTCTGGCACCACCGAGGGGATCAACCTTGTCTCCTATGCCTGGGCCGCGCCACGGTTTGAGCCGGGCGACGAGATCGTGCTTTCGGTGATGGAGCATCACGCCAATATCGTTCCTTGGCATTTTTTGCGCGAACGCCAAGGCGTGGTGTTGAAATGGATCGATCTTGAGGCCGATGGGTCGCTTGACCCTGAGAAAGTCATCGCCGCGATTGGGCCGCGCACAAAACTGGTCGCGGTGACCCATGTTTCCAATGTGTTGGGCACCGTTGTTGATGTGAAAACCATTTGCCACGCGGCGCGGGAAATGGGGGTGCCCACGCTGGTCGATGGCTCCCAAGGGGCGGTGCATATGCCCGTCAACGTTGAAGAAATCGGCTGTGATTTCTATCCCATTACCGGCCACAAGCTTTACGGCCCGTCCGGGTCTGGTGCGATGTTCATCCGTCGTGAGCGCATGGCCGAGATGCGCCCCTTCATGGGCGGCGGCGACATGATCCGCGATGTGACCAAGGACGAGGTGATTTACGCCGACGCGCCGATGAAGTTCGAAGCGGGAACGCCCGGAATCGTTGAGCAAATCGGGCTTGGTGTGGCGCTGGAATACATGATGGCACTGGGCATGGAAAACATCGCCGCGCATGAAAAGGCCATTGCCGAATACGCCCGCGAGCGGCTTACCGGGTTGAATTGGCTTGGTCAGCAGGGAACGGCACCGGGCAAGGCGGCGATCTTCTCGTTCACTATGCAGGGGGCCGCGCACCCGCATGACATTTCGACCATCCTTGACAAGAAGGGGGTGGCGGTGCGCGCGGGCCATCATTGTGCCGGGCCGTTGATGCAGCATCTGGGCATCACCGCCACCGCACGCGCCAGTTTCGGGCTCTATAACACGCGCGAAGAGGTGGACCGCTTGATCGAAGCTCTGGAGCTGGCGCATCAGTTGTTCGGCTGAGCCTGAAGCAAGAGACGCCCGCCCAAGGGCTTATGGGTTTATGGGCGCGGCACCTCTTCGGCGAGCTTGCCATAGGTGGTCTGCATTGGCGGCAGGCCGCGGATAGGCAGATTGGTGACAAGCTGACCGGCTGTGCAGCTATAGCGCATGTCCAACTGGCCCGCCCCGGCGCGGGTAACCGGACGGGTTACTCTGGTGTCGCGCGTTGTCAGGGTGACCGTGCCGCGCACCCCGCCGGCATCTTGGCAAATGTGCAGCTCTCCATCCTTGGCCGACCAGCGCCCGAAGGCCGCCGTGGCATAGCCTTCGCCGCGCGCAACTGAGTCGTCATCGCGCAGCTCAAGCGCGCCGGTGACGGGTTCGGTGCCATAAACCCCGTCAGAGCGAAAGGTGATGATGCTTGGCCCTTTGCGGGCATTGCGCAGCGGAATGCCGTTGGCGCGCATCCATTCAATCGGGCCGCCGCCGGTTACCTGCCACGTCCCGTTGAGGCAGACATCAAGCCGGGCCGTCGGCCCACAAGGCACGCAGGCGCGACGGCGCTCAACCTGATCACTGACGGTCTGATTGCTGTCGCCGGTGTTCATCCCGGCGAGCCAGTAGGTGCCGGGCGCGCCTTCTTCCACCTCGATTTCTTCCGGCCACGCGCCCCAGTTTCGTTCGGATTCGCGGCGCAACCCGATATTGGCGTTCGATGGCGTGACGGAATTCCCCCATGTGCCGCAATCGTAGTCGACGGTGGCAAACAGGATCGCGAACGGCGCAAGCGTGACCCTTTGAGTGCCCGGCGCCGAGACGCGTCGTGTTTCGCTTGGGCTGGGCGAAAGCGCCAGATTACCGCCTTGCGGATGGGCAATGCGCCCGTCAACGTAGCTTTGCGCGAATTGGAGCCACTGGGCATCGGGCAGGGCGGCCCGCATCGCGCTGCGTTGGCTGGCAGCCCCGTCCGCGCCCGCCATGGCGTGCAGGAACGGTATTAGCGTATTGGCGCCGCGTGTCTCCCCGAGCCAGAAGAAGAACGGGCTGGATTGGTGGCCCATTTCATTGAGCGGGATGCCGGCCCCTACAGCGTCATCGAACGCGGCTCCCCGGTCGGTCTTGGATTGGCTGCCCGAAACCGCGAGGGCGGAAAAATATTCCGCCGAGCCTTCGATCCACCATGTGCCGCCGCGGCCATAGCTGCCCATCTGTGCCGCTGTCAGGCTGGCATATTGCAGGCAATGGAAGATTTCATGCGCCGTGGTGACGGCGATTTCCAGATCGCTTGAATGGGACGTAAGCCCGTAAAGCGTGACCAGACATTCGCCAGTGCGCGCGCCCGCCGGATCGCGCCGCCCATCGGTGATGGCGAGGATCTCGGGGCTTTCGGTAAAGCTGTGCGTGTCGTCAAGCAGCAGGATGGTGATATCGTCGATTGCGTAGCTGCCCAGTTGCGCCATCGCCACCGCAGCCGCACGCGCGCCGCGCTCGGCGCTGGCGACCATCGCGGGCGGCACCGCCCAGCCCGCCGAGACATCCGAGATCGCCCTGATTGAGCGCGACCCTTCGGGCGTCGCATAAGAAAAGCGGAACTGCTCAACGCAAAGGATGCCTCCCGCACTCGGGGCGTCTGGGAAGCGGCCAAGATAGCTGCTGTCGGTGCAATCGCTGAACCCGGCAGAGGCGGGCAGGGGCGCCAGAGCTGAAATTGCCATGATGGCAGCGGCGGTAATGACAAGCCAGATTGGCAATCGCAATGGCATAGGCGCGTCCTCTTTGGGAACCTGAGTCGCCTGCCATGATACACGGGCTTTCGCAGTTCGCGAGGTCCGTGCCAAAACCCGCCGGATTTGCATTGCGAGGCTGCGGTGAACCGTCTATAGAGCCGCGCAGGACCGTTAGCTCAGCTGGATAGAGCGCTGCCCTCCGAAGGCAGAGGCCAGAGGTTCGAATCCTCTACGGTCCGCCAGATTCCCTGCGATTGAACGGGGCGGGTAGCCGTCAGGCGCCCTCCATGACTTTCGAGATGTCGGCGATCATCCGGTCAACCGAGTAGAACCGCATGAATTGATCGCGCAGGGCGGTCATGGCCGGGGTGTTCACGAACATGTATTTCGCCAGTTGGCGGGAGTTTTTCTGTGCCAGCTCGACCCGGTGCCGTTGGCGCTTCTCATAGAGCGACAGGGCAAAAGCCATATGGTCACGGTCCGCGCGGGCCAGCTCATCGGCAAGGGCGGCGGCGCTATCCATCGCCATTGATGCGCCGACTCCGGCAGTGGGCAGAAACCCCGCCGCCGCATCGCCCAGAAGCACCACCCGACCACGCGCCCAGACATTGCTGCGGATGTCACTCATCGGCCAATAGACCGCCTTTGCGCTGCGGTCGATGGTGCGTAGCGCATCGGCAAACGGGGCGGGCAGGGGGCGCTCAAGCAGGCGGTCGGCATAGGCGAACGGGTCCATCGCGGAAATCTCGGCCGCGCGTCCGGCCAAAAACATACCGCTGCGCGCTTTGACCGGATAGAGCCCCATGCCCCAGCCGGACGCCCATAATTCACGATAGGTTTGCGCCTCGGCCTTGGCCGTATCGGTCCAGACCACGAAGCCGCCCCAGCCGGTCTCATGCGGCGTGACCTCTGCATCGGTGAGGATCAGCCCGCGCGAGTGTGAATGCACGCCATCGGCCAGCACCACGAGATCGAATGCCGCCTCTGAGCCGTCATCGAAGGTGACGCGGGTTTGCGTGTCTTCCTGCGCAATGGCTTGGATGCTGGCCCCATAGCGGATGTCCCCGGCATTGGCACGCAATAGCCGCAGCACTGCGCCGCGCTCGATCCCGCGATAGAGGCCGAAGCGGTCAATGATGTCATGCAGCGGAAACCGTTGGATGACCCGGCCCTTGCGGTTGTGCAAAACGTAATCCTGCATCGGCTGGCTGGCGGCGATATAGGCATCCTTCAGACCCAGCCCATTCAGCACCCGCCCGCCCAGCGGCAAGAGGCCCAGCATATAGCCATTGTCGCCCTCCGGGCCGTGGCGTTCGATGATTGCCGCCGGTTCGCCCCGGCGGCGCAGCAGCGCGCCCAGCGTCGCCCCGGCAATGCCCGCCCCCGCGATCAGCACCCTAAGCCGCGCGCCATCAAGTTGGCGGTTGAGCGTGGCGGCGATGGTGTTCTTGCTCTCGGGCATCGGTCTTACTCCTTCTTCGGCGGTTCGGCTGCGGCGCGAAACATGCTCAGCACGACCTGGTTCAGGCGGGTCAGCTCTGCCGCATCGAGCGCCTGCCAATGGGCCGCGAACCAGCGGTCGGTTTCGCTTGCCATGGCAAAGAACATGTCCATCAAAAGATCATCCGGCAGGTCAGCGCGCACCGCGCCAAGCGCCTGCCCTTGGGCGATCAGCGCGGCAAAGCGCGCGCGGATCGTGGCACTGGTTTCTGTCAGGGCGACGCGGGTTTGCGGGCTTTCATAAACCCCCATCGCCAATGCGGCGAGCCGTGCATCGCTGTGCAGCACCGTGCTGAGCCGGGTGAGCAGCGCATTGACCCGCGCCCAGAATGCATCTGGTTGATCGGGGTTGCCAAATTCGAAATCCATCTTTGCCAGCAACCGCGCAAAGGCGCGCTGCAACACGGCGGCGTAAAGATCGGTCTTGCCGGTGATGTAGTGATAGGCTTGGCCCTTGCTCATTCCAGCGTTGGTCAGAATCCGGTTCAATGAGGCGTGGGCGAAGCCGTGGGTGGCAAATTCCCTCTCTGCCGGGTCAAGAAGTTGCGCGCGCCGCGCATCCGGCAGGGCGGCAAGACGGGCGCGTTGGGGGCTGGGCATTGCGGGTGGCCTTCACACGGGATTAGACTGCTGGTCTAATTCATATAGACCGGCAGTCTAATTCGTCAAGAGGGCGCCACTTACAAACCTTTCACCGCATCGGCAGCGATCTCGAAACTGGTGAGCCGCGCTTTGGGATCGTGGATTTGCCCCGACAGGATCAACTCATCAGGCTGATACCGTTCGATCAATGCGGCAAGCTGTGCGCGCACCTGTTCGGGCGTGCCGACGGCGGCGATGGAGAGCGCATGTTCGGCCCCTTTGATGGCCTGTTCACTGCCCTCAACACGGTCGCGCGGGGCGGGCAGGGGGCCGGGGCGACCCGAACGCAGATTGATGAAGCCCTGCAATTGCGAAGAGCGCAGGCGATGCGCTTCGGCCTCGGTTTCGGCGGCAAAGACATTGACCGCCAGCATGAAGCGCGAGGCATCGGTGATCCCGGCCTGAAACCGCTCGCGGTAGGTGGGCAGAGCATGATCAAGCGCATCCGGGGCAAAATGGCTGGCAAAGGCGTAAGGCAGACCGAGATGCGCCGCCAATTGCGCGCCAAACAGCGAGGAGCCGAGAATCCACACCGGCACCTGCGTGCCTTCGCCCGGCACCGCGCGCACCTTCTGGCCCGGTTGCGGCGGGTTCAAAAAGCCGATCAACTCAATCACCTCTTCGGGGAAGTTGTCTTCCATCCGCCCACGCCGCAAAGCATAGGCGGTCGCGCCATCGGTGCCCGGCGCGCGGCCAAGGCCAAGGTCGATGCGAGGCCCGTGAATTTCAGCCAGCGTGCCGAACTGTTCGGCAATCATCAACGGCGCATGATTGGGCAGCATCACCCCGCCAGAGCCGACCCGGATCGTTTTGGTGTGCGCCGCGACATGGCCGATCAAAACGGCGGTCGCCGAAGAGGCGATGCCCGGCATGTTGTGATGCTCTGCCACCCAGAACCGGTGATAGCCCCAGCTTTCCGCCTTGGCGGCGAGTTCGGCCGTGTTGCGCAGCGCCTCTGCCGCGCTGCCACCTTCGGGGATCGGGCAAAGATCAAGAATCGAAATTTGCGGCATGGGATTTCCTTTCATGCGTTCGATGCCCAGCCTAAAGCCCCCGCCGGGGAATGTCAGGGCGGTGCGGGCGGGGGCGGCGAAAAGTTCCGCGAGGTTATTGTTTCCATCTGGCGAACAATCGAAAGGCGGGTTAAATTTGTGACCATGCAGGTGAATTACCAGAATACACGCAAGGAAACGGCCATGTTTGACGCTGCCCCGTTCGGGTATATCGAGCTAACCGGCGCGTTCGATATTGATTTGATCGCGCGGTTTATCGAAGACGGCGGCATTGGCGGCAACCGGATGATCGTTCTGCGCGGGCTGCATTCCGAGGCAACCTGCGCCCGGCTGAGCGCGCGGTTCAATGAAATCGTCGCCAGCCATGGCAGCAATCGCGGCGAAGATGGCGTGGTCAGAAATCAGCAGATCGGGGCAACGCAGTTCAAGCGCAACGGAGAGGCTTACGTCCGCGAGACCGTGCGCCATCTGAGCCATGTGATCGACCTTTATTCGGTGCTGCCCGCGCAGGACGTGGCGGGGCTTTTCCTTGATGATGCGCTTGAGCGCGCGTTTCTCAAGCGGGGCAAGCTTTATCGCCCGGCGCGGCATCTGGGTGGGCAGTCGAATTTTGCCACCACGCGCAAGTGGCTCGATAATGGCAAGATGGCGCTGCACCCGCATGAAGATACTGCCCAGATCGCCCAAGCGGCCGAGGACGGGTTCGAGGTGGGGACAGGCGGGCACACCATCGCCGCCAATATCTGTTTGTCGGATGACGCGGAAGGCTCTGAAACCGTGCTGTGGAACCATCGCCCGGACCCGAAAACCCGGCGTGCGATGGGGCTTGAGAAGACCGGCTATCCTTACCCCATTGCCTATGCCGAGCAGTTCGACAAGATCAGCGTTACCATCCGCCGGGGGATCTTTACTTCATGAACGCGTCCTTCCTGCATGGGGTCGAGATGAGCCAGACCAATGAGCGCATCACCGCCGGGCGGTTTCTGACCTGCACCGGCCATAAGGTGCTGAGCTGGACGTGAGTGCGGCAGCGCGCCCGTGTTTGACGGAATATTTCAAGCCTGACGCGGGGGGCGGCATCTGCTCTATTGACCGCGTGGGTTTTCCCTTACATATGCAGGCCATGACAGACCTTTCACATATCCGCAATTTCTCCATCGTGGCGCATATCGACCACGGCAAATCGACGCTGGCCGACCGGCTTATTCAAGAGACTGATACCGTTTCGGAACGCGATATGAAGGCGCAGTTGCTTGACACGATGGATATCGAGCGCGAACGCGGCATCACCATCAAGGCGCAGACCGTGCGGCTTGAGTATACTGCTGATGACGGAGAGACCTATATCCTCAACCTGATCGACACGCCCGGCCATGTCGATTTCGCCTATGAGGTCAGCCGTTCGATGCGCGCGGTTGAAGGCTCGCTTTTGGTGGTGGACAGCACGCAAGGGGTGGAGGCGCAGACGCTGGCCAATGTCTATCAGGCGGTCGAGGCGGATCATGAGATCGTCCCGGTGCTCAACAAGATTGACCTGCCTGCGACCGATTGCGACCGGGTGGCGGAACAGATCGAGGATGTCATCGGGATTGATGCTTCGGGTGCGATCCGGGTGTCGGCCAAAACCGGGGAGGGCATTCACGAAACGCTCGAAGCTATCGTGCAGCATTTGCCCGCCCCGACCGGCAATGCCGATGCGCCGCTGAAGGCGATGCTGGTCGATAGCTGGTATGACGCCTATCTCGGGGTGATCGTTCTGGTGCGCGTCATGGATGGCGTGATGAAAAAGGGCGACCGGGTAAAGATGATGTCGAACGGCTCCACCCATCTGATCGAGCGGATCGGCGTGTTTCGCCCGGCGATGCAGCCGGTGGCGGCGCTTGGCCCCGGTGAAATCGGCTTTATCACCGCGTCGATCAAGCAGGTGCGCGATACCTCGGTTGGCGATACCATCACGCATGAGAAAAAGGGCGCGGATGAGCCTTTGCCGGGGTTCAAACCGTCACAGCCGGTGGTGTTCTGCGGCCTGTTCCCGGTGGATTCAGCGGAATTCGAAGACCTGCGCGGCGCGATTGAGAAACTGGCGCTCAATGATTCAAGCTTCTCGTATGAAATGGAAACCTCTGCCGCGCTTGGCTTTGGCTTTCGCTGCGGGTTCCTTGGGCTTTTGCATCTCGAAGTCATCCGTGACCGGATTGAGCGGGAATATGACATTGACCTGATCACCACCGCGCCGTCGGTGATTTACAACATCTACATGCGCGATGGCGAGATGGTGGAACTGCACAACCCCGCTGATATGCCGGACCCCTCAACCGTGGATCATATCGAAGAACCGCGCATCAAGGCGACGATCCTTGTGCCGGATGAATTCCTTGGCGATGTGCTCAAGCTTTGTCAGGACCGGCGCGGTATGCAGATTGATCTCACCTATGCCGGAAGCCGCGCCATGGTGGTTTATGATCTGCCGCTCAACGAGGTGGTGTTCGATTTCTACGACCGGCTGAAATCGGTGACCAAGGGCTATGCCAGCTTCGATTATCAGATGATGGGCTATCGCGAGGATGCGCTGGTCAAGATGCAGGTGCTGGTCAACGATGAGCCGGTCGACGCGCTGTCCACCATGGTCCACCGCGACCGCGCCGAAATGCGTGGCCGGGCGATGTGCGAGAAGCTGAAAGAGCTGATCCCGCGCCACATGTTCAAGATCCCGATTCAGGCGGCAATTGGCGGCAAGGTTATCGCCCGCGAGACGCTGAGCGCGCTGCGCAAGGACGTGACCGCGAAATGTTATGGCGGCGACGCGACGCGCAAGAAGAAGCTGCTGGAAAAGCAGAAAGCCGGTAAGAAGAAGATGCGCCAATTCGGCAAGGTCGATATTCCGCAGGAGGCGTTTATTTCAGCGTTGAAGATGGATGGGTGAGTTGAATGACCCCCGGGCCGTTGCGAACTTCATTTTGAAGTTTAGGAAACTGTTGGGTTATGACACCACTAACCTAGAACTTCAAAAACTTCTTTTCTTCTGCCATTCCAACCATCTACTGAACACCAAAACACGTTTGATGTCAGGTTATTTCGAAGCTTGGGACTACGGACCAGTTCATCCAATCGTTTACAGAGCTTTTAAGGTCTTCAAAGGGCAGCCGATTCAATTTGAAGCGCAAAACGTTGACCCATTTACCAAAAAAGAGTTGCCCGTTCCTGACACACTCAGCGCCGAAGAAAAAACCAGCATCTCCAGCACAGTATCGTCATTGTCAAGGTTTACTGCCGCTCAACTAGTTGATTTGTCCCACCGGCCAGATGGACCGTGGTCAGCGGTGGTCGCGAAAGCAAGTGAAGGCACGGTTTTGGGCATGCGAATTACAGACGAGTTGATTATTTCTTGCGCGCGCAACTCTAGAATAGTATCGTCTGACACAATATCTAGCAGGGTTGGGCGAGCTGCTGAACCAGATGGTGTGAGGTACTATGTCGAAGAACCTATTGCCGGTTATGGACCTGGCTAACATCGCAACGCTGCCACTTCACGAACGCCGCCAGCGTTTGGAAGCAAAACGAAAATTCGTCCCACCTCACTCTCTTGAGCATACTCGAAGGAATATCGGTATGCTCCTCGGTGTCGGGGACCCCTTGTTTCCTGATCACCCACGGCCGACCGATGACGAAATCCTAAGGCAATTCAAGGGCCGTTTGCCGAAGGGTGAAAATCGGGCTAAGCGGGACCGTGTAGCTAATTTGAAGAGAGCACGCGCACTCTTGGAGTTTTCGAGCTGTTCAATTTCTCGTGCAGCTTTAGAACCTCACAGAGCGTTCCCATTGGCAGAAGGGACATTCATAAGAACGGCTGATCCAGTGGTTCTAGAGGTTGATGGACGGATGTGCATTCCATCAAGCGATCTTAGAAAGTCTGGCACATTGTCAGAACGCGCTCTCGCGTTCTACTTTTCCATCAATTTCCATATGATTGTGGACTATGATCCCGTTTTTGCCGACTTTGACCTCGTACATTTGGATTATTGGGAAAAAGACAAAGATGAACTGGGTATAGTTCCCATTTTCCATTCTGGTCCACCGGTCTACACCTACGAAGATGTTGATCAGAGAATACGTGAAACACTGAAAATCTGGGATGATGTGGTTCAAGGCAGCAAACGCCGTTCTCGCGGCGATG
Organism: Aquicoccus sp. G2-2; assembly: GCF_034555965.1. Taxonomy (GTDB): domain Bacteria; phylum Pseudomonadota; class Alphaproteobacteria; order Rhodobacterales; family Rhodobacteraceae; genus JAYDCK01. The sequence continues at coordinate 1,125,842 of NZ_JAYDCK010000003.1, forward strand.
ATAACGGGTATTGGTTTGGCCAAACTGGTTGAAGTTCAAATGTAGGGTGGATGCCGATCCGCACTAGCCAACAACCCGCATCTGCCAGCCCCCGGCGCGCTCGATCTGGCCGCAGAGCCGCATCAGGTCGCCGTCCGCGCCGAATGGCATGGTTGGCAAGCGACTGGTGGGAAATTACTCACTCTACGACGCCACCCACACCTGCCAGTCTCATACGAACTCGATTCAACCACCATTCCAGACACCCCCCAACCAACCGTCCCGCCCGGTGGGCACCGCCGGGCAGCGCCCGCCCGCCCCATGGCGGGCGCTTTGCGCCCACCCGGCAGGCGCTGCCCTCAGTGTGGGGGTGCAGGCGGAGGCAGCCTAGGCCGGTGCCACCCGCATCTGCCAGCCATCTGCGCGTTCGATCTGGCCGCAGAGGCTCATCAGCGCCGCATCTGCGCCAAATGGCATGGCGAAATGTACGCCGACGGGCAGGCCATCGGCGGTCCAGTGCAGCGGCAATGACACGGCGGGCTGACCGGAGGCGTTGAAGATGGCGGTGAAGGGCGAATATTCGAACACCGAGCCTTCGCCATTGCGGTAGGTCACGAAATCCTCGTTCACCGGGGCAAGGTAGTCGGCCTTGCAGGGCGGCGTGGCGAGGGTGGGCGACAGGATCACGTCGTGATTGTCAAACGTATGTGCCATGCGGCGCCCGAAGGCGTGGATTTGATCGAGGGCTGCGATGTAATCGGCCCCCGTGATGCTCTGTGCATAGGCCACCGCGCCGCGCGTGACGCCATCGACCATCGCCGGGTCGAACGGTTTGTCGCCAAGGATCGCCTGCACCGTTTCCGCCGTGCCGCAGGCGACGATCTTGGTCCAGGCGTGCATCATCGCGGGCACGTCAAGGGCGGGTTCCGGCTCCCATGGCTCAACTGAATGGCCAAGGGATTGAAGCAGTTTGGCGGCGTCTTCGGCGGCCTGCACGCAGGCCGGATCAAGCGGAGCACCGGTGAAATTGGTGGTGACCAGCCGCACCCTGAGCGCGCCGGGATCATGCGCCATGGCGCTCGTAAAGCTCTCCGCCATGGGCGGTGCGACATAGGGTGCGCCTTGATCCGACCCGGCGCAGGCGTCAAGCAGGGTGGCCGTATCGCGCAAGGAACGGGTCAGAAAGCCGTCGATCGCCATACCGCCCCAGCCTTCGCCCGAAGCCGGGCCGGAGGGCAGGCGCGCGCGGGTCGGCTTGAACCCGACAAGCCCGCAGGATGACGCCGGAATGCGCACCGAGCCGCCCCCATCGGAGCCATGCGCCGCCGGAACGATCCCCGCCGCCACCGCCGCCCCCGAGCCGCCCGAAGAGCCGCCGGAGGTATGGTCGAGATTCCACGGGTTGCGCGTCGGCGCGCCGTAAACACCGGCGTTGGTGACCGGCCCGACGCCGAATTCCGGGCTGGTGGTGCGCGCGAATGTGTTCACCCCAGTGGCGGCGATCCGGGTGAACATCTCGCTGTTGCGCGTGTGATGCATCCCGTCGGTCAGCTTTGAGCCGTTGGAGGTTGGGAAATCCACCGCCGCACAGCCCAGATCCTTGATCAGGAACGGCACGCCCTGAAACGGTCCGGCGGGCAGGCCTTCGGTGAGCTTGGCGCGTGCGGCGTCTTCGCGGATATGCACCACGGCGTTGAGCTTCGGGTTCCACGCCGCGACCTGCGCCAGCGCCTCGTCGAGCAACTCACTGGCGGAGACTTCGCCCTTGGCGACCAATGCTGCCAATCCGGTGGCATCGTTCTCTGTGTAATAGCTGCTCATGGCGGTCTCCTTGTTGTGGCTTGGGCCGAGTTTAGAGGCGCGCGAGCGCGGGTAAAGCGGATTATATTCTGCAGGGCCATGCTGACGATGCCCTCGGCACGGAATCAAGGGCCGCAGGCCCGCCGTGCCAGCGCCGGACCGGCCCGAATGGGCCGGCGCTTTGGCTCCCGCAAGTGCCTCGCCCGGAAGGAAGATGTGCTTGACAGCGATAAAGTGTAGTTGATCCGAGGTCAGATGCGCCACCCCCGGTCCGGCGCTGGCACGGCTTTCGGGCAGAGGTCGGTTCAACGGCCTTATTCCGGCATCGCAAGCCTGCTTTTCTGCTGCCCGTGCGCATCGAAATTATCTGCCGCCAGCCAGCGGCGAAATTCCTCTCTGAGCGCGGGCCATTCGGTATCAAGGACGGAAAACCACGCCGTATCGCGGTTGCGCCCTTTATAATGCACCGCCTGCCGGAAGGTGCCCTCATAGGTGAAGCCCAGTCGCTGCGCCGCGCGGCGCGAGGGCGCGTTCAGCGCATCGCATTTCCATTCATAGCGGCGATAGCCCAACTCATCGAAGACGCGCGCCATCATCAGAAACATCGCTTCGGTGCTGGCAATCGTCTGTTGCAAAAGCGGTGAGAAATTGATCCAGCCGACCTCGATCACCCCATTGGCGGGATCAATACGCAAGTAAGACGCCCAGCCGACGGGCTGCCCGGTGCCGTCCAGAACCGTGAAGTAAAGCGGATCATCGCTGGCCTGCGCTTTTTCAACAAAGCCGCACGCATCCGCCGGGGAGGTGAACGGATCGGCGGGCAGATAGGTCCAGTGCCGCCCGTCTTCAGCCGTCTGAAAGGCGTCGTAAAGCCCGGCCGCGTGATCGAGCGAGACCGGAACTAGGCTGCAATATCGCCCTGTCATCGGCGTGCGCGGGGGCAGGGGGCGTGGATAGCTGCCAATCAGCGGTGCACCGATGGGTTGGCCGTATTCGTTGGTTGCATTCATTTCTTCGCGCCTGCAACCGGCTCGGAAATGGCGGCGTGATCGACAAGGTTCCACGCCAGACCTTCATTGCGATAGAGGCGTTTGGCCTGTTTTGGGTAATCGCCCACGTCCTGCGCCAGACGCTCCCCCACCACGATACAGCGCAGCACCTCGTTGCCGGTGTTGGTGATGCTGTGCGCCAACCCGCCCTTGCGGTAACCGATGAAATCGCCGGGGCCGATCTCTTGCACGCTTTCGCCAATATGAGAGGTAGCGCGGCCCGCCAGCACATAGACGCACTCATCTTCAAAATGGTGCAGGTGAAACTCGGTGGTTTCACAGCCCGGCTCAACCTCGATGATATGGAAGCCAAGCCCGGTCAGCCCGGTGAGATCGCCAAGTGATTTGTTGATCCGCTGCGCGTTGGGGTTAAGGAAATGCGTCTTGGCCAATCCCTGCATTGCCGCAATTTCGGATGCTGTGACGATATAGCTGTCTTCTGTCATGTCTGGCCTCTGTCCTGATTTCTGAGCAGATTAGCCGCGAAAGCGAGCCATTCAAAACGAAAACACCCGCCGAAAGGGCGGGTGCGTTTCAAACGGTGAGATGCCGGTTTGGTGGCGTCAACGCCCCCAAGTGCGCACCGGGCCGCAATCCATGTGGGTGAAATTCGAGCCGCTATAACGCCCGACGCCGCCCGCGTGGCACGAAAGCGCCGCACGCGCCACCTGACTGACCGAGCGCGAGGCAAGCCGCAGGTCGGCCGCTTCGCCGCGCATGTGCAGCGAGTGTTTCGCCACACCCTTGGAGCGACGGCGCAGCATCGCGTTGGTTTTCGCGCAACGATAGCCCGACAACAGCATGTAGGGTTCGTTCACATCAAGAAGGTTATGCGACGCCGCCATGATATCCATGGTGCGCATGTCGATCTTCTTGATGTCGCTGGTGCGCCAGTCGCGCATGAAATAGGTCACTTCGTTGACCGCATCTTTGATGTAGTCGCCTTCAACCCAATAGATCATATCGAGTTTTTCGCCGGTGCGGGGAGAGTACATCTTGAGCCGTCGTATGTCGCCCGCGCCGCGCAGGAAGCCTGCTGCCTTGGAAAAAGTGGGGGCCGCCACGAGTGTGGTTGCTGCGAAGACACCAAGAAGCCCACGCCTGGAAATGCTCATCGAGCTCTGTTCTGTCATTTTAAATAGCGCCGTCCCGTCGCTTACCTGTTTGTTTACGCGATGTTACGCGTGTCCTGCCATCTCTTCCCCAGATGTAGCTATTGTATGGCACAGGAGGAATCGTCGTGCCAAGGCTGAATTCTGGTGAAACGAATATGCCCGCTAATTTAGGCGGAAATTTGCTGAAAAAACGTGAATCCCCCCGAATTTTGGGGATTGCGCCATTTCAGCCATGGTTTCGCGTGGGCAGAATGCACCACTGAGCAAGGCATTCACGAGCTGGTAAAGTTGTGAATAGACAATATATGGACCGCCGGGCAACAAGGACTCCAGATTCTGTGGTGCGCACCAAGCAAGGCGCAAGAAATATGTATTGATCGGGGGACGATTATGACAATGGTTCGGATGGAACGCCGACTGACGACCACTCTGGGCGCGCTGTTGTTGGCGGGGCTGATGACGGTTTTTTTGCCGCACTCGGCGCAGGCACAGGTAACAGCGTTTAAGCAGGCCGTTGCCGAAGCCGCCGCCAGTGACAAAGATATTGCCGCTTTTTATCAGGCCAACGACTACAAGGGCATCTGGACCGGTGGGTTCGGGCGCGATGCAAGCCGCCGCCGGGCGTTGTTTGCCGCGATTGACAAGGCGCCCAATTACGGCCTGCCAGAGCAACGCTATGATCCAGCCGCGCTGATGGCGATGCTGAAGGCTGCCAAGACCCCGCGTGCCCGTGGACTTGCCGAGGTTCAGATGTCGAAAACCTTCCTGCGGCTGGCGCGCGACATGCAAACCGGCATGTTGGTGCCGTCGCGCGTAGACCGGGACATCAAGCGCGCTGTGCCTTACCGCGACCGGGTTTCGTATCTGGTGAATTTTGCCAAGAGCAACCCATCGGGGTTCTTCCGGGCTTTGCCGCCGAAAACCCCCGAATATGCCCGGCTTATGAAAGAGAAAATCCGCCTTGAACGACAGCTGGGCCGTGGCGGCTGGGGCGCGCAGGTGCCTGCCAAGGCGCTTAAGCCCGGTCAATCCGGCGCGGCTGTGGTGGTGTTGCGCAACCGGCTGATGGCGATGGGCTATCTGCGCCGTTCCGCAGTGCAAAGCTATGACGGGTCGATTCAAAAAGCGGTGCAGCAGTTCCAGCTTGATCATGGGCTTGGGGCCGATGGCGTGGCCGGGCCGAGCACCATGACCGAGATCAACATGGGTGTTGCCGACCGGCTTAAATCCATCCTCGTGTCGCTGGAGCGCGAACGCTGGTTCAACATGGATCGCGGCAAACGGCATGTTCTTGTCAATCTCACTGATTTCACCGCCAAGATCATCGACAACGGCAAGGTCACCTTCGAGACCCGCTCGGTGGTGGGGGCCAACCGGAGCGACCGGCGCAGCCCGGAGTTTTCCGACCAGATGGAATTCATGGTGATCAACCCGACATGGAACGTGCCGCGTTCCATCGCGGTGAAGGAATACCTGCCGATGATGAAGCGCAACCCCAATGCCGCGTCGCATCTTACGCTGATCGACAGGCGCGGGCGCACGGTTAGCCGTGCCTCGGTCAATTTCGCGGCCTACAACGCGCAGAATTTTCCCTTTGCCATCAAACAGCCGCCCAGTCGGCGCAACGCGCTTGGGCTGGTGAAGTTCATGTTCCCGAACAAATACAACATCTACCTGCACGATACCCCGTCCAAAAGCCTGTTCGGTCGGGTGGTGCGCGCGTTCAGCCATGGCTGTATCCGCCTGCAAGACCCGTTCGATTTCGCCTATGCGTTGCTGGCCAAGCAGACCAAGGATCCGGTCGGGCTGTTTCAGTCGCATCTGAGAACCGGGCGGGAATCGGTGGTCCAGCTTGCCCAGCCGGTGCCGGTGCATCTGATCTATCGCACCGCGTATACGCAGGCAAAAGGGCGCACCCAGTATCGCCGCGATATCTATGGGCGCGATGCCAGAATCTGGAATGCGCTGGCCAATGCGGGGGTGGCATTGCGCGCCACAAGGGGCTAGAGCTTCCTCGCAACGGCGCTCAAGCGCCGGGAATGAGAAGGGTAGGCGCGTGGGCCATACGATTGCGGACATCGCCAAGGCGGTCGGTGCAGAGGCATTCGGCGCGACGGAGCTTGAAATTGCCAGCGCGGCAGAGCCCGCCGATGCCGGGCCTGACGATCTCGCTCTGGCGATGAACCAACGCTATGCCGAAGGGCTTTCCAAGGGCCGTGCCCGCGCTGCGATGCTTTGGCAAGGGGCCGATTGGCAAGCTCTCGGGCTTGAGGCAGCGATCATTCCACAGCGCCCGCGTTTTGCCATGGCCGGGCTGACCGCCGCTCTTGATCTGGGGCCGGGGTATGGCCGGGGCATTCACCCCACGGCAATCATCCGCGAAGGGGCGGAGATTGGCGAAGGGGTCAGCCTTGGCGCGTTCTGCGTGATCGGAGAGCGGGCAAAGATCGGCCCGCGCACCGTGCTCGGGCCACAGGTATATGTGGGCACCGATGCAGTGATTGGCGAAGACAGCATGTTGCATGTCGGCGCGCGGATCGGCGCACGGGTGACAATCGGCGCACGGTTCATCGCACAGGCCGGGGCGACCATAGGCATGGACGGGTTTTCCTTTGTCACGCCGGAGGAAAATGCCGTTGAACAGGCACGCGCCACCCTTGAGGGCGAAGTGAGCGCGCGGCCGCAGGCATGGGCGCGAATCGCCAGTCTGGGCAGCGTGATAATTGGCGACGACGTCGAGGTTGGCAGCAACTCGGCTATCGACGCAGGCACCATCCGGGCGACACGGATCGGGCGCGGCACCAAGCTCGATAATCTGGTGCATATCGCGCATAACGTGGTTGTCGGTGAAGACTGCCTATTCGCCGGGATGGTCGGCATTGCGGGTTCCACCACGATTGGCAACAATTGCGTGTTTGGCGGACAGGTTGGCGTGACTGACAACACCACGGTCGGTGACGGTGTGGTGGCGGGCGGGGCTGCGGTCATCCTGTCGAAAGTGCCCGCTGGGCGGGTGGTTCTGGGCTACCCGGCGGTGAAGATGGATAGCCACATGGAGATGTACAAGGCGCTGCGCCGCTTGCCACGGATGGCACAGGAATTGGCCGAGATGAAAGCCGAGTTGGCCGCGTTGAAAAGCCAGAGCTAACCCCGGAGCCGGGCCTTACTGTCACGCAAATATTGTAATTGCGCTATTTGCGCCGCCCCCAAAAGCGATTACATCACCCGCAACAGCCGTGAACCGCAAGAGGGACCGTGATGAGCATCAGCGAAAAGGTGATTGAGATCATTGCCGAACAGGCCGTTCTTGAGCCATCCGACATCACCCCCGAGAGCACACTGGAAAGTCTCGGGATTGACAGTTTGGGACTGGTCGAATCGATTTTCGCAATCGAGGAGACGTTCGATATTTCGGTGCCGTTCAATGCCAATGAGCCGCAGGCGAGTGATTTTGACATTTCCACGGTGGCGTCGATCATTACCGGCGTGAACAGGCTTGTTAACGAGCAGAAAGGCTGAGGCGCGGGGCATGCGACGGGTTGTCATCACCGGGGCGGGCACGATCAACGCGCTTGGCCATAACGTCCCAGCCACGCTTGAGGCGATGCGCGAAGGCCGCTGTGGCATTGGCCAGCTTGATATCCCCGATGTTGAGCGGCTGACCATTCAGATCGGCGGACAGGTCAAGGGATTTGAGGCCGAAGGCCTGTTCAACCGGCAGCAGATGGCGCTTTATGACCGCTTCACCCAATTCACCTTGGTCGCCGCGCGCGAAGCCTTGGCGCAGGCGGGTTTGAATTTTCATGGTGAGTTGGCGGCACGCTCTGGTGTGGTGCTGGGAAATTCTGGCGGCGGGATGACAACGCTCGATGCCAATTACCGCACGGTCTATGAAGAGGGCAAGAACCGGGTGCATCCGTTTGTTGTTCCCAAGCTGATGAACAATGCCGCCGCAAGCCATGTCAGCATGGAGTTCAACCTCAAAGGGCCGAGCTTTACCGTGGCGTCGGCCTGTGCCAGTTCAAATCACGCGATGGCGCAGGCGTTTCAGATGGTGCGCAGCGGCATGGCCCCGGTGATGGTGACCGGCGGGTCGGAATCGATGCTGTGCTTTGGCGGGGTGAAGGCGTGGGAAGGTCTTCGGGTGATGTCGCGCGATGCGTGTCGTCCGTTCTCGGCCAACCGCAACGGCATGGTGCAGGGCGAAGGCGCCGGCGTTTTCGTGTTTGAGGACTATGAGCGCGCCCGCAAGCGCGGGGCCGAGATCCTCGCCGAAGTGGCGGGGTTTGCCATGACCTCGGATGCGGCTGATATCGTGATGCCGTCAAAGCAGGGCGCGGCGCGGGCGATGTCCGGCGCGCTCAGGGATGCCGAACTGGCGCTGGAAGAGGTGTGTTATATCAACGCCCACGGCACCGGCACCGCCGCCAATGACAAGACCGAATGCGCCGCCGTGGCGGACGTGTTTGGCGCCCATGCCGACCATCTGATGATGTCCTCCACCAAGTCGATGCACGGCCATTTGATTGGCGGAACCGGCGCGGTGGAGCTTTTGGCCTGCATCATGGCGCTGCGTGACGGAATTATTGCGCCCACGATCGGCTATGAAGAGCCGGACCCGGAATGCGCGCTCGACGTGGTGCCCAATGAGGCACGCGAAGCAAAGGTCAATGCGGCCCTGTCCAACGCTTTTGCCTTTGGCGGGCTCAACGCGGTTCTGGCACTACGCAGGGTTTGACCCCGCGCAGCTTTGAGAACCTGTGTCCGCGTTCACGCGGCTTTGGCATCCGCCGTGGTCGCGCCCAGATTGGCCAGCACATGGCCAAGTGCGTCAGACAACGCACCGTCGTTCACCTTGCCTGCCTGCAAGTCGAACACGTCATGGAAATTGGCAACACTCAATGCCCCTTTCACATCGGCCCCAAAGAACGGGGCGGACACTTCGGCGGCTTTCAGCACGCTGGCCGCGCCGCCCGGCCCCGGAGACGCGGCGAGAAACGCAACGGGTTTGTTCTGGTAGACCTTCGCGCCGGTGCGAGAGGCCCAATCGAACAGATTTTTATAGGCCGCCGGGTAATGCCCATTATGTTCGGCCAGCGAAATGAGCAGGGCATCAGCCCCGGCAATCCGCTTCATGAAATCATGTGCAGGCAGGGGAACGCCGCCCTCGGCCTCGCGGTCGACGGAATAGATTGGCATTTCGAAATCGTTGATGTCGAGCAGATCAATCTCGGCATCAGGCGCGATCTCGGCCTTGAAGCGTGCGGCGGCATGGCGCACGAATGCTGCGTTGATGGAATTTCTGCTGTTGCTGGCAGCGAAGGCGAGAAGTTTCATGCTGTGACCCTTTATCATATCGGTTGTGTCAGAGCGGATATGCGTCAACTCGGCCCATGAAAAAACACCCAAGGATGCTCAGGCGCTGTGCGCAAAAGCACATTCAAGAAAGAGCGTGCAAGCAAGCGAAAAGGGCCGCGCCATCCGGCACGGCCCTCTTTACGTTGAGCTTTGTGTTTGGTTCAGTTCTTGATCGCAGAGGTCGCGTCATATCCGGCGGTAAAGCCGTCGAGCGACATTTTCAGCGTTACTTCCTGATCCGGTGCCGGGGCAGGCCGCAGCGTTATGGTGGCCGATGCGCCTTTCTTGAAGGCGGCGATATCCTGTTCGGTGAAGCCGATGCGGGCGTAGCAGCCCACCGGCGCGCAGAACGAGAACGGATAGCGTTTACCCTTGGCGCCATCGACGGCGACCGTCAGTTGCGCAGTAAGCAGCGTCTCAAGCGGCACCGTTACCGTCGCGCCGGCCACGGCCTTGCCGCTACCGGCGAGCCGGAACAGTGCGACTTCGGCGACGTCGGTGCCCTGATCGTCCTTCAGAAGCTGATAAAGCTGACACGGCTCATCGCCCTCTTCGACCTTGAAACACTGAAGCTTCCAATTGCCATACTCTGCCTTGGTATAGGCTTCGGGCTGTTTGGGTTGCTGGCCCTCATTTCCCATCGAGAGGCCATCATCCATCGTCGCAGGCTTGGTCTGCGTGTCAGTCGCAGTCTGATCTGTGGTGGGCTGATCCGCGGCAGGTTGCTCTGCGGCGGGTTGCTCGGTGGTTGTCGAGCTGGTGTCTTGCGCCCATACGGGCGACCCAAAGGCCAGCGCCGCGATGAAGGGCAGGGTGGTGAGTAATTTGGGCATGTTCTTCCCCGTCTTTGCTCTGATGAATGTTGCGCTGGCCTTAACACGCGCCTTACGGCTTGTCAGCGCAAAACCATGTGAAAGCACAAACAGACACGCGGTTTTCCGCTGTTGCCCGCCAGTCGACAGAGTGGGCCCCGGACAAAGAAAAAGAGGCCGAATTTGGCCTCTTTCCCCAGAATTTTTTTGCTCCCCGTCGGACTGGCCGACTTAGTGATTGGAGGGGAAGCTATGTGGTTTTATGCCACACGTCAACATGGAAACAATCCGCGCCCGATCACGATTGAAGAGCCGTCCTGAGCGACGAAAAACGCCGCGCCCGAAGGCGCGGCCAGTCTGACAGGGAGGAAGTCAATCCGTGGCGCCAAGAGGACAAGCGGCGCCGGATCATGTTGAGACTGGCAGACAGTGCTTAATAGAGTATGTTTGACGCGAACGAAGCGGCTCATTTGGGGGTAAGGCACTTGGCAGACGGGATTTTTATCGGTGGAGGCGGCGCGGATTATGGCGTCAGACAATGGCTAGCCCTGAAATATGCCAACCGCCACGGGATGATTGCCGGAGCAACCGGCACCGGCAAAACGGTGACGCTGCAAATCCTGGCCGAAGGGTTCTCTGCGATGGGGGTGCCGGTCTTTATGGCCGATGTGAAGGGCGATCTTTCCGGGCTGGCCAAGGCGGGCAGCGCGGGTTTCAAGCTGCACGAAGCGTTCACCAGCCGCGCGCAAAAGATCGGCTTTGACGATTACAGCTATCAGGCATTCCCGGTTACCTTCTGGGATTTGCTGGGTGAACAGGGCCACCCGGTGCGCACAACCGTGGCCGAAATGGGGCCACTTTTGCTGTCGCGGCTGATGGAGCTTTCCGAGGCGCAGGAGGGCATTCTCAACATCGCGTTCCGGTTGTCGGACGAAGAAGGGCTGCCGCTGCTTGATCTGAAGGATTTGCAGGCGCTGCTGGTCTGGATGGGCGAAAACCGCGCCGATCTTTCGCTGCGTTACGGTAATATCTCCGTCGCCTCTATTGGGGCGATTCAGCGCCGCCTTCTGGTGCTGGAAAATCAGGGCGGCGAGAAGCTTTTCGGTGAACCCGCACTGGCGCTGGCTGACCTGATGCTCTGCGATGCGCAGGGCAGGGGGCGGATCAACATCCTTGCCGCTGACAAGCTGATGGGCAGCCCGCGGCTTTACGCGACCTTCCTTCTATGGCTGCTCTCCGAGTTGTTCGAAGACCTGCCCGAGGTGGGCGATCCGGATAAACCCAAGCTGGTGTTCTTCTTTGATGAAGCGCATCTGTTGTTCGATGATGCCCCCAAGGCGCTGACAGACAAGGTAGAGCAGGTGGCGCGGCTGATCCGCTCCAAGGGTGTGGGGATTTACTTTATCTCGCAAAACCCGGCGGATGTGCCGGAAGACATCCTTGGCCAGCTTGGCAACCGGGTGCAGCACGCTTTGCGCGCGTTCACCGCCAAAGACCGCAAGGAATTGCGGTTGGCCGCGCAGACCTACCGCGAGAACCCGGCCTTCGATATCGAAGACGCGATCCGCGAAGTTGGCGTCGGTGAGGCGGTCACCTCGATGCTTGAAGAAAAGGGCGTGCCCGGCGTGGCGCAGCGCACGTTGATTCGCCCGCCCAGCTCACAGCTCGGCCCGGTTGAGCCTGCCGAGCGCAAGGCATTGATCGACGCCTCGCCGCTGGCTGGCAAATACGAGGCGTTGCAGGACCGCAAGTCAGCTTATGAAATTCTCACCAAGCGCGCCGCCGATGCCGCCAAAGCAGCAGAGACGGCGGAGGCCGAGGAGGCCCGGCTTGAGACCGAAGCGCGCGAACACAAGACAGCGCGGCGTTACACCGGCGAGCGGGTTGGCCGCTCCAGTGCGCGCGCCTCCCGGCAGGGGGCCAGCTTTGGCGAGAAACTGACCAAGAACGTGATGCGTGAGCTGACCGGCACCACCGGGCGGCGCATCGTGCGCGGCATTCTCGGCTCGCTTTTCAAGGGGCGATAGCGGCAGGGCGGCAAGCCCTAGCCCGAGCAGCGCGTGAAACGCGCGGGTAACCCGCGCTACTTCTCTGGAATAAGGCCCCTAGGCGAGAACCGCAGCACCAGTAACAAGATCAACCCCATGGAAAACAGGCGCATATGCGCGGATGAGTCGATCAGGTGCTGCCTGAGCGGGCTGTCGTCGGCCATTCCATAGGTCACCAGATGCATCAGCCAAGTGCCAAGCGGTTCCACCTGCACCCAGAGGAACCAGATCAGGAATCCGCCAAGCACTGCGCCAAGGTTGTTGCCCGAACCACCAACGATCACCATCACCCAGATCAGGAAGGTAAACCGCAACGGTTGGTAGGACGCTGGCGTCAACTGTCCGTCAAGCGTTGTGAGCATCGCACCGGCCACGCCGCAAACGGCAGAGCCCAGCACAAAAATCTGCAAATGCCGCCGGGTGACATCCTTGCCCATCGCTTCGGCCGCCACTTCGTTATCCCTAATCGCGCGCATCATTCGGCCCCAAGGCGAATGCAGCGCCCGTTGCGCCATCCAGAACACAATGACCAGCACCACAAGAAAAAGCGCGGCGTAGAGCAGTTTGACAAAAAGCGTCGAAGCCGTGACCGGATCAAGCCCGAGCGCCTCGACCCGCGAGGTGAAAACCGGGCTCAGTTGCAGGTCAATCTCATATGGCACCGGGCGGGGAAGGCCGACGACGTTTTTGACCCCGCGCGCCAGCCAGTCCTCGTTCTTCATCATCGCCACAATGATTTCAGCAATGCCCAGCGTGGCAATGGCGAGGTAATCAGACCGCAGGCCAAGCGATGTCTTCCCGACGATCCATGCCCCACCCGCCGCCAGCAGCCCGCCGATCGGCCAGGCCAGCAGCACCGGCAGGCCCAGCCCGCCAAGGTTGCCTGCTTTGGCTGGGTTGATCGCCTCGACCATTGCCACGCCCGGATCGAACACTCCGCGATACAGAAAGAAGCCCGCCGTCAGGATCACGATGACGGCAAGCGCGCGCAGCTTGCCCGGACGCATCTTCTTGTAAGTCACGATAGCCGCCGCAATAACTGCCGCGCCAAGGACCAGCCCACCAAGAATTCGCCACCCGCCTGCGGCCCAGGCCCCCTGCACCGGCGGCGCAGAGATCAGCACAACCGCCAGACCGCCAAGCGCCACAAACCCCATGATGCCGACGTTGAACAGGCCAGCAAAACCCCATTGCAGGTTGACCCCAAGCGACATGATAGCCGAGATCAGCCCGAGATTGAGAATGAACAGCGCCGAGTTCCAAGACTGCATGATCCCGGTCAGCAAGATAAGCCCGGCGACCACGGCGAAAAGCAACGTATTTCTGAGAGGTTCGCTCATACTGATTTCCCCTGAAAAATCCCGGTTGGCTTGAACAACAACACGATCACCAGAATGACAAAGCTGACCGCGAATTTGTAATCGGTGGAGAGAAGCTGCACGAGGCCGGACGGTTCCATGCTTTCGGGCAACAGATAGCTCAGCACCCGTTTCCACGGATAGGTAACCATCACCTCCGAAAATGCGATGATATACCCGCCCGCAATCGCCCCCAGCGGATTGCCAAGCCCGCCGACGATGGCAGAGGCAAAGATCGGCAACAAGAGCATGAAATAGACAAACGGCTTGAAGCTTTTGTCGAGCCCGTAAAGCACGCCTGCAATGGTCGCCAGCGCGCCCACGATGATCCAGGTGATCAGCACCACCCGCTCGGGGTTGATGCCCGAAAGCAGCGCCAGATCCTCGTTATCGGAATAGGCGCGCATACTTTTGCCGGTGCGCGTGCGGTTGAGAAACCAGAAAAGCGCGATAACGACAATCACTGCCGCAATCACGGTAATGCCTTGCGATGTCTTGATCGCCAGCCCTTCGTGCAGGCCGGTCATCTTCTTGAACTCGCGTGCCGAAATCAGGAACCGCTCGCCGTCGCCGAATTTCTGATCGCCCGGCCCGATGACAAAGCGCACCAGCCCGTTCATGATGAACATGACGCCAAGCGAGGCAATGACAAGGATCACCGGCTTGGCCTTTTGCTCACGATAGAAGCGGTAAACCCATCGGTCGGTCAATAACAACAGCCCGACACAGCCCAATATCGCAAAGGGCAGGGCAAGCAGGGCGGTCGGCAACGGCCCGAGCGAAATGCCCATCGACTGAAACCACCACGTCACCAACACCGCGATCATCGCGCCAAAGGCCATCGTATCGCCATGCGCGAAATTCGAAAACCGCAGGATGCCGTAGATCAGTGTCACGCCCAAAGCGCCAAGCGCCAGTTGGCTGCCATAGGCAATCGCCGGGATCAGCACAAAATTTGCAAGCACCACAAAGGCGTTGAGGATTTCCATCAGTTCAGCTCCTCGCATTTGCCAAGATAGGTAACGACCTGCGGGCCGTCATTGATCTGGCTGCTCATCCGCGCCGCCGTGGGCGTGTAGGACAGCAGGTATTCCGCACCCTTGCCGGTGGCGAACATCACGGTGAATTTGGTCTCTTCCTTCACCGCAACGATGGTAAGATCACCGTAATCGGTGCTGATTTTCTTGTCGTCGAGATCAACCTGAAGATGGAAATCCGAGGTATCGCAAGCTTCGGCCTCATAACATTCCTTGGTAAAAGTGCATGTCACCGCCGCCGCACTGGCCGCCGCGACCGGCCCGCCAAAACCCAATACTGCGACCCCCGTTGCCAGCATCACGCGCCTTGCCCGGTTCGGCCTGCCCCGATTGCCCTGCATCTTATCCCCCAAGGAAACTTGCCCGCACTTCCGGGTTTTCCAGAAGCTCTTTGCCGGTGCCGGTATGGCCGTTCGCGCCCTGCACCAACACATAACCGCGATCGGCAATTTCAAGCGCCTGCCGCGCGTTCTGCTCGACCATCAGAACCGGCAGCCCGGTGCGCGCCACTTCAATGATGCGATCAAAAAGTTCGTCCATCACAATCGGCGACACCCCGGCGGTCGGCTCATCAAGCATCAAGACCTTGGGTTCGGTCATCAACGCCCGGCCCACCGCGACTTGCTGGCGCTGGCCACCGGAAAGCTCACCCGCCGCCTGTTTGCGCTTGTCCTTCAGGATCGGGAACAGATCATAGACCTGCTCCATCACGGCGGAATAATCATCGGTGCGGATAAACGCCCCCATCTCAAGGTTTTCCTGCACCGTCAGCGATGTGAAGATGTTGTTATTCTGCGGCACGAATCCCATGCCTTTCTGCACCCGCGCCTGCGGTGAAAGCCCGGTGATATCGTCACCATCAAGCATCACCCGCCCGCCATGCAGGTTGAGCATCCCGAACACCGCCTTCATCGCGGTGGATTTACCGGCCCCATTGGGGCCGACGATCACGGCGATTTCGCCCTTGTTCACCGCAATGGTGCACTCATGCAGGATATCGGGGCCGGATTTGCCATAGCCTCCGGTCATCTTTTCCCCGATCAGAAAAGGTTCAGCCACGCGCTGCGCTCCCAACTTCATTTTGCCGTAAGTATCCCGGGGGTTTGGGGGCAGCGCCCCCATCGACGTCCGACCCGGCTCTCATGCGTTTGCCACCTTGTCGCGGTGTTTCAACCCGGTGCCAAGATAAGCCTCGATGACGTGTTCATTGGCCTTGATCTCGGCCAGCGAGCCTTCGGCCAAGACCTTGCCTTCGGCCATGCAGATGACCGGGTCACACAGCTTCTCGATGAAATCCATGTCATGCTCGATCACCACGAAAGTATAGCCGCGCTCCTGATTGAGCCGGATAATGGCGTCTCCGATGGTGTTGAGCAGGGTGCGGTTCACGCCCGCGCCGACCTCGTCAAGAAACACGATGCGCGCATCGACCATCATCGTGCGCCCGAGTTCGAGCAGCTTCTTCTGCCCGCCTGAGACCATGCCGGCCTTGTGATCGGCCAGATGCTCGATCGTCAGGAACTCCAGCACCTCATCGGCCTTGGCCTTCAGCGCGCGTTCTTCATTGGCAATGCGCTTGCGCCCGAACCATGTGTTCCACAGCGTCTCGCCCGATTGCGTGCCCGGCACCATCATCAGGTTTTCACGGCACGACATCGAGCCGAACTCATGCGCGATCTGGAAGGTTCTGAGCAGGCCTTTGTGAAAAAGCGTGTGCGGCGGCAGGCCCGTGATGTCTTCACCTTCCATCGTGACCCGCCCTGAGGTCGGTTCAAGTACCCCGGCTATCACATTGAAAAGAGTGGTTTTTCCCGCCCCATTTGGGCCGATCAGCCCGGTAATGGAGCCTTTCTCGATTTCCAGCGTGGCACCGTCAACGGCGTGAAAGCCGCCAAAATGTTTGTGAATGTCTTCAACGCGGATCATAGGGTGATCCCTCTCGCGCGCAGCCCGGACATGTCGTCCGGGCTGCGGTTTTCCATTCCAGGGAATGCCAAGATCAGCGGTATCCTACCGTGGTGATCTTGCCGTCCTTGATGGTGATTTCACGGTAGTTACCAGCCGATTCACCGGGTCCGATCAGCTCAACAGCCGAGGCACCGACATAGTCGATATCCTTGCCCGCCTTGAGCAGGTCAAGCGCCTTGCCAAGATCGCCGGGGTAGATTTTCTCACCCGGTGCGTTGGCCACGTCCATCACCTTGTCCTTGTAGACTTGGCTATCGGTCGAGTTGGCGGCCTGCATCGCCAGCATGATCAGCGCGGCGGCGTCATAGCTTTCCGGAGCGAATGCGCCGGTGGCATTGAAACTGTCGCCTGCAAGCTCAACGAACTTAGTCGCCCCTGGGCTGTCGGTGCCGGGCAGATCACCCGAAGAACCGTCAATCTCGGTGCCAAAATCGGTTTCCAGCTTCTCGCCGACCATACCATCGGGGAAGTGGAACGTATCGAACGCGCCGGTATCAAGCGCCGCGCGCACAATACCCGAGCCACCTTGGTCAATGTAGCCCGCAACGACAAGACGATCACCGCCCGCTGCTGCCAGCGCGCCGACTTCAGCCGAATAGTCCGCCTTACCGTCTTCATGTGCCGCGCTGATCGTGATGTTGCCGCCAGCCTCTTTGAAGAACTTCTCAAAGCTGTCGGCAAGGCCTTTACCATAATCGTTGTTGGTATAGGTCACCGCAACGCTTTTGATACCCTGATCCATCAGGATGTCGGACATCACTTCGCCCTGCCGCGCGTCCGATGGCGAGGTACGGAAGAACAAACCGTTATCCTTTGCCGTCGAAAGGCCGGGGCTGGTGGCCGAAGGCGAAATCATCACCATGCCGTTTGGCACAGCAACGTTGGAGAGGATCGCGCCGGTTACGCCAGAGCAATCTGCGCCCATGATCCCTTTCACGCCGTCCGACGTGATAAGCCGCTCCGCCGCGGAGGTCGCTGCGGCGGCGTCGATGCAGGTTGAGTCGGCGCGCACCGAAGTCACTGTCGATCCATCGAGCAGTTTGCCCGAATCAGAGACTTCTTTCATCGCCATCTCGGCGCCCGCAGCCATGTCGGGCGTGATTGATTCAAGTGGGCCGGTAAAGCCCAGAATAACACCGATTTTGACTTCATCGGCGAAGGCGCCACCTGCGAGCAGTGCAGACGCGGCGGTAGCCAGTAGCAGCTTCTTCATGTATTTTCTCCCATATTGGAACGATAGGTCCGAAGCGGAGCCTAATCGTGTGTTTGCAAAAAGAAAAGTCCTAAGCTGTGGAAATAGTGTCGCTCCAGCAGCGCATATGTTTTTCCCCGACATCGCGTGGGGCAGGGGGCGCTATATCGAAAGCCGGGCGGCGTGGCTTCCGCGCTCGCGATAAGGCGTGGTTTCATAATGCGCGCGGTAGCATTTCGAAAAATGGCTGGGCGAGGCAAAGCCGCAAGCCAGCGCCACGTTGATCACGCTCATATCCGTCTGCATCAATAGGTTGCGCGCCTTTTGCAGCCGCAGCTCCATATAATACCGCTTGGGCGAGCGGTTGAGGTAACGCCGGAACAGCCGTTCAAGCTGGCGCGTGCTCATGCCGACATCGCGGGCCAGAATCGACGGGCTGACCGGCTCTTCGATATTGCCTTCCATCATCTGAATGACTTGGCTCAGCTTGGGGTGCCGCACCCCGATGCGCGTGGGCACGGAAAGCCGCTGGGTATCCTGATCGGTGCGGATAGAGCTATAGATCTGCTGATCGGCCACTGCATTGGCCAGCGCCTCACCATGCTGATCGGCGATGACTTTCAACATCAGATCAATTGAAGAGGTGCCGCCTGCGGTGGTCAGCCTGTTGCCGTCGATCACGAAGACCGATTTGGTCAGATCGACCTCGTCGAACTCCTCGGTGAAGCTGTCCTGATTCTCCCAATGGATCGTTGCCCGCTTGCCTTCGAGCAACCCCGCCTTGGCGAGCGTGTAAGAGGCGGTGCAAAGCCCGCCCATGACCAGCCCCTTGCGCGCTTCGCGTCTAAGCCAGCCAATCAGTTTCTTGGTGGAGTTCTGCTGAATGTCGATCCCGCCACAAACCAGAATGGTATCGTCGCGGTGCAATTCCCCCAAATCACCATCAAGGCGGAACTCTGTGCCTGCCGAACACGAGATGCTCTCGCCGCCTTCGCCCACAAGCTTCCAGCTAAAAAGCTCCTTGCCCGCCATCCGGTTAGCCAGACGCAGACATTCCAGTGCAGATGCGAAACTCAGCAGCGTGAAATCGTTGAGCAGCGCAAAGACAAAACGCCGTGTCCGGTCTTCGCCGAACGTCTCAACCGCTAAGGTTTGATCCTTGCCCCCCATCGGCCGCTCCTCCAACCGCCATCCACATGCGACGCCCCTTGTCGTCTTTGTCAAATGGGCACGGGCGATGCGCCGCGTCAAGAGGGGGAATCCGAGGTGGTCAGTCGGTTTTCGACGCGGTATAGAGTGACCCTCAAAAGCGGTTCGCGTTTTTCCATCTCTGGGCAACGCGAAACCGAAAGGCCAAGTGACCGGAGCAAGACGATGACTGACTGGCAAAAAAACGGCTGGCGCGCAAAGCCGCGCATCCAGATGCCGGACTATACGGATGATACCGCTTTGCAAGCCGCAGAGGCGCGCCTTGCACAATATCCGCCACTGGTTTTTGCCGGAGAGGCGCGAAGCCTGAAAGAACAGCTCGGTGCCGCGTCGCGTGGCGAAGCGTTCCTGCTTCAGGGCGGTGATTGCGCCGAAAGTTTCGAGCAGTTCAGCGCCGATGCGATCCGTGACACCTTCAAGGTGATGCTGCAAATGGCGATGGTTCTGACTTACGGGGCCAAGGTGCCGGTGGTGAAAGTCGGCCGCATGGCCGGGCAATTCGCCAAACCGCGCTCGGCCCCGACCGAGACGGTTGATGGCGTCGAATTGCCGTCCTATCGCGGCGACATCATCAACGAGCTGGCCTTTACCGAAACCTCGCGCGTGCCCGACCCGGCCAAGATGTTGCAGGCCTATACGCAGGCCGCAGCGACGCTCAACCTCATTCGCGCATTTTCAACCGGCGGCTATGCCGATGTGCATCAGGTCCATCAATGGACGCTGGGCTTCACCGAAGGCGAAAAGGCCGCGCGCTACCGCGAAATGGCAGGCCGGATCAGTGATGCGCTTGATTTCATGGGGGCTGCGGGCGTGAACAGCGCCACGGCCTCTTCGTTGCGCACGGTGAATTTCTTCACCTCGCACGAGGCGCTTTTGCTGGAATACGAAGAGGCGCTGACCCGCGTTGATTCGACCTCAGGCAACTGGCTTGCTGGCTCAGGCCATATGGTCTGGATCGGCGACAGAACCCGCCAACCCGATGGCGCGCATGTGGAGTTTGCCCGTGGTGTGCTCAACCCCGTTGGCCTCAAATGCGGCCCGACGATGGAGCCGGACGACCTCAAACGCCTGCTGGCGCGGCTCAACCCCGAGAACGAGGCCGGCAAGCTTACCCTGATCGCGCGATTCGGTGCGGGTAAGGTGGGCGAACACCTGCCGCGCCTGATAAGGACCGTCCAGCAGGAAGGGGCCAATGTGCTCTGGGTTTGCGATCCGATGCATGGCAACACCATCAAATCCTCAAGCGGCTACAAGACCCGGCCGTTTCAGGCGGTCCGCAGCGAAGTGCAGGAGTTCTTCTCGGTTCACAAATCCGAGGGCACGATCCCGGGCGGTGTACATTTCGAGATGACCGGCCAAGACGTGACCGAATGCACCGGCGGCGTGCGCGCGGTTACCGACGAAGATCTTTCGTCACGCTATCACACCGCGTGTGATCCACGGCTCAACGCCTCGCAATCGCTGGAACTGGCCTTCCTTGTCGCAGAGGAATTGACCGCATTGAGAGGGGACAGCAAGGCGGCGGCTGTTTAAGCGCAAAGCTCCTTCAGCCCGCAAGCCGTGCCAGCGGCGGACCGGCCCTGTGGGCCGGCGGCCCTTGATTCCATGCCGCGCTGCTACGGTACGCGGTCCCCCTGCATCCTTCACTCGTCAGACTTGACCAAGCGCAAATAGTCCGGGCGCGCCTCCGACCTGCGCGGCGTGTCCGCGAACCGGGCAGGGGCTCGCCAAAACCTTGTTGCTGCCGCATCTGCGTCTGCGGGTTGTCGCGCAACCGCGCCTCATGTGGCGCGCTACCCGGCAGAGCCAGTGGGCGCAGCTCGGTTCCGGTGATGTTGAACCGGCGCGGCGCGCGGCCAAGCGGCCCGTGGGTCTCAAAGCATCCCAGAACGCGACTGATCTCTCCGAAATCGTTTTCCAGCGGCAACAGAATCATCTGGCCGTCAAGTGGCGGCTTGCCGATGCCGTCTTCGCCACGCAGATGAATGCGCGCGGTGGCGGGGGCGCTCATCACCTGATCGAGCAACTCGCTAAAGGCGCGCCGCCCGGCGGGTGGAATGAACGAACTCACCGGCATTCCGCGCACCTCCATGCCCATCAGATCGGAAAGATGCATCCCCGCGATCCGCAGGCGCGCCTGCCCCGGTGCGATCTTTTCCAGAATGAAGGCGTATTCCAGCGCGTTTTCGATCCCGCGCGGGTCAATATCCGACCGTTTCGGCACGTGGCATTTGGCGCGCAGCGCCTGCCAATAGGCCTCTACCTCGCTCACCGCGCGGTAACTTGTCTCGCTCCGGCGCCCGGTCATATCAATCACTTTCCCATGTTGGTTTTCAGTCGCGCGCATACCGGCCTCACCTGCTGTCCTCTTTTCACTTTTCTCATTCGATCTTGATCTTCGCACAAGCGCCGGTTCGCCCGGTTAACCATATGTATAAAGATATTACTCACTTCTTAATCTCGCAAAATCAGTCTCAAAAATCTCTAAAATTCTCTGGCTTTGGTTAACCCCGCGCCGCCACGCCCGCGCCAACGCCGCTTGCCCCGCCCCCCACAAAGGCAGTAGGACGGAACGACACGCATTTCAGGGAGCCGCTCTTGACCATTTCAATGACAGGTTTTGCCGCTGCCAAGGGGCAGGAAGGCGGATTCAACTGGAGTTGGGAGTTGCGCAGCGTCAATTCCAAGGGGCTTGATCTTCGCTTGCGCGTGCCCGACTGGATAACCGGGCTGGAAGCCGGTTTGCGCGCCAGATTGTCCGAAACTCTCACCCGTGGTGCGGTCACACTTTCATTGCGGTTGTCGCGTGATGAGGAGATCGCTCAGAGTGCGGTCAACATGGCCCAGCTTGATGCCGTGCTTGATGCATTGCAAACCATCGAGGGGCGCGCACAGGAACGTGGCATCGCCCTTGCCCCGGCCCGCGCCGCCGATCTGATGAGCCAGCGCGGGGTGCTGGAAAGCCGCTCCACCGACGAAAATACCGACCCGCTGAAAGCTGCGTTGCTCAAGGGATTTGAACCGTTGCTGGCAGAATTCATGACGATGCGCGCCAATGAAGGGGCCGCCCTCAGGGAGGTTCTGCTGGCCCAGTTGGAGAGCATTGCAACGCTCACCGCGCAAGCAACCACCGCCGCCGAAGCGCGCCGCGCCGAGCAGGACGCGGCCCTGAAGCAGGCGCTTGCCAAAGTGCTTGATGGCGCCGCCGGTGTCTCGCAAGAGCGGGTCACACAGGAACTGGCGCTGATCGCGGTGAAGGCCGACATCACCGAAGAATTGGACCGGCTGGGCGCGCATGTCCAAGCCGCGCGTGGCTTGCTCGAAAGTAGCGGCCCGATCGGGCGCAAGTTCGATTTTCTCAGCCAGGAATTCAACCGGGAGGCCAATACGCTGTGTTCCAAATCCCAGTCCAAGCAGCTCACCGCCATCGGGCTTGACCTGAAAGCGGTGATCGACCAGATGCGCGAACAGATTCAGAACGTCGAATAAGCACGGGGAAAATAGATGAAAAACCGCCGTGGCATTCTGATTATTCTCAGCTCCCCTTCCGGGGCAGGCAAATCGACCCTGTCGCGCCGGTTGCGCAATTGGGACCCGACGATCCGCTTTTCCGTCTCTGCCACCACCCGGACCCCACGGCCGGGCGAAGAGGACGGGCGCGAATACCACTTCATGACCGAAGAGGCGTTCAAACGCGACGTGGCCGCGGGCGCGATGCTGGAACACGCCCATGTCTTCG
Source organism: Aquicoccus sp. G2-2 (assembly GCF_034555965.1). Classification (GTDB taxonomy): domain Bacteria; phylum Pseudomonadota; class Alphaproteobacteria; order Rhodobacterales; family Rhodobacteraceae; genus JAYDCK01. The sequence continues at coordinate 1,148,506 of NZ_JAYDCK010000003.1, forward strand.
GCAATTTCTACGGCTCTCCGCGTGGCCCGGTCGAAGCGGCGATCGACGCGGGCGAAGATGTGCTTTTCGATATTGACTGGCAAGGCGCGCAGCAGATCCGCAATTCCGCGCTCGCGCCACATACGCTTTCCATCTTCCTGCTGCCGCCGTCGATTGATGAATTGCATCGCCGTCTGGTTCAGCGCGGGCAGGACAGCGAGGAGGTGATTTCCAAGCGGATGCAGAAAAGCTGGGACGAGATTTCCCATTGGGACGGCTATGATTACGTGCTGATCAACGATGATCTGGAAACCACCGAAGCCGAGCTGGTCGGCATCGTCACCACAACCCGCCTGCGCCGCATTCAGCAACCGGAGCTGACCGAACATGTGCGCAAGCTGCAAATGGAATTCGAGGAGATGACCCGATGACGCTCTATGCCCTTGGCGATCTGAAGCCGCGCTGCCACGAAGATACATGGGTGGCGGCTGATGCCAACGTGATCGGCAACGTGGTGCTGGAGGAGGGGGCGTCTGTCTGGTTCTGCGCCACGCTGCGCGGCGATCACGAGACAATCACCATTGGCCACGGCTCCAACGTGCAGGAAAATAGCGTGTTTCACACCGATATCGGCTATCCGCTGACCATTGGGCGCAATTGCACCATCGGCCACAAGGTGATGCTGCATGGCTGCACCATTGGCGATAATACATTGATCGGGATGAACGCCACTATCCTCAACGGTGCGAGGATCGGGCGGAATTGTCTGATCGGGGCGGGGGCGCTGATCACCGAAGGCAAGGAAATTCCCGATGGCTCATTGGTGATGGGTGCGCCGGGCCGGGTGGTTCGCACGCTTGATGAGGCGGCAATTGCGGGGCTGACCGCATCGGCAGAGCATTATCAGGGCAATATGCGCCGTTTTCGCAGCGATCTGAAACCGCTCTGAGCCGCCACTTTTACGCGGGCGCTACCTCTGGCGTTAGTTGCGCGCTGGCGATCAAGCCGTGATACCGCGCGACCAATCGCGAAAGCGGGGCAGGGCAGATCACCCGGAAAGCAAGGTCGGGAAAACACCTGCCGATCTCACGCTCGACAAGGGCGCGGCGCGGCAGCGCCTCGGCCATCGCAACGTAACACCCCTCAAACCGTGCCGCCGTCAAAATTCGCGCCACGTCATAGGCATCATATTCTGGGCAAAACAGCCAACTGGCGACCATGTCAGGCGCGATCTGATGCACGATCTGCGCGCTCAGCCGCTCGAAGCTCATCTCGATCCGGCTCTGCTCTGGTGTGGCGTTTGAAATGACGGGCAGGGCAGGGCCGCACTCAATGCCCGCACCGATGCTCAGCCCGAGCGGTTTTAGTGGCAGTTGAAGCTTGGTCATCGTCGTTTGAACACCCCCCACGTTCGCATTGTCATGCTGTGTGCCGTGCCGTTTCGCAGACACATATTATCGAATCAGACCGTATCGCGTTTCACACAGCCTACAACTCCCCAAATAATGCGATTTGTAATTTCTCGTCCAAACGACGGCGAAAGGCGGCATGTCACCCACGCCGGGCAGCAACGCTCAGCCGCGCGCTGGTTTAATTATTGCCGGATAGCGCCGTTGCAACCGTGCGCCATACGCCCCGCAGACAGCAAGGCAGCCGGGGTGCAGACGATGTTTTTGCGCGGCCTTACGGCGTTAACCATTCCATTCACGCATGTGAAGGGTTCAACGCGGCAGCATATCTTCGCCGCTGGTTTCCTCCTCAAGCCAGCCGCGAAACGCCGCCAGACCGGCGTCATCGGCGCGCTCCTTCGGCCAGACAAGCCAGTAATCCCCAAGGCTCTGCGCCGGGCCATCGACCGCCTGTTTCAGGGTGCCATCGGCCACGTCTTGCCGGACAAGGTAATCCGGCAGAAGTGCTACGCCCAGCCCGTGCAACACCGCTTGCAGGATGGTCGAAAACTGATCGTAATAGGTGCCACTGATCTGCCCCGCTTCGATACCGTGGGCGGCGAACCACTGCGCCCAGGCCTGCGGCCTTGTCTGAATATGCAAGAGCGGCAAACGCAGCAAATCATGCCCGGATCGCACCGCACGCCCGCGCAGAAGATCGGCCCGCGCCACTGGAATCACCCGCTCGCGCGCCAGATGCAGCCGGTCCGTACCGGGGAGGGGGCAGAGCCAAAAACAATCGCTGCATCAAATGGTTCCGTGGCAAAGTTCAACCCACTGATACGGGTTGTCATGTTGATCGTCACATTGGGGTGGCTTGCCGCGAAGCCCGGCAGCCGCGGCACCAGCCAGCGCATCCCGAAGGTCGGCAGAATGGCAAGGCTGACTGCGCCGCCGCGCGGGTCGGTGGTCAGCCGCAGCGAGGCTTGGGCAATTCGCTGCAACGCGCCGCGCACCTCTGTGGCATAGCGCGCGCCGGCCTGTGTCAGTTCCAGCCGTTTGCGTGCCCGGCTAAGCAGAGTGACGCCAAGCTGTGCTTCAAGCGCCTGTAATTGCCGAGACACGGCACTTTGCGTCAACGACAGCTCTTCCGCCGCCGCCGTGGCACTGCCCAGCCGATCCACCGCTTCCAAGGCTTGCAGGGCAGGGGTGGAGGGAAGGAAGCGGCGCGGTGCGATCATCAACTATTCCAAGATGTCATGTTACCATGCGGATATTGCGATTTATCATGCGAGTATCGCAAGGTAAACTGAACAAAATCTTACCGCATCAACCGCACCCCTTTATAACCGGAGGCCATAATGCTCGATAAACCTGCGCTGCGCGCCAAGGATGCGCCCGATCTGGGCAGTTTCACCTGGGACGATCCGTTCCGGCTTGATGATCAACTGGCCGAAGATGAGCGCATGATCCGCGACAGCGCGCACGCCTATGCGCAGGAAAAGCTGCAACCGCGCGTCAATGACGCTTTCGCCAATGAAACCACCGACCCGGACATTTTCCGCGAAATGGGCGAAATGGGCCTCTTGGGCGTCACCACACCCGAGCAATATGGCGGGCTTGGCTCGGGCTATGTGTCTTACGGGTTGGTCGCGCGCGAGGTTGAGCGCGTCGACAGCGGTTATCGCTCGATGATGAGCGTGCAAAGCTCACTGGTGATGTATCCGATCTATGCCTATGGTTCTGAAGAACAACGGGAAAAATACCTTCCCAAGCTTTGCACGGGCGAATTCATCGGTTGTTTCGGGCTGACCGAACCCGATGCCGGCTCTGACCCGTCAGGCATGAAAACCCGTGCCGAGAAGATCGACGGCGGCTATCGTCTGACCGGCTCGAAAATGTGGATTTCCAACGCGCCGGTGGCGGATGTGTTCGTGATCTGGGCCAAATCCGATGCCCATGGCGGCAAGATCCGTGGCTTCGTGCTTGAAAAAGGCATGAAGGGGCTCTCGGCGCCGAAGATCGAACAGAAGTTTTCCTTGCGCGCCTCGATCACCGGGGAAGTGGTCATGCAGGGCGTCGAAGTGGGCGAAGACGCGCTTTTGCCGCATGTTCAAGGGCTTAAAGGGCCGTTTGGGTGCCTTAACCGGGCGCGTTACGGGATCAGCTGGGGGGCGCTTGGCTCCGCCGAGTTTTGCTGGCACGCGGCGCGGCAATATGGCCTTGACCGGCATCAGTTCAAACGCCCGCTGGCGCAGACCCAGCTTTTCCAGAAGAAGCTCGCCGACATGCAAACCGAGATTGCGCTTGGCCTGCAAGCGTCGCTCAGGGTGGGGCGGCTGATGGATGACGCCAACGCCGCACCAGAGATGATCTCCATCGTCAAGCGCAACAATTGCGGCAAGGCGCTCGACATTGCGCGGATGGCGCGCGACATGCACGGCGGCAACGGCATCAGCCTTGAGTTTCAGGTGATCCGCCACATGGTCAATCTTGAAACGGTTAACACCTATGAGGGCACCCATGATGTCCACGCATTGATCCTTGGCCGCGCGCAAACCGGCTTGCAAGCGTTCTTCTGAAACAGAAAATCTAAGGGTCAGAGTGGCACGCTCTGACCCGAGGCTTTCCAGAACCGACGATCGGGTTGGGGGAGAGTAAAAGTCTTCAAGCGGAGGGAGGCCAGTTTCGCACCTGCATAATGCGCATAATCAGTATTATGTCAAATAAGCTCGATCCAACAATATCAGTCTGTTAGCGGGTATTGCTCATAAAACCAACACTCTGCACTCTCACACACCGCTCAAATAACGGAAATACTCGACAGTCACAGTTTCATTCGTTTACAAATAATTGCCTGCCATTGCTCCTGCGTCTGGGGTGCCATCACTCATACCATGCGCAGCTAAGGCGAAAGAAACGGCACCGGGGATATGAAATGACACCGCTTGTCGAGCATCTTGACGAGATCACCAACGCATCTTCGATGGAAGCGCTGTGGGACATGCATTGCCGCAAGATGGCCGAGTATGGCTTTGACCGAATGTTCTATGGCTATACCAACTACCGGCTTGGAAAATCGTTAGGCGATCCGGATGATTTCATCATCCTGACCAATCACACGAAAGACTACACCGATTGGTTTCTCGGCCAGTCGATGTATTTTCACGCCCCGATGGTCAAATGGGCGCTGCAAAACGAAGGTTGGACCAGTTGGGCGATGGTCGCGGATATGTGGGAAAGCGGCGTTCTGTCAGCAAGCGAGCGGAAAGTCATTGAATTCAATCAGAAAATGAATGTGAAAGCAGGCTATACAATTAGCTTCCGATCTGTCTCTCCACGCTCCAAGGGAGCCATCGCACTTACCGCGGCGGCAGACATGACGCAGGCGGATGCTGATGCGATCTGGGCGGAGAATGCGGCGGACCTTCTGGTGATGAACAATGTTGCGCACCTCAAAATCCTGTCCCTGCCCTATATCGGCCCGACCCGTGAATTGACCAAGCGCCAGCTTGAGGCGCTGCATTGGGTCGGTGACGGCAAGACCACAGCCGATATTGCGCTGCTCATGGGGCTGACACCGGCCACGGTTGAGAAACACCTGCGCCTCGCGCGCGATGTGCTCAACGTGGAGACAACGGCCCAAGCGGTTCTGAAGGCCGCATTTCATCACCAGATGTTTGTGGTGGAATACTGAAGCGCTTCGCTTTTAGCCCAATACATCAGAGAAAGACCAGGCGCGTGTGGGCGCTCTTATATCGCGCGGCACTTCACCAAATGCCCGTGGGTCAGGTTTATGGCGGAACGCATTCGGCCAGGTAAGGATTCCCATACTTTTCGAAAGGCACCTGTGGTGGCAATCTGAACTGGTTCCGTGAGTGGTGGCTAATGCCTTTGGAACACACAAGATGCCAACCTTGAGATTGCAAGGCTCTGCGTTTTGTCCGGTTTAAAACCGGCGCCGGTCGTTCGATCTATATTCGGTTGGGCGGTCGGCAACTTCGGGCTTGCCCTATCTCATCCCCATTTGCCGGGGTGAGCCTAAAAAAGCGGCGCTGGATTCGCTCCAGCGCCGTGTCCCGTCCCGTAGAGAGGCAGGGTGCTCTTCTCTTCCCGAGCGCCCTGCCCTACGTTTTGATCAACCCTGCACCGCCTTGGCGACCTCGGCAGCAAAGTCTTCCTGTTTCTTCTCGATGCCTTCGCCAACTTCAAGGCGCACGAACGCGGTCACTTCGGCGCCTGCTTCCTTGGCTGCCTTCTCGACCGTCAGATCGGGGTTAACCACGAATTGTTGACCCAGCAGCGTCACGTCAGACAGGAATTTGCGCATCCGGCCTTCGATCATCTTCTCGATCACGTTGTCGGGCTTGCCGGATTCACGGGCGATATCAATCTGCACCTGACGTTCTTTTTCAATCACTGCAGGGTCAAGATCATCCGCCGAAAGCGAGGCCGGATTGACGGCGGCGATATGCATGGCAACTTGCTTGCCAAAGGTTTCGTCGCCGCCCTTCAGCGCAACCAGAACGCCGATTTTGCCCATGTTGGGCGCGGCAGCGTTATGAACATAGCTGACAACCATATCGCCTTCGATTTTTGCCATCCGGCGCAGCGTCATGTTCTCACCGATCTTGGCGATGGCATCGGTAATCGCGGTTTCAACCGGCTTGCCATCAAGCCCGGCGGTTTTCAATTCGTCGATATTTGAAACGCTCAGGGCCGTTGTTGAAATGCCGCTTACAAGCTCTTGGAATTGCACATTTTTTGCAACGAAGTCCGTTTCGGAGTTCAGCTCGATGGCAACACCTTTGCCGCCTTCGACCGCAACGCCAACAAGCCCTTCGGCAGCAGTACGCCCGGATTTCTTGGCAGCTTTCGCAAGGCCCTTGGTGCGCAGCCAGTCCACGGCGGCTTCCATGTCGCCATCGGTTTCGGTCAGTGCTTTTTTCGCGTCCATCATGCCTGCGCCCGTGCTGTCGCGCAGTTCTTTTACCATTGCCGCTGTGATCGCCATGTCAGGCTCTCCTCGAATTTGGAATTGAACAGGGTCGCGGGCGTGTTGATCACGCCCGCGCATCAGGTTGGAAAACCTTTGGCGTCAGGCGCCGGTGGCTTCCTCTGCCGGGGTCTCGGCGGGCGCATCGGTTGCCGTATCGCTGGCAGCGGGGGTTTCTTCCGCTGCGGCGGGTTCGGCCACGACCTCTTCCACCGGCGCTTCTTCGAGCGCGCCAAGGTCAACACCGGCTGCCCCCAGTTGTGCACTCATCCCGTCAAGGGCTGCTCGGCTGACCAGATCGCAGTAAAGTGCAATCGCGCGGGCCGCGTCGTCATTGCCCGGAATGAGGTAATCAATACCATCAGGTGAGCAGTTGGTATCGACAACCGCCGCAACGGGAATGCCGAGCTTGTTGGCTTCGGCCACGGCAAGTGCTTCTTTCTTCACGTCGATGACGAAAAGAAGATCCGGAACACCGCCCATCTCGCGGATACCGCCCAGCGAGGCTTGGAGCTTGCTCTGATCGCGCTCGATTCCAAGACGCTCTTTCTTGGTCAGGCCTTCGGCGCCGGTTTCCATTTTCTCGTCGATTTCTTTCAGACGTTTGATGGATTGCGACACGGTCTGCCAGTTGGTCAGCGTGCCGCCAAGCCAGCGGTGGTTCATATAGAACTGGGCCGATTTTTCTGCCGCATCGGCGACCGGGTTGGCCGCCTGCCGCTTGGTGCCAACGAACAGCACGCGCCCGCCCTTGGCGACGGTTTCGCGCACTGCGTTCAGCGCGGCGTCAAGCATCGGGACGGTTTGCGTCAGGTCGATAATGTGAATGCCGTTGCGCGCGCCATAGATGAATTCGCCCATACGGGGATTCCAACGCTGCGTCTGGTGGCCAAAGTGAACGCCGGCTTCGAGCAGCTGACGCATGGAGAACTCAGGAAGAGCCATGTCTTTCGTTTCCTTTCCGGTTTACGCCTCGGTATGGGGAGAGAAGCATTTGCTTCAACCGGTGGACGAACGGGGATGTCTCCCCCGATGCACCCGCCCATACCTGCGGATTGAATGGCGGGCGTATAGAGCGATCACGCAGGCATTGCAACCCCGAACACGATCCGAACAAGAAATGCAGCGAAACATTCGCCCCATGGGCGGAGGCGCCGCTTGCCTGCCCTGCCCCAACCTCCGTTCCGGGCACAATTATTGGTTCCGGCAATTGCCGGGGCGATAGATTGCCCCTATGTCTCATGGGCGAATAACAATCCGGCCAATCAATGACCCAACCTGACCCTAAAGACGACGACACACAGCGCCGCCGCAGACGCCCGTTTGCCGGTCTGCGCAATAATTTTCTGGCGGGCCTTGTTGTCGTGGTGCCAATCGCTCTTACCGTCTGGCTGATCTGGGCCTTTGTCGGCTGGATCGACAGTTGGGTATTGCCGTTCGTTCCGACCTATTATCATCCCGATGCGCTGGTTGATCGTTGGTTCGGTGATCAGGCTTGGTTCATTTGGTTGTTTGGCACGCAGAATGTGCATGTGAACATCCGTGGTGTCGGGGTGGTGCTGTTTCTCGTCTTTACCGTGCTCGTCGGCTGGATTGCCAAGGGGTTGGTCGGGCGCAGTTTCATTGGCTGGGGCGAACAGCTGGTTGATCGTATGCCAATTGTCCGTTCGCTCTATAACGGGCTAAAGCAAATTGCCGAGACGGTTTTTGCACAGACGGAATCCAAGTTCGATACGGCATGCCTCGTGGAGTATCCGCGCAAGGGTATCTGGGCCATCGGGTTCATTTCCACCACAGCCAAGGGAGAGATTGCCGCGCGCGTGCCGGTAGACCAGGATATCATCTCGGTCTTCCTTCCAACCACGCCAAACCCGACCTCGGGTTTTCTGCTTTTCGTGCCGCGCGGTGATCTTATCGAACTGGACATGTCGGTGGAGGACTGCGCCAAGCTGGTGATCTCGGCCGGGCTTGTCTATCCCAACAAGAAAGACCCGAGCGCCCCGCCCCCGGCCGCCCCGGACATGCCTGCCCCGCTTTGACGCAGGCAAATCTACACGCTTTGAAATGCCGATTTCCTGACATCGGAAAAATCCCACGCGCGGCGGTTCACACAGAAGTGACGCGAAGTGCCCGGCCCGATGTGGCACACAAAAAAAACGCCAGCACGAAGCTGGCGTTAAGTTATTGAGGCAGGTTTCATACAGGCAAGAAACCTATCGAGCAGTGAGACCTTTATAAGCCTTCCAGCTGCGAAGTCCAAGCTAAAAGTTTGATAACATGAAGAACCCCGGTTAGCTTATGCGCTAACAAAACAAGGGCAGAGCGGGATTGTTGCGAAAATGACATCAGAGTATTTCCGCCGATTGCGTCAGTTTTTGGCCGCCTTTTCGGCCATCGCCGGGGCCGCCATCTTCGTGTTTTTGGTCGCACTTCCCGCCCGCGCAGAGCCTTCATACGGGCTATCTATGTATGGCTCACCTGCTCTACCACCGGATTTTGTGTCTCTTCCCTATGCCAACCCGGATGCGCCCAAAGGAGGGCGAATCGTTACCGGCAATACCGGCGGATTCGATTCGCTTAATCCATTCATTCTGAAAGGCACCCCGCCCTGGCAATTACGCTTCCTTGGCTATGAGAGTCTCTTGGGGCGCAATTACGATGAACCGTTCGGGCTGTACGGGCTTTTGGCAGAATCGGTTGAGGTTGGAGCGAATCGGCACTGGGTTGAATTTACCCTGCGCAAGAACGCGCGGTTTTCTGATGGTAGCCCGGTCACTCTCGAAGATGTGATATGGTCCTACAAGACGCTCGGCACCCAAGGGCACCCGCGTTATCTTGGTTTCTGGAGCAAGGTGGCCAGCATTGAGGCCACCGGCCCGCGCTCGCTCAGGCTCACCTTCAACACCGAAGATCGTGAATTACCGCTGATCGCCGGGCTGCGCCCGATCCTGAAGAAGGCGCAATGGGAGGGGCGTGAATTCGGCGCGGCCACGCTTGAGCCGCCAATCGGCACCGGGCCTTACGTGGTCTCTGAATATGAACCGGGCCGTCATGTCACGCTTAAACGCAACCCTGATTACTGGGGCGCGAACCTGCCCTTGATGCAGGGCCGCGCGAATTTTGATGAAATCCGGATTGAATTCTTCGGCGATGCCTCGGTCATGTTCGAGGCGTTCAAGGCCGGAGAGCTGAACGTGCTGCGCGAAAGCAATGCCGAGAAATGGGCGCGTCAGTATGATTTTCCCGCCATGCAATCCGGCGACGTGGTGAAATCCGAGATTGCCGATGGTAAGCCCTCGGGCATCACCGGCTTCGTGATGAACACACGGCACGCACCGTTCAATGACTGGCGGGTGCGCCAAGCGATGCTGTTGGCGTTCAATTTTGAATACATGAACGACACCATTACCGGCGGGCGGCAGAAACGTATTACCTCCTATTTCTCCGGCACCGATCTGGGGATGCGCCCCGGCCCCGCCAAAGACCGCGTCAAGACGCTGCTGGCGCCATTTGCCGATGAGCTATTGCCCGGCGCACTTGATGGCTATGAATTGCCCAAGGCCGATGGCACCGCGCGCAACCGCAAGAACCTGCACCGTGCCATGACGTTTCTGGCCAAGGCTGGCTGGACCGCGCAGCACGGCAAGTTGACCAATGCCAAGGGCGTGCCCTTGCGGTTTTCCATCCTGCTGCCACAAGGGTCGAGCGAGAAACAGGCGTTTGCCAATATCTTCATTCAGGCGCTTGCCCGTATCGGGATCGACGCCACGCTTGATGTGGTCGATAACGCGCAATACTTCAAACGGCTGGAAACCTATGATTTCGACATGACCGATATTCGCCGGGGTTTTTCGCTGTCTCCGGGCAATGAACAGCGGCTTTACTGGGGGGCGAAAGGCGTCGATACCCCCGGTTCGCGCAACCTGATGGGAATGAATTCCCCGGCGGCAGAGGCGATGATCGACACCATGCTTGCCACCGATGATGCGGCGGAGTTTACCGCCGCCGTGCGCGCACTTGATCGCGTCTTGATGAGCGGGCGGTATATTATCCCGACCTATGATTTCGGCGTCGGGCGGATTGCCCATTCCAAACACCTGCACTACCCGGCGCATGTTCCCGTTTATGGCGACGGGCCGTGGTTCATGCCGGATGTGTGGTGGTATGAATAAGCGGGAAAGCCCGCGCGCGCGCCTTAGGCCAGCGACGTCACCCAAAGCACGGTTGCGTCATCCGCACTTACCGAAATCAGGTTGTGCCCCATCGAGGCGTCATAATAGGCGCTATCGCCGCGACGCATCTCCACCGGCTCGTAAAACTCGGTGCAAAGCCGTACAACCCCGGTCAGCACATAGAGAAATTCTTCCCCGTCATGGCGCACCCAGCCGTTGAATTCTGCCATGTCACGGGCGCGGATACGGGCGCGATAGGGCAGCATCTGTTTCGGGCTCAGCGCCTCGGCCAGAAGCTCATGTTCGTAGGTTTCAGTGATATGCGCGCCGCCCTCGCCCGTGCGTGTGACCGCCATCCGGCCAGAGGCATTGCCATCGGCGGGCGGCGTAAACAATTGCGGCAATGAGATTTCCAGCCCCGACGCCAGTTTCTTCACCGCCTCATAGGTGGGTGACATCTGCCCGTTCTCGATTTTCGAGAGGGTCGAGCGCGCCAGCCCGGCTTGTTGTGCCGCCTGCTCCAGCGTCAGCCGCTTGGCCTTGCGCAATGCGCGCACCCGCTCACCCAGATTGAGCGGCTCAGGCACTTGCCTTGCGCCGTTCTCGCGGGCGATGCGGACAATCGAAGGATAGCTGGGCGCAGTCATGCGCAGGGTTCTATGCGGGGTGCCCCCTATATGCAATGCTCATGGGTTGCATCCCTTCCCCCCACGGGTAGCAGTCCGGGCATGATTTCGCTGTTCGATGAGGGGGCATTCGCCCCCTGCCCCGCACCCTTCAATCTGGCGGCTCATGTATTGGCTCGCGCCGCCGAGTGTCCTGACAAGATTGCGCTTGCCGTGCTCGGCTCCGCAAAGGCCGCGCCGTGGTCTTTTGCCCGGCTTGAAGCGGCTGTGCGCGGCACTGGCACCGGGTTGCTCGGGGCCGGGCTGGTGCCGGGTGACATCGTGCTCATGCGGCTCGGCAATGGCGTCGAATTTCCGATTGCCTATCTGGGCGCTATCGCCGCCGGGCTGGTGCCGGTGCCGACCTCATCACAACTCACCGCGCCCGAAGTGGCGGCGATGATCGAAACACTTTCCCCCAAGGCGATCCTGCTGGGCGATGGCATTGCCTGCCCTGACACGCCCGGCCTGCGGGTGATCAACACCGACGCGCTTGCCGCGATGCGCGCCCTGCCGCCCTGCGCCTATGCCATGGGAGATCCGAACCGGCTTGCCTATATCATCTATACCTCCGGCACATCCGGCCATCCGCACGCGGTGATGCACGCCCATCGCGCCATATGGGCGCGCCGGATGATGTATGATGGTTGGTATGGGCTGACGCCCGATGATCGGGTGCTTCATGCGGGCGCGTTCAACTGGACCTACACGTTGGGCACCGGGTTGATGGACCCGTGGAGTGTGGGGGCGACCGCGCTGATCCCCGAACCCGGCACAGCACCGGAACAATTGCCGGATCTTCTGAAACAACATGATGCAACGATTTTTGCCGCTGTTCCGGGTGTTTACAGAAAGCTTCTCAACCAAAATATCAAGCTTGATCTGCCCAAGCTTCGGCACGGCCTCAGCGCCGGTGAAAAACTGCCAGAGGCAATCCGCACCGCCTGGACCGCCGCCACCGGCACGTCGATTTACGAAGCCTTTGGCATGTCGGAATGTTCAACCTTCATTTCCGCCTCTCCCGGCTATCCCTGCCGCCCCGGCACGTTGGGCCGCCCGCAAAAGGGTCGCCGTGTTGCAATCGTTGATGACACGGGCACGCCTGTGCCGCTTGGCGAAGATGGCATCATCGCAGTGTCGGCGCGCGATCCAGGATTGATGCTGGGTTATTTCGGCGCGAATGAGGAAGCTGGCAACCGCTCCAAAGGCGAATGGTTTCTTACCGGCGATCAGGGGGCGATGGCGCAAGACGGGCAAATCACCTATCGCACGCGTGCCGATGACATGATGAACGCTGGCGGCTACCGGGTTTCGCCGCTTGAGGTGGAAGCGGCGCTGCAAGGCGCGGCCGGGTTAAGCGAGATTGCCGTGACCGCTGTCGAGGTGAAAGCCGACACCCGCCTGATTGCCGCCTTCTATACATCTGCGGCACCGCTTGACGAAGCCGCACTTTGTGCCCATGCCGCCAAACATCTGGCGCGTTATAAGCAACCCCGTTTCTGGCTTCGTGTCGACGCCTTGCCACGCAATCCCAATGGCAAGCTTCTGCGCGCAGCCCTTCATCCCCTGTTCGAGGCTCATCATAATGGTCAAGCTTGATATCATCTCCGATCCGATTTGTCCGTGGTGCTTTATTGGCAAGACGCAGCTTGACCGCGCTTTGCAGCAGCGCCCCGAGCATCCGTTCGAAATCGAATGGCACCCGTTTCAGCTTAACCCCGATATGCCCGCTGACGGTATCGACAGGCGCGCCTATCTCGAAACCAAGTTTGGCGGCAAGGAAGGCGCGTTGAAAGCCTATCAGCCGGTGGTGGAGCACGCGCGCAATGCCGGGTTGGAGATCGAGTTTGACAAGATCGAGCGCACGCCCAACACGCTGAACGCGCATCGTCTGATCCATTGGGCCGGGGTTGAGGGGCGGCAAACTCCGGTGGTTTCCGCATTGTTCCGGGCTTATTTTCAGGACGGTCGCAATATTGGCGATGTGGAAGTGCTGGCCGATATTGCTGATTCAGTTGGCATGGATGCCGCCGTGGTGCTCAAACTGCTTGCCTCTGATGCGGACCGCGCCGACATTCTGGCCCGCGAATCCCATTCGCGCGAGATGGGGGTAAACTCCGTGCCGACGTTTGTCGTTGGCGGCCAACACGCCGTTCCCGGCGCGCAACCCGCCGAACTTTGGCTCAAGGTGATCGACGAAATCACCGATCCGGCCGCAGGTGCATAACGCTTATGCAGTCGCGTATCGAATTCATCGCCCTGATTGCCATGCTGTTCGCCACGGTGGCATTTTCGATTGATTCCATGCTGCCAGCCTTGCCCGAAATCGGCGCAGAGCTGACACCGGATGCGCCCAACCGAGCCCAGCTTTTGCTTACGGTGTTTGTGGTCGGGCTTGGGGCCGGGACATTCATCGTCGGACCTATATCCGATGCGTTCGGGCGCAAACCGATCATTCTCGTCGCCACCGCGATTTACCTGCTGGGCGCGGTGCTGGCCGCTTCTGCACAAACGCTTGAGCTGATGCTGCTTGCCCGCGCGCTGCAAGGGCTGGGGGCCGCTGGGCCGCGGGTCGTTGGCATGGCGGTGATCCGCGATCGTTACGCCGGGCGTGAAATGGCGCAGATTTCATCCTTCGTGATGTTCATTTTCGTGCTGTTCCCCGCCGTTGCCCCGTTGATGGGCGCAGGGATCATTGCCGTTTCCAGCTGGCGCGGAATCTTCGTGGCGTTCCTCGTCTTCGGCATCGTCGGAGCCACATGGATGCAAATCCGCCTGACCGAGACCCTGCCCAAAGCAGACCGCCGCCCGTTCCGCGCGGCCAGCATGGCTTTTGCAGCGCGCGAGGTTTTCGCCAACCCGATGGTTTGTATCACCATTGTCGTGCTGACACTGGCCTTTGGCATGTTTTTTGCCATGCTGCAAAGCGTGCAGCCGATCTTCGATCAGATATTTCACCGCGCTGCCAGCTTCCCGGTCTGGTTCTTCGGGCTGAGCCTGACCGTTTCCGGGGCCAGCATCGTCAATGCGCGGCTGGTCATGCGTATCGGTATGCGCCGCATCGTGACCTACATGTTCGCGTTCCAGTTCGCCGTTTCGGGCGTCATGCTGGCGCTGACCTATGTTGCCCTGCCCGAAACGCTGGCTTTCGCGTTGTTCCTGTTCTGGCAGGCCACGATGTTCCTGCAGGCAGGCATGGTGATGGGCAATCTCAACGCGATGGGAATGGAGCCACTGGGCCATATCGCGGGCATGGCCGCGTCGGTCATCGGCGGCGTCTCGACCATTTTCGCCATGGCGCTTGCGGCCCCTCTCGGGTTGGCCTTTGACGGCACCTTGCGGCCCTTGGCAGCAGGGGTTTTCATATATGTGACGCTGGCACTTTTGCTAATGCTGAAACTGCGCCGGATCGAGGCGACAGCCGCCGCCTGACCCGACGCAAGGATCATCAGCCGATAATCGCGTTCAGCGCCGCACTCGGGCGCATGACATCTGCGGTTTTTCCTGCGTCCGCGTGGTAATAGCCGTCCAGATCGACCGCCTCGCCCTGCCCCGCCATCAATTCAGCGATGATGGTTTCTTCCTGCGCGGCCAATGCCTCTGCAATCGGTTTGAAATGCTTGGCCAGCGCCGCATCATTGCCGTCAGCAGCAAGGGCATCTGCCCAGTAACGCGCAAACCAATAGTGGCTCGTGCGGTTATCGTTCTGGCCGACCTTGCGTTCCGGGCTGTTGCCATTGAGCAAGACCGCCTGTGTCGCTGCTTCCACGGCATCGCCCAGCAATCCGGCTTTTGTGTTGCCCTTTTCTGCCAGAAACTTGAAGCTTTCGCCAAGTGCGCAGAATTCACCAAGGCTGTCCCAGCGTAGATGGTTCTGCTCAACCAGTTGCTGCACATGTTTGGGGGCGGACCCGCCCGCGCCGGTTTCAAACAGCCCGCCGCCCTGCATCAGGCTGACGATGGACAGCATCTTGGCCGAGGTGCCAAGCTCAAGGATCGGGAATAGGTCGGTCAGATAGTCGCGCAGCACGTTGCCGGTGATCGTCACCACGTCCTTGCCCGCGCGCATCTGCTCGAAGGTATAGCGCGTGGCTTCGCGTGGGGCCATGATCGGAATATCAACCCCCGCCTCTTTCAGCGCTGGTTCAACATATTTGATCAACTCCGCATCATGCGCGCGCGCGCTGTCAAGCCAGAACGCCGCCAGCCCGGTCGCCTTCATCCGCCGGATGCCCAGCTGAATCCAGTCAAGGATCGGCGCCTTGTTGACCGAGCAGGACCGCCAGATATCACCCTTTTCGACGTTGGTTTCATGCAGCACCTCGCCGGAGCCAAGCTCAAGGCGAAACGTGCCGTCGGCGGGGGCTTCGAAGGTGGTCGGATGCGAGCCGTATTCTTCCGCCTTCTGTGCCATAAGGCCAACATTCGAGACCGCACCACAGGTCGTCACATCAAGCTTGCCGGTTTCCTTGAAGTATTTCACCGTCTCGTCATAGACGACCGAATAGCTGTTGTCGGGGATGCAGCACTTGGCGTCTGCTGGCTCTCCATCCGGGCCCCAGCCGATGCCGCCTGCCCGGATCACTGCGGGCATGGAGGCGTCAATGATCACGTCAGAAGAAACATGCAGGTTGGTGATGCCCTTGTCGGAATTCACCATGTAAAGCGGCGGGCGCGCTTTGAGTGCGGCTTTCAGGTCCGCCTCCAGCGCCTTATCCCCGGCAATCCGCTCTTCCAGATCACCGATGCCCGAATTCGGGTTCCAGCCCAACGCGTTGAGTTTCTCGCCATGTTTGGCGATGAAATCCTCAAGATAGACGGAGACAAAATGCCCGAAGATGATCGGGTCGGACACCTTCATCATCGTGGCCTTCAGATGGACGGAGAACAACACACCCGGCTCCATCGCGGCAATCTCTTTGGCGATATATGCCCTCAGTGCTTTGACCGAGAGATAGGTTGCATCGACAACTGTGCCATCGGAATATTTCAGCCCGCCTTTCAGCTTGGTCTCATTGCCGGATTTGTCCGTAAAGATGATCTTGGCGTTGCCCGCCGCCTGCGCGGCGGTGAGTGTCGCGGATTTCTCGTTGGCAAAGAAATCATCGCCGGGCATCGAGGCAACATGCGTTTTGCTGTCTGCACTCCACTCTCCCATCGAATGCGGGTTTGCCTTGGCATATTCCTTCACCGCCTTGGCGGCGCGCCGGTCCGAATTGCCCTCGCGCAGCACCGGGTTCACGGCAGAGCCTTTGATCGCGTCATAACGCGCCTTGATGTCCTTTTCGGCGTCATCTTTTGGCTCATAAGGGTAATCGGGCAGCTTATACCCCTGCGCCTGCAATTCTTCGATCGCCGCGGTCAATTGCGGGATGGAGGCGGAAACATTGGGCAGTTTGATCACGTTGGCATCGGGTGTTTTCACCAACTCGCCCAGCTCGGCCAGATCATCGGCGTGCTTTTGCGCATCGGTCAGGAAATCGGGAAACGTCGCCAGAATACGACCGGCCAGCGAAATATCACGGGTGCCCACCTTGATCCCTGCCGCCCCGGCAAAAGCGCGGATGATCGGCAACAACGAGGCCGAGGCCAGCTCGGGCGCTTCATCGACCTTGGTATAGATGATATCGGGGGTATCGTTGGCCATGGGTCTCACTTCCTTGGGGTTTTGATGAGCCTTGACGGGCGCGCCCGCCTTTGTGGGAGCGGTAGCCTTTTGCGCGGCGATAGTCAATGTGTGCCATGGTATACATTTGTTATGCGCGGCGTTTGGTCCGGCACTTTCGATGAGATTCTCGCTTTGCTCTGATGCCGGGTTGTGGCACCACCGGCGGACGCTCAAAATTGGATCGCGCCCATGCCATATCTCACGCTGTTTTTCGCCGTTCTCGCCGAAACCATCGGCACCTCCGCGTTGCAAGCCAGCCAGCAATTCACCCGGCTCTGGCCTTCGCTGCTTGTGGTGGTGGCCTACGCAGTAAGCTTTTATCTGCTGTCAATGACCTTGCGGCACATGCCAGTGGGCATTGTCTATGCAATCTGGTCGGGGCTCGGCATCGTCTTTATCGCGGCAATCGGCTATGTCGTCTTCCGGCAAAGCCTCGATCTTCCGGCGGTGATCGGCCTTGGCCTGATCGTCGCCGGGATCGTGGTTATTCAGCTTTTTCAGCGGCCACGCCGCACGGCTGAGCCGGTCAATCGTTCTGCGTCAACCGCTTGATCAACGCCGAGGTATCCCAACGGCTGCCGCCCATCGCCTGCACGTCCTTGTAGAACTGATCGACCAGCGCCGTCACCGGCAGCGAGGCGCCGATCTCGTCGCCCGTGGCAAGGCAAATCCCCAGATCCTTGCGCATCCAGTCGACCGCAAAGCCATGCTCGAAATGATCGTCGAGCATGGTTTCATGCCGGTTGACCATCTGCCAACTTCCGGCAGCACCGCCCTTTATCACCTCGACCACCGCGCGCCCGTCAAGGCCGGCTTTCTGCGCGAAATTAAGCGCCTCAGACAGCCCCTGAACAAGGCCCGCAATGCAAATCTGGTTGACCATCTTGGTCAACTGGCCACTGCCGCTTTCACCCAGCCGTTTGATCGAGCGGCCATAGGCGGCCATGATCGGCTCTGCCGCCGCGAACGCCGCCGCATCGCCGCCGCACATGATCGAAAGCACGCCATTTTCCGCCCCGGCCTGCCCGCCGGAAACCGGCGCATCGACAAACGAAACGCCGCCACTCGCCGCAGCCTCATAAAGCTCCGCCGTGACCTTCGCCGAGACGGTGGTGTGATCGACAAAGATCGCATCGCCGCTCATCGCGCCCAACGCGCCGTCATCACCAAGACAGACTGCGCGCAAATCGTCATCATTGCCAACGCAGGCCATCACGAACTCGGCATCCTTCACGGCCTCTGCCGGGGTTGGCGCGCTTGTGCCGCCGTGTTCTTTCACCCACGCCGCCGCCTTTGCGGACGTGCGATTGTAAACCGTTACCTCATGCCCCTGTGCGGCCAAATGCCCCGCCATCGGGTATCCCATCACGCCTAAACCAAGAAACGCCAGCTTGCTCATGTCTTTTCCCTTGCATTCATTCGCTTTAAGGTTTGTCTGGCGCAGCAAGGAAAGGCAAGGCCCGAGACAGGGCCGCCTGAGGCTAGGACAGGGAGATTCAAGTTAATGGCAACGCTCTTCCGATGGCTGATGCGACTTATCGTAGCCGGGCTGGTGCTTGGCGCACTTGTCGTGGCCGGAGTCTATTACCTCGCCTCGAGATCGCTGCCCGATTACGACAAGACGCTGACCGTCAAAGGCATTTCCGCCCCGGTCAAGATTGTGCGCGATCATTCCGATATTCCGCATATCTTCGGCAAACCCGAAGCTGACGTGTTCTTTGCGCTTGGCTATGCCCATGCGCAGGATCGGCTCTGGCAGATGATGGTGATGCGGCGCACCGCGCAGGGGCGGCTTTCCGAGGTGTTTGGCAAGCGCACCCTTGGCATCGACAAGATCATGCGCAGGCTCGATCTTTACAATCTGGCGCAGCAAGCAGTCCCGGCGCAAAGCCCCGGCGCGCGCTCTGCGCTTGATGCCTATGCCGCCGGGGTCAATGCGCGCCTGAGCGAGATCAATCGTGATGCTTTGGGCCGGGGCGCGCCCGAGATGTTCTTGTTCGACATGCCGATATCGCCGTGGCGGCCCGCAGATTCGCTGGCAGTGATCAAGCTGATGGCGGTGCAAACGATGATGCACCTGCAACGCGAGGTGCTGCGCGCACGAACCTCCCGGTTGCTCAGTGATCCGGCCCGGCTCAAGGATATCCTGCCGGATTCGCCCGGCACGGGGATCGCCGCCCTGCCCGCCTATGCCGCGTTGATGAAAGGGCTTTCGCTGCCGGTGCAGCACGCTTCCGCCACACCGCCGCGCCCGCAAGGCCCGCTATCGCCGTTCCGCGCACCGGGGTTTGCCCGCGCCTCCAACGCTTGGGCGGCGGCACCCTCGCGCACCGCATCGGCCTCCACCTTGCTGGCCAACGATCCGCATCTCGATTTTACCGCGCCGTCCGCGTGGTATCTGGCCCGGCTGCAACTGCCCTCCGGCGGCGTGATCGGCGGCACTATTCCCGGCCTTCCCGCAATCCTGAGCGGGCGTGGCAAAGGAATCGCCTGGGGCATCACCTCCTCCTATCTTGACGATCTCGATGTGCATATCGAGGCGCTGAACCCCGACAATCCCGAGCAATACCGCACCCCCGACGGGTTTGCCCCGTTCAAAACCCGCAAGAGCATTGTCGAAATCAAGGGGCAGCCCCCGTGACCTTGACCCTGCGCTGGACGCAAAACGGCCCCGTCCTGCCGCCCAGCTTTGAAAATGTCGGGCAAATCACGCCCGCGGGGCATATCGCGACCATGTCATGGACGGCACTCACCCCTGACGACACCTCTTATACCGCCGCCTATGACCTGATGCATGCCAAGACGGTGGAAGACGCCATCGACGCCGGTGAAAGCTTTGTTGCGCCATCGCAAAACCTTGTCGTCGCAGACCGGCTTTCGGTGGGGATGAAGACCATCGGCAAGATGCCCCGACGCGACGCCAAGCACGACACCAAAGGCCGGATGCCATCGCGCGGCTGGTTAGAGCAAAACCTCTGGCAGGGGTATCTGGATTACTCCGCCAACCCGGAATTCATTCAGCCGCAGGGCGGCATTGTCGGCAATACCAATAACAAGACGCTGAACCGGCCTTTCCCGATGCATGTTTCCTATTACTGGGGCGATACACAGCGCATTCACCGCTGGAAAGAAGTGATGCAGCGTCGGCAGGTGCATACCCGTGACAGCTTTATCGAAGCGCAGCTAGATACCGTCAGCTATTCCGCCAAAGTGCTGCTTGCTATCGTCGGGGCCGACCTTTGGTATAAGGGCGACCCGGCCCCCGAAGGCACGCCAGAACGCCAACGTCAGAAGGCATTGAAAATGCTGGTCGACTGGAACGGCGAAATGAACGAGCACATGCCAGAGCCGCTGATCTATGCCGCTTGGATGCGCGCGCTTCAGCACCGTTTGATCGAGGATGAGCTTGGCCCGCTGGCCGCCGAATACACCCATGTTGATCCGCTGTTCATCGAACGGGTGTTTCGCAATGTCGATGGTGCCGGGGCATGGTGCGACATCATTCAATCTTCCGCCAAGGAAACCTGCACCGACATCGCCCGCCAGTCGCTTGATGAAGCCTTGCTTTGGATTGGCGAGCGTTATGGCACGGCACTCGAATCGCTGCGCTGGGGCGATGTGCATCAGGCGATGCAGGATCACCCCGTTCTGGGTGATGTGCCGATATTGGGCGCCTTCGTTAATATCCGCCAAAGCACCTCTGGCGGGGACAACACGCTTAATCGCGGGCTGACCAGCGGCGAGGCCGCACACCCGTTCCAGAACGTGCATGGGCCGGGCTATCGGGGTGTTTATGATCTGGCCGATCCTGACAGTTCGGTTTTCATCACCTCAACCGGCCAATCGGGCCATCCGCTTTCGCGCCATTACGACGATCTTTCGGTGCTGTGGCGGCGCGGCGAATATGTGCCGATGTCGCTCGACGAAGGGCTTGCCCGTGCGGCGGCTGTCGGGGTCACGAATTTGCTGCCCGCAAACCAAGCAAATCAATAGAGGTAGCGCGTTTCAGCGCCACCTCGCACGTTCAGATGTCCTTGAACCGCCGGGCCTGCGCTCGGGTCCAGCGCAGTTTGAGCGTGAACCCTTTATCGGTCTGCGCCTCGTCCTCGACCACACCCTGTTCATGCAACCACGCACGTGCCCGACCTTGCGCAAAGCTCAGTTCGATCACCTCATCAAACCGCTGCCCGGTCAGCCGGACGGATACATCCCCAAGAAACGTCTCTATCCCTTCGCCGGTCAGGGCCGAAACCACTGCAACCGCCGCGTCACGGGCGGCCATGTTGCGGATCGCTTCGCGCTCTTGGGGGGCAACCATGTCGATCTTGTTCCAAACCTCGATGCGCGGCACGTCCGCATCTACGCCCAGCGACGTGAGGATCGCTTCCACATCTTCTGCCTGCTCGCGGCTTTGCGGGTGGGAGATGTCGCGCACATGGCAAATCAGGTCCGCCGCCAGCACTTCCTCCAGCGTGGCGCGGAAGGCGGCGACAAGTTCGGTCGGCAGATCGGAAATGAAGCCCACGGTATCCGACAGGATTACCTCAGGCCCGCCATCTGGCAAGGCCAGCCGCCGCATCGTCGGATCAAGCGTGGCAAAGAGCATGTCCTTGACCATAACCTCCGCCCCGGTCAGCCGGTTGAACAGTGTCGATTTCCCGGCGTTGGTATAGCCCACCAGCGCGACAATCGGATAAGGCACCTTGGCGCGCGCCTTGCGATGCAGATCGCGGGTCTTCACCACCTTGGCCAATTGCCGTTTGAGCCGGACAAGCTGTTCATCAATCGCCCGCCGGTCAGCCTCGATCTGGGTCTCCCCCGGCCCGCCAACAAAGCCCAACCCGCCGCGCTGCCGCTCAAGGTGGGTCCACGCCCGCACCAGCCGGGTGCGCTGATAGCTCAGCGCCGCCATTTCCACCTGCAACACACCTTCGCGGGTGGCGGCCCGGTCCGAGAATATCTCAAGAATCAAGCCGGTGCGATCCAACAGCTTCACGCCCCATGCTTTTTCAAGGTTGCGCTGCTGCACCGGCGAGACCGGTCCATCGACCAGAACAAGCTCAACATCCGCCGCGTTGATCCGGGTTTTAAGCTCTTCGATTTTGCCGGTGCCGAACAAAAGCCCCGGATGCGGTTTCGGCAAGCGAGACCACCTCCGACCCGGCCACCACCAAGCCGGGCAAAGCCGCCGCCAATGCGATAGCTTCTTCAAGCGCCCGCGCCGGTTCACGGCGCTGGGCCTCACTGCGAATATCGGGGTGCAAAACCCAGGCTCGCGTCGGTTTTTCCCGCCGGTCCTGCGGATCTGCCTGTGGTTCAGCGTCCATCAGGAAGCGTCTTCACCCTCATAAAGGCTGATCGGTTGCGACGGCATGATCGTGGAGATCGCGTGCTTGTAAACCAGTTGCGATTGCCCATCGCGGCGCAAAAGGACGCAGAAATTGTCAAACCACGTAATTACGCCCTGCAATTTCACACCGTTAATCAGAAAAATTGTAACCGGAACTTTCGTCTTCCGGACATGATTTAAAAATGCGTCCTGAAGGTTTTGTCTGTCGGAAGCCATTCGTTGTTCTTGCCTTTGTTCTTGCTGCGTGCCGTGAATGCGCACACGTCCTCGTTCGGGCTGAGTATGTCTTGGCCCTGCTTGGGCGTCCAGAGCAAAAATCCGACGGATCGAATGCGGTTAACTTGCGCGCGTCAATCGCGCCACAGCACCGGATTCATCAACGCGATGATGGCCAACATCTCAAGCCGGCCCAGCACCATTGCCGCAGAAAGAATAAGCTTGGCCAGCGCATCCATATCAGCCAGCGCCAGCGGCGTGTCAGCCGCCGCCGCAATCAACGGCCCGGTGGTCGAAAGCGCCGAAATGGTCAACAGGATTGCATTCTCAAAACTGATCCCGGTCGCGGTGAAAAGCGATGTGACAACCGCGACCGAAATGGCAAACAGCATGAAGAAAACCCACGCAACGAATGCGCCCTTGCGCCGGATACGACGGCCATGCCCGGCCGCCCGGCCCACCGAATTGGGATGCGCCAGCCGCTCCAGCTCGCGCAAACCATTGAGGTAAAGAGCATAAACCCGTAACAACTTCACCCCGCCCGCCGTGGTCGCCACGCCGCCACCAATCAGCGACAGTCCAAGCAGGATCATCCCCGGATTCCCCAGCCCCGACCAGCCGCGCGCATCGACCCAGTCAGAGCTTTCAAACCCGGTTGTTGTCAAAAAGCTCAGGACAGTGAACACCCCTCCCCACAGGGCGCGCCCCGCCGCTGCGAAATCTTCCACCGCATCAAGATCAAACGCCGCGATCCAATGGCGCAGGAACAAAATCAGCGGCACCCCCACCACCAACAGCACGCCGATGCGAAACTCGGGATCATTATGCAATCCGGGCCGCGCGGTGGTGATCGTGTCCGATGAAAACGTAAGCCGCGACAGGGCAAAGAACATGAACAGGAAAATCAGCGCCTCGCCCAAAAGCCCGCTTTGCCCGTTGATCACCCCACCAACGGGCGAAATTCCGCTTGTCGCCAGCGTTGACATGGCGTGTGACACGCCGATCAATGGTCGCTCTCCGGCAATCATCAGGCACAGCCACAAAACCAGTGTCAGCCCGGCATAAACCGGCGCGAGCTGGCGCGCCGAGCGTTGCAGGCGGCGGTTGGCTTCCGAGCGTTCAAAGCGGTCCAGCGGTGTATCGCCCTGCCCCGGTTCGGCGGACGCCGTCACCTCGAACCCGCCCAGATTAAGCGGCGCCAGCACGGCTGCGGCGGCAATCCACATGATCAAACCGCCCAGCCACCCAACAAGTGCGCGCCACAAATGCATCGTCTCCGAAAGCCGTTCAGGCGCGAACAATGTCGCCCCCGTCGTTGTGATCGAAGACACCATTTCAACGTAAGCATTCAGAAAGCTGGTGGTTTTGACGCCCTCATAAAACGGCCAGGCCAAAAACAGCGGCAGCACGGTAAAAGCAGCCAGAAGCGCCGCCAGATCACGCAAGCTCCCGTCGCCCCGGCGCGGGCGCGATGACAGCGTGATTGACACCAGTGTCACCAGAAAAAGCCCAAGTGTCCCGGCATAGAAAAACGCACGCGCTTCGGCAAACCGCTGATTCAACAGCCCGTGCAGCGCCGGCACATACATCGCCAGCGCCATCACCCCGGTGAGGACCAAAAACAGCGGCATGTTGCGGATGCGGATCATCTTGCTCCCTCGCTCGCGCGTGCTTGGCTAACGGGTTTCAACATATTGCCGTGACAGGCCAACATGTCGAACCGCTTTAGAAGAAATCAATCGAAACCTGCAACAGGCGCTCAACCTCGGGCACGTCCTTGGACATGGCGAAAATCACGATCACGTCGCTTTCTTCGATCTTGGTTCCGCCGGTGGGTTTGATCAATGCTCCACCTTTCATTACCGCGCCCAAAAGCACGCCTTCGGGAAACTCGATATCGCGGATCGCCTGCCCGGTGATCGGTGACGTGGAAAGCACTTCCGCCTCGATCACTTCGGCCTCGGCGTCGCCAATCGAATAAACCCCGCGCACCCGGCCATGGCGAATATGGCGCAGGATCGAAGACACCGTGGTGGCGCGCGGGTTGATATAGGCGTCAATCCCCATTGGCGCCAACAGCGGCACCAGCGTTGGATCATTCAACAGCGTGATCGCCATGCGCGCGCCCGCCTGCTTGCCGCGCACCGCCGCGAGAAGGTTGGTCTTGTCATCATCAGTCACACAAAGGATCGCATCCGCCCGCTCGATCGACGCTTCACTCAGAAGCGCCGCATCCAGCCCATCGCCATGCAGCACAATCGTTCGCTCCAGCGAGTCGGCGGCGTGCTCGGCCACCGCCCGGCTGCGCTCAATCACCTTGGCCCGCACCCGGTGCGCACTTTCCTCCAGCGCCTCGGCCACGGTCAGCCCGACATTGCCGCCGCCCACGATCACCACTCTCTCCTGGCGTTCTGCCGTCTTGCCGAACACTTCAAGCGTGCGCGGCACGTCTTCCTCGGCCACGCAGAGGTAACAATCATCGCCCTCAAAAAGCTGATCGCCCGGTTCGGGTGCAAAAAGCCGCCCCTTGCGGCGCACGCCCACCACAATGACCCGCAACGTCGAGAACAGATCAGAAAGCTGCCTCAACGGCGTGTTGAGCACCGGGCAAGCACTGTCGAGCGTGATCCCCAGAAGCTGTGCCTTGCCACCCAAGAAGCTTTCAGTGTCGAACGCCGCAGGCACCTTGAGCCGTTGCAGCGCCGCCACGGCCACTTCCCGTTCCGGGCTGATCACCACGTCAATTGGCATGTGGTCGCGCCGGTATAGGTCAGAATAAACCGCCCGGTGATAACTTTGCGCCCTGAGCCGGGCAATCTTGCGCGGCACCGAAAAAACCGAATGCGCCACCTGACAGGTCACCATGTTGACCTCGTCGGAATGGGTCGCGGCGATGATCAT
The DNA here is from genome assembly GCF_034555965.1 of Aquicoccus sp. G2-2. Classification (GTDB taxonomy): domain Bacteria; phylum Pseudomonadota; class Alphaproteobacteria; order Rhodobacterales; family Rhodobacteraceae; genus JAYDCK01. Next base: position 1,173,841 of record NZ_JAYDCK010000003.1, read on the forward strand.
GTCCGCATCTTGCGCCCCGGCGCGCTCAAGCACGTCCGGATAAGAAGCAAAGCCCGCGATCCCCTGTACATCGAGCGTGTCCATCGCGCGCCGCACCAGATCGGCGTTGGAGTCCACCACCGTTACATCGTTCTTCTCGCTCGAGAGATGCCGTGCGATCTGCCAGCCGACCTGACCAGCCCCGCAAATAATCACCTTCATGCCAGATTGACCCCTTGTTTTAGGCGCTTTGCATGGCAGATGGCCGCGCGCCGGTCAATCGCTTTGTCTTGATGCCAAGGGCGCGGTATGCTGCGCTCTGATGGCCTGTGCCGGAGGATGAAAACGATGACAGTCCACCGCCTGCCCCCGCGGTCCGTTGCGGCTTGTCTGGCTTTGGCCGGGCTGGCTGCCTGCGCCCCGGTGAGCGTTTATTACAAGGCCGGAGTGCCGGTCGCCAAATCGCAAAGCGATCTCACCGATTGCCGGGTGATTGCCGTTAACAAAGTGCCCGCACGGCCCGTCGTTCGGGTGATACCTGGGCTACCGCTGCCGCCGCGCAAGGTTTGTGATGGCAAAGGGAATTGCCATATGATCCCCGGCCGCCGCACCCCACCCGAGATTGTCACCGAAGATGCCAATGACGGTCTGCGCGCCGATGTTGTGGCGCAATGCATGAACCGGCAAGGCTATGTTCACATGACGCTTCCCAACTGTTCCGAAAGCATTTCGAAGGCGGTAACACCGCAGCAGACCACGGTTTTTCCAAGGCTGACCAAAAATGCCTGTGTCGTGCGCAAAGGCAAGGTCTGGCAGATCGTCACGCCGGGGTAACGGGGGCTGTCCATCGGTGACTCGGCGTCATCCAGTCAGTCGCCTGCCAGATACCCGTTGATGGCCGCCACCGCGTTTGCTCGTCGTTTGCTCTGTGCATGAAATTCCTGCACGAAACGGGCGAATAGCTGCTCGCCGATGAACACGGGCAAAAGCCGCGCCTTTTCGTTCTCGCTCAGCACATCGCTTTGCAGGAACGCCTGCACATCGCCCCGATCCAGCCCATGAATACGCGTGGTCGGTTCTCTGTCACCGCGCAGTGTCAGCCAAACCAGAAACCGCGCGCTCATCCTTGCCAGAAGCTGCCGGTTCTCGCCCTGTATGTCCACGCCGGTCAACACTCTGCCATCCCATAGCATGTTGAGATCGACAAAATCACTGTGCCCCGGCGCGAGCCACGCATGAACGCCTTTTGCCGCCGCGCCGCGCGCCGCCGTCGCCGCTTTCAACCGCTCCATCAGTGCCGCATCCTGCGGGCCGAGATGAGAAAGATCCGTCGCCGCCATCCGCTCGATCCACCGCCCTGGCGCGTATTCGGGGCATTCAAGCCGAGGCGCGCAATAGGCTTTGAGCCAACCGCCCGCCCGCTGCAGCAGCGCCGCGCGCCGCTCAGGGTCCGCCTGCGCCAGATGGTCGCGTAACCGCTCTCCCGGTGCGAAAGACAGCACCGCCAGCCCTGCATCGGGGAATGCCATCAATGAGCGGTTCACCTGATACGGCCCCTGCCCGAGATGCGCCGCCGCAAACGTCAACTCGCGCTGCTGACGTCGCACAATCCGCGCCGCCTTGGGGCCAGCGAACCATTTCACGATCACCGCCTCGCCGCCGATTGTTGCGGCCAGAACGGCATGCTCGCCGCGCTTGTGCTTAAGCACTTCGCTCACTTCGGCATCAGCACAACCGGGCATTTCACGCAACCGCGCGCCAATCTCTTCCGCCGCCAGCCGCGCCGCTTCAAGCCGCGCCAGCCGCGCTTCCAACCCCGCCCGTTGCGGCATGGCTCACCCCGCGCCCTCCGCGACATCGTCTTCCACCGTCGCCACCCGCGCGCCGGATTTGTTGGTCGTCACGACGCCAAGGCTTTTGAGCTTGCGATGCAGCGCCGAGCGTTCCATGCCGACAAATTGCGCCGTGCGGCTGATATTCCCGCCAAAACGATTGATCTGAGTCAGCAGGTATTCGCGCTCAAACGCTTCGCGTGCCTCGCGCAGTGGCAGCGTGGCCAACACGCCCGAAAGCACAACCCGGCCCTCGTCGCCGGTCTTTTCCTCTTCGGTCGGCAGTTCCTTCGCCTCGATCTCGCCTGCCGGTTCCCCAAGGATCAAAAGCCGCTCGATCACGTTGCGCAGCTGGCGCACGTTGCCCGGCCAAGGCATCGTCTGCATCAGCGCCACGGCCTCCTCTGACAATGGCCGCTGTGGCAAACCTTGGGTGCGGTTGAATTCGTTGATGAAATACTCGGCAAGCCGGGGAATATCCTCGCGCCGTTCGGCCAGGCTGGGCACCGTGATCGGCACCACATTCAGCCGGTGAAACAACTCTTCGCGCATCCGCCCGGCGGCGATTTCTTCCTGCAAATTCCGGCTGGTTGAGGAAATCACCCGTAGATCAACCCGCGCCTTGTCTGTGCCGCCGACCCGCAGAAATTGCTGATCCACAAGCACACGCAGGATCTTCGATTGTGTCCCCGGCGGCATATCCGCCACTTCATCAAAATAGATCACCCCGCCATCGGCTTCTTCCAAAAGGCCCGGCTCAATCCCGCGCTCTGGTGTCTCGCGCCCGAACAGCACCTCTTCCATCCGGTCCGGCTCGATCGAGGCACAGCCAACCACGATGAACGGCCCGTCCTTGCGGTTTGATTCCATATGGATGTAGCGCGCGGCAATTTCCTTGCCGACACCGGATGGCCCGGACAGCATCACCCGGCCGTTGGATTTCGTCACCTTGTCAAGCTGGCCAATCATGGTGCGGAACGCGGCTGATTCACCAATCATCTCGGCGCTGGCCACATCCTTGCGCTTGAGCTGGATGTTTTCGCGCCGCAGCCGCGATGTCTCCATCGCTCGCCGGATCACAACAAGAAGCTGGTCGATGTTGAACGGCTTCTCGATGAAATCATAAGCGCCCTGTTTGATCGCGGCGACGGCAATCTCGATATTGCCATGCCCGGAAATGATGATGATTGGCACGTTGGGGTAGTCGCGCTTGGCCGCCTTGAGGATGTCAATCCCGTCCATCTGGCTATCTTTGAGCCAGATATCGAGGATCAAGAGCGCCGGTGGCTCATCCGCAATCGCGCTCATCGCATCGTCGGAATTGCCCGCCAGCCGCGTTGCATAGCCTTCATCTTCCAGAATATCGGAAATCAGTTCCCGAATATCGCGTTCGTCATCGACAATCAGAATGTCACTCATTGTTCCACCTCACACCGCTTTCCTGTGTTCAAGTTCCCCAACATCTTCCACGACCGAGAGCGGCAGGCGGATCACCGCCTTTGCCCCCGCGTGGGCGTCCGCCTCGAACGGCGTCGCGTCTTCCAAAGCAAGGCTGCCGCCGTGCTCTTCGATAATCTTTTTGACGATTGGCAGACCCAGCCCGGTGCCCTTGTCGCGCGTCGTCACGTATGGCTCAAAAAGCTTGGCACGGTCTTCGGGAAGGCCGATGCCGTTGTCGATAATCCTGATCTCCGCATGGTTTTCGCGGCGGGTTGAGCGCACCCGGATCTCCGGGCGATAGCCTGTGTCGTCCGCGTGTGCCTCGCGCCATGTTTCAGTGGCCTCGCCCGCGTTCTTGATCAGGTTGGTCAATGCCTGACTGATCATCGTCGCATCGAATGCGCCTTCCAGTGGGTCATCACACAGATCGGCGGTTATCGTCACCTCCGGTTGCCCGGATTGCTGCAACACCACCGCATCGTTTACCAACCGGCTCAGGCTCTCTTGTCGGCGCACCGGCTCGGGCATGCGCGCGAATTTTGAGAACTCATCGACGATCCGGCGCAAATCTCCGGTTTGCCGCACGATCACATCGGTCAGTTCGCCAAGGCTCGCCGCCTCTGCCTCACCCAGATGGCGGGTGAACTTGCGCTTGATCCGTTCCGCCGAAAGCTGAATCGGTGTCAGCGGGTTCTTGATCTCATGCGCGATACGCCGCGCCACATCGCCCCAAGCGGCCATCCGTTGCGCGCTGACCAAATCGGTAACATCGTCAAACGCAACCACATAGCCTTCGGGCTTGGCACCTTCGCCCTGCCGGGTGGACATCCGCACCAGCAGGTTTTCCAGCTGTCCGGCGCGCGTTACCTTCACCTCTTCCTGCACGGTGTTCGCACCGCTTTCCACCAACGCATCGAACATCGGGCCAAACTCGGGCACCGCCACAGAAAGCGCCACCTGCGCCTGATCCCCACGCCAATCCAGCAGACGTTCAGCCGAGCGGTTCACAAACGCTATCTTGCCCTGCGGATCGACCCCGACAACGCCCGACGTGACCGAAGACAGCACCGAATCAAACAACCTGCGGCGCCGTTCGATCTGCTCGGTATTGGTCAGAAGTGCTTCGCGCTGCCCTTTGAGTTGCCGCGTCATTTGATTGAAATAGCGGCCCAGCATGGCAATTTCGTCGTCGCCGTCCTCCTCGATCACCTGCACACTAAGATCGCCCGCACCCACCTGTTGCGCCGCCCCCGCCAATCGCCCAACCGGCCGTGCCAAGCGTTCGGCAAACCACAGCCCAAGCCAGATCGCCGCAAGAATCAGGATCACCGCAAAGCCAAGGTAGATCAGGCCAAACTCGAACAGCACCCGGCCACGCTCGCTCTCAAGCTGCCGATAAAGCCGCACGGTTGCCTGCGTTTCGTCCAAGAGGTTGAGAATACGCCCATCCACCACCCGACTCACGTAAACCAAACGGTCGGGAAAGTTGGCCAGCGGCACAATGGCGCGAAACTCATTATTGTCCCAATCTTGAATGACCGCGATTCCATCCTGTCTCGCCCGTGCAAGGGCGCTTGCTCCCGGTTTTTCGAAATCGAACAAGTAGGAATTCTTGCCGCGCGCGCGCAATTGACCGCTGCCGTCGATCACATAAGCCTCGCGCATGGCGGGCTGATACCGCTGTTGCGCCAGCGTCAGCACTTCGCGCACTTCCGGGTCTTGCATGAACGGGTTTGAGGCGCGCGCCAGATCAATCATCCGCGCCACCGAGCGGGCGCTGCTTTCCAGCGTCTGGTGATGCTCCGCCTCATAGGCCTGCGCCGCAGCGAATGACGAGCCCACAACCGAACGGACCCGCTGGGAGAACCAGCCCTCCAGCCCGATATTCACCGTCAGAACTGCAAAAATGGCCACCGTGATGGTCGGGATCAGCGCCATTATGGCAAACACCCCGGTCAGCCGCAAATGCAAGCGTGAACCCGCTGACCGCGCCCGCCGTGCGACCACCATCCGTGTCACGCGGTAAAGCACCAATGCCGCCACCGCGACCACGTAAATCAAATCGGCCAGCATCACGAAGCGCAGGCTAGACGAGTTCGCTCCTTGCTGAAGTGGCCCCAGAACCAGATAGGTCGCCAATACCAGAATCGGCCCCAGAACCACCAACCCGAACGTGGCGATATTCTGCGCGCGTTTGATCCGGCGCAGGCGCACCAGCCTGTTCCACCAATATTTCTGTGCTCGGGATGCCACCCGCTGCCCTCATGATTCCAAGCGCCGGTTTGTTACAATATTTCGGCGCACCACCGCTTTGCCCGTGATCTTGCCCCGCACTGCGGCGGCCTTGCCACGCTTCTGTTGCGGTTTTACATCAATTTGCGGCGGCGTGTCACGCGAATATCAAGCTCGGTGATCTTCTTTCGCAGCGTGTTTCGGTTAATTCCCAGAAGATCGGCGCATTTCGCCTGATTGCCGCTTGTTGCGTCGAGCGCGATCTCAATCAGCGGCATCTCCACTTCGCGCAGAATACGTGCGTATAGCCCGGCTGGCGGCAACATATCGCCGTGCAGATCGAAATAGCGGTTAACATGCCGCGCGACCGAGGCTGACAGCCGGTCTCCATCGGCAATCCCCGGTGCTGTTGCCGCACCCGGTTGATTGCCCAGCAAGGTCTCAACCTCGCCACGACCAATCTCACCCGTCTGCGCAGTCAGCCCGAGCCTGCGCACCGCGTTCTCCAATTGGCGCACATTGCCCGGCCAGCTATACGCACGCATCAACTCAAGCGCCGCCTGCGAAAACATCCTTGGCGATGCAGCTTCATGCTCTCCTTGGGCCAGAAAATGTTCCGCCAGAAGGGGGATGTCATCCACCCGCTCGCGCAATGGCGGCACCGACACCGCCGCCCCATCAAGCCGGTAATAAAGATCCTGTAAAAGCCGCCCGGCCTCCATCTCCTGTGTCAGATCACTCTGCGCCGTGGCCATGAAGCGGGGGGCCTGCTCATCGGATGCGTCCATCATATGCACGATTTTTACTTGAGCATCTGTATTTAATCGGCTGATTTCATCAAATAAAATCGTTCCACCCTTGGCTCTTGAGATAATCCTCTCCGGGCCGTCTGGCGGGTTCAAATCACCTGCCGTTACCGTCACGAACGGCCGCCCCCGCCGATCAGAGAAATCATGCATCACCCGCGCAACCAGCGATTTTCCGGTGCCGCTCTCGCCGGATATGAGCATCGGAAGGTCTGCATTCATCACCCGCACGACGAGCCGGTAAAGCCCCTGCATTGCCGGGGTTCGACCAATCAGCGGCAACGTGTCCGACGGGCCTTCTTCCGGCGTCGGTCGTGGCCCGGCCCCGGCTACGTGCCGCCGATTTTCCAGTGCGCGCGCCGTGCGCTTCATCAGGTCGGGAAGGTCAAACGGCTTGGGCAGATAATCGAATGCGTCGGCCTCCGCTGCCTTGATCGCAGTCATGATGGAATTTTGTGCCGAAATCACGATTACCGGCAAATCTGGCCGATCTTGCGCGATTTTCGGCAGCATCTCCAACCCATTGCCATCCGGCATCATTACGTCCGTAATCACCGCATCGCCCCTGCCCTCGGCCACCCATCGCAACAACGTGGTCAGGCTCGACGTGGCATGAACCTTGCAGCCCGCCCGTGTCAGCGCCTGAGTCAACACGGTGCGAATCGTGCGATCATCATCGGCAACAAGTATTGTGCCATCCATCAGGACTCCCCCTCCCTATCGGTTTTTCCCGCAACCGCACGCGGCAACGACATGCGAAACACCGTGCGACCGGGTGCGGATGTCACCGTGATCAGGCCATCATGCTCGGAAATGATCTTCGCAGTCAGCGCCAGACCAAGCCCGGTGCCATTCTCCCGCCCCGACACAAACGGATCAAACACATCCGCCGCAATCTCCGGCGGAATACCGGGGCCATCGTCGATAACCTCGATCTGCAACGGCAGGCTGTGCGCGCCCCCATCGGCCCGGCGCATCCGGAAAGAATGTTCATAGAAACTGTGCAATTTGATCGTGCCGCCGCTCTTGTCCGCTGCTTCCGCCGCGTTTTTCATGAGGTTCTGCAAGACCTGCAAAAGCTGATCAGGATCGGCCAGCGCCAACGGCAAGGACGGATCGTAATCCTTAACAATTGTCATGTTCGCACCAAACCCCAGCAAGGCAGAGTGCCGCGCACGGTCAAGCACATCATGGATATTGGTCGCCCGCAAATCTGGCCGGGTCATGTTGCCAAACTGCTCCACCTGCTCCAGAAGCTTCACAACTCTCCGCGTCTCAGCGACAATTAAATCCGTCAACTCAAAGTCTTCCGGGCCAACATTCATGCCAAGCAACTGCGCCGCCCCGGCAATCCCGGCCAACGGGTTCTTGATCTCATGCACCAGCATTTCAGCCATACCAATGGCTGATCTGGCAGCCGATTTCACCGAACGGGACTGCGTTGCCAACCCGGCCAGATCGCGTGGCGATATAAGCAAAAGCATGGTTCCATCCGCGCCCTGAAGCGGCGCAATCTGCAAATTGCAGTGCAATGGCGCGCGCTCTTTGGTGCCCACATCAACGTCATTCACGAAAAGCGGCGTCTGGTTTTGCCGGGCACGTTTCAACGCCTCCTCCAGTGGCCCACCCACCGTCAGCTTGTCCCAAACCGGCTGGCCGCTCAGCGCCTTTGCAGAGCTGAACATAAAGCCTTCCGCCGCCGGGTTGGCGTCAAGAATGCGGTCGTGCTGATCGACAAGCAATCCCGGCACCGGCAGCGACGTCCAGATTGCATCCTCTCGGCTCATGCGGCCTCCGGCTCAGCGGCGCAGATCGCTTCCGGCAAAAGCGAGAGCACATAGGCCACATCCTGACCGGTCAAGACCGCCCGCCGCACCTCGGCAGGTGTGCCCGCCGCATCCATATACCACCCAAGATGCTTACGCGCGACGCGGGTGCCAAGGGTTTTGCCGTAAAAGCTTAGCATCGCCTCATAATGATCTGCAATCATACGGAAAAGTGTGCCGCCGTGCGGCACAATAGGGGCCGCTGTGCCAAACAGCGCATGGCCAATTTCAGCCAGCAACCACGGGCGCCCCTGCGCGCCGCGCCCAATCATCACCCCCGCCGCCCCCGAGGCGTTGAGGGCCGCGCGCGCCGCCGCGACAGATGTAATATCGCCATTGGCAAACACCGGGATGTCCACCGCATCCACCACCGCCCGGATCGCCGCCCAATCGGCGCGGCCCTTGTAGAACTGGCAGCGCGTGCGGCCATGGATCACCAGCCGCTGCACCCCCGCCGCTTCCGCCATACGCGCCAGATCGGGCGCGTTGAAGCTGCTCTCATCCCAACCCAGCCGCATTTTCAGCGTCACCGGCAGGTCGACCGCCGCAACCACCGCCTCGATCAACCGCAGCGCCCGCGCCGGTTCCCGCATCAGCGCAGATCCCGAAAGCCCGCCGGTCACTTTCTTGGCCGGACAGCCCATATTGATGTCGATCACCCGCGCGCCCATGTCGGCCACCTGCCGCGCCACATCGCCCATCGCTGCCGCCGCGCGTCCGGCAATCTGCACGGCGGTATTTTCGACCCGCGCACCCAGTTCCGCCTTCTGGCGTGTCCCCGGCCGCCCGGTTAAAAATTCACCGCTGGTAATCATCTCGGATGTCACCAGCCCGGCCCCGAACCCGCTGACCAGATTGCGAAACGGCAAATCGGTGATTCCGGCCATTGGTGCCAACGCGACGGGAAGCATCATCTCTGGAAGCTTGGGCGATCTGATCAAAAGCTTATTCCTTGTGCATTTCACTTGGGTACGTCAGACCGTGGCAAACCACAATAAAACAAAGGCTGAAATCTGCACCTTTCGTCAGGCTGCTCAATTTTTATGCACCACTCCTCACCCGCATTGCAAGATTGCGCTTCTGTGACTCAGCCCCTATCACCTTGCCCAAAGGAGTGTGCCACCCATGCAAGCCGCCGCCATCATCGTTGCCGCCGGACGCGGCACCCGCGCGGGGGCGGGCGTGGCGAAACAATGGCGCACGCTCGGCCAAGGCACGGTGCTTGATCAGACACTCAGCCGGTTTTCCACCCATCCCGGCATCGGCGCGATCATTCTGGTCCTGAACCCCGATGATATCGCCGCTGGCCGCGCGCCGGATATACCCTGCCTGACCATAGTGCCCGGCGGTGCCAGCCGCCGCTCTTCCGTTCTGGCCGGGCTCACGGCGGCAGAAGCCATCGGCGCGGATAATGTTCTCATCCATGACGCCGCCCGCCCCTGTGTCAGCGCCGGGATTATCACTGCCGTGCTTTGCGCGCTCGAAACCCACTGTGCCGCCGCCCCGGCCTTGCCGGTCACCGATGCGCTCTGGCGCGGCACCAAGGCCCGCGTCACTGCCAGCGTGCCGCGCGATGCGCTTTACCGCGCGCAAACCCCGCAAGGCTTTCACCTTGCCCCGATCCTCACCGCCCACAGGGCACAAAACGGCGACGCTGCGGATGATGTCGAAATAGCCCTTGCCGCCGGGCTTGAGGTGGCCATTGTTCCGGGCGATGAAGATAACCTGAAGATAACCCACCCCGGCGATTTTGTCCGGGCTGAACGCATTTTGGAGGCGCGAATGGATGTCCGGCTTGGCAATGGTTTTGACGTTCACGCGTTTGGCCCCGGCGCCCATGTCACACTCTGCGGGGTGCAAATTCCGCATAGACGCGGCCTCAAAGGCCATTCCGATGCTGATGTCGCCATGCACGCGGTCACCGATGCGCTCTATGGTGCCTTGGCCGAAGGCGATATCGGGCGCCATTTCCCGCCAACCGATCCGCAATGGAAAGGTGCCGCCAGCGCGATTTTCCTGACCCATGCCGCCGATCTTGCCCGCGCTCGCGGCTACAGCATCGGAAATGTCGATTGCACCATCATCTGTGAACAGCCGAAAATCACCCCCCACGCCACCGCCATGCAAGCGCGCATGGCAGAGCTGCTCGCGGTTGAGCCAGCGCGCATTTCGATCAAGGCCACCACCTCCGAACGGCTGGGTTTTACTGGCCGCGAAGAAGGCATCGCAGCCATCGCAACGGCCACCCTTGTGAAACCATGAGCCCTGTCCACCGCTTCATTTTGCCATAAATATCCCGGGGGTGCGGGGGCTGGCCCCCGCCGCTGCCACCGGAAATTCGCCGCCGCCCAAGAATCCGAACCACACACAGAGCATGCCATGATCCATCTCATCACCACCTTCTTTCATATCGGCCATATGCGCCCGGCCCCCGGCACCTGGGGCTCACTCGCCGGGCTGACCACCGGGTTCTTGCTGTTTGTTGCTGGCGGTTGGGGCTTTGTCGCCATGCTGATCCCGTTGGTTTTCCTGCTTGGCTGGTGGGCAACGGCGCGTGAAACCCGTGGCAAAGTCGATCATGATCCGTCCGAGATCGTGATTGACGAAGTCGTCGGCCAGTGGATCGCCCTGCTGCCGGTGTTGATCGGGGCCAGCCATGCCGGGTTCACCGGAACCAGCGCCCTTGCGCTCTGGCCCGGCTGGATTGCTGCCTTCGTGTTGTTCCGGCTGTTCGACATCTGGAAACCCTCGCTGATTGGCCGGGCCGACCGGCGCGCAGATGCGCTTGGCGTGATGCTCGACGATGCGATTGCCGGGGTCGCGGCGGGGCTTTGCACCGCAGCCGCTGCTGGAATCGCACATGGGCTACTCGGGCTATGAGTGCCGCGCACATACTCAAAGCCGCCCGCGCGCAAGCCGTGATGATCGCCACCGCCGAAAGCTGCACCGGCGGTATGCTCGCCGCTGCGCTCACTGATATTCCCGGCTCATCTGATGTGTTCGAGCGCGGTTTCGTCACCTATACCAACACCGCCAAGCAGGAGATGCTTGGCGTCTCGGGTGCCACACTTGTACGCGTCGGCGCCGTTTCCCAAGAGGTGGCCGAGGAGATGGCCGAAGGCGCATTAACGTCTTCAACCGCGCAACTTGCCGTGTCGATCACCGGCATCGCCGGGCCGGGCGGGTCCGAGCACAAACCCGAAGGCCGCGTCTGTTTCGGACTGGCCATGACGGGCCGCCCGGTGCACAGCGAAACTGTTGAGTTTGGCCCGCTTGGCCGCGCACTGGTGCGCGAAGCCGCACGCGACCATGCGCTTGACCTGCTGTTGTCGGCCCTGACGGCCCAGTCGGGCAGCGCGCCCGCTTATCCGTAAAGCGCCGCCGCGCGGGTCTCGAATGCGCGCACGATGCGTTGCATGGCCTGATTGAAGAAAAGCCCAATCGCCTTTTGTAAAAGAACATTCTTGAACTCGAAATCGACGAAGAACCTTACTTCAACCCCATCCTCCACATCCTTGAAATCCCATGTCGATTTCATGTATTTGAATGGCCCGTCAAGATATTCTGTATCAACATGCCGCCGCTCCGGGTAAAGCCCGACGCGGCTGCCGAATCGTTCACGGAACACCTTGAAGGCAATCACCAGGTCGGCCAGCATTTCCTCTCCGCCGTCCGGCAAGGCCGTGACCGAGCGCACCCGCGCCGCCGCGCACCATGGCAAGAACTCCGGATAGCGCGCCACATCGGCCACCAGATCAAACATCTGCTCTGCGCTATAGGGCAGAATACGGGTTTCCGAATGGGTCGGCATGGCAGGGCGCACTCTTTCTCGTGACAGTGGCGCAGGGTTTCGTATTGTGGGCGCGAAAATTCAAGAGGATATCATGACACAGCGCCCCTATGCGATTGACGAAATGATCTCGGCCAAGACGATCGCCGCCCGGATCGAAGATTTGTCCCACGACATCAAAACAGAGTTTCATGATACCAACAAGCTTGTCGTGGTCGGGCTTTTGCGCGGTTCATTCGTGTTTATCGCCGATCTGGTGCGCGAGCTCGATCTGCCGGTCGAGGTCGATTTCCTTGAAGTATCCTCCTATGGCGATTCGATGGAATCGAGCCGCGAAGTGCGTATCCTCAAGGATTTGCGTGGTCAGATCGAGGGGCGCGATGTGCTGGTCGTGGAAGATATCGTCGATACCGGCTTCACACTGCAACATGTGCTGCAATTGCTGAAAAGCCGCAATCCCGCCAAACTGCGCAGCATCGCCCTGCTCGACAAGCCCACCCGGCGCGAAACCGACGTAAAGGCCGACTGGATCGGCTTTGAAATCCCCGATGAATTCGTCGTCGGCTATGGCATCGACTTTGCGCAGCGTGACCGCAACCTGCCCTGCATCGGCAAGGTGCGATTCACCGATCAGGCCTGAGGCCCGGATGTTCCGCCCCCGCCAATTCCTGCGCATGTCCCGCTGGGCGCGCCATCCGCCCTCTGCCACGCGGGTCAAGCTTGTCGCAGCCATCCTTGCCGTCATGCTTGTTGTCGCAGGGATCGAACATTTCATCGGCTGGCCGGAGTTTCTCACGCTTGACCCGCGCCCGCCCCGATTGATGCGCTAGGTGCTTGCCCGGATAGGTGCGCAAATCACAAGTATGTGAGCGGTTGTTCGCCAGTGCACAGGTTGCTCTGCGTAAAACCATGGTATCAGAGCCCACCTCATGCGCTATAGTGGAGGCTCAGAACCACCATTTATCAGGGAGACATTCATGAAACGCACCATCGCAGCCCTGTCCGGCCTCATTCTGGCCGGTTCCGTTGCCAGCACCGCAATCAGCCAAGAACAAATCGACAAGAACTTGCAAAGCGCCATTACGGCGCGCGAATCCTTGATGCATCTGTTTGCGTTCAATGTTGGTCTGCTCGGGGCCATGGCCAAAGGCGAAGTCCCCTATGACGCCGCCGCCGCCGAAAAGGCCGCGACCGATATCGTGCTTCTTTCCAAGCATGACCAATCCCGCCTCTGGCCCAAAGGGTCGGATAATTTTGCGCTTGGCGAAAAAGCCACCCGCGCAAAGCCCGATATCTGGGACAAGCCGGATGAATTCGCGACCAAGTATCAAGCACTGGTCGACGGTGCCGCAGCGATGGAAACCGCAGCAGGCGGCGGGCTTGATTCGCTCAAGGGCGGCATGGCGGCCCTTGGTGGCTCCTGTGGCGGATGCCACAAAGCCTTCCGCCAGTCGCGTGACTAAGCAGCGCACGAAACCTGACGGGGCGGCGGTGATTTCCTGCCATCGCCCCGCCCTTGTTCGTGTGACATTACGATGCGCAAGTTTCTGAAGTTTCTCGTTGTCCTCGCGCTTCTGGGCGCGGCATTCGCATGGTGGCTCAGCGCGCCCAAGCGGGTTGATCAGGCGCGTTTTGCGGCGCTCACCGGGGACGCGACCCATGGTGAGCAGGTGTTCTGGGCGGCGGGCTGTGCCTCTTGCCATGCCGCACCCGGCGCCAAGGGCGATGCCCGGCTTGTGCTGTCGGGTGGGCTTGGCTTTGCCACACCGTTCGGCACATTCCACGCCCCCAACATTTCACAAAGCAGCAGTCAGGGCATTGGCGGCTGGAGCTTGGCCGATCTGGCCAATGCCGTGATGCAGGGTGTCTCGCCTTCGGGCGCGCATCTTTATCCGGCCTTCCCCTATACCACCTACAGCCATGCCAAACCGCAGGACATTGCCGATCTTTATGCCTTCCTGAAGACCCTGCCCGCCTCTGACCAGCCAAACCAGGCGCACGATGTCGGCTTTCCCTTCAACATCCGCCGTGGCCTTGGCCTGTGGAAAGTGCTTTTCATGCGCAAGGGCTGGGTGGTTGCCGATGTAACCGGCGAAGAGGCCACGCGCGGGCGCTACCTTGCCGAAGCCTTGGGCCATTGCGGCGAATGCCACACCCCGCGCAACGCCATTGGTGGCCCGGATTACGCGCGCTGGCTGCAAGGCGCGCCAACACCCGACGGCAAGGGCAAGATCCCCGCAATCACACCGGACAAACTCACATGGTCGACGACGGATATCGCGGCTTATCTTTCCACCGGGTTTACGCCCGAATATGACAGCGCGGGCGGAGAGATGGCAGACGTGGTGCAAAACCTCGCACATCTGCCCGAGGCCGACCTGCTTGCCATTGCCGCTTATCTCAAGCAGGTGCCCGCCGCAGCCAAGTGAGCGTTCTCAACCACGCCCAAGTTTTTTGAGCCGGTTTTCCCGCAGCCGTGCGAAATCATCGCCCGCGTGATAGCTCGACCGCGTCAGCGGCGTGGCGGAAACCATCAGGAACCCCTTGCCATAGGCGGCTTTCTCATAGGCGGCAAATTCGTCGGGGTGGACAAATTTTGCCACCTCATGATGCTTGGGCGTTGGTTGCAGATACTGCCCGATGGTCAGAAAATCCACATCCGCCGCGCGCATGTCATCCATCACCTGCGAAACCTGCTGGCGCTCTTCGCCAAGCCCGACCATGATGCCCGACTTGGTGAACATCGCCGGGTCAAGTTCCTTCACCCGCTGCAACAAGCGCAAGCTGTGGAAATACCGCGCGCCGGGGCGAACTTCGGGGTAAAGCCCCGGCACGGTTTCAAGGTTGTGATTGAACACGTCCGGGCGCGCTTCCACCACCTTCTCCAGCACCTCCGGCGCACAGCGCAGGAAATCCGGGGTCAGAATTTCAATCGTCGTCTCCGGGCTTTGGTGGCGCACCGCGCGAATGGTCTGTGCGAAATGCTCTGCCCCACCATCTTGCAAATCATCCCGATCAACGCTGGTAATCACCACATGATTAAGCCCTAGCGTCTTCACTGCATGCGCCACCCGCCCCGGCTCAAATGCGTCAAGCGCATCCGGTCTGCCGGTGGCCACATTGCAAAACGAACAGCCACGGGTGCAAATCTCGCCCATGATCATCATCGTCGCATGACCCTGGCTCCAGCACTCCCCCACATTCGGGCAGCCCGCCTCTTCACAGACGGTGGAAAGCTTGTTCTCGCGCATGATCCGGTGGGTGTTGGCATAGCCCGCCCCCGAAGGTGCCTTGACCCTGATCCAGCTTGGCTTCTTCGGCTGCGCCTTGTCGGGGCGATGCGCTTTTTCGGGGTGGCGCTGGTCGGGGATGTTGAGATCGCGCATGGGAGGTGCCTTTGTTGTCATGCCGGACGTCACAGGTTTTCTAACAGCTATTGCAGCAAATGTAAGCAGAGCTTGCGCAAGGCAGCCATGCACCCAAATGTGCTAATGCAGCATTTACACAAGAAATAGCTGATAACTACCGGAAAGTTTTATACAATAGCTTATTTCGCAATCGCAGCAAACCGCCTCTTGAAAGCGGCCGTTATCGCCTTTAGATCAATTCTAAATCCATAACGAAAACGCCCGAAAGGAGAATCCCATGAAAGCCGGTATGCCCGTTCCCAACATCACGTTCCACACCCGCGTGCGCGACGAAAGCATTGAGGGCCCCAACCCGTTCCGTTGGGAAGACAAGACCAGCGCCGACTATTTCAAAGGCAAGCGGGTCATCTTGTTTTCGCTGCCCGGCGCATTCACCCCGACCTGCTCGACCTATCAACTGCCGGGGTTCGAGAAGAACGCCGCCGCCTTCCGTGAGCACGGCATCGACGAAATATACTGCCTGTCAGTCAACGACGCTTTCGTGATGAACAAATGGGCGCAATCGCAAGACCTCAATGCGGTCAAGGTCATCCCCGATGGCTCGGGCGAGTTTACCCGTCGCATGGGGATGCTGGTGGCCAAGGACAACCTTGGTTTTGGCGCGCGCAGCTGGCGCTATGCCACGATCATCAATGACGGCATGATCGAGGTTTGGTTCGAAGAGCCGGGCATCTGCGACAACCACGCCGAAGACCCTTACGGCGTGTCCAGCCCGGAAACCCTGCTGGCCTACCTCGAAAAGCAGAATGAGGAAAAAGCCGCCTGAGGGCCGCTTTGGCGCGGCCCGTCCAAGGCCGCGCCATAAATCCATCCAAGCGTCAAGTCACCCGATCATCCCGGCGCTTTCGCCCAATTGCGCATAGTGCCGCTTCAGCCGTTGCAACGCGATCCTCAGCACGATCTTGCCCGAACGCGCGCTCCAGCCCATCTTCCTCTCGGTGGCTTCCAACCCGTCCATGTAGCAACAACACCTCAGCACCACATCGCCCAGCCCCGGCCCAAGGTCGCCAAGCGCGCCAACCACCCGCGCACGTGCAACACTCGACCCGCCGAGTTCCTCTCCCGGTTTCGGGCTTGCATCAACCGGTCCGGTCATGAACCGTTCCCAGTTCTGCCGCACCGGCTTCTGGCCCATCTGCGCCAACTCAAAGTCTTCCCGCAACCGCTCCCCGGCCGCGACCAGATCCTCGCTCAGAAACGGCGTGCCATCACGGTCCTTGCGCCGTGCCAGCGCGATCAGCGGCGATTCCCCCAGATGATAGCGCACATGCCCGCCCGCACCGTTCTCGCCCCGCCCGCCGGTTTCCCCGCTCTGCTCTGCCGGGGCAAAAAGCCGCTTTGTGCCTCGGCAAATCCGCGTGCGGCGTTTTCTTCTTCGGCCACGATCCGGCTTAACGCCGCCCGCCCCGATGCGGTAACCCGATAACGCGCAATCCGGCCCGGCTCGGCACAGGTGATCCAGTCCTTCAGCGCCATCGCCTGTGCCACCGCGCGGTCCACAACGGCGGTGCGCGTTGTTTGCCCGTCTTTGGTTTCGCGCACCACCACGGCCTTGTCCATTTCAGCCGCCACGGCAAGAACGGCCCCCTTTTCGCACAGACGGCGCAGCACCCGGCGCGCCTCTCTGTCCAAGGCGATCTCATTGGCCGTCATTTCGCCGCTGCGGTTTTGATATGTCATGTTTTCTGGCTCCTTCGTTCCGGCGTTTGTCGCGGGGTTTTCCACCTGATGCTTGCTGCGCCCCACGGCCCCCTGCCGCAGCGCAGTGCCAAGCCGGTGCAATATTTCGTCGACAAGGAAGTCTTCGCGCAGGCACTCAAACCGGCGAACTTGGCGCAAGACTGTCGAAGGGTGGCAAGCGTCCGATCGTGCAAGCGCCCTGATCGAGACCCCGCGTTCGGTGTGAAAAAGGTATCGCCTGGCCGCTTCGGGAACCCAGCCGGGTAGCTTTTGGCCTTCCCTCTCCCCTGTCGTCTGAAGCTCCATGGCATTGTTGTCCTTTTCGGGCTTATCCACAAGTTTTCCACAATATTATACACAACCTATGCGTGTAATTGTTACGCTAAGGTTAATTTTCTGCGTTCGCTTCAAATTCCTTTCAAAACACTAATCAACATTGATTTGACCGTGCGCACCCACGGCATCTTGGGCAACACCCCGCTGCCGCGTGACACAACTTCAGCATGAATTTCAATTTTCAGGGGAACCACGGCAATGACAGATCTACTGACACAGCTTGCGCAAACCAAGCGCCCTCGCCTGCTGATCGAAGCCGCCCGCGCCGGGGTGGACGATTATCATCGCGACAGCCATTTGACGCGCCATCTTGGCTACGGCGCCTTACCCCGCGCCGGTGAAGCGTTGAAACCATTGCTTGAAAAAGAACAGCTGATCGACGCACAACGCCGCGAAGGCGATAACAACTATTCGCTTGTCACCCATGTTGATCTGCTGATTGCGGTCATGGGGGAGGCCCGCCTTGCCCGCGCCCTTTGTCCGGGTTGAGCGCGGGGGCGCTGTGCCCATCGCGGCCTCGCGCTCAAGCCCAAGCTCAGGCGCGTGGGATACCGCGCAACACCATGCACGGCATCGGTTTTTTCAGTCACCTACGTGGTTAGCCTCAGACGAATGCGTCCGGCTCTGCGGCTTTCTTCTTGGTGATATACTCTGACAAAGCCTCATTGATCCCCGGATCAAGTGCTGGCGCCTGATAGGCGTCAAGCAGCTTGGTTGCCCGTTCACCGGCCAATGCCGCGGTGTCGCGCGCGCCTTCCTCTTCCCAAGTCTCAAACGGTTTGTAGTCCAGAAGATCGGTTTTCCAGAACGCGTTCTTGTAATTGGCCTGCGTATGCTCACAACCAAGATAATGCGAGCCGGGGCCAACCTCGCGCAGCGCACCCATCGCTTGGGCGTTCTCATCGGTGGACACCCCTTCAGCCATCCGATGCAGAATGCCCAATTGATCCGCGTCCATCACAAACTTCTCGATCGAACTGACCAATCCGCCTTCCAGCCACCCCGCCGCGTGGAGCATGAAGTTAACGCCGGAAAGCAGCCCCATATTAAGCGAGTTGGCACTTTCATATGCAGCCTGTGCATCCGGCAGTTTCGAGCCGTTGAACGCCCCCGCCGACCGGAAAGGCAGCCCCATGCGCCGCGCCAGCTGTCCGGCGCCGTAGGTCACCAGACTTGCCTCAGGCGTGCCGAACGTCGGAGAGCCGCTTGCCATGTCGATCGAGGTGACGAAAGCGCCGAAAATAACCGGCGCACCGGGGCGCACCAACTGGCTATATCCGATCCCGGCCATGACCTCGGCCAACACTTGCGTCAGCGTGCCCATCACCGAAACCGGCGCCATTGCGCCGCCGACGATGAACGGCGACACGATACAGGCCTGCCCCGCCGCCGCATACGCCTCAAGCGCGCCCATCATCGTATCATCGAAGGTCAGCGGCGAGTTGATGTTGATCAGCGACGTCATCACCGTGTTCTGCGCCACGAACTCCTTGCCGAACAGAATCTCGCACATTTCCACGCTGTCGCGCGCCCGGCTTGGGTCCGTGACCGAGCCCATGAACGGCTTGTCAGAAAGCGTCATATGCGCGTGCAGCATATCAAGATGGCGCTTGTTCACCGCCACATCCGTCGGCTCACAGACCGTGCCGCCGGAGTGATGCAGGTATTTCGACATATAGGTAAGTTTCACGAACTTGGAAAAGTCATCCATCGTCGCATAGCGCCGCCCGCCCGCGTTATCGCGCACGAAGGGCGGGCCATAAACCGGCGCCAGCACCAGATTGCGCCCGCCAACCTCTACACTACGCTCTGGATTGCGGGCGACTTGGGTAAACTGGCTGGGGGCTGTCTTGCACAGCTTGCGCGCCAATCCGCGCGGGATATGCACCCGCTCGCCATCGACACTGGCCCCTGCATCCGTCCAACGCTTCAGCGCGCCGGGGTTGTTAACGAAATTGACGCCGATCTCTTCGAGCACCGTTTCAGCGTTGTATTCGATAATTTCAAGCGCCTCTTCGTTCAGCACTTCGAAATTGGGAATATTGCGAGTAATGAATTTCGCCGTTTCAAACGAAACTGCGGTCCGTTCGGCGCGCCTTGCGGCACCCCCGCCACCACGTTGCCGCCTGCGTCCGCCTGCCGTTGCTGTCTCGCTCATCGCTGCACACTCCTCTGAGTCCGGTCGATTTTGATCTCTGCCCTCCGGTTTATGCCAACCCCGTCAATCGACGCGCGCGAATTGCGGCGAATGGGGGAAATGCGACATTCGCCCGAAGCACGCGCTGGCTCTACCTTGCGGCGCGCAGTCGACAGGCTTGCATGCATGTGACAATCTGGTGTGACCAATCGGTTGTCGGCAAGGAAGGAAAGACCATGCAGGACAATCCCGCGAAAGAAAGCGGCGAAACCGAACGTAAAACCCTTACGGCACCGGAATTGACGGCGGTTGCCCATCTTTACCGTGGTGAAGTTTATCGCAGCACGATCTGGCGAACCCGGCTCGACACAACAACCAACTGGGCGGTGGTCACGCTTGGCATTGCTCTGTCGATCTCATTCGCCTCCCCCGATGCGTCTCCGGTGCCGCTGGTTCTGGTTGGTGTGCTGGTGTTCTTCTTCCTGACACTCGAAGCACGGCGCTATCGCTATTTTAACGTCTGGCGGGCGCGGTCGCGCTGGATGGAAACACATTTCTACGCCCCGATGCTGGATGACGGCAATCTGCATCTTGAGGAAAACTGGCAGAAGACTCTGGCGCAGGATTATCTCAGCCCGAAATACCACATCTCCTTCACCCGCGCGCTGGGGCGGCGCATAAGGCGCAGCTATTTCTGGATTCTGCTGATCCAGTCGTTGTCTTATGCGGGCAAGCTGGCGGTCCATCCGACACCGATGACAAGCTGGAACGACGTGGTCGTGCGCGCCGATGTTGGCCCGCTTCCCGGCGAAGTGATGATTGCCTGCGGCTTGTTATATGTCGTCAGTTGGGGCGGCTTTTCGATCTGGTCCTGGCGCGACGATGTCCGGCGCAGCAAAAGCCGTGGTTCTGGCAGGTCGGACGCGATGGGATGATGCAAAACGCACTTGTCTTGGGACGGGACTGCGCCTAGGACGCTGGCATGACTGATACCTCACATGACCGCCTCCTCATCATCGACTTCGGCAGCCAGGTAACACAGCTTATCGCGCGTCGCCTGCGCGAACTGAACGTCTATTGCGAAATCCATCCCTATCAGAGCGTGGATGACGCGTTTCTGAAGGCCTTCGCGCCCAAAGCGGTGATCTTCTCCGGTGGACCGGCTTCGGTGATCGACGCGGCCTCACCGCGCCCGCCCGAAAGCGTCTATACGCTCGGCGTGCCGATCCTTGGCATTTGCTATGGCCAACAGGTGATGATGCACATGCTGGGCGGGCGGGTTGAGCGCGGCCACGGCACCGCCGAATTCGGCCGTGCCTATGTTGAGCCGAAGGGCAAACATGACGACTTGCTGTTCGGCTGGTTCACCGAAGGCCGTGAACAGGTCTGGATGAGCCACGGCGATCACGTCTCGAGCATCGCACCGGGATTTGAGGTTTACGGCACCTCTCCCAACGCGCCTTTCGCCATCACCGGCGATTGCACGCGTCATTTCTACGCGGTGCAGTTTCACCCCGAAGTGCACCATACCCCGAATGGCAAGACCTTCTATGAGAACTTCATCAAGCTTGCCGGATTCAAAGGCGACTGGACGATGGATGCCTACCGCGAGGAAGCCATCGCCAAGATTCGCGCGCAGGTCGGTGACAAGAAGGTGATCTGCGGATTGTCCGGCGGCGTCGATAGCTCGGTTGCCGCCGTGCTGCTGCATGAGGCGATCGGCGACAACCTCACCTGCGTTTTCGTCGACCACGGGCTGTTGCGGCAGAACGAGGCGGAAGAAGTCGTTTCGATGTTCCGCGACCATTACAACATCCCGCTCATTCACGCCGATGAGGCCGAGCTGTTTCTGGGCGAGCTGGACGGCGTCAGCGACCCCGAACAGAAGCGCAAGACCATCGGGCGGCTCTTTATCGACGTGTTCCAGAAATACGCGTCCGAGATCGACGGCGCGGAATTTCTCGCCCAAGGCACGCTTTATCCCGACGTAATCGAAAGTGTGAGCTTTTCCGGCGGGCCGTCTGTCACCATCAAATCACACCATAACGTCGGCGGCTTGCCGGAAAAAATGGGCCTCAAACTGGTTGAGCCATTGCGCGAGCTGTTCAAGGATGAAGTGCGCGCTTTGGGCCGAGAGCTGGGCCTGCCCGCATCGTTTATCGGGCGCCACCCTTTCCCCGGCCCCGGCCTTGCCATCCGCTGCCCCGGAGAAATTACCCCAAACAAGCTCGACATTCTGCGCAAGGCTGATGCGGTCTATATCGATCAAATCCGCCGCCATGGCCTTTATGATGAGATTTGGCAGGCCTTCGTTGCCATCCTGCCGGTGCGCACCGTTGGTGTGATGGGTGACGGGCGAACCTATGATTACGCCTGCGCGCTGCGCGCCGTGACCTCGGTCGATGGCATGACGGCGGATTACTATCCGTTCAGCCACGAATTTCTGGGCGAGACCGCCACCCGCATCATCAACGAAGTCGGCGGCATCAACCGCGTGACCTATGACATTACCTCGAAACCTCCGGGGACGATCGAGTGGGAATAACCGTGGCCGCAGCGTTCTGAGCGACACAGAGCCGTGCCGAGATATTTCCTGTGAGGACTCGCGCACTCTCCGGCGCGGAATAAGGCCGAAGGCCGCCGCGCTATCGCCGGGTCGACAAAGCGCCGGCCCATGGGCCGGTCCGGCGCTGGCACGGCGGGCCTGACGCCCCTTGATTCCGTGCCGCACGGCTCAGCGCCCGGATGCTTCCGGTGCACGCGCCAACCTCCCCCGCGTTTACCCTTTCTTCATTTCCCGATTCAATTTGAACCGAATTTCCGGCATACCTGATCCCATCACAGGCACCGCGCCCCGAGCAACGTGCCAGCCGTGGCAGAACACCCGGCGCGCATCCTGTCCCGCCTTGCCGGAGGTTCCGCCATGTTCTGCCGCCTTGCCCTGCTGCTCTGCCTTGCGCTCAGCCCGCTCACATCTCATGCCCAGACCAGCGACAGCGGCCTTGGCATCCTTGGCGGCGGCGTCACGCTCGCCCATGCTGGCGGCAACACACCGATCAGCCGCCTTGACGCTTATCTTGATACTGCCATCACCCGCCACCACGGCGCGCAGCTTGATTTCGGATTGACCCGCTTTCCCGGCCATGATGACGGGCGCATTGCGCTGCATCTTTACATGGCACCGGGCGGACAGGCTAAATACGGGGTCTTCGCCGCCTATTCGGACGTGAACAATCATCCCGCCAGCGCCCGCTCTGCCGGGATTGAGGCGCTTTGGGCGCTCGGCCCGCGCGCATTGATCGAAGCGCGCGCCGGGATTGGCACGGCCACCGGCTCAAACGATTTTGTTTTCGCCAGCCTGCGCGGGCAAAGGGCAATCACCGCACAGCTGACCGCGACGGCCCGCCTTGGCCTCATTGATCTTGATGAAAAAGCCCGCCGTCACCGCGAAATCGTGGCCGGTTTGGGGCTGACCTACCGATTGTCACAAAACCTGTCACTCGGGTTTGGTGTTACGCATTCGCATATCACCGGCAGGCCCGCACTGGCCGATGACACCAGCGCGCATCTGACCCTTACCGCCCGTTTCGGCACCGCCGCCACCCGGTTGCGCGCGGCCCCGTTCTCGCCCATCCGTCCGCTCACCGGGCTTTATGCGCGCGGCGCGCTGCCGATCCCCTAAAGTCCGTAAAGCGCGCCGAACTTGGCTTCGAGATAGTCAAGCAGCGGCGCTTCACTGGGTGCTGCCCCCGTGGCGCGCTGGATCACCTCGCGCGGGTGGTAAAGCCCGCCATGGCGCTGCACGTTTTCACCCAGCCACGCGGTTGCCGCGCCGGTTTCGCCCTCGCCCAGTTGCCCATCAAGGTCGGGCACTGCCGCGCGTAATGCGCGGTTCAAACACCCGGCATAGACATTGCCCAAACTATAGGTCGGGAAATAGCCAAACAGCCCGACCGACCAATGCACATCCTGCAAGCACCCGTTCGATGGCTTGTCCACCTGATACCCGAAATCCGCCGCGAACCGGTCGTTCCACGCGGCTTCAAGATCGCTCACCATCAGATCACCGGCAATCAGCGCCCGCTCCAGATCAAAGCGCAGCATGATATGCAGGTTATACTGCACCTCGTCGGCCTCGGTGCGGATATAGCCGTTCTGAAGCCGGTTCACCGCGCCGTAAAACGCATCCGGCCCATCAACCCCGATCTCCCCGAACACGTCGCGCATCTCACCATAAAGCCAGCCGGTGAAGGCACGACTGCGGCCAAGCTGGTTCTCATAAATCCGGCTTTGGCTTTCATGCACCCCCATCGACACCCCATGCCCCAGCGGCGTGAAGCCGTATTCCGGCGCGATGGTCTGTTCATAACAGGCATGACCGACCTCGTGGATGGTCGAATAGAAGCAATTGAACGGGTCTTCCGGCACGGTGCGCGTGGTGATGCGCACGTCGCTGCCCGAACCTTCGGTAAACGGATGCACCGATTTATCAAGCCGCCCACGCGCGCTGTCATAGCCAAAGGTCTTGGCCAGCTTGCGGGCAAGCTTCATCTGTGCCTGCTCGTCGAACGTGCCTGACAGACCGGCAGGCACCGGCTTGTCAAGAACCGCCGCGCGCAATGCCACCAGTCGCGGCCGCATCGCATCAAACATCGCCTGCAAATCTGCGGCTTTCGCCTCAGGCTCATAATCATCAAGCAGCGCATCATAAACATCGCCGCCCCCGGCCAATGCAGCACCTTCTTCGCGCTTAAGCCCGACGATCTCTTCCAGAACCGGCACGAAGGCGGCAATATCTTCGGCCTCGCGCGCCTGCGCCCACTGCCCCTGTGCCTGGCTGGTCAGCCGTGCCAACGCCGTGGCAAGCTGCTCTGGCACCCGGCTTGTGCGCTCGAACGCGCGGCGGATATGGCGCAGGTTGGCTTGCCCCACCTCGTCAAGCTTGGCCGCGTCGATCTTGGCCAGCCAATCCCCGACGCGCGGATCGGTGCGTCGTGCGTGCAGCACAGATTGCAGCGCGCCGGTTTCCTCGGCCCGCTGCTCGGCGGCATCGCGCGGCATCACCGTTTCCTGATCCCAGCCAAGCCGCCCGGCGATTTGCGCCAGCGCCTCGGTCTGGCGTTGAAACGCCATCAACTCGTCATAGGCTTTCATCGCTACCCCCTGATTGATTGTGTGAGCGGATACGCAGCAACAAACCGCGCCCGAAGGATCAGAACCCAAATCGCCACCGCACCCAGCTGATGCACGATGGCAATCTGCCATTCCGCGCCCAGCATTAACGTATAGATCCCAAGCGCCACCTGAACCGCCACGCCAAGGGCGGCAAGGCTGAACGCCGCGCGCGTGCTGCGGTTCGCGCTTTTGCGCCCTTTCAGCCACGCCATGATGGCATAAAGCCCAACCAGATACCCAACACAGCGATGAACAAACTGCACCAGCGCCGGGTTCTCGAAGAAATTGCTCCACACCGGCTCCATGCTGAACGGGTCCGGCGGCAGGATCTGGCCATTCATCAGCGGCCAGTCGGTAAAGGCGGTCCCCGCATCAATCCCGGCCACCAACGCGCCCAGCAGGATTTGCAGGAAGACCAAATGCATCCAGCCGGTGCCGACCCCGAACAGCCGGGTTTCGCGCATCCGGCGCGCCTGCATCAAGTCGCGCTCTTCACGGCCCAGCTTGAAGACGAACCATGCGATGAAGCCAAGCGTGATGAACGCCAACCCCAGATGCGTGGCCAGCCGGTAATTCGCCACATCCGTCATCGAACCGACCAGCCCGGAGGACACCATCCACCAGCCCACAGCCCCCTGCACGCCGCCCAATGCGCCGACCAACACCAACCGCCCGGTCCAGCCCGGCGGAATTCGCTTGGTCAGCCAGAAGAACAGGAACCCAAACGCCCAGACAAGCCCGATCACCCGGCCAAGCTGCCGGTGGCTCCATTCCCACCAGAAGATCGCCTTGAAATCCGAAAGCTCCATCCATTTGTTCTGAATCTTGAACTCGGGGATGGCCTGATACTTGTCGAATTCTTGTTGCCAGGCCGCATCGCCCATGGGAGGCCACGCGCCGGTGACCGGCTTCCATTCGGTAATCGACAGCCCGCTATCGGTCAGCCGGGTCAGCCCGCCAACGCAGATCATGATCACCACCAACGTGAACAGCACCATCAGCCAAACCCGGATTGCGCCCCGCGCCCCGCGCCGGCCACGGTCGATCATGCCGCCCTGCGGTGCCGCAGTCTGGCCCGCCGCGCCCACATCCTCGAAAATAGCCCGTTTTTCCGCCATGTCCCGCCCCTGCATTTCTGCCCTTGCAATATCGCGCGCAATCTATGCCGCAACCGCCCCGGCTTCAACGCTCCTTCCAGCGCACCATTTGCCGCATCACCCCATGCAGCATTTGCACATCCGCACGGGTGAGCCGCATCCGGCTCCACAGATTGCGCAGGTTGATCTTCATGCCCTCCGCCTTCTCCGGCGGAAAGAAGAAACCGGCCTCGCTCAACTGATCCTCGTAATGCTCGGCCAGCTTTTCAATGTCGAGGCCACTTGCCCATTGCGTCTTGTGCAGGGCCGTCTCTTCATGCACCACTTCGCCGGCCGCGCGCATCCACTCATAAGCCATCAGCAACACACATTGCCCAAGGTTGAGAGAGGCAAAGCGCGGATTCACCGGCACCGTGATAATCGCATTGGCCTTGGCAATATCGGCATTCTCAAGTCCGGCGCGCTCTGGTCCGAACAGCACCGCAACCCGCTCACCTGCAGCGATCCGCTCTGCCGCCTCGATCATCGCGCGTTCGGGCGACAGGACCGGCTTGGTCAATTCGCGTGGCCGTGCCGTGGTGGCATAAACATAAGTGCAATCATCCACCGCCCCGGCCAGATCTCCACAAAGCCCCGCCTCATCCAGCAGCCGCCCGGCGCCAGAGGCCATCGCCACCGCCGCCTCACTTGGCCAGCCATCGCGCGGGGCCACCACGCGCATCCGGTCGAGCCCGAAATTCCACATCGCCCGCGCCGCCGCACCGATGTTTTCACCCATCTGCGGGCGCACCAGCACGAAGGCGGGTTGTGGCTCGTGTTGCGGCATCTTGTTCTCCCCCGGAATATGCTCGCGCCATACGCCAGCCCGCCGCCCAATCCAAGCCCTGCCCGGCTTTTCTTGTGGTGAAATATTCATACCACAACGTCCTGAAATGCGGTTAAACCGACCCAGAAAGGAACTGCCCATGGCCTATGACGAAGGCACCGCCGCGCTGTTGCGTGATGAGTTGGCCGAGTATGTGCTTGGTGAACGCAAGATGTTCGGCGCACTGTGCTTTATGCTGCGTGGTCATATGCTTTGTTGCGCGCAGGCATCCGGCGCGCTTTTTCGTGTCGGGGCCGCAAACCTTGACGCCGCATGTGCCCTGCCCGGCGTGGCGCAGATGCAAATGAAGGCGCGGCGCATGGCGGGTTTTGTCACCGCCTCCGATGCGGCGTTTGCCGATGATGATATTCGCGGCCACCTTTTGGAACTGGCACTGGCGTTCAACGCAACGCTGGAGCCGAAGTAACGCGCGCAACCCCCCATAGCCAAAGGCGCATTTGCGCGTTATAGCAAGCTCCAGCCACAGACGGAGGAGCCGAAAATGGACGCGCCGGAACAGCCTCAGCTCTACCTCATTTCTCCGCCCGAGATTGAGCTTTCGCGCTTCCCCGACACCCTTGCCCGCCTGCTTGACGCGCGCCCTTTCGCCTGTGTCCGGCTGGCGCTTTCCACCCATGACGAAGACACGCTTTGCCGTGCCGCCGATGCGTTGCGCGACGTAAGCAGTGCGCGTGACGTGGCGCTGGTGATTGACCGGCACATCCTTCTGGCACAGCGGCTTGGCCTTGACGGGGTGCATCTTGGTGATGCCGCCCGCTCGGTCCGCAAGGCGCGCAAGGAGCTTGGAGCCGATGCAATTATTGGGGCCTATTGCGCCGCCTCGCGGCACGACGGCATGACCGCCGGGGAAACCGGAGCGGATTATGTCGCCTTCGGCCCGGTGGGGCAAACGCCGCTGGGCGATGGCAGCCTTGCAGAGACAGAGTTATTCGAATGGTGGAGCCAGATGATCGAACTTCCCGTCGTTGCCGAAGGCGCGCTCGATCCGGCTCTTGTCAGCGCGCTGGCGCCGCACACCGATTTTTTCG
This sequence comes from Aquicoccus sp. G2-2, assembly GCF_034555965.1. Classification (GTDB taxonomy): domain Bacteria; phylum Pseudomonadota; class Alphaproteobacteria; order Rhodobacterales; family Rhodobacteraceae; genus JAYDCK01. Next base: position 1,201,513 of record NZ_JAYDCK010000003.1, read on the forward strand.
GCATAGGCAGCGAAATCTGGCTCTCGGATGATCCGGTGGGCGCCCTCAACACGCTGCTCGCCCCATTGGACTGAACAACCGATCAGTCGCGCACATCTTCCGGCAACCCGGCGCGCACTTGCGCCTCACACGCCTCGGCCAGCGCCTTGCGCCCGGTAAACGCCGCGATCTTCAGCAGAGCATGATAGCGCACGGTGACAGTGCCTTGCCTGAAGCTGGCAAGCACCTGTATCAGATGCGGCGCAAACCCCATCTCTCCCCACCAGCCGTAAAACCGCTTATCCTGCCCGCTTGGCGCGCGGTAGATCACCGTGACCGGCTGAATGTGTAGCTCACTTTCGATATTGTCACTGAAGAACGCCTGAAAAAGCGTTGATTTAAATGGCAAAATAGTGCGCCCATCCGTCGATGTCCCCTCCGGGAAAAACAGCAACCTGTGCCCGGCCAGCAATCGGTTTTCAAACACCTGCTGCTGCGCCATTGCGGCACGCGGATCGCGGGTGATGAACACCGTCCCGGTCGCCCGCGCCAGCCAGCCAATCCCCGGCCAGCTTCTGACCTCCGCTTTCGAGACGAAATAGACCCGGTCGCAGGCATTGAGCACGAAAATATCAAGCCATGATGAATGATTGGCCACCACCGCGCCGCGCCTGCGCATTGGCCGTCCGTCGCACCGTAACCGGATGCCGATGATTTTGAGCGCCGCGCGGCAAACGGCTTGCGTGAGCCACGGAGTAACCGGCCGCGCCATCCCGCAAAGCGGCCGCTCAATCAACCGGATCAGCAGCATCAAGCCAAGCGCATCAAACACCACCACGATCAACATCAACGCGCGCACCACCACCAACACCCAACCCAGCGGGCCAATCCGCCGGGTGGGCGGTGCCATATCCGGGCTCCACTCACTCATCCGCGCGCATCGCCCGCATAAATCCGGGCGCGCTGTGTGTTCATTTGGGCGGCATCAACGATCAGGCACACATCGGTGGTGTTGAAATCATGATCGACAAAAGCGCCATCCCCGACAACACCGCCCAGCCGCAGATACGCCTTGATCAGTGCGGGCACCTGCAACATAGCCGCGCGCCGCTCAATAGCAGCCTCCGGCATCAGGTTCATGTTCTGATAAGTTCGTGCGCGCACTCTAAGCGGTTCGGGCGCAAGGTGGCGATGATGCAACAGGGCCAAAGGCTGCGCCAGCGCGGCAATATCGGTGCCGTGAAAGCTGGCCACGCCGAACATCAACCCGATCTTGTGCGCCGCAACATAGCCCGCCAGTCCGCCCCATAGATGATACATCGCCGCGCCGCCGCGATATTCCGGCAAAAGGCATGACCGGCCCAGTTCCAAAAGCTGGCGTCCGTCCGCCTTGAGCCGGTCAAGATCGTATTCCGCTTCGCTGTAAAACTGCCCGGCGCGCGCCGCATGGCATTGTCGCATCAGCCGGTAAACCCCGACCACATGATCATGCGTCTTTTCTTGCGCCGCGTCGCCTCTGGCATGATCGAGCAACAGCATATGATCGCCCAAAGCATCGAACCGGTCGCGCTCGAACCGGCCCGCATGATCGACCATCGGCCCATCGCCGCCCAGTTCCTCGACAAACACACGGTATCGCAACCGTTGCGCCGCCAACAGATCAGCCTCACTCTGCGCCAGCCTCACCTCGAATTGCGGCTCTGCCATCTGCCTTGCGCTCCCGGCCTGTCAGTGGTGCCAAATGGCCCGCATTGTGAATCGTCTCGGCATTTTTCAGTAAAACATCAATGCCGGAGCATTTTAGGTAACGCGGCGATGGCGCGCAAGCAGGCAGCCTTTCGCCGGAATGATTCCGGTTAACCTTTTGCTAACTTTCATTCGGCATCAAAGACAGGCTCAAGCGCAATCCGCGCCCCGTCGATAACCACCTTTCCGGCCTCAGGAAAATTCACCGTGATCCTGCCGTTGATGTTTGATTGCACCTGCCCCACGCCCCAATCGCGTTTGGCGGGGTGGCGCACCAGCATTCCCGGCGTCAGTATCGCATTCAGATCTTCCATGCCCTTTCTTACCAGTGGAGTTACCCATGTCCAATTCCAACCTCTCGATCGCGACACTGGTCGGTTCGCGCATCTGCCACGACCTGATTAGCCCGGTCGGCGCCATTCACAACGGGATTGAGCTGATCGCCATGGATGGCCCGCTGAACAGCCCCGAGCTGAACCTGATTTCCGACAGCGTGACCAGCGCAACCGGGCGGATCAAGTTCTTCCGAGATCGCCTTCGGCATGGCCTCGCAAGAGCATGTTTTGGGCGCACCGGAGATTGCCGGCGTGGTGCGCGGCGCGTTCGGCGTGGGGCGCCACAAGGCACAGTGGCAGGCAACCGGCGATTTGCAGCGCGCCACGGTGCAGGCGGTTTTTCTCGCACTGCTGTGCATCGAAACCGCCCTGCCGCTTGGCGGTGACATCACGGTGCAAAACGACGGCGACGAGTTTCAAATTCGCGGAACGGGGCCCCGCATTGGCTATGATCCCGCCCTTTGGGGGGCGCTGAAACAAGGCCGCGCGCCTGACGCGCTTTGCCCCGCACTGGTGCAATTCGCCTTGCTGGCACTGGCCAGCGCCGAATTGGGCCGCCCGCTGGCCATCGGCACCAGTGAAACCCACATCTCGATCACCTTCTGATGATCAAGGTGCGCCAAAGGCCGCAATGGCTTAGCTGCGCACCGCCTCGTCCGCGACAACAAGATACTTGAAGCTTGTAAGTTGCGCCGCGCCGACCGGGCCGCGCGCGTGCAGCTTGCCGGTGGCGATGCCGATTTCCGCCCCCATGCCGAACTCACCGCCATCGGCAAACTGGGTCGAGGCATTGCGCATCAGGATCGCACTGTCGAGCCGCTGAAAGAACCGCTCTGCCGTGGCGTCATCCTCGGTGATGATGCAATCGGTGTGGTTGGAACCAAACCTGCGAATATGCGCAATCGCGCCGTCCACGTCCGCCACCACCTTTGCCGCAATATCCATGTCGAGATATTCGCGGCCCCAATCTTCATCTGTGGCCGGTTTCGTGCCCGTGATCGTCTGTAAACGCGCATCGGCATGAACCCGCACACCCGCATCAATCAGCGCCCGGATCACGCTTTGGCCAAGAGTGTCAATCAGGCTCTCATGAATCAGCAAGCATTCCGCAGCACCACAAATGCCGGGGCGCCGGGTCTTGGCGTTCAGCACCAAGTTAAGCGCCTTGGCAGGGTCGGCGGCCGCGTCGAGATAGACATGCACGATGCCCTCAAGATGGGCGAAAACCGGCACCCGTGCCTCGCGCTGCACCAACCCGACAAGCCCCTTGCCGCCGCGCGGCACGATCACGTCGATAAACTCCACCAGTTTCAGCATCGCCGACACCGCCGCCCGGTCGCGCGTTGGCACGCGTTGAATCGCGTCTTCCGGCAGGCCCGCCGCGCGCAACCCGTCCTGCAAGCAGGCATGAATCGCCGCAGAGCTGTGAAAACTTTCCGAGCCACCACGCAGGATCACCGCATTCCCGGCCTTGAGGCAAAGCGCCCCCGCGTCCGCCGTCACGTTGGGGCGGCTTTCATAAATCACCCCGATCACGCCCAGCGGTGTGCGCACCCGGCGAATGTTAAGCCCGGTCGGCTGTTCCCACTCGGCAATCACCTCGCCCACCGGGTCGGGCTGTGCGGCCACCGCTTCAAGCCCCCCTGCCATCGCCTTGATGCGCGCCTCGTCCAGCATCAACCGGTCCAGCATCGCCGGGCTTAGCCCCTTGTCGCGCCCATAAGCCATGTCTTTTTCATTGGCGCTGATGATCTCGGCGCGCCGTGCCCAAAGCGCATCCGCCGCCTTGGTCAAAGCCATGTCCTTGGCCTTGGACGGCGCAAAGGCCAGATCGGCAGCAGCCAGCCGGGCGCGCTGACCCAGATCATGCATCATTGTGGGAATATCGGTGATGTCTTTCATATCTCATTAGCCTTTGGATAAGTGCCGGGCGTGGACGTATTTTTATCAAAATGAAGCTCAGAGCGCCATGTCATCGCGATGAATCAGCGCCGAGCGGCCCGGATAGCCCAGCAATGGTTCAATATCCGCACTGTGGTGCCCCTTGATCTTGTCCGCCTCAAGCGCGGTATACCGTGACAGCCCCTGCCCCAGCCAATGCCCGTCCGGGTCAAGGATTTCAACCGGCTCACCGCGGCCGAATTTGCCCGTCACCACCGTCACGCCCGCAGGCAGAAGCGAGGTACCACGCGCCAACGCGCGGGCGGCGCCCGCATCGACGGTATAAGCGCCCTTCGGCTTCATCGCCGCGATCCAGCGTTTGCGCGCGACCTGCGGATCACCAAGCGCAAGGAACCAAGTGGCCGGCGCGCCATCATCCAGCATTTTCAAAGGGTTGTGATGGAAGCCTGCGGTGATAACCATACTACAGCCCGCCGAAGTGGCGGTCTTTGCCGCCATCACCTTGGTTTTCATACCGCCTTTCGAGAGACCGGACCCAGCGTCGCCCGCCATCGCCTCGATCTCTGGCGTGATATGCTCAATCACGTCAAACCGCGTGGCGTCCGGGTCGCTGGCCGGGTTGGCGGTGTAAAGCCCGTCCACATCCGACAGCAGGATCAACTGATCGGCAACCACGGTCACCGCGATCTGCGCGGCAAGCCGGTCATTGTCGCCATAGCGAATCTCATCAGTGGCAATGGTGTCGTTCTCGTTGACAATCGGCACCACGCCAAAGCTCAGCAATTGTTCCAGCGTGGCGCGTGAATTGAGATAGCGCCGCCGGTTGGCGCTGTCCTCAAGCGTAACCAATACCTGCGCCGTGGTGATTCCGTGCGGTGCCAAAGCCTGCTCATAGGCCCGCGCAAGGCGGATTTGCCCCACCGCAGCGGCGGCTTGCGCCTGCTCCAACGGGAGCTCGCTCCCCGGCAACCCCAACACCCCGCGCCCAAGCGCGATCGAGCCGGACGAGACCAGCACCACATCCTTGCCCTGCGCCTTCAGCCAAGCCACATCATCAGCCAAGCTTTGCAGCCAATCGGCACGCAGCCCGCCACTGGCACGATCGACCAAAAGCGCCGAGCCGATCTTGACCACCAATCGTTTTGACGATGTCAGGGACGCCAAGGAAGTGTTTCCTCATGAGTGGCTTTGAAACGCAGGCGGTCCTCCTCGATCTCGCCGCGCACCGCGCGCAGCACCTCTTTCAACCCTTCGCCAGACACCCCCGAAAGCAACAACACCGGGCCGCCCAGCTCTGCCTCCAGCGCGGCGCGCGCTTCGGCGCGTTCGTCCTCGTCCAGCGCGTCAATCTTGTTAAGCGCCGTGACCCTTGGTTTGGCGGCCAGATGCCCGCCATAAGCCTCAAGCTCACCAATGATGGTGCGATAATCCTCTGCAATCGTTTCACTGGTGCCATCGACCAGATGCAACAGGACCGAACACCGCTCAACATGGCCCAGAAACCGATCACCAATGCCGCGCCCTTCATGCGCCCCGGCGATCAGGCCGGGAATATCGGCCATCACGAACTCCGCATTATCAACCCCGACAACGCCAAGGTTGGGATGCAGCGTGGTGAACGGATAATCCGCAATCTTGGGCCGCGCGTTCGAACTGGCAGCAAGGAAGGTCGATTTCCCGGCGTTGGGCAGCCCCAAAAGCCCTGCATCGGCAATCAGCTTGAGGCGCAGCCAAAGCGTGCGTTCGACCCCCTCTTGCCCCGGATTGGCGCGGCGCGGCGCCTGATTGGTGGCGCTCTTGAAATGCAGATTGCCGAACCCACCATTGCCGCCCTTGGCCAACAGCACCCGCTGGCCTACCTCGGTGATATCGGCAAGCACCGTTTCTTCGTCTTCATCGAGAACCTGCGTGCCAACCGGCGCGCGCAGCACGATGTCATCGCCGTCCTTGCCGGTGCGTTGCCGCCCGGCCCCGGCGCGCCCGTTCTGGGCAAAGAAATGCTGCTGATAGCGAAAGTCGATCAGCGTGTTCAGCCCATCCACCGCCTCGACCCAGACATCGCCACCCCGGCCACCGTCGCCGCCATCCGGCCCGCCATATTCGATATACTTCTCGCGCCGGAAACTGATGCTTCCGTTGCCGCCCGCGCCCGAACGAATATAGACCTTTGCGAGATCAAGAAATTTCATGGCTCACTCCATACGCAAAGGTGGCAAGGCACTCAACTGCGTTTCAAACTATATGTCCACGTGGGCACGTTGGCTTCGCGGGCAATACAGAAGGTCTCTGCATCGCCTAGATACTCAAACCCCTGATTGGTCAGCACCCGTGCCGACGCCGGGTTGTCCTGAAACACGCTGGCAAAGATGGTTTCGCTTTGCAGCGGGTTTGCCGCGATCAACGCCGCCACCGCCTCTTGCGCCAGCCCGGTATTCCAGAATGCAGGCGCCACCCAATAGCCGATCTCGGACTGGTTGCGGTCAAGCCGCTTCAAGCCGATCACCCCCATCAGTTCCGGCCCGTCGATGCTGGTGCCATCCATCGCCCAGACATCCTCAACCCGGTCATCGGCCAATGCGCGGCGGATGAAATCCTCTGTGGTGCCGGGCGGCAACGGGTGCGGAATGGACGAGGTGTTCTTCGCCACCCGCTCATCGCCTGCGTAAAGCGTGATAAGCCCGCTATCCGACACCCTGAGCGGGCGCAGCGCAAACCGCTCGGCTTCGATAACCGGCTGATTGACGACTTTTTGCAATAACATGGGCTTTTCTCCTCCAAAAAGCGCCTGAAACAATATCCGGGCGGGTTCCGTCTCCCGCGGCCCCCGGTGCAGACACCGGCCAGATCAAAGGCCCTGTGCTGCGTCCCGCAAACGACAAAGGGGACCGGCGGTTTTGCCGATCCCCTTTTTCATCTCGAAAACCTTAAGGTCGGCTTATTCTGCGGCCTCCATTGCCGGAAGAACCGAAATGAAGGTGCGGCCCTTGAGGCCTTTATGGAACGTCACGTTGCCATCGACGGTCGCAAAGATCGTGTGATCCCGCCCCATGCCAACGCCTTCGCCCGGCCACATCTTCGTGCCGCGTTGCCGCATGATGATGTTCCCGGCAATCACGTTCTCGCCGCCATATTTCTTGACGCCAAGGCGGCGTCCGGCAGAGTCACGCCCGTTACGGGAGGAACCGCCTGCTTTTTTATGTGCCATCTCGCTTCTCCTATACCCGTATTACTTAGCCAGTTTCTTGGCTTGTTCAACCCAGCCTTCGCGCTCAATACGGCCTTTGAAGTCGAGCTTCTCGCCCATTTCGGCTGCATCATCGTCCGACCATGCCGCGATCTGGGCAAAGGTGGTCACGCCCGCGGCGTGCAATTTCTTCTCAAGCGCCGGACCAACACCGCTCAGCTCCTTAAGATCATCCGCCCCGGCATCGGCCTTTGCGGCTTTCTTGGGTGCGGCTTTCTTGGGCGCGGCTTTCTTCTCTTCCTTGGCAGGCTTGGCTTCGGCTTTCTTCGCCGGTTTCGGCTTGGCCTTCGCTTCGGTTGCGGCCACGGCAACAGCAGCCACGGAGCCTGCACCTACAGCAGCCTTCACGCCGGATTTCTCGGCGCCCTTCTCAAGGATCTCGGTGATCTTCAGCAGGGTCAGTTGCTGACGATGGCCCTTGGTCCGCTTTGAGCTGTGCTTACGGCGGCGGCGTACAAAGTGAATAACCTTGTCACCCTTGATCTGCTTGACAACCTCGGCCTGCACGGCGGCCCCATCGACCAGCGGCGCGCCGACAGTGATCTTGTCACCACCCAGCATCAGCACATCATTGAATTGAATTTTTTCACCCGCATCGGCAGCCAGTTTCTCAACCGTGAGCGTATCGCCCGATTGGACCTTGTATTGCTTGCCGCCGGTTTTCATCACCGCGAACATTCGCGCTTTCCTTTTTGCTTCCGCGTTCTTCGGCCCCCTCTCGGGTGTTCCGGGCTTTGCCCGCCTCGAACAGCGCGCCCCTGTCAGGGCGTCATTGAATCATCAATCCGGGCAAGAATGCCTGCCCGGATGCGCGCTTATCTGCAAATCACGCGCCCAAGTCAAGGGCCGATCCCGGCTTTTTCCCGGCGGTTCGGCTCAAAGGTCTTCGCCCTGCATCTGCTGCGCAATCGCCAGCCCAAGCGCGTATGAAATATCCTCATACATCTGATCGAACCCGGCAAATAACCCCCGGTTAAGCGCCTTGCCCGCCTCTGTTTTCGACAGGGCGGTATAGCTCTTGATCTGCGCATCACTCAGCGGGGCGTAGGCCATGTAAAGATACGCCATCAGCCATTCATCGGTATCGGCGCGGGTCTCGTCCTCCTGCTCCCAGACCGCGCTCATCATCTCCTCTTCGCTCATCTCATAAGCGCCGCCATCCACAAGCCCGCGATAAAACCGCAGATTGGCGTTAAGCGCGCCGGTCACGTTGAACTCAACAAGTTGGTTGGCCTCCACATAGGCCCGCAAAAGGGCGATCCGCGTCGCCTTGGCCGGGTCGTCCAGCGCCGCGCGATAAGCGGCGCGCGCGGTGTCTTCCGTCTCAGCATCGAGAAAGGCGCGTCTGGCATGAATTTCCTGCGCCACGATCTTGTGGCCGGTCTCTGAGGTAAAGAACGTCAGCAGCGGCGCAATCTGGTCCGCCGCAATCTCCGCCTTTAGCCCGCGTTCAGTTGAAATGCGCATCTTGTCGAGATCGTAAATCCGCGTGACCACCGCGTGCCAGATCGCACCGCCGCCGCCCGGCAAGAAATCGGCCCCCACGCCTTCACCAAAGCGTTGCCCTTCAATGCGCATGACCTCCAGCAGGTCCGACAACCCAAGCGCCTTGTTCAACGAGGCGCGCGCGTCGCTTTCCGCCGTTGTTGCATGGGCCGGCGCCATCGCCACGGCCAGCACGAACGCCACCGTCATCACCAGCCAAACCATGCCCGGCACATGCCGCCCACGGCCCTCCCCGCGTCGCCGCATCAAAGCTCTTCCCCGCGGTCCATCCCGGCCATGCGCACCGCGATTGCCTCAAACCGGTTTGCCATCACCTCCCATTGGATCGCGTTCATCAACTGGTAAACCTTCTGCATGCGCGGATCGCGCAGCACCGCGTCGTATTTTTGCAGGTCTTCGTCGCTGAAATCGCGATAGGTATAGGCCGAGCTTTGCAGCGCAGATTCATCCAGCCGCTCCTTCAGCCCCTCCGCGTCCTTGCTCAGCATGGCGCGCAACGCCTGCTCATTCAGCTTAAGATCAATCACCCCGGCATCGTCTGCCGCCATCAGGAAGCGCAGCTGCAACTCAACCGCCGCCTTCGCCCCCAACCCGTCGCTGTCCACCGCCGCATTCATCTTCTTCAGCAGCGTCACCCGCGCCGGGTTGTCCTTTTGCATGGCGCTCAGCAGTTCTTCACCCTCCTGTCGGCGGGCGGCGTCGTCCTCGACCATGTGCGACGCATTCTCCGCCTCAACCAACCGCTGCCCCAAGGGCGAGGCATAGAAATCCGCCGCATAACTCAGCAATTCCTCGTCCAGCGCCGGTTCAAGAATATCAAGCGCCATCTCCCGCATCCGGACCGGCGCAAACACTTCCTTCACGGCCTGGGTCCATTGCATCCCGAATTCCCCGGCCTTCATGCCCAGCATCATCGGCGCATCCTTGGCCGAAAGCGCAATCGAATTAAGCGCCACATCAAAGCCCGTCACATGCAAAAAGGCCTCCGCCTTGGCCCGCTCCACCGCCGCCCGCACAGGCAGCGCCGCCGCCAGCATGAACGCCAACGCGACCACCAGCCCGGTAAACGCCACCGCAAAAGCGCCGCCCCTGCCCTGCCCTCGCTCCACATCTGCCATCGCTTGTCTCATGATCCTCTCCTCGGTCTTTAAGCCGGTTGCACCTGCGACTTTAGTACCTACGCCTTTTAGCGCATGAAACAATGGTCCTGCCTTCAATTCAAAGTTATCGGCATCAATTGGCGGAATCGATGCTTGCATGGTCACGGGATCGCGATTAAACGACAGCTCCAGACCCCCGCGGAGAGGTGCCGGAGTGGTCGAACGGGGCGGTCTCGAAAACCGTTGATCCTTCACGGGATCCCAGGGTTCGAATCCCTGTCTCTCCGCCAGATTTCCCGTCGCTGACTGCGATAAACATCAGTAAAATAAGGCTCTTTGAGCCACACAACCCCTGACAGCGCCCGCTTTTTGCTACACATTTTGCTACACAATTTTGGAGATTCGTAGGATATTTTTTTGATCCTCGAAGGCAGGCGCGCCGACATCTGTAGCAGCAGAAGTGTCGCCGGCGCGCCCTGACGCGGGTGTTCCGGCCCGCGTGTTCGATCAGGCTGCGGCGCGCAGCCCTTCCAGCGCTTTCTCGGCCCGCACGATGTCGCGCACCGCCGTCAGCGTCGCATAGAGTTCGATGAGCACCGCGAGCGCGTTGGAGAGGCGGTCAGCGTCAGGCGTGAGCCGTTCCTGGGCCCAGGTCTTGTAATCCGAAACATTCTCCGGGCTGTGGTCGTAGCGGGTCTCCACATAGGTGCCCTCGAGGATCTCGGCGTCGAGCACGCCGATGAGATCGCGCAGCATCGTCAGAGTGTCTCTCTCGAAGATTGCCCCACGGCGCAGGCGCTCGGCGAGCGCCTTGGCATCCTGCGTGGGCTCGGGGGCGATGAGGTCGAGGACATCTTGCTCGATGCCCGTCACGGCGGCACGGGCCAGCGGGAAGCAGGAGGCCGCCATTTCGGTGATCTCATCGGCGGAGGTGAATGGCATTTCCATTTGTCTGTATCCTTGTTTTGGTTGAGGTGTGGGGGCGCCCGAAGGCGTGGTTCCCTATCGGAAACCGCGATCTTCGTGCGATCACCGCGCCTGTTCCCGGCGGCGTTCTTCGCGGTAGTGGGCGGCGATATCCGCCTCGGCCTGGATTTTTGCGCGGATGGCGTTCATCTGCTCCATCAATGCCTCGTCGAGACATCCGATCAGCGGCGAGGTGCTGCCGTCCGGGCAGTCGAAGCCTTTGCTCTTCACACTCACGAAGATGCGCCGGGCGCAAACGAAGCGCGTCGACTTGTTGAGGCCGGCATGCGCCCTCGATTTCGGCTGCTTGACAATCAGCTCGTAGCCGCGATTGGCGCGGCCATTGGATGAGGTGCCATAGGCGAGTTCGACAAAGCATTCCGCGCCCCGCCTGCGGACATCGAGCACCAGACAGGGCCGCCGTTTGGGCGGCTCCTGGTCGGTGCTGTTAGCGACAGGAAAGCGGAACAGCACGACATCGCCGCGCTGAGGATTGGCGGCCCAGTCAAGGGCCGGAACGAGGGGTTGGGGGTCGTGAAACATCTGGGGTCTCCTTGGTGTGAAAAATCGACACCAGCGGTGGAAACCCTTACGAAGAAGGCTTCCGTTTTGCTGCGCGTCGCAAGAAGCGCGCGGCAGAACGGAAGCCGGGACCGGGAGAGCGGCGAGAGGGTGTCCCTCTCGTCAAAACCTGGATCGATGATTGTTCAGCACGATGTGCAGAGAGCCGTCATTCGCCGCAAGTGCAGGGTCTTCAGCTAAAGCAAATAAGAGCAGATAGTGTTTGGCCTCACCCTATGCCGCGGCAGGGGCTCAGTTGCGTGGGGGGCCAATATTGAGAGCTGGACCCACTAGAGTAAGTATGATACCCGCTTTAGAATGAGGATGTTTCAATCGTTCCAGATGGTCGAGTTAACCGGACTTACGAAGAGCCAGCTTCGTGAATGGTGCAGTGTGCGTCAGCTGCTGCCACCTGACATTGCGCCTGAAGGCCCCGGTACGCATGCCATGTTTACATGGCAAACCGCCATAGCGCTTAGAGTTCTGAAGAGTATTCAGGATGACTGGGCTGGAACTGTATCAGCTTGGGCCCCAGTTATAAGAGACTTTCGGGCCGAGATCAAAAGAACGTCATTTCCGACACTGTTCGGAAATGCCGTAATATTCGACAGCCTGACTTCGATGACAATCCAACAAGAGCTTGAAATGACAACAGGGCCCGGAATTCTTGCGGTTCCATTGAGCCCTCACCTTGAAGTCTTGGCAACAAAGCTTGCTATACCGTTACCCGATCAGCTTCCGCTGTTTCCTCCAATGTCGGTGAAAGTATGATCCCTAACATAACAAACGAATGGGCAAGTCAGTTTGGCTTGGCTGTCGCCCCGCTGTTTTCGCCAACGGAAATTGACTCTTCGAATTCCCATAACGTTCTTCTTGATGGAGGTCTTGGTAGCTTTGCCCTTTCTGTCGGAGAAGCTGCGGAAGAGCACCGTGACAGTTTCAAGTCCTGGTCTTGGTCAAGCAATTTGGCCCATCACGTTGCGCTCAATGACAAACAAGTTCACGTTTCGAGATGGGATAAAGCTGATGTCGAAGTTCTAACTCGATCAAGCGTCGAAAAGCGACTTGGTGCGTTTTATAAGTACCTGATTGCAGACAAAGTTCGATCCAATCAACGGGTCACAAATCACTTCCTTGACCTATTTCGCAGTATGCGTTCCGTCATATCCGATGCGGGTCGTAACGATCATTTGTCCGTAAGTGCCTTCTTGGCATTTATCGAGAGCCAGACGGATACCGAAGAACAATCCAGTGAAGGACTCGAGCTCCTAAAGAGTCTGTCACCTTCGAGCCTGGCCAATCTGCGCGAACGGGCGTCGCAGCTGGATGTTTTCTCTTCATCTCTCAAATTGCTTCCGCGACTGGCAATTCGTCACGCTGGAAGTGAAATTTTTCAGGAAGCACACTACGAGTTTCTAAGGGCCCCGTCTCCCGACTTGTTCGGCTATGTAGGGCCTGCGGAAACAAGTTCCAAAACCCGAGGAGGTGCTCACTTCACGCCTCCTGCGCTAGCCCGAAGTTTGTGTGAACAGACGCTTCATCAAATTGAAAACGTACACGAACGCAATCAGCTCACAATATTGGATCCTGCTTGCGGATCTGGGGCTTTCTTGCATGAAGCAGCACGTACCCTTCAACGAATGGGCTTTATGGGAAAGCTCCGTTTAGTTGGCCGGGACATCTCGCAACCTGCGATTTGCATGGCAGAGTTTGCACTGAGACACGCAAGGATGGATTGGTCGCCGGCCGGCGGTATTGAAGTTGATCTGCGCTCAAGCGACTCCCTGCAAGGCGACATGCCTGCGGCTGATGTTGTCTTGATGAACCCGCCATTCGTTTCGTGGGCTTCTCTGGACCAAAACCAGAGAGAGCTGATGCGGAATATACTTGGCAGATCTCTTTCGGGACGCGCCGATCTTAGTATGGCATTTGTGACAAAGGCACTTGCTTCGATCAATGATGGTGGGGTGCTCGGCGCGTTGCTGCCGTCTAGTTTGCTTACCTTGCAGGCTGCTGAAGCTTGGCGAGCATCGCTTCTTGACCATGGCACACTCCGGCTGATCGCGTCACTGGGAGACCACGGATTATTCTCTCATGCCTTGGTTTCGGTATCTGCAATGGTGATTGATAAAGGTGTGTCCAAATCTCATAAGCCTCCAGTGAGGGCACTGATAGCATCAAACAGTAAAGAAGCGACCGGAGAAGCCCTGCGCGCCCTTAGACGAGGAAACTCGTCTCAACACGCAGCCGCATCAGCTCCAACTTGGCGGCTCTTTGATCTGAATTATGACACTTTTGAAAAACGCCCGACCTGGCGATTGATGCGGCCAGAGATGGAGCGGCTCGTTGGCAATGTCATTGCCGCAGGGGCGCGGCCAATAGACGCCTTGTTCGACGTAAAACAGGGTGTTCGCACCGGTAGCAACAAAGTGTTTTTGCTGAACAGAGCCGACTTTCTCGATCTGCCTGAAACGGAGCGGGTTTTCTTCAGGCCTGCCATAATCAATGAATCGATTTCCGCTGGCAGAATTGCATCAGAGCACTGGGTGTTTTATCCTTACGGTCAACTGGCATCTGAGCTTCAATCAGAGTCTGACCTAGCTACGAAAGTGAGCCGCTACTACTCTAGGTTCCTAAAGCCCAACAAGACAGCGCTGACGCAAAGATCCAGCATCACACGTTCTGGTCGGTCGGATTGGTGGGGACTTTCAGAAAGACGAACATGGTCCTTGAATGGCTGCCCAAGAATTGTGTCAAAATACTTTGGGGGGACTGGCGGGTTTTCCGCCGACATCGATGCTGAGTATGTGGTGGTGCAAGGGCATGCATGGCTGCCCCGGTGGCTTCCAACTGATGAACAGTATGTTGACCAAGAACTCGATGACGCGAGCAAGCTAACGCTGGAGACGGTCCTGTATGCTTATTCTGCATTGATGAATTCGGCTGGCTTTAGCTCGATCATTGAAATTTTCTCGCCTCACGTTGCAGGCGGTCAGTTTGATTTGAGCCCAAGGTACGTCAACTCGATCCCAATCCCAGACTTGCCGTCCATTGTCGCGGATATGGACGGAGGGAGAATCGTCGGGCAGCTTGCTCGGCTTGGGCGGGAGCCGCGACCTGAAAACAGCTCCTGGCGCGCAAGAGTTGAAAGTCTAGTAGAGGACTTGTACGGCACTCAGCTAGTCTTTGAGGAGTAGTCAATTTGGCGAAGACTTCTGCCGTCAATAAGCCGCTGACAGTCGTTGAAAGAAACCTGAGGCAGCATTTTGCTCAGACTAAAACAGCGTTACGGACGGTTCTTGATAAAGGTCACGAACTCTCGCTAGACGAGACTTGGTCTCAGGAAACGGTCACAGCAGGGCTGGTTGGACCGGGCTGTGAAAGAATAGCAAGGAACCGTGGCGGAAGCGACAACACTATAGACATTCTGAAAGTTACACCGGATCTCTATGCTTGGCTAGGATACAATGAAAGCTGGGCATTCTCAGGTATGGTGTATCCGTCCGGTCCCGCAGCGCTTGACGCCTATTGCGGCGCCCAGTTCCAAGGGGCGAGTTCTTCGATGCGGTTGATCTTGTGATCTGCGATACGCTCGAGAACCCAAGTAAGCCAGGCTTCGGGATTGACGTTGTTCATGCGGGCGGTTTCGATGAGCGTGTAGGCGATCGCCGCGGCCTTGCCGCCACCTTTTGAGCCCATGAAGAGGTAATTTTTCCTGCCAAGGGTCAGGGGTCTGATTGACCGCTCGCAGATATTGTTGTCCAGTTCCAGCTGTCCGTTCTCGAGGTATGGCCGCGCCTTGGGAATGCGACCGAGCGCGTAGCGGATCGCCTCGGCCAGCTTGGTCTTTCCGGATATTTTTGGCAGTTGCT
Source organism: Aquicoccus sp. G2-2 (assembly GCF_034555965.1). Taxonomy (GTDB): domain Bacteria; phylum Pseudomonadota; class Alphaproteobacteria; order Rhodobacterales; family Rhodobacteraceae; genus JAYDCK01. The sequence goes on from NZ_JAYDCK010000003.1 coordinate 1,216,724, forward strand.
GCTTCAGCCAGCCTTCCAGTTCATCGAAGACCGGCTTCGCCTGTGCCTGCCGCAGGGCGACGCGTTCGTCGGGGGATTTGTAGCGCGCCTCCTTTTCCACACCATAGAGCCTGGCAATCCGTTCGATGGCGCCCCTGGCGATGACGGACCCATCGCGCTCGAAGACATCCACGAACTTGCGGCGGACATGAACCATGCAGGCTTGTTCCGTGGCGAGGCCTTCGCCAAACAGGCCATTGAAGCCGGTGAAGCCGTCGGCATGCACGGTGCCCTTGTAGCCCGAGAGGTGGGCAGAGGGGTGCTGTCCTTTCCGGTCCACGCTGAACTGATACCACGCGCAGGGCGGCGCCTGTCCGCACCATGGCCTCTCGTCGCGGACGTAACTCCAGAGCCGCGCGGTATGGGCCTTGCCTGTCTTCGCACCGGTCTGCATCTTGACCGGGGTGTCGTCGGCAAACACGGCGGGCCCGGCGCGCACCAGCTTGCCGATATGCTCGGCCAACGGTTCCAGCAACGCCGTTGAACGCCCGACCCAGTCGGTGAGCGTCGATCGGTGCAGGTCGAGCTTCTCGCGCGCGTAGATCTCCGACTGCCGGTATAATGGCAGATGATCGCAATACTTGCCGACCAGCACATGCGCGAGAAGACCGGGGCCGGCGCGGCCGCGCTCGATGGGGCGGCTCGGCAACGGTGCCTGCGCGAAGGTCTCGCAGCAGCTGCAGGCCATGCGCGGACGCACGATCTGGCGGACGACGAAGCGCCCCGGGATGTATTCCAGTTCCTGCGTCACCTCCTCGCCGACTGGGCGCAGGGCGCCGCCACACGAGGCGCAGGCATCGCCCGGAGACAAGACCTCGGTCTGTCGCTCGAGATGATCGGGCAGCGGGGCACGGCTGTGTTGCCGTTTGGCGGGCCTGTCGGATTGCGCCGCATCGTCGTCCGCACCGGTTTCGTCATGCTTCGCCTGAGCCGCCCGCGCGATCTCGGTGTCTTCCTGCAGGTCGAAGGCCAGCTGATCGAGGCTTTCGGATTTCGACCCGAACCGCGCCTTGCGATGGGCCGCCAGCTGCCCTTGCAGGTCTTCCACCTTCAGGGTCAGAGACTTGATCTCCTCGCCCATCAGGGCGACCAGACCCTTCAGGTCTTCGGCATCGTCCGGCAGGGATTTCAGCGTCTCCAGCATGGCGGGAATATACTGAACCGGCGGCGGGAGTGGAACAAGGAATGCGCCTAAGCCCCTGTTTTGTTGTATTATCCCGCCTGCAATGGCCGCCATGTCTTTTGCGGCATGCGCCAGTCGATCCCCTCCAGCAGCATCGAGAGTTGCGACGGACTGAGGCTGACCTTGCCCTCCTTCGCCGCGGGCCAGACGAACCGGCCACGCTCGAGGCGCTTGGAGAACAGGCAGGCCCCCTGGGCATCCCACCAGATGATCTTCAATAGATCGCCCCGGCGCCCCCGGAACACGAACAGGTGGCCGGAATACGGGTTCTCGGCCAGGACCTTTTCAGCCTGCGCCGCCAAGGTGTTGAAGCCACGCCGCATGTCTGTCACCCCGGCCGCGAGCCACACCCGCGTATTGCTCGGCACCGGGATCATGCCATCAGGCCCTGCACGAGCCCGATAACAGATGACAGCGCCGTCGGTCCTTCAATGACGACCCGTCGCCCATCCGACAGCGTGATGTCGACCCGATGCGCCAGAAGAGGGGCCGATGTCGAACCCGCAGTCATCATGGGCGCGTCGTCGGCATCATGGTCGATGGACGACCCCGACACTTCCACCGGCAAGAAGATACCGTCATCTTCCGATGCCATTTGCGTTTCGTCCGCAGCAGGGGAAAAGCGGGGGTCTTTCAGCCACTTGAAGATCAGGTTCGCGTTCATCGAATAACGACGGGCAACCTGCGCGACCGACACACCCGGGACCAAAGCCTGCTCGCAGATCGACCGCTTCTCTTCGTCCGCCCAGAACCGCTTCTTCTGGCCCTTCTTGCCCGCCATGGAGTGCCCTCATGATGTCCACTATCGATGGTGGACACTATCAGCCTTGGATTCCGCCCGTTAGAGCGGCGTCAGCGGACGGATACGGTATGGTAGGCGGATCGAGAAGTTATTCGTTTCGTCAAGTTTCGTTCTCTGTGTACCTGGGGTGGAAAGGAGATGCTGTAAAACCGCAGATATTTCGGGCTGAATGGGCCGGTTATGCTGAGTGGAGCAAGGGAAACCTTGGCTTTCAAGCAAAGAATGCGGGACATCCTCACTGGCAATTTGACGCTCTCGAAAGCGTACTACGAAAGACCGAAGCCGACGATGCTGAGCTTTTTCTTGAACTCCTAAAGGGAGAAACAGAAGAGCCGGCAGCTGAAGAGTTCGTCCCGGAGACTTCCGATGGTGTTATTTTTGACATCGTTCGGGCTCAGAAGATGAGTAGAATGCACTTTGCAAGTGCGGCATCGTGGTGGTTGCCCGAAGCGGAGCGCAAGCATGCCCACAACCCAGCTGGTGTGCAGCAGTTGAGAGATTGGTCATCCCATACATTGGCCTACATTTTACAAGAATTGGGAAGACTTTCGTCGAACTGACCATTTGCCAGTGTCTCTACCAATATGCTGCCCTGTTCACCAATGTCGGCAATGCAGGCTGCGAACGCAGAAACTTGATGGTAGGTCGAAAGCCCGGAAAGGGCCGATTCTGAAATCCGATCTTGTGCTGCGCCTCCTCATCCATCCGCAACGCGTCGCAAGAAGCGCGTTGCGGATGGATGAGGTTGGATCCTCGCCGCGCCACCTTCCACCAATCGCAGTGGGTCTGGGGGGTGCGCAATGCCCCAGCCTGTCGGGAGACGCCAAGGGGTGAAGGGGCGTGGCGAACGGCCCCTGCGAGCAGGCGGGGGTTCGGGGGAGGAGTGCGGAACGACGCTCCCCCGGGAGCAGGGGTTGCAAGGGGAGTGCGGAACGATGACCTTGCCGCCCTCCGCGCAGGAGTGCTCGCCGCACAGGTTCCCCGGCGGGCGGGGTTCCGGGGCGGCGCCCCTGGCGAACGGCAGGCCGAACGCAGGCACCGCAGGTGCCGGAGTGCGGGCTGTTTAGTGAGTAATGACCCCGCACATCCATTTGCGCACCCGTCTGACTGTTTTCTCCAATCCGCGAAAAGATGAACCCATTTCCTGACCTCAATCTTTGGAGGTCAAAATGGCAAGCACGAAATACCCGGTGGTCCTGCGGTTCGAGGGCATGGTTCCAAGCGATATCGGCGGCTATCAAGCGCATTGCTACCGTAGCAGCGGCGATCTCGGGCACATCTTTCGCAACAAGTCCAAGCCGCGTCGTCTCATCGGGTCCGCGACATGGGCGCAGGAAGCCCTAGCCGAGATCGAACTGATGAAGATCGAGACCTTCGCGGCCGAACTCAAGGATCTCGACCGGCGCAATCGCCGCAAGGATCTGGCGAAACGCCGTATCGAGGGGCCGCGCGATCCGTGGCGCGCTTCCCGCCATGGACCGATGCGCGAGCTGATCCTGACCGCCAACAAGGAATGGTTTGAGCAAGCCGAAAGCAGCGACGTAGAGTTCAGCACCGCGCGCGAACAGCAGTTTGAGAAGCTCGCCGTGGCCTGGCTCAAAGACAACTTCGGCGATGACGTGATCCACGCCCGCGCGGATACCGACGAGCAGGCCTATCACATTCACGCGGTCATCATGCCCCGCGCGACCGTCCGGAAATATGGAACCGAATGCCGGGTGTTGCAGCCGTCGGCCCGGACGATGATCAGGGACTACGAGAAGGCGCAGGACAGCGTTGGTGAGTGGTTCAGCGAAATCGGCCTCGTGCGCGGCGAACGGCGCAGGCAGGCGATCCGCGAGGCGTTGAACGATGGGCGGACGCCGCCGCTCAATCCGCGCCATGTTCGCCCGGCGGAGTGGCGGGCGAAAGAAGAGAGGCGCCTCGCCGAAAAGGCCGCTGAGGTTGAGGTGCGCGAGCGCGACGTCGTCGAGCGCGAAGAGGATGCAGCGACGATCCTGGCCTTCGCCGATGCGGTGTCAGCGGGCGAGATCGACGCGGATGGCCACGCTCTCAAGCCGGCCGACACTGACGCGAAACGAGATTCACCTATGCTGCTTCGAAAAGCCACCCGCGGCTTTGCCGCCGCGAGAAAGGCCTTCCGCACGGCTGCGAAGCACCTGCGGGTAAGCGCCGAGGCAAAGGCGCGGCGCGCGGCCGAGGACCGCATCGCGGCCGAGCTCGCCGAGATCAAGGCGGCCGATGAGGTGATTGTCGAAGTTGCTCGCCACTTCCCGACAGCGCAGCGGGAGAAGATCGCGCAGATCCGGCGCAAGCTTACCGCGAAAATCATGGCGCTCGATCCGCGTTCGAAAGGCCGTTCAAAAGGCTCCGAGCCGAGCGTCGGCGAGCGGTGAAAAAGCGGCGTCAAAACCCTCGGAATCTTTCACCTGAAAGAAGAGATACGGATTGCCAAAAATCATGTTCAATCATTTCAACGACATAGATGTCAATCCGCAAAATCCGGTTTTAGCTCGATTAAGCCGCGGATTTTTTCACATCCACATTATGCGCAAGCCGGAAGCGGCGGGCGGAAAACCCAAGGCTCCGGTGAAACTGCAAAAGCAAACTGGAGTACCAAAAAATGAAAAAATCCCTGTCCCAAAAACCCGCCCGCAAGCCCCGCGCGTCGCAGTTCCAGATGACCCCGGCTATGCAACTGCGCCTCGAGAAGGCGATGGCCTCGGTTGGCAATCTTGCCGACAAACAGGCCCGCAAGGACGATAAGGTCCAGCGTCAAGCCCGCATAGCCATCGCCGAGACCTTCGACGCCTGGCTTGATTGGCTGGAGGAAAACGCGCCCGAGCAGATCGAAGAAATGTTCTTCGAAATCGGCTGCTTTGCCACCGCCACCAACCGCCGCCGGCTCTTCAAGCACGCGAAGGCCCCCGAGGGCGTCGCCGAGCGCGCGCAGGAGCAGGTCGATCGCTGGAAGGCCGAGGAAGAAGCCGCCAAGGCTGCGGCGGAAGCTGAGGCTGCCAATGGCGATGAATGATCACAACGCCCCGTGTGAGCAACGCGCACGGGGTTTGCTCCGCAACCGATACGAGAACACACTGTTTCCAGATCGTCATCTACCAACCCGCGGTCGCGTTGCCCATATGGACTGTCAGAACGCAGGAGAACCGACATGTAGGCACCCAGCCCCAATCCCCCGAAACCAGCCGCGCACCTGCGGTGGTGGGGTATGGAGTGCCATGTCGACCAGACACGCCGCCCGGGCAGCGGCCCCCGAAATCGCCCACATCCACCGAACCCCGACCGGATCACTGAAACGCAAGATCGACAGGGTTCGCAATGCCAGAGCGCAGATCGCAAAACAGATCACCGACGGCGAAGAGTGGATGCTTCCCTTGCTGAAACGGTTCAACACCGAACTTGCCAGGCTCGAAGAGACCCAAGACCTCCTCTGCCAAGCCGCCGAAATCGCCAATCACGCCGCCCCTCACCGGGCGGCGTGAACCTCTCGTAGGTAGTCGATAATTTTCTTGCTCTTAGTTATTACCGACTTGTAGCTTCGTCCCAATGTGGGAGAGAAGATCTTGAACAAGGCAACAAACAAAAACCGGCTGCTCTTTGGCGCACCTGATGCGGATAGTGATCTACTCCTGAAGGATTGCTTGATCGAAGGTCAGGTAGGACGCTACTCAAAGCCAATACTAATTGGCCGCTGGGGTACCGGAAAGAGTGCAAACCTAATAGCTCGCGCAAGAACACTTGAAAGCGTACTGGAAAAGGTAGATCCGTTGAGCAAACGAGATTGGTATATAAAAGAGCAACACATTAGCACACACTCACTTTTTGAGCTCCACAAGCAACACGCCGAATCCGCTTCCGAGGGGTACTTCATTAGTCAAATTCAAGAGGTTTGGAAGTCAGAAATAAATCAAAGAGTTATTAGGGTTCTAGCTCTTCTTGCACGGTCTGAAAGCGTATCGGCAGATGTAAGTTCTGCACATTGGAAATCTGTTCTTGAATTTGGAAAGTACGATTTTGCATTGGAATCTATGTGGAATTTTGTTGACGATATACTATCAATCATTTTTCGGAAAGACGGATCCAAGGCAACCGACGGCTTTAGGGGCTATTACAGCATGCTTCGATCTGCTAAGATCGAACGAAGCATACAGCGTTGCATATTGGATTTAGAGGCTGCTGATCAGCCTGTTCCGATGATCGGGATCGAACCGATAGAAACACCAACCTCGAATTTGGATTCGCGAGTAAACATGGCGGAGTGCGTAATCGCTGCCCTTCTCAATGTCTATCGAAACGACTATGTAATAAACGATAGGCAGAGGGTGCAAGTTTTCCTCTCGCTTCCTTGGAACCGTACTGCCAATAAGAAAATCAACCTGCCGCAGCATATAAAGCCATTAATGGAGGAAATCCGCTGGACAAAAGAGAATCTCAGAAAATTCATCTCCAGGCGGATTGAGTGGGAATTAAATGGTCGATCTACTACTCGACAATTTCGCGCCGGACTTGATGCCTGGGATGCAATTTTTCCAAAAACAATAGAAAATAGATCTTGCGATCGTGAACACGGTAGCGAGTTCAGCTTTGATTATGTTCTTCGGCACACGCAATGGAGGGCGCGCGATATTCAAACTGTGTCAAGAGAATGCGTTCTCACCCACTGCAACAACGAAAGTATAACGGTCGGTAGTTTTTTTCGGAGTAGACAAACGTTGCCAGAAAAAGTGGTGATGGATTGTGTGGCGAAATTCTCACAAGACACCGCGAAACTTCGCCTGGAAGAGGCACGTCGGCGGTTTTCTAGCGCGAATCAGACTTACTTTGAGCAAGACGCAATTTCGTCAGCACTTCGTGGCATTAATGTTCCGATGTCTGAGACTGATTTAAGAAAGCGCTTGTCACCAGCTGGCGATTATCAAAGGTTTGCAGATATTCTCAATGCGCTTTGGGAATCTGGCATTGTCGGCATTCACATTTCCTGCGCCGACGATAAGTATTGTCGAGTTATTGAAACCTCCTATCCACAAGCTAAGAGTCGACATGTTTATAGTAAGAATGAGAGACAATATTTCTTGTTCCACTATAATACTGACAAGACGCCACAACACCTGAAAGATGGCTTCGATAAAGAGACTAATGACATTAATTTGAAGTACATACTTCACCCCTGCTTCTTTGAGAACCTTGAGTGCCACGTAAGCAATCCGTTCCCGCTGGGGGTTTAGAAGGTTTTTATCATATTTATATCATCAACCTTAGTGGCCCATGCAAACAGTTGAGGATTGCACTTTTCTTAAATTTGTAGCTAAAGCTGCGTCGCTCTCAGCCTTCTAAGTTTTTTACGGAGTTTTAGGTTGCAAGCGGATTTACCCTTATTGAAAGTGCTCCGGCACATGTAGCATAACACGACTCGCAAGCGCATGCCGGTCCGGCAAAGCCATCGCATCGCCATAGACCGCGCGCCTCCGGATCTGCTTGACGCTGTGGCCCATCATCTCGCCGCTGATGTCCATCCGCTTGGTCTCCGCCAGAAGACGGCTCTCCCAAGTATGCCGAACGCCACCGATGGTGTGATTTGGCGACGGCAGCAGGCCATTGCTGCGCATATATTTGTTCATCGTTGCCGAGTAGGTGCTCTTGCCGCGATAGCGCGGAAAGCCGTCGGGATGGCGCTTGGCTGCGGCCAGCGCGACGCCGACCAGAGGCACGATCCGCGTGGATGCGCTGTTCTTGATCTCGCGCCGGTTCTCCCCGTCCTCGAACTTGATCTCGAAATGCGGGTATGGTTGATCGAGCACGAACGCGCCCGGCGGCAGGTCGTGAATCTCGGATTGCCGGCATCCCGTTTCAATCGAAATGAGCAGAATGTCCCGCGCCTCGTCATTCGTGCCGTCGAAAGCACCGGGCGCGAACCATTTCTCGACAATCCAATCCACCGGGATCTCGAGCTTTCGACTCTCGGCCTTGTGCCGATCCTTCAGGGACACCCGGTGATAAGGCTCCGGCGGGTCTGGCCGGGCGATGCTCTCGTAGTAGCGGCGCAGCATCCCGGCCATATTGGCGAAATCCTTGTTGGCGCTTTCCATTGAGAGGTTCTCGGCGGCGATCTTCCTCTGCCACCACGCTTTGTGCTTCAGCGCGGCGGCGTGGTCGATCTCCGAGACCAGCACATCCTTGCCGCCGAGGGCCGTTTGCAGGTTGGCAGCCGCCCGCTTGCGCGGATTGCGCCAGAGGCGCATCTGGTTCTCGCTTTTGTAGCGGTTGTCGTGCGCCGCGATCCGTTCGACCTCATCAACCAGGCCGGAGAGGCGCAGAGCGGGCACCTCTACGGCCCCGAGGAGCACCTTAGCGGTCTCTGTCGCGGGGTCGCTGGTCGCAACTTCCACGCGCTCCAGAATCTCGTCGATAGGCGCGTCCAGCAAGTCAGAGAGCGGCCGGTAAGCGAAACCCCTGGCCTGTGCGATCTTCTGCGCGGCACGGTATGCGTTGGCCTCGTCGGGTCGGGCATTGATGACCGCCATCTGGTCAAGTTCCGCGAGCAGTTTGGCCCTCACATCAGGCAGCAACTCGCGCGCACGGCGCTCGCTGTCTGTCTCCAGGCTGCGGTGGATTTCCTTACGCCCAGCGACGGCGAGATACCGTCTGGGCACGCGCATCCGAAGGTGCCAGGTCTTGCCGCGCTTGATCAGTCCTGCCATTCGTGCCACCTCTATTTTGTGGTCGGTGTCGCAGGCATCGAGCGATGCCGTTGCTACACATTTTGCTACACAATTCGGCTCATCCCTGAACCACAACAATGGCAGAACAATCATATAAATAAGGCATTTTCAGCGCGCGCATTGTCGCGTTCGAATCTCTGTCTCTCCGCCACTAGATATTGCAAAAACTTCCCTATCAAAGATTTCTATTGCCGATCTAGTGACAGTTTTTGCGTGATCGTTTCAGAGTGCTCAGATACATTCCGACCCGCTAAGATTGCCAAGACGTGATCGGGACAGACATGGCAACACGCGATGAACTCTATGCAAAATTCGGCATAACAGCCGAAGCGGCGCAGCTATTCGAAACGGAACTCGGAACGTTGTTGCTCTCCGTTAGCGCGATAGAAAACGGCTGGCATGTGACGCCCGATCCGGTGAACGCGCAGATAGCACTTGACCAAATTGAAGCGCATACGCTTGGGCGGTTGCTTGGGGTTCTTAAAGGCAAAGTTGCTTTCGATGAACATTTAGCAGAGCGCTTTGCTTCCGCCTTGAAGGCGCGGAACCGCTTAAACCACGGCTTTTATGAACGGCACAACTTCAAGATACAAACCGACGAAGGCCGCGACATTATGATTGCTGACTTGGAAGAACTTCACGAAGAGCTTTTTCAGGTTTGGCGCATCGCTTCGGGCTTAACGGCGCTTATGGAGGAACTTGTAACGAAGCTTCGAAGCGATCCGCCGACCTAATAATAAAGCCCCGGCGCTTCGCAGCAATCGGACCAGTCGTTCCCAAGTGGCCCTTGGAATTTCAAAAACAGTCTCCGGGGATGCCCATAGTCAAGCGGCCGACGTCGGGGTCAACGCCCGCAGCAACAGTCGCTTGGCGCAAGGTCGGGTCCCTCCCAAATCAACCCAACACCTGACACGCCCGAAACCTCATAACCGCCCAAGCCCCCTCACCACAGCATCGCCTCAATTTATCACCGATTTTCCTTAAATCCGCTGCGCTCTGGTAACCAAATCGCCGCATTTACCTTGCAACTTACTCCTGCACATAAACAGGACGAGCATCATGCAAGAGCAAAACCACACCCCGCAAGACGCCACGGCGCGCCATGCCCGCCTGTTCGAATTGCTGCACCAGCAAAGCGTTGCCGCCCAGCCGCGTTCCAGCGCGCAGCCGTCAGAGATTGCCGGGCAGGATATTGCCTCTTTCCGCGAGACGGCGCATCGTTCCTTGCTGCCGCAAGAGCAGGCCGCGCTTGGCATTTCCGCGAGCTTCGGGCGCTAAGACTGCGCCCCGCGAAACCCTGTCGCCACCACGAATTTCTCTGAACTGTCAGAGCGCGATGACGGCGGTTTCACATTCGCCACCTTGGTGAATTTCTGTTTCAACAGTTTCTGCAATTCGCCTTCCGCGCCCCCGGCCAGCACCTTGGCAACGAACGTGCCGCCCTCTTCCAGCACATCAAACGCGAAATATGCCGCCGCCTCGCACAGCGCCATGATCCGCAAATGATCGGTCTGTTTGTGCCCGGAGGAGGACGCGGCCATATCGCTCATGACCACATCGGCCCGCCCGCCAAGCCAGCCTTTGACGATCTCATCGGCATCGTCTTCCATGAAGTCGAGCTGATGCAATTCCGCCCCGGCAATCGCCTCTATGTCTTGCAGGTCAATACCGATGATCCGGCCCACCGCCTTGCCGCCCTTTTCGCCCAACGCGTTGATCCGTGGCACCGCCACCTGGCACCAGCCCCCGGCGCACAGCCCAGATCGACAACCCGTGCCCCCGGCACCAGAAAGCGATATTTGTCGTCCAGCTCCATAATCTTGAACGCCGCGCGGCCGCGAAAGCCTTCGGCGCGGGCGCGCTGCACGTAAGGGTCGTTCAACTGGCGCTGCAACCAGCGGGTCGAGGACAGCGTGCGCCCGCGCGCCGTCTTGACCTTGACGGTCAGATCGCGTTGCCCACGCCCCGATGTGTTCTTTTTCTTCGGCATTGCCAACCGCATCCATTCGTTTTGCCGGTCCTAGGCACCGACCATTAGCGTCTGCGCAGATAGCCCTAAAACGGCCCGTCTTCCAAGACCCCGTCGGCGCTCATCTGCGCGTATAGCAACCCTTCGCGCAGCCCCCGGTCCGCCACGCTCAACACATTGGTCGGCCAACAGCGCAAAAGTGCTTGCAAGATCGCCGCCCCGCTCATGATCAGCGCATGACGGTCCTGCCCGATGCGTGGATCGTTGCGTCGCCCGACCGGGCCAAGCCGCAGATAATCGCGAATGACCCGATCAATCTGATCCGATGTCATGCGCAGCCCGTCCACCTTGGTCCGGTCATAGCGGCGCAAGCCAAGATGGCTCGCCGCGACAGTCGTCACCGTGCCGGAGGTGCCGACGATCTGAAACCCCTCGCGGCGCTGCTCATCCTTGTAGGGCGCGAACTCCGCAAGGTTTTCCTCGAAAAACCAACTCATCAAGGCAAACCGCCCGGCGTCGTCGTCCACATCCTGAAACTGATCGCGCAGCGTCGCCACGCCAAGCGGGACCGAGATCCAATCCACCACCTTGGCCGCCGGAAACGGGTTTTGCGCGCACTGAAACCCCGAATGCAGCCGCATGATGGCGCGTGGCCGGTCACGGTGCGGCACCGACGAAAGGTCGATCCAGACAAGCTCGGTCGAGCCACCCCCGATATCGACCACCAGCAATTGTTCGGTCTTGGTGCTGACCAGCGGCGCACAGGAAATCACCGCCAGCCGCGCCTCTTCCTCGGGTTCGATAATCTCAAGCCTCAGCCCGGTTTCGCGGTACACTTGGGCAATAAAACCGGTCGCATTGCCCGCCCGGCGGCAGGCTTCCGTCGCCACCAGCCGCATATGGCCGACCTTGTGCCGCTTCAGCTTTTGCTGGCAAATCCGCAGCGCCTGCACCGTGCGCCCCATAGAGCCGCGCGAAAGCTGCCCGGTGCGTTCCAGCCCGGACCCCAACTGCACCGATTTCGAGAACGAATCCACCACATGAAACTGGCTGCCCTTGGGTTGGGCAATCAACATGCGGCAACTGTTCGTGCCTAAATCCAGCGCCGCATAAAGCTGCGCGGGATCCGGCGGATTGGGCGCGGGGCTCTCTACCGGCTTCGGGAACGCGCCCGCACCATTCGAGCGCTTGGGCGCCATAACCATACGCCCTCCAATTTCAAGTTATGTCCAACCTATGCCCCGCATCCGCATCGTGCAAGAGCTTTGCCCGGCGCTACACAGCAACGTCATGGGCTCGGTCCTGTGCTTGACCTCATCATCTTCATGAAAATTCCTCGGCCGTGCAGAACTGGCCAATGCCCCTCATTCGCTGTTAACTTCGCGGCATGAGGTCGCAACATCGCATCGCGAAGTCGAAAACCGCCCCTGTATCGCCCGTTTGCTCCAGTAGAGAGGGGCGCAGGAAGAGGAAGGAATCAGCCATGCCTGATGTTACCATCGTCTATTGGCGCGATATTCCCGCGCAAGTGATCGTCGGCAAAGGTCGGCGTGGTGCCAAGGCTCCCCTGCCCGAACGTTTCGAGCAGGCGATCGACCGGGCCGCGATGAAACTCGGCGCGCGTGATGCCGATGCCTACCTTGCCGAATGGCGCAAGGCTGCCCCCTATTCTATCGACGGAGAGCCCGCCGATGTCGCCGCCGCTGAGGCCGCGCGCATCGATGCGGAATATGATCAAGCCCGCCTCAAGGTGCTGATCGCCAATGATGGCCGCGCCTGAGCGAACGGCCTGATGCGCTTTTGGGAGAAGATGATGACCCTGTTGAATTTCCGCCGCAAAGCGACCGACTCGCACGACACCCCCGCCAATGGCGCGGTAGAGGCCTTCCTGAATGGCTATTCGATCGAAGTCATGCCCCGCACCGCGCAGAAGGTCGAGGATTTCCGCGCCCTGCTGCCTTTGGGCACGCGCGTCTATATCGCCCATATCGAAGGCACGCCGATTGAAGAAATGGTCGCCACCGCCAAGCGCGTTGCCGGTGAGGGCTTTGCCGTCATGCCACATTTCCCGGCCCGGATCATCAAGGACCGCGCGACGCTGGAAAACTGGATCGCCATGTATCAGGGCGAAGCCGGTGTCAATCAGGCGCTTCTGCTCGCCGGTGGCGTGACCACGCCGCACGGTGATTTCGACAGCTCCATGCAATTGCTGGACTCCGGCCTGTTCGACAAGGCCGGTTTCACCCGCCTGCACGTCGCCGGGCATCCCGAGGGCAACCGCGACATTGACCCGGATGGCGGCATGAAGAATGTCGAAGAAGCCCTTCAATGGAAACAGCAATTCTCCGAACGGACCGACGCCACGATGGCGCTCGCCACTCAGTTTGCTTTTGAGGCCGCGCCGATCATCGCCTGGGCCGAGGGCTTGAAGGCCGCAGGCATCACCCTGCCCATCCATATCGGCATCGCCGGCCCGGCCAAACTGCAAACCATGATCAAATTTGCCGTCACCTGCGGCGTCGGCCCGTCAATCCGCGTGCTGCAACGTCGTGCCAAGGATGTCTCGAAACTGCTTTTGCCCTATGAGCCGACCGAGGTGATCTCCGATCTTGCCGCCTATAACGCGGCCACCCCCGACAGCAATATCGAACAGGTCCACTTCTTTCCGCTCGGCGGCATCAAGACCAATGCCAACTGGGCGATCAATAACGGCGGCGCTTCAGCCGCCCCAGCCAGCCAACAAGGATAACGCCATATGACCCGTACCACCGTCGAATCGAAAACCAGAACTGTCACCATCGGCTTTGATGAGCCATTCTGCGTGATCGGCGAGCGGATCAACCCGACCGGGCGCAAAATCCTCAACGAAGAGCTTGAGCGCGGCGATTTCTCGCGTGTCGAATCCGATGCTTTGGGACAGGCCGCCGCCGGGGCTTCGGTGCTCGACATCAATTCCGGCGCGGTCTTCTCCGGCAAGATGGCCGAAGACCCGCGCTATGCCGACAACAACTTTGTCGAACCGACGCTGATGAAACAGCTTGTCGAAGTGGTGCAAGGCGTGGTCGATCTGCCGCTTTGCATCGACAGTTCGGTGCCCGGCGCGCTGGAAAACGGGCTTGCTGCCGCCGAAGGGCGCCCGCTGCTAAACTCCGTCACCGGCGAAGAAGAGCGCATGGAAATGGTGCTGCCGCTGGTGAAGAAATACAACGTGCCAGTGGTCGCCATCTCGAACGACGATACCGGCATTTCCGAGGACCCGGACGTGCGCTTTGCCGTCGCCAAAAGGATCGTCGAGCGCGCCGCCGATTTCGGCATCCCGGCGCATGATATCGTGGTTGACCCACTGGTTATGCCGGTCGGTGCCATGGGCACGGCGGGGCGGCAGGTCTTTACCCTCGTGCGCCGCCTGCGCGAGGAACTGGGCGTCAACACCACTTGCGGTGCCTCCAACATCTCGTTCGGGCTGCCCAACCGGCACGGCATCAACAATGCCTTCCTGCCAATGGCAATCGAAGCGGGCATGACCAGCGCCATCATGAACCCGGTTGCCCTGCCCATCGGCCCCAAGCGGATTGCCGAAAAAAAGGCAGCGATCGAAGCGGCGGGCATCATCCTGCCCGAAGACATCGACGATGAAACCCTCGTGCAGCTTTTCGGCATGGGGTCGACCAAGCCACGCGCAGGCAAGGAAATGGAAGCAATCCGCGCTGCCAACTTTCTGATGAACCATGATGATGGTGGTGCGGCGTGGATTTCCTTCAACAAGGTGGCCCCAAAAGCCGGGCACGAAAACCGTGGTCGCGCCGGGCGCAGCGGTGGTCGCCGCCGCCGCGCCTGACCTATGACGGGCGGGCAGTCAGAAGCCCGCCCGATTTCATAAAGCCGGATATTTGCGGGCGGCGTCTCTATCCGCTGCGCGTTTTACTCGCAGGCCCAAGCCGCTTGCGCGCCAAATGCCGGGTGGCGCATCACCGTCCCCGGCCCGATCCCCATCGCCTTGGCCAGCCCGCCGTTAATCTCCAGCACCACCAGAATATCGTTGCCACCAAAGAACGACTTAAGATCGCCCGGCATCGCCATCCGGTTGACCCGCTGCACAATCCCATGTTGATCGACAAACAGCATATCAAGCGGGATCAGCGTGTTTTTCATCCAGAATGAAACCCGCTGCGGATGACCATAAACAAACAGCATCCCGTGGCTTTTCGGCATTTGCTTGCGAAACATCAACCCGCGCGCGCGTTCCTGCCCGTTGGTTGCCAATTCCACAGAAAACCGTGCACTGCCAAATTCACCGCGCAAGTAAACCACGTCATCACGACAGGTTTCCGCCGCCTGTGCCGCGCTCACACCGCTGCTGATCAAGACCACCGCCAGAGCTGTCATGGCACTGAGCAACCAAAGCCTGACATGCACGCCCATCCGGTTATTCCTTATCGTTACACAGCGCCATTTCCCACGCACATACCTCAGTTGCCATACGTCCACGCTTGCCGTCAATCACCCGGATCGCCAACGCCTCACCGGGTTGCAGATCAGAAAGCCCCGAGCGACGCAGCACTTCGATATGAACGAACACATCCTCGTTGCGGCCAAAGACATTGGCAAAACCAAACCCCTTGCCCTTGTCAAACCACTTCACCCGTGCGGGCGTCAGCGGTGCCGCCCGGATGATCTCCGGATCAATCTCCTCGAAATCCGCCAGCGGCGGACCGCCACTTTCAGGCGGTTCAATTGATAAAACTTCGACAGCCTGCACACCGCGCGCCGTCTCCTGAACGACCACGCAGACCCGCGCGTCGTCCGCTACCGAACTTTGCCCGAAATTCCGCAACACGTTGGCGTGCAGCAAAATATCCGGCCCTCCCTCGTCGGCTACCACGAAACCGAAACCCTTTACCGGGTCAAACCACTTAACCTGACCGAACACTTCACGGGAGCTTTGTGCTTCCTGTTCCAAATTGTGTGTCCATCAGTTTCCATCCCCATGTCTTGTCATGCGCAATCGCGGGGCGGGTTTCAAGTTGAAAAATCCATTATAAATCAATTAGATTGAAACTCCTAAATTTTCACGTGTCGTGAAATTCACGGATTTAGCCGCTGAATCTCCCATGTTTCGCCAGCATTGGGACGGTGCCAGCGAAAACGATCATGCAGTCGGAACGCCCCGTCCGCCCAGAATTCGATTTCCACAGGCGCAATGCGAAAGCCCCCCAATACGGGGGGCGAGGCGGACTCGCTGCGTATCGCGCAGTCACCTTGGCCACTTCTGCCACCAACACTGATCGCGATGAAAGCGGCTGTGACTGCTTGGATGCCCAAGCCCCAAGCCTGCTTTTCAACGAACGAGAGGCAAAATAATCGTCTGCCTGCTGCCCGTCTTCGCGCGATACCAGTCCCCGCACCCGGATTTGCCGCCTGAGCGATTTCCAGTGCAAGACAAAAGCCGCCTTGCCAGCCGCCTCAATCTCTGCGCCCTTCACACTATCATAGTTGGTATAAAATACGAAGGCATCCGTTTCGATCTGCTTGAGCAGCACCATACGCACATTCGGCAATCCCGCCGGGTCAACCGTGGCCAACGCCATGGCATTGGGATCATTCGGCTCGCTCGCCTCGGCCTCTTCCAGCCAACGCCGCGCAATCGCAAACGGGTCATCCCCTGCAAAAATACCTGTCCTGTCCGCCATTATCCTGCCTCCGGTGCGGTGAGCGATTATCAATCATCTCTGGCCAACCGCGCGCGCCGTTGCAACGATTCCCTGACCCGGCCGCGTTTTGCAGGGTGCGCGGACTTGAAGCACCCTATGCAATCCCCTAAAGAAATCAAACAGCTTTGAATGGCGTCGTTCCAACCGGCGCAGCGGTGGAGAGCGCAACAACATGCCAAACACATTGATGGCGGGCAAACGCGGGCTAATCATGGGCCTTGCCAACGACAAATCAATCGCCTGGGGCATTGCCCGTGCCTGCGCCGATGCCGGGGCCGAACTGGCCTTTTCCTATATGGGCGACGCGTTTCGCAAACGCGTCGTGCCGCTGGCCGAACAACTCGGCGTGGAAACGCTGATTGATTGCGACGTCTCCGATGCGGCCTCCGTCGATGCCGCCTTTGCCGAGATCGAGGCGAAATGGGGCACGCTTGATTTCATCGTTCATGCCATCGGCTTTTCCGACAAGAACGAATTGCGCGGGCGCTATGTCGATACGTCGAAGGACAATTTCCTGATGACGATGGATATATCGGTCTACTCCTTCACCGCCGTGATGCAGCGCGCAGAGAAACTGATGGGGGAAGGTGCCGCCGCCCTGACCCTGACCTATTACGGTGCCGAACAGGTCATGCCACATTACAATGTCATGGGCGTGGCCAAGGCGGCCTTGGAGGCGTCCGTCAAATACATGGCCGAAGATTTAGGCAAGGACGGGATTCGCGTCAACGCCATCTCCGCCGGCCCGATCAAGACACTGGCCGCCTCCGGCATCGGCGATTTTCGCTATATCCTCAAATGGAACGAGCTGAACTCGCCGTTGCGCCGCAATGTAACCATCGACGATGTCGGCAAATCCGCGCTCTACCTGCTCAGCGATCTTGGCTCTGGCACCACCGGGGAAACCCTGCATGTCGATGCCGGCTATCATATCGTTGGCATGAAAGCGGTGGATGCACCCGATATCGACAAGACCTGACCAACAAAAAGGCCCCCCTGCCATGACCGACCGCCTGCCGCACGAAAAAGGCTTTCACATTTCCTGGGATCAGATCCACCGCGACAGCCGCGCTCTGGCTTGGCGGCTCGATGGCCACGGTCCCGGCGATGGCGGCTGGCGCGCGATCGTCGCGATTACCCGTGGCGGCATGGCCCCTGCGATGATCGTCGCGCGCGAGCTTGATATTCGTACCGTCGATACGATCAGCGTCAGATCCTACCACCACCAATCGCAGGGCGAAGCCGAGGTGCTGAAATCTCCCGATGCGGCGATGATGGGCGACGGCAGCGGCATACTGGTGATCGACGATCTGGTTGATTCCGGCAAGACCCTTGAACTGGTGCGCCAGATGTATCCCAAAGCCCACTTCGCCACTGTCTACGCGAAGCCCTTGGGCCGCAGTCAGGTCGATACCTTCATCACCGAGGTAAGTCAGGACACGTGGATTTTCTTTCCGTGGGACATGGCCCTGCAATATGTCGAGCCTTACCGCGGGGTTGACTAAGCGCCGCCGCCGGTGCCGCCCCTAAAGGAGCCGCGCATGTTCTCACGCAGCCAAGCCACCTTCCGCCCGCCGGTAATGCAGGCGCGCGCGTGGCTCACCGGCGTGGAGTTTCCACCCGAACGCCCGTTGATCAACGTCTCCCAAGCCGCACCCTTGGCGCCGCCGCCCGCGCCCATGCGCGCCGCCATGGCCGACATCATCCGCACCGATCCCGAAGCGCATCTTTATGGCCCGGTCCTTGGCCTGCCCGATCTGCGCGCCGAGGTCGCCGCCAAATGGACCCGCGCCTATGGCGGCACCGTTGTGCCCGATCAGGTCGCAATCACCTCAGGCTGCAATCAGGCCTTCTGCGCCGCTCTCGCCGCGCTGACCGGCGAAGGCGATGAGGTGATCCTGCCAAGCCCTTGGTATTTTAATCACAAAATGTGGTGCGATATGGTCGGCCTCAAAACCGTGCCGCTGCCCACTGGCGCTGACCTGCTGCCCGACCCGGACCACGCTGCCGCCCTGATCACACCGCGCACCCGCGCGCTGGTGCTGGTCTCCCCGAACAATCCCGGCGGCGTGGAATATCCCCCCGCCACGATCCGCGCCTTCTTCGATCTGGCCCGCGCGCACGGCATCAAGCTGATCCTCGATGAAACCTACCGTGATTTTCATTCGAGCAATGAGCCACCTCATACCCTTTTCACCGATCCCGACTGGTTTGATACACTGGTTCAGCTTTATTCCTTCTCCAAGGCCTACCGCCTCACCGGCCACCGCATCGGCGCGCTCACCGGCTCTGTGCCCCTGCTGTCCGAGGCCGAAAAATTCCTCGATACCGTCACCATTTGCCCCAACCAATTGGGCCAGCGTGCGGCACTTTGGGGAATGCGCCATCTCGATGACTGGCTGGCGGGCGAGCGGGCCGAGATTCTTTCGCGCCGCGCCGCCATCAAAGCACAGTTCCCCCGCCTTGCGGCACGTGGCTGGCGGCTCATGGGGCTTGGTGCCTATTTCGCCTATGTCGAACACCCCTTCGCCCTGCCCTCCGATGCGCTGGCCAAACGGCTGGTCGCGGACGCTGGCATCCTGCTTTTGCCCGGCACCATGTTCACCCCCGAAGACGACCCGGCTGGCCCGCGTCAGGCCCGCATCGCCTTCGCCAATATCGACGCATCAGAAATCGACGGCTTCTTCTCCCGGCTCACCGCGTTCAATGCCTGATTGGCCCGGCCAGAACCACGGCCAAAACCACGCCCAAAACCACGCCCGGCCTCTTGCCCCTGTCTCGCCAAAGCAATAGACAACCTCAAAGCCCCAAGACCCTCAAGATCTTCAGGAAAGGCCCATTCATGGCAGGCAGTACCGGCAAAACCCTCGTCTGGATTCTCATGGCCCTGCTCGTTCTGGGGCTGGGCGGGTTCGGTGTCGCCAATTTCTCCGGCTCTGCCCGCTCGATCGGCTCTGTGGGCGACAAGGACATCAGCTCAAGCGCCTATCATCGCGCCTTGCAAGACGAGATTCGCAGCGCCCAGAAACAAACCGGCAAAGCCCTGCCATTCAGCACCGCGCGCGACATGAACCTTGATCAGATCGCCCTCGCCCGGCTGATTGCCACCACCGCGCTTGATAACGAAGCCGCCCGGCAAGGAATTTCCGTCGGTGACAAGAATCTGCGTGACCAACTTCTCGACATCAAAGGCTTTCAAGGGCTCGACGGAAAGTTCGACCGCGAAGCCTACAAATTTTATCTGAGCCGCTCCGGTCAGTCGGAACGCGAGTTCGAAGACGGCATCCGCGAAGAGCTTGCCCGCGGCCTGTTGCAATCCGCCGTGCTTACCGGCGTGCCGCCGGGCCATATCTACGCCGATACGTTGGTCAACTATCTGGCAGAGCGCCGGGATTTCACTTGGGCGCGGCTTTCCGAAGATGATCTTGACGCCCCCCTTCCCACCCCGGACGAGGCGGCCCTCAAGGCATTCCACGATGCGCACAAGGCCGAGTTCACCCTGCCTGAGCGCAAACGCATCACCTATACATGGCTTACCCCCGACATGATCCTCGACAAGGTCGATGTCGATGAAGCGGCCCTCAAACAGCAGTACGAAGACCGCGCCGATGAATTCAACACGCCTGAGCGGCGGCTGGTCGAACGTCTGGGTTTCCCCGATGAGAAAACCGCAGAAGCGGCCAAAGTTTCCATCGAGAAAGGCGAGAAAACCTTTGAAGACATCGTCAAGGATCGCGGGCTTGAGCTTTCCGATACGGACATGGGCGATGTCGAAAAGAAGGAACTCGGCAAAGCCGGCAACGCCGTCTTCTCCGCCCAGACCGGACAGGTGATCGGCCCGTTCACAACCGATATCGGCCCGGCTCTCTTTCGGGTGAACGGTGTGCTTGCCGCACAGAAACAGACCTTCGAAGAAGCGCGCAAAACCCTGCACGAAGAACTGGCTCAGGGCAGCGCCCGGCGCGAGCTTGACCAGATGCGCGACGATATCGACGATCTGCTTGCCAGCGGTGCAACGCTCGAAGACGTTGCCAAGGAAACCGACATGCAGCTTGCCCATGTCGACTGGACCAAAGATAGTTCCGAAGGGGCCGCTGGCTATGCCGCGTTTCAGGAAGAAGCGGCCAAACTCACCACCAATGATTTCCCCGCAGTCATCGCGCTTGATGATGGCGGCCTGCTTGCCATGCGGCTCGACGAGGTGCTGCCGCCGAAACTGCAACCGCTTGATCAGGTCCGCGACGATGTCGTCACCGCTTGGGAAGAAGACACCCTAACCTCCCGGCTTGTCGCAAAGGCCGAAGCTCTGTTGCCGAAAATTGATCCGGCCACCGATATGGCGTCGCTTGGTCTTACCGTCACGCAGGAGAAAGACATCACCCGCCAAGGCTTCATCACAGGCACCACAGCCGATTTCCTGCCCGCCGTGTTCAAGATGGCCGTTGGTGAATCGCGCGTGCTGCCGATGCCCGGCGGTGCCGAGATTGTCCGCCTCGATGCGATCCACAAACCCGATGACACCGACAAGGATGTTACCGCCCTGCGCGATGCGCTCGAACAGCAAGCAGCCAGCGCACGCGCACAGGATCTCTTTCAGTATTACATCAATGATGTGCAAGGGCGTGCCGGGCTGAAGCTCGATCAGAACGCGATCAACGCCATCAACTCAAGCTTCCAATAAGGCAGCCCGATGCAGCTCACCCCGGCATTTGAGGAGTTCGCACGCGGTTTCGAGGCTGGAGAGAACCAACTGGTCTATGCAAGGCTTGCCGCCGATCTCGACACGCCGGTGTCGCTCATGCTCAAACTCACCGGGGCCGCGCGCGATTGTTTCCTGCTCGAATCCGTCACCGGCGGAGAGGTGCGCGGGCGGTATTCGATCATCGGCATGAAACCCGATCTGATCTGGCAATGCCACGGCGAACAAAGCCGGATCAACCGCGCCGCCCGCTTTGATTCAGCGGCCTTCGAGGATGAGCAAGGCCACCCGCTCGACAATCTCCGCGCCCTGCTGGCGGAATCGAAAATCGCCCTGCCCGAAGGCCTGCCTGCCGCCTCTGCCGGGCTGTTTGGCTATCTCGGCTATGACATGATCCGCCTTGTCGAACATCTGCCCGATGTCCCGCCCGACCCGCTCGGCCTGCCCGATGCCACGCTTTTGCGCCCCACCGTCGTGGCCGTGCTCGACGGCGTCAATGGCGAGGTCACGGTCTGTGCGCCCGCTTGGGCCACCGATGGCCAATCACCGCGCGCCGCCTATGCACAGGCCGCCGAACGGGTGATGGATGCGGTGCGTGATCTTGACCGCGCCCTGCCCCAATCGCGCGATCTCGGGCAGGCCGAACCCGATGCCCCGCCGCGCTCGAACTTCACCCGCGCCGCCTACAAGGCCGCAGTCGAGACGGCCAAGGACTACATCCGCGCCGGTGACATCTTTCAGGTCGTCCCCTCGCAACGCTGGGCGCAGGATTTCCGCCTGCCCCCCTTCGCGCTCTACCGCTCGCTCCGGCGCACCAACCCGTCGCCGTTCATGTTCTACTTCAACTTCGGCGGCTTTCAGGTGGTCGGCGCCTCACCCGAAATCCTCGTCCGGGTGTTCGGCTCCGAAATCACCATCCGCCCAATCGCCGGCACCCGCCCGCGCGGGGAAACCCGCGAAGAAGACCTCGCGCTTGAACAAGATTTGCTCTCGGATGCCAAGGAATGCGCCGAACACCTCATGCTGCTTGATCTCGGGCGCAACGATGTCGGGCGCGTCGCCCGTATCGGCACCGTTCATCCGACCGAGAAATTCACCATCGAGCGCTATTCCCATGTCATGCACATCGTCTCCAACGTGGTGGGTGAGCTTGCCCCCGAACATGACGCGCTTTCCGCCCTGCTCGCCGGGCTTCCCGCTGGCACCGTCTCGGGCGCGCCGAAAGTCCGTGCCATGCAGATCATTGATGAACTGGAGCCGGAAAAACGCGGGCTTTACGGCGGCGGTGTCGGCTATTTCTCATCCGGCGGCGACATGGACATCTGCATCGCCCTGCGCACCGCGTTGGTCAAGGATGAAACCCTTTACATTCAGGCCGGTGGCGGTGTGGTCTTCGACAGCGACCCGGACGCCGAGTTCGAAGAAACCATGCATAAATCGAACGCCATCCGCCGCGCCGCCGCCGATGCCGCGCGCTTCACCGGCAACGGCAACGCATGACCCGCCCCGCCATCGCCCGCATGCTTCATTTTGCCAAAAATATCCCCGCCGGAGGCTCCCTCACCCGCCCCCGCGCCACGCCGCGAATATGCCCCCCGAAGGCCCGCCCACCGCCGCCTCATGCCCCGCCTGATCCTGTTCAACAAACCCTTCGGCGTGCTGTCGCAATTTACCGATAAAGGCAGCGAAACCAAACGCCCGACCCTCTCTGCCTTCATTCATGAAAAGGCGGTCTATCCCGCCGGACGGCTTGACCGTGACAGCGAAGGGCTTCTGTTGCTCACCGATGATGGCGGCTTGCAGGCCCGCATCTCGTCACCGCGCCACAAACTGCCCAAGACATATCTGGTGCAGGTCGAAGGCTTGCCGTCTGAAGAGGCGCTCATCGCCCTGCGCGCGGGCGTTCCGTTAAACGACGGCCCCACCCGCCCGGCAAAAGCGCGCCTCATGGCAGACCCCGGTTGGCTCTGGCCGCGCACCCCGCCCATCCGGGTGCGCAAATCCGTCCCCGACAGCTGGATCGAAATCACCATCACCGAAGGCCGCAACCGGCAGGTCCGCCGGATGACCGCCGCCATCGGTCATCCCACGCTGCGCCTCATCCGCACTCAGATCGGTGATTGGGCGCTCGGCAACCTCGCCCCCGGCGCACAGCGCAGCATCACGCTTGCCGCGCAGCCGCGCCGCCCCCGGCCACGGCCACGGCCACGGCGCTAAGGCAGCAGAACTGTCGATCCCACAGTCTTGCGGGCTTCCATTTCCTCATGCACGGCCCCCGCCTCGCGCAGCCGCCGGGTTTGGGCCACGTCGAATTTCAACGTCCCGTCAAGGATGCGCGAAAACAGATCCGCACTCCGTTCCAGCAGTTCCGCGCGTTCAGAGATGAAATCAAACAGCATCGGGCGCGTCGCCGTCAGTGATCCCTTCGCCAGATCGGCAAGCGCGAACCCGGTGATCATCCCCGATGACTGCCCGAAATTCACCAAATGCCCGCGCCGCGCAAGACAGGCGAGCGACCCGCGCCAGGTATCCGCCCCGACCGAATCGTAAACCGCAGCACAGCCCTTGCCGCCGGTAATCCGTGTGACCTCCGCCACGAAATCCTCCGTCCGGTAATCAATCACATGGGCATAGCCATGGGTCTTGGCCAAAGCCACCTTCTCCGGCCCGCCCGCCGTGCCGATGGCCTCAACCCCAAGCGCGGCAAGCCACTGGCCAAGGATCAACCCGACCCCGCCCGCCGCTGCATGAACCAGAACGACATCACCACGGCGCACCGGATAGGACGCCGTCACAAGGTATTGCGCGGTCAGCCCCTTAAGCAGTGCGCCTGCGATAACCTCGGGCGCAATTCCGTCGGGAAGGCGCACCAACTGCTCGGCCGGAAGAATGCGCATCTCACGATACGCCCCGAACGGCGTGATATAGGCCACCCTGTCGCCCGGCGCGAAGCCCGTCACGTCCGGCCCGACGGCCTCGATCACCCCGGCCGCTTCCGCCCCCGGAATCAGTGTCGGGGTCGGCCATGGGTAAAGCCCGGTGCGATAATAGATGTCGATGAAGTTCACGCCGATCGCGGTCTGGCGCAGCAAAACCTCACCCGAACCCGGCGCGCCCTCGCTTAGCTGTGTCCAGACAAGCGTATCAGGGCCACCGGGGGCGGAACAAACAAGCGCATGTGCCATCGGCTCAGACCAGAAAGGCTTCGTCGACCGGCAATTGCATCGCGGTGACAAGGTGGTTGGTCTGCGCCGCAAGCCCGACAATGGCAAGCATCTCGGCATATTGCTCGTCCGTCATCCCTTTCGCGCGCGCCGCCGCGGTGTGCGAATGGATGCAATAGACACAGGAATTGGCAATCGACACGGCCGCATAAAGCATTTCCTGAAACGCCGGCGGTAGCGCCGTATCCCCGGTCATCACGCTTTTCAGGCGCTCCCATGTCTCCTCAAGCAGCGCCGGTTGGTTCGCCAAACCACGCCAGAAGTTATTGACAAAATCTGACCCGCGCGCCGCGCGGATGTCTGCAAAAACGCGCGCGACCACCGGATCGGCAGCGACCTCCTCATCGGTCCAAAGTTTGACGGTTGCCATGTCTTTACTCCTTATGATTTCACTCGGTAGATTTTGCCCAGTCCAAATAAAGCGCGCGGGCACGCTCTGCGATCGGGCCGGTTGGCAGGTCCCGGCCCTCGAATCCAACACACGCAACGACCTTGGAGATATTGCCGGTGGAAAAAATTTCCTCCGCCGCGTGGAAATCATCCACGCTCAGCGTCACCTCGTGAACGGAAATCCCCGCACCACGCAGCAGCTTGACCACCCGCCGCCGGGTGATCCCGGCAAGGAACGTGCCGTTGGGGGCCGGCGTGAACACCTCACCGCCGCGCACCATGAACACATTCGCCGTGGCAAGTTCGGCCACATTGCCGTTCGCATCAAAGGTCAATGCATTGTCAAACCCCTTCGCCTGCGCTTCGCGCACCATGCGAGCGTTGTTGGCATAAAGGCAGGCCGCCTTGGCGTTCACCGGCATCACGTCAAGCGTCGGGCGGCGGAACCGCGTCGTGGTCAGGGTGAACCCCTTCGGCGCCACCATCGGCATTGCCTCAAGGCAAAGCGCGAAATCGGTGCTTTCCGGGTCCGGCGGCAACACCCCTGCGGCGCTTTCCTCGGCCCAATACATCGGGCGGATATAAACATCGGTGCCACTCTCGAATTTCTTCAGCCCGTCACGCGTCAGCCCCTCAATCGCCTCCCCACTCAAGTCCGGTTTGAGCGACAGCGCACGCGCAGAGTGATTGACCCGCGCCGAATGGCGGTCAAGATCGGGCGTCACACCGTCGAAAAACCGCGCCCCGTCAAACACCAGACTGCCCAGCCACGTGGCATGTGAGGCCGCCCCCAGAATGCGCAAATCACCCTGATGCCAGTCGCCGCGCCAATAGGTCCATGTTTCGGCCATGTCTGTCTCGTCTCCTTGATCAAGGCTTAGTGAACGGCGGCATACATGATCTTCTCTTCCGTCGCCTCGAACGGCGAAAGCTCTTCAACAATCCGCCCCTGTCGGCACACCAGAATCCGGTCGGACAGGTTCAACACCTCGGGCAAGTAGGAAGAGATCATGACAACCGCCAACCCCGCATCGGCAAGGTCATTGATAATCTTGTGAATTTCGGCAATCGCGGCCACGTCCACGCCGCGTGTCGGCTCATCGAAGATGACAAGGCTGGGCTTTTGCACCAACCCTTTGCCGATCACCACTTTCTGCTGGTTGCCCCCCGACAGCTCCACCACCTGCGCATCCTCGTTGATGGTGCGAATGTTAAGCCGCGCGGACCAGTCCGCCGCCAGCGCCTTCATCTCGGCGGTGCTGACCACCATGGAGCGGTGCGCTGGAGCGGCCAATAGACCGCCAAACAGGTTCTCCGCCACCGACATGGTCTCGAAAAACCCTTCGGTCTTGCGGTCTTCGGTCACGTAAGCAATGCCGTCATGCACCGCTTCCCCCGGCGTGTAATACCGCACCGGCTTGTCATTGAGCTCAATCGCGCCGCCACGCAGGAAGTCGCGCTTGGTAATCCCCGCCACGATCTTGAACGTCTCCGTGCGGCCCGAGCCGATCAACCCGAACACCCCGGTGATCTGCCCCTCAAAGACCGAGAACGAGCTGTTGCGCACCATCGCCCCTTGCGAAATATCCTGCACCGACAGTACCTTGCGCCCCGGTTTTCTTAGCTGTTCCGCATCCCGCGCGGTGTAAAGCGCGCCCGATAATGTGCGCCCGACCATTGCCGCAATGATCTTGTCACGATCAAATTCCGTCGTATCGCCATGCTCGACCAACTCCCCGTCGCGCAAGATGGTCAGCCGGTCGGAAATCTGAAGCGCCTCTTCCAAAGCGTGCGAGATAAAGACAATCGCCACCCCGCTCTCTTTCAGCCGCTTGAGCAACGAGAAGAAATAGCGTTTTTCCTCTGGCGTGAGCGACGCCGTCGGCTCATCGAAAATGATGACGCGGGCGTTGTGATGCACCGCCCGCGCGATTTCGACCATCTGCCGCTTTGCCGCGCCCAAGGTCTCGACAATCGCCGCCGGATCAACCGCGAAGTTCAGCGACTGCAAGAATTGCTGCGCCGAAATATAAGTGCCGCGCAGCCGGTTCAGAAATTTCTCCGACCCCAGATAAAGGTTCTGCGCCACGGTCATCGAGGGGATCAGGCTGGTTTCCTGAAACACCATCGCAATCCCCGCATCCAGCGCCTTATCCGGGCCGTCAAACGTGACTTCCTTGTCGTCCAGCAGGATACGGCCGCCGCTTGGCTCCACCACGCCCGCCAGCATCTTGGTCAAGGTCGATTTCCCGGCGCCATTCTCACCGACAAGCGCATGGATTTCCCCTGCGCGCAGGTCGAAATCCACGTTCTGCACCGCAGGCACACCGCGATACGCCTTGGAAACACCTTCCATGCGAATGATCGGTTCCATCAATGGGCCTCCCGCGTCAGTATGGCGTCACCGCCTTTTGAGCCCATGAAAAGCCGCCCCTCGGCCTCCAACGCGCTGGTCACGCCATGCCGCTTGCCGTTGGCGCGGCTGTGGTAACTGGCCAGCGGTGCCATATCCGGGCCAAGCCGCACCACCAACCCATAAGAGCGGCTGGGCGACCATGCCTTATGGACACCCATCGTGCGGATGCCACCGCATTGCAGCGGCTCAAGAAAGCTCCCACCCGAGCGCAATGCCGGTGCGATCCAGTAATCGGCTGGAAATTCTGCCATCATGTCATAGCGATACTGCTTTTCCAGCAACACGAACTCGATCAACCGGGTGCGCGGGGCAAAGACGCTCAACCACGCGCCACCGTCCGCGGCCGGGGAAAGTCGTCCGGGATAACCCGGCAAATGCCTGAGCACCGGGTGCGCCTTGCCGCCCTCCAGCCGAAGCAGGCAATGCCGCCAGCTTTCGCTAATCGTGACACCCGCCGCGTCCGGCAAAAGCCCGTTCGGCCAGCCAAGCTCACCGGCCACCTTCTCGAACGCCCCGCCCGCGGCCCGGCGCCAAAGCGACCCCGTGGCCCCCTTCTCCATCAAGTCCACCACCCAGGCCGAAGCCGGATGCCGCGCCGATCCATTCGCCAGCCAAAGCGCCCCGTCCGGCCCATAGGCCAGCGCGGTAATGCAGGCCACGCCACCCGGCAACGCTACCTCCTGCCCGGCCTCGTTCAACCTGCCATCATCACTCGCCACGGCAAGCGTGCCATCCGCCGCCACCGCCACCGCCGTCACCTCTGCCGAAAATGTCGCGCGCGGCACTGGCCCGTCCGGCGTCATTTCCAACAAATCCGCCCCGGAAGACCACAACAGCCGCCCCTCACTCCAAACAAGGTTATCCGGCGCAGGCATCTCGACCAGAACCTCCGCCTCATCCAGCGCCGTGTTGGGCCGCAACGCGCCATCGAGCGGCGGAATGGTGATGGCGCGCCCGCGAAATATGTCGAGGATCGGATCGAAAATCATGGCCGTTTCCCCCAATACTCATCCAGCGCCGTCCAGTTCGGATCGGCACCCTCAATCTTGAAACGGCCAATCCGGTTGTTCAAAATTCCACCGATAAACAGCTCGCCCTTGTGTTCACGGATCGAGGTCACCATCGGATGCGACTGGCCCGACAGATCGCCGAAGGTCTGCAATATCTCGCCCTTGTCGTTGAATTTCACGATGCCGCCGGTGTTGATGTTGGGAAACAGCCATTCATCCTGCGGCAATCGCCGTGCCATCCGCTTGCGCATCCCCGGATGGCGCAGCGACAGATCAAACGACGGCGTCCGCATCCCCAGCCACGCCATCCAGTAATTCCCGTCCGAGGCACGGTTGATGTTGTCAGGATAGCCCGGCATATCGCGGATCACGCATTCCGCCGTGCCCGCCTTCGGCCCTTCCAGCCAATAGCGGTGAATCCGGTTTGCCCAGCTTTCACAAAACAGCAGCGACTTGTTGTCATGCGCCATCGCCACACCGTTGGTGTAGCGATACCCGTCAAGCAGGGTCGTCGTCTTGTCGGTCGCGGGATCATAAACCAACAACCGCCCGGTCCCCCGGTTCTCGATCGAATCGATCGCCCATTCATGGGCGTCATAGCGCTTGGTGGAATCGGTGAAATAAATCTTCCCGTCCGGCGCGATATCAAGGTCGTTGGGGTCACGTAGCCGTGCATCATCCTGAATCGAAGTCAGCGAACGCCGGGTCTCCGCCGAAAGCCGCGTGACCTCCCCATCCGGCGCAATCTTGTAAAGCCCCATCGCCCCGACACAGGAGAGCAGGTTCTCATCGCGATCAAAAGCAAGCCCCAGCGGGAAGCCTCCGATATGGGCAAAAACCTCGTGGCGGGTGTAATCCGGCGCGAAAAAGCGAATGATCTCACCGTGGCGCGTGCCGCAATAGAGGTTCTCATCGCGGTCAAGGATAACATCCTCCGGCCCTTCCAACTCTCCCAACCCGATGGCCGAGGCCTCCGATAGCTGGTTGTTCAACTCATATTGCGTGCCCGACCCCGGTTCCGCCGATTCCGCCTTGCCAAGCCGCAGGTAAACCGGCGCGACGTAAACCTCGTTCAGCACCTTGTGGCGGTTCTTCAGCCAGCGAATATCAATCGTCACCGCAGCGGCCAATAACAGGCCCAGCACCATCTGATTGGTCCCGGTGCCATAGCCAAGCCGGATCAACCCGTTGGTCATCACCAGAACAATCACCGCCCCCATCAACCCCTTGGCGACAGAGCCACGCCCCCCGCCCAGCGAATTGCCGCCCACCACGGCAGCGGTCAGCGCAAGAATCTCCAACCCCTGCCCGGTGCCCGGCCCCGCCCCCGAGAGCCGGGTGGCAATCAGAAACCCGGCAACGGCAGAACACGCGCCCGAAAAAACATAGGTCAAAAACACCGTATGCCGGACCCGAATGCCCGCGTTATGGGCCGACCGGCGCGACCCGCCAACCGCCAACACATGCCATCCGGGGCGCGAACGGGTCAGCGCAATATGGGTGACAACCGCCAGAACCAACGCCACGAACATCGAAACCGACAGGCCAAGGATGGTCCCGTCACCGATGAAATCCCACATGTCCGAAGAGGCATCGGAAAGCTGCACCTTGGAGCCGAAATTGACCACCAGAATCTCATAAAGTGCGCGGCCAATGATGAACGTCACCAGCGTCGTCAGGAACGCCCGAAGCCGCAGATAGCCGATCAGATAGCCATTCACCGCCCCAAAGACGATGCCGGTAACAAGGGCTGCCAGAAACGCCACGCTTGTTGGCAGATGGAAAATGAAAAAGCAGGTGACAGCGGCGAACGCTCCAAGGGCAAAGATCGACCCGACAGCAAGATCAATCCCACCCCCGAGCATCACCACCGAAAGGCCGATGACCACAAGGATGAACTCGCCCAGTTGCCGCGTCGATGCCTGTAGCGACATCAGGTTGAAAAACCCCGAGATCGCAGAGCCGAACACGGCCACCGTAATCACCAGCGCCAGAAAGGGGATCGCGTTGTCGGTCCAGCGTTTTTGCAAAATCTCGCCGATGATATGATCGGGGATCAAGTTATAGCGCCAGGCCTGAAGCCGTTCTCGGAGGGTCATCTGATATCCGTGAGCAAGGGGGCAGACGGCCGGAGCTTCCGGCCGCCGCAGGTCTTGTTATCAAGCGCCGGTTGGGCGCGGCTTAGTTGGCGAGCGCCTGCAACGCCTTGAGATCCCAGCAGCTGTCAGGGCGCATATTCGCCTTGGTGGTCGCGTGCTCCAGCGTATAAATATAGGCGGAATGCTCACCCGGTTGCACGCCGCTTTGCAGCAGGTACTTGATCATCGCAACCATGTCGCCACCCTCGCGGACAAGCTCGGTCATCACCACCGCGTCATAGGTGCCGTTCTCCAGCATGTCGCAATCAGCCGATTTCTCACCACCGCCGGTCGTGATCAGCTTAACCTTGCCCTGCAACCCCGCATCGCGGATCGCTGCCGCCGCGCCGGTTGCATCGCCATCCCAGAAATCAATGATCGCACACATGTCCGGGTTCTGCCGCAGCATCGTCGCCGTCACCGTCCGCGACGTGGTCGGATCCCAGTTGGAATCGGGCTTGGCAACCACCTTGAGGTTTGGATGCTTGTCGAGCACCTTCATGATGCCTTCATATTGGAACAGGCTGGTGGCGTTCACCTCATCGCCCTGAACCAGACCGATCTTGCCGGATGTGCCCTCGCCACAGGCTTCAACCGCCGCACCCGCTTCAAGTGCGCCAAGATTGGTCCAGTCGCTGCCAAGATAGGCATCAGCCTTGAAGTTCGCCGGGTTGTCGATCAGCAAAACATAAATGCCCGCCTTCTGCGCTTTCTTCAACAGACGCGAGAAAGAGTTGAGGTCCGGCGCCATCACCACCAGCACATCCGGTTTTGGAGTTGAGGAGATCGCCTCGGTAATCGCCTGCGCCCCGGCCTCTGTTGACCAGTTCGGATCGCGTGTCTCGAAGGTGCCGCCAAAGGCCGTCACTTCGCGCTTCAGGATCGCCGCCCAGCCCTGCGCCAGATCAAAGCCCATCGCCAGCGGAATCAAAATCACCCGCTTGCCGTTCAGCGCCTCGTGATAGGCCGCCGGGCCGGGGTCACTGTCAGCGGACGCTGGCGCGCTCGTGGCCAGGCCCGTCAACGCGATCGTCGCGGCTGCGACAAATGTTTTAAGAAGTTTCATCGTGTTCCCTCGCTTTGTTGGTTTTGCCCAAGCTTTGTAGTTTGGGTCGTTTCGGTCATATGTCGCCTTGTTGGGCGGTTTGTTCGTCGCGTGGATTCAACAGCCCATCGACGATGATTGCGATCAGCAGAATCGTGGATTTGATCAGGTTCTGGTAAAGCTCCGGAATATCGAGGATCGTCATCACATTCAGCAAGACACCGATCAGAAATGCCCCGATCAGGACATTCTTCACCCCGCCCTTGCCCCCCGAAAGACCAATCCCTCCAATCACCGCGACCAGCACGATGTCATATAAAAGCGTGCCGTTCACGATCCGGGTGTTGATGGATTGCAGGCTCGCCGCCGTCAGCAACCCGGCGGTGAACGCCGCCAACGCCGACAGGACATAGCGCAGCACCATCATCGGGCGCACCGGCATTCCCGCATTGCGCGCCGCTACCGGATTGTCGCCCGCGTAATAGATGTAGCGCCCCCATTTGGTGAACCGCAAAAACAGGAACGCCGCCAACGAAAGCGCAAGAAAAACATAGATATCCGCCGGAATCCCCTCCAGCCGGAATTGCCCGACCCCAATGATCCAGTGCTCCGAGGGCACCATTACCGCGTCCTGCGGGATCAACTGCGAGCGCACAAAACCAAAGGTAAAAGAGCCGGTCGCAAGTGTTACGAAAATCGCCGGCACATCGGCATAGGCCGCCAGAAAGCCATTCACCGCTCCAATCGCCAGAACAAACAGCAGCGCCATGGCAAGTGCGCTATGATCAGACCAGCCCGAATTCAGCAGTTGCAGATACCACGCAACCGACATCGCCATAATCGCCACCATCGACAGGTCAATCCCACGCCCGACAATGACAATCCCCATACCAAGCGCGAGAATCCCCAGCACGGCAACCGACCGCACGATGGCGATGACGTTTCCAGTGGTCAGAAACCCCGAAAGTGTGACCGCGGCGATTGCAAAGATCACCACAGTGATCGCAAGCACGATGCGCGCCTGATCAAGCTTCCAACCCCCAGAAAACTTTCCTTTGTTCATTGAGTAACCTGACAGAATCCCCCCGCAGCCCCCATCAGGGCCGCACCGCGAGCAAGCCTAAGCGCGACTCTGACGATACGTCCAATGAATAATTCAGGTCGAATTCAATGCGAAACAGGAATGGTTTTAGGGCGTCTCAAAGGATGCGCAGTTTTGGCCGTTCGTCATTATTTCGCACAGACTCGATGGCCTCGCTGGCCTCTATATGGGCGCGCAGCGCCTCGACAAACCTGTGCCCATAGGCCGGCAGCGGCGCACGCCGATCCCACATCGCGCAGATGTCAAACAGCACCGGATCACCATTGAGCGCCAACGGCCGCACAACCAGAGCGCGCCCCGTCACCCGCGCCGAAGACGGCACAACGGCAACGCCAATCCCCCCTCCGCCATCGAAAAAAGCGTATGCGGCGAATAGCTCTCCATCACGACCTTGGCCGGTTCACCGATCAGGCGGCAAGCCGCGTCAAACACCTCGCGCGAGGCATGGCGATTGTTCTGCGTCAGGATCGGATGCGCCAGAAGCTCCGCCATCTCGATCGGCCGCCCGGTCTCCTCAAGAAAATCGGGCGTTGCCGCCGCCAGAAACGCCAGCCGCCCCAGCCGGACCATCTCGAAATTCTCTATCGGATGCAACGGCATCGCCGAAATCGTGAGGTTGATCGCCCCGGCCCGCAGCTTGTCTGCAAGCTCCGGCCCGCCTCCGTCCTCGATCCTGATATCAATGCCGGGGTTCTCACGGTTCCATTCCTTCAAAACCGCTGGCAGATAGCGTTCTATCAACTGCGAACACGACCCAATCTTAAGCAACCCCGCCGCGTCGCGCTTGAGGTCATCGGCAAAGGTTCTCAACCCCCGCTCGGCTTCCAATAGCGCCGTAACGCGCGAATAAAGCGCTTCGCCCTCTGCCGTCAGACGCAACATTCGCCCCGCCTTCTCAAACAGCTTCAACCCCAAAGACGTCTCAAGCGCCTTCAACTGCCGCGAGACTGCCGATTGCGTCAGACTCAACTGCTCCGCCGCGCGGGTCACATTGCCCAACTCGGCCACAACCGCAAAACCTGCATATGTGCGAATATCCATTCGGCCCTCCAACCGGTCGCCTCAATGCTAGGCGCGCCAAGGCACAGCTGTCAATTGCGCCCCCCAGCCGCCGACACGCCCACCATGCCCGCCACCCGCCACAGCGATCAAAGGAAAACAATCAACTCTCGAATCAAGCAGCACCTGACGCCCCAAACCCCGCCCAAGGCGCGCCCCTCCGCCCAAACCCTTTCAAGGTCCCCACAGTCAACATTTCGCCGCTGCCACAGCATCACATGCCGAGGGCGCGGAACACCTATCCTCCCCGTTCATTCTCCCAAGCTGAAATGGTGCCCCCACACGGACTCGAACCGCGGACCTACTGATTACAAATCAGTTGCTCTACCAGCTGAGCTATAGGGGCACTCGACGCGCGTGTTACAGCACGCGGGGCGGGTCGCGCAATGCTGAATCTGCACCTCGCGCCTTAGCGATTGGCGCGCGCCAAAAGCCCCACGGCCAACAGCCCCACGGCGATGATCATCGTGGCCGCTGGCGCCGCGCCGGTGAGGTTCTCAAGACTGGCCTGCTCGTGGGTCAACGTGGCCAGCGTGTCAAATCCGAAGGGCGGGCGCAGCAGCATGGTGGCAGGCAATTCCTTCACACAATCGACGAACACCAAAAGCAACGCCGAGCCCAGAGAGCCGCGAATGAGCGGGTAGTAAACCTCGCGCAACACCCGGCCCTGGCTGCGCCCGAGCGAGCGCGCCGCCATCGGCAGCGATGGCGAGACCCGGCCCATTGCCGCATCCGCCGCCCCTTGCGCGATGGCGAAGAACCGCACCGTATAGGCCAGCACCAATGCAAACGCCGTGCTGGTCAGCACAAGGCCGACATCCTGCCCTGTCACCGCTTCGATCAGATCGGCAACCCGGTGATCTATGGCCGCCAGCGGCAGGAAAATGCCGACCGCCAGCACCGCACCGGGCGCGGCATAGCCGATCGTCGTCACCGGCATCAGCAGCTTGGGCAACGCGCGCCCCGAAATCCGGGCGCCGTAGACCATGAACACCCCCGCCAGCACCGTCACCAGCGCGGCGATCCCTCCCACCGTGACGGTATTCCACAGCGCCGACAGAATATCACCGTGCAGCCACAACTCAGGATGGCCAAGCGCGCGAGAAAGGATCACCCCCGCAGGCAGCACGAATCCCATGCAAAACGGGATCAGGCAAAGGCCAAGTGCCACCGCCGCGCGCCAGCCCGACAGCGCGGTGCGTGTCACCGGGCGATGCTGCCGGGCGGACGAAAAGAACTTGACCTTGCGGCGCGACAGCTTTTCCAGCAGCACCAGAACAATCACCAGCGCAAGCACAACAGAAGCAAGCTGTGCCGCCCCGCCGACGTTGTTGCTTTCCAGCCAGACACTGAAAATCCCCATGGTCAGCGTCTGCACCGCAAAGAAATCCACCGTGCCGAAATCGTTCACCGTTTCCATCATCACGATGGCCACCCCGGCGGCAATCGCCGGGCGCGCCAGCGGCAGCCCAACCCGCCAGAACCGCCCCCAAGCACCGGTGCCAAGCGACATCGCCACCTCTTCGGACGCTCCCGATTGCTCCCGAAAGGCGTTCCGGCTCAGCAGATAAACATAGGGATAAAGCGAGGCTGAAAGCACCACGATCGCCGCCCCCATGGAGCGAATTTCCGGGAACCAGTATTCCTGCGCGCTGTGCCAGCCAAACACACCGCGCAAGCCCGTCTGCACCGGCCCGGCATATTCCAGCAGATCAACCAACGCATAGGCACCGACATAGCCGGGCACCGCCAGCGGCAACAACAAAAGCCACTCCATCCAGCGCGCGCCGCGAAACGAATAGCGCGCGACAATCCACGCCGCCCCGGTGCCGACCATCGCCGTCAACAGGCCCACGGCCCCCATCAACACCAGCGTGTTTTTCACATAGCGCGGCAAGGTGGTGGCAATAAGATGCGGCCAGATATTGTCTTTCGGGAAAAACGCAAACCCGATCACCGCCGCAATTGGTGCCAGCACGACAAGCGCAATCAGAATTGCCCCCACAGACCACGGATCGAACCGCCAGCGCACTCTCGTGGCCGCAACTGTGCTTTCCAGACCTGCCATCGCTGCCTTCTTGCCCGAATGCGGTTCCCTCACCCGCAAAACAGCTTATACTGTGCCCGAGACAAGGGCAAACCCGAGGCACGTAACAGGCATGCAGGTTATCTTTCACGTCGGCGTTCATCGCACCGATGAAGAACGGCTTATGAAATGCCTGATGAAGAACCGTGGTGATTTTGCCGATTTTGGCACCCTTGCCCCACCGCCCGGCCGGTATCGCCGCCTGATTCAGCAATCCATGGGCGCGCTCAAACGCGGGTTGGCTGCCCCTGATGCGCGTGATGTTCTGCTCGATTCCATCCTCGATGGTGACATTACAGAGCGGCTTTTGCTGTCGAATCAGAATTTTTTCGCCACCGCCAAATTCGCCATCACCCGTGGCGTGTTCTACGATGGTGCCCCCGACCGCGTTACCCAGTTGAAAGAGCTGTTCCCCGGCGATCAGATCGAGCTGTTCTTCGCTATCCGCGATCCGGCCACCTTCCTGCCGGCCTTGTTGGAAAAATCCGATTTCACCGATCCGATGGAACTGACCCGCGGCACCGATCCGCGCGCCCTGCGCTGGTCAGAATTCATCGCGCGGATGCGCCATGCGCATCCCGATGTGCCGCTGACCGTCTGGTGCAATGAAGATTCGCCGCTGATCTGGGCACAGATTATCCGCGAAATGGCGGGCATCAATCCCGGCACCCGGATTCGCGGCGGTTTCGATCTGTTGTCTGAAATCATGAGCCACGAAGGCATGAAGCGGTTCCGCGCCTATCTTGCACAGCACCCCGACATGACAGAAATACAAAAACGCCGGGTGATGGTGGCGTTTCTCGACAAATTCGCCCGCGAAGACATGATCGAGGAAGAGATCGACCTGCCCGGCTGGACCGAAGAGCTGATCGACGAACTGACCGAGATTTACGACGATGACGTGTTCGAGATTTCGCGCATTCAGGGCGTGAACTTCATCGCCCCCTGAACGCGCAAGGCGACGGATTCGCATGTAGGGTGGGGTTTCACCCCAAATCGCGGCGCGGCCTCAGCCCCAACCGCCTCAGCGCATACCCAACGCTTCTTTATACATCTCCAACACCGCTTCTTCCTCGGCGATATCGTCAGCGTCGCGCTTTCTGAGTGCGACCACCTTGCGGATCACCTTCACGTCATACCCGCGCCCCTTGGCTTCGGCCATGACTTCTTTTTGCTGATCTGCGATATCTTTTTTCTCCGCCTCCAGCCGCTCAAAGCGCTCGATGAACTGGCGCAATTCACCCGCCGTCACACGGTAGCTTTCGCTGCTGGTATCTGTCGGGGTGTTGCTGTCCATCGGGTGTCTCCTGAATGCGTTGAAGCCCCTAGCTAGCGCCCTGCCCGGCGCACCGCAAGGGGGCAACGTGCGGTGATGACTTGCCGCTGCGGCACAGATCGGATAGCCGCACCCAAAACCAGCCCGAAACAAACGGAGGCAGATATGCAATTGCTGATCTGGAGCGGCGCCGCGATCACCCTCTTCGGCGTGATTGGATTGCTCTATGTGGGCCTGAAGGTCGGCGCGGCCAAGCGCGATGCGGGGGCTGACAATGCGGCGCTGAAAGCACGTATCGAAAAACTCATGCCGGTCAATCTCGCGGCGCTTTTCATCTCGGTTATCGGGCTGATGATGGTGGTGATCGGCATTATACTGGCCTAATCTTGGCTTAAAGCGCGCTCAAGCGCCGAACCGCACCCCGTTCTTGATCATCTCGTCAAGCAGGGTGCTTGGCTGCCAAAAGGCCGGTTCTTCGGCGTTCCATGCCTTCAACTCGCGCCGCACGGCGATCAGCCCGCGAATCTCGGCGGCTTTCATCGGCCCGCCACTGGCGCGCGGCAGCCCCAAAGCCTCCAGCGCGGCAAGATCAATATCATCTGCGCTTGCCGCCCGCCCCTCCTGCAAAAGCATCAGCCCTTCGCTGAACAGGGTCGACCATATCCGACGGCGGATTTCCTCTGCGCTAAGGCTGGCCTCTTGCGGCCCGCGCCACCCCAAGACAATGGCATCGCCCTCCTCGTCTGGCTCTGCGGCGGCTCCGCCCCCGGCGGCATAGGTGAAAATCCCCTTGCCCGCCGCGCGCCCGCTGCGCCCCTCATCTGCAAACGCTTGGAAAAGCCCGCCCGACGGCGCGTGCCAGCCAAGGGCCGCCATGCGCGTCACCTGCATGGCCATACCGTCTGCATCGGCGGTATGAAACGGCCCCTGCGGCCAAGCCAGCGCCGCCTCGACCGCGCCGGGGCTGGCGCCTTGCGCCACGCACCATTCCGCCACCGCCATCAAAGCTGCCATCAGCCGCCCGGCAATCAACCCGTCATGCGGCGGACTAATCAGCACCCGCCGCTCCAGCCGCTCCAGAAGCGCCGCCGCCCGCGCCACCGCGTCCGGCGCAGAGGCATCGCTCACCACCAACTCGCTTAGCCTTCGATTACCGGTCGTCAGATGATGCGCACAGCCCAAAACCCGGTCTTGCAACAGCCCGCCATGCGCGCCTGCCTTCAATGCCATCTGCGATTCAAGCAGCACCGGCACCGTGTCCGGCGTTGCCTGCCTGATCACCTCGACCAGCGGCGACAGCGCATCCGGCGGCGCGCCACACGCCTCGATCACCAAATCACCCTGCCCCAGAAACGCATCCGACGGCCCGCCCGCGAAGCGCGCCAACGCCGCCTCAACCGCCGCTTTGGGCAGCCGCCCGCGCTGCACCTGTTCGCCAAAAACCTGCTCCAGCCAGCGCCGCGCCCGCTCCGCCCCGCCCGCGTGTTGCTCGGCCAAGCGCACGCTCAGCCCCGCCTCAAGCAGGTGCAGCACCCGCCGCTCCGCCGCTGGACCATCGCCCAGAACCACCACCGTGTCCGGCACCGGGCCGGGCACCGCCACCACCGCCCGCTCCTCCAGCGCCTGCGCCCGGATCAAACCACGCGCCCGCGCGCCTGCTGCCAGATCTTCGCGCAAGGCCGCTTCCAAAGCCAGCCCCGCCTCCAGCGGCAAAAGCTGCGCCGCTTCCACGCATTCCACCGCCGCGCGGGCTTCCGGCGCCTGCGTCTGCCGCTTTGCCTGATGGCGGGCAATCTCGGCCAGATAACCCGGCGCATCGGCAAATCCGGGCGTGGCCACCGGCACCGGCTGCGCCACCAATGCGCGCGCCGCCTGCACCGCTTCGCCCACCACATTGCGCTCGACAATGGCCTGAAAAAACCCGCTCATCTGCGGCGCATCAGCGCTGAACATCCGCCCGCTCAGAATCACGTTCAGCGCCCCATCCGCCCCCAAAAGCCGGGGCAGGCGTTGGGTAATCCCCGCGCCCGGCACCAGCCCGCGCCGGATATCGCGCAGCCCCAGCCGCGTGCCACGCACCGCAATCCGCGCCCGCGCCGCCAAGGCCAACGCAACGCCCGCATCAAACACCGCCCCGCGCAACGCCGCCACGACCGGTTTCGGGAATCCGGCGATCAGATCACAAAGCGCGCCAAGCGTGGGGGCCGCCTCCTGCCCCGCCACCTCGGCAGGCGGTAGCGTGCCGGCAAAACCGCGCGTATCGAAAGCGATCACCACCGCGCGCACCGCCGGGTCTTCCCCGGCTGCGCTCAATGCCGCGCTCGCTTCGGCGCGTGCGGGCGCATCAAGCACGGCAACACGGCCCTGCTCTGCCGCCGCAAAGCTCAGCACAAGCACGCCGTCCGTCAGATTGCTATTCACCCTGTTTGCCACGCAGGTTCACCATTCAATCGCCCCACTTCGCTCTTATGCCCCCGAGTTTCGATTAAACCCAGCGTTCGCACAAGGGGCAAGCCGCGCACGCCCACAAAACTGCTTATATCGGAAGATTATCGAACTGCGCTTCAATCGCCGCATCCGTCAAACGGTCGTCAAGCTGATGCAGCCCCTCGGGAAGCTCCATTCGAAGGCTCAGCATCCGTTCCACCAATTGATGCAGATCGGCCTGCAAAATGTGCTGATGTTTGGCGGGCAACGCCTCCACGCGCGCCACCAGCGTGTCAAACTCGGCAAGCAATTTCGCTTCCATTTTTCGCGCTCCCTGAATTGGCCAGACGGCACACAACTTGGTGCCATCACGCCAAACTACAAGTGTGGCGCAGACGTTTGGCAATACGGCGCGCCCGGATGCAACCGGGGGGCGACACCGGCACATGCTCGGGCTTGAAACATATGCCATTTTCATTATATGATCCCAGGTATCGCCACGTCGGCGACACTCATCGCTTCACTCCGGGGTATCAAAATGCCACCCACCGTAAAAGCTTTCTTCGACGACGCGACCAACACGATTTCTTATGTTCTGCGTGATCCGCAAGGCACCGCCTGCGCGATCATCGATTCCGTGCTTGATTTCGACTATGCTTCGGGGCGGACCGATACCGCCTCTGCCGACCAGATCATCGAATGGGTGCGCGCCGAAGGGCTCAGCGTCGAATGGCTGCTTGAAACCCATGTCCACGCCGACCACCTCTCTGCCGCGCCTTATATTCAGCAGGAACTCGGCGGCAAGATCGGCATTGGCGATCGCATCACCGTGGTGCAGGACACCTTCGGCAAGGTGTTCAATGAAGGCACCGAATTTCAACGCGACGGCTCACAATTTGACCGGCTTTTTGTCGAGGGGGACAGCTTTCACATCGGCCAGTTGCGCGGCGATGTGCTGCACACGCCCGGCCACACCCCCGCCTGCCTCACCTATGTGATCGGCGATGCGGCTTTCGTCGGTGATACGCTCTTCATGCCCGATTTTGGCACCGCGCGCTGCGATTTCCCCGGCGGCTCTTCGGCGGCACTTTATGAGTCGGTGCAAAAAATCCTCGCCCTGCCCGATGAAACCCGGATCTTCGTCTGCCACGACTACAAGGCGCCGGGCCGCGACGAATTTGCCTGGGAAACCACCGTTGGCGCTGAAAAGGCGGCAAATGTCCATATCGGCGGCGGCATATCAAAAGCCGAATTTGTCGAGATGCGAGACGCCCGCGATGCCACGCTGGCGATGCCAAAACTGATCGTCCCCTCGCTTCAGGTCAACATGCGCGCAGGCCACATGCCCGCCCCTGATGAGCAGGGCGATGTCTTTCTCAAGGTGCCGATCAACAAACTCTGACCACACAGAGCGGCGCTGGACAGCCTCGCCGCCACATTCCAAGGCCACTCTTCATGGATATTCACAAACTTAACGATCATCTCTCCCTTTCGCCGCAAATTGCACCGGAGCAAGCCGCCGACATCGCCGCCGCCGGGTTTCGCACTGTGATCTGCAATCGCCCCGATGCGGAAAACCCGCCCGAACTGCACGCCGCGCGCCTGCGCGATGCATTGGAAAGCGCCGGGCTGACCTTCATCGAGCTTCCCTTCGACGGCAGCACGATGACACCGCAAGTCATCAATGATCTGCGCCAACATATCGCAGAGGCAGACGGCCCGGTGCTCGCCTATTGCCGCACCGGCACCCGCTGCGCAAACGCGTGGGCGCTCGGACAGGCCGGGTATCTGCCCCCGGAAAAGATCGTCGCCACCGCCGCAGCGGCGGGCTATGATGTGAGCGCGCTTGGCCCTTATCTGAGCGAGAAAATCACCCCCTGAACACCGCCACCGCTTGCGCCCCACCGGCGCCCGCTCACGCGTCAAGCGTCAGTTCCGGCAACTCGGGCAAATCGGGCAAATCGCGCGCGCTTGGCGAGGCCGGAATCTCGCTCAGCCCGTCTGATGCGCCGCCCGTGGCCAGAGGCGCAGCCTCTTTGGCACCATCACGCGCCCCGGTCGCACGTTTCGGCACCTCCTCCTCGCCCGCCTCGCTTGGCGCTGGCGCACCCGGTTGCCCCACATCGGCATCGGTCTCACGATCATCGGACAACGCCGCGCGCAAAGACGCCACAGCGCCGCGCAACCGCACGGCCCGAAAGCCGTTGATCTGCCCCAACCGGCAGGTCACGATCCCCTCTCCGCGCCCGTCTTCCAGCCGTGTCCGCGCCAGCGCCTCACGCGGGATGTCTAAACGCTCCCCCGGTTTCAGCGCCACCAACTCTGCCAGCGGCAGGCTCAACCGATGCAACACCGCCGCCATCGGCGCATGCGCTGC
Source organism: Aquicoccus sp. G2-2 (assembly GCF_034555965.1). GTDB lineage: Bacteria > Pseudomonadota > Alphaproteobacteria > Rhodobacterales > Rhodobacteraceae > JAYDCK01. Next base: position 1,258,414 of record NZ_JAYDCK010000003.1, read on the forward strand.
CATCAACGCGCCCTGCCCAAGCTGTGTTTCTTGCCCCGTGCCGCCCGCCGCCTCACCCTCTGGCGGCGACACCGGGCAAACCGGCAGGGCCAGCACCAACTCCCCCTGCTTGCCGCCCCCGCCCAGATCAAGCGTCAGGCGGAACAGATGAAAATCCGGCGCATCCAGCAACAACCCCAACAGGCGCGGCCCTTCGATCATCGCACCAAAGCGAAACCCCGCCGCCGCTTGCCCGGCCTGATTACTGGCCTGATTTTTGGCCTGATCGCCCGCCAAATCTGCGGCAAGCCCGGCGGCAAAACCGCTCAGCGTCGCATTCAACAGCGGCGCAATCAGCGCCGCATCGGTCTGCGTCGGCTTGCGCGGCTCCGCCGCACGGCGCGTCACCTGCCCCATCGTCTGCATCTCGATCAACCCGGCAATGATCTGCATATCGACCGACGCCGCCCCGATTGCCCCATCCGGCCCGTCAAGCACCATGATCAGCCGCTCTTGGGCAAACGCCCCGATCACGCCGGGCTGACCACAGGCGCTGATCTCCATCGCGGTCACAGCCAGCGCCAGATCGAAAAGCTCATCCGCCGCCCGCGCAAATGCCAGCCGCAAGGCGCGCGCAGGCGTCATCGTCCGGGCCTGATGCTCCTCCCGGCCACTGCGCGCCTTGCGCTGCAATATTGGTGTTCGCCCAGCTTCGCTCATACCCTCCACACCGCCTTTTGCGGGTCCGTTCGGGCATTCTATAGTATCAAGCGTTAACGCCACCTTAGCGTCGGCCATGCGCCGCTTCAGTGCGCCACCATGCGCGCCTGCCGGGGCAGGCTGACCCGGAATGCCGCGCCACCTTGCCCCGGTAGATAAGCAATCTCCCCCCGAGCCGCACCATGATCTCGCGACTGATCGCCAGACCAAGCCCCGCGCCACCGGCCTCCTTGTGACTCACCCGGTAGAATTTCTCGAACACGATCTCCTGCGCATCGCGCGGTATCCCGCTGCCATTGTCAATGAAATCGACCACCAGATTGCCGCCATCGGCCGTCACTGAAATCGCAAGTTCCGGCGCCTTCGCGTCGCAGTATTTCTGCACGTTGGAAATCAGGTTGATGAACACCTGCGCCAGCCGGTCAAGGTCGGTCTCAATCGGCACCGCCCCGGCGGCATCGCCCGTGCGCGTAATCACCACGCCCGCACCGCCCGCCGTAGCCGCCAGCGCCTGATCCAGCACCCCGTTCAATGTACCAAGGCGCAGGTTCATGCTCACCTGCCCGCTTTCCAGCACACTGAGATCAAGCAGATCATCAAGCAACCGGGTCAGCCGCCGCGCCTCGTCATGGATGATCGAGGCATAGCGTTCCTTGTCGGTCTGGCTCAGCGCGTCGGTATCACGCAGAATTTCCGAAAACGCGTGGATCGAGGTCATCGGCGTGCGCAACTCATGGCTGATCTGGCTCAGGAAAGCATCCTTTTGCACCGAAAGCTGGGTCAGCTTCTCATTCGCCTCGCGCAATTGCCGCGCGGTGCGGGTCAGCTCGGTCGATTTGGCCTCCAACTGGCTCGAATATTCCATCATCTGCGCGGTCTCGTCGGCCACCGCCATCAGGTCCTGCACCGTCACGCTGGCGCGGCCAACAATCTGCCCCACCATCGCGTGCGCCGTGGCCGCGCCGACCGAGCCGGACAGTTCGCGCTCCAAAACGTTGAGAAAATCCGGCGACGGTTCCGGCAGATAGCCCTCAAGCCCCTGCCGCCCGGCGGCATTGCGAAACAGCGCCTGCGCCTCGCCCGGCCCCATGATGCGCTGCGCCATGATCAACAGATCTTCGCTGCGCGCCATCCCGCCAGACCAACTTTGCCGCCCGGCGGAATGCTGGAACACATCGACATATTGCGCGCCCTGCAACCGCTCAAGCGGCGACGGAAAAGAGGCAAGCGAAACCGCAACAAATGCCAGCGTATTAAGCGACATCGACCACAGGATCGCATGGACCAGCGGATCAAGCCCGGTAATCCCGAACAAGGCTTGCGGACGCAGCCAGCCCAGCCCCCACGGCCCCACGTTCAGCACCGCCCCACTCAGGATCGCGCCCGGCCCGAAGCTTGGCAACAACATCGCCCATGTCCAGATGATAAACCCGGTGCCAAGCCCCGCCAGCGCGCCCGCCCGGCTCGATCCGCGCCAGAAAAGCCCGCCCAGCAGTGCTGGCAGAAACTGCGCCACGCCAAGAAACGAAACCAGCCCGATCGCCGCAAGCTGCGCGCCGCCCCCCGACACCCGGTAATAAAGATACCCCAGCGTCAGCACCCCGGCGATGGAAAGCCTGCGCGACAACAGCACAAGACTGCGCACATCGCCCGAAACCATCGCGCCGCCATGCCTGAGCCTAAGCCAGATCGGCACGACGATATGGTTGGACACCATGGTGGAAAGCGCAATCGCCGCGACGATCACCATCGAGGTTGCACTGGAAAACCCGCCCAGAAACGACAAAACCGCCAGCCCCGTCTGCCCCTGCGACAGCGGCACGGTCAGCACGAAAAGGTCCGGGTTCGCCCCCGTCGGCATCAAATCAAGCCCAATCGCCGCAATCGGCAGCACAAACAGGCTCATCAGCATCAGATAGCCCGGAAACATCCAGCTCGCCAACCTCAGATGGCCTTCGTCTTCGTTCTCCACCACCAACACCTGAAACATCCTTGGCAACGTAAGAAACGCCGCCGCCGACAGGAAGATCATCCCGGCCCAACGCCCGCCGGCGACCTGCCAATGGCCGATCTCGCTGGCGTCGATGCGTTGCAACGTCTCCGCCACCCCGCCGCCCAGCCCCCAAACCACGAAAACCCCCACCGTCATCAGCGCAAACAGCTTGACCACCGCTTCGAGCGCAATCGCCATCACCACCCCGCTGTGGCGCTCGTTGGCGTCAAGGTTGCGGGTGCCAAACAACACCGTGAACAGCGCCAGCCCGGCCGCGACCCAAAGCGCCGTCAGGTGAATATCGCCCACCGCGGCCGTCTCTGCCACCGGCCCGGCAAACGCGGTGAACGCGGTATAGGCCAGCGTCACCGATTGCAGTTGCAGCGCGATATAGGGCGTCGTGCCCAGCACCGCCATCATCGTCACCATCACCGCCAGCAGCGACGACTTGCCATAGCGGCTGGAAATCAGGTCGGCCACCGACGTCACCCGCTGGGCGCGCCCCACCCGCACCATCTTGCGCAAGCCCCACCACCAGCCGACCATCACCAGCGTCGGGCCAACATAGATCGTCACAAACTCAAGCCCCGAGCGCGCGGCAGAGCCGACCGCGCCGTAAAACGTCCAGGCGGTGCAATAGATCGACAGCGACAGCGTATAAACCACCGGAGAGCGCATCCACCCCGCGCGCCCGCGCCGCGCCGCGCGGTCCGCCATGAACGCCACCAGAAAAAGCAGCGCCACATAAAGCAGGCTGACAGCCAGCAGTGTTTCAAGCACCGCCATCAGTCAGCGTCCCGCCCGCCCGGCGGCGTGGGTGTGTCCACCTCCTCGGGCGCTCGGCTCTCTGCTTGCACGCCGCGCCCGCGAAACGCCTGCGCCAGCACCGCCGTCGCAATCACCAGCATCAACCAAACCCCGAACACATAAAGAAACGCCGCCGAGCTGTTGATCTTGCCCGGCGTCCACAACAGCGGCACCGCCCACAGCCCCGCACCCAGCAACGGCACCAGCCGCACCGCGTCGATCAACCGGCGGCGCCGGTATCCGGCCTGTTCAAGAAAGACCGGCCCGGCCCGACCTCCATGCGATGAAATGGCGCGTGGCCCGCCTGCCTGATGGTCCGGCCCGCTCACGCGCCCACCAATGCGCGCACCGCGTCACGCATCTCTGTGTTGGAAAACGGTTTGGTCATGAACCGGTTGGCGCCCATCTTTTCGGCCATTTCCCGGTCTTTTGCCTGCCCGCGCGCGGTCAAAATCATCACCGGCAGATCACGCGTCGCATCATTCGCGCGCAGCGCCTTGAGGATGTCATAGCCGCTCATCCCCGGCAGCATCACATCCAGAATGACAAGGTCAGGGCGTTTGTCACGCACCGCGTCAAGCGCCGTCTGCCCGTTCGAATGCGTATCCACCTTCCAGCCATCGCGCGACAGGATGAAACTGATGGCCTCGATAATGTTCGGCTCATCTTCGATAATCAGGACATGTTTGCCCATCCCGTGTTTTCCTCCCCTGACGCGCTCTCCCGGCCCGCCTTTTCTTTTCGTTATCGGCAATCACGCTGCCGCTGTCAAAACTCTTCCGCCCCCTGCCCTGCTCATTCGACCCCCGCCATCAATGACGGCTCCCGCCGCGTCGGGCATCCCGGCAGCGCGCAGATCCGGCAACTCGCACCAACCGGCTCCAGCAGATCATCCTTTGCCTGCTGCACCGGCAGAAGCAGCATATGCGCCTCGAAAAGCGGCTCGCGGTTCACCTCCGCCGCCCCGGCAGGCAAGGCAATCGCAAAGGCCCGGAACCGGCGCTCTGCGCCGCGCACCTCGCGCGCCGATTGGCTGATCACGGTTGAAAGCGGCACCATCGGACGGCTCAACGCGCGAAACAGCGGCCAGCGCGGGCACGCCGCCCCGAACCGCGGCAGCGAAAACCCCTCCAGCGGCTTGCGAAAGGTCAGCGTGCCCGAACCGTCGCAAATCGCCAATCCCGCCTCACTCTGCGGCAGGCTGGCCATGCGCCGCATCGCCATCGCCACATCAACCCCGAACCGCGCCGCCAATGCCAGCGGATCAGCCGCGCCATCGGTCAGCGCCTGCTCCACCTCGCCAAGCGGCATCGCCCGCGCATCCGCGCCGTAGCGCCGCAGGATTGCCAACGCCTGCGCCCGCGCGCTGACCGATACCAGCATTGGCGCTGCCGCCACGATGGCACCCGGCTCAATGCCCCCCGGTGTTTCCAACTCAGGAAAATGAAAGCCGCTCGCTTCCAGAAAGGCCTCGATCTCTTCTTGCGGCGATGTATGGCGCGCCTCCACTGGCCGCGCCGCGTCCAGAAAGCTTACCAAACTACGCGCCCCATCCGCCAATCTCTCTGCATCCTCGTTGATATTGCGATGAAACCGGTCGCGCCATTCCGGCTCGATCTCACGGGTTTCCACCAGAATGGCCGCGGTCGAGCGGATCGCCGTCACCGTGTCGAGCACCTCATGCAGCGTCGCCGCCAGATGCGGATCATGGGTCAGCCGGTCGGTCAGGCTTTCGACCGTATGTTCCAAGGCCCGAATGCGCCGCAACTGCGCCGCGACAAGCCGCGCCCAGCCGGGAAACCGCCCGGCAAAATCCTCCGCGCTGACCGTTTCCGTGCCATCCTCCCCGGCGGCATCCATCGCCGCCCGAAGCCGTGCCAGCAGCGCCGTTTCCGCCCCGTCCGCCAGCAGCGATTGATCAACATCCAAAGCCCCGGCAATCGCCGCCAGCAGCTTGCCGCCGATTCTGCGCCGGTTATGCTCGATCAGGTTAAGGTATGACGGTGAAACGCCGACCAGCTCGGCCAGCTTTGATTGCTGCACTCCCAACACCAGCCGCCTTTCACGAATTCGGCTTCCGGCAAGCCCGCTCTCACTCATCGCCTATCCTCCCGTTTTCAATGGTTTGCTGCATCGCAACATAAATAAATTTACAAAAACGCGAATTCATCTGTTCATATTTTTACAAAATTATCCATAAAAGACAAGATGTTGTTGCGGGGTTTTCTTGCGATCTGAGATAATGAATTTGCACAAACGTGCTTGTGGGGGGCATGAGGAGGTCTCCCACGTAAACCAATCCGGGAGGAATTCCATGACCAAATCCAATCTCACGCGCCGGGGCGTGCTGAAGACCAGTGCCTTGGCAGGCGCCGGCCTCGCTGTCCCGACGATCTTTACCGCAAGCAGCGCCTCGGCCTATACCAACGAGCCGACGAACGGCACCGTGAAGTTCGGCTTCAACGTGCCCCAGACCGGCCCCTACGCCGAAGAAGGGCTTGATGAGCTGCGCGCCCAGAAGCTCGCGGTCGAGCACCTCAACGGTGAAGGCGACGGCGGCATGCTCAACACCTTCTCGTCGAAAGCCCTCAAGGGCGACGGTATCCTTGGCAACAAGGTCGATTTCGTCACCGGCGACACCCAGACCAAGTCCGACGCAGCGCGCGCCGCAGCCAAGTCGATGATCGAAAAAGACGGCGTCATCATGATCAACGGCTCCTCGTCCTCGGGCGTGGCCGTGGCCATGCAGGGGCTGTGTCAGGATGCGGGCATCGTCTACATGACCGGCCTCACACACTCCAACGACACCACCGGCAAGGACCGCAAAGCCAATGGCTTCCGCCATTTCTTTGATGCCTACATGTCCGCCGCCGCGCTGGCGCCGGTGCTGGTCAAAGCCTACGGCAAAGACCGCAAGGCTTATCACCTCACCGCCGACTATACCTGGGGCTGGACCCAGCAGGAATCGATGGCAGCCGCCACCGAGGCGCTTGGCTGGCAAACCGTGAAGAACGTGATGACCCCGCTGGCGACAACCGACTTTTCGTCCTACATCGCCCCGGTGCTGAACTCCGGTGCCGATGTGCTGGTGCTCAACCACTACGGCGGAAACATGGTCAACTCGCTGACTCAGGCGGTGCAGTTTGGCCTGCGCGACAAGATGGTGAACGGCAAGCAATTCGAAATCATCGTGCCGCTTTATTCGGAACTGATGGTCGCTGGTGCGGGCAAGAACGTCGAAGGCGTTTACGGCTCGATGAACTGGAACTGGCAGCTTGACGATGACGGCTCCAAGGCCTTCGTCAAAAGCTTCGGCGAAAAATATGGCCGCCCGCCCTCCAACTCGGCACAGACCTGCTATGCGCAAGTCCTGCTTTATGCCGACGCAGCCGCGCGCGCAGGCTCGTTCAACCCCTGCGCCATCGAAGAAGCACTCACCGGCGGCGACAGCTCGCTTCCGGGCATCTCTTCGGCGTCCAACAAGGGCTTCGTGTTCGACGGCCTCGGCAATGGGGAAACACTCTATCGCCACGCCGATCACCAGTGCTTCAAAGACGTTCTCGTGGTGAAGGGTACCGAACACCCGACCAGCGAATACGACACGCTGGAAATCGTCGAGAAAACACCGACTGCGCAAGTCTGGTATGAGCCTGACCACCCGATGTTCGGTGGTAAGGAAGCCACGCTTGGGAAGTGCAACCCCGGCGCATAATGCGCTGACGGGCTATGGCCTTCTGGAGGGCGGGATCAAATTTCCCGCCCTCATTCTACCAAAACCCAACCGGCGCCGCATCACAAGAGCGCCGTCCACGCGTATCCTGAGGTAGGCACGATGGAACTCGGCCAGATTATCCTGCAAATTCTGAACGGGCTCGACAAGGGCTCTGCCTACGCGCTGATCGCGCTCGGGCTTACGTTGATTTTCGGCACGCTTGGCGTCGTTAACTTCGCGCATGGCGCGCTGTTCATGATCGGTGCCTTCTGTGCCGTCGTGACCAACAAACTCCTGTCGCTCGAACATATCACGCTCAGCGCCACGGAAAAAACACCCTGGGGCACCGCCAAGGAAATCCGCGTGCCTTACGCCGAACAATGGTTCGGCGAATTCGGCCATCACCTGATAGATTACGCCGTGCCGGTCTCGATCCTGCTGACCATTCCCGTCATGGTGCTGATCGGCTATGCGATGGAACGCGGGGTGATCAAGCATTTCTACAAGCGCCCGCACGCCGATCAGATCCTTGTCACCTTCGGGCTTGCCATCGTGCTGCAAGAGATCGTCAAAGCAAATTTCGGCGCCAACCCGATCCAAACCCCGGCCCCCGCCGCTCTCTCCGGCTCCTATGACATGGGGCTTTTGATGGGCTTTCCCGCCGATGTCGTGGTCTATCCGATCTGGCGGCTGATCTATTTCTGCTTTTCCGCCATCATCATCAGCGCTGTGTTTGCCTTCCTGCGCTATACCACCTTCGGCATGGTGGTGCGCGCCGGTATGGCGGACCGTGAAACCGTCGGGCTTCTGGGCGTCAATATCGACCGGCGCTTTACCATCATGTTCGGCGTCGCCGCCGCCGTGGCCGGGCTTGCCGGGGCGATGTATGCCCCGATCAACTCGCCCAATTATCACATGGGCATGGATTTTCTGGTGCTGAGCTTCGTCGTCGTCGTGGTCGGCGGCATGGGCAGCCTGCCCGGTGCCGTTGCTGCCGGGTTCCTGCTTGGCGTGCTTGAAGGCTTCGCTTCGCTGAACGAGATCAAGGCGCTTATCCCCGGTATCGACCAGATCATCATCTATCTCGTGGCAATCGTTATCCTGCTCACCCGTCCACGCGGACTTTTGGGCAAAAAAGGCGTGATGGAGGAATAATCAATGCTCGGGCTGAACCACAAAGATTTCGCGCTTTTCATCGTCGTCGTGCTGTTCATGGCGCTGGCACCTTTCATCTTCAACCTGTTCCCGGTCAATTCGCCGCTGGGTTTCTTCAATGGCGGCTATCCCGACCTGATGCAGCGGTTTGCGATCTTCGCGATCTTCGCCATCGGCTTTAACCTTCTCTTCGGGCTGACCGGCTACCTCTCTTTCGGGCACGCCGCCTTCCTTGGTGTCGGCTCTTATGCCGCCGTCTGGATGTTCAAGCTGCTGAGCTACAACATCGTCCCGGCGCTGATTCTGGCAGTTGTCGTGGCCGGGGTGTTCTCGGTGGTGATCGGCTGGATTTCACTGCGCCGCTCGGGCATCTATTTCTCGATCCTGACACTGGCATTCGCGGAAATGTCCTACCGGCTGGCCTATTCGGTGCTCACGCCGCTCACCAATGGTGAAACCGGGCTACAGGTCTACCCCGGTGACCCGCAGGTGCTGCTTGGCAACGGGCCTGACGTGCCGCATCTCTTCGGGCTGGAAATGAGCGCCACCGCCACGCTCCATGCCGGCGCGTGGGAGTTCACCTTCCCGGTCGGCTACTACCTCTGCGCCATCCTGATGCTGCTGTCCTTCTATGCGTCGATCCGCATTTTCCGCTCGCCCTTCGGGCTGATGCTGCGCGCCATCAAGTCGAACCAGACAAGGATGAACTATACCGGCCTCAACCCGCGCCCCTATACGCTTGCCGCGTTCGTGATCTCGGGCATGTATGCCGGGCTGGCCGGTGGGTTGCTCGCCGCGATGGACCCGCTCACCGGGCCGGAACGGATGCAATGGACCGCCTCGGGCGAGGTCGTCATCATGGTTATCCTCGGCGGTGTCGGCACCCTCATCGGCCCGATCCTTGGCGCGGGCACCATCAAGTATCTGGAGAACGTGTTCTCCAAGCTGAACGAAAACCTGCTCAATGACTGGTTTTCCTTCCTGCCGCACTGGTTGCAGGAACCCGTCGTCTGGCTCCTGTCGAAATTCACCGGCGAAGGCTGGCACCTGACGCTTGGCTCGCTTTTCGTCATTGTCATCATCTTCCTGCCCGGCGGGTTGCTGGAAGGCTTTCAGAAACTGTGGGCGCGCATCCGCCGCCGCAAACCGCCATCCGGCAGCGACGGCACATCACCTGCCAGAACCGAACCGGCGGAATAAGGAGGGCACGGCCCATGGGTATTCTCGAAGTCAAGGACGTGAACAAACGCTTCGGCGGCCTTCAGGCGCTGGGAGATGTCAATCTCTCGATCGCGGAAAACACCTGTCACGCCATCATCGGCCCCAACGGGGCGGGCAAATCGACGCTGCTCAACTGCTTCGTCGGCAAGCTCATCCCAGATACCGGCTCGGTGCTGTTTGACGGGCAGTCGGTGCTTGGCCGCACCCCGTTTGAGATCAACCAGATGGGCATCTCCCGCGTGTTTCAGACACCGGAGATTTTCGGTGAGCTAAGCGTGCTTGAAAACATGATGATCCCGGTCTTCGCCAAACGCGACGGCATCTTTAGAATGCAAGCCGCGCGCAATATGTTTGCCGAAAAAGACGTGCTCGAACAGGCCGAACACATGCTCGAAGACATGAACATGGCCGACAAGCGCAACGCCAATACCGCCGCCCTGTCACGCGGCGACAAACGGCGGCTGGAAATCGGCATGTGCCTCAGCCAACGGCCCCGCCTGCTGCTGCTTGATGAACCCACCGCCGGCATGGCGCGCGCCGATACCAACAACACCATCGACCTGCTCCGCCAGATCAAGGAGCGCCGCAAGATCACCATCGCCATCATCGAACACGACATGCATGTGGTGTTTTCGCTGGCCGACCGGATCACCGTTCTGGCGCAAGGCTCACCGCTGGTCGAAGACGACCCGGAAAACATCAAGGGCAACCCGAAGGTGCGCGAAGCGTATCTCGGCGAAGCCGCGTAAAGGAGAGGCCGCCATGAACGCCACAGCGCCCAAAGCCCAGGAAACGCGCTCATCGATCGCCTCGCCCGACGGCAACGCCGGGCAGCGCCCGAACCGCCCCCACGGGGCGGGCGCTTCTCGCCCACCCCTCGGTCCGGGCGCGGCCCTCGCTCTGGCGTGGCCTGCGGATCAACAAGGATAGACGCCATGAACGCCAAACCCGATTTTTCCAAAGGTCACAACATGGCCGAAACCGCCCCCGCCTTCCTCTCGGTCTGGGAATTGCAATCCTATTACGGTGAAAGCTACATCGTGCAGGATATTTCCTTCAACGTGCATGAGGGCGAAATTCTCGCCCTCTTGGGCCGTAACGGCGCGGGCAAGACGACCACGCTGCGCTCCATCGCCCGGATGGACGACCCGCAAGTGCATCACGGCGAGATCTGGCTCGATCACCAACCGCTGCACAACATGCGCTCCTATCAGGCCGCACAGGCGGGTATCGCGCTGGTCCCCGAAGACCGCCGCATCATCGCCGGGTTGACGGTCGAAGAAAATCTCGAACTGGCACAAATCTCCCCGCCCGTGGGTTGGGCGATCAGCCGGATATACGAACTCTTCCCGCGCCTTGGTGAGCGCCGCAAGCAAGAAGGCGTCACGCTTTCAGGTGGCGAACAACAGATGCTCGCCATCGGGCGCGCGCTGGCGCGTGACATCAAGGTGCTGCTGCTCGATGAACCCTATGAAGGGCTCGCCCCGGTGATCGTGGACGAAATCGAAAAGACGCTGCGCATCATCAAGGAGCAGGGCATCACTACGATTATCGTCGAACAAAACGCCGTGCGCGCGCTGGAATTGGCCGACCGCGCGGTGATTCTCGATACCGGCAACGTGGTTTTCGATGGCACCGCTGCGGAAGTGCTTGAAAATGAAAAGCTGCGGGCAGAGTATCTGGCCATATGATGCGCTCCGGCCGGGTGCCACGCTCGCGCGCTCCGGCCTCGCCGCAGATAAGTGTTTCGCGCGCCTCAACCATGGGCTGCCTCGCAGCCCCGCGTTGATGCGCATTATGGGAGGAGGCCCGGATTTAATGCAACGGATCGTGGCAAACCCCGCGCCAGATGCGCGCGGCCATGCGCCGCGCCCCGTGCCGCACCACATCCTGCAAGCCCCCTCCGCCCACCCCGTCTTGCGCGCCGGACACCCGGCACCGCCAAGACGACTTCACCAGAACCAGAAGTTGCAAGAACGAAGGCAATATCATGACCGATAGCAATACATTCCCGCCCTCCGCCGAATTTGTCGCCAACAGCCTGCTCAACCGTGAGCAATACGAGAAGATGTATGCCGCCTCGATCAGCGACCCCGAAACATTCTGGGCCGAGCAGGCCAAGGCGCTCGACTGGACCAAAACCCCCACCAAGATCAAGAACGTGAGCTACACCCACCCCGACATCTCGATCAAATGGTTCGAGGATGGCGAATTGAACGTCTCCGCCAACTGCATCGACCGCCACCTTGAAACCCGTGGTGATCAAACCGCGATCCTGTGGGAATCCGATGATCCGAACGTCTCCAAGGAAATCACCTACCGCGAACTTTCCGAGCAGGTGAACAAGCTTGCCAATGTCTACAAGGACCTCGGTATCAGCAAGGGCGACCGCGTCGTGCTCTACATGCCGATGATCCCCGAAGCCGCCTATGCCATGCTGGCCTGTGCGCGCATCGGCGCGATCCATTCCGTCGTGTTCGCCGGTTTCTCGCCGGAGGCGCTGGCCGCGCGCGTCAAAGGCTGCAAAGCGTCACTGGTTGTCACCGCCGACGAAGCCCCGCGTGGCGGGCGCGCCACCCCGCTTAAAACCAATGTCGATCAGGCGCTTGAAATCGCGGGCGAAACACAGGTGCTCATGGTTGAACGCACCGGCGCGGATGTACCGATGAAAGACGGGCGCGACCACTCTTATACCGCGCTGATGGCCAAGGCCTCCGCCGATTGCGCCCCCGAAGTGATGAACGCCGAAGACACGCTTTTCATCCTCTACACCTCCGGCTCCACCGGCGCGCCCAAAGGCGTGCAGCACACCTCCGGCGGTTATCTTCTGTGGTGCGCGCTCACCCACAAATACGCCTTCGATTATCACGATGGCGATGTCTACTGGTGCACCGCCGATGTCGGCTGGGTCACCGGGCACAGCTATATCGTCTATGGCCCGCTGGCCAATGGCGCCACCACCCTGATGTTCGAAGGCGTGCCCACCTACCCCGATGTTGGCCGTTTCTGGGCGGTCTGCGAAAAGCATAAAGTGAATCAGTTCTACACCGCCCCCACCGCCATCCGCGCGCTGATGGCGCATGGCGCGGAGCCGGTCGAAAAACACGACCTGAGCGCGCTCAAGATGCTCGGCACCGTCGGTGAACCGATCAACCCCGAAGCCTGGAACTGGTATAACAAGACTGTCGGCAAGGGCACCCGCCCGATCATCGACACATGGTGGCAAACCGAAACCGGCGGGCTGATGATCACCCCCCTGCCCGGTGCCATCCCGACCAAGCCCGGCTCGGCCACGCTGCCGTTCTTCGGTGTGCAGCCAAAAATCCTCGATGCGCAGACCGGCAAGGAAATCACTGAACCGGATGTTGAAGGCGTGCTTTGCATGGCCGATAGCTGGCCCGGACAGTTCCGCACCGTGTATGGCGATCACGACCGCTTCGTCAGCGCCTATTTCTCTGATTACAAAGGCTTCTATTTCTCCGGCGATGGCTGTCGGCGCGATGCCGATGGCTATTACTGGATCACCGGGCGGGTCGATGACGTGATCAACGTCTCCGGGCACCGCATGGGCACTGCCGAAGTGGAATCGGCGTTGGTGGCGCACGCCGCCGTGTCCGAAGCCGCCGTGGTTGGCTTCCCGCACGACATCAAGGGGCAAGGCATCTATTGCTACGTCACCCTGATGGAAGGCGAGGAATATACCGATGAGTTGAAAACCGAGCTGCGCAACTGGGTGCGCAAGGAAATCGGCCCGATCGCCTCGCCCGATCATATCCAATGGGCGCCCGGCCTGCCGAAAACCCGGTCCGGCAAGATCATGCGCCGCATCCTGCGCAAGATTGCCGAGAATGAACACAGCGCGCTCGGCGATATTTCAACACTGGCCGATTCTTCGGTCGTTGCCGATTTGATCGAAAACCGGATGCATAAGTAACCGGCCCAACAAGACGCGGACGGCGGAAATCCGCCGCCCGCCAGTCTCCACTCACATCGCCTGTTTTTCCAACAACAACGCGCCTATCGTGGCGACCATACGCAATACGGAGACCTCAAATGCACAAAACTATCCTGATTCTCGCGGCCGTCAGCAGTCTCGCGCTGTCCGGTTGCATGGACACCATGAGCCAAGGCCAAAAAACCGATCTCGGCGGGGCCGCCATCGGCGGCGCACTCGGCCTGATCACCGCCAAGGCGCTGGGGGCCAACAGCAACTGGGCCGTCCTGACCACACTCGCCGGCGCAGCTGCGGGCGTCATGGTGGCACGCAATCAGGCCACCGGTGAATGCGCCTATTCCAATGGCGACGGCACCTATCGCACCGGCCCCTGCCCCTGAGGCCGGGCCAGCGGTAAACCGCTAAAATCGAACATGTGTCAAAGGGCGGGTCTTTACCCGCCCTTAATCATTTCGCCGTAGCCTCGCCTGTGGTGGGGGTTCCTTTTGTCAAAGGGGCCGCAAGATGTCTCCAATTGATCCAACCGGCACATCTGCATTTGCGCGAAGCGGGCCATATCGCGCGCCGGGCGGGCAAACCGCGCACTCCGGTGCCGACAAGGCCGCCGCACAACAAAGCCGCAGCACAGCAATCACTGCCACAGCCCCGGTAGAAAGCCCCGCCGCCATCGCCCAAGCGCAGGGCAGTGAGCACACCCGCACCCCACCCGCCTCAGCCAAGGCGCATCCGCCACCGCTCAAGCCGATGACCGCGCTTCTTTTGCACGAACTGCGCCTGCAACAGGAACTGGCCGATCTGCAAGAAAAGAAAGACACGTAGTCGCGCGCTCAGCCCTGCACAATTGCCAGCCGCTCGCGCAATGCCGTCTTCAGCACCTTGCCATAATTGTTCTTCGGCAGTTCCGGCACCGCGATATAATCCTTCGGGCGCTTGAACCGCGCGATCTGCGCAAGGCAATGCGCGTCATAGGCCGCCAGGTCCAACGCCGCCCCCTCAGCCAACACCACAAAGGCCACCACCTCTTCACCCCACTCGGGATGCGGGCGGCCCACAACGCTTGCCTCCTCGATGTCGCCATACTCCAGCAGCACCTCTTCGACCTCGCGCGGATAGATGTTCGTCCCCCCCGAAATGATCATGTCCTTTGAGCGATCCCGCATCGTCACATAGCCATCCGCGTCCATCACCCCGACATCACCGGTCATCAGCCAGCCATCGACCAGCGTCTTCGCCGTGGCCTCCGCGTTGCGCCAATAGCCCGGCATCACCACATCGCCGCGCACCATGATCTCTCCGGGTTGATCCGGGCCAAGCGGCGCGCCGCTTTCATCGCCGATCCGCACCTCCATCGCCGCTTGCGCCCGCCCGACAGAGCCAAGCCGTGCCCGCCAGTTCGGATGGCTCCGGTCGCTCACCTCCTCGCGGCTAAGCGCGGTAATCCCCATCGGGCATTCGCCCAGCCCGTAAATCTGAATGAAAATCGCCCCGAAATGCGCCTCTGCCTCGATAATATCGGCAATATACATCGGCCCGCCGCCATAGATGATGCTGCGCAGCCCCGTGCCATTCTCGCCCAAAGCCTTCGCCGCCTGCGTCATCCGCTTGATCATGGTCGGTGCGGCAAACATATGCACCCGGCCATGATGCCGGGCCAGCGTGAAAATCTCCGCCGCATCAAACCCGCCCGAAGACGGGCAGACATGGCGCGCCCCCATCATCACATGCATCAGGTTGTAAAGCCCCGCACCATGGCTAAGCGGCGCTGCATATAGCGCCGTATCATCGGGGGAAACCCGGTCCACATCGACAAAATACGAAAGCGCCATGACGCTCAGCATCCGGTTGGTGATCATCACCCCCTTGGGCCGCCCGGTGGTGCCGGAGGTATAGAAAAGCCAGCACAAATCATCGCTCTCGCGCTCGACCGGCGCATCAATCGGCGCATGATCCGCAATCCCGGCATAGACGGGCGAGCCAAGGCTGATAATCTCGCCCTCCACCCCCGCTTCCTGCAACGCCGCACTCAGCGTTTCGGACGCAAAACAAAGCCGCGCGCCCGCATTGCCGATAATCCACGCCGCCTCGCGCCCGTGCAACTTGGCATTGATCGGCACCACCACGGCCCCGGCCAGCCACACGCCATATTGCACGATCAGGTAGTCCGGCACGTTCTTCATGAACAGCGCCACCCGCTCCCCCGGCGCCACACCGCGCGCCTGAAGCCAGCCCGCCAGCCGCAACGCGCGCGCATAAAACGCACCGTAATCCGCGATCAGTTGCGTTCCCTCGAAAAGCGCCGGGCGCTCCGGCGTGGCCTGTGCCGTGCGCTGCAACCAGAACCCGATATTCATTGCACCACCCTCCCCAATGCTTGGCACATCAAAGCACCGCCAACCGCCGCCTGCAATCGCATCGACGCGATTCCCCCCTGATGCTGCGTCTGGCGCGAAATTCTCCGCCGTTTTGCCCCGATTTCCCCTATCTTCCCGCCTTTTCAGCCCCGGCCCCTTGCCCTATAAGCGCAGCAGAGGAATACATGCCCCGCCCGCCGACGGGGCCGAACAGGTCGAGGAACTCCATGACAAAAAAGCCGCCATCGACTCGGACGTGGCCTTCATTCAGGCGCTGGCCGAGCTACTTAACGAAAATGATCTCACCGGCCTGACGGTCAAACGGGTTTACGGCGAAAACGACAGCCTGAACGTCAACGTTTCGCGCCAGACAGAAGTCACCGTTGCAGCCCCGGTCGCGGCCCTGCCCCCGATGGCAGCAGCCCCCGCCGCAGCCCCGGCCACATCCGCCGCAGCACCCGCCCCGGTCGAAGATCCGGCCGCACATCCCGGCGCTGTGACCTCGCCCATGGTCGGCACCATCTATCTTCAGGCCGAACCAGGCACACCGCCCTTCGTCTCCGTCGGCGCGCAGGTGGCCGAGGGTGATACCATTCTCATCGTCGAAGCGATGAAAACGATGAACCATATCCCGGCCCCCAAAGCGGGCACCGTGAAGCGCATCTTCGTCGATGATGGCGATGCCGTGGAATTCGGCACCCCGCTCGTCATTATCGAATAAACATCTCCTCATAAGGCATTGGCCATGATCGAAAAAATACTCGTCGCCAACCGCGGGGAAATCGCACTCAGGGTGATCCGGGCCGCGCGGGAAATGGGCATTCAGTCGGTCGCGGTGCATTCCACCGCCGACAGCGACGCGATGCACGTGCGCATGGCCGATGAAAGTGTCTGCATCGGCCCACCAGCCTCAACCGACAGCTATCTGTCGATCCCTGCCATCATCGCGGCTTGCGAAATCTCCGGCGCACAGGCAATCCATCCGGGTTATGGCTTCCTCTCGGAAAACGCCAGCTTCGTGCAGGTCGTCGAAGATCACGACCTGATTTTCATTGGCCCCACCGCCGAACATATCCGCATCATGGGCGACAAGATCACCGCCAAAGACACGATGCGCGCGCTTGGCGTGCCGTGTGTTCCCGGCTCCGAGGGCGGCGTGCCCGATCTCGAAACCGCGCTCAAGGTCGGTGCCGAGGTCGGCTATCCGGTGATTATCAAAGCCACGGCGGGTGGCGGCGGCAAGGGCATGAAAGTCGCGGCCAGTGCCGAGGAAATGAAATCCGCGTTTCAAACCGCCCGCGCCGAAGGCAAAGCCAATTTCGGCAATGACGAAGTCTATATCGAGAAATATCTCGGCAAGCCGCGCCATATCGAAATTCAGGTGTTTGGCGATGGCAAGGGCAACGCCGTCCACCTAGGAGAGCGCGACTGCTCGCTTCAACGTCGCCACCAGAAAGTGCTCGAAGAAGCCCCCGGCCCCGCCATCTCCCCCGAGGAGCGCGCCGCCATCGGCAAGGTCTGTTCCGATGCCGTCGCCCGGATCAACTATATCGGTGCCGGCACCATCGAATTTCTCTATGAAAACGGGGAGTTCTTCTTCATCGAAATGAACACCCGCCTGCAAGTCGAACACCCTGTGACCGAAGCGATATTTGGCGTCGATCTGGTGCGCGAACAAATTCGCGTGGCCGAAGGGTTGCCGATGTCCTTCGCGCAAGACGACCTCACCATCAACGGCCACGCGATCGAGGTGCGCATCAACGCCGAACGGCTGCCCAATTTCGCGCCTTGTCCCGGCAAGATCACCCAATATCACGCCCCCGGCGGGCTTGGCGTGCGCATCGACAGCGCGCTTTATGACGGCTATTCGATCCCGCCCTACTACGATTCGCTGATTGGCAAACTAATCGTGCATGGCCGCGACCGACCCGAGGCACTGGCCCGCCTGCACCGTGCCTTAGGGGAATTGATCGTCGATGGCGTCGACACCACCGTGCCGCTGTTCGACGCGCTGCTGCAAGAGCCGGACATTCTTGAGGGCAATTACGATATTCACTGGCTCGAACGCTGGCTCGCCTCCAACCTCACAGAGGGCTGAAAATGCCCGCCGGGCATCTGCCATGACGCTCAAGATTACCGCCGATCTGATGTTGCATGCCTATACCAACGGCATTTTCCCGATGGCCGAAAGCCACGACGATACGGAGCTGCTGTGGTTCAACCCACGCCGCCGCGGCATCTTCCCGCTGGATCAATTTCACATCTCGCGCAGCCTCGCGCGACAGATGAGGAATGGCGGTTATCACATTGCGATCAATGAAGATTTCAACGAAACAGTTGCCACCTGCGCAACACGAGAGGAAACCTGGATCAACCCGACCCTCACAGCGCTTTACGCCGAGCTAAACCAGCGCGGCATCGCCCATTCATTTGAGGTGCGCGGCCCGGATGGCCTTTGGGGCGGTGTTTTCGGCATTGCCCTCGGGGCGGCGTTCTTTGGCGAATCCATGGTGTCATGCCGCACCGGCGGCTCCAAAATCGCCCTTGCCCATCTCACCGATCATCTGCGTCGCGCCGGGTTCACCCTCTTTGACACGCAGTACATCACCCCGCATCTCGCCACGCTGGGCGCGGTCGAAATCAGCCGCGCCGCCTATCTCGCCCGCCTTGCAGAGGCGTTAGAGGCGCCCGCGCATTTTCTGGAAACGCCGGTCTGCTCAGATGGTCACTCGATAATACAGCGCAACACCCAGACATCATAACGCCGGTGATCCATCGCATTCAGCCCCGGCGACGATGCGATCATCCAGCCGGTAAACACCGGATCGGGCGATGTATTGTCGCCAATCGCCAGAAAGGCATACGCCTCCCCCGTCGGGTTGCTCGGCGGATAGCGACATTCACCAAGCGCAATCATAAGATGCCCCACCTTGGCCACATCGCCGTTCATCACGTCAAGTTCGCGCACCTCGCCGGTCAATTTGTCAAGCGCGCGCAATACCGCCCCCTTGCCGACATTGACCTCCTCAGCCGCCGCACTTTCGGCTACAGGCGCTGCCCAAAGCAGGATTGCGCCAATCAGCGAAAGCACTGCCCCCGGCTTCATTGCCCCGTGTCTTTCCCGTTGTCAGAGCCGCCACCGCCCACGAATTTCAACAACAGCGAAATCAGCGAGACCGAGCCTTGCGTGTCGAGGATTTCATCGCCCTCTTGGTAATAGAACAGCGATCCACCGGGAAAAATCTCGACAAAATTACCGCCCAGCAATCCTTCGGAGGAAATCACAACCGAACTGTCATCGGGGATTTCGATCCCCTTTGATACGTCGAAAACCGCTTCGGCGCGGTATGTCTTGGGGTTGAGCTTGAGGGCGGTAACCGCCCCCACCTTCACCCCGGCGAGCCGCACATCCGTGCCCACGCTCACGCCTTCGATCGAACGGAAAGAAGCGCTCAGCGGATACCCCCCGCGGAAGAGGCGAAACCCGTCGCCTGCCCGGCATAAAGCACAAAGCCCACGGCCGCGGCCAAAACCACGCCGCCAACCAGAACCTCAGTGGTATTTTCTGCCATTGTCAGTCAGCGCCTCACTCGGGCGTCCACGCCTCGTAATCGCGGCGCTTCACGGGGTTTGTTGTCCGGATTGATCCGGGCGGCGCATAGGCCAGCATCGTGCCGGTCAGGTTTTCTTGATGCGGCTTTTCCCACGGCTTGCGTTGCAGCGGTTGCTCTGATGGCGGCTCGTCAAATGTGTGGTGCAGCCAGCCATGCCACTCTGTGCTGACCCGGCTTGCCTCGGCCTCGCCATTGAACATCACCCAACGCCGTTTGCCATCGCGCGAGCGATAAAACTGGTTGCCCTCGGCGTCTTCACCAACCTTCACGCCCTTGCGCCAGGTGTAAAACTGGGTGTTGAAGGTCGAACCGTTCCACCATGTGAACACGCGCGACAGGGAATTGATGATGCCCATGAAAGCCTCCGCCATTTGCTTTTCTATGCCCCATCAGGTGACAAAGGTCCAGCGTCACAATCGCCCCGATTTATCGGGCAAACCCCACGATAAGCACCGGGCGCGCTGGCCTTGGCTCAGCCCGCGCTGGCGCCTTCCTGCGCCGGGGCGTCGGCATAAATGATCAACGGGCGGGCGTCCGAATGCATCACCGCTTCTTCGTTAACCACAACCTCTTCAACGTTCTCCATCCCCGGCAGTTCGAACATCGTATCAAGCAGCACTTCTTCGAGGATCGAACGCAACCCGCGCGCCCCGGTCTTGCGCTCAATCGCGCGTTTGGCAATCGCGGTCAGCGCATCTTCGGTAAAGCTGAGTTTGGCATCTTCCAGCTCGAACAGTCGCTGATATTGCTTGACCAGCGCGTTTTTCGGCCCGGTCAGGATTGTCACCAGCGCATCTTCATCAAGATCCTCCAGCGTTGCAATCACCGGCAGGCGGCCAACAAACTCCGGGATCAACCCGAATTTCAACAGGTCTTCCGGCTCCAGATCCATGAAAATCTCGCCCACGTTGCGCGCATCTTCGTCGCGCACATCGGCACCAAAGCCCATCGCCGAGCCTTTGCCGCGCTGCGCGATGATCTTGTCCAGCCCGGCAAATGCCCCGCCACAGACGAACAGGATATTGGTCGTGTCCACCTGAAGGAATTCTTGCTGCGGATGTTTGCGCCCGCCTTGGGGCGGCACGCTCGCCACGGTGCCTTCCATCAGCTTCAACAGCGCCTGTTGCACGCCCTCGCCCGAAACATCGCGGGTGATGCTGGGATTTTCGGACTTGCGGGTGATCTTGTCCACTTCGTCGATATAAACGATGCCGCGCTGCGCGCGCTCCACATTATATTCACTCGATTGCAACAGCTTGAGGATGATATTTTCCACGTCCTCGCCCACATAACCGGCTTCGGTCAGCGTGGTCGCGTCCGCCATGGTGAACGGTACGTCAAGGATACGTGCCAGCGTCTGTGCCAGCAGGGTCTTGCCGCAGCCGGTCGGCCCGATCAGCAGGATATTGGATTTCGCCAGCTCGATATCGGCGCTTTTCTGTGCGTGGTTCAGCCGTTTGTAATGGTTATGCACCGCAACCGAAAGCACCCGCTTGGCGGTGGCCTGCCCGATCACATAATCGTCAAGCACATCGCAAATCTCCCTCGGGGTTGGCACCCCTTCGGAGCTTTTCAGCCCGGCATTCTTGGTTTCCTCGCGGATGATGTCCATGCACAGCTCGACGCATTCATCACAGATGAAAACCGTCGGCCCCGCGATCAGCTTGCGCACCTCGTGCTGGCTCTTGCCGCAAAAGCTGCAATAGAGGGTGTTCTTGCTGTCCCCACTGCCAGAATTACTCGCCATGATCGTCCTTTCAGGCCCGTCCGTGCTTCGTTCTTTCCGTCGCGCGCCGGGCCGTGCCTGGCCCGTTTCCCATGCCGCCAGCTTAGGGCAGAGCCGGGCAAGCCTCAACGGCAAAAAGTCACGCAATTACCGGGTGCTTACGCCTTTTCTTCGTCGCCCTTGGCGCGGCTTTCCACGATCTCGTCAATGAGTCCCCAGCTTTTCGCCTCTTCCGGGTCCATGAAATTGTCGCGCTCAAGCGCCGCTTCCACGTCCTTGAGCTTGCGTCCGGTGTGTTTGACGTAAATTTCGTTCAGTCGTTTTTTCAGTTTCAGCGTCTCTTCGGCGTGAATCATGATATCCGTTGCCTGCCCCTGATACCCGCCCGACGGCTGGTGAACCATGATCCGGCTGTTGGGCAAAGAGAATCGCATCCCCGGCTCCCCGGCGGTCAGCAGAAGCGAACCCATGCTCGCCGCCTGCCCGATTACCAAGGTCGACACTTTCGGCTTGATGTATTGCATGGTGTCGTAAATCGACAACCCGCTTGTCACCACGCCGCCGGGCGAGTTGATATACATCGAGATTTCCTTGCTCGGATTCTCCGCCTCAAGGTGCAAAAGCTGCGCCACGATCAGCGAACTCATGCCATCATGCACCGGGCCGGAAAGGAAAATGATCCGTTCCTTCAAAAGCCGTGAGAAAATATCATAGGCCCGCTCACCGCGGCTGGTCTGCTCCACCACCATGGGCACGAGCGTGTTCATGTAGGTCTCCAACGGGTCTTTCATCTGATCCTGCCTGCTGCTGTCTTTGTGAGGTTTAGTCGAAACGTGCTAACGGAGTCTTAGTCGTGCGTTTGCGGGGCTGCAAGGGCGTGCGGTCACGCGGTGGCGCAGTTTCTATCCGCCAACACGCACACACTTTCGTCATCATGGGCCGCTTGTCCGCACAACAGACCCGGGCTGACACTCGCGCCAACGTGTGTTTGCCCCCGCCTGCCCGCCCCTGGGTGGGCGCTGCACGCCCTTCAATCAACGCTATTTATCCCTGTTGCTCCGCAAAACACCCGTTCGGCGCCCAACATCACCCATGCGCCCGCCCAACGGAAGGGGCTGGGCCGCGGCGGGGGCTGGTCGCCCCCGCCAAAGCGGTGACAGGCAGCGCTGGCACGGCGAGCCTGCGGCCCTTGATTCCGTGCGTGTCAGTCGACTCACCGACGCCGCGCTCAGTCCGCATCCTCGTCCGGCGTCACGTCCAGAACGGCGGCGCGCTTGGTGATCTTCACCTCGCCAGGCTTGCAATCACTCATGCACGGCTCACGCCAGAACGCCTTTTCCGCGCTCTCCCGGTCATCCTTGATGAACCCGTCCGCATTGGGCATCTTCACATCAAGGAAATTCTCCTTTGACAGCACGAAATCCTCATCCACCAGATCGTTGGAATAAAGAATATAGGCCGTGATCGCATAAACCTCGTCATTGCTCAGCGTCTGCGCCTGCCCGAACGGCATTGAGCGGCGCACATAATCGAACGTGGTCGAAAGATGGGGCCAGTATGAACCGACCGTCTTCACCGGGTCTGCGTTGGCCAGCGTGCCCTGCCCCCCAGCCAGCTTCGGCCAGCGCCCGACACCTTCGGCAAAATCACCATGGCAAGCGGCGCAATGCTCCGAGAAAAGCGCATCCCCGTCAGACACCGAACCAGAGCCATCAGGCAAGCCCTTGCCATCGGGCGACACATCAAGATCCCACGCCGCCACTTCCGCAGGCAACGCCGGGCGGCCAATGCCCAGCTTGTCGGCCATGGCCGGGGCGGCCAGCGCGCAAAACGCGCCCACGATTACCAGATTACGATACTTCGACATTTTCCGCCTCCCCGTTCGCCTTGATCCACCAGGTCTGAATCCCGTTATTGTGATAGATCGAGTTTTCGCCACGTATCTTGCGCAGCATGTTCTTGGTCGGCTGGACATAGCCAGTCTCGTCCATCGCCCGTGATTGCAGCAACAGCTCTTCGCCGTTCCAGTCGGTATCGAGGTAGAACCGTGTCAGCGCCTTGTCCTGCCCCTCTTGGCCAAGCCGCGCGGTTTCCCACGTCTTGCCGCCATCTTTCGAGACATCAACCTTGGCAATCGCACCCCGCCCCGACCATGCAATGCCGGTAATCACCAGCGGCCCATGGCCATGGGTGATCGGCGCTTGCGGGCTGGGACTGGTGACAACCGATTTGGCATCCATAACCCATGTCCACTTGCGCGATGTGCCGTTGGCCAGCGTGTCGGTGTATTTGCTGGTCTCCTCACGGCTCTCCACCGGCTCATCGGTCACTTCCATGCGGCGGATCCACTTGATCCACATGTTGCCTTCCCAGCCCGGCACCACCAAGCGCACCGGATAGCCTTGCTCCATGCGCAGCGCCTCGCCATTGGCCTTGATCGCGATCATGCAATCGTCCAGCACCTTCTCCATCGGGATCGAGCGCCCGTTCGAAGACGCATCCGCCCCTTCGACATAAAGCCACTTGTTCTTGAGGTCTCCGGCCGCGTTCAATCCGGCCTCTTCCAGAAGCCGACGCACGGGAATGCCGGAATATTCCATGTTGTGAACCATGCCATGCGTGAACTGCGCACCGTTAAGCTGCGCTCCGGCCCATTCCATCCCGGAATTGGCCGCGCATTCCAGAAAATAAGTCCGGTTCTCACGCGGGAACCGTTCAAGATCGGCGTAAGTAAACACCATCGGTTGATCGACCATACCGTTGATCATCAGCCGGTAATCTTCCTTGGCAAGCTCGATAGCCCCCGAATGGTGCCGCTCGAACGCGCAGCCGGTCGGCGTGATCGTCCCGTCCAGCGCATAAATCGGCGTGAAGTTGACCGAACTGATGGTGTCCGCCGTCAACCACGGCACGTTGCGCCGGATCACGTCCGATTCAAACTCGATCGGCAGCCCGTAAGGCGTCACATCCACCCCGTCGCCGGTATAGCGCGCCCAGTCCTGCACCTCGGTAATCATCGGGTCCGGCGTGCCCGCCGCCCGTGCCACGCTGGCGGCCATACCCGCCACGCCCGCACCCACCGCGCCCTTCAAAAGCGCGCGCCGCGACGGCGTCTTGATCGTCTTTTCTGTCATAGTCTGCCTCCTTTCGGCCCCGGAAGCCGGGGTTACACAGATAAATTCATCAACCGCACCGGCATGGCTCAGCCCTCTACAACCTTCACACTGTTGTTAGGGTCGAGCGTCACAGCGCCCTGCTTGCCGATATGGCTCTCGATCACGTCCCAGATTTGCGGCCCTTCGGTGCCTTCGTTGACACTGGCCCAACCCGCCACGACATAGCTTTTGCCCGGATCAATCGGCGCGCCGGTCTTGAGATGCGTCATCTCGGTAATCCGCTGCCCCTGCGGCTTGGTGATGTCGATGCGATAGCCCATGCCACCCACCCGCACCATGTCACCGCCCTGCTGGTAATAGGGGTCGGGGTTAAACAGGTTGTCGGCCACGTCCTCCATCACCGTATGCAGGTATTCGCCTGTCATTTCGGTGCGATAGACCTTGCCATAGGTCATCGAACAGACATTCCATATATCCTCGCGGCTGATCGGCTGACCGGGCAGCAAGCTTGGCCCCCACCGCACGCCGGGGCTCAGCGCAATATCGGCGTCGCGCTCGGAAATGATCGCATCGCAAATCAGATCGTCCCACGAGCCGTTGAAATTGCCGCGCCGATACAGCAGGTCATTGGTGGTGCCGATCACCTCGTTAAGCTGCTCTTCATAAGGCGCACGCTGCACATTGATCAGCTTCGTCATCTCCGCGTCCGGCGCTATCACGTCCGAAAAAATCGGGATCAGCTTGTGGCGCAGCCCCATCATCTTGCCGTCCCGCACATCAAGATCGACCCGGCTCACGAATTTCCCGTTCGACCCGCTGGCGATGATGAACGTCTCCCCCACCTGCACCGGCTCGGGCAGCGCGTCGTGCGTGTGACCCGACAGGATCACGTCAATCCCCTTCACCCGGCCCGCCATTTTCTTGTCTACGTCAAAGCCGTTATGGCTCAGACACACAACAAGCTCCGCGCCTTGTCCGCGCACCTCATCAACCATCATTTGCATGTGCTCTTCACGAATACCAAAACTGTATTCGGGAAACATCCAGCCGGGATTGGCAATCGGCATATAGGGAAACGCCTGCCCGACCACGGCAATCTTCACACCGCCACGCTCGAAAAACTTGTAAGGCTTGAACAACTCCGCCGGTTCATCCCACTCTGCATCGAAAATATTCTGCCCCAAGGCGACAAACGGCAACCCTTCGACAATCTCGCGCACCCGGTCCCCGCCAAGGGTGAATTCCCAATGGAAGGTCATCGCGTCGGGCTTCAACCCGTTCATCACGTTGACCATGTCCTGCCCTTCGGTCTGATAACAGGTGTAAGAACCGTGCCAGGTATCGCCACCATCGAGCAGCAACGCCTCCGGGCGTTCGGCACGGATCGCGTTGACCACGGTGGCAATCCGGTCAAGCCCGCCCATCCGGCCATACCCCTTGGCCAGCGCGGCAAAATCGTCATAAGTCAGCGCATAGGCCGGGCGTGAGCCGTCTTCGATGCCATAGCGCCGCCGGAAATCGGCGCCGGTGATATGCGGCACCTTGCCCTTGTTTGCCCCCACGCCAAGGTTGATTTCAGGCTCGCGGAAATAGATCGGCTTCAGCTGACCATGAATATCCGTCAGGTGCATCAGCGTCACATTGCCCAGCGGCTCGAACTGCAAAAGCTGATCCTGCGTGAGCGCCTGTTGCGCCGCCAGCCGTCCCCAATTGCCGAAACCGCTTGCCCCGGTGATCGCCGAAGCCGCCATCGAAGCCTGAAGAAAATCCCGCCGAGAGATCATCGCGCACCCTTTCCACCGCCGCTCAGGGCCGCGCGTTCACATTCTCACATGCACGACCGTGAATTTGTTAAAATACGAAAAACCCGCCCCGGATAAATCCCGGACGGGTCTTTCAATCGTCAGTTACGAACCGACGGTCCCTCGACCGACAATCCATTGCCGCGCGATGCGACATAAAGCTCAAGTGCGACAAACTCGGGGCTGCCCGGCTTGAAGGTCTGCGCGCGGGTATCGCGAATGCAGCCCTTGAAGCGCGAATGCGACCCGTTCAGCTTGGTGTTCTTCAGCCGGTACGTCGGAAACCCGTTGATCTGCCCCTGACTGAGATGGTCAGCGCGGATCATGTTGCCGTAATTCTGCTCATGGCAATTGGCACAGCTCAACTGCAACTGGCCGTAGCGGGTATAGTAAATCTCTTTACCCTTTTCCCATGTCGCCTTGGCCGGGCCGTCGATCGCCACATTGACCGGCATCCCGCGCGATACGCTGGTCAGCAGCGCCTGCATCGGCAGCGCACCGCCCTTGTCGGTCTTCCATGCCTCGGCCCCCATCCGGTTCACCCGGCAATCGTTGACCTGCATTTGAAGCGTGTGAACTTCCCCGGCGGCTTCGTTCCACTTGGGATAAACCGCGCTCACCCCCGCCATGTCCTCGGGTGCGCCATGACAATCGGCACAGCTCTTACCCTCAGAGCCATCGGCAGTGTTCCAAAGATCGCGGCCCTGCTCGACACCAAGCATCCCCGGATTGTCGAAATCATCCTCTTCCATCTGGCGCGTGCCCGCCTTGCGGAAGCGCCAGCCGGAATAAATCTCGTCAAGATGCCCGTCCAGATGGGCGGGTGCCTTGGCCTCGGTGGTGATCTTGATATCGCCGTTGATGACCAGTTGATCATCGGCCACATCGGCCAGAGCCAGCGACGGCATGGCCAGCGCAACTGCGGCAGCTGTCAGCGTCGTGAATTTCATGCGGTTTCCTCCCGTTTGCGTCGGCGCCCCACCCTTCTGTCGGGGCGGGGTGCCTTTCTTCAGGTTCAGCCGACCGTGATAGATTTCGACGTGTCATAAACCGACCCGTCATCGTCATACCAGGTGAACTTGAAATCTCCCGACTCCGGCACTTTTGCCTCGAACTCGAAGTAAGGGTTGGTCGAAATCGACGGTTCCATCGCCACGTCAATGACGTTCTCACCGTTGAAGTCACAGGTAAAGCGATGAATGATCGAACGCGGAATGACTTTGCCATCCTTGTCCTTGCGCTGACCCGATTCCATCTTGTGACTGATCAGGGTCTTGATCGTGATCACGTCACCGGCCTCTGCCGTCTTGGGCACCTTGACCCGTGGTTTGACACCTTTTGCCATGTCCCATGTCTCCTCTGGATTAGCCGCCGCAGCCGCCGATTGTCACTTTCACGGTGCGGCTCGACTTGGCAAAGCTGCCATCGGCCATCTTGGCAATCGCGGCCACGTCCTGTGACCCCGCCAGCCTGATCCGCGTCGACGCCTGCTGTGCGCCAGCCAATGCACCAAACTTGAAGGTTGCCACGCTCGCGTTGGGGTTGCCCGGTGCCACCACCAGAATCTCCGACGCCCCCGGCGCATCCACCGAAATCGGCACGGTGTTGCCGTTCTCGGCAATCTCCGGCGCGTCCAGCGTCACACCACTGTCGCCAATATCGGCACCGCCGGTGAACTCGGCAATCAACTCATCAGCCGTCGCCGCACCTGCGCGCAGCGGCAGGGTGGCCAGAGCAACAGCACCAGCGCCCAGCGCCAGAGTATCGCGTCTTGAGAATTCCATATCTCTCTCCTTGCGTCTCTCTAATATATCGTTGTCGCGCACCGTCCGCTCATTCGTCCTTGAGCGTCGACAGGAACGCGACCACGTCTTCTACCTGCTGGGCCGAAAGCAACGGGCCGAACGTGTCGTCCGCCGCCGTGCCGGTATAGGCCTTGCCGGGGCGGATGAAGCCATCCACCTTGTAATAGGCAGGCATCACCGTGCCGTCGAAAGTCTTCTTCGAATCGACCAGCAAACCACGCAACTCGGCCGTGCTGTAACGGTCCCCGACCCCGTCAAGCGGCGGGCCGACATTGCCGGGAAAGTTGGCATCCACGGAGCTGATCTTGTGGCAAGCCACACAATTGCCCTTCTTCTTCGAGGCATAGATCGATTGACCCTCCACCGGGTCACCCGGTGTTCCGGTCAGCGCCTGATCGACAGCGCTGCCGTCGAATTTCACATCACTCGGCGCAACCATCCCGTCGGCCATCGCCGTCCCGGCCAAAAGCGCCGCCGCCAATGTCAATGCTGTAAGCTTCATGTCTCCTCCCATTCGCAACCTTTCATCGAGGTTCGCTGGCCCGACCCTAATCCGAACAGCCCGGCAGGCGCAACATCAAATTCATACAATTGAATTTCTAATTTACACATAGCTCAGTCCGCCACCTTCGCGGCCTCGCGCTCTTTGATCATCCGCGCGTGATAGCGTTGGAAATCCTCGCCATCCTTGATGTCATAGCGCTTTTCGTTGACCCAAGTGTACATATCAAGCGTCGTCTGCAAGCCGAACGCACCGGGCATCACCGCCACCGCCACCTGCGGTGCCGTCTTGCCCTCGGGCACCTCCTCGGGGAAGAACATCACCGTCGGAGTGAACAGAATCCCCCATTTGCGCATCAGCGCCGATTGCTCGCTCTCCTGCCCGTCGAAATCCGTCGCCGTGTCGTTGCCATGCAGGTTCATCTGCACGACAAAGAAATTGGCCTCGATAAATTTCCGCAAGCCGGGGTCGGAATACACTTCCTTGTGCATCTTGGCGCAATAGATACAGCCGCGCTGCTCGATCATCACAACCAATCTCTTGCCCTCTGCATTGGCGTCATTCAGATCCTCACGCAGATCCTTGAACGTGGTGCGCAGCCATGGCTCCTTGTGCAGCCCGTCATCACCCAGCGTGTCCGCCGCCGCCATCAACGTGCCCCCCAACACCATCACCAGCGCCAAAAGCGCGGCTTTCACACTCAATTTCCCGAACATCGCGTCCTCCTTTCCAACTCAACTCAACCCAGCGTGGTGAACCCCGGCATGACCTCGATCATCCAGCTTGAAATGACATTCACCGTATCCGTGGCAATCAGAATCGCAAACACGATCAACATCACCCCCATCACCTTTTCGGCATAATGCATCTTCGCGCGGTGGCGCTGCATGAAGGCCAGAAACGGGCGCGCGAAAAGTGCTGCCACCACGAAAGGCGCGGTCATGCCGACCCCGAACACCGCCAGCAACAGCGCGCCTTGGGATATATCGCCCATGCCACTTGCAATCATCAGGATCGACGCCAGAACCGGCCCAACGCAAGCGGTCCAGCCAAAGCCAAAGGCCAGCCCCATCACATAGGCCCCAAACACCGTCGTCGGATCACTTTTCGATTCCATCCGCGCCTCGCGCATCAGAAACCCGATTCGGATGATGCCCAGAAAATGCAGCCCGAAAACAAAGATCACCGCCGCCGCGACATAAGATAACGGCTGGCGCCACTGGATGAACGCTTGGCCAAGCGCCGTCGCCCCCATGCCCAGAAGCACAAAGATCGTCGTCACCCCCAACGCGAACATCACCGCCGAAACCGCCAGCCTGCGCTGCGCCCCCGGCGCAATCTCACCGTCTCCGCGCAGCTCGGCCATTGAAATCCCGGCCATATAGCTCAGATAGAAAGGCACCATCGGCAGGATACACGGCGTGAAAAATGCTCCCAGCCCGGCCAATAACGCTCCGAAATAGGTAATATCGAGATCCAATTCCTCCACCCTCCCTTGAAGCGATCACATTATAAGATTACTATATGTGCAAATATCATTCCACAAGGCACCCGATGCTCCGCTCGTTGATTTTCGGCCTTCTTGCCCTGCTGCTCGCCGCGCTGCCCCTCGCAGCCGAAGAACTGGTCATGGTCGAACAACCGGGCTGCGCCTATTGCATGGAATGGAACCGCACCATCGCGCCGATCTACCCCAAGACCGCCGAGGGAAAATTCGCCCCCCTGCGTCGCGCGCAACTGCGCGACGGCCCGCCGCCGGGCGTTGACTTTGACCGCGCCGTGGTCTTCACCCCCACCTTTATTCTGGTGAAAGACGGCAAGGAACTCGCCCGCATCGAAGGCTACCCCGGCGAAGATTTCTTCTGGGGTCTGCTCGGCCGGATGCTCGACCAACACACCAATTTCAACCCGCAGGGCGACCGCCCTGCCAAATCTTGAACCCTTTCCGGTGTGTCAATTTCACCGGAAGCCTTGATCAACCTTTCCCCATACCACGACCGGGGAACCGCTTAGAAAGGTGCAATCCCTATGGGTCTGCCTGTATTCGATGACAGCCTGACAGAGGCCGAGCTTGACCGCTTCGTCACCAACGCCACCCGCGCCTCCAATTTTCTCAAAACGATGAGCCACGAAGGCCGCCTGATGATCCTGTGCCACCTCGTCAGCGGCGAAAAATCCGTGACCGAACTGGAAGAGCTGCTCTCCGCCCGCCAAGCGGCGGTCTCGCAACAGCTTTCCCGCCTGCGCCTCGAAGGGCTGGTGCTGCCCCGCCGCGATGGCAAGGCGATCTACTACCGCTTGGCCGACAACCGGCCCAAGCGTATCCTTGAACTGGTTTACGAGATGTTCTGCAAGGACGACGGCGAAGCCGACTGACCCACCGCCGCACAGCTAAACGGAGACATCCGGGCGCATGACCCTGCTCGATCTCATCGGCGAAAACGCCACCACCGCGCTCATCGGCTTGGGCGGCGGCATGGCGCTCGGGCTGGCGGCGCGGCTTGGCCGGTTCTGCACCATGGGGGCCATCGAAGACGTGCTCTATGGCGGCTCCACGGTGCGGATGCGAATGTGGGGGCTGGCCATCGGTATCGCAGTGATCGCCTCCTTCACGCTGATGGCCACCGGGCTTTTCGCGCCCGAGCAAAGCTTCTACCTCTCGACCCGCTGGCTCCCGCTCGCCTCGATCATCGGCGGGCTGATGTTCGGCTATGGCATGGCACTGGCGGGCAATTGTGGTTACGGCTGCATCGCGCGCATGGGTGGCGGCGATATCCGCGCCTTCGTGATGGTGCTGGTAATGGGGCTTGCCGCCTATATCACGCTCTCCGGCCCGCTCGCCGCCCTGCGCGCGCAGGTCTTCACCCAACTGCCCCTTACCCCCGCAGAGGGCACCCCCGGATTCGCCCACTGGCTCGCCGTCGGAACCGGCCTGCCGGTGCCCGCCATCGGCGTTACCATCGGTGCGCTGATCACCCTCACCGCCCTCACGTCGCACCAATTCCTGACCAACCCAAAGGCGCTTTTCTGGGCGGTGGTCGTGGGCCTCGCCATCGCCTCGGGCTGGGCCGGAAGCACCTATGTCGCCACCACCGGATTCGCCGCCGTGCCGGTGGTGTCGCATTCCTTCGCCGCCCCGGTCGGCGAAACCCTGCTCTACACCATGACTGCTTCCGCGCGCGCGCCCTCCTTCGCGGTCGGCTCGGTCGTGGGCGTCGCCCTTGGCGCTTTCGTCGGCTCACTGATCAAGGGGCATTTCCGCTGGGAAGCTTGCGAAGACCCGCGTGAGCTGCGCCGCCAGATCGCCGGCGCCGCCCTGATGGGCACCGGCGCCGTCATCGCCATGGGCTGCACCGTGGGTCAGGGGCTGTCGGCCTTCTCGGTGCTCAGCTTCTCCGCCCCGGTCACCTTCTTATCTATCTTCGCCGGGGCCGCCCTCGGCCTGCGCCAGTTGATCGAAGGCTTCCAACCCGCCGAATAACGCGCGCGCCCCCGGCTTCATTTTGCCCTAAATATCCCGGGGTCCGGGGCAGCGCCCCGGTCCTGCCCTCTGCCACAAGGCACCGCCTTACATGGTCGTGTTCACCCCGCCCCCATCCAGCAGGATATTCTGCCCAACGATGAACCCCGCCTGTTGCCCGCACAAGAACGCGCAAGCCGCACCGAACTCCTCTGGCGTGCCATAGCGCCCTGCCGGGATCGTCGCACAACGCGCCGCCTTGGCCTCTTCGATGCTGATGCCGCGCTCCTTGGCCACCCCGCCATCCAGCGATATCGCCCGGTCGGTCGCGTGTATCCCCGGCATAAGGTTGTTGATCGTCACGCCAGACCCCGCCACCTGCCGCGCCGTGCCCGCGACATAGCCGGTCAACCCGGCGCGCGCCGAATTGCTAAGGCCCAGCACGCCAATCGGCGCTTTCACCGATTGCGAGGTGATGTTGACCACCCGCCCCCAGCCACGCGCCATCATGCCCGGCAGACAGGCTTTCATCATCGCAATCGGGCTCAGCATGTTGGCGTCAAGCGCACGAATGAAATCCTCACGCTCCCAATCGCTCCAAAGCCCCGGCGGCGGGCCACCGGCGTTGGTGACAAGAATATCCACCTGCGCCCCCGCCGCGCCCAGCACCAACGCGCGGCCCTCTTCGGTGGTGATATCGGCCGCCACCGGAATCACCTCCACACCATGCGCCACCGCGATCTCGCGGGCGGTCTCGGCCAGTGTCACCTCGGTGCGCCCATTCAACACCAAACGTACACCTGCGCCGGCAAGTGCTTCGGCACAGCCACGCCCCAATCCTTTTGACGACGCACACACAATCGCCGTCTTGCCACTGATCCCAAGGTCCATCTTTCGCTCCTGTTGCGATTCCCGTTGCGCGCGATAAAACCCCAGCCCGCGACCGGATGCCAGCAGCCCGAGCCAAATTGTCGGCGCGTTGACCCGCTCTTGCCACAATTCTAAGCTAGGGTTCGCTCAAAGAACAACATAACCCGGACCAAGACCGCACCATGACAGCTTCCAACCGCCCCGCTCACGCCCTGCCTGTCTTCACCTCCCCGATGCTGCGCGTGGTCAACGGGGCCAATATCGGCGACGGGCTCAGCTTCGCAACGGAACTGCAACTTGAAGACAGCTACGCGCTTTCCCCGGTGCTGGACCCGCCCGGCTTTCGGTTGCCGCCTCCGAAATCGACGGGCAGTTCATCATCGCTGATGGCACCGCCCTCGGCACCCCCGGCGCGCGCGTCGTGCTCGATAGCTGCCTCACCCTGATGACCCGCAAAAGCGAAGTGATCGAGCTTCTGGTGCTGGTCGAGCTGGACGCCGAAGGCCATGCCACCGAAATCTACGGCCTGCCGCTGGTTCCGCTGCTGCCCAAAACCGATTACCTGCTCGTCGGTATCGACCGCGACAGCGCGCGTGACCGCATGGCGCAACTGGCCTGCGTTTCCTTCACCGCAGGCACCCATATCACGCTCGCCACCGGCGAGCAGCGCAAGGTCGAATCCCTCGCCATCGGCGACCGGGTGCTGACCCGTGACAACGGCGCGCAGGACATCCGCTGGATCGGGCAGAACACCGTGCGCGCGGTGGGCGAATTTGCCCCCATCGTCATCACCGCAGGCACGTTGCACAACACCGGCGATCTGACGGTCTCCCCCGATCACCGCCTGTTCATCTATCAACGCTCCGACCGGCTCGGCGCGGGGCGCTCCGAACTGCTGGTCAAGGCCCGTCACTTGGTCAATGGTGAGTCGATCTTCGTGCAGCAGGGCGGTTTTGTGGAGTATTATCAGCTACTGTTTGACCGCCATCAGATCATCTTTGCCGAAGGCATTGCCGCCGAAACCCTTCTGGCCGACAAGCGCACCCATGCCGCCCTGCCCCGTGAACTGGCCGAGCAGCTTCTGGCCGCGCCCGAAGGCCACGGCGACGCCGCGCATCTGGAATTCGAGGTCAGCCGCAAATTGCTCGACCGCCCCGATGCCGCGACCCTGCTGCGCCGCGCCTCAACCCGCTAGACAGTCGCACCCGTCTGCGCGAACAGCGCGTGTAACGCGCCGGGCAGGCACTCGCCCGGCTCACCTTGGCCCTCTTCCTCAGCCATCCTCCCGCACCCCGCGCAATTGCGCCATCCGTTCCACCATCTCAAGAAACGCAGGCGCCATTTCCTCCTCGTCCCAATGCGCCTTGATCCGCCCGGCAATCAGCGCCTGCCAGTAAATCCGCAGCACCGCGTTGATCCGTCGGCCATAGCCCGGCCCGAGCTTGCGAAACCACCGCACCATGTCCGCATCGAGCCTAAGCGTCACCTTCTCGCGCAGTTTCGGCAGCGGCGCGGTGCTCTCCAACCCGCCCCACTCTTCGGGCAAGGAGCGATCCACCCAGGCCTCTGTCAACTCCGCCTGAAACCGCTTCAACTCACCCAGCAATTCCACCTCTGCCGCCTGTTTCGTCTGCCGCATGAAAACGCTCCCGCCTCGGTTAACCTCGTGGCAATCTCTAACCGTCAAAGGTTAACGCCCACCGTTGCCACCGTGCGCCATACCGACCGCAGCCAGACCGGCAGCCGGGATGCAGACACGGCCAATCTTGCCTTCCGCCCAAAGCTTACCTATACGCCCGCTCATGTCACAGCCCGCGCACAACCGCCCCAACCTGCCGCCCGAAATCGCCCGTCGGCGCACCTTCGCGATCATCTCGCACCCCGACGCGGGCAAGACCACGCTGACCGAAAAATTCCTGCTCTTCGGCGGCGCGATCCAGATGGCTGGTCAGGTCCGCGCCAAAGGCGAAGCCCGGCGCACCCGGTCGGACTTCATGGCGATGGAAAAAGACCGCGGCATCTCCGTCTCCGCCTCAGCAATGTCATTTGATTACAAGCAGTTCCGCTTTAATCTTGTGGATACCCCCGGCCACTCAGATTTCTCCGAAGATACCTACCGCACGCTCACCGCCGTCGATGCGGCGATCATGGTGATCGACGGTGCCAAAGGCGTGGAAAGCCAGACCCGCAAGCTCTTCGAAGTCTGCCGGATGCGCGACCTGCCAATCCTCACCTTCTGTAACAAGATGGACCGCGAAAGCCGCGACACGTTTGAAATCATCGACGAAATTCAGGAAATGCTGGCGATTCACGTCTGCCCGGCAAGTTGGCCCATCGGTCAGGGCCGCGATTTTCTCGGCTGTTATGACCTGCTGCGCGACCGGCTCGAACTGATGGACAGGGCAGACCGCAACCGCGTGGCAGAGACGATTGAAATCAAAGGACTAACCGATCCGAAACTGGCCGAGCATGTGCCATCCGCACTGCTCGAAAAGCTGGTGGAAGAGGTCGAAATGGCGCGCGAATTGCTGCCCCCCTTGATCCGCAAGCCGTGGCCGACGGCCATATGACCCCGATCTGGTTCGGCTCCGCGATCAACTCCTTCGGGGTCAAGGAATTGATGGAAGGCATCGCCTCCTATGGCCCCGAGCCACAGGTGCAATCCGCCGAACCCCGAAAAATTTCCCCCGAAGAAACAACGGTTTCCGGCTTTGTCTTCAAGGTGCAGGCAAACATGGACCCAAAACACCGCGACCGCGTCGCCTTCCTGCGGCTGGCCTCCGGGCATTTCAAACGCGGCATGAAACTCACCCATGTGCGGACCAAGAAACCGATGGCGATTTCCAACCCGGTGCTGTTTCTCGCCTCCGACCGTGAGCTGGCGGAAGAAGCCTGGGCAGGCGATATCATCGGCATCCCCAACCACGGCCAGTTGCGCATTGGCGATACGTTAACCGAAGGGGAAGCTTTGCGTGTTAGCAATATCCCATCCTTCGCGCCCGAACTGCTGCAAACCGTGCGCGCCACCGACCCGATGAAAGCCAAACACCTTGAAAAAGCCCTCATGCAATTTGCCGAAGAAGGCGCCGCCAAGGTGTTCAAACCGGCCATTGGCTCGGGCTTTATCGTCGGCGTCGTCGGTCAGCTGCAATTCGAGGTGCTCGCCTCGCGGATCGAATTGGAATACGGCATCCCGGTGCGGTTTGAATCATCGCAGTTCACCTCCGCCCGATGGGTGAGCGGTGAACGGCAACCAGTTGATAAATTTAGCGAAAGCAACAAACAACACATCGCGCATGACCACGACGGCGACATCGTCTATCTCACCCGTCTGCAATGGGATATCGACCGCGTTGCGCGCGATTACCCGGATGTCACGCTTTCCGCCACCAAGGAAATGATGGCCTGACCGCCCGTGCCCTTCGCCTTGCCCGCCCCGACACCGCGGCATATACCTGACATTGCGCAGTCCCGCGCCTGTTATCCCCGTCGGGCGACTCCATGAATCGTATCAACCGCAGAATCGGCCGCGCCCTCGCCAGTTTCCTGCAAAAACAGACCCGCTATTACACGCCGTTCGGGCGCACCCCCGCAGCGGCCCTCTCCGCCTGCCTGCTGCCCGGCGATGTGCTGCTGGTCGAGGGCGACCGCCGAATTTCCTCGGCAATCAAATATCTGACCCATTCCACCTGGTCGCACTCTGCCATCTACATCCGCGACGTGCCCGGCTCCGAATTGATCGAGGCCGATCTTGAAGTCGGCGTTCAGCGCGCCGATCTGAACAGCTACGCTCACCTCAACACCCGCATTTGTCGCCCCAAGGGCTTGACCAAGGAAGTGATCAAACCACCGATCCCCCCGCCGATTATCGGGAGCTTGACTGGAATGTCTGAGCCTGCCGCCCCTCGCTGGGGCATCGTCTCCACCATCAAGGCGCCGCTGCGTCAGATCGCCGATTTCGCCGCCTATCATCTCGACCTCGGCGCGCATCGCCTTTTGCTTTACCTTGACGACCAGAATGAAGAAGCGTTCGAGGCCCTTAGCCCCCATCCGAAACTGCGAGTCTTCCGGGCGGATGAGGCCAACTGGCGCGGCCCGCACCGCCCGGTCAAACATCAGGTTCGCCAATCGGCCAATGCGCGCCACGGCTATCGCCGCAAGGCGGTTGATCTCGATTGGCTGGCGCATATTGATGTCGACGAATTCATCATGCCAATCAACAGCCTGGAAGATCAACTTCAGGCACTTTCCAAAGACTGCACCTGTGCGCGCGTCCGCCCGATCGAGGTTCTCTCCTCCGAAGGCACGGACATCCCCACCGGCACCACGTATTTCAAGGCAATGACCAACAACCGCGCCATCCGCCACCGCCAGACCGAAGAGATTTACCCGACCTACGGCGCACAGCTCAACGGTGGCTTTCTTTCGCATGTCGCGGGCAAGCTTTTCATTCGCACAGGGCTGCCCGACATCAACGTGAAGATCCACAACATCGTGCAAAACGACGTGCAGAACCCCGGCCAGCAGGAACTCACCGGAGTTGAACTCTGCCACATGCACGCAAGCGACTTCGCCCATTGGATGCAAAGTTTCCGCTACCGCCACGAAAAAGGCGCCTACCGCGCCGGGCTGGCCCCCACCCGCTCACGCGATGTCGGCGGATTAACCCTCCATGAACTATTTGCCTTTATCCTTGAACAAGACGGCGAAGATGGGCTGCGCCGGTTCTATGATGAAACCTGCCGCGCCACCCCCGATCTATGTGAGCGGTTAAAGGCGCATGGGTTGTTGCGCTGCTATGCTCTTGATCTCGATGCAAAAAGGGCGAAACATTTTCCCGATCTGGTCTGAACCGTTTCCGCTTTCGAAACAATGGGCCGGTCAAAGCCGACCGATGCGGCCCCGCATTGACGATCTTCGGGATTTTGCCTATGTATCGCGCGCGGGTCACATAATGTGAACAATCACGGGGCCATCCGGGCCCGACCCGAAACAGACGCTGCGGGCCAAGATGTGTCCGCAAATTGCGGATACACATGACCAAATTTTCCGAGCTGAAGCTCCACCCGAAAGTATTGAAGGCCGTTGAAGAGGCTGGATACGAATCCCCCACCCCGATTCAGGAAGGCGCCATCCCCCCTGCCTTAGAGGGCAAGGATGTGCTTGGCATCGCCCAGACAGGCACCGGCAAGACAGCCGGCTTCGTTCTGCCGATGATCACCAAGCTGGCCCGTGGCCGCGCCCGCGCCCGCATGCCACGCAGCCTCGTTCTCTGCCCCACGCGCGAGCTTGCCGCTCAAGTGGCCGAAAACTTCGACACCTACGCCAAGCATGTGAAGCTCACCAAGGCGCTGCTCATCGGCGGCGTTTCGTTCAAGGAACAAGACATCCTGATCGACAAGGGTGTTGACGTTTTGATCGCCACCCCCGGCCGCCTGCTCGATCATTTTGAGCGTGGCAAGCTCCTGCTGACCGGCATCGAGATCATGGTGGTGGATGAGGCCGACCGGATGCTCGACATGGGCTTCATCCCCGATATCGAACGCATTTTCGCGCTCACCCCGTTCACCCGGCAAACCCTGTTCTTCTCGGCCACCATGGCGCCAGAGATCGAGCGGATCACCAACACCTTTCTCTCCGCCCCTGCCCGAATCGAAGTTGCCCGTCAGGCCACCGCGTCCGAGACAATCGAACAAGCCGTGGTGATGTTTCGCCCCTCTCGCCGCGAACGTGCGGACCGGGAAAAGCGTGACCTGCTGCGCGCATTGATCGAGGGCGAAGGCGAAAAACTGACCAACGCAATCATTTTTTGCAACCGCAAATCAGATGTGGATGTTGTTGCCAAATCTTTGAAAAAGCACGGGTATGACGCGGCACCCATTCACGGTGACCTGGATCAATCGCAACGCACCAGAACGCTCGACACATTCCGCGATGGTGGCCTGCGCCTGCTTATCGCCTCCGACGTGGCGGCGCGCGGATTGGATGTGCCTGCGGTCAGCCATGTGTTCAATTTCGATGTCCCCGGCCATGCCGAAGACTATGTGCATCGCATCGGCCGCACCGGCCGGGCCGGTCGCGACGGCAAGGCACTGACGCTGTGCAATCCGCGCGACGAGAAAAACCTCGATGCGGTCGAACGGTTGCTTCAAAAGGAAATCCCCCGGCTCGACAACCCGCTGAAGGGGCCTCCCCGCGCCGCAGGCCGACAACCAACAGACCGACAACCAGCCGCAACGCGAGGAGAAGCCACGCCGCCGCGCGCCCCGCAAGGCGGAAACGCCCCGCGAAGAAAAACACGAGGCCGCCCCGCGTGAGGAACCCCGCGAACGCGCCCCGCGCAAAGACGATAGCCAACGCAGTGATGACAAACCCGCCCGCAACCGCCGTGGCGGTCGCCGGGACGAAAAACACCGTCGTCGGCATGGGCGATCACATGCCCGGCTTCCTCTCGCAAAGCTTCAGCGACCGGCGCAGCGACTGATCTGCGCCCGCGCGGATCAGTCGATCAACGCATCACCGCGCAGCCCCGCCCGCTCCAGATGGATCGGCAGCACCCGGCCATAAAGCTGTCTGGTCCGCTCGGGCGCGCCCACCATATCTGGCTCTTCGACATAGGAAAAAATCGCCACATAGCGCCGCCGCGCGCCTTCAAGCGGTGCGACCCGGTGTAGCGAATACCGGCCTTTGAATATCTGCAAATCACCCGGTTCCAGCCTGAGTTGTCGCACCCGGTCTGATGTCCCATCAAGCACCTTTGCCACATCCGCAAAGTTCTCCGACACCGTATCACGTATGCCCGCGGCATATTCGAACTCGCCGCCCTTGTCGGCGTTCTGCAACGCCAACGTCACCGTGAAATTATTGGTGTCGAAATGCCATGGAAACCCGTTACCCGCCTCCGCCATATTCACGATCACATCGGCAAGCGGATCAGCATAGCGAAAGAAGCGCTCCTTTGGTTCCTCAAGGCACTCTCGGATAAACGCATCGAACCCCGGCGTGTCGAAAATACTGCGAAGCGCGCCGCCCGGCACAAAATTGTCCGCCGGGATGAAAGCGTTTGAGCGCTCAAAGAACCGCCTGCGCGGGTCATCGTCGGCAAGCCCCGGATCGTCGGTCGTGAAATAGGCGTTGCTGCGCGAAAAACTGCGGTGGCCCTCTTCGGCCACGCTGTCTGCCTCCGCCACGGTCGCGGCAATCCCGTCCGGTGTCAGGAATCCCTTGATCACCGCACAGCCATCGCGCCGCAGGTCCGCACGCACCCCGTCCAGAATCGCTTCGCGCGCCACGCTTTCGGTGGAAATCGGATAACGGTCCAGATCAATCAGCTTGCCAGTCGCTTGTCCCATAAGTCCCTCCCTGAAACTCTTCCAAGGAAACGGAACCAAACGAAGCTTGGCTGTTCTGAAACCGCCGCCCGCGACGTCGCAATCAAGCCAACCGGCTTGTCACCACCGTCACTTCCGGTTTCTTGCCGATCTCGTCCTGCACGGTCTTGCGGGCGATCCGCTTCAACTCTTTCTCAAGCTTGTCGTCATCGGCCAGCGTTTTCGCCCCCGCCCGGCCAAGGAATTGGCTCAAATCGGCTTCCAGCACGTCGACCAACGGCACGCGCGAGCGGCCAACTTCGGCCAAGCCCTTCACGTCGCACCACGGCTCGCCCAGCGGTTCGTCCTGCTCATCCAGAATCAGCGTCACCACCACATGCCCGTTAAGCGCCATGCGAATCCGGTCGCGGACAACCCCGTCAAGCGCACCAACCTGCACCGCCCCGTCAAGATAGGTCCGCCCGGTCTCGATATATTCCGCCACCGCAGGCGCGTTGCCCGAAAGCTCGATCATCATGCCATTCACCGCCACGATCCCTTCGCGTCGGTTTGCTTTGGCCAGCTTGGCATGTTCACGCAGATGCCGGTGCTCACCATGCATCGGAATCACCATCTGCGGATCGGTAAGCGCATGCATCTTTTCAAGGTCAGGCCGGTTGGCATGGCCAGAGACGTGATAGAATCCGGCGTTTTCATCAACGATATCAACGCCTTTCTCGGAAAACTGGTTCATGATCCGAATGACACCCCGTTCATTTCCCGGAATCGTCTTCGACGAAAACAGGAACAGATCACCCTCTTTCATCACGATCCCGTTGAACTTGCCACGCGCCAGTTGCGCACTGGCCGCGCGCCGCTCCCCCTGGCTGCCGGTCACCAACAGCATCAGGTTTTCGCGCGGCACACCCGCCGCATCCTCGGGGGCAATCACCTTCGGAAACCCGTTCAGCACGCCGGTTTCTACCGACGCCTCGACCATCCGCCGCATCGCCCGCCCTAACAGGCAGATCGAACGCCCGGCACGCTCCGCCGCTTCCGCCAACGTCTTGAGCCGCGCCACGTTGGAGGCGAATGTCGTCGCCACCACCATACCCTTGGCATCCCGGAAAAGCGTCTCAATCTG
Source organism: Aquicoccus sp. G2-2 (assembly GCF_034555965.1). Taxonomy (GTDB): domain Bacteria; phylum Pseudomonadota; class Alphaproteobacteria; order Rhodobacterales; family Rhodobacteraceae; genus JAYDCK01. The sequence continues at coordinate 1,299,656 of NZ_JAYDCK010000003.1, forward strand.
CGGCGGCAATTCCGATTCCGACCGCCCCGGATGGCCCGAAAAAACGTTCGTCGAATCACAGATCAGCGCCTTGACCCCGGCCTTGCCGATCTCGCTCCAAACTGCCTCGTCAAACGGCTCACCCACCACCGGGCTATGGTCGATCTTGAAATCCCCCGAATGCACCAGCCGCCCCGCCGGTGTGTCAATCACCAACCCTGAGCTTTCCGGGATAGAATGCGACAGCGGCACAAAGCCCACGCTGAACGGTCCAGCGTCAATTGTTTCAGGCCAGGGCGACGCCGTTTTCACGATACCGCGGTCAAGCCCTTCTTCTTCAAGCTTGCGCCGCGCCAGATTGGCGGTGAAGGCGCGCGCATGAACCGGCACACCCAGTAAATCGGGAAACCGCGCCACCGCGCCGATATGGTCTTCATGCCCATGGGTGATGAAAATCGCCTCAAGCCTGTCTTTGCGCTCAAGCAACCAACTCATGTCGGGCATGATCAAATCCACCCCCGGCGTGCCGTCCATGTCCGGGAAGGTCACGCCAAGATCAACCAGGATCAGCCGCTCTTTGCCCTCTTCGCCATAGCCATAAACATAGGCGTTCATGCCGATCTCCCCGGCCCCGCCGAGGGGAGGTAAATTAGTCGTTTTTTCTTGCTCATGGAGTGCCCTGCTCTTTGTTATAGCGATGAATCACGGTCAGCCCGTGCATCGTCAGATCATCTTCATACACGTCGAACAAATCGACGGATTGCTGAAACAGCGGTGCCAGCCCGCCGGTCGCCACGATCTTCATGTCGCGGCCCCGCTCGGCCCTGATCCGCGCGCAGACCTCTTTGACAAGGCCGATATAGCCCCAGAAGACGCCCGATTGGATACACTCTACCGTGTTGGACCCGATCACTTTCTGCGGTTTCGAGATGTCCACATGCGGCAACGCCGCCGCCGCCATGTGCAACGCCTCAAGACTCAGGTTCACCCCCGGCGCGATCACCCCACCGATATAGGCGCCATCCTTAGCCACCACGTCAAATGTCGTTGCAGTGCCGAAATCCACCACGATGATATCGCCGCCATGCCGGTCGAACGCGGCTGCGGTGTTGACCAATCGGTCCGGTCCAACTTGCGTGCCCTCGTCCACGCGCGGTTGATGCGGCAATGCGCAGTCAGGCTTGCCCACCACGATCGGGCGGCAATTAAAGAACCTGTCCGCGAAAACCCGCAGGTTCCAAACCACCCGTGGCACCGTCGACGAGATGATCACGTCGCTGATCTCGACATCAATCCCGTAATGTTTCACCAGCGTTGAATACCAAGTGAAATAGGCATCCGCCGTGCGCGCGTGATGCGTCGATGTGCGAAGCGTACACAGGAATTTCTCCCCGTCCCAGATCGAAAAGACGGTGTTGGTATTACCGCAATCAATGCACAGCAGCATCCGCCGCCCCCTTAGAAAAAGACCTCCGCCGCGGCAATTGCGCGGCGGGTGCCTGCCGTGGATAGAACAAGATTGCCCTGCTCGTCCACCGTCTCGAAAATCCCACGCCATTCGTCGCGGCTGGTGCGCGCGGTAATTTCCCGCCCCAACCGTGCCGCCCGCGCGAGCCATGCCTCACGGATCGGTGCAAAACCATAGTCCTTAAATCGCTGTTCCCAGCCCGCATATGCCGCCGCCAACAGATCCAGAAACTCCTCCGGGGCAATCTCCACGCCGGTCTCTTCGCCAAGCGAAACCGGCCGCACCGCACCCGCCTCTACGGTCTCTGGTCGGTTCTTCAAGTTCACCCCGATACCAATCGCAAAATGCGTGATCGCATCCCCCTGCCCGCTTGATTCAAGCAATATCCCCGCCAGCTTGCCGCCGTTCAGCAAAACATCGTTCGGCCATTTCAGCGTCAGCCCTTCGGCCCGTCCAATCGCCAAAGCCACCGCATCATAAAGCGCCAGCGCCGCCACAAAGGAGCGCAGCGCCACGATCTCCGGCGCGCCGCCCGGTCGCATCACCAATGTCGCGGCAAAATTACCATCCGGGTCGCGCCATGGCCGCCCGCGTCGCCCACGTCCTTGCGTCTGGCGTAGCGCCAGTATCCATTCCGGCCCGGCCAAATCCGGCCCGATCCGGGCCGCCTCCGCCATCGTGCTGTCCACCTGCGCAAGCACCCTGCGGCCATAGCCCTCCGGCCAACCGCTCACGCGCCGCTCCCCTGCTTCATTTTGCCAAAAATATCCAAATCCCCCGCTCCGCCCAAAGCGCCTTCATTGCCTTGGCAAGCTGAAAGGGAAACGCCCGCCGCGCAATCGGCAGGCGTGTCCCGGCCACGTTCAGCGATCTCAGTTCAGCAACGCCGTCGCCGCCGCCTGCGCCGCGCCTTCGACGCCAAAGAGGTTCACCACCCCCAGCACCATCGCCGCCGCACACACCATCAGCACCGCCCAGCTCGCGTTCGGGCGCGCCTTGTCCAGCGCTTCGCCCTCTTCACCGAAATACATGTAGTAAACAATGCGCAGATAATAATACGCGCTGATCACGCTCGCGATCACCCCGGCGATGGCCAGCCACGCCAACCCGCCCTCATAGGCCGCGCGCAGCACATAGAACTTGGCGAAAAACCCGACCAGCGGCGGCGCACCCGCCAACGAGAAAAGCAACGCCGCCAGCGCCACCGCCCGGCCCGGCTCCCGCTTCGAATAGAGATTGAGCGAGGCCAGATCAGCCACCGGCTTGCCATCGCGCTGCATCGTCAGGATGAAGGCAAATGTGCCTGCCGTCATCGTCACGTAAATCGCCATGTAGATCAGCATCGCCTGCGCCCCAAGCGCCGTCCCCGCAGCAAGTCCCATCAACGCAAAACCCATATGAGCGATCGAGCTATAGGCCATCAGCCGCTTGAAATCGGTCTGCCCGATGCCGCCGAATGCACCAAGGAACATTGACAATAGCGACAACAGCGCAAGCACCTGGCTCCAGTCCGCCGTCACGCCGCCGAACGCATCAAACAACACCCGCGCAAACAACACCATCGCCGCCATTTTCGGCGCGGTGGCGAAAAATGCCGTGACCGGCGTCGGCGCGCCTTCGTAAACATCCGGCGTCCACATATGAAACGGCACCGCCGCCACCTTGAAGGCAAGCCCCGCCATCAGGAAGACCAGTCCAATCAACAACCCAACAGGTGCATGCCCCTGCCCGGCAGCCGCGATGATCCCCGAGAAAAGCGTGGTGCCCGCAAAGCCGTAAATGAGCGAGGCACCATAAAGCAAAAGCCCCGAAGATAACGCGCCCAGCACGAAGTATTTCAACCCGGCCTCGGTGGCGCGCAATGAATCGCGGCGCATCGCCGCCACCACGTAAAGCGCCAGACTGTGCAGTTCCAACCCCATGTAAAGCGTCATCAGATCGCCAGATGAGACCATCACCATCATGCCCACCGCCGCCAGCGTGAGCAGCACCGGATACTCGAATTTCATCATTGAGCGATTGATCATGTGGTCCTGCCCCATGATCAGCGCCGCCGCCGTCGCCAGCAGGATCACGATCTTGCCGAACCGGGCATAGGAATCATCGACAAACATCCCGCCAAACGCGGTTTGCGCACCGTCTCCGGTCATGCCGATCCAGATCGCCAGCACCGTCATCAACAGCGCCGTCAGCCACAACAGCGGCCCGGCCATCTTGTCCTTGCCGGTATATACCGCAAAGATCAGCGCCAGCATCGCAAAGACCGAGAGCACAATCTCGGGCAGGATAATATTCAGATCAGCCGTGATCATCGGGTCTCTCCGTTAGTGCGTGGTCGCAATTTGTATGGATGTCTGCGCATCCGCCAGCGCGGTATGATAATTGCCCACCAGCGCCTCGACGGATGGGCCTATCATATCGGTGACAAGCGCGGGATAAACGCCAAGCAGCAGCGTCATTACCACAAGCGGCGCGAAAATGGCCTTCTCGCGGCGGCTCATATCGGTAATCGCTTTCAGGCTCTCCTTGATCAGGTCGCCCAAAACGACCCGCCGATAAAGCCAAAGCGCATAGCTCGCCGACAGGATCACCCCAGAAGTGGCAACCAGCGTCACCCAGGTGTTGACCTGAAACGCCGCCGTCAGGGTCAGGAACTCTCCGACAAAACCCGACGTACCCGGCAAGCCGACATTGGCCATGGTGAAGAACATGAACACCAGCGCATAGGCCGGCATACGGTTTACGAGGCCGCCATAAGCGTCGATCTCGCGGGTATGCATCCGGTCATAGATCACCCCAACGATCAGAAACAGCGCACCCGAGATAAACCCATGGCTCAGCATCTGGAAAATAGCGCCCTCCACACCCTGCTGGCTGGCCGCAAACGTGCCCAACACGACATAGCCCATATGCGCGACCGAGGAATAGGCGATCAGCTTCTTCATGTCCTCCTGCGCAATCGCCACCAGCGAGGTATAGACAATGGCAATCGCCCCCAGCCAAAACATCATTGGCGTAAGGATGTCGGACGCCACCGGAAACATCGGCAACGAGAACCGCAAAAACCCATAGCCGCCCATCTTGAGCAGGATCGCCGCCAGAATGACCGACCCGGCGGTTGGCGCCTGAACGTGTGCGTCTGGCAGCCAAGTATGCACCGGCCACATCGGCAGCTTGACGGCAAAACTGGCAAAGAAGGCAAAGAACAACAGCGTCTGCACCCCGCCGATAATCGGCAGCCCAAGCATGCTGAAGCTCTGCGACGGGAACTCATGATGCATCAGCATCGGAATATCGGCCGTGCCCGCCATGGCGATCATGCCGACAATTGCCACCAGCATCAGAACCGAACCAAGGAAGGTATAAAGGAAGAACTTGAAGCTGGCGTAAATCCGCTCCTTGCCGCCCCAGATCCCGATGATCAGGAACATCGGGATCAGCTGGCCCTCGAAGAACAGGTAAAAAAGCACCAGATCAAGCGCCATGAAAACGCCGATCATCAGCGTCTCAAGCAGCAGGAAGGCAATCATATATTCCTTCACCCGCGAGGTGACTTTCCAACTCGCCGCGATCGTCAGCGGCATGATGAAGGTCGTCAGCATGACAAACAGCACACTGATCCCGTCCACCCCCATCTTGTATTTCATGCCAAGCAGCCAGGTATGTTCCTCGACCATCTGAAAGCCCGGGTCAGCCGGGTTGAACTGCACCAGAATAAAAAGCGAAACGATAAAAGTCAGGGAGGTCGCAAGCAACGCCACCCATTTTGCATTCATCTGCGCCGCCTCGTCATCGCCGCGCAGGAACACCAGCAGGATCAGCGCCGCAAGCGCCGGAATGAAGGTGACAATCGAAAGAAGGTTGTCCATTACGATGCTCCCCGGAGATGACCATCCAAGTTACAAGGGCGACGATGCCGATCACCATCCAGAACGCATAGGTAAAGAGATACCCCGACTGAGCCCGCGCGTTCAGCCGGGTAAACCACGGCACAATCCCCATCGACACACCGTCAATCGTGCCATCAATCACCGTGCCGTCACCGCGCTTCCAGAAGAACCGGCCAAGCGCCATACCGGGGCGCACCAACACCGCGTCATAGATTTCATCAAAATACCACTTGTTGAGCAGGAAAAGATAAAGCGGACGCTGTGCCTCGGCCACCCGTCTCGGCATTGCCGGATCGAAGATATAGAACCAAAGCGCAATCACGAAGCCCAGCACCATGGCGATGAACGGGCTCAGCTTGACCCAGATCGGGGCCGCGTGGGCCTGCTCCATCACCTCATTCTCGGCGCCGAAATAAATCGCACCCACAGGGGTCGTATGAACCGCATCGGCGTCATGTGCCGCGTTCGTCGTGGTCTCTTCGCCCTCGCTCGCCGCATGGCTTTCGCCCGCATCCGCCACCGCTTCAGCGTGATGCGCCGGAATGCCGAAGAACTGCGTCATCCGGGCGTGATCACCCCAGAACGAGCTATACCAAAGCGCCCCCGCAAACACTGCGCCAAGCGACAGAACCCCGAGCGGGATCAGCATCGTCATAGGGCTTTCATGGGCATGGTCGTGGGCATGTTTGTCGCCCTTGGGCTGGCCGTAAAAGGTCAGAAACATCAACCGCCAGCTATAGAAACTGGTGAACAGCGCCGCGACAACCAATGCCCAGAAGGCAAGCCCGCCATCATTGCCCGCCCAGGCGCTCTCGATAATCGCATCCTTTGAAACGAACCCGGCAAAGCCGATCCAGCCAGTCAGCGGAATACCGACCCCGGTAATTGCCACCGTTCCGGCCATCATCGCCCAGAAGGTAAACGGGATTTTCTTGCGCAGCCCGCCGTAATTGCGCATGTCCTGCTCATGGTGCATCGCGGTAATCACCGACCCGGCCCCAAGGAACAACAGCGCTTTGAAGAACGCATGCGTGAGCAGATGGAACATCGCCACGTTATAAACCCCGACACCCGCCGCCGCGAACATATAGCCAAGCTGGCTACAGGTCGAATAGGCGATCACCCGTTTGATGTCGTTCTGCACCAACCCGATAGTGGCCGCGAAAAACGCGGTGGTGGCCCCGATATAAAGCACGAATGTCTTGGTCTCGGGCGCATATTCAAACAACGGTGACATCCGGCAGACAAGGAAAACCCCCGCCGTCACCATGGTCGCCGCGTGGATCAGCGCCGACACTGGCGTCGGGCCTTCCATCGCGTCGGGCAACCATGTGTGCAGGAAAATCTGCGCCGATTTACCCATCGCGCCAATAAACAGCAGGAAGGCCAGCAGGTTGGCCGCGTTCCACTGCGTCCACAGAAAGCTCAGCTGCGTGTCGGCAAGCTGCGGTCCGGCGGCGAAAATGTCATCGAACCGGATTGAATCGACCAGAAAGAACAGCCCGAAAATACCCAGCAGGAACCCGAAATCCCCCACCCGGTTGACCACGAACGCCTTGATCGCGGCGGCATTGGCCGATGGTTTCTTGTAATAGAACCCGATCAACAGATAAGAGGCCAGCCCGACCCCTTCCCAGCCAAAGAAAAGCTGAAGGATGTTGTCGGCGGTGACCAGCGCCAGCATGGCGAATGTGAAGAACGACAGGTAAGCGAAGAAGCGCGCCTTGTAATGTTCGTCCTCGCCCCAGTTCGCATCACCGTCCATATAGCCCAGCGAATAAAGGTGAACCAACGCCGAAACCGTGGTGATGACAACGAACATGATCGCGGTCAGCCGGTCCACCCGGATACCCCAACTGGTGTCAAGCGTGCCCGACTGAATCCAGCGGAACATCTCGATATGCTCGGTGGTGCCGTCATGGCTGAAAAACACGATCCACGCCAACAGGCAGACCAGGAAAAGCACCAAGGTGGTCAGCCACTGCGCCGCCGTCTCTCCGATGATCCGCCAGCCAAACCCGGCGATGATCGCAGCGGCCAGCGGGGCAAGAAGAATAATCTGTTCCATGATCCGCTCAGCCTTTCATCACGTTGATGTCTTCCACCTCGATCGACCCGCGATTGCGGTAGAAGACCACGAGAATGGCAAGCCCGATCGCCGCTTCGGCGGCGGCGACGGTCAGCACGAAAAGGGTAAAGATCTGGCCCACCATATCGCCCGCATAGGACGAGAAGGCGACAAGGTTGATATTCACCGCCAACAGCATCAGCTCAATAGACATCAACAGGATGATCACGTTCTTCCGATTGAGGAAGAGCCCGAAAATGCCGATGACAAACAGCACAGCCGCCACCGCCAGGTAATGTTCCAATCCGATCATGTCGTCCCTCGGTTCGTTGTTCTTCAAGGCGCTTTTCGCGCCCTTCTCGTCTCAGTGTTCGTGCTGCGGAACGGGCGTTACAACATGCCCGGCTCTCAAAGCCCCTGCCCCGGTTTCACATCTTTCAATTCCATTGACTTGGCCGGATCGCGCCACATCTGCTGCACCACGTTCTGCCGCTTCACGTCGGTCCGGTGTCTGAGCGTCAGCACAATTGCCCCGATCATTGCCACCAGCAGGATCAACCCGGCAAGCTGGAACAACAGGAAATACTGGTCATAGATCAACAGGCCCAACGCGGTGGTGTTATCCACGCCCCCCGGCGTCACCGCTTCGCGCGCCGCCGCCGCACCGGGTGCCACCTGCCAATCGCCCAAGGCGATGCCAAGCTGCATCAACAGCACCACGCCAATCGCCAGCCCAATAGGCAGATATTGCGCTATCGCGCCCTTGAGGGCGGCAAAATCCACGTCCAGCATCATCACCACGAACAGGAACAGCACCGCCACCGCGCCGACATAGACGATAATCAACAGCATGGCGACAAACTCGGCCCCGAGCAGCACGAACAACCCGGCTGACGACAGGAACGCCAGAATAAGCCAGAGCACCGAATGCACTGGGTTGCGGCTGATCACGGTGAACAGCCCGCCAACGATGGCACAGAACGCAAACAGATAAAAAGCCAGCGCGATGACAGTCATTTTTGATCATCCTCGTTTTCGGCCATCACGTCCTTGGCCATTTCCATAGCCCGCGTCATGGCAGGAATTCCCGCAAACATCGACATCTGCGCGATGGTTTCGGCAATCTCTTCACGGCTGGCCCCGGCTTCGATCAGGTGGCGCACAGTCATGCGAAACGGCGTTTCCGCCTGCGCCCCCTGCATCGTCATGCCCGCAAGGGTCAAAAGCAGCCGCGTCTTGGCGTCAAGCCCGTCTTTCGACAGCCCCTTGCCAAACACCATCTCCATCGCCTCTTTCGGCATGGTCGGCCAAAGCGTCTCGAACCCCTTGGGAGAAAAACTCTCAAGGGACGGATTGAACGTCTTGGCCATCTCGTGTGCCTGTTCCATCATCAATTCGAAGGGGTTTTGCTCTCGCTCATCGGTACGGTGCGTCCAGTTCAAGGTTACGGGCAATCTCGGCTTCCCAACGGTCGCCATTCTCAAGCAGCTTTTGCTTGTCATAGAAAAGCTCTTCGCGGGTCTCTGCGGCGAACTCGAAATTCGGCCCCTCGACGATGGCATCCACCGGGCAGGCTTCCTGACAGAAACCGCAATAGATGCACTTCGTCATGTCGATGTCATAGCGCGTGGTGCGCCGCGATCCATCGTCGCGCGGCTCCGCGTCGATAGTGATTGCCTGTGCCGGGCAAATCGCCTCGCAAAGCTTGCACGCGATGCAGCGTTCTTCGCCGTTGGGATAGCGCCTCAGCGCATGTTCACCGCGAAAGCGCGGGCTGAGCGGGCCTTTCTCGTGCGGATAGTTGATCGTCGCCTTCGGGGCCACCATGTATTTCATGCCGAGCCAGAACGCTTTGGCGAAATCTATCAGGAAGAAATACCAAACCGCGCGTTTATAGTCGATTTCCGCCATCTCAGCCCCCTATCGTCCAGCGCGCATAAGCGCCCCAGAACCAGTCAAAATGCGCCGCAAAGGCAACAAACACCACCCAGAACAGCGACAACGGCAGGAACACTTTCCAACCGATCCGCATGAGCTGATCATAGCGATACCGCGGCGTGATCGCCTTCACCATCGAGAACACGAAGAACACCCCCAGCATCTTGATGATCATCCACAAGAACCCATCCGGCAGGAACGGCACCGGCGACAGCCAGCCGCCAAAGAACAGCAGGCTGATCAGCGCACACATCAGCACCACCGCCACCAACTCGCCAATCATGAACAGCAAGAACGGCGTCGATGAATATTCCACCTGATACCCCGCCACCAGTTCCGATTCGGCTTCGGGCAGATCAAACGGCGGGCGATTGGTTTCGGCCAGCGCCGAAATCAGGAACAGGAACAGCATCGGAAAATGCGGCAGCCAATACCAGTTGAAAAGCCCCATACCGCCCTTCTGCGCCTCAACGATGGCGCTGAAATTCATCGACCCGGTCGAGATGATAACCCCGATGATGATCAACCCGATGGAAACCTCATAGGAAATCATCTGCGCGGCAGAGCGCAGCGAGCCAAGGAACGGGTATTTCGAGTTCGAAGCCCAGCCGCCCATGATCACGCCGTAAACCTCAAGCGAGGAGACCGCCAGCACATAGAGAATAGCCACGTTGATATCCGACAGAACCCAGCCATCATTGAACGGGATCACCGCCCAGGCAATCAGCGCCATGACAAGGCTCACCATTGGTGCCAGCAGAAATACCGCCTTGTCGGCGCCCGCTGGAAACACCACTTCCTTGACGATGTACTTGATGAAATCGGCAAAGCTTTGCAGCAGCCCGAACACGCCCACCACGTTTGGCCCCCGGCGCATCTGCACCGCGGCCCAGATCTTGCGGTCGGCATACATCAGGAACGCCAGCGCCACCAGAAGCGGCACCACGATCAACAGAACCTGCCCCACGATCAGCAGGAAAATGCCCAAATATGTGTTGGTGAAGAAGTCAGCCATCAGTCCCTCATACCATCGGTATTCCGTCGTCGGCGCAGGCGCCCGCCACAACTTCTGCGTCTATCGTTTTCAACCCGCGCGGCAAAGCGGCGGAAATCGTATAAACCGCGTCGCCATGCCAACCCTTGCCGGTCTGCTCCACAGTGGTGCGCACATGCCGCGCGAAGCCATAGCCGCGGATCAACGCATATTTCGCCGCCGCACATTCCGCGTACCGCTCGACATAAGCGCGCTCGGCTTTCGGCCCCATATCAACCAAGAACTGCACCAGATCACCGTCAAGCAGGTTGGTCTGCACGCCGCGATACTCAAGCCCCGCAGGCGGCGGCGCCAGACGTGTTACCTCGTCCGCATGCTCAGTCTCGGCCACGCAGCCCATCACCAGCACCATCAGCGCCAAGGGGGATATGCGTGCCAGCCGCTTCACTGCGCCGCCACCTTGCCGCTTTCTCGATCATGGGCCAGCGCCGCAAGCTCGGCCATCACTTCGCTCGCCCGTGCAATCGGGTTGGTCAGGTAAAAATCGGCAATCGCATTGTGGAACGTGGCCGTAGGCTTGCCCAGTTTCTTGGCGGGCAGCGGTTGCCACGCGTTGTCCGGCACCGTGTCGATTGCCTGCAAATGCGGCACCGCCTCAATCAGACTTGTGCGCAACTGCGCCAGACTGTTCCACGGCAACGCCGCGCCCATCTCACCCGACAGGGCGCGCAAAATGGCCCAGTTTTCCTTGGCCTCGCCCGGTGCGAACCCGGCGCGCTGCGCCAGTTGCGGGCGGCCTTCGGTATTCACGAAAAGCCCGCTTTCCTCGGTATAGGCGGCCCCCGGCAGGATCACATCCGCGCGGTGCGCGCCCCGGTCGCCATGGCTGCCTTGGTAAATCACGAACGCCCCCGGTTGGATGTCGATCTCATCCGCCCCAAGGTTATAAATCGCATCGGCTCCATCGGTTGCCGCCGCCATGCCGCCTTCCGCCACGGCGCCCACATCCATCGCACCCACGCGCGCCGCCGCACTGTGCAGCACCATGAATTTCGATCCAGTCGCCTCGGCCAGCTTCATTGCCGCGCCCAGAACCGCTTCGCCATCGGCCTCCTGCAACGCGCCCTGCCCGACGATCACGATGCTCGGCACGTCCAGCACCTTGCCGTAATCATGATCCAGCAGGCTTTCCAAAGCCGCCCGGTCATTGCCGACATGCGCATAGTCATAAGTCAGATCCGCCGCCTCACCGACCAGCCCGACCTTCGCACCGTTCAGCCATGCTTTGCGGATACGTGCATTCAGCACCGGCATTTCCTCGCGCGGATTGGTGCCGATCAACTGGATCATCTTCGCGTCGTCAATATCCGCAACGCTGGCAGTCCCGACATAGGCCGAACGATTGCCCGCAGGCAGCTTCGCGCCGTCCGTCCGGCACTCCACATTGCCACCCAGCCCTTCAATCAATGACTTCAGCGAATACGCCGCTTCCACCGGAGCCAAATCACCCACCAGACCGGCCACCTTGGTGGCACCTTTCAACGCGCCTGCCGCCTTGCCCAATGCCTCGGGCCAGCTTGCCTTGCGCAGCTTGCCGTTCTCTCGAATGTAAGGCGTATCCAGCCGTTGTCGGCGTAGCCCGTCCCAGATGTAGCGCGTCTTGTCGGAAATCCATTCCTCGTTCACATCGTCATGGTTACGCGGCAGGATGCGCATCACTTCGCGCCCCTTCGCATCCACCCGGATGTTCGCGCCAAGCGCATCCATCACGTCGATACTCTCGGTCTTGGTCAACTCCCAAGGCCGCGCGGTAAACGCATAAGGCTTGTTGGTCAGCGCGCCCACCGGGCACAGATCGACAACATTGCCCTGCATGTTGGATTCCAACATCTTGCCCAGATAGGTGACAACGTCCGAATCCTCCCCCCGGCCCAGAATGCCCAGTTCGGGCACACCGGCCACCTCGGTGATGAACCGCACACAGCGCGTGCAGGAAATGCAGCGCGTCATCACGGTGCCCACCAACGGGCCGAAATCCTCGTCGATGCGGGCGCGCTTGGGCTCACGATAGCGCGAAAAATCGACGCCATAAGCCATTGCCTGATCCTGCAAATCGCACTCGCCGCCCTGATCACAAATCGGGCAATCAAGCGGATGGTTGATCAACAGGAACTCCATCACCCCTTCGCGGGCCTTCTTGACCATTGGCGAATTGGTCTTGATCACCGGCGGCGCGCCTTCCGGGCCGGGCCGCAGGTCTTTGACCTGCATCGCGCAGGACGCAGTTGGCTTGGGCGGCCCGCCGACAACCTCAACCAGACACATCCGGCAGTTGCCCGCGATGCTCAGCCGCTCATGATAGCAAAACCGCGGAATCTCGATCCCCGCCTCTTCGCAGGCCTGAATAAGCGTCAGGGCCGGATCAACCTCGATCTCCCGGTCATCTATGATGATCTTGCGCAGGTCGCTCATTGGCATATTCCCATCAAGTTTTCGTCTCCGGGCATCGCCCGGCTGGTCTTTGCGGTGCCAAGGGTGCTCGCCTGCCCCACGCCACAGCGTGCCCCGGCCTCGCGCAGCGCCACCGCTGGCTTGGCCAAGGTCACGGTTATGATCGCAGCAACATTTGTCATCGCGCCTTCAGCAAGCTCCCGATCACGCTGCCCCGTGCAATCTCGGCCTTGCCGAGCGCACACAAATCAGCGTCACTCTCCGGGTTCAACCCCTTCGTCCGCATAAATTTTTCGCCGCGCTTACGCATCCGGGCCTTCTCCGTGTCGCTTTTGACATAGCTGCGGATCTCGTCATTCGAATACCCCAGATCCTGTGCCTTGTTCTTCAACGAATTGAGATAGGCAAGCCCCCTAAAGGTGCGCGCGTCGATCACGGCGCATTTGTCGCTGATCTCGATCGCCAGCGCGACCCAAAGCATGTTGTCGTCAATCGCCGGAACATCGCGCAGCGGCGTTTTGGCGTTGGCACCGGTGGCAAGGGCAGTGGCAAGGGCAAGGCCCATCAGGGCGGTGGGGGTTTTACGCATCGGGAGCGGTCCTTTCTGACAGCTTTGCAAGGGCGCACGAATGGCACCCTCTTCGCTGTCCGAGATGGCTTTTCGCCCCGTTGATATGCAATAACAACCCCGGTAACGCCCCGTTTCGGCAGGTTTTTGCGAATATCCCGCGCCGTGATATGCTGCCGAATTTACCAAATCTCACACCGTCCCCGGAATGTCAGCGTATCATCCACCACCCGCAGCTTCGCGCCTTCTGCATCCGGCCCGCCGTCAATCCAGGACTTGTCGGAATTGCCGAAATTCTTGACGCAATAGCGGGTCGCGTCATAGTCCGCCGCCTGCAACGCGCCGGTCACACTCTGCGACACCTTGAACACCGCCACCTGAAAATCCTGCCGCTCATCGCCAACCGCCTCGGTCTTGGTGCGAAACTTCTGACCGTCAAACAGCATCCCCTTCTGCGCGCGCATCTTGCCGCCCACCAACCCGCAGGAGGTCAGCATCACCAGCGCCAGCGCGCCGATCACGATATGACTTGCTCGAACGCGCATCATGCCTCTCCCCCTCGGCTTGGCGCTGACATGACTGCACCATCGCCGATCTGGCTGTGTTTTGGCGCCATTACCCGTTCCTTTTCCAACACCACGATGGAATCGTAAACATGCAGTCCCGCCACATGCCCTGCCGTCGGGCGCACCTTCTCACCTTCAAGATGATACCAATGATGCATGTCGTCGATGATCTGTTTGACGTCCGACATGAAGCTCCGGCTCTTGCCATAGCCGCCACCAAAACTTGGCCAATAGGCAGCGTGCAAATCTTCTATCATGTAGACCCCGCCATCGCCGAGACGCGGGTAAAGCGCCTCAAGTGAGGCCCGGATATGGCGCGATACATGAGAGCCGTCATCCAAAACAATATCGAGTCCGCCCATTTCATCGACAACACTGTTCAGGAAACCCGCGTCGTCCTGCGAGCCGATCCGGACTTGCCCGGCCTGCCCGTCAAACTGCGCACAATCGGGGTTGATGTCGATTCCAAAGATCACTGCTTGAGGCCCGAAAAACCGACGCCAAAGTTGAAGCGATCCGCCTTTGGATACGCCAATTTCCAAGATCCGCACCGGTGTGTCCACGAACCGCTCGAAATATCTCTGATAGATCGGCAGGTAATGATGCCACTTGTGCACCACCGGACCTGTATTCGACCAGAAAAGATCCTCGATCCCACCCTTCGGCGCATCGCTCTCAGGGCGCGCACCATCATAGGCAAACCGAGCGATCGAGCTGATCTTGTCCCCCTCGGGTCGCCGCCGCATGCGGTGTATCTGGTTAAAAATCGCCATTCCCGCGCTCACTCCGCTGCCATCGCGCCCATGCGGCCGCTTTTCTGTGCCTTGATCCGATCCTCGATCTCCTCGCGGAAGTTGCGGATCAGCCCTTGAATTGGCCATGCCGCCGCATCGCCAAGCGCACAGATTGTATGGCCCTCCACCTGCTTTGACACATCAAACAGCATGTCGATCTCTTCCAACTCCGCCTCGCCCCGGATCAGCCGCTCCATCACCCGCATCATCCAGCCGGTGCCTTCCCGGCACGGCGTGCACTGGCCACAGCTTTCATGCTTGTAAAACTTGGAGAGCCGCCAAATCGCCTTCACGATATCGGTGCTCTTGTCCATCACGATCACCGCCGCCGTGCCAAGGCCTGAACCCAGCTCCTTGCTCAGGTAATCGAAGTCCATCACCGCATCGCGCATGTTCTCGCCGCGCACGCAAGGCACCGATGACCCACCGGGAATCACCGCCAACAGGTTGTCCCAGCCGCCCCGGATGCCGCCGCAATGTTTCTCGATCAACTCCTCGAACGAGATCGACATCGCGTCTTCCACCACGCAGGGTTGGTTGACGTGGCCCGAGATTGCATAAAGCTTGGTGCCCGCGTTGTTGGGCCGCCCGAAGCTCGAAAACCACTCCGCCCCGCGGCGCAGAATGGTCGGCGCAACGGCAATCGATTCCACATTGTTCACCGTGGTCGGGCACCCATAAAGCCCCGCCCCCGCCGGGAACGGCGGCTTCATCCGTGGCAGGCCTTTCTTGCCTTCAAGGCTCTCCAGCAATGCGGTTTCTTCACCGCAGATATACGCCCCCGCGCCGTGGCTCAGGAAAATATCGAAATCCCAGCCCGACCCGGCCGCGTTCGGCCCGACAAGCCCGGCATCATAGGCCTCATTGATCGCCGCCTGAAGCGCTTCCTTCTCACGGATATACTCGCCCCGGATATAGATGTGGCAGGTATGCGCATCCATCGCGAAACTGGCGATCAGGCAACCTTCGATCAACGTATGCGGATCGTGCCGCATGATTTCGCGGTCCTTGCAGGTGCCCGGCTCCGATTCGTCGGCGTTGACCACAAGGTAAGCCGGGCGCCCGTCGCTTTCCTTGGGCATGAAGCTCCACTTCAACCCGGTGGGAAACCCTGCCCCACCACGCCCGCGCAGGCCCGAGGCCTTCATCTCATTGACAATCCAGTCGCGCCCCTTGGCGATAATCTCCGCCGTTCCATCCCAATGGCCGCGCGCCCGCGCACCGGCAAGCGTGCGGTCGTGCATCCCGTAGATGTTGGTGAAAATACGGTCCTGATCCGTCAGCATCGCCCTATCCTTCGAATTTCTGACGCGCACGCCAGATTTGCCAGACCAACGCGATGGAGAAGATGAACCCGCCCAACGCGATCAAGTCGATAAGGGCGAGCGCGCGTTGGCTCAACCCGATTTTTTCGCCGATGAACAAGCCGATCACCCAGAAAGCCGCCGTGCCCGCGATCACCAGAGCGGCAATCCGCCCCTTGCGTGCCAGCTTTTCCCTTGATTGCGTGCTCATCACTCAACCCTCAGTAAACCTTGCCCTGACCAACCCGCTTGGAGAACTCAGTCTCCTCGCCCGATGCCAGAGCCTTGGCTTGTTCCACCCAGCTATCCCGGCTCACCCGGCCTTTGAAACCCTTGAGGTTGGCGTCAACCCAAGCCACCTCATCGCCGCTCCACGCCGCGATCTGATCGAAATGCCAAAACCCCATGCCGTTCAACATCGCTTCAAGTTTCGGCCCGACGCCTTTGATTTGCTTCAGGTTATCGCCCTTACCACCACGTGGCTTGCTCAACGCCTCAGGCCGCGCGCCCTCATTCTCACCTTCCAACACACCGTCCTTGTCATAATCCGGTGCGGCCTCCGCGTCGGCCCGTTCGGCCCGGGCATCCTCTAAGGCTTTCTCCGCTGCGGCGCGTTCTTTCTCGGCCGCTGCGGCCCTCGCCTTGAGTGCCGCATCTTCCTTCGCCGCCGCCTCTTCGCGCGCTCGGGCCTCGGCCTCCTCTGCAATCGCCTCGTCAAGCCGGGCATCCTGCGCCGCCGCTTCCGCCACGCTGACATCCGCGCCCTTTGCCCCGGCATCGCGCGCACCGCCTTTGGCCTCTTGCACCGCCTCGTTGGCCAGCACTGAACCACTGTCTGCGGCATGATGCGCCGCCTCGCCCTCGTGGTGAGAATGCATCCCGCCACAAACCAGATGGTTAAGCGCAAGCCCCACAAAACAGCCCACCGCGACCGAGATCAGAAAGGTCGGAAACCACGTCTCCGCCACATCCACCGTGAACATCACCAGAAGGCCCGCTATGATGCCAAGCACCACGCAGACCCAGCTGCAAACTGTCATTTGACCCATCTTCATCGTCACATCCCCTTTACCCTGTTGCCCACCGCCGGTCCGGGCCAGTCAGGTTCACTTGCGCTTCTTGCGCTTCGAAAACTCGGTCTCACCACCGGCGGCCAGAATACGCGCCTGCTCCATCCAATTGTCGCGCGCGATCCGGCCCTTGAACGTCAGCCGCGCGTCAACCCATTCAATTTCCTGCGCCGTCCATTTCTCAATCTGGTCAAAATGCCAGAACCCCAACTCATTCAGCGTCTGCTCAAGCTTCGGCCCAACCCCGCTGATCAGCTTCAGATCGTCCGCCCCGCCCTCGCGCGGCGCATTCAGGGTGTCGGGCTGTTTCTCTGCGCCGCTCGCTGCGGGGGCCGCTTTCGCCGTCGCCGCCTCTGTTTTTGCCGCAGGTTTGGCCTTCGCAGGCTTCGCCGCCGCCGGTTTCGCCACAGGCTTGGCCTTGGCTTTCACCGCTTTACCGCCGCGCGCTTTGGCATCGACCCAAGGCGTTTCCACCGGCACTTCGCTGCCGTCGATCCGCTTGATCGTCTCGCCCAGATCGGCCGCAAGCTGCGCGCTCGCGTTATACTGCGTTCGCCCGCTTTCATATTGAGTAAGCGAGGTCAGCCCGGACAGCGGTTCCGCCGCATAGCGCCCGTTCTGCGGCCCCGGAACCGGCACCCGGCCCGCCGCCATCTCATCAAGGATTTCCGACAACCGCTCCACTGTCAGGTCTTCATAGTAATCCTTGCCGATCTGCGCCATTGGCGCATTCGCACAAGCGCCAAGGCACTCCACCTCTTCCCATGAAAACTTGCCATCCGCCGAAATCTCATGCGGATTGGGCGCCACCTTTTCCTTCAGCATCCCGATCAGGTTTTCCGAGCCGCACAGCATACATGAAAGCGTGCCGCAAACCTGAATATTTGCAACTGATCCAACAGGTTGCAGTTGAAACATGAAGTAAAATGTCGCCACTTCCAACGCCCGGATATACGCCATACCCAGCATATCCGCGACATATTCAATCGCCGGGCGGGTCAACCAGCCTTCCTGCTCCTGTGCGCGCCACAACAGCGCAATAATCGCGCTGGCCTGCCGCCCTTCGGGATATTTGGTGATCTGCCCTTCGGCCCATTTCTTGTTATCGGGCGTAAAGGCAAAGCTCTCGGGCTGCTCTGGGTGAAGGCGGCGCAACATCAGGCACAAGCTCCTGTCATCAGTCTGATCCCCGCATCGTCGGGCAGCTTCTCGGCGGTGCCCTTGGCAAGGTGATATTTGGTCAAATCAATGGTCTGCTCACGGGTCAGCCCGGTTTGCAACTCAACCGGCTGATAATCGCTCTCATCGCGCAACACACAACCGATCGAGGCCACGGCGGTCACGTAATCGTCACGCATCTCCGGCGTGATATCCTTGGGCGGAAAGGCAAGACAGCCTGACAGCAGCCCGATCAGGCACAGGGCAAACACCGGCTTCATTGATGAACCTCCGCAAGAGCAGTCATTGAAACGAAATTCACGGCAATGAAGCCATGCGAAACCACGGCGGCCACCGGAGCGCCCAAAACCGAAAAAAGAAGCAGTAAGCCGGGAAAGCCAATACTGGTGAGCATTACCGATCAACCTCCCCAAACACGATATCAAGGGTGCCGATGATCGCCGCCACATCGGCAAGCTGGTGGCCGCTGGCAATATGGTCCATCGCCTGCAAATGCAGGTATCCCGGCGCCCTGATCTTCGCCCGGTAGGGTTTGTTGGTCCCATCCGCAACCAGATACACCCCGAACTCACCTTTCGGCGCTTCCACCGCGGCATAAACTTCGCCCGCAGGCACATGGAAGCCTTCGGTATAAAGCTTGAAATGATGAATCAGCGCTTCCATCGAGGTCTTCATCTCACTGCGCTTGGGCGGCGATATCTTGCCCCGCGTCAACACCTCGCCCTGCCCCTCCGGCGCGCGCAGCTTGGCGCAAGCCTGAAGCATGATAAGCCGCGATTGTTCCATTTCCTCGATCCGCACCAGATAGCGATCATAACAATCGCCGTTCTTGCCGACCGGAATTTTGAAATCGAACTCGCTATAGCATTCATAGGGTTGCGAGCGGCGCAAATCCCACGGCAAGCCAGAGCCGCGCACCATCACACCGGAAAAACCGTATTTCTGAATATCGTCCTCGGTGACGACGCCGATATCGACATTGCGCTGCTTGAACACCCGGTTTTCGGTCAGCAGAATATGCAAATCGGCAATGAACTTGCCCAGATCATGCTCAGCCCAAGCCTCGATATCGTCGATCAACTCGGGCGGCAGGTCCTGATGCACGCCACCGGGCCGGAAATAGGCCGAGTGCAGCCGCGCACCGCACGCCCGCTCATAGAAAATCATCAGCTTCTCGCGCTCTTCAAACCCCCAAAGCGGCGGGGTCAGCGCGCCCACGTCCATCGCTTGCGTGGTCACGTTCAGCAAGTGGTTGAGGATGCGGCCAATCTCCGAATAAAGCACCCGGATCAGGCTGGCGCGGCGCGGCACCGGCGTGCCGGTCAGCTTCTCGATCGCCAGACACCAGGCATGTTCCTGATTCATCGGCGCCACGTAGTCAAGCCGGTCAAAATAGGGCAGGTTTTGCAGGTAGGTGCGGCTCTCCATCAGCTTCTCGGTGCCACGATGAAGCAGGCCGATATGCGGATCACACCGCTCGACAATCTCCCCGTCCAGCTCAAGAACAAGCCGCAAAACACCATGCGCCGCAGGGTGTTGCGGGCCGAAGTTGATGTTGAAATTACGGATTTTCTGCTCACCGGTCAGAACATCACTGACGCCATCATCATAGCGGTTCGTGCGAATATCACCGTCCATCTTATTGAGCCTCCTTGCCGTCGGCATAACGCGCCATCACCTCTGCACGGCTTAACCGCTCGTGATCGCCCACAAAAGCATAGCTTCCCGGTTTGTCATCAATGAATATCTCGCTTGCGAGCGGATACCCCGCCGGATCTGCGAATGCCTGAACCGAAACCGACTGATGGCTGCCATCGCGGGTGCGCCAAACCAGCGCCGAGCCGCATTTGCCGCAGGAAACCCGCTCACCCCATTCAGAACTGACCCAGACGTTCAGAGCCGCCTCGTCATCGAATCGCACATTCTCACAAGAGACTGCCATGAACGCGCCGCCTGACCATTTTCGACAAGTCACACAATGGCACACCCCCGAAACGGCCCCCTTCGGCACAACAGAACCGGTTATGCCCCCGCAGGCACAGGCGATAGCCTCGCTCATTTCGCCTCCGCCTCCTTCTCATCGCCCGGAAGGATATATTGCGCGCCCTCCCATGGGCTCATGAAATCGAACTGTCGATATTCCTGCACCAATGACACCGGCTCATAAATCACCCGCTTCTGAGTTTCGTCATAGCGCACTTCGGTATAGCCCGTGGTCGGAAAATCCTTCCTGAGCGGATGGCCCCGGAAACCATAATCCGTCAGCAGCCGCCGCAGGTCCGGGTGGCCGGAAAACAGGATGCCGAACATGTCAAATACCTCACGCTCAAACCAGTTGGCGCTCGGATGTACATCGGTGATCGACGGCACCAGCTCATCATCGCGGATACCGACCCGCAGGCGGATGCGCTGATTCTGGTACATGCTCAGAAAGTGATAGATCATCTCGAACCGCTTTGGGCGATCCGGGTAATCCACCGCCGTGATGTCCACCAATGAGGAAAAACGGCAGGTCGTGTCAGACTTCAGAAATTCCACCACCCCGACGATATTCGCCGGTGCCACGTCCACATTCAATTCCCCGAATGCAACCTCCCAGCCCAGAACCCCTTCGGGCCGTTTGGCCGCGATATGTCCGCCCAGCTCGTCTAGTGCCTCAGTCATCCTCTGCCCCTTCCCGCGCGTTATCGCACGATCGTCCCGGTCCGGCGGATCTTCCGCGCCAGTTGCATGATCCCGTAAAGCAGCGCCTCTGCCGTCGGCGGGCAACCGGGCACATAAATATCCACCGGCACCACCCGGTCACAGCCCCGCACCACCGAATAGCTATAGTGATAGTAGCCGCCACCATTGGCGCAGGATCCCATCGAGATCACATAACGCGGCTCGGGCATCTGGTCGTAAACCTTGCGCAACGCCGGGGCCATCTTGTTGGTCAGCGTCCCTGCCACGATCATCACATCCGACTGGCGCGGGCTGGCGCGCGGGGCCACCCCGAAACGCTCCACATCATAGCGCGGCATCGAGGTGTGCATCATCTCAACCGCACAACAGGCAAGCCCGAACGTCATCCAATGCAGGCTGCCGGTGCGCGCCCAGTTGATGATGTCCTCGGTCGAAGTCAGCAAGAACCCCTTGTCCTGCAATTCCGCGTTCAGCGACTGCGTGGCAACCTCCGGGTCCGCCCCGGCCGTATTGGCTCCCGTCATGACCATTCCAGCGCCCCTTTCTTCCACTCATAGGCAAACCCGATGGTCAACACCCCAAGGAATATGATCATCGACCAGAACCCGACCGTGCCAACATCCTTGAACGCAACGGCCCAAGGGAAAAGCATGGCGATTTCAAGGTCGAATATGATGAACAAGATCGACACAAGATAGAATCGCACATCGAATTTCATCCGCGCATCATCGAACGCGTTGAACCCGCATTCATACGCACTGACCTTCTCCGGATCAGGATTGCGGACCGCAAGAACAATGGCGGCAAGGATCAGGGCAAGCCCGATCGCTATCGCAAGACCAAGAAAGATCAGGATCGGCAGGTATTCCCTGAGCATACCGTCCATGTCGGGGCTCCTTTCCACGCGTCTCTGTGCGCGCCTTCTGGCAGCAAAAACCTGCCCTTGGGTTTACCCTTGCCCCCCGGCAGGGTCAACCAACGCCTGAACATATTCAGATCAAGGAAAATGTTGCTCAAATCGCGCGCATAACCTGACAAAACGCCTGTAAAACAACACCGCGCGCGCCGCGCTGGCACTATTGCACATTCAGCGCGGATTTCATCACGCCCACCAAACTGCGTTCACGCCACAGCCGCGCGACTCAATCGCGCCGCTGCGGCCCGGCAACACCCCGGCAACAGCTCTATTCCAGCGTGATTTCCGTGCGTTCCCCGGCGGCAATCTTCATCACCGTCTCCTGTGGCGCACGATCACCCTCATAAGTCACATGCACAAGGTATTCGCCCACCGGCAAGGTCAGCGTCCATTCCCCGCCATAGGTTCCGGCAATCTCCTTGCCCTTGCCTTGCAGGTTCTTCTTGCCAAGAAGCGAAATGCGCCGCGCCCCCGGCGCGGTAATCGCTCCCACCCCGGCATCCAGCACAACCTGCACATCCGTGCGCTCGCCCGCCTTCACCTCGATCGGCTGGCTCATCAGCACCGTCACCTTGTCAAGCCGCGCGCCCACCACATATTCACCGACCGGGATTTCCATCGGCGAACTGCCATAGGTGCCGGCAATTTCCTTGCGCTTGCCTTGCAGGTTTTTCTTGTTTTCCTGCACCGAATACCGAATTGACTTGGTTTCCACCTCCGGGCCGCCTTCGGCATAAAGCGCCGTAACCACCACAACTCCCGAACCGACAATCACATCCTTCTGGACCCGCTCGCCTGCCGTCAGATCAAAACTCTGCGAAGAGGTCGCCTTGCCAAGCCGCCCATCGAGCATCACCTTGCCCGCCGGGACATAAAACTGCCCCGTGCCATAGGTGCCTGCCTTGAAGGCACCGTTCTCCACGCCGACGCGGATTTTCTTTTCCACCTCTCCGCCGGGCGTGCGCCGTGCCGTCACATCGACAATGCCGGCGTTGAACACCACGTTGGTCATGTTCGTTTCGTCATCGCTCAGCGTAAGTTTCCGCGTGATGATGATCTTGCCAAGCCGGGTTTGCAGCTCATACTGCCCAGCCGGAACCGACGCCTCATATTGCGCGCCATAGCCCGACGCCGCCGATTTTTTCTGCACCTTGCCCGCTGCATCCATCGGGCGCAATTCCCAACGCATCCCTTTCTCATCAAGCGCCGGTCCCCCCTCGCTCAGCGAAGCAGTGCCAATGAAATTGAATTCCGGTTTTGCCGGTTCCGGCACAGGTGCCGGTTCTGGCTCCGGTTCTGGCTCCGGTGCGGCCTTGGCCACCACCGTCTTGGCCAACGCCTCGCTCAGTGCCGCAGCACTGCCCGCCTGCATGTATTCCCCGCCAGTCTCTTTCGCCAGACACGCAACCTTCGCGCCCTCTTCCTTTGACAACCCGAACCCCACCACATGCGTGGTAAAATTCACCCCGGCCTTTTCAAGCTCCCGGCCCAGCGCGCACGGGTCCATCTCGCATGTCTCAAGCCCGTCAGTGACAAGGATCACCGTCGCTTTGTCCTCGGTAAATCTAAGCGCCTGTGCCGCCTGTTTCACCGCCGCACTCAACGGCGTCTTCCCCTTCGGGCTGATCTGGTTGGCAAACGCGGCGATCTTGCCCGCCGTGCCCTTGCTCGCAGGCACCGCCAATTCAATATCCTTGCAATCGCCCTTGCGCCGGTGGCCGTAAACCATCAGCCCCAGTTCTTCATCCGCAGGCACCGCCTTAAGCACATCGCCCAGCGTCTCACGCGCAATTTCGATCTTGGTCTTGCCGTCGATCTGCCCCCACATCGAGCCCGACGCATCCAACACGATCATCGCCCGCTCCTGCGCCGCGACCGGCACCGCCAATGCAAGTGTCATGAGCAATCCAAATACCAATCCCCAAAGCCGCATAATGCACCTCTTTTTCAAACCATTCGTTCTCAAATTCACAAGCAACCTAGCACAACCCACGCCCGGCACCAACCGTCGCTTACGGCACGCCCGGTTAACCTTAACACCCGTTAACCAGCCCCGATTTGCCTGCCATACCGGGTGTGGACAGGATGGCAGCCGGGGTGCAGACGCGCCTTTTCACCGCGCGGTGGCGTTAACCCTTACAAGATCCAGGGCGCCTTGCGCTTCTCGAAAAATGCCGCAATCCCCTCCTGCGCCTCCTCGCCTTCCCATGTTGCCACCAACCTGTCGATGGTGGCATCAATGATCTCCGGCGTGATCGGCGGGCCCAGCAAGCGCGCCAACCGCTTGCTCTGTGCCACCGCCCCCGGCGCCGCGCTCAGATATGGCAGAACCTCCGCCTCCACCGCCGCATCCAACGCACCCTCCGGCACCACCCGCGCCAGAAGGTTCAGCGCCGCCGCCTCCTCAGCGTCGAAAAGCCTCGCTGACATGAACACCTTGCGGGCATGGGTCTCCCCCATCCGGGCCAGCACATAAGGGCTGATCGTCGCCGGGATCAGCCCCAGCCTCACCTCGGTCAGCCCGAATTTCGCGCCCGCCACGCCAATCGCCACATCGGCCACCGCCATCATCCCGATGCCGCCGCCAAAAGCGTTGCCCTGAACCCGCGCAATCAGTGGTTTATCAAGCGTATTCAACGCATAAAGCGCCATCGCCAACTTGCGCGCCCCGGCCCGGCGCTCTTCCGCACCCGCCGCCATTTGGTCCTGCATCCAGCGCAGATCGCCGCCCGCGCAAAAACTCTTGCCACGCGCCGCCAAGACCACAACCCGCACCGCCTCATCCGCGCCCAGTGCCGCCGCCGCCCCAGACAACTCGTCAATCATGGTGGCCGACATGGCGTTGTGCTTCTCCGCCCGGTCCAGCCAAAGCGTCGCCACCCCGCGCTCGTCCATCTCTATGCTCAGCGTCTCATACATCTGCATTCTCCTGGCGCATCGCCTGTGCCATCGCGCCCGCCTTCAGCAGAACATCGCGCGTTAATCCGGTCTCATACCCAAGACCCTGAAGCCGGTCATGCACCGCCTCCGTCGCCACGTTGCCCTTGGCCCCCGGCGCATAGGGACAGCCGCCCAAGCCCCCCACCGCCGCATCAAACACCCGCACCCCCCGCGCCAGCGACGTTTCGATGTTTTCCAACGCCCGCCCGGCAGTATCATGATAATGCCCCGCCAGCCTCTCCGCTGGCACCACGTCCAATACCGCGCTCAACATCGCGTCAATCGTCTCTGGCCGCCCTTGCCCTATCGTATCACCCAGACTGATCTCATAGCACCCCGCCTCCCACAGCAACCCCGCCACCCGCGCCACAGCACCCGGCGGCGTCGGCCCGTCATAAGGGCAGTCGGTGACACACGACACATAGCCGCGCACCGGCAGATCACGCTCGCGCGCCGCCGCAATCACCGGCCTGAACCGCGCGATGCTCTCCTCGATGGTGGCATTCACGTTGGCCTTCGAAAACCCCTCCGACGCACTGCCAAACACCGCGATCTCATCAGCCTGCGCCGCCACCGCCCGCTCAAACCCCTTCATGTTCGGCGTCAAAGCCGCATAATGCACGCCGCTTGCCCGCGTGATCCCGGTCAATACTTCGCCGCTATCGGCCATCTGTGGCACCCATTTCGGGCTGACAAAGCTCGCCACCTCGATGCGCCGAAACCCCGCTCCGCTCAACAGATCGACAAGCGCAATCTTCTCCGCCGTGGGGATCATCCGCGCCTCGTTTTGCAACCCGTCACGCGGCCCCATCTCGAATATCTCGACCCGCTCAGCCATCACCACACCCCTGCTTCATTTTGCCAAAAATATCCCCGCCGGAGGCTCCCGTCATCAGCCCCTCAGCCCTCCGGCACTTCATAAAAGTCCCGATCATAAAACCGCTGCAACCCTTCCGCCGCAAGCGCGCGTTGATACGCCTCACGCCCTTCAATCCGCGCCTTATAACGCGAAAGCGCCGGGAAGCGGTCGAAATGCACGTAATGGCGCGCGCTTTCCAGCGTGAAGCCCATCATCGCGTCCGCCGCCGAAAACCCGCGCTGCAATAGGTAATCCTGCGCCATCAGCACCCGTTCAAGCGGCTTGAGCGCAATCGCCAGCCGTTTCACCTCAATCCCGATCACCGTGGGTGAGCGCATCTGCGGGTCGGGCAAAAACACCTGTTGCAGGTTGAGGTTCTGAATCAACACCCCCACCGTCTCGCCGTAATGCAGCCATGTCAGAAATTGCGCCCGCTCAAGCTCCCCGGTCCCGGCGCAAGCCCCGCGTCGGGCCGGGTTTCGCACAGGTACTCCACGATCGCGCCGCTCTCGAACAACACCTGCCCGTCAACCTCCAGCACCGGCACCCGCCCGGCCGGGCTGAGACCAAGGAAATCAGGATCGCGCAAATCCCCCCGCGCAATATCATATGAGATCACTTCTGGCTCGATCCCCATCTCGAAAAGCAGCCAAAGCACCCGGAACGACCGGCTCCCTGCCACACTGTGCAATCGCAGCACGTCTTTTTTCGCCATCAGAGCCTCCCCGGCAACCCGCCAATAGACCTCACGCGCTCAGGCCGCCGCCTCCGTGTCTTCCTCTTCCAGCCGGATCAGCGCGGCACCGGCTTCCACCTGCGCCCCCGCCTCGGCCAGAACTTCAGCCACCACACCGTCGCGCGGGGCCAATAATGCATGCTCCATCTTCATCGCCTCCAACACGGCCAAGCGGTCTCCGGCCACAACCGTTGCCCCGGCCTGCGTATAAACCGCTTTCACCAGCCCCGGCATCGGTGCTTCGATCAAGCCCAGCGCCGCACCGCCCGCCGCCGCGCGCGCCAGCGGGTCAATCCGCCGGAATACCCGGCCATAATCGGCGAACACGGTGATTTCGTCACCCGCCACGGCGCAGCCCGCCGCCGCCTGCCCGTCAAAGCGCCAGCCATCGCGCCACAGCGCCTCAACCTCTGTGTCATCGACCCGCACCACGGCACTGCCATTCGCGCGCACCATCACCGCCAGCGCGTGTTCCTCGCCGTCCCATTCCAGCACCACGCCACGCCACGCCGCTTGCCAAAGCGCGAATCCCCGCTCCCAACCGGGCGCACCCAACAGGTCAAGCGCCGCCAGCGCCGCCTCGGCCACCACCTGCGGCGCCGGTGGCACCTGCCGCACCAGCGCGTCCAGATCGCGCGCAATCAGCCCGGTATCGACCTCGCCGCGCGCAAATCCCTCATGCGCACAAAGCGCACCCAGAAAGGCAAGGTTGGTGACCGTGCCTGCAACTTCGGTTTCGCGAAGCGCCTGCTCCATCTTCCTAAGCGCAATGTCGCGCGTCACCCCATGGGTGACCAGTTTGGCAATCATCGGGTCGTAGAAGGGGCTGATGGTATCGCCCGCGCGCACCCCGCTATCGGCCCGCGCGGCGGGCGCAAAGCGCAGATGGCTCAGCGTCCCGGTCGCGGGCAGGAAACCCTTGGGCACGTCCTCAGCGTAAAACCGCGCCTCGAAAGCGTGCCCATGGATCGTCAATTCATCCTGCTTGAGCGGCAGCGCCTCACCGGCGGCCACCCGCAATTGCCACTCCACCAGATCAACGCCGGTGATCGCTTCCGTCACCGGATGCTCCACCTGAAGGCGGGTGTTCATCTCCATGAACCAGAACCCGTCGGGGCGCAGCCCGTCGGAGCCATCAACGATGAACTCTACCGTGCCCGCCCCCTTGTAGCCGATCGCCTCCGCCGCGCGCACCGCGGCCTGGCCCATCGCCGCGCGCATCTCTTCGGTCATCCCCGGCGCCGGGGCTTCCTCGATCACCTTCTGATGGCGCCGCTGAAGCGAGCAATCGCGCTCAAACAAATGCACCGCGCGGGTGCCATCGCCAAACACCTGCACTTCGATATGGCGCGGCGAAGTGACGAATTTCTCGATCAAAACCGCCTCGTTGCCGAACGCCGTTTTCGCCTCACTGCGCGCACTTTCCAACGCCTCGGCGAATTCACTGCCCGCCTCAACCAACCGCATTCCTTTGCCGCCGCCACCGGCCACCGCCTTGATCAGCACCGGATAGCCGATCGTCTCCGCCTGCGTGCGCAGATGCGCGCCGTCTTGATCCTTACCGTGATAGCCCGGCACCACCGGCACCCCGGCTTTCTCCATCAGCGCCTTGGCCGCGTCCTTGAGGCCCATCGCGTCAATCGCCTCTGCCGATGGTCCGATAAAGGTCAACCCCGCCGCCTCCACCGCGCGCACGAAATCCGGGTTCTCGCTCAGAAAACCATACCCCGGATGAATGCCTTGCGCGCCGGTCGCCAACGCCGCCTCGATGATCCGCTCACCGCGCAAATAGCTCTCCGCCGGGGCCGGCCCGCCGATATGCACCGCCTCGTCACACGCCGTCACATGTGCCGCCCCGGCATCAGCGTCGGAATAAACCGCAACCGTGCGCACCCCCATCCGCCGCGCCGTGCTTGCCACGCGCACCGCAATCTCGCCCCGGTTCGCAATCAGGATCCTGTCAAACATCCGCGCTCTCCTTTATCGCCGCCTCAGGCAGCCCTTGACTCTTTTCTTCATACGTCACGAGGATCACCCCCCGCAGACCCCGGTCACAACGCCGCCCCTCGCGCCAATACGTCGCGCGCCTCTCGCATCATCCGTGCGATAATCTCTTCGGCGGGCAGAATGTCGTGCAACAACCCGACGGCCTCGCCCACCACCGCTGGTGCCACATCGGCATTCCCCTCGGCCACGCCTTGCGCATATTCGGCGCGTGCCGCATCGGAAACCGGCCCCTCTGCCGCCCCTTCCCAGCTTCGAACCCACGCATTGCGCAGCGCCCGCATGTTCCAGCCGCCGGGCCAGTCAAACCCACGCGCCTGATCCGATAACGATGTGCGCGCCGTGTCATCACCGTCTGCCGCCAGCGCAGCGCCATGCTGCGCCTTCGCGACCAACGCTTCTTCACTGGCCCAGAACCGCGAGCCAAGGTTCACCCCGTCCGCGCCCAGCGCCAGCGCCGCCGCCAACCCGCGCCCGTCCATGATACCGCCCGCCGCCAGCACCGGCACCCGGCCCGCCACCATATCCACGACCTCCGGCACCAGCGTGAACGTCGCCCGGCCCGAGCCATGGCCACCGGCCTCTGCCCCCTGCGCCACGATCACATCAGCCCCCTGATCCAGCGCCTCACGCGCGCCCGCCAATGTCTGCACCTGCGCCAGCAGCGGCACGCCCGCCGCCTTTATTCGCCCCGCGTATGGTGCCAGATCGCCAAATGACAGGAAGATGCCCTTCGGCTTATGCGTCAGCGCCTGCTCAAGCAGCCCTTCGCGCCCCTGAAGCCGCCAAGTGATAAAGCCACAGCCCACCGCCGCATTCCCGGCCTCAAGCCACTGATCCTCGATCCACTCACCATCGCCATAGCCACCACCGATAAGCCCAAGCCCGCCAGCCCGGCTCACCGCCGCCGCCAGCCTGCCCCCCGCCACCAATGCCATCGGCGCACAGACAATGGGCGCGGTTAGCCCGAACGCGCGGGTGAACGGGGTTTCAATTGGTTGATAGTCCATTTCTTCGTCTCCATGCAGGTTCGCCCGGCTGCATCTGCCTACATCCGGAACACGCCAAACCGTGTCTCCTCTATCGGCGCGTTCAGCGCCGCGCGCAGCGACAGCGCCAGCACGTCGCGGCTCTTACGCGGGTCAACGATCCCGTCATCCCAAAGTCGCGCGCTGGCATAAAGCGGGTGGCTCTGCTCTTCGAACATCTCGATGGTGGGGCGCTTGAACTCGGCCTCTGCCTGCGCGCTCCACTCCTCGCCAGCGCGCTCCAGCGCGTCGCGCTTCACGGTCGCCAGAACCCCGGCAGCCTGCGCCCCGCCCATCACCGAAATCCGGCTGTTGGGCCATGTCCACAGGAAGCGCGGGCTATAGGCCCGCCCCGACATGCCGTAATTCCCCGCCCCGAAAGAGCCACCAACCAGCATTGTAATCTTCGGCACACGGGTGGTGGCCACCGCCGTCACCATCTTCGCACCATGTCGCGCGATGCCCTCGTTCTCGTATTTGCGGCCAACCATAAAGCCGGTGATATTCTGCAAGAACACCAGCGGAATTTTGCGCTGCGAACACAGCTCGACGAAATGCGCGCCCTTCACGGCGCTTTCGCTGAACAGCACGCCGTTATTGGCGACGATCCCCACCGGCATTCCCTTCACATGGGCAAAACCGCAGACCAGCGTCTCTCCGAACCGCGCCTTGAACTCGTCAAAACGCGAGCCATCGACAACCCGCGCAATCACCTCACGAATGTCATACGGCGTGCGCAGATCGCCCGGCACCACGCCCAGAATCTCATCCGGGTCATAAGCAGGCTCCTCGACCGGCTCCAGCCGCAGATCGGCACCCATCACACCGCCCAGATTGCTGACCGCGCGCCGCGCAAGCGCCAGCGCGTGCGCATCGTCCTCGGCCAGATAATCCGCCACACCCGAAAGCCGTGTGTGGACATCGCCGCCGCCCAGATCCTCGGCACTCACCACTTCACCCGTCGCCGCCTTCACCAAGGGCGGCCCGGCGAGGAAAATCGTGCCCTGTTCCTTCACGATGATCGACACATCGCTCATCGCCGGAACATACGCCCCCCGGCGGTGCATGACCCCATCACCACCGCGATCTGCGCAATCCCCTTGGCGCTCATATTCGCCTGATTGAAGAAAATCCGCCCGAAATGGTCGCGGTCGGGAAATACCTCGTCCTGATTGGGCAGGTTGGCACCACCGCTATCGACAAGATAAATGCAGGGCAGCATGTTCTGCTCGGCAATCTCTTGCGCGCGCAGGTGCTTTTTCACCGTCATCGGGTAATAGGTGCCGCCTTTCACCGTGGCGTCATTGCACACCACCATGACCTCGCGCCCCTCAACCCGGCCAATGCCACAAATCACCCCCGCCGCAGGTGCCGCACCGCCATACATATCATGCGCCGCCGTGGCCCCGATCTCCAGAAACGGCGCGCCGGGGTCAAGCAACCCCGCTACCCGCTCGCGCGGCAGCATCTTGCCCCGGCTTTCGTGCCGGGCGCGTGATTTCTCCCCGCCGCCCAGCGCAGCGGCCTGTGCAGCTTCGGCAATCTGCGCCAATGCATCGAGATGGGCGGCACGGTTCGCCTTGAAATCCTCCGAAGAGGGCAAGGCCTTTGACGTCAGCTTCATGAAAGGGTCCTCATCACGTTAAATTAGCTTATCTTGTCGGGGTTCTGAAAACCGAACCGCGCCCCACCCTCCCAAGCGGTGCGATCATTGCCTTCGTTGGGGTATCCGCCCTGTGCCTTTAGAAGCGCGGCCAGATGCATCAGGTTCCAGGTCATGATCGTGGTGTTGCGTTGGGTGAATTCGTTGTCAAAGCCAGCGCGCTTGCCATCAACCTCATCGCCATAAGACGCGCCCGGCCCGGCCTCGCCAATCCAGCCGCAATCGGCCTGCGGCGGAATGGTATAACCCAGATGGCTCAACGCGAACCCGGTGGTCATTGCCACATGCTTGATACCATCCTCATTGCCGGTGATGATCGTGCCACCGACTTTACCGTAAAACACCGACTGGCCCTTGTCGTTCAACAGCCCCGACATCGCGTAGAGCCGCTCGATCAGAACCCGGCAGACCGAACTTTCCTCACCCAGCCAGATCGGCGTGCCGATCACCAGAATATCCGCTGCCAGCACTTTTTCCCAAAGCCTCGGCCAGTCATCTCGGTCCCAGCCATGCTCCGTCATGTCGGGGTAAACACCCGGCGGCACTTGATGGCTCAAAAGATGCAGATGCTCGACGGACACATCGTTGCGCACCATGATGTCGTCGCTGGCATTCATAAGCAGCTTGGTGTGACTTTCGGACGGCTCCTTTTTCAGCGATGTATTTACGTAAAGCGCGGATAGTCCGGCAAAATTAGTCATGATCCCAGCTCCTTTTTCAGTTGTTCAAGTTCGATCAGCGCCTCCACCGGTTACATCATCCCCATCAACTCGCGCCCCACCAGCATCCGGCGGATTTCGCTCGTCCCCGCGCCGATCTCCATCAGCTTGGCATCGCGGAATATCCGCCCCACCGGGTTGTCGCTCAGGTATCCCGCGCCACCGAACGCCTGCACCGCCTGATGCGCCACCTTCATCGCCTCCTCAGAGGCATAAAGAACGCAGGCCGCCGCATCCTGTCGCGTTACCTCACCGCGATCACAGGCTTTCGCCACCTCGTAAACATAAGCCCGCGCCGAATTCATCGCCGTGTACATATCGGCAATCTTGGCCTGCATAAGCTGGAAATTCCCGATCGGCTGGCCGAACTGCGTGCGCTCTTTCATATAGGGCATCACCTCATCCATGCACGCCGCCATGATCCCGGTGCCGATCCCGGAAAGCACCACCCGCTCATAATCCAGCCCACTCATCAGCACGGCGACGCCCCTGCCCTCTTCGCCCAGCACGTTCTCGAACGGCACTTCCACATCGTCAAAGATCAACTCCGCCGTGTTGGACCCGCGCATTCCCAGCTTGTCAAAATGCGGTGAGGTCGAAAATCCCGTCATCTCCTTCTCGATGATGAACGCGGTGATCCCCTTCGCCCCCGCCTCCATATCCGTCTTGGCATAAACCACCAATGTGTCCGCATCCGGCCCGTTGGTGATCCAGTATTTGTTACCGTTCAGCACATAATACCCGTTTCGCTTCTCGGCGCGCAGCTTCATCGAAACCACGTCCGACCCCGCCCCCGGTTCGCTCATCGCCAGCGCGCCAACATGCTCACCCGAAATCAGCTTGGGCAGGTATTTCTGCTTTTGCTCATGCGTCGCGTTGCGTCTGATTTGATTGACGCAGAGGTTGGAATGCGCGCCATAGCTCAGGCTCACGCTGGCACTTGCCCGCGCAATCTCTTCCACCGCAACCACATGCGCGAGGTAAGTCATATCCGCGCCGCCATATTCCTCCGGCGTGGTCACCCCCAGAAGGCCCAATTCACCAAATTCACGCCACAACTCGTTCGGGAATTCGTTCTTGAGGTCAACTTCCGCCGCCATCGGCTTGATCCGCTCTTGTGCGAAGCGATGCACCATCTCGCGCATCGCATTCACATCCTCACCCAAATCAAAATTCATCGAACCGGTGAACATGGGTCTCTCCTCGCGTTTATTGAACACTTGTTCATTTACCTATCCCGCCGCGCGATTCGGATCAACTGCCGCGTCGCGCCACCACGGTCAAAGCCCGTTCACCCGCCGAACACACCACGCACCCATAGGAAAAGCCACAGAAGGCTAATCAGGATCGGCTGATGCAGCAGATAAAAACTCAAGCTATGCCGCCCCGGCCAGCCAAGCACCCGCACACTCCGGCCCGGCGGTTCGGTGCTGCGCAGCCGCTGCCACAGATCAAACCGGGCGGCAAACTTCGCCACCGCCAACCCGGCCAGATACGGGCCCAGCCATGGAAACACCGGCTCATAATCAAGCGTGACCGGCTGAACGGTGGAAAGCCCGGTCCACCACCAGACCGGATGGTCAAACATCGGCGCACTTAAATACGGCCCCGCAAACCAGAACCCCGCCGCCAGAAGCGCAATCACCAAAGCGGGCCAGCGCAGCACCAACACCCCGACCACACTGGCCAACGCCATGACGTGCAGGATGCCAAAGAAGATGAACGCCCCGCGGGCTGCGAAAAACGTGGCCAGCGTGACCAGCAACGCCGCCGCGACAATCACCCCCAGCCGCTTCACGAACGCCCGCACCCGAACGCCGCGCCCATGCGCAAGCCACAGGCTGATGCCCGACACGAATAGGAAACTCCCGGCGATGCACTCCGCAAACAACCGCCACGCGGGAGAGCCGATGGTGCCCGGCGCAATCTGGCCAAACATCTCCAGATCATAACTGAAATGAAACACCGCCATCGCAATCAGCGCCAGACCGCGCGCCAGATCAAGCGCATGTATCCGCCCCGCCCGAGTCTGCCCCGCCTGAAGCTGCCCTGCTCGCGTTTCCCCCGCCTGAGTCTGCCCTGTCTGGCTCATGCCCATCTCACGCCGCCTGAAACACGGCCGCCACCTCCGCCCGGATGATCCGCGCAATCAACGCGCAATCCTCCAAACTGAAGGTCAACGGCAGGCGCATATCAAGGATCGCGCGCAGCACCCTGTCGCTCGTCGGCATCGGCGCGCTCGGCGCATAGCGCCAGCTATCATAGCGCGAGGTAAACCCCTCCGGCTCCGCCCCGCCGAACCATTTCAACTCCACGCCCCGCGCCGCACAGCGTTCCAACACCGCAGCGATCTTCTCCTCCGCCCAGTCAAGCAGCAGGAACTGAATTGATGAGCCAACGTAATCCTCCGCCTCCGGGCGCTCCACCACGCACAACCCCGCCGTGCCGCGCAAGCCCTCCTCCACCACCCGGTAGCGCGCGTTCCACGCGGCGCATTGCTCGGCCAGTCGCGCCAATTGCGGCCGCAGAATCGCCGCGCGCAGATTGTCCATCCGCCCCGACACGTTCGGCGTGTCGTATTTCACCCGCTCGAATGTCTCCGCCCCCGGCGCGGCCAGATGCCGCCCGTAAAGCATGTAAGACCCCGAAAGCACCGTCGCGCGCGCCGCCACCTCCGCATCATCGGTGATCAACAAACCACCTTCCCCGGAATTCAGATGCTTGTAAGTCTGCGTCGAATAGCACCCGATCAGCCCATCCGTGCCCGAAAGCCGCCCGCGCCAGCGCGCCCCCATGGTATGTGCGCAATCCTCTATGACAATCACACCCTGCGCCCGGCAAAGCGCCATCAGCGCATCCATATCGCAAAGATGCCCGCGCATATGGCTCAGCATGAGCACATCCGCGCCCCCCGCCTTCGCCGCCAGATCATCAAGGTCAATCACCAAATCCTCGGTCACGCCGACAAACTCCGGCGCCGCCCCGACGCTGGCAATCGCGCCGGGCACCGGTGCGAGCGTGAACGCGTTGGTCAACACCCGCTGCCCCGGCACCACCCCCACCGCGCGCAGCGCGCAAGCCAGCGCATAACCACCCGACGCCACCGCAAGGCAGTATTTCGCCCCCATCGCCTCGGCAAACTCGCGCTCCAGAAGCGCCGCCTCCCCGGCCTCGCCTTCCACCACGTTGTAGCGATGCAACCGCCCGCTTCGCATCACCTCCACGGCGGCGGCAATCGCCTCCTCGGGAATCGATTCCTGCTGGGTGAATGTCCCGGTAAATCTCTCCATACGCCCGTTCTGCGCCGCCCGCGCCGCGCCGTCAATGTCGCTTGCGCCCGGCTGGCATGTCGCAAACCGCGCCGCCAAACCCGCGCGGGCTGCGCAAACTGGACCCATGAACACCCCGATCACCTTCCTGCACAACCTCGCATGGGCCGACCTGCCCGCCCTCGCGCAACAGCGCACCCGCCTTTCGCTGCTCGATCTCATCGGCATCGCCGCCGCTGCGCAGCACACCGACACCACGCCCCTCATCACCTCCCATGCCAGCACCCATTTCGCTGGCCCCCATCCAATGTTGTTCTCGGATCAGACCGCCTCCCATCCCGGCGCCGCGCTGGCGGGTGGCATGCGCATCGACAGCCTCGATGGCCATGACGGCTTCAACCCCGCCAAGGGCCATATCGGCTGCGCGCTCTTTCCCGCCGCGCTGACCCTCGCGCACGCCAAAGCCATCTCCGGCGAAGCCTTCCTCGCCACCATCGCCATGGGGTATGAATTCGGGGCCCGCGCCGCGATGGCACAGCACGGCTCGGTGCCTGATTATCACACCTCCGGCTCATGGGGGGCCGTCACCGTGGCCGCCGCCGCCGCGCGCCTGCTCGCCCTGCCAGATGAGCAAACCCGCCACGCCCTCGGCATCGCCGAATATCACGGACCGCGCAGCCAAATGATGCGCGAGATCGACCACCCCACCATGCTCAAGGACGGCTCCGGCTGGGGTGCCATGGCCGGGCTTTCCGCGGCCTTTCTGGCCGCTGACGGTTTCACCGGCGCCCCCGCCCTCACGGTCGAAGAAATCACAGCCCCATGGGCCGATCTGGGCCAGCGTTGGTATGTGACCGAACAATATTTCAAACCCTACCCGGTCTGCCGCTGGGCGCAGGCCCCGATCGAAGGCGTGCTTGCCCTGCGCCGCGCCCACGCCCTCACCGCCGCCGATGTCAAAGCAATCGAAATCGAAAGCTTCCACGAATGTATCCGCCTTGCCACCGCCACGCCGACAAGCTCCGACGCGGCGCAATATTCCACCTCGTTCCCCTGCGCCATCGCGCTTGTCCATGGTGACGTGCGCCCCGAACACCTCACCGGCACGGCGCTCTCTGACCCCGAAACCCTGCGCCTTTCACAGGCCACCACCATGCGCGAACACGAACACGCCAACGCCGCCTTCCCGCTCACGCGCCTCGCGCGCACCACGCTCACCCTGAAAGACGGCACAAAGCTCACTTCGGACTGGATGCAACCACGCTGGGACCACACAGCGCCCCCCACCGCGGCCGAGCTGCGCGCCAAATATCATGCCCTCGCCGATCCAATCCTCGGCCCCGCCCGCGCCACCGCTATCGAAGAAACCATCGACACCCTCGAAAGCCGCCCCCTCACCACGCTCTCAAACCTGCTTCTCGCCCCGGTCTGACCCGCCGCCGGCCCACGGCTTCATTTGGCCAAAAATACCTCGGGGGTGTGGGGGCAGCGCCCCCACGCAGGGTCAGCGCAACAACGTCTCCACGACCCCCAGCAACTCACCAAAATCCCCGATCAACGCCTCCGGGCGAAGCGCCGCCATATCCTCTCCCGATGGCCCAAAACCCACCAGCACACACGGCACCCCTGCCGCCGCCGCCGTTTTGCGATCCGTGTCACTGTCGCCCACCAGCAAACACCGCGCCGGGTCGCCCCCGGCCCGCCGCGCTGCCTCCAAAAGCGGCTCCGGATCGGGCTTGCGCACCGCCAGCGTATCCGCCCCCACCAGCGAGGCAAACGCATCGCGTACCCCCAAAGAGCGCAGCAATTGCTCGGCCAGCGCCTCCGGCTTGTTGGTGCAAATCCCGACGCCAATTCCCGCGCGGCCCAGATCCGCCACCGCCTCCATCGCACCGGGATAAAGCACCGTGTGCCGGTCAATCGCACCCGCATACGCCTCAAGCAGATGCGGATACCAATGCTCAATCTCGCCCGCGTCGGCCACACCCAACCGTGACAAGCCCAGCCGCAACATCGCCTTGCCGCCCCTCAGGGCCGTGCCCGCATCACGCGCCGGGTCAAGCATGTCGCCCCGGCGCATCTTGCGAAAACACGCATTCGCCGCGGCGATCAAATCACCACTGGTATCGGCCAGCGTGCCGTCCAGATCAAAAATCACCGTTCTCATCCGTGCCTCCCGGCGCCTATCCGCCGTTACAAACTGCAACCTAACTTGATGGGGCGCACCCTTGTCTCCTGACGCCAACCCGATAAAAGGACGCAACAGAAGACACAAGAGCACCCGTTATGACCACTGCATTAGTTATCCTTGCTGCAGGCAAAGGCACGCGGATGCGCTCCGACCTGCCCAAAGTGCTGCACGAAGTGGCCTCCGCTCCGCTGTTGATCCACGCGATGAAATCCGGCGCCGCTTTCGCGCCCGAACGCACGGTGATCGTCGCTGGCCACGGCGCGGCCAAGGTCGAAGCGGCGGCCCGCTCATGGGACGACACCGCCAAAGTGGTGATCCAGTCCGAACAAAACGGCACCGGCCATGCGGTCCAATGCGCCCGCCCCGCTCTGGAAGGGTTTTCCGGCGATGTGATCGTGCTCTACGGCGACACCCCGTTCATCTCTGCCGAAACGCTGGCCCGCATGGCCAGTGCCCGCGCCAGCCACGATATTGTCGTGCTCGGGTTTGAACCCGCCGACCCGGCCCGCTACGGGCGCTTGGTGATGGCCGGGGAAAGCCTTGAAAAAATTGTTGAGTTCAAAGAGACGACAGATGAAGAACGCCGTATAACCCTCTGCAACAGCGGCGTTGTTTGCGCCTCATCCGACCAGCTGTTCGCGCTTCTCGATGAGGTCGGCAACAACAATGCCAGCGGTGAATACTACCTCACCGACATCATCGCCATCGCCCGCGCAAAGGGGCTTTCGGCCACCGCCGTCACCTGCGACGAAGCCGAAACCATGGGCGTCAATTCGCGCGCCGATCTGGCCATGGCCGAAACGGTCTTTCAAACCCGCGCCCGCGCCGAGGCACTGGAAAACGGCATCACCCTGCAAGCCCCCGAAACCGTTCATTTCGCCCATGACACGGTCATCGGCCGCGACACGCTGATTGAACCCAACGTGGTGTTCGGCCCCGGCGTCACCGTCGAATCCGGTGCCCGCATCCGGGCGTTCTGCCATCTTGAGGGCTGTCACGTCTCGCGCGGCGCCATCGTCGGCCCTTATGCCCGCTTGCGCCCCGGCGCGGAATTGGCCGAAGATGTCCATGTCGGCAACTTTGTCGAAATCAAGAACGCCACCCTCGCCGCCGGAGCCAAGGCCAATCACCTCAGCTATATCGGCGATGCGTCAATCGGCGAAGCCAGCAATATCGGGGCCGGTACCATCACCTGCAATTATGACGGCGTGATGAAACACCACACCGAAATCGGCGCGCGCACGTTCATCGGCTCCAACACCATGCTGATCGCCCCCGTCACCATCGGTGACGACGCGATGACCGGCACCAGCACCGTGATTACCGAAGATGTGCCCGCAGGCGCCCTCGCCATTGGCCGCGCACAGCAGCAAAACAAACCCGGCCTCGCGCGAAAGCTGATGAAAATGCTCCGGGCAAAGAAAGCCAGACGTGACAAGGAGAATGGTTGAATGTGTGGGATCGTTGGCGTTCTAGGCAATCACGAGGCAGCCCCCTTTTGGTCGAGGCGCTCAAACGGCTCGAATATCGCGGCTATGACAGCGCGGGCATCGCGACGCTTCAAACCGGCAAGCTCGACCGCCGACGCGCCGTCGGCAAGCTCGTCAACCTCTCCGATCTCTTGGTCCATGACCCGCTGCCCGGCAAAGCCGGAATCGGGCACACCCGCTGGGCCACCCACGGCGCGCCCACGGTCGATAACGCCCACCCGCACCGCGCCGGGCCGGTGGCGGTCGTCCATAACGGCATTATCGAAAATTTCCGCGACATCCGCGCCGACCTTGCCACACGCGGCATTGATTTCGTCACCGAAACCGATACCGAAACCGTCGCCCTGCTGACCCAGTGCTATCTGGCCGAAGGGTTGTCCCCGCGCGACGCCGCCCTGCAAACCATCCAGCGGCTCGAAGGGGCGTTCGCGCTCTGCTTCCTGTTTGAGGGACAAGATGACTTGCTCATCACCGCACGGCAAGGCTCGCCGCTGGCCATCGGCCATGGCGACGGCGAAATGTTCGTCGGCTCCGATGCCATCGCCCTCGCCCCGATGACCGACCGGATCACCTATCTCGAAGAAGGCGACTTCGCCGTCATCACCCGCTCTTCCGTCGAAATCATTGATCGTCACAACCGCCCCGCCAATCGCGAAATACGCACCGTTTCAATTGATGCCGCCAAGATCGACAAGGGCGGCCACAAGCATTTCATGGCCAAGGAAATTGCCGAGCAACCCACGGTCGTCGGCGAAGCCATCAACCATTACCTCTCCCAAGACGGCGCGTCCGTGGTCCTGCCCGGCGCTGGCATTGATTTCACCCGGATCGAGCGGCTCACCATGGTGGCCTGCGGCACCGCCTTCTATGCCTGCCTCACCGCGAAATACTGGTTCGAACATCTCGCCCGCATCCCGGTCGAGGTCGATATCGCCTCCGAATTCCGCTACCGTGAACCGCCCATTCCCAAAGGCACCGCCGCGCTCTTCGTTTCGCAATCGGGCGAAACCGCCGACACGCTGGCCGCCCTGCGCTATTGCGAAGGGCGCGCCGACAGCATCCTTTCAGTGGTCAACGTGGCGGAAAGTTCCATCGCCCGCGAAAGCGATCTCGCCCTGCCCATCCTTGCTGGAACCGAAATCGGCGTCGCCTCGACCAAGGCATTCACGTGCCAACTTACCGTCCTCTTGCTGCTTGCGCTCAAGGCCGCTCATGATCGCGGGCATATCAGCGCCGAGAAATTGGCCGATCACCTCTCCCAACTGCGCGCGCTTCCGGCGTCGATCAACGCTGCGCTGGCGATTTCCGCCGCAACCCGCGATGCCGCGCAAAAACTGGCCGAGGCCCGCGACATCATCTTCCTTGGCCGCGGCTCAATGTATCCCCTCGCACTTGAGGGCGCTCTGAAATTAAAAGAAATCAGCTATATACATGCCGAAGCTTACGCATCAGGAGAACTGAAGCACGGCCCAATCGCATTGATCGACCAATCTGTTCCCGTCGTCGTCATGGCCCCGAAAGACCGACTTTTTGACAAGGCCGTCTCGAACATGCAGGAAGTCATCGCGCGCGGCGGACAGGTTGTCCTTATCACCGATGAACACGGCGCCGCCGACGCGGGCGATGATGCATGGATCACCTTGGTGATGCCGCAAATCGCGCCGCTTCTCGCGCCCATCCTCTATGCCATCCCGGCACAGCTTCTGGCCTATCATACCGCCGTCGCCAAGGGCACCGATGTCGATCAGCCGCGCAACCTTGCCAAATCCGTTACCGTGGAATGACCCCAAAAGCCGCGCTCACTGCCTTGCGGGCACAGATCGTTGCCGGTCGGGCCGAAGGGCAGCGCGCCTATCACAAGCAATCACGCGACGTGCTGGGCATTCCAAATCCGGCACTCAACACCCTGACAACCCAATGGCGCCGCACCCTGTCCATTCCCGAACGTGTGGCATTGGCTGACGGGCTTTGGCAGACCGACATTTTCGAGGCCCGCATTGCCGCCGCCAAGCTGTTGACACAAGCCCGCCTTCACCCGGACGCCCCCGCATGGGCGCTCATGACAGGCTGGCTGCCCGATTTCGATAGCTGGGCAATTGCCGATCACGTCTGCATCGCAGCGCAAAAACGCCTCACCGCTGATCCCCTCCGGCTCGATACCGTCGAAGGCTGGACCACCTCGCCGCATATGTGGACCCGCCGCGCCGCACTGGTAAGCACGTTGCCATGGACCAAACAGAATCACCCCAAACCCGCCGACCTGGCCGTTCGCGACCGGGTGCTTGGCTGGATGGCCACCTTTGTCGATGATCCTGAATGGTTCATTCAAAAAGCGGTGGCGTGGTGGTTGCGCGATCTCTCCAAACATGACGCACCCCGCACACGCGCCTTTCTCGCCGCACATGGCGACCGGATGAAACCCTTCGCCCGCAAGGAAGCCGCCAAATATCTGGCCTGACGGGCGGCGCTCACACCCTGCTTCATTTTGCCATAAATATCCAAACACCCCCCTTGCCACCGCGCGCACGGTTAACCCATTTCGCGCACCAAACGGCCCGCATCCCTGCCATACACATCGCAGCCAGACCGGCAGCCAAGGTGCAGACAGCGATTTTCGGCGCGCCCCGGCTATTAACCCACCGGGCCGCTGCATTTACTGAAGATAAACGTCAACCTCGGGCAGGTCGGTCAA
The DNA here is from genome assembly GCF_034555965.1 of Aquicoccus sp. G2-2. Taxonomy (GTDB): domain Bacteria; phylum Pseudomonadota; class Alphaproteobacteria; order Rhodobacterales; family Rhodobacteraceae; genus JAYDCK01. The sequence continues at coordinate 1,341,117 of NZ_JAYDCK010000003.1, forward strand.
CGGTGCCTCGATCACCCGCAAAGCGGCCAGCGAAATTCGGCTACCGCCGGTCTTCGGCCCATCCAAAGGCATCAAATCGACCTCCACCGCCTTGCCGGTCGCCGGATAAACCACCCGCCCCTTGGAAGGTTTTGAAACCAAAGGTGTTTTAAGCCACAACCCCGGCTCGCCCGGATCCCCGAGCGATGCAATCGTGCGCCCAAGATTGCGCCCCGCGCCGGTTTTCTGCGCCTTAAGCGCCGCCGCGGTTGCGGCTTTCTTCTCCTCGGCACTGGTGGTGTCAAACTGCTCAACCGTTCGCGCCATCTTGGGAGGACGTTTCGCCACAGGATCGGTGCCGTTAGGCCGCGCCACCGGATGCGGCTGCGCCGAGCCGTCCTGCACATTCGATTTACCTTGGAAAACAAAGGGTTGCGAACATCCCGCCGCCAACCCCGCCACCATGATCACTGTCAAAACCTGTCTCATACGCTCAGATTACGCGCTCGCGCGCGCCGCGGCAATCGCTGCCTTGCCCCTTGCGCGTCCGCCCGCCTGATCCTAGGTTCGTTCTGCCATGACAACACCTCTGATCGACCCATTTCTGCGCCCGATTTCATACCTTCGCCTTTCGGTGACGGATCGCTGCGATTTTCGCTGCGTCTATTGCATGTCCGAACACATGACGTTCCTGCCGAAAAAGGAACTGCTCACGCTGGAGGAACTGGCCCGGATGAGCACCGCGTTCATTCGCCTCGGGGTCGAAAAGCTGCGTATCACCGGCGGGGAACCCTTGGTGCGCCGCGATATCCTCAGCTATTTTCATGCAATGTCGCATCATTTGGAAAGCGGCGCGTTGAAAGAGCTGACGCTGACCACCAACGGCTCACAATTACATCGCTTTGCCAATGACTTGGCCTCTGCCGGTGTGCGCCGCATCAACATCTCGCTCGATACCCTGGATCAGGATAAATTCGCCAAAATCACCCGCTGGGGCAAGCTCGACAACGTGCTACGCGGGATCGACGCGGCACAGGCCGCCGGGTTGCGGGTAAAGATCAACACCGTCGCGCTCAAAGGCTTCAACGAAGATGAGCTGTTCTCGCTGGCCGAATGGGCGGCCTCGCGTGATATGGATCTGACCTGGATTGAAGTCATGCCAATGGGTGACATCGGTAACGAAGACCGATTGGGCCAATACTGGCCGCTCAAGGACCTGCGGCAAACTCTGGCGAATCGATACACCCTCACCGATCTGGCCGAACGCACCGGCGGCCCGGCGCGCTACGTTAAGGTTGAGGAAACCGGCCAGAAGATAGGCTTCATCACACCGCTGAGCCATAATTTCTGCGAATCCTGCAACCGCGTCCGCCTCACCTGCACCGGGGAACTATACTTGTGCCTCGGACAAGAAGACCGCGCAGACCTGCGCGCCCCGCTGCGCGCGTCGGAAGACGATGCCGCGCTGGAAGAAGCGATTCGCGCCGCGATTGCCCGCAAACCGAAAGGGCATGATTTCGATTACTCACGCCAAAAGGTCGGCGGCAAAATGCCCCGCCACATGAGCCATACCGGCGGCTAAACCACCGCTCCGCCCGCCGTCATTGGCGTAGGGCGGGGTTACACCCCGCCGCACGTAACCTCAGACCACTCAGGCCGCAGGCATCCGCTTCTCGACCACCTCGGCATACCACGAGCATCCGGCTGGGATCGTCTCGTCGTTGAAGTTGTATTCCGGGTGATGCACATGCGCGGTATCGCCGTTGCCGACAAGGATATACGCCCCCGGCCGTTCTTCCAGCATGAAGGCGAAATCCTCGCCGCCCATCACCAGCGGTGCCTCGGCGCAATCTCCAGAAACCGATCTGGCCACATCAACGGCAAACTCGGTCTGCTCTTCGGAATTGACCATCACCGGATAACCGCGCCGGTATTCAACCTCGGCTTTCCCGCCAAATGTCGATGCAACCCCTTGGCAAATCTCGGCAATCCGCTTTTCCGCCAGATCGCGCATTTCCGGGCTCATGGTCCGCACCGTGCCGCGAAGCGCGACGCTTTGCGGGATCACGTTATAGGCCTTCGATGACGTCTCGAACGCGGTGACCGACACTACGATCCGGTCCACCGGATCGGCATTGCGGCTGGCAATCGTCTGCAACGCCAGAACCCCTTGCGCCGCCATCACCGTCGGGTCCACCACTTCCTGCGGCTTGGCTGCATGGCCGCCGCGCCCGGTGAAGGTAATGTCAAACGTATCGGTCGCCGCGAAAAATGCCCCCGGCCGGATCGCGAACGCCCCAACCGGCTGTCCGGGCCAGTTGTGCATCCCGTAAACCTCGTCAATGCCCCAACGCTCCATCATGCCGTCGTCGCACATCTCCTTGCCACCGCCGCCGCCTTCCTCTGCGGGCTGGAAAATCACCACCGCGGTGCCATCGAAATTGCGCGTCTCGGACAGGTATTTCGCCGCCCCCAACAGCATCGCCGTATGCCCGTCATGGCCGCAAGCATGCATCGCGCCCTCGGTCTTGCTGGCATACTCCACCCCGGTGGCTTCCAGAATCGGCAGCGCATCCATATCGGCGCGCAAACCGATGGTTTTGCCGGAATTATTTGTCTTGCCCTTGATCACCCCGACAACCCCGGTGCGCCCGATCCCGGTAACCACCTCATCGCAGCCAAATGCTTTCAGCTTCTCTGCCACCAACGCCGCCGTGCGGTGGGTTTCAAACAACAATTCCGGGTGCGCATGAATATCGCGGCGCCACTCGGTAATCTCACCCTGCAATTCGGCAAATCGGTTCTTAACTGGCATCGTCTCTCTTCCTTTTCTCCGCCTCAGGCACTAGCCTAAAGGCATCCTCTTCTCTGCCATTTCCGCGTAAAAGCTTGCACCAAACGGAATGGCTTCATCATTGAATTCATAGCCCGGATTGTGCAGCCCGGCACTGTCTCCGTTGCCGATAAGCACATAACAGCCGGGTTTGGCCCGCAGCATCTCGGCAAAATCCTCTCCGCCCATCGACGAGTCGAATTCCCGCGTCACCTTGCCCGCAACCGCCTCCGCCGCTTGTGCGGCGAACTCCGCCTCACGCACATGGTTGATCAACGCGGGTGGCCCTTCGGTATAACTCACCTGCGCCGTCGCCCCATAGGCCGCCGCCGTCGCGGTCGCCAACGCGTCGATTCGCGCGCGCACCAATTCCTGCACGTCCTTGTCGTAAGTTCGCACCGTCCCGCGCATAAAGACTTCGTCAGGAATGACGTTGTAAGTATCGGTTCCACTCCGCAGGCCACAAACCGAAACCACAACGCTTTTCAACGGGCTAACATTGCGTGATGCGATACTCTGAAGCGCCACCACGATCTGTGCGGCGACCAGCGTGCTATCAACCGCCGCCTGCGGCATGGCCCCATGCCCGCCCCGGCCCCGCACCGTAATCTCGAACTTGTCCGGAGAGGCCAGCAATGGCCCGTCCTTCACCGCAAACTCCCCCACCGGCAGCCCCGGCCAATTATGCATCCCGTAAAATTCCTGCACGCCCCAGCGATCCACCAACCCGGCCTCCAGCATCGCGCGCGCGCCGCCGCCGCCCTCTTCGGCCGGCTGGAACGCCAACACCAGCGTGCCGTCGAAGTTCCGCGTCTCAGCCAGATACTTCGCCGCCCCCAACAACATGGAGGTGTGCCCGTCATGGCCACAGGCGTGCATCGTTCCCGCTGTTTTCGAGGCATAAGGCAGGTTTGTCGCCTCTTCGATCGGCAGCGCATCCATATCGGCACGAAAGCCCATGACCTTGCCCGATCCGTTTGCCTTGCCATGGATCACGCCAACAACGCCGGTTTCACCGAACCCTTCCACGACCTCGTCACAGCCGAAACCGCGCAGCAACTCCGCAACTCTTGCCGCGGTGCGGTGTTCTTCGAATCTAAGCTCCGGGTGGGCATGAAAATCATGCCGCCAGCCCGCAATCTCACCCTGCAACTCCGCAAACCGGTTTCGGATTGCCATCCACTCAGCCCTTTTTCAACAGCGCCACCAGATCGCGCATGAATTGATGCCCGGCCTCAAACTGGGCCTTGCTGATAAACTCGTCCGGCTGATGCGCCTGCTCAATCGAACCCGGCCCACAGACAACGGCGGAATAGCCCGCCTCCTGAAACTGCCCCGCCTCGGTGCCATAGCTCACCACATGGGTGGCATTGTCGCCGGTTATCTGGCGCACCAAAGCTTCGGCCTCACCATTCTCTTCCGGCACCAGCCCCGGCACATCATAAGGGAACGTGGTCTTGATCTGTGCATCTGGATGCACCACTTGCATCTCGGCCTCGATCTCCTTGACCTTGGCAAGGTAACGGTCGCGCCAGGCATATTTATCCTGCCCCGGCACCACCCGGAATCCCATGGCGAAATGGCAATCCTTGGCGGTGATATTGTTCGCCGTGCCGCCCTCGACGGTGCCAACATGCGCATTGGTCCATGGCGGCACGAACATCGCGGCCAACGGCTCCGGCTCGCGCGCCATTTCCTCTTCGTTGACCTGATTGGCCCAGTCGATCAACTTCGCCGCCTCCATCACCGCGCTTACGCCGGTATGGGCCAGCGACGAATGCACCTCGAACCCGATCACATGCGTCTGCACCCCGATGCCGCCCTTGTGCCCCGTCACCGCCTGCATCGTCGACGGCTCGCCCACGATCACAGCACTTGCCTTGGGCAACGGCCCCTGCATCGCTTCAATCATCGGCGGCGCGCCGGTGCAGCCGACCTCCTCGTCGTAAGACAACGCAATCTGCAATGGCCGCTTGATGTCAGAAAACTGCGCCTCGACCAACGCCCAAAGCGCCAGCGCGTCAAAGCCTTTCATATCGCATGTCCCGCGCCCGAAATACTTGCCGTCGCGCTCAACCACGGTAAACGGGTCACTGGCCCAGGGTTGGCCATCCACCGGCACCACATCCGTGTGCCCGGACAGAACCACCCCGCCGTCCTCCTCTGGTCCGACATGCGCAAAAAGCGCCGCCTGAAAATCATCCTCACGGTAATGCCGGTGACAGGTGATGCCATGCGAGGTGAGATACTCTTCGACCCAATCCACCAACGGCAGATTCGAATCCCGGCTCACCGTTGGAAAACTCACCAGCTTTTGCATCAATTCCAAAGGGGTCAATCGCCGTGCCATCTCAATACCCGCTATCTGTGGTTAAAATGAAATGCCCCGGCTCCACCTCCATATATTCCGAGGACTTCGGTTCATAACTCACCGGATGAATTGGCGATGGGATCGGTTTGAAATTCAAGTCTTTTTCCGATTTCCGCTTATGCGGATCGGCAATCGGCACCGCTTTCATCAATGCCTTGGTATAAGCGTGTTGCGGGTTCTCGAACACCGCCCGACGCGGCCCCAGCTCTACAATCCGGCCAAGATACATCACCCCGACATCGTGGCTTACCCGCTCGACCACCGCCATATCGTGACTGATGAAAAGATAGGTCAGCCCAAGCTCGGCCTGCAATTCCATCATCAGGTTGAGCACCTGCGCCTGCACACTCACATCAAGTGCCGACACCGCCTCATCGGCGACAATCAACTTCGGGTTCAGTGCGAGCGCCCGCGCAATCGCCACGCGCTGCCGCTGCCCGCCGGAAAGCTCATGCGGGAACCGCCGCAAGAACGAGCGCGGCAGTTCCACCCGATCGAACAGGTTGACCACCTTGTCACGTAATTCCTTTCGGTTGGACATGCCGTAATTGCGCAGCGGTTCGGCAACCTGATCCATCAGGTTCATTTGCGGGTTCAGACTGGCAAACGGATCCTGAAAGATCATCTGCATATCCTGCCGCGCCCGCTGCAACCCTCGACCGCTCAGCGCCATCACATCAACACCACCAAGCGAAACATGCCCGGAATCCGGCTCCACCAGTCGCAATAGGGAACGCCCGACCGTCGATTTTCCGCACCCGGATCTCGCCCACAAGGCTCAACGTGCGGCCTTTCCTGATCGAGAAGGAAACATCTTCGGCGGCATGAACATTGGCCAGCGTCCTGCGGAAAAAGCCCCCTTCACCGGAAACCGCGTGACCAGATTTCTAACCTCGAGAAGCACCTCTTCGCTGCCTTCAATCGGTTCGATCTTCTGATCTTCCACGCCCAGAAGCTTCATCGGCTCTGGCAAATCCTTGCCAGTCATCTCCCCCAGCCGTGGCACAGCGGAAAGAAGGGCTTTTGTGTAATCGTGCTGCGGATTGGTGAAAATATCCTCCACCGTGCCTTCTTCAACCTTTTTGCCCCGGAACATCACCACCACGCGGTCGGCCACCTGCGCGACCACCGCCATATCGTGTGTGATGAACATCACCGCAGTTCCGGTTTCGCGCTTGAGCCGGTCCATCAAAGCCAGAATCTCAGCCTGAATAGTCACATCCAGCGCGGTCGTCGGTTCATCGGCGATCAACAGCTTCGGCTCGCAAGCCAATGCCATTGCAATCACAACCCGCTGGCGCATACCACCCGAAAGCTCGTGCGGGTATTGCTTCAACCGCCGTTCGGCTTCGGGAATGCGCACCTGTTTAAGCAACTCCAGCGCGCGCGCTTCGGCCTCTTTTCGACTCATCCCCTTATGGATACGCAAGCCTTCTGACAGTTGCCGTTCGACCGTAAAAACGGGGTTAAGCGCGGTCATCGGCTCCTGAAAGATCATCCCGATGGCATTGCCGCGAATCGTCCGCATCAGACTTTGCTCAGCCTTTGCCAGATCAATTTCGCCCTCGCCTCCTTGTCGGAACAACAGCTGCCCGCCCGCGATCTCACCGCCACCAAATTCGACCAGCCGCATCAACGAAAGCGAGGAAACCGACTTGCCCGAACCCGACTCACCCACGATGCACACCGTCTCTCCCGGCGTGACCTCAAACGAAACATCCTCAACCCCCAGAACCGGACCATCCTTGGTTTGGAACTGAACCCTGAGGTTTTCGATCTTGGCAATTGGCTGGTCGAGCATGGCTTCCCCCTGGTCAGGCCCCTGGTCAGGCACAGTGCCCGCCAAACGCTAAGGCCAGCACCGTCACTATGTCAAATACTTGAGGCGCGGCACAAAAAAACAACCACCGGACAACCAAGCCTTGCATTTTGCGGGAAGACGGGTTTCGATAGCCCCGGCAAACGGGGGTAGGTCGAACATGCTGGCAACGGCGGAATCCGCCATTATCCCTCCCAAAAAGACCACATCTCACCGCGCCACGAAGGGCGGAAATAATCAACGAGGCAAGAGCCCGACCAACAAGGAGTGAACCATGAAACTGAAAACAACCCTGCTCGGTGCGGCTGCGGCATTGGCCCTGGCGCCAGCGGCGATGGCCGAGCGCGGCTCGGATGGCCATGTCGGCGTCATATATTGGCAGGCCCCATCGATCCTGAACCCTTATCTTTCCGGCGGCACCAAGGATCTTGAGTCGTCTGGCCTGATTATCGAACCGCTTGGCCATTATGACGAGAAAGGCAATCTTGTGCCTGCTCTCGCAGCCGAAATTCCCACCGTGGAAAACGGCGGCGTGTCCGAGGATCTCAAATCGATCACCTGGAAGCTGAAGCCCGGCCTGCTCTGGTCAGATGGCTCTCCAGTGACCTCGGCAGACGTCAAGTTCACCGCCGATTACTGCATGAATCCCGATGGTGGTTGTGCGTCTCTGGCGAATTTCGAAGGCGTCAAGAGTGTCGATATTGTTGATGACCTGACGGTAAAGGTTAGCTTCAACGAACCAAAGCCCAATCCCTATGGCCCGTTCATGGGCAACAAGGCGCCGATCATCCAGATGGCACAGTTCAAGGATTGCACCGGTGCCAAGGCTCCGGAATGCACCGACGCGAACTTCGGCCCGATCGGAACCGGCCCGTTCGTGGTTGATGAGTTCAAGCCGAACGACGTGGTGACCATGTCGGCCAACCCGCACTACCGTGACCCGAACAAGCCCGCCTTTGCGACACTGACGCTCAAAGGCGGCGGCGACGCGATGAGTGCGGCGCGCGCGGTTATGGAAACGGGTGAATACGACTATGCTTGGAACCTGCAACTGGCACCTGACGTGCTGGCCAAATTGGCAGAAGGCGGCAAAGGCGAGATCGTCACAGCGTTCGGCTCACTCGTTGAACGCCTTGAAGTCAACCTGACCGACCCGTCGCCCAACCTGCCGGAAGGCGAGCGTTCCACCACCAAGCACCCGCACCCGTTCCTGTCGGACTTGCGCGTGCGCAAGGCGCTCAGCATGGCAATCGACCGCGATCTTCTGACCGAGATCGGTTATGGCAAAGCCGGTCGCCCGACCTGCAATCTGGTGCCCGCACCAGAGATTTACCGCTCCGACAACACCGATTGCCTGAAGCAGGATATCGAGGGCGCCAAGGCGCTTCTGGATGAGGCTGGCTGGAAAGACACCGATGGCGATGGCGTGCGCGACAAGGATGGCATGAAGCTCTCGCTGGTCTATCAAACCTCGACCAACGCCGTGCGTCAGGACTTCCAGGCGCTGATCAAGCAGTGGTGGGAAGAAATCGGCGTTGAAACCGAATTGCGCAACATTAACGCATCGGTGTACTTCGGTGGTGATCCGGGCTCGCCCGACACGTTCCAGAAGTTCTATGCCGACATCGAAATGTATGCCAACAACTTCGATGGCACCGATCCGCAAAGCTATCTGGCACAGCGGACCTGCGCAAAGGCACCCGGCCCGGACAACCAATGGCAGGGTGAGAACATCAACCGCTTCTGCGATCCGGCCTATGACAAACTGGTCGAAGAACTGGGCCGCACGGGTGAATTGTCCAAGCGTGGCGAGATCGGCAAAAAGCTCAACGACATGCTGACCAAAGACAGCTATTCAGTGCTGCCGCTGGTCGATCGCGGCAACGTCGCGGCGCGCGCCAAATCGCTGGGCGGGGTGATCCTGAATCCTTGGGACAACTCGATCTGGAATGTGGCCGACTGGTATCGCATCAAGTAACGTGTATTGCACACTGGTGCCCCGCCACTTGCGGGGCACCAGACCTTGCCAATTCAATTGTTATCACAAGCCCCATGGATAAAGGCATCGTCACATGCTGACCTTTACGATCCGTCGGATTGTCACTTCCATCCCCACGCTTCTGTTTATTAGCCTTGTCATTTTCCTGCTTCTGAAACTCGCCCCCGGTGATCCGACGGCGCAGGTGCCGCTAACCGTGCCCCCAGAGGTCAAACAGAAAATGCGCGAAGCACTGGGTCTGGGTCAGCCGATCTACGTCCAGTATCTGAAATGGTTGCAACAAATCTTCTGGGTCGAACCGCAGGTCTTGTTTGACCACATCTTCGGCACCGGCTTTGCCGAAGGCAAGCTGCGCGCGATTAGCTGGCAAACCCGCTCGCCTGTCATGGACATCGTCGTTCAGCGCCTGCCACAGACACTCTGGGTTGTCGGAATGTCATATGTCGTGGGCGTGCTGATCGCCATCCCGGTCGGCATCTATTCCGCCTACAAGCAATACTCTCTCTTTGACCAAGCCGGCACTTTCGTCACCATGATCGGCTTTTCAATCCCGCCCTTCTTCACGGGTCCGCTGCTGATCGTGATCTTTTCGGTGCAACTCGGCTGGTTCCCGTTCATCTATGACACCACCCATGTGGTGCATGACTGGGACAGCTTCGTTTTCCAACTCCGACAAATGATCATGCCGGTGATGGTGCTGGCCTTGCAGATCACCGCGCATATCTCGCGCTTCGTGCGCGCCTCGATGCTGGATAACCTCAAACAGGATTATGTGCGCACCGCCCGCGCCAAGGGGGTTTCGGAAACCCGAGTCGTGCTGCAACACGTCCTGCGCAATTCGCTGATCCCCGTCGTTACCGTTGTGGCACTGCTGGTGCCCAGCATCTTCGGCGGCGCGATCATCACCGAGGTCGTGTTCTCGGTGAACGGTATTGGCCAGCTCTTGATCACCGCGCTTTTCGCCAACGATTTGCCCATGGTGCAAACGCTGACCTTCATTTTTGCCTTCCTCATCGTGCTCTTCAACCTGATTGCCGATGTGCTCTACGGTATTCTCGACCCGAGGGTTCGCTATGACTGATAATCAGACGACACCAACAGCGGTCAATGCTCTGCAAGACCGTGAAATCACCGCCCCGCCCCGCTCGCAATGGCGCGATGTCTGGGACCAGTTCAAACATCACAAGGGCGCGCTTATGGGGGGTGCCTTCCTGCTGCTTATCACGCTGGCGGTACTTTTTGGCGATCTGATCTGGCACCTTGATCCCAAGAAGCTCGACATCCGCGCCAAGGACATGCGCCCGCTCTATACGATCCTCTGGAACAGCGATGCCAAGGTCGGCTGGGGGCATCCCCTCGGCACCGATAACCTCGGTCGTGATCAGCTTGCCCAAATCCTCGCTGGCGGGCGCACATCCATGGCTGTTGGCTGGGTCGCGATGATCCTGACCATGTTAATCGGAACCTCCATCGGCATCCTCGCCGGGTATTTCAAGCGCCTCGACGGCCCGCTGATGCGGCTGACGGACTTGTTCCTGTCGCTGCCGATCCTGCCGCTCATGCTGGTCGCGGTCACGCTTTTCCGCCAACCTCTGCGGGCCGGATTCGGGCCGGAGGGCGGGATGTTCATCCTCATCGTCTCGGTTATCGGCGTGACTGCGTGGATGCAAACCGCACGGATCGTGCGTGGCGATATCCTTGCCATCAAGGAACGCGAGTTCGTCCTCGCCGCCCGCGCCGCCGGAACAACACCGCGGGGCATCATCTTCCGCCACCTGCTGCCCAACGTGCTTTCGCCAATCATGGTCTCCGCCACGCTTGGCCTTGCCACTGCAATTATCACCGAAAGCTCGCTGTCATTTCTTGGCGTCGGCTTCCCGTCCGACTACCCGACATGGGGCAAGATGCTGGCCGACGCGGTGCCACGGATGCAGGAATTCCCCGAACGCGTGATGCTGCCCGGCATCGCCATCTCGCTCACCGTGCTCGGCGTCAACTATCTCGGTGACGGCCTGCGCGACGCGCTCGACCCGCGCATCCGGGGGCGTTAAGGCCCTTCGCCCAAGACCGGCCTGGCGCGGAAGGACCGCGTTCAGAGCGGCTGATCACCGCCATCCCCCGCCATTGGGCCTCTCACGCGGCACCACGCAACGCCTGCACCTGTTCCAGCGCCTCCAGCACCACATCCGGCCCGGCCCCCGACACGTGGCCGCGCTCCGACAGCACCCGCCGCCAACTGCGCGCGCCGGGTTGCCCGGCGAACAGCCCCAGCATATGCCGCGTCACCTGTGCCAATTTCCCGCCCGCCGCCAGATGCGCGTCAATATAGGGCAGCATCGCGTGCACCACATCTTCGCGGCTCGGCATATCGGCCTTAGCGTCGAAAATCTCGCTATCCACACCCGCCAGAAGATCATAGGGCTGATGATAGGCCGCCCGCCCGATCATCACCCCGTCAAGCCCGGCATCCAGAAACCGCTTGGCTTGCGCCAATGACTCGACCCCGCCATTGACCGATACATGCAACTCGGAAAACCGCACTTTCATGTTGCTGACCAGATCATAATCCAGCGGCGGCACCTCCCGGTTTTCCTTCGGGCTCAACCCTTGCAGCCAAGCCTTGCGCGCGTGGATGATAAAGCGGCTGACCCCTGCCCCCGCCACCGCTTCGATAAAGCGTGGCAGCACCTCACCGGGCACCTGATCATCCACCCCGATGCGGCATTTCACCGTCACCTCGATATTCACAGCCGCGCGCATCGCGGCGCAGCACTCGGCCACAAGCGCGGGTTGCGTCATCAACACCGCCCCGAACGTGCCCGATTGCACCCGATCGCTCGGACAGCCGACATTAAGGTTGATCTCGTCATACCCCGCCGCCTCGCCCAACCGCGCGGCCTGCGCCAGCTCCGCCGGATCCGCCCCACCAAGTTGCAACGCCACCGGATGCTCGGCCGGCGCAAACTCCAGCAAATGCACCGCCCCGCCCCGAACCAACGCCGGCGCCGTCACCATCTCGGTATAAAGCAGCGCCTCACCGGTGATCAGCCGATGCAGGTATCGACAATGCCGGTCGGTCCAATCCATCATGGGTGCCACGGAGAAGCGCGCAGCCTGCCGGATGTCTGATCCCCCTTGTTTTACTGGCTCGGCGTTCATCGTCACTCGACCGATTTCCCTCGATTTTGAGGCCTTTTGCCCCCGTTTTCGGGGGTGGTGCAACAAAATGTTGCACCGAACCCGAATTGTTACACCGCGTCCACATCCTTTCGGACCCTCGTCCACTTCTTGTGAGAACGAGGGCACCGCCCGGTGCGCCGATGAGAGATATCGAACCCTGGGCAGACTTCCAACCGAGAAGCGCCGCGCGGTTCGACCTCCTGTTTATCGACAACAATTTTCCGAGAGGAGGCCCGAATGGGTACAATTATGGAGCGCGCGAAGAAAGACGGCGCGCAGAGCTACACTGCGGTGATCCGCAAGAAGAAGGGTGGCAAGGTCATCCTCTCCCTGACGGAGACCTTCAAGAGCGAGCAAGCTGCGAAGCGGTGGATTCGGAAAACCGAGCGTGAGCTGAAGGGCAAGGGTGCCCTCGATCGCGCCGTTGCCGCACGGCATCGCAAGACTTGGGCGGACGTGATCCGCGAATACAGTGATGCTTCGCCGGAGGAGTTCGGCAAAACGAAGACTGCGAACCTCGCATATCTCCAGCGCCTCGACTTCGGCAATCTTGCAGTCCAGGAGACCGACGATCACGATTTCTTTTGTCTGGCACAAAACTTGCTCAAAGGCGTGCAAGCCCCTCCCGCTGATCCCAAAAATGACTGTCCGGAACATTATGAGTTGAAGCCACGCATGCCTCAGACCGTGAACAGCTACATGGCGACCCTGCGGACAGTGGTTTACTACGGCGGCCCGATCAGCAAGATCGACATGCCAGTCGCTGACTTCGAGGTCGCAATGCGCACGTTGAAGCACCAACGGATGATCGGCCGCTCCGCGATACGAAATCGGCGGCCAACGCTGGTCGAACTCGACAAGCTGTTGACCCACTTCCTCGATTGCTACCAAGCTGATCGCCGGCGTGTGCCGATGCACAAGATAATTGGCGGCGCAATCACGCTCGCGCACCGGCAGGAGGCTCTCTGTTCGCTCCCCTGGAAGGATTTCGATGACGGAAAAGCCCGTCTGATGGTGCGCAACATGAAGCATCCAAGGCAGACCGCAGGCAATGATGTCGAAACCTGGGTGACCCAAGACGGCATCAAGCTGATCAACTCGATGCCTCGCACCAGTGACCGCATCTTTCCATATCACCCGAATACGGTCAGCCGTCTATTCACCGACGCTTGCAAGATCCTGGAAATCGAAGACCTACACTTTCATGACCTGCGTCACGAGGCGATCTCACGCTTCTTCGAGATCGGCCTCGGTGGCGGCAGCCGCGACATAATCATGAAATACACGGGCCATTCACCGGACGGCAGCCTCTCCCGCTACATCCATGTCGAGCAAGTCGGCGACAGATACGCGGATTGGAAATGGTGGCCGATCCTGTTTGCGCCGCTTTAGAAAAGCCAATGGAAGGCATCCCGTTTCTTAGAGCGGGATGCCGCTGCGCCCTATGCCCGATCAGCCCGGCTCCAATCTCTCCGCGCTCTTAGCTCGAGCCGCGAGAGGGTCATGCTCTTGCCATTGACGACCACCGCGACACCTTGTCCATCGCGCGGGAATAGCTTCCCTGGCGCCCAGCCAGACACCTTCTTCACAAGCTTCACTTTCACGTGGGAGATCTCATCGGTTTGGACATCGACATGCGGAATAAGGACATAGTTCAGTGACATTTTCTCACCAATCCTCCGCGCAGCGGCAAGCCAAGGCTTCTTGTCCGTCAACCAGCTTCCCTCATCCGTCTTTTCCCAGGGCAACGTGAACATCGGGTAGTTACTGCGAAGAACCATCGCGCACCGCGTGTAAAAAGAACCTGTTGCGGGGTCCGGAGAGTCCGGACGATATCGACATCTACGAATGCGAATTTATCTTTCTTCCCCTTCATCGCGTCATAGGCGTAGTTTTTCGAAAATTGAAATGTCAGCTTCCGCCCGCTTTCACTTAGCTTGAGATGGCTGAATATGCGACCGCCCTGCAATTGACCGACACCCACCTTGATCATGTCAAAGTCGTTCGCCTTCGGCGTCCCGGTGAACTCCAGCAGGGTCTGACAACGCACTGTGTATTGCGTGCTCTTGTCGAGCGCCATGTTCTGCATCGAGAGCCCTGGTGTCTGGTCGATGTAATAGTGACACGCATGCACGAGGCGCAGCGCGTAAAGTGATAGCCTGGCGGATTCGAGGTGTCGGATGCACCGCTCGGTGCATAGGTATTCGCTCGGTTTCGACATATGTCTCTCCTGTGGTTGATGGAGAAGAGATGGTTCCGATCTGCCGCCGTAAAAAACGCCAAAAGGACCGAAAAACTGGCTGAGCCTCACGGGGAATCGGCCGCGACTGCCGCAAAAACCCTCCTTCCTTGGGAAAAATCGCCTTCTACATCCGACCAGTGGCAGTCAGAATCCACCAAAATGGTCAAAGCACCCAAAATATTGACCTGGCGCTCCAAGAAATCGTCCACATTGTAGACCTAACTATTGGGCCTATCGTGATAATCCGACGCGAGAACCGGGAGAAACACTGAAGCCAATGTAGAACCTATTTTGAACGGGAATGTCGGAATTCGGGGCATCCTCCGGGTTTTTGCAGACAGCCACTGGAAGGTCCCGCCGGGAACATGCAATCCTGCCCCCAAAAAAGGCAAGGAGAATCAGGGTCATGAATGCCGTAGAGATCGAGGAAGCCGTCTCCGACCTCGCGCAGCAGCCCTTCGACGCTGCCGAGTTCCCGTTCAGCTTCCTGGCGGCCTTCGGCAACAAGGAGGCCACCATCAGGCGCCTCCGGACCGGCAATACCAACAAATCCGATGTCGGCGGGGTCCTCCAGCGCAACAACATCCACATCGCCGTCGCCGAGCATGGGCAGACAGTCGAGACCCTCGCCCAACTCAAGGCCAGCCCCCTGACCGAGCGTCAGAAAGCCAAGTTCATCCTCGCCACCGACGGCACCCAGGTGGAGGCGGAGGAGGTCGGCTCAGGCGAAGTTATCTCCTGCCGCTATGATGAGCTCGGCAACAACTTCGGGTTTTTCCTGCCCCTTGCCGGCATCTCCACCGTCGCCGAGGTCAAGAACAACCCGATCGACATCAAGGCGACCTCGCGCCTTAACCGCCTCTATGTCCAGCTCCTGAAGGACAATGCCGACTGGGGCAGCGCCGACAAGCGCGGCGATCTGAACCGGTTCATGGCCCGGATGATCTTCTGCTTCTTCGCCGAGGACACGGGTATCTTCCAGGGCGACGACCTTTTCACGACAACCGTCCAGACAATGACCGAGGCGGATGGCTCAAACACGCGCGAGGTCCTCCTGCGCCTCTTCGATGCTATGAATACCAAGGCCGCCGACGGTGCTGCGCGCCCAGACTTCCCCTCTTGGGCCGACAAGTTTCCCTACGTCAACGGCGGCCTCTTCGCCGACGACATTGGCTGCCCCACCTTCTCGCGCACATCCCGCGCCTACCTGCTGCGCGCGGGCGAACTCGACTGGAAGACGATCAACCCCGACATCTTCGGCTCCATGATCCAGGCCGTCGCAGATGACGACGAGCGCGGCGAGCTGGGGATGCACTACACCTCGGTCCCGAACATCCAGAAGGTGCTGGACCCGCTCTTTCTCGACGACCTGCGCGAGCAGCTTGAGGCCGCGGGCACGAACAAGCGCAAGCTCTTCAACCTGCGCCAGCGGCTGTCGCGCATCCGGGTGTTCGACCCGGCCTGCGGATCAGGCAACTTCCTCGTCATCGCCTACATCCGCATGCGTGAGATCGAGGACGAGATCATGCGCCGCCGGGGCGAAGCGCTGACCCGCTCGGCCATCTCCCTCACCCAGTTCTTCGGGATCGAGATCAAGAGCTTCGCGGCCGAGATCGCCCGCCTGTCTCTGCTGATTGCCGAGTTCCAGTGCGACGTCCGCTTCATCGGTCAGATAGAGGCCCGGGCGCTGGTCCTGCCGCTTCATGCCACCGGGGCCATCGTCACGGGCAACGCGCTGCGCATCGACTGGGAAGAGGTCTGCCCACCGGTGACGGCCTCGGCGGAAGAACAGGATTTGGGCGGGCCGACGGGACGGTTGAACCTCGAGGACGATAGCGAGGAATGGGAGATATATATCTGTGGAAACCCACCATATCGAGGTAGTTCATGGCAAACTACGGAACAAAAGTCGGACCTGGAACAGCTTTGCCGCTCCAGGATTAAGAGCTGGCGGTCACTCGATTATGTTGCAGGCTGGTATATCAAGGCGGCAGATTACTCCGATATCTCCGATATCGGCTTCGCTTTCGTTGCGACAAAAACAATATGTGAAGGCGAACAGGTGCCCGCACTTTGGCCGTTTTTAATTGACTCCGGACTGCGCATAAGTTTCGCCCATCAGTCGTTCACCTGGGCAAATCTTGCCTCGCACAAAGCGGGGGTCACGGTAATTATCGTAGGGATGAGCAAGAATGTCCCGCAACAAGTCAAGTTGTATCAAAACGGAGAAATACGTCTCGTCGATAATATTTCTCCTTATCTGGTTCCCGGCAAAACGGTAGTGGTTTCTCGAACGGGGAGTGCTTGTTGTGGAAAGGCTGCAATGCTCCGCGGGAACATGCCGACCGATGGCGGGAATTTCATCATGGCGTCCGACGAAGCTCGAGAGCTTGTTGCAGAAAAAAATACCTGCAAAGCTTGTCCGCCCCTACATGGGGGCTGCTGAAGTCGTGAATGCCCGCCCCAGGGCGTGCGTTTGGATCGAGGCAAGCGACCTTAGCCTTGTAAGTGAATTTCCAGAAGTATTTCGCCGTGTATCCAATGTCGAAAAAATGCGCAAACAAAGTAGCGCTCCAACAACTCGCAATACTAAGGTCCCTCCTCACCGTTTCATGCAGATCGAGGGAACGGCGGAAACGCGTTCGATAGCGATCCCCGCCATCACCTCACATAATCGAGAATATCTACCCGTAGCACTTCTACCGGGGGAAGTGATCCTTTCGAACAAATGTTACGCTCTTTACGATGCGGACATGTGGAATTTTGCCTTGGCGGCTTCAAAACTTCACCTCTGTTGGATCGGCGCAGTGTGTGCGCGAATGCGGATGGACTATTCGTATTCCAACACCCTCGGCTGGAACACCTTCCCCGTCCCGAAGCTCACCGAGACCGACAAGGCCAACCTCACGGCCTGTGCCGAGGACATCCTGCTCGCCCGCGAGGCGCATTTCCCCGCCACCATCGCCGAGCTCTACGACCCCGAGAAGATGCCCGACGACCTCCGCGCCGCCCATGACCGCAACGACGAAACCCTGGAGCGCATCTACATCGGGCGCCGCTTCCGCAACGACACCGAACGCCTCGAAAAGCTCTTCGACATGTATACCAAGATGACCGCGAAGAAGGAGAAGGCGTCGTGAACGAAGCACTCATCGGCTTAGCTGGCGTCCTCGTCGGTAGCTTCATTACTGTCTTCAAGGACCTCTGGACATCGCACCGTGAACGGCGAAAGGAAGGGTCATACTCTGCAATCCGCCTCATCAGTATCCTTGAGGCATATGCAGATCGCTGCATCGATGTTGTCCAAGACGACGGCACGATTCACGGGCAACCGGCCGGGCGTTGGGATGACGGGCAAGAATATGCGGAAGCCCAGGAAGCGACACCAGATCCACTCGACTATCCGGACGAAATAGGATGGCGGAGCTTGGACGAGGGTCTCATGCACCGCATTGTCGCGCTTCCGAATAAGGCGAGACGGACCAATCGCTATATCGGCATGTCCACGGAGTTCGCGTCGCCGCCCTATTACGAGGACTATTTCCACGCGCGTCAGGAAGGCTATGCCCGGCTGGGTGCTGACGCCCTCGAGATTGCGGCGGAATTGCGAAGGAAATATCGGATATCGGCAAACAGTGGAATTCGGATGACGACGGAATGGGACCCGGTTTCGTTCCTTCGGGAAAGGATACAGAAGTTCGACGATGAGAGGGTCGAGCCCGAAGCAAGGCGAGACGAGAGGGCCAAGGAGGCGACCACATGATGACCCCTCTCGATGCGATCAATGCCGATCCACCGAATGTCTGGATCACCTACGCCGACGGTTTCGAACCGGAGGTTTGGGGTTTCACGGGTTTCACTCGGGAAAATATGCGCGACAGCTTCGTCAGGCGGAGCGAGCCCGGTGTGCTGTTGGTCCACGTCGGGTCTAAGCATGCTGGCCCCGAACTTCAGGGACGGGTGATCGGCGTCATGCAGTTTTCTCACGAGGTGGGGCGCGACCGCGATTACATGCCTGTCGACGCTTACGCGGAGAAGGAAAGCAGCGAGCGGTCGGCTGGGAAGTGGACCCATGCTGTTCGCGGCGTCCGCGCATGGCGGCCACTGCCGCATAGTCGACCGCTGTTCGAAAATTTTGCCCCTGTGGCCTATGATCCGGCGGCGGTGCGTGCGATCGGCGCATGGGGAAAGCCTCTCACATACGCAGACGCTCAGAACCTCCTCTCACTCGATCTCGAGGAAGTGGAGGTCTTCGGGCAGTCGCCCGTGGTCGGCAGGTCACCCGGCCCAGGGGTGGAGGTCCTGAAACCGAGCCAGCCTGGTCCGGTCTCACAGATGCCAGTCGAGCACCGCGAAGCGGAAGGTCCGTGTCATATCTACGTGCTGGCCCTGTCCGGGAAGGCCGCTATATTTCTCAACGATCCCGCCGCCAGAGGCATTATCATTAAGGCCGGGTTCTCAAAGGTGCCCGAGGATCGGATGGAGGCTCACAACCGCCATCTGCCAGTTGGTCCATTCCAGTGGTCTGTCCTGAAATCCACCGAGGCCGAGGGCCGACCGGCGTTTCCGGGCTCAATCCAAGGCAAGGCGGCCGAAGCGACCATGATGGCGATGCTCGCTCGTGACGCACGGTCTCTCGGGCGCGAGTTCTTTCTCGCGGACGATGGTGCAATCGAGGCAGCATGGAAGGCCGGGATAGAAGCAGGAGAAAAAGCATGAGTGCCCATATAGGAGAAAAAGCATGAGTGCCCATATAAAGGACGCCCCCTCCGTATCAGTGAGATATGCAGCAACTGGTGCATCCAAAAATCGAACGAGATGGGCATGCGCGCCATGCAGGAGCGCGCCTATGCCTATCGCGGCGAGCAATACCTGCTAATCAAATCGCCACCGGCCTCGGGCAAGTCCCGCGCACTGATGTTCGTCGCGCTCGACAAACTCGAAAACCAGGGGCTGAAGCAGGCGATCATCGTCGTGCCCGAGCGCTCCATCGGGTCGTCGTTCAAGGATACGCCGCTATCGACCTACGGCTTCTGGGCCGACTGGGTGGTGCCTCCGCAGTGGAACCTCTGCAATGCGCCCGGTGCGGACGATCCGAAGATCGCCAAAGGCAAGGTGGATGCGGTGCGGACCTTCCTCGCCTCCGACGACAAGGTGCTGGTCTGCACCCATGCGACATTCAGGTTCGCCGTCGACGAGTTGGGGGTCGATGCCTTCGACAATCGCCTGGTCGCAGTTGATGAATTTCATCATGTCAGCGCCAATCCGGACAATAAGCTGGGCACGCATCTCCGCGCTTTCATGGAGCGCGACCAGATCCACATCGTCGCCATGACGGGTTCCTATTTCCGCGGTGACGCTGAGGCCGTCCTGATGCCCGACGATGAGGCGCGCTTCGCTACGGTCACCTACACCTATTACGAGCAACTGAACGGCTACGACTACCTGAAAAGCCTGGACATCGGGTATTATTTCTACTCTGGCCGATACATCGACGCGATCCACGAGATACTGGATCCGGCAAAGAAGACGATCGTGCACATTCCCAATGTCAATGCCCGCGAAAGCCTGGGCGACAAGATCAGGGAGGCTGAGGACGTCATGCAGTCTCTCGGGACTTGGAAAGGGGCTGACCCGTATACGGGCTTTCAACTGATCGAGACCGCAGAAGGAAAGACCTTGAGAGTCGCTGACCTCGTCGACGATGACGGCGCACGGCGCGACCGGGTGATCGGGTCGTTGAAGGATCCGGCGAACGCCGACAATCGTGATCATGTCGACATCATCATCGCACTTGGGATGGCAAAAGAAGGATTCGACTGGATCTGGTGTGAACACGCATTGACCGTTGGCTACAGATCCTCCCTGACCGAGATAGTGCAGATTATCGGCCGTGCCACGCGGGATGCACCTGGAAAGACCTCCGCCCGCTTCACGAACCTCATCGCCGAACCAGACGCCTCCGAAGAAACAGTCAATGAGGCTGTCAATGATACCTTGAAGGCGATTGCCGCTTCGTTACTCATGGAGCAGGTACTGGCTCCGAAGTTCACTTTCACACCGAAAGCATCTGGTCCGAAGGAGGGATTCAACTACGGTGAAGGCGGGTATCAGCCAGGTCAGACAAATCTGGGCTTCAGCGATAACGGTCAGCTCCATCTCGAGATCGGGGGGCTGGTTCCTCCGAAATCGGAAGAGGCGAAGCGAATCTGCGAACAGGATATCAACGAGGTGCTTGCCTCGTTTGTCCAAGACAGACAGACCGTAGAGCGCGGTGTGTTCGACGATGAAACGCCTGCAGAAGAACTCACACAGGTGAAGATGGGCCGGATCATAGCGGATCGGTATCCGGATCTCGCCGAGGACGATCGTGAGGCAGTGCGTCAGCACGCCGTTGCCGCCCTGGCACTCACTCAACAGGCGAAGAAGAACACCCCAGAACATGGCCCTGACGATGAACCCCAGGCCAACACCGCATTCGTTGAGGGCGTCAGGAGATTTGTCACTGACGTGAAGGATCTGGAGATTGATCTGATCGACCGAATAAACCCATTCCAGACGGCCCGCGCGATCCTGAGCAAGGCCATGGACGAGCGGACACTGAAAGAAGTTGCCGAGATCATCGCCAAGAAGAAAGTCAACCTTACGCATGAAGAGGCCCGGATGCTGGCAACGCGGGCCATTCGGTTTCAAAAGGAAACTGGGCGCCTTCCGTCAATTACCTCGAGCGATGCCTGGGAGAGACAAATGGCCGAAGGCATTGCATTCCTCCAAAGAAGGGCGGCGGCAGATGCATAAGCGCAGCGATCTCGATATACTTGCCGAACTGGGAGTCGAGCCGGCAGACAAAAAAGACTGCGACAACGCCCACTGAGGCACGGGTCATCGCTGGCTTCGAGGATATCCAGAAATTCTTCGAAGAGCACGGGCGAGCGCCCGAGCACGGAGCGGATCGGGACATTTTCGAGCGCCTTTACGCCGTGCGCCTGGATCGGCTCCGCGCACAATCTGATTGTGTCGCGCTGTTGGCTCCACTCGACGATCAAGGCCTTCTGACCACCGAGGCCTTAGAGTCGGCTGCCGCCGATGACGATAGGGATGATGCAGCTCTCCTCGCGGCCCTCGGCGTTGATCAGAAGGCGGAACCGAGTATTACAGAGCTTAGGCATGTGCGCCCGTCAACCGAACGAAAAGCGGCCGAGGAGATTGCCGCCAGAACACCATGTTCAGACTTCTCTGAGTTTTCATTGACCTTCGATGCCGTCCGGGCGGACATCGCCTCCGGAAGAAGGCAAACCCGCCCCTTTGAGCGCAAATCAGAGATCGAGAAAGGTCGCTTCTTTGTTGTCGATGGTCTCATCGCGTATGTTGCCGAGGCGGGCGAAGAATTTCGAAACGACTCAGGCAACATCGATCGCAGGCTTCGTGTGATCTACGACAACGCCACCGAAAACAACCTGCTTGCCCGCTCACTTCAAAAAGCGTTGACTCAGGATCCTTTGGGGCGGCGGATCACTGATCCAGAGGCTGGCCCTCTCTTCGATCGTGCCGAGCCGATCGAGGGTCGCGAGAGCGGGACCATCTATGTCCTGCAAAGCCTCTCCGATCATCCCACTATCGTGGAGAACCGCAACCTGATTCACAAGATCGGCGTTACTGGTGGAGACGTGAATCGCCGCATCGCCAATGCAGAGAAGGAGCCGACGTTTCTCATGGCTCCGGTCAAGATTGTGGCGACCTTTTCCCTTTATGACATCAATCGAGTGGCGCTCGAAAATCTTCTGCACCGGTTCTTTTCTGCGGCGCGACTGGAAACGCGAATACCTGACCGCCTGGGGAATGAGATGAAACCTCGCGAGTGGTTCTTCGTCCCCCTGCATGCGATCCTGGAGGCAGTTGAGCGCATCCAAGACGGCAGCTTGCACCAGTACGTCTATTGTCCAGAGCAGGCACGCCTCGCCAAGCGATAATGGCCAGCGGCAACTGTTACCGATAGTGCGTGGGGTGGTTGAATGTGAAAAAATCTGCCTTTGGGTGGTCTTTTCTCCTCCACAGATTTTTTGCCTACCTTAGAAAGATCCATCTCTTATCTGTCACCCCGCCGGGGTGGTAGCGTCTGGTAGTGGTAATACCGGCGCTTACCATTACCAAAAGGAACCGGATATGGCCGAAAAGAAGAAGAACCCTTTGCTCGAAAAACAGATCCGCGACGCGATCCGCGAGCTGACCGAGGAAGGCAAGAAAGTTACCAACCAAGCGGTGCGCGATACCATCAAAAGCGGATCATTTCGCGATATTGGGCCCATCGTCAAGCTGGTAAAGGCGGAGATTGACGCCAAGGAGCAGGCGGCACGGCTTGCACCTGAGATGCCCGACGAGGTACACGATGCCGCGGCCACGATCTGGCAGCTGGCATGGGATGCCGCTGACGAGAGCGCCGCCACGGAACGCCGGGCGCACGCCGCTGAAATCGAGAAAATGAAGGGCGAGATCGATGAAGCATTGTCGGATTGCGCCCTCGTTGAAGGCGAGCGTGACACAGCGGAAACCCGAGTTCAGGCGTTTGAAACCGAGCTCCGTGATGCCCGGACCGCGTTGCACGACGCGCAGCTCGAGATTGCCCGCCTGACCGGCCAGCTCGGCGAGCGCGAGCAGCACATCCAGAAATGGCTGGCCGAGCGGCTGGAAGCTGCGGCCTCGGAAGCAATCGGGACGGAAGAACCCGAAGAGCCGCTCACGAAGGCCGAAGGCAATCAAATGGATATGTTTACACCTGACATGGCCGACGAGAAGAAGCCCGACAACTCGCAACCCTTCGCTGCGGAGTGAGCCTTGATCCCGGCCGGGCGCGACGCGTCCGGCCGTCTCACCGGCACTGGTCACACAATCTCGTCGACGCTCCGTCAGTCAGCCCCAACTGCGCTGTCTCTGCCGGTTCAACACACGGATTCTGATTGGTTTCGGATCAATGTCGGTGTGGAGTTCGGCGCGCTTGGGGTCGGCCGCGCCGTTGGGATCATGTGTGCCAGTCTCGAGATCCAGACCACGTTGTGCTGCCCCGAATTCCAGGATCTGCGCGCCACGATCGAACCCGGCCCGCAAGGCCGCATCGGCCTCTGCATCGCACAGGCGGACTGCATCGCTTGTCGCTCTGTAGCAATTCCGCAAAGACGCGTTGGTCATGTCGTCCATGCGCTCTTGTATCGCATGCAGATCGGCCCCCGGGCGCAAAGCCCAGGCACCGGGAAAGGATGCCTCGTCATACTTGACCGACGGCTCTCCCTTCGT
The DNA here is from genome assembly GCF_034555965.1 of Aquicoccus sp. G2-2. GTDB lineage: Bacteria > Pseudomonadota > Alphaproteobacteria > Rhodobacterales > Rhodobacteraceae > JAYDCK01. The sequence continues at coordinate 1,364,828 of NZ_JAYDCK010000003.1, forward strand.
GATCGCATCAAGATGCGGGAGATTCTCTTTGCCCGCCATCTCTCGCTCTCTTGCCAGCACCCCAGCCTGCCGCGCGAGCTCGGCGGCCTCGCGCTCCAGCTCTGTTTCGCGGCGGCGGTTTCGAAAGAGGCCGCGCGCGAAGGTGACAAGATGCTTGTAGGCGGGCCTGATGCGATCAGCGAGTCTCTTCCGGGCTGCCCTGCCCTTCGGTGCGTTCGGGCCGTATCTCAGCCCCTCCTTTTTCTTGACTGTCTTCTCCTGATAGTCGAGCTGCCGAGCTTCGATCGCCGCCATGCCCATCGTAAGAGCAGTGGCAAGTGCCTCCGCCGAAGCGGTTTTTGTCCCGGCCTCCGTGATCCTGGTTTCCGCTTCCCTGTGCTTCGCCCCAGTTGCACGGGCGTCCTGCCGTGCCTGCTGCAGCGCCTGATCCACCAACACTTTCTTGAGCGAGGCAGCCTTCCATTCTGATTTTATTTTCGACTCGCGTTGATGCAGCGCGCGCTGCCAGGCTTCGCGATATTCGCGCGGGGAGGTGTGGGTAGGTGCCGCCAAGATAGTTTGCCGGTCCGCTTTTGCGCGGCGCTGGTTCTCCGCATGCGTCTGGCCTCGCATCAATCCTATTGGTGCAAAGAAGCGTCCAGCTTCATCCTGTGCCTTCTCGTAATTCTTCAGCAATGGGTGGGTGGACGGCTGGATCAAATGTTGTGTGCCTCGGCGCGCTGATGTCTTCGTGGTGCGCTGGAGCAATAGAGCATGAAAATGCGGCGTCTCTTCATCAAGGTCGAACCTGAGATGCCGCAGGGCGTCGGGGAAAAAGGCCTCGAAGAAGGCCCGACCACGTTCTTCGAAGGCTTCGATTTTCACCTTGCTCAGTCGGTTGATACGTGTCTCGCCCTCTGGGCCGATACCATAAGTGATCAGCACCTCGTCATCCGAAGCATCTGGCTCTGCGCGGAAATGATCCTTGTGAGCCGTCAGGATGACTTCCCGCAGGGGGCCGTGTTCAGATGCCTTCCACGGCTCCACGAGACCACGCTCCTGCCGGGCCTCCGCCTGCTTTCGACGCTTCTGCGCTTTCAAGGCAACGACCTCGGCATCTTGGTTCTCGGCCATCATCTGATGGATCTCGGCATTGACCTCGGCGACGAAATTCTCGCCGAGGATGGTCCGATTGCGCTGGATGAATTCCATCTCAACATGATCGAGCGGTCCACCGCGGCGTTTGGCATGCATTTGCATCCTTGCCATTGCACCGGGAAACATCGACGCAAAGCGCAGGACCACTGCGTGACCGTTTGACATGATCTTCCCCATCTATTGATCGTCTGGATGGGAAATCGGTCCTGCACGGCAGCTCCGCTCCTTCGCAGGCCCGCCGGGGCGGCGAAAGCATACTCACTACGCAAGTGCCATTCGGCACCGCCTCCTTGCACTTGCTGTTCGCCCGGGGCGCTGCCCCGGGACCCCGCGCCTCCGGCGTGGCACCTGCGCGGTGGGCGGCAGGGTCGTCGCTCGCCGCTCCCCCTGGACCCCCTGGCGTCCCCGACGGGCCGGGGAAGGTCGTTCCGCACTCCTTCCCCGACACCCCATCCTGCTCGCGCCCCACGCGGCCAGGAAAGGGTTCCCCTCTCCTGGCCCTCACCCATTGCGCAAGCGTGAACGGTAGGACCGGAAGGTAAGGCAAGGCAGGGGAAAGGGCCGACGGGTGTCTCCTTGTCGCCGCGCCCTCTCCGTGAGACGCGGCGACAAGGAGACACCCGATGACATGGGATCCACGATTAACACTGATGCGCCCGGAGCTATCGCGCGATCTCGGTCGGGTGATGGCCTGGTGCGAGCACAAACATCCTGACCTACCGGGCTACACACTCGTGGCGGCCGTGAAGTTTTTCGAGGCACTCGGTATCGCGATGGAAGTCGGTGTCGCGGAAATCAAGCATCCCTTCGACGACGTCTCTGTGATCAGGACTGCCGTCGGAGCCATTGGCATTCTTGGCTATTTCACGAGTGCGGCCGGGGCGAAGTGGACATCGCCCGGAATCGCGGTTTTTGCCGCCGACCTTGCAGCACACGATCGCATCGCCGCAGTGCGACACTTTCACGACATGGGACTCTGAACATAGCCATCGCGCGCCGCGGTTTCCGAAGCCGGTCTTGTGGGCGAGACCGGCTTCGCAAGCTGCGGCAGTGCGAAAGCCCAACAAGATGGAGGGGTATGCTTCAAAGCGGATCGGAACATCCGCGCATGTCCTCCCGATCATTGGCTGGTCCGGCCGATGATCACCCCTGCCGACCCTCCTGCCGGCAGGGCTTGAAGAAAACGGCGACGACAGGTTCCGAGCGACATGGTGTCGCTCATCGGATGCCAAGGAGACCCGCGAATGGGAAAACAAGAACTCATCACGATTGATCCGAGAACCGGCGTCCCGCGTGCGACCGCGCATCGCCTGACGCGCAGCTTTCTGGCGCGCCACGGCTCGGGCCTCGACGATCTACTCAGGCGCTTCCCCAGCGCGCCCGGCCCCGCGTTCCGAGCGGCGATCGAGCGAACTCTTACTTCCGGTGAGACGACGCCCGAGCTGGAGATCGCCCTCGAAGAAGCATGCGACACGCTCCTGTCGCTGCGCGCGGAAGACTTCCGTCCTTTGCCCGTCGACGCAGGCGCACGCCTCAACATCGACGCGGGGCTTCGGTGGTATGCTGCGCGGTTTCGCGATCTGGCGCAGGCTGCGCGCACCTTGTGAGCCGCCGTTGGCCCGTGTCCAGATGTCTCGACGCGGGCCTTTCCCCCGAACTCAGGGCACCAATTCGAGAGATATCGAACCCTGGACGAGTTTTCTGCCGGCCGTCATCGGGCACTCACATTTCCCTTGCAGGCGTCATTCCGGCGCTGGAATGCAAGAAAGGAAAGCAAATGAATAGCTTCTTCATGCTGATGGCAAAATACGGCCCTGAGGTCATGATTCCGGCAGAAACAGTCGCAGAAGACTGGTTTAATATTGGAAAAAGCAAGTTCTTTTCGAAGATCAACAACGGGGACATCGCGCTGCCGCTGATGACTATGGAGGACAGTCAGAAAAGCCCCCGCGGTGTGCACATTCTGGATCTCGCCGAATACCTCGATCAGCGTCGCGATGCGGCGCGCAAGAAAAGAAAATAACTGCATGTCTACGCTGATGCTGCTTATCGCCAAGTACGGCCCCGTTTCCACGATTCCACCAGCCATGGTTGCTCGTGATCATTTTTGTATGTCGCAGAAGGATTTCATTCATGCACTAAAGTCAGGACGCATTGCATGCGGCGAGCTTGCGCTTGCGATTGTCAAGCGCGATGGTGTGCCGCTGGTCTGGCTGTCAGAGTTCATTGATAGGCGGCGGGGGCTGGTGATAGATTCCGTGAGCAGCTGAAGGCGACCAAGCAACAGTCAGCCAAACTATGAGAGGGACCACGCCACCATGTGGTCCCTTTTCTTGTTGCACCGATCACGCTCTCGCGGCCGTCAAATCGCCGCATCCCCATTCTTGTTCGAACAGGCCAGGGTCACTACTCTGAGAAGACCATGGCCCCGCCATGGTGGCTACAGGTGCAACAACCGGTGCAACAAATTTCGTCCGCCAGCGTTTCGGCCAATAGAACAAGGCCACCCAGGGTCCCTCGGCACCATCCATCATCGGCGCAACACTCAACCTTGCGTTCATGCAAATATCTGATTTTATTATGTTCTCGCCAGTATTTCGCACGGTTTCGCTTGCCTGTGTTGGTCTCTTTTCGGCTTGCTTCGCTCCGGCTCACTCACCCAGAAGCTGCTGGCTCAACGGCACGATCGCCACCTGTCGTGTCTTGTCTTCCAACGCCCAGAGGATCAGCGCAGAAAGTGTATCGGCGCGCATCCGCCCGACCATTACCACACCTTCGCCGTCGCTGGCCTTCACCGTTCCGAAATTGAGGAACCGCCGGATCGCGCGGGCATCTTGCCCCTTGTCATCGAGATCACGAAACACCGTCGCGGCTGGCACACCGTTCTTGGTGGCAAGCTTGCGCGCCGTATCCAAACCCTTGGGGTAAAGCAGCAATCCCTGCCCGGTATCGGCCAGAATACGAGTCACCTGATCGCTTACCTTGCGGTCGAACTGAATACCAAGGCCGGGCGCTTCCATCACGGCCACGGCTTCGGGCACCTTGGCCATCAGCACCGGCATGGCCACTTCCACATCCTCGGGCTGCGCCCCATCGGGCAGCTTGATCATCGCCAGAACCTCGAACCCGGCGGCGCGATATTTCGCCATCGTATCCTCGGCATCCGAACGGCTGGTATCCACCGCAATACTCAGCGGATAGGGAAACCCCGCCAGCGCCTCGACCCCGACCGGCCCGGTGCCTTGATCAATCAACACAACCGACATCTCGGGCTTGCCGCCGGTGTCTTGCACGGGCGCGGCATAGCGTTTCAGTGGTGGCTTGGTGCCCTCGCTTGCGGCGCTCTTTGATTGCTTGCCGGGCACACCCTCCGTCACCCGTGGCAATGTGGCGCTCGGTTTGGCGACGCCCACCATCTTGAACCCGCCCGAAGACGCGTTGTTGTCCAAACCGCTTCCCGAACTGGCCCCCGAACTTGCCCCAGAATTCCCCCCGAATTCCCCAATGACAATGCGGGCCTGCCGAGCCGCTTGGCCGGAGTTCCAATCTGCACACGGCCCTCCTCGGGTGCGATCCGCTCAGGGCGCGCAACGGGCGCGGGCGGCATCGGTTCTGCTGCCTCGGCCTCTCGCACCGGGTCGGGGGCGGCGTCTTCCGTCGCTGTTTGCATCCCGGCATCTGCCTCGGGGTCCGCCCCGGGCTCCGCCTCTGTGGCTTGCGCCTCCGCCTCAGATTGCGGGGCGTCCGGTGCCGCCTGTGGCTGATCGGGTGCCAAACCGGGGGCCACCGGGGCTTGCGGCGCGTCCGGTGTGACCTTGATTACCAACTCTTCAAGCGTGTTCAGCGATTGCCGCTTGTCCGCATCCGGATTGATGTCCGCCGCATCCTCAGGCTGCGCCAACACCGGCGCAGTGCCGGGCGCCGGTTTGGCAGCAGGCTGCACGGAAACGTCCGGGCTTGCCTCTGCCTTGGGAACCACCGGCACCGCAGGCTCACCCGAAGGGGCCGTCACCGGCGTATCACCTGCCGCACTCACGCCCGGCACCTGCTCGCCCGTCTCTGGCGCGGCCATCGCCACTTGCGCCTCGCCGGTTTGCGGCACTTGCCCGGTATCACTGCTCAGATCGGGCACCGGCACACCGTCGGGCTTTGACGCCTGCGCCGGGGCGTCCGGCATTTGCATCTCCACCGGCGTATCCGTGGCTTTTGCAGCAACCGTCCCCGCCTCTTGCGCGCCGGGTGGCGTTTCAAGCTTGACCGATGCGCTTGCCACTTCCGGCGGCGTCCGGTCGACCCCGTGCATCACCGGTCCGCCACTGATCAGCGAAAGGCCCACGGCCCCGCCCACGGCGACTATGCCACCCAGAAGCACCCCTTTAAGAAATCCACCAACCACCCGCATTCACCTCATTTTCCCGCCCGGTCGGGCCGAGCCCGCCCTTGACGTCGCGCAACAAGCCTGAACATGTATACCGCGACCATGGGCCGGGCCTCCAGCCCCTTCAACCTCAAAAGTAGGCAAGATGCTGCTGCTGATAGATAATTACGACAGTTTTACCTATAACCTTGTGCATTATCTGGGCGAGCTGGACGCAGAGGTGCGCGTGGCACGCAACGATGCGCTTGATGTGCAAGCCGCGCTGGCGCTCAAACCGGCCGGTATCCTGCTCTCTCCCGGCCCCTGCACTCCCGATCAGGCCGGCATCTGCCTTGCGCTCACGCACGCAGCCGCAGAGGCAGAAATTCCGTTAATCGGCGTCTGTCTCGGGCATCAGGCGATCGGTCAGGCGTTCGGCGGTTCGGTTGTGCGCGCGGATCAAATCGTGCACGGCAAAATGGGCAATATCCAACATACCGGCACCGGGCTCTTCGCTGGCCTTCCCTGCCCGTTTCAGGCCACCCGCTATCATTCGCTGGTGGTTGAGCGCGCCACCCTGCCCGCCTGCCTTGAGATCACGGCAGAGCTTGAAGACGGCACCATCATGGGCCTGCAACACCGCGAGCTGCCGATCCACGGCGTTCAGTTCCATCCCGAGTCGATCGCCTCCGAACACGGCCATGCGCTGCTGCAGAATTTCGTCGATCAAATGAAGGTTCCGGCATGAGCGAACATCTCAAACCCCTGATCGGTGCCGCCGCCGAACGCCCACTCACCCGCGCCGAGGCGGAAACCGCGTTCTCCATCCTGTTTGAGGGCGAAGCCACACCCAGCCAGATCGGCGGGCTTTTGATGGCGCTGCGCACGCGCGGCGAAACGGTCGAGGAATATGCCGCCGCCGCCACCGTCATGCGTGGCAAATGCCATGCGGTAAAGGCCCCCCCGGCGCCATCGACATCGTCGGCACCGGCGGCGATGGCAAGGGCACGCTCAACATCTCCACCGCAACCGCTTTCGTTGCCGCCGGGGCGGGCCTGATCGTCGCCAAGCACGGCAATCGCAACCTGTCGTCAAAATCCGGCGCCGCCGATGCGCTGGCGCAGATGGGCGTCAACGTGATGGTCGGCCCGAAAGTGGTCGAACGCGCGCTCGTTGAATGCGGCATCGCCTTCATGATGGCCCCCGTTCACCACCCGGCCATGGCCCATGTCGGGCCGACCCGTGTTGAACTTGGCACCCGCACCATGTTCAACATTCTCGGCCCGCTGACCAACCCCGCCGGGGTAAAACGCCAACTCACCGGGGCGTTTTCGCGCGAAATGATCCGCCCTATGGCCGAAACCCTCGGCCAACTCGGGTCCGAGCGCGCTTGGCTGGTGCATGGCTCCGACGGCACCGATGAGATGACAATCACCGGCATCACATGGCTGGCCGCACTTGAAGAAGACGGCTCGATCACCGAAGCCGAATTGCACCCCGAAGATTTCGGCCTGCCAGTGCACCCGTTTGATGAGATTATCGGCGGCACGCCAGAGCAAAACGCCAAGGCTTTCCGCGATCTGCTCGATGGCGCTAAAACCGCTTACCGCGATGCGGTCTTGCTCAATGCCGCCGCGGCGCTTACCGTGGCAGGCCGCGCAGGCGATTTGCGCGAAGGCGTCGAAATGGCCCGCGAAAGTATCGATTCCGGTGCCGCGAAGCAAAAGATCGCCTGCCTTGCAAAACTGACATCGGAGGCCACATGACCGACCATATCCTCGATCGTATCAAAGCCTACAAACTTGAGGAAATCGCTGCCGACAAAGCCGCCAAACCGCTGGAGGACGTCGAAGCCGAAGCCCGTGCTGCCCCCCTGTCCGCCCATTCGCCGACACGCTTTTTGACGCAGCCCGCGACGGCTACGGCCTGATTGCCGAAATCAAGAAAGCCAGCCCGTCCAAGGGGCTGATCCGCGAAGATTTTGATCCCGCCACGCTGGCGCAAGCCTATGCCGACGGCGGTGCCAGCTGCCTTTCGGTGCTCACCGACACGCCCAGCTTTCAGGGTGCCAAAAGCTTCCTGAGCGACGCGCGCGAAGCCTGTGACCTGCCGGTCCTGCGCAAGGATTTCATGTATGATCCCTATCAAGTGGCAGAGGCCCGCGCGCTCGGTGCTGATTGTATCTTGATCATCATGGCGTCCGTCTCTGACGAGCAAGCCGCCGAACTGGAAGCCGCCGCAACCGAATGGGGCATGGATGCGCTGATCGAGGTGCATGACGAAGAGGAACTCACCCGCGCGGAGGCATTGAAAAGCCGCTTGATCGGCATCAACAACCGCGATCTGCGCAGTTTCGAGACCTCTCTCGATCCCTCGCGCACCCTTTCGAAACTGGTTCCCGCCGACCGGATGATCGTTTCGGAAAGCGGGCTGAACACGCCCGAAGACCTTGGCGATCTGGCCCGCTATGGCATCCGCGCCTTTCTCATCGGCGAAAGCCTAATGCGCCAGGACGATGTCACCGCAGCGACACGCAAGCTGCTGGCCAACCCGCTGACCCCCGGAGGCATGTAAGCGATGAGCGGGCTGAGCCATTTCGATGCCAAGGGCGATGCCCATATGGTTGACGTGTCCGGCAAAGCCGCAACCGCCCGCATCGCCACCGCGCGCGGGCATATCACGATGCAGCAGGCCACCTTCGATCTGATCTCTTCAGGCGGCGCCAAAAAAGGCGATGTGCTCTCCGTTGCCCGTCTGGCAGGGATCATGGGGGCAAAGAAAACCGCCGACCTGATCCCGCTTTGCCACCCGCTTCCCATCACAAGGGTTGCGGTGGATCTCACGCTCGACCCGGCCTTGCCGGGGGTGCAGATTGAAGCCACCGTAAAAACCACCGGCCAGACCGGCGTTGAAATGGAAGCTCTCACGGCGGTCTCCACTGCCGCGCTGACCGTCTATGACATGGTCAAGGCGGTGGACCGCGCCATGGTCATCTCCGGCATTCGCGTGGCGCTGAAAGATGGCGGAAAATCAGGGCGTTACGAAGCGAAATGATCTCGGTAGAAGACGCCCTTGCCCAACTTTTCGCGCTGATCTCTGCGCTGCCCACAGAAGAGGTCCCCCTGATCGAGGCAGCCGAGCGCATACTCGCCGCACCCGTTGCCGCCACCCGCAACCAGCCACCATTTTCCGCCTCCGCGATGGACGGCTATGCCCTGATCGGCGCAGAAGCGGACCAGCACGCCCAGTTCAAGGTGATCGGCGAAAGTGCCGCCGGGCACGGCTTTGCGGGCGTGGTGAAACCCGGCCAATCTGTGCGCATCTTCACCGGCGCACCCGTGCCCGAAGGGGCCACCCGCGTGGTCATTCAGGAAAATGTCGAACGTCGCGGCGATCTGATCACCCTCACGTCCGAACCGGGCGAAAGCGACAATATCCGCCCCTTGGGCACCGATTTCAGCGTCGGTGACACCGTGCAGCCACCGCGTCTGCTCAGCCCTGAAAATATCGCCCTTCTTGCCTCGATGAACATCGCGCGGGTGCCGGTGCGCCGCCGCCCTATCGTGGCGCTTATCTCCACCGGCGATGAGCTGGTCATGCCCGGCGAAACCCCCGGCCCGGATCAGATCATCGCGTCGAACACCTTCGGCCTCTATGCCCTTTGCAAACGTCTCGGGGCCACGCCACGGCTTTTGCCGATTGCACGCGATAACCGCGACAGCCTCGAAACCACCTTCGCGCTGGCCCGTGGCGCTGATCTCATCGTTACCATCGGCGGCGCGTCGGTGGGGGATCATGATCTGGTCGGCGATGTGGCTGGCTCGCTGGGGATGGAGCGCGCGTTCTACAAAATCGCCATGCGCCCCGGCAAGCCGCTGATGGCGGGCCGAATGGGCGACGCGGTGATGCTCGGCCTTCCCGGCAACCCGGTCTCTGCCATGGTCTGCGGGCATGTCTTCCTCGCCCCGCTGATCCGCGCCATGCAGGGCTTTGACGCGGGCCATACTCCCACGGCGACAGCACCGCTCACGGCCGCACTGCCCGCCAACGGCCCGCGCACCCATTACCAACGCGCGCGGGTGGAAAACGGCGCGCTCACCGTGTTTGATCGGCAAGACAGCTCCCTGCTCTCGGTGCTCGCGCAAGCCAACGCATTGGCCATCTCACCGCCCCATGCCCCGGCCCAGCCCGCAGGCAGCGACATCGCCTATATCCGCCTCTGATCCACGCCCCGCATCTCCGGGTTCGGGATGTTCTTGTTGACACAAAACGGGAACACATCTAGAACAAATGCAAATTACAGGCATGGAGGGAGCGTGCAATGCTCACCCGGAAACAACTCGATCTTCTCGAATTCATTCACAAGCGGGTGCAACGCGATGGCGTGCCGCCCTCGTTCGATGAAATGAAGGAAGCCCTTGATTTACGCTCCAAGTCGGGCATTCACCGGCTCATCACGGCGCTTGAGGAACGCGGCTTTATCCGCCGCCTCGCCCATCGTGCCCGCGCTATTGAAATCGTCAAGCTGCCCGAAAGCATGGGCGGCGCGCCCTCTTCGGGCTTCTCGCCCCGCGTGATCGAAGGCTCCCGCCCCGACGCGCGCCCACCAGCCAACGCATTCGCGGTGGAGGCCGCAGCACTCGAGTTGCCCCTCATGGGCCGCATCGCCGCCGGTGTCCCGATCGAAGCGATCAGCCACGCAGAGCGCAACGTCGCCGTGCCCAACGCCATGCTATCCGGCAAGGGGGAGCATTATGCTCTTGAAGTCAAAGGCGATTCGATGATCGACGCCGGCATCAACGATGGCGATGTCGTCGTCATCCGCGAAACGTCCACCGCCGATAATGGCGATATCGTCGTCGCTTTGGTTGAGGATCACGAAGCCACGTTGAAACGGTTTTTCCGCCGCGGCAACGCCATCGCTTTGGAGGCCGCAAACCCGGCCTATGAAACCCGCGTTCTGCCTGAGGACAAAGTCAAGGTGCAGGGCAAGCTTGTGGGCCTGATCCGCACTTATTGAGCCTGATTCCACAGCCGCTCCCCGGTCAGGCTGCGCGCGGTGACACTGCGATACCCGCCTTTGATGGCATAAAGCGCCGTGGCTCCGCTGCGGCGCAGCTTGGCCGTGTCATAAACCAGACACGGCAACCCCGCTGCCGCCTTGCCCCGGATCACCAGCACCTCCCCCTTCTCACAGCTCAGCGCCGCAAGGTCGGCTTTGCGGGTCAGGTGCCGCACCGGGCGCGCCGCCGGGGTCTTGGCCCACCGCGCCGCCGCCATCGGCTGACTGGCCGCATCGCCATCATTCTCCAACCAATTGCGTGAAATGAACCCGGCCCCCTTCGCCCGGCTCAGTGCGCGCCCCTCCGCCCCCATCACCCCCACCAGCCCGCCATTATCGGCAATCAGGATATCCGGTCGCTCGGTCTCGACCCAAAACCAAAGCCCCGCCAGCACCGGCACCAGCCCGGCCATGCGGAACCGCCCCTGCCAACTGACCAATAGGATGAAGCCCACGCCGATCAGCGGCAACACCCGCCAATCCGGACTGATCACCGTGCCCCGCGCCCCCTCCAGCCCCGAAATCCACGCCGCAACCCCAAGTATCCAATCCAAGCCCACCCCAGCGAAATGCAATGGCACCGCCTCAAGCCCGAACAGCATCGACACCGCCGCAAGCAGCATCGCGGGCATCACCAGAACGCCCATCAATGGCACCGAAAGCAGGTTGGCAATCAGCCCGTAATGCGAAATCTGGTTGAAATGCGCCGCCGCGACCGGCGCCGTGGCCAACCCCGCCACCGCCGAAGAAATCGCCGCCGCCACAAACGGGCGCAGCCAAACCGGCCCAAACCCAATCTCGCGGTCGCGCAACCAGCGAAACACCGCAACCAAGGCCACGGTGGCCGCGAACGACATCTGAAATCCCGGCCCCAGCAAAGCCTCCGGCCAGAGCACCAGCACCACCACGGCCGCCAAAGCCACCGCCCGCAGCGATATAACCCGCCGATCCGCCAGCACCGCAACAAGCGCCACCGCCGCCATCACAAAGGCGCGCTCGGTTGCGACATTCCCACCAGAAAGCGCCAGATAGCCCGCCCCGGTGCCAAGCGCCACGACAGCGGCGAGCTTTTTCACCGGCACACGCAACGCCAAAGCGGGCCACAGGCTAAGCAACAGCCGGACAGCGGCAAAGACAAACCCGGTCAGCAAGCCCATATGCAGCCCCGAAATCGCCAGCAGATGCGCCAGATTGCTGACCCTGAGCGCCGTCAGCGTCTCCTGCGCCATGCCAGAGCGATCCCCGGTCATGATCGCCGCCGCAAACCCGCCCGCCTCTCCGGGCAGCGCCGCCTGCACCCGCGCAGACAGCCCAAGCCGCAAATCCAACAACCCCGTCCCCGATCCAGGGACAAGGGTCAAAAGCGGCGTGCGGGCATAACCCACAGCACCCAGCCTCTGAAACCACGAATGGCGTTGAAAATCGAAACCACCCGGCTCCACCGGCCCGCCCGGCGGCGAAAGGTGCGCCGTCACCATCACCCGCGCCCCTGCCCGCGGCGTGGCCCCGGCTGTGGAATGCAGCGAAATGCGCACCCGATCCGGTGTTTTTTGTGGCCCGACCCGTGCCAGCACCACCCGATCCAGCAGCACCCGTGGCGCCCCGCTGGCCGAACGGTCCAGCCCGATAACCCGGCCTTCGACCGGCCCGTAATAATGCCACCCCAGCACCGGACGTTCCAACACATGCGCGCGCCCGAATGCCAGACAAAACCCCATCCCGACAAGCGCCGCGCCCCACGGCAACGCCGCCCAACCCGCTCGCCAGCGCGCCGCCAGCAGCAAAAGGCCAAGCACAACCGGCCCGAGATATAGCAATACCGTCACCTGCGGCTCAAACCGCAACCCGAAATAAAGCCCGATCCCGACGCCAAGACACACCGGAACCCAGGCGAAAAGATGCCCTCGTTGGCCCAACAGAGCCAGCTCCGCCCGCGCCAATACCCCCATCGCGCACCTTTCCTCCGCCGGTTGCAACCAGATGGCTCATCGTTGCACGACCTTAGCGCCCGCATGGTTAGGGAATGGTTAAAGGCCACGATGCTGCAGTGCTGCATAACATCCGCTCAAGGCCACACCGCGCGGTCAAACCGCGCCGATCAGGCTGCGCATTGCACGAAAAAGTGCGCTTCGGCTCAACCGTGCCGCAACGTCTCAAAGTGGCTTGAAAATTTTCGCAACCCTTTAATAAATATCACGAATAGCATTATTCTTTCGTGTCGGTACGGGCCGTGAAAGACCATCCCAATGCCCTTATCAGCCATTGAGCGAATTGACGCCGCATCTGCAAAATGATAGCTGACGTTTTCAACGATCCGGTGCAGGTTTTGACCCGGTTCGCTCACAGGAAATCTGCCCGTCCCGACCGACAGGTCCAATGTGGCCGGATATCCTTATGTGTCAGACAAATCGTCCGCCGGGCAACTTGCCCCCGCGCCCGTCAGTCCGGCACGAGCCGCGGCCAAGGAAGGTTAACCTTCCGTAAAGCCTGACGAACTAGGACCGGACCGGGAACACCAATCCCGCCCATACGACAGGAGGAAGGAAACGCATGACCGATAGCCCCAAAACCGCGACACTGACAATTGACGGTAAAAGCTATGATCTGCCAGTGCTCAGCCCAACAACGGGGCCGGAAGTGATTGATATCCGCAAGCTTTATGCCAACGCGGGCGTCTTCACCTATGATCCGGGCTTCACCTCGACCGCCTCCTGCGACAGCACGATCACCTTCATCGACGGTGAGAAAGGCGAACTTCTGCATCGCGGCTATCCGATTGGCCAACTGGCCGAGAAATCGCATTACCTCGAAGTCTGCTATCTCCTGCTTTACGGTGAATTGCCGTCTGCGGCACAGCTTGAAAATTTCGAGAGCACGATCACCCATCACACGATGATCCATGAGCAGATGCATTTCTTTTTCCGTGGCTTCCGCCGCGATGCGCATCCAATGGCAACCATGGTTGGTGTGGTCGGCGCGATGTCGGCGTTCTATCACGATTCCACCGATGTAAACGATCCGCGCCAGCGCGAGATCGCCTCGCACCGGATGATCGCCAAGATGCCGACAATCGCCGCGATGGCCTACAAATACTCGATTGGCCAGCCGTTCATCTATCCGCGCAATGATCTCGATTATGCGGCCAATTTCCTCAGCATGTGCTTTGCGGTCCCCGCGGAGGATTATCACGTCGATCCAATCCTGGCGCGCGCCATGGACCGGGTTTTCACCCTGCACGCCGATCACGAACAAAACGCCTCCACCTCGACGGTGCGGCTCGCTTCAAGCTCGGGGGCGAACCCGTTCGCCTGTATCGCCGCAGGCGCCGCCTGTCTCTGGGGGCCGGCCCATGGCGGTGCCAATCAGGCCGCTCTTGAAATGCTGAGGGAAATCGGCACGCCTGATCGCATCCCCGAATTCATCGCCCGCGCAAAAGACAAGGATGACCCCTTCCGCCTGATGGGCTTTGGCCACCGGGTTTACAAGAACTTCGACCCGCGCGCCAAGGTGATGAAGCAATCCGCCGATGAGGTGCTTGACCTCATGGGGATCGAAAACAACCCGACGCTTCAGGTTGCCAAAGAACTGGAAGCCACGGCCCTTGCCGATCCCTACTTCATCGACAAGAAGCTTTTCCCGAATGTCGATTTCTATTCCGGCATCATCCTCGAAGCGATTGGCTTCCCCACGTCGATGTTCACACCGATTTTTGCGGTGTCGCGCACCGTCGGCTGGATTTCCCAGTGGAAGGAACAATTCGAGGATCCAGCGCAGAAAATTGGTCGCCCGCGTCAACTTTATCTCGGCGAAACCAGCCGCGACTATGTCGATGTAGAGGACCGCTGACAATCACGCCGGGGATGCGCCAAGCCTCCCCGGCCCGACTTGCGCTCGCTGCTGCCCGCTATTGCAGCGGGCCACCCGCGCCGCAGTTACCGGCCTTCGAAACGCGCTTTACGCTTTTCAAGAAAGGCCATCACCCCCTCCATGAAGTCGCGGCTCTTGCCCGCTTTGCCCTGCAACTTTGCCTCCGTGGCAAGCTGGGCATCCGGGTCATTGTCCCAACTGGCGCGGATCGCCTGCTTGGTCAGCCGGAACGCCTTGGTAGGTCCATCAGCAAGATACGCTGCCCGCGCTTTCCAGACCGCCTCGAACTCCGCATCCGCCACCGCTTCCCAGATCATGCCCCAGTCATCGGCCTGTTGCGCGCTGATCTTCTCGGCAAAAAGCGCGGCCCCCATCGCCTTGGCCATCCCCATGGTGCGCGGCAGCACATAGGTGCCGCCTGCATCAGGGATAAGCCCGATCCGGGTGAACGCTTGCAGGAAATAGGCACTCTGCGTGGCAATCACCACATCCGCCGCCAGCGCAAGGTTCGCCCCCGCCCCCGCCGCCGGGCCGTTCACGGCGGCAATCGTCGGCACCGGGCAATCATGGATCATCTTCAAAAGCGGGTTATATTCGTCGCGCAATCCGCGCTCCAGATCCATCGCCCCGACATTGGCATCACCGAGATCCTGCCCCGAACAGAACGCGCCGCCCGCCCCGGTCATCACGATCACTCGCGCGCCCTCTTTCAGCGCACGTTGAATTGCATCCGGCAGTTCCGCGCGCATCTGCGAGGTCAGCGCGTTCATCTTGTCGGGCCGGTTGAGCGTGACAACACCCACCTGCTCGCTCAATTCATAGCTGATCGTTTGATACATGCCGTGGTCTCCTCATTCGGGGCAGTCTTTGCGCAAGCAAAGCCTATTCGCGCGGCCCCGGAAAGGCCAAACCCAACGTCACCCTTTCATGATTTCATCGAGCCGCGCCGCCTCGCCCTCGCTCAGCGCCTCTTCGGCAGGGGCTTGCGCACGGCCGCGCTTGCGCAAGTAAAGCGCCGCGATCAGCGCAGCCAATAACAACATCCCCGGCCCAGCCAGATAAAGCACCCGGTTGGCGCCCGTGGCGCGCGGTTTCAGCAGAACAAATTCGCCATAGCGGTCAACGATATATTGCACCGCCTGCGCATTGCTATCGCCCGCCGTCAGCCGCTCACGCACCATCACCCGAAGGTCATGCGCCAGCCCGGCCTCGCTATCGTCGATATTCTCGTTGCGGCAAACAAGACAGCGCAGCCCCTTGGAAATATCGCGCGCCCGCGCCTCAAGCGCCGGATCGGCCAGCATCTCATCCGGCTCCACCGCATAAACCGGCGTCATCGTGCCCAGAAACACCACCAACGCAAGAAGCAGCCTCATTCCGCCGGGACCCCGGTCATCGGCGCCTTGCGCGCGCCCGCTGCCACCCGGTAACGCCGATCAGACAACGACAGCGCGCCGCCAAGCGCCATCAATATGGCCCCGCCCCAGATCCAGTTGGCCAGCGGCTTGTAATAGGTCCGCATTGCGAACCCGCCACCATCCTGCGGATCGCCGATCACTACGTAAACATCGCGCAAGAAGCCGATGTTGATCGCGGCTTCGGTGGTTTGCGAACCCGCCACCGGGTAAATCCGCTTCTCCGGGTACATCATCGAGATAAGCTTGCCTGCCTTCTCCAACCGCACCGTGCCCATGGTAGAGATATAGTTCGGCCCCTCGACCTGATCGACCTCTTCCAGTGTCAGACTATACCCCGCCAGATCAAAGCTCTGGCCCTCTTGCACCACAAGGATATCTTCCTGCTGCCACGCCAACACGCCAGAAATCCCCGCAATCGCAATGCCAAGCCCGGCATGGGCCAGCGCCTTGCCCCAATCCGCGCGCGGCAGCGCGAACAGGCGTTTAATGCGCCCTTTACGTTTCCCTGCGCGCATCAGCAATTCGGTGGCCGACCCCACCACCAGCCATGCGCCCAGCATCAGGCCAAGCGGCCCAAGCGCGCTTTTCTGCGTCTCCATCGCCCACAACAGCGCAGCCAGCGCCACGACCAGCAATAGAGCGGGCCACAGCCTGCGCATCGTCCGGCCAAGATTGGCGCGCTTCCATGGCAGCATCGCGCCCACCGGCAACAAAACGGCCAGCGTCACCATGAACGGCGTAAACGCCTGATTGAAGAACGGCGCGCCCACCGAAAGCTTGCGGTCAAACACCATTTCCGACACCAGCGGCCAAAGCGTGCCGACAAACACCACGAACGCCGCCACGCCCAGCAGGATATTGTTGACCACCAAAGCCGATTCACGGCTCACCATGCCAAACACGCCCTTGGCCTCCATCGCACCGGCGCGGAACGCAAACAGCGTCAGCGCGCCGCCGATGAACACCACCAGAATCAGCAACAAAAACACGCCGCGTTCGGGGTCGTTGGCAAAAGCATGAACCGACGTGATGATGCCCGAACGGGTGATGAACGCGCCGACAAGGCTGAACCCGAAGGCGATGATCGCCAACAGCACCGTCCAGCTTTTCAGCGATTCACGCTTTTCCACCACGATCGCCGAATGCAACAGCGCCGCCGAGATAAGCCACGGCATGAAGCTCGCATTCTCCACCGGGTCCCAGAACCAGAACCCGCCCCAGCCCAATTCGTAATAGGCCCACCACGAGCCAAGCGCCACGCCCACAGTCAGGAACATCCACGCCGCCAACGTCCATGGCCGCACCCAGCGGCCCCATGCCGCATCGACGCGGCCTTCGATCAACGCCGCCACCGCAAAGGAAAACGCCATCGAAAGCCCGACATAGCCGAGATAAAGAAACGGCGGGTGGAAGGCGAGGCCCGGATCCTGCAACAGCGGGTTCATGTCCTGCCCGTTCATCGGTGGCACCGCCTCGCGCAAAAACGGGTTCGAGGTGAACAGGATAAACGCGAAAAACGCCGCCCCGATCATGCCCTGCACCGCAAGGATACGCGCCTTCAATGTCGGCGGCAGGTTGGCGCCGAACCACACCACCGCCGCGCCGTAAAGCGTAACAATCAGCACCCAAAGCAGCATGGAGCCTTCGTGATTGCCCCAAACTCCGGTGATCTTGTAAAGCATCGGCTTCAGCGTATGGCTGTTAGCCACCACCAGATGCAGCGAAAAATCCGAGGTCACAAACGCATACATCAGCGCGAAAAACGCTGTCGCAGTCAGCACAAGCTGCACATTCGCCGCTGGCTCTGCAAAGGCCATCCAGCCCGGCCATCGCTTCTGCGCGCCCACAAGCGGGATCACCGATTGCAAAAGCGCCACGATAAAGGCGAGGATAAGCGCGAAATGTCCAAGTTCTGCTGTCATGCCCCCGTTATAGGGCGCAAGCCCGCGCGGGCCAATCGCAATCGGCACGAACAGGCGATCACATTGTCGCGCCCCCGCCGGTTGGCGCGGGCGTCAGCCCGGCCCGCTCATCGCCCCTCGTATTCATATTCGCGCCGCCAGTCGCGCAGCGCCGGGTTCGCCTCCGGCTCCGTCGCCTCCAACGCCACGCGCGCATCCAACCCCGTCGCCGCCTCGCCGGGGCTGCCCGCCCCACGCTCCAGCGCGTCCAAACTCTTGAGATTGCTCACCACCTGCGGCACCGCCAAGAGCGTGCGGCTAATCTGGCGCTGAAAATCCTGCCCCTTGGCCTGATGCCGCGCCCCGAAATAAAAGCTCACGATCGCGCCCAGCAACCACCAAAGCGGCTCCGGCACCAGCGCAATTCCCTGCATTCGTGACGCGAACCACACCGGATCAACCATCGCCGCAATGAACAGCGCCAGCGTGCCAAGCGCCAGCGCCGGGCGCGGCACCCGGTTGAGCGCGTCCATCACCCGGTCGAAAAGCCCGCGCGGCTCAACCCGAAATTCGCCACCGAACTGCGTTAACGCCTGCTCCTGCATCTGCGTGGCGCGCGCCGAAGCGCCCTCTGCATTTTCCCGAAATACCTCAGCCGTGTCTTTCAACACATTGCGCTCATTACCAAAAAGCAACGCCAAGACCCGCTCGATCACACCCATTTTGCCACCCTTTTTCGAAATGCTGCCTCGCTCAACCGATAGCGCGGGCTGATGAACGCCTCCGCCCGGCGAATCCAGCCACCCTTGCCCCCATTGCGGGTGCGCGCATATTTGCGGCTTGCGGGGCGGCTGTCGGCCAGCCGGAAATAATAATTGCGCCGCGCAATCCCGTAAGCATCCGCCAAATATCCCGGCGCCGCCTTGGCCGCCGCATTGGCCGCCCGCACCGTCTGCGGCCCGATCACCCCGTCAACCGTCACGCCATGGCCCATCTGGCCAAGCAGCCGTTGCAAAATCTTCACCGCGTTGGCACCCGCGTTCACATACATGTCAAACACACCCGCACGCAGCGTGGCGGGCAGTCGCGCAATCCCGGTGCGCCGATAATAATGCTCAACGAAAATATCGACCGCCTGCGCCCGGCTCAGCGCGCGCACATCATGCGCGTCGACATCGCCATCGCGGTCAAGGTCAAGCCCAAGCCTGCGCATCGTGGCGATGGTCACGCCGAATTTCGTCGCCCCGCCCGGATCGTCTGGGTCGTTCACGAACCCGCCCTCGCGGGTCACGATCTCTTCGGCAATATCGCGCACGGATGGCATCGGCTTTCTCCTGCAACTCGGGGAAAGCCTGCGCCAATTCGGTTAACGCGCGCCTTAACTGCCGTCCGATGGCACGTAAACGCCCTGTTCCTTAAGCGCGTCCACCACCTCTTTCGGCATATAATTCTCATCGTGTTTGGCAAGAATTTCAGTGGCTTGGAAAACACCGTTCGCGTAACTTCCCGTGCCGACCATGCCCTGTTTCTCACCAAACATGTCGGGCAGAACGCCGGTATATTCCACCTTCACGCTCTTGCCGCCATCGGTCACGTTAAAGCGCACCGTCTTGCCTTGCCCGCGCAGCAGACTGCCCTCTTCAACCAACCCGCCAATGCGAAACACTTCCGTCGGCGGCGGCGGCGATTCCATCACCTGACTGGGCGAGCGGAAATAGTTGATACCTCCGCGCAACCCATACCCGATCAGCCCGGTCGCCATGATCAACGCGACCACGGCAAGCGCGATCACCTGAATGCGGCGTTTCTTCTTCAACCCACGCATCGCGCACTCCTTCAGGGGAAACAGGGCGCCAGCATCAGCCCCTGCGTCTCTGCAAGACCTAGCATCAGATTGGCATTCTGCAAGGCTTGCCCGCTGCTACCTTTTGTCAGGTTATCCAGCGCCCCGACAATGATTGCCCGGCCCGCAATCCGGTCGCCCACCACCCCGATATGGCAAAAATTCGAGCCGCGCACATGATGCGTGCTCGGTGTTTCGCCAAACGGCAGCACCTCGATAAACGGCTCAGCCGCATAGGCCTTGGCCAATGTCTCATGCACGATCTCGGCTTCCCCGGATACATAGCCGGTGGCCAGAATCCCCCGGTTCGCCGGAATCAAATGCGGCGTGAACTGCACCTCAACCTTGCGCCCGGCGAGCTTCGAAAACTCCTGATCGAACTCCCCAAGATGCCGGTGCGTGCCGCCCACGGCATAGGCGTTATAGCCCTCCGACAGCTCCGCATGGAGCAGGTTTTCCTTCAAACTCCGCCCCGCGCCCGACACCGCGCATTTCAGATCAAGGATAATATCGTCAAGCCCGATCACCCCGCCCATAATCAGCGGGCGCAAAACATATTGCCCCGTCGCCGCGTTACAGCCGGTGCCCGCGACAAGCCGCGCCGCGCGAATGTCGTCGCGGTAAAATTCGGTCAGCCCGTAAACCGCCTCTTTCTGCATTTCCACGGCACTGTGCGGGTTGCCATACCATTTCTCATATTCCGCCGGATCACGCAGCCGGAAATCCGCCGACAGATCGACGATCCTCAGGTCACGCGGCAGGTTTGAGATCACCTCTTGCGAGGTCTTGTGCGGCAGCGCGCAAAAACACAAATCAATCTGACCGAAATCAATCTCGTCAAAACTGACCATATCAGGCAGCGCCAAATGGCGCAGATGCGGGAACACTTGCGCCACGCTTTGCCCGGCCTTGGAAAACGCGCCCAGCGCGGCAATCTCCATGCCGCCATGGGTGGCGATCAACCGGATCAATTCGGAGCCGGTATAACCACTGGCACCCAGAATGGCGATTTTATGGGCCATGTCGGACCCCTTTTTCATAGTATCAAACACTTATTGGCGAAAACCGGAGGAGGCTCAAGCCGCCTCGAACACGATGCGTCGTCGCAAAAATTGCGTCGCCCGGTCCGAAACCTTGCCCGCATCGCCGGTGGTCAGGAATTTTGGCTCCCCTTCCGCGCCGCGCATCTTCGGGTGGCGCGTCAGATAATCAGCCAAGCTTTCCGCCACCAAGGCGGCTTGCGAATAAACCTGCACATCCGCGCCCAATGCGGCCTGAAACTCGGCTTCCATCAACGGATAATGCGTGCAGCCCAGAACCGCCGCCTCAGGGTGCGGCATCTTGCGTTTCAACGCCTCGACATGGCTTTTCACCAAGGCTTCGGCCAAAATCATGTCGCCCTCTTCAATGGCGTCCACAACGCCGCCGCAGGCTTGGGTTTCCACGTCCACACCGATGGCCCGAAACGCCAGCTCGCGCTGAAATGCGCGGCTTGCCACCGCGGCGGGCGTGGCGAAAAGCGCCACGTTCTGCACCGCCACCTCGCGCGGCGGGGAATTGTCGCCCCATTGCCGCTCGGTCAGCGCCTCGATCAGCGGCACGAACACGCCGAGCACCCGCTTGTCGCGCGGCACAACGCTCTCCTGCATCCGTCTGAGTGCGGCCGCACTCGCCGTGTTGCAGGCCAGAATCACAAGTTCACACCCCTCGGCCCAAAGCCGATCCACCGCGCGGCAGGTCAGATCGAAAATGTCATCGGCATCGCGCACCCCGTAAGGCGCATGGGCCGAATCGGCCAGATAGACGAACGGCACCTCCGGCAGCCGCTTTTGCACCGCATCCCAGACGGTCAGCCCGCCCAGCCCTGAATCGAATATTCCAACCGCCATCTGCCCTGCCCGTTCTGCCTGCCGCCGTCATCGCGGCGAGTCTCCTGCTCATACGGCGCTTCGGCGCGGAAATCCATCGCTGCTATGCGCGCGCTATTCCGCCGCCTGACTTGCCGCACCTTCGCCGCGCAATTCGGCCAAGATCGCCGCCCGCCGCACCGCCGCTTTTTCGGCATTCGCCGCCTTCACCGGGCCAAAGCCCCGGATTTCCAAAGGCAGGCTCGCCAGCTCGGCAATCAGGGCCTTGTTGGCGTCCTCCACCTTCGGCAGCCACTGCGCCATATCGGCCTCGTATTGCGCAATCTGCGCGCGCTCGCCACGGCGCTCCTCGCTGCGTCCGAACGGGTCAAGCGGCGTGCCGCGCAGGCGCTTCATCTTGGTCAGCATCGCCAACCAGCGCCCCATACCGGGGCCAAACTCGCGCTTCAATGGCCGCCCATTCGGGCCGTCCTTGGAAAAGATCGGCGGCGCCATGTGATAGGACATCTTGAAATCACCCTCGAACTGCTCCTCGGCCTTCTTGCGGGTCTCCTGATGCAGCCGGGCCACCTCGTATTCGTCCTTATAAGCCAGAACCTTGTGATAGCCCTTGGCGACGGCCTCTTTCAGCCCCGCATCGCTCACACTCTCCACCAGCTTGCGATAGCGTTTCGCCAGCCGCTTGTTCTGATAGGCAATCAGATGATCGGCCCGAAACGCGATGCGCTCGTCCAGCGTTTGCGGCATTTGCACCACGTTGGGGGCCAACAGCGTCTCCACCTCATCGGGGTGCAGCGCCGCCCAACGGCCAATCTCAAACGCGCGCAAATTGCCCTCGATCGCGGTGCCGTTCAGGCGGATCGCATCCGCTATCGCCTCATGGCTGATCGGCAAAAGCCCCATCTGCCACGCACCGCCAAACACCATCATGTTGGAATAGATGCTGTCGCCCAGCGTCATCCGCGCCAGTTCCGAGGCGTCGAAAAGACTCAAGCGATCCTGCAACCGCGCCTGCAGTTGCAGCGCCAGCCGGTCGCCCGGAATGGTGAAATCGGTGTGCCGGGTAAACTCTCCGGTGATGATCTCGTGACTGTTGACCACCCCGCCGGTGCGCCCGGTGCTGGTCAAGCCAAGCGTCTTGGCCCCCGCACTCACCACCATATCGCCGCCGATCAGCGCGTGCGCCTCCCCGGTGGCGACGCGCACGGCGGTGATGTCCTCGGGCGCATTGGCCAGCCGCACATGGATATGCACCGCACCGCCCTTCTGGGCAAGGCCCGCCATCTCCATCATGCCAGCACCCAGCCCGTCAATCTGTGCCGCCTGCGCCAGAATGGCCCCGATGGTCACGACCCCGGTGCCGCCGACCCCGGTAATCACCACGTTATGCGTGCCATTGATGGCAGGCAGCGTTGGCTCCGGCAGGTCCGGCAGATCAAGCGTCGCCGTCGCCTGCTTTTTCACCTTGGCGCCTTCCAGTGTCACAAAGCTCGGGCAGAACCCCTGCAGACACGAGAAATCCTTGTTGCAGCTTGACTGGTCAATCGCCCGCTTGCGGCCCAGCTCGGTTTCCACCGGCACGATGGACACACAGTTCGACTGCACCCCGCAATCGCCGCAGCCTTCGCAAACGTCGGTGTTGATGAACACCCGCTTGTCAATGTCGGGAAACGTGCCGCGCTTGCGGCGGCGGCGCTTCTCGGCGGCGCAGGTTTGCACGTAAAGAATAGCCGATACACCTTTGTGTTCACGGAATTTCTTTTGAACCGCGTCCATCTCGATGCGTTCATGAATCTCCAACCCACCGGGGAAACTCTTGAGGTCCACATCCTCTTTCTCGTCATAGACAAGTGCCACATGCTCGATCCCGAACGCTTTCAATTCCCGCGCAATCTGCTGTGCCGAAAGGTCGCCCTCATGGGTCTGCCCGCCGGTCATCGCCACCGCGTCGTTGTAAAGGATCTTGTAGGTGATGTTGGTGCCCGCAGCGACCGCCGCGCGAATGGCTTGCAGGCCGGAATGGTTATAGGTGCCGTCACCAAGGTTCTGAAACACGTGCCCGGTCTTGGAAAACGGTGCCTCCCCGATCCAGTTGGCCCCCTCGCCGCCCATATGGGTGAAACCCAGCGTGTCGCGCTCCATCCATTGCACCATGAAGTGACAGCCGATCCCGGCATAGGCGCGGCTGCCCTCCGGCACCTTGGTCGAGCTATTATGCGGACACCCTGAACAGTAATAGGCCAGCCGACTGGCGATTTCTTCCACATTGTCGTTGCGCCGCGCCTGATCCAGCTCGGCCAGCCCGGCCTTGATACCGTCCGTGGCGCACCCCTCCTCGGTCAGGACCGCGCCCAGCTTTTCGGCAATCATCACCGGGTCAAGCGCCCAGCGCGTCGGGAACAGTTCTTCGGAATGCACCCCGCCCGAGCCGCCTTTGTACCAGCCATAAACCCGGCGGCCCTGCCGGTCGTCGAAAATCGCTTCCTTGATCTGCACTTCCAGCAGCTTGCGCTTTTCTTCCACCACGATGATCAGATCAAGCCCCTCGGCCCACTGACGAAACCCTTTCATGTCGAGCGGCCAAACCTGCCCAACCTTGTAAGTGGTGATCCCCAGCCGCTCAGCCTCCGCCGCGTCAATCCCCAGAAGGGCAAGCGCATGTTCCAGATCAAGCCAGTTCTTCCCGTGCGAGACCAACCCGATCTTCGCCCCCGCCTTGCCCCAAACCCGCTTGTCCATCTTGTTGGCATGGGCAAACGCTTCCGCCGCCGCGCGCTTGTAATCAATCAGCCGCGCTTCCTGCTCGATGCGGTCATCAATGAGCCGGATATTCAACCCGCCCTGCGGCATCTCAAACTCGGGCGTGACGAATTGCAGCCGATCCGGGTCGGCATTGATAACCGCCGTCGCCTCGATCGTGTCCTTCATCACCTTAAGGCCCACCCAGACCCCGGCAAACCGGCTCAGCGCATAGCCATAAAGCCCGTAATCAAGGACTTCCTGAACCCCCGCCGGGCTGACCACTGGCATATAGGCATCAATCAGCGCCCATTCGCTTTGATGCAGCGCGGTCGAGCTTTCTCCGGTGTGGTCATCCCCCATCGCCATCACCACGCCACCATTGACACTGGTGCCCGCCATGTTGGCATGGCGCATCACGTCGCCCGACCGGTCAATCCCCGGCCCCTTGCCATACCAAAGGCCAAACACCCCGTCGAACTTGCCTTCGCCGCGCAGCTCTGCCTGCTGACTGCCCCAAATGGCGGTCGCGGCAAGGTCTTCGTTCAATCCCGGCTCGAATTTCACATCATGCCCGGCCAGCATGTCTTTTGAGCGGCCCATCAACAGATCCACCGCGCCCAGCGGGGAGCCACGATACCCGGTCACATACCCCGCCGTGTTCAGCCCGGCCTCGGTATCACGATGCTTTTGCGTCAGCATCAGCCGCACCAGCGCCTGCGTCCCGTTCAGCAATACCTGGGACTTCCCCAGATCATACCGGTCATCCAGAGATACCTGATGCTTGCTCATCGCACGCCTCCCCTCGCTTTGCGGCTCACCAATCCATTGTGCGCCTGTTGTAGAAAAGATAATAGGTCATAAATTTTGACCTACAAACCGATATTTCTTGCCCCAACGGCCTATATCGGTATTTAGACCGTTCGGAAAAGAGATTGCTCACCACGAGCCCCGACGAAAAGAAAGTTGCAAGTATGGATTGGGACAAGCTCAGAATCTTTCACGCCGTCGCCGATGTCGGCAGCCTCACCCATGCCGGTGATACCCTGCACCTCAGCCAGTCGGCAGTATCGCGGCAAATTCGCGCGCTGGAAGAATCGCTCAACACCACCCTGTTTCACCGCCACGCGCGCGGGTTGATTCTCACCGAACAGGGCGAGCTTCTGTTCGATGCCACCCGCGCCATGATCAAACGCCTCGATACCGCCACCGCACGCATCCGCGACAGCGAAGAAGAAGTGTTCGGCGAATTGCGGGTCACAACCACGACCGGCTTTGGCACCCTCTGGCTGGCCCCGCGCCTGACCAAGCTTTATGAAAAATACCCCGATCTCAAGATCGACCTGATGCTCGAAGAGCGGGTGCTCGATCTGCCGATGCGCGAAGCCGATGTGGCAATCCGCATGAAGGAACCGTCACAGGCCGATCTGGTGCGCAAACGGTTGATGGCCGTGCGGATGCGGCTTTACGCAACGCCCGAATACCTCGCGCGCATGGGCACGCCGCTTCGTTACGAGGATCTGGCCGATCATCGGCTGATCTACCTGCGCCTCGCCTCCACTCAGGTCGGCGCGGGGGCGTCGATGGTCAAGCACCTGCTCAGCTACGATTGTGCCTCGACCTTGTCGGTGAATAATTACTTCGGCGTGTTGCAAGGCGCGCTGCACGACATCGGCATCGGCGTGCTGCCCGATTACGTCACCCAGGATTTCCCGAATCTGGTGCGCGTCCTGCCAGAGATCGAATCCGGCGAAATCCCGGTTTTTCTCGCCTACCCGGAAGAGCTTCGCCAATCCAAGCGGATTGCCGCTTTCCGTGATTTCGTCCAAAACGAAATCATCTCATATCGTAAACAAGTTAAAATTCAGGCACTTGAGTAAACGCTCCGGAAGCCATGCGCAAAACGCATATCAGCAATGCTGCGTTGGCTGCGTGATCGCCCTTGATTGTGCATATCGCCGCGCCTATTTCCATCCGTGACGGTGACGTTGCCAAGGCGACATCACTGTCATACCTCCCTGTTGGACTTTGGCCGAGCTTAGTGCTCGGCCTCTTTTTTGCGGGCGCGTTTCAGGGTTTTTGACCCAGCACCGGCAACTCCCCCTGCGCCCATGGGCTAAGCACTTCCGCCGCACCGTCGCGGATCACGATGTTTTCCTCATGCACCAACATCAGCCCCGGCACGGTCTGCGCCCCCGGCTCCAGCGTGATCACCATTCCCGGCCTCAGCACCGTTTCATCCCACGCCGTCAGCGAAAGCCCCTCGGTCAGTTGCATCCCCAACCCGTGCCCCAGCCGCCCGGCTTCTTCGCCCGCGCCCACGATCCGCGCCATTACCGCCCAGACATCGCAAGCCCGCGCGCCGGGCTTTGCCGCCTCGCGCCCCGCTTCCACCGCATCCAGAAGCCGCTCCCATGCCGCCTCCGCGCGCGCATCGGGGCGCGTCTCAATCGCAAAATTCCGATCAAAGTCGCAAAAATAACCGTCCCAGACCGCCCCGGTATCAAGCATCAGAACATCACCCGCAGCAAGCGGCTCCTCGCTTGCCGGAGAAATCACATCGCCATACCCAAGCGGCCCCGCGCCCCCGGCAAGATACGGCACCCAGTCTGCCCCTTCCTCCAGAAGCAGCACCTGAAAGCCGCGAAACACCTGCGCCAGCGTCACACCGGGGCGGGCCACCTCGCTCACCCGCTCAAAGGCGCGGCCCGCGATGGCACAGGCCCGCGCAATCTTGGCAATCTCGGCCTGCGATTTCACCGCCCTCAGCCGCGCCATGATCCCGGCATCATCGGTCAAATCCAACCCGGCGGCCTTGATCTGCTCAAAATCGCTCAACGGCATCCGCAAATACGACTCGCGCCCCGATGGCACCCCGATCCGCCCGTCCCGCGCCACCTCGCGCAGCGCCTCACCCAAAAGGCTCACCCCGTCATCCACCGCCGCCGGTGCCGCCCATGTGCGAATGTCCGTAATCCAGCCGCGCCGCATCAACGGCGCTCCGATTGCCGGAATAACCGCGACCGGGTCACCCGTCAGCGGCACGATCAGAAACCACGGCCGGCTCGGGCTTTCCCAGAACCGCGTCAGGAACCCGGTGAAATAGCGAATTTCCGGCTCGGTGGTCAGCATCACCGCCGCCAATCCGGCCTGCGCCATCTCCGCTTGCGCCCGACGAAGCCGCGCCCGGTATTCCGCCGCCTCAAACCCCCGCCCGGTCACGCACCCGCCTCGCCAAGCCACGGCCTTGCAAATCTCGTCATCCATCGCCTCTTTGCCTGCCCGTCAATCAACGCCAATCATTCCACGTGGTCAAGTCCGGCCCCTCCGGTGCTGCTCGGGCAGCGCAATTCCCGCACCACCGCGCCCAAGAATCCGCGCCGCCCCCTTCCATGCCCCGCACCCTTGCCTTATGAGAACGCCAAGGTGCCGCTGCCACTCTCGATATGGTGCCACAGACGGGGAAAATGCACATCATGAGCGAACCGGAAATTACCGAAGAGTTGATCGCCGCCCACGGGCTCAAACCCGATGAATACGCCCGCCTGCTCGACATCATCGGCCGCGCCCCCAGCTTTACCGAGCTTGGCATCTTCTCGGCGATGTGGAACGAACATTGCTCCTACAAATCTTCAAAGAAATGGCTGCGCACCCTGCCCACCACCGGCCCACAGGTTATCTGCGGCCCCGGCGAAAACGCGGGCGTCGTCGATATCGGCGACAATCAGGCGGTGATCTTCAAGATGGAAAGCCACAATCACCCGTCCTATATCGAACCCTACCAAGGGGCTGCGACCGGCATGGGCGGTATCCTGCGCGATGTTTTCACCATGGGCGCACGGCCCATTGCCGCGATGAACTCGCTCAGCTTCGGTGAGATTGGCCACCCCAAGACCCACCAGCTTGTTCACGGCGTTGTTGAGGGCGTCGGCGGCTATGGCAACTGTTTTGGCGTGCCCACGGTCGGCGGCGAAGTGCGCTTTGATGCCGCCTATAATGGCAATTGTCTGGTCAATGCCTTCGCAGCAGGCCTCGCGGACGCTGACAAGATCTTCTATTCCGCCGCCTCTGGTGTCGGAATGCCGGTGGTCTATCTCGGTGCCAAGACCGGGCGCGATGGCGTCGGCGGCGCCACCATGGCCAGCGCCGAATTTGACGAAACCATCGAAGAAAAACGCCCCACCGTCCAAGTCGGCGACCCGTTCACCGAAAAACGCCTGATGGAAGCCACGCTTGAGCTGATGCAAACCGGGGCGGTGATCTCGATTCAGGATATGGGTGCTGCGGGCCTCACCTGCTCGGCGGTCGAAATGGGCGACAAGGGCGGCCTTGGCGTCAAGCTGCAACTCGACGCGGTGCCCCAACGCGAAGAGAACATGACCGCCTACGAAATGATGCTCTCCGAATCCCAGGAACGCATGTTGATGGTGCTCGACCCCGCGAAAGAGGCCGAAGCCCGCGCGGTGTTCGAAAAATGGGATCTCGACTTCGCCATCGTCGGCGAAACCATTGCCGAAGACCGCTTCCTCGTTCTGCATGGCAATGATGTGAAAGCCGACCTGCCACTGGCCACGCTGTCCGGCTCTGCCCCCGAATATGACCGCCCGTGGGAGGAAACCCCGACTCCCGAACCGCTCGACCCCGCCACCGTGCCCGAGCTTGATCCGATAGATGCCCTCAAAGCGCTGATCGCCTCGCCCAACTACGCCGCAAAGCAATGGGTTTATGAGCAATACGATACCATGGTGATGGCCGACACCATCCGCGCGCCGGGCCTTGGCGCGGGCGTCATCCGCGTGCATGGCAGCGAAAAACTGCTCGCCTTCACCTCCGACGTGACCCCGCGCTACGTGCAAGCCAATCCGCAGATGGGCGGCGCGCAGGCGGTGGCCGAAGCCTACCGCAACCTCACCGCTTTGGGCGCCACGCCGCTTGCCTCCACCGACAACCTCAATTTCGGCAACCCCGAAAAGCCCGCGATCATGGGGCAGTTCGTCGGCGCTATCAAAGGCATCGGCGAAGCGGTCGCGGCCCTTGATATGCCCATCGTGTCGGGCAATGTCTCGCTTTACAATGAAACCGATGGCGCGGCCATCCTGCCCACCCCCACCATCGCCGCCGTTGGCCTGATCAAATCCGAAGACGACGCCATTCTCGGCGAAGCGCGCGACGGCCATGTGGCACTTCTCTTGGGCGAAACCCTTGGCCACCTCGGCCAATCGGCGCTTCTGGCCGAAGTGTTCAACCGGGTTGAGGGCGACGCCCCCGGTCGATCTCGCCGCCGAGAAACGCAACGGCGATTTCATCCGCGCCAATGCCGCGCTGATCAAGGCCTGCACCGACCTCTCCGATGGCGGCCTTGCGCTTGCCGCGTTTGAAATGGCCGAGGCCGCAGGCACCGGGCTGACCCTCGATGAAGCGACAATGCCCTTCCTCTTTGGCGAAGATCAGGCGCGCTATCTCATCGCCTGCAATTTCGATCAGGCCGAAGCCCTGATGCTCACCGCAGGTCAAGCCGGGGTGGCCATCACCACGGTCGGCAAATTCGGCGGCAGCAGCGTGAAAATCGGCTCCTCCGAAGCCCCGCTTGATGAACTGTCCGCCCTGTTCCGCTCAAGCTTCGAAAATACCCTTGGCTAAGCCCACCCCGCTCCCCAAGCTAGAGCCCGACTGCGCCGCCTGCGCCGCCTATTGCTGCGTCAGCCTTGCGTTCGATAAAGGCCCGCGTTTCCCCTTTTCCAAACCGGCAGGCACGCCTTGCCGCCACCTTGAGCGGCACAAATGCGCCATCCATGATGACCTTGATGCGCGCGGCTTTTCCGGCTGCATCGCCTATCAATGCACCGGCGCGGGGCAACGGACTCTGGCGCTTTACGACGGCAAAAGCTGGCGCGACGATCCCGCCCTGCTTGCTCCGCAGTCCGAAACCTTCCGCGCCCTGCGCGCGCTGCATACCGCCATCAGCCACCTTGTCACTGCCGCCGCCCTGCCCCTGCCCCCCGTGCCCGAGGCTCGGCGCACCGCCCTGCTCGCGCGGCTCTGCCCCGACCGGCTCACCCCGGCGCTTGCCGCCCGTCTCGCCTCCGGCCCGCTACTGGGCGAAGTCAACGCCTTCCTCAAATCCCTGCCTGCGCATCTGCCCCCCGAGCCGCGCCCTGACCTGCGCCCCGACCTGCACCCTGATGCACGCGAACAGCCCTAACGTTTCGCCGCACCCCCACGGTCGCGCCTTGCGCCCCCCGCCAAGCCGCCCTAAATTCACCCCTGAACCACGATGGAGAATATTATGGCCGTTCACGCCCAGGAACTCGAAGACATCCTCCGCAAGGCCTTCCCCGATGCCCAGCAGGTCGCCGTCGAGGGCGAAGACGGGATGCACATGGCCGCTATGGTGGTGGATGAAAGTTTTCGCGGCAAGAACCGCGTTCAGCAACAGCGCGCCGTTTACGCCGCGCTCAAGGGCAAGATGGATGGCGCCAACGGCGAACTTCATGCCCTCGCCCTTACAACCCGCGCGCCCGAGTAAGCCGCGCCCAACTTGACAGGACAAACCGATGAGTGACGCAAAAACCCAGATCACCGAGACCGTGAAAGCCAATGACGTGGTGCTGTTCATGAAAGGCACCAAGACCATGCCGCAATGCGGCTTCTCTTCGCGCGTCGCGGGCGTGCTCAACTACATGGGTATCAATTTTGCCGACGTGAACGTGCTTGCCGATGAAGACATCCGCCAAGGGATCAAGGATTACTCCGACTGGCCCACCATCCCGCAGCTTTATGTGAAGGGCGAATTCGTCGGCGGCTGCGACATCATCACCGAAATGATGCTGTCGGGCGAGTTGGACAAGCTTTTCGAAGACAACGGTGTCTCCTACGATAAAGACGCCGCCGAAAAAATTCGCGAAGCCAACGCCTGAGTCACCGGCGGGGCGCTTTGTTAGCGCCCCGTCAACCCACCGCGCCTTGTGGTCACGGTTCCCGCCGCCACAAGCGGCCCGATTTACCGCCATACGCATCGCAGACAGATGGGCAGCCGGGGTGCAGCCCTGTGGCAGGCTTGCCACGACTCAAAGGTTAACGCTTGATCCGAAGCCGCGCCGTGCCGCCGCCTAAAGCTCCACCACGCACAGCGAATGGCCCTTGGCCGAGAGCGCAATCTCACCGGCACAAAGCCGCAGTGCATCCGCGCCGAACACTTCCCGCCGCCAGCCTTTCAGCGCCCGCACATCACGCTCCCCCGCCGCGATCAGGTCAAGATCAGCCGCATTGGCAATCAGCTTCGGCGCCACCCCCGAAGTTTCGGTTTTCGCCTTCAAAAGCACCCGCAACAGATCGGCCAGCGCCGGGTTGACCTGAAGCTTGTCGCGCCCCGTCTCGACCTTTGGCAAGTCATCGCCGGGGCACTCCTTCCCCGCCTGCACCGCCGCCAGAATTCCTTCGGCAATGTCGCCCTTGCGCGCTTCCCGCAACAAAAGCCGCGACCGGCTCAAATCGGCCACAGTCGCAGGCTTGGTTGACGCCAACTCAACCAGCGCATCATCCTTAAACACCCGATTTCGCGGAATATTCCGCGCCTGCGCATAACTTTCTCGAAACCGCGCCAACTCGCGCACGATAGCCAGAAACCGGCCCGAATTTGTCCGCGTTTTCACCCGCTTCCAAGCCTGCGAAGGCTGAACCTCATAGGTGTCCGGGTTGGTCAATATCTCCAACTCCTCCTCCACCCATTTCCCCCGGCCACTCTTCTCCAGCTCCTTGCTCAGGAACTCGTAAATCACTCGCAGATGGGTGACATCGGCCAATGCATAGGTCTTCTGCGCGTCGGTCAACGGACGGCGCGACCAATCGGTAAAGCGCGACGTCTTGTCCAGCGGCTGTTTGGCGATCTTGCGCACCAACGTCTCATAGCCCGCCTGCTCGCCAAAGCCACAAACCATCGCCGCCACTTGCGTGTCAAAAAGCGGGTCGGGAATAACCCCGGCATCAACCTGAAAAATCTCCAGATCCTGCCGCGCCGCGTGGAACACCTTGACGACACCCGTATCGCGAAACACCTCGTAAAGCGGCTCCAGCGAAAGCCCCTCAACCAGCGGATCAATCAACGCCGCCGCCTCCTCTTCGTCACCAGGATAAGCCATCTGGATCAGGCAGAGCTTTGAATAATACGTTCGCTCGCGCAGAAACTCGGTGTCGAGGGTCACATAATCGTGCTGGCGGGCCTCTTCACAGAACGCGGCCAGATCTTCGGTTGTGGTCAATGTGCGCATATGGGGGTGAATTTTCTTTTTGTTCAGCTCAAACTCTGTCGCGTCTTACGGCGTTTTCCCGGCAATGAAAAGTGCGCGCCCCAACGCAAGCCGCTCATGGCAGATAAACTGGCGTCCTGTCACCCTGCGCAAACCGGCGCAGCACCGCCGCATAAAGAACATGCTCCTGCGCCAGTACCCGCGCGGCAAGGGTCTCCGGGCTGTCCGACGGCATCACCGGCACCCGCGCCTGCCCCAAAATCGGCCCGTCATCAAGCTCCGCCGTTACCTCATGCACGGTGCAGCCCGCCTCGGCATCGCCCGCGTCCAGCGCCCGCGCATGCGTGTGCAACCCGCGATATTTCGGCAAAAGCGACGGGTGAATATTCAACATCCGCCCTGCATAAGCGCCAATGAAAAGCGGCGTCAGAATGCGCATGAACCCGGCCAGACAGATAATATCCGGCTGATATGGCTCAATGACCGAAAGAAGCTCTTTTTCAAAGGCTTCCCTGTCACCTTTGAAAGTTCGATGATCAAGCGATGCAACCGCAACGCCGCGCGCGCGCGCCGCCGTCAGCCCGCCCGCCTTCGGGTCGTTCGAGAGCACGAGACAGGGGCGCGCCGGATGATCCGCGCTCATGCTTTCAACCAGCTTCACCATGTTCGAGCCAGTGCCCGAAAGCAGGATCGCCACCCGTTTCACTTGAGCGTGCCCGCATAAGTCACGCCCGCGCCCTTCACAACGCGGCCCAGCTCGAAAACCGCCTCTCCCGCATCCTCCAGAAGCGCGCCAAGCGCGTCGGCCCGCGCCGCATCCGCCACTATGATCAGCCCGATCCCGCAGTTAAACGTCTTCAGCAATTCCGCCTCATCCATCCCGCCAACGCTTCTGAGCCAGCCAAACACCTCCGGCAATGCCCAGCCATTCAGATCAATTTCCGCGCCCAGCCCCTCCGGCAAAACCCGCGGCAGGTTCTCACTCAGCCCGCCGCCGGTGATATGCGCCAACCCATGCACCCCGCCCGCGCGCACCGCGCTCAGCGCCTGTTTCACATAAAGCCGCGTCGGCGTCAGCAAGGCCGCCCCCAACGTGCCCGCGCCCCACGGGCAGTCCGCGTCCCAGCCCAAGCCCGACAATTCGACCAGCTTGCGCACCAGCGAATACCCGTTGGAATGCACCCCGCTAGAGCCAAGACCCAAAAGCACATCGCCCTCAACCACCCCCGCCGGCAGAACCGTGCCGCGCTCCATCGCGCCCACGGCAAACCCCGCCAAATCGAAATCACCTTGCGGGTACATCCCCGGCATCTCCGCCGTCTCGCCACCAATCAACGCACAGCCCGATTGCACACAGCCCTCGGCAATCCCCTCGATGATCCGCGCCGCCTGTTCCGTCTCAAGTTTGCCCGTGGCAAAATAATCCAGAAAAAATAATGGTTCCGCCCCCTGACACACCAAATCATTGACACACATCGCCACCAAATCAATCCCGACCCCGCCCACTTCGCCGGTATCAATCGCAATCCGCAACTTGGTGCCAACCCCATCCGTCGCCGCCACCAAAACAGGGTCCACATAACCCGCCGCCTTCAGGTCAAAAAGCGCGCCAAACCCGCCAAGCCCGGCCATCACACCGGGTCGCGCTGTGCGCTTCGCCGCTGGCTTGATCCGCTCAACCAACGCATTGCCCGCGTCGATATCAACGCCCGCCTGCGCATAGGTGATTCCGTTCTTGCCGCTCATCGCCAGACCCCTTGAAAAATTCAGCCCAGCCCCTAGCCCATCCCCGGCGTCCATGCAACGCGCATGGCGTCAACCCCGCCCCTCCCGCGGCTTCATTTGGCCGGAAATACCTCGGGGGTGTGGGGGCAGCGCCCCCGCTCCATAGCTCGGCAATGCTTGACGCCACATATCCCTATGCTAGCAAGGCGCCGGAGGGGCCTGTAGCTCAACTGGTTAGAGCAGAGCGCTCATAACGCTTTGGTTGCGGGTTCAAGTCCTGCCGGGCCTACCAACTCTCGCCGGTTTTCCCTTCCCCGGCCAAACAACATCCATACCCAGCCTCGGCATTCTGCGGATTGGTTTCCCCCGGCGGGATTTCCAAGATAAACTCCCCATGTCCGTCCTCGCCGACCGGCTCAGGCGCTTTGACAAGCTGCCACATGCCCCGCTAAAGCGTATTCAATTCAAGCCCGAAAGGATGCCTCCCCATGAAAATGTCAGATACCTGCGCCGTAATCACTGGCGGCGCGTCCGGCCTCGGTGCCGCAACCGCACATGTGTTTCTCGCGGCAGGTGCAAAAGTTGCCCTGCTTGACCGCGATGCTAAACGTGGCCGCCAAGCCGCCGCCGACATGGGGGCCACCTTCCATGAAACCGATGTGACCGATGAATCCTCCGTCGCCACCGCACTGGCAGATGCCAAAGCGGAAATGGGCCGAATCACCTGTGTGGTGAACTGCGCCGGCATCGGCACCCCCGGCACCACGTTGGGCAAGGACGGCCCGTTGCCGCTTGCGACCTATCAGCAGGTCATCAACATCAATCTGGTGGGCAGTTTCAACGTCGCCCGCCTCGGCGCCGAAATCATCAGCGAGAACGGCCCCGACGAAGACGGCGCGCGCGGGGTCATCATCAACACCGCCTCCATCGCCGCCTTTGAAGGGCAACGCGGCCAGGTCGCCTATGCCTCATCCAAGGGTGGCATCGCGGGCATGACCCTGCCGATGGCGCGCGATCTGGCGCGCAACGGCATTCGGGTGATGACGATTGCGCCCGGCATTTTTGCCACCCCGATGCTCGCCGGCCTGCCCGAAGCCGCGCAACAGCAACTCGCCGCAGATGTCACCTGCCCGCAGCGTTTGGGCGATCCGGCGGAATACGGGCGGCTGGCACAGTTCATCGTCGAATGTGGCTATCTCAACGGAACCGTGATTCGCCTTGACGGGGCGTTGCGCATGAAGTGACGCAGCGCGCGGTGGTCCCAATGGTTAACGCCGCGCCTGCCATACGCATCGCAGCCAGACGAGCAGCCAAGGTGCAGACAGCGGTTTTTTGGCCCAATTAACCATTCTCCTCTGCCTTTTCAGCAAGGCTTAACCATTCCTCCTCCGCCGCCGCGAGCAAGCCTTGCCGCTCGACCAGCGCCTCGCTCCCCTTGGCGAATTTGACCGGCTCTTTGGCGAAAAGGTCCGGCTGCGCAAGGAAGGTCTCAAGCTTGGCAATCTCCGCTTCCAGCCGCTCGATCACCTCCGGCAATTCCTCAAGGCGGTGCTTTTCCGTGAACGAGATTCCGGTGGGTTTCCCCACCTTCCCACGCTTTTGCTTCGCGTCTGAAGGTGTTGTTTTATCTCGTTTTTCCAGCGAAGTAGCCGCGCCACGCTGGCTCTGATAGTCGCTCCACCCCCGGCATAAAGCACGGCCTCGCCATCGCCTTCCATCGCCACCGTAACGCTTGCCACACGGTCAAGGAAATCCCGGTCGTGGCTCACCAGAAGCACTGTTCCGTCATAATCCGCCAGCAGATCTTGCAACAGATCGAGCGTTTCCACATCAAGATCGTTGGTCGGCTCATCCAGCACCAGAAGGTTGCTCTCCCTCGCCATCAGCTTGGCCAGCAGAAGTCGCGCCTTCTCACCCCCTGAAAGCGCCCCCACAGGCTGCCGTGCCTGCTGCTCCTCAAACAGGAATTCC
Organism: Aquicoccus sp. G2-2; assembly: GCF_034555965.1. GTDB lineage: Bacteria > Pseudomonadota > Alphaproteobacteria > Rhodobacterales > Rhodobacteraceae > JAYDCK01. The sequence goes on from NZ_JAYDCK010000003.1 coordinate 1,400,962, forward strand.
TTAAGATAACCAATAACATGGCGTGGCTGTCCTCGCACCATGATCTGATCCGATTTGCCTGAAACCTGCATCCCCGGATCGCTGGTCAGACTGTCCCAAAGGCTCATTTCAGGATCAAGCTGCGCACGGGCCTGATCGAACACAGCCACCTCAAGATTGGTGCCATGCTTCACCACACCCGCATCCGGCTCCACGTCCCCCAACAGCATTTTCAGAACCGTCGTTTTTCCCACTCCGTTGGGGCCAACAAACGCCACACGGTCCCCCCGAATTATGGTCAGATCAAATGGATTCAAGATGACCTTATCATCGTATCTTTTTGAAATCCCTTTAACTTCTATTACCTTGCGGCCAGACTTAGGCCCCGCGTCAAGCGCCATAGCCGCTGTGCCTTGCCGCCTGATCTGCGCCCCACGCTCGGCCCGCAAATCCTGTAATGCCCGCACCCGTCCCATGTTTCGTTTGCGGCGCGCACTAATCCCTTCAACCGCCCAACGCGCCTCCGCCTTGATCTTGCGATCAAGCTTGTGCCGCGCCATGTCTTCGTCTTCCCACGTCTTGTCACGCCACGCCTCGAACGCCTCAAATCCTTTTTCCTGACGCCGTATATTTCCCCTGTCAATCCAAAGGGTTGCTCGCGTTAATGCTCGCAAGAATGCACGGTCATGTGAAATCATGACGAAAGCAGCCCGCGTTGATTTCAGTTCCTGTTCCAGCCACAGAACCGCCTCGATATCAAGATGGTTGGTTGGCTCATCCAGCAACATCAACTCCGGGGCCTCGGCCATCAACTTGGCCAGCGCCGCGCGCCGCCGCTCTCCGCCAGATGCCGTGTTGACCGCACGGTCAGGATCGAATTTCAACCCTTCGCCCGCCCGCTCCACCCGGTACATCTCGCCCGGCTCCAGCCCGCTCGCGGCATATTCTCCCAAGGTGGCAAAACCCGCCATTGATGGCTCTTGTTCCATATACCCCACGCGCATTCCCGGACCAGCCGTTACCGCGCCATGATCGGGTTCAACAAGGCCAGCCATCACCTTGAGAAGAGTTGATTTTCCAGATCCGTTTCGCCCCACAAGCGCAACCCGGTCGCCGGGCTGCACCACAAGGGAAACACCATCAAAGACCGGGTCACCCCCAAAGGTGAGAGCAATATCGGAAAGTTGCAAAAGCGGAGCACGAGCCATGCCTCGTCAGCTACTTGCCTGCCACCGCAGCGTCAAGCCGCCACGGTGCGCAAGAGCCGCTTGCGCGCAGGCGGAATCGCAGCGATCTCCAACCCGGTGAACACATGCAGCGTGCCCATCTGTCGATCCACGACCGCATGATCGCTCACCCATCCGCCCATCATCAGATAAGTTCTGAGCAATGGCGGCAATCCCAGCACGGCTTGCTTAATGTCGAGCCCGCGGCGCGGCCTTCTGTCAAAACGAACAACCTGTGGTGCCTTTACCCGAGGCTGCCAGCATGGCGGCGCCAGATGATGCTCTTGCAGCATCGCAAAAGCATCAAGATACCGCCGTTCATCAACACCTTCGAACGACGAGCAGCCAAACAACATTTTTACCTTGTTTTCATCAACATACCGCGTAAGCGCCGCCCAAGCGATGCGCAGGATGTCGGGGTTGGACCAGCCCGGCGCCACACAAAATCGACCAAGCTCCACCATCCGCCCCGCGAACCCTTCAAGGGCCGAAAGCTCATAATATTGAGCTGAATAGCTGCGCCCGATCTGCCCGGCTTCAAACATTAGGAACCGGCAACAGGCCACCAGCATACCGCTGCCGCGCTCCTCAATCAGCAAATGGGTGCAAACCTCGTCAAACCCATCCGCATCCCGCCCCGCAACTCCAAAGAAAGCCTTGTGCCGCAACGCCTGTGCCGCCTCGACGTCAGCCATCGTTGTCGCAATCCGGGCACAATAGCGCCCTTTGATCAAAGCCAGCTTCATGCGCGGCCTCCCCCGTGCGTTCTCATGCTATGCGCGCACAAGCATGCACACAAGACATGGTGAAAGCATGTCTGCCGTGCATATCGACCGGAGCGGTTATTTGTTGAGGAACTGGCCGGGATTGAAGTTGCCCAGATTGCCGAGAAGCTGCCGCAGGAATCCCTTGCCTTCCACGCTCGAACTTGTCACCCGGCGCGACAGTGGCACAACCCGCCCATCCGCCAGCCCGAAACGCTCAATGTTTTGCACAACCTCATTTTTGTCAAAGCTGATCGCCAGCACTTGTCGCTCTACAATCTTCGGCTCGAACGGCCCAACGCTCTTTTCGCGTGAACGAACATAGTAATAGTCGTTGCCTTTCAGCACACCACCTGCTGTCGGCACACCAATCACCTCATCCACTGTCGCGCGGGTATCGACGCCAACCGTAATCTGGGAAAGATCTTCTTCGCTCGGCACATAGCCATGATTTTGATAGATCGGCGCACAGGACGTCATGCCCACAAGTGCAAGGCTCGCCACGAGACCACGTATCCGCCCTGTCCTACCCATGAAACTGCTCCCTTTGCGCCGCACCTGCGATCGGCCCTTGCCATGGCGATACGTGCCTTTTATCCCGCTTACAACAGCTTACCACATCCTTTCAAGAACGGAACGCATATGGCCGCGCCCCTTTCCCCGACCCGTTTCCGGGTTGTCGACCTGCCTCAGAACCGTCCCGTCACGTTTCAGCTTGTTCCCGACTCCGAAACGCTGACGGCGTTGGCCGCCGATCTGGGCTTGCTCGACCTTCGCAAGCTCAGCTTCTCTGGCGAGCTATCGGCCGTTGGCCAAACCGACTGGCGCCTCACGGCCAAGCTCTCTGCCACGGTGGTGCAGTCCTGCGTTGTTACGCTTTCGCCTGTCTCCACACGGATCGAAGAACCGGTAAGCCGCCGCTTTCTCTCCCAACTCCCCGAGGACGCGAGCGATGAGACCGAAATCGAATTGCCCGAGGATGAGAACATTGAAAAGCTCGGCCCCGAAATTGACCTGACCGCAGTTATGGCCGAGGCGCTTGCCCTCGCCCTGCCACTATATCCCCGCGCCCAAAATGCCGCCCTTGATGATGCCGTCTTTACCGAGCCTGGCAAACTTGCACTCAGCGATGCAGACCTGCGCCCCTTCGCCTCGCTCAAGGCTCTACGTGACAAGCTTGAAAATGATGATTGAATCTACGCCCAATCATCACAGTGGTCAGGAAACCTGCTTGCACCGCGGCCATTTCCCGCTATTTTCGCCTTCTCCTGAGAAATTAGGGTTGGACAGGCGTGCATGATGCGCATATGAGCCACCAACACCCGCACACTAGGCGTTCGCAACGCGGCGTCACGACGAAACCCGGGCTACAGGCCCGAACAGATGAAATTGAGGGGGCGATATGGCCGTCCAACAGAACAAAGTCTCGAAATCGCGCCGCAACAACCGTCGTGCACATGATGCGCTGGTTGCAGCCAATCCCAACGAATGCTCCAATTGCGGTGAATTGCGCCGCCCGCATCACGTTTGCCCCTCTTGCGGGCATTACGATGATCGTGAAGTCGTGGCACTTGTTGATGAAATTGATCTGGACGAAGACGCCGCCTGATCCCGCGGCTCGGAGGCAGTACGCCGCATGAGCGCAGCACAGGAAAATTCTGGTTGGTCCGGGACCGCTTCGGGCGGCGGGACGCCCTCCGAGCGCATCATCATATCAGTTGATGCGATGGGTGGCGACAAGGGGCCAGCAATCGTTGTCGCTGGCATTGCCGATTCCGCCAAAGCAAACCCCGATATTGCTTTCATCCTGCACGGCCCTCGTCAAATCTTGGAGCCGCTGGTGGCGCGCAAGAAAAATCTTGCCGAACGCTGCGAGATTCGCGACGCCGAAGGCGTCGTCCCGATGGAAGAAAAGCCAGGGCAGATACTACGCTCCAGCAAAAGCACTTCGATGTGGTCTGCACTCGAATCGGTGCGCTCGGGTGAAGCGCAGGCCTGCGTCTCCTGTGGCAATACAGGTGCGCTTATGCTGCTTTCCGTGGTTCGCCTGCGCAAGATACCGGGCGTTTATCGCCCCGCAATCGCCGTTCTCTGGCCATCGCAGAACCCGCAGTCTTTCAATGTCATGCTCGACGGCGGCGCCGATGTGAAAGCCGATGAACGCGATCTGTTGCAATACGCGTTGATGGGCGCTTCCTATGCCCGGAATGGGCTTGGCCTAACCCGCCCCCGCGTCGGGCTGCTGAATGTCGGCACCGAAGAGTTCAAGGGGCGTTCCGAGATGAAGCTCGCCAGTGAGCTTATTTCCGAGAACGCGGCAAACGCACAGTTCGATTACGTGGGGTTCGTCGAAGGCTCCGATTTGCCCGGCACCAAGTGCGATGTCATCGTGACGGACGGTTTCACCGGCAATGTCGCGCTGAAAACCGGCGAAGGTATTGCCAACTTGATCGCCGACTTGCTGCGCGAGGCGTTCAAATATACGCCGCTGTCGCGCCTTGCGTCTTTGTTGGCCTATACATCCCTGCAACGGCTCAAGAAACGAATCGATCCGCGCCGGGTCAATGGCGGGGCGTTCCTCGGTTTGAATGGCACTGTCGTCAAATCCCACGGCGGGTCCGATGCCACGGGGGTTTCCTCTGCCGTAAAGCTTGCCTTCCAGCTTGCACAGAGTAACTTCTCTGAAAAGCTCGCCGCGCGTGTGGCCGGGGCCACAATGGCCGCCAGCCAGAACGGTGAAGACGACAAGGAAAGTGAGGCAACATGAGTATTCGGGCCGTCGTGCAAGGCGTCGGGCACTACCTGCCCGAGCGAGTCGTGCCTAATGCGCATTTCGAGAAGACGCTCGATACTTCAGATGAGTGGATTCGCACGCGCTCGGGCATCGAGCGTCGGCATTTCGCGGCCGAAGGCGAAACCACCTCTCATATGGCCACCAAGGCCGCCAAACAGGCGCTGCAATCCGCGGGCATGCTAGCAGACGAACTTGATGCCATCATTGTCGCCACCTCAACACCTGATCTGACTTTCCCTTCCGTTGCCACGATGGTGCAGGCGGAGCTTGGCATGACACGCGGCTTTGCCTTTGATGAACAAGCGGTCTGTGCCGGGTTCGTCTTCGCCCTGGCCAGCGCAAATGCGCTGATTCTCTCGGGACAAGCCAAAACTGTATTGGTCATTGGTGCAGAAACCTTTTCACGTATCATGGATTGGACCGACCGCGCCACCTGTGTACTTTTTGGGGATGGTGCCGGCGCACTGATTCTCAAAGCGGAACCGGGCAGCGATGAAACCTCCGATCGCGGCATCCTCTCGGCTGATCTCAACTCCGATGGCCGCTACCGCGAAATGCTCTATGTCGATGGCGGCGTCTCCACCTCCGGCCATGTCGGCAAGCTGCGAATGCAGGGTAATCCTCTCTTCCGACAAGCGATTGACAAGCTTGCCTCGACCGCCAAGACCGCCCTCAACAAGGCCGACCTCAAAGATAGTGACGTCGATTGGATCGTACCCCATCAAGCCAATATCCGCATCATCAAAGGCACGGCCAAGCGCATGGGCCTGTCAATGGACCGGGTGATCGTCACCGTTCAGGACCATGGGAACACCTCTGCCGCCTCAATCCCGCTGGCACTTTCGGTCGGCGTAGAGCGTGGCCAGATCAAGCAAGGTCATCTCATCGTTGTCGAGGCCATCGGCGGTGGCTTGGCTTGGGGTGCTGTCGTTTTACGCTGGTAAAAATAGCCGGGCAAAAGCCCTCTTAAACGCCGCCTTACAAGCCATTGATATTGACTCGGATTTTCCTATGCCCCTAAGGTTGAGAAAACCAACGGGGGATATTGGAAAAATGAGTGATGACACTCTGACCAGAATGGACTTGAGCGAGGCCGTGTTCCGCGAGGTCGGCTTGTCGCGCAATGATTCTGCGCAACTCGTCGAAAGCGTGCTGCAACATATGTCCGATGCGCTGGTGCGCGGCGAACAGGTCAAGATTTCGTCTTTCGGCACCTTTTCCGTGCGCGAGAAAGCCGCCCGTGTCGGGCGAAACCCGAAGACCGGCAAGGAAGTGCCAATTGATCCGCGCCGGGTTCTCACCTTCCGCCCCTCGCATCTAATGAAAGAGCGCGTGGCCAGCGGAAACAAAAAGTAAAACCGTCAGGGAGGCCCGTTCGAGCAGATGGCCAAATCCGCAGACGCATTCCGCACCATCTCCGAGGTGGCCGACTGGCTCGGCTCGCCCGCCCATGTCCTGCGCTTCTGGGAAAGCAAGTTCAGTCAGGTCAAGCCAGTCAAACGGGCCGGTGGCAGGCGCTACTATCGCCCCGCTGACATGCTGCTTTTGGGCGGCATCAAGAAGCTTCTCCACGATGACGGAATGACCATTAAAGGCGTGCAAAAAATATTGCGAGAGCAAGGTGTTAAACATGTCTCCTCACTTTCGCAAGCTCTCGATTTCGAAGCTGGAGACATCCTCGACAACGACGCCACCGAAACACAGCTGTCAGCCCAACCTCCTGCCGACGCCCCCGCCACCGTACTAAACTTCCTGCGGAGCGGTGATCGCACCGAAACCGCGCCCGACGCCGAAAAGGCCGCGGCCAAAAGCGCACCCGACGCAATTCCCGAATCCTCCCCGGCAGGAAGTAGCCCTCCTCCCGATATGCACGTTTCTGAACCACCCACGCTCGACAACGCACCTGAAGATATGAGCGCCCCCGCCGCGCGCTCCTCCGAATCCACGGAGACGCCAGTTACCACAGAGCCGGATACCGATGCAGAGCCGAGGACTGACACCGAAGACAACGCAGCGGATGGCGCCCCCTCACCGGCAGAGCTTCCCGCCTTCCTCCACAGCCCCACATTTCCCGCCGCCGCCCCCGAAGCAGAGGCCGCGGCGCCCCCGCTGCGGCCCGCACAGATCGACCTGCCACCCGATCCCGCCGACGATGCGTTTGACGTTCCACAAGGGATTCTCTCCGCCATCGTCGCCCGCAAAGGCAACCCAATTTCCTCGCCTGCCCGCGCAGAGGTCCAAACACTGATGGCCCGCCTTGCCGTGCTGCACCAACGTCAACATTCGGCCCCCCCGAATAAACCGGGGGGAGCTGATTTCCCCCTTGCCCCCGCGCGCAAAACAGTTATGTAAACCGCACCGTCGGGCTATAGCGCAGTCTGGTAGCGCGTCCGTCTGGGGGACGGGAGGTCGCAGGTTCGAACCCTGCTAGCCCGACCATTATCTTTCCCCCGATTTTTCGTCTTTTCCCCCTCGCGTCCGGGCGTTACACCCGTTGAAACCACGCGGAGACAAAAATGACAGGCGTTCTGGCCAGCCAGCAAATCGAAGCAATGATCGCGCAAGGCGCGATTGCCGCGATCCCCTCCGTGGAGGCCGCACAAATTCAGCCCGCCTCGCTTGATCTGCGGCTTGGCACAAAGGCGTGGCGGGTCCGCGCCTCCTTTCTTGCGGGTCATGATCGCACGGTCGCAGAACGGCTTGTGGATTTCGAAATGCACCAGATCGACCTCACCGGGGGTGCCGTTCTGGAAAAGGGCTGCGTCTATGTGGTGCCCCTGATGGAGACCCTTGCCCTACCCCAAGGTGTGCAGGCTGTCGCAAATGCCAAAAGCTCTACGGGGCGTCTCGATTTGCTAACCCGAACGATCGCGGATGGCGGCGAAGAGTTTGACCGCATTGTCCCCGGCTATTCCGGCCCGCTCTATGCCGAGATTTGCCCACGCAGCTTCTCCGTTCTTGTCCGGCCAGGAATGCGGCTCAACCAAATCCGCTTCCGCGAAGGGCAGGCTTTGCTCACAGATCAAGAGCTGCAAACTCTCCATAAGCAAAGCCCGCTGGTTGATACGCCCGCGATGATCAGCGATGGTTTGGGTTTCTCCGTCGATCTCAAACCCGCCTCCGGCACGCTGGTTGGTTACCGCGCCAAGCCTCATACCGGGGTGATCGACCTTGATCGTATCGGCTATTATGATCCGGCTGAATTCTGGGAAGAACTGAGCACGGCAACGGGTCAAATCATCCTTGATCCTGGTGCCTTCTATATATTGGTGAGCCGCGAAGCGGTGCACATTCCGCCCGCTTACGCTGCTGAAATGGCGCCATTTCTTGCCATGGTCGGAGAATTTCGTGTGCATTATGCCGGCTTCTTCGACCCCGGATTCGGCCACGCGCAAGCCGGTGGCGCAGGATCGCACGGTGTTCTTGAAGTGCGCTGCCACGAATCGCCCTTCGTGCTGGAGCACGGACAAACCGTTGGTCGTCTGGTTTATGAGCGCATGTCCGAAATCCCCGCCCAACTTTACGGGCAGGGTATCGCGTCAAATTATCAGGGACAGGGCCTCAAACTCTCAAAGCACTTCCGCGCTACCTGAGACAAACAAGCGGCCCTAAAGCCGCCCGACCCGCCGCGCCACCTTCATCGCCTGGCGCGTGCGTTTCCCCGCCTGCTTACCCGCATTGGCTTGCTTGCGTTCGTCCTGCGTCATCGCCTCACGCGGTTTGCCGCGCCCAGCAATTGCACTCATTCCCGCATTCATGCCTTTGTTCATCGCCTTGCGCACGAACATCTTCATGATCATGTTGACGATCTGGTTCATGTTCATCTTGCCAATCCTCGATTTTCTGCCTCACCCGGCAGCCTAGGTAACAATTGTGCCGTGAGTGTGGCACTCAATCCTCAAACAGTTCGCTCTGCCCTTCCTCGGCTTCCTCTTCCTCTTCCGTTTCGGTCAACAGCGGCCCCAATCCTGCGGCGCGGTTTTCCAGCAAACCCGCTGAACGCAACTCCTTAAGACCAGGCAAATCACGTGCATTTTCCAGTCCGAAATGATCCAGAAAGTTTTGCGTTACCACGAATGTCACTGGCCGCCCCGGCGTCATCTTTCGCCGCCCAAACCGGATCCACTCCATTTCAAGAAGCTGGTCAACTGTCCCCCGGCTCACACTAACGCCGCGGATCTCTTCAATTTCCGCTCGCGTGACGGGTTGATGATATGCAACGATTGCCAGCGTCTCAACCGCTGCGCGCGACAACTTGCGCGTCTCAACGGTCTCTTTCTGCATGAGAAACCCAAGGTCAGGGGCCGTTCGAATTGCCCAGGAATCACCAACCTTGATCGCCCGCACGCCGCGCCCCTCATAGCGTTTCCTGAGAAGAACCAACGCCTCCGCCGCATCCGAACCATGTGGCATTCGGTCGTTCAGTTCTTTTACGGTAACAGGCTCCGCACTGGCAAAAAGGATCGCTTCTACCATACGCTCCTGTTCGGCCAAGGGCGGCGACTCAAACAGGCTTTCTTCCTGTTCCTCAGTTCGTTCCGTCACGTTCCTCATCCTTTTTTCGAAGCTGTATAGGCGCAAAAACTTCCGCCTGCCGTAGCTCCAACTTACCTTCCTTGACTAGCTGCAGCGAGGCCGCAAATGTCGCGGCAGTGGCCGAACGCCGCATGGCCGGGTCGCTCTCCCAACCCTCCGGAAGATAGCTTGCAAGGTCGGTCCATTTGCCGGCAAACCCGATCAGCCCGCGCATCCGCTCCAACGCCTGCTCCATGGTAAACACACGGTCCCGATCCATCGTCAGCGGCCGGAATTCATCACGCGTCCTGATCCGTGCATAACCCTGCATCAAATCAAGCAACGTCGCTGAATAATTGATTTTCCGCGTCCGCATCACGTCTTCCGGGATGCCGCGAGCAAAAAAGTCACGCCCAAGGCGGTCGCGAGCCATCAATTTCGCCGCGGCATCGCGCATCGCCTGCAAGCGTTCCAGTTGAAACGCCAGATGCGCCGCCAGATCTTCGCCCGACGGCCCTTCCTCTGACGGGTCTGGCGGCAACAACAACCGCGACTTCAGGAATGCCAGCCATGCCGCCATCACAAGGTAATCGGCGGCCAGTTCGATCCTGAGCGTCTTAGCCTGCTCGATAAATGCCAGATATTGCCGCGCAAGTTGCAGGATCGAGATCGTCCGCAGATCGACCTTCTGCGTCCGGCTCAGCATCAATAGCACGTCGAGCGGCCCTTCATAACCGTCGACATCGACAATCAGAGCTTCGGCAGCCAGCCGCTCAGCCACCGAAACCTTGTCTTCCTCAAAATTCTGCTTGTCCTCAGCCATTGCCGACGCCCTTTAAAAGCGTCTCAAGTTCAGCTTCCAGCGCCGCAATGTCAATCTCATCAGGGGTTTTGCGCGCGGCCACCGCTGTTTCGGCCCGCTTCTGGGCCTGCGTTCCCATCCGTCCGGCGGCTTCCGCCACCTGTCGGCGCTCGGCCAACGTACCATTACAATGCAAGACGACGTCACAACCTGCATCAATTGCGCCGTGGCTCAAACTGTGCAAATCGCCATGCAATGCCTTCATTGAAATATCGTCGGTCATAAGAAGCCCGTCAAACCCGATCTCATTACGAATGATGCGAATCACATCCTGCGAAAGCGTTGCCGGAGCATGATCTATTGCACTGTAAACCACATGCGCCGTCATCGCCATCGGGGCGTCTTTGAGATGTTGAAATGGCATAAAATCAACCTCTTGAAGCTCACTCTTCAAGCAATCCACTTGCGGCAAATCATGATGGCTGTCGCTTACTGCACGGCCATGGCCCGGTATGTGCTTCACAACCGGCAAAACGCCGCCATCAAGATGGGCCTGCATCACTGCGCGGCCGATGCCTGCCACAGCGCGCGGGTCATCCCCATAGCATCGGTTGCGCAGAAACGGATGCGTTCCATCTCGCGCCACATCGACCAGCGGAGCACAGTTGCTATCAATTCCAACTGTGCGCAGCTCGTCGGCAATCAGCCGGTAGCGTAGATACATCGCCCGCTCGGCCTCTTGGCCAGCCGTTCGCACATGATCCAGCGGCGGCAACCATTCGCGCCACGTCGGTGCGCGCAACCGTTGTACCCGTCCGCCTTCTTGATCAATCGTGATCGGTGCCTCTCGCCCCACGGTCTCGCGCATGTCGTCGCACAGCGCGCGCAATTGCTCGGGGGTGTCCACGTTGCGGGCAAACAGAATAAACCCGAATGGATCAGCTTCCCGAAAAAACGCGCGTTCTTCGGCGGAAAGGCGCAATCCATCCGCATCAAGGATGCAAGCGCCCCAATTGCTCACCGGGTCGTTACCGGAATACAATCCGCGCGCTCCGCCACCAAGGCCGAGCAGAACCGCCGCGCGTCGTTCAAATCTTCAAACCCCATTGCGCGCAGCCGGTAAAACACCCGCCCGCCACTTTTGGCGCGCTCAATAACCCGTTGCTTACCTTCCATGTAATCGTCAAACCGCGCGTCCAGCTTATCCCACTCCGTGCGCGCTGTCTCTGGGCTGTCAAATGCCCCAAGCTGTGCCAGCCGGGTGCCCACGGGGACAGCCTCAGGCGCCACTTCCAACGCCCGGTCAACCGCATCTCCAACAGACCCCGCCGCGACTGTGACAAGCTTCTCAGGGCGCGGGCGCGGGCGCAATGAATGTTTCAGCCCCCCTTCACCACCACGGCCTTTTCGATCTTGGCTTCGGGGACTGCTTTGGAGGGGGCCGAAGCAGGCTCCTGCGCTTTCTCCTCCGTGCCTGGCGCAACATCATTAAGCGGCTCCGCACCGTTTGAAAGCTTGTCAGCCAACGCCCGAATCGACGCCATCTGTGATGTCGTTTCCGCCAACTCCATTGCCACTCTGGTTTCACGTTCAGGTGCTGCGCTTTCAGGCCCCGCAACCGACAGGTCCTCCAACGGCTGATCTTCCGAGGCCAAATCAATCGGCTCCGGTGCCAAGATAAGCCGATCCGCCGGTTTCGCCACTGTGCCATCTGCCGCGACCCGGTTCACCGCAAGCCCCTGATGCAATGCCGGGCTCCCACCCGGATTGTCCGGCACCACGCGCATCGGCATGCCGGTCGCCGCGCGCACAATTGGCACCCCGGTCACATCCCGTGACAAGGTCCGGTATCCCCACAAGCCAATTCCCACGATCAGCGCGAGCGATATCGCCGCGCCTGCCCAATTGGTCATCGTTCCAAGTGTTTGAACTTCACCCGCTTTCGGGCCGTCATCTGACGCCTGTGCACCAAAGGGTATCTCTGCCATTGCTCGCCTCGCCCGCGCCCTCAGCGATACATAGCCGCCGGGATCGCTCTTGCCTGCTCAAACCCGGCGCTGGCGCGATTATCGCATCTCATCCGCCGGACTTACCCCCAGAATACCAAGCCCCGCGGAAATAACAACGGCCACAGCCCGCGCAAGGGCGATTTTTGGCTGACTTGCAACAGCCCCTCCTGCAAGAAGCGCAACGCCGATTCCTCGTTTCCCCGGTTCCACAGGGAATGAAACTCCGACGCCAACTCGTAAAGATAAAATGCCACGCGGTGCGGTTCATTGCTACGCCCCGCAGTCTCCACCAGGCGCGGCCACTCTGCAATCTTCTTGGCCACGGCCAACTCCGCCGCGTGGGTCATCCCGGAAAGCTCCACCCCCGCCAACGTTGCGTCATCCACCGCGATTCCCGCCTCATCCGCCTTGCGCAAGACCGAAGACACCCGCGCATGAGCATACTGAACATAAAAAACCGGGTTGTCCTTTGACTGCTCCAATACCTTGTCGAAATCGAAATCGAGCGGCGCATCATTCTTGCGCGTCAGCATATGAAACCGCGTCACATCCGGCCCCACCTGCTCAACCACATCGCGCAGCGTGATGAAGGTACCGGCGCGTTTTGACATCTTGAACGGCTCACCATTCTTGAACAGCTTCACCAGTTGGGTAAGCTTGATATCAAGCGGCACCTGCCCATTGGACAGCGCCGACACCGCCGCCTTCATGCGCTTTACATAACCGCCATGATCCGCGCCAAGAACATCAATAAGGCCATCGAAGCCTCTGGAAATCTTATCAAAATGATACGCGATATCCGGGGCGAAGTAGGTCCACGCGCCGTCTGATTTTTTCACCGGACGATCAACATCGTCACCATGCGCGGTCGAGCGGAAAAGCGTTTGCTCGCGCGGCTCCCAGTCTTCCGGCGTCTTGCCTTTTGGCGGCTCCAGCACACCCTCATAAATCAGGCCGCGCTCTTCCAGCGTCGCGATCGCCGCCTCGATCAACCCGGTGCCGTAAAGTGACTTCTCCGAGAAGAAGACGTCCATCTTTACCCCCAACAACGCTAGATCGGCGCGGATCAGGTCCATCATCCGCTCAGTGGCAAACGTGCGCAAATCGGTCAGCCAGTCCGCTTCAGGCTTATCAAGCAGGCTATCCCCGTATTTCGCCTTCAGCGCCTCTCCCACCGGCACCAGATAATCACCGGGATAGAGCCCATCCGCAATCTCTGGGGCAAGCCCGCAGGCCTCGCGGTAACGCTCATAAGCCGAACGCGCCAACACATCGACCTGCGCCCCGCCGTCATTAATGTAATATTCACGGGTCACGTCATAACCCACGAAATCCAGCAGCGATGCCAATGCATCGCCGAAAACCGCGCCCCGTGTATGGCCCACATGCAGCGGCCCGGTCGGGTTGGCCGAAACGTATTCGACATTCATCTTCGCGCCCTGCCCCATCGCTGAGCGCCCAAAAGCCTCACCCGCCGTCAGAGCTGCCACCACCACGCCCTGCCAGACGGTCTCGTCCAGCCGCAGATTCAAAAACCCCGGCCCGGCCACGTCCGCTTGCACGACCCTCGCATCCGCCTTCAGCTTCAGCGCCAGCGCTTCGGCAATATCGCGCGGTTTCATCCCGGCGGGTTTAGCCAGAACCATCGCCGCATTTGTCGCCATATCGCCATGCGCCGCATCGCGCGGTGGCTCAACCGTCACGTTGCCAAAATCAAGGCCCGTCGGCAGCGTCCCCTCGTGCACCATCGCATCAAGGCTTTCGCTCACAAGCACGCGGATATCGGAAAAGAGGTTCATCTTGGCTCTCCGGCTGAGGATGGCTTGATTTAGCACACCTCTCAAGCACCGCAACCCGCACCAAGCGCCTATTACCGCGCTTTCCCTCTGGTGTTTTCCGCGCGCGCGCGTTAGGCGCGCCCCACGCTATCAGGAAAGAACCTAGAATGGACCTTCGCAATATCGCGATCATCGCTCACGTGGACCACGGCAAAACCACGTTGGTGGACGAGCTTCTTAAACAATCCGGTGCCTTTCGCGCAAATCAGGCAGTGGCTGAGCGCGCGATGGACAGTAACGATCTCGAACGCGAGCGCGGCATCACCATTTTTGCCAAGCCAACTTCCGTCGAATGGAAGGGCACCCGGATCAATATCGTCGACACCCCCGGCCACGCCGATTTTGGCGGCGAAGTTGAACGCATTCTTTCCATGGTTGATGGCGTTGTTCTGCTGGTCGATGCTGCCGAAGGCCCGATGCCGCAGACCAAATTTGTGACCTCAAAGGCTTTGGCGCTTGGCCTGCGCCCCATCGTGGTGCTGAACAAGGTCGATAAGCTTGATGCAGAACCTGACCGCGCCCTCGATGAAGTGTTCGATCTCTTCGCCAACCTTGGTGCCGATGACGATCAGCTCGATTTCCCGCACCTCTATGCAAGTGGTCGCTCCGGTTGGGCTGATACCACTCTGGATGGCCCGCGTAAGGATTTGCACGCGCTTTTCAACCTGATCGTCAACCATGTCCCCGCGCCACGCCAGCAGGCCCATGCCGATGACGATTTCCGGATGCTGGCGACCACGCTCGGCGCTGATCCGTTCGTTGGCCGCGTCCTTACCGGGCGCGTCGAATCCGGCCGTCTGAAGGTTGGCGCCACGGTGCAAGCGCTCTCGCGCATCGGCCAGAAGATCGAACAGTTCCGCGTAAACAAGATTCAGGCCTTTCGCGGCCTGACCATGGCCGATATCGACGAAGCAGTCGCTGGTGACATCGTTTCGATTGCCGGCATGTCCAAAGCGACCGTGGCCGATACGATCTGCGCGCTCGCGGTTGACACTCCGCTCGATGCACAACCGATTGACCCGCCCACCATCTCCGTCACATTCGGCATCAACGACAGTCCCCTTGCGGGCCGAGACGGCAAGAAGGTGCAGTCCCGCGTCATTCGTGAGCGGCTGATGAAAGAAGCCGAATCAAACGTCGCCATCAAGGTGACAGACACTCCCGGCGGCGAAGCATTCGAGGTCGCAGGGCGCGGTGAATTGCAAATGGGCGTGCTAATCGAGAACATGCGCCGCGAAGGGTTCGAGCTTTCGATCTCGCGCCCTCAGGTGCTGATGCGCGAAGAAGACGGCAAGACGCTTGAGCCCATTGAGGAAGTCACAATCGACGTGGACGATGCTTATTCCGGCGCCGTGATCGAGAAGATAACCGGCACTCGCAAAGGCGAGTTGACCGAGATGAAACCGGCAGGCGCGGGCAAGACCCGCATCATTGCGCATGTCCCGTCACGCGGGCTGATCGGTTATCACGGCGAATTTCTCACCGACACGCGCGGCACCGGCGTGCTCAACCGTGTCTTCCATGGCTGGGCACCACATAAAGGCCCAATCCCTGGCCGCCGCGCTGGGGTGCTGATCTCAATGGAGAACGGCGAAACCGTCGCCTATGCGCTATGGAATCTCGAAGACCGCGGCAAAATGTTTCTCGGGGCGCAAACCTCAGTCTATACCGGCATGATCATCGGCGAACACAGCCGCGAGAACGATCTCGAAGTGAACCCGCTCAAAGGCAAGAAACTGACCAACGTGCGCGCCTCCGGTACCGACGAGGCCGTTCGGCTCACCACCCCGGTCACACTCTCGCTGGAAGAGGCCATCGCCTATATCAACAATGATGAACTGGTCGAAGTCACCCCCGGCGCGATCCGCCTGCGCAAACGGTTTCTCGATCCGCATGAGCGAAAGCGGGCGGCAAAGCAGATCTAGGTGAGGTGGGGGAGTCCCCCACCTTCCTCGCTTATTCCGAGGTTTCGACGACCATCAATTCGCGCTCACTCGCACCTTTCGCATTGGAAAGGGCATCCTGATACTCGGGACTGTGATAGCAACTCACCGCCGCGTCCACGCTCGGAAATTTCGCCACCACATTGCGCGGGCGCTCCTTGCCCTCAAGCTGCACATACTGCCCACCGCGCGCGATAAACTCGCCACCATGCTTGGCAATCGCCGGTCCGGCCAGCTTGGCATATTTGCCGTATGCCTCTTCATCGGTCACAGTTACATGCGCGATCCACAAAGCACCCATCTCATCCTCCTATCACGGCTTGCGCCGCCTTGATTGCTGCCTCGGCGCCCGAGACATCCGCGCCGCCACCCTGCGCTAGATCAGGTCGGCCACCGCCCCCTTTCCGCCCAGTTCCGGCACCGCCGCTTTCACCAGATCAACCGCCGAAACCTTGTCCAGCAAATCTTCTGTTACACCCGCCGCCACCGCTGCCTTACCGCCAGTATCGGCAATCAACAAGATCGCACCAGAGCCAATCCGCGCCTTGTGTTCATCAATCAATGCCGGCAAATCCTTCCCGGACACTCCCGAAAGCACCTGAGCAATGAACTGTACGCCATTGATTTCCTTCGCATCCACCCCATTCCCAGATGCAGCGCCACCCATCATTGCCATTTCTCGACGAAGTTGCGCCACCTCATTTTGCAGCGCCTTCCGCTCATCAATCAGGCCACGTACCCGCATCGACAGTTCGTTTGGCTGTGCCTTTACCGCCTGTGCAATTTCCCCCAGAATAACTGCCTGCCCTTCGAGATATTCCACAGCCGCCGCCCCGGTCAGCGCCTCAATCCGCCGCACCCCAGCAGCAGATGCCGTGTCACCAAGAATTACGCACAGCCCTATATCGCCGGTCTGTCGCACATGCGTGCCGCCGCAAAGCTCGATTGAATAAGTCTCGCCATTGGCGCCCTTGCCGGTCGGTGCCAAGCCCATCGACACGACGCGCACCTCATCGCCATATTTCTCACCGAACAGCGCCTGCGCACCGATTCCACGAGCGTCGTCGGGCGTCATGATCCGCGTCGTCACCGGGCTATTTTGCCGGATAAACCCATTCACTTCCTCGCTCACGGCTTTCAATTCCGCGTCAGAAAGCGCCTTGGCGTGGCTGAAATCAAACCTCAACCTGTCTTCGTCATTCAACGATCCGCGCTGTGCAACATGATCACCCAAATGCGTCCGAAGGGCTTCATGCAACAAATGCGTGGCCGAATGATTGGCCCGCACCCTGGTGCGCCGCTCGTGATCAACCTCAAGCGCAACCATGTCTCCCACCGAAAGCGCGCCCTGCTCCGGCGATAGCTTGTGGGCAAAAACCTTGCCATCGGCAAATTTCTGAACGTCCGAGATCGCGCTCATATCATTCATATCATCAAGGCGGCGCAGCCAGCCATGATCGGCTACCTGCCCGCCGCTTTCCCCATAAAACGGCGTCTGGTTAAGCACGGCCCAGCCTTCCTGGCCTTGTTCCAGCACCTGCACCTGCGTCCCATCCTTGATCAGTGCCGTAATCTGACCTTCTGCCGCTTCCGTATCATAGCCCAGAAAATCCGTCGCACCTGCCTCGTCCGCAATGTCGAACCAAATGCTCGCGTCCGCCGCCTCACCCGAACCGGCCCATGCCGCGCGCGCCTTGGCCTTTTGTGCGCTCATCGCCGCATCGAACCCTGCCACATCCACATCCCGCCCTTTCTCGCGCAACGCATCCTGCGTCAGGTCGAGCGGAAACCCATAGGTGTCATAGAGCTTGAACGCCGCGTCTCCCGGCAGTGCAATGTCATCCGGCAGACCGTCCAACTCATCATCAAGCAGCTTGAGCCCACGTTCCAGTGTCTGCTTGAACCGAGTCTCCTCCAATTGCAGGGTCTCTTCGATCAACCCTTGCGCCCGGCCCAACTCGGGATAGGCCGCCCCCATCTGATGCACCAAAGCCGGAACAAGTTTATACATCACGGGGTCTTTTGCCCCCAGCAAATGCGCATGGCGCATCGCGCGCCGCATGATCCGCCGCAGCACGTAACCACGCCCGTCATTCGATGGCATCACCCCGTCAGCAATCAAGAAACTCGTCGAACGCAGATGGTCTGCAATTACCCGGTGATGGGTCTTGCCAGGGCCATCCGGGTCTGTGCTCGTTGCGTCAGCACTGGCCTCAATCAGCGACCGGATCAGATCGGTAGCGTAATTGTCATTCGTGCCCTGAAGCAGGGCCGCCACCCGTTCAATCCCCATGCCAGTATCAATCGACTGCATGTCGAGCGCGCGCATTGACCCGTCTTCGAACTGCTCGTTTTGCATGAACACGAGGTTCCAGATTTCCACAAACCGGTCGCCATCCTCTTCCGGCGTACCGGGAGGGCCACCCCAATATTGCTCGCCATGGTCATAGAAAATTTCCGTGCAGGGGCCGCAAGGGCCAGTCGGCCCCATCATCCAGAAATTGTCATTCGTCGGAATGCGAATGATCCGCTCATCAGGCAACCCGGCAACTTTCTTCCAGATGTCCGCCGCCTCGTCATCGGTATGATAAACCGTCACCACCAATTTCTCTGCCGGTATATCCAATTCCTTGGTAATCAACTCCCAAGCAAACGGGATAGCATCCGACTTGAAGTAATCTCCAAAGCTGAAATTTCCCAACATTTCAAAAAATGTATGATGCCGCGCGGTATAGCCCACATTATCAAGATCGTTATGTTTCCCGCCTGCCCGCACACATTTCTGCGCCGACGTTGCGCGCACGTAATCGCGCTTCTCCACACCGGTAAACAGGTTCTTGAACTGCACCATACCGGAATTGACGAACATCAACGTCGGATCGTTGCGCGGCACAAGTGGCGAAGACGGCACAATTTCGTGCCCATTCTTGGCGAAATAGTTCAAAAACGTCGAACGGATGTCGTTCAGGCTGGGCATTTGGCGTGGCCTTTCGGGCTCTCAATCAGGGTTTATCAGGCGGTTTCAAGCATTTCAGCACACCGTCATGATTCAACAATGTGCCGAAACGCTTTAGCCCCAAGCCATGCGCCTGTCCACCGCGCTTGACCGGATGCATGGTTGAGCTGCCCATTCCCCAACGGAAAATGCCGCCCGTTACCGGGCGGCATTTCCAAGCAGACGATCAACCATATGCCTCAACCATCCAATAGCGCGTCATCCTCTTTATCGCCACCAGATGCTTCAAGCATGTCGAACTCCAACCCGTGCGCCGCCCGGACCTTGTCTTCAATCTCAAGCGCAATTGCCGTGTTTTCTTTTAAATAACTCCGCGCGTTCTCCCGGCCCTGCCCGATACGCTCATCGCCATATGAGAACCAAGAGCCAGATTTTTGCACCACGCCCGCTGCGACGCCGAGATCAAGCAGTTCGCCGGTTTTCGAAATCCCCTCACCATAGAGGATGTCGAACTCCACTTGCCGGAACGGCGGCGCGACCTTGTTCTTGACGACCTTCACACGGGTCTGGTTGCCGATAACCTCATCCCGGTCTTTCACCGCGCCAATCCTGCGAATATCCAACCGCACAGAAGAATAGAACTTCAGCGCGTTGCCGCCGGTCGTGGTTTCCGGTGAACCGAACATGACGCCGATTTTCATCCTGATCTGGTTGATGAAGATGACCATGCAATTGGAGCGCGAAATCGAACCCGTCAGCTTGCGCATTGCCTGGCTCATCAGCCGCGCATGTACACCAACGCTCGAATCTCCCATGTCGCCTTCGAGTTCTGATTTTGGCGTCAACGCCGCGACCGAGTCGACCACAACAAGATTGACCGCGCCCGAGCGCACCAATGTATCGGTAATCTCCAAGGCTTGCTCGCCGGTATCGGGTTGCGAAATCAGTAGTTCATCGAGATCAACCCCCAGCTTCTTGGCATACCCCGGATCAAGCGCGTGTTCCGCATCGACAAATGCGCAGACCCCGCCTTTCTTCTGCTCTTCCGCCACCACATGCAGCGTCAGCGTCGTCTTGCCGGAGCTTTCAGGGCCATAAATCTCGATAATACGCCCCTTTGGCAGCCCGCCAATACCGAGCGCGATATCAAGCCCAAGCGAGCCGGTCGAGGTTGCCTCGATCTGCGGCAGCGGATTGTCACCGCCCAATTTCATGATCGAGCCTTTACCGAACTGCCGTTCGATCTGCGCCAGCGCGCTGTCGAGCGCCTTTTGCTTGTCGGAACTTTTCTTATCCATCTGAAGAATTTCTGCCGTTGACATGTTGCTTGCCTCTCTTATCACATAACCGCGATGCTGCGGCAATCCGATGTTATGAATGTTCGCCTCTTGTTCTCTATGGGACCAAAGGGAGAACATTTCAATCAAAATATTTCATTCCGCTATTTTTTTCGCTAAAGGTTAAGGAGTAGTTTACTACGACGATAAATCTCTCTTTCTTGCCACGAGGCGTAAATATGCTCATATTTTCAAAGGCTAAGCTGGTCGTTCTTTCCGTCCCGAAAACCGGCACGACAGCGTTGGAAGCCGTGCTTGGGCCGAAAGCAGCAATTGCCATCTCCCAACCGCCTGAGCTGAAACACGCCCCGATCTATCGCTACAATCGGTTTTTCCGGCCGATGGTTGAAAAATTCATCGGCAAGGATGTCGATGTGGTTGCCGTCATCCGGGAGCCGGTCAGTTGGCTGGGAAGCTGGTATCGCTACCGGCAGCGCCCGTTTCTCGATGGTCGCGTGCAATCCACAAGCGGCCTCAGCTTTCCAGAGTTTGTTGAGGGCTATCTGGCTGAGCCACGCAAAGCCTTCGCCAATGTCGGCGCACAGTCGAAGTTCATCGAATCCCGGCCCAATGGCACGGCGGTCACACGGCTTTTTCGCTACGAAGCTTTCGGCTCCTTTCTCGCGTTCCTTGAAGCAAGGCTGGAGACGGAAATCGACCTGCCCCGCGTCAATGTCTCTGGGCCTGCCGATCTGGCGCTACCTGCCTCGCTGGAGACGCGGCTCCGCGAAACTTGTGCCGAGGACTTTGCGCTTTGGGAGACCCTTACGGATGATCGCTATCCCGCTTGAAGGCCGCCCCTTTCAATGCAATTGCTGCTTTATCGTGCCGGTCAGCTCGGAAAGGGAAAACGGCTTTGGCAGGAACACCGAATTCGGAATCGCCTCCCTGCCCTCGCCAAAGACATCTTCGGCATAGCCCGAAACAAACACCACCCGCACGCCCGGTCTTTGTTCCAGCGCCTTGCGCACCCAGCTTGGGCCATCCATTCCCGGCATGACCACATCGGTCACGAAAATATCTACGCTAAGAGCGTCGTCCTCCAGAATATGCAGCGCGTCTTCGGCGGTTCCTGCCTCGAACACCGTATAGCCGCGCATTCTGAGCGCGCGTGATGCGAAGGCACGCACCGGCGCCTCGTCCTCCACCAGAAGCACCACCGTCTCATCTGCATCATGGGGCATAACCGGATCATGTGCCCCGGCATCGCCCGGCACAACGCCCCCGTCAGGCTGTTCGTCGCCCGGTACTTTTACCCGAAGCGTAGCGCCCCCGACTTGTCCTGCCGCATCGCTCTCTGACAGGTCTCCTGTCATATGCTTTGCAGGCGCAAAACTGGTTGCAGTTTCCCTCTGCACCGCCGCATCGGTCGCCCCGGCATAGACAGGGAAAAGCATTGTGAATTGTGTGCCTTCGCCCGGAACACTGTCGGAAAAAATAAAGCCGCCGGTTTGCTTGACGATGCCATAAGCCGTTGAAAGCCCAAGTCCGGTTCCTTCCCCCACATTCTTGGTGGTAAAGAACGGCTCGAAAATCTTCTCAAGCTTGTCTGGCGGGATACCGACCCCTTCATCGCTGATCATGATGGATACATATTCGCCTGCCGGTATCGTTGCGCGATCACGCACGCTGGGTGCATCGAAATGCCGATTACGGGTTTCGATTCGGATTTCGCCGCCCGCTGGCATCGCATCGCGTGCATTCACGACAATATTCATGATTACCTGTTCGAGTTGACGTTTATCGGCCCGAATTGCTTGCAATACAGGATCATGGCTAAGGCTGAGCACCACTTTTTCGCCAACCAGGCGATTGAGCAGATGGGTAAGATCAGACACCGTATCGCGCAAATCGAGCACTTCGAATTGCAGCGTCTGCTTGCGGGAGTAAGCCAGAAGCTGCCCCACAAGGCCCGCGGCGCGATTGGCATTCTGGTTGATCTGAACCAGATCGCAAAAATCGGGGTCGCCTTGGTCGTGGCGCAGCAGAAGAAGGTCACAATAGCCTGAAATTGCCGTCAGCAGGTTGTTGAAATCATGCGCCACGCCACCTGCAAGTTCGCCGATCGCCTGCATTTTCTGGCTTTGGACGAACTGCGCTTCCAGCATTTTCAACTCGGTCGCATCGTTGAGCACAGCAATCAGCGATCCACCATCCGGTTCCGCACTGCGTTTGAGCGTTACTTGCGCAAAAACCTCGCGGTCGTCGCGCTTTACCCGCAAAAATTCGGTACAATGCGCCTCGCGCCCGGTGGCAACTTCGGTCAGCCACGCCCCGAGCGAACGCCCAAGACCTTCCAACAAGGTCGCCAGATGCTTCCCCGCACAATCTTGTTGTCCGAGCAGGTCGCGCGCCAACCGGTTCGAGCGCAATATCTTGCCATCCGTCGAGATTTTCAACAACGGCACCGGCAACGCCTCGACATCCGCCCAGTTGCTTGTCGTCACCCTCTCCTCTGCTTCGCGCAGCGCGGCCGGCAACAACAGTATTTCGCGGCGCGCGCCGGGTCTGTCGCGTTCAAACACGAAGCAAGACACCTTGCCATCGACTGTCTTCACCTCATTGATCTGGCCAGAGACCGGCGGTTCTACCGGAAACAACCGCTCCAGCGTCTTGATACGTTGCCCAATCAGCCTGCGCGCCGGTTCATTCATGAAAAGCACCGCACCATTGCGTCCGATCGTCAGCATCGGCAGGCGCGGCGGCTCACCGCCCTGAACACCACGGTCAGCAATCTCTTCCAGCCGCCAAAGAAGCTCTCTGCCCTCAAGCCGATGAGTCGAAAGCCGCATCGTGCCACGCCGGGTCACAACATCCTCACGCGCCGCCCCCGCTTTTTCTGCGCGCTCCCGAAGCCGGTGCAACACCGCTCCCGGATTGGCAAAGACATCGCCCAAAAGCCCCGCAAGGGTCACCGCATCTCCATCAAAACGACGCTCCGCCGCCGCGTTCAAATACCATATTTCCCCTTCCTGATCGGTCACGAAACAAGCTGCGGCATCATGAGAAACAAAATCCGCCAATGTCCGCCGGGCCCGGCGACTGGTCTGCCGGAAAACCCAAATGACCACATGGACCGCGCCAATCAACGACACCAGAGTTCCGCCGATCAATCCGAACGCCTGTGCGGCAAGTCCCGGCCCGTTCCAGAACGCCGCCGCGCAAAATAAAGCTGCAATTCCCGCCAACGCCCCGGCGCGCGGCTTGAGCCGTAGCGCGGTTCGGGTCAACTGGTTCGGCGATAAGGCAGTCTGTGCCACTCCGGAGCCTCTCTTACGATTCTGCGGATATGTTTGCAGGCAAAACTTAAGCTCGCGTTAACTCTGACATATGCGCGTCAAAGTTGAACTTACCGATAGTTATGCGCGGCACAAGTGTGCGCTAAAGAACCCATTCGCCCCCTCGCTTGGCGCCCACTGCCGCGAAAAAGCCAAGACCCAGCCTGGGTTGCGCTGCTGGAACGCCGCTATCCGCGCCTCGTTTTCATCACCGAGAAGCGAACAGGTCGCATACACAAGCACACCGCCTTGTCCAACCAACGGCGCGGCAGCATCCAGAATGGCATCCTGCGTGGTGTTAAGTTTTTTCAGGTCCGCCTCTGAGAACCGCCATTTTGCGTCAGGGTCGCGCGCCCATGTACCCGAGCCTGAGCAGGGCACATCGCAAAGCACCACCCCAAAGGGTGCCTCTTCGCTCAACCCATCCGATTGCAGCAGCGACACCCTCACACCGGCGCGTTCTGCCCGTGCTGGCAAATCCCGCAGCCGTACCGGATTGGCATCATGAGCGAATAGTCCTGCACCCGCCGTCGCACGCCCAGCCAATGCCAGAATCTTGCCACCGCCACCGGCGCAGTAATCAAGTATCTTCAGGTCGTCAGAAAGTGAAACCGCCTCCATCGCCGCCTGGCTTGCCGCGTC
The DNA here is from genome assembly GCF_034555965.1 of Aquicoccus sp. G2-2. Classification (GTDB taxonomy): domain Bacteria; phylum Pseudomonadota; class Alphaproteobacteria; order Rhodobacterales; family Rhodobacteraceae; genus JAYDCK01. Next base: position 1,425,045 of record NZ_JAYDCK010000003.1, read on the forward strand.
CTGCAACTCAACCAATCCGTCACGGTATGCCGCTGATTGCGCCACTTTGCGCGCCCCTTCGGTCACGATTAGCGCATTTTCGGCAAGATGGAACGGCGCGGCGATAATCCCGTCCGTCACCAGTTGCGCCACCGCCGAAACCGGGTCAGTCTTACGCCGGTTCACCCTCAAAAACACTGGCGCGCGATGTGCCAACGGGTCCAATTCCGCTTCCAGATCGGTGCCAAACCGCACTTTGAGTCGTGGCAATAGCCACTCCGGCACCTCCGGCCCCATCGCTTTCAAAGGCTGATCCAGAACCGCCCTTTCAGAGGTGTTCAGTGCTTCCGGGCCATAACCGCCGCCCGAAAACAGCGCGTCGACATCGCCGCCCTGGAGCCGCACCAGCCCAAGCATCAACGCGCGCGCCTGCCCGCCACCGCCCGCCGCAGTACAGGCCCGCTTGCGCCGCAACACGTCGTAAACATGGGTACGCACCGCCGCCCGGTCTTTCGATCCGGCATAACGCGCCCTGCGCGCCCACCCGGTCAGGGCTTTCTCTGCGGGCGCCCCCGCAAGAATTGCGTCCAGACAGTCAATTGCCGCCTGCACTCGCGCCTCAGGTCGCATCAGACCATCCGGTAGTTCGGGCTTTCGCGGGTGATCGTCACGTCATGCACATGGCTTTCCTTCAACCCGGCCCCGGTGATCTTCACGAACCGACAGTTGCGCCGCATCTCTTCCACCGTCGCATTGCCAGTATAACCCATCGCCGCGCGCAGCCCGCCGACAAGCTGATGAACCACCGCACTTGCCGACCCCTTGTAAGGCACCTGCCCCTCGATGCCTTCAGGCACCAGCTTGTCTGACGCCGCATCCTTCTGGAAATACCGATCGGCCGAGCCGCGCGCCATCGCGCCGAGCGAGCCCATGCCGCGATAGGATTTGAAACTGCGTCCCTGATAAAGAACCACCTCTCCGGGGCTTTCATCCGTGCCTGCAATCATGCTGCCGACCATGGCACAGCTCGCGCCCGCCGCAATGGCCTTGGCAAAGTCACCGGAAAACTTGATCCCGCCGTCAGCAATGACCGGCACATCGCCCGCAGCGCCGGCGCAATCCATAATCGCCGTCAGTTGCGGCACGCCGACACCCGCCACCATCCGCGTTGTGCAGATTGACCCCGGCCCGATCCCCACCTTGACGGCGTCGGCACCAGCATCAATCAATGCACGTGCGGCCTCTCCGGTTGCCACGTTGCCTGCGATGATCTGAACCTCGTTCGACAACGCCTTTGCCCGCGTGACCGTCTCCAAGACCCCCTCGGAATGGCCGTGCGCGGTATCGACCACGATGATATCCACACCGGCATCGACCAAGGCTTCGCTGCGCTCATAACCCGCATCGCCAACACCGGTGGCCGCCGCCACCCGCAACCGGCCAAGATTATCCTTGCACGCTGTCGGGTTCAAAACTGCCTGCTCTGTATCCTTCAACGTCAGCAGACCGGTCAGCTTGCCATTGCCATCATGCACCAGCAGTTTTTCGATCCGCCGCGCCCGCATCAGGCTCTTGGCTTCGTCCAGATCGGCTGGCTCCTGAAGCATCGCCAGATCACCCGATGACATCACCACGCGCACCGGCGTATCGTCTGAACTGGCAAAGCGCATGTCGCGGTTGGTCACGATCCCGACAATATGGCCACGCTCGTCCACCACCGGGAAGCCGGTAAAGTTATAGCGGTCGACCAGCGCCCTGGCGTCGGCAATGGTTTGATCCGGGCGCAGTGTCACAGGGTTATAGACGATGCCGCTCTCGAACCGCTTTACCCGGCGGACTTCGCGCGCCTGTTCTTCGATATTCAGGTTCTTGTGGATCACCCCCATGCCACCGGCCTGCGCCATGGCAATCGCCATCCGGGCCTCGGTTACCGTATCCATCGCCGAGCTAAGCAACGGTATGTTCAGCGAGATAGATTTGGTAACCTTGGTACGGGTATCGGCAGTGCCGGGAAGCACGCTCGACGCGCCGGGAACAAGCAAAACATCATCAAAGGTCAGAGCCTCACGAATCTCCATCGGGTCTCTCCATGGCGGGCATCGTTTGGCGGTTTCCTATTTCACGGATGCAGGTCGGGGGAAAGTGTGAAATGACTTGTCTTGGCGTTTGTTCCGGGCCAGCTTCGGCAAAATCATCGTCACTCAACAGCGGCGATACCCTCTATACCGATTGTTCGCCCCATGCCTGCGGGTTAACCAGACATATCGGCCCTGTTCGCTCCCGCCCGACATATGCTTCGGGCATCAAAAAGGAGAGTCCCGTATGACCAACCACGGCTACGAATCCGGGCGGCTTGACCTGCCCTTCGTCGGCATTTCCACCTTCGGTAAACGGCACTACGTCGAAGACTGGTCCGCAATCGACGCAGACGTAGCTATTCTTGGCGCACCGTTCGATTTCGGCACCCAATGGCGCCCCGGCACTCGCTTTGGCCCACGCGCCGTGCGCGAGGCGTCAACGCTGTTTTCCTTCGGCCATGCCGGGGCCTATGACCACGAGGACGATGCCACCTACCTGCCCGGCTCGGTGCGGATCGTCGATATGGGCGATGCCGACATCATTCATACCGACACGACAGGATCACACGCCAACATCGAAACCGGCGTTCGCGCTGCCCTTGCGGCGGGTGCGCTGCCGGTGGTGATCGGCGGCGATCACTCGATCAACATCCCCTGCATCAACGCGTTCGACGCTCAGGGCGATATCCACGTCTTGCAAATCGACGCCCATCTCGATTTTGTCGATGAACGCCATGGCGTGCGTTTTGGCCATGGCAATCCAATGCGCCGCGCCGCTGAGAAAGATTACGTGACCGGCCTCACCCAGGTCGGCATTCGCAACGTCTCTTCCACCGCAAAGGAAGGGTACGCCGACGCCCGCGCCATGGGCTCGGATATACTCTCGGTCCGGCAGGCCCGCGCGCTTGGCCCGGAAACGCTGCGCAAACGCATCCCCGAAGGGGCGCGCGTCTATATCACCCTTGATATTGATGCCTTCTGCCCCTCCATCGCACCCGGCACCGGCACGCCCAGCCATGGCGGCTTTCTCTATTACGAGGTGCTCGAACTCTTACAACAAGTGGCGCTAAATCACGAAATCGTCGGCATGGATCTGGTCGAGGTGGCCCCCGATTACGACCCTACCGGCTCCACTGCGATCCTCGCCGCACAAGTGCTGCTGAACACGTTGGGCTTCATCTTTCACGCCCGCGGGTTTCACTAAAGCGCCGCGCCACCGACTGTCACTCCGGTCCTCCGGCCTCAAGCGCGCGCACGTAAGCCGGGCGCGCTTGGTTGGCTGCGACAAACGCCGACAGTTTCGGGTAGTCTTCACCCCGCCCCTGCCGGATGGCGATTTCGGCAGGAAAGCTCAGCATGATGTCGGCGGCAGACAGATCGTCGAGCACGAAATGACCTGACGGGCGCAATGCCTGCTCCATATGGGCGTAATGGCTATCCAGTTGCTCGGAAATACGCGGGCGAAGCGGCGCACCTGCTTCCCCCAGTTTCCCGACATAAAGCCCCAACAAGATCGGCGTCATCGCAGAGCCTTCGGCAAAATGTAGCCACTCAAGATGGCGCAAATACGCCGCGCTCCCCGGCTCGGGAATCATATGCGGCGCAAAGCGCGCGCAAAGCACCTCGGTAATTGCGCCGCTTTCGGTCACCACAGCGCCGTCAATCTCTATCATCGGTGACTTGCCAAGCGGGTGAACCGCTTTCAACTCGGGCGGCGCCAACCCGGTCTGCGCATCTCTCTCATAGCGCACAACCTCATACGGCTGGCCAATTTCTTCCAGAAGCCACAGAATTCTAAGCGAGCGGGACCTGTTCAGGTGATGCACTTTTATCATCGTTGCGTTCTATGCGATGCGCCCCACAGCGTCCAGCACACCGCCACGTCATGCTGCACGCCTCGTCTGTGACGTGCGCACCGGTGAAATGACGCTACCTGCACCATTTATGCCGCAATGCACCTTTAATACGCAGCCAAAACTCCTATTCTCAGCCTACAACAATTTAGCAGGCAGACTCAGGCATGACCAAAGATCCCCTCGTCATCTTCACCCCATCCGGAAAACGCGGCCATGTTGCCGCTGGAACCCCTGTGCTGACTGCCGCGCGTCAACTTGGCGTTGATCTCGATTCGGTCTGTGGCGGCCGTGGGATTTGCTCAAAATGTCAGGTTTCTCCGGCTTACGGGGAGTTTCCCAAACATGGCGTCCACGTCGCCGCCGATGCACTTTCCGAATGGAATGCCGTTGAAGCCCGCTATGACGAAAAGCGCGGCCTGCCAACAGGTCGCCGCCTCGGCTGTCAGGCGCAAATCCTGACGGATGTGGTGATCGACGTGCCGCCGGAAAGTCAGGTTCATAAACAGGTCGTGCGCAAACGCGCCGAAGCCCGCGATATCGTGATGAACCCTGCCGTCCGCCTCTATTATGTCGAGGTCGAAGAACCCGATATGCACGAACCCTCCGGCGACCTTGAGCGCATTGCAAAGGCGCTTGATAGTCAATGGGATATCAAAGGCGTAAAAGCCGATATTGAAGTTTTACCTTATCTTCAAAAAGCCCTGCGAAAATGCGGTTGGAAAGTCACGGTCGCGCTTCACACCGATCAAAACGGCACGCCCAGCGTCATGCATCTCTGGCCCGGCTTTTACGAAGGGCGCATCTATGGCGTTGCGGTCGATCTGGGGTCCACCACCATTGCCGGGCACCTTTGCGATCTGGCGTCTGGCGAAGTCGTTGCCTCTTCCGGCATGATGAATCCGCAAATTCGCTTTGGCGAAGACCTGATGTCGCGCGTTTCCTATTCGATGATGAACGAAGGCGGCGCCGCCGAGATGACCAAGGCCGTGCGCGAAGGGATGAACACGCTTTTCACCGACGTCGCCGCCGAGGCGGGCATCGACAAGGCCCTGATCATGGATTCGGTATTCGTGATGAACCCTGTCATGCACCACCTCTTCCTTGGGCTTGATCCGTATGAACTGGGCCAAGCGCCTTTCGCGCTGACCCTTTCCTCCTCCCTGCACCTGCGCGCGTCCGATCTCGGCCTTGCCCTCCATCCCGCTGCCCGCAGCTATATCCTGCCCTGCATTGCGGGCCATGTCGGTGCCGATGCCGCCGCCGTCACGCTTTCCGAAGCCCCCGACAAATCCGAAGACCTTGTGCTGCTTGTTGATGTCGGCACCAATGCCGAGCTTCAACTGGGGAACAAATCCCGCGTGCTTGCTTGCTCTTCGCCCACTGGTCCCGCCTTCGAAGGCGCGCAAATCAGCTCCGGCCAACGCGCCGCCCCCGGTGCGATCGAGCGGGTGGAGATTGACCCCGTCACCAAGGAACCACGCTTCCGTGTCATCGGCTGTGATCTGTGGTCCGACGACCCCGCGTTCGCCGCCGCTATCGCCTCCACCGGCATCACAGGCATTTGCGGCTCAGGCATCATCGAGGTGATTGCCGAAATGCGTCTCGCGGGAATCGTCGATCCCTCCGGCCTGATCGGCTCTGCCGAACAAACCGGCACGCCGCGCTGCATCCCCGATGGCCGAACCCATTCCTATGTTCTCTGCCACGGCTCAGAGACGAGCCCGCAAATCACCGTCACCAACCCCGATATCCGCGCCATCCAGATGGCCAAGGCGGCGCTCTATTCCGGCGCACGGCTGCTGATGGACAAGTTCAACGTCGATACCGTCGATCGCATCGTGCTCGCAGGGGCTTTCGGCGCGCATATCTCTGTCAAACATGCGATGGTTCTGGGCATGATCCCGGATTGCGCGCTCGAAAAAGTCACCTCTGCGGGCAATGCCGCCGGCACCGGAGCGCGCATCGCGCTGCTCAACGCCAAATCCCGCGCCGAGATCGAAACCACGGTTCATCATATCGAAAAGATTGAATCCGCGGTTGAGCCACGCTTTCAGGAACACTTCGTCAACGCCTCTGCCCTGCCTAACGCGGTTGAACCGTTCCCAATCCTTGAAAGCATCGTCACATTGCCGGATGTCAATTTCAACGCGGGCCATTCGACAGAAGCGACCGGCCGCAGGCGCAGACGTCGCGGCTGACACCAAGCGCGCAAAGAGCCGTCAGAAAGGAAACATCATGGACCTTCACCCAGCCGGGTCGCGCCCCTCGCGAACCCCTGCCGCGGACTATTTCACCGGCACGGTGCGGATGGATCCGATCATCTCGGCCCCTGCCCCGGCACGACTGAACGCCGTGCAAGTCACGTTTGAGCCGGGCGCGCGCACCAATTGGCACACTCACCCGTTTGGCCAAACCCTGATCGTCACCTCTGGCAAGGGCCGGGCGCAATCCGATGGCGGGCCGGTGCGCGAGATATTCCCCGGTGACGTGATCTGGTTCGCGCCGGGCGAAAAACACTGGCACGGCGCCGCCCCCGATTGCGCCATGAGCCATATCGCCGCTCAGGAGAAGCAGGGCGACAGCCCGACCGACTGGCTTGAGCCCGTCACTGACGCAGACTATCTATCACCCCCCGAAAGTCGGGAAATCCCCCGTTGATTTACCACCCCGCCACCCTACCCTGAAAATCAGGGGGCGCGCACCGTGGCAAAAATCGTGATCTGCATTGACGGCACCGGCAACGAGATCGGGGATCGCGAATCCAACGTCCTCAAACTCTACAAGGCTCTCGCCAAGACCGACGATCAGATCGTCCATTACGTGATGGGTGTCGGCACCTATGGCGGCCCGCAATTCCTGGGGCGCACCCGTCAGGTAATCACCGGCCTGCTCGGGCAAGCCTTCGGGTATGGCCTCGAAGATGACGTGCTTTCGGCATACCGCGTTCTTTGCACACAGTATCGTTCAAAAGAACGCAAACGCGCCGATGATCCCGGTCTCTCTGCCGATGCAGCAGAGAACGACCATATCCATATCATCGGTTTCTCACGCGGGGCCTATGCCGCCCGGATGCTGGCAGGGTTCATTCATAATTTCGGCCTTGTCGAGCCTGCCCGGCTGCATCTTATTACGCCGGTCTTCCGCGCCTATCGCTATGTCAGCGATCATGAGGCCACCGAACCCGACAACAAGGTCTTCCAGTCCCTGCGTGAATATGAACGCGCCCTCGATCCGTCCCCGGCCCCGATCCGCGCATTGCTCCTGTTTGATACCGTCAGTTCAATGCTGCGGTTTCGCCGCCCGCTATACAACCTGCGCAAATTCGGAAGCTTCATCGAGTTCGGCACCCACCCGTCGGTCAACGCCAACGTCTCCGTGCGCATCATCGCACACGCCCTTGGCGCGCATGACCGCCGGTCGCTCTTTCGTGCCCAGCACTGGCAGCCTGAGATTGACGATGAGACCGGCCAGCCGGTCTATTACGGCAACAATTTTCGCAACCCAAAATCGAAACGCCAGCAATATGTACGGCAACGCTGGTTTCCGGGCTTTCACTCCGATGTTGGCGGCTCCCCGCCCGAAAATGAAAGCGGCCTCGGCAAAATTTCCGCCCTGTGGATGCTCGATGCGCTGGCCGAAATGGAAAAAGCCGCCGACACCGAAGACAACGCCCACCGCAAGACCGCCCGGCGCGCAAAGCTCCCCGGCCGCCGCGCCTATGGCTTGGCGCTCAAACGCAGCGCCCGAAAACGTTATCTCGAAGGGGCCGTCGCCGCGGCACGCACGCCCGGAGGTCTGCCCTATGCACCGCCCGATCCAAACGCGCCGCTGCACAATTCGCACACCCACGGCCTTCTCGCGCCGCTTTGGGTGCTTTTGGAGCTTTTCCCAAAATCAGCTCTCCGAAGAGAGCAAGGCCCGGTTGCTTGGTTTCGCCGCGCGATCCTGTGGAAATGGTATTTCCCGTTATTTGAGCCGCGCCACATCCCCACCGAAGATGAACGTGACCCATCGCTTTCCGCCCGCGACTGAATAACAGAGGGGATGCCGCCGATTTCAGGCTGCACCAACGGCCTATTCTCCGCCAGCCGTGGGGCGCCGCGCGCGATTTCATGGCTCTTGCGTACGAACCGAATTGAAGTCCGATCCGGCCCCGTGCAATAGAAAGCAAGAAATTACACTCAAAGGCCGCGCGCATGTCCGATCTTGTTCTGCTGATCATCGCCAGTTTCTCTGCTGGCGTTCTAAACGCTGTGGCCGGTGGTGGCACGTTTCTTACCTTCCCGGCCTTGGTTTATCTCGGCATTCCCCCTGTAACCGCCAATGCAACGGCGACGCTGACCGCCCTGCCCGGCTATTTTGGCAGCGCATGGGCGTTTCGCCGCGACATACGCAGCCAAGGCAGTCTGGCCATCAAATCCGTGCTTATCGTCTCGGTAATCGGCGGTCTTGCCGGGTCACTTCTGCTGATCATGACCACGAACGAGGCCTTCAGCGGTGTCGTGCCGTGGTTACTGCTGGTCTCAACCGTGCTATTCGCCTTCGGCCCGGCTCTGACGCGAAACCTCAATAACCGGGGCTTTCCGCCCGCCGGGCCGTTGATCTCTGGCATGGCCATCATTGCCGTGTCGATCTACGGGGGCTATTTCAATGGCGGTCTTGGCATCCTGCTGCTGGCAACATTCGGCTTACTTGGCTACACCGACATGCACGCCATGAACGGCCTGAAAACCTTGCTCTCCGCAATTCTTTCAGTCACGTCCGCAGTCACCTTTATCGCCGCCGGGCTGATTGCTTGGAAATTCGCCGTTCCGATGGCAATCGCCACCGCCATCGGCGGCTATGGTGGCGCGGAACTAAGCCGGAAAGTTAAAAACACCGATTATCTTCGTGGCTTCGTGGTGCTGGTCGGCGCCATCATGACGGTCATCTTTTTCGCACAGTAAAAAGGTGCCAAGCGCCCGGCTCCGTCACTCGGCTGCGGTCGGCGGAACTCACCAAGCACCAGATCAAGGGGCGCGCTCGCAACCCGCTATGACTTCGCCGCACCGGTGGGGCGAATTCTAGCTGCTGTCTTGTTGCCGAACGCTTCCAGCCGTTCGCGCGCATCGGGTTGTGTGTTGACGATCCCGGCCAACACCGCCTCCGAATAGGCCGCATCAAGTGCCGACATGTTCTGCATGTGGCTCACCCCCGAACAGATTGCAAAATTGCTCAGCGGCAGGTTGGCCGCCGCCCGGCGGGCAAGCTCGATCGCTTTGTCAAAGCTCGATCCGTCCACGAGATACTGCGTAAGCCCCACATCCATCGCCTCCTGCCCCTGATACACACGACCAGTCAGCATCATGTCGACCATCCGCGCCTTGCCAACCAGATCGACAACCCGAATTGTCGCGCCGCCGCCGGTGAACAACCCGCGCTGTCCCTCCGGCAGGGCAAAATAGGCGCTCGCGTCCGCCACCCGGATATGCGCCGAACTGGCAAGCTCCAGCCCGCCACCGACAACCGCACCGTGAAGCGCCGCAATGATCGGCACGCCGCCATATTCCATCTTGTTGAACGCCTCGTGCCAACGCAGGCAAACATGCATGAAATCCGCCGGGCTGCGGTCCTCTCTGTGATGTTCCACCAGATCAAGCCCGGCACAAAAATGGTCCCCCGCCCCGGCCAGAACAATGGCGCGCGCGCCCTGTCGCGGCGCTTTGCCGAAAAGCTCGATCAATTCCTCAATCGTCGCTTCATCAAGCGCATTCCGTTTGTCGGGCCGGTTCAGCGTGACAATCCAAACCCCGTCCTCCTGACACTCAATCCCAAGATTCACAAAACGGCTCAATTCGTCGGCGTTCAACATCGTGATTTCCTTGTCACATCGGTTCAGAATCCGCCTTTCAGGCGCGCGCGACCATACCGACCTTGCTCAGGCTTCGTCCACCACGAAACGCCCGCCTCGCCGCTTTCCGCTTGCTTGACACGTAGAACACGATCGGCAAGGCTTGCAGGATAGCGAACTTTATATAAATACGTTGCACCCAACCCTTTTACCTCAGCCGTGAACGGCCATGCCAAAGCTAAAAACAATCGTCGAATCCGTCGTGCGCGAACATGTCGAATCTGCGGCCTTCCAATGGGCACAGCGCGACACACTCGCCGCCGAAGACCCGCCCGATCTGCCTGCCATCGCCCATGTCGATGCCAGGCTCGAAGCCAATCTCGATGGCATCCGTATCGCCGGAGCAGCAGCGTGGCCTTTCCTGATCAACGCGTTTGAAAGCTTCCCCGAAAAGGGAGAGCTTTTCGCTGTCGCCTTCCACGCGCTCGATACCGCCGATGCGCGCCGCATCGAACAGGCTCTCGCCTTCGCGCGCTTCTGCGAAAGCGGCCCGCGCGGCCTTTTCGGCGCATTTGAGTGGCTGGCGCCCAAGATCACCGCCCCGGTGGTGCGCGTCTGGATCGACGCGGGCGATCCGATCAAGATCGAGGCCGCCCTCACCGCGTTGATTGCGCATGGCGGCAACCCCGGCACCCGGCTTGAGCGGTTCCTGCGCCATGACGCACCGGGCGTGCGGGCAGCGGCGGAGCGTTTGCAAGCTGCCATAACCGCTCATGAAGACGCTCTGCCAGCCCCCTGAAACAGCGGCCTCGGGATCAGGCCTTAGGCAAGCCTGTCGAACCGGGCAAGCCATTCTGGCGTTGCATCGGGATTATCGGCAAAGCGCGGGCCAGAGAAAGTGCCAATATCTTTTAACCGGGCGGACGCAGTTATCGCGCTGTAACGCTGATAGCTTTGTGGAATTGCGTCCCGGTGGTTGACGTTAAACACTTCCGGGCGTGCGGAAAGTTGCACGGTCATGGCGTTTTGATTGTCCATCACCTCAACGCCCTCGTCCCGCTGCATAGCCACCACCGCGCGCCAAAGCGCCGGTTCATGCGCCCCTTCACGCCCAAGGATATTAAGCCAACACGGCGGCTTCAGGGCGGTTCGCATATGCGCCAGTGTGACCTTCAGATCCTCTATATCAATCCCCTTGAAGCGCCTTGATGCCGCGTAAATCTGATCAAACGCCGTGGCCTTGCGGTCCGGCAGATAGGCAAACACATAGCCGCCATGCCCCGAAATCACCGAAACCGCCTCCACAACGTCGCGGGCAAGGGAAATATGGGTTTCGTCCGGCACATCAAGCGGCAGCAGAATGCGCACGAAGCCGTGCCACGTGCCGTCCTCCGCCCGGCGCCGCTCGATATCAAGACTCCAACTTCCGTCCGCGTCGTCAATCTCGCGCCCGTCCCACAGTTTCGAGAAGAACCAGCGTCGCTCGGCAATGCGGCGGCGCACGGCCTCAAACTCGGCCAGCGGCTTTGAACGCTGCTCGCGCGCGCTCATGGTCAACTCGGGCGCGCGCACTGGCGACCATGAGGAAAGCTCTGGGATCTTGAAAAGCTTGTCGCGCGCTTGCGGGCAATAGCGTTTGTAGAGCGCGATCAAGGCGTCATGGTCCTCAACGCTGAACGCCACCTTATAGAACATCAACTCGCGCAGGACCTTGACCACGACCGTGCCGTCATCCGCCGTCATCCGCGTCAATTCGGTGGGAAGGTGCCCTTCCATTACTCGGCCTCTTCTGCCTCGTCACTGACCATTTCGCTGACGATCTCAGTGTCGTCGCGAATATAGTCGAACACGGTTTCATAGTCGTCGATCCGCTCGACAATATCATATTCCACGAACGCACCCGCACCCTCATCGCCGCTTGGCTCCCAAAGCAACATGGCGTTCGAATCCTCGCCGATCATCACCGGCAGCGCACCTTGGGCAAACGGATTCCCATCGCTGAATTCGACAAACATTTCCCCTTTGAGCGCGCATTCCGTGCGCACCCAGTCCTGCATCAGCTCGGCTGTAGAGAGGATATGTGAATCGCCGTCAAAAAACCTGATCCCGTCGCGCACCTGCAAAAGCTGGCGATAGCTCTGCGGCAACCGCGCACCCCATGTCTTGTCACACGCAGCAAGCATTTCTTCCGAGGCGCCGCTCGGCTCCCCGCGGTCGGTCACCTCATCGCTGACCAGCCGTTCATATTCGGCCTTGAGGCGCAGGTTTTCGTCTATCAACTGCTTGATCTCATTGGGTGTCATTGGCCCGTCTCCTAAAGCGTCTTGCGGGTTGTCCCCGGCTGGGGAGCGCCGCCAAACGCGGTGCAGTCATCACTTCTCCGGCCTTTCCCGCCACGGCGGGAGGTCAGCAGCAATCCGGCTTGACCCCGGTATGGCCAACCGGCGGGTCGGGGTCGAATTTCTTCAGCGTGGTTCCGATCCAGCTATTTGCCCGGCTGGTCATCCATTTAAGGTTCTCGGTCGCGGTTGGATGGCCACCGATCTGAATTTCATGCACATGATCGGCACTGAATCCTTTATAATCATTGTCTTCCGCCTGTTTCTTCAACTCTTTCTTGCAATCCTCATCATCAACCTGAAACGGCAGGTTCGGCTCGGTGTTGCCTTCCTTCAGACGTTTGCGCATTCCCTTCTTCGCGTCATGGGCCGCCTTGTTGCCCTGCTTGCGCCGTTTCTTGTGCACCGCCTTGTCACTGGTCGTCCGGCTCATGCTTGTGTTCGGATCGTCCGCCATTTCGTTGAGCCGTTTACACTTGGCGCAGATTTCTTTCTTCTGGCAATCGGACAGCTTCTTGTCGCTGCTAGCAGGCGCTTCTTCGCACTTGATCTCAAGCGGGTTGTCACCGCCGCCAAGCCCCGCCCCCACGTCCAGATTCCCCGCCAGATCCACCGTGTTCTGATTGTTGTGAAACTTCTTGTCGGTGTGACGGCAAGCATTCTTGCCATCCATCTTCACATCGAAACTATAGGTGATCCAATCCGTCGCCTTCATGTTGACGGATGATTTCACGCCCCCCGCCGTGCCCGCCTCATCGCCGTTCGAGCGAGTATATTGCGAGCCTTTGACGGCGATCATCTTGTCCTTGGCCTTGACCGTCTTGGTGCCTTTGTCGAGCGATGACTGATTGGCAATATTCGGATAGGGGATTGGTACCGGCCCACCGGGGGATGGCGTCTTGCACACATCCGGGATCGTCGCCATCGAAAGCCCGATCGTGCTCTTGTAGGTCAGCCCAAGACCGTTCACCAAAATATGCGTCGGCATCAACCTCCCTCCCTACGTCTGAGTAACGCCGCACTGCGCTGGCCCGCTTGCGAACTGCCCCAGATCAGGCTGAGCGGCCCTTTGGCATACCCCCGCGCCTCCGCCTCTATGACCAGCGCGGCATAAAGCGGCCCCGATGCCGCACCAACGTCGCCCCAGCAATCGGCGGGCGCTTCGAATTCGGCGGCATTGCGGAAAAGCCCGCTGCTTTTCAACACAGCAAAACCGTATTCATTGCCGCGATACCGCTCACCGTTCATATCACAAATAATCTGGTCCACCGCCTCGCCCTCTTGCAAGCCCGCCGCAGCGCCATGAAACGCCGCCGCCAAACCTTCGCCAAGGCAAATGTCTTCGGTGCCGATCAGGTTTTCCTCGTGTCCAGATCCCGTCGCCGTCACGCCGACCAACGGCGCAGCATCACCTGCCCCGGCGCGCGCCATCAACACAAAACCCGCCGCTTCGCCCGGACAAAATCCATAGATGTTCTCTTCCGAATGAAGCTGCTCGGTCTCATCCAGCCATTCCAACGTCTCCGGGTTAAGGTAACTCTCCACCCCGCCCGCCAGCACGGCATCGGCCCGGCCTTGCGCAATCAACTTGGCCCCCGCCTCCATCGCCGCGATTCCCCCGGCATGACCGCCCATCCAAGGCACGACCTGGCTGATCTGCACCCGTTCGGCCAGCCCGGCTTGCAACTGCTCGGCCACCTCTTGCGCCACACCACTCGCCTGACCGGGGCGCACCTCGCCAAAACTCACCACCACCGCGATCCGCCCCGGCTCCGTCACGCCCTCAAGCGCCTCAACTGCGGCGGGCAGCGCCAGTGCCGCCAACCTTTCTGCCCCTGCCAGCACCGGATCAAGCCCGGCGTCGCGCGTCACCTTCATCGGTGCGCCAAAGCGGTCGATCATGAACGGATGCTCTGCGATTGCCGAAATTCCCGCCCGCACCGCCGCCGCACTGCTCACCCGGTCAAAGCCCAGCGGGGTGCGCGCGCCGCAACCGATGATCGCTAGCCCACTCATCCTGCCCGCGCCAACTCTTGCCCGGTCCACACGCCCGCGCGCCGAACCGCATCCGGCACACCCAGCCGGGGATTAAGCCGCACGACCGTCTCGGCCAGCTTCTCTTCCCGTCCCGGTGGCACTTCCAGTGCGGTCTGATAAACGATCTCGAAACGCCGCTCATCCGGGCAAAGCTTCAACGTGTGGATCGCCGGTGCCTGCCGCACATCCGCACCGCCCTTGAACCGGCTTATGACATCGAATTTCAACCGTGGCAGGATCAGGCTCCAAACCCCCTCCGGGGTCATCCCGCCAAGCGCCACCTGTTCATAGCCGATCAGCGGTGCTTTGGTCTGCTGATCCTCTGGCGCCGCGCGCCAATAACGCCGGTCGAAATCCGCAGGCAAAAGCGGGTTGCGCGTCTTCTCCCAAGCGGCATCATACGTGCCCGCATATTTCGCCCGTGCACTCCAGTGATGCGCCAACGCGCCAAGGCCCGCCGCCCGCCCGCTGCCCGCCCCGCCATAGGGCGCGTCGGGATATTCGATATTGGGTGCCTGCGTGCCAACAAGATGCGTGCCCGCACGGGCAAAGCCGCACCCGGCAGGGTTCGCCTCATCCCATGTTTCACGCTCCCCGGTCCTGTCCCAGCCGCCATAGGTCCGCTCCCAGACAACCGGCATCTTCACGAACGGATATGGCGCGGTCAGCCCAAGCCCCACCGCGCCTTCATAAATCTGTCGCTCGCCCAGCACGATAAGGCGCTTGTCAATATCGGCAAGCTTCAGCCGTATGCCGATGCGCTCCACCGCGCGCCCCTCGGGCGCATGGGCGTGGCCCGTCACCAACACATCCGTGCCCGCTTTCCAGAGCGCGAAATCGCCTTCATGCACCAACCCGCTGCACAGTGGATCACCGGCAAACTCCGGCACGTAATGCACCGGCGTCTGCACCTCTGCCACGCGCTGACGGCCATCTTCATCAATCTCGAAACAGGCCTTTATGGCCACCATCCAGAACTCGGCCCCGCGTTCATCGCGGGTCCATATGCTCTCGGCGGAAAAATCCGTCTGGTTTGTCAAAATCCACACTGTCAGTATCCAAAAATACCGCGAAACCAAATGAAAGAATGCAACGGGCGATGAAATAACCCGCTTGAATGGTTTCAGCCTAGCATTGCGCAGGGCGACCTGTCCAACTGCGATCTCGGCAACCGCGCCGACATGCGGGATCACGCCAGTGGGGAGGTCTGAAAAAGCTGCACCCTGATCCCGCCATGCGCCACCGGCGCGCCCGCCTCAAACGGCAGGCCCATCGTCGCTGCCAGCCCGGAATCCGCAGTGACAACTCCGACGCGCCAGCCGCCGAAGCGTTCCTTCAACACCTGCCCGAAACTGCCGTAAAGCGCGAACAAAAGCTTTCGATTGCCGATCCTTGCACCATAAGGCGGATTGGCGATCACCAGCCCCTTGGGCCCCTCAGGTCGTTGAAGCGCGCTTACCGGCTGGCAGGCAAATTTCGCCCACGCGCTCACCCCCGCACGCTCGGCATTGGCCTGTGCATTGCGCACCGCGCCTTGGTCGCGGTCGAACCCGTAAAACTGCGCCTGTGGGGCGGTGCCGCCTGCGCGCCTGCGCGCCTCGAACGCGCCCGCATCGAACCCGGCCAATTGCTCAAACGCGAAGCCTCGCGCGCGCCCCGCCTGCATCCCGGCCGCGATTTCCGCCGCCTCAATCGGAAACGTGCCAGAGCCGCACATCGGATCAATCACCGGCTCATCACCCTGATACCCGCATTGCCGCAGAAAAAGTGCCGCAAGGTTCTCCCGCATCGGAGCCTTGCCAACCGCTTGCTTGAGGCCGCGCCGGTGCAGCGCCTCCCCGCTGGTATCAAGGCTCAGCACCACAAGGTTATCGTCAATCCGCGCCTTGACCACCAATGCCGCCTCTTTGCTGATCGGCGCGCCCAACTCCTCTGAAATCGCCCGGCTGATACGCTCTGCCGCCGCGCCCGCATGATAGATTTTCGAGCGTTTGCAACTCGCCTCCACCCGCACCGGCACATCAGCGCGCAGAACATCGCCCCACGGAAATTTCCGCGCCCGCTTGTCAAGCTGTGCCAGATGAAAAGCGCGGAATTCACCAAGCCGGACCAGCACCCGCGCAGCACCGCGCATCTCCAGATTGGCGCGCCATATCTCGGGCCAGTCACCGCGTGCCTCCACTCCACCGGGCACCGGGGCAACATCGCGAAAACCCTTTTCGCGCGCTTCCTCGGCCAGTGTCTGCTCCAGACCCGGCGCCACCGCCATGAATATCGTAAACTCACCCATGTCGCCTCTCTACGTCACAGAAGCGCGATGGCAAAATGTTTCAGTAATTGCGCTTTGAGAATCTTTCCCGTCGGCGCGGCAGGAAGCGCATCGGCAATCACGATGCGAGCGGGCACCTTGTATGGCGCCAACCGGGCGCGCAGGAACTCCCGCAATTCGGCCTCGCTTGTCACCGCGCCCGGCGCCAGCGTCACAAAGGCCAGCACTTCCTCATTGCCCTGCGCCGCGCGCCCGATAACGGCCGCCAGAACCACAGCGTCATGCTCGGTCAGCGCCGCTTCAACTTCGGCCGGGTAAACATTGAACCCCGAATGAATGATCAATTCTTTCGAGCGCCCAACCAGATGCAGCCGCCCAGCCGCATCAATCCGGCCCAGATCGCCGCTTCTGAGCCAACCATCCGCCGTCATCACCTGTGCCGTCTGCTCAGGGGCGCGGAAATACCCCAGCATCACCTGTGGCCCGGCAATCTCCACCTCTCCAATCCCCGCCGCCCGGTCCGCCCCCGGCGCACCCAATTCGACCCTCAACAATGCGTCGCGCATCGGCACGCCGACAGAAACATCCGGATCACCCAATGCGTTGCGGGTCATGCACACGCCGGAACTGCTTTCGGTCAATCCATACCCGTTCTGCAAGGCTACGCCATAGAACGCCTCCGCTTCGCGTTTCCATGCCGGGTCAAGCGGCGCGCCACCAGAGGAGACATAGCGCAAGGCGCGCCCTTCATAGCGTCTATGGCCGCGCTCGCGCGCATATTGGAACAACTGCGCGTGCATCTGCGGCACCGCCGGAAACACCGTTACCTCCCGGTTCAGCGCCGCATGAAGCCGCGCCACATCAAATCGCGCCTCCAACCACGCAGCCGCCTGCGTCAGCGTCACCGCAAGGATCGTGGCAAGCCCGAACACATGGCTCACCGGCAAGGCCAGATAGACCAGATCAGCCGCCATCAGATCGCGCGAATCGCGTGATGCCGCAGCAGAGGCACAAAGGTTGGCATGACTCAGCATCGCCCCCTTGGGTCGCCCCGTGGTGCCCGATGTATAAAGCAGGATCGCCACCCGTTGCGCATCGTCTTGCGCCATTTCCAGCGCCGCGCCGCCTGCCCACGTGGCCAAGGCAACTGCCCCCACCGGGCCATCAATCCGCTCCGCCTGCAACCGCTCTGCATGGGCTTGCGGCGCCGTCCCGGTCTCGATGGTGCAAACCACCGCCGCCGCCTCGCTATGTTCCAAAATATAATTCAGCTCCGCCCCGGTCAGCCGCGCATTCACCGGACAGGCAATCGCACCCGCCAGCGTGATCCCGTAAAGCCATGCCAGCATGGCTGCGCTGTTCTCCAGCACGATCACCACCCGCGCGCCCTCACTGATCCCACGCTGCTCCAACGCGGCCCGCGCCGCCTCCGCGCCCGCACGCATATCGGCCCAGCTGAACCGCTGCCCGTCATGATCAATAATCGCCAGCGCCGACCCTTTCGCCTGCGCCGCCGCGCTCAACATGTCATGCAGTCTCATCGCATCCCCGGCTCCCCGCTTCGTAGAACAATCATGCCGCGCGCATCGCGCCTTGTCATCCGTGCCGCAACGTCCCGAAGAAGAGCGAGAAATGACTTGCGCGAGGCCAGACACCGCGCTATTGACCGGGCCGGTTCCGGGTCGTTAGCTCAGTTGGTAGAGCGCTTCGTTTACACCGAAGATGTCGGGAGTTCGAGCCTCTCACGACCCACCAATAGACCGGATCGCGCTTAACCGGCGCGCCTCCTCTGCCAAGCTAGAGCATCCCGCCCTTTACCCTGACGGCTCAGCTCAAGGGTTGCAAACACTGCATATCGGGAATGTCTTATCGGGCTTGGTCAAAGCCAAATAATGTAGTACGGGCTCCCTGTCAGTTGCAGCAAACACGCTCAACGAATAACGAAGCACGGAGGATACACAATGATTTCGCGCACCACTCTCATTCGTGAGTCCCGCTCCACCCGCGGTTCGCTGCCGACAGTCATTTTCGTCTATAGTATCATCTTTGGGGCGATGATCTTTTCGGGCATGGCGATTACGTGATCTGATAAAAGCGGGCCCGCGTTTGCTCTCTTTAGGATCAAACGCGGAGCCGCCTTAGGGCGGCAAGGCGTGACGCATTAAACCTCCGCAGCCTCGCCGATATTATCAACGCCACGTTCTTCCAGCACCGTCGTCAGCCAGTTCGGGTCCATTTCCGGAACCGAGGACAACAACAGATCCGTATATTCGTGATGCGGCGGCGTGAACATCACATCCTTCGGGCCTTGCTCAACCACTTTGCCATACTGCATGACCACCACTTCATCCGCGATGGAACGCACCGTCGCCAGATCGTGGGTGATGAACATGTAAGCCAGGCCAAGCTCTTTCTGGAGCCGATCAAGAAGCCTCAGGATTCCTTCCGCGACCAGTTGATCCAGTGCGGATGTAACTTCGTCGCAGATGATGAAGCTTGGTTCCGCGGCAAGCGCGCGCGCAATTCCGATCCGCTGTTTCTGACCACCAGACAGTTCCGGTGGCAGGCGATTGTAATATTGCGACGGTTCAAGCTCAATGAGATCAAGAAGCTCGTCAACCCGCTGCTTCAAGGCTGGCCCGCTCAGGCCCGAGTAGAACTGCGCAGGTCGTCCGATAATATCGGATATCCGAACCTTCGGGTTCAAAGCCGTATCCGCCATCTGATAAATCATCTGCGCCTGGCGCAGTTGATCGCGGCTCCGGTCGGTGTATTTCGGCGGCATCGGTTCGCCATTGAACAGAACTTCGCCTTCCGACGGCGGCAATAGCCCGGTTATGACGCGCGCAGTCGTCGATTTTCCCGACCCGGACTCGCCCACCACGGCCACGGTCATGCCTGGATAAATATCAAACGACACATCATCCAGCACCTTCACCCCGCCGGTATAGGCGGCATCCACATTTTTAACGGAGATGAGAGGCTTGCTGCCATCCGTGGGGCGTGCCTTTTGCGGGCGTTGGAAACTGCGGACCGCCCAGAGCGACTTGGTATATTCCTCCTTCGGCGACGACAGCATTTTCTCGGTCGGGGCCTCTTCGACCTCCCGGCCTTTCAGAAGCACTTTGATCGTGTCAGCCATCTGCGCAACCACCGCAAGATCATGGGTGATATAGATCGCCGCCGTATTGAACTGGCTCACAATATCCCGGATCGCCGCCAACACTTCGATTTGCGTTGTTACGTCAAGCGCGGTGGTCGGTTCGTCGAAAATGATCAAATCCGGTCGGCATGACATCGCCATCGCCGTCATCGCCCTTTGCAATTGCCCGCCAGAAACCTGATGCGGATAGCGAAAGCCGATTTCGGTCGGGTTGGGAAGGCGCAGGCGCTCATAAAGCTCCATCGCATCTTCCTGCGCTTCCATACGCTTCTTGATCCGATAATGAACCGGCGCTTCGGTGTGCTGGTCAATGATCCGGTGTGAAGGATTGAACGACGCTGCCGCCGACTGCGCGACATAGGCGATGCGCGACCCGCGCAGCGCACGGCGCTCACTTTCGGTGGCGGTGGTCAACTCCATTCCGTCAAACTCGATAGAAGAGCCTTCCGAAATCCGTGTCCCGTCGCGGGCATAACCCATCGCACCCGCACCGATAGTCGACTTCCCCGCGCCGGATTCACCGATCAATCCCATGACTTCGCCCCGGTGAAGCGTGAGATCGACGCCCTTGATAATGGGGATCCATTCCTCATCCGAATAGCCCTCGATCTTGAGGTCACGGATTTTCAGTATCACGTCATCTTTCTTGATCACTTTACATCTCCTTCAAGCCAGAGGACCTGAACAGCATCCAGTCCACGACAAAGTTCACCGAAACCGTCAATAGCGCGATGGCCGCGGCGGGGATCAGCGGGGTTATGTCACCGAATGAAATAAGGGTTGCGTTCTCGCGCACCATCGAGCCCCAGTCTGCAGTCGGCGGTTGAATGCCCAGCCCCAGAAACGACAGCCCGGCAATCAACAGGAACACGAAACAGAATTCCAAACCGAATTCGGCAATAAGTGGCGCGGTTGAGTTCGGCAGGATCTCCTTGCGGATCAAATACCAATCCCCTCACCCCGAAGCTTTGCCGCTTCGATGTAATCCATGACAACGATATTGCCCGCGACAGCGCGCGTCAGGCGGAAAACCCGTGGCGAGTAGATGATCGCAACGACGATCACGATCACTGCGATGTTGGTGCCAAAGATCGACAGCATCAGAAGCGCGAAAATCAGCGATGGCACCGACATGATGACATCCGCAACGCGCCCCATGAACTGATCAAACCAGCCGCCCTTGGTCGCGGCCAGAAGCCCGGCCAGCGCGCCCATCAAGAAGGCAAGCAGCGTAGCGACAAGCGCGATACCAACAGTGTTTCGCGCGCCAAAGACCAGCCGACTGAACATGTCGCGCCCAAGTTGATCCGCCCCCAGAAGCATATTCTGATCCGCCGGAGCAAAGGCCGAAGCAATCACCTGGCTTTCCCCGTGCGGGGCAATCCATGGCGCAAAAAACCCGGCAATTGCGTAGGTGAAGATCACGAACATGCCAAATGCCGCAGTCAGCGGGGCCGTGCGCAACTCTTTCGCCATATTCTTGGAGGATATCGCGATCAGAAATTCCCGGAAGGTATAGGATGTGCCCGCAGCCAGTGCCAGAACACCGGCGGAAACCGCAACGAAGCGCAAGGCCGCAACCCCGCCAATAATCCCAAGAACAAAAGACACCAAGGTCAGGGAAAACAACAGCAGGAACACGGACCGGCGATTGAAGTATGCGGCCAGACTGGATGCCCCGATGAGGGCAGCGTAGTAACCAATGACGAAGACGCTCATTTTGTGCCCTCCTTATTTCGGGTGCCGAAGGCGAGGATTCGTGAGAATAGCTCCCACATCCGCCGCAAGGTTGAGAAGGATGAACGTGGCCGCGAAGATCAGGCAGCAAGCCTGCACAATCGGGAAGTCACGTTTTGCGACAGCATCAACAAGTAGTTGCCCGATGCCCGGATAAACGAACACCACTTCAACCAGCACGACACCTGTGATCAGGTAGGCCAGGTTCAGTGCGACAACGTTGATGATCGGAGCCCACGCGTTCGGCAATGCGTGCCGGACAATGACTTTCCAAGGCGGCGTGCCTTTCAAGCGTGCCATTTCGATATAGGGCGACGCCAGCAGGTTGATGATTGCCGCGCGGGTCATGCGCATCATGTGCGCCGTAACGACAAGCACAAGGGTGAGCGCCGGAAGAAACGAACGATCAAGCAGATCAGCGAAACTCATACCCTCCCGCAAACTCGCGATTGCCGGGAACATCTGCCATTTGACCGAGAAAAACAGGATCAAGATATAGCCAAGAAAGAACTCAGGAGATGAGATCGAAGTCAGCGTCATCACGTTGGCAACCCGGTCGAAGATCGTGTTGCGCAAAAGGGCAACGACAATCCCGAGTGTGATTGCAAAAGGCACCGCGATGACAGCGGCATAGCTCGCAAGGAAAAGTGTGTTGAGAAACCGCCCGGTAATCGCTTCGCTCACGGATTCACCCGAAACAAGCGATACGCCAAAGTCTCCTTGGAGGACGCCACCCAACCATTGCAGGTATCTAAACACCGCCGGTTGATCGAGGCCCAATTTCTCACGCAAGGCCGCCAATGTTTCCGGTGTGGCGCTTTGCCCCAAAACCGCCTGAGCGATGTCGCCCGGCAGCAATTCAACTGCGAAAAAGATAAGGATCGAGACGACAAACAGCGTCACCAATCCTAACCCGAGCCGTTCTCGCAACGAGCCCCAGGATATCTCCCATTTCGTCCCTCCTCCTGTCGTCACACGCCGGTCTATGCCGCCGACGTTGTTATTTCGCCCACTTTTTTCGTGTGGGCTATACGTGCCCCGGTTCTCCGGGGCACGTTTGGTTTATGTGCACAAGCAGTTCATGTGCAGACGCGTCGCGCCGCTTAGGTGAACCACCACCGGCTTGCCGCGCGGGCGCCGTCACATTCCCAACTCGCTGCAAGCTGATCGGGAACGCCGACATTCGAGCGGTGCGCATAGACGAAGTTATTGAAGAACGGGATGATCGTTCCACCGTCATCGCGCGCAAGCAGTGCCATATCGTGATACATTTCGGCCCGCTTGGTGTCATCAAGCTCCGACTTGGCTTGCAACAACAGCTTGTTGAACTCTTCGTTCTGCCAATGGCTCTCATTCCACGCGGCATCGCTCTTATAAGCCAGCGTGTACATCACGTCCGGCGTCGGGCGCGCGCCCCAGGAAACAAGACAGAACGGTTTCACCAGCCAGACATCGGAATAATACCCGTCGTTCGGCTCGCGCACGACATTGATATTGATCCCAGCGGCTTTCGCCTGTTCGGCATAAAGCACCGCCATATCGACGGCTCCGGCGTAAACGCTGTCGGCTGTCGACAGGCTGACCGAAAGCCCCTCTGCCCCAGCCTTTTTCAACAGCGACTTCGCCTTGTCCGGGTCGTATTCCCGCTGCGGAATATCGGACGGCCAGTAAGGCTGCGCCGGCGAATGATGGAAGTCATTGGCCTTGGTCGCCGCGCCAAAGGCGATCTTCTCGATGACCTCGTCGCGGTTCATCGCCAGCTTCATCGCGTTGCGAACATCGGCGTTGTCAAACGGCGCTGTGTCACAAAACATCGGCAAGGTGATGGCCGCGGCGGACGGCACGTTATCAACGACAATGTTCGGGTCGCGCTGAAGCAATGCCATGGTCTTCAGCTCAACCAATGAGACGCTATCAACATCGCCGGTCACCAGCGCCGTCTGACGGGCATTGGGGTCATTCAGCACAAGGATGTCGACGCTATCAAAATACGCGCCTTCGCCATGCCATCCATCATGGCGGACCAGATGCCATTGAACGCCGAACTCGCCGGAATCGATCTTGTAAGGCCCGGTGCCATCGCCGGTTTGCCAATTGATCGTGCCATCATCATTCGCCGGGCAAACCGCCATATGATAATCGGTCATCAGCCAGGGGAAGTCGGCGTTGCCACCGCTCAGCTCAACAATAACGGTATGGTCGCCGTCTTTCTTGATGTCGACCACATCCGTCAACAACGCCTTGGCCGCCGAGCTTGTATCGTCGCCGCGGTGATGGTTGAGCGATGCAATCACATCATCTGCCGTGCACTTCTTGCCCGAATGGAACGTCGCCGCCTTGTTCAAATTGAAGGTCCAGATGGACGCGTCAGGGCTTGCTTCCCAGTCCGTCGCAAGGTCAGGGCCAAGTGAGCCATCCCCGTTGATCATCGTCAGGTAGCTGCGATACGTATGCGCCAAGAAGATCATCTGGCGGGTGACGTAGGTGCCCGGATCGTGGCTGTCAGAGGTGTTACCGTCATGCAAACCCCAGCGGAAGTTTCCGCCGGATTTCGGTTGCGCTGCCGCCTTCGTTGTCCAAAGGCCAGTGGCCGTTGTCGTCGTCAGGCCAGCGGCCATTGCGTAATGCATGAAAGACCGGCGCGAAACCTTGCCCTCACGGGCCGCGTTCGCAAGCTTTTCAAGCATAAGTGGATCTTTTTGATTGGTCATGTCTTCTCCCTAAGCTGGTAGTTTGATTGGTCGCTCGGTTCGCGACTCTTTCTGGCTGGTGTCATCATACACCAATGTTGACAAAATCCTTAAATCGGCCTTCTCAACAAAACACGAATTTCAGCCGACCTCCCCATTCGGAAAAGTCGCGCTTCACTCTTATTGCCTGCAGACACCGTGAGCTTCCCAACGCAGACGTCTCTTGTGCGCAAGCCGACCTTATGAAGGCGGTTGGGCAATTGGCCGATAAATGGCAGGACGCTTGATATTCTTGTTGGCGTCGGGTTGGCAGTCACTGGCATAGTGTCACTAAACAGACAGTTATGCGTTAGGTCAACAACCATCAGAGCAATTATTTGCTGTTGACACTCTGGTTTATCAGATCACGCAATTTATATTTCAAAATCAGCAACAAAAGAGAACCGCCTGAAATCGAAAATTTCCGGCCAATGCCCAGCGGGTGACTTGCTCCCCTTGAGTCCCGGTTTATCAATTGGCTTTGATCGGGGATAATGTTGACGAAGGCTTTACGGCTCCCCCCCCCAAAAAATCTCGTGCAATAGCAGAAACATGCGATACCGCCTGCTTTCGACGCCTCGCGCCGTCCGCCCCGGCCATGTTCAATCGAGATGGATGCTCACCCGGCGGTTCTGCTTGCCCTTGTTCTCAATCTTGCCAAGCCTAAGCCGCCCGATCTCGGCGGTCCGTGCAACATGGGTCCCGCCGCAGGGTTGCAGATCAATCTGCCCCGCGCCCTCTCCGATACGGATCAGCCGCACCTGGCCTGCCCCGCGCGGCGGAGACACCGACATGGTTTTCATCAATTCGGGGTTGGCATCCAGCTCCGCCTCGCTGATCCAGCTGTCCGAGACAACAAGATCGGCGTCGATCAACGCATTGAGCGCCTCTTCCACCGCATCTCGGTCTTCCGGTGGTTCCGGCATGGCAAAATCAAGCCGCCCTTTCTCCGCGCCCAACTGCCCGCCGGTCACCGGCAGAGGCAGCACGACCGAAAGCAGATGCAGCGCAGTATGCACCCGCATATGCCGGTGCCGACGATGCCAGTCGAGGCTCTGATGCACATGGCAGCCGATCTCCGGCAGTGCCACCGGCTCGGCAGGCACCAACACGACTGCTCCCGCCTCGCCCTTGACCGTCGTGGCAATCTCGGTGTTCCCTCCCGGCCATGAAAGCGTGCCGCTGTCTCCCGGCTGACCGCCGCCTGTGGGATAAAAAACCGTCTCATCAAGAACGATACCGCCTTCCGGCGTATGATCCGTTACCACTGCGCCAGCTTCGCGCAGATAGGCGTCCTCGCGGAAAAGCATCCTTGTCACCTCAACGCGCGCCTCCGTCGCCATCGCCATCGCCCTCGCCGTCAGTCTCGTCAAGCCTCATCGGATCGGCGGGGGGCGTATCACGGGTCGAGCCGCCGCGTTCCGGGTCTTCCGGGGCAGCCTGAGGTTCTGTGGTGACCTGTGCAGCCCCGCCTCCGACAAGTGCTTCGGGGTTGCGCAGCCAGATATCGCGCTGGGCAAATGGAATCTCGATCCCTTCTTTGACAAACCGTTCCGCAATCTGGTGATTCATTTCTGATTTCACGCTCATGACCCAGTTCACATCACGCAGGATGGCGCGAATCTCAAAATCAAGCGAATCCGCCCCAAACCCCTGAAACACCACGCTCGGCGCCGGATTGGCCAAGACCATCGGATGCGCCTTCGCGATATCAAGCAGAAGATCGGCGACCATGCGCGTATCAGTGCCATAAGCCACGCCCACCGGCACGATCACCCGGCCCACCGTATTGCCGCGCGTGTAGTTCGTAACCGTCCCGGTAATCAGATCGGCGTTCGGCAGGATCACATCAGAGCGGTCGAACGTCTCCACCCGCGTGGAGCGCACCGAGATATCGCGCACCGTCCCATGCGTGCCGTTCACCTCGATCCAGTCGCCTTGGGAAATCGGGCGCTCGATCAGCAGGATGATGCCAGAAACAAAGTTGGAAACGATGTTCTGCAAACCAAAACCGATCCCGACCGAAAGCGCACCCGCGACATAGCCCAGCGCCGTCAAATCGACCCCGGCACTGGTGATGGCGATCAACGCAGCCAGAAAAATCCCGACATAGCCGATCCCGGCAATCAGCGCGCTTTGCGCCCCGATATCCATTTTCGTCTTGGGCAGGACGCTCGCCTTCAATACGCCTTGCAACAACCGTGTCGCCATGAAGCCGATGATGAAAACCACCACGAACATCAGGAACACTGCCGGGCTGATCGTGGTGTCGCCCAGCTTCACCCCTTGCACTGCCCGGTGCCAGTAATCCTGCAACTGGTTTGGAGATACCCCCCACATAACCGCCAAAAACGGCACGGCACCAAGGAAAAGCAACAAGCCCGCAAGCACCGGCACAAGACCGTCACGCGCCTCTTCGCGGCGCCGGATCAGCACGTAAAGCTCTGCCACCACCCGCTGAAGCACGACCACGAACGCCAGCAACAGGAGCGATGACAGCAGCGGGAATGTAATCCGCTGGGCCGCCTCAAGATAGCCCGCCGCCGCCAGAACCGGCCCAACAAATGCCGCGATGGCAAGCCCGCGACCAATGAAGAAGTAAAGTCGTGGGGAGTAACGCGGCGCGTCGTTTTCCGGGTCGGCCTGTTCTTCCAGCGTCTGATTATGGCGGCGCAAAAGCGCCCCGGCCTGCCAGATCAATATGCCGCCAACGATGATCAGCGGAAAATAGATCACCGCTTGCACGGCGCGTGACCAGTCATCGAACTGGCCAATCTCCCCGATCACCGTGTTAAGCGCAAGAACCAGCCCGCTAAGCCCCGCAATCAACCGCCCCGCACGCATCTGCAATGGCGTCAGCGTCGCGTCCTTCTCGGCGATTCCGGCCTTGGGAAAGATCCGCCCGCCCAGCCATAGCGCCACGAAAAGCGTGGCTCCGCCGCCGGCCAGCGCGCGCAACAACGGGTCGGTCCTGAACCCGACAAGCCCGGTCTGAAACCCCGCCACCACCAACATGACCAGCCCGACAATCGGCAGGATGACCTGCCCCAGCGACAGCACGAATGCCACCAGCCAGCGCAGCGGCGTGGTGCGCTCCGCCAGCACCCTTTGGCTCAGCCGCACGGTCCAGCGTCGCCCCAGGAATAACAGCAATAACCCGATGGACCCGACGACCAGCACCACCGGCAAGGCATTGTCGAGCGCTGTTCTCTGGCTCTGACTGCGCCACGCGGCCGCAACTTCCCTGCCTGTCTTGGCAAACGAATCCGTAAGCGCGCTCACCCCGTCCAGCCAAAGACCGGGGTTGAGCGGTGTCGGCCCGCGATTAAGCAATGCCGCCGCCTGGCGCTGGCTCACGATCTGGTCAATCGAGCCGATAAGCACGTTAACCCTTGAAAGCGCCACCTGAGCGGTTTTTCCCGGCGCCTGCAACTGCGCCAGCTGTTCGGTCAACTGCTTGCGCTGCGCGCCAATTTCTTCGGGCTCCTGGCCATTCTCCGGCACCGGACCCAGCGCGCTGAGCTGTGCCTGAACCGCCTGGATCGTCTTGCTGTTGATGGATTGCGCGTCGGTAAAGGTGGCGCGCCACTGCACAAGTTCTTCGCGCAGCCGCTGCAACGCCGCATCCGACGCGCGCCCGGCCTCGACCGCCGCTTCCGCGCGTGTCGCGGTTTGCGCCCATTTGTCAAAATCGGGTGCCAAGCCCTGCGTATCGCCAAGGGTGGTCTTGACCGGGGCGGCCCTGGTCGCCACAGGCGGGCCAATCGCTCCAGCACCCTGCGCCGCAGCCGGCCCCGCCTCCATGGCGAAAACCGCACTCATGACAAAGGCAAGCGAAAGAAGAAGTGCCCTCAACATCATCATTCGGTCGCTTCAAAAACCTGCGGAATATCCACCGCCGCCCGGTCAAGCCATCCCGGTACTGGCAACTCTTTCTCCCGCAGGAATGTCGGGTTGAAAAGTTTCGACTGATAGCGCGTCCCGTAATCCGCAAGCACCGTTACAATGGTATGTCCCGGCCCCATCTCGCGCGCCATGCGCACTGCCCCCGCCACGTTGATACCCGACGAGCCACCAAGGCAAAGCCCCTCATGCTCCAGCAGGTCAAAAATATATGGCAGCGCCTCCGCATCGGGAATCTGATACGCCATGTCGGGGGTAAACCCTTCAAGATTGGCGGTGATCCGCACCTGACCGATGCCTTCAGCGATAGAGCCACCCTCCATGGCGATCTCGCCAGTGGTGTAAAAGCTGTAAAGCCCCGCGCCCATCGGATCAGCCAAGCCGATTTTCACGCCCTTTGGTTGCAGCGCCATCGCCGTGCCGACAAGCGTGCCGCCCGACCCTACTGCACAGATGAAACCATCGACCTTACCGCCGGTCTGCTCCCAGATTTCCGGCCCTGTGGTCTCGATATGCGCCTGCCGGTTGGCCACATTGTCAAACTGGTTGGCCCAGATCACCCCCTCGGGCGTCGTCTCGGCCAGCGCCTTGGCAAGCCGCTCGGAATAGCGCACGAAATTGTTCGGATTGCGATATGGCTTGGCAGGCACCTGCACCAATTCCGCGCCCGCCAGCCGCAGCATGTCCTTTTTTTCCTCGCTTTGCGTCTCGGGGATGACGATTACGGTCTTGAACCCCATCGACGATCCCACCAAAGCAAGGCCTATGCCGGTATTGCCAGCCGTACCTTCGACAATCGTGCCGCCGGGCTTCAATGCACCCTTCGCCACCGCATCACGAATGATATAAAGCGCCGCGCGGTCTTTCACCGACTGGCCCGGATTAAGAAATTCGGCTTTGCCCAAAATGGTACAGCCGGTTGCTTCGCTGGCACGGCGAAGCTTGATCAGCGGAGTGTGCCCCACTGCTTCGGCAAGATCAGAGGCGATTAGGCGAGCAGGCATTTCAAGTATCCTCAGGCGCGTTTCGGGCGCTTCCAGATGTAGGCGGTTGCCGGGGGAACTCAACCCGATGCAGTCGCGGCATTACGCAGTCGTGACCGCTCACGCTGAAGCCATAACAGCGACAGGATCAACGGCCCGTTATTGGCCTCGCCAGTCTCGATCAATCGCAACGCCGCCTCAAACGGCAGAACATGGCTACGGATGTCCTCCTGCTCATCGGCCACCCCGCCAAGCCCTTCGATGCCATCCGGCAGATCGGCAATGCCAACAAAACTCTCAAGAAACTCGCTCGAACAACCGGGGCTTGGGTAATACCCCGCAATCCGCTCAACTCGGTCAAGCTTCAGCCCGGCTTCTTCCACCGCCTCGCGCACCGCGGTCGTTTCGCCGGTCTCCCCACCGTCGATCCGCCCTGCCACCGGCTCAAGCAGCCACGGGCAAGGATCATTCCGCTCATACGGGCCAATCCGGAACTGTTCGATCAACATCACCCGGTCGCGCACCGGATCATAAGGCAGCACCGTTGCGGCATCGCCAGTGACAAACACTTCGCGCACCACTTCTTCGCTTTTCGTGCCGTCAAATCGTGCGTGGCGCAAGGCGAGCGTCTTGAGCAGGTAAAACCCTTGATGCGAGGCCTGATCCTCGCGCAACGCAACGTCATCAACCCGCCCCGTCCGGCGCAGATCGCAAGGTGCCGGGGCAGCTTCAGCCGCCGCCCGCGCCGCCGCGCGCGACAGGATCATCTTGTAACGTCGCGCCACGTCTTCGGCGCTCAATTGGCCCAAATACCCCATCACTTCACGCGCCGAATGGCGGGTGATCGGCCAGAAATCTCGCACCCAGTCATCAAGCCCGAACGCCCTGCCCGGCTGCCACAACCCGGCTTGCGGAAAATAGATCATCGCAGCCTCGCTTGCGCCCTCCGGCCCGTCCACCACGATCTCGCGCAAATCATAACCAAAGCCCAGCTCATAGAAATCAAGCCGCTTTTGAACGGTCTCCGCCACGTCGCGCAGCAACAATCCCTCGGCGCGCGCGCCCGCCGCCTCCTCGATCAGCGGAAAGCCATGTCCATCGGCCCAAAGCACCCGGTAATCCGGCAACATCGCCGACACCGGTGCCAGCGTCTTCACGGACTCCCCGGCCACCAGTTCAAGCAACGGCAGATGCCGCAACGTGCCATAAAGAAAAAGGTTCTTCGCCACCGTCCGCCCTCTCAGGACCAGCGCCGATGAACGTATTCCGCAATCACCCCGGCCATCATTCCGCCAAGCGTCGCCGCCACCAAAACCGGCCCGTTGGCAAGATAGGCCGCATAATCAATCGCGATCTTGAACACCGCAATGATTGCCTCCAACGCCCCGTCATAGCGCCGGGCAAACGCAAGGCGCAGCATCTCGTTGAACGAATGCGCAAACAGACACCAGAAAATCGTCGTCGCCATGCCGGTGAACCCGATCCCCATCGCGGTAACATAGTCGACACCAAGGCGCGAACCGACGATGAACCAACCCACCAAAAGCCCGATCACCGCATTCACTGGCTGGAAAAGACCAAATTCCTGCCGGTCAGGAACCAGCGCCATCACCATCCCTGAAATCACCCAGGCCAGGACGGCATACAGGATCGCGGAAGCCAGTCGGGAGGATGTTGGCATTGCTAAGCCTCGGTTTGGCAAACTTAATCTTGTCTTCACAGCAGTTAGGCCGATAGCGCATCACCGTGCAAGAGAAGAGATTTTAATTCTGCGATCCATTGCCGGGATGCCGCACTGCCTGCATTTCCCCGCGCGACCACCTCCGGGAAGGTTGCATCTTTTGCCTACCCTCTCGTAGCACGCCACGCGGCCAGCGCGCGTTCACGTCCCTGCCTGAGCGTGACCGCCGGGGCCGGGCGCGGCATATCCGGGTGCAGCCGCCAATGTTTCGGAACCGCCTCAAAGAACGCCAGTGCCGTGGCGGGCGGGCGCGCCTGCCCCTCTGCCAGCCAGCGTTGTCTGTATCTGCCATCGGGATCGAACTTCGCCGCCTGCCTCTCCGGGTTGAAAATGCGAAAGAACGGCGCGGCATCCGGCCCACAGCCCGCCACCCATTGCCAGCCCAGCGCGTTGCTGGCGACATCCCAATCGGTCAGGCAGTCCTCGAACCAGCGTTGCCCGAACCGCCAATCCACCATCAGATGCTTGGTCAGGTATGACGCCACCACCATCCGCGCGCGGTTCTGCATCCGCCCGGTTACGTAAAGCTCACGCATCGCCGCATCGACCAGATCAACCCCGGTTTGCCCCCGGGTCCAGGCCTGCGCCGCCGGGCTTGTCTCTTGCCAAGGAAAATCCGCCCAACCCGGTCGCCACGGCGTATCCGGCATATCGGGGGAATGGAACAACAGATGCCAGGCAAACTCGCGCCAGCCAAGCTGACGCAGGAAACCTTCGCCACCCGGACGTGCCCCCCGCCTCGACTCCGGTCCCGGCTCCGAACCGAACGCGGCCGCCCATACCTGACGCGCCGACACTTCGCCAAGGCTCAGATACCCCGACAAGCCGGAACTCCCCTCGCTCTCTCCCAACGCATCGCGGCTCTGGCCATAGCCAGCCATAGCGCCATCAGTGAACGCCTCCAGCCGCGCCTGCGCCGCCGCCTCTCCGGGGTCTTCGTACCTTGCGACAATGGCCGCACCGCGTTGCATGGCCCGCCCCAGTCCCCAGCTTTCCAGCGCCTCACTCTCGGGCCAAACATCCGGCGCTCCGATCCGGGGCGGGCGCAGCAGCGGCGTGCCGGGGTCGCGCCCGCGCATCGCCTTCCAAAAAGGTGTAAAGACCTTGAAACCGGCCCCCGCCGCGGTCTGCACTTGCCATGGCTCGAACAGAAGGTGCCCGGCGTGACTTTGCGCCTTTATCCCATACGCGGTGAGCGTGGTTTTCACCCGTTCGTCCCGCGCCCGTGCCTGCCGGTCATAAAGCCGGTGCCAATGCACCGCCTCTGCTCCGGTTTCTTCGATCAGCGCCTGCAATACGTCAAGCGCGTCACCGCTGCGCAGGATCAACCGGCTCCCCGCCGCATCCAACGCGCCCGCCAATCGCGCTAACCCGGCCTCCAGCCGCCATTTCGGCGCAGCACCCAGCCGGTCGACCGCCGCATCCCGGATAAACAGCGGATAAACCGGCCCCGTCTCACAAGCTGCCCTCAGCGCGCGGTGATCCGACAGCCGCAGATCGCGCCGGAACCACAGGATTGATCCACTCAAAGTTCCGCGTCCAGCGCCTTGATAAGCTGAGTGACTTCCGCTTCGGTCGTGTAATGCACAAAACTCAATCGCAGCACGCCCGCTTTCGGGTTGATACCCTGCGCCTCCAGCGCGCGCACGGCATAGAAATCGCCGCCGCCTGCCATGATCCCGTGGCGCGCCAACCGCGCCGCCACGGGTTCGCCCGGCTGCTCCAGCGCCACCGCCACCGTCGGTGCCCGTTCACCCGCCTGCGCAGGGCCAAGCACCCGCGCATCATTGCGCGCCCCCAGATAATCCAGCAGTGGCTGCAACAACGCCACTTCATGCGCCCGCATCAGATCATGCACCCCCGCACCGCGCTCCACAGCTGTGCCGCCGATGCCGTGATGATCGGCCAGCGCCTCGATGTAATCCACCATCCCCGCACAGGCCGCCACCTGCGCATGATCCGGCCCCGCCGGGGTGAAGCGTTTGTATAATGTATCGGCGTTGAAATAATGCCCCTGATTTGGCAGCATTTCACCAAGTGCGCGCCGGATCACCATGATACCCTGATGAGGCCCATAGGTCTTGTAGGCCGAAAACAGATAGATATCCGGCCCCAGCGCCCCCACATCAGGCACCCCGTGCGGCGCGTAAGAAACCCCGTCAACGCAAACAAACGCCCCCGCCGCATGGGCCATCGCGGTAATTTCCGTGACCGGGTTGACCTCGCCCACCACATTCGAGCAATGCGGAAAACACACCAACCGCACGTTCTCATCCAACAGACCGTCCAAATACGCCGGGTCAAGATGCCCGGTATCCCGGTCGATCTTCCACTCGCGTATCTCGATGCCCTCGCTGGCCAATCGCCGCCACGGGCCGGTATTGGCCTCGTGGTCCTGATCGGTCACGATGATCGCCTCACCGGGGCTCATCCATTGCCGGACCGCCTGCGCCAGAACATAGGTATTTGCCGTGGTCGATGGCCCAAAGGAAAGCTCGTCATTCGCGACACCCAGAACGGCGGCCAATCGCGTGCGCGCCTCGTCCATTTCCGCGCCCGCAAGACGGCTCGCTTCATAGGGTGCATAGGGCTGCACCTTGCGTTCGCGGTAAAACCGCTCCAGCCGCTCAATCACAAACCGCGAGGTATAAGAGCCGCCCGCATTCTCAAAGAAAGCCTGACCTTTCAGGGCAGGCACTTCAAACGCGGGAAACTGCCCCCGCACGAATTCCATATCGAGTTTCATGCCCAGCACGGTAGGGCGAAATCGCCACGGGTCAAGAGGCCGTTAACGGCTTTCACGTATGCCAAAGCCTTGCCGCCCACCCGCGCAACAGACAGGCAGCAGGCGGGCAGGCACATCATCAGACTGCTATCGCAGCAAGAAGAAAGGGCTCCGTCTCCGAAGCCCCTCCTGATTTCAACGCATCATCAACTGCGCCTTTCGCTTCGAAGCCCCTGAAAGATCGCGTAACAGATCATCAACAGGATCACCGTGAACGGCAACCCGGTCGAGATTACCATCGCCTGCAACGCGCCAAGACCGCCGCCCATCAATAGGGCAATTGCCACCAGCCCTTCGAACGAGCACCAGAACACGCGCTGCGGCACGGGGGCATCAACCTTGCCGCCCGCCGTGATCGTGTCGATCACCAGAGAGCCGCTATCCGATGACGTCACGAAGAACACAATCACCAGAACAACCCCGATGGTCGAGGTAATCGAGGCCAGCGGCAGACTTTCCAGCATCGCAAAAAGCGACAGCGGCAGGTTATAGGCGTCAATGACCTGCGCCTTCACCTGACTGGTGGCCGGGTTGGACAACACATCGTTGATCGCCGAGCCGCCAAACACCGCCATCCACAACAAACAGACGATCGACGGGATAATCAGCACGCACACAAGAAACTCACGCACTGTCCGCCCGCGGCTCACCCGCGCGATGAACATGCCGACAAACGGGCTCCAGCTGATCCACCAAGCCCAGTAAAACGCTGTCCAGCCATCCATATAATCAAGGTCAGTCCGGCCAAACGGATTCGACAGCGGAATCACGTTCTCTGCATAAGCGACCAGCCCTTCCCAGAAATCAGCAAGAATGAGCCCGGCCCCGGCGGCAAACAGCACGAACACAAGCAGCACCGCCGCAATCACCATGTTGATCTCCGACAAGAGCTTCACGCCCCCATCAAGCCCGCGCAACACCGAGAAAAGCGCGACACCCGTGATCCCGATAATCAGGATCACCTGCACCGTGATGCTAGTGGGAACGCCAAAGACATGGTGCAGCCCGGCATTGGCCTGCTGCGCACCAAAGCCCAGCGACGTCGCCAACCCGAAGAGCGTCGCAAACACGGCAAGCGTGTCGACAATATGCCCCGGCCAGCCCCAAATCCGCTCTCCGAAGATCGGATAAAACGCCGACCGGATGGTCAATGGCAGCCCCTTGTTGAACGAAAACAGCGCCAGCGCCAGCGCGACCACGGCATAAATCGCCCATGGGTGCAACGCCCAGTGATACGAGGTCGCCGCCAATCCCATACGCTTGGCCGCCTCCACATTGGCCGCGATAATGGTGCCATCGGGTGCAATCGGGCTGGGCACGCCCAGAGGTTCCGACACCGCCATATGATAAACCGGCTCCAGCACGCCAAAGAACATCAGCCCGATGCCCATGCCAGCGGCAAACAGCATCGAAAACCAGCCGACATAACCGTAATCCGGCACCGCATCCGATCCGCCCAAACGCACGGCCCCCCACGGGCTGACAATCAGAAACAAGCAAAACAGAACGAAGATATTGGCCGACCACATGAAGAACCAGTCAAACGTGCTGGTCAGCATTGGCCTCAACCAGCCAAAGAACTCCGCCGCTTGCTGCGGCGCGATCAACGCATAAGCCACGAACGCCACGATCGAGAGCGCCGAAATCAGAAAAACGGGGTTGTGAATATCAAGCCCGAACGGGCCGAGCTGAGCTTCAATATTATCCTGTCCGATCTCGTAATCGGTATCAATCACATCTGCCGCGCCTTGCGGCGCCGGGATGCCTTCGTTTGTCGTTTCATCGGCCATTATTGGCCTCCTTGTCCCTTGTTTTCGTTGCTTGCCCGGCCTTCAGCCACGCATCGCTCACCTTGGGGGCTTCGCGGCTCCTCCACCGGTGCCCCTTGGTTCCCAAGCCTAACCACACGCGCCGCGGAATCCTAACGCCCTGCGGCATTTTGTCATTCAAAAGCGGCAGTGCTGCGCGCAACCCCGGCGCGAAACTTCAGATTTCAGTTCGGTAAAGCGATGCAGCGCGCAGCTCAGCCAAGCGCCGCCAACGCGGCTCTGATCTTCTGCGCATTGGCGCTGATCACCGCGAAATCTTCCATCTTGCCCGGCGGGCGCAACGTCACGCCCTCATGCCGGGGCAGCACATGAAAATGCAGATGAAACACTTCCTGCCCGCCCGGTGCTTCGTTGAATTGCTGTAACGTCACGCCACCCGCATCAAAGGCCTGCGTCACCGCACGCGCCATCTTCTGCACCGTCACCATCACCGCCGCCATCTGCGTCGGGCTTGCATCAAGGATATTGCGGCACGGCGTCTTCGGGATCACCAGACAATGCCCATCGGCGCGCGGCATGATGTCCATGAATGCATATGTCTCGTCATCCTCAAAAAGCA
The DNA here is from genome assembly GCF_034555965.1 of Aquicoccus sp. G2-2. GTDB lineage: Bacteria > Pseudomonadota > Alphaproteobacteria > Rhodobacterales > Rhodobacteraceae > JAYDCK01. The sequence continues at coordinate 1,460,862 of NZ_JAYDCK010000003.1, forward strand.
TCTCGCTTGGCACTTCGCCGCGCAGGATCTTCGCAAATATATTGTCACTGTCATAGCTCATGGCCTGCCTCCGTCGCCGTGGGAATCATCTTCGAGCTCAGACTATCGCGCACAGCCCCCGCCAGACAGGCCTCAATCGCTCAACCTGATGGCAAAGCGCGGCCCCGCACCGCCAAGCGCGCGCAACCCGAACGCCGTATAGAAACCCTGCGCACGCAGATTCTCGGGCTCGGTCCCGACAACCATGAACTCTGCCCCCATCTCGCGCGCCACCATTGCCATCGTCGCCCGCATCAATCCCCGGCCAACGCCGCGGCCCCGCCACTCGCGCGCCACGAATAGGTGGTGCAATTCCGCCCCGCGCCGCCCGAACTGAAGCTGCACCCTCGGCATCGCCGCCGCATAGCCGATCAGTTTCCCCTGCGCCTGCGCCACCAACGTCCGCAGCACGGCATCCGTGCCCAGACAATCCCGCATCACCTGCGCGCTCTTAACCTCAGCCACATCGCCATGATGCGCCGCCAATGCCTCGATCAGATGGCAAAGCGCCACCGCATCTCCCGCGGCCAACGCCCGGATCTTCCAACCCCGTTGCATGATAATTCCCCGCTCCGCTGGCCACGGGGGCAAAAACAAAAAAACCGCCCGCGGCGGTTTCCTTGTCTTCGTCTCGGCCACCATTGGGCCACCCGCCTTCTGTTATGGAAAGGCGTGGCAATAGCGCTCATTTGCAAAAAACCGTGACATGTCCGGCAAACTGCCCGGTGCCCCGGCCTGCGTCAAGCTCCGGTTCAGCCGTTTACATCAACAACGACCCGGCCCCGAACCTGCCCTTTCAGAATATCCGCCCCCAGCGTCGGCAAATCCGCAAGGGTCGCTGGCTGGATCATCGCCGCCAACTTGTCCATCGGCAGATCACGCGCAATCCGTTTCCAGGCCCTAAGCCGGTTCTCATAAGGCTGCATCACGCTGTCGATCCCCAGAAGGTTCACCCCACGCAAGATAAACGGGGTGATCAACGCGCCCTCAATCGGCGCCCCCCGGCCAGCCCGATCGCCGCAACGCTTGACCCATACTTCATCTGCTTGAGCACCCGGCCCAGCATTGCCCCCGCCACCGCATCGACGCACCCCGCCCAGGCTTCGGCCTCCAGCGGTTTGCGCGTCACTTCGGTCAAATCTTCGCGCGCCACTATCTGCGTCGCGCCCAAATCACGCAGATAGCCTTCGGTCTCCGGGCGCCCCGTCACCGCCGCCACCTCATAGCCCAGATGCGCCAGAAGAGCCGTCGCCACAGAGCCGACACCACCCGCCGCCCCGGTCACCAAGACCGGCCCTTGCTCCTTGGCAAGTCCCTGATCTTCCAGTGCCATCACCGCCAGCATCGCGGTAAACCCGGCCGTTCCCACCGCCATTGCATCATGCGTGGACAACCCGTCCGGCAACGGCACCAGCCAATCCGCCTTGACCCGCGCCTTCTGCGCATAGCCGCCCCAATGCGCTTCACCCACGCGCCAGCCGGTCAACACCACCTTGTCCCCCGGCTTATAGCGCGCATCGTCCGAGCTTTCGACCGTGCCAGCAAAGTCGATCCCCGGCACATGCGGATAATTGCGCACCAACCCGGCCCCCGGTCCAATACAAAGCCCGTCCTTGTAGTTCACTGTCGAATATTCAACCGCAACCGTCACGCCCGCATCTGGCAAATCCTCCAACCCGATCTGCTTGACCGCTGCAGCCGTCTTGCCGCTCTGTTCATCTTTTTCCACCACCAACGCGTTGAACATCTCGTCTTTCCTTTCACGATCCGGGCGCATTCCGCCGCTTCATTTTGCCATAAATATTCCGGGGTCCGGGGCAGCGCCCCGGTTCCACCACTACAACCAGGGGCCGCGTAAATCTGTCAGATAATCACGGCGATGACAAAGGGCATTCTTAACCCGGTATTAACCGTCCCTCGGCCAAGCTGAAACCATGCAACACGGCCTCTCTGCTCTCACACCCGAAATCTTTCTGCGCGATCTTTTTGCCTCCAAAGCGGTGCAGCAAGGTCAGGTCATCCGCCGCAAGGCTCGTGATATTGAGCGTATCATCGGGTTCGACGCGCTGATCGATGAATTGCGCAAGCGCGGCTTTCGCGCGGTAGAAAACAACGGCCAGATCGTGATTTTCTGCAACCGCGCTCCGATTCGTCCGCTCATATAGCCGTTTTCCGGCGCGGAAAACCTAACAAATCCGGCGCGGATTTGCGCGCGCCACCAGACACCATCACCCCTAAAATCCGCGCCGGATTTTTGGCCGAATTCCGCGCCGGAATTCGCGCACCCCCTTCCCAAACGCACCCAAGTCGCCTATATCTCAACCGTTCCCTCGGGGACTATGGACATAAACGCGCTCGTAATAAGCGGATCGGACCCGGGGCGGTACCCGGCGGCTCCACCAAATATCCCTTGTTGGGGGATCAGGGGGCCGAAACAGGATCGACGAACGTCTAAAGGTGTTAGCTTTGTCTCGGTGAGATACCACCGTTATCGGTTCATCAAGCATAATTGCCAACAACAATCGTGCTCCGATGGCTCTGGCCGCGTAAGCGGTTCGAAACATCGAACTTTAAGCCCTTTCGCCTAGCCGCGTAAGGCGGGGTTCGCAGGCACCTGGCAACAGAAGCCTGCACTTTCACACCCCCGCAGACCTTGCCGCGAAAATTTCCCCCGCGTCCCTTTCCTCTCGCTGCGAATCCCTTATGCTGACCGCAGAGCATCTTCGGAAAAAACGGCGCGCAAATGACACGCAGTATCGACTACGGCAGCCTCATGCATCGCGCCATGCGCGGCTTGATTCAGGAAGTCCTGGAAGACGTGGCCGCACATGGCCTGCCCGGTGCGCATCATTTCTTCATCACCTTCGACACCACCCACCCGGATGCGAAGCTGGCCGACTGGCTGCGCGAGCGTTATCCGGCAGACATGACCGTGGTGATGCAGCATTGGTTCGACAATCTCGATGTCAGCGATGACGGCTTCGGCATCACCCTCAATTTTGGTGACGCGCCAGAACCGCTCTATATCCCCTATGACGCGATCCGCACGTTCGTCGACCCCTCGGTTGAATTCGGCCTGCGCTTTGAAAGCCATGAGGACGAAGACGACAGCGATGACGACGACGATCCACCCCCCGAAGGCGATGACAGCACCGAAGACACCCCGCAGGATGCGGAAGTGGTCAGCCTCGACAGCTTCCGAAAATAACCGTGCCACGGTGCGATCTGCGCCGTTCTTGCCATTGAATTTCCCGCCCGCGCGCCGCATTACTGCGCCCGACGCAATGCAAGAGGCAGTTCAATGACAGCAACCCGCACGGAATCCGACAGTTTCGGCCCGCTCGATGTACCCGCCAACAAATACTGGGGCGCGCAAACCCAACGCTCGCTGATGAACTTCCCGATCGGTTGGGAAAAACAGCCCGTTGCCATCATCCGCGCGCTTGGCGTGATCAAACAGGCCTGCGCGCAAGCTAACAAGGCCTCCGGCAAGCTCGACGCAAAGCTGGCCGACGCCATCATCACCGCCGCCGGTGAGGTGATCGACGGCAAGCTCGATGACAATTTTCCGCTCGTCGTCTGGCAAACCGGCTCCGGCACGCAATCAAACATGAATGCCAACGAGGTGATTTCGAACCGCGCCATTGAACTTCTGGGCGGCACCATCGGCTCCAAGGTTCCCGTCCATCCCAACGATCACGTCAACATGGGCCAATCCTCCAACGATACCTTCCCCACCGCAATGCACATCGCCACCGCCATGTCGGTGCGCGATGTTCTGCTCCCCGGCCTCGAAAAACTGCTCGCCGGGCTGGACGCGAAATCAAACGAATTCAAAGCCATCATCAAGATTGGCCGCACCCATACACAAGACGCCACGCCGCTCACGCTGGGGCAGGAATTCTCCGGTTATGCCCAGCAAATCCGCCAAGGCATCGCGCGCATAAACGCCGCCCTGCCCGGCATTTATGAACTGGCCCAAGGCGGCACAGCGGTCGGCACCGGGCTCAACACAGTCGAAGGTTGGGGCGAAACCGTCGCCGCCAACATGGCCGAAATCACTGGCCTGCCCTTCGTCACCGCCCCCAACAAGTTCGAAGCCCTCGCCGCCCATGATGCCATGGTGTTCATGTCCGGCGCGCTCGCCACTGTGGCCGCGTCCTGCTACAAGATCGCCAACGATATCCGCTTTCTCGGCTCCGGCCCGCGTTCCGGCCTCGGGGAGCTGATCCTGCCAGAGAACGAACCCGGCTCCTCGATCATGCCCGGCAAGGTCAACCCGACGCAAGCCGAAGCGATGACACAAGTGGCCGCACACGTGATGGGTAACGACGCCGCGATCAAGTTCGCAGGCTCTCAAGGCCAGTTCGAGTTGAACGTCTACAACCCGATGATGAGCTATAACCTCCTGCAATCCATTCAGCTTCTGGGCGATGTCACCGACAGCTTCACCAAGCGGATGCTCTTGGGGATCGAGGCCAACACAGCGCGGATCGAGAAGCTGATGACCGAAAGCCTGATGCTGGTAACGGCGCTTGCCCCCACCATCGGCTATGACGCGGCCACGAAGGTCGCCAAGACCGCACACAAGAACGGCACCACCCTGAAGGAAGAGGCCATCGCCCTTGGTTACGTCGATGCCGAAACATTCGACCGCGTGGTGCGCCCCGAAGACATGGTCGGCCCGAAAGCAAAATAATGGCGGAGCCGATCAATCTCAACAAGGCCAGAAAGCTGAAGGAGCGCCTGAAAAGGCGCTCCCAAGCTTCTGAGAACGTGGTGAAACATGGCCGGACAAAGGAACAGAAAGCCGTTGACCTCGCCCGCGCCTGCAAGGCCGCAAACCACCTTGATGCGCATCGCACGACGAAGGACGACTAAGCCATGCCGCGCCCGGTGAAACACTCGCTCACCCTGCGCGGCCACCGCACGTCTGTCTCGCTCGAGGCCGAATTCTGGCAGGCTTTCCGAAATATCGCGGTCGAGCGCGGCCAACCCCTCAATGCGCTCGGAGCCGAAATTGACGAAGCCCGCGCCCCCGACACCGGCCTCGCCTCGGCCATTCGCCTGTTCGTGCTGAATCACTATATCGGAAAACCCTGAACAGCGGGCCGCTCAGAAATCCCTCCGTCGGCCGCGCAGACCTCAACAGTCGCCCAAGCTTCCTGCCCACACCCGACGCAAGCCAGGCCTTTCAGCCCGCCAGCCCCGCCGCCTTGTCGTCCACCGACGCGGCCAGCGCCTCTGCCCGTGCCGCGAGTTCGGCCATGCTCTCAAGCACACTTTCCGGCACCACCGGCACCTCTACTCGTTCGGCCTCTGGCATCGGCGCATTTCTGAGCCGCTCAAGTTCGGCTTCCATGCCTGACAGCTTATCGTTCAAATCACGCAGCTTGTCTTCCACGCCTGCCGTCCTGTCAGCCAGCATCAGACCGGCCATCAACAGCATCCGCGCTTCCGGCAAACGCCCGATCTGGTCAGTCAACACTGCCGCTTCACGGTCAAGCATCTCTGCCGCCGAATGCAGGTAATGCTCTTCGCCCTCCTGACAGGAGACCTCGAAACTGCGCCCGCCGATCCTGATTTCCACTTCCGGCATCACCCTGCCTCCTGTTCGCTGACCAGCGGCCCAAGCGCGTCGAGAATCGCCGCCGTCTCGGCCACATCTGCCGCCCGTGCGGCGCGCAGCCCTTCCAACTCGGCCAACATCGCCTTGTTGATCAGATGCGGCTCCCCGACACCCTGCTCATTGGCCTCTCGCAACGCCGCGTTGGACTGGCGCAATTGCTCGTTCGCGGCGCGCAGCCGTTGCAACTCACTGTCAAGCCGCGCCACCGCCTGCGCCTGTCCGGCACCCTGCGCCGCCAGTTCAGCAATCTTGGTGGCCTGCTTTTCGTGCAGCGCCCTGATCCGCTCTTCCAACTGCGCGGTGGCAAGCTTTTCATCCTCCAGATCCGCTTTGGCTCGCGTCAACTCTTCCGGGTCGGTGCCACCACCCGCATCGAAAGCTTCCACCCCCGCTGCAATCCGGTCGAGCGCCGCAGTCATCCTGCGCTCCAGTTCTTCTATCTGGCTCATGCCCCGCTCCTTCGGTTTCCTCAAGCTCAGCGCGGTTTCTTTTTTGCCCCGTCACTGGCTGCCGCCCGCAATGGGCGCCTGCTGTGTCCGGCCATGGCCCGGCGGTAGTTCCACCGCGAATCGGTCCTGTTACCAGATCGCTTCAAGTTTAGTGCCTTTCACCTTGTTTCCAAACAAGGAAACGCGAAATGCCCCCGGCTGCGGCCCTGACTTGCGTAAATTCGCCCACTTGCGCCCCCCAAAGACCCTGTTAGAGCGTTTGCTGAAAAACCCTGTCGCGGTGTTTCCACAAACCGTTTAAGAAAACACCAGCCCGGCCACCACGCACAGGCCGACAACCAAAGGAGCCTGCCCCCGTGGACACCACCACCCGCCTCGTCGCCGACCTCGCCGCCGCTCATCCCGACCACTGGATGCGCGCCGCCGCCATCCGCACACTCACGCTTGACGCCGTCCATGCCGCCAACTCCGGCCATTCGGGAATGCCCATGGGCATGGCCGATGTCGCCACGGTGCTTTACTCGAAGCATCTCAAATTCGATGCCGCCGCGCCGCAATGGCCCGATCGTGACCGCTTTATCCTGTCGGCCGGGCATGGCTCCATGCTGCTTTACTCCTTGCTCTACCTCACCGGCTATCCCGAAATGACGCTCCAGCAGTTGCGCGATTTCCGCCAATGGGGTGCCATTACCGCAGGCCACCCGGAATACGGCCACGCTCCGGGCATCGAAACCACCACCGGCCCGCTCGGTCAGGGTATCGCCAACGCCGTCGGCTTTGCCATCGCCGAAGAAATCCAGCGCGCGCGTCTGGGTGCCGATCTCGTCGATCACCATACCTATGCCATCGCCGGTGATGGCTGCCTGATGGAAGGCATCTCGCAAGAAGCCATCGCTCTCGCCGGGCGCCAACAGCTTGGCCGCCTCACCGTCTTTTGGGACAACAACGACATCACCATCGACGGCAAGGTTTCGCTTTCCGACAGAACCGATCAACCCGCCCGCTTCGCCGCCTCTGGCTGGCATGTGCAGGAAATCGACGGCCACGACCCCGAAGCCATCGACGCCGCCATAACCGCCGCGAAAGCCTCCAACCTGCCCTCGATGATCGCCTGCAAGACCCATATCGCCCTTGGCCATGCGGCACAGGATACCTCCAAAGGCCACGGCGCGCTTACCAATGACGCCGATCTTATCGCCGCCAAGCAAGCCTATGGCTGGACAACGAGCCCCTTCGAAGTTCCAGACGAGATCAAGTCATGGTGGGAACAGGTCGGCACACGCGGCAGCACAGCCCGCGCCGAATGGGATTCCCGCCTCCAAGCCCAATCCGAGCGCCGCCAGAGCGAATTTGCCCGCATCTACGCAGCTGATGCCCCCAAAAGCCTGCCCGGCCGCATCCGCGCTCTGAAGAAACAGATTTCCGACGAAGCGCCGAAACTTGCCACCCGCAAAAGCTCCGAAATGGTGCTCGAACTGGTCAACCAGATCATGCCCGAAACCGTCGGCGGCTCGGCCGATCTGACCGGCTCGAACAACACCAAAACCGGCGATCTGGGTATTTTCGACGTGGACAACCGCAAAGGCCGCTACATCCATTACGGCATCCGCGAACACGCCATGGCCGCCGCGATGAACGGCATGGCACTGCATGGCGGTATCCGTCCCTATGGTGGCACCTTCTTCTGCTTTACCGATTACGCCCGCCCGTCGATGCGCCTCGCCGCTCTCATGGGCATCCCGACCGTCTTCGTGATGACCCACGATTCCATCGGCGTCGGCGAAGACGGCCCCACCCATCAGCCGGTCGAGCATCTCGCCATCTGCCGCGCCACCCCCAATAGCAACACCTTCCGCCCCTGCGATACGGTGGAAACCGCCGAAAGCTGGGAACTGGCGCTGACCTCCAAAACCACCCCCTCAGTGCTGGCCCTCACCCGGCAGGGCCTGCCGACGCTCAGGCGCGAGCATAAACAGAAAAACCTCACCGCTCAGGGTGCCTATGTGCTGGCCGAAGCCACCGGCAAGCGCCGCGCCATCCTGCTCGCCACCGGCTCGGAAGTCTCCGTCGCCATGGCCGCGCGCGACCTTCTGCAAGCCGAAGACATCGGCACCCGCGTCGTCTCCATGCCCTGCTGGGAGTTGTTCGAGGCGCAGGAGGAAAGCTACCGCCGCAAGGTGCTGCCCGCTGGCCCGGTTCGCGTCGGAATTGAGGCCGCAGGTCGGCTCGGCTGGGACCGCTGGCTTTCCGGCGAACGGGGCCGCGCCGCCAAATCCGGTTTTGTCGGGATGGAGGGGTTCGGCGCCTCTGCCCCGGCAGAGGTGCTTTTCGATAAATTCGGCATCACGCCGGAAGCGGTGGCAGACAAGGTCAAAGCCCTGCTCTAGGCGCGCCCCGGCAACTGCTTCATTTTGCCAAAAATATTCCGGGGTCCGGGGCAGCGCCCCGGTCCTGCTCCCGTCAGGCGCGCCCACGACCGGGCGTATGGCAATGTTAGCGCAACCCACCCAAGTTTACGCTAACATCCCTCTGCGCCCCCTTCCCCGCGCCCGCCGCGCGCTCTATGTACTGCCCAACGCGCATATCTTTCAGGAGCACCTCCATGACACTCAAAGTCGGCATCAACGGGTTTGGCCGCATCGGCCGCTGCACGCTTTCGCATATCGCGGGCTCAGGCCGCGACGATATCGAGGTGATCAAACTCAACGCCACCGGCCCGCTGGAAACCGCCGCCCACCTGATCAAGTATGACAGCGTGCATGGCCGTTTCCCCGGCGAGGTCACACTGGGCGACGGCACCATGGACCTTGGCCGTGGCCCGATCCGGGTGTTTTCGACCTATGATCTCGATGAACTGGACTGGTCGGGCTGTGATGTCGTGCTTGAATGCACCGGCAAGTTTAATGACGGCACCAAGGCCAATGCCCACCTCAGGAATGGCGCCGGGAAAGTGCTGCTTTCCGCCCCCGGCAAGAACGTCGATAAAACCATCGTTTTCGGCGTCAACCACGATCAGCTTACAGCCGCCGACAAGATGATCTCGAACGGCTCTTGCACCACCAACTGCCTCGCGCCGGTGGCGAAGGTGCTGAACGATACCTTCGGCATTGAGTCGGGCATCATGACGACGATCCACGCCTATACCGGCGATCAGCCCACCCTCGACCGGCGCCACAAGGATCTCTACCGCGCCCGCGCCGCCGCCATGTCGATGATCCCCACCTCCACCGGTGCCGCCAAAGCATTGGGCGAGGTGCTGCCCGAACTCGCAGGCAAACTCGACGGCTCCGCCATCCGCGTACCAACCCCGAATGTCTCCGCCGTCGATCTCACCTTTACCGCGGGCAAGGACGTCACGGTGGACGCCGTGAATGCCGCCATGCAAAAGGCCGCCGAGGGCGCACTGAAAGGCATCCTCGCCTATGAACCCGCACCACTTGTTTCGGTCGATTTCAACCACAGCCCGGAAAGCTCGATCTTTGCCCCCGCCCAGACCAAGGTGATGGGCAAGCGCCTCGTGCGCGTGCTCGCCTGGTATGACAATGAATGGGGCTTTTCATGCCGCATGGCCGATGTGGCCGTCGCCATGGGCAAACTCTGAGCGCGGCAAAACCCGCCAGCCTCGCCTTGTGTTAGCCAATCTCGTGCGGCATATCTGACCGATACCGGTTTCATCCCGGCACCGCTTACAGGGTTGATCCCGGAGTCCCGCCCATGACCAACAAGATCGCGATCTGGATCGGCATCATCGTGCTCGGGCTTCTGGGGCTGGACTTTTTCATGTTCGACTCGGCAGGCACGATTTATCTGCTGCGCAAATGGGCCGATCTGGTTGAATGGCTCGCCTTCTGGCGCTAAACGGGCCAGCCCTGCGCGAAATCAGCGTGCAAAAATCAGTAGCTCGCGCGCCTCAACGCCCAAGCTTGGCCAGCAACTTGCGGTTTACCTCCGCCGGGACAAATTTCGACACGTCCCCGCCCAGCCGTGCAATCTCTTTCACCAGCTTGGAGGCAATCGCCTGCCGCCGCGCGTCGGCCATCAAAAAGACCGTCTCCACGCTGTCATCAAGCGCGCGGTTCATGCCGACCATCTGAAACTCGTATTCAAAATCCGCCACCGCGCGCAGCCCGCGCACGATCACCTTCGCGCCGACATCCTTGGCGCAGTCGATCAGCAGATTTTCGAACGGATGCACCGCAATCTCGGTGCCGGTGTCGCGCGCCAGTGCCGCCACCTCTTCCTCGATCATCGTCACTCGTTCTTCAAGGCTGAAAAGCGGCCCCTTGTCGCGGTTGATCGCCACTCCGATCACCAACTTATCAAGAAAGGCCGAGGCCCGCTTGATAATATCGGTATGCCCGTAAGTGATCGGGTCGAACGTGCCGGGATAGAGGCCGATACGCATGACGTCTCCCTTCGCCGCGAGTGCGCAATATTATTACGCTGCAATGCAGTATCACGGCACAAAATGCAAGGCGTGAATATTCGGGGCGGCCATCAATGCCCCATGATCATCCCTTCCAGCGCGGATTTCTCCATCGCCAGTTCGTCAATCCGCGCCTTCACCACATCGCCGATGGTCACGATCCCGACCAACTCTCCCTCTTCCACAACCGGCATATGCCGGAAGCGGCCATTGGTCATGCGTTGCAGCACCATATCCGTGTCATCCGCCTTGGCGCAGCACACCGGGTTGCGCGTCATCATCTGATCCACCGTCTCGTCAAGGCAAACCGCCCCGCGCACCGCCAAAGAGCGCACGATATCGCGCTCCGAAATGATCCCCTGCACGGATGTTCCGTCTTTCGACACGATCAGTCCGCCGATCCGCCGTTCGGCCAGAATCTGCGCCGCTTCGGCCACCGATGTTCCGGGGGCAATGGTAATCACGCGGGCATCGCCCTTCGATTTCAGTATCTGGTGAACCAGCATCGGCATTCCTCCGGTAGCTTCGATTTGGGCGCGTTGAGCATCCAGCGTTGCCGGGATGCGGCATTCTGTCAAGTCACACCAACCGTTCCAACCGCGCCACCTCCCGGCGTACCCCCGCGCCCAGAAGGGCGGCAAATCGGTTCAGCCGCTCCAGTCGCTTGTCATCCTCGTGACGCACCAGATAAAAACTCCGCGTCAGGCTGAACTGGTCGGTCAGCACCTTCTTCACTCCCGGAAACGCGGGCAGCGCGAAGTCATGCACCACCCCCACGCCACACCCCAGCCTGATCCAGTTGATCTGCACCGACACCGAATTGCTGGCCAAAGCCACCTTCTCAAACGCCTTGCCGCTCAGGTAATCCAACTCCTTGTCAAAGATCATCTCGGGAATATAGCCAATAATCCTGTGCCCTTGCAGATCGTCAAGGTGGCGCAACGTGCCGTGGCGGCGCAGGTAATCGGTCGACGCCGCCAGATGCAATTTATAATCGCTCAGCTTTTGCACCGTAAGCCGCCCCGCCTCCGGCTGGCTGACCATGATCGCCATATCCGCCTCGCGCTTCGACAGGTTGAGTATGCGCGGCAATGCCACGATTTGAATTTCCAGATCAGGGTTCTGCGCGGCAATCTCTGAACAAACCTGCGGCAACAGGAAATTGGCACTGCCATCCGGCGCGCCGAGCCGGATTTGTCCGCTCAGCGCCTGGTTCGCCCCGCCAAGATCACTCACTGCCTCTTGCATCAACTGTTCGGCGCGCACCGCATGGCTCATCAACCTTTGCCCCTGCGGTGTCATCACATACCCGGTGGGCGATTTAGAGAACAGCGGCAGCCCCACCGCCGCTTCAATCCGCGCAATCCGGCGGCCCACCGTGGCCGGGTCAATCCGCAACCGCTTGCCCGCCCCACTCAGCGATTCCGCCCGCGCCACCGCAAGAAACACTTTCAAATCATCCCATTGCGGCTCCATACCCGTTCCTTCCTCTTGGTATTGCAAAAATGCAAAATGTCTTTTGGAATCTTGCCCCTTTTCCATCCATTTTTGCAAGCCTATGATCTGCGCGACCAATCCAGAGGAGACCAAAAATGCAAGAACTCACCCATTACATCAACGGCGAGCACGTCAAAGGCACGTCCGGCCGCTTTGCCGATGTGCTGAATCCCGCCATCGGCGAAGCCATCTCCAAGGTGCCGCTTGCGTCCACTGCGGAAGTGGAAAAAGCCGTCGAGATCGCCGCCGCGGCACAACCCGCCTGGGGGGCGATGAACCCGCAAAAACGCGCCCGCGTATTCATGAAGTTCGTTGACTTGCTCAACCGCGACATGGACAAACTGGCCGAAGCCCTGTCGCGCGAACACGGCAAAACCCTGCCTGACGCAGCGGGCGACGTGCAGCGCGGCCTTGAAGTCGTCGAATACTGCATCGGCGCACCGCAAATGCTCAAAGGCGAATACACCGATAACGCCGGGCGCGGGATTGATATGTATTCCATGCGTCAGCCGCTCGGCGTCTGCGGCGGGATCACCCCGTTCAACTTCCCGGCAATGATTCCGCTCTGGATGTATGCCCCGGCAATCGCCTGCGGCAATGCTTTCATCATCAAGCCGTCCGAGCGTGACCCCTCCGTGCCGCTGATGCTGGCCGAATTGTTCGAAGAAGCGGGCCTGCCCAAAGGCATTCTGCAAGTGGTCAACGGTGACAAGGAAGCCGTCGATGCGCTGCTGCACAACCCGACGGTGCAATCCATTGGCTTCGTTGGCTCTACGCCGATCGCCGAATATATCTATGCCACTGGCTGCGCCAACGGCAAACGCGTGCAATGCTTCGGCGGCGCGAAAAACCACATGATCATCATGCCCGACGCCGATCTCGATCAGGCCGCCGATGCGCTGATCGGCTCCGGCTACGGGGCAGCAGGCGAACGCTGCATGGCAATCTCGGTTGCCCTCCCGGTCGGAGATGAAACCGCCGATGCACTGATCGAAAAGCTGGTTCCGCGGATCGAAAAGCTGCAAGTCGGCCCTTACACCGCCGGTAAAGATGTCGACTACGGCCCCGTCATCACCGCCGCCGCCAAAGCCAATATCGAACGTCTGGTGCAATCAGGTGTCGATCAAGGTGCAAAACTTGTCGTCGATGGCCGGAATTTCAAGCTGCAAGGCTATGAAAACGGCTATTTCGTCGGCCCGCATCTGTTTGACAACGTCACCCCGGATATGGACATCTACAAGACCGAGATTTTCGGCCCGGTCCTGTCCACCGTGCGCGCTGGTTCTTATGAAGAGGCGCTCGGCCTTGCCATGGATCACGAATACGGCAACGGCACGGCGATCTTCACCCGCGATGGTGACACCGCCCGTGATTTCGCCCACCGCGTCAACGTTGGCATGGTCGGCGTCAACGTGCCGATCCCGGTGCCGCTGGCGTATCACACCTTCGGCGGCTGGAAAAAATCCGTGTTCGGCGACCTGAACCAACATGGCCCGGATGCGTTCAAATTCTACACCCGCACCAAAACCATTACCTCGCGCTGGCCCTCGGGCCTCAAGGAAGGTGGCGAGTTCCACTTCAAAGCGATCGACTAAAACGCTCCGAATAAACATCGAAAGCCCCGGCAAATTCGCCGGGGCTTTTGTGATTCAAAGCCATTTTCGTACTCTATTTAAAAGCAAATTGTTTTCAAAATTTCATTCTTTTCAAATAGCTGAAATACAATGTATAGTAGATTATAAATAAAATCACGCTACTTAAACGAGTGGTTTTGCCCTGCCCACCAACCCGGAGCGGCACATCGCCATGGCTTTATCATTCGAAATTCAACACGATGGCCGGCTCGTCTATGTCTTGATGAGCGAAGACGTAACACCAAAGCAACTATCCGACACCTTCGCTGCCAATCAAAGAAATCCGGAATTTCGGCTCGACCAACCGCGCCTCGTCGATGCCAGCGCGGTTAAAAATGTTGACGTCGGATTCAACGAAATTTTTGCACTCCATTCCTTCTTTGCGCGCAGCTACAAATCTGCCGGAACCACCATGTATATCGCGATCTTTGCGCCCTCCGATTACGTCTTCGGTCTGGCCCGGATTTTTCAGAACCTTGCCGAAGGCAGCGATGTAATCAAGGTAACTATCTTCAGGGAAATGTCCGCCGCCCGCGCTTGGGCACTTGGCCACGCATCTTGCAGCAATACCGCAGAACCCCAAGCCTGACAGCCGTGCTTCTTGCGCGCTTGTGCATTCCTGTCCAAACTCGACAAAGATGCACCGGAAACCGCTTGGGAGAGCGCCCCAATGTCCACTGTTGAGCCAGAATTCACCGTCGGCATAGAAGAGGAATACCTCCTCGTCGATCTCGATACATGTGCGCTTGCCCCCGCCCCGGCCGCGATGATGGAAAAATGCGTCGCAGCCCTCGAAGGGCAGTTCAGCCCGGAATTTCTTGAATGTCAGGTCGAAATCGGCACCAAGGTCTGCGCCAACATGGCCGAGGCGCGCGAAGACCTGAAACGCTTGCGCGGCACCGTCGCGCAGGTTGCCGGGGAATTCAATCTCGCTCCCATCGCCGCCTCCTGCCATCCGTTTTCCGATTGGCGCGATCAAAGCCACACGCCAAAGGACCGCTACAATACCCTGCGCGACGATCTGGCCGGCGTCATTCGCCGCCTGCTGATTTGCGGCAATCATGTTCATGTCGGTCTGCCCAGCAACGAGCTGCGCATCGACATCATGAACCAGCTTTCCTATTTCCTGCCGCACCTTCTGGCCCTCAGTTGTTCCTCGCCGTTCTGGCAAGGTGAAGATACCGGCCTAAGCTGTTATCGGTTAACGGTTTTCGACAATCTTCCACGCACCGGCCTGCCGCCAAAGATTGCCAGCTGGGGCGAATATGAACGCTCTGTCGCTGCACTTGTCGAACTGGGGCTGATCGAAGACAGCACCAAAATCTGGTGGGATCTGCGCCCCTCGCACCGCTTCCCGACGCTGGAATCGCGGATTTGCGATGTCTCGCCCCGGCTCGAAACCACACTCACCCTTGCCGCCATGATTCAGGCCCTCACCCGGATGCTCTGGCGTCTGCGTCAGGGCAATCAACGCTGGCGGCTTTACGACAATTTCCTGATCTCCGAAAACCGCTGGCGGGCACAGCGATACGGCATCCGCGAGGGGCTGATTGATTTCGGCGTACATGAAATCATTCCGTTTTCGCAGGTCGTCGAAGATATCATCGCCCTTGTCGCCGAAGACGCCACTCATCTCGGTTGCATGGCCGAAATCGAAAACGCCCGCACCATCCTCGCGACCGGAACCAGTTCCGACAGGCAGCGCACGATCTTCGAAGATGCTCTTGCCGCCGGTCAACCCCGTGGTGACGCGCTCAACGCCGTGGTCCGCCATCTCGTCGATGAATTTCATGCCGATCTCTGAACGCCAAAACCCGGCGCGGGTTTTGGCCAGTTTTCCGACGCGGAAAACCACCAGTCCCAAACCGGGCGGCCACAAACTCCGCGCCGGATTTTGCACGAATTTCGCGCCGGAATTCGCCCACCCTCTTCAAGCCGCCCGAAAACTCCTGTAGGAATTAAACATGCGTTCAATTCACCACCCGGAGGAGGCCCCAAAATGGATTTCGCACTGAGCGAGGAACAAACCCTCATCTTCGACATGGCGCGCGGCTTTGGCGAAGAACATATAGCCCCCTTCGCACAAGACTGGGAAGCCCAAGGCACCATCCCGAAAGACCTCTGGCCAAAACTGGCCGAGCTGGGCTTCGGCGGGCTTTATGTGTCCGAAGAATACGGCGGCTCCGGCCTCTCCCGGCTCGATGCCACATTGGTCTTCGAAGCCCTCGCTCTCTCCTGCCCCGCGGTTGGCTCATTCCTGTCGATCCACAACATGTGTGGCGGCATGATCGACAAGTTCGGCTCCGCTGAAAGCAAGCAAAAATGGCTGCCCGCACTTTGCTCGATGGAAAAAATCTTCTCCTATTGCCTGACCGAACCCGGCTCCGGCTCCGATGCCGCCGCCCTGCGCGCGCGCGCCGAAAAGACCAACCAAGGCTACAGCCTGAGCGGCACCAAGGCATTTATCTCCGGCGGGGGCTATTCTGATGCCTATCTCACCATGATCCGCACCGGCGAAGATGGACCAAAGGGCATTTCCACCATGGTCGTGGAAAATGGCGCGCCAGGGCTGTCCTTCGGCAAGTTGGAAGAAAAAATGGGCTGGCGTGCCCAACCCACCGCCGAAGTTCAGTTCGATAATTGCAAGGTGCCCGCCGAAAATCTCATCGGCGAAGAAGGGCGCGGGTTTTCCTATGCCATGGCCGGGCTTGATGGCGGGCGGCTCAATATTGCGGCTTCGGCACTTGGCGGGGCGCAAAACGCGCTCGACCGCACGCTAACCTACATGGCCGAGCGCAAGGCATTTGGCCGTCCAATCAACGAATTTCAGGCACTGCAATTCCGTCTGGCCGAGTTTGAAACCCGCCTGCAAGCCGCCCGCATCTTCCTGCGGCAAGCGGCGTGGAAGCTCGACAATGGTGCACATGATGCCTCCAAGTTCTGCGCCATGGCCAAACTGATGGTGACGGATGCCGCGTTTGACGTGGCCAATGGCTGCCTGCAACTGCATGGCGGTTATGGCTATCTCGCCGATTACGGGATCGAGAAAATCGTGCGTGACCTGCGCGTTCATCAAATCCTTGAAGGCACCAACGAAATCATGCGCCTGATCATCTCGCGCCAGTTGATTGCGGATGCAGCATGAGCAGGTTGAACATAGCAAGCACCGGGCGGGCGCCTGCCCGTGGGGTGGCGCCGGAACGCTTGATTGGCGCGCTTGATCCCAGTCACATACATCCACTGAATGACCGACGCGCTTTTGCTTGCAAAGCGCCGGCCCCCGGGACGGGCAGGCGCTCGCCCGGCCCCTGCGGGGCTGTTCGGGCGCGCCGCTTGACCAAGACGAACACTAAACAATGAGCGACATCTCCACCCGTATAAAAGGCCACGCCGGGCGCATCACGCTGACCCGGCCCAAGGCGCTCAACGCTGTGACCTACGAAATGGTCAAGGCCATCACCGCCGCACTGGATAGCTGGGCCGACGATGACGCGGTCTCGCTTGTCGTGATCGACGCCGAAGGCGACAAGGCATTCTCCGCAGGCGGCGATATTGCCGATCTCTATGCCACTGGAATCAAAGGTGATTTCACCTTCGGGCAAACCTTCTGGCGCGATGAATACCGGATGAACGCGCGCTTGGCTGAATACCCCAAGCCGATCATAAGCTTCCTTCAGGGCTTCACCATGGGCGGCGGCATGGGCGTGGGCTGTCATGGCTCGCACCGGATCACCGGCGAAAGCAGCCGCATCGCTATGCCGGAATGCGGCATCGGCCTTGTCCCCGATGTCGGCGGCTCGCAAATCCTTGCCTCTGCCCCCGGCCAGATCGGCGCTTATCTCGGCACCACCGGCGCGCGCATCGAACCTGCAGACGCAATTCTCGCAGGCTTTGCCGATTACTTCATCCCAGAGGAAGAATGGCCCGCGCTCATCACCACGATTGAAGAAACCGGCTTGCCCGCCTGTGTCACCGCCGCGGCAAAGCCGCCGCCAGATGGCACGCTCGCCAGAGTACAGGGCGAAATCGACCGGCATTTCACCACCTCAGATCTGCCTGCCCTGCTCGCCTCCCTGCGCCAAAGCAAAACCGACTTCGCCGCACAAACCCTCAAGGCGCTCTCGCGCAATTCCCCGCTTTCCATCGGCTGCACGCTTGAAATCATCCGCGCGCTTGGCCGCAACCCGACAATCCGCGACGCCCTCACACTGGAATACCGCTTCACTCACCGCGCCATGCAGCACGGCGATTTCCTCGAAGGCATCCGCGCCGCGATCATCGACAAGGACCGCACCCCACATTGGAAACATGCGCTGGACGATGTGCCGCAGGCTGCCGTCCTCGCCATGCTCGCCCCGCTGGGCGAAAACGAACTTACATTCTAAGGGAGAGAGAATCATGAAAATCGGATTTATCGGCCTCGGCAACATGGGTGGCCCGATGGCGGCCAATCTCGCAAAAGCCGGGCATGAGGTCACTGGCTTTGATACCGCCAATGTCGCCATCGACGGCGTTACCATAGCGGCAACGGCCCCCGCCGCCGCCACCGGGCAGGACGTGGTCATCACCATGCTCCCGAATGGTGCCATCCTGCGCGCTGTCGCCGCCGACATCATCCCGGCAATGGACAACGGCACGCTGTTTCTCGACTGCTCCACCGTCGATGTGGAAAGCGCGCGCGCCGTGGCTGACGACGCGGTCAAGGCCGGTCTTCTCGCCGGTGACGCGCCAGTTTCCGGCGGGGTTGGCGGCGCCTCGGGCGGTACGCTCACCTTCATGGCTGGCGGTTCGGACGCGGCCTTCGCCAAGGCCAAACCGCTTTTCGACATCATGGGCCAAAAGGCCGTCCATTGCGGCCCTTCCGGCAACGGCCAAGCCGCCAAGATCTGCAACAACATGATCCTCGGGGCCACCATGATCGTCACCTGCGAAGCCTTCGCTCTGGCCGACAAGCTGGGCCTCGACCGGCAAGCGATGTTCGACGTGGTCTCCACCTCCTCGGGCTATAGCTGGACGATGAACGCCTATTGCCCCGCCCCCGGCGTCGGCCCGCAATCGCCCTCCGACAACGATTATCAGCCGGGCTTCGCCGCCGAACTGATGCTCAAAGACCTGCGCCTGTCCCAACAAGCCGCCGAAGCCGCCGATGCAGATACCCCGCTCGGCCTCGCGGCCTCAAAACTCTACGAGACATTCGTGGAAAGCGAAGACGGCAAAGGCAAAGATTTCTCCGCCATGCTGCCGCGTTTCGAAAAACGCTCACGCTCGTGAGGAACACCTAAGCGGCGCGCGCCCGGTTAACTCTTTTCCGGCCCGCGCCGCCTGTTTTCTCTGCCATACCCATCGCAGCCAACCTGCCAGCCGAGGTGCAGACACCGTGTTTTCGCGCGATTGGCGTTGATTTACCATTTGGCACGATGGCTCAAGGCTTGCTTAAGTTAACGGATCATTCCGCCGCCGTGCGCTTGCCCACCGCCAGCATCGGCTTGAGGTAACGCCCGGTATGGCTGGCGGTATTTTCGGCCACCTCTTCCGGCGTGCCGGTGGCCACAATCTCACCGCCGCCATCGCCGCCTTCGGGGCCAATATCAATGATCCAGTCGGCGGTTTTTATCACGTCGAGGTTATGCTCGATCACCACCACCGAATTGCCCTGCTCAACCAACTCATGCAGCACTTCAAGCAGCTTTTTCACATCCTCGAAATGCAGCCCCGTCGTTGGCTCATCAAGAATATAAAGCGTGCGCCCCGTGGCGCGTTTGGACAGCTCTTTCGACAGTTTCACCCGCTGCGCCTCACCGCCCGAAAGCGTCGTCGCCTGCTGGCCCACCTTGATATAGCCAAGCCCCACCCGGTGCAGCGCCTCCATCTTGTCGCGGATCGACGGCACCGCCTTGAAGACCTCGCGCGCCTCCTCCACCGTCATGTCGAGCACATCGGCGATGGACTTGCCTTTCCATTTAATTTCAAGAGTTTCCCGGTTATACCTCGCCCCCTTGCAGGTCTCGCAAGTGACATAGACATCGGGCAGGAAATGCATCTCGATCTTGATCACCCCGTCACCCTGACAGGCCTCGCATCGCCCGCCCTTGACGTTGAAGGAAAACCGCCCCGGTTTATAGCCACGCGCCTTCGCTTCGGGCAGCCCGGCAAACCAATCTCGGATCGGCGTGAACGCCCCGGTATAGGTCGCCGGGTTCGAGCGCGGCGTGCGCCCGATCGGGCGCTGGTCAATGTCGATCACCTTGTCGAGATGCTCCAGCCCCTTGATCGTCTCACATGGCGCCGGGGTCTGGCGCGCACCGTTCAGGCGCATCGAGGCCGTCTTGAAAAGCGTCTCGATGGTCAGCGTCGATTTGCCCCCCCGAAACGCCTGTGACGCAGACAAACTTGCCCAGCGGAAACGTCGCGGTGACGTCGCGCAGGTTGTTGCCTGTAGCGCCCACAACCGTAACAGCCTTGCCGCTGCCCTTGCGGCGTTCGGGGCTATAGGGAATCGTTCTCACCCCGCTGAGATACTGTCCCGTGATCGAACCGGCATCCGCCGCAATCTCCGCTGGCGTCCCATGCGCCACCACCGCGCCCCCGCGCACCCCCGCGCCGGGGCCGATATCGAACACATAATCCGCCTCGCGGATGGCTTCTTCATCATGCTCCACCACGATCACGGTGTTGCCCTGATCGCGCAGGTTCTTCAATGTCTCCAGAAGCCGCCCGTTATCGCGCTGATGCAACCCGATGGACGGCTCATCCAGCACATACAAGACCCCGGTCAGCCCCGAGCCGATCTGACTTGCCAACCTGATCCTTTGGCTCTCACCACCGCTTAAGGTTCCACTTGCACGGGAAAGCGTAAGATACTCTAAACCAACGTTATTCAGAAACCCAAGCCGTTCTCTGATCTCTTTCAGGATCACCTTGGCAATCTCGTTCTTCTGCGCACTCAGATACCCCGGAACCGCCTCGATCCATGCCAGCGCCTCGCGGATCGACATCTGCACAACCTGGCCCGCGTGCAACCGTGCCTCTGGCTTTCCCGTCGCGGGGCCAATCTTCACCGCAAGCGCCTCTTCGCGTAATCGATAGCCATGGCAGGCCCCGCAGGGGCGGTTGTTCTGATAGCGCTCGAATTCCTCTCGAATCCAGTTCGAATCCGTCTCCCGGTAGCGCCGCTCCATGTTGGGGATCACACCTTCGAACACCCGTGAAATCTGGTAAACTCGCCCACCTTCGTCGTAACGAAACTCGATTTCTTCGTCGCCCGATCCATAAAGGAACGCCTGCTGAATCTTGTTTGGCAAATCCTTCCACAATGTGTTCTTGTCAAACCCGTAATGTTTCGCAAGCGCCTCAATTGTTTGCAAGAAATACGGGCTCTTCCCTTTGCGCCAAGGCGCCAGCGCGCCATCGGAAATCCGCAAGGCCGCGTCCGGCACCACCAGCCGCTCATCAAAGAAAAGCTCGACCCCAAGCCCGTCACAGACCGGGCAAGCCCCGAACGGCGCGTTGAACGAGAAGAGCCGCGGCTCAATCTCCGGAATGGTGAAGCCGCTCACCGGGCAGGCAAAGCGTTCCGAGAACGTCAGCCGCTCCGCCTCGCCCTCCTTTGGCGCGGTTTCCAGCACCGCAATCCCATCCGCCAGATCAAGTGCTGTGCGCAGCGAATCCGCCAGCCGCGTTTCCATCCCTTCGCGCACTACGATCCGGTCCACCACCACGTCGATGTCATGGCGGAACTTCTTGTCAAGCTTGGGCGCATCGTCCAACTCGTGAAAAGCCCCATCAACCTTGACCCGCTGGAACCCCTGCTTGCGCAGTTCTATGAATTCCTTGCGGTATTCGCCTTTGCGGTCGCGCACGATCGGTGCCAGAAGATACCCCCTCGTGCCGTCCTCAAGCGCCATGATGCGGTCCACCATGTCCTGCACCTGCTGCGCTTCGATGGGCAGGCCGGTGGCAGGCGAATATGGCGTCCCGGCGCGGGCAAAGAGAAGGCGCAGATAGTCGTAAATTTCCGTCACCGTGCCAACGGTAGAGCGCGGGTTCTTGCTCGTCGTCTTCTGCTCGATCGAAATCGCCGGGGAGAGGCCGGAAATATGGTCCACATCCGGCTTTTCCATCATATCAAGAAACTGCCGCGCATATGCTGACAAGCTCTCGACATAACGTCGCTGCCCTTCGGCATAAATCGTGTCGAACGCCAAAGAGGATTTGCCCGAGCCGGAAAGCCCAGTGATCACCACCAACTCGTCACGCGGAATATCTACGTCGATATTCTTGAGGTTATGCTCGCGTGCGCCGCGCACCTCGATTCTGCTTGAGTTCACTCATTTAACACCCCCGTAATCTTTCTCAGAGATAGTGGAGCGCACTGGATCTTCCAACAGTAAATTGCGAACGGAAAGCGAACATACCTGCGTCATCTCGGCGAATCCGCGCCTATCAAGGGCACAAAACGCCCATCACCATCAGCGAAGGGAAACGACCCACTACCCGAACCAAAGCGAAGCTCCGGTGACCCGCACGGTCAGAAGTGGATCGCGCGCCCATAAGCGTCAAGCACCGACTCGTGCATCATTTCCGACAATGTCGGATGCGGGAAGACGGTGTTCATCAACTCTTCTTCAGTGGTCTCCAGCGTGCGGCCCACAATATAGCCTTGAATAAGCTCGGTCACTTCCGCGCCCACCATATGCGCCCCCAGAAGCTCGCCCGTTTTGGCGTCAAACACGGTCTTGACCATGCCTTCCGCCTCACCCAGCGCAATCGCCTTGCCGTTGCCGATGAACGGAAAACGCCCGACCTTGATCTCGTGCCCGGCCGCCTTTGCCTTCTCTTCGGTCAGCCCCACGGAGGCCACCTGCGGCTGGCAATAGGTGCAGCCCGCAATGCTCTCCGGGCGCACCGGATGCGGATGGCCGCCCGCAATCAGTTCGGCCACCATCACCCCCTCATGCGAAGCTTTGTGCGCCAGCCACGGGGCCCCGGCGATATCTCCGATGGCATAAAGCCCGTCAACACCCGTGCGGCAATATTCATCGACAACCACATGCGTTCTATCAATCTTCGCGCCCACGTCTTCCAGCCCGAGATTCTCGACATTGCCGACAATCCCCACCGCGGAAATCACCGTGTCGAAGTCTTGCTTCTGAACCTTGCCGCCGGTTTCGATATGCGCCGTCACCTTGCCTTTGCCACGATCAAGCTGCTTGACCATGGCTTTTTCCATGATCGTCATACCCTGCTTCTGAAACTGCTTTCTGGCAAAGGCTGCGATTTCTGCATCTTCCACCGGCAAGATGCGCTCCATCACTTCAACGACCGTCGTTTCCGCGCCCAACGTGTTGTAAAAACTGGCAAACTCTATGCCGATGGCGCCCGAGCCGATCACCAGAAGCTTCTTCGGCATCCGTGGCGGCAGCAACGCGTGCTTGTAGGTCCAGACCAGATCGCCATCGGCCTCCAGCCCCGGCAGCTCACGCGCCCGCGCGCCTGTGGCCAAGACAACGGCCTTCCCGGTAAGCTGCTCCTCGCCCTTGTCGGTCTTGACCGTCACCTTCCCCTTGCCGGTAAGCCGGGCCTCGCCCATCAGGGCGGTGACCTTGTTCTTCTTCAGAAGATGCCCAACCCCGCTGTTAAGCTGTTTGGAGACCCCGCGCGAGCGTTTCACAACCGCATCGAGATCATAGCCGATCTTGTCCGCCGACAGGCCGAACTCCTTGGCCCGGTGCATCAAATGAAACACTTCCGCCGAGCGCAACAGCGCCTTGGTCGGGATACAGCCCCAGTTAAGACAGATACCGCCCATATGCTCGCGTTCGACAATCGCCACCTTAAGCCCAAGCTGCGCGCCGCGAATTGCGGCAACATAGCCACCCGGCCCGGCGCCGATGACGATCATATCGAAAGAAGTTTCTGCCATGGGGGTGCTCCGATTCCAAATTAGTTTGACACTAAATTATTTTGAGAATCGCAGCAATGCAGCATCACGCAAAGGCAGACGGTCGCCAGCCGGCGCCGATAAACAGTTCAGATCGTGGTGCTTTTTGCCTCTCAGCCCGCCATAGCCTGAAGCTGCCGGACGGTTTTGCCATAGCCACCATCGGACACATAGGCCTGTTCTGGCCCTGTCATCCGCCGATCAAGTGCGGCATTGCGATACGGGAACCGGCCAAACTGACGGATCACTTCCCGGTGCGCTTTGGCATGGATCAAGTTACCAGCACCGGCCTCGGGCATCCGTTCCTTCATCAACCTGACACAGCGTTCCTGATCGGCAAGGCTTTCGGAATGCATCATTGGTAGGTAGAAGAATTGCCGTGCCGGTTCTTGGATCTTCAGGTCACGCTCCTTGCGCACCGCTTCCTTGGCCGCACAAAGCGCCATGCGATCCGACGCGAAAGCTTTTGCCTCCCCCGAAACATATTGCGCGGAAACTGATCGAGCAAAATGATGCAGGCAAGTGCCCCGCGAGGCGTAGTCATCCAATGTGAAAACTCACCCCGGCAAGCCGCCTCCCATGCGGGCAAGAACCGCTCGCGGATCGTATCATCAAGCGCGTCGCTGGCCTCATACCAGCCCTTCGGCCCGATCTCGTCGAGCCAAAACCGCAAAATCTCCTCCGAACCTGTCATCGGCTTCCTCCTCACCCATAACCATGTGTAACGCCTTCCAAAAAGAAGTTACGCATCTTCCTCCCTAGATGAGTAGTAACTAATTATGTCCGAATGCGACATGTTGTAACACTGCAATGCACAGCAATCCGTAGCTCAGGTCTCCGGCTCTAACTCATCCATCGAAAGCTCCACCGCCACTTGCGAGCCTGCCATAGTCATCGGCGTGACGCTGGCGGATTCTTCGCGCGCCGGAGCGGCGCGCTGCGTCATCCGATAAGCGGCATAACTCGCCATCGCCAGCAGTAAAACCGCAAGAAACACAAAATACCCCGGCGGGCCGAACGCGTCCATCGCCCAGCCCGTTATGACCGGCCCGGAGACGGCACCCAGCCCGTTGACGAAGACAAGCCCGCCCGAGACCGCCGCCATGTCTTCGCGCTCCACAAAATCATTGGTGTAGGCAATCAGCAGTGAATAAAGCGGGTTCGATGTCCCGCCGATCAAAAACGCCGCGACCAGCAACGCCGAGAACCCGCCCCCGAACAGGACCCCCGCAATCGCACCCACGCCGCCCAATGCCGCCGTGGCAATAATCAAAACCCGCCGGTCCATCCGGTCGGAAATCCATCCAAGCGGATATTGCAGGACCGTTGCCCCGATATAAAAGGCCGAGACGAAAAGCGATATTTTGCCAAGGCTCAACCCCGCCTCACCACCATAGACCGCGCTCATGCCGAACTGTGCCGAAAAGACAGCCCCCAGCAGAAACATCCCGACCACCCCCAGCGGCGACAGATCGTAAAGCGCGCGCAGGCTCAGCGGCGTGGTGTTCTCGAACGCGGGCGTTGGCTGCGCCGAAAGCAGGATCGGTGCGACCGCAATCGACACCAGCACCGACGGGATTATGAACAGCATGAACCCGGCCGGGTCAGCCACCAGCAAAAGCCCCTGCGCCACAACGATCCCCAGCATCTGCACGATCATGTAAAGGGAAAGCGTCTTGCCGCGCGTCTCATTCGTGGCGGTGTTGTTGAGCCAGCTTTCCGCCGTCACATAAACGCCCGAGAAGCAAAACCCGATCAACACTCGAAGCACAATCCAGACCCAAGGATTAGCCCATGTCGCATAAAGCACAAGCACAGCTGAAATGAACGACGCCAAAGCCGAGAAAACCCGCACATGGCCAACCCGCCGGATCATTTTCGGCGCCATCGAAGAACCGCCAAGGAAGCCGACAAAATAGGCCGACATCACAAGCGACATCTCGAAGGTTGAAAAATGCTCCAACCCACCACGCACACCCAGCAATGTGCCCTGAAGGCCGTTGCCGATCATCAGCAACCCCATACCAAGCATCAACGCCCAGCTTGCCGAAAGAACCTTGATCATCGCGTGATTCCCTTACTTTGCGCCTTCCTCGCCGCCCCGGCCTGCGGTTTCAGGTCTTGGGGCGACATTCCAATGCCGGTTTCAGGCGTCCGGCAAAGAGCCCGGAACCAACAGCGACGCATCACCATAAGAAAAGAAGCGATATTCCTGCGCAACTGCATGCTCATAAATCTTCCGCACCGTCTCGCGGCCCATCAACGCCGAGACAAGCATCAAAAGCGTCGATTTCGGCAGGTGAAAATTGGTCATTAACGCATCTGTCACGTGAAACTTGAAACCCGGATATATAAAGATATCCGTATCGCCGCGCCACGGTTTAATCGTCCCTCCCCGCGCCGCCGTCTCGATCAGCCGCAGCGCAGTCGTGCCCACCGGAATCACTCGACCACCGGCGGCTTTCGTCGCCGCTATCTCCTCCGCCGCCGCTGCATTTACCTCGCCCCATTCAGAATGCATCTTGTGCGTCGTCACATCGTCGACCTTTACCGGCAGAAACGTGCCTGCCCCGACATGCAGCGTCACATGCGTGAACCCAACCCTCATGCCTTGCAATCGTGCCAGCAGGGGCGCATCAAAATGCAGGCTCGCGGTCGGAGCCGCTACAGCACCCGGCGCACGTGCCCAGACGGTCTGATAATCCTCCCGGTCACGCGCATCCGCTTTGCGTTTGGCCTCTATGTAAGGCGGCAATGGCATCATGCCTGCCTGATCGAGCGCCGCATCAAAATCATCACCTGCAAGATTAAACTCAAGAAGCGCCTGCCCCGCACCTTTTTCCACGCAGACCGCTTCCAGCCCGGCGTGAAACACGATCCGCTCTCCGACGTTCAGCTTGCGCAACGGCTTGATCAGCGCGGTCCAGCGGCCACTCGGTTTTGGCTCCAGCAACGTCACCTCCATGCCGGCACGGGTTTCCCCCACATCGCTCTGGCGAAGGCGCGCACCATTAAGCCGTGCCGGGATCACCTTGGTGTCATTCAACACCAGCCGGTCACCTTCACGCAGCCAATCAGGCAGGTCGCGCACCACCGCATCGCTGATCCGCGCTCCGTCCGCCACCAGCAAGCGCGCAGCACTGCGCGGGCTGACCGGACGGGTTGCAATCAATGCGTCCGGCAGGTCGAAATCAAAATCGGAAAGCTGCATGGAACATGCCCTGTCATTGATAGGCCTTCGGGGGTGGTCGGCGGAAAATCTCGCGAAACATCCCCGGCGTAAAGAGCGAAAGCGGATTGACCTTCACTTTCGGATTGTCCGGCGTTCCCAGAAGCTTGAAATTGAACCCGATCAACCCCTCGCCCTTGCGTGTCAACACCGAGCCGATCCCATTGAGCAGATAAAACGGAGAGAAAACCCCTGAAACCGCATCGTGCCATTGTCGAAGTAGTAATACCCATCCATCGAAATACCCATCGAGGTGCCGACCGCACTCGATTTCAGCAATGTCACCTGTTTGGGGGAAAGCCGGAAACGGGCATCTATATCATTGAACAATATACCAGTGCCCGAAAGCTGATCGAGCAAACCCACCACGCTGATCGCATTGAGCAACTCCGCCATCGCAGGCGCTTTGCGCAACCGAACTTTCTTTGCTTTCAATGTGCCATCAAAAATACCTGTGCCGACACTCGGCAGAAGCGTCAGATCCAAATCTCCACCATGTGCATTTTCAAGCAACCCCGCCGCCCGGAAGACGCTGCCCGCATCTTTTGACAGGATGCGAAACGCACTTCGTCCGCCCTTCGGCACCACCCGCCCGGTAACTGCGGCACTGCCATTCACCTTACCCGCAAAACTGCCGTCCATCCCTTTCGCAGTGCTGAATTCACCGCGAAACCCGGTAAGCGCGATTGAGTTCGTAATTTTCAGCCGATCAACCGCAACCGAAAGTGGCCCGCCGCTCGCGCCTCCGGTAGCACCACTGCCGGTGCCGCTGCCAATCTCGGTCTGGCTCAGATCAACCGTGCCGCCACTGACCTGCACGGCGGGCGAACGCCCCGCGCCGCGCCCGGTCAGCGTCACCTTGCTGTCAAGCCAACTGCCCACCCGCACCCGGTCAAATACCGCCTGCCGAAATACCCCGCCCTGCCCCAGATCAAGCCGCCCCGTGGCCTTCAAACCCGGCGCATCAAGCGCGATATGATTCACCTCCACCGGTTCCCCCAATGTGCCTGACACATCAAGCGTGCCGCGCGTTGCACCAGACATCGCCCAGCTGATCGGCACGATCCGCAGCCCCACACCGGAAAGGTCAGAGTGCAGCGTAAACTTGGGCCGTGTGCCGCGCCTGAAATCAATCTGCACCGCTCCGCGCCCCTTGCCGGAAACGCTGCCGTTTGGAAGACCAAGCTTGAACTCATCAACAAACCGCTGAGACAACTCAACCGTTCCCTTCACCTGCGACACCCCGCCGCCGTCCGGTCCTAGCGGGGCCGAAAACGTGCCCGAAACCGGCACCGCATCCAACATGCCCTCGCCTTCGATATGCAAATGTTTCGGCGTCGCCGTCACCGCAAGCGCAGGCGCACTCAGCACCCGTCCGGGAACCAGCGTTTCACTGCGCACGCCGCTCAATTTTGCCTTGGCATCAAACTCTATATCCTCAAACGGCACCTTATTCTTCATCGGGAAGTTGATCCGCCCCGTCGCTTTGACTTGCCCCTCCGACAGCGTTGGCTTTAACCCTGATTTCGACAGAAAATGAAATGGCGCACGGTCCAACAACGTCAGTGCGGCGGTAATTGTGCTGCGGGTGGAAAGATCAACCTGCGCCGGGGCTTGCTTGATACGCACATCCGGCACAGTGAAAACCGTGCCGGTAATGTCCACCGCGCCGCCTTGTGCCGCATCTACATGACCGGCCTCTGCAACAACGGTAAAGCGGTTCTTGAACAAGGTGGCATGGCCGCGCCCATCCTCGATCGGGGGCATCGCCTTCATGAAAAGCGTGTGCAGTTTCTCGAACTCGAAACCAAGATACATCACCGGCTTATGCTCCGGCTCCGAGCGCAGGCCGATCTGGATATTGGTCATCACCCCATCAAGAATATTCGTTTCCACCCATTTGCGGGTGTTCGGCACAAGACTCTTCGGCCAAAGCTGCAACAGCCGTTCCGGCCCCATTTTATTGAGGCCGCCCGTCACGCTCAAATCCCACCCCTTCGGCTCCGCCCGCAATTCGCCCCTCATATCAAGCCGGCTCGCACCATCGTTCAGGGTCATTTCGCCCAAGGAAAGCCGGAATGGATTAAGCTGTAATCGCGTGGCCATCGTGGCATTGGAAAACGTGATCGGCTGAGGATAAAGATGCATCGGGTTGGCCTTGATCTCGCTCACCCGCATCTGTGACACGAACTCCTCCGGCAGTCCGTTCTTCAGCGCCCCCATCGTGACTTTACCGTCCGCCTTGATGGCTCCCCAGGCACTATCAATCGACAATTCGTCAAACTGCATCGTCTGGGTATCGGGCAGGTAGGTGAAATAGCTGCGCGCCGAACGGAACGGGATTGGCTCAGTTTCCTCGGTCGGCTGCAACACGCCCTTCCCGATCCGAAGCGTTGCCGACAATGGCCCAAGTTTGCCCGATGCATCGGTTCCGCCTCTCAACGCGCCGGAAATCTTGGCGCGCAACACGTTGAGCCACAACAGCGAGGCCGACTGCACCGCAATATCACTTGCAGGCACGTCCGAAAAATTCATCCCGAACGTCGCTTGGGGCGAACCGATAAGGCTCTCATAGGTCAACTCGATCGTTGCCGCAGAAGCACCGCCACTCAGGAGCGATAAATCGCCGCGAATGGTCAGATCGTCACCTGCCCGTGTTACGGCCACTCGCCCGCCATCCACGGTCCAGGCCCGCCCGGCGCGTGCATCCTCATAGCGGATGGTCAACCCATCAGCCGACAAGCTCTTCAAATCCGCCAACGCAGGGGTGACAAGCGCGCGGTCGGCCTCCTCGATCAATTCAACGAAACTCGCTGCGGCCCTGCCCGACGAATCAGTCCCCCCAAAACTCAACTCGACATTTCCCGAAACATCCCGACGCAAGACAAGCTGCGCACCGCTCAGCCAGATATGCGCTGGCTGAACCTTGCCGCTCAACAACGGCCTAAGCGCCAGCGTGCCAACCAAATCCGAAAGGGTCACCACATGACGCCCATCAAGATCGGCAATCTCTACATCGCGCAGCTTTACCCGTGGGTGCCAACCCGGTTCCATTATGAAGCTCAAGTGCCCCAGGGCGATCCGCGCGCCACCAAGCCGCTGATTGACCTGCGCCTCAATCCGGGTTTTCAGCCAACCCGGTGCCTCAATCGGCCGCCCCACCGCAATCAATCCGGCAACGCCCAAGCCCACCGCCAGCACTATCACGAGCAGACCTATGTATAGAACCGCGCGTCGCCAGCGTCGGCGCTTGGGTGGGTGCCCGGCACTCTTGCGCTCGCGCGCCTCTTCTGGCGTTTCAGACACCTCCACATCCGCCGATTCGTCAGACGAGTCAGCGGCAGGGGGCTTTTCCGCCACATGCGGATCCAATGCGTCATCGGCTGAAGCAGACACAGGGGCAGACTCTTCGTTGTTGCTGTCGCTCATATCGCCTGACTGCCGCTCGTTCTGCCCATTCCGGGCATTTGCCACCCGGCCCGCCTACATGTGGCCGGTTCTATTTCTGCTCCCTGCACCCTATTATGAAACCAATTCTCCATAAATGCCAAGGAACAGCCCATGTCCGATTTACCCCGCACCGCACCCGATTTCTCACTGCCCAGCGACAGGTCGGGCGAAATCACCCTCTCCGCCCTCGCCCCGGCGCCGGTGGTGCTGTTCTTCTACCCAAAGGACAACACCTCTGGCTGCACCAAGGAAGCCATCGGCTTTTCCGCCCTTAAAGCGGAATTCGACGCACTCGGCATCCAAATTTTCGGCATCTCCAAGGACAGCGTGAAAAGCCATGCCCGTTTTCGTGAGAAACAAGCGCTGACCATCGGTCTGCTGTCGGATGAACACGGCACCACCTGCGAAGACTATGGCGTCTGGCAGGAAAAGCAGATGTATGGCCGCACATTCATGGGCATTGTCCGCTCCACCTTTCTGATTGATCACTCCGGGCAAATCGTTGCCGAATGGCGCAAGGTAAAGGTCGATGGCCACGCGCAAGCCGTGCTCGACGCGGCGAAAGCCCTCTGAATGACTGAAACACTCGCTGAAATGGCCGTCGCAGTCCTCACCTGCGCCGATGGTCGGGCCAAGACCGCGCTCAGCCATGCATATGTCGCCCGTTGGCGGGCCGCCCGCGCGGCGGGAAATACTTTGCCGATCGGTCAGGCCACGCCGCCGTTGCGACCGGCGCGCCCGGAACAACCAGAACTGCGTGATCCGCGCGATGTCCCGCGCCGCCGCCCCGGCAGCCCACAGGGCCGCATAGCCCTTCTGCACGCCGTGGCACATATCGAACTGAACGCGGTCGATCTCCATTGGGATATGATTGCGCGCTTCACCAATGTCAAAATGCCCATCGGGTTTTATGATGACTGGATAAAGGCCGCAGATGAAGAATCAAAACATTTCAACCTGATGTGCGACTGTCTTGAGGCTCATGACAGCCACTATGGCGCCCTGCCCGCCCACGCAGGCATGTGGCGTGCAGCAGAAGACACAGCGGAAGACATCATGGGGCGCCTCGCCGTCGTGCCAATGGTGCTGGAAGCGCGCGGACTCGATGTTACCCCCGGCATGATCAAGGTGTTCCAAAATGCCGATGATGCTCAAACCGTCAGCGCATTAGAGACAATCTACGCCGAGGAGGTTGCTCATGTGGCCTACGGCTCAAAATGGTTCCACTTCCTTTGCGGCCGTTTCGACATAGACCCGAAAGATGAATTCCATCGTCTCGTCAGGCATTACTTTCACGGCAGCCTGAAGCCTCCCTTCAACGACGAGAAGCGCGCCGAGGCCGGATTACCACCTGATTTCTACTGGCCGCTCACCGATGAGCCCGCAAAAAATCCCGGTGACACACTTGTGTAACCTCGTCGCCAAGCCGAAATATCGGCGGATTTTCGCCAAATCACCCCCTTCTCGGCGGCATCGCAAATCGGCCACGGCCAAATGCCTTGCCCTGCTCACACACGCCCGCTAAGCACTTCGGGACGCCCATCTTGGGGAAGCTCCGGGCGTCCTCGTGTGAGATTGGGAAGAGGAAAAAGACAGATGCGATCACGTCTGGCTATTCGTATTCGTTCGATACTTGAGCGTTTTTTTCCGGAGCGTCGCGTCTTCTTGCGATCCGATACGGATACCCGTTTCATCCGCCTGCGCCCCGGCGTGCAACTTCTGGGATTTCTCGGCTCCGCTGCCATCGTCGCTTGGGCAATCATCGCCACCGCCGTCATCTTGATGGATTCAATCGGCTCGGGAAATTACCGCGAACAGGCCAAGCGCGACCAACGTACCTATGAAACCCGGCTGAACTTTCTTGCCAGCGAACGCTCCAACCGCGCCGAAGAGGCACTGACCGCTCAGAACCGCTTCAACTCCGCGCTGGGTCAGATCTCCACGATGCAATCACAGCTTCTTTCCTCGGAAAACCGTCGCCGCGAGCTGGAAACCGGGATCGAAGTGATTCAGACCACCTTGCGCCGCACCATGAAAGAGCGTGACACAGCGCGCAATGCGCTGGACGAGATGAAAACCGTCATGGACGCGTCTGGAAAGAACCCGCTCTCACCCACGGCAAATCCCGCTGCAGAAGGCACCATCGCAGCACTCGAAGGTGCCCTATCTGATACCGCCGATGAACGCGATCAGGTCATCGCCAACGCGCAGGATGCAATCCATCAGGCCGATGAAATGGCGCTGCAGATCAAGCTGATGCAAGATCAAAACGATCAGATCTTCCATCAGCTCGAAGATGCGATGACAATCTCCGTCAAACCACTCGACAAGATGTTCCGGCAGGCCGGGATGAACACCGACACCCTGCTTAAACAAGTCCGCAAAGGCTATTCCGGTCAAGGTGGCCCGCTCACCCCGCTCACCTTCTCCACCAAGGGAGAAGAGCTTACCCCGGATACGCTGCGCGCAAATCGCATTCTCAATCAAATGGACCGGCTCAACCTCTATCGCATCGCCGCTACCAAGGCACCTTTTGCGATGCCGCTTCATTCCACATTCCGCTATTCCGCAAGCTTCGGGTATCGCCGCGATCCCATAACCGGCGGGCGCAGGATGCACAAAGGGGTGGATATGGCCGGCCCCGTCGGCACCCCTATTTTCTCCACGGCGGATGGCATCGTTACATTTGCCGGCTGGAGCCACGGCTACGGCCGCCTAATCAAGATCCAGCATCAGTTCGGCATCGAAACCCGCTATGGCCATCTGAACAAAATTCGCGTGAAGACCGGACAAAGGGTCTCGCGCGGGCAGCGGATTGCTGATATGGGAGCGTCCGGACGTGTAACCGGCCCCCACCTGCATTACGAAGTACGCATCGGTGGAAACGCCGTGAACCCCATGACCTACATCAAGGCTGCGAACAATGTTTTCTAAGAGCAAAATCAACGAGCCCACATCGAAACCCGATACCGCCAAACCCACTGCCGGAGATGCAACCAAGCCCTCCGCCCCTTCAGGTGGCGAGTTCAAATCCTCTTCGGCTCCCGCCACTCCCAAGGCCAAGCCGCCCGCATCGGTGCTATCTGCTGACCTGCACATTTCCGGCAATATCAAAACGACCGGCGATATTCAGATCGAAGGCATCGTTGAAGGTGATATCCGTGCCCACCTGCTAACCGTTGGCGAAGGCGCCACCGTCAAGGGGGAGATCATGGCCGATGATGTTGTCGTTAATGGCCGCATCGTGGGCCGTGTGCGCGGGCTGAAAGTCCGACTGACCTCCACCGCACGGGTTGAAGGCGATATCATCCACAAGACCATCGCGATCGAGTCGGGCGCGCATTTCGAAGGCTCCGTGCAACGGCAGGACGATCCGCTTTCAACCAGCGGCGGCGGGCAGAAACAAGCGCCCCTTACGCCAAAGCCGGTTACGCCAGCCTCCTGACAAGGCCAAAGCTGACGACAGCACAGGGGTGCCTGCCCGGCACCCTTGTTTATTTCATGCGGCTTTCAAAACGACGAACAGCGTTGGCTCACGCATCCAGTTCAGCGTCCCAATAAAGAAAATCCATCCAGCTTTCATGCAAATGGTTCGGCGGAAACTTTCGGCCCAGATTGC
Source organism: Aquicoccus sp. G2-2 (assembly GCF_034555965.1). Lineage (GTDB taxonomy): Bacteria > Pseudomonadota > Alphaproteobacteria > Rhodobacterales > Rhodobacteraceae > JAYDCK01. The sequence continues at coordinate 1,494,774 of NZ_JAYDCK010000003.1, forward strand.
GGAGCTCTTCTGCCGCCGGCCGCCGCGGCGGTTTACGCAAGGAAAACCCTGCCCGGCGCAGGCTTTTTGACCCTTTACGCAAATTGCACGGGCTACACGCGGCCACCACGTTTTCCCAACTCGTGATGCCCCCGCTGGCGCGCGGGACCACGTGATCGAACGTCAATTCTCCGACCGAGCCGCAATACTGGCAGCAAAATTCGTCCCTCAGAAAAAGATTGAAGCGCGTGAATGCCACGCGCTTCCTCGGTTTTACATAATCTTTTAAAACCACCACCGAGGGCACGCGCATCTCGGTGCTCGGGCTTCGCACGATGTGGTCATATTCCGCCACGATATCAACCCGGTCGAGCCAGGCCGCCTTCACCGCCTCCTGCCAGGGCCAAAGGCTGAGCGGGTAATAGGAGAGTGGACGATAGTCCGCGTTCAGCACCAGCGCCGGAAATTGCTTCAACGCCCCCGGTTGCCTGACAAAATCGCTCCTGAAATTCCCGTCCATCGCGCCTGCGCTTTCCACCTGCGGGCATTGCCAATCGCCCTTTTCATTAAAGCGTCACGTCCCTAACCTCTGACTTCAGGCAAACACGTGGCGCGTGCAACACTCATCTCTTGCGCTGCGCTCCTCCCCAAGCCCGTGAGTCAAGTTTTTGGCGGAACGCTTCAGGTTCACTATATATCGCGGCCCAACGTCGACAAGCCCCACGATGTGCGCACTCTTCGACTGTGACAACAGCGTTTCCTCGTCAGCGATTCATACGCGAATACGCCCGCAAATAATTGGAAACACAGAAAAAGCTGACGCGGCCCGCGCCTGACACGGTTGGCACAATCCGGCGGGCTCTCTTACGTCTTCCTGCCCGAGGTCCAACATCTTCAGGGAATCATCGCGAAACTCAATCGCCCGTCTGCTGCTGCTCGGCGCGTTCTTTCTCGATTTTACGCCAGCGTTGGACGTTGGCGTTATGCTCTTTCAGCGTCGCTGCGAACGCATGCCCGCCCGATCCGTCCGCCACGAAGAACAAGTAATTTGTATTCGCCGGATGGACCGCCGCCTCGATACTGTCGCTGCCTGGATTAGCGATCGGCGTCGGCGGCAATCCGTCGATCACATAAGTGTTGTAAGGGGTTTTCTTACGCAATTCGCTCTGCCGCAGCCCACGCCCTAACACGCCCTGCCCATTGGTAATCCCGTAGATCACCGTCGGGTCGGTTTGCAGCCGCATCCCCTGTTTCAGCCGGTTCTCAAACACGCTCGCCACCTGCGGCCGCTCACCTGCAACGCCGGTTTCCTTCTCGATGATCGATGCCATGATCAGCGCCTCTTCGGGGGTTTTCAACGGAATATCAGGATCACGCCCTTCCCACGCGGCGGCAAGCCGCGCTTTCTGCGCCTCCTGCATCTTGGCCAGAAGGGTTTCGCGGTCATCGCCGTTGCGCACCTCATAGCTATCCGGTGCCAGCATTCCTTCAGGCGGGATCTCCTTGATGTCCCCTTTCAGCACGTCAATATCTCCGAGCGCCTCGACAATCTGCCAACTGGTCACCCCTTCGGCCATGGCAATGCGATAGCGCGTATCGCCGAGCTTTCGAACCTTCTTGAATTCGTCGGGCGCCGTGTCTTCCGCCGGATCGAAACTCACCACCTCCACGAAACTGTCGGTCGCGGGGTCAAGCGTGCGCACCTGCACGCCCAAGCGCCGCACACCGATGCGGTAAACCACCTCCGTGCCACAGGTGCTGGCCCCGCCGCGAGTGATGATATCGACGATATCTTCCATCGAGGCATGTTCGGGCACGAGGAAAGACCCGGCCTTCAGGTGGCCTGATTTGTCAACGTAATCCATCCCGATCCGAAACAGCATCCCTGATGAAACCGCGCCTTCCGCTTCAAGCGTTTTCGAGACTTTGGTGACATTGCTACCGCGCTCCACCCGCAGGCAGATTTGCGCCTTGAGCGGCCCCTCGGCATTATATTGCGACTGCGCCCAAAGGATCAGCCCACCAAGCAAGAAAACGATCACGACCAGCAATGTGACCGCGTTCGAGGCGAAATGACGCCACATGGTTCAGACCTTCCTGAAGATCACGCTGGCATTGGTGCCACCGAAGCCGAAGCTGTTCGACAGCGCCACATTCACTTCCCGCTGGCGTTTGATATTGGGGGCAAGGTCAAGCGGTGTCTCTACCGCTGGTGTGTCGAGGTTAATCGTCGGCGGCACCACCTGATCACGAATTGCCAAGATCGAAAAGATCGCCTCAATCGCACCTGCGGCGCCCAGCAAATGCCCTGTCATCGACTTGGTCGAAGACATCGTCGCCGTGCTTGCCGCAGCGCCCAGCAACCGCTCCACCGCGGCCAACTCAATCGTATCGGCCATCGTCGATGTCCCATGCGCGTTGATGTAGTCCAGATCCTCGGGCTTCAGCCCCGCATCCTTCAGCGCCGCACTCATCGAGCGGTAGCCGCCGTCGCCATCCTCGGCCGGTGCGGTGATGTGAAAGGCGTCGCCCGACAGACCGTAGCCCGCAACTTCGGCGTAAATTTTCGCGCCGCGCGCTTTGGCATGCTCATATTCCTCCAGCACAACAACCCCCGCGCCCTCGCCCATCACAAACCCGTCGCGATCCGCGTCATAGGGGCGACTGGCCTTTTCCGGCGCGTCGCCGCACTTGGTCGAAAGGGCACGCGCCGCGTTGAAACCGGCGATTCCGATCTCGCAAATCGCTGCCTCCGCGCCGCCTGCGACCATCACATCGGCATCACCGTATTTGATAAACCGCGCGGCATCGCCAATGGCATGCGCACCCGTAGAACATGCCGTTACAACCGCGTGGTTCGGCCCCTTGAACCCGAACCGGATCGAAACCTGCCCGGAAATCAGATTGATCAACGCACCGGGGATGAAGAACGGTGACACCCGGCGCGCTCCCTTCTCGGCCATCAAGAGGGTCGTGGCTTCGATGCTTTTCAACCCGCCAATGCCGGACCCGATCATCACGCCTGTGCGCAGACGGTCCTCTTCCGCCTCAGGCATCCAGCCTGAATCCCTGACCGCTTGCACCGCTGCCGCGATCCCGTAAAGGATGAAGTCATCCACCTTGCGACGTTCTTTCGGCTCCATCCAATCATCAGAATTGAACGTGCCGTCGCTGCCATCGCCGTGCTTTACCTCACAGGCGTAATCCGTGGTCACCCGTGACGCATCGAATTGGGTGATCTTGCCCGCACCGGATTGCCCGGCCAACAGGCGGCTCCAGCTTTCCTCGACTCCGCAAGCCAAAGGTGTGACCAGCCCAAGCCCCGTAACAACCACTCGACGCATCAAAATGCCCCTTCTCGTCCTTCAATGCCTGCTCTTACCCTGCCAAAGCCCGGATGGGCAAGAGGATGCACCTCGCCAAACGCTTTCCCGCCGAGTGGAACCGGCCTCATCCGGGGCATAACTCCCTACCCCTCAATGGAAGATTCCCAACTCAACCCAAGCACCTTCGGATCGATCATCAGCGGCCCGATCGCCTGCTCAATGATAACCTCATCCGCCTCATCGCCTGTTACCATTACCTCAAGCTCAACCTGCGCGCCCTCGCCGTTCGTGCGGCTAATGCTGCGAACCATCAGGCCCGGCACCGCAAAACAACGTAATATGGCCGCCCGCACCTCGGCCTCATCCGCCTCGTTGCAATGCAACCGTACCTGATACTCAAGAATCAGCGGAACCCCCGCCTTGGTCTTGCGTTTGAGCCACTTCACCACCTGCCGCAGCCCAAGATTCACGAACACGATCAACCCCGTCAGGATCAGCGCATACCAAGCCGCTCCGGCCCCCGCCATTAACCCGACTGCCGCCGAACACCAAAGCGTCGCCGCCGTGTTCAGCCCGTGAATGGTAAACCCGTGGCGAAAAATAATCCCGGCGCCCAGAAAGCCGATGCCCGACACCACTTGCGCCGCCACTCGGGTCGGGCTCATCTCGCCGGGAAATTGGGCAGAAAACACCACAAATCCCGCCGCCCCCAACGCAACCAGTGCGTTGGTGCGCAGGCCCGCCATCCGCTGACGCACCTGCCGCTCTGACCCGATGAGCGCGCCGCAAACCATTGCCAACGCCATATTGAGCGCGGCCGCACCTATTGAAATCGGCATGAGGCTCCCTGTCCCTCGTTACAGCCTCGCAAGATGGCAGAAGCGCCGCTCAGGAACAATCCCCGTCGTTTAACCGCGTCATTCGTCACTGAAACTCCGCTGTTGGCTCCGGCATTGGCTTGGCGATCTCCAACGCCTCAGCCAGATCGACCCCGCGCGCGAAAAGCGCCCGCCCGACAAGTGTGCCGTCGATGTTGGGAATGTATTTCAGCCGTGCAATATCGTCCGGCCCGCGCACCGTGCCGCTGGCAATCACCGGATGACGGGTTTGCATGGCCAGTCCACTGATCACCCCAAGCTGCGCATCCGGCTGATCAATATCGCTGTCGATATCCGTGATAAGCACCGCAGCCAGCGGATCGTCCGCATATGATGCCAGAAAATCCTCGGGCGTGATTGTAGCAGGCGTCGTCCAGCCGTCTGTCATCAACTGCCCCTGCCAGACATCGAGCGCCAGCACGATCTGATCCGGATAGTCCCGCGCCAAAAGCTTGACCAACTCCGGATCGCGCGCCGCCATGGTGCCCAGAACAATGCGCCCCGCGCCTTTGTCAATCCACTGCTCAACCCGCTCGCGCGATATGAAACCACCGGCCAATTGCACAGGCGCTTTCGCCGCAAGAAGAATCTCGGCTACCAAATCATCATTGTTGCCCTCGCCCGCCACCGCATCGAAATCGGTCACATGAATCCACTCGGCGCCGGCCGCGGCCCAGCCCGCTGCCGTCTCAAGCGGATCAACATGAAAGATCGACGGTTCTTCTAATCGCCCACGCTTTAGCGTCACGCATTGTCCGTTTTTCAGTTCCATCGTCGGATAGATGATCATCGCCGCCTCCTGACTGCATCATCGTTGGTTGGGACAAACCCCGCAGTTGCGCCGCACAAGAAAACTCTTCGATTACAGGCACCGTTACAATCTGGCACGACCTGCGGGAATGCCGAAACATATCGCTTACCGGAATCGCAGATAGCGCGCCTCTGCACCCTAAGCCTACACCAGAATCACGATGATCCCGAATCGGCACATTGCGCGCCGTTCCCGTCAGGTGGAAATTTGCCCCAAACCCCAATCCGCAGCCGTGCGAGAGACGGCGCGCGCAGGTGATCCCCCGCCGATGGTCATGGCTGGGAACTCCGCTGCCGCGGTTTCTTCTGCCGTCCGCGCAAAGCTTTAAAACTGGGGAAAACCGGCATTTTCGCTTCGATGTTGAGATTTCCGCGCCTTATGCGGATTGATCGTCGCCTATAAAGGCGAACGTGAACCACGGATGCGCGCCCAATAATCCGTTGAATCCGCAACCGCAGAGCCAACAGTCGGGCTATGCCGCTCCCGCCGTTTCAGGCGCGGACGGTCCGCGCGCGACCCGGCGTCGCAATCGGCCGCTGCCCCGGCCCAAGAAAAAGGCCCCCGCCAATCTGGCAGGGGCCGAAAATACCGTTTCAAAGCGGTGTCAGGTCGCGTCAGAGATGAACTTCACAGCATCGCCAAAGGTCTGAATGGTCTCGGCGGCGTCATCGGGGATCTCGATGCCGAACTCTTCTTCGAACGCCATCACCAGTTCGACCGTATCAAGGCTGTCAGCGCCCAGATCGTCGATGAACGATGCGTTCTCGACAACCTTGTCCTCTTCCACACCCAGGTGCTCCACAACGATTTTTTTCACGCGGTCTGCGACATCGCTCATGATCAGTTCCTCATCAATTTTGGGCCGACGGCCCGGTTTCTGCCCCACCCGTCCGGGTTGAGTATTTTTGCCCCTATAGAAGGGCGGCTCATCCCCGCTCAAGCGGGACAGCGGAAAGCGCCAGTGTGGCGCCCCCTGCAAATCTGCGTGGCCTATAGCATAACATTCGCCCGACGCAAACGCTTTCACCGACACCCAGCAAGCGGCCTCGTGCCGATTGCCCACCCGCCGGGCGGCCGCGACTCACACCATCGCCATCCCACCATTAACATGCAGTGTCGCGCCGGTCACATAGCCTGCCTCGACAGAGGCCAGATAAAGCACCGCCGCGGCGATTTCTTCCGGCTTGCCCATCCGCGCGGCGGGAATCTGTGCGTTGATCTTGGCTTTCTGATCGTCGCTCAGTTTTTCGGTCATCGCCGTGGCAATGAACCCCGGCGCCACCGCGTTCGCCGTGATCCCCCGGCTCGCCACCTCATAGGCAATGGATTTCGTCAACCCCACCAGACCCGCTTTCGAAGCAGCATAATTCGCCTGCCCCGGATTGCCGGTAGAGCCGACAATAGATGAAATATTCACAATCCGCCCCCAACGGGCTTTCATCATTCCCCGGATCGCCCCGCGGCAAAGCCGCATCGTCGCTGTCAGGTTCACATCAAGCACGTTCTGCCAATCCTCGTCGGACATCCGCATGAAAATCTGGTCGCGGGTAATGCCTGCGTTATTGACCAGAATATCCAGCGCGCCCATCGCGTCAATCGCCGCTTTCGGCAAAGCATCGACCGCCGCCGGGTCCGAAAGATTGCAGCTCAGCACATGGGCTCGCGTGCCCAGTTCCGCCGCCAGCGCCTCCAGCGGCTCCAACCGTGTACCGCTTAGACCCACCGTCGCGCCGGCCTCATGCAACGCTTTGGCAATTGCCCCGCCAATTCCGCCAGAAGCGCCTGTAACCAGCGCAGATTTTCCAGTCAGATCAAACATACCTGTCTCCCATCCGCGTTTTCCGAGGCGGAAAACGATCAATATCCGGCGCGGATTTTCGCCACGCCCCGTTTGTCATCATGCACGGTTTTCCGTGCCGAAATTCGGCCGCGCTCAGCCGTTCAAACCCTCCGCAGCCGCTTTCACATCCTCCGGTGCTCCAATCGCCCGGCAGGTGATATCGCGGTCGATCCGCCGGATCATCCCCGAAAGAGCCTTGCCCGCACCGATCTCCCAAATTTCGCTCACACCAGCCGCCCGCATCGCCAGCACCGACTCACGCCAGCGCACCGAGCCGGTAACCTGCTCAACCAGCAACGCCCTGATTTCATCCGGGTCACTCACCGGCGCGGCCCGCACATTGGCCACCAAAGGCACCACCGGCGGCGTGATATTCACCCCGGCCAGCGCCTCGGCCATCACATCTGCCGCAGGTTGCATCAACGCACAATGAAACGGCGCCGATACCGGCAGCAAGACCGCCCGTTTGGCGCCGCTCTCCTTGGCCAACCCCACCGCGCGTTCCACCGCCGCTTTGGTGCCTGACACCACAACCTGACCCGGATCATTGTCATTCGCCGCCTGGCAAACCTCGCCCTGTGCCGCAGCTTCGGCCACTTCGCTGGCCGTGGTGAAATCCAGCCCAAGCAGCGCCGCCATTGCGCCCTGCCCCACCGGAACCGCTGCCTGCATTGCCTGCCCGCGCGTGCGCAAAAGCCGCGCCGTATCGGCAATCGAAAGTGCGCCCGCCGCTGCCAGCGCCGAATATTCGCCCAGCGAGTGCCCGGCCACGAACGCGGCATCGGTGATCTTCACCCCTTCCGCTTCCAGCGCGCGCATCGCGGCCAATGATGTAGCCATCAACGCCGGCTGTGCATTCTCGGTAAGGGTCAGCGCGTCCTGCTCGCCCTCCCAGATCAACATGCTAAGCGCCTCGCCCAGCGCCTCGTCAACCTCATCAAACACGGCTTTGGCCGCCGGATAAACCTCGGCCAGCATCCGGCCCATGCCGATCACCTGCGCCCCTTGCCCCGGAAATACGAATGCGCGGCTCATCTGTCCCTCCCGCTTGAATGCCTCCTCGTCGGGATAGCGCGCCAGACGGCACAGCGCAACGCCCAGTGCCCCTCAGAAAAGCAGCACCGTTCGGAAAAGAACCATTGCACGAAAGAAAACCGCCGAGGCTCTCTGGCGCCCGGCGGCTACTTGAATTCTTAAAGTTCTTTGTGGCGGATCAGGCGCTACGACTGAACGCCGGGCCCAGTGCGGCCCGCACGATGTCAAGATTTTCCATAGTCTCCACCGGCATCTCCAGAACCGTCCGGCCATGATGGTCCCGCGCGACCAACATGCCGTCGCGGAAATCGACCTCGCTCAGATCGTCATATTTCACCACTGTCGTGCTTTGCACCTGACCGCGCTCATCGCGCTCGATCAGGCGCATCATGCCGCGCCGACCATCCAGAAGAACCTCCGGGTGCGGCTCCTGACGCGCGGCCATCATGAACATAATACCACCCAGCAGAAGAAACACCGAAAGCCCCAGCTTGATCATCATCTGCGCCGGATCATACGTCGCCCCCGGCACCAACCACAGCCCCAACGCCGAAACGCATAGCGTTGCGCCCACAAATCCGCTCAGCGCGCCGCTTTTTGCCGGGCCTTCGATTGAAAGTGCCTGAAAATCGTCGGCATTCATCGTATCGGTAATCGCAACCATGTCGGCTCTCCTTCGCCTGAGCCCGAGTTGGTCCGGGCTTCACTTTCCACAAGTCAAAGTTGCTTGGCAAAAAGTCGGCATTGGGGTCGCAAAAGGGTTTTTCTCCGGCAGATTCGCTTCAAATGCGGCGGAACCTTGGCGCGCAAGGCCGGTTCGGCCCATCTTCGCCTCTTTTCACTCCACTCAATGCTCCGTGCAGGCTTGCGCGGCGGGGCAATGCATCGTATAGCCCCCCATCTTCCGCAGAACTCGCAAACCGCGCAGTCTCTCGTGGGGGTGCCGCGGAAGATGAACCGGCCCTCCTTTGAAATGCGCTTGAACATGAAGGAATGCCGCATGCCGCTCTATGAGCATGTTTTTATTTCGCGTCAGGATCTTTCCGGCGCGCAGGCCGAAAGCCTCATCGAACATTTCGGAACCGTCCTGAAGGACAATGGTGGCGCGCTCGTCGACAGTGAATACTGGGGCGTCAAGACCATGGCCTACAAGATCAACAAGAACCGCAAGGGCCACTATGCCTTCCTGCGCAGCGATGCCCCGGCACCGGCCGTGCAGGAAATGGAACGCCTCATGCGCCTGCATGATGACGTGATGCGTGTGCTCACCATCAAAATGGACGAACACGCCGAAGGCCCCTCGATCCAGATGCAAAAACGCGACGAACGTGGCGACCGCCGCGAACGCCGCCACTGATCCCCCAACGCAAGGAGCAAAAGACAATGGCTGCAAAACCATTTTTCCGCCGTCGCAAAGTCTGCCCTTTCTCGGGGGACAACGCGCCAAAGATCGACTACAAGGACACCAAACTCCTGCAACGCTACATTTCCGAGCGTGGCAAGATCGTGCCTTCCCGTATCACTGCCGTATCGGCCAAGAAGCAGCGTGAACTTGCGCGCGCCATCAAACGCGCCCGTTTTCTCGCCCTTCTGCCATACGCCGTCAAATAAGGAGCAAGAGCGATGCAAGTCATTCTCCTCGAACGCGTGGCAAAGCTCGGCCAGATGGGCGATGTCGTCGATGTAAAATCCGGCTATGCGCGCAACTTTCTGTTGCCGCAGCGCAAGGCGCTGACCGCGTCTGAAGCGAACGTCGCCGGATTTGAAGCGCAAAAGGCCCAGCTCGAAGCGCAAAACCTGGAAACCAAGAAGGAAGCCGATGCAATGGCTGCCAAACTCGGTGGTCAGCAATTCATCGTAATCCGCTCGGCTTCTGATGCCGGTGCGCTTTACGGCTCGGTTTCGCCCCGCGATGCCGCCGATGCCGCAACCGAGGCAGGTTTCACCGTTGATCGCAAACAGGTCGCACTGGCCCGCCCGATCAAGTATCTCGGCCTGCACGACGTGCATGTAAATCTGCACCCGGAAGTCGAAGTGGTGATTCAACTGAACGTAGCCCGTTCGCCCGAAGAAGCCGAACTTCAAGCCTCCGGAAAATCGATTCAGGAACTGGCCGCTGAAGAAGAAGCCGCAGCCGACTTCGAGATCGCCGAGTTGTTCGACGATATCGGCGCCGCTGCGTCGGACGATGACGACCTCGCCGAGTCAGCCGGGATCGAAATCGAGGAAGAGGCCGCCCAAGACACCGCAGACGAAAGCGACGAAAAGGAAAGCTGACCCTTCCTGTGCATTCGTGACAGATTCAAAGGGCCGCACCCCTCCGGGCGCGGCCCTTACTCTTGATTTCAGGCCGGTGCGCGCAACAGCTCGATGCCGACATTCTCTGTCGAAAACGAAACGTAACGATAGCTGTCAGGCTCGATCACTTCTATCAAGGCCTTGTATTCGTGGTGGCGCCAACCTGGATAACCGTAAAGCTCATCAAACAAGATAACGCTGCCTTCAACCAGGCGCGGCTTGACGACCTCCAGTGCATAACGTGTCGGTGCATAGGTATCCATATCCATGTGAATAAAGGAAAACGGCGCATCGCCCGTCTCTTTCAAAAAGGGCGGGAGCGTATCTTGTACCCATCCCTTCACCAGCGTGACATTGCCCGGCACCTTTGGCAATTCGCCGCCCTGAGTAAACGCCCCCGCGGCACGGCCGGTCTGAATGCCGGTCCAGTCTTCCTCAAGCCCTTCGAAGCTGTCGAACCCAGTCAATGTCTTGCCGACCCCTGCCAGCGCCTTTCCAAAAAGCCGACATCCAGCACCACCAGCCACACCAAGCTCGACAAAAAGCCCATCGGGCAAATCGTTGCTGATCGCGCGCTGAATGCAATATCTGCGATTCTGATCTTTTTTCCGAAACAGCATAGATTGCTCCATCTGTTCCTTGAACGCTTCGCAACTCTCCTGTCTGGACAACGTCACAAGATGCGAGATCGGGCTATCCAGTTCTGCCAAGCTATGCCTCATAGTTTGTTTTTTCACATGCGAAAGTGTTCCGCAAAAAGCCAAGGTTCAGGTCTCTCGCCAAACATTTTAGCAGAGGGCACTAAAACGGTCTATGAAATTGGAAATGCCGCGCCTCCAGCATCAATCACGCTCACGCCCGCGTGGTCGGTTTCCTTCCCCCATGCGCGGGTTCCCGCGCGGCCTCGTCTTCGCTCTTTACCGGACGCAGCGGATTGAGGCACATCAGGGAGAACCTGATAAGGCCCGCCCATGCACAGCGCAACCAGACGAACCATACTCTTCACACTTGCGGCGCTGCCGCTCATAGGCTGCGGCTCAACCCCCGCCACGCCACCTGCAAAAGCGCGCTTTGATCCGCCGCTTTACCCGAATGAGACCCCAAAACTACGCGCCCTGATCAACAAGTACGCCGATTTCTACGAAATCCCGCGCGAGTTGGTGCATCGGCAAGCGGTTCGTGAAAGCACACACCGCCCTTGGGCGCGCAATGGGCCGTATTATGGCCTGCTGCAAATCCTGCCGCAAACCGCCCGCACCATGGGGTTTCGTGGCAAGCCTTCCGACCTGCTCGATGCCGAAACCAATCTGAAATATGCAGGAAAATACCTGCGCGGGGCGTGGATCGTGTCCGGCGGTGATATCGGCAAGGCGATGATGTGGTATGCTCGCGGCTACTACTACGAAGCCAAGCGCCTTGGTCTCTTGCGCGAAACCGGCCTGCGCCCCTGATCGCACGGTTCACACGTAAGCTTTGCCTTGCTCTCACTGGTAAGCCCGCTTACCATATCGACGGAGGGCAACGGAGGAGCACACACCATGACTGGCGATATTCGGGATTTCGACCTGATGCGCATTGGGCCGGATTTCATCGAGAACCCGTATCCCACTCTGCACGCCCTGCGCGCTGCAAGCCCGGTGCACCACAACGCCGACGGCTCCGTTTTCCTCACCCGCCATGCCGATGTGCTCACCGTTTACCGCTCACGCGATATGATTTCCGACAAGCAGGAGGAGTTCGGCAAGAAGTTCGGCCAATGCCCGCTGCAACAGCACCACACCACCTCGCTCATCTTCAATGACCCGCCCTATCACACCACCGTGCGCAAACTGATTTCCGGCGCATTCACCCCTCGCAAACTGGCCGAGTTCGAACCCCTGATTGACGACATCGTTGATCGCCTGCTCGACCGTGTCGAGGATATGGGCGAGCTTGACCTGATCGACAATTTCGCCAAGGTGCTGCCGACCGAAATCATCTCCTTCATGCTCGGCATCCCCGAAAGTTATCGCGCCAAGCTGCGTGATTTTTCTCTCGCCATCCTTGGCGCACTTGATCCCATCGTGCCACAGGACCGCATGAAAGCCGGGAATGACGCGGTCGTCGAATTCAGCGAAATCCTAAGCGAGTTGATTGACCATCGCCGCGCCAACCCGGAAGGTGCCGCTCAGGGCGAAGTGCTGGAGGCGTTGATTTTTGGCGAACATGATGGCCGCACACTGACTCAGGAAGAGTTGATCCAAAACTGTATCTTCCTGCTCAACGCGGGCCATGAGACCACGACAAGCCTCGTTGGCAACTCCATCGGTATTCTGCTCGACGCGCCGGATCAGCACCGCATGTTGATCAATGATCCCACCCTGATCACAACCGCAGTCGAGGAATTTCTACGCCTGCAATCGCCGCTTCAGATCGGCAACCGGGAGGCCGCCGCCGATATTCAGCTTGAAGATCAGGTTCTGCCAAAAGGCACGTATGTGCACACGTCGATTGCCGGTGCCAATCGCGATCCGGCCGTATTCGCCGATCCCGATCGTGTCGATATCACCCGCAAACCCAACCGCCACCTTGCGTTCATCACCGGCATCCATGTCTGCCTTGGCGCAACCCTCGCACGCATCGAAGGCCGCATTGCGCTCGGAAAATTCGTCCGCCGCTTCCCCAAACTCCAAGCAACCGGCCCGCGCCAACTTGTGCCCTTGGCGCGGTTTCGCGGTTTCGCCTCCCTGCCAATCCGGGTGCGTTGACCATCGTCTCGGTTTCCAAGGCGTTCAGGCTTGCCCCGCTTACCCGCCGAAGTCCTCCCCTGCGCCCAAAGGCTCCATCCGAATAAGCCGCGATGTTTTCACCGCCGCTTGCCGATGCACCATCGCCACGCGGTAATCCGGGTTTTTTATCATGCTCACGAAGGCCTCCACATTGGGGTATTCCGCGATAAAGCACAGATCCCAGCCCTCTCCCACCTGCGGGCCGATCAGCATTGCTTCCATCTTCCCACGCCAGACAATCCGCCCGCCCAACCCTTCAAGAATATGCGCCGTCTCGCGCCCGTAAGCGGCATAGGCTTCCGCACCCGTTGCGACACGTCCATCCGGGTACTCGGCGTTTTCGCGCAGCAACACCAGATTGAGCATATGAATCGGCCCATCGCGCGGCACGTCCCGAAACGCGCGGAATTCCTCTCCAGTGAATCCCTGATAATCCATCTTCAGCCCTCCATTTCGTTACAGCCTGCGCCGGTGGCCTGCCTTGCGTCAACCGGCCCGCAGGAGTGACGCTGCGCAACACAACACCGGGGCTTGTGGCGCGCCAATGCGCGGCCCATAAAGTCAGCCAAAAGGAGCCCCGGCCATGCCAGACATCCCCTCTGACGCCATCGACCAATCACGCCTCTACGCCATGCTGCATAACCGCTCGGGCACACTCAGCCCCGGCGATGGTGTACCCGATCCGCTTATCATGTCCTCGGCTTTCGCCTTGTCTGCCCAGCCCGATCCAACCCGCACCTACGCCCGCACCGGCACCCCGACGGTGCAAGCAGCAGAGGCAAGATTGGCCCTTCTAGAGGACGCGCCAACACTCCTTTTCCCATCCGGTATGGGAGCTTACGGCGCGCTCCTGATGTCATCTCTCAAGGCGGGGGATCGCATCCTTCTGCTCTCCGATGGCTATTATGCCGCCCGGTCGCTCACCGATCAGGTACTCGCCCCTTTCGACATCTCGTTCGATACCGTTTCCGCCACCAATATCGCCGATGCACCGCTTGATGGCTATGCCATGGTGCTGATCGAAAGCCCGTCCAACCCGCGTCTTGACGTCATCGACATCGCAAACCTCGCCAGCCGCGCCCATGCCGCAGGCGCACGGTTGGTTGTCGATAACACGGTTTGCACGCCGCTCTTGCAACGCCCGCTCGATCTTGGCGCCGATGCGGTGATCGTATCGGACACCAAAGCGATGGCCGGACATTCCGACTTGCTGCTCGGCCATGTCTCGACCCGCGATAATGCGTTGATGGAGCGCCTCGTGACCACCCGCAACTTCGCCGGCGCAATTCCCGCGCCGTTCGAGGCGTGGCTATTCATTCGCGGGCTGGAAACGCTTGAGTTGCGCCTTGCCGCCATGTGCGCCAATGCCCGCGCGCTCCTGCCGCTGCTTGAGGCCGCGCCGGGTGCCCAAAACATCATCTATCCAAAACCACACCCTCAGGCCTCCGACCAAGGTTTTCTCATCGGTGCAACCTTCGCCGATGCCGCCACCGCTGATCGCTTCCTTGAGCTTGCCGGCTTCACCCCGACAACCAGCTTCGGTGGGCTCCATTCCAGCGGCGACCGCCGCGCCCGCTGGGGTGATGACGTGCCCCCGGGTTTTCTGCGCCTCTCGATCGGGATCGAACCCACCGGCCCACTCTGCGCCGCCGTCGAGCGCGCGCTGGCCGCTCTTTGAGATTTTCCAAACTTTTGCGCGTCCCGCCCGGCGACAAAGGCCCGGTAAAGTAAATCTCACACAACGAAAAGGGCCGCTCCGAAGAGCGGCCCCGTCTCATTCCGACCGGCGTAAGATCACTCGTCTTCGAGCTTTTCCACAGCCTTCTGAAGATCGTCCTTGGACACTTCCTTGTCGCTCACTTTGGCAAGCTCGAACGCGTAATCCACCACTTTGTCTTCAAACAACGGGGCGCGCAATTGCTGCTGCATTTCGGCATTTTGCTGCACGAATTCAAAGAACTGCCGCTCCTGCCCCGGATATTGCCGTGCCGCGTTCATGATCGACTGCGTCATTTCCGCGTCCGTCACTTCCACCTCTGCCTTCTGGCCCATCTCGGCCAGCAAAAGGCCAAGCTTCACCCGGCGTTCGGCCAGTTTGACATGCTCGTCCGTCGGTTCGATCTCGTCGTGGTTATGATCATGCACGTCCTTGTTGTCTTCATGCCAAAGCTGATGCGCGATCTGCTTGGCTTCCGCCTCGACAAGCGATGGCGGCAACTCGAATTTCACGGTCTTGTCCAGCGCATCAAGTAGCCCACGCTTCATCACAGCGCGCGATGCTCCTTGATATTCCGCCTCCAGCCGTTCCGCCACTTGCGTTTTCAGTGCGGCCAGATCCTCGGCCCCGAATTTCTTGGCCAGTTCGTCGTTGATCTCTGCGGCTTTCGGCGCCTTCACCTCTTTCACGGTGCAGGAGAAGACCGCCTCCTTACCCGCCAGTGCTTCCGCCTGATAATCTTCCGGGAAGGTGACTGTTACATCCTTTTCCTCGTCCGCCTTCACGCCAACAAGATTTTCCTCAAACCCCGGAATGAAGCTGTTCGAGCCAAGCACCAACGGATAATCCTCCGCCGCGCCGCCCTCGAACGCCTCTCCATCAACACGGCCGACGAAATCAATCACCACCTGATCGCCGTCCTTTGCTTTGGCCCCCTTCTTGCGCGGCTCGAAATCCTGTGCCGTCTCGGCCAGATTCTCCAGCGCCTCGGTCACGTCCGCATCTGCGGCCTTGACGACCATTTTCTCAAGTTTGATCTTGCCCAGGTCAAGCTCGGGAATCTCCGGCAGCGCCTCGTAAGACATCGCCAGTTTTACGTCGTCACCTTCTTTCCAGTCGTCGCCCTCAACCATTTCGATTTTCGGCTGCATGGCCGGGCGGTCGCCGTTCTCTTCGAAATGCTTGCCCATGGCTTCGTCAATGGCTTCCTGCATCGCCTCGCCCAGCACACGCTGACCGAACTGCTTTTTCAGAAGCGCCATCGGCACCTTACCCTTGCGAAAGCCCTTCATCTCGACATCGGGTTGCGCTTCAAGCAGCTTGGCATTCACCTTGTCGTCAAGTTCCTGCGCCGACAGCATCATCTCATAGGCGCGTTTCAGGCCCTCGTTCAGGGTTTCGGTGACTTGCATTTCATCGTCCTTTGCATATCCGGGCAGGGCGCGCCGCGGCACCCGATCAAATCCGTCGCCCTTCTAGGGTTGGCGCAAGCGCGATGCAAGCGCGAATGGCAGTAAACATGGTGCGGGTGAAGGGACTCGAACCCCCACGCCAAAGGCGCCAGAACCTAAATCTGGTGCGTCTACCAATTCCGCCACACCCGCATGTCGCGGCGGGTCATAACAAAGCCAGCGTTGCTAGGCGAGTGGGAATTCAGTTCTTTCGCACAAAAAATGCACGACATTTACGGTTTGTTGGCATAAGCTATGAAAAAACCAAGAGGCAACTAGAGCAGGTTAGCCCAATGATGAAACCCGATTTTGGGGCCGTGTGCGGCAATGCATCCGCATATTCGGCACCCGAATCTGCTTGCGGCTTTCCCGCCGGAAGCATCGTTCTGACGCTTGATGGCGAAATGCCGGTCGAGCATCTTATGCCCGGTGATCGCATCATCGCCCGCGACTGTGGCATGACCTTGTTGCGCGATATCGTCGCGCAAACGCATAATTGTGCCATGGTGCGGGTCAAAGGCGGCTCGCTTGGCCATACCCGACCGGGCGAAGACGTGCTCTTGCCCGCCCGGCAGCGGGTGCTTTTGCGCGATTGGCGGGCACAGGCGTTGTTCGGCCTGCCGCAGGCGCTGACCTCGCTGGATGCGCTGATTGATGGGGAATTCATCTGTGACGCGGGCGAAGGTGATGTCACGCTTTACCGGCTGATCTTCGACACCCCGCATATCCTTTATGTCGGCGGTCTGGAACTGGCCTGCTCTGGCCCGGAAACGCTCGCGCGCGCCGCGTAGGTCGCCGCCGCTCAAACGCCCAGTGCGCGAAACACTTTCGGCAATTCTTCCGGCAAATCTTCCGCTATCAGGCCCGGCCCGTAACTGCGCGCGCATTCCACATGCAACCACGCTGCCGCCTCCGCTGCCGCCATTGCACCAAGCCCGCGCGCCAGAAGCCCCACAATGAACCCAGCCAGCACATCGCCCGCCCCGGCAGTGGCAAGCCACGGCGCCTCGCGCTCATAGGCGGCCGAATTGATTGAACAACTCCCATCCGGGTGCGCAATCACCGTATCCGCCCCCTTGAAAAGCACCACGCACCCTGCCCGCGCCGCCGCTTCGCGGGTTGCATCCACCTTTGAATAGGCCGGCCCCTTGAGCGCCGGTGCCGCCAGCTTTCCGGCAATATCCGGAAACAGCCGGGCAAACTCGCCGCCATGCGGCGTCAAAACGCATGTCTCATGCAGCATCCCGAACAACACCTCCGGCTCGTCTTCAAACGCCGCCAGCGCATCCGCATCCAGCACGACCGCCCGCGTAGGGTGGGTTTTCAACCCACCTTGCCCAAGCACCACTTCGACAAGCGCCCTCGCCCGTTCCTTCCCCAGCCCCGGCCCAAGACACACCGCATTGATCCGTCTGTCTTCCAATACCGCCGCCAGTTCCCCCGCCGTCCCGGCGCGCCGCAACATCACCGCCGTGACCGCTGAAGCCACCTCCATCTGTGCCGCCCCCGGCACTCCCAACGTCACCAGCCCTGCCCCGATACGAAGCGCCCCCCGCGCCGCCAATCGCGCCGCGCCGGTCCGGCCAGCCCCGCCTGACAGGATCAGCGCGTGGCCGTGGCTGTACTTATGCGCCATTCCACCCTTGGAAAGCGTAACGATATGCGGCGCGGACAGGCACACGGATGACGCAGGACTCCGCGGCGGCAATCCAATATCTACCAGCTTCACCTCGCCACACAGCCCCGGCCCTTCAGCCAGAACATGCCCCAGCTTCAGGCAGTCGAATGTCACGGTCAAATCCGCCTCAAACGCCGAAATCCGGTGATATTCCGGATCGTCCAGTAGAATCCGCCCACTATCACTACACACGCCGGACGGCATATCCACGGCAACCCTGTAGACGCGGCAATCGAATTCATCCTCGTCAATGGCCAACACATCTTGCAAGACATAGACCAGATCGCCCAACGGGCGGGTCAACCCGGTGCCGAACAACGCATCAAAGATGACGCAATGCGCAGCGTCCGTCTCAAACAGAGCATCATTCAACGCCCGCAGATCCTCAGGCTCCGCCCCGGTCTCCAGCCGTCGAACCCGCCCTATCGCGCACCACCGGTCAAAATTCTCCTGCGCATCTGGCGGCAGCGTTGAAGGCACCCCAAACAACAGAACCTCCACCGCCCAGCCCGCTTGTCTCAGCAGGCGCGCGACAACAAACCCATCACCGCCGTTATTCCCCGGTCCGCACAGCACCACAGCCTTATGCGATGTCTGCGCCAGCACCGGCCACGCCTCAAACACGGCGTCGACAACGCCGCGCCCCGCACGTTCCATCAGATCAAGACCAGTCACCTTGCCCGCCCCGATCGCCTCCGCCTCAACGGCTCGCATCTGCGCCGCAGTTCGTGCTTCAGCCATGTCGCCCTCCCCACGATTCAATCTTGCCCATTTCATAAGCGGACCGCCTAAATTTTGCGCAAATGTCGCGCCACTCGGCTTTTGCACCCTGCGCCCAAGCCTATCCGATTGTGCCTGCGGAAAAGAAGTGGTGAAAAGCCCCATCGCCATGCCAAGGAGGCCTGCCATGAAAAAGATTGAAGCGATCATCAAGCCCTTCAAGCTCGACGAGGTGAAAGAAGCCTTGCAGGATGTCGGCGTTCAGGGGCTTTCGGTGATCGAGGTCAAAGGGTTCGGTCGTCAGAAAGGCCATACCGAGCTTTATCGCGGCGCCGAATACGTGGTTGATTTTCTCCCCAAGGTAAAACTTGAGGTGGTGCTTGACGACGATCAGGTTGATGCCGCAATCGAAGCCATCGTCGATGCCGCCAAGACAGAAAAGATCGGTGATGGTAAAATCTTCGTCAGCCCGGTTGAACAAGCCATCCGCATCCGCACCGGCGAAATCGGCTCCGACGCGCTCTGATCGGCCCCCATCACGCCCCAAACAATTCTCATATTCTCAAACCGAAAAGGAACAAGAGAATGAGCACTAAAGACGTTCTCAAAATCATCAAGGACGAAGACGTGGAATACGTCGATATTCGCTTCACCGATCCGCGCGGCAAATTGCAACACGTCACGCTCATGGCCGATCAAGTCGATGAAGATTTCCTTGAAGAGGGCTTCATGTTCGACGGCTCGTCAATCGGCGGCTGGAAGTCCATTGAGGCCTCCGACATGAAACTGATGCCCGACACCAAAAGCGCCTATATGGACCCGTTCTATGCCGAGAAAACGCTCTGCGTGCATTGCTCCGTGGTCGAACCCGACACCAATGAGCCCTATGAGCGCGACCCGCGCGGCACCGCCGAAAAAGCCGAGGCTTACCTGAAATCGAGCGGCATCGGCGACATCTCCTATTGGGGGCCGGAGGCCGAGTTTTTCCTGTTTGACGACGTGAGGTTTGAAAACAAGATCAATAAGGTATCCTACGAAGTTGATGCGATGGATGCGTCGTGGAATTCTAATACTGAATATGAGATGGGCAATTCCGGCCACCGTCCCGGTCTCAAGGGTGGCTATTTCCCGGTCAACCCGGTGGATGACGCACAAGACATCCGTTCGGAAATGCTCTCGACGATGAAACGCATGGGCATGAAGGTCGACAAGCACCATCACGAGGTCGCCTCCTGTCAGCACGAGCTTGGCCTGATCTTCGGCTCCCTGACCGAACAGGCCGACGAGCTTCAGAAATATAAATACGTCATCCACAACGTCGCCGCCGCCTACGGCAAATCGGCCACTTTCATGCCAAAGCCGATCTATGGCGACAATGGCACCGGGATGCACGTGAATATGTCGATCTGGAAAGGCGGCAAGCCGCTCTTTTCCGGCGATAAATATGCCGACCTGAGCCAAGAGGCGCTTTATTTCATTGGCGGCATCCTGAAACACGCCAAAACTCTCAACGCCTTCACCAACCCGGCGACCAACTCCTACAAGCGCCTGATTCCCGGCTTCGAGGCGCCGGTGCTGCGTGCCTATTCCGCCCGCAACCGTTCTGGCTGCGTGCGTATCCCATGGACCGAGTCGCCCAAGGCCAAGCGTGTTGAAGCCCGCTTCCCCGACCCGGCGGCAAACCCTTACCTGTGCTTTGCCGCTTTGCTGATGGCCGGGCTTGACGGGATCAAGTCCAAGATTGATCCGGGCGAGGCAATGGACAAGAACCTTTACGATCTGCCCGCCGAAGAACTGGCCGATATCCCCACCGTCTGCGGCTCTTTGCGCGAAGCCCTTGATGCGCTGGAGAGCGATCATGACTTCCTGCTCGCTGGTGACGTCTTTACCCGTGATCAGATTGACGGCTACATCGCGCTGAAGATGGAAGAGGTGCAGCTTTACGAGCACACACCCCATCCGGTCGAATTCGGCATGTATTACAGCTGCTGACGCGCTCTTGCTCGGGGGTGGCCCGCCCATTGGCGGGCACCCACCCGTGGGTCGGCGCTATAACGGTGTTTCACCGCACGATATAGCGCCGCCCGCCCCTGCCAACAGGCGGGCACTCACCCGACGGTGCGACAGCCATATAGATGACGCCGCCGCAACAGCGTTTCCCGGTCTATGTCCTATTCACGCCCAGACCTTGCCGGGCCCCCGTCACGAAATGCAAAACGCCCCCCGACACTCTTTCGCCGATCCCGGCGTGCTTTGGTGATCTGCGTATTTTCCCCCTTTGCGCCCGTGCCATGGCCCGTTACCCTCACCCGAAAGTCATTTCATATTCGGGAGTTTCTCTCATGCGCATTTTCCGCCCCCTTGCCACGGCCTTTCTTGCCCTCGGCCTCGCCTCCCCCGCCCTTGCGGCTGGCTGCGGCAATTCCGCATCGGGGTTCAACGCGTGGAAGAAAAGCTTCGCACAGGACGCCAAACGCGCCGGCGTCAAGAAACCGGGGCTACAGGCGCTGGCCTCTGCCCGTTACGCCTCGCGCACCATTGCTGCTGACCGCAATCAGAAAAGCTTCCGATATTCGCTTGCCAAGTTCATGAAGATACGTGGCGTCAACACGATCATCGCGCAGGGCCGCAAGCGCAAGGCGCGCAATGCTGCCTTCTATGCGTCACTGGAACGCATCTATGGCGTGCCCGCCGGTATTCTCATTGCCATTCACGGCATGGAAACCGGTTTCGGGCATTTCATGGGCGACAGCTCAATCGTCTCGGCCATTGTCACGCTGACCTATGATTGCCGCCGCTCGGCGTTCTTCCAACCGCACGCTTTGGGCGCGCTGATGCTGGTCGATCACGGCTCGATTACCGGCGCCACCAAGGGTGCCAAACATGGCGAGCTGGGCCATACCCAGTTCCTGCCCGGCAACGCCCTGCGCTACGGTGTCGATGGCAATGGCGATGGCCGGATTGATTTTTACAATCAGGCCGATGCGCTGGCCTCGACCGCCAATTACCTGCGCGCAAAGGGCTGGCAACCGGGGAAAGGGTATCAGGAAGGGCAGCCGAACTACGCTGTGTTGAAGCAATGGAATGCCGCAACGGTTTACCAGCAATCACTCGCCATTATGGGCGCCAAGATCGACCGGTGAGGCGGACCTCGAGCAGTCACCATAAATGCGGCCTTCGACACGCCCGACTACCAGGGCGAGCGCCCGTCCGTGGGTGGGCGCTACCACCGCATTTCATAGCACTTTATGGTGCCGTCTCCATCCAGCCTCCATTCAGATGGGAACGCTGCAAAAGCGTCCGCCCTTCGGGACGGACGGGCGCTCGCCCGGCGGCGCTGCGCGCCTTGCTCCGGGCGGGGTACCATGCCAGAGCCACGTGCAAACCGCCGCCAGCCTTGACAGAACCCCCACGCCTTCCTATCTGCTGGCATCGTGGTGCAGGCCCCTGCCGTCCGCAGGCCATTGGCCCTGGTGAAGCCCTGCAATACTCTCCTCCTCTCTGACCCGCCGGTCATGAGTGGGCGGCAACGCGGACCCCGTCACGCCCGAATGACCACGGGAGCAGATAGATGAATACGCAAATTCCCTCGCCCGATGGGCTGAAGGCGCAGGCAAAACGCCTGCGCGACGCCATGGCCCAATCCGGCACGCCTCTCAACCATTCCGCGGCCCTCGAAGCCGTGGCACGCCAACACGGGTTCCGCGACTGGAACACCGCGCAAGCGGCCGCGAAACAGCAGCGCCCCAACCCGCGCTGGCAGATCGGTCAGGCGGTGCATGGCCGTTACCTTGGCCACACCTTCACCGGCCACATCAAGGCCGCGACCGAAAATTCCGGCGGCTATTGGCGCTTGACGCTGATCTTTGATGAACCGGTGGACGTGGTGACGTCGAAATTGTTCTCGTCGTTCCGCCGACAGGTGAAATGCCTGATCAACGGTCAGGGCGTCACCCATGAGCGCACATCGGATGGCACACCGCATATGGTGCTGTTCGCGTCATAACCAAAGCCGGGGCGTGGTTCAGCCGCGCCCCGGTACATTCGCCTTGTGCAGCACAAAGGTATGGATACCAAACACCACCGCCTTGGTTTTCGCCAACCGCCGCAAGGTTTGCAGTTCTGAGCGCAGATAGGGTGCCTCTTTCGCGTGGCGCTCTGCCCGGCGACCATTTTCGCGGCGCGGCTGATGCAGGCTCGCATCTTCATACCAAAGCGCGTTGAACCGCCACAAGGGCCGCCCCGGCTGTACCCCGTCGCAAAGCCGCTGCACCCGCCGCGCGATATCTGCATCGTAAGGGGCGACCGGCACATGAATGCCGATCAAGCTGCGCATGAATTTTTCTTCCAGCGACCAGCTTGCCGGGAAACACAAGCATGCCCCGACCAGCACATGCTCGTCCCCGCGCTTATCAAGCAGACAGAGATCCTCCTGGCAAAGCCGCCCTACCGTTGCCAGCGGGTCATCACGGCAAAGCACAACCGTGCCCCCATCGGGGCGGGTAATGGTATCGCCGGAGCGCGAGAACCCCGGCAAGGCCAGCACCGCCGCGACCACCTCATCGAGCAACTCTTCGGCCATGTCCCGCGCGCTTTCATCAAGCACGATCACCGCCGCGCGATGCCCTTCGATCAACCGTTCACGCTCGGCCATCTGTCCGGCATAGGCCTCATCAACCCTCAGCCATTGCTCGGGATCAAGCGGCGCAATCCCCGGCAGCGGGCGCGGGGCAAGCGGGTCATATGGCAGGCGCTCTTGCAGGATCATCCGCCATCCTTAAGCAGCGCCGCCCGTCCGCGCAATCCCCGCCGGATTGCCCAAAAGCGGCGATTTCGCGTCGCCACCGGGCAAGCAGCGCCGCAGCAGCTTATCCCACCATGCCCACAGCAACCGGAGGCCGCCCCATGGACCACTATAGCGACACACGCAAAATCGACCCCACGCGCGGCGCGCATCTGGGTGATGGCAGCCCGAACGACAATGACCGGGTCGAGATCGGCCCAACTCAACTTGCCTTTGGCGAATGGGCCACCGCCGGGCTGGCGCTGCCCGATCTCGGCGCGATGCGCCAATACCGCTGGCAACGGCTGACCCAGCACATCACCGACCGAGGTTATGCCGGCCTCTTGATGTTCGACCCGCTCAACATCCGCTACGCCACCGACAGCACCAACATGCAGCTTTGGAACACGCATAATCCGTTTCGTGCGGTGCTGCTCTGTGCCGACGGTTACATGGTGATCTGGGATTACAAGAACTCGCCCTTCCTGAGCCGGTTCAACCCACTGGTGCGCGAGCAACGCGCCGGGGCCGATCTGTTTTACTTCGACCGGGGCGACAAGGTGGATGTTGCCGCCGATGTGTTTTCCAACGAGGTGCGCCTCCTGCTTGAGGAGCACGCCCCCGGCAATCGCCGCCTTGCGGTTGACAAGATCATGCTGCACGGCCTGCGCGCGCTTGAAGCGCAGGGCTTTGAGATCATGGAGGGCGAGGAGGTCACCGAGAAAAGCCGCGCCGTCAAAGGCGTTGATGAAATAAAAGCAATGCGTTGTGCCCATCATGCCTGCGAAACCGCGGTGCGCATCATGGAGGATTTCGCCCGCGACGCCATCCCCGGCGGGCAGACCAGCGAAGACGATATCTGGGCCGTGCTACACGCCGAAAACATCCGGCGCGGCGGTGAATGGATCGAAACCCGCCTGCTTGCCTCGGGGCAGCGCACCAACCCGTGGTTTCAGGAATGCGGCCCCCGCATCGTGCGCCCCAATGAAATTGTCGCCTTCGATACCGATCTGGTAAGCAGCTATGGCATTTGCGTTGATATCTCCCGAACATGGTGGATTGGCGATGACCGGCCCACTGATGCAATGATCTATGCCATGTGTCACGCGCATGAACACATCATGGAAAACATGAGCTTGCTGCGCCCCGGTATCACCATCCCTGAACTAACCGCACAAAGCCACCGCCTCGATGCCAAGTTTCAGGCACAGAAATACGGCTGCCTCATGCATGGCGTCGGGCTTTGCGATGAATGGCCGCTTGTCGCGTACCGCGACAAGGCAGTGCCCGGCGCGTTCGATTACGCGCTTGAACCGGGCATGGTGCTTTGCGTTGAAGCCTTGGTGGGCGAGGTTGGCGGCGGGTTCTCGATCAAGCTTGAAGATCAGGTGTTGATCACCGAAGACGGGTTCGAAAACCTCACCACCTACCCGTTTGATCCGGCATTGATGGGGGCGTGAGCCGGCGCATTTTGCGCACCTTTGCTCACAGCCGCGTCATTCCCCTGTAACCAGCCTTGCGTTTGGCGTAGCGCCCGCCCACTCTTGCGTGTGCCTTAACAAAGGACGCAGCCATGCCGACACAAAAAATTACCTTCCCCGGCCACGATGGCCATGATCTCGCCGCCCGGCTCGACATGCCCGAAGGCCCGCATCTGGCCACCGCGCTGTTTGCACATTGCTTCACCTGTTCCAAGGATATCCCCGCCGCGCGGCGCATTGCCGGACGTTTGGCGGCGGCAGGCATTGCCGTGCTCAGGTTCGATTTCACCGGGCTGGGCCATTCGGCGGGGGAGTTCGCCAATACCTCATTTGCGACCAATATCGAAGACCTGCGCGCCGCCGCTCGCTGGCTTGAGAGCGAGGGCAAAGCCCCTGACATGCTGATCGGGCACAGCCTTGGCGGCGCGGCGGTGCTGCGCGCGGCGGGTGATATCGCTTCGGTCCGCGCGGTCGTCACTATCGGCGCGCCGTTTGATCCAGCGCATGTAACCGAGAATTTCTCGGACGACATTAAAAGCATCTGCCGTGATGGCGAAGCCCGCGTCAGCCTTGGCGGGCGACCGTTCGTTATCAAGCGCCAGTTCATCGAAGATATCTCATCGCAAAACCTGCATGAGGCTGTTGCCAACCTCAAACGCGCGCTTCTGGTGCTGCACGCCCCGCGTGACAGCATCGTCGGTATCGACAATGCGGCGGAAATATTCATGGCCGCCAAACATCCCAAAAGCTTTGTCACGCTTGACGACGCTGACCACCTCATTACCCGCAGCCAAGACGCGGAATATGCCGCCGATGTCATCGCCGCATGGGCTGCGCGTTATCTTGAACTCGCCCCGCCCGCGCCGCCGCCCGGCGCGCCCGAAGGCATCGTCCGCGTCTCAGAGGCCGATCCAACGGGCTTTCTTCAAGACGTCTCCTCCGGCCCGGCGCATCATGCGCTTGCCGATGAGCCCGAAGCTTACGGCGGCACAAATCGCGGTATGTCGCCCTACGGCTTTCTGGCGGCGGGGCTTGGGGCTTGCACCTCGATGACCATTCGCATGTATGCGCGGCGCAAGGGCTGGCCGCTTGAGCATGTCAGCGTCGATGTCACCCATTCCAAGGTTCACGCACAAGACGCGGAACCCGGAGCCAAGGACAAGATTGACGAATTTCACCGCAAGATCACGCTAACCGGCGCTCTTTCCGCCGATCAGCGTCAACGCTTGCTAGAGATTGCCGACCGCTGCCCGGTGCATCGCACATTGGAAAGCGCGTCAAACATCGTCACGGCTTTGGTTGAGCCAGCCACCTGAGAAGGTGGCCCGGAAGCTGCCGGGCGCGCGCCTGCTGCGCCCGGCATTTACGTTCAGCGGTTGGTTGCGCGCCACAAAAGCGGCATCAGCATCGCCGCCAGCGCCAGTTTCAACAAATCTCCGGGCAGGAAATTCACCATGCCCATCTGCACCACCCAGCCAAAACCCTTGGACCCTGCGAACAGCACCGCCATCCAGCCAAGGCCAAGCGTATAGATCACCGCATTGCCAAGCAGCATCGCACCGGCCATACCGCCAACCGTGCGGTCCCAGCCGCGCCGCGCAAGCGCACCCATCAACGCCGCTGCCACCGCAAATCCGACAAGATAGCCACCCGTCGGCCCCGCCATATAAGCCAGCCCCGCCTGATCACCCGCAAAAACCGCAACACCACATGCGCCAAGCGCCAGATACCCCAGCATCGTCATCAGACTCAGCCGCGCGCCATACGCCGCGCCAATCAGAAGAACTGCAAATGTCTGCATCGTCACCGGCACCGGCCACATCGGTATCCGAATGTTGGCCGACAGAACCAGCGCGCCAATCCCCAAAACCACCAGTGCCATATCCTTGGCAAGTGCCCCGGCACCACCGCGCAGCCCGCTGCGTTCGATCAGAACGGCCCCGTTGTTGTCGATAATCATCTGTCGTCTCCCGTGATCGTGTTGAGTTCGCTCGAATTTCTGCACCATCCCCGCCCGCCCCGCAAGCCCAAAGCCGCAGCGCAGCATTTTCCCGGCCCGCGCTACGCACCCGCCCTCTTGCCGTGCCGGGGGCAGCGTTTATCACCCGCACCAACAACCCCATCACCAAAAAAGAGCTGCCACCATGATCCCCCGCTATGCCCGCCCCGAGATGACCGCGATCTGGAGCCCGGAAGCCAAGTTTCGCATCTGGTATGAAATCGAAGCCCACGCCTGCGACGCACAAGCCGATCTTGGCGTGATCCCGCGCGCCAATGCCGAAGCCGTTTGGAAAGCCAAGGATGTCACCTTCGATGTCGCGCGAATTGATGAGATCGAGGCCGTCACCAAACATGATGTCATCGCCTTTCTGACCCATCTGGCCGAACATATCGGCAATGATGAGGCCCGTTTCGTGCATCAGGGCATGACCTCTTCGGATGTGCTCGACACCACCTTGAACGTGCAGCTTGTCCGCGCCGCCGATATCCTCTTGGCCGATATGGACAGGCTGCTTGGCGCGCTCAAGACCCGCGCCTATGAGCACAAGGATACCATCCGTATCGGGCGCTCCCACGGCATCCATGCCGAACCCACCACCATGGGCCTCACCTTCGCGCGGTTCTATGCGGAAATGGACCGCAACAAGAACCGGCTGGAAAAGGCCCGCTGGGAGATTGCCACCGGTGCCATCTCCGGCGCGGTTGGCACTTTCGCCAATATCGACCCGGCGGTGGAAGAGCATGTCTGCGCACAGATGGGCCTGCGCCCCGAGCCAATCTCCACTCAAGTCATTCCGCGTGATCGCCACGCGATGTTCTTTGCCACACTGGGCGTCGTGGCTTCCTCGATCGAGAATATCGCCATTGAGATCAGGCATATGCAGCGCACCGAGGTGCTTGAGGCCGAGGAATTCTTCTCCAAGGGGCAAAAAGGCTCCTCCGCCATGCCGCACAAACGCAATCCGGTGCTGAGCGAAAACCTGACCGGGCTGGCGCGGCTGGTGCGCATGGCGGTGGTGCCCGCACTTGAGAACGTGGCCCTTTGGCATGAGCGAGACATTTCGCACTCTTCGGTTGAACGCGGCATTGCACCCGACACGACGGTTACCCTCGATTTTGCCCTGACCCGGCTCACTGGGCTGGTTGAAAAGCTGGTAATTTACCCCGACAACATGTTGGCCAACATGAATAAATTCAAAGGGCTGGTGATGTCTCAACGGGTTCTTCTTGCACTGACACAAGCCGGTGTATCGCGCGAGGATGCTTACCGTCTGGTACAGCGTAACGCGATGAAAGTCTGGGAAAACGGGGCCGATTTTCGCACCGAACTGCTGGCCGATGAAGACGTCCGCAAGGCGCTGTCGGAAGATGAGATTAACGAGAAATTCGACCTTGGTTATCACACTCGCCATGTCGACACGATCTTTGCGCGCGTCTTTGACGGTTGATGTCGGGGCGAAACCGGCCCGCGCATAAATATCGCTTTTGGTCGCGGATCATGTTATGATGGCCCTACAAACCGTGAAAGGAAATGCCATGACGTTTCGGATCGCTCTGATCGCGCTGCTTCTGGCGCCCTCGCTGGCAATTGCTTGTGAGCGGCATGACGCGCAGGCGATGTCCTGCGCCGACGGCACGGTCTATGACGCCACCGCCGGTGGTTGCGTGCCGCAGGCTTCAAGCTGACGCACTAAAATTTCTATCGCATTTGTTCCAGTCAATGCGCGAAACGGCCCGAAGCAGCTTGCTTCGGGCCGCTTTCGGTTGAAGCGCCCCGCCGAAAACCTGAATCACCGGCTTTTGGCGGAACGACTTAGGAGAAGCCGGTCACAAGCCGATTTTCATGGCTTCGCAGCGGCCGCTGACCCTACTTCGTCTGCGCCGCGGCCACGATGCGGCCGAACCCGGCGCGTTGGACGATCACCGCCAGCGGCATATTCGCCGGTGCCTTTGCGCTCATGCTGAACGGGCCTTTCCCGTCCCATTTGCCGACAATCCGCCAATCGCGCACCACGTTGGTATAGCTCAGCGTGCGCCCGGCGTTCTCGCCACGGGTGATCGCCGTTATCGCCTCCGGCTCATAGGTCACCATCTGCACGACCAGCGGCCCCTTGGCTTGCCCGTCACCGGCGATTCTCAGCCGCCCGCCTTCGCGGTTCAGCCTCAGCCGCACTTGCACGGGGTTGTCTTGATAGGTGGCGATTACCATCGCCACATCTTTGGGATGATTGCCCAGAACCTGCGCCTGCCCCTGAATGATCATTTGCGGCGTATAAACCGTGCGGCGGTTTGCGGCCTGAGCATAGCCGTGCTGGCGCAGCGTGAAGCGATGATCGGCAAAGACATCCTTCCAGCCGATGTAATCCCAGTAATCCACATGCAGCCCTAGGGCGATCACGTCGTTACGTTGGGCCAGCTTTTGCAGCAGCGCATCGGCGGGCGGGCAGGATGAACAGCCCTGACTGGTATAAAGCTCCACCACGACGGCAGACCGCTCCTGTGCCACAACGCCACCGGCAAGCGCCAACCAGACCATCGCCCCGATCGCCCACACTATCCTCATCGCGCATACCTCATCCCGCTCAACCCTTCTGCCTACAATTGTCTTACGCAGCCGGAATTGAAATAACCAATCAAGGTTTTGCGAGTCTTTGGTGAACGTGCAATTTCTCACAATTGTGTGCCATCGTATACAAAAACTCCGCCATCCCCCTTGAACCGCCCCGACCTTTGGTTCAAAACCCTAAGCGAACTCACCCCATCTTGACCACGGAGGCCCAAGCCATGCCCATCGTTACCGGACAAGACACCGCCAAGACCCGCAAAACGCTTAATGTCGGTGACCAGACATTTTTCTATTATTCGATTCCCGCCGCCGAAGCGGCGGGCCTCGGGCAGTTTTCCAAACTTCCAGCAGCCCTCAAGGTGGTGCTGGAAAACATGCTGCGTTTCGAAGATGGCAAGGTCGTCACCGTCGACGACATCAAGGCCTTCGGCGAATGGGGCACCAATGGTGGCCGCAACCCGCGCGAGATTGCCTATCGCCCGGCCCGCGTGCTGATGCAGGATTTTACCGGCGTTCCCGCGGTTGTCGATCTTGCCGCGATGCGCGACGGGATCAAGGCATTGGGCGGCGATGCGCAGAAGATCAACCCGCTCAACGCGGTCGATCTGGTGATTGACCACTCGGTTATGATCGACGAATTCGGCAACCCGCGCGCCTTCCAGATGAACGTGGACCGCGAATATGAGCGCAACATGGAGCGTTACCAGTTCCTCAAATGGGGTCAGTCGGCGTTCAACAATTTCCGCGTTGTGCCCCCGGGCACGGGCATTTGCCATCAGGTCAACCTTGAATATCTGGGCAAGACCGTCTGGAGCGACGCCGACCAGACCGACGAGCAGGTCGCCTATCCCGATACGCTTGTCGGCACCGACAGCCACACCACCATGATCAACGGCCTTGCTGTTCTGGGCTGGGGTGTTGGCGGGATTGAGGCCGAAGCCGCCATGCTGGGGCAACCGATCTCGATGCTGATCCCCGAAGTGGTGGGCTTCAAGATCAACGGCAAGCTGCCCGAAGGCGCCACCGCGACCGACCTCGTGCTGACCGTGGTGCGGATGCTGCGCGAGAAGGGCGTCGTCGGCAAGTTCGTGGAGTTTTACGGCGACGGGCTCGATAACATGCCCCTGCCCGACCGCGCCACCATCGGCAACATGGCACCAGAATATGGTGCTACCTGCGGCTTCTTCCCGGTTGATGCCGAAACCCTGCGCTATCTCGAAATGACGGGCCGCGACAAGGATCGCATCGCCTTGGTTGAAGCCTATGCCAAGGCCAACGGCATGTGGCGCGATGCGAACTACGACCCGATCTACACCGACACGCTCGAACTTGATCTCGGCACGGTAGTTCCGGCCATCTCTGGCCCGAAACGGCCGCAGGACTATATCGCGCTGGACACGGCGGACAGAGCCTTTGCCGCCTATGTCAAGGGCGAACGGGGCGGCAAGAAAGCCCCCGAACAGGACCATAAACGCTGGGAAGACGAAGGCGGGCAGCCGCCCGTGCCGGTCGATATTCCGGGCGATGAGGGCCACCACGTGCGCGGCTATGTCAAGATGGGTGATGGCCATGTGCAATTGCACGACGGGTCCATCGTGATCGCCTCGATCACGTCCTGCACCAACACCTCAAACCCCTATGTGATGATCGGCGCCGGGCTGCTGGCCCGCAAGGCGCGCGAAAAGGGGCTGGATCGCAAGCCATGGGTGAAAACCTCGCTCGCTCCCGGCAGTCAAGTGGTTTCGGAATATCTACAGGCCGCCGGACTTCAGGAAGATCTCGATGCCATCGGCTTCAACCTCGTGGGCTATGGCTGCACCACCTGCATCGGCAACTCCGGCCCGCTGGAGCCGGTGATTTCCGAGGCGATCAATCAATATGACCTGATCGGCGTCTCTGTGCTTTCGGGTAACCGCAACTTCGAGGGCCGGATCAGCCCCGATTGCCGGGCCAACTATCTCGCCAGCCCGCCGCTTGTCGTGGCCTATTCGCTGGTCGGGGACATGAATGTCAACATCGCCACCGACCCGCTTGGGAAAGACAAGGACGGCAATGATGTCTATCTCAAGGATATCTGGCCTTCCAACCGCGAAATCGCCGAGCTGGTCGAGAAGACGGTGACCCGTGCGGCGTTTCAGGAAAAATACGCCGACGTGTTCAAGGGCGATGAGAAATGGCAGGCGGTCGAAACGCCGGACAGCGAAACTTATGACTGGCCGCCGGAATCGACCTATATCCAGAACCCGCCGTATTTTCAGGGCATGGACCCGAAGCCCGGCAAGATCGCCAATATCAAAGATGCGCGCGAATTGCTGATCCTCGGCGATATGGTGACGACCGACCACATCTCTCCGGCAGGGTCGTTCCCGACAAGCTCTCCGGCCGGTCAATACCTGATCGAGCGTGGCGTTGAGCCGCGCCAGTTCAACTCCTACGGCTCGCGCCGGGGCAACCACGAAGTGATGATGCGCGGCACCTTCGCCAATATCCGTATCCGCAACGAGATGCTCGACGATGTCGAGGGCGGCTATACGCTTGGGCCGGACGGCAAACAAACCAGCGTTTACGATGCCGCGATGGCCTATCAGGCCCAAGGCACGCCACTTGTCGTGTTCGGCGGAGCGCTCTATGGCGCAGGCTCATCGCGTGACTGGGCGGCGAAAGGCACGGTGCTGCTTGGCGTCAAGGCGGTAATTGCCGAGAGTTTTGAGCGGATTCACCGCTCCAACCTCGTTGGCATGGGCGTGGTCCCGCTTGAATTTACCGGCGGCGACACCCGCAAGACGCTGGGTCTGGTCGGCACTGAAACAGTTTCGATCAGCGGGCTGGACACGATCAAACCGTTGAAAGAGGTGCCCTGCACGATCACCTATGCCGATGGCAAGGTAAAAGAAATCATGCTGAAATGCCGGATAGATACCGCTATCGAGATTGAATATGTCGAGCATGGCGGCGTGCTGCAATACGTGCTGCGCGACCTGGCTTAAGTGTAAGGCCGGTGCATCGTATGAACAGGAAAGCGCCCCGGTTGCAGGACCGGGGCGCTTTTCGTTTTGGGGCCAATCGCGACAGCCGCGTTGCATTTCCCGGCTCATCACTTATGACACGCGCATGAGCGATACACCCCACCCCCTTCCAGATCACATGGCCGTAAATCCATCACCGCCAATGCAAAACCGCGTGGGCTGATGGAAGAGGAGCGGCTGGCAAAGGCATGGACCGCACAAGTCATAACGCTTTTGCCGCAAGCCTTTCCCGGCGTTCTGGGCGAAAGCCTGACCGGCAAGGCCCTGAAAGACGGGCTTTGGCAGCTTGACGCGATTGATTTGCGCCCCTTCGGCGTTGGCAAGCATCGCAATGTCGATGACACGCCCGCAGGCGGTGGTGCGGGGATGGTGCTGCGCGCTGATGTGCTGGGCGCGGCGATTGATCATGCGCGCGCGCAGGCGGCCACGCCGCTGCCGCTTTATTACCTATCGCCACGCGGGCGGCAGTTTGATCAGGCAACCGCCCAACAGCTTTCTCAAGGGCCGGGCGTGGCGCTGCTCTGTGGTCGGTTTGAGGGCGTCGATCAGCGGGTGCTCGACCATTACGGCATTGAAGAGATAAGCCTTGGCGATTTCGTGCTGACCGGCGGCGAACTGGCCGCACAAGCAGTGATCGACGCCTCGGTGCGGCTGCTGCCCGGCGTGCTGGGCAATGCCGAAAGCACGCAGCAGGAAAGCTTCTCCGCCGGGCTTCTGGAGCATCCGCAATACACCCGTCCCGCCATCTGGCAAGAGCGCGCCATCCCCGACGTGCTGACGTCGGGCAATCACGCCGAGATTGCCAAATGGCGGCGTGCACAGGGCGAGGCGCTGACCCGTGCGCGCCGCCCCGATCTCTGGGCGGCCCACGCCGACCGGGAAGCGGACTCGTCCGGTTAAACCTCGCGCACCCGGACGTGCCATGCCGATCAAGGCTCAGCAAAGCGCGAACAGCGAGAGCCTGATGCCAGTTACGTTGCAAGGCACCCACCCCGCCACAGATGCTGATTGGCGAAGTGGTCGGCTGAGCATCAATCCGCTCTTGCTTGAACGGCCCGGCGCGCCTATACGAGCCGCAGTCTGGGATTCGGCCTCTGCCGGATCTCAGGCGGTTTCGTTTGCGCCGCTTTCATGGCATCCCGGTTTCTTCGCCGGGGGCTGGCGGCGGAAACGATGAGCCAGGAAAATGATGACCTGACCTGCGACGGGCGCGAAATGCGGACCCGGATGAAGAGCGCAGCTCCGGGGAACAAACCAACTTTGCAGATAAAACTGCAAGCATAGCAAGGAGTTAGGTCAATGGACCTGATTGCAGAGATTGAGGCGGAACAAATCGCCTCGCTGGGGAAAGATATCCCCGATTTCAAAGCCGGCGACACCATCCGCGTCGGCTTCAAGGTGACCGAAGGAACGCGCAGCCGGGTGCAGAACTATGAAGGTGTCTGCATCTCGCGCAAGAACGGTGACGGCATCGCCGGATCGTTCACCGTGCGGAAAATCTCGTTCGGTGAAGGCGTGGAACGGGTTTTCCCGCTTTTCTCCACCAATATCGAGAGCATCGAGGTTGTGCGCCGTGGCCGTGTCCGCCGCGCCAAGCTTTATTACCTGCGTTCGCGCCGCGGCAAATCGGCCCGGATCGCGGAAGACAGCCATTACAAACCCAAAGCCAACGCCTGAGGGGACGCGCCATGAAAACCGAAATTCATCCCGATTATCACTTCATTGACGTGAAGATGACCGACGGCACCATCCTGAAGATGCGTTCGACCTGGGGCAAGGAAGGCGACACGCTGTCGCTTGATATTGACCCGACGGTGCATCCGGCCTGGACCGGCGGCGGCACCCGCCTGATGGACGCGGGCGGCCGTGTTTCCAAGTTCAAGAAAAAATACGAAGGGCTTGGCTTCTAAGACCGCCAGTCACATTCGAGGGACAATCGACCGCCGCGCCAGCTTGCTGAGCGCGGCGGTTCACTGTTTGGTGTCTGCGCCGGGCCAATGCTGCACCTGCACATCCATGCTGCGCATGCATAGCGGACTTGCCGCTTTGGCGCTTCTCATAACGTCGTGTGGGGCCTATGTGGTCGTTGAAACAAACGAACATCAACGCTTCACGGGACATCAGACAATGAAAACGCTCAGCCAGATCGCCAACCGCCTCTTCAGCACCAAAACCGACTATGATGCCATCGCCATCGGCCAGATGACCGATATCCAGATGCACCGTGCCGGCGTTTCCAAAGCCGTCTACCTGCATCAGACCTTCTCGGGCCTGACCACTTGCAACTAAAGCGTTTCGAGAAAAACCTGAATCACTGGTTTTTGCGAAACGTTTTAAGACGCGACACGCCGCAAAAGACGTGTTGATTTCATGCGCCCACGAAGGGCCGGGCAGGCGTTTTCGCCACAGCCCGGCCTTTTGCGTTTGCGCCCCGCTTGCCAGAAGACCCGCCCTGCCCGCATAAAGCCCCAAAGCAAGGGACATGCGCCATGAGCAAGCTGATCACCATCCTGAACGGCCCCAACCTGAACCTCTTGGGCAAGCGGGAGCCGGATATCTATGGGCACGAGACGCTGGCCGATGTGGAAAAGGCCTGCGCCGCCATCGCAGCGGAGGCCGGGATGACGGTCAAGCTGCAGCAATCGAACTGGGAAGGTCAGATCATCGACTGGATTCACACCGCACGCGATGAAGCGGCCGGGATCATCATCAATCCCGGCGCGCTGACCCACACTTCGGTTGCGGTATTGGATGCGCTCAACACGTTTGAAGGGCCGGTGATCGAGGTGCATATCTCTCAGGTTCATAAACGCGAGGCATTTCGGCACCATTCCTATGTCAGCCTGCGCGCCAATGGGGTGATCGCCGGTTTCGGCGTCGATGGTTATTCACTGGCGATGCGCCATATGGGCAGCCTGCTGGGCCATTGACGTCTCCTGCCATGCCGGATTTCACCCGCTACGCCATTTATTATGCACCGCCCGCCGGGGCGCTGGCCGATTTCGGTGCCGCATGGCTGGGCTGGGACGCGGTGCGTGGCTGTAATACCGCGCCCCCCTCATCCCCGCCCTGCCCGCGCCGCCGCATGAACTGAGCACGCCCGCGCGCAAATACGGGTTTCATGCCACGCTCAAGCCGCCCTTCCGGCTGACCCCGGCAAGCAGCGATGATGCGCTCAGCGCCGATCTCGCAAAGCTTGCCACGCGGCTTGCGCCGGTGCGCCTGTCCGGGCTTGCTCTTGCGCCGCTTGGCCGTTTCCTTGCGCTCATGCCCGAGGGCAACACCGCCCCGCTCAACGCGCTTGCCGCAGAGGTGGTACGCACGCTCGACCCGCACCGCGCCCCGCCGAGCGAGGCGGAGCTTGCCCGCAGGCGCAGCGCCCGGCTCAGCCCGTCGCAAAACGAAAACCTCGCGCGTTGGGGGTATGCGCATGTGATG
Organism: Aquicoccus sp. G2-2; assembly: GCF_034555965.1. GTDB lineage: Bacteria > Pseudomonadota > Alphaproteobacteria > Rhodobacterales > Rhodobacteraceae > JAYDCK01. The sequence goes on from NZ_JAYDCK010000003.1 coordinate 1,530,570, forward strand.
GATGATTTCCGATTCCACATCACCCTGACCGGCCCCCTGCCCCGACCAATGCTTGCCAGCGTGCAAGCCGCACTTGCGCCTCATCTTGCAAACCTGCTGCCGCGCCCGCTCCCGATTAACGATCTCTGCCTGTTCGGCGAAGCCCCGGACGGGCATTTCCACCTGATTTCGCGGCACGCACTCAGCGGCAGCGCCCCGTCAACCACTCCCCACTGATCCAAGTCTGCGGGGGCGTCCAGCCCGCGCCGCACCCGCCCCTCCCGATGGGCGGCTCCGGCGGCGCGAAGCCGCACCTCACCCCAGTCCATCACCACCTTGCCCGCCTCGCCCGAGAGCATGGCGGCAAAGCCGTCCTCGAAAGCGTCGATGGAAATGCGGTGGGTAATCAGGTCATGCAGATCAAGCCCGGATTGCACCAGCGCGATCATCTTGTACCATGTCTCGAACATCTCGCGGCCATAGATGCCTTTGACGTTCAGCATCTTGAAGATGATCTTGTTCCAATCGACCGCAAATTCGGTCGGTGCGATGCCCAAAAGCGCGATCTTGCCGCCGTTGTTCATGTTGTCGATCATGTCGCGCATCGCCGGGGCCGCGCCCGACATCTCAAGCCCGACGTCAAACCCTTCGGTCATGCCGATCCGCCCCATCACATGCCCAAGGCTTTCCTCTGCCGCGTTGACCACATGCTGCACCCCTAACCGCGTGGCAAGGGCAATGCGATAGGGGCTGATATCGGTAATCACCACCTTGCGCGCGCCCGCCTTCTGCGCCACCAGTGCGCCCATGATGCCAATCGGCCCGGCCCCGGTAACCAGAACATCCTCGCCCACCAAATCAAAGCTCAGCGCGGTATGCACCGCGTTTCCGAACGGGTCAAAGATCGCCGCGATTTCATCGGGAATATCATCAGGAATCGGCACCACGTTGGCCTCGGGGATGCACAGATATTCAGCGAACGCACCGGGGCGGTTGACGCCGACGCCCTGCGTATTGCGGCACAAATGCCCCCGGCCCGCGCGGCAGTTGCGGCAGGTGCCGCACACCACATGGCCCTCGCCCGAAACCCGCTGACCGATCCGGTATTTCGTCGCCGCCTTGCCGCAATCGACGATTTCGCCGCAAAACTCGTGGCCCACGACCATCGGCACCGGCACTGTGCGCGCCGACCATTGATCCCATTTCCAGATATGCACATCGGTGCCGCAGATCGCGGATTTCTTCACCCGGATCAGCACATCATTGTCACCCGGTTCAGGCACCGGCACGTGTTCCATCCAAAGCCCCGGCTCGGCCCGCGCCTTCACCAGCGCCTTCATTTCATTGCTCATGATTGAATCCCCTTCCATGATCGGGTCCGGACTCAAGGCAAAGCCGCCGGACCAGTGGCGGCCCGTCCCGACGGGCTGCCGCTTCGGTTGATGTCAGCGCATCGCCCCATGGGCTTGCGGAGCCGGATAGATAAATCGCGGCCGAACACTGGCCGGGGCGGCACCCCACGGGCCGCCATTGGTCCGGCTTTGCGCCAAAGCGGCATTTGGTTCAGAAGGTTTCATGCCACCAATCCCATCTCGCACCCCACCTCGATGAACGCATCAATCGCTGTATCCAACTCCTCGCGACTATGCGCCGCCGACATTTGCGTGCGAATCCGGTCCTGTCCTTTCGGAACCACCGGAAAGCTGAACGGCGCGACATAGACGCCGCGCGACTCAAGCCGTGCCGCCATGTCCTGCGCAAGTTTCGGGTCGCGCAGCATCACCGGGATGATTGGATGCTCGCCCGGTAACAGGTCGAACCCCGCCGCCCCCATACGAGCGCGGAAATGCGCGGCGTTGTCCATCAGCCGGTCGCGGCGCGCAGTTGACGCATCAAGCATATCAAGCACGGTGATAGAGGTCTGCGCAATCACCGGCGCCAGCGTGTTGGAGAAGAGATAAGGCCGCGAGCGTTGGCGTAGCCAGTCAACCACCTCGCGCCGCGCGCAAGTATAGCCGCCCGACGCCCCGCCCAGCGCCTTCCCGAGCGTGCCGGTGACGATATCAACCCGCCCCATCACACCGCAATGCTCGATACTGCCGCGTCCGGTTTGGCCAACAAACCCGACCGCGTGGCTGTCATCGACCATCACCATCGCGCCGTACTTGTCCGCCAGATCGCAAATCTCGCCCAGCTTGGCGATATAGCCATCCATCGAGAAAACCCCATCGGTCGCAATCAGCCGGAAACGCGCGCCCTGTGCGGCCTGAAGCTGCGCTTCCAGATCGGCCATATCGGAATTGGCATAGCGCAACCGCTGCGCCTTGCAGAGCCGCACCCCGTCGATGATCGAGGCATGGTTAAGCGCATCCGAGATGATCGCATCCTCAGGGCCGAGCAGGGTTTCAAACAGCCCGGTATTGGCGTCAAAACAACTTGAATAAAGGATCGTGTCCTCGAAACCCAAGAACTCTGAGAGCCGCGCTTCCAGTGCCTTGTGAACGTCCTGCGTGCCGCAGATGAAGCGCACCGATGACATCCCAAAGCCATAGCGCGTCAGCGCCGCGCGCCCCGCCTCGATCAGCTCCGCGTTGCCACTCAGGCCAAGATAATTGTTGGCGCAGAGATTGATCACCGATTGCCCCGAGGCCAGCGCCACCGTGCCCGCCTGTTTCGAGGTGATCACCCGCTCGCGCTTGTAAAGGCCAGCCTCTCTCAGCCCGTCAAGCTCTTGCGCCATATGGGCGGTGAAATCCTGTGACATCGCGTCTCTCCTGAAAAGGATTACCGCAGCCCCGCGCCGCGTTGGCATGGCCGCGTTCACCGCGCAGTGTCCCGCATGTTCCGGTGCTCTGCAAGATCGTTTCATCAGGCGAATAGCAAGGATCGGCGTTGCGGGTCGAACAAATCGGCGTGCGGCTTATCCGGATCACGCCGACGCCGTAATACAGTTTCAGCCACTCCGGGTGTGCTGGCTGATTGCGTGGCGCGCGACAATGCCCCCGGTGTGCATCTGATCGTGCAGAGCGGCGATGGCGGTGCATTTTGCGCGAGCTTTTAGTTCGCGTTCTACGTCGAAGGCAAAGGCACCAACCCTATGGTTTCAGACAGAAATGCCTTAGGGTTCGAAGATTGAGACGCCTACGGCTGAAAAACCCCGCCAACACCACATCAGTCATGCCGCCGGCTCTGGACTTCCCCTGTAACACCTGATTGTCTGTATGCAGAGGTACACTGCGAAACGCAGGCGCCTTATTCAATATCAGAGGAGAACCAATATGGATCGTCGGTCATTCATTCGAGCGGGTGCGCTCGGGGCCGGGGCGGCTGCACTTGCAGCTCCAGCCATCGCACAGGGGAACATTACGTGGCGCATGGTCACTACATGGCCCAAGAATTTTCCCGGTCTGGGTGTCGGCGCACAGCGCCTCGCCGACCGTGTCACCGCGGCCAGTGGCGGCCGTCTGACCGTGCAGGTCTATTCGGCGGGCGAATTGGTGCCGCCGCTGCAAAGCCTTGATGCCGTCATCGACGGCACCGCGGAAATGAGCCATGGCGCGGCCTATTACTGGCAGAACAAGTCACCCGCGCTGTCGTTCTTCACCGGCGTGCCCTATGGCATGACAACCCCCGAACTGACCGCATGGGTTCGCTATATGGGTGGTCAGGAACTTTGGGACGAAATTTATGACCAGTTCGGCGTGAAGGGCTTCCTTTCGGGCAACACCGGCACACAAGCTGGCGGTTGGTTCCGCGAGGAGCTGACCAGCGTTGACTCGCTCAAAGGGGTGCGTTTCCGCACACCGGGCCTTGGTGGGCGCGTTTGGGAAAAACTTGGCGCAACCGTGACCAATCTGGCGGCGGGCGAGATCTTTCAGGCCCTACAATCCGGCACGCTTGATGCTGCCGAATTCGTTGGCCCCTATAACGATCTGGCGCTGGGCTTCTATCAGGTGGCCAAGAATTACTACATGCCGAGCTTTGTTGAGTCCGGTCTGGCCACGGAGCTTGTCGTCGACAAGGCCAAATACGCGGCCCTGCCCGACGATTTGCAGGCAATCATCCGTGACGTTGCGCAGGCGGAATATGATCAGGTCGCGTCTGACTTCATCGCCAACGATCCGCGCGCGCTCAAGACGCTGGTTGATGATCACGGTGTGATCGTACGTCAGTTCCCCGATGATATCATGCAAGCCGGTGCCAAGGCATCGATCGAAGTGGTCGAGGAACTTCGCAACAGCGACGACCCGCTGGTGAAGAAGACCACCGAGAGCTTCCTCGAAGCCCTCGCACTCGTGCGGACACGCACCGAGCTGGTGGATATGCCGTACACGATCGCGCGTCAGAAATACCTCAAGTACTGATCTGCTTGCATATCAGAATGCGAAAGGCCCGGTCATCTGACCGGGCCTTTTTCTTTGTGCTGTTCTTATAACGCCGTACCCTGCGGCCTGTCCAAACGCTTTAGCCCGCAATGGCGCGCGGTAGCCATGTGACAATCTCCGGGAAGGCAAACAGGAGGGCGATGGCGATAACTTGCAGCACCACAAACGGAAGGATGCCCTTGTAGATGGCCGCTGTCGGCAATTCCGGCGGCGCCACGCCACGCAGGTAGAAAAGCGCGAACCCGAACGGCGGGGTCAGGAACGAGGTTTGCAGGTTCACGCCGACCAGCACGCCAAGCCAGACCGGGTCAATATCCAACGCCAGCAACACCGGCGCGGTGATCGGGATCACGATGAAGATGATCTCGAACGTGTCGAGGATGAAGCCCAGCAGGAACATGATCGCCATGACGACCGCGACCGCGGCCAGCTTGCCGCCCGGCAGGTTGGAAAGGAACTCATGAACCAGATTGTCCCCGCCCATCAGGCGGAACACCACCGAAAACACCGATGCGCCCAGCAGGATCACGAACACCATCGAGGTAATCGTCGCCGTGCTGATCACCGTCTGATGCAGGATGGAGAGTGACAGGCGTCTGCGCGCCACCGCCAGAACCATCGCCCCCACAGCGCCAACCGAAGCCGCCTCTGTCGGAGTGGCGATACCGCCCAGGATCGAGCCAAGAACCGCCATGATAAGCAGCAAGGGCGGCACCATCGCAACCAGCACTTCGTGCAGAAGATCGCCCTTTTCATCCGCCGGAACCGGCGTCGCCGGGCAGGATTCGGGATCGGTCACGGCCTTGAACAGCGTATAAAGAAGATAAAGCCCAACCAGCAAAACCCCCGGCAGGAACGCCCCGGCAAACAGATCGCCCACCGAGACCGGAACCGGCGCGAAATTGCCTTTGGCCATCTGCACCTGACTGTTGATACCGGAAAGCATGTCGCCCATGAAAATCAGCACCGTGGAAGGCGGAATGATCTGCCCCAGCGTGCCGGACGCACAGATGACACCCGAGGCGAGTTTCGGACTATACCCCGCCCGCAACATCGCTGGCAGAGAGATCAGCCCCATGGTGACAACCGTTGCCCCCACCACCCCGGTGGAAGCCGCCAGCATGGCGCCCACGATGATCACCGAAAAACCAAGCCCGCCGCGCACATTGCCAAACAGCTTGCCGATGGTCAGCAGCAGTTGCTCGGCTATTTGCGAGCGTTCAAGCATCACCCCCATGAAGATGAAAAGCGGCACCGCGACCAGCACCTCGTTGGTCATGAAGCCGATATAGCGGTTCGGCAAAGAGCCGAAATTGGATGGATCGAACACCCCGAAGGCCATACCGACCGCGCCAAAGCCAAGGCTGACACCGGCCAGCGTGAAGGCCACCGGAAACCCGAGCAGCAGAAATCCGATAATCCCGAAGAACATCAGCCCCGCGAGAAGTTCACCAATTGCAACAGGATCCATCAGCGCAGCCCCTCGATCACGTCAATACCGTCGGCTTTTTCGGGGTAGGCCATCATAGGCGGCACCAAATCAGGCCGCCCGCCAAGGACAAGGATCGACCGACAGATCATCGCCACGCCCTGAAGCGCCAAGAGCGCCGCAAACGCGATGATAAAGCTTTTGAGGATAAACAGACCCGGCATCCCGCCGACATTCGCTGAGTTTTCCATATAGGTCCACGACCGGCGCACAAACGGCATTGAGTAGCTGTAAACGATCCAGGTGAACGGCAGCAGGAAGACAACCACGCCGAGAAGATCAATCGCCGCTCGCCGCCGCATACTGGCCGGGCGATAAAAGATATCGACGCGCACGTGGTCGTCTTTCAACAGGGCATAGCCTGCCACCGCCGTAAACATTGCCCCGTTCAGCCAGATATAAAGATCCTGCATCCAGACATAGCTGATCGCAAATATGTATCGCTCGACAACAACGGTGAAACAGACCACCACGATCCCCAGCGTCAGCCAGGCACTGATCTGCCCGACAATCCAGTTTAGCCGACTGATCCCAGCAGCCAGCGCCCCCAATAACCTCATGATGACGGTCCCTCCCGTTCGCACCGAAACACATGACCGGTGCCGTTTGACCCATGAGGTCGTGCAGGTCCGATTGAATCGGTTAGGAGGTGATTACCGAAGCGCGCCGTCTCCCACAAGCACCGGAGGCGAATTATGCATGAGCATGTTGCGGTTTACCGGGCGCAGACCGGGTTTTGACGATTGATTTTGCAGGGGAAATGCCCGTTGCCTCCTTCCCGCAAGGGCGAAAGGCCAGCGCCCGCGCCTTATGGGCGCGGGCGGCGCATTCAACCCGCCGTCGCCGCCGGAACGCGCGCGCCGTAAACACCACCCAACACCGCCCCGAAGATGATGTGCAACACCAGCGTCATCACAGGGGCCATCATGCCAAGGTTCATCCCAAAGACACCCGCGCCCGCCATCGGCATGACGATAATCATCATGCCCAGCCATGCCGCAATGCCAAACAGAATTCCCTTTACCACGGCACTGCCACCGGGGATGGCGCTATACAGGATGGCGAACGCACCGCCCCAGGCAAGCGTGCCAATCACGAAATGCGCAACCCAGCCAACGACAATCGACCCGCCCAGCATATTGCCCAGCATCGCCGCAACATCGAGGGCCGGCATCATGCCCATCATGCCTTTTGCAACCATCAGAACCGAAAGCACGACTGTTGCGATGAAACCGGCCAGAAAGCCGTTCTTGAGATTGGTCATTTTCCTTGTCCTTCCATGAATGCCGCGCGCCCAAATCAGCCGCCCGGCAGTTTGCCTTTGTCAAACGCGTTCAGGATGCTGTCGATATCGGCATTGACCCGCCCGGCATCATCCGCCGTATCACGCCGCACCTCCGCCACGATCAGGGCGCGAGTCATACGCATTTGGCCCATGAACCGCGCGCAGCTCTTGCACATCGACATGTGCAGGCGAAAACGCAGCCTGCGCCCAAGGCCAATTTCCCCATCAAGGAAGGCATCGGCCTGTTCGGCAAGCTCGCGGCAACGCAGCATTTTTATGATCCTTTCACGTCCCATACAAAAGAAGGACTATCCAGCACGGCTCTTGTTACAATTTTTTTGGCAACATCAAAAGCGCCGTAAACCGCGCGGTCTTCAAATCACCACAAGAGATCAACCCGGCTGTCTGCCTGCGGCCGCGTCAATCTTTGCCCGAACGCTCAGCCGGGCGCGGTGCAAAAGCACTCGCATGTTGGCCTGCGAAATGTCGAGGATGGCGCAGACCTCGGCCGCGTCCAACCCTTGTTGCGCGCGCAGCACCAGAACCGCGCGTTGCGCTGGCGGCAAGGCCTCAACCGCAGCCCGGACTTGAGCCAGAACCTCGCGCCCGGCGACGATGCGTTCGGGGGTCTGCTCGTCGCGCAGATCAGGCCAGACATCAGCCCAAGGTGCAGGCGTCTGCTTCCAGCGGCCACCGGGGTCAAACTGATCGGTCAGTCCATCATCATTGGCCGCAATGTCGAGCGCAACCGCGCGCCCATCACGTTTAGCGCGGGTTCGGGCGGTGTTTGACAGAATGGTGAAAATCCACCCCGCGAGCGATGAACGCCCTTCAAACTGATCAATGTTGCGCAGCACCGAGATCCAGGTTTCATGCGCCACTTCCTCGGCTGAGGCATGGTTGTGCAGTATGGCAGAGGCCACCCGCACCATTGCCTCATTGTGCTGGCGATAAAGCGTTTCGAACGCGGCCCGGTCCCCCGCCGCCAGCCCGCGCAAAAGACGCGCCTCATCATCAGGATATGCAGTTATCAGCCTGTCCCTCGTTCATCCTGCCACCATTCCGCGAAACGCGCGCAACATCCAAGCGGCGCACGCGTTCCGAATTATCCCGATGCCTCACGTGTAATTTGAGGCGCTTCAAGCAAACCCTGCGGGCGGCGGGACCAACCATTTCAGAACATGCCGTTGCCGTTGGCGCTGGTCTCCGGCACCTCTTGCAGCACGTCCCAATGCTCTACAACCTTGCCCGCGTCATCAAGCCGGAAAATATCAATCCCCGCATATTCCAGTCCATCGGGCCAGACCTGATGACAATGGAGTATGACGTGATTGCCCTCGGCAAATGATCGTTTGATCGTGACCTGCTTGCCGGGATACCCGGCGGCCATTTCCTCAAAATAAGCGATGAAGGCGGCTTTTCCATCGCCGACATGCGGGTTGTGCTGAATATAATCGGCCCCCGCATAGCGCGCGATGGCTTCGCGTGGCTTGCAGGCGTTGAACATCATCTCATAGAATGCAATCACATTGCGCTTGTTCTGCTCTAGATCGGGCATGGCAATCTCCTCAAAGCGTGAACCGGTCTTTCACTTCTTGCGGCACGGCGCAGGCGGCAATTCCGCTGCCATCCGCCTTGCGTTTGACCAAAACGCGTTTTTCGAAACCTTCGACCGCCAATTCCCCGCCTCGCAACAGGCGGTGGGTGACATCGAAACTCGAGGTGCCGAAACGGGTGATCGTTGTCTCGATCTCCACCTCGTCACCATGGCGCGACGGGACAAGAAAGCGCGCCCGCGTATCGACCATCGGGAAGACCACCACGTCATAGCGCCTGATAAGCTCGGGCTTGGGCAGGCCCGCCGCCTTGAAATGATTGGCGGTTGAGGCGTCGAACCATTTGAAATAATTCGGGTAAAAGACGATATCCGCCGGATCGCAATCGCCCCATTCAACCAAAATGCTGCGGCGGCTGATCAACATCTCAGGCATGGGCGGCCCCCTTTAATTGCGGGATCACCGGGTCCGGCGCATTCCCGGTAAGCACCGCGTCAAGCTGCGCATGGGTCTCATCGGCCAGCGCGGCACCGATTGCAGCACGCAAACGGCCCGCCTCTTGCGCCTCAAGTCCTGCGGCAATCGCCGGGCGCACGCTCTCGGCCATGATGCGCGCATAAGCAGACTTGCCGCGCTGCAACGTGTCGGAATAACCTTTAAGAACCCGTGGCAACTCGCCCAGCCCCATCGCAAAATCGGGCGACCGGGGCAAAGCCGCGTGCATCGCCTCCAGCCAGTCGTCGATCGCGGCCTGTTCCTCGTGAAACCGATAGGACCGGCGCCGTATCCGGCCAAACCCCGCAACGAACCGCAACAGGCGGTAGCCGAAAATCCCGTTTGACCGAATATATCGCCCGCGCCCGAGAAATGGAAAATATCCGCCGCGCGCCGCGTGCGCCGCCACCCGCCGACCGATGGCGCGGGGCAGGATATCGGCGATCTCGTCAAGCCGGGGTTTGAGGTATTCCGTCACGGTCAGCACCTGTCCGGGCTGCATCTGCACCTCATCGCGGATGCGCCGGAACCGCTCGGGCCGGGTTTTCAGGTCGGCCACCCGCGCCACGTCTTCATAGGCCATCCATAAAGCCAACCGGCGGCACGCCTCGGTCAGAGCGTGCAGCGCCCGGTGGTCGGCAAGATCAGCGGTGGCGATCAACCCCCGCACCCGGTCGAGAAATTCATCGCCATAGGCGACATCCAGGTAATCCGTCACCCGCTCCACCCCAAGCGTTACGACCTTGCGCAGGCTTTCCGGCAATCCGGCCATACCCGGCGCGATCACAGCGGCCTGCAACGCGGCGGCTTCCGGCATTTCTGCTGGCTCACCGCCTTTCAGCGCAGCAATCGCCGCCACGGCGGCATCGAACCCGGCCCGCGACCGGGCATCGCTCAGCAGCGCGCGCGACTGCTCAACTGGCCAAGGTAAGACCCCGCTTCCGGCCAAGGCCCCAAACATGGTTGCGCTGACGAATGTGCCGTTTTCTTCTGCCAGTTTGCCAAGGTCGAGCAAATAATGCGCCTTGGCCATTTCCGCGGCGGCCTTGCGCACGTTGTCTTCGCAATAGCGCCCATCACCGGGAATGATCTTCTCAGCCGTTGAATAGAACCGTGCGGTTGACGAAATCAGCGTGGTCAGGCGCGGTGAGACAAAGCCCGCCGCCATCGCGCGCGCGGTCTCGATCAACTCGCTCGACACCACCACATCGACCCGGCCCTGCATCGGCACGAGGCTCAGCACGGCATCGGTTTCGCCGTGGCCCGCGATCTCCACGTAATAGCTGGTCGAGCCGGTTCGTTGTGCCACTCCGGGGACCGAGGTTGCCTGAACGCCATGCCCTGCCTGCCGGGCCGCGCCGACGATCCAGTTCATCAAAACGCCGCCGCCTTCGCCGCCGAGCGCGGCCAGAAGAATGCGCAACGGGGGATTGGCGCCGCTCATGCAGCCACCCCACCGGTCAACACCCGCCGCAATGCCGCGCGGGTCCGGTCCCACCAGTTTGGATTGCTGACGATATCGGCGCGCCAGAACGATGGGCACAGCGTTGCCGCGTGCGAAACCTCTCCACATAGCCCGCAACCGACACAGCCATTGGTGACATGGGCAACCGGATCGGTTTTGAGCGGATCGCCAGACGCTTTCACCGTCAATGTCGGGCAGCCCGACAGGCGAATGCACGAATGATCGCCGGTGCAGGTGTCATCATCAACGCCAAACCGGGTGCGCTGCACCCGCTCCCCCGCCGCCAGCGCCTTGGCCCGGATCGGTTTGACCCGGCGTTGCCTTTCAAGCTGACATTCGCCTTCTGCCACGATCACTTTCAGGCCGCTGAACTTGGTGGTGAAGGCCTCGCGCAGCGTGTCGCGCATCTTAGCCACCTTGTAGGTATGCACCGTGCGCAGCCATTTGACCCCGACGCCTTTCAGCGCATCTTCTATCGTTGTCTCGCCGTGAGTGGCGCTTTTCTCCGCCGCTTTGAGCTTCAAATCCTTGCCGGGCGAAGAAATAACCTCCTGCGTCCCGGTGGCCGAGGTGTAGCCGTTCTTCATGATCACCAGCACCCCGTCACCGCCATTCAATAGCCGCGAGGTAACCCCCGACAAAAGCCCGTTATGCCAGAACCCGCCATCGCCCATCACCGCGATCGGGCGTTTCTGCTGAAAACTGGTGACCGAGGCATTGGAAGCAAGGCTCATCCCGTAACCAAGGATCGAATTGCCAAAATTGAACGGCGCGAAGGTCGCAAACGCATGACAGCCGATATCCGCCGAATAATGCACCGGGCCGATCTCTTGCTGGGTCAGCTTCAGCGCGGCAAAGAACGGGCGTTCCGGGCAGCCGGTGCAAAACCCGGGCGGGCGCGGCGGAACCGGGGCTTGCAGCAACGCCGCCGCAGCCTGTTTCAACGCGGCGGTTTCTTCGGCATAACCCTCATCCCCCAGCCGGTTGCCGATGCGCGGCAAATGCTGGCGCAGGAACCGGCCCACACCAGCGGCCAGAACCTCGGATGTGTATTCGCCCGCCATCGGCAGCATGTCCTTGCCAGCCAGCGTCACCTCTGCGCGGGCGCGGCGCAGGATTGTGCCGATTTCGTTCTCGATATATTCCGGCTGGCCTTCCTCGATCACCAGAACCGCGCGTTTATCTGCTGCAAAGTCAAGAACCTCGTCCGGCACCAGTGGATAGACCACGTTAAGCGCCAGAATCGGCAGATCACAGCGCCCGTTGGCATCGGCCAGCCCCAGTTCGCTCAGCGCCCGGATCAGCGCGTTGTAAAGCCCGCCCTGCACGATAAGGCCAACCTCACCCTCGCGCCCGTCAAACAGTTCGTTCAGCTTGTGTTCGCTGATAAACGCCCGCGCGGCGGCCATTCGCTCACCGGATTTCTTGCGCTCATGGCCGAACGTCACCGGCGGGTGGGCAAGCTGTTCATATTGATGCGGCGCGGGGTCTGCCAGAACCTCCCGCATCGAAATCGCCGGTGCGATGTTGTCGCTGGCCTCAAAACTGCCCTGCACATGACAGGCCCGGATGCGCAATTCCATCATTACCGGCGTGTACGAGGCCTCCGACAGCCCAAACGAGCGCTCGACACAATTCACGATGCTGCTCAGGTTCGGCCTCGGGTCCATCAGCCAGATCGTCGATTTCATCGCATAGGCGTGGCTGCGCTCTTGTATGACAGAGGAGCCTTCGCCGTAATCCTCTCCGATTACGATCAGCGCGCCGCCCAGCACCCCCGGCGAGGCAAGATTGGAAAGCGCATCCGCCGCCACATTGGTGCCAACGATGGATTTCCACGTCACCGCACCCCGCACCGGATACATGATCGACGCGCCCAGCATGGCCGCGGCAGAGGCTTCGTTGGTGCAAGGCTCGACATGCACGCCCAGATCCGACATCTCCGGTGCTGCCTGCACCATCACGTCGATCAGATGCGAGATCGGCGCGCCCTGATAGCCGCCGATATAGGAAACCCCGGACTGCAAAAGCGCCTTGGTGACGGCAAGAATCCCTTCACCATGGAAGGTCTCTCCCGCTCCGAGTTTCAGCTTCTCAATCTCTTTGGCAAATGAAACTTCCACTGGTCCCCCCGATCATGCGGTTGCGCGCGGGCGCATTACTCGCAGGGTGCAGGGCCGCTCGGTCGGAGTCCAGATGAATGTTGGTCGGGCAGACCGCCGCTTCTGCCGGGGGCGCCTTGCCCCGCGCCGCTCCGCTTAACGGCGCGGGCTGGGCGACAACAGGAAGCGCCCGTAAAGCACGGCAAAACAGCCATAGGCGCCGATCCACGCCAGACCGGCCAGATCAAGCAGCACCTGCGCCTCCCCGGCCCAAAGCCCGGCGGCAAGCCGCAGAACGACTGCCGCGATCAAAGCGACATAAATCACCACCGTGCCCGGTCCGGCGCTGAGCGTCTGCCCCGAATGGCCCAGTGTGGCGCGTGTCATCACCGCCAGCGTCATCAACCCGATGGCCCCGGCCATCCACAAATGCTGTGCCGCACCGCCCGCGAAATGCCCCGGCAGCAGCGTGTTGCACGCCACCATCAACGCGCCCAGCGGCACGAAGAAATAGCCCAGATGCAGCACCCAAACGAGCGGCTCTGACAAAGTGCGAAGCCCCCGCCAGCGGGCAAGCCGAACGAGATGCAAAACCCCGGCCACGCCCAATGCCAGCGCAGCACCCGCGCTTTGCGGGGCGACAACCCATGTGATGAGCGCCACCAGCAAAACCAACAGCGCCAGCTTGTCAAACCGCTGCATCGGCGGGGTGGGCAATGCGCCTTCGTCGCGCTTTGCCAGCCAGTTGCGGGTGAAGGAAGGCACGATCCGCCCGCCAATCACCCCGATCATCATGATCCCAGCCCCCAGCCCCAGCCGCAGGCCATAGCCTTGCGCGGCATAAACATCATGCGCGGCTTCCCAATGAAAAATGGCGTTGCCAAGGGTAAAGACGGCAAGCATCGCCACCACGATCAGATTGCGCCAGTTCTTGCCCGCAATGATTTCGCGCGCCAGCACGATGCCAAGGGCAACCGTCGCCGACAGATCAGCCAGCGCCACCATAAGCGGCGACAGCCCAAGCGAAAACGCCACCGCCAGCCGCCCGGCCAGCCAGAGTGCCACCAGCCCGCCCAGCGGCCAGCCGACGATGGGCAACCGCCCGGTCCAGTTGGGCACCGCTGTCAGCATGAAGCCCGCGACCACCGCGCCGAGATATCCAAACAGGAATTCATGCGCGTGCCATGACACCGGGTCAAACCGAGTCGGCAGATCGACATGGCCCGCCAGCATCAGCACCCAAAGCACCATGGCAAGCGCCGCCCAGACGGCCGCGCCAAAGAAGAACGGGCGAAACCCGTAGGTCAGAACCGCCGGGCCGCGCCAGGCGCGCATTTGTTCTGCGGTGGTGCTCATGTGGCCTCGTGGGTGGCTTGCAGGCCCGTTTCGGTCACGATGTAATCGAGCGGAATATCATGCGGTTGCGGAAAGATCGTGGCCAACTGCGCCGTCTGAAACCCGACACCGATGGCAATGGTGCGGCCCGACAGCTTGGCCAATGTGCGGTCAAAATAACCGCCGCCATAGCCAAGCCTGAAACATTCGCTATCCCAGCCCATGAACGGGGCAAGGGCAAAATCGGGGGTCAGCTCTTCGGCCTCCGGCGGGGGCACCGGGATGTTCCAGTCACCGCGCACCATGGCGGTGGCGGGCGTCCAGCGGCGAAACACCAGCGGGGCGGCCTTGGTCTCCACAATCGGCAAGGCGATTGTCACGCCATCGGCATGCAGGTCCGCCATCAGTGGGCGCAGGTCCATCTCGCCCTTGATCGGCCAATAGGCCGAGAAGACCTTGCCGCGCGCGCCGTCATAACGCCCGGCCAGAAGCGCGCGCAAATGATCGGTAAGGGCTGCCGCGGCTTTGGTGCGCTCCTCGACACTCAGTGCCTTGCGATGGTTGCGCAGACGGGTGCGCTCGGCTTTGCGCCAGCGCGCCACATCGCGCGCCTGTTCCTCGTCAACGCCCAGCGGGTCGAAATAATCCGGCGCGATTTCTCCGGCCATGCAGGGGGCGATGCATAGCGGCCTGTCATCGGGGTATCGTCTGTCATGCGTCTGCTCCTTCCAATTCTGTTCCCCCGGCAATCCGCGCCAAACGCGCGGCCGCATCCACAGCTATCTGGTGCAGCCTCTCCTTGGCCGGGACAACCGCATTGATCGCACTTGCCCCCTGCCCGGCATAAAGCGGCATCGCTTCAAGATCGCCGGTTGTGGTTCTGAGCGGTGAATCGGTGCTGTAGCGCAGCCGCGCCTCATCGCCGTCCCAAGCAATCGCCTCGCGCGGCAATGCCTCGGGGTCATGGCCCATCAGCCGATCACCGCAAGCGGCGGTGACACTGTTGCCCAGCACCCGCACCGCCGACCCGGCAGGCCAGTTCAGCACGAATACATCCGTCAGCACCGTCTCGGTGGCTTGCCCTTCGACGATCCGGGTCTTGTGAAACTCATGCGCAAAGGATTCGTCCGTCGCCAGAAAGGCAGTGCCGCATTGCACCCCCTGCGCCCCCATGGCAAGTGCCGCAGCCAGCCCCGCGCCATCGCAAATCCCGCCCGAAACAACGACCGGCACCTGCGCCTCGCGCAACAGTGTCGCAGCAAGGCTGAACGCACCAACACGCCCGTGAACGTGCCCTCCGGCCTCGATCCCTTGCGCAATCAGCACATCGGCACCGGCGGCCTCGGCCTCGCGGGCGGATTCGGGATCGCCCACTTGATGCAGCACCAGACAGCCCGCCGCCTTGACGCGCGCAATCGCCTCCGGCACGACATCCCAGAAGAACGAAAATGCCCCGACGCCAAGTGCGAGACAGCGGCTTATCTGCGCGTCGAGCAACTCCGGGTCGGTGGCCGACGGGATCAGGTTGACGGCAAATGGCCGGTTGGTCGCCGCGCGCAGCGCGCGCACCTCGCTTTCGATCAAATCCGGCGCTTCGCGCACCATGCCAAGCGTCGCATAGCCGCCTGCATCGGCCACCGCCGCCGCCAGTTCCCAACGCGCCACGCCGCCCATCCCGGCCAGCAATATAGGCACGTCGCACTCCAGCAAATCGCAAAGCGGCGTTCGCAGAAGTTTAGTCTTGGCGTCTGTCATCCGGCTTACCCTCATCCCAACTTGTCGCGCAGATAATCGCGCAACACCACGGCCTGATTGTGCGCCTCATCCTTGGCGCCGTAAAGCAGCGTAACCGACCCTTTACGGCACCATTTGAGACATCGCTCCACCGCATCAGGGTTATCGTCAAGCTCGGCCCGGTAGCGGGCACGGAAATCCTGCCACTTGTCCGGATCGTGGCCGAACCGCTTGCGCAATTCAGTGCTGGGCGCAATATCCTTGAGCCAGTCATCATGGCCCAGCGCCTCCTTGCGGATGCCGCGCGGCCAAATCCGGTCCACCAGCAGGCGCGCGCCCTCCACCCCGTCAAGATCATCATAGACGCGGGCGATATGAATGCGCGCCGCGCTCATTACGCGGCGCTGCCCTGCTCGAACGGTGGGAACAGCACGTCGTTTTCCAGAGACAAATGCGCCTCCAGATCAGTCAGAAACTCGTCCAGCCCGGCATAAAGCTTCGCCCAAGTCTGACAGGCGCCTTGCGGCAGTGTCAGGCCATTGGTCAGGCGGCGAATATCAGCGACCTCGGTATCCTGATCATCATGGTCGGCGCGCATCGCGGCAATCGGCTCTGCTGCGCCCGTGCCACCGCGCCGGATTGTCGGGAACAGGATCAGCTCTTCTTTCTTCATATGAACTTCCAGCTCCCCGATCATCCGCCGCAACAGGGTGGCAAGCCCGGTTGGCAAATTTTCGTCGCCAAAATGGACGGTTTCGATGCGCTCTGCCATCTCGGCCAATGCGGGCATCTGCTCGCGGTGGCGCGCATGATAGCGGGTTTCAATGTAATGGGTTAGCGCGGTGGCATCGTCAACGGGCGGGCTGTCCGGCAGGGTGGCGGTCTCGGTCATGGCAGTACTCCTTTTTCATCAGCGTGTCAGCGAAGCGACGGGGCGGCGGCGGATGCTTGATCTGCGGCATTCTGAACCGCCATATGCAGCGATTGCGCGATGCGCTCTGCCCGGTCGAGCAGGAACGCGGCCCCTTCGGGCGGGCAGACCTCCTGCGCGGTTTCCCCGAAAAGTTGAAGCCAGCGCTGAAAATGCTCCACCCCCACGGGCAGCGGCGTATGCGCAGGCATCGGGCGCCCATGGTAACGCCCGGTCATCAGCGCCACCGACCCCCAAAACGATACCATCTTGGCAAGATGCGGCCCCCAATCTTCGATATGCTCCTCGAAAATCGGCCCGATCATGGCATCACCGCGCACCTTCGCATAAAACTGATGCACCACATCGTGAAGCATCTGCATATCAAGCCCGGTCGCCTCCATCATCTCGGCAGTCATCTCGGGGCGCGCAGAGTCGATTTTGGATATGTCGATTTTTGTTGTAGCGTTCATGGATGTTCTCGCAGTTTCTCTCTTGCAATCCTGTCTAGCCCTGCTAATAGGTATTGTAAATACCAATTCAAAGGAGCCTCCGCGACGATGCGCCTCACCTCGTTCACCGACTACGGCTTGCGCATGTTGATGCGCATGGCAAGCAGCCCTGAGCGCGCCTTCTCGACCACGGAGTTGGCCAAGGAATTTCAACTGTCGCGCAACCATCTTGCCAAGATAATGCAGCGCCTTTCGCAAGCCGGTTACGTTGAGACGCGCCGGGGCGGTGGCGGTGGCGCGACGCTTGCCCGCCCGGCCTCCGAGATCCGGCTTGGCGAGGTGATCGGGATGCTCGAAGAGGGGCAGTCTTTGGTTGAATGCTTCGGCCCATGTGGTAACAAATGCACCATCGACGGGCAGTGTCGCCTGAAGGGGTTGTTGCGGTCTGCGCAAGACGCTTTCATCGCCGATCTTGACCAATCCAGCCTTGCCGAAATTGCCTTGCCCCGCCAAGATATGACCTGAAAAACGAACGGACAGCGCCCCATGACAGCTACGCTCACTTACTCGGAAAGACGCCTCGGCATGGTCCTCGCCGTGGCCCTCGCCTTGCTTGGTCTCCTGATGGCGGCCTCCGCCCGTCATGGCGTGATGGCGGTTCACGGCTGGATGGCGCTCGTCATCGGGCTGGTTCTGGTCTTTATCATCGGCGGGTCGCTCTATGACAGCGCCGAGCCGGGCGCGGACCGGCTCAACCAGTATTACGACGCACCGACCAATTTCGGCCTAGCCATGTCGCTGATCTGGGCCGTGATCGGCATGGGCGTTGGGGTTTGGGTCGCGGCCCTGCTCTACTGGCCCGAAGCCACCCCGCTTTGGGCATGGACAAGCTTTGGCCGCCTGCGCCCGGTGCACACGTCGGGCGTGATTTTCGGCTTTGGCGGCAACGCGCTGATCGCTACGTCATATTATGTTCTGCAACGCACCTCTCGTGCGCGCTTGGCCGATGCGGTCAGCCCGTGGTTCATCCTGATCGGCTTCAACCTGTTCTGCCTCTGGGCGGCAAGCGGCTATCTGATGGGGTCCACCCAATCCAAGGAATACGCCGAAGCCGAATGGTATGCCGACCTGTGGCTGGTCGTCGTCTGGGTGGTTTACTTCGTGCTTTACATCCGCACGCTGGCGCGCCGGAACGAGCCGCATATCTATGTTGCCAACTGGTATTATATGTCGTTCATTCTGGTGGTGGCGATGCTGCATATCGTCAACAATATCGCCCTGCCGGTCAGCTGGACCGGGGCGCGAAGTTTCCCGGTCTGGTCCGGCGTTCAGGATGCCATGATCCAGTGGTGGTATGGCCATAACGCGGTCGCCTTTTTCCTGACCACCGGCTTTCTCGGGATGCTTTACTACTTCCTGCCGGTGCGTTCGGGGCGGCCAATCTGGTCTTACCGGCTATCGATCCTGAGCTTCTGGGGCATCGTGTTCTTCTATATCTGGGTTGGCTCGCACCACCTTCATTACACCGCCCTGCCCTATTGGGTGCAAACGCTGGGCATGACCTTCTCGGTGATGCTTCTGGTGCCAAGTTGGGCCTCGGCGGGGAACGCCATCGCCACATTGAACGGCGCATGGCACAAGGTGCGCGACGACGCGACGCTGCGCTTCATGTTCGTGGCCGCCGTGTTCTATGGCCTCTCGACCTTTGAAGGCTCGTTCCTTGCCATCCGACCCGTCAATTCGCTGTCGCACTATACCGACTGGACGGTCGGACACGTCCATTCCGGCACGCTTGGCTGGGTTGCGATGATCGTGTTCGGCGCGATCTATACCATCGTGCCACACCTTTCGGGGCGCAAGGAAATGGCCTCTCCGGCGGCGGTGGAATGGCACTTCTGGCTCGCCATCGCGGGCACGCTTGTCTATGTCGTCTCGATGTGGAACGCGGGCATCACCCAAGGGTTGATGTGGCGCGCCTATAACGAAAACGGCGCACTGTCCTACAGCTTTGTCGACTCGGTTCGCGCCATGGCGCCCTACTACCTGATGCGCACCATCGGCGGCGGCCTGTTCCTGACCGGGACAATCATCTGCGCGTTCAACTGCTGGGCCACAAGCCGTCAACCCGGCGAGACGACAGACGCCATCGACTATCCCCTCGACAACAAACCGCAACCGGCGGAGTGAACCGATGCTCAGACTTCACTATAACCTCGAAAAGGTCTCCATGGGGCTGGTGGCGGGCATCATCGTCGCCGCCTCGATCGGCGGAATTGTCGAGATTGCACCGCTCTTCACCATTCACGAAACGGTGGAATTGCCCGATGACCTGCGGCCCAACACGCCGCTCGAAATCGCCGGGCGCGAGATTTATATCCGTGAGGGTTGCTATGCCTGTCACAGCCAGATGGTGCGCTCCCTCGCCGATGAAATTGACCGCTATGGCCCCTACTCGCTGGCCTCGGAAAGTGCTTATGATCACCCGATGCTCTGGGGGTCGAAACGGACCGGCCCGGATATTGCCCGCCTCGGCGGGAAATATTCCGATGACTGGCATGTCAAGCACATGATCAACCCGCGCGATGTCGTGCCAGCCTCGATCATGCCGTCCTATCCATGGCTCACCCAGCCGCTTGATACGTCCATTCTCAAGGGCGAAATTGCCACGCTGGCCAAGCTCGGTGTGCCCTATGACGACGCGATGATCGAAAACGCCGTGGCCGATGCTCGGGCACAGGCCAACCCCGATTCAGACGGGGCCGATGCCGTGCAGGAACGCTATGGCGAACATGTCGCCGTGCGCGCGTTTGATGGCAACCCGGCGGAGTTGACCGAGATGGATGCGCTTGTCGCCTATCTGCAATCCCTCGGCACGCTGACCAACGCGCCCTACAAGGTTATGCAGGAGGCGGAAAAATGAGTCACGAAACACTGGTCTTTCTTGCCAAGACCTTTGCGCCGATCTGGATGATGGGATTTTTCGTGATCGTCGTGATCCGAACCTATAATCCCAAACGCCGCAGCGGCTATGACCATGCGGCCCGATCCATTCTGGCGGAGCACGAGCGCGATGAGTAAAACCACCGACCCGCATAAACTGCCCGATGCCGACCCGCATACCGGCGAGTTGGAAATTGATCCGATCACTGGCTATGACACCACCGGCCATGTCTGGGGTCACATCAAGGAACTGAACACCCCGTTCCCGAAAATCGCCGTCTGGGCGCTGGTGCTGGCCTTCGCCTATTCGGTGGTCGCGTGGATATTGCTGCCCGCGTGGCCGCTGGGGCGCGATTATACCCGTGGCGTGCTTGGTCTCAGCCAAGGCGACATGGCGATGGAACGGTTCGAGAAGATCGACGCCTCCCGTCAGGGCTGGAAGGGCCAGTTTGCCGCCGCCGAACCGGATTTCGCGGCGCTTGCCAACGACCCGGCTGTGCTGGCTCAAGCAATGTCCGCCGCCGCGCGGCTGTTCGATGACAACTGCGCCGCCTGCCACGGGGTTGGCGGGGTCGGCGGGCCGGGCTACCCGGTGCTTGACGATGGTTATTGGCTTTGGGGCGGCGATCCGGCCACCATCGCTGAAACCGTGACACTCGGTATCAACGCGACCGAAAACGCGGATACCCGCTATTCCGAGATGCCGCCCTTTGACTGGATGGAAGCCCCGAACCGCAAGGCGCTGGCCAAGTATGTCGCGGCCCTGCCCTCCGGCAAGGCCGATGCCAACGGCCCGGCAGCACAGCTTTTCGCGGAAAACTGCGCAAGCTGTCACAACGATGGCGGAATCGGCGGGATGGATAACGGCGCGCCCTCGCTCACCGATCATTCGGTGATCTATGGGCAGGACGAAGCCACCATCATGCACACCCTGCGCCACGGGCGGCAGGGCGATATGCCGAGCTGGGCCTCGCGTCTGAATACCGAGGACATCAACATGCTCGCGCTTTATGTCTCGCGCTTGGCCAAAGAAGACGCGGAGCCAAGCCAATGACCGCCGCAGCCCAGCGCAATCTCGCAATTGCCGGGGTGGCGGCAGGGGTGCTCGTATTCCTCGGCGCAAACGCGCATTTCATTCACGCGGCGTTCAGCTCGATGCCTGACTGTGCCGCGGTCGAAGGTGCCGCACGCGCCGCCAAACCTGCCTGCTGAAGGAGCCCGCAATGCTTGAACCGCTCCCTACACTGCGCGAACCACAGCGTCCGGTCTCGCCCTATGCGCGCCACCTTGAGCCGCGTGCGGCCCTTGGCTGGCTCGCCGCCGGTTGGCGCGATTTTCGCACCAACCCGTTGCCAAGCCTTGCCTACGGGGTTTTCGTGATCGTCGTCTCCTACGCGGTTCTCTGGGTGCTTTATGCCATCGGGCTGCTTTATCTCGCGCTCCCGGCGATTGCGGGCTTTCTGATCGTTGGCCCGTTTCTGGCGCTCGGCCTTTATGAGAAAAGCCGCCGCCTGCGTGACGATAAGCGCACCACGCTGGCGCAGATGATTCTCGTCCGGCCAACCTCCGGCGCGCAACTGGCCTACGCCGGGCTGATGCTCGGGTTGCTGGTGCTGTTCTGGATTCGCGTGGCTGACTTGCTCTATGCGCTGTTCTTCGGCCTTTCGCCGTATCCCGGCGCGCAAGATGCCCTGCTGAACGTGCTATCCACGCCGCAAGGTTGGGGGCTGATCATCGTCGGCTCCGCCGTGGGCGGGCTTTTTGCCGCTTTCGCCTTCGCGCTCAGCCTGTTTTCGGTGCCGCGCCTGATGGCCGAACGCAGCGATGCGCTGACCGCGCTTGGCGTCAGCTTTGCAATGACAACACAGAACCTCGCCCCCTGCCTTGCCTGGGGTGCCATCGTCGCCATCGGCATGGCGCTGTCTGCGGCCACGGGCCTGATCGCGCTCATCGTGGTATTTCCGGTGCTTGGCCACGGCACATGGCACGCCTGGCGCGCGATTGGCGGGGCGAAGCAATGAGCTACCTCATCATTCTCATCCCGGTGTCGATCGGCATGGGGCTGGTTGGTCTGACCGCGTTCTTCTGGGCCATGCGGCACGATCAGTTCGACGACCCGGAAGGCAACGCTTGGCGTGTCATCACGCCACAAGACCCACCCAAGAAGAAAGGATAACCCACATGACAACTTGGCTCCCCTCTCTGATCACAGAGACCCCGGAAGACGGCTACAATCTGGCCGTGAAGATGGCCCGCGTCGCCATCAAACTGACCCAGCCTGACGCCGATATGCGCGACAAGCTGCGCCCAGATTACGCCGAAAACGCGGATTCTCTGATCGCGGTCAGCCATATCGTCGCCACCCATTTCGCAACCGTGGCTGCCGCGAATGAGTACTGGCGCGGCTGAGGCGCAGGGCTGAGCCGCCCGGCAGGACTTAGGACAGGCACGGAGCATAGGGCCGCAGGCCCGCCGTGCCAGCACCAACCAAAACAAGCCCCGCCCGCAGAAGGAGCCCTCAAATGGCCGAGCCCCCCAGCATTCACGCCTCCGAATGGCTCAACACCGAAACACCGCTCTCGCTTGCGGATTTCCGTGGCCGTGTGCTGGCGGTCGAGGTGTTTCAGATGCTCTGCCCCGGCTGCGTCAGCCACGGCTTGCCACAGGCCGGGCGCATCGCCAGCACCTTTGATGCGGGTCAGATCGCGGTGATTGGCCTGCATTCGGTGTTTGAGCACCACGAGGCCATGCCACCCGTGGCCCTGCGCGCCTTCCTGCACGAATACCGCATTCGCTTCCCGGTGGCGGTGGACGAGGCCACGGATGGCCCGCTGCCGCGCACCATGGCCGAATGGCGCCTGCAAGGTACGCCGACGCTGGTGCTGTTTGATCGCCAAGGCCGGATGCGCGCGCAACATTTCGGCACCGTCTCTGACCTCACCCTTGGTGCTGAGCTTGGCGCGCTGGTCGCGGAAAGCAACGAATGACCCGTTTCGAGGTCAGCGAAATCCGCGTTGGCCGCCCGGTTCCGTTCGGGCCACGGGGGCAACCCTCGGCCATCGAGAAAGCCATCGTGACAAACCCGATCATGGCAACCCCAACCCGGCTTGACGGGGATGAACAAGGTGATCCGAAACTGCATGGCGGGCCAAACAAGGTGGTTCACGCCTATGCAAGCGCGCATTACCCCGACTGGGCGCGCGAATTTCCCGAATTGGCGGCGCGTTTCCGCCCCGGTGCGTTTGGTGAGAATTTCGTGGTCGAGGATGCGACCGAAGCCGACATCTGCCTTGGCGACCGCTGGAAAATCGGCGGCGCTCTGCTGGAAGTCAGCCAAGGGCGGCAACCCTGCTGGAAGCTCAACCTGCGCTTCGGACTGCGCGACATGGCGCTCAGGGTGCAGCGCTCTGGGCGCACCGGCTGGTATTTCCGGGTGATCGAGCCGGGCGAGGTCAGCGCAGGCACTGCCACGCTGAAAGCACGCCCCAACCCCGCTTGGCCGCTCGCGCGCGTCTCGCACCTGCTTTACCGCGACACGCTCGACCACGCAGCACTTGCAGACCTTCTGAACATACCGGGCCTGACCCCAAGCTGGCAGCGCCTTGTCGAGCGGCGACTTGCCTCCGGCAAGGTCGAGGATTGGCAACCGCGCATAGCAACGCCCGACTGACTAAACAGTGTGCACAGCCCAAGGGAACTTCTGCGCAGGGTCATTCGTTACTGTCCCAGCGATTGAAGTAACCAATAAAGGAGAACTGTCATGCCCGAACGTTTTGCCAGCGGCATCGCCGATAACACCGCCAAACAAATGGTTGGCCTCTTGAACGATAATCTCGCGCCGGTGATTGATCTGACTTTGGCCGCGAAACAAGCCCACTGGAACATCAAGGGGCCGAATTTCATCGGTATTCATCTGCTGCTTGATGATGTCATCGGGCGTTTGCGCGAAATTTCTGACACCATCGCCGAACGCGCCGTGATTCTCGGCGGCATCCCCAAGGGAACGGCTCAAACCGTCGCAGACGACACTGGCCTTGAGCCTTACCCGGCCGAAGAAACCGACATCAACGCTTGTGTCCGGGCCTTGACCGACCGTTACAAGGAGGTCGCGAAAATGCTGCGCTCGGCCATCGACAAAGCGGGCGAAGCCGGAGACGAAGACACCGCCGACATCTTCACCGAAGCAAGCCGCATCGTCGACAAGGACGCATGGTTCATCGGGGCCAACGTACCGGCGAAATAAGGCCTATGCCGTCCCCCTAAACTCTTTACGCAACGAGAGCGGCGCATTACCTCGAGGTCGTCTTCTTCGCGCGTAAGCGGGGCGCGTTCGTGCCCCGGCGGCAGGGAAACCGTCTTACCCGCGGTTTCCCTGCCACGAATTTCCCACCATCAGTCGCCCGGTGCGGCGCTGATCCACGTCTGCCCTCACAGCGCATATTTCCCCGCCTTTCGAGAGGTGCTAAGCTGGCGCGTCACAAGCGCGCAAGGACATCTCGATGAAAGACACCCCCACCCCTCGCGATCCCATCACCAATAGCCATTGGGGCACTTATTGGGTCGAAACCGACGGCACGCGCCTGACCGGTCTGCGCAATTTCGAGGAAGACGCTGATCCCTCGCCCATCGGCCACGGCATCGTCAATATCCACAATGACGCCATGCGCATCGCCCGCCCCGCGATCCGGCGAAGCTGGCTTGAGGGTGGCCCCGGTACGCGCGGCGATCTGCGCGGCGCGGATGAGTTTGTCGAGGTCAGCTGGCCCGAGGCGACCCGCCTCATCGCCGCCGAGATGACACGCGTGCGCGCCACCTACGGCAACGAAGCAATTTTCGCAGGCTCCTACGGTTGGGCCAGCGCCGGGCGCTTTCATCACGCGCAAAGTCAGCTCAAGCGATTCCTCAACGGATTCGGCGGCTTCACCTATTCGGTCAACACCTACAGCTTTGCCGCCGCCGAAGTTGTTGTGCCGCATGTGCTGGGCGATTTTCGCCCCTACCTTGAACGCGCGACAAGTTGGGAGAGCATTGCGAAAGATTGCGAATTGTTCGTGGCGTTCGGTGGCGTGGCGCTGAAGAACGGCCAGATCAGTCAGGGTGGCACCGGCGGGCATATCCAGAAGGCGGGCATGCTTGCCGCCCATGCCGCTGGCACCCGCTTCGTCAATATCTCGCCGATCCGCTCGGATATCATGGCCGAGGCCGGGGCCGACTGGCTTGCCCTCACCCCGTCAACCGACACCGCGCTGATGCTGGCGCTGTGCCATACGCTGTTGAGCGAAGACCTGCACGACACTGCTTTCCTTGCCCGCTACACCGTTGGGTTCGCGCGCTTTGCGGCCTATCTGACCGGCGAAAGCGATGGCACGGTCAAATCTGCCGATTGGGCCGCCCCCATCACTGGCCTGTCCGCCGACCAAATCCGCGCCCTTGCTCGCCGCATGGCCACCAGCCGCACGATGATCTCGATTTCCTATTCGCTCACCCGCCAAGACCACGGTGAACAGCCTTGGCACGCCGTCATCACGCTGGCCGCCATGCTCGGCCAGATTGGCCAACCCGGCACCGGCTTTGGCTTTGGCTATTCGGCGATGAACTCCAACGGGCTGAACCGCCGCCTGCTGCCCTACCCGGCCTTCCCGCAGGGGCAGAATGCCGTCAACACACACATCCCCGTTGCCCGCATCACCGACATGCTGGAAAAGCCGGGCGGCACGGTAGACTATAACGGCCGCACCCTCACCTACCCCGATATCCACATGATCTGGTGGGCCGGTGGCAACCCGTTTCACCAACATCAGGATCTCAACCGGCTGCGCCGCGCCTGGGCCAAGCCCGACACCATCATCGCGAATGAATGGTGCTGGAACGCCCATGCACGCCATGCCGATATCGTCCTGCCCTGCACCACCCCGCTTGAGCGCAGCGATATCGCGCTGTCATCCAAGGATCCGATCATCACGGTGATGGACCGCGCCCTGCCACCGCATCAAGAGGCGCTCGACGATCACGAGATTTTCCGCCGCATTGCCGCCGATCTTGGCTTTGAGGAACAATTCACCGAAAACCACTCCCCCGAAGACTGGCAACGCTCGCTCTATGATCGCGCCCGTCAGAACGCCTCGCGCGTCGATGTCGCATTGCCGACATGGGACGAATTTCAGGAGGCCGGCTGGCACCGCATCCCCGCCCCCGAGAAAGAGCGCATCCTGCTCGAAGCCTTCCGCAAAGACCCCGAGGCAAACCCGCTCAAAACCCCGTCGGGCAAGATCGAGATCTTCTCGGAAACCATCGCCAGCTTTGGCTATGACGATTGCCCCGGCTATCCGGCGTGGCTGGAACCGGCGGAATATCTCGGCAATGCCACGCCCGACGCGCCGCTGCACATGATTTCCAACCAGCCGAAAACCAAGCTGCACTCACAGCTCGATCACGGCTCAGTCAGCCGCGGCGACCGGATCAATGGCTATGAACCCGTGACCATGCACCCGGATGACGCCGCCGCACGTGGGCTTCACGCCGATCAGATCGTGCGCCTGCACAATGCGCGCGGCGCCTGCCTTGCTGGACTGCGGCTAAGCCAAGACATCCGCCCCGGCGTCATCCAGATCGCCACCGGCGCGTGGTATGACCCCGACGGGGAAACCTGCCGCCATGGCAACCCCAACACGCTCACTCTCGACAAAGGCACCTCCCGGCTGGCGCAAGGGCCAATCGCGCATTCCTGCCTTGTAGAGGTCTCCGCCGCACCCAACGACGCGCCGCAGCGCCATACCCAGCCCGCCGCGCCCATCGCTGCGCCCGGCTGAGCCTTCATTTTGCCAAAAATATCCCGGGGAAGCTGGCAAAACCCCCGGTTTTGTCAGCTGGGGGCAGCGCCCCCTGCCCGCACCCGCCTCACGCCAGCGACGGCAACCAAAGCACGATCTGCGGAAACGCGATCAGCCCCGCGATGGTCAGCGCATCGGCCAGAAAGAATGGCGTGACGCCTTTGAACACGTCCTGCACCGTCAGATCATCGCGCACCCCGGCCACCACGAAGCAGTTGAGCCCGATCGGCGGCGTGATCAGGCAGAACTCCGCCATCTTCACCACCAGAATGCCAAACCAGATCGCGCACATGGTGCCGCTCATCCCGAACGCACTGTCGGCCGCACTCACCGCTTCGCCACCGTTGAGCGCCATCACCGCCGGATAGACCACGGGCAGCGTGAGCAGTAGCATCCCGATGGCGTCCATGAACATACCAAGCACGGCATAGCCCAGCAGGATACAGATCAAGATCACCATAGGCGAATATTCAAGCGCGGTGATCCAGTCGGAAAATGCCCCCGGCAGATCGGCAAACCCAAGGAAACGCACATAGATCAGCACGCCCCAGATGATCGTGAAAATCATCACCGTGAGCTTGGCAGTCTCCAAAAGCGCAAGCCGCAATTCGCGCCAGCGCATCCCGCGCCAAAGCGCCATCAGGAACACGATGAACGCCCCGATTGCGCCGCCCTCTGTCGGCGTCCCCCAGGCTTTTTCGCCAAACGGGTTGTAAACGAACAGGATGATGATCGCGATCACCGCAAAAATCGGCAGCGCCGGCGGCAGGAAGCAAACCGCTCGCGCCAGGTAAATCCGGTCACAGGCGGGCCGACATTCTTGAAAATCGTCGCGATACCGATGATCAGCGTGGCATAAACCACCGCCGAAAAGGCCCCCGGAATGAACCCGGCCAGCAGAAGCTTGCCCACATCCTGCTCAACGATGATGGCATAGATCACCAGAATGGCCGAAGGCGGGATCATGCTGGCCAGCGTGCCACCCGCCGCCACCACACCGGCAGCGAATTTCTTGTTATAGCCGATCGCCTGCATCTCGGGGATGGCGATGCGCGCGAACACCGCCGCTGTCGCCACGCTGGCACCGGACACGGCGGCAAACCCCGCCGTGGCGAAAATCGTCGACACGGCCAAACCACCCGGCAGCCACGCAAGCCAGCGTTTCGCCGCCTCGAACAATGCCCGCGTCAGCCCGGCGTAATAGGCAAGATAACCGATCAGGATAAACGTCGGGATCAGGCTCAGCGCGTTGCTGGCGACTTTCGAATGCGGCACCTGTCCGGCGGTCTTGGTGGCCACGGTCAGCGCCCAGCCGAACGCGCCGGGATCAAAGTCCTTTTTCGCCCAGAAGATCAGCAACAACCCGACAAGCCCGGAAAGGGCGGCGGCAAAGGCCACGCGCATCCCCAACAGCACCAGAACGAGCATCCCGCCGGTGACCCACAATCCAATCGTGATGGAATCCATCTGCGCCTACTCCTGCGCTTCGAGGCTGTCTGCCTCGGCCGCAGCCTGTGCTGCCGCATCAACCACCAGCGGCACCGCCACAGGCGCCGTCAGCCCGTAAACCAACGCCCGCCCATAGCCAACCACCTGCACCAGCAACCGCACCGCCAGCACCGAGAACGCCACCGGCACCAACAGTTTCGATGGCCAAAGCGGCAGCGCAATGTCTGTTGAACTATCACGGCTCCAAAGCGGCGCGCCGATGTCGAACGAGCGCATGAAATGCGCCCAGCTTCCCCAGATCAGCAGCAGCATCAGCACGAAGATCAACAGAACGCTGATCAACTCAAAAAGCCACAATGCCCGCCCTTTGAGTTGCGACACCAGAATATCCATTCGGATATGTGTCCCGTCGCGCTGCACATAAGACACCGCCAGAATGGCAATCAGCGGCATCAATTGTTCGATCCAGTCAACATAGCCGGAAAGCGGCGCGTTAAACAGCACCCGCCCCCCGACCGAGCGCACCGCCAGCAGCATCAGCGAGAAAATCGCCAGCCCCGCCAGAAGCGCAAAGAAACGCTCCAGCTTCAGCAAACCGCGGTCGATCCGGCTCAGCAGAGAGCCGTCTTCCAATACAGGTGACGCTCCGGCCATCACACTCCCCTGTCAGTGGTTCTGGAAAAGAAACGGCCCTCCGCATCGGGAGGGCCGCTTGTGCCGGATCAGTTACCCTCGCGGGTCTTGGCAAGCGTGTCTTCGACCACGTCATAAAGATGCTGCGCCGGAATGCCCTGCGCGCTCATCTCCGTGATCCACTTTTCACGGATCGGGTCTGCCGCCATGGCGCGGAACTTGGCAAGCTCATCATCGGCAATCACCACTTTGGTGACATTCTTTTCCTTCAGGATCGCGTCCCACTTGTCCAAAAGTTTGCCGTAATTTTCGAGGTAATAGGCAATCGCCTCGTCAATTGATGAATCCAGCGCCGCGCGCTCCTTGTCGCTCAGCGCATCATAGGCGTCGATATTCACCACCACCGGGCAATTCACCGTGCCGGGGTTGAGGTTCGAGGTCCACCAATCGGCCTCATTGATCGTGCCGAAGGAAAGATGTGCGTGCTGCGCAAAGGCCACCGCATCGACAACCCCAGACTCCATCGCCTGATAGGCTTCGGGCGCAGGCACCGAAGTTGGCACCGCACCGATGGCGCGGAACGCCTCGCCGATACCGCCGGTTGCGCGCACGCGCATCCCGTCCATCTTGGCCAGCGTGTCGCGTGGCTCGCCCTTGCCGACGATGTTATATTGCGGCATCGGACTCGTCATGATGATCTTGGCGTTCCACTGTGCCATTTCCTTTGTCACCGCCGGGTCGGCATAGACCGCGTTGGAAACAGCCACTTCCTCCTTGAGATTGCTCACCCCCAGAAACGGCAGCTCCAGCACGGTGATCGCGCGGTTCTTGTCCCGGTGATACCCGGCGCAGAACTGCGCCATCTCGAAAGCGCCGATCGAAATTCCGTCAAGGTTTTCCTTGGGCTTGGACAGATCGCCATAATTTACCTTGATGGTAAATTCGCCATCCGTCTTTTGCGAAACCAATTCAGCCAGCTTCTCAACATGTTCGGTAAAGGCCCGCCGCTTGCCCCAGACAGAAGCATTCCATTCGGTCGCGGCGGCGGCGCTTGCAAAGCCGAGGCTCACAGCGGCGGCGATAGTCAGTTTTAGGTGTGGTTTCATTATTCTTCTCCCTGTTTCGGCCCTCTGCGGAGCCCGGTATGACGTCGAAAGGTATGCGCAGAACCGCGTCCTGCCAACCCTTCATTCGCCAAAACCGCGAACAAAAGCCCCCGATTTACACGCCGCGCGTGACCCCACCATCAATGCGAATGTTCTGCCCGGTCACGTAAGCGCCATCGTCGCTGGCAAGATAAGACACCAAACCCGAAACCTCCTGAACCTTGCCATAGCGCCCCATCGGGATGCGCTCGATCCGGTCAGCTTTCTCCGGCAGGCTATCGATGAAGCCGGGCAAGACGTTGTTCATCCGCACGTTTTGCGGCGCATACTTGTCCGAAAACAGCTTGCTGAAACTGGCCAGCCCGGCGCGAAACACCCCGCTGGTGGGGAAAAGCGGGTCCGGCTCGAACGCCGCGAAGGTCGAGATATTGATGATCGCGCCACCGCCGCCCGCCGCCATGATCGGTGTCACCAGCCGGGTCGGGCGAATCACGTTCATCAGGTAAACTTCCATGCCCTTGTGCCAGTCGTCATCGTCGATCTCGATGATGTCACCCTTGGGGCCGTGCCCGGCGGAATTAACCAGAACATCAATCCGCCCCCAGCGCGCGTTGGCTTTCTCCACCAGTTGCGTCAGCGCCTCCGGGTCGAGGTTCGACCCGGTCACGCCGACCCCGCCAAGGCTCTCGCCCAGCGCCTCGCCCTTGCCCGAAGCCGACAGCACCGCCACTTCAAACCCGTCCTTGCGCAGGCGGCGCGCCGCATCCGCGCCCATCCCGCTGCCACCTGCCGTGATCAATGCAACCTTGCTCATGTCGTGCTCCTTTCATCGCTATCGCTGCCATCCTGCCTTAGCGCGCGGTCAGTGTCGAACGCGAAAATCCTCGCCACGCGGCCCCCACAAGTGCTTCCCAAATGGCTTTCCACAACATATAGTCGCGCCAAAGGCGATAACGCGCACTGAGACGCGTGGCATAAAGGGGCAGACACGGGCAATGGCACATATCATCGTTGTCGGGAACGAAAAGGGCGGTGCGGGCAAATCGACCGTTTCGATGCATGTTGCCACCGCGCTGGCGCGGCTGGGGCATTCGATTTCCGCGCTCGATCTCGACCTGCGGCAGAAAACCTTTGGCCGCTATGTCGAAAACCGTGCGCGCTTCATGCAGAAATCCGGCCTCTCACTGCCCGGCCCGGATTATCACGACCTGCCCGAGATTGATAAAAGTCAGCTCAAACCGGGCGAAAACATCTACGATCACCGGCTTTCGGCGGCGGTTGCCACGCTTGACCCGGATAATGATTTCATCCTGATCGACTGCCCCGGCTCACATACCCGGCTCAGCCAGGTTGCCCATTCGCTTGCTGATACCCTGATCACCCCGCTTAACGACAGCTTCGTCGATTTCGATCTCTTGGCGCATATTGACCCGGACGGCGACAAGATCCTCGGCCCATCGGTCTATTCCGAAATGGTCTGGTCAGCGCGCCAGTTGCGCGCACAGGCCGGGCTTAGGCCGATCGACTGGGTGGTGCTCAGAAACCGCCTCGGCGCGCAGCGCATGGTCAACAAGGACAAGATGGAAAGCGCCGTTGCCCGGCTTGCCAAGCGCATCGGCTTTCGCGTGGCACCCGGCTTCAACGAGCGGGTCATCTTCCGCGAGTTGTTCCCGCGCGGGCTGACGCTGCTTGATCTGAAGGACATCGGCGTCAAACAGCTCAACATTTCCAACGTCGCCGCGCGTCAGGAGCTACGCGACTTGATGAATGCGCTGCGCCTGCCGGGTGTCAGCGTCGATTTCTGAGCTGAAAGCCGCCCAACCAGCACCGCCCGGCGCACCCGGCCAACGCCGTCACGGATGCCGGTTGCCAACCCGAGCGCGCGGTGGCGTTCCCTTCACACGCCGTAGCGCCACCACATTCGACACCACCAGCGCCCCCACCACAAGCGCGCCGCCAAGCAACGCGTAACCGCCCGGCGCTTCGCCGATCACGGCCCACGCAATCAGCGGCGCCAGCACCGATTCGAGCAGGATCAGAAGCCCGACCTCCGCCGAAGTGATATAGCGCGGCCCCAGCGCCAGCCCGATTGCGCTTACCGTGATAAAGCTGCCATGCATGAACACCAGCGGCCATTTGCCCTCCGGCACCGCCAGCGGCGAAATCACCATCGCCAGCGCACAGGACGCGGCCAGATAGCCCACCGCCACCGCTGGCACCATCGAAACATGCCGCACCTTGCGCGCCGCCGTCAGCCCCGCCGGAAACAGCATCGCCACGCAGAGCGCCACCAGATCGCCGCTCCAATGCGCCTGTTCGACCTCGCCCGAACCGATGGCGATGATGGCCAGCCCCACGGCCACCGTCACCATGGTCCAGATCATCCGCACCGAAATCGGCTCACCCAGAAATATCCGGCTATAGATACTGGCGAAAATCGGCATCACCGCGATGATCAGCACCACGTTCGCCACCGTGGTCAAGCTTACCGCCAGCACGAAAAGGATTCCGGCAACCCCGGCGGACAAGGTGAAGATCGCGCCGTAAATGCCTGTTTTTGCGACATCCTTGAACGGTTCAACACCCTGCGTCGCCAGCAACCACAGCAGGATCAACCCGCCCGAGAGTCCCCCGCGCCAGAACGACGTGACCAGCGGCTCTGCTCCGATCAGCCGAACGAAAAGCGAATCCGGCACCACGAACAACACCCCGATAAGGGTGATCCAAAGCCCTTTTGCCTGATCGTCCACCTTAGCGCCCCCGCGTCATTTATGGCCCTGCCCGCCCACGGCCAGCCGCCGCAGCATGTCGCGCAGAAGCGCCACCTCGTCCGGTTTGAACGCCGCCGTCAGGTCCGCGTCATAGCGGTGCGCGACAGCCTGCAAATCGCGATACGCCCGCTGCCCCGGGCCGGTCAGCTCAAGATATTCCAGCCGCCGATCATCGCCGCCCCGTTCACGCGCAAGGAATCGCCTTGCCTCCAGCTTCGCCACCGCGCGCGAAATCTTGGTCTTGTGCATTTTTGAGCGCTGGCAAATCTCCTTGGCGGTTAATCGCCCATAGCGCCCGAGATGAAAAAGCACCCGCCATTCGGCCCGCAACATCCCGTAACGGGCCTTGTAAACCTGCTGAAACGACAGGCTCGCCTCTTCCGCCGCTTGGTTCAACAGATACGGCAGGAAGTTCTCTAGATCGAATTCATCTGATATACTCATACGTCAGTATTGCCCGTTGTTAGTTACAAATTCAACTGTTAACAGCGCAACGGAAGAACAGGAGACGCGCCATGAACATCGAAACCAAAACCTCAAGGCTGGTGCAAGCCCCGTCTATTCCCGGCCCACACGAAGGTTATATGCCCGGCTTTGGCAATGATTTTGAAACCGAAGCCCTGCCCGGTGCCCTACCGCAAGGGATGAACAGCCCGCAGAAATGCAATTACGGCCTATATGGCGAACAGCTTTCCGGCACCGCCTTCACCGCGCATCCGCCCGAGCGCACATGGACCTATCGCATCCGCCCGTCGGTCAAACATTCGCACCGCTATACGAAAATCGACCTGCCCTATTGGAAATCAGCCCCCCATGTCGTTGATGATGTGACGTCACTTGGCCAATACCGCTGGGACCCGCTGCCCCATTCCGATGAAAGCCTGACCTGGCTGACCGGAATGCGCACGATGACGACCGCCGGGGATGTCAACACGCAGGTCGGCATGGCAAGCCATATCTACCTCGTCACCGACTCGATGGTCGATCAGTATTTCTATTCCGCCGACAGCGAACTGCTGGTCGTGCCACAGGAAGGCCGCCTGCGATTCGCCACCGAGCTGGGCATCATTGATCTTGAGCCCAAGGAAATCGCCATCATCCCGCGCGGTCTGGTCTACCGTGTCGAAGTGCTCGAAGGCCCGGCGCGCGGATTCGTCTGCGAAAACTACGGCCAGAAATTCGAGATGCCCGGCCGCGGCCCAATCGGCGCCAACGCGCTCGCCAACCCGCGCGATTTCAAGGCCCCCGTCGCCGCATACGAGGACCGTGAAGTTGCCTCGACGCTGACAATCAAATGGTGCGGCCAGTTCCACGAGACGAAGATCGCCCAGTCACCGCTCGATGTGGTCGCTTGGCACGGCAATTACGCGCCCTATAAATACGACCTGCACGCCTATTGCCCGGTCGGGGCCATTCTGTTCGATCACCCCGATCCGTCGATTTTCACTGTGCTTTCCGCACCCTCCGGCGTGCCGGGCACCGCCAATATTGATTTCGTGCTGTTCCGTGATCGTTGGATGGTGGCCGAAAACACCTTCCGCCCGCCGTGGTATCACAAGAACATCATGTCCGAATTGATGGGCAACATTCATGGCCAGTATGACGCCAAGCCGCAAGGCTTCGTCCCCGGCGGGATGAGCCTGCACAACATGATGCTGCCGCACGGGCCGGACAAAACCGCGTTCGAAGGCGCATCAAACTCAAACCTCGGCCCGGAGAAGCTTGAAAATACCATGTCCTTCATGTTCGAGACCCGTTTCCCGCAGCACCTCACCCGCTTTGCCGGGCGCGAAGCGCCGTTGCAGGATGATTACATCGACTGTTGGAGCGACATCGAGAAGAAATTCGACGGCACCCCCGGCAAGAAATGACGTGCGGGCGGGGCATCCCCGTCCTACACACCCCACGAAGGGCGGGGAGTTTCCCGCCATCCTGTGAATGAAAGACAAGCCATGACATTGCAAAAATCCTGGGTAGCTTCGGCCAATTCCGCCAAGCACCCCTTCCCGCTCAATAACCTACCCTACGGGGTGTTCTCGACCGAAGCACTCGACCCGCGCTGCGGCGTGGCGATCGGTGACATGATCTTCGATTGCCAGCGTGCCGAGGAAGCCGGCCTGATTTCGCTCACCGATGACGCGCTTTTCGACGTGCCCTTCTGGAATGAAGTGATGGAAGAAGGCCCCGAGCTTTGGGCCGCCCTGCGCGCCCGGCTTGGCCAAATTCTTGCCGACGGGTCGCCGGATAAAGCGCGCGCCGAACCGTTTCTCGTGCCGCAAAGTGAAGCCGAAATGCATCTGCCGTTTCTGGTTTCCGAATATACCGATTTCTATGCCTCCAAAAACCACGCCTCCAATGTCGGCACCATGTTTCGCGGCCCGGAAAACGCGCTGCCGCCGAACTGGCTGCACATGCCAATCGGCTATAACGGGCGCGCCTCCTCGGTGGTGGTCTCGGGCACCGATATCCGCCGCCCTTGGGGTCAGTTGAAATCCCCCGATCACGACATGCCTGCCTTCCTGCCGTGCCGCCGGTTCGATCTTGAACTGGAAATGGGTGCCATTGTCGGCCAACCTGCCGATGGCCCGGTCAGCGTGGACGAGGCGGACGCGATGATTTTCGGCTATGTGCTGCTCAACGATTGGTCGGCGCGCGATATCCAGGCTTGGGAATATGTCCCGCTCGGGCCGTTTCAGGCCAAGGCCACCGCCACCTCGATCAGCCCGTGGATCGTCACCACCGCAGCACTTCAGCCGTTTCGCTGCGCCACGCCCGAACGCGAGGTCGAATTGCTGCCACATCTGCGCGACACCGGCCCGATGCTTTATGACATCGACCTGAGCATTACACTGGCCCCCGAGGGCAAGGCGGCATCCGAAATCTCGCGCACCAACTATAGCGAGATGTATTACTCCTCTGCTCAGCAGCTTGCCCACCACACCACCTCGGGCTGTCCGATGAATCCGGGCGACCTTCTCGGCTCGGGCACCATTTCGGGCAAGGAAAAGAACCAGCGCGGCGCGCTTCTGGAACTAAGCTGGGGCGGCAAGGAGCCACTTACCCTCGACACCGGAGAGACCCGCACTTTTCTGGAGGATGGCGACACGCTCACCCTCTCGGGCGCCGCTCACGGTGATGACTTCACCATCGGTTTCGGAACATGCACCGGCACCATCCTGCCTGCCCTGAAAGACCCCTACGCCCGCTAAGCGCCCTCGCGATGAAGCGGTGCACCCCACCGCTTCATTTTGCCCCAAATATCCCCGCCGGAGGCTCCCACATGTGCCAAAGGCAACCAATACAAAGGAACACGACATGGCCAAGAAATTTGCCTCACAAGGCGACATGACCGAAAAGGAAATCTCGTTCACCGAAGTGGGCGATGGCCTCTGGGCCTTCACCGCGCAGGGCGATCCCAACTCCGGCGTCATCATCGGCGATGACAGCGTGATGATCGTCGAAGCGCAGGCCACCCCAAGGCTGGCCAACCAGGTGATCGAAAAGGTCCGCGAAGTCACCGACAAGCCGATCTCGCATCTGGTGCTGACCCATTACCACGCCGTGCGGGTGCTCGGTGCGTCGGCTTATGGTGCGTCGCAAGTGATCATGTCCGACGCCGCCCGCGCACAGGTGGTTGAACGCGGACAAGAGGACTGGGACAGCGAATTCCAACGCTTCCCACGTTTGTTTGAAGGCCACGAATCAATTCCCGGCCTGACCTTCCCGACCACCACCTTTTCCGACGCGATGACCGTCTATCTTGGCAACCGCCGGGTTGATATCATGCATGTCGGTCGCGCCCATACGGCGGGCGACGCGGTGATCCATGTGCCCGACCAGAACGTGATGTTCACCGGCGATATCGTCGAATACCACTCCGCCTGCTATTGCGGCGATGGCCATTTCTCCGATTGGGGCGATACGCTCGACAATATCAAATGGTTCGATGTCGATGCCATCGCGCCGGGCCGGGGCGATGCGCTTATCGGTCACGAGATGGTCAACGCGGCGATTGAAAACACCCGCGATTTCGTGGCCTCCACCTACCGCCCCGCCGCCCGCGTCGCCGCCAGCGGCGGCTCGCTCAAAGATGCATGGGACGCGGTGCGCGCCGAATGTGATCCGAAATTCTCCGACTATGCGATTTATGAGCATTGCCTGCCGTTCAACGTCGCACGCGCCTATGACGAAGCGCGGGGCATCGACACACCGCGCATCTGGACCGCCCAGCGCGACATCGAAATGTGGGAGGCCCTGCAAGGCTGAGCGCCCGGCGCAATGATACGCCCGGCGTGACACAGATCAACGCCAAGACGGCGCAGGCATGAGAGACTGACCACATGCCTGCGCCCACGCCCCCGGAGGAAACCGCCATGACCAAGATTTTCGAAACCCCGCTTTACCCCTATGAACACTCCCCCGATCAGGATGCGGCCAGCCCGGTGCGCCATCCGGTCGTGGTGGTGGGCGCAGGCCCGGTCGGGCTTTGTGCGGCGGTTGAGCTGGCGCAGAACGGCACGCCGGTGGTGGTGCTCGACGATAACGAAAAGGTCTCTTTCGGGTCGCGCGCCATCTGTTTCGCCAAACGGCCACTGGAAATCCTCGACCGTGTGGGTGCGGGCAAACGGATGCTTGATCTGGGCGTCGAATGGGAGGTCGGCAAAGTCTTTTTCGACGAACGGCAGGTATACGAGTTCAACCTTTTGCCGGAAAAGGGCCATCAATACCCCGCCTTCATCAACCTTCAGCAATACCATTTCGAAGCCCAGATGATCGCCCGCGCCCGCGAATTGCAGGCCGAAGGCGCGCCGATCGAAATTCGCGGCCGCAACAAGGTCGAAGCCATCGGCGCGCATGACGATCACGTGGCGCTCGAAATTGAAACGCCCGAAGGCTCCTACACGCTCGAAGCCGATTGGCTGATCGCTTGTGATGGCGCCAATTCACCCAGCCGCCGGATGCTGGGCCTCGACTTCGTCGGGCGCGTATTCGAAGACAACTTCCTTATCGCCGACGTGGTGATGGACGCCAAGTTCCCGACCGAACGCTGGTTCTGGTTCGACCCGCCCTTCAACCGCGGCCAATCGGCGCTTTTGCACAAGCAGCCCGATGGCGTCTGGCGGATTGATTTTCAGCTCGGTTGGGACATCGACCGCGAGAAAGAACTCGATCCCGCCAATATCGACAAACGCCTGCGC
This sequence comes from Aquicoccus sp. G2-2, assembly GCF_034555965.1. Classification (GTDB taxonomy): domain Bacteria; phylum Pseudomonadota; class Alphaproteobacteria; order Rhodobacterales; family Rhodobacteraceae; genus JAYDCK01. The sequence goes on from NZ_JAYDCK010000003.1 coordinate 1,568,684, forward strand.
GCCATGCTGGGCAAGGATGTGAATTACACGCTGGAATGGTCGTCTATCTACACCTTCCAATGTCGGCGGATGGAAGATTTCCGCCATGGCCGGGTGCTGTTCGCGGGCGATGCGGCGCATCAGGTCTCTCCGTTCGGGGCACGCGGGGCCAATTCCGGGGTACAGGATACCGACAACCTGATCTGGAAACTGCAACTGGTGATTGCCGGGCGCGCGCCCGAAAGCCTGCTCGACAGCTATAATTCCGAACGACTTCGAGGCGCGGACGAGAATATTACCAATTCCACCCGCTCGACCGATTTCATCACCCCGAAATCCGAAATGTCGCGGCTCCTGCGCGATGCGGTGCTTGATCTCTCGGAGCATTACGAATTCGCCCGCCCATTGGTCAATTCCGGGCGCCTCTCGGTGCCGTGCGTCTATGACGGCTCACCGCTGAACTCCGCCGATGCGCTGCCCGCCGGGCCGGCCCGCACCCGCCCCGGCGCGCCCTGCCCCGATGCGCCGCTCGGTGATGGCTTCCTGCTGCCCAAGCTCGGCGGCCATTTCACCCTGCTCACCATCGACGCCGACGCGCCGGATCAATTCGAAGAAAGCGGTCTGAAGGTCGAGCGGCTGGCGCTGTCGTCAAAAGACGACAAGACCCAAGCCTTGAAACAGCGGTATCTCGGAGACGCCAAATCAGCCGTTTACCTTATCCGCCCCGATCAACATGTCGCCGTCCGCCGGGACACATGGAACGAAGACCTTTTCCGCGCCGCCCTGCGCCGTGCGACAGGCAAGGAGTGACCCCGATGACTGACCTGAGCGCCCTGACGCTGACCCCGAACATCCCCGATGCCGATGATTTCTATGCTGAACTTCTGGCCGCGCATGAAACGCTTGCCAAAGATGAAAGTGACGCATTCAACGCGCGGCTTATCCTCGTTCTGGCCAACCAGATCGGTGATCGCGCCGTGTTGTCCGCCGCGTTGGAGGCCGCCAAACTCAACGCGTAGGATGGGCATTCTGCTCACCTCTGGTGCGAAGGTCAGCCGGGGCGAACGGTTGGTTGCCGCCGCCGTGACCGCCCCTGGGTGGGCGTAGCCTGCGCTATGATCGGCGCGGTTTATCGCCGTTACCCCGCAGAACGCGGGTACGGTGCTTGGCATCAGCCATGCGCCCACCCTTCGGGAGGGGCGGGCGCGGCGAGGGCTGGGCGCCCCCGCTGCCATGATTTGAGCGGCACTCGCCACCGATGCTCTGAAGGCAGGACGTGCCGCCGCGCGCGCCCCTGGGTGGGCGTAGCCTGCGCTAGGATCGGCGCGGTTTATCACCGTTACCCCGCAGAACGCGAGTACGGTGCTTGGCATCAGCCATGCGCCCGCCCATTGGGAGGGGCGGGCGCGGCGGCGGCTGGGCGCCCCCGCTGCCGTGGATTGGGCGGCGTTCCTTCCCAATGGCTCTGGGAACGCGGGCACTGACATGGCGCAGGTCAGTGCGCAGCCTCGCACTGCTGCCCACCTCTCCCCCGCCACAACACTTGCCAGCCGCCGCGATCCGCGCTTCACTCGATCTAACCGGCGCATACCGCGTCCTCTGGATCAAGCTAGATGACCGATTTCCTCCTTCTCGCCTTCGTCTTTCTCGTCGCGGGCGTGGTTGCCGTTCCCATCGCCTCTAGGCTCGGGCTTGGCTCGGTGCTGGGCTATCTGATTGCCGGGATCGTAATTTCACCACTGCTTGCGCTGCTCAAAGTCGATATCGTTTCGCTTCAGCACTTTGCCGAATTCGGCGTGGTGATGATGTTGTTTCTGGTCGGGCTTGAGCTTGAACCAAAAAGGCTATGGGCAATGCGGATGCGCCTGCTGGGCCTTGGCGGCGGGCAGGTCGGGCTAACTGCGCTTGCCGTCATGGCCACAGCCATGGCGTTCGGGCAGCCATGGACGATCTCGCTTGCCATCGGGCTTGTCTTCGCGCTCTCCTCGACGGCCATCGTGCTGCAAACCCTCACCGAAAAAGGCCTACTCAAATCCGATGGCGGCCAGTCGAGCTTTGCCGTCCTGCTCACTCAGGACATCGCCGTCATCCCGATGCTCGCCTTCATCCCGCTTCTGGCGCTGCCCGCGCTTGGCCACGGCACCACCGCCGAACATGCGACAAGCGGCCTCAGTCTCGTCGACAACCTCAACGGCTGGCAGACCGCGCTTGTCACGCTGGGCGCGGTGGCCGCTGTCATTGTCGGCGGCTCGTCACTTACCGCACCAATCTTCCGCTTCATCGCGGCGGCGCACCTGCGCGAGCTGTTCACCGCCGCGGCCTTGCTCATCGTGATCGGCATCGCCCTGTTGATGAGCCTTGTCGGTCTTTCCCCCGCGCTTGGCACATTCCTTGCCGGGGTGGTGCTGGCCAACTCCGCTTACCGGCACGAGCTGGAAAGCGATATTGACCCGTTCAAAGGCCTGCTGCTTGGCCTTTTCTTCATGACCGTGGGGGCCAGCATCAACTTTGCCCTGCTGGCCGAGAACCTGTGGCTGATCATCGGCCTCACGCTCGGGTTGATGGCGCTAAAGGTGCTGGTCCTGCTGATTTTGGGCTATATCTTCAAACTGCGCGGCACCGATAAATGGCTGTTCGCGCTTGGCCTTGCCCAAGCCGGCGAGTTCGGCTTCGTCCTGCTGTCGTTCACCGTTGCCAACGGCGTGATTCCTGCCGATCTGGCCGACCGTCTTTTGCTTGTCGTGGCGCTTTCCATGTTGCTCACGCCCGGTTTGTTCATCCTTTACGACCGGGTCATCGCGCCACGCTATTCCGGCGCACCTGAACGGGAGGCCGATACCATGCCCGAAAATGCCCGCATCATCATCGCCGGGGCGGGCCGTGTCGGCGGGCTGGTTGACCGGATCATGCGCTCGGCCGACATTGCCACCACGGTGATTGATTTCAACTCGCATCATCTCGATGTGCTGCAAACCTTCGGGGTGAAGCATTACTACGGCGACGCCACCCGCCCCGACCTGCTCCACGCCGCCGGAATTGGTGAGGCGGCAATCCTCGTCATCGCCATCGACGAGCGCGAAAAAATCACCCAACTGGCGCAATACGTCCACACCAATTACCCATCCGTCCACGTCATCGCCCGCGCGCGCGACCGCGATCATGTCTATGATCTCTGGGCCGCTGGCTGCCGCGATATCATCCGCGAGACATATGATTGCACCCTGCGCATGGGCCGCTCCACCTTCGAGGCGCTGGGCATAGAACGCCCCATAGCCGAGCGCATGATCACCGCCTTCAATGAAACCGACCGGCGCGCCATGCTTGCCGTGGCCGATGTCTACAAGCCCGGCATCCCGCCGCATGAAAACGCGGAATACGTCACCCGCGTGCGTGAAATGCTGGAGCCATGGCAGACCGAGCTGCGCGAACGGATGGAAAAAATTCGTGCTGATGCCGACCAGTAAGGCCATGCTGTAGTCAGGCTTGCAATTCGTTCGCATCCGCCATAATTAACATGTTAATATAAACTGGAGACATCATGCGCTGGAGCGATTTCCCGAAATGGGGCAAATGGGCCGCCGACTGGGCGGCTGATTATCACGCAACCCTGCGCGACCGCCCGGTGCGCGCCCAAACCAAACCGGGCGAAATCGCCGCACAACTCCCCGCCTCTGCGCCCGAAGCACCGCACCCGATCGAAGACATCCTCGCCGATTTCGAACGCATCGTTGTGCCCGGCCTCACCCATTGGCAGCACCCGCGCTTCTTTGCCTATTTTCCGTCCAACGCCTCCCCCGCCGCAGTGCTGGCCGATAACCTGATCGCCGCCACCGCCACGCAATGTATGCTCTGGCAGACCTCGCCTGCTGCGACCGAGATGGAAACCCGGATGATGGATTGGCTGCGGCAGGCGCTTGGCCTGCCCGGAGACTTTCACGGCGTCATTCAGGACAGCGCGTCGTCGGCCACGCTCGCCGCCGTGCTGACCATGCGTGAACGCGCGCTCGACTGGCAGGGCAATGCCGCCGGTCTGCCGGGCCAAAAACAGATCCGCGTTTATGCGTCCGAGGAAGTTCACACCTCGATTGACCGCGCCATCTGGGTCGCCGGTATCGGAGAGGCCAACCTGATCCGCATTCCCACCCACGGCCCGCTGCGCGCGATGCAACCCGACGCCCTGCGCGCCGCGATCAAGGCCGACCTCGCCGCCGGGCACCTGCCTGCCGGTGTGATTGCCTGCACCGGCGGCACCGGCACCGGCGCGTGCGATGATATCGCCGCCTGCTGCGCCATCGCCGCCGAATACGGGCTTTATTCGCATGTCGATGCCGCTTGGGCAGGCTCCGCCATGATCGCCCCCGAATTTCGCAGCCTTTGGGCGGGGGTCGAGCAGGCCGACAGCGTTGTGCTCAACCCGCATAAATGGCTCGGCACGCAGTTCGACCTTTCGGCGCATTTCATCCGCGCCCCCGAAGACCTGACTCGCACGCTGGCAATTCAGCCGGAATATCTCAAGACCCACGGTGCCGACGGGATCATCAATTATTCCGAATGGTCGGTGCCGCTTGGCCGCCGGTTTCGCGCGCTGAAGCTGTGGTTCTTGCTGCGCGCTTACGGGCTTGAGGCGCTGCGCGGGATGATCCGCAACCATGTGACATGGGCGCAGGCACTCGCCGAACGCCTGCGCGCGCACCCCGATTTCGAGATCGTGACAGAGCCGGTCCTGTCACTTTTCACCTTCCGTTTCGCCCCCACTGGCGCGCAAGACTTTGATGCGCTCAACTTGGCGCTGATCAACGCCATCAACGACGATGGCCGTATCTACCTCACCCAGACCCGTACAGGTGGCGCGCTGGTGATCCGCTTTCAGGCGGGCCAGTTTGATGCCACCGAGGACGACATAAGCACCGCTTATGACGTCATCACCGAAATCGCCACACAAATTCAGGAGTAAGCCCATGCCCGCCCCCATCAACCGTTTCAAGGCCGCGCTCAAAGCCGGTGAGATCCAAATCGGCTGCTGGGCCGGGTTTGCCAATGCCTATGCCACCGAAGTGCTGGCCACCGCCGATTTCGACTGGCTGGTGATCGACGGCGAACACGCCCCCAACGATCTGCAAACCATCATGCAACAATTGCAGGTGCTCGAAGGGCGCCATTCCACCCCGGTCGTCCGCCTGCCAATTGGCAATGAATGGCTGATCAAACAGGCGCTCGATGCGGGGGCGCAAACCGTTCTGGTGCCAATGGTAGAAACCGGCGAACAGGCGGCACATCTCGCCCGCGCGATGCTCTATCCACCGCAAGGCATTCGCGGTTCCGGCGCGGCACTCGCACGTGCCTCGCAATTTTCGCTGATCCCGGATTACGTGCAAACCGCCAACGCGCAAACCTGTCTTCTGGTGCAGGTCGAAACCGCCAAGGGCATGAAGAACCTCGATGAAATCCTCGCCGTGCCCGGCGTCGACGGGGCGTTCATCGGCCCCGCCGATCTCGCTGCCGATATGGGCCATCCGGGTGAATCAAATCACGCTGACGTGCAAGCCGCCATCAAGGACGGCCTTGCCCGGATCAAAGCCGCTGGCAAAGCGCCGGGCATCCTCGCCACCGACGACACCACGGCGCAGCGCTATCACGGCTGGGGCGCGCAGTTCCTTGCCGTGGGGATCGACGTGGTGATGCTGGCCAAAACCGCCCGCGCCACAATGGGCGACTGGACCAAGCGACTGGGGCGCTAAACGCCACCGGGCCGCGCCAACGGGTTGATCGCCCCCGCTGCCGTTGAATTGCGTACCGCATAAATATACAGCAAGCTTTACAAAACATCCAAAAACCGCCTAACTCGCCCTATGGCAGGGCAAACGGATATCATTGTTGAAGCGGTCCTTTCAGGGATCGAAAGCGGCGCACTGGCCCCCGGTGACGTGATCGAGGAACAAACCCTCATCGCCGCACATGGCGTGTCGCGCACCCCGGTGCGCGAAGCAATGATCCAACTCGAAACCGCCGGGCTGATCATCCGCAACCCCCGCAAAGGCGCGACCGTGTTCCGCCCCACGCTGGAACAGTTCCTTGCTATTCTCGAAGTTCACGCCAAGCTCGAAGGCCAAGCCGCGGGGCTTGCCGCGCGGCGGCTCTCGAAAACCCACGCCACAGCACTCGAAGCGGCGGTGCAGGCCTGCGAACGCCACGCTGCCGAACAAGGCGATGCCGCACCCGATGCCTATTACCAGCTCAACCTTGATTTTCACCGGGTCGTCGCCGAAGCGGCGGGCAATCCGTTCCTGCTTGAAATGATCAAGACCAACGCGCGCAAGCTGATGGCCTATTACCGTGCGCGCTATCATTATGCCGGGGTGATCGCCACCTCGGCGCGTGACCACCGCGCGATTGCCACGCTGATCAATGCGCGCGATTCAAGCGCCGCCGAAGCCTTGATGGAACAGCATGTGAGTTTCGATCACGTCACCGCGCTTGACCTGCTTGCCGCCCTTGGTTGAACTGCTCCTAAAGATTAACTTCGAACGTCATGAGCATGCTTTGCCTCGATAAACTCTGCAACCGCCTCGGCCCAAGCCGCAATATCCGGCGCATCGGTCAGTGAGGCGCGCGCCTGCGCAGAAATCTCCGGGCCAAGCTCTCCTTCCAACTCATCAATCAGCGCCGCAACAAACTCCGGCGCCATTTCCGGGTGATACTGCGTGGTCAGCACATGATCCCCGATCACGAACCCTGCCACCGCGCAGCCCGGCCCCTCAGCCACCACCTCCGCCCCTTCGGGAAGCCGCGTCACCTGCTCCGAATGGCTGGCATAGACCTGCCATTTGCGCCCGTCCCTCAGCGTCGCCTCGACTTGGCCAAACACCCAACCGCCGGGGTTTCTCTCCACCTTGCCGCCCAGCGCCTTCGCCACCACCTGATGCCCAAAACACGCCCCGAACACCGGCACCTCGGCGGCCACCAACTCGCGGATCAACCTTTCGAGCCGCGCCACCCATTCAGCCCCGGAATTGACCGACGCCGGTGAGCCGGTAATCAATACCCCGTCTATTCCATCAAGGCTCAAGGGAAAGTCACCGTCTTTCACCGAATAAACGACAAACTCCCAATCCGGGCGAACCTGCCGAATCATCTCGGGAAATTTCTCGCCATCTTTCGGCCAGGCTTGCGCAAATTCGCTCTCGTCTGTGTTGGTCACCAGCACGGCAATACGCATCGCTCAGAATCCTTTTGCATACTTAGGCCATTTTACAATATACTTAACATTACAACAACCCGATTCCTTTTGCGGAGGCGCTGATGACTATCTGGACACCCACCGATGATGGGCACGCCGATCTCTCGTCGCACGATACCTTCGCCAAAGGCGCGCCGCACAACACATTTGCCCGCCTGCGCCGCGAAGACCCGGTGCATTGGACCGCCTACCCGCAAGGGCAGGATTTCTGGTCAATCACCCGCAGCAACGACATCGCCGCGATGAACCGCAACACGGCCGTTTTCTCCTCCGCGCGCGGCATCCGCATGGAAGATCAATCCTATGAGGAATACCTCGCCCGCGCCACGTTTCAGGAAACCGACCCGCCCGAACATATGCAGACCCGCATCAAGCTCGCCAAGGCGTTCTCCAAGCAGGTCATCGCCCAGTTTGAGAGCGAAATTCGCAGCATTTGCAACGGCATCTTCGATCAAGCGCTGGAGCAGGACAGCTTTGACGCGACCCATGCGCTTGCCCGCCCACTGCCGATGCGAATGCTCGGCCGTATCCTCGGCGTGCCCGATGAAGACCTGCCATGGCTGGTGGAAAAGGGCGATGCGCTGATCGCCAATACCGACCCGGATTTCACCGATCATGTGCTCGACCAGATGACGACGGACGAATATCGCATGATGCCGTTCAACTCCCCCGCCGGGGCCGAATTATTCGTCTATGCCAAAAGCCTGATGGCCCGCAAAGAGGCCGCCGGCGACACCTCCGGCGTGCTGTCACTGGTGTGTCAGCCGTCCAAGGACGGCTCCACCATGACAGAGCAGGAGTTTCGCAATGTTTTCTGTCTCTTGGTCGCCGCGGGCAATGACACCACCCGCTATTCCATCGCCGCAGGCATTCAGGCGCTGTGCCATCAACCGGAATTGCTGGCGCAGATGCAGGCTGGCGGCGCACTGTGGGACACTGCATCGGATGAAATCATCCGCTGGGCCACGCCCGCGCTTTATTTCCGCCGCACCGCGACGCAGGATTTCGACATCCACGGCAAAACCATCCGCGAGGGCGACAAAGTGCTGTTCTGGTGGGCCTCGGCCAACCGCGACGAAGAGGTGTTTGATGAGCCGTTCCGCGTCAATCTGCTGCGCACACCCAACCGCCACATGAGCTTCGGGCAAGGCGGCCCGCATGTCTGTCTCGGCATGTGGCTGGCGCGGCTCGAAGTGCGGGTGTTTTTCGAAGAACTGGTCAAACGGCTCAAATCCATAGAAGCTGATGGAGACCATGAATTTCTCCGCTCCAACTTCGTGGGCGGGCTGAAGAAACTACCCGTGCGCATCAAACGCGCATGAAGACCGACAACAGGGAGCCATAAATGCAAGACCGTCTGCGCGCGATATTCTGCGATCATCTTTCAATCATTCGCGGAAAATACCTCCCCCCTCAAAAATCGCCGATGGAGAGACCCGCTTTTGCCGCTCCACCTTCGGTGTGCATTACGACCGTGACCTGCTCGACGCACCCGGCGCGATGATGATGCAGGGCCTGCCCGATATGGAGCTGCGTTGGAAACACGACGAGATTCGCGAAAGCTGGGACGCGGGCACGAAAATTGTCATCGGTGATCTTTATGACGATGCGGGCGCGCCGCTGCCGCTCTGTCCGCGCGGCGCACTGAAACGTGCCGTCGCCGATTGGGGCAAGCACGGGCTATCGCCCAAAATCGGGATCGAGCTGGAATGCTTCGCGCTGCAACCCGATGATCAAGGCCGCATCGTGCCCTATGATGCGCCCGGCGGCGTGGTTTACGGCACCGGCCCGTTCACCGATCCGCTGCGCTTCAACGATGCGATCTGGGAAATGGCCGACCGGCTCGGCTTTCGCCTCGACATGATCACAGCCGAATTCGACAGCCCGCAATATGAATACACCCTGACCTTCGATGATGCCGTCCAAGCAGTTGATGACATTGTTCTTTTCCGCCTCATGGCCCGCGAAATCGCGCTTGAGCACGGAATTATCCTGTCGTTCATGCCCAAACCCATTGCCGAGGCAGGCGGCTCTGGCATGCACATCAATTTCTCCTTCGCCTATAGTGCCGGCGGCAACGCGCTCTCCTCTGGCGAAAAGGGTGGGCCAGAGCATATGAATGCGCTGGCAAAAGGCTGCCTTGCCGGGTTGATGCAGCACCACAAGGGGCTGGCCGGGCTGATCGCACCGACCGCCAATTCCTATCAACGGCTTCAACCCGGCTCGCTCTCCGGCTTTTGGAAGAACTGGGGCGGCGATCATCGCAATGTCACCACCCGAATTTCCTCCGAAGGCGGCCCAAAGGCGCGGCTCGAACATCGCATGGCCGATGCCTCCTCTAACCCCTACACCGCCGTTGCCGCCGTACTGCAAGCCGCGCGCCTCGGGGTCGAAAACGGCTATGACCTCCCGGCGATGGAAACCGGCGACGGGTTTGACAAAACCGATGCAAAGGAAAGCACCGCCGCCACGCTGAAAGAGGCCACCGCCGATCTCAGGGCCGATACCGCGCTCACCGAAGCAGTCGGGCAGCTTCTATGCGACAATCATATCTTCATGAAAGAAAAAGAAGTGAAGAAAACCAAAGACCTGGAAGGCGATGCTCTGCGCGATTTCTATGTCTATTTCGTCTAACCCCAAAATTCGAGGCAAAACATGAAGGTCACATGGCAACTCCCTGATGGAAAAGAAATTTCCGCTGATGTCGAAAACGGTATGAACATGATGCAGGCGGCGCTGGCCCATAATGTTCCCGGCATTATCGGTGAATGCGGCGGCACGCTTTCATGTGCCACCTGCCATGTCTACGTGGCAGATGCATGGACCGAAAAAACCGGCGGCACGGATGATTTCGAAGATGCCATGCTCGACGTCGCCGAAGCGGAGCGCCGCGATACCTCGCGCCTGTCATGTCAGATCGAAGCCAGCGATGCGCTCGACGGCCTCGTTCTCATCGTTCCCGAAGCCTGAGCCTTCATTTTGCCCGAAATATCCCGGGGTGCGCGAGGGGCTGGCCCCTCGCTCCCGCACCTGCCACCCGCGCCTTTCCCCTTTCCAAAAATCGCCTTTTCGTTTAGGTTTCCTGAAAACAACATTCGGAAAAGCTGAACAGGCATGAATATTCAAAAACAGCCAACCACCCCCGCTCCCAACGTCTATGACGCAGAACCGATCCCCGACGCCGCCCGCGCCGAGATCGAGCGTCTGCTAAGCTCAGGTGATCTTTTTCGTTACACCGCACCCGAAAACGCGCCGGTTTCGCTGCTGGAGCAGGAATTCGCCCGGATGATGGGCGCGAAATACGCCCTTGCTGTTTCATCTTGCTCCGCCGCGCTGTTTCTCTCTCTGAAGGCGCTCAACCTGCCCAAAGACGCCCGCGTCTTGATCCCCGGCTTCACCTTCGCCGCCGTACCCTCGGCGGTGATTCATGCCGATTGCGTGCCGGTGCTCTGCGAAGTGGCCGAAAATTACCGCATCGCGGTTGAGGATTTCGAATCCAGACTGAGCGACAACATTTCCGCCGTCATTATCTCGCATATGCGCGGCCACACCTCCGATATGGACGCGATCATGGCGCTGTGCGATGCGCGCGGCATTCCAGTGATCGAAGACGCGGCGCACTCGCTTGGCACTGAATGGCATGGCCGCAAGATCGGCACCATCGGGCGGGCGGGTTGTTTCTCGTTCCAATCCTACAAGCTGGTCAATTCCGGCGAAGGCGGCATCCTGATCACCGATGACGCCGATCTTGTCGCGCGCGCGGTCATCATGTCCGGCGCTTATGAGCAGAACTGGCGCAAGCATATGGAACCGGGCGACAATTCCGCCGCCTTGGAGCAGGCCTTTGCGCGCTGGCAGAACCTGCTGCCGCTTTACAATCTGCGCCTGTCCAATCTTGCCGCTGCCGTGATCCGCCCGCAATTGCCCGAAGTGGCGCGCCGCGTGCGCGACGGGCGGCGCAATCACGACCACGTCGCCGCCCGGCTCAATGCTTCGCCGTGGCTTGACGTGCCGCCGCCGCTCGATCCCGAAACCCGCGCGCCGGATTCCATTCAGTTCAACCTTGTCGGGCTGGATGACGCGCAAACCCGCGCCTTCACCCGCGCCGCCGCCGCGCGCGGCGTCAAGGTGCAGGTGTTCGGCCTGTCAGAAAACAATGCCCGCGCCTTCTGGAACTGGCGCTTTCTGCCCGGTGCAGCGCCCGAGCTGCCCCGCACCCGCGCCATGCTGATGCGGGCCGTTGACGCCCGCCTACCCGCGCGCCTGACGCTTGAAGAGTGTGCTTGGCTGGCCGATGCGCTTTGCCGCGCGGTGCAGGACGTGATGGAAAACCCGCAAGCCGCCTCTGCCTGAACACCACGCGCGCGGCGCGCGTTCAGGGCGCCTCTCAGGCCGCCTCTTCCCGCTCCGCTGCCTGGCGTGCCCACAGGCTCGCATAACGCGCGCCATGCGCCAGAAGTTCACCGTGGGTGCCGGTCTCCACGATCTCGCCCGCTTCGAGCACGATAATCCGGTCAGCATCGGCAATCGTGCTTAGCCGATGGGCGATGGTAATCACCGTGCGCCCCTGCCCGGCACGTTTCAGCGCGTCCTGAATCTCCTGCTCGGTCTCGGTATCAAGCGCGCTTGTCGCCTCGTCCAACAGCAGGATCGGCGGGTTTTTCAACAATGTGCGCGCAATCCCCACCCGCTGCTTTTCTCCGCCCGAAAGCTTCAGCCCGCGCTCGCCAACTTGCGTGTCATAGCCTTCCGGCAACTGCATGATGAACTCGTGAATCTGCGCCGCTTTCGCTGCACCGATCACCTCTTCCTCACTGGCCCCATCACGGCCATAGGCGATGTTATAGCGCACCGTGTCGTTGAACAGCACCGTATCCTGCGGCACCACGCCGATTGAATCATGCAGGCTCTGCTGCGTCACGTCGCGCACATCCTGCCCGTCGATCGTCACCGCCCCGCCCGATACGTCATAGAACCGGAACAACAACCGCCCGATGGTCGATTTGCCCGATCCCGACGGCCCGACAATGGCAATGCTGCGCCCTGCGGGCACCTCAAGGCTGACACCAAGCAGGATTGGCCGTTCCGTGCTATACCCAAAGCGCACATCCTCGAAGCGCACCGTGCCGCCGCGCACGGCAATCGGCTTTGCCCCCGGCTTGTCGGCCACATCCGTGGGCTGTTCCAGCAGGTCGAACATCTCGCCCATATCGACAAGCGACTGGCGAATCTCGCGGTAAACCGTGCCAAGGAAGTTGAGCGGCATGGTGATCTGAATCATGTAGGCGTTCACCATCACGAAATCGCCCACCGTCAATTGCCCCGCCTGCACGCCCTGGGCCGCCATCACCATCACCACGGCCAGCCCGCCGGTAATCAGAAACGATTGCCCGAAATTCAGAAACGCCAGCGAATACGCGGTCTTGAGCGCCGCTTCGGCATACCGCTTCATCGCCCCGTCATAGCGCCGCGCCTCGCGTTCCTCGGCACCGAAATACTTTACCGTCTCGAAATTCAGCATCGAATCGACGGCCTTCTGGTTGGCGTCGGTGTCCTGATCGTTCATCTCGCGGCGCAGCTTCACGCGCCATTCCGTTACCGCGAAGGTGAACCAGACGTAAATCGCGATGGTGACGACGACGACCGCCAGATACCAGACATCAAACAGCCAGAAGAAGATAACCGCGATCATCAGAAGTTCCAGAATCAAAGGCGCGATACTGAACAGCATGAACCGCAGCAGGAACTCGACCCCTTTCACCCCGCGCTCGATAATCCGGCTCAACCCGCCGGTCTTGCGGGTGATGTGATAGCGCATCGAAAGCGCATGAATATGCTCGAATGTCTCAAGCGCCAGCGCCCTGAGCGCGCGCTGCCCGACAGCGGCGAAAAACGCGTCCCTGAGTTGTTGGAACCCGTTCGTCATCAGCCGCGCCATGCTATAGGCCAGCGTCAAGCCGACCGCGCCCAGCATCAGCTGGCTCGCCCCGTCCTTGGCCAGCGCATCAACCGCCGCCTTGTAAATCATCGGCGTGAACACCGCGATCACCTTTGACGCCACCAGCGCCATCAGCGCCAAAGCCACGCGCTGTTTCACCCATGATGGCTTGTCCGGCCATAGATAGGGTGCAACCCGCCGGAGCGTACGCACACCAGAGCGGCGCTCTTCAATCTTGGCATCATTCTCCGGGGCACGCGCGGCGCACATCGGCAATCCTTTCGGGGTTAAAGCGAACCCAACAGATAGGGGGCTTTCGGATGGATTGCCAGAGCCGCCGCGCCGTCACTTTCTCGGGCCATCACTTTCTCGGGCCGTCACTTGCGGGGAATATCAAACACCTGTCCGGGGTAGATCAGATCAGGGTCGCGAATCCTGTCACGGTTGGCCTCGAAAAGCCGCACGTAAAGAATGCCTTCGCCGTAATTCTCCCGCGCCAGCGCCCACAGCGTATTGCCCGGCTGCACGGTAACGGCGGTGACCTGCCCTGCCTTGGCCACCACATGCGCCGCCTCGCGCTTGAACGGTGTCTCCATCCGGCTGGTGACCTTGCCCGCCGCGTCAACCTCATCGACCCTGAGCGTATAAACCCCGCTATCGACATCCGGCAGCCCGGTGCGCCAATTGCCATCCGGCGCGATCCGCGAGGTCGTCACCGGCTTGTTATCCAGATAAACCCGCACAAAGCCTTTGCCCTTTGCCCGCCCGGTCAATTGCACCTCACCGCTGTCGGAATAGGTGATTGTATCAAGCGCCACATCGCTCATCGCCTGCGGGTGCGCGCCGCCCGGTTGCACAACCCGAACGCCGTCCTTGCCCGCCATCAGCACCGCCGGTGTCTTGGCCTGCGCCACCACTGCATCTGCGCTGGCCACGGCGTCTGTCTGGGGCACCTCTTGCGCACCGCCCGCCTGCGCCGGTTGCGTGGCTTCAGGTGCCGCCGCTGGCTCGGATGTGGCCCTCGGCGTTTGCACGGCGACGGCATCATTGCCCGCCTCGCCCGCCACCGCAGGCGCAGCCTCCGGCACAGCCATCGCGATCTCTGCGCCGACACCCTCCCCGGCACCTACCACCGGTGCTATGATCGCATCATCCTTTGAATAAAGCGCCGTGCCGTTTGTGCCCTCAACCCTCAGCCGCACCATACGGGGTGCCTTGGATGCAGGCACCGTTACGATCTGCGCAAAGCTGCCATCACTCCCGGCTTTAGCCCGGCCAATTTCATGTGCATCAAGTTCGATCACCACATCCGCACCCGGACTGGCCTGCCCCGCTATGGTCGTGGTGCCATCCGGCGCCACCCTGAGCAGATCAAAGCTCGGTGCAACGGCCGCTTCTGCCGCTGGCGCAGGCGTAGTCTCAGTCGTGATCTCGGGCGTGATCTCGGGCGTGATCTCGGGCGTCGCTTCCGCCGCTGGCGCAGTTTGCGTTGCGGGCTGCGGCACAGGCTCCGGCTCGGCTTCCGGCGTGTTCGGCTGAACTTGCGCCGTTGTCGCCTCATCTGGCGCAGCTACCGTCGCATCGGCCTGCTGTGCGCTGCCCTGTCCGGGCTCTGCCACCGCACCTTCCGATGCCTGCACAACAGGCGATGCCACCTTCGTCGCCTGCCACGGCAACCAATCGCCATACCATGCCACACCCCCGACAATCGCCACCCCGATCACCGCTGCAAACCCGGCGCCCTGCGCCTTTGTCAATCCGGCCTCTTTGCTCATTCTCGCCCATCCCCAAAAGGCCCGCCGCCCAGTTACGGTTGAGCCTGTTTAACAACAAGGATAACACGGGTCAAAACAACTGCGCTCACCAAGAATGGAGCCTCCATGACTGCCTCCAAAGCCACACACTCGATTTGCGTCTATTGCGGTGCCCGCACGGGCGCGCGGCCGGAATACGAAGCCGCCGCAACCGCCTTTGGCACCGCACTCGCCAATGAAGGCTGGCGACTCACCTACGGTGCGGGCGATATCGGCCTGATGGGGGCGGTCGCGCGTGCAGCACAGGCGGCAGGCGGTGACACCTTTGGCGTCATCCCGACTCACCTGCTTGACCGTGAACAAGGCAAGCGCGATCTTACCCGCTTCGTCATTACCCAAACCATGCATGAGCGCAAAAAGGTAATGTTCATGAATTCCGATGCCATCGTGGTCCTGCCCGGTGGCGCCGGGTCACTGGATGAGTTTTTCGAAGTGCTGACATGGGCGCAACTCGGGCTGCATAGCAAACCGATCGTGCTGCTGAATACCGAAGGCTATTGGGAACCGCTCATCGGTTTGATCGACCACGCCATCGCGCAGGGCTTTGCCGATGCCTCCCTGCGCGCATTGTTCCAAAGAGCGGCCACCCCGGCAGAGGCCATCACCACCCTGCGCGCAGCCTTCGCCTGACGCGCACAAAGCGCGCCCTCCTGCCCTGAGCCCCTGCAAGACGAAAAACGGCCACCCCCGCAAAGAGGTGGCCGTTTCGGCAAATCATTGCATCCGCCGCGTTACTTCATCCGGCTGGCCACGTTTTCCCAGTTCACCAGATTATCAAGGAAGTTGGTCAGATAAGCAGGCCGCTTGTTGCGGAAATCAATGTAATAGGAATGCTCCCACACATCGCAGCCCAATAGTGCCGTCTGATCAAAACAAAGCGGGTTCACACCGTTTTCCGTGCCGGTCACGGCAAGCGACCCATCGCTGTTCTGCACCAGCCAGCACCAGCCTGAGCCAAACTGCCCACCGCCAGCCGCGCTGAATTTCGCCTTGAACTCATCGACCGAGCCAAACGCCTCGTTCAGCGCCTTTTCCAACTCGCCCGGCATAGCACTCTTGCCCGGTCCCATCATCTCCCAGAACTGGGTATGGTTCCAATGCTGCGAAGCGTTGTTAAAAATCCCGCTCTGCGCCACGGCGCCCTTGGAATAGGTGCCCTTGATGATCTCTTCAACCGACTTGTTTTCCCACTCGGTCCCGGCAATCGCCTTGTTGCCATTGGTGACATAGGCGTTGTGATGCAGGTCGTGGTGATACTCCAGCGTCTCCTTCGACATACCGGCCTCTGCCAGCGCATCATGGGCATATGGAAGATCAGGAAGTTCAAAAGCCATGGGTCGGCCCCCTTCGATATTTGCGTTAAACCTATTCTTCAAATGGGCCTTTCATTGGTGCAACGTCAAGGGGGCGCGCCGGTATTTCGCTGGCCCGCGCCAAAATGCGCCACCGCAGAGTTGGAAAACCGCCCGCTGGTCCCGCACAAGAGGTTGCGCAGGCCAAAATCACCCCCGGCCCGCCACACCGCCTGATTTTTCGCCGAAAAATCGGCCCCGCCGCTCAGGCATAAAGCCCGACTTCGCCACCCTCACCGGCTGCGTTGCACAGCAAATCAAACGCATAGCGCGCGACCGAGCGGAACACGACCACACGGAACGTCTCTTCGCCCGTCATCCACACCGCCGCAGGCACCTGCGCCATGCGGCTGCGCCGGATCATTCCGGGGGTGAAGGCTTGCGCCGCAAAATCCACCGGCATCAGCTTGCCCAGCACTTCGCGCGCATATGGCCCGCTCACATCAAACACCGCGCGCGCGTCCGACACGTTGACGGCCATGAAATGCGTGCCCTTGAGCGCCGCCTCCAACCCTGTCACCAAAGCATCCGCCGCCTCATGCGGGCAAAGAAGCAACAACTCATCCGGCGACATCCACGCCGCCCCATGATCGCCCTTCACCACAATCTCGCGCTGGCCCGGCACGGCCACGCCGCTCACCGCCTTCACCGCCTTTTTCAGCGCGCTGCCGCCCAGATCGCCGCGCAGCGTCACCATGCCGCAAAGTCCGGCCTCTTTCACATCTGCAATCACGCCGCCCACAGCGCCCGGCAATGCACTCATCCGCTCAGACATTCTGCTTCTCCCCCTCGCGGTCAAAGAACACCGGATCGACGATCTTCGCCTTGAACACCGTGCCATCGACGCCCGGAAATTCCAGCACCTCGCCCATTCGCTCCGGCCCGTGCAGAACCAATCCCATGGCAATCCCCCGGTTCAGCGTCGGACTCCAATAGGTCGAGGTCACACGCCCCTGCATGTTGCGCTGGCCATTGGCGTTGTCACCCGCCGCCACGGCATAGGCGCCATCGGGCAGCACCTCGCCGCTCAGCGTCTCAAGCCCCACCAACTGCCAGCGGTCCGGGTCGGTCATATAGCTGCGCGCCTGTGCGCGTTTGCCAAGATAGTCCTCTTTCTTCTTCGAGATGGCCCAGTGCAGGCCAAGATCCTGCGGAATCACCGTGCCGTCAGTCTCGTCCCCGATCATGATGAAGCCCTTCTCGGCGCGCATCACATGCAGCGCCTCGGTGCCATAAGGCGTGATGCCAAATTCCGCCCCCGCCTCCAAGAGCTTGTCCCAAAGCGCGCGCCCCGCACTGGCTGGCACCGCAATCTCAAAGCTCAACTCGCCCGAGAACGAAATCCGATAAATCCGCGTCTCGACCCCCGCCAGCGTCACATTGGCCCACGCCATGAACGGCAGCGCCTCGGCGCTGAGGTCGTCATCCGAAAGCTTTTGCAGCACCGCGCGCGCCTTCGGGCCAACCACGCCAATCTGCGCCCATTGCTCGGTCACGTTTGCCACATGAACTTGCCAGTCCCACCATTCAGTTTGCAGCCATTCCTCCATATGGGCATGGATACGCTCCGCCCCGCCGGTGGTGGTGTGGCAAAGGAAGCTTTGCTCATCAAGCCGCGCCACCACGCCATCGTCGGTTAGAAAGCCGTTTTCCGTGCACATCAGCCCGTAACGGCAGCGCCCCGGCTTCAGCGTGCTCATCATGTTGGTATAAAGCATGTCAAGAAACCGCCCCGCATCCGGCCCGCTCACGATCAGCTTGCCCAGCGTAGAGGCATCAAGCAGCCCAAGACTGCCGCGCGTCGCATTGATCTCGCGGTTCACGGCCTCGCGGTGGCTTTCACCGGCCTGAGGATAGCAATAAGGCCGCCGCCAATGGCCGACCGGCTCCCAATGCGCGCCTTGCGCCTCGTGCCACTCGTGCATCGGGGTGCGCCTGAGCGGCTGGAAAATCTCTGCGCGCGCCTCGCCCGCAATCGCGCCCATCGAAATCGGCGTATAGGGCGGGCGGAAGGTCGTGGTGCCGACCTGCGGAATATCCGCGCCCAGCGCACCGGCCAGCGTCGCCAGCCCGTTGATGTTGCTCAGCTTGCCCTGATCCGTCGCCATCCCCAGCGTGGTATAGCGTTTGGTATGTTCGACGCTCTCATATCCCTCACGCGCCGCAAGCTGCACATCTGCCACTTTCACGTCGTTCTGATAATCAAGCCACGCCTTCGCCCGCAACTCCGCCCCCGCGCCCTCCGGCATCATCCAGACCGGCACCATCGCCGCCTCATCACGCGCCGCGGCCTTGGGGGCCGCGCCCGGCTTCGTCTTGTGGCCGGTCTCACGCGCAGCCCGCGCCCCCGCGTCATGCGCATTGCTCAAACCCTCGGCCAAACCGAGCGCGCCATCCGCGGCCCCCGCGGCAATCACAAAGCCTTCCCCCACGTCATTCAAAGGTGGCTTATCCCCATCCGGGCGGAAATACGCCTCTGCCGTGTCCCAGATCAGCTTGCCACCGCAATGCGACCACAGATGCACCACCGGGGACCACCCCCGCCATCGCCACCACGTCACAGGCGATGTCTTCAAGCACAGCGCCCTCACCAACCTGCGCACAGATCGCAACGCCGCTCACCCTCTTGCCGCCGTTTACCTTGGCAATCGCCTTGCCCGGTTCCACCCGGATACCAAGCCCGCGCGCCTCGTCCGCCAATGCTCCGCCGCCCTCGGCGCGCGCATCAACCACTATCGGCACCGCAAGACCGGCGTTTTTCACTGCAATTGCAGTGCGATAGCCGTCGTCGTTATTGGTCGCCACGACCACCAGATCCCCGGGCGATACGCCATAATCGACGATATAGTCGCGCACAGCACTGGCCAGCATCACACCCGGAATATCGTTCCCGGCAAAGCTCAGCGGGCGCTCGATGGCGCCTGTCGCCGTCACCACCCGCCCGGCACGGATGCGCCACAGCCGGTGGCGCGGCCCTGCGGCCCCCGGCGCATGATCGCTCAGCCGCTCATAGCCAAGCAGATAACCGTGGTCATAAACGCCCGCGCCCATCATCCGGGTGCGCCGCGTCACATTGGCCATCGCGTCAAGTTCAGCGCCAATTGCGTCCACAAACTTGTCCACAGGGGTGCCGTCCACGTCGCCACCATCAACCGGCGCGCGCCCGCCCCAATGTGCGGTCTGCTCCATCAAGAGCACCGATGCCCCCGCCAACCCGGCCGCCTTCGCCGCCACCAACCCGGCCACACCGCCGCCAATCACCACCACATCGAAGAACGCATAGAAATGTTCATAGCGGTCTGCATCGCGGTCCTTCGGCACCCGGCCCAGCCCGGCGGAATGGCGCACGATCGGCTCATAAAGATGCTTCCACGCGAAACGCGGGAACATGAAGGTCTTGTAATAGAACCCCGCCGGGAAGAACCGCGCCAAGCGGTTGTTGATCGCCCCCACATCGAAGTTAAGGCTCGGCCAGTGGTTCTGGCTGGCGGCTTCAAGGCCGGGGAAAATCTCTGTCGTCGTGGCGCGCTGGTTTGGCTCAAACCGCGTCCCCCGGCCAAGCCCGACAAGCGCGTTCGGCTCTTCCGCGCCGCTTGCCACCACGCCGCGCGGGCGGTGATACTTGAAACTGCGCCCCATCAGCATCTGGTCATTGGCCAGCAACGCCGCGGCCAGCGTGTCGCCTTCAAACCCCGCCATGCGCTTGCCGTTGAAGCTGAATTCAATCTTTTGCGACCGGTCAATCCGCCGCCCGCCCTGCGCCAAACGCGTGCTCATGCGCACATCCTTTCGTTGCTCTTGCCGGGGCGCAAAGCGGCCCGGCATGCGCCCGCCCGCCCCATGGCGGGCGCATTCTGCGCCCACCCGGGCTGGCGCATACCTGCGTCGGGCAGGTCCAATACGCTCATGAAAATCCGCTTCCCGCGCCAAGCAGCGCCCGCGCCCGAACAGCACCGCAGGTGCCGGACGCGCGCAGGCCCGTCCCGGCGGGTCGGCGCTTTGGTGACGTGCGCCCGCAGATCACGCGGCGTGCGGATTTGACAGAGATAAACTGCGCCGTTCAAACCGTGTTGCGCCGCCCCACGGGCCTGCGCACGCCCGGCGCCACGCCGCTGCGCCACGCCTACGCTCATGAAAATTCCCTCCAGCGCCAACCGGGGCGCTTGGCACTGATCTTGTCCCTGATCTCCTGCGGCGGTTCGGTGGTCTGCGCGCTATAGCTGCCGAACACCTCAAGCGTCGCCGTGCAGCGCGCCACATGAAACCACTTGCCGCAACCGTTGACATGCCGCCACCGCTCAAGATGTACGCCCTTGGGGTTTTCCCGGCCAAACAGATAGCCCTCAAACTCCGCATCGCCCGAGCCGGGGCCGAAACGCTTGAGATGCGCCTCCCCGCCGCCGTGAAATTCAGTCTCTTCCGCGCGCACCCCACAGCAGGGGCAGTCCAGTATCAGCATGGGGTCCCTCGAAACGCAAAAACGGCAGGCACCGCGCGGTGCCCACCGTTGATTTCTCTGGCGCTCCGGCCTGCGCCGGGAGCAATTCCAATAACAGTATCAGTTGTTGTCGGCAGGTGCCGGGGCAGTGTCGGCAGGTGCCGGAGCCGTGTCAGCAGGCGCCGGTGCCGAATCGGCAGGTGCCGAGTCGCTGGCGGCTGGTGCCTCGATGCTGATATTGGTGTCGCCGTCATTCGCCGCGCCGTCACCGGACATGCCGAAATCCCCGCCGGTGAAAATCCACGCGAGAACAAGGATGGCAACGACAACGCCGCCAAGGATAAAGGCGAGGCTAGCGTTGCTTCCGGACCTGACGTCATTTCTTTCAACCCGGTCGCGCACGACGGTGTTGCTGTGATCGCTGTTGTGATCGGCCATGATAAGCCCTCCGTTTTGTGAAGCTTCCCTCCACAAACGCGTGCCCATCGGCTTGGGTTCCGATCTGGTGCCAAAAGCGGCGGATTCCCGCAAAGCGTGGCCCAAATACGCGCCTTTTCAGCTAAAGCCGTCAATGTGCCACCCCCGCCGCCGTGACATGCGGTCTGTTCCACGCGCGCCCCGCAATATGGGCCATCAAGGACTAGCATGGCATGGCTTTCCGTTGATTACGCACGCGCGCAGCGCCGGGCCCTGCCCCAACGCACGTGAAACGAGCAGGCACCTTGCGGCCCCCGCTCGTAAGAGTGGTGGTGAATAGCGTTTCTTGGCGCTCAGTCCGCCGCAGGTTGCGCCGGGGCGCTGCTGTCCACAGCGGGCGCTGTGCTTGTCGGCTGTTCGGGCACCGCACCGGCCTCACCGGAGCCGTTCGTTGCCGTGCCGCCGCCCATGAAGCCAAACAGCACCAAGACGGCAAGTACAATTGCCACGACAACCAAAAGCCCCAGCGATCCCCGTCGGGGCGAAGTTCCGTGTTTGGCCGCGTTGGTTTCGTAATCGAAATTTGCCATGGTCCATCCTCCTTTCGAGAATGCACCCATGGTTCCCTACCCGGCACAGCCTGACCAGATTGAGCGGAAATCCCCGGTGAATCTGCGCGAAAACCCGCGTTTTTCTGCACCTGCATTCGGCCAGCCCCCGCCGATTGCACGGCTTTGCCCGCCCGATCAAACGTCAACGCCCAGCCCATCAATGCGCCACCCCCGCCGCCACGCTTTCGTCGATGAAGCGCCCCTCGCGGAACCGGTCCAGCCCGAATGCCGCCGTCAGCGGGGAATGCCCGGTCGCCATCAGCTCTGCCATGCCCCAGCCCGAACCGGGGATCGACTTGAACCCGCCTGTGCCCCAGCCACAGTTGATGAAACAACTCTCAAGCGGGGTTTTCGACAGGATTGGCGAACGATCCCCCGTCATATCGACGATCCCGCCCCATTGCCGCAGCATCTTCAGGCGCGAGATCATCGGGAACGTCTCGACCAGCGCGCGTACGGTTTCCTCGATATGATGGAAAGAGCCCCGCTGGGTGTAGTTGTTATACCCATCCGCGCCACCGCCTATCACCATCTCGCCCTTGTCCGACTGGCTCATATAGCCATGCACGGTGTTGGCCATCACCACGATGTCCATGCAAGGCTTGATCGGCTCGCTGACCAGCGCCTGCAGCGCCACGCTCTCGATCGGCAGACGGAAACCCGCCATTTCGGCCAGCACGCCGGAATGCCCCGCCACCACAATGCCAAGCTTGCCGCAATCAATCGCGCCCTTGGTGGTGTCCACACCCACGACCTTGCCGCCCTCTCGGCGCACGCCGGTCACTTCGCATTGCTGAAGGATGTCCATCCCCATGTCGGAACACGCCCGCGCATAGCCCCACGCCACCGCGTCATGGCGCGCGGTGCCGCCGCGTGCCTGCCACAAGCCGCCCAGCACCGGATAACGCGGCCCGCCAGTCTCGATGATCGGGACCAGCTCCTTCACCCGCTGGGGGCCGACAAACTCCGTCTCCACCCCTTGCAACGCATTGGCGTGGGCGGTGCGGGTATAGCCGCGCACCTCCGCCTCCGTCTGCGCCAGCATCAACACGCCGCGCGGGCTGAACATCACGTTATAGTTCAGATCCTGGCTCAACCCCTCGTAAAGCGAACGCGCCTTCTCATAAATCGCCGCCGACGGGTCTTGCAGGTAATTCGAGCGGATGATCGTGGTGTTGCGCCCGGTATTGCCACCGCCAAGCCAGCCTTTTTCAATGATGGCTACATTGGTGATGCCAAAGTTGCGCCCAAGGTAATACGCCGTGGCCAATCCATGCCCACCTGCACCCACGATCACCACGTCGTAACGCGGCTTCGGTTCAGGCGAACGCCATGCGCGTTCCCATCCCTGATGATAACGCGCCGCTTCACGCGCCACGGCAAAGGCTGAATAGCGTCTCATCAGGCCCGATTCTCCTCAGCAAAGGTTTGCGCATATCAATGCCGCGCCACCGCATTATCCCCGCGCCCCGTTCCGCCGCAATCCCTTCCGAATGCGACATCTGAACACCCCGCCGGGATTTGCCCTTTCTTCCTCGCCTCCGCAGCATTACATGAGGCCGGACCGCATGGAAGAACCGGGGGCACCTTCAACCGATGATTTTCTGGATCACAGCCGCTCTGCTCACCCTCGCCATCGCCGCGATTTTCGCGGTGACGCTCATTCGCAGCCGTGGGACAGGCGAACACCCGGCGGCCTATGATCTGCGGGTTTACCGCGATCAGTTGAAAGGCGTTGACCGCGACCTTGCTCGCGGCGTCATCACCTCTGAGACGGCCGAGCGCCTGCGCGCCGAGATTGGCCGCCGCGTGCTGGCCGCCGATACCCAGTTGCGGCAAGCCGCCTCCGGTGCGCCGCAACCGCGCGGGGCAACGCTGGCGCTGGCCGGGATCGTCGCCGTGGTGCTGATCGGCGGCAGCTTCGCGCTCTACGCCGAACTGGGCGATCCGGGCGCGCGTGATGAGCCGATCCGCGCCCGCATCGCCGCCGCCGATGCCGCGCATGACAACCGCCCCAGCCAGGCCGAGGCCGAAGCCAAGCTCCCCCAGCCCGGCGCAAACGCCCGCGCCGGACCACGCCAAGCTGCTGGAGAAACTGCGCACAACCGTGGCCACGCGCCCCGATGATCTTCAGGGCCATCTGCTGCTGGCGCGCAACGAAGCGGCAATCGGCAATTACAAGGCCGCCTATACCGCGCAGCGCCAGGTTATCGCGCTCAAGGGGGCCAAGGCCAACGCCGCCGATTATACCATGCTGGCCGAATTGCTGATGGCCGCCTCCGAAGGCTATATCTCGCCTGAAGCCGAAGCGGCGCTGAACAAGGCGCTTGAGCTTGCGCCCGGCTATGGCCCGGCGCGCTATTATACCGGCCTCATGCTGATCCAGAACGACCGCCCCGACCTTGCCTTCCGGTTCTGGCGGCAATTGCTGGAAAAAGGCCCGGCAGACGCGCCATGGATGGGCCCGATCCGCGCCAATATTGCAGAACTCGCCGCGCGCGCGGGTGTCCGCTACACCCCGCCCGAAGCGCCCGCGCCCACCGCGCCAACCGCCGGGCCAAGCGCCGCCGATATCGCCGCCGCCGCGAACATGAGCCCGCAAGAGCGCGCCAAATTCGTGCAAGGCATGGTCAGCCGCCTCAATGCCCGGCTTGCCAGCGAAGGCGGCACGCCGCAGGAATGGGCACAGCTTATCGGCGCGCTCGGCATGTTGGGTAACACTGATCGCGCCGCCGCCATCTGGGCGGAAGCACAACAGAAATTCGCCGACAAACCCGGCGCAATTGCCATCATCCAGCGCGGTGCCATACGCGCCGGTCTGGCCAAGGCAGAACCCGGCGCGGCCCCGCTCGCCGGCCCCTCGCAAGAGGACATCGCCAGTGCCGCGACGATGGCCCCGCAGGACCGTCAGGCGATGATCCGCTCGATGGTTTCGGGTCTGGCCGAGCGGCTGGCGCAGGATGGCGGCAGTGCCGATGAATGGGCGCGCCTGATCACCTCTCAAGCCGCGCTTGGCAACGCCAAAGCCGCGCAAAAGGCCTATGACGATGGCCGCGCCGCCCTCAAGGGCGACACCGACGCGCTTGCCAAACTCGACGCCGCCGCCATCAAAGCCGGGATTCACGATGATCCATGAGGACACGGCCGATTTCGCCGCCGCCCTGCCCGCCACCGGCGCTCTGATGGGGCTTGATCTGGGCACCAAGACGATCGGCGTGGCGGTCTCTGACGGACTGCGCAGCGTCGCCACCCCGCTTGAAACGGTCAAGCGGCGCAAATTCGGCCTCGACGCCGCCCGCCTGCTTGAAATCACCGCCCACCGCGCGCTTGTCGGCTTCGTGCTTGGCTTGCCGCGCAACATGGACGGCAGTGAGGGCCCGCGCTGTCAATCGACCCGCGCTTTCGCGCGCAACCTCACCCGGCTCACCGATCTGCCGCTCACCTATTGGGACGAACGCCTCTCCACCGTCGCCGCCGAACGCGCCCTGCTAGAGGCGGATACGTCACGCAAACGTCGCGCCGAGGTGATCGACCACGTCGCCGCCTCCTATATCCTGCAAGGGCTGCTCGACCGTTTGAGGCACCTATGAGCGATGACATCTGGAAACGCCCCGAGATTCAAAGCCCCTGCGTGAAAATCTGCGTCACGCACCCCGAATCCGGCCTCTGCATCGGCTGCCTGCGTAGCCGCGATGAAATCGCCCGCTGGTCCGGCATGACTGCGCAAGAGCGCGCCGAGATCATGGCCGAGCTGCCCGCCCGCGCACCGCGCCTGCGCAAACGCCGGGGGGACGCGCCGCAAGGCTGGGCAAACCACAGGATTGACGCCGCAGCGCCCGGTTGCACCTGCGCATGGTGGCCAGAAGCCCGCCCTTGCCGTCACCGCGCGCTCAACCACGCCTCCACACCGCCCGGCATTTCGGGGCGGAAATAGGCCACCATCCGGCCGTCGCCGGTCGCTGCCCCGCTCCACGGCGCGACCCCATGCAACGCCAGCCGGTGCAGCACATACGCCTCCCCCGGCCCCGCCACCAACTCGACCCGGCGGCAAGTCTCAAACACCTCGCGCCGCGCCACCTTGTAGGCCCGCGTTACATCGACCGTACCCCAATTGCGCGCCGCCACGCCCTCCAACGCCGCACAAAGCCGCGCCCGGATGATTTCGTGACTGCCTTGCCAAACCACCATCGGGCTTGCCCCGCGCCCGGCGCGTTAAGCGGAATTCCCAAAATCCAGCCATGCGGCTCATCAATCCGCCGTACCCGCTCGGCCCCCTCTGCGCGCACCCCGTCCACATGCGCCGCATCGCGCTTTTCGCGGTATCCAAACGCCGCCGCCCCCTCGCCCTCTCGTGGGCGGGGGTAACCCGGCCAAACGGTGGAAACCTGCGCCCGGTGCAGCGGTAACGCCCCAAACAGGCTTTGCGCAAATTCTACCGCCGCGCCCGCCAGCGCCACGCCGCCAATCGCGCCCTCTGCGGTGTTGGGCAACGCATCAACCCCGACGAACCAAGTGCCCTCACAAGTCAGCCAGCGCGCGCGCAAATCCGCATCAGCCATCGCTGCGCGCGCCGGACCAATCGCCGCCGCCACCCAGTTTGCAAGCGCCGGATCGGCTCCGAACCGGGCATAGCCCCGCTCGAAAAACCGCTCTACCACCCCAGCGCCTTGCGCAGCATGTTGAGCGCCACCAGCGCGAGGAAGAAAGCGAAGACTCGTTTCAGCGGCTTGGGGTCCATCGCATGCGCCAGCCGCACGCCCAAAGGTGCCGTCATCAGCGTCATCGCAATCACGATGGCAAAGGCAGGCAGGTTCACCGCCCCCACGGTCCATGGCGGCGCGCCCTCGACCGTCAGGAACAAAAACCCGATCACCGATGGCACCGCGATGGTCATGCCAAACCCCGCAGCGGTCGAAACCGCCCGGTGAATCGGCGTGCCGTAAAGGCTCATCAAAGGCACGCCAAAGCTGCCCCCGCCAATCCCCATCAGCACCGACATGAAACCCAGAACCGGCGACATCACCGCGCGCGTCAGTCCTTGCGGCATCGCTTCGCCCAGCCGCCAATGCGCCCGGCCAAATCCAAGGTAGAACGCCACCATCACGCCCAGCACCCCAAACACGCCCTGCAACGTGGTCGAGCGCAACTGCGCCGCCACCAGCATCCCCAAGACCGCCCCCACCGCGATCCCCGGCGCCCAGCCCCGCAAGATGCTCCAATCGACCGAGCCTTTGCGGTTATGCGCCAGAACCGAACGCGCCGAGGTCACGATAATCGTCGCCAGCGACGTGGCAAGGCAGACCTGCATCAGATGCGGCCCGCCATAGCCCAGCGTGGCAAAGGCATAGAAAAACGCCGGCACAAGGATAATCCCGCCACCCACGCCCAAAAGCCCGGCCAAAACCCCGGCAAAGCCGCCAATTACGATCAGCACCACCGCCATGGCGATCAGCATGGATGTCTCCGGCATATATTGGTCCCCCCATTTCCACCCCGGCACGCTGGCACCGGCCCCGCGCGCTGTAAAGCCTCAATGCCGCTTGCGGATGTTGCGCACCACCAACCACACGATTGCCACCACCACCGGCGTCGCCACGGCGCTCACCATCGTTTTCTCGAAATGCGCCGTCTTGGCCAGCGGATAAAGCGCGTAGCTCACCAGATTAACCGCGTAATATGAAATCGCCACCACCGACAGCCCCTCGACCGTGCGTTGCAACCGTAACTGCAAATCCGCCCGCCGGTCCATGCTCTCCAACAGCGCCTGATTTTGCGCGCTGCGTTCCACGTCAACGCGGGTGCGCAGGAATTCCCCGGCACGCGCCGCCCGGGTTTGCGTTGTTTCCAGCCGTGCACGCGTCGCCGCCACCGTGCGCAGCGCTGGCACAAAGCGCCGCAGCATGAACTCAGCAAAGCTCTGTCGTCCGATGAAGCGCGTCTCGCCGGGCACCGCCACACGCTCCTGCACCAACTGGCCATAGGCCGCCGTGGCGCTGAACCGAAACGCGGTTCGCGCCGCCAGTTCCTCCAACCCCGCCGAGACGCCCAGCAACCCGTCCAGCGTCTCTTCTGCCGGTTGACCGTCCTTCTCCATCTCACCCACCAACGCGCCGAGCTGCGCCTCGATCCGTGCCAATTCAGGCGAAATCGCCCGCGCACGGGCAAGCCCCAGCAAGGCAAGCGCCTTGTAGGCCTCGATCTCACAAAGCCGCTGCACGATCCGCCCAACCCGCCGCTGGCCCACGCCCGCTTGCGTAAAAACCGCAAAGCGCAGATGCCCAGCCGGATCAATCCGAAAATCCCCCGCCATTACCGCCGCATCCTCAAGCACCCGGCTCGCGGCAAGGCTCTCGGGCACGAACCAGTCCGACAGCGCCGCCACCATCGCCCTGTCCGCGCCCATCTCCTCGACCCGGATCAGCGCCGACGTCAACCGTTTCCCCGGTGCCTGTTTCAGCCAATCATCCGGAAACACCTCGAAATCTGCCGGATCAAACGGCCTTGGCGAAAGCCCGCTGCAAAACGCTGTATAGGTGACAATCTCGGTATGGCTTTCCCATTTCAGCCAATGCCGCCCGATCTGGCCGAAGTAATGTGTCGCCCCCGGTTTCGGGCGCGGTGCGTCAAACCGGTCAAGCAGCGCACAAAGATGCGCCATATCCGCCGCCCGGTCGCGCCCCGCCGCATCGCCCTCTCGCTTCAGCGCAAGAAAAACAGCCGTGGACGGCACCGCGACCGCCATGAACGGGCGCGCATGCATTTCATTGGCCAGCTCATATCTAAGCGGATGATCCTGCATCGTCCCTCACCATCGCCCGTCGCTTCATTTTGCCTAAAATATCCTCGCCGAAGGCTCCCGCAACCTGCCAAAAGCGCGCGGCCCGCAAATAACCCCTGCTCAGCCATAATCCGGCGCGCGCTTTTGCGCCATCGCCGCCACGCTCTCGGCGAATTCTTTTGACTGAAGCTGTGCTGCGAAGTGCTTTGCCTCGCGCGCCATGACCGCTTCCACTTCGCCACGCCCCGCCCGGATCAGAGCTTTCGAGAGCTTCATTGCGTTGGGCGCAGATGCCGCTACGGCGCGCGCGATCACCTGCACCTCGCCCAGCAACTCGGCATCTTTAAACACCCGTGCCACCAACCCGGCCTGCTGCGCCTCCTGCGCGCTCAACGCCCGGCCCGCCAACAGCATGTCATTGGCTACGGCCATCCCCACCACCTGCGGCAGCAACAACGACGAGCCCGCCTCCGGCACCACGCCAAGCTTGACAAACGGCACGCTCAGCACCGCGCTTTCAGCCGCGTAAACCAGATCGCAATGCAACAGCATGGTCAGCCCGACACCAATCGCAGGCCCGTTCACCGCCGCGATCACCGGCTTCGGGCAATCTCGGATCGCGTTCAAAAACCGCCAGACCGGCGGCACTTCGGCCTCCCGGTCGCCCTTGGCGAAATCGTGCAGGTCATTGCCAGCGGTGAACATCTCCCCCGCCCCGGTGATCACCAGCGCGCGCTCTTCGTCATTCGCGGCATATGCCTCCAACGCATCGGCGAGCGCACCATACATCGCCTGCGTCAGCGCGTTCTTCTTCTCCACCCGGTCAATCGTCAGCGTGACAACACGCCCATCGCGGGCAACCCTGATGTTTTCGCTCATCTCATGGTCCTTTTCCATTCCGGGCCGCCGCAAGCTGTCGCAGCGCCAACCACCCCTCTGGCACGGGCGTCAGCCCGGGCCGCGCCCGCACCTTTGCGCAATAATCCCATGTTGCAAAACCGCAAGTCCGCCCCGGCCCAAAGGTTAACCCCAAGCCCCCTCAACAACCCGAGGCGCCCCTGAAGGCGCCTCAGCTTCCTGTCTCGCATTCCTGCCGCACCGCTCACGCGATCAGCGTCAGAAGCTTGTTAAGACTGTCCTTGGCATCGCCATAGAACATCCGCGTATTTTCCTTGTAAAACAGCGGATTCTCGATCCCGGAATACCCGGTGCCCTGCCCGCGTTTGCTGACAAACACCTGCTTGGCCTTCCAGCATTCCAGCACCGGCATCCCGGCGATGGGCGAGTTGGGGTCTTCCTGTGCGGCCGGGTTCACGATGTCGTTGGAGCCAATCACGATGGCCACATCCGTATCGGGGAAATCGGCGTTGATCTCGTCCATCTCCATCACGATGTCATAAGGCACCTTGGCCTCGGCCAAGAGCACGTTCATATGCCCCGGCAAACGCCCGGCCACCGGGTGAATGGCAAACCGCACCTCCTTGCCGCGCGCGCGCAGCCGCTTGGTCAACTCGCTCACCGATTGCTGCGCCTGCGCCACCGCCATGCCATAGCCCGGAATGATGATGATGCTGTCGGCCTCTTCCAGTGCCGCGGCCACCCCGTCGGCCTCGATCGCCACCATTTCGCCCTCGACCTCCATCGCCGGGCCGCTGGCACCACCGAACCCGCCAAGGATCACGCTGAGGAACGCGCGGTTCATCGCCTTGCACATGATATAGCTCAGGATCGCCCCCGAAGAGCCAACCAGCGCACCCGTCACGATCAACAGATCATTGCCCAGCGTGAAACCAATCGCCGCCGCCGCCCAGCCGGAATAGCTGTTGAGCATGGAAATCACCACCGGCATGTCCGCCCCACCGATCCCGGTGATCAGATGCCAGCCAATGAACAGCGCAAGTAGCGTCATCAACATCAGCGTCCAGATGCCCGCGCCGTTGAAATAGGCAATCAGCAACAGAAGCGAGATAGCCGCCGCCCCGGCGTTCAGCATATGCCCGCCGGGCAGCTTTTTCGCCTTGCTGTCGATCTTGCCCGCGAGCTTGCCAAACGCCACGATGGAGCCGGTAAAGGTAATCGCGCCGATGAACACACCAAGGAAAACCTCAACCTTGAGGATCGCCTGTTCAACCCCGTCCTTATGCGCCAACACGCTGGCAAACCCACTCAAGGACTCGCGCTGATCGGCACTCAGGCTCAGCACATGGCCCAACTCGATCTCGGCGTTGAACCCGATCAGGATGGCGGCCAGTCCAACGAAACTGTGCAGCGCCGCAATCAGCTGCGGCATTTCCGTCATCTCGACCCTGAGCGCCACCATCCGGCCCAGATAGGCGCCGATGGCCACCATCAAGATCACCACGATATAAGCCCCGATACCGGGGCCGAAGAAGGTGGCAAAAACGGCCAGAGCCATCCCGGCAATGCCATACCACACAGCGCGCTTGGCGCTTTCCTGCCCGCTCAAGCCCCCAAGGCTAAGAATGAAGAGAACAGTCGCCGCGATATAGGCGGCAGATACGATTCCGATACTCATCTATCCGGTCCCCTTCTTCAGGATTTCTGGAACATCGCCAACATCCGCCGGGTGACCATGAAGCCCCCGACAATGTTGATCGACGCAATCAGGATCGAAATGGCGGCCAGAAACATCACCAGCCAACTGCCCGATCCCACCTGTAACAGCGCGCCAAGGATCACGATGCCCGAGATGGCATTGGTGACCGACATCAACGGCGTGTGCAGGCTGTGACTGACATTCCAGATAACCTGGAAGCCGACGAAACAGGCCAGCGCGAACACGATGAAATGGCTCATGAAGCTCGCCGGCGCATAAGCCCCGATCACCAGCATCACCAACGCACCGACCACCAGCAGGGTGACCTGCTGCTTGCTCGCCGTGCGAAACGCCGCCGCTTCGGCGGCCAGTTTTTCCTCGCGGGTCAATTCGCGGGTCTTTTCCTTCGGTTTGGCGGCAATCGCCTGCACCTTGGGCGGTGGCGGCGGGAAGGTGATCTCGCCCTCATGTGTCACCGTGGCACCACGGATCACGTCATCTTCCATGTCGTGATTGATCTGACCGTCTTTCTCCGGCGTCAAATCGGTCATCATGTGGCGGATATTGGTCGCATAAAGCGTGCTCGCCTGTGCCGCCATCCGGCTCGGGAAGTCGGTATAGCCAATGATGGTGACACCATTCTCGGTCACCACCTTTTCGTCCATCACCGTGCCTTCGGCGTTGCCGCCCTTTTCGGCAGCCAGATCGACGATGACAGAGCCCGGCTTCATCGCCGCCACCATGTCCTTCAGCCACAGCTTGGGCGCTTCGCGGTTCGGGATAAGCGCGGTGGTGATGACAATATCCATCTCCGGCGCCAGTTCGCGGAACTTGGCCAACTGCGCCTCGCGGAACTCAGGGGAAGACACGCTGGCATAGCCGCCGGTCGCCGCCCCGTCCTGCTGGGCTTCCTCGAAATCGAGATAGACAAACTCCGCGCCCATCGATTCCACCTGTTCAGCCACCTCGGGGCGCACATCGAACGCGTATGTCACCGCGCCAAGGCTCGTCGCCGTGCCGATCGCAGCCAACCCGGCCACGCCCGCACCCACCACCAGCACCTTGGCGGGCGGCACCTTGCCTGCGGCGGTGATCTGCCCGGTGAAGAAACGCCCGAAATTGTTGCCCGCCTCGATCACCGCGCGGTAGCCCGCGATATTGGCCATCGAAGAAAGCGCATCCATCTTCTGCGCCCGGCTGATGCGTGGCACCATCTCCATCGCAATCACGTTCGCGCCCTTGGCCTTCGCCGTCGCCATGCCGTCTTCGTTGGCCGCCGGGTTGAAGAACGAAATCAGCGTCTTGCCCTTGGTCAGCCGCTTCATTTCCTCAGCCGTCGGAATGCGCACCTTGGCGATGATCTCGGCATCTTTCCAAAGCGCGTTGGCAGTGCGCTTCACCGTCACGCCCACCGCCTTGTAGGCCGCATCGGAAAACCCCGCCGCTACCCCCGCGCCGGTTTCGATCAGGCATTCATAGCCCAGCTTTTGCAATTGCACCGCCGAGTCCGGGGTCATGGCAACGCGTGCCTCCCCCTCGATCACTTCCTTTGGCGTTCCGATCTTCACGTCAGGCATCCCCTTTTCATATGGTCGGGCCGGGCCGGTCGCGGCCTGCCCTCCTGTTGGCGTGTCTGGTTCAAGTAATTGTCAAATTCGCAGCTTCCTTTCGATTGCCTTTGCAGCGCGGTTTGTCAAACCCATCGCCGCGTTTTTTGGCAATATCGGGCAAAATCGGCACGGAATTTGCGTCCAAGCCGGTGTTCTTCGGGCACGATGAAATGCCGCGTGACCCACCAGACAAAAACCGGGATCAGGGCCAAACTCAAAACCGCGCCCCAATAAAGAATCGCCCCGCTCAGCACCAGCGCATCGCCCAGATAGATCGGGTTGCGCGTGCGCGCGAATATCCCGGTCTGCACCAATGCGCTGGCCTCGCGATGTGGTATGACCGTGGTGCGCTGACGCGCCATTTCAAACACGGCAAGCCCCATCAGCAACACCCCGCCCGCCACCAGCAACCCGCCCAGCACTTTTGCAGCCATGCCACCGCCAAAGCTCAACCCCAGCGACAGACAGTGCCCCTGCGCCCAGGCCAGCCCGAGAAAACCCAAGAGCCAGACCGGCGGAAGATCAATCCATTTCATCATCTCGCGCTCCGCCGCTTTTCTTGGCCGTTCACCATGCCACCCCTCCGGCCATCTGACGGAACGGCACGGGTTGCGCCTGCCGCGCGGGGCTGTAACCTCATCGCAACCAACGATCCCGCACTCCACCCGCACTCCAAAGGAAACCATCCCATGACGTTAAACGGCAAACACGCCCTTGTCACCGGCGGCGGCACCGGCATCGGCCTCGCCATCGCCCGTGCGCTCGCCAATGAAGGCGCAGAAGTCACCATTACCGGACGCCGTCTTGCCGTCCTCGAAGAGGTGGCAGAGGCCGGAATGCACCCGATGGCCATGGATGTCTCGGACGAGGCACAGGTCGCCTCCGTCACCGCCGAAGCGGTGGCCGCGCGTGGCCCGGTGCAGATTTGCGTGGCCAACGCAGGCATCGCCGAGGGCCGCAAGATGCACAAGACCGACAGCGCGCTTTGGCGGCGCATCATGGCGATCAATCTTGATGGCTGTTTCTATACCATCCGCGAATCGTTCAACTCGATGCAGGAAACCGATTGGGGCCGGGTCATCGCGATCTCCTCAATCGCCGGTCTGCGCGGTGCCCCCGGTGCGGGGGCTTATGCCGCCTCCAAACACGGCGTTGTCGGCATGATCCGCAGCTTCGCCGAAGATCACCTTGGCGCGCCTTATACCTTCAACTCGATCTGCCCCGGCTATGTCGACACCCCGATTGTCAGCCGCAACACCGACAGCATCGCCGAACGCGCCGGGGTTTCCACCGATGAGGCCCGCGCAATGATGGTGCAGATGAACCGCCACAAACGCCTGATCGCCCCCGAGGAAATCGCCGCCGCCGCGCTCTGGCTCTGTGGCCCGCATTCGCAAAGCACCAACGGCACCGAAGTGCGCATCGCCGGTGGGCAGATCTAGGACGCGCGGCCCCCGCCCGAACAACGCCCGCCCGAATAGCGCGCAAAGCGCGCCGGGCAGGCGCCCGCCCGGCTCCCGTTGCTCTGGGCGCCCACCCTGGCAGACCCAGCAACGCCGCCCCATTCCCACCCTCAGTTATCACTGGACAGCCTCCCTCGAACCACCTAAATATATTTCAAGCCTAAAATATCCACTCACACCCGAGGCCATGATGACCGATTTCGCCCAAACCAAAGCCCTCTTCCACTTGCCCGAAGGCGTGCTTTACCTCGATGGCAACTCGCTCGGCCCCCTGCCCAAGGCCGCGCCTGCGAAAATGCAAAGCGTCATGCAGGCCGAATGGGGTGAGATGCTGATCACCGGCTGGAACCGTGCTGGCTGGATGGCCCAACCCGCCTCGCTGGGCGACCGCATCGCCAAACTCATCGGCGCAGAGCCGGGCCATGTGGTGCTGGGCGACACGCTTAGCATCAAG
Source organism: Aquicoccus sp. G2-2 (assembly GCF_034555965.1). Classification (GTDB taxonomy): domain Bacteria; phylum Pseudomonadota; class Alphaproteobacteria; order Rhodobacterales; family Rhodobacteraceae; genus JAYDCK01. The sequence goes on from NZ_JAYDCK010000003.1 coordinate 1,603,332, forward strand.
GTCTATCAAGCACTCGCCTCCGCACTCGAACTCAATCCGACCCGCAAGGTCGTGCTCTCCGACAGCGGCAATTTCCCGACCGATCTCTACATGGCCGAAGGATTGCTGAAATCGCTGAACCAAGGCCATGAGCTGCGCGTCGTCGCCCCCGAAGATGTCGCCGCCAACATCACCGAAGAGGTCGCGGCGCTGATGATTACCGAGGTGGACTACCGCACCGGCCGCCTGCACGATATGGCAGCACTCACCGCACTTGCGCATGAAAAAGGCGCGCTGGCGCTCTGGGATCTGGCCCATTCCGCCGGGGCTTTGCCGGTCGATCTTGCCGGTGCAGGCGCCGATTTCGCCACCGGCTGCACCTATAAATACCTCAACGGCGGCCCCGGATCGCCCGCCTTCATCTATGTCGCCCCGCGCCACGCGGACCGGGCCCGCCCGGCCCTGTCCGGCTGGCTCGGCCATGACGCGCCGTTCGCGTTCGAGCAAAGCTACCGCCCCGGCCCCGGAATCGAGCGGATGCGCGTCGGCACCCCGCCGGTGCTGGCGATGGCCGCGCTTGAAACCGCGCTCGACATCTGGGATCTCACCACCATGACAGAGGTGCGCGCCCGCTCTATCGAGCTGTCGCAGCTTTTCATCAAGGAGGTCGAAGCCCGCTGCCCCGAGCTTGAGCTTGCCTCCCCGCGCGACCCGGCACAGCGCGGCAGTCAGGTCTCGTTCCGCTTCAAGGAAGGCTACGCCGCCATGCAGGCGCTGATCGCGCGCGGCGTGATCGGTGATTTCCGCGCGCCTGACATCATGCGCTTCGGCTTCACCCCGCTCTATCTCGATGCAACCGACGTCACCGCCGCCGCCGCCATTCTTGACGACGTGATGCAAAACGCCCTCTGGGACGCGCCGGAATACAAAATCCGCGACCGTGTGACCTGATCCAATGCGCGGCTCGCTCCCCCACTCTGCCGTCCCGCCGCATGGCTCGCCCTCTGGCGCCGCCTCGGCCCCTGCTCGCGGCTGGCGCGCACAGCCCTCTCCTGAACCTTATCGGCGGACCCATCCGCCAGCCACATTCAGGAGAAACCAGATGACCAACCAACCCTATGATCCCGCCTCCGAAGGCGCACAAATGCAATTCGATGGCCGGATGAGCTATACCGATTACCTGCATCTCGACCCGATCATCACCGCGCAACACCCGCTGTCGGACGCGCATGATGAAATGCTGTTCATCATTCAGCACCAAACGACCGAGCTATGGATGCGCCTCGCCCTGCACGAACTCTCTGCCGCGCGCACCGCGTTGCAGCAAGACCGCTTCCGCCCCGCCTTCAAGATGCTTGCGCGGCTGGCCCGCATCTTTGAACAACTCAACTCCGCTTGGGACGTGCTGCGCACCATGACACCCTCGGAATACACCAGCTTCCGCGATGCTCTGGGGCAAAGCTCCGGCCTGCAAAGCTGGCAATACCGCCGCATCGAATTCCTGCTTGGCAACCGCAACACCGCCATGCTGCGCCCACACGCACACCGCCCCGACCTGCTGGCCGAACTCGAAGCCGATCTGGCACAGCCATCGCTCTACGATGCCGCCCTCGCGGCCCTCGCGCGCGCCGGGCTCGACGTGCCCAAGTCCGTGCTTGAGCGCGACACCAGCGCGCCCTACACCGCCAACGCGGGCGTGATGGCCGCCTGGGCCGTGATCTACCGCGCCCCCGAAACCCATTGGGAACTCTATGAGCTTGCCGAAAAGCTCGTCGATCTGGAAGATTACTTCCGCCGCTGGCGTTTCAACCACCTCACCACGGTCGAGCGCATCATCGGCCTCAAACGCGGCACCGGCGGCACCGGCGGCACGTCCTATCTCAGGCGGATGCTCGACGTGGTGCTGTTCCCCGAGCTTTGGGAAGTCCGCACCGAACTCTAAGCCAATCGCGCCCCGCCTCAGGCCAAAGGCGGGGCGCGCTAAATCCTTCATTTTGCTATAAATATCCCCGCCGGAGGCCCCCGCTTTGGTGCCCGCACCGGCGTCGACCAAACCGGGCAAAATCGTGTCAAATTGCATTCTTGCCCCGAAATCCGCCTTATTCGGGCACGAAAATTCCCCGAACACCCCGTAAATCCGCCGCACCCCCCGTATCCATTTTGGAAACAATGGCACGTAAACGGCCCAATCGGCTCAAGAACCGGACCGGCCCTTTTCGAGGATGCGGAGCAGAACAATGGCAACGATGGAATCCGGGCTGGGTGGCCCGGCCGGTTACGGCGAAGGTGTCTTCACCAGTACCGGCAAAGACGTCGGCAACAACGATGATGGCTCCATCGCCGTCGATATCACGTCCGTTTTCGGCGGTGGCGGGATCGACTATTTCGGCAATTCCTATTCTGAAATCTACATCAACACCAATGGCAACATTTCCTTTGGCGCGGCCAACACCGGCTGGAACCCCAACCTCGACGGCACCGCCACTCCGGTAATCGCGCCGTTCTGGGCCGATGTGGACCTCAACAAAGGTGGTGAGATTTACTGGGATCTCGACCCCAGCAACGGCACTGTCACCATCACCTGGGATGACGTTGCGCGTTATTCCGGCTCCGGGGCCAACTCGTTCCAACTGGTGCTTACCTCCACTGGCGATGGCGGGTTTGACGCCAACTTCATCTATGAAGACATCCAGTGGACCAGCAGCACCGGCGGTCAGGCCGATACCGGCTTCACCGATGGCGGCTCCAACGACACTTTCTTCGAAGGCTCGGGCAACGGCACCGCGCTGGCTGATTACGAGAACAACGATTTCGACAATGGCGATCCGAATGGTGCCTATTCCGTCGATTTCTCGTCCGGCACGCCATTTTACGGCGATGAAACCGTCGACGGCAGCGCTGGCGCCGACACGATCGACTGGGACTATACCGATGCCCAAGGCGATGCGATCGACGATGGCCACGGCTCTGGCGCGGACGGCATGGGCGACAGCATCGTCGCCGGTGGCGGCAACGATACCGTCTATGGCGGTTCCGGCGATGACACGATTGAAGGCCAAGGCGGCAACGATCTGATCTTTGGCGATTATGGCGGTGCCGATACCGGCACCCTGCCCGAAGAACACCTGAGCTGGAGCGGCGAAGGCGGTGACGGCACCAACATCGCGTCGGGCTTTACCCAGACCACCGGAGAGATGGATGTTACCGTCTCCTTCACCGATCCGGGCAACAACAACGCCACCTTCAACGTCGAATCTGGCGACGATACCTATACCGCGCCGGGCGAGGATTTCTCGACCAACTCCTCGGCCTATATCTACGGCAACGGCGATGCGGCCACTGGTGTGATCGACATCGACTTCGCCGCAGCATCCGGCAGCAGCGCCGAGGACGAGGTCGAAAACGTCTCGTTTCGCATCAACGATCTTGACGGCGCGTCGGGCAACCACACCGATATCGTCACCGTCAATGCCTATGATGCCGACAACAACCCGGTCACCGTCACCATCACGCCGGGTGCTTACGATACCGTTTCCGGCAATACCGTCAGCGGCGGCACCAACAATGCCGGTCAGGACGATGCGAACGCCTCCACCCTGTTTGAAATCGCAGGCCCGGTGCAGCGCATCGAAATCCTCTATTCCAACGGTCAGGCAGGCACCCATGCGGTCTATCTGTCGGATGTGCATTTCGATCCCGTCATCGCCGATCCGGGCGACGATTCGATCGACGGCGGCAGCGGCGCTGACACGCTCTTCGGAGAGGCGGGCGACGACACGCTTCTCGGCGGGCTCGGCGCAGACAGCATGTCCGGCGGCGCCGGCAACGATGAAATCGAAGTGGCACAAGGCGACACCGCCATCGGCGGCGCGGGCGAAGACACATTCACCATCACCGATCTGGGCGAAGCGGGCAGTGCGGCCATCTCGATCGACGGCGGCACCACAGCAGAGCCGGGCGGCGACACGCTCGATCTCAACGGGCTGGCCGACCGCACCACACTCAGCTATGCGCCCTCGGCAGGTGACGGCGATGCCTATGACGGCACCGTTACCCTGCTCGATGGCTCGGTCGTCACCTTCTCCAATATCGAACATATCATCTGCTTCACCCCCGGCACGATGATCGCCACGCCTGAAGGAGAGCGCGCGGTGGAAACCCTGCGCCCCGGCGACATGGTGCTGACCCGTGATGACGGCCCGCAGCCGCTCGGCTGGACCGGGCAAAGCCGCGTGCCCGGCACCGAAGACCACGCCCCCATCCGCCTGTCACCGGCACTGACCGGCGGGCGCAGCGCGCTCACCGTTTCGCCACAGCACCGGATGCTGGTCGAAGACTGGCGCGCCGAACTTCTGTTCGGCGATGCGGAAGTGTTCATCCCGGCGGTGCATATGCTGGGCTTTGACGGGGCCGAACCCGCGCCTGCGCCGCGCGTTACCTATATTCACCTGATGTTCGATTGCCATCAGATCGTCACCGCCAATGGTGCGCCCTGCGAAAGCTTTCATCTGGCCGATGAAAGTCTCAAGGCGTTGCATCCGCTGGCGCGCGAAGAGTTGTTCGCCGCCTACCCGGCGCTGCGCGCCAATATGGCCGGCCACGGCCCGACCGCACGGCGCTGTCTCAAGGCGTTTGAAAGTCAGGCGCTGCTGGCGCGCATGCATAAGCCTGCACAAAGCGCCAACGCAGCCGCGCGCGCCGCCTGAGCGCACAAGCCGGGGGTGCGCTACTGCCCGTTAAATTCTTGAAATCACGCCGATTTCAGCACCGGCATCGCCCGCCTGTGCAGCGCCCATTCGCGGCAAGCCGCGCCAAACGCCTCGAAAAGCGGGCGCGACACCGGATCATTGGCGGCGTTGTATTCGGGGTGCCACTGCACCGATAGCGTGAAGCCCGGCGCATCCTTGATATAGATCGCCTCCGGCGTGCCATCGGGGGCCCAGCCCTCAATCACCACCCGCTCACCAGCATGATCCAGCCCCTGCCCGTGCAGCGAATTGGTCATCACCTCGCGCGCGCCCAAAACCCGCTCGAAAACACCGCCCTCGGGAAAGGTAATGCAATGGCGCAGGGCGAATTTCTCTTCCAGAGTGCCATCGGGCGGCATCCGGTGATTGTCGCGCCCCGGCAGATCACGGATTTCCGGGTGCAATGTTGATCCCATTGCCACCGCCACTTCCTGAAAGCCGCGGCAAATCCCGAAGAACGGCTGCCCGGTCTCCACGCATTTACGCACCAATGGCAGGGTAATCGCATCGCGGCCCCGGTCGAAATCGCCATGTGCGGGTGTCGGCTCCGCGCCATACTCCGCCGGATGCACATTGGGCCGCCCGCCGGTCAACAAAAACCCGTCACAAGTCTCAAGCAATTCCTCCACGCTCACCAATTTCGGGTCGGACGGGATCAGCAGCGGCAGACAATCAGAGACATGCGCCACCGCGTCCGAATTCATCGCACCGCCCGCGTGGACCTCATAGGTGTCGTTGATCATGTGCTGATTGCCGATAATTCCGACGACAGGACGACTCATACTTGCCTCATAAACTTGCTGTAAGAGCACAAATAATACGACTTGCCGATGAATCAAACCTCAAAGCGTGCAGACCCTGCGCGCGCAACTGCACAGGGCGCATCACGACCACGAGGGCACGTCCGCCGCTCAGACCCGCCGCTCAGGCCCGATGCTCAGGCCCAAAGCCCCCTTCCCGGTCGTTCAGGCTTGCGCCTTGCGCTCCAGCCGCCGCCGGTGCAGCACCGGCTCGGTATAGCCCGAGGGCTGCACGCGCCCCTTGAACACCAGATCACAAGCCGCCTGAAATGCGACCCCCTCGAAATGCGGCGCCATCGGGCGATAGGCCGGATCACCCGCGTTTTGCGCGTCCACCACTTCGGCCATCCGCTTCATGGCACTCAGCACGGCCTGCCCGCCCACCAACCCGTGATGCAGCCAGTTCGCCAGTGCCTGACTGGAAATCCTGCAGGTCGCGCGGTCTTCCATCAATCCCACATCGTTGATGTCGGGCACCTTGGAACAACCAACCCCCTGATCAACCCAGCGCACCACATAGCCAAGGATTCCCTGCGCGTTGTTCTCCACCTCGCGCATGATCTCATCTTCCGAAAGGTTGCGCCCGCGCAAAAGCGGCAGCGTCAGCAGATCGCCAAGCTTGCCGCGCGCCCCGCCCGCCGCAATCTCCGCCTGCCGCGCCAGCACATCGACACGGTGGTAATGCGTCGCGTGCAGCGTCGCCGCCGTCGGGCTTGGCACCCATGCGCAATTGGCCCCGGCCTCTGGCTGGGCGATTTTTTCGCGCAGCATGTCGGCCATCAGGTCGGGCATCGCCCACATGCCCTTGCCGATCTGCGCCCGCCCGCGCAAGCCACAGGCCAGCCCAATATCGACATTGCGATCCTCATAAGCACCAATCCACGGCTGATTCTTCATCTCGCCCTTGGGCAGCATCGGCCCGGCTTCCATGCTGGTGTGAATCTCGTCGCCAGTCCGGTCAAGGAACCCGGTGTTGATGAACGCCACCCGATGCTTCGCCGCGCGGATACATTCCTTCAGGTTGGCACTGGTGCGCCGCTCCTCATCCATGATGCCAAGCTTCACGCTATAGCGTTTCAGCCCCAGCATCTCTTCCACCCGGCTGAAAATCTCATCGGCAAACGCCACTTCCTGCGGCCCGTGCATCTTCGGTTTGACCACATAAACCGAGCCATACTTTGAATTGCGCCCGTCATCATGCATTGCAATCATCACCGTGATCGCCGCATCCATCAGCCCTTCGGGAATCTCGTTGCCGTCGCGGTCCAATATCGCCGGGTTGCTCATCAGGTGGCCGACATTGCGCACCAGCATCAATGAGCGCCCCTTATGCGTCGCCGCACTGCCATCGGGCGCGGTATAATGCAGATCGTCGCGCAGCACCCGCTCAAAGCTTTTGCCGCCCTTCTCTACCGTCTCGGAAAGGTCACCCTTCATCAGGCCAAGCCAGTTGCCATAAGCCTGCACCTTGTCCTCGGCATCAACGCACGCCACCGAATCCTCGCAATCCATGATGGTCGACATGGCGCTTTCCAGAACAATATCCGAAATACCCGCACTGCCCGTCTGCCCGACCGGCGTTTGCGCGTCGATTTTGATGCGGATCATAAGCCCATGGTTGGTCAGAAGAATATCCGTGGCCGCACCATCCTTGCCCGCGCGCCATCCGGCAAACTGCGCCGGGTCCGCCAAGGCCGGGACGAGCGCGCCCTGCTCAACGCTCAAACCATCAATCTGCGCCCACGCCCCGGCGGCCAGCGGCGCCGCCTTGTCAAGAAAATCGCGCCCCCATGCAATCACCCGCGCCCCGCGCGCTGCGTCATACCCCTTGCCGGTTGGCAAATCGCCCAGCGCATCGGTGCCGTATAGCGCATCATAAAGCGAGCCCCAGCGCGCATTCGCCGCGTTGAGCGCGAACCGCGCATTGGTGATCGGCACCACCAGTTGCGGCCCCGGCACAAGTGCTATTTCCGGGTCCACGCCTTCGGTCTCGATCTCGAAATCCGGCCCCTCCGGCACCAGATACCCGATCTCCTCAAGGAAGGCGCGATACGCCGCCGCGTCAATATCCTGCCCGCGCCGGGTGCTGTGCCACGCGTCAATCTGGCTCTGCAACTCCGCGCGCGTCTCAAGCAAGGCGCGGTTTTTCGGTGCCAGATCATGCACCACCCCGGAAAACCCTTGCCAGAACTGCTCCGCGCTCACCCCGGTTCCCGGCAATGCGCGTGCCTCGATGAACTCTGCCATGGCCGCATCAACCTGCAATCCGTGCCGTTCCATGCGTGCGCTCATCGTAATTTCTCCTTGGCTGTTTCCAGCAGACGCTACTCCGAAAGTTTCCGATCGGCAACAAAAGTGGTAAGGTTATTTTACCAATGATGCGCAAGTATCTTCAATATTTTCAAGTTAATCAAACCCATCTTCCGGTAATTCAGAATCCAGCGAAACACTCGCCCAGCGGTGCCCACACGCCATTGCGCCACGCCCTCGCTTCCCGCCTTGCAGCCCTCCCACGCCCCGCCTAGTCTGCCGCCAAATCAGCCGCGGAGACCCCGATGAACGATGCATCCCCCCAAACCATCCACCTCAAGGATTACACCCCCTTCGGCTATATCGTCGAAAACGTCTCGCTCACCTTCCGGCTGCACCCCACCGCCACCCGCGTGCTTAGCCACATCCGCTTTGCGCCCAACCCGGCAGCAAATAATCGCCGGTTCTTCCTGCACGGCAGGGACCTGACACCCGTTTCGGTAAAAATCGACGGGCAGGAAATCACCCCGCGCATCGTCGAGGGCGGTATCGAATGCGACGCACCTGATGCCCCCTTCACGTTTGAAGCAGAAGTTGAAATCTCCCCCGCCACCAACACCGCGCTCGAAGGACTTTACATGTCCAACGGCATGTATTGCACCCAATGCGAGGCGCAGGGCTTTCGCAAGATCACCTGGTATCCCGACCGCCCCGATGTGATGGCGACTTTTCAGGTCCGCATCGAAGGCACTGAACCTGTGCTCTTGTCCAACGGCAACCCCGGCGCGCGCGGCGATGGTTTTGCCGAATGGAACGACCCGTGGCCCAAGCCTGCCTATCTCTTCGCTCTGGTGGCGGGCGATCTCATCAATCATCCCGGACAGTTCACCACCCGCTCGGGCAAGCCGGTTGAGCTCAACATCTGGGTCCGCCCCGGCGACGAAAACAAGTGCGCCTTCGGCATGGAGGCGCTCAAGAAGTCGATGAAATGGGATGAAGACACCTATGGGCGTGAATATGATCTCGATATCTTCAACATCGTCGCGGTCGATGATTTCAACATGGGTGCCATGGAAAACAAGGGGTTGAACGTGTTCAACTCGTCTTGTGTGCTGGCCTCTCCCGACACCTCCACCGATGCCAATTTTGAACGCATCGAGGCGATTATCGCGCATGAATATTTCCACAACTGGACCGGCAACCGCATCACCTGCCGCGATTGGTTTCAGCTCTGCCTCAAGGAAGGGCTGACCGTGTTCCGCGACAGCCAGTTCACCGCCGATATGCGCTCCGCCCCGGTCAAGCGGATTTCCGATGTTGTCGCCCTGCGCGCCCGCCAGTTCCGCGAAGATAACGGCCCGCTGGCCCACCCGGTGCGCCCCGAAAGCTTTGTCGAGATCAACAATTTCTACACCGCCACCGTTTACGAAAAAGGCGCGGAGGTGATCCGCATGTTGAAAACCCTTGTCGGGGACGCGGATTATTACAAGGCGCTCGACCTCTATTTCGCCCGTCACGACGGGCAGGCCTGCACCATCGAAGACTGGCTCAAGGTATTCGAAGACGCCACCGGGCGCGACCTCAAGCGGTTCAAACGCTGGTATTCCGACGCCGGAACGCCGCGCGTCAAGGTAATGGAGAAGTTCAAGGGCGGCACCTATACCCTTACTTTCAAACAGAAAACATCACCCACGCCGGGTCAGCCGCAAAAGCCGCCCCGCGTCATCCCGATTGCCGTCGGCCTGCTCAACCCGAACGGGGATGAGGTTGTCGCAACCACCGTGCTTGAAATGACCGAGAACCAACAAAGTTTCCGGTTCGAAAACCTCTCGGCCCAACCGATCCCGTCAATCCTGCGCGATTTCTCCGCCCCGGTGATCCTTGAGCACGACACCGACACCGCGACCAAAGCTTTCCTGCTGGCCCACGATACCGACCCGTTCAATCGCTGGCAGGCGGGCCGCGATCTCGCACTTGAGACCCTGCTGGCGATGCTCCAAAGCGGCACCGCCCCCGGCACCGACTACCTCGATGCGCTGCACGCGCTCCTGCGCGACGATGCGCAAGACCCCGCTTTCCGCGCCCTCGCGCTTGGCCTGCCCTCGCAGGATGAGCTGGCGCAAGCCGTCTTTGACGCGGGCGAAACCCCCGACCCACAGGCAATCTATGACGCGCTTGAGACGCTGAAGACCGCCCGCGCAAAGGCGTTTCAGACCACCGCAGAGCGGCTTTATGCCCAGTATCAGGTGACAGAGCCTTACACGCCCGATGCCGCCCAATCCGCCGCCCGCAGCCTCGCCAACGCAGCGCTTTCAATGCTTAACCGCCTCGATGGTGGCGCGCTGGCGCAAAAGCAGTTCGATACCGCCGACAACATGACCCAGAAATTCGCCGCCCTCACCGCGCTGATCGCGGCTGGCAAAGGGGAGGCCGCCGCCGCCCACTTCTATGACGAGTGGCAGCATGACCGGTTGGTGATCGACAAATGGTTCACCGCGCAAATCGTCTTTGCCCCACCACAAGATACCGTCACCATTACCGAAAAACTCACTCAGCACCCTGATTTTACAATCAAAAACCCAAACCGTTTCCGCGCCACGCTGGGCGCGCTGGCAATGTCGGGCGCGGGTTTTCATCACCCCTCCGGCGCAGGCTATACGCTGCTGGCCGACAATCTGATTGCGCTCGACCCGCTCAACCCGCTGACCACGGCACGCATGTGTACCTCGTTTGAGACATGGCGGCGCTATGACAGCAATCGTCAGGCGCTGATCAAAGCACAGCTAGAGCGCATCCTCACCACCCCCAACCTGTCGCGTGACACAACCGAAATGATCACCCGTATCCTCGGCTGACCGCGCGCTGCGATCTACGCCTGAAAAACGACCCGGAGAGCGTCGCTTTCCGGCCCCCTGAATGCGACCTCTAAGCGCCGCATCCAATGCAGAATCTCGCGTGCATTTCCGGCTACCCCGGTGCCATCTGATCCCGACGGTGTTGCCATGGCCCGAACCACTCCGCACCCGCTCTCGTCGTTGATGATGTTTCTCGCCGGGCTTTACGCCGCCGAACGCCGCCCCGCCGGGCGCGCCACCGCGCGCGCACTGATCGACGCCGCCACTACCGCATCAGGGCCGCTGCCGACCACACCGCCCGCCCCTCTGGCACTCGACGCTCTTGCGCATGACCCGCACCCCGGCCATGACGTCATCAAAGCCGCCCTGCCCTATATCGTCTGGAGCGATGCAGGCCGCGCCATTCCCGGCCTCAAGCCCGACTGGGCCTCGGGGATGCTGGTTAATGAACTGCTCGGACCAAGCGGCCAATTCTATCACCCCGATCTGCGCATCGGCCTTTATGTGCAATGCGCCGGCTTCCATTACGGCCTGCGCGCCCATCCGGCAGAAGAAACCTATATCCTGCTCGGCGGCCGTTCGGCATGGGCCACCGGCGCGAAACCGTTCCGCGGTCGCAAAACCGGCGAGGTGATCTTCCACCCCTCAATGATCCCGCATCAAACGCTGACCCGCCAATGCCCGCTTATCGCCACGTGGCGCTGGTCCGGGAAATCGGCTTTGACGGCTACGCTGCTGTCGAATCCGCCTGAAACCGCCCCACCTTGCCCCGGCGCGCGCGCCCGCATAGCTTTGCAGAAGCCCATTCCGCCGCCGCAAAGGGTTCGACCGTGCCGCACAACACCACCGATAATGCCCCCGTTCCAGTTTGAAAACCGGGGCCGCTCGCGCCGCGCGGGCGTGACGCTCCTGTTGATCTGGGGCGCGCTTTTGCTGTTGATATGGCAGATCGCCCTCGCGCCATGGATCGCCCTCGTGATCGCGCTTTTCACCCTGCCCGCGCTCTATGAATTTGTCACCGATCCACGCTCAACGCTCACCCTCGATGACGCGGCCCTTGCATGGCAAAGCGCGCGCAGCGATGACCGGGTGCCGCTCGACTTCCTGTTGAAAGTGCGGCTCGATACGCGCCTTGATCTCTCGGTGCGGGTCACGCTTCTTCTCAAGGATGGCCGCCGGGTGCGCCTGCCCCATGCCTGCACCCCACCGCATCAGCGGCTTGAGGCCGAGCTGAAAGCCCGTGGCATCACCGTTGAGCGGCAGCATTTCTCGCTGATCGGCTGATCCGCACCTCTTGCGCTTCCCCTGCGCAGAGGGCATTGAGCGCGCATGGCCTGGCTCAAGATCATACATATCCTGTGCATCATGGGCTGGGTCACGTCGGTCTTCGCCGTGCCCCGCGCCCTGATCTACTGGAAACGCGAATTTGCCCAGCGCGGTGAATTCGGCCCACTGGGCGATCTTACCATCCGGCTTTATCGCTTCTCCTCCATGCTGGCCGTCATCGGCGTGCTGAGCGGGCTGTGGATGGCGTGGTCGATATGGGGTTTCGCGCCGTGGACGCATGTGAAAATCGGCCTCGTCGCCCTGCTGGCGCTGCACTATATCTGGACCGGTCGTCTTGTCCTGCGCGCCCGGCGCGGGGAATTTCGTGAAAGCGACATGTTCCTGCGCATCTTCAATGAAATCTCCGTCCTGCTGGTCATTGCGATCCTCTGGGCGGTTGTCGTCAAACCCTTTTGAATCCCGGACCGCCCATGCCCCAGCTTCCCCTCTCCGCCCCGCTGACTGTTGAGCCGCAATGGATCGACTATAACGGCCACCTCAACATGGCCTATTACAACGTGCTTTTCGATCGCGGCGTTGATCAGGTCTGGGAGGAGCTTGGCTTCGGCCCCGACTACGCGCAAGCCCGTGGCTTCACCACCTACACGGCAGAATTTCACGTCCGCTACCTGCGCGAGCTGCACGAGGGCGCAACCGTGCGCGCGGCGTTTCAGATCCTCGATCACGATGCAAAGCGCATCCATTTTTATCAGGAACTGCACCACACCGATGGCTGGGTCGCCGCCTCCGCCGAAGGGCTGATGCTGCATATCGACATGTCCGGCCCGCGCGTCGCGCCGATGCCCGAGGACGTTCTTGCCAAGGTGGCAGAGCTTGCCGAACAACACAGCACCCTGCCGATGCCCGCCACCGCGGGACAAACCATCGGCATACGGCGCAAGTAAGCGCGCGCCCGGTTAACGGTTTTGCACCCCGTCACGGCGCGAATTCTGCCAGACACTTCGCAGCCAGACCAGCAGCCGGGGGGCAGACACCGCTCCCCGACCATTGCAGCCCTCTTAACCATTTGGCACGGTGCTGAAAGGTGCTGTTAACCCACACTGGATTGTGCGCCAATCGCCTGTTACAAGGCCGGGATTTCGCCAACGGATCACAGCATGACGCAGTATGAATACAAGATCGTCCCGGCTCCGCGAAAGGGCCGCAAGGGCAAAGGGGTCAAGGGGCCTGAGGCACGTTTTGCCTTTGCAATTGAAGGGGTTGTGAACGACTACGCAGCACAAGGCTGGGAATTTCAGCGCGCCGAAGTCCTGCCCAGTGAAGAACGCCATGGCCTGACCTCCGCGCAAACCGTCTACCGCGATCTGCTGATCTTTCGCCGCCCCCGCACGCCAGCCGAAGACGTGGTTAACCCGGCACCCTTAGAACAAGATGACGATACCGCCGAAGAATCCGCCCCCACCGAAGAACATGTCTGGCGCGACGCCCAAAACGACGACGCGCAAACCAGCGCCGAAGATGTGTTAGAAGACGACGATCAGCTCGAAGATAATCAGCCGCCGCGCTCTTGACCCGCGCCCTGACTCACCCCAGATCAAGCGCGAGCGCATGAATCGAACCCACCAGCGCGGCCCCCAGCGCCTTATGCACCGCACGATGCCGTGCCACTCGGCTCAACGCTGCCAATTCCGCCGCGCGCAAGCGCACCGTGAAATGACTTTCGCCGCTACCATCATCCCCGGCATGACCCGCATGAAGATTTGAATCGTTCACAATCTCAATATCTTGCACTGAAAATGCCGCCTCAAGTGCCGCGCGTATCTCCGCTTCTTTCGACATTTTTTCGGGTCCACCCCTTCCGGTTTTCGCTCATTACGGTAAACTCCTGCGTCCGAGTCGAAAAGGTGCAGCACAATGGTTAAATCCGATCCCTTCGGTTTCGATATGTCCGTCTCAACGGCGAAGAAGAAAAACCCTCGCGGTCGCCGTGGCATGTCTGGCGCCTCTGAAACCTCTGTGCGCGTGTGCCATCATGATGGTTGCACCGAGCCGGGCAAATATCGCGCCCCCAAAGCGCCTGACGTGCTCGATGATTTCTTCTGGTTCTGCAAGGATCACGTCCGCGAATATAACCTGAAATGGAATTTTTTCGACGGCACGACCGAGGCCGAGATGAACGCTCAGATGTCCAAAGACAAGGTGTGGGAGCGCGAAACCAAACCGCTGGGCGACCCGGAAGCCCGCGCTTGGGCGCGGCTTGGCATCGAAGACCCGCATCAGGTGCTTGGCGGCAACGCCACCAAAAATCCCGGCAAGGGCGTGACCGGCAATCGCCGCCTGCCGCCCACCGAACGCCGTGCCGTGGATATCCTTGAAGTGCGCGACAGCGCCTCCAAAGCCGATGTGCGCAAGGCCTACAAGGCGCTGATCAAGGTGCTGCACCCTGATATGAATGGTGGTGACAGATCGCAAGAAGAGCAATTGCAGGAAGTCGTCTGGGCCTGGGATCAAATCAAGGTCAGCCGCAACTTCAAGTGAGTGCCGCGCGGCTCTGGCGCATGGCCGCGCACCGCCCGGCCCGGTTCACCTTTTCTCAACCAACTCTGTCTATGCTGTTATGCAGCCTGAAACTTAAGGCTCACACCATTCAGACAATGCCGTTTGCCCGTGGGCTTCGGCCCGTCGTCAAAAATATGGCCCAGATGGCTGCCACACCTGCGGCAGTGGCACTCTGTGCGCGTCGAAAACAGGCTGCGGTCAAGCTTGGTCTCAATCGCGTTTGGCAGCGCCTTCCAGAAACTTGGCCAGCCGGTGCCGCTGTCGAATTTCGTCTTTGACGAATAAAGCGGCAAATCACAACCACGGCACAGATAGGTGCCAGCCTTGTAATTCTTATCAAGCGGTGAAGACCCTGACCGCTCGGTGCCTTCCTCACGCATCACCTTGTATTGCAGCTTGGTCAGCCGCGCGCGCCATTCCTTTTCGCTGCGCTCCACCTCGAATGCCTGCGCCGCCTTGGGCGCAAGCCCACTCATCGTCACCGCCGCACCTGCCAGTGCCGTGCCAATCAGAAAACGCCTTTGCATGGGGTCGTCCTTTCTCTTGTCATATCGCGCATCCCGCCGGTTCATTACTGTCCCGACATCAGCGCTGCCACACAATCCCGTGTAACGGCACCTCGCGTGAACGTGTCTATTTGCGAGCACCGGAACGACGTATCGCTCAAGTCCCGTCAAAAAAGCCGCCCGCAAACCATCTCCGGTCTGCGGGCGGCACAGCGGGTATTCTCAGACCCGAACACCCATATGGGGATGAATGCCCGGCCTACACCCGCTGCGACCTGCCCGCGCCTGCTTACATCTTCGGCAGCAGCACAGCGTCGATGACATGGATCACGCCGTTCGACTGCACGACATCGGCAACCGTCACATGCGCCATGTTGCCGTTCTCGTCCTCAAGCACGATCATGCCATCCTTCATCATTGCCTTGATGGTGCAGCCACCAAGCGTCATGATGTCGTGCGCGCCGCCGTCGTTCTTGATCATGTTACCAAGCGCCCCAGCCATGACGTCTTTGCCAACGACATGACAGGTTAGGATCTTGGTCAGCGTCGCCTTGTTTTCCGGCTTCAAAAGCGTCTCTACGGTGCCATCGGGCAGCTTGGCGAAAGCCTCGTTGGTCGGCGCGAACACGGTGAACGGCCCTTCGGTGTTCAGTGTCTCAACAAGCCCGGCTGCTTTTACTGCGGCAACAAGCGTGGTGTGATCGGCCGAGTTCACTGCGTTTTCCACAATGGTCTTGGTGGCAAACATCGCAGCGCCGCCAACCATCGGGTTTTCAATCGTGTCATTCGCAGCATAGGCGCCCGATGCGGCCATGGAAGCGACAAGGGCGGTAGCAATTGCAAAACGTTTCATATCTGTTTCCTCTCGTGTTTCAACAAATGCCCGGTCTTTTCCAACCGGGTCACTCATAGCCACGAAAGAATTGGTTCAGGAGTTTCACGCCCTCACGAAGCTGTGATCAACGGCCCAACGGCAATCACAGGACCCGTCGCCTGACCAGTCGGCGACCCGCCTTCCGGCTCATCGGAAATGGCAAGCGTCGCCCCGGCCATCTTCTGTGCCAACGCCTCAGGCACGGTGATCAACCCGCGCTGCGTTTCCGGCAGAAGCCCCAATGAAACCGGCGGATTGTCGCCTGAAATCAACCAAAGTTCAAACGAGCGCCCGGCTTGCGGCGCACCAACCTCGCGGGCAATTTCAAGAACCCGGTCATCGGAATCATAGCCTGCCGCCACAACCAGCGTGCCACCGTCCGCCACCAGCCGCGCCGTCATGTCCGGCGTGAACCCCGGTGCCCGGATCAGGCCGAGCGGCGGTCCCAGCCATAGCAGCAACATCACCGCCGCCGCCCCCAACAGCGCACCCAGCCCAAGCCAGCGGCTCAGGCTCCGGCGCGCAGGGCGCTCGCCGCCAAAAAGCTGCGCCTCAAGCGCAGTATACACGTGGCTCGGCGGGTCGGTCGCCTCGATACCATCGGTCATCGCGGCAAAACTCTCGGCCCAAAGCGCATACGCCGCCCGCAAGTCAGGTTCGGCCACCATCCGCGCTTCAAAGGATGCGGCTTCGGCCCGCGTCAAAAGGCCCAGCGCGTATTCCGCAGCCAACTGGCGGTCTTCCTCGCGATCTGATGCCCCGGCGTTCATCGGCTCAGGCACTCCCTCAGTTTCAACAGGCTACGACGCAGCCATGTTCGTATCGTGTTCAACGGCACATCATGTTGCGCCGCCAGTTCGGCATAGCTCTGGCCATCGAGATAGGCACCGCGCACCGCGCCGGCCCGTGCCGCCTCAAGCTCGTCAAGGCAGGTTTCGATCTGCGCCCGTTCGCTGACCGCCACGGCCTGCGCCTCTGGGCCGGGTGTGGAATCAGCGACAATCTCCGCCGCCTCCCCCATCGGGTCAGCCACCGCACCTTTGGCACGCAGCCGGTCTATGCACAGGTTTCGCGTCACAGTGATCAGCCATGTCATCGGGCTCAAGCCGTTCACCTGATAGCGGTCCGCCTTGTGCCAGATGCGCAGGAAAGCCTCCTGCAACGCCTCTTCTGCTTCGCCCCTGTCTTTCAACACACGACAAGCAATGCCGAAAAGTTTCGCCGAGGTCGCCTCGTAAAGCTGCGCAAAGGCCGCCCTGTCCCTCAACGCGACCTGCGCAAGCATTATTTCTATGTCTTCTCGTGTTGCCATCCGCCACAGATAAGCACGTATTCGCCCTCCCGTCACCCAGTCCTGTCCGACCGTTGCGTTAGATCAGAGCAACCCTTGCCCTTGCGGTCAAATTGTTGCACCACGTCTGGGTTGGCGCGAAGCCCGGGCGAGAAGGACAAATCGGAAATGGCGGACGGAAAGATCGACACACATGTGAACCCCACCGAAGAGATATCGGTTCGCGATGTGTTCGGCATCGATAGCGACATGAAGGTCAAGGGCTTTGCAGAGCGCACAGAGCGCGTGCCCGATCTCGATCAGACCTACAAATTTGACCCCGATACCACCCGCGCCATCCTTGCCGGTTTCTCGCATAATCGCCGTGTCATGATCCAAGGCTATCACGGCACCGGCAAATCCACCCATATCGAACAGGTTGCCGCCCGGCTCAACTGGCCCTGTGTGCGGGTCAATCTCGACAGCCACATCAGCCGGATCGACCTGATTGGCAAAGACGCGATCAAGTTGAAAGACGGCAAGCAAGTCACCGAATTCCATGAAGGCATTCTGCCATGGGCGCTGCGCCATGCCACCGCAATCGTGTTTGATGAATACGATGCCGGACGCGCCGACGTGATGTTCGTCATTCAGCGGATTCTGGAACATGACGGCAAACTCACCCTGCTCGATCAGAACGAAGTGATCACCCCGCACCCTTACTTCCGCCTGTTTGCCACGGCCAACACCGTCGGCCTTGGCGATACCACCGGGCTTTATCATGGCGTTCAACAGATCAACCAAGCCCAGATGGACCGCTGGTCGCTGGTGGCCACGCTCAATTACCTCAGCCATGACGCTGAAGTCATGATCGTGTTGTCAAAGAACCCGCATTTCAATACCGAGAAGGGCCGCAAACAAGTCTCCCAGATGGTCACGGTTGCCGATCTCACCCGCACCGCCTTCATGAATGGCGACCTGTCCACCGTGATGTCCCCCCGAACAGTGATCAACTGGGCCCAGAACGCACAGATTTTCCGCGATCTCGGCTATGCGTTCCGGGTAACTTTCCTCAACAAATGCGATGAGTTGGAGCGGCAAACCGTGGCTGAGTTCTATCAACGCTGCTTTGACGAGGAACTGCCGGAGAGCGCGGCAAACATCACTGCCTGATGATCATTGCCTGACGGGCGCGCGGCTCATTTTCGCTGATGCCGCTTGCCCCACCAGCGCAGCAAACCATAGGACAGGTGCGCCTTTTCGGTGTTGACCGGCACATCGGGGCGAATCCGCATCCACGACGATTTCGAATAGGCGACACGCTGTTCGGGATAAACGCTGCGATGCCCGATCACGAGGTAAGCCGCAATTGCCGCGCCCGCCATATAGGCCGCGCCAACGACACCGCTAAACAGCTCCACGCCCATCAGAATCGCCGCCACAGGCGTGTTTGAGGCCGACGCCACAACCGAGACCAACCCAACCGCCGCGCCAAGTGTCGGGTCGATCCCGAACAGATGCGCGAACGCGTTGCCTGCCACCGCACCAATCACGAATTGCGGCGTGACGATCCCGCCATAAAAACCAGAGCCAAGCGTGATCGCAACCAGCAGGATTTTCCACACGAACCCCATATACGGCATCGGCGCGCCTTCAAGCGCGCGGTCCATCAGCGGCAGGCTCAGCCCAAGGTAATCTCTGGGAATGATCAGCACCAGAAGGGCCACCACCACCCCGCCACAGACCGGCATCAACGGCGGCCACACTCCAAAGCGCGCCCGCACAGCGGCGAAAAGCCGGGTCATCCCCCGCACCATTTCAACGAACAACAGCGCCGCCAACCCGCAGAGCACCCCGATAAGCACGGTCTTGAGAAACACGATCTCGGAAAACTGCGGCAAATCAATGATCCCGTAATAGTCGTAAGGAACACCCCAATATTTGCTCACCTCGAACGAGGTGACACCGGCAATGATCGCCGGGAAAAGGAAATCATAACGGATGCGCCCGATTGCCAGCATCTCGACCCCGTAAATCGCTCCGGCAATCGGCGTGCCGAACACGCTGGCAAACCCCGCGCTCACGCCGCAGGCCACGATGCGCTGGCGCAGCTCGGCGTTAAGATGCAGGATTTGCCCGATCATCGCGGCAAGCGACGCACCAATATGCGAGCATGGCCCCTCCTTGCCCGCCGACCCGCCACAGCCCAGCGTGATCAGCGCGGCAACCGGCTTGATCAGGATCGTCTTGATCGGCATCCGTCCCTTCTGCAAGTGAACGGCAGAAAATACTGTATCCTTCAGCCCCCCGGTATTCATCTGGTAGCCATAGTAAAGCAGCAAGCCATTCAGCAGGCCGCCAGCAGGCAGCAGGATCATCTGAACCCAGAGCGGCACCGTCGCCGTGCTTTGCGTGGCATACATCAGGCCATAAAGAAACAGGCTGGTGCCGCTTCCAACAACGGCCCCCGCAATCGTTGCCAAGACCAACCACTGTGCCACCGTGGCCAACATGACGACGGTTTCAAAGTAATCAAAACGGCGCACGATCGGGCTCAATTCTGCGAAATGTTACGAAGAAACGAGGCATGACCTCGCTGTCGCCCTTGCTTTATTCAAACCGGCACTGGTCCGCAAGCCGTCACAGCCCCCAGCAATAGCCGTATTCAAACGCCTGAAAATCCGCGCCCCGCATCTGGCCTTCCGCCGTTCGGCCATTTAGGTTGCGTATCACGCCCATCCAACCGCAGGCCGCCACAGATGAACAAGCCCACCGACAACCCCGCCGATCCGTTCAAGAAGGCGCTGGCCGAAGCCACCAAGGTGATGGCTGATGACGCAGAGCTTTCGGTCTCCTACACGGTCGATCCCTCCGGCGTTTCAGGCGACGCCATGCGCCTGCCACAGGTGTCGCGCCGAATGACCCGTGACGAGGTGCTACTGGCGCGCGGCACGGCGGATGCGCTGGCGCTCAAACGCAAGTATCACGACGAGGCAACACATACCCGCTATGTTCCGCCCGGCGACATGGCGCGCGATATTTACGAGGCAATGGAAACCGCGCGTTGCGAGGCCGTGGGGGCACGCGAGATGCCCGGCACCGCCAGCAATATCGACGTGAAAATCGCACAGGACGCCGCCCGCGCTGGCTATGCCGAGATCACGGATGCCTCCGAAGCGCCACTGGCACAGGCGGCGGGCTATCTCATCCGCCACCTCGCCACCGGGCGCAAACTTCCGGCGGGCGCTCAGAACATCATGGAACTCTGGCAGGGCTTCATTGAAGAACAAGCCGGTGGCACGCTGGAGGATTTGCAGGGAAAGCTTGCCGATCAAACCGATTTTGCCCGCTTCACCCGGCAGGTGATCGAAGATCTGGGCTATGGTGATCAGTTGGGCGAAGACCCGGACGCACAGGATGATGATCAGGACGATCAAGACGATCAGGCCGACGACGATCAGCAGGAAGAAGACTCAGGCGACGAGCAAAGCGACGATCAGTCGGACGAGGCCGACCCCGAGCAAAGCCAAGAAGAACAGCAGGACGCCGCCGAGGCACAGGTCTCGATGGACGAAATGGCCGATGATGAATTCTCCGACGAAACCGAAATGCCCGATGGCGAAGCCCCGCTTGACCCACCACCGCCCGCCGCGATTTCCGATGCCGACCCCGACTACCGGGCGTTCGAAACCATGCATGACGAGGAAATCGCCGCCGAAGATCTGGCCGAACCGGCCGAACTGGAACGCCTGCGCGCCTATCTCGATCAGCAACTCGACCCGCTCAAAGGCGCGGTTTCAAGGCTTGCCAACAAGCTGCAACGCCGCCTTCAGGCACAGCAGAACCGCTCGTGGGAGTTCGACCTCGAAGAAGGCATTCTCGATGCCGGTCGGTTGGCGCGCGTGGTTGCCAATCCGACAACGCCACTGTCCTTCAAGCGCGAAAAAGACATGGAGTTCCGCGACACTGTGGTCACGCTGCTACTCGACAATTCCGGCTCTATGCGTGGCCGCCCCATTTCCATCGCTGCGATCTGCGCTGATGTTCTGGCCCGCACGCTTGAGCGGTGCGATGTGAAGGTCGAAATTCTGGGCTTTACCACGCGCGCCTGGAAAGGTGGCCAATCGCGTGAGAAATGGCTTGGCGAAGGGCGCCCGCAACAACCCGGCCGCCTCAATGATCTGCGCCATATCATCTACAAAGGTGCCGATGCGCCATGGCGCCGTGCCCGGCCCAACCTTGGCCTGATGATGAAAGAAGGGCTTTTGAAAGAAAATATCGACGGTGAGGCGCTTGAATGGGCCCATCGGCGCATGGCAATGCGCCCCGAGGCCCGCAAGATCCTGATGGTGATCTCCGATGGCGCCCCGGTAGACGATTCGACACTTTCGGTGAACCCGGCGAATTATCTGGAGAAACACCTGCGCGACGTCATTGCCATGATCGAAAAACGCCGCGCGGTTGAGCTGTTGGCCATCGGCATCGGCCACGACGTGACCCGCTATTATGACCGCGCGGTGACAATTACCGATGTCGAGCAACTCGCCGGAGCGATGACCGAACAGCTCGCCGCGTTGTTCGATACGGACCCCCGCGCCCGCGCCCGGATGGTCGGGATCAGAAAAGCAAGCTGAACCGCTTCTCTCGCCCGATCAGCAGGCAGTTTCGCGCCCCATTCCTGCTTGCGCTGCGGCCGCTTTCGCGCTTCCATGGCGCGACAGCAAGGGAGATTGCATGTTCCAGACTTTCGAAGAGGCGGCCCAGCCGGAACAAGGCCCGCCCCGGTTGGCGCGGCTGCGCGACGAAATGGCCCGCGAAGGGGTGCAAGGCTTTCTTGTCCCGCGCGCCGATGCTCATCAGGGCGAATACGTTGCCCCGCATGATGCGCGCCTCTCGTGGCTGACGGGCTTCACCGGCTCAGCGGGCTTTTGCGCCGTGCTGCCACAAATCGCCGGGGTCTTCGTCGATGGCCGCTACCGGACACAAGTTAAAAGGCAGGTCGATCTCGCCCATTTCACGCCAGTGGACTGGCCTGAGGTTCAGCTCTCCAACTGGCTTACGGCCCACCTGCAAGACGGTGCCGTGATCGGGTATGACCCATGGCTGCACACACTGGACGAAATCACCACGCTGGAAGCGGGCTGCGCCGCCTCCGGCCTGTCTCTGCGTGGCATCGAAAATCTCGTAGACCGGATATGGCCCGACCAACCGCCCCCCCGACCGGCCGGATAACCCCTTACCCAACCGAACTTGCAGGCGAGCCACATTCACACAAACGCACTCGCCTCGGCGCGGAACTCAAAGCCAAAGGACAAGCCGCTGCGGTCATTACCCTGCCTGACAGCATCGCCTGGCTGCTCAATATCCGTGGCTCTGACATTCCGCGCAACCCGGTGCCACACTGCTTTGCCATTTTGCGCGCCGATGGGCGTGTCACACTCTTCACCGACCCGGCCAAGATCGACGACAGCCTGCGCGCCCATCTCGGCGATCAAGTCACCCTGCGCCCGGTTCCGGCCTTCCTGCCTGCGGTGCAATCCTCCACTGGCCCGGTCCGGCTTGACCCAAAAACCGCCCCTATTGCCGTGCTTCACGCGTTGCAGGAAAGTGCGCAGGATGTAACCTTTGCAGAAGACCCCTGCCTGCTTCCCAAAGCCCGCAAGACCACCGCCGAAATCGCCGCAACCAAAGAAGCCCATTTGCGCGATGGCGCTGCCCTAGTCGAATTTCTCACGTGGTTTGATGCCCAACCTCCCGGCACAATCACCGAAATTGATGTCGTCACCGCACTCGAAGGGTTTCGCACCGCGACCAATGCGCTTCTGGACATCTCGTTCGATACCATCGCTGGCACCGGCCCAAACGGCGCGGTGATGCATTACCGGGTGACACAAAGCACCAATTCAATCCTTAAAGACGGCCAACTCATCGTGGTTGATAGCGGCGGGCAATATATCGACGGGACCACGGATATCACCCGCACTCTCCCCGTCGGCACCCCCGGAGATGAGGAACGGCGCGCCTTCACCCGCGTTTTGAAAGGCATGATTGCCATTTCCCGCGCGCGCTTTCCGCAAGGGTTGGCAGGGCGTGATCTTGATCCGCTGGCGCGTTACCATCTTTGGCTGGCAGGACAGGATTTCAACCATGGCACCGGGCATGGAGTCGGTGTCTATCTTTGCGTGCATGAAGGCCCGCAGCGGCTTTCGCGTGTCTCACATGTGCCCTTGGAGCCGGGCATGATCCTGTCGAATGAACCCGGTTACTACCGCGAAGGCGCGTTCGGAATTCGCATTGAGAACCTCATTGTCGTCAAAGAAGCGCCCATACTCTCAGGCGCCGATGATCGCGCGATGTTTGATTTCGAAACGCTCACATGGGTGCCGATTGACCGTCGCCTAATTCTACCTGCGATGATGGATGCGGCGGAAATCGACTGGCTCAACCGCTACCACGCTGCCTGTCGCGATAAAATCAGCGGGCGGGTTTCCCAAGCCGCTCGGCTATGGTTAGATGGCGCGACTGCACCACTCTGACATATTCGTGCAAGATACACGCGTTGACGCGCGGCCGGTCGAGATTTGAAAAGGAAGATATTCATGGCACCGAAAATCACAGTCACTGCCGCGCCGGGCACATGGGTCGTGCGCGCCGGCGGTGCGGTCTTGGGCGAAAGCAAAGCAGCCCTTGAACTGACCGAAGGCGATTACCCACCGGTAATCTATTTTCCGCGCAAAGATATCGCCATGGCATTTCTTGATGACAGCGCCCACCGCACAACCTGCCCGTGGAAAGGAGAGGCTCACTATTTCTCGATTGTAACCAAATCAAAAACCATCGAGAACGCAGTCTGGTCTTATCAAACACCCAGCGATGCAGTGGCCGAAATCAAAGACCACCTTGCCTTCTATGCAAGTGATGAAGTGGCAATCGAACGCGTTTGATCTGTTGGCGAAAGCGCCGCGCCCCTGCCTTATCCCCGCTTCAGGTAAAAGGCGGGGCGCTTTATGAACGAAAATCGTCCACCACTGCGGTGCCGATCGAAACCCGTGTCACCACGCCAATAACATTTTCGGGCCGTGGCCCTTCCCCTCACGCACCACCAGCAACGCACGGTGATTCCGGTCGGCCATATAGGTCATCGCGCTGCCAAGAAATGCGCGCTCTGTCACCATGCCGATCGGGGCGAGAACGGCTCCAAGGCTGCGCGTCGGATCATCCGCATCCACCGGCACCGCACCAAAAATTTTCTGCCCTTCGGTAACAACCGCGAAGCTGCGCTCGCCAACCTTCCCCGCCACAGCGCCCGGCACCGCCTGCAACGCATCGCGCTCAATAATCGTGATAACCGGCTCCATCACCTCTCCAACCTGCCGCATTGGGAACAGATACGAGCGGATATCCGAAGGAATCCGGTGCCCACGACGGGTCAGCTTCAACGTATAGATATTGTCGGCGACAATGGCCCGGCGCACGCCAACGGCAACCACAACTGTCACGATTGCTGCCAATGTAATCGTATAGTCACCAGTCATCTCAAAGATCATCATGATCGCGGTCAGCGCCGCGCCGGTGCTGGCTCCAACGATTGCGGCCATGCCGATCAAGGCAAACGTGACCATGCTGAACCCCATCGAGGGAAACATCAGATCAAGCGTCGCACCGAAGGCACCGCCCAGCGTCGCCCCTACGAAAAGCGACGGCGAAAAAACTCCCCCGACGCACCCGCCCCAAGGCTGACCGATGTTGCCACTATCTTGAGAATGCAAAGCAGCAGCAGAAGCAATGGCGCCGTGTAACGGCTGGTCAGAACGCCTTCGATGGTCGCATAGCCCACCCCAGCGGTATGATAAACACCCGTTGTCAGCATCAGCACGTACATCAGAACGCCCAAAAACGTCATCCCGATAACGTTCTTCACATAGGGATTTAGGTTCAGGCCGTCGAAAAAATCCTCTGTCCAATAAAGCGTCTTCACGAACGCGACCGCTGCAAGCCCCATCAAGAACCCGCACATCACATAGAGCGGCAGCATGTCGACGGATAGCGGCACGAAAAGATCCGGGCGCTCGTGCGAAGCCACCAGAAAGGCCGGTGCCATGCCAAAGGCCAGTCGGCCCATATAAGTGGCCGTGCCGGTCGCAAGCACCACGGGAATCAGTGTTCGCGCGCTAAATTCCGGCATCATCAATTCGACCGCGAACAGCACCGCACCCAATGGTGTATTGAATGTTGCCGCAATACCCGCCCCCGCGCCTGCTGCCACCAGCGTGATTACCTGCCAGTGTCTAAGCCCATAGAAATGCCCAAGGACAGACCCAATGCCGCTGCCGATCTGAATGATCGGCCCCTCACGCCCGACCGACGCGCCCGAACCGATCGACATGGCCGAGGCAAGCGATTTGATCACCACCACGGCCGGTCGAATGCGCCCTTCCTTGTAGTAAATCGCATCCATCACCTCGGGAACGCCGTGGCCTTTCGCTTCGGGCGCAAAACGGCGCACCAAAAACAGCACGATCAACCCGCCGATCACTGGCGCCAAAATAATGAAAGGCCCGAAAGGCGATGGCGGCGTCGGCACGTTCGCATCGAATTCAAGCGATACCTGCCCCAGAAAGAACAGGTTGTGGATCAACGAAATCAGATAGCGCAGCAATATGGCGCCGAACCCGGT
The DNA here is from genome assembly GCF_034555965.1 of Aquicoccus sp. G2-2. Lineage (GTDB taxonomy): Bacteria > Pseudomonadota > Alphaproteobacteria > Rhodobacterales > Rhodobacteraceae > JAYDCK01. The sequence continues at coordinate 1,629,137 of NZ_JAYDCK010000003.1, forward strand.
TACAAGACCGATCAGCACGGCAATGAATGAAAGCGAAATAATTGAAACCTGACGCTTGTCGGACGTCGCGAAATCAAGGGTCGTGTCAGACAAGGCCACACCGCCTTTTGCTGTTTGTTCCGCCAAACTGGTCCAAGCGCGGCATCCAGCTTGGAACACCCTACGTTACCGAAGGTGCCCTGACCGCCGCCCTCCTCAGGTTCCAGATCAAGAGTCCTTTATCTCTTAGGTGTTTGGCGTTAGGGATGCAACGCGCGACACGCACAGCCAGAACGACCGCATCAGGCGAGCAGGGCAGGGCCGAAGAAGAAAGGCAGCCCGGCACCGGGCCAACAACGGAAAGACAGTCGCAATGATCGGGAAATCCATCTCCAGTCGGCTAAAACTTCAGCATGGTACAGTCACGCTTTCGGTGGCAGGTCTCGCCTTCACGATCATTTACTTTCTGTTTCTCGCTTATCAGAACCATCGCGCCACGGCCTATATGGCCGAACTCAGGGAAAGCGATACACGCGCCTATCTCGATCAAATCCGCAAGCTCGAAGGCTTCTCAGCCTATCTCGCAGCACGCTCCAAGCTATATGGAGGGGATGAATACAATTCCAACGTGCCGCCTTTCCTGATCGGGCGCTGGACGATGCACACCAAGCCCACCCGGCTTGGCGTTGGTGCGGCCGTCGATTGCACCGATCCGATTACTTTCGAATATGGTATGTTCCGCATAGAAGACGAAGAGATGACACGCCCGGCAAAATTCCGAATGGTGGGTGAAATGCTCGAAGTCAAACCGTTGAGCACGCCGGTCTTCGATGTCCGGCTGATCAGCTACGGCCCCGCGATTGACCACCTTGAATTTGTCCCGCCGGGGCGAGAGGAGACATACTATGCCTATCCTTGCGGATTCTGAGGCCCACCAATGACAACGCCACACCTAAATGATGCATTGAAGCAAGCCCTGCACAGCCTTCTAGGAGAGCGTTTCTCGCTCAATCCCGGTATCCTGCGCGAACATGGCCGCTCGGAAACATATTTTCCGCTGACACCGCCTGATGCGGTGGTTTTTCCCGAAAGCACCGGTGAAGTCTCTGCAATCATGAAGCTCTGCGCCGAAGCGGGCGTGCCCGTGGTCGGCTGGGGCACCGGCACCTCGCTTGAGGGGCAATCACTGGCCACATCGGGTGGCATCGTGGTTGATTTCTCGCGTATGAACAAAGTTCTGGCAGTCCATCAGGCCGATATGGACGTGGCCGTGCAACCCGGCGTCACCCGCGAAGCCCTGAACGAAGACCTGCGCGCAACCGGGCTGTTCTTCCCCGTCGATCCCGGCGCCAATGCCTCGCTCGGGGGTATGGCCTCGACCCGCGCCTCCGGCACAACGGCGGTGCGCTACGGCACGATGCGTGACAATGTTCTGGGGCTCGAGGTGGTGCTGGCCGATGGCACCATCATCCGAACCGGCACGCGCGCGCGCAAATCTTCCGCCGGGTATGATCTGACCGGGCTTTTCGTTGGTGCAGAAGGCACCTTGGGCCTGATCACCGAACTCACGTTGCGCCTGCATGGCCAACCCGAGGCGGTCACCGCCGCCATCTGCGCCTTTAACAGCGTGGACGATGCGGTGCGTGCGGTAATCGACACCATTCAAATGGGCCTGTCGATGGCGCGGATCGAATTGCTCGATGTCGAAACCGTCAAGGCTTTCAATGCCTATGCCGGCGTCCAAATGCCGGAATCACCGCACCTTATGGTCGAATTTCACGGCTCGGAATCAGGTGTTGCCGAGATGGCCGAGACCTTTGGCGCGATCATTGCCGATCATCACGGCCATGGCTTTGACTGGGCCACACGCCCCGAAGACCGCAACGCACTCTGGACCATGCGCCACAACGGCGCTTATGCGATCTATGCCGCCCGCCCGGGCTGGAAAGGGCTGGTCACCGATGTCTGCGTGCCGATCTCCCGGCTGGCCGAAGCCGTGAATGAAACCGCCGCGGATCTTGCGCAAGCTGGGCTATATGGGCCTATCCTTGGCCATGTTGGCGATGGCAATTTTCACTCCGTTATCATGTTCGATGCCACAGATCATGCGATGTTCGACAAGGTCAAAGCCGCCTCGAATCGAATGGTAGAACGGGCACTTGCCATGGGGGGCACCGCCACAGGGGAACATGGCATCGGCATCGGCAAACTGTCCTACATGCCTGTTGAACATGGACCGGCTTGGGCGGTGATGGGCGCAATCAAGCAGGCGCTCGACCCGCAAAACCGGATGAATCCCGGCAAAATGGTGCCGCCACGGACCTAAGGTATTCACACGTTTCACCCCGGCTCAGGCGAATTCCCGGTTGCAGTTATACGCAAACCACCCTAACAGCCCTGCAAACCCATCGGTCATGCCGGGGTAAACGCATGGAAATCTACCTACCTATCGCCGAAGTTTCGGTAAACGGCCCGCTGCTCTTCTCGATTGGCGCCATTGTCGGGGTGCTGTCAGGAATTTTCGGCGTCGGGGGCGGTTTTCTGATAACGCCCCTGCTCTTTTTCATCGGCATCCCGCCTGCCGTCGCTGTGGCAACCTCCGCCAATCAGATCGTTGCCTCGTCATTCTCGGCGATCCTCTCACATATCCGCCGCCGCACCGTCGATTTTCCGATGGGATTTGCGCTTACCATTGGCGGGCTGGCTGGCTCCACCGTCGGCGTTTTCATTTTCAATGCACTGCGCAAACTTGGGCAGGTCGATCTGCTGGTCAATCTTTTCTACGTTGTATTTCTCGGCCTGATTGGCGCGATGATGTTCATCGAGAGCCTGAACGCTCTGCGAAAAGCCCGCAAACATGGCCCGGTCAAGCGCAAGAAACGCACCCGCCGTGATTGGGTCCACGCCCTGCCAGTGCGCTACAGGTTTCAGGCCTCCGGCCTTTATATCTCGATCTTTCCGCCGCTTCTCGTCGGTGTGCTTGTCGGCATCCTCTCTGCGATCATGGGTGTGGGCGGCGGCTTCATCGTTGTGCCCGCGATGATCTATATCCTCGGGATGCCCACCAAGGTCGTCGTTGGCACCTCGTTATTCCAGATCATCGTTGTTTCAGCCTACACAACCATGATCCATGCCTATACCAGCCAAACCGTCGATATCGTCCTCGCCGTTCTTTTGCTTGTTGGTGGGGTGATCGGGGCACAGATCGGCACACGGATCGGCTTGCTCCTCAAGGGCGAGCAGTTGCGTATTTTCCTTGCACTTCTGGTGCTTGCTGTTTGCCTGAAACTCGGCCTTGATCTGGTTATTCAACCGGGTGAGTTGTTTTCCCTGAGCATACCACGCCATTTGTAACTCTCTGTGCCACGCGCACCGCGTCACCTCCATTTGGCACTTGCACCATGCATCCTGCGCCGTATTCTTGTTCAAACGGTACAATTGAAGGTGCAACAGGGGCTCTGTGCATGAATATCAAGCCACCGCCCGAAGACAAAAGCACCGGCAATCCCGGTGCCTTGGCTCAGGATGTGATTGAGCGACTCTACGAAGTGGCCGTCGATCCGGCTCGTTATGAAGAACTGCTCGATCAATGGGAAACCATGATCAGCCCCTACCGCCGGGCACAGGGGCTCGATCCTCCCATCGCCCTCACGGCAATTGATTTCGAAAGCCACTTTCGCCGCGCCAGCCAAGTACTCGACAGTATCGACGCAAAAAGCGCCCCAGAGACCTCGCCTCAAGCTCTGCTTGATCAATTTCCCAAAGCCGCAGCATTCACAACCGGGTATACATTACGAGTTGACTCGCTAAACCCGCCTGCCACGCAGGTGTTGGGCCTGCGCAAGGGCTGTCCGCTTGATGATCTGCCGCTTGAGGAAGACAATCTTGCCGCGCTGAAAGATCAGATAACGCGCGTCTTGTCCTCCAACCGCGATACGCCGCAGCTGTTCAGAGCTCGGATGAAAGACAAACCGCGCCTGATCGTCTTTCAGTTGCGCGCAATCCGGCCCGATCCGGAGCCACCATTCGTAATCGCTGTCAGTTCTGAATTGGTCTGGCCTGCCGGGTTCGATGCATTCCTGAAGTCCGTCTTTGAGCTGACCGATGCTGAAACAAAGGTGCTGCGCGCCCTGTCCGAATGTTATTCGATCAAGGATATCGCCGATATGCGCCACCGCGCTGTTGAAACAGTCCGCGCGCAAATAAAATCCCTTCAGGCCAAGACCGAAACCCGCAGTCAGGCCGAGCTGGTCCGCCTCACCCTCTCAACCATGGATATCGCCACCTATACGCAAGACGCCGCCGCAGAAACCGGCCTCACAAGTGCAGGCTTCAAGACGCTTGAGCCGCGCCCGTTTCACACCCTCATGCTGCCCGACGGACGGCGCTTTGACTATCTGGTGCTGGGGGATCCTGCCGGGCGGCCCTGCCTGTTTGGCCCACAGGATTACGGCCTGACCCGCTGGCCCGCCTCCGCCGAGGCAGAGGCCACCCGGCGCGGGATCAAGGTGATCGTGCCGGTGCGTCCGGGTTTCGGCCATTCCACCCCTCTGCCCCGCCGCACTCGTCTTTCCGACGTTATCGTGCAGGACTATGCGCACCTGCTCGATCATCTCGGCGTGACCGCGTGCCCGTTCATTTCCCTTGGTGGTGATTTCTATTTTTCGGTGCATTTTCACGCGGCATTCCCGGATCGAGTCACTGCGCTGATTGCCTGTTCAGGCATCCTCCCGCTCAGCCGCAGCGAACAATACGAGAGAATGCACAAGTGGCATCGCTTCATCCTTGCCGGTGCCCGCTACACGCCGCACCTGCTGCCTTTCATGGTCAAAGCCGGTTTCGCCCTTGCCCGCAAGCTGGGCAAGCGTGGCTTTATCAATGCCGTTTATGGCGACTCCGCCGCCGATGTCGACACTTTCGAAAACCCGGAAGTCTTTGAGGCCATGGTGGTCGGCTCGGATGTTTCGCTCTCGAAAGAGCATTCCGCCCACGCGGCCTTCGCGGCTGAGGTCACCGAGCAGGAAACAACCGACTGGTCCGGTCCGGTTCACAAGATCAAAGGGCGCTGCCCGGTGCATTTCCTGAACGGATTGCAAGATCCTCAGACACCACCTGAAACTCTCAGCGAGCACCAGCGAGATTACCCGTGGATCAAGTTCACAACCTACCCGGATGCGGGGCAGCTTCTGTTCTTCCGTAAATGGCAGGATGTGCTTGATCTTCTGGAAGAATATCTCTGATCACCCAATTTTACCCCAAATGGGGTATGACAACTTTCATTGATAATGCCCATCCTGAAAGCCAAGTTCATTTCAACGCCTTCGGGCCGGAAGTTTTTGCTTTAAGGCATCTAGTCGGAGTTTCCGGGGGTGCAGTATTAGACCGCCGCGTCGCGGCACAGGATGAAAAGCCTCGTTTCGGCAATGACGCGCCATATTTAAGCGTTATCCGAAGCGAGGTTTTTTCGTGCTCACCGCATCAATCGTTCCGCCGCCGCCCGCGCTTCGTTTGTGACCTGTTCGCCTGAAAGCATTCGCGCGATCTCGTCGATCCTCGCCTCCCCCGTCAGCGGCAGTACCGTCGAGAACGTCTCGTCCCCTTCGACCCGCTTTTCCACCCGCCAGTGATGTTCCGCCAAAGCGGCCACCTGCGGCGAATGGGTCACCACCAGAACCTGCGTGCCCTCAGCCAGCGCCGCCAACCGGCGGCCCACCGCGTCTGCCGTTGCGCCGCCAACGCCACGGTCAATCTCATCAAAAATCATCGTCATTCCGGCGTTGCCCTGCGCAAGACTGACCTTCAGCGCCAACAGGAACCGGCTCAGCTCCCCACCCGAGGCGATCTTGCCAATCGGGCCTGCGGGCGCGCCCGGATTGGTCGCCACGGTGAAACGCACCTGATCAATTCCCTCCGGTCCGCGCTCTGCCTCGCTCATCTCGGTAAGGAAAATCGCGCGCTCCATCTTCAGCGGCGCCAGTTCCTGCGTCACTGCAGCATCAAGCCGCGTTGCGGCCTCTGTGCGGATATCCCGCATCTCTAGCGCGGCCTTGTCATAGGCCGCCTCCGCCGCCCGCGCCGCTTTCTCAAGATCGGCCACTTCCGCGTCGCCACGCTCCAGCGCGGCAAGCCTTGCGCGCAGATCTTCAGCAAAACCTCCCAAATCATCTGGCAACACACCGTGCTTGCGTGCCAGCGCGCGGATTTCAAACAACCGCTCTTCGCAAGCTTCCAGCGCGTGTGGCTCAAACTCCAACGCCTCCAGCGCCCGCAGAATTCCGTCATCCGCATCGGCCAACTCGTTCAGCGCCCGACCAAGGGCAGCCATAGGCCCGTCAAGCAGCCCGTCCAAATCGCCTGCCACAGCCTCAACCCAACGAAGCGCATCGCCCGTTGCGCCTTCCGCGCCACCATCGCCACCGCTCAACGCGGCACGGGCCTTGGCAATATCGTCACCAACCCGCTCCGCCGCCTGCATCCGGCGCCGCTGTGCATCCAGCATGGCATCTTCGCCAGATTGTGGATCAAGCCGGTCCAGCTCCTCAACAGCATGGCGCAAGAACTCTTCCTCTGCGCGCACCTCCTGCAATGCGGCCCGCGCCGCTTCCAGCCCCTTAAATGCCTCGGCCCGTGTCCGCCACGCCGCACGCAATGTTGCCAAAGGCGCGTCAACAGCGGCAAATGAATCAAGCAACGCCCGGTGGCCGCGCGGGTTCAAAAGCCCCCTGTCATCGTGCTGGCCGTGTAATTCCACCAACACATCGGAAAGCTGGCGCAATACCTCGCCCGACGCCCGCCTGTCATTCACCCAAGCGGTTTTGCGGCCATCGCGCGTATTCACCCGTCTGAGGATCAACTCCTCACCATCCGGCAATCCGGCCTCTTCCAGAACCTGATGCGCCGGGTGCCCCTTGGACAGCGCAAACTCCGCGATCACCTCTCCCTGTTCAGCACCGGACCGGACCAGCTCCGCCCGTCCGCGCCAGCCCAGCACAAAGCCCAGACTATCCAGCAATATCGACTTGCCCGCGCCGGTTTCGCCGGTCAACGCGTTCAAACCCGGCTGGAAGTTCAGTTCCAGCCGGTCGATAATCAGCATGTCGCGGATTTCCAGCGTGCGCAGCATTCAATGCGTCGAGTGGATAAATCCCACCCGCTCCCCGGCTACAGCCACCGCCCCAGAATCATCTGACGGTAAATCTGGCTCAACCAATTATTGCCAAGCACCTTCGGCTTCAGCCCTTGCCCGGTGAGCAGTTTATAGCTGTCTTCATACCATTCGGTGCCGCGGAAATTGTGCCCCAGAATCGCGCCTGCCGTCTGCGCCTCATCAGTCAGGCCAAGCGAAAGATAAGCCTCCACCAACCGGTGCAACGCTTCCGGCGTATGCGAAGTGGTCTGGAAGTCCTCAACCACGGAACGGAAACGGTTGATAGCCGCGGCATAATTCTTGTGCCGCAGATAATAACGTCCAATCTCCATTTCCTTCGCCGCAAGATGGTCGAAGGCCAGATCGAATTTCAACACCGCAGAGCGCGCATATTCGCTGTCGGGATACCGCTCAATGACTGTGCGCAATGCTTGCAACGCCTGGAAGGTCAGCCCTTGATCCCGGCCAATCTCGTCAATCTGGTCATAGTAACTCAGCGCCAACAGATATTGCGCATAGGCCGCATCATCATCCGTCGGATAAAAATCAATAAACCGCTGCGCGCTTGAGCGGGCATCCTCGTATTCGCGCGCCTTGTGATAGGAATACGCCTGCATGATCAGGCTACGCTTGGCCCAATCGGAATAAGGGTAAAGCCGTTCCACCTCGCCAAAATAGTGCGCCGCGTCGCTGGCCCTGCGACGGTCCAGCTCATATTCGCCGCGCTCATAGATTTGCTTGGCAGTGAAATTCTCTATTGGGATGTCGCCTTGGCGCACCTTGCCTGCCGTCCCGCACCCCGAGAGCGTCAGCAGAACCAAGAGTGCCGCCACCGCGCCCGTTCGCAATCTTCCGCCACGTCCGCCTGTCATGCCCGTTCTTTCCTTCGCCCGCACAACGCCATACGCTGTCCGCCCCTTTTCTCTGCCTGTCCTAGCACAGAAAATTCCGGGGCAAAACGCCTTTGACGCCTTCCCGGCGCCCAACTTCCCCATGTTTTGCAAAAGTTTGTCCGCCGCCGCAACACGAACGCTCAGGCAACCGCCGGAATTTCTCCGGCGTGAACCCCCGCACCCGGCAACCGGGCCGCACTGGTCGCATCGCAAACCAACATTCGAAACGCGCCGGGCGTGGCAAAAAGCGTCCGCAGAAGATCGTTGGTCAAGGCATGGCCAGCCCTGTGGCCCGTATAAGCGCCAAGGATCGGTGCGCCCGCAAGCGCCAGATCTCCCAAGGCATCAAGCATCTTGTGCCGCACCGCTTCATCATCATGCCGCAACCCGCCGGGGAAAGCACCTTGTCGCCCTCAACCACCACCGCGTTTTCCAACGTGCCACCAAGTGCAAGCCCCTGCGCACGCATCGCATCCACATCGGCCTGACGGCAAAACGTGCGGCTGGTGCTCAGCTCACGCACAAATGATCCGTTCGACATGTCAAGCCGCTTACGCTGCGCGCCAATCGCCGCATCGTCGAATTCTATCGAAAAATCAATCGTTAGCCCATCACCCGGCTCCAGCCGCGCCCAGGCCTCTCCCTTGCGCACCTCAACCGGCTGCAAAATCTCGATTGCGCGCACCGGCACAGCAAGCCGCACGATTCCCCGGCCCAGAATACCGCGCACGAACGCAGCGGCACTACCGTCCAGAATAGGCACTTCCGGCCCGTCCACTTCAATCAACGCGTTATGAACGCCGCATCCCACCAACGCCGCCATCACATGCTCAATGGTCGAAACGCTTACGCCTTTGGAGTTTTCAATGCGCGTGCAAAGCGGGGTCTGGTTAACCGCATCCCAACGCGCCGGGATCAACGCATCGCCGATACGGATATCGCTGCGTTTGAACCAGATGCCGTGCTCAGCCGAGGCCGGACGGATCACCATACGCACGGGAGCCCCCGAATGAAGGCCCACACCCGTAAATACGGCCGGAGATTTGATAGTCGCTTGCACGAGAAACCTCAGAAAGCGCAGATTGTTTCCATCTGCCAGTTGACGTGAATGTAAAGAATGCCCCCGCGCGCCTCAATTCACTCTTTGCAACGGCATTGAAATAGTTCGCTTCAACACCGGCGGATATCCGCCTGCTTTCATATAAACATCTGCAATACAACAAAAAAGCCGCCCCGAAGGGCGGCCTTTCGCGGATTATATGACGTCAGGTCAGTTTGCCTGACGGCGCAAGAATGCAGGAATCTCGATCCGCTCCTGTTCGGGGTCTTCCGCCGGGCGTGGTGCTGCCGACTGACTTGCCGCCTGAGTAGACGCAGGCGCCTGAACGCGCGGCTGCGCCTGCACTTGCGGCTGCACGCGAGGCTGTTCGCTGCGCGAAGTCTGGCCCGGCTCGGCATGGCCGGTCATCCGATTGATCAGCGAATTGATCCCAAAGCGCGACTTTTCAGCATCCGTTCTTTGCGTCTGTTCCGGGGCGGTGGGCGCGGATTGCGCCGCACCACGGGCGGGTGCGCGCTGCACAGCTGCGCGCAGGCGGGCCATCGTGTCTTCGCTGGGCGTCCCGGCGACCGGAGCCTTCGGCGCAACAAATTCCTCTGCCTCCTCCGCATCCAGAGCGTCGGGCTGCGGTTGGAACGCGGCCACTTGCGGCTGATAAGCTGGCGGCGGTAGATCATCCGCCCCATGCTCTTCGGCAAAGATATCTTCCATCTGGTCTGTCGCCGCAGCAGATTGCGCATCGTCAAGATCGTGGAACAGTGTCGGCTCCCCCGCCTCGGCAGCAACATTCTGCTCCATCGCGACGGCAGCAATCTCTGGCGTCACCTCTTCGACCTCCGCCGAAACGGTCTTGGTCAGCGGCTCTGAAAGCTTGCGGCGCGGCACCGGAATGTCGTGCGAAACATCCCGCGCGTCGATCCCGGTCGAAACCACGCTCACGCGCATTGCGCCTTCCATATCCGTATCCAACGTGGACCCGACGATGATATTGGCATCGGCGTCCACTTCCTCACGGATACGGTTGGCCGCTTCATCCAGTTCAAACAAGGTCAGATCATGCCCGCCGGTGATGTTGATCAGAACACCCTTGGCACCCTTGAGGCTGATTTCGTCCAGAAGCGGGTTGGCAATCGCCTTCTCGGCGGCCTGCGTTGCCCGGTCTTCGCCGGACGCTTCGCCGGTGCCCATCATAGCCTTGCCCATCTCGTCCATCACGGCGCGCACATCGGCAAAGTCGAGGTTGATCAGGCCGGGCCGCACCATCAGGTCGGTCACACCCTTTACACCCTGATAAAGCACGTCATCGGCCATCGAGAAGGCTTCCGTAAACGTCGTCTTCTCATTGGCGATGCGAAACAGGTTCTGGTTAGGAATGATAATCAGCGTATCGACAACCTTCTGGAGGCTCTCCACGCCGTCTTCTGCCTGCCGCATCCGCTTGGCGCCTTCGAACTGGAACGGCTTGGTCACCACCCCCACGGTCAGCACGCCAAGTTCACGCGCGGCTTGCGCGATGATCGGCGCAGCACCGGTGCCGGTGCCCCCGCCCATCCCTGCGGTAATGAAACACATATGCGCTCCGGCCAGATGATCGACGATTTGTTCGATACTCTCTTCCGCCGCCGACGCCCCGATTGAGGCCTTTGCTCCGGCACCCAATCCTTCGGTTACCTTGATGCCCAACTGGATGCGATTCGGCGCGTTGCTTTGTTGCAGCGCCTGCGCATCGGTGTTGGCAACGACGAAATCAACGCCTTCAAGCTGTTTTGCGATCATATTGTTGACCGCGTTTCCGCCTGCGCCGCCCACGCCGAAAACTGTGATACGGGGTTTCAACTCTTCATGTCCGGGCATGGTGAGGTTCAATGTCATGGATGCTGTCCGCCTGGTTTTTGCCCCCGCTCACTGGGGATTTTCTGCTTTATCCTAACTATTCTTAACGAAACCCCGGCCATCCGTCACCCAAAAATCACGTGTTATCCACAAAATATCGTAGGTTTGATGAGAGTTTTACGCGGGATTTTGCCGATTTGCCCAGATATTGCGGATTTTCATGCAATCGGCACAAAATTCAACCCTGCTCACCAAAACATGCCGTCGCATGGGCGAGTCGTCCTATCGTAGTTTTCCGGGTCTCTGCTCGACCCTCATTTTGTGCTTCCTCTCCGGGAAGCTGATCACAACCTATCGCATGGAGCTGGTGCGCATCAAGCCTACCAGTTGTCCTTGAACCACTTCACCGCGCGCTTGAGCGACCGCGCCGGGTAGCGGTCCACCGGAATTTCAAAGTCCCACCATTCGTCCTGTGGGTGCGCCGCAAAAAGGCACATCCCCACGGCACTGGCAAAACCTGGCCCTGTCGCGGCCTGTGGCAGGCCATGCACCCGCAACGGCCGCCCCAGCCGCACCTGCTGACCGAGAATTTTCGACGCCAACCCATCCAGCCCCGGAATCTGACTGCCACCGCCGGTCAACACAATCTGCTGCGAAGGCAGATGCTCAAACCCCGCCGCATCAAGCCGCGCCCGCACCTCTTCAAGAATTTCTTCAACCCGTGGCCGCATGATCCCGATCAGCTCGGCGCGCGAAACGCTGCGCCGGTCATGCTCCCAATCGCCAGTATCACCCTCAAGGTCGATCATCTCACGATCATCCATCCCGGTGGCCATCACGCCGCCATAGAATGTCTTGATCCGCTCTGCCACGCTTAACGGCACCTGTAGCCCCATTGAAATGTCACTGGTCACATGGTCGCCGCCGATCCGCACCGCATCGGAATAAATCATGTGCTTGCGCATGAAGATCGAAAGCCCGGTCGTCCCGCCGCCCATATCGATGCAGGCCGCACCCAACTCCTGTTCGTCCTCAACCAGCGAGGCAACACCGGCCACATAGGCCGAAGACGCAATTCCCGCGAGTTCAAGATCGCAGCGCCGCACACAATGCGCCAGGTTCTGCACGACCGAGGCATCCACCGTCACCATGTGCATATCCGTCGCCAGATGCGCCCCCATCTGCCCGCGCGGATCACTCAACCCACTGCGATGGTCGAGCGCGAAATTGACCGGTTGCGCGTGCAGCACTTCGCGGCCATGCCCGTAATCCGGCACGTCGCAAGCCGAAAGCACCCGGCTCACATCCTGCTCCGTCACCACGGTGCCTTCAACTTGCACCTCGCCCGCCAACCCATAGCTGCGCGGCTCAGCGCCCGAAAAACACGCGATCACATGGTCAACCCGCACCTGCGCCATCTTCTGCGCCGCCTGAATGGCGGTGCGGATGGCACGCTCGGTCTCGCCCATCGCGGTGATTTCGCCAAACCGCACCCCGCGTGAGCGTGTCGTCGCGGCACCAATCACCCGAAAGCCTGCCTGCCCGGCCAACGACCCGACCTCACCGCCCGCCGGGTCGGCCCCGTCAAAGCGCAATACAAGGCAGGCAATCTTGGAACTGCCCACATCCAGAATGGCCACCACGCCGCGCTGCATCGCCGCCTTGCGCATATGGCGCATCGCCCGTTGGGATTCATATAGCTCGATCATGTCTCAGTTATTCCCCACCGAAGTTTCACGAATACGCCACCAATTCTCGACGGCCGCCTTGTTCATTCTGATTGTCGGGCGCCGGTTCAGCCGCACATCGACGGCGGCGATATCGCGCGCCAGCATGTCCTGCGCTCCCGAAAGCGCGATGACCCGCTCCAGCGCCTGCACCGGGCGCTGCTCCGGCAGCAGGATACGCTGACCACGATCCAGAACCACATCCCAGCGCCGCTCGCCAATTCGCACCAGCCCGCGCAACCGGCCGCGCAACGGCTCCGCTGCAGCAAACAACTGCATTGCCTCACCGATATCACTCTCCGCCCCGTCGCCCGCCACCAAGGGCAGACCGGCATATTCCGAACGGTGCGTAACCGGCCCAAGATTAACGCCGTCTGCGTCAATCACGTCCAGCCCGCCTTCATTTCGCCAAAGCGCCACCGGCTTTCGTTCGACAACGTCAATCTGCAAGGCCCCGCCATCGCGGATGCGCACGCTGGCATCCTTCACCGCGGCGAGCTTCATGACATCATTGCGGATCTGCACGAGATCAAGATCAAAAGACGAGATCGGAAAATCAACCGGCACCACCGCGCGAATGTCTTCATTGGTGCGCTCGCTCGCCCCGTCCACGGCCATCAGCCCGACCATGAATTCGGGGCGCGAATGGATTTCCGCACGCATGTCGGCGATTGTGAGCAGGATCGCATCGCGCCGCGCTTCGTTTCCAAAATAGATTAGCCCACCGACCAGCGCGACCGCAAACGGCACACCTACACGCACGAACTTGCGAAATACCGGGGTCAGCCAAAGTCGGTGCAGCCTGTAGGACCAACGGCTCGGTGCCGGGTCATGCCGGATTGTGCTCTTGTCTGCCTTCTGGCTCTGGCCACTCACCTGTTGCATGAGGCGTCCTCCACCATCCATGCGCATAATTCGCCAAAGCTCATTCCCTTCGCCGCCGCCTGTTCCGGCACCAGCGACGTCGAGGTCATCCCTGGCTGTGTGTTGACCTCCAACAAAACCAGCCCATCAAGCCCCTTGGCGTCATCCCAGCGGAAATCCGTTCGGCTCACGCCCCGGCAGCCAAGGCATTCATGCGCGCGCACCGCATAGTCCAGACAGGCCTCGAAAATCTCTTCCGGCAATTCCGCCGGGCATATGTGCCGCGACCCGCCCGCTTTGTATTTGGCATCATAGTCATACCACCCGTCGGTCAGGATATCGGTCACAGTCAGCGCCTGCCCATCCATCACACCCACGGTCAGCTCACGCCCCGGCACGAACTGTTCAACCATCAGAACATCAGGCACATCATCAGCCAGTCTTGGCGGGCCGTTTGCTTCCTCGTGAACAAGGTAAATGCCCACGGAAGACCCTTCATTATAGGGCTTCACAACATAAGGTGGCGCCATTACATGCGCGGCCTTGATCTCTTCACGCTTGGCAAGCACGCTCTCGACAACCGGCAAGTTCGCGACACGAAACGCCGCCTTGGCGCGCTCCTTGTCCATTGCCAGCGCGCTCGAAAAAACACCTGAATGCGTGTAAGGCAAGCCGATCCACTCCAGCAGCCCTTGCACACAGCCATCTTCGCCCCAACGGCCATGCAATGCATTAAACACCACATCCGGCCTGACCTCAGCCAACCGCGCCGCCAGATCGCGCCCGGCATCCAGTTCGACAACGTCAAAACCTTCGCCGCGCAACGCCTCGCCACAGCCTGCGCCGCTTGCAAGAGACACCTCTCGCTCGGCCGAAAAGCCGCCCATTAGCATCGCTACCTTGGGGGTTGCCCTGCCCGACATCCCTATTCACCGCCTCATCTCACAGGGCCGTATCCCGGCCCCTTTTCCGGGTCTCGCCCGGCTCATTATCGTTGATCGTGCCTGTTACTCATCCGAGGCCGGTTCGCCGACCCTCATGATTTCCCACTCTAGCGTGATCCCGCTGGAATCGTAAACCTTTTTTCGCACTTCCTCACCAAGCGTTTCAAGATCGTCGGCGGTTGCTTGCCCGGTGTTGATCATGAAATTGGGATGTTTCTCGCTCATCTGCGCCCCGCCAATGGCGGCGCCGCGCATCCCCGCCTCATCAATCACCTTCCATGCCTTCAATTCATGTGTATCATCGGCCCGCCCGGTGCTGGAAAACCCTGCCGGATTGCGAAACGTGCTGCCCGCGCTGCGCTCTTTCGTTGGCTGGGTCGCGTCCCGTTTGGCAAGCTGCGCCCCCATCCGCGCGGCAAGCTCTTCCGGATCACCCGTTTGCGCTTCGAACGTGGCCTCCACAATCACCCAACCCTCGGGCAAATCGCTCTGGCGATAGCCAAACCGCAAGTCCTCCGCGCCAAGTGTCACGACCTCACCGGCGCGTGTCACCGCCTTCGCCTCGATCAGATGGTCGGCCACGTAAGAGCCATAGCAGCCCGCATTCATCCGCACCGCGCCGCCAATGCTGCCCGGAATGGTACGCAGGAACGTCAGGTCAAGCCCCGCCTCCGCCGCCTTGCGCGCCACATGTGCATCCAGCGCCGCCGCGCCTGTGCGCACCTTGCCGCCGTCAATTTCAATCCCGTTAAAGCCCCGCCCCATGCGGATCACCACGGCGCGCAAACCGCCATCGCGCACGATAAGGTTGCTGCCCACCCCCATCGGGAACACCGCGACAGCCTGATCCAGCGCGGCAAGGAAATCGGCCAGATCGTCCATATCCGCCGGCATGAAAAGCCAATCCGCAGGCCCGCCGACACGCAACCATGTCAATTCGCTAAGCTGCTTGCCGCGAAGCAGCGTTCCCCGGACCTTGGGCATCTCGCTCATTTGGCACCACTTGTGTTGTTTCCGGCGTCATACATCAAGATATGGGGTTTGGGAATCCCGGCCCATTTCTTCCCGATGCGCTCCACCTGCTTCACCCGCTGATGCGCCGCTTCACCCAACGCCCCAGATAAATCACCGGCCAGCGCAACATGCTCGCGCCCGCCATGAGGCCCAGAGCCCCTACCCACCACGGGTTTTGCCAGAAAACCCAGATAAAAAGCGGCACGCCCAGCGCGATCAACACGTAAGCCCGGCTCCAGTAATTATCCTTCGACGGCACCATCGCCGCGACATTGGCCGCCAACAGCCACAGCAGAAGTGCGGTCAGCGATGCATTCATGCGCCGCCCTCCGCCCCATCCCTCGGCTGGGTCAGCCCGCGCACTTCACGCAATTCCGCAGGAAGTTCGGGCGCACGGCCCAGCGCACGCAACGCATAATACCGCAGCGGCTTGCGGAACATCGAAAGCACCGCCGCCAACCCGGCCAGTGTGATCCACAAACCATGGTCATAGCCGATCCAGATCAGGATCACCGGCGCCGCGATAATCAGAAAACCACCCGGCAGGAATTGCCGCCTGAGCGGCAGCATCGCCACCACCGCCGCTGCCAGAACCCACATACATCCCAGCAATAACGAAACACTCATGCGCCCCCTCCAGCCGCCCCGGCAATTCATGCGCCCAGCCGCTGATCGTCCCGGCACCAAGGCACACAACCATGTCCCCCGGCCCGGCTTCCTTTTTCACCAGCGCAACAAGATCGGCAAGATCGTCAATCGCCTGCGCATTGCGATGGCCATGGGTAATCAACCCCGCGACCAGTGCTTCGCGGCTCACCCCTTCGATTGGCGCTTCACCGGCGGCATAAACCTCGGCAATCGCCACCACGTCGGCCTCGTTGAAGCACGAACAGAAGGCATCGAAATGGTCGTGCAGCCGTGTATATCTGTGCGGCTGATGCACCGCGATAACGCGCCCCTCGGTGGCTTGCCGTGCGGCTTTCAAAACCGCGGCAATCTCGGTGGGGTGATGGCCGTAATCATCAATGATCGTTACCCCGTTCACCTCACCTACACGGGTAAAGCGCCGGTTCACCCCACCAAACGAGGCCAGCGCTGCGCGGATTTCCTCGGCTTTCATTCCCAGATGCCGGGCCACCGCAACCCCGGCCAGCGCGTTCGAAACGTTGTGATCGCCGGGCATCGGCAGCGTACAGCCCTCAATCATCTTGCCTTCGTTTTGCAGCGCAATATCGAAATGCGCCACACCCTTTGAATAGCGCAGGTTCAGTGCGCGAACATCGGCCTGCGCATTGAACCCGAACGTCACAACACGCCGGTCGGTAATCTTACCCACCAACGCCTGCACGTCCGCATCATCGGTGCAGCAAACGGCAAGCCCATAGAACGGGATGTTTGACACGAACTCCTCAAAGCCGCGATGCAAGTTTTCCACCGTCCCCCAATGCTCCATATGCTCGGGGTCGATATTGGTCACAATGGCAATGGTCGCAGGCAGGCGGTTGAAGGTGCCGTCGCTTTCGTCGGCCTCCACCACCATCCATTCGCCCTCGCCCACATGCGCGTTCGAGCCATAGGCGTGAATGATCCCGCCATTGATCACGGTCGGATCAAACTTGCCGTAATCCAGCAGCGCCGCCACCATCGTTGTCGTCGTCGTCTTGCCATGCGTGCCCGCGACCGCAACATTGTATTTAAGCCGCATCAGTTCAGCCAGCATCTCGGCCCGGCGCACCACCGGCAACCCGCGCCTGCGCGCCTCATCAAGCTCCGGATTCCCCGGCTTGATCGCGCTTGAAATCACCACGACCTCCGCTTTTTCAAGGTTTTCCGCCCTCTGGCCTTCGAAGATATATGCGCCCATCGCTTCAAGCCGCCGGGTAATATCGGTTTGCTTCAGATCAGAGCCTTGCACCCCATAACCATGGTTCAAAAGCACCTCGGCAATCCCCGACATGCCAATCCCGCCGATTCCGACAAAATGAATCAGCCCGACATCTCCGGGAAGTTTCGTTGCTGCTGCATTCATTAAACCTGTGACCCCTCATTATTCTCATCGTCGCGTCGACTAACCGCCAAAACGCTTTTGATTACCCGTCATCGGTTACGCCTGCCAAGTCTTCCACCAACGTCACCAACGTGTCTGTTGCCTCGGGCCTGCCCATCGACGCCGCCGCCTGTGCCATCAACGACGCTCCATGCGGATTGCCCAGCACATTGCCAATCTGTTCGGACAGGCCGTCCACACTTAGCTGCTCTTCTTGCATCACGATCGCGCCGCCCGCCGCCGCAAGCCCGCGGGCGTTGGCGGTCTGATGATCTGCCGTCGCCGCCGCAAAGGGGATCAGGATCGCAGGCCGCCCGATCACCGAAATATCGGCCACCGACGATGCCCCTGAACGCGAAATCACCAGTTGCGCTTCACTCATCCGGCGCGGGACATCCTGAAAGAATGGCTGCACATCGGCTCCGATCCCGTTTTCTTCGTAAAATTTCGCCACCCGCTCACCATCTTCATCACGGGCCTGATGGCTCACCCTCAGATAATGCAGAATTTCCACCGGCAATTGTGCAATTGCGGGCGGCACCACATCGCTCAATATCCGCGCCCCCTGCGAGCCGCCGATCACCAACACCGACAACGGATAATCGCCCGGCGGAATATAACTCGCTCCGGCGCGCTCCAACACCGCACGTCGCACCGGATTACCGGTGTGAACGCCCTTCACACCCTTGGGAAGCTCGGTCGGCCATATCCCGCAGGCCACCAAGCTGACGCGCTTGGCAAACAGCCGGTTCACCCGGCCAAGCACGCCGTTTTGCTCATGGATCATGCGCGGCAACCTTAGCAACCACGCCGCCGCCATCGCCGGAATGGTCGGATAGCCGCCAAAGCCCACAACCGCATCCGGGCGGTCGCGGCACATCCGCATCGTCGCGCCGATCACCCCGCCGATGATACGAAACGGCACCAGCGCCTTGGTCAACAGACCGCCGCGCGCGAAACTGGCACTCGCCACCCGCTCAATCTCGACCGTATGTGGAAATCCCCCGGTATAGCGCGCGCCCCGTTCATCGGTGGACAGCTTCACCCGCCAGCCCTTGCGCAGCATTGCCTCCGCCAAAGCCTGCGCCGGAAACATATGCCCGCCGGTGCCGCCCGCCGCAATTACCAGAAGCCGTTCATTCTGAGCCATGTCTTCCCTCAAAGGCCGAGGCGCGCGCCCCGGCGATCGGACTACCGTCCGCGACCACGGAAAAACTCGTCGATCTCGCCCTGCGGCCGCGTCCGCGTAAAGGCCAGCAACATGCCGACCGCAATTCCGCCCGCAATCAGCGACGAGCCACCATAAGATACGAACGGCAACGTCATTCCCTTCGCCGGAAAAAGCCGCACGGCAACGCCCATGTTGATCATCGCCTGCACGCCAAAAATCGAAGCCAACCCGGTGCCCGCCAGCCGGATAAATGGATCGCGCTCGCGCATCAGCCTAAGCAGGGAGCGCACAACGACGGTCGCATAAAGTGCTATAATGCAGAGCACAAGCACCAGCCCGTATTCCTCGGCAGCGACAGCGATAATGAAATCCGTATGCGCGTCCGGCAGGCTCCATTTCACTTGGCCCTCACCCACACCAACGCCAAAAAGACCGCCTTCACGAATTGCGTTAGCGGCATATCCCAACTGCGTGCGCGGATCGAGTTCGGGATTGAGGAAGCCATCAATCCGGCGCGCGAAATGTTCGCTGGCCTGATAGGCGAACGTGCCCGCCAGAACCACGCTGCCCGCCAACCCGGCCAGAATCACCATCGGTGCGCCCGCCACGAAATACATCACACCCCAGGCAAACAGGATCAGGCTGGCCTGTCCGAAATCCGGCTGCAACGCCAAAAGCAAAACGATCACCGCCGTCAGCCCCAGCGAAAAGCTCTTGCCCGGTGGTCCGCCGATCTCCTGGCTCGCCGCCATCATCCACGCAGAAACCACGATGAAGCCCGGCTTGAGGAACTCGCTTGGCTGCACGCTGGCAAATCCAAGCGAGAACCAGCGCACCGCCCCCTTGCCGAAATCCGTGCCGAAGAAAGGCAGTGCCAATATCGCCGCAAGCGCGAGCACAAACCCGACGACCGCCAGCCGCCGCACCAATTTCGGACTCATCATCGACGTGATCAGCATCGCAATCAGCGCAACCGCCCCAAAAACCGCCTGCCGGGTGACATAATGAAACGCGCCAAAGCCATTTTTCTCGGCCAATGGCACACTCGCCGCCAGTCCCAAAAGCAAACCAATGCCAAACAGGATCAGGATGCACGATAGCGTCCATTTATCGACCGTTCGCCACCATTTCGGGAGAACCGGCTCACCGTCTTGCACGGGCACCGCGCCATAGACCATCTCAGTCATGGAAAATCACCGCTCAATCTGCCTCAGTTGCCCACTTGGGGCGGCCCCATTTCCGGGGTCTTGCTGACAGCCTACCACGGCGATTCGCTCAAGGGAAGCCGGTGATTCGCCGCGTTTGGATATGACAGCAAACCTGTTTCCCGCACATTCCACTTGAATTTTCCGCTGCTCTGGGCAAGGCGGACGGGATGGATACAAACACTCTCATTCTCGGGGCCGGTGCCGCCGGCATGATGGCCGCCGCCCATTGCGGCCCCTCGACCCTGATCATCGACCACGCCAAAACCCCCGGAGAGAAAATCCGCATTTCCGGCGGCGGGCGCTGCAACTTCACCAACCTCCACTGCACGCCAGAGGCCTTCCACGGCACCAACCCTCATTTCGCCAAATCCGCGTTAGCACGCTACACGCAATGGGATTTCATCGAGCTGGTTTCAGCCCACGGCATCACTTGGCATGAGAAAACTCTGGGGCAACTTTTCTGCGATGGCAAAGCCACCCAGATCATCACCATGCTGCGCAACCTGATGGCCAAGTCCGGCGCCACGCTCCGGCTTGAAACCTCGCTCACGGATCTTTCGCATGACGGCACCCATTTTAATGCCACTCTCGAACAGAACGGCATTCGTCAACGCGTTCGCGCCCGCAATCTCGTCGTTGCCACCGGCGGAAAATCCATTCCCAAAATGGGCGCAACCGGCATGGCTTATGATATTGCTCGCCAATTCGGCCTCTCGCTTATCCCTGCGCGCCCCGCCCTCGTTCCGCTCACCTTTCCTGACGGGCGCTTCGCATCGCTCTCGGGTGTCTCCCTGCCCGTCCGTGCGACCACCGCCAGCACCAGCTTCGACGAAGCTCTGCTTTTCACCCATCGCGGCCTGTCCGGCCCCGCGATCCTGCAAATCTCAAGCTTCTGGCAACCCGGCACGCCAATCACGCTCGATCTCTTTCCCGGCGCCCCTCTTCTCAAAACCCTGCGCGCCGCGCGCCAATCGGACGGACGACGCGCCGTCTCCACTTGGCTCGCCGCCCACTTACCTGCACACCTCGCCGCCTATCTCACTGAAACGCTCGCCCTCAAAGGCAATCTCGCGGATCAATCCGATACGGCGCTGGGCAATCTCGCCGCCCAATTGCAAAGGTGGCCGCTCGTCCCGTCAGGCACCGAAGGCTATCGCACCGCCGAAGTAACCGCAGGCGGCGTTTCCACCGCCGATCTGTCGTCAAAAACCATGGCGGCCAAAACCGTGCCCGGCCTCTATTTCATCGGCGAAGCCGTCGACGTCACCGGCTGGCTCGGCGGTTACAATTTTCAGTGGGCATGGAGTTCCGCCATAGCCGCCGCAGCGGCAATTCAGGCCACCGCCGCGGCACGCCGGGCCTGATGCCCGCTTCATTTTGCCATAAATATCCCCGCGCGGAGCGCTCCTGCGATCACCTCAGGCGCAACCGGTGAAAAGAACCGCGCCCCCATCGCGCTTCAAAACCACTGCCCCGGCTCCATCAGCCCAAGGTCAAGCAACTGGCGTGAATGCCACTCAAACGGCGTTGAGTTGTGCCACCGGAACGTGCCGATGTCGAAGGTCGAACCGGGATTGCGCTTGAGCGCCTTTGCGGTGCGAAAACTGGCAATCGCGGCGGTCAGGTTGTTGTGCCACGGGCAGGCGAAAGTATTGTATTCCTCGTCCGTGAACGTGTGGTCCTCGCGGAGCTCCAACCCGGCTGCCGCGCGGAAAACCGCAACCCGGTCGATCTTCCGGCGCAGTGCGGGCACGTGTTCTTCATAGCGCCAGCGCAGCCCCCCGAAGAAATCGAGTTGCCGCTCCTTGGGATGGCCCTGATCGGCCATATTCGCGCGCGCCAGCGCATAATAACCCGATTTATCGAGAAACGCTTCATCCAGCGAAACCGCATCGGGATACCGCTCCAGATCACCGGCATATAGGTCGATCACATAGGTCAGGATCGCGTCGCGCCGCTCTTCATTCTGAAACGCCAGCATCTCCCCAATGGTGCGAGTCTCACAGAATGGATAAAACAGGTATTCGGCGTTGTAACAGTAATAAACCCACTGCCCTGCCGCTGCCCGCATCACCGCGTTCACCGCCGTCTGCACCCCGCCCTCGCGGGTCACGTCAAAACTCACCCGATGCACCTTCGCGCGCAGATCCGCTGGCATGGCAAACCGGTCGGGCATGAATGCCACCACCGATTTGAACCCAAGCTGCTGGTTGTGGCGCAGCGTGGTGCCAAGCTCGACCTCGTCTTCGACAAAGACAAGCGCCATCGGCCCCTTGGCCAACACCGCAGTGCCCTTGCTCACAAACTCGCCCAAGCCCGAATACTGCATTCCCGCCCTCATCCTCTATTCCGAACTGAAGCTGATCCACAGCCTGACCTCGAAACGCCTTAGCGCCATTTCATACAGAATCGGTTAAATCCCGGCGCATTGCAAGCGTCCCTGTGCTCTTGTATGACGCCCTCAACCGCCGCGCAGAGGGTACCATGGCCGAGCCGAAGAAACTCTATATCAAAACCTATGGCTGCCAGATGAACGTCTATGACAGCGAACGCATGGCCGAGGCCATGGGCGGCGTTGGCTATACCGAAGTCGGCGCGCCCGAAGACGCCGACATGATCTTGCTCAACACCTGCCATATCCGTGAAAAAGCCGCCGAAAAGGTCTATTCCGAGCTGGGCCGTTTCAAATCACTGAAGGCAGAAAACCCCGACCTAAAGATCGGCGTGGCAGGCTGCGTGGCACAAGCGGAAGGCGCGGAAATCATCCGCCGTCAGCCGCTTGTCGATCTGGTCGTCGGCCCGCAGGCCTATCATCGCCTGCCCGAGATGGAGGCGCGAACCCGCCACGGCGAAAAGGTGCTCGACACCGATTTCCCGGAAGAAGACAAATTCGAGCGGCTCAAATCGCGCCCCAAGGCCAAACGTGGCCCCACCGCCTTTCTCACCGTGCAGGAAGGCTGTGACAAGTTCTGCGCCTTCTGTGTCGTGCCCTATACGCGCGGTGCGGAAGCCTCCCGCCCGGTCGCGCGCGTTCTGGACGAGGCCCGCGATCTGGTTGAGCGCGGCGTGCGCGAAATCACCCTGCTGGGTCAGAACGTGAACGCCTATCACGGCGCCGGGCCGGGCGGTGAATATACCCTCGCCCGCCTGATCTATGCGCTGGCCGAGATTGACGGCCTTGCGCGCATCCGCTTCACCACCTCGCATCCCAACGACATGAGCGATGATTTGATCGAAGCACACGGCACTTGCGAGAAACTGATGCCCTACCTGCATCTTCCCGTCCAATCCGGCTCCGATCGTATTCTCAAACGAATGAACCGCAGTCACGACCGCGACAGCTATCTGCGCCTGATCGAGCGTATCCGCGCCGCGCGCCCCGATATCCTGCTCTCCGGCGATTTCATCGTCGGCTTCCCCGAAGAAAGCGATGCCGATTTTGCCGATACGATGGACCTGATCCGGCAGGTCGGCTACGGGCAGGCCTATTCGTTCAAGTATTCCCCACGCCCCGGCACACCCGCCGCAGAGCGTCCTCAGGTTCCCGCAGAGGTTGCCGATGCACGACTGCGCGCGCTTCAGGCGTTGATCACCGAACAACAACATGCCCGCCAGGCGGCAATGGTTGGCCGCGACGTTGGCGTTTTGTTTGAAAAGCCCGGCCGCCAACCCGGCCAGATGGTTGGCAAGTCCGATCACCTGCACGCGGTCCACGTCTCTGAATGCCCCGCACATGCCGGAGAATTGCGCCGGGTTAGAATCGTCGCAAGCGGCGCAAACTCGCTTTCGGGCGTATTGATTTAATCCCACCAGGACCAAAGCCGCCCGGACCGGCTCAATATTTGGTGGCTGATGCGCCGCGATGTCGCATAAATCGACATTGTTTCTGCATTAGCCACAATATCTGGTGAATTTTTCTTCACATGACCGCCAAAATTGTTAGACTGCTGGTATCTTTAGGTCTGGGCCTTGGAAGATTCATTTCCGACAATGGCTTGGTGGGGGAAACTATAATCAAGGGACAGAAGCTGTGGCGAAAAGGTTTTCGAAAACAGTGAACGTGTTCATGAGTGGCATTGCTGCTGCTGCTTTGAGCGTTTTCATTTCGGCTGATGCCAGTATGGCGCAGTCAAAAGCAAATGATGCGGTTCAGGTCACCATGCCGGATGGCCGGGTGATCCAGGGGGAAGAATATATCCCCACGATCTGGGTCGATCCGGACGGCTGCGAACACTGGGTCATGGATGACGGTGCAGAAGGCTACATGACACCGCATGTCACCCGGCAGGGTATTCCGGTCTGTCACCGTGGGAATGTTTGCGGTGTGATGAACTCGGATCAGTATTTCGCAACAGACAGCGCCCGGATCAGCGCACCCGGCAAACAACGTCTGCGCGAATTCTTCAAGAAAACCGGCGCACAGGCATACGTCATCGCTGGCCATACCGATAGCCGGGCCTCGGATGCCTATAACCTGCGCCTCTCGTTGCGCCGGGCCAATTCCGTGGCACGGGTCGCGCAAACGACCGGCGCGCATGTCGTCGATGTGAGAGGTTACGGCGAACGTATGCCCGCAGCCTCGAACGCCTCTGCCGCGGGCATGGCCAAAAACCGCCGCGTCGAAATCATCTGCATCCGCTGAGCCCGAGGGAGATATACATGAAACTCGCAAAAGCGCTTCTCGCCGTCGCGGTCCTCGGCTCTCTATCAGCCTGCACCGAGGCCATGTTCGAACAAGGGGCTTATGGCCCCGACAAAAGCCATGACAAAGGCATCGACTCAAAACACCTGAGCCAACTCAAGGCTGGCATTTGGGTCGACCCGAATGGCTGTGACAACTGGATCATCGACGATGGGGTTGAGGGGTATCTCTCGGCCCGGATGGATAAATATGGCAAGCCGGTTTGCTCCGGTGTGGCTCCGCCGAATGTCGCCACCGGCAACTTCAAGGGCGGTGCAACCAGCGTGATCGGTGATCCGCTCTGATGCGGCCAACCATATGCCAAATAAAACAGCCGCGAGGGGAAACCTTCGCGGCTGTTTTCATCTCATTTCGATGACATTTCCGCGCACTCCCTTGCGTCGCTGCCCGGTTTTGGGCACCCTTCAAAACAAGATCGCCAGATGGAGATTTGATTGACTGCTACCGTGACGTCCCCTCCGCCCACGGACCCCGATGCCCTTGTTGAGCATCTGGTCGAGTATCCCGATAATCGCCTGCTGATCGAACTTTGCGGCGAATATGATCGCAACCTCGCGGAAATCGAACAAAAACTCGGTGTGCAGATCCTGCGTCGCGGTAATCAGCTTGCCATAATCGGCGATGCGGCGGCGGTCGGCGAAGCAACCGACGTTCTCAATGCGCTCTATGAACGGTTGGAAACCGGCCGCTCCGTCGATCACGGCGATGTTGACCGTGAACTCCGGATGGAGAACGCAGGCCCGGACACTCCCGGCGATCAGCTTGAAATGTTCCGTGGCGGGCGGTTGGAGATCAAGACCCGCAAGAAAACGGTCGAGCCGCGCACCGATGCGCAAAAAGCTTACGTGCAATCGCTCTTCCAAAACGAACTTGCCTTCGGCATCGGCCCGGCGGGCACCGGCAAAACCTATCTCGCGGTTGCCGTTGGCGTGAACATGTTCACCGAAGGGCTTGTCGATCGGATCATTCTTTCGCGCCCCGCCGTGGAGGCGGGCGAAAAATTGGGCTACCTGCCGGGCGATATGAAAGACAAGGTCGATCCTTACATGCAGCCACTCTATGACGCGCTGAATGATTTTTTACCCGGCAAGCAACTGGCCAAGCTAATCGAAGAAAAGCGCATTGAAATCGCACCCTTGGCCTTCATGCGCGGGCGCACGCTTGCCAATGCGTTCGTGGTGCTTGATGAAGCGCAAAATGCCACCACGATGCAGATGAAAATGTTCCTTACCCGCCTTGGCGAAGGCTCCCGCATGGTCATCACCGGCGACCGAAGCCAAGTCGATCTGCCGCGCGGGGTGCAATCCGGCCTACGCGATGCGGAAAACCTGCTCTCCGGTATTAGCAGCATCAGCTTCAATTACTTCACCTCGAAAGACGTGGTTCGCCATCCTCTTGTCGCCGCGATCATCGACGCCTACGAAAAAGCTGACGAAGCGAAATAGCACCACGACCAAGTGTAGACCGGATTTCGCCCCGCAGCCCCGTCTCGGCATTCCTCATTGCCATCACACCGCACGCCCCCTAAAGCCCGTCCATGGAAATCGACATTCTCATTGAAGAGCCGCTCTGGCAGACGCTCGCTCTCGACACCATCGCTCAGCGCGCCATAGTGGC
Source organism: Aquicoccus sp. G2-2 (assembly GCF_034555965.1). GTDB lineage: Bacteria > Pseudomonadota > Alphaproteobacteria > Rhodobacterales > Rhodobacteraceae > JAYDCK01. The sequence goes on from NZ_JAYDCK010000003.1 coordinate 1,655,343, forward strand.
CACGCACCAATATCTTGGCTTGGGCGAAGACTTCTCGGTCTCCATTCTGGCCTGCGACGACACGCGCATTGCAGGCCTCAATGGCGATTTTCGCGGCAAACCGCAGCCAACAAACGTGCTATCATGGCCCGCCACCGATTTATCGGCCGAACAAGACGGGGCCACGCCTCACCCGCCCGAAACAGACCCGGATGGGCCGGATGAACCCGAACTGGGTGACATAGCCCTTGCCTATGAAACCTGTGTGAAAGAAGCCGCCGATCAAGGAAAAACGCTCGATGAGCACCTCACCCATCTGATCATTCATGCAACCTTGCATCTTCTGGGGTATGATCACATCCGTGACCGCGATGCCACTCTGATGGAAAACATGGAAACAGCCATACTTGGCAAACTGGGTATCGCAGACCCATATAGGGTTGAATAAGGGGCCACTCCCCAGGAAAGGAACGATGGACGACAGCAACGACGGGTCTTCTAATGCGGCGCAAAGCGCGCAGACCGACCAGAACGGCCAGACACCGGAAACCACTGACCACCCGGCACCAGAAGGATTTTTCAGGCGCATCATCGGCGCGCTCAGCCCGTCAGAAGCAGACGAAGCTGGCCCTGTAACCTCGCATTTGGTCCCTCCCGGCATGTTCAACCTCCGCCGCCTCGCGGTCGAGGATGTGATGGTCCCGAAGGCAGATATCATTGCCGCGCCATCAACGATCACCAAGGAAGATCTGGTGCAGGTCTTTCGTGACAGCGGCCTCAGCCGGGTGCCGGTCTATCAGGATACGCTCGATACCCCCCTCGGGTTTGCGCATCTGAAGGATTTGGCGCTTCGGCATGGCTTCAACGGGTCAACCAAGGGCCGTTTCGCGCTCAAGAAAATGCTGCGCCCGCTGCTTTTCGTCCCGCCCTCCATGCCGATCGGTGTCTTGCTCTCAAAGATGCAGACAGAGCGTCGCCACCTTGCACTGGTGATCGACGAATACGGCGGCGTTGACGGGCTTGTCACCATCGAAGACCTGATTGAACAGGTCATCGGTGAGATCGAGGACGAGCATGACCACGAAGAGGATCAGCATTTCGCCCTGCAAAAGGATGGCAGCTATCTCGCGCAGGCCAAAACTCCGCTTGAAGATTTCGAAGCGGAAATCAACTTCTCGCTCACCGCTGACGAAGAGGTGGATGAAGAAGAGATCGACACGCTTGGCGGGCTGGTCTTCATGCTTGCAGGCCATGTGCCGGTGCGCGGTGAAGTAATCAAGCACCCAAACGGGGCCGAGTTCGAGGTGATCGACGCCGACCCGCGCCGCATCAAACGTATGCGCGTGCGCTTGCCGAATAAATTCGCCAAAGATGACTGACAACCGGCTATCTGCCGGGCGCGCCGGGGCACGCCTGCACTCTGTCTCGCTGCTTCGCCGGATGGGGCTTGCCGCTCTTGCTGGTGGTGTCGGCGCACTGGCGCAGGCACCGTTCAACCTCTGGCCCTTGGGGCTTGTCGGGCTGGCATGCCTCTTCGCGCTGTTTCACGCCACCAACGGCGTCAAACCGGCCTTCTGGATCGGCTGGGCCGGTGGCACCGGCTATTTCGCCGTGGCGCTCAACTGGATTGTTGAGCCGTTCCTGGTCGATATTGCCCGCTATGGCTGGATGGCGCCGTTTGCGCTGGTCTTGCTTGCCGGTGGGCTGGCGCTTTTCTGGGGCGCTGCCTCCGGTCTGGCGCGGCGTTTAGGGGGCAGCGGCCTCGCGTGGATTGCGGCTCTCACCGGCGCGGAACTGCTGCGCAGCTACATATTCACCGGCTTTCCGTGGGCCTTGATCGGCTACACCCTGTCGGCCAGCCCGGCGGCTCAATACGCGGCTTTCATCGGCCCGCATGGCCTCACCGCCTTCGCGCTGGCCTGCGCGGTCAGCCTGTGGCACCTCACCAAACCCACGCCCGTCATCCTGCGTGCCGCACCCACCGCACTCTGTGGCGCCCTCCTGCTCGCCGCCATCCCGCTTTCCCACCCTGTGCCGCCCACTCCGGATGCCCCCGTCATCCGCCTTATCCAACCCAACGCACCCCAGCGCGAAAAATGGGACCCGGCCTATGTCTCCACCTTTTTTCGCCGTCAGATCGAATTCACCGCCGCCCCATCGCAAACCGCGCCCCCCGCACTTATCGTCTGGCCCGAAACAGCTATTCCCTGGCTTATGGAAAATGCCGATGACGCGCTTTCCATCATCGCCGGAACCGCCGGGGGCACGCCGGTTATCGTCGGCTTGCGCCGCCTCGATGGCCCACGGCTGCTCAATTCGCTTGCCCTTCTGAACCCCGATGGCAGCCCTGCCGCAGTCTACGACAAATATCATCTTGTCCCGTTCGGCGAATATATGCCACTCGGTGATTTCCTTGCCCGCTTCGGTATCCACGGTCTCGCCGCGCAAGAGGGCCACGGCTATTCCCCCGGCCCCGGCCCGGCGCTGATCACCCTGCCCGGCATCGGTCCGGCGCTACCGCTTATCTGCTATGAGGCGGTGTTCCCGCAGGACGTCAATGCAGCCCCGTCACGCCCGCGCCTGTTGTTGCAAGTCACCAATGACGCATGGTTTGGCCGCTTCTCCGGCCCGTTCCAGCATCTTCAGCAAGCCCGGATGCGGGCCATTGAACAGGGTCTGCCCATGGTGCGGGTTGCCAATACCGGCGTCTCTGCAATGATCGGCCCGCGCGGCACGGTGCAGCACCAGATAGCCCTTGGCACCGCTGGTTTCGTTGACGCGCCTCTGCCGCCCACGCTGCCGCCCACGCTCTATTCGCGCACCGGCGATTTGCCCGCGCTGATCGTTGTGCTTGGCGCGCTCGCTTTGCTGGCGTATCGCCGCCGCTTTCGCCATTGACCCTGCCCAACCAACTGCGTAACCAAAGACAATCTCTCGCCACAACGGCTTCCTGACGTGGCGGGCAAATCCCAATGGAGCATTTTCATGACCCGCGACAGTTATATTTTCACCTCGGAATCCGTTTCCGAAGGACACCCCGATAAGGTCTGCGACCGGATTTCCGACGCCGTCCTTGATGCCTTCCTAAGCCAGGACCCGCATTCCCGCGTCGCCTGCGAAACCTTTGCCAGCACCGACCGCGTGGTGATCGGCGGCGAAGTGCGCGGCCCCGGCGATGTGATCGCCACTGTCGAGGACATCGCACGCCAATGCGTCAAGGATATCGGCTATGAGCAGGACGGCTTTCACTGGGCCAACATGAAGGTCGACAACTACCTTCACGCTCAGTCAGCCGACATCGCCCAAGGGGTCGATGCCTCCGAAAACAAGGATGAAGGTGCCGGCGATCAGGGAATCATGTTCGGCTTTGCCTGCGATGAGACCGACGCGCTTATGCCCGCCCCGATCCAGTTCGCCCATGCGATCCTGCGCCGCCTCGCTGCGGTGCGCAAAGATGGCACCGAGCCTCAGCTCGGCCCCGATGCCAAATCCCAGCTTTCGATCCGCTATGAGGCTGGCCGCCCGGTCGCTGCCTCCTCAATCGTCCTCTCAACACAACATCTCGATCCGAAACTCACCTCCGACGATGTGCGCGAGATCGTGGCACCCTATATCACCGAAATTCTGCCCTCGGGCTGGATCACCCCCAAAACCGTATGGCACGTCAACCCGACCGGAAAATTCGTCGTTGGGGGGCCGGATGGCGATGCGGGCCTGACCGGGCGCAAGATTATCGTCGATACCTATGGCGGCGCGGCGCCACATGGCGGCGGTGCCTTCTCCGGCAAGGATCCCAGCAAGGTTGACCGCTCCGCCGCCTATGCCGCGCGCTATCTGGCAAAGAACATCGTCGCGGCGGGCCTTGCCAAGCGCTGCACGTTGCAGCTTTCCTATGCCATCGGCATCGCCCGGCCGCTTTCGATCTATGTCGACACGCACGGCACCGGCATCGTCCCGGACGAGAAGATCGAGGTCGCCGTTGACCGCTCTATGGACCTCACGCCGCGTGGCATCCGCACCCATCTCGATCTCAACAAACCGATCTATCAGCGCACTGCCGCCTACGGCCATTTCGGGCGCAACCCCGATGAACAAGGCGGCTTCACCTGGGAAAAAACCGATCTGGTTGAGGCGCTGAAAGCCGAAGTCTAAGCCGCAGATTAACCCTGCCAACGCCGTCCCGCCTCCGGGGCGGCGTTTTTCTCTCACCGGGGTGGTCGGTAAATTCTTGCAGCGCGGCACTGGCGCTCGCGCGCAACACGCGCCACACTCGCCGCAATAACGCGAAGGAGCCTGCCAGTGCTTTTCTATGATTGTTCCACCGCCCCCAACCCACGCCGTGCCCGGATGTTCATTGCCGAAAAAGGGCTTGATATTGAAACCATTGATATCAGCATCGCGAATAATGAGCAGCGTTCAGAAGAGTTTCTAAAGGTAAACCCGCTCGCCACCCTGCCGGTTCTGATCACCGACGAGCAGGCCACCATTATCGAAAACGTCGCCATCGCCACATATCTCGAAGCCCGCTTTCCCGTGCCGCCATTGATGGGCCTTAGCCCGGAAGAAAAAGCCGCCGTTGCCATGTGGAACGCCATCTGCGAATCCCACGGCGGCATGGCGGTGGGTGAGGCATTCTGCAACTCGCACCCTGCAATGGCAGGCCGCGCCCTGCCCGGCACGCTTGATCTTGACCAGATCCCCGAACTGGCCGAACGCGGTCGCAAGCGCGTCGCTGGTTTTTTCGACCTGCTCGAAAAGCGACTCTCGCAAAGCGAATGGCTTGCGGGTGATGCATTCTCCATGGCCGATATCACCGGCTTCGTGTTTACCGATTTCGCCCGCGTGATCAAAACCCGCATCCCCGAAGAAAACGCCGCAACGCTGGCTTGGTTCGCCCGCATCCGCGCCCGCCCCAGCGCGCAACTCTGAGGCTCAGTAATTCACCGTAACGATAACGGAATCCCGGTAAACGCCAATCTGGGTTTGCTGCCCTTGATAAATCCGCCCATAAACGGTGTACCGCTGATCATACCCCGACCCAGCACCAGTAACGCGCGATGCCGGTGCCTCTCCCCAAACTTGGCTATGGCCGGGGTCATGAAACAAACCATACGTTAGCGTATTTCCAAGACTGCTCATCTTGCGCTGTTCCGGGTCGCTCACCCCGCTGCCCTCGCCCAGCCCCATGGAAACCGAATAATTCGTGCCATTGGTGCAGCGCACATCAACCGAGGCCGTCGCATCTGCGGGCGCCATGCCCAGCCCGCTGATCCGGCCAAAATCCATCGCCCCCACGTCCAGTTCACAACTCGCCACCGTGTCGGCCGAAACTTTGAAGTCCGGCACCGGGTGGCTTTGCCCGAACAGGTTGCAGCTCAGGATGCCATAACTCATCTCGATCTGTGACGGCCCGGAAAACACCGATTGATAATGGCCGGTATCAAACGCCGTGCCGGTGCTTTGGATTTCGCCGTAAATCGGTATCGAAGCACGGCCATGCCCCAACAGGATCGGCACCGTCAGGTAAACCTCATTCAATGTGCCAAACCCGCTGCCATACCCCACGGTGGAAAGCTGATAGGCCAGTTTCGCACCCGTGCCACCTTGCATATAACGCGGCGCGTTGCCGCTGGCCGCTCCGCCCGATCCGGCACCAAAGCGCACGCAAACGCCGACGACCGAAACCAGCGCATTCGAGCACGTTACTTCCAACCGCCCCGCAGCCCGGTTTTGCACCCCCGCGCGCAGGCTCACGGAGCCGAAATTCACGTCGCTCATCTCCGCCTGACAATTCGCCGCCGCAACCGGGGCCGCGCCAAATCCCGCGAACAGGGCCAACAAAACAACGAAGAAAAACCACTTCACACTCATTTGCACACCACCGGGTCGATCACATCCTGAATGGCCCCCTCATCGGTATAGCCAAACCGCGCAACACAGGCCCCGCCCTGCCATGTCACATGCAGCGTGTTCGTCGCATGGGCATCCTCGATCCATGTCTCACCGTCATAACCGACATAGTATTCCGCTGAACGGCCATTGGCCTGAACCACCGCACCAGCAGGTAGCACTTTGCCATCCGCCCCGCGCAGCACCACCAACACGCCACCGTTTTCGCTACCGCCAAAGCTCACATGCTGGCCCGAACCGCGCGACGGCACCAGATCAACCGCCGAAACACCAAGCGTTGCATCCGGTGGCAGATCGCGCACATTGACCGAAACCCGGTTGCTCCGGTAGGCATTGAGCCCGTTGACCAGCACCCGCCCGCGCGCATTGGTCCGCGCCACCGGGCGATTATCAAGATAAACCGGAATCTCGGGAACCCCGATATCCACAATCGCAAACCCATCATTCACCTGATTACCCATCGCAAACCCGCCGCCGGTAAAGGCGACCGCGCCGTCAAGCTGGCTGCGCAAATAGGCACCATCGCCTTGGCTCTGGACCTCTCCCGAAACCATGCCATAGCGGGTGCGCAGATCGCCCTTCACCCGCACCGGCGTCTTGCCGCTGCGCCGCGCCGCCTGAATCGAATAGCCATACGCCCCTTCGCCCGGCCCCATGGTGCGGGTATAAGAGACATCCTGCGTCTGCCGCCCATTCGTATCCGTATAGGCCGATGCCTGTGCATAGGTCCGCTTGCCGATCTTCATCGAAAGCCCCAACGTCAGCCGGGTATCCGCAGTCTCGAAGTTATAGCTGCCATTCAGGCTGATCGCCCCGCGCCCACCGCCCAGCGATGTGCCATAGGAGACCGAGGCCAGCCGGTCGCGCGAGGTGCTGCGCTTGGCCCGCACGTATGACACCCCCAACCGGCGCTTGTTGCGCCCGACCGGCACCGAAACGCTCACCACGTCCTGCGCCAGCGGCACTTCAAGCAACGACCCGGCTGTGCCACCCGTCGATAGATAGCTCAGCCCGGTGACATAGGCGAGATCGGCAAACCCGCCATCGGTGCGCATCGAAGACAGGTTGAAATCAATCGCTCCAATCTGGGTCTGCATGTCAATCTGGCCAAACCGCCCGCGCTGGCCGCGAAACTCGCTCGCCGCTCCGGCAATGCGCACTTCGCCCAGCGAAAACGGCACCGCCGCAACGCCACCGCCCAGAACCCGAAAATCTGTTGTCGTCGCATAATGCCCCTCAAGCGTCAGCTTCTCGGTCAGCCCGAAACGCAAGCTGGCGGTAAAGATACCCTCCCCGCCATAGGAATTGCTGTCTATCCCGAACCCTTCACGGGCACGGCCAAAGCCCAAGCTGTAATCCGCCATTCCTTTCTTCAGCAGGCGGCTGGAACTGAAAAACGAAACCGTCCTGCGGCTCACCTGCCCGTCAATGCCGCGCACCACAATCTCGGCATCTCCCCCACCCTGAATCGGCACATCCTCAAGCTGAAACGGGCCGGGCGACACCTGTGTGCTGAACACCCGGCTGTTTTCGATGAACACATCCACCGAAGAGGGCACCGCCGCCGCCCCCGCATAGGAAAGCCGCTGATCCGTGACCAGATCGCTTCTGAGCGAGAAATCGCGGCGCAGCTCGATCCCGCCCATCCGAATAGGCCGCGCCCACCCCGGCCCGGCCGAGGTAAAATCGCCGAATGTCAACTTCAACGCCTTGCCCGGCATATCGGCGGTAAACGCGCTCTCCAGCCTCAGCGTCTGCTCCTGCCCGCCATCGCCGAACGGGCGGCGCACAAACCCGGTAGAGCGCAACCGCCCGAACGGCATGAAGCCCCAACCGTCAAGGCTGGCCGACAGCGACCCGTCATAGGTCTGGTAAGCCGCGCCGAACCCGGTATCGGCAACCAGCGAATAATTCAGAACCCCGCCATAGGCCTTGTCCGCCTTCTCAAACCCTTGACGATGCGCGGCGGAAACAACCTTGGGCACCAGCCCGGACAGCGGAATGTCGATGTAAAGCGCCTGACTGACCTCATCATAATCATAGCTCAGCCCGTCAATATCATCGAGCGCCACCTCGCTGCGGCCCAGCCCCGCTTCGCGCGAATGCCCAGATCAGTCAGCTCATGATGTGTGGTTCGCATCTCGGACCCGTCAAGCTGGGCGGTGAACTCCGCCACCAGCCCGGTGCTCTTGCCGTTGATCGTCACCGCAAGGTAAAGCGGCACCACCTGCCCCGCAGCCCCCACGTCTGCGGTGGTTTGCAGATCGGCCGTGGTCTGCGCGTGCAGGCCGGCGCCGATCAGGGCGGCGCTCAGAATTACACCAAGGGATTTTGCTCGAAATGTCAGCATCGCATTGCCTGTCACGTCCTTGATGCCGGGGCTTTGTTATCCGCCCCGTGCATCAGGTGTGCTTTACGATGTGAAGCAAAGCGGCACGGAATGGCGCACCTGAAGCTTCACAGCCTGACCGCTTTGCTCTTTGCCCGGAAGCCGGTCAACAAGCACGCGATAGCATTCCTTGCCGCGCACCGCGCGCTTCTTGGTCCGCACGATCCGCACCGTCAATTCCTGACGTGGCCGCAACCGGGCCATTGGCGGGCTGACCACCACGTTGCGCGTCGGTTTGATGTCGTTCGGATCATGCCGCGGATTCCACGCCATCACCCGAAGTTGCACGACCGAAGCCTGACGCCCCCCGGCCTTGACCGTCAGCGTGGTTTGTTGCTGCGGCGTATGCACATTAAGCCGGGTTGGCGAGACCGCGACGCTCTCCGCGCCCGCGATGGACGGGGCAAGCACAAGCGCCGCCGCGACGATAATACCCGGAAATCCGTTTAATTTCTTGTTCGGTTTCATTGCCTTGGCCTCTTTTCTGCTCGAAAATTGGGGTCAAAGTCCTTGCCACGCACCGGTATTCCGGTTGCGTGGCAAACACCCTTAGTAATTCAGCGTCACCGTGATGGTGTCGGAATAGGCCCCGGCATTATAGCTGCCTGCTGGCACCTGGCCATAAACCGGAATCACTTGCGGGATGGCCGCCGTCACGCCTTTGTCATAAATCGTGCCATTCACGGCCACGGCCTCGGTGTGACCGGAATCGCTGAACACCTCGTAGGGAAGCAAGTCGTTGTTCGTCGATTTCATCTGCCGGTCGCTGCCGTCCAGATTGTCACCACCATCAAGCGTCACGGTGATCGCACTGCGTGTCGCGGTGCAAGTCACAGTCACCAGACCCGGCGTCACCTCGTTCGAAGTTGTCGCCGTGTTTACCGTGGCGAAAGAAAGCGCCGTTCCCGTCGCCAGAATACACGTATCCGCCACAACAGCGATCACGCTCAGATCACCAGTGGTAGAGGTGGCCGCACTCGCGGGTTGAGCAAGGGCAGCGCAGCAAGCAAAGCCAAATGCCCCCAAGGTCCGTTTGTTCAACATATCAGTTTCCTCGTTACATTTCCCGACCAGCAGTCAGGTCTCGATCATGAGTTTCGGATGCACCATGTATTGTTAACAAATTTGACTGAATTACGGCGCGCTCACGGAGAAACCATGACCCTCCGATCGCTTGATCCTACCTTTGGCAGAAGATAAAGCGTTTCGGCATTTGCCGTGATCGGGCAATAAGGCGAAACGCTTTAGGAGGCAGCCATGAGCAAACCCGACCATCACCAATCCGGCGCGCCGTGGCGCAATTTTTATGGCCGCCTCAAAGGCAAGAGCCTGCGCAAAAGTCAGGAGACATGGCTTACCGAAGACCTCGCGCAACTGTCCCCCGGCCCGGTCGGCTGGGACGAAAACCCAGACCGCACGCCGCTCGATCTGGGCGCACTTTTCGGCGGGCGTGATATCTGGCTGGAAGTGGGTTTCGGCGGTGGGGAGCATCTGGTGCATCAAGCCACCCAAAACCCCGGCGTCGGTATCATCGGGGCCGAACCCTACATCAACGGCGTTGCCATGCTGTTGGGAAAAATTCGCACATCAGGGTGCGAAAATATCCGTATCCACCCTGGTGATGCGCGCGATCTGTTTGATGTGCTGCCCGCCGCGTCGATTTCCCGCGCCTTCCTGCTCTACCCCGATCCATGGCCGAAAAAGCGCCACCACCGGCGCCGTTTCGTCACGCCTGAACATCTAAAGCCGCTGGCGCGTGTGCTGAAACCCGGTGCCATCTTCCGCGTCGCCACCGATATCCCCGATTACGTCCGCCAGACCCTCGAAGAAGTCCCCAATCACGGCTTTGAATGGCTGGCCCAACGCCCCGCAGACTGGCGCGCCCCATGGGATGACTGGCTCTCGACCCGCTACGAACAAAAAGCCCTACGCGAAGGCCGGGTGCCGCATTACCTGACGTTTCGAAAACGCTGAGGCAGGTCCGGCATTCGATGCTGGTTACACGTCAATCCTGGTGTCCTTAATTGCCTTCTCCAGGGCTACCTCAGACACGAAACGAAGCTTCTGCCCTTCCTCGATCAACTCTTTGGCACGTTCAATCTTCGTACCAAAATGCGTGGTGCGCCAGTGCCGAGATGCAGTCGAAGAGATCACAACATAGTCGGTTTTCTTGGTCGTTCGGGGGACGCAACTTCCTCCGACGCTTTCAATCTCAGAAATGATGAATGACCTAGGCCCCATTCGCATTGGACCCGTTAGGACGAACACCGAGCCTTCAAGTACAATCTCATCCGGAACTGTGATCGGCTCATCAAGTTTTGCAACCGTCCCAATGTTCGGGATTCCAGTGTCGATGAAACCATCTCCGACCAACTGGGCAATCCACTGTTGGATTTCTTCAGCCTCGTTTTCCGTGAGGACATCATCATCCATCGCCGCTTCAACTGCTGCCTTCAACGTAGCGAAAGGCGCTGCATGCATCAGGATTGCCGAATCTCTAAAACGCCGGAAAATGGCGCGGGCTTCTGATTCAAGGATCTTGCCGTCACAGATGATCCCCGCACAAAATCCAAGAAACTCGTTCATTTCGTCAGTTTCAGCAGAAGCTGCTCCAAACCCAAGTTCAGCTCGTTTGTCGGCTATCACCTGTTTCAGTTGATCCATCAGATCGCCCTCAGAGGAAAAGCACTTCGCTCGAATGTCTTCCACAAGATCCGAGGCGTCCGGATCGTTAAAAAATTCGGCAAACTTCCCTGCTTCCGCAAGAAGGGCGTCTTCCTCACCCTCTTCGATACGTTGTGATGACAGTGCACCATCCAAGAAGCCGATCCAATAGACCACCCGCTTCCTGCTGTTAGCCGATTTATTGAAGGCGTTGTGTCGCTCCTCAATCTCTCGCTCACGAATGCCTAGCAATGCTCTATCAGAAAGATTCATTCTTTCACCGCCTTTCCCTAATGCTGGAATATTGGCAAGCAAACGTACTCAAAGCAAAGTCAATTTAAGGTTGCGCGATGGCTTTTTCACCACCACAGATTGCGAACACTACAAAAAGGAAACGCGCACGCCTTACAAATTCTCGCTCTGCGGCATTCCCAGAACGTGATAGCCGCCATCCACCCGGATCACCTCCCCGGTGGTGAATGCTCCCGCATCGGAGGCCAGATAAACCGCCGTGCCGCCAATCGCCTCCAGCGTCGCATTTGAGCGCATCGGCGCATTCGCCTCCGTATGGCGGAAAGTCTTGCGCGCGCCGCCAATCGCGGCTCCGGCAAGCGTTTTCATCGGGCCGGGCGACACCGCATTCACCCGAATCCCCTGCGGGCCAAGATCATTGGCAAGATAGCGCACCGTCGCCTCCAGCGCGGCCTTGGCCACGCCCATCACGTTGTAATTGGGAACCACCCGGTTTGAGCCCTGATACGTCAGCGTCAACACCGTGCCGCCCGCGCTCATCATCGGCTCCGCACGGCGCGCCACCTCGATCAGCGAATAACAGGAGATATCCATCGAATGCTTGAAATTCTCCCGGCTGGTGTTGAGAAACCGCCCCGACAACTCTGCTTTGTCAGAAAAGGCAATCGCGTGCACCACAAAGTCCAGCCGATCCCACCGCGCGCCCAGCGCCTCGAACGCCGCGTCGAGCGAAGCATCATCGGTGACATCAACATCGACCATGAAATCCGAACCAAGGCTCTCCGCCAAAGGCCGCACCCGCTTGCCGAAGGCTTCGCCCTGATAAGTAAAGGCCAGCTCTGCCCCTGCCTCTGCCATCGCCTGTGCAATTCCCCAGGCGATCGAGTGGGCGTTGGCCACCCCCATGATCAATCCGCGCTTTCCCTGCATCCGCCCACCCATCACGACCTACCCCTGAAATTTCGAAAGGATCATCGACCCATTAGTGCCGCCGAACCCGAACGAGTTCGTCATCACCGAATCAAGCCCAGCCCCTTCGACCAATTCCGTGGCAATCTCACCGGGCTTAATGGCCGGGTCGAGCGTCTCCACATTGATTGAGGGCGCAATGAAATCCTGCTCCAGCATCAGCAAGCAGAAGATCGCTTCCAACGCGCCAGCAGCGCCCTGCGCGTGTCCGGTCAGCGATTTGGTCGATGAAACGGGCGGCGTCTGGCCTTCGCCAAAGACCCGGCGCACCGCTTCCACCTCCCCAACATCCCCCACCGGGGTGGAGGTGCCATGCGCGTTGATATAGGAAACCTTTCGCCCCTCGGGCAGCGTTTCCAGCGCCAGCCGCATCGCGCGTTCACCGCCCTCACCGCTGGGCGCAACCATGTCATGCCCGTCCGAAGTGGCGGCATAGCCGGTCACTTCGGCGTAAATCTTGGCCCCGCGCGCGCGGGCGTGCTCAAGCTCCTCAAGCACCACGATGCCGCCGCCGCCAGAAATAACAAACCCGTCACGCCCGGCGTCAAACGCCCGGCTGGCCTGCTGCGGCGTGTCGTTATATTTCGAAGACATCGCCCCCATCGCGTCAAACAGGCACGACAATGTCCAATCCAACTCCTCACCGCCGCCTGCAAACATCACGTCCTGCTTGCCCAGCATGATCTGCTCGGCCGCATTGCCGATGCAATGCAGGCTGGTCGAACAGGCCGAGGTGATCGAATAGTTGATTCCCTTGATCTTGTAAGCGGTCGCCAGATTGGCGCTGATTGTCGATGACATGCATTTGGGCACCGCAAATGGCCCGATCCGCTTGGTCGCCCCGGTGTTCAACACCACCTGATGCGCCGCCAGCATCGCACTGGTCGATGGCCCGCCGGAGCCCGCCACAAGCCCGGTGCGCGGGTTAACGATCTCGGCCTCACTCAGCCCGGCATCGGCAATCGCCTGCCCCATGGCAATATGGGCATAAGCCGCCCCCGGCCCCATGAAGCGCAAGGTGCGCTTCTCGACATGCTCTGCGACGTCAAGATCAATCGCACCCGCCACACGGCTGCGAAAGCCATGTTCCGCCATCGCATCATTGGCGGTGATTCCTGATTTTCCTGCCTTGAGCGAGGCACTAACCTCTTCGGCATTCACCCCGATGGACGACACAATCCCCAACCCGGTGACAACAACACGCCGCATCCGGCACCTCCCCTTGGCTCAGCTCTCGGAAAGAGCGACCTTCATATCCTTAACCTCATAAATCACCTCGCCATCGGCGTCGACGATCCCATCGGCAACCCCCATGGTCAGGCGGCGGGTCTGCACGGCCTTGGTGAAATTCACATGGTAAGTCAGCAACTTGCGATCCGGCCGCACCATCCCCTTGAGCTTCACCTCGCCCACACCCAAAGCATACCCCCGGCCCTGCCAGCCGCGCCAGCCTAGGTTGAACCCGGTCAGCTGCCAAAGACCGTCAAGCCCAAGGCACCCCGGCATGATCGGATTGCCCGGAAAATGGCACTCGAAAAACCACAGGTCCGGCGTGATGTCGAACTCCGCCACCACATGCCCCTTGCCGTTTGGGCCGCCATCCTCCGAGATATCGGTGATCCGGTCCATCATCAGCATCGGCGGCTCGGGAAGCTGCGCGTTGCCCGGTCCGAAAAGCTCACCCTTCGCGCATTTCAAAAGGGCATCACGGTCGAAACTTCTCGGGTATTGGGCCATATGGCGGATCATCCTTATTGCACGCCTTCGCTCTTGTTTCCTCTAGCACTCCGCCACGCCCGCCTGCAAGCCATCCGTCACCGCACACGTGCCCGTCCAATGCGCCGCCGCCACCGGTTTTGCAGAAATTCAATTGAATTTCCCGCCCAAAGCCCCTTATATAGTCCAGACAACCGAAACACATGTGGCAAACCCATGAGCGCATTGCATAAATCAGCCAGCCAACGCGGTAGCGACTGGCTCACAGGCGCGGGCCTTCGCCCGACCCGCCAACGGATCGCCCTTGCCGCGCTGCTCATCGGCGATGGACAGCACCGCCACGTGACCGCCGAAAGCCTGTTCGAGGCGACCAACCATTGCGACTGCAATGTTTCGCTGGCCACGGTTTACAACACGCTGCGCGCGTTTTGCGACGCCGGTCTGATGAACGAAATCACTGTCGATGGCAGCAAAAGCTATTTTGACACCAACACCACCGATCATCCGCATTTCTTCTGGGAAGATACCCACGAACTGACCGACGCCTCGACCGAGCGAATGCAAATCGCAAACCTGCCCCCCGCGCCCGAGGGCGCGGAGATTGCATCGGTCGATGTGGTGATCCGCCTGCGTCGGACGTGACACGCCCGGCGCGCGTCTTCAGGCGATAGCGACCAATTCAATATCGAAGGTCAGATCCTTGCCCGCCAACGGATGATTGGCGTCAAGCACCACATGCGTCTCATTCACCTCGAAAACGGTCAACGTCATGTCTTGGCCGTCTTGATTGCGCGCACTCAGCTGCGTGCCGATCTCAAGCGGAATCTCGTCGGGAATGTCGGTGCGCGGCACCGATTGGCGCGCTTCCGGGTGCTCCGGGCCATAGGCCTGATCCGCTGGCACCTCGACCACCTGCTTGTCACCAACCGCCATACCCGGCAGCGCCGCATCCAGCCCCGGAATGATTTGACCGGACCCCACGGTAAATTCCAGCGGATTGCGGCCTTCACTTGAATCAAACACGCTGCCGTCTTGCAACGTACCCTTGTAATGAATCTGAACGGTATCGCCTGTTTTAACTTGGCTCATATCTGCGTCTCTCCTTTCGGGCGCTCTGCCCCTGCAAAGGGCCGACCCTAACTGCCACGCCACTGCATTGCAAACGCATCGGCAGAATCGGCACGGTTTGGCCTTTTATCCCGCCTGTCTCCGTGCCACCTTCGCCCGGAAAGGATTATGCTCATGCCAATCACCACCGCCGTTTTCGATGCCTATGGCACGCTTTTTGATGTCACCGCCGCCGCTCGCGAAGCCGCCGCCGCCCCCGGTGGCGAAGCATTGGCTTCCATCTGGCCCGAGCTTGCCGCCCACTGGCGCACCAAACAGCTTGAATATTCATGGCTGCGCGCAATCACCGGCGATCACACCGACTTCTGGCAGGTGACCCAAGACGGCCTCGACTGGGCGCTAGAGAAGTGCGCGCTCAATGACGACGCCCTGCGCAGCCGCCTGCTTGATCTCTACTGGAAGCTCAGCGCCTATCCCGATGTCGCACCGATGCTGGCGCGGCTGAAGGAAAAGGGGCTCAACACCGCAATCCTGTCCAACGGCTCACCTGAGATGCTCGACGGCGCCACCCGCTCCGCCGGGATCACCGATCTGCTTGATGATCTTCTGTCGGTCGA
Organism: Aquicoccus sp. G2-2; assembly: GCF_034555965.1. Classification (GTDB taxonomy): domain Bacteria; phylum Pseudomonadota; class Alphaproteobacteria; order Rhodobacterales; family Rhodobacteraceae; genus JAYDCK01. The sequence goes on from NZ_JAYDCK010000003.1 coordinate 1,670,907, forward strand.
ATCCGTCGGCATCTTCAAACCGGCACCAGAGGTTTACGCGCTGGCCACCAAACGCTTCTCCTGCACGGTGGAGGAGGTGTTCTTCGTGTCCTCAAACGGCTGGGACGTGGCCTCGGCTGCGGGCTACGGGTTTCGCACCGCATGGGTCAACCGCATGGGTCAACCGACCGAGCGTCTGCCAAGCCAGCCACACCATATCCTCCCCGACCTTTCCACCCTGCCCGACATCATCGGTTGACCCATGCCGCAATTCACCACGTCCGACGGTCTCTCGCTTTTCTACACTGACGAAGGCACCGGCACGCCGCTTTTGTGCCTTGCCGGACTGACCCGCGACCACCGCGATTTCGATTTCGTTGCGCCGCATCTTCACAGCCCCGCTTTCCCCGATCTGCGCCTCATCCGGCTCGATTATCGCGGGCGCGGCGCGTCTGATTGGGCCGATCCGTCAACCTACACAATCCCGATTGAAGCGCGCGATACTCTCGAACTGCTCGACCATCTCGGGCTTGAAAGCGCCGCAATCCTCGGCACCTCGCGCGGCGGGCTTATCGCCATGACACTCGCCGCGCTTGCCAAACCGCGCCTGCGTGGCGTGGCCCTCAACGATGTCGGGCCAGAGCTGGACCCCGCCGGGTTGGCCAATATTGCCACCGTTATCGGGCGCAACCCTTCGGCCAAATCCTACGCCGCTCTCCTCGCGGCATGGCCCGGTATCATGCAGAGCTTCTCCAACGTGCCGGAAAACCGCTTCGCCGAAGAAATAGCGCGGCTTTACAATGAGACCCCAACCGGCCTCGAAATCACCTATGACCCCAAATTGCGCGATGCAGTTCTCGCGGCGGGGGAAGACCCCATGCCCGATCTCTGGCCGCTTTTCGACGCCCTCGAAGGTCTGCCGCTTTGCACCCTGAGGGCAGAGCATTCCAACATCCTGCCCGCCAGCACATTTGCAGAAATGCGCCACCGCAGGCCCGACATGATCGCCGCCGAAATCCCGGATCGTGGCCACGTGCCCTATCTTGACGAACCCGCCAGCCTCGCTGCCCTCGCAAAATGGAGCGCCCTCCTGTGAATATCGAAATGATCCGCGCCGCCCAGTCTCGCCTCGACGGCCACGCGCGGCGCACCCCGTTGCTGTCCTCCCCATTCCTTGATGAAATCGCCGGCAAGCACCTCTTCGTCAAAGCTGAATGTCTCCAACATACCGGCAGCTTCAAGTTTCGCGGCGGTTGGTCCGCCGTCTCGGCGCTTGACCCGGCAACCCGCGCCAAGGGTGTCATCGCGTTTTCCTCGGGCAACCACGCGCAAGGCGTGGCCCTCGCCGCCGCCAGTCACGGCGCACCAAGCGTCATCGTCATGCCCTCCGATGCGCCCGCCCTGAAAATCGCCAACACCCGTGCGCTCGGGGCTGAGGTAGTGCTCTATGAGCGCGCACGCGAAGACCGGGACGCCATCGGCGCAGAACTCGCGCAGGAACGCGGCCTCACCCTGATCAAACCTTTTGATGAGCCGCTGGTGATCGCGGGCCAAGGCACTTGCGGGTTGGAAATCGCTCAACAAGCCGCCGACCACGGCATCACTGCCGCAGAGGTGCTTACAAATTGCGGCGGCGGTGGGCTGACCTCCGGCATCGCGCTGGCTTTAGAGGCCGACTCTCCCGGTTTCACCACCCGCCCGTGTGAGCCGGAAGGGTTTGACGATACCGCCCGTTCGCTCACCTCGGGCAGGATAGAGCGCAACACCCGCCTCTCCGGCTCGCTCTGCGATGCGATTGTCACGCCCTCGCCGGGCAATCTTACCTTCCCGATCATGGCCCGGCTTTGCGGTCCCGGTCTCGTCGTCACCGAAGAAGAGGCGCTCAAGGCAATGGCGCTGGCTTTCCTGCGGCTCAAAATCGTGCTGGAACCCGGCGGGGCCGTCTCGCTTGCCGCCGCCTTGTTTCACAGCGATGAAATCGGCACGGACACCGTCATTGCGGTCGCCACCGGCGGCAATGTTGACCCGAAAATCTTCCAGCGCGCGCTTGCCACGCTTCCCGGCTAAGGTATTTCCGGGCCTGATTTTCGCGCCTTGAACAACCCTGCATTGCAAAGTGGCACTCTCAACGGCATTATCCGCCCGATATCCAACCGGAGCCACCCCTATGGCAGATTTTCTCTTGATCCATGGCGCTTGCCACGGTGCGTGGTGCTGGCGTGATCTCATCCCTGCACTCATCGACCGTGGCCATACCGCGCGCGCGATTGATCTTCCCGGCCATGGCGGCGATCTCACCCCGATCCCTGACATCACGCTCGACGCCTATGCCAAGGCCATCTTGGCGGCGATTTCCGCCCCTGTCACCCTCGTCGGGCATTCCATGGCGGGTTTTCCCATCACCCGCGCCGCGGCACTGGCCCCGGCGAAAATCGCGCGTCTGATTTACCTCTGTGCCTATGTGCCGCGCGCGGGCCTCACTCTGGCGGAAATGCGCCGCAAGGCACCGCGCCAACCACTGATGCCCGCGTTGATGCTCTCTGAAGACCGGACCAGCTTTCGCATCGACCCGGCCCGAACCGAAGCTCTTTTCTACCACGACTGCCCCGATGGCACCGCCGCCTTTGCCAATACCCGGCTTTGCGCACAGGCGGTGCAGCCAATGGAAACACCGTGCCTGACCAACGCCAGCCTCGCCACCATCCCGCGCGCCTATATTCGTTGCTCCGAGGATCAGACGATTCCGCCGGAATATCAGCACACAATGACGCAGGACTGGCCTGCCGGGGCTGTCCACGACTTTCCCACCGGCCATTCACCGTTTCTGGCCGACCCGTCCGGCCTCGCCGCGCTGCTGACCCGCATCGTCAGGTAGGGAATACCAGACTTTCCGCGAGGTCAGCCACCCGGCACGCTTCACGGCCCGGCCTTGCGCGCCTATCTTCTCCCAGCATTGCTTCGGAAGCTTCATGGACGCGCGCCTGCCCATTCTCTTCATCCTGCTCACCGTGGTAATCGATGCCATGGGGATCGGTCTCATCATGCCGGTCATGCCTGCGCTGCTCGAAGAAATCACCGGCGGCGGCGTGGCCGAGGCAGCGATGTGGGGCGGGCTTCTGGCCACCGTTTTTGCGGTGATGCAGTTTCTCTTCGGCCCGGTCGTCGGCGCCCTGTCGGATCGCTTCGGGCGCCGCCCGGTGCTGCTCATCTCGCTGCTGGCCATGGCCATAGACTATGCCGTAATGGCCCTCGCACAGACTATCTGGCTCTTGCTTATCGCGCGGATCATTGGCGGCATCACGGCGGCCACGCAATCAACCGCCAATGCCTATATGGCCGACATCTCGGAACCACATCAGAAAGCCGCGCGCTTTGGGTTGGTCGCGGCGGGGTTCGGCGTCGGCTTCGTGCTCGGCCCGGTGCTGGGCGGAGTGCTTGCCGAAACCAGCACCCGCGCACCATTCTGGGCCGCAGGTGGCCTCGCCCTTGCCAACGTCACCTTGGGCTTCTTCGTGCTGCGCGAAACCGTAACCGACAGGATACGGCGCGCCTTCTCGTGGCGTCGGGCCAATCCTTTCGGCGCGTTTCGCGCAGTGATGCGCCTCTCCGGGCTATCGGCACAGCTCACCGTCTATTTCCTGTTTCAGGTTGCCACCATGGTTTATCCGGCAGTCTGGGCCTATTTCCTCACCGAACGCTTCGGCTGGAGCGAGTTGATGATTGGCATTTCGCTCGGGCTCTATGGATTCTTCTTCGCGCTTGTCATGGGCTTCGGGGTGCAGCCCGCGATCAACCGGCTCGGGCAACGTGGCACAGTGTTTCTTGGCCTCGCCTGCGAAATGGTCTCACTGCTCGTGCTCACCGTGATCGACGATGGCATGCTGCTTCTGGTGATGATCCCCATCGCCGCGCTTGGCTCGCTGGCAATCCCCGCCCTGCAATCGGCCATGTCGCAAATCGCGCCTGACAATGCCCAGGGCGAACTGCAAGGAGTGCTATCGTCTACCGCGTCCATGGCAATGATCCTCACCCCCATCGTGATGACACAAGTCTTCGCTTTTTTCACGCACGCCGACGCCCCGCTCTACCTGCCCGGCGCGCCGTTCCTGCTCGCCGCATTGTTGATGTCAGGCTGCGTTATCGTCTTTCTGCGCACTTCCGTCCCGTCACGCCCCTGAAGGCAAATAATTTCGCGCTTGCACCGCACACTCGGTTCAGCCCAGATTCGCCCCAGATATGCACGAATCCGAACCGGGAGACCCACCACCATGTCCGCCATCAAAGCTGCCGTCTGCCACGAATTCGGCGAACCGCTCACCATTGAAACCGTTGAATTGCGCGCCCCCGCCCTTGGCGAGGTCGAAGTCGCGCTCGAAGCGGTGGCCATCTGCCATTCCGACATCTCCTATGCCGATGGCGCGTGGGGCGGTACGCTCCCGGCGGTTTACGGCCACGAAGCGGCGGGCCGCGTCTCTGCCGTGGGCGAAGGTGTCCGCGATTTCGCCGTGGGCGACCATGTGCTCGTCACCCTTATCCGGGCCTGCGGCACCTGCCCGTCCTGCGCCAGCGGCAAACCTACGATCTGCGAAACGCCTTACAATGGCGATCATGGCCCGCTCACCATGCCCGATGGCTCGGTCCTGCATCAGGCCATGGCCTGCGGTGCCTTCGCCGAAAAGGTGGTGATTGATCAATCGCAACTGGTGGCCCTGCCTTCGGATTTGGAAAAAGACGTGGCCTCCCTGCTGTCCTGCGGTGTGATTACCGGCGTCGGCGCAGTGGTGAACGCCGCTGGCTTGCGCGCCGGGCAAGACGTGGTGGTGATTGGTGCTGGCGGCGTCGGCCTCAATACGATCCAAGGGGCGCGCATTGCCGGTGCCCGCCGCATCGTCGCCGTCGACATGAGCGAAGACAAGCTTGAAGACGCCAAGGAATTCGGCGCCACCGATGGCGTGCTTGCCACCGAGAAATCGCCATGGCGCGCAGCGATAAAGGCCATGGGGCGCGGGGCCGACGCCGTTTTCGTGACCGTCGGCGCAATTGCCGCCTACGACAGCGCACCGCGCTACCTCGCGCGCGGCGGCAAAGTGCTGATGGTCGGGATGCCGCACGGCTCCGAAGTCTCGACCTACTCACCCGTTATGATGGCCGCCGTAGGCCAAGGAATGCAGGGCACCAAAATGGGCGACGTGGTAATTCGCCGCGACATCCCGTGGATGATCGACCTCTACCAACAAGGCCGCCTCAAGCTTGACGAGCTGATCTCGAACCGCTGGACCCTGTCCGAGATAAACGAGGCCATTGCCGACACCAAATCCGGCCACGCCCGGCGCAACGTGATCCTGTTCTGAGATGCAGCCCGCCGGGCGCAGATCGCTTGGACACGCGCGCAAGGCGGGCATTCTGTCCGCCTTTCCCGAAGGACAAGCATCCCTCGACAGGTCGCATCACGCGGCCCGCTTTCCATCGCACTTGCCCGTTCTGAGCGCACCTGCCACTCTGCGCAAAAGCCCCACCCGTTTGAGGAGCCACTGCGCATGAAACTCGCCGATCTCGACATCATCGTCACAGCCCCGCCCGCACCGGGCTGGGGTGGGCGCTACTGGATTCTCGTGAAACTCACCACCCAATGCGGCCTCACCGGCTGGGGCGAATGCTATGCCGCCTCGGTCGGCCCTGACGCCATGCAGGCCGTCATCCGCGACGTGTTCGAACGCCACATGGCAGGCGAAAACCCCGAAAACATCGAACTGATGTTCCGCCGCGCCTATTCCTCGGGCTTTACCCAACGCCCCGATCTTACCGTGATGGGCGCATTCTCGGGCCTTGAAATCGCCTGCTGGGACATTCTCGGCAAGGCCCGCGACCGCCCGGTTCATGCCCTCCTCGGTGGGCGCATGAACGAGCGTATCCGCGCCTATACCTACCTCTACCCCCTCCCCGATCAGGACATGGATACCTTCTGGACCGACCCTGCCGCCGCCGCCACCTGCGCTTCTGAAATGGTCCGGCGCGGCTACACGGCGGTCAAGTTCGACCCGGCAGGCCCCTACACCATGCGCGGCGGCCATATGCCTGCGATGTCTGATATCACGGCCTCCGTCGCCTTCTGCAAAGCCATCCGCGAGGCGGTGGGGGATCGCGCCGACCTCCTGTTTGGCACTCACGGTCAGTTCTCCACCGCAGGCGCCATCCGGCTTGGTCAAGCGATCGAGCCTTATTCACCGCTCTGGTTCGAAGAGCCGACACCCCCCGACAACCCCGCCGACATGGCCAAGGTGGCAAATGCGGTGCGCATCCCCGTCGCCACCGGCGAACGGCTGACCACCAAGGCCGAATTCACCGCCCTCCTGCGCGCCGGCGCAGCGGAAATCCTGCAACCCGCGCTTGGCCGCGCCGGTGGCATTTGGGAGATGAAAAAAGTCGCCGCCATCGCCGAAGGCTTCAACGCGCAAATCGCACCGCACCTTTATGCCGGCCCGGTAGAATGGGCCGCCAATATCCACCTCGCCGCCTCGATTCCCAACATCCTGCTGTTGGAAAGCATCGAAACCGATTTCCACGCCGCCCTGATCAAATCCACGATCCGCGTCGAAGATGGCTTCGTCACCCCGCCAACCGCCCCCGGCCTTGGCATTGACGTTGACGAAGCGCTCGCCCGCGCCCACCCCTACACCGGCACCGGGCTACATCTCGAAATGCAGGATGCGCCCTGTAACTATACCGAAGGAAACAATTTTCAGGGCGGCGCGCCTGCCAAACCGGTCTAAAGCGTGTCGAGAAAAGCCTGAATCACCGGTCTTTGCGAAACGCTTTAAGCGTCGCCGCCTGCCCACCACGCCTCGATCTGCGCCGCCTTGATCTTTGCCGCAGGCCCGATGCCCACCACCCGGCCAAGCTCCGGCTGCGCCACCCGCGCAATCTCGACCGAGCGGCCAACGCGGTGAAACTCAAGCCCGCTTTCGACCCCGCGCAAAACCCCCTTGATGCGGTAAATCCCGTCCGGCGCCGCCTCCAGCTTGGCGCGCAGTGCCGCCAAGTCGAACACCTCCGGCACCTCGGCGTTCCATGTCACATAATCGCCATGCCCGACGCCCGCGCCCCGCCCCTTGCCCGGCTCAATCCCGCCCAGCAACAGCGGCCCGACAGCACTCAGCCCGTCCAGCGCCACAATCGGCGCGGGCGACAAAGCCGCCAGCTGCATCGCCAACCCACCAGGCACCGCAGCGCCGCATTTCGACACCAAAAGCAAGTCACCCACGGCCACCTGCCCCTTGATCTGCACCCCAATCTGCGCATCCGCCGCCGAGGTGGCAAAATTTTCGCCATCCACCACCAATGCGATGCCGCCATAAGCCATGTCCGGCTCCGCCTTCGCCGCATTGGCAATCTTTGACGGATCAGCAATGCCGCTCGCCTCGATCACCAGATGATCCGGGCGCGGCTCCTGGTCAAGCACATCGCCCAGCGCCAGATAAAGATCCGCGCCCATCGTGCAGCAAACGCACCCGTTGGTCAGCTCAATCGTGTCGCCCTCTCTCGATTTCAGCAGGTCAGCATCTATATTCACCGCCCCAAAATCATTGACCATCACCATCACACGCTGGCCATGATCCTCGCTCAAAAGCCGATTGATCAATGACGTCTTGCCCGCGCCAAGATACCCCCGATCACGGTTAGCGGTAATCTGTGCATCTCTGCTCCCCAGAATATTGGCGATCCCGGGAGGACTCGAACCCCCAACATCCTGATTAGAAGTCAGGTGCTCTATCCAGTTGAGCTACGGGACCGCGGCGCCAGACTGTTCTTAATGCGTTTTGCGACAGGGTTGCAACGCGAGTTTACGTCATGCGGCATCCGAACTTCCGGTTGTCCGGTCTGAAGCTGAAGCGTCACGCAACGCGCTTCGGCGTCTGCGAGGTCCGCAGGAACGGGAACTCCGGGATCAGACGCTCACGCAAAAGACGCGCTTCATAACCGCGCAGGACCGGCCGCGCGGTGCGGCCATAACTTTCCGGCAGGCTCCGCAGTTCGGGAAACAGCGTCAGCACTTCCTCGCGAGTTTCATCGGCAAACCCGTTCAATCCGATCTGCCCCGGATAAAAGCTCTCACTGGCACAGCCCGACGACATCAGCACCTGATGGCTGTCGAACAGGATATGATAATATGTAACGTCCTCTACGGCTTCCCGCCGGATCGATTGGCCGTTCACCAGATGCGACAGGGCGCAGAACACCTCGTTCGCACCGAACAGCGCCCCGATATCGGCGCCGCCGATCATCACCCGGTGCATCGGCGAAAGCAGAATATCCCGGTCGGGCACCCCCGGCCCCAGCGCATCCTTGCAGAGCCGCACCGGCATCAGCCGCGACGGGTCCGGCCCGTCATGCGGGGTAACGGTCGTGCTGCCGATCCAGCGGATCGCCTGGAGTCCATGGTCGCGCGTCACCACCATGTCGCCCGCGCGCAATACCTCGACGGGAGTTGGCCCATGCGGTGTGTCGATCGGCGTTCCGGCCACGAAACACGGCGGCTCATCGGCCCCGTTGATGGTGATCGTGACCGTGGTTGGCCCTTGGGTCGAATTGACGGTGAACACCTCGGTCAGGCTCTGGCCGGTATCAAGCGCCTGGATCGAGGCATTGGAATTGGTCGCGGTGTAGGTCCAGTTCCCATCGCTGTCGATGACCAGCTGGCTGCCATAGGCGCCGGTCAGCGTTGCCGCTGTCCACTGGCCGCTGTCATTGTTGACCCAGGGGCCGAAATCGGCATCGCCCGTGGTGCTCAGCAACTCGCCGACAACACCCGAATCCTCGGTAACTGCACCGCTCGATGGTTGTGGGTTGCCCATGCCTTATCCCCACTCACCAAAGCCATAGACGCGCAGCCGCCGCTTGCGCGGACGGGTCCGGTCGCCGCACACGATCTTGCGCACGTCAACCGCGCCGTCGAGCCGCGCGAAGTAGAACGGCTCGGGCGGCGGATTGCGCGCGAGATGCCGCGCAAGCTGCCCGGCCTGCCCGAACGGCGCCATCAGGTCGATGAACCACAGGGTTTCGCCGCTCGCCCAGTTCTCCTCCGTCGGGGGCTCGCGGTCATAGATCATCCGCTCCGACACGTCTTTCGAAAGCCGGGCCCAGATCAGCGAGGCACACACCTGCTTTTCCTCGTTCTCGAAGAACCGCACACAGCCATTGTTGAGCGCGGGCACGAACAGGCGGCGCAGCGCGAAGGCCGGGTATTTCGAATGCACCGGGCAATACGACGCCAGAAAATGCAGCCGCCCGAACGCGAGAAGCTGATCATCCGTTGGCCCGGACCCATGCGAATTGTCCGGCACGAAGCCGGCTGAATGCCTGCCCAAATCATCCTGCCCGCCATTTTGTCATGGCATTAACAACAAACCTGCATCCCGTGTCTCATTGCACGGGTTCTGCTCGTTTGCGAACGCTGTCAGATTTTACCCCGATTGTCCAGAATCACTGCAAAACACCTGATCAGGCTGGCAAAAATGCCGCGCCATCGCACAGCACCAAAATCCTCCGAACCCTCAGTGCGTCCACGACCCATGCCGTTTGGTGGCGAAATTCTCGCCATAGCCACCAGCCCGAATATTGGGCTTGCGTTTTTGCGGCTCATTTACCACCGCTTCGATGCCATGTTCGCTGGCATATTCCAACGCCGCTTGCTTGGTTTCAAACCTCAACCGCACCTGCGCTTGCGTGTCGGTTGACGAGGTCCATCCCATTAACGGATCAATCTCTCTGGCGCTCGCAGAGACATATTCCAGAACCCAGTCCTTGGTCTTTGCCATGCCCGAAGACATCGCCGATTTCGCCGGTCTGTAAATACGTGCGGTCATGCGCGGCCCTCCAGTTCCAGTCCGAGTTTTACCCCGCCATCCGCCCGAGGCCAAGCCAGAAATGCGCCCGCTCCAGCCGATTTTGGCACCACCGCGCAAACACCGGCAAACCTCGTCGTTCCCTGCGCGTGCTCACTGCCCTCTGTTTGGGCGTCCGGCCGCATCAATAGCATGAAATCAAAACGGTATAACCCACCGCCCGAACATCTCGTCCAACTCCAAACCTGCCCTGCCCGCCCCGATCTAAGCACAAACCCTATTCCGCTGCCAAGCATCGCCCCCTTGAACCGGAACAAAAAGTGATCAACTGTATGGCGCCAACCCAGTGGAGTCGCTCATGCCCTATGCTCATTCCGACACAGCCCAGCCGCTGATGCACGCGGCCGCGCCGGACGTGAAAACGCGTGAGAAGCTCGAAGGCGGCAAGCGGTTCATATTGCACACTGAATTCTCTGCCGCCGGCGATCAACCCACCGCCATCGCGGACCTGACAAGCGGCATCAACGAGGGTGAGCGCGATCAGGTGCTGCTCGGCGCCACCGGCACCGGCAAGACCTTCACCATGGCAAAGGTCATCGAAGAGACCCAGCGCCCGGCGATCATCCTTGCCCCCAACAAGACACTCGCCGCCCAGCTTTACGGCGAATTCAAAAGCTTCTTTCCCGAAAACTCGGTCGAATATTTCGTCAGCTTCTATGACTATTACCAACCCGAAGCCTATGTCGCGCGCTCTGACACCTATATCGAGAAGGAATCCCAGATCAACGAACAGATCGACAGGATGCGCCACTCCGCCACCCGCGCCCTTTTGGAGCGTGACGACGTGATCATCGTCGCCTCCGTCTCGTGCATCTACGGCATCGGCTCGGTTGAAACCTACGGCGCGATGACCCAAGACCTGAAAGTCGGCTCACAATACGACCAGCGCGCCGTGATCTCTGATCTGGTGGCACAGCAATACCGGCGCAACGATCAGGCGTTTCAACGTGGCTCGTTCCGTGTGCGTGGCGACAGTCTGGAAATCTTCCCGGCCCACCTTGAGGACCGTGCATGGCGCTTGAGCTTCTTCGGAGAGGAGCTTGAATCCATTGTCGAATTTGACCCGCTGACCGGCGAAAAAACCGACAGCTTCGATCAAATTCGCGTCTATGCCAACTCGCACTATGTTACCCCGAAGCCGACGATGCAGCAGGCCATTCAGAGCATCAAGAAAGAGCTGAAAATTCGGCTCGATCAGTTCAACAACGAAGGCAAACTGCTCGAAGCACAGCGGCTTGAGCAACGCACCAATTTCGATCTCGAAATGCTTGAGGCCACCGGCGTGTGCAACGGGATCGAGAATTATTCGCGCTATCTCACTGGCCGCGCGCCGGGCGAACCGCCCCCCACCTTGTTTGAATTCATCCCCGACAATGCCATCGTCTTTGCCGATGAATCGCACGTCTCCGTGCCGCAAATCGGCGGCATGTATAAAGGCGACTACCGGCGCAAGTTCACCCTTTCGGAACACGGCTTCCGCCTGCCCTCCTGCATGGATAACCGCCCCCTCAAGTTCGAGGAATGGGACGCCATGCGCCCACAATCGGTGTTCGTCTCCGCCACGCCAAAAGATTGGGAGCTGGACCGCGCGGGCGGCGTGTTCGTCGAACAGGTGATCCGCCCCACCGGCCTGCTTGATCCAGAGGTCGAAATCCGCCCGGTCGAAACTCAGGTCGATGACCTTTTGGACGAGGTCCGCCGCGTGAGCGAGCGCGGCTATCGCACGCTCGTCACCACGCTCACCAAACGCATGGCCGAGGACCTCACCGAATACATGCACGAACAGGGCATCCGCGTGCGCTACATGCATTCCGACATCGACACGCTGGAACGCATCGAAATCCTGCGCGACCTGCGCCTTGGCGCGTTTGACGTGCTGATCGGCATCAACCTTTTGCGCGAAGGGCTCGACATTCCCGAATGCGGCCTCGTCGCCATTCTCGACGCCGACAAGGAAGGTTTCCTGCGCTCTGAAACCTCGCTCATCCAAACCATCGGGCGCGCCGCGCGTAACGCCGACGGGCGCGTCATCATGTATGCCGACCGCATCACCGGCTCGATGGAGCGCGCACTTGGCGAAACCAACCGCCGCCGCGCCAAACAAATCGCCTATAACGAAGAACACGGCATCACCCCCGCGACGATCAAGAAGAACGTCGAAGACGTGCTTTCGGGGCTTTATCAGGGCGACACCGACATGGCCCGCGTCACCGCCAAGGTCGAAAAACCCCTGCACGGCGCCAATCTGGAGGCCGTTCTTGACGGGCTGCGCACCGACATGCGCAAAGCCGCCGAGAACTTGGAGTTCGAAGAAGCCGCCCGCCTGCGCGATGAGGTCAGACGGCTTGAAGCGGTAGATTTAGCCATCGCCGACGACCCGTTGGCGCGGCAATCCGCGGTAGAGAAAGCCGCCGAAGCAGCCGTCGGCTCGCGTGGCCGCTCAACCGCCGGCCGCGCAGGGCAAAGGGGCGGGAATGTGAAGCGGCGAGGGCGGTGAGATGAACGACAAACGAAATACTGTTCAGGAACAGCTAACACCTGAACAAAAAAACGAAGTAACTCCTGAAGTGATGTATAAAACCCTGCTGGGCCGAGCGATCTTTGGATACTCTGCTGAGGTTGACAGAAATCCCTACTTCATGAACGACGCCTACTTGCAGACGCTTTGTAACGTTCAGAACGAAATGGAAAATAGGCTTGGTAAGATAGTTATTTTTGGTTTCATATTTAGCCTTTTCTCTATTGCCGCCGCAAATAACAATATTGGTTCCGCAGAGTATTTCGGCTTCCAGCTGGCAAATATACCAAATCTTACAGAGTTCTGCGTTCTGGTTATGGGCGTCGTCATCATGCTCTTTGCGTCGTCTTTTCTTGATATACTAGCCGTCTCGAGAATGCGATCCAGCCTGTTCTCTGTAACGAACAGCGAGAGCGCGAATTTACGCATGTTACATATGAAAGGAGACTCTGGATGGCTTGATGCTGTTTTTCCAAAGCAGGTTGGATACTCGAGTGGGTTTCTGCATCGAATCGTATTGATTTATGCGAGGGTTTGGTCAATTTCACTTCCGCTATCATTCCTAGCCACCCTCTTGAGCGCACAGTTCATCTGTGTGATTTCTCTGCCAGATAGCGACTATTACAACTTGCCTTACGTAATAAGGTTTATTGGGGTATTATTTTCATTCTCCAGCATAATTATGATAGTTATTACCTCCTTCATCCCAATGAGATTTAGAATTAGACAGGAACCTCTAGACTAACCTTATTCATATTTTTCGATTTTGCAAAGATTTAGGAGATTATCCTAAAATTTATCACGCTTGCCCGATGCCCTGCATTGGGCACCCGCCCGGCCCCGCCGGGCAGCGCCCGACCTCCCCCGGAGGGCGCTTTTGCAACCTTGCCAGTCGCCGCACCGTTGCCCCTTTTTCAGAGCATCCGCTCCCCACAAGCCGCTCAAAGCGCCCTCCAGGTCGGGCGCTCCCCGGCGCAGGTTGCGCGCGGTCACAATCGGGACAGGGGCGCCAAATGCCCCTACTGCCCCACCCCCAACCGCTCCAGATACGCGGCACTCTCCTCTACCTTTGAAAAATCGTTGATCTCCACAATCAGATGCGGGTTCGCCTTCACTGCCCCCAGCGCCTTGAACACGGCGTGAAAGTTGATCCCGCCCTCGCCTAGGCTCCAATGCCGGTCGGCCCAGCCATCGGCGTCCTGCAAATGCACATGCCCCAGCAATTCGCCCGCGTCCGAGATGAACCGATCCACCGGCGGCGCTCCGGCGGAAACATGCGCCCACTCCGCGTGCCCGGTATCGACCGACAACCGCAAGGCGGGCGTATCGGCGGCTTCCACCACCATCCGGCGCAGGGTAGGGTCGGTGTCCTTGATGTTCTCCAGCACCAACTGCACCCCCGCCGCCTCCGCCCGGCTCAGCGCCGGGGCAAGCGTGTCGAGAATGGCACCAATGCGCTTGCCCCGATCCGCCGCGCGGTTATCAAGGTTATGTGCATCCCACGCGTCATAAGGCGAATGCAGGACCATCTGCTGCGCGCCCAAGCGCTCGCAAACCTCAAGCGCCTGATCCAGCCGCGCCTGCACCAATTCGCGAAAATCGCGGTCCTTCACGTCCAACTCGAACCCCGAAAAGGGGCCATGAATCCCCAACCGCCCATTCCATCCGTCAAGCTTATTCAAAGCCATTTCTATAAACGGAGCTGGATTGCGCAGGATGTCGGCCATACAAAACTCCGGCAGTTCCAAATCGCGATCCTTCGCAAACAGCCAGTCGCGGTGCCGATCAAGGCTCAGCACGCTCAACTGCGCGCCAATCACTGGAATATCGTTCATGATGTCGCCCCCTCCAAATGTTCCGCGCGCGGCCCGAAAAACCGCTTGTCGCGCTTGGCTGCCGCCACCTCTGCCGCGATGGCCGCCGCATCCCGCCCGCTCTCCGCGCCAAGAATCGCCGCCAGATCGTCCAACGTCGCCAGATCCAGCCCATGCCCCAGCGTCAGATGCGTCCGGCGCAAGGCAATATCCTCAACTGTCGCCGCCCCGCGCGCGTGAATGATCCATGCAATCTCACCTGCCGTATAATCCGGCGCTCCGGCAAGCGCGCGGTCGGCAACGGCTTCACAAAACGCCGCCACCTCCCCCGCCCGCGCGCCATAGCGCCGAATGAGCACCGCCGCCCGCGCCGGATCACCGCTAAGCTCTGGCACCGCAATGCCCGGATAAGGCCGATCACGGGTCGAAACCGCCCGCGCCCGCGCCAGATAAGCCAAGGCACGGTCACTCGCCTGCTCGGCAAAGGCGCGGAAGGTGGTCCACTTGCCCCCCACCATCGACAGCACCGGAACATCGCCCACCGCGTCCTCCTCAAGCTTGTGATCGCGCGGCGCCGCCGTCACCGACCCGCCCGCCATCCGCAATGGCCTGATCCCGGTCGTCATCGAAACGATATCTTCCTCCGTCACCGAAATATCGCTGAAAAGGCCGTCAATTGCGCGCAAGAGATAGGCTTCCTCGTCGCCGTCCACCCGTTTGTCATCCGGGTCCGCCACCTCCACCTCGGTGGTGCCGATTAACACGTTGTCCTGCACGCAAAGCGCAATCACCATGCGCCCGCTGCCATCGTCGAAGAAGAACGCCCGCCCGTCCATGCGCGCGCGCAGCGCCGCATTGTCGAGCACCAGATGCGCCCCCTTCACCCCGCGCAAATAAGCGGTTTTAAGCCCCAGCGCCGCATTCGCCCGATCAATCCACGCCCCACTTGCATTGATCACCAGCTTGGGCACCACCCGGCCAACCGCGCCGCCAAAACGGTCCGTAATCGTGAAACCACCCCCATCAAACGCCCAATCCGCATGGTTGAGCGCCGCCACCTGTTCCCCTTGCGCCAATGCCTCCTCCAGCATTTCCAGCACCAGCGCCTCGGGGTGCAGGAATTGCCCGTCGTAATAGGTGACAACCGCGCTGATTTTCTCCGGCATCCCCTGCGGAAAATCCGCGCGCGACAATGCCACATGATGTTTCGGCACGAATCGCGAGCCGCGCCCGAGAAACTCATAAAGCCTGAGCGCCCCCTCCAAAGCCGCAAGGCTTAGCGGCCCGCTGTCCTGCCACAACCCGGCAAACCGCCCGATGGCGCGCCCAAACCCGCCAAGCAGACGCGGCACCGGCACCACCAGTTCCAGCGTCTTGGTCAGATGCGGGGCCTGTTCCAGCAGCATGTTGCGCTCCTGCGTGGCCTCCGCCACCAGCCGGAACTCGCGCCCTTCAAGATAGCGCAACCCGCCATGAATCATCCGGCTCGACGCACTGCTCGCCCCGGCACAGAAATCGCCGGTATCAATCAACGCAGCACTCACCCCGTTCAGCGCAAGATCACGCAGCGCCGCCACCCCGTTCACCCCACCACCAAGGATTACCACATCCACCTGCCCCAGCGCAGCAATCCGCGCGCACATCTCGGCGCGCAGCTTCGTCGGGCTGTGATTGTCCGTCATCGGCATGGCAAGTGCTTTCCCAATGGGTCTTGCCGCACCCTAATGCGTTTCCGGTTCAAGTTGAAAGCTGTGTCGTGCCAGATGGCCATGAGGCCGCGCCGCCGCTCTGCCCGCAAGCAAACCGCCACAAAGCACCTCAGCGCGCCACATCAAGCGCCTGCATCATCCGCGGGTCATGGTCTTCTGCGATTGGAACAAGAATATTGCTATACATATTATCCAACCTTACCAGTATATTATATCAAGCACTTAACGCACCACGTGAACCGAACATCCGGCATGGCGCACCACATGCGCCGCCGTGGAGCCAAGGAAATAGTCCTGCATCCCCGGCCGGTGCGAAGCCACCACGATGCAATCACTCCCATGATCCCGCGTATACTCCAAAATCTCCCGCGCCGCATGGCCCTCAACGACCACAGAGGCACAGTTCTCAATGCCCGAGGCAAGAGCTTCAAGCTCCTGCGTCACGGTCCTGCGGGCCTCCTCAAGATAGCCCGTCGCGGCTGATGTCAGGGCATATGTCGGCAGTTGCTCAATCACGTGCAAAAGCGTGATCCGCGCGTCCGTGGCGGCCAGCCTGCGGGCAACATCTATCGCCCGCTTTGCGTCACGCTCCTCGTCAAACGAAACCGGCACCAGAATGTTCGTATACATTGCGTCTCTCCCAAAGCAGTTACGCCTCAGTTTACCGCCCCCGGCCAACGCTGCCTTGATACATGTCAGTCGCGCGCAACTGCGCGCGGCAGGGTCAACCGAAGGCTTCCGTCACGTCATACATCACCGGCTCGAAACTCTTGCATAACTCGCTGAATTTCCCGTTGCGCTCGCGCATCTCGTCGGTCCGCAGCACGGCCAGAAAATCCTCCCGCCGCTGCCATTGCGAATAGCTGGCGATTCGTGTCTGCGCATCGTTGATGTGCAGACCGGCGCCAACAAATCCGGGTTGTTTCGAGATGAACGCGGCATAAGCGTCAGTCAGCGCGTCCATCAAAGCCTGCGCCGTGCCCGGTGTCATCTCATAGGTGGTGATCACCGTCTGAACCTGGCTGTCCTTGGCTATCGTCGGCATGAGCATCCTCCTCCTAGGGGTGGTCCTGCCCGATCATGCTAAACGATTGCGACCGCCAAGGTAAACCGGCCATTCGCGGCGCAGAGCCGCTCTGACCCATTAACCGCTTGTTTACCCGGTTTAACGCAAGCTTTGGTCATAACCTTCGAATGAGACCTCATGCGCCGCGCCCTTTCAATCTTTTGCTCCCAACTGGCAGTCTACTTCGCCGCCTTGGCGTTCACTCTCATCTGCCCACAGCCCGGCATGGCCGGGGCATGGCCGCGTACAAAGGGCGATGGCTTTCTGGCCTCCGCATCGCGCATCACAGCAACAACCCAAGACGGGCCCTACGGCGTCTACTCCACCGCCTATTTTGAATATGGCATCGGGCGGGACTATACCGCCGGGGCCGATTTCGGGCGTGGCATCTCGGGCAAAACCAAATCCATCCTGTTTTTGCGCGCCGCACCTTTCGGGTTACAAGGCGGCCATCTATTCGCCCTCGAAATCGGCGTCGGCGAAATCGCTGGCGCAGCAACCCTGCGCCCCGGTCTTTCCTATGGCCATGGGTTCTCCGGGGCCTCGGGAATAATCGGCGCGCTTTCCAATGGGTCCGGCTGGGCATCGGTTGAAACCTATGCCGAAATCAATCTCACGAACGGGCGCACCGATTTCAAAGCCGACTTCACCCTCGGCCTCAACCACGGCGCGCGGCTGAAATCCATCGTTCAGCTCCAAACCGGCAAAAGCCGGGGTGATCCGCTATTCATGCGCCTCGCCCCCTCGATCGTGATCAAGGCAGGCAAGCTTGGTCAGATTGAGCTGGGCGCGACCGCCGACATTGCAGGAGGGCACCAACTCGGCCTCAAACTCGGCCTCTGGCAGGATTTCTGACCCTGCGAAAAGGCGCATTTCAGCGCCTTTCCTGATGCAAAACGGATCAAAGCAACCACACTAATGCGCGCACCCTTCAATCCACCCGCACTTTCACCACCACTTTCCCGCGCACGGGCCGCGCCCAGACGATCTGCAACTGGTCCTTGTTCGGCCCTTGATTGACGTTCACATAAGGCATATCGCGCTCTACATTGTTCGTCGAATTGCGCACCGCTCCAATCGGTTGAAGCGATTCCACACGTTGCGCCCAGCCGCCAAACGGCAGCATCGGCGCGCAATCCACGGTCCAGACCTGCTCTTCGCTGCTCTCGCTATGAGTAATCAACAGCGGATTCTGTGTCACCGTGTCGATCAGCTTGAACATGTTGTTGGAGAAAGTCAGATCGGTGATCCGGTCATAATTCATATCCGCGAACGAGGTATCAACCCGCTCCACCCGCTCGATCGGGCCGCCGATGGTGCGAAACAGGTTCCCCTGAACAGTCGTCTGATTGACATGATGCCCGGTCCCGTAGGGCTTCACTACAAGGAACGAAAACCACGACACCGTATGCCCACACAGGAACACGTTATCGCTCAGGTTAAGCTGACTGAACGAAAGCTCAGAGGAGAAATCCGGCTCGTTGTCATACTCATTTGTCCACTCGATTGAACAATTGTCGATGTAGTTGCCATTGATAACCGCCCGCGTGTTCGTCGCGGCCAGCACAATCCCGGCGGTGCGCAACCCCAGCCCGGAACTGTCCCCCTGAAAGAAATGATTGCCGGTAATCAACGACCCGGTGCCGCCAATCACCGCGAAATGCCGGAAGTAAGTCGCCCGGTTGTTGCGCAGCTTGATATCGTTGGCCGCCGTGTTGAGCATGATCGAAATCCGGTCCTGCGCTGGGGTGGCGGTCTCGTTCGACAGAAACTGGCAGCCATCCACGGTCAACCCCTGACAGCCCTCGCCGTGGCTGGTGATACCGCGATGTTTCGGCCCGGTCACATAGCTGTCACGCAACTGAAACCCGATCCCCGAGGGTGCCAGCAAAATCCCGCTCGCCATACCGCCGCAATTGATGTCCACCGCCTCAAGCGCAAACCGATCAAGCCGTGAAAAGCCGCTGAAATCCAGCATGTATTGGAAC
This sequence comes from Aquicoccus sp. G2-2, assembly GCF_034555965.1. Taxonomy (GTDB): domain Bacteria; phylum Pseudomonadota; class Alphaproteobacteria; order Rhodobacterales; family Rhodobacteraceae; genus JAYDCK01. Next base: position 1,689,883 of record NZ_JAYDCK010000003.1, read on the forward strand.
CGCGTGAAGGTGAAATTCTGTGTCCCGTCCGCGTCGTAAAGCTCTTTGTTGAGCGTGATTTCCTGCTGGCCCACGTTCTTTTCTGTCACATACACCTCGCGGCCCACGCCGGTGCCGCTGACGAGTGACCCGACCGCGATATTGGCGACGTTCAGCACCCCGGTCAGCTTCTTGCCGTTGCTCACCGAATAGCTTGCCTGCGATGTGACGACATCAGGCTCCCAAACCGTTGTACCCTTGGCCTCGAACTGGCCATTGCGGATCACCCGGCGCACCGCATAGGTATCACGGTTCGGGCAAGCCGCCTGCATGTCAATCGGCCCGGTCACATCAATCCGCCGCCCGCCAAGATCAAGCGAATCGTGGTCCGAATTGTTCAAAAGTGCCTGAAACGCCTTGCGAAAGGCCACATCCTCGGCCCCGAACGCCGCGATATAGGCCGGCAGGTCGAAATTCTTGGTCAGCGACAGGATCGCCGCATCCGGCATCGTCACCGTGCCCTCGAACACCGCGACATTCTCGAATGTCATGCTGTCACTCAGGTGATAATTGCCCGCCGGGATTAGCACATGCCGCCCGCCCGCCGCCGCATCCGCCGCCTCGAACGCGGCCAGATCATCGCTGTTGCCATCGCCCAGCGCGCCAAAATCGGTCACATCGACCCAGCCCATCATGTCACGCAGGAATACCGAAGTGATATCCTCGATACGAATATCGTCAATCCGCACCACACCGCCTGTCGGCCCGGTCAGGTCCAACCCGAAATGCCCGAAAAGCGGTGCCCGCCCCCAAACCATATCAACCCCGCCGCGCACGCCCGGCCCGACAATGGCCGACACCTCGACGATCTCGCCATATTGCGTCAACTGCACGCTTGGCCCAACTTCGGTCAGCCCGCTCACATGCGCGCCGCCCGCGCCACCGGCCCAACCGGCGATGCGCACATTCGGCAGGTTGCCGCTCATCGCCTTCACCCGTGCCGTCACCCGCAGGTAAGTGCCCGGCAAAAGCGGCGTCTCTCCCATCGAGCGCAGCTTTTGCGTGGCGTCGATCTTCTGAATTTCCAGACACCCGGCAAAATCCTGATCGGCCGGCACGAACGCCGCATTGGCCGCGTTTGCATAAGTATCCGATCCCGGTGTGCCGTCCCCGTCCGCCCATGTGTCCAACCCGTCAACAAATGCGGGCGGCATGAAAACCACACCATCGGTGATTGCCTTGTTCATCGAAATCCCTTTCCACATTCCCGCGCCGTTTGCCGCCGAATGCTCGTTTCCTGTGAATCTGATCTCGCCCGACGCAGAATGCGCAGGCTGGAAAGGGAATTATCAATGCTCTCTTAAGACTGTCTGAGGCCACCGTGACGGTGCCACCACCGCGCGCCACATTAACTTAACGCGCCATTAACCAAATCCCGCGCGCCCGCCATACGCATCGCAGACAGGTGAGCAGCCGGGGTGCAGACAGCCGTTTTTCACCGCGCGCCGCCGTTAACCATTGCGCGCAGAGCCTGTTTCAAACTGTCATGGTCATGCGCCGCCTCAAAGGCCGCGCCTTCAGGGTTTCCGCCGGGAAACCCCCATCATCCGCTGCACAGCCGGTCTTTCACCATCGGCCCGACCAGCCCGAAATCCATCTGCCCGGTGAAGCGCGCCTTCAGTGCGCCCATCACCTTGCCCATATCCCGGATCGAGCTTGCCCCCACTTCGGCAATCGCCGCCGTCACTGCCGCGTCAACCTCCGCATCCGAAAGCTTGCGCGGCAGGAATTCCTCGATCACCTTGATCTCGCTCAACTCACGCTCGGCAAGATCAAGCCGCCCGCCCTCTTCATAGGCACGCGCACTCTCTTGGCGCTGCTTGACCATCTTGCCAAGAATCGCCAGAACCTCCGCCTCGCCGACGCCGTCATCATTGCCGTCGCCGCGCGCATCAATATCACGATCCTTGATCGCCGCCATGATCAACCGCAGCGTCGAAAGCCGGGTTGCGGCTTTGTCTTTCATGGCCTGTTTCAACGCGTCGTTGACGCGCGCCCTGAGTTCCATGTTTCCCATCCCCATGGTTTGCACGAACCCCGGTTTCTAGCGCCTCACCGCCCCACGTGCAAGCGCGCCTTGCGCCCTGCCCCCCTTGACGCTCCCCCGGCACAGACTTAGTGTCCGCGCGATTTATCCACCCGCATTTCCAACCGGAGAGTATCGCATGGGACACGCCGCCAATCCCCGCCCAACCGCCTGCTTGGCCCTTGCCGATGGAACCCTCTTTTACGGCCACGGTTTCGGAGCCACCGGCACCACCACCGCCGAGCTTTGCTTCAACACCGCGATGACCGGGTATCAGGAAATCATGACTGATCCCTCCTATGCCAGCCAGATCGTCACCTTCACCTTTCCCCATATCGGCAATGTCGGGGTCAATACGGACGACAACGAAACCGGCGATCCGGTTGCCAATGGCATGGTGGTGAAATGGGACCCCACCGCACCCTCGAACTGGCGCGCACTTGAACCGCTGGCAGATTGGCTCGCCGCGCGCGGCCGCATTGCCATCGGCGGCGTCGACACCCGCCGGTTAACCCGCGCCATCCGTCAGCAGGGCGCGCCGCATGTGGCGCTCAGCCACGCTCCCGACGGCAATTTCGATATCGAAGCTCTGGTCGCACAGGCGCGCGGGTTCAAAGGGCTTGTGGGCCTTGATCTGGCGCGTGATGTCACCTGCGCGCAAACCTATCGCTGGGATGAAATGCGCTGGGCATGGCCGGATGGTTATCCCCGGCAAACCGCCCCGAAATACAAGGTTGTCGCCGTCGATTACGGTGCCAAGCGCAACATCCTGCGCTGCCTTGCTTCGGTTGGCTGCGATGTCACGGTCCTGCCCGCCTCCGCCACCGCCGAGGACGTGCTATCGCATCATCCAGATGGCCTATTCCTGTCCAACGGTCCCGGTGATCCGGAAGCGACCGGCGCTTACGCCGTGCCGATGATCCGCACCATGCTCGACACCACCGACCTGCCGCTTTTCGGCATCTGCCTTGGCCATCAGATGCTGGCGCTGGCGCTGGGCGCCAAGACGGTGAAAATGAACCACGGCCACCACGGTGCCAATCACCCGGTCAAGGAACTGGCCACCGGCAAGGTCGAGATCACCTCGATGAACCACGGCTTCGCCGTCGATAGCCAAACTTTGCCCGCGGGCGTGAAAGAAACGCATATTTCACTTTTCGACGGTAGCAATTGCGGCATCCGCCTCGCTGATCGTCCGGTCTGGTCGGTGCAGCATCACCCGGAAGCGTCGCCCGGTCCGCAAGACAGCTTCTATTTGTTCGAGCGTTTTGCAGCCGAAATGGAAAAACGCGCGTCCTGACCACCGCGCGTTGCGCGACCGCGCACATATTTTAACCGCCCGTTAACCGTTTGCCCGCGAAAGCAACGCGAAAAGCCGCCTGATTTCAGCGGGTTTTAACAGATGGTTAACCTTGATGACATATTCCTGACCGTCGGGACAGCGCCCGTTTCAAGGGCGCTACAACGGTTAGGACAGATCATGCAACAGGCACAGCGCGCGCCCCGACACCTCAACCCGGCAGCGGATTTCGGGCGTTATCTTCTGTCATCCGGGTTGATCACATCGCGCACCCTATTGCGCGCACGCACTCTTCAGGCGCAAAGCCAAACATCGCTTGATCGTATCCTGATCTCCGAAGGCATCATCTCCGCCAAGGCGATGACCACCGCGCTCTCGCGGTTTCACGGGCTGCCATGCATTGATCTTGGCACAACTCCCCCGATCCCACGCTTGCCACGCACCTGCCATTGGCGCTCTGCCTCAATCATAGCGTCCTGCCATGGCGGCAAACCGGCGATACCCTTCGGATCGCCGCCTCACGGATCGAGGATTTCTCGCGCGCCCTCAGCCATCTGGGCGAAGACGCACCAAAGGCCGAACTGGTTCTGACCACCGCCAGCGACATTCAAGCCGCCCTCGCCCGGTTGCACCGCGAAACGCTCACCGCGCGCGCCTCTTCCCGCGTGCCGATCACTGAAAGCTGCCGTAGCTGGGGCAAGGCGGGGTTCCTTCGCTTCGGCCTCACGCTCGGCTTCATCACGGCATTGCTCGCACTCACCTGGATCTGGCCAACCTATGTTTTCGCAGCACTCTGCCTTTGGGCCGCGTTCACCCTGATCGTTGCAGCCGGGCTTAAACTCACGGCTTATGTCGCGCATATCTCCCGCCCGGAAACACCGCCTCCCCCGCTCTCGACGGCACCGCGCAGCCTATGCCCAAGGTCTCCGTTCTGGTGCCGCTCTTCAAAGAAACCGAGATTGCCAGCCACCTCATTGCGCGGCTGTCCCGGCTCGATTATCCTAAACCGCTGCTGGATGTGGCGCTGGTTCTGGAAGAAAATGATCTCCTCACCCGCAGCACCATTGCCGCCTGCTCCCTACCTGCGTGGATGCGCGTTGTCGAAGTCCCCGAAGGCGGCCCCAAGACCAAGCCGCGCGCAATGAATTACGCGCTCGATTTCTGCGATGGGGAGCTGATCGGCATCTGGGACGCGGAAGATTCCCCCGATCCCGATCAGATCACCCGCATTGTCGAGCGCTTTCGCCAAACTCCTGAAAATGTCGTCTGTCTCCAAGGGGTTCTGGATTACTACAACAGCCGCCAAACTTGGCTCGCACGCTGTTTCACCGTCGAATATGCAGCGTGGTTTCGGCTCATCTTGCCCGGCATGGCGCGGCTCGGCCTCGCTATTCCACTAGGCGGCACAACCTTGTTCTTCCGCCGTGACGTGTTGGAAAATCTTGGCGGCTGGGACGCCCATAATGTCACCGAAGATGCCGATCTCGGCTTCCGCCTCGCCCGCCACGGCTACCGCACAGAGGTTATCACCACCACCACCGGCGAAGAGGCCAATTGTCATATCTGGCCCTGGGTGCGGCAGCGCTCGCGCTGGCTCAAGGGCTACATGGTCACCTATCTCGTGCATATGCGCCGCCCATGGTTGCTCTATCGCCAATTGGGCCACCGCGGGTTCTGGGGGTTTCAGGCACATTTCATAACCGCCCTTTCGCAATTTATGCTGGCGCCATTTCTCTGGTCCTTCTGGTTGGTCTTGCTTGGTTTGCCCCACCCGCTTGACCCCGTCTTGTCGCGGGGCGCGCTCATGCAAATCGGCCTGCTTTTTTTGATGGTCGAGGTCATCACCATACTGGTGAACGCGACCGCCGTTTCCGGGCCAAAACATCGGCACTTGCTGGCATGGGTGCCAACGCTGCACTTCTATTATCCGCTCGGTGCCATCGCCGCCTACAAGGCGCTCTATGAATTGATCTTTCGGCCATTCTACTGGGACAAAACCCAGCATGGCCACTCGCTCACCACGACTTCGGACCCGGAACCGGACCCCAGCGTCAGGAGTCGGAATCAAGCCTCAGCCGGGTAACAAAGGCTTTTGATATATGCGTCTTCAGCGCCGCCTCGGCGCCCGCTTCGTCCTGCGCTTCAATGGCGGAAACGATTGCGTCATGCTCCGCCAATGCCTTCTCACCGCGCCCTTCGGCCGCCAGAGAGGTCGTCGCCATCAACGCCATCGACTGATGTACAAGACTGAGCTGCTGCACCAAAAATCGGTTGTGCGACGCAAGATGCAATTGCCGGTGAAACCGCCGGTTCGCCCGCGCCAATGCCGCAGGATCATCCACCCATGCGCAGTCTTCCTCCACCATATCACGCAGCACTGCGGCCTCTTCTGCGGTCGCGTGTTTGGCCGCCAGACGCGCCGCCAACCCCTCCAATTCGGCCCGCACAACATAAAGCTCGGCCAGTTGATTGTGATCGAGCGACGCCACGATCAACGACCGCCCGTCCCGCGTCAAAAGCTGCTGCGTTTCAAGCCGTTGCAGCGCCTCACGAATAGGCGTCCTCGATACCCCGAACCGCTCCGCCAGATCGCTTTCCACCAGCCTGTCACCGGGCCGGAAATCCCCCATGTCGATCGCATCAAGCAGCATTGAATATGCGTCTTTTTGCGGCGGCCTGCCTTCTGCCATCGGCCCCTCTCAATTCTCTTTCGCGCGAATAATGCATTTCAAGCACAAGCCGCGCGCCAACTTTCATTCGAAATACGTTAGACAGGCAAAACCGTGGGCCTGCAACCCCGCGCCATTGCACCTTCCCCGCGCGCGCCTTACCGTTCGGCTATGCCAGATAACCTCTTCTCCCATGTGGCCTTCTGGGTCTTTGATCTTGATAACACCCTCTACCCTCCCGAGGCACGGCTGTTCGATCAGATCGAAGCGAAGATGACCCAATACGTGATGAACGCCCTTGCCATCCCGCGCCCCGAAGCCGACCGCCTGCGCCGCGCCTATTACAGCAAATACGGCACCACCCTTGCCGGGCTCATGCAGGAACATGGGATTGATCCACTGCCATATCTCACCGACGTGCACGAGATATCGCTCGTCAAACTGATCCCCGATCTGCAATTACGCAGCGGTATCAGCGCCTTGCCGGGGCGCAAGATCGTCTACACCAACGGCTCCGCACCCTACGCCGAACGGGTGCTTGCCGCGCGCGGTCTGGACGGGATTTTCGACGCGGTCTACGGGGTCGAACATGCCGATTTTCACCCCAAGCCCGACCGGCGCGCCTTTGAATGTGTGTTTGCCCGTGACCGGCTCGATGCCGCCAAAGGCGCCATGTTCGAGGATGATTCGCGCAATCTCGCCGTACCGCACGCGCTCGGGATGCGCACCATTCACGTTGCACCCACTCCCGATGGCGCGGCGCATGTGCAGCATCATACCACCGACTTGACGGCGTTCATCGCCGGGCTGACCGGGTGATCGCGGCATCGACCCTGCCCGAGGCAGAATGCCGCTTGGACTGCCCTCGCCCCCGCGATAACTTACCCGCAAAGGAGAGCAGATCATGCAAAACGCGGATGTCGATATCGTCGTCTCCGGCGGCGGAGTCGCGGGGCTGTCGGCGGCCGCGGTGTTTGGCAGCGCCGGTTTCTCCGTGCTCTGTGTTGATCCCGCGCCGCCAATTACCAACCGCGAAAGTGATGGAGCCGACCTGCGGACCACCGCCTTTCTTCAACCAGCCCGCGCCCTGTTCGAATTCGCCGGGCTTTGGTCGCAGCTTGCGCCTCATGCCGCCGCCTTGCAGACCATGCGCATCGTTGACGCCGGAGGAAGCACTCCCGAGCCACGCATCTCCAAAGATTTCAATGCTTCCGATATCTCGGAGCAGCCTTTTGGTTGGAACCTGCCCAACTGGCTCCTGCGCCGCGAGATTGTTGCCCGGCTGGACGAGATGGACAATGTCACCTTCCGCCCCGGCACCGCCACCACCAAGCGATTCACCCGCGAATCCGAAGCGCATATCACGTTGAGCGACGGCACCATCGCCCGGACAAAGCTGCTCATTGCCGCTGACGGGCGCAATTCACCAATGCGCGAAGCTGCAGGGATTCCGGTTGAAACAACGCGCTACGGCCAAAAGGCACTTGCTTTCGCGGTCACCCATCCGATCCCGCATGACAATGTCTCGACCGAAATTCACCGCTCCGGCGGCCCGTTCACTTTGGTGCCGCTGCCGGATCACAACGGCCTGCCGTCCTCTGCCGTTGTGTGGATGGAGCGCGGCGGCGAAGCCCTGCGCCTGCATACACTTGAAAAATCCGCGTTCGAGGCCGAAATGAACGCTCGCTCGTGCCTGCTTTACGGCCCACTCACGCTGGCCTCCCGCCGCACCATCTGGCCAATCATCAGTCAAGTCGCACAAAGGATGTGGGCCGAACGCACCGCGCTTGTCGCAGAGGCGGCTCATGTGGTGCCACCGATCGGCGCGCAGGGGCTCAACATGTCTCTGGGCGATATCGCCGCCCTGCTGGACCTGGCGCAGGCCGATCCGGCAAACCTCGGCAGCCGCAAGATGCTGGAGACCTATCACCGCCGCCGCCATCTTGAGATTCGCGCGCGAGTCGCCGGGATCGACGCGCTCAACCGCGCCTCAATGCTCGACGCCCAGCCGCTGCGCGATTTGCGCGCGGCGGGGCTGAATGCGCTCTATTCGCTTGGCCCCGTGCGCAAAACAATGATGCGGCTTGGGCTGGGCGCCAAAGGTTAAAATCGCGTTGATTATAACACCTTGTCCAACGCCGTCTCGAGTCGTGCCAGTGTCGCGGGCACGTCATAAAGCTTATCCAGCCCGAAAAGGCCCAGCCGGAACGTGCTGAAGCCGTCCGGCTCATCACATGCAAGCGGCACACCTGCGGCGATCTGCATACCCAAGGCGGCGAATTTCTTACCGTTCTGGACCTCGGGATCGCTAGTATAGCTTACCACGACGCCGGGCGCGCCAAAGCCATCCGCAGCGACAGATTGCACACCGCGCGACTTGAGCATCGCACGCACACCATCGCCCAGCGCCCATTGTGCCTCGCGCAGCTTTTCGAACCCGTAGGCGCGGGTTTCCTGCATTGTGTCCCGGAAAGCGCGCAGCGCATCGGTGGGCATGGTCGCGTGATACGCATGGCCACCATTCTCATAGGCCTGCATGATCGAATGCCATTTCTTGAGATCAATGGAGAAGCTGTCAGAGTTTGTTTTCTCCAGTCGTTCCAATGCTCTATCAGACATCATTACTAACCCGGCAGACGGCGACGCAGACCAACCTTTCTGTGGTGCCGAGATCAGAACATCCACACCCGTGGCCTCCATATCAACCCAGACCGCACCCGAAGCGATGCAGTCAAGCACCATAAGCGCACCTGCATCATGTGCCGCTTCAGAAAGCTTCGTGATGTAATCATCCGGCAAAATTACACCAGCCGAGGTTTCTACGTGAGGGGCAAAGACGACGTCTGGTTTGGCATCGCGGATGGCCTTGGCCACCTCGGCAACCGGGGCGGGCGCGAAGGGCGCGGTGGCGTCGTTGCCGGTCTGGCGCGCCTTGAACACAGTGGTTTCGGCAGTGAAGTCGCCCGCATCGAAAATCTGGCTCCAACGGTAGGAGAACCAGCCATTGCGCACGATCATCGCGTGGACGTCATGGCCAAACTGGCGTGCCACCGCTTCCATCGCATAGGTGCCACCACCGGGCACCAGTGCCACGCCATCTGCGTTGTAAACCTCTTTCAGCATGGTGGAAATGTCGCGCATCACCTCCTGAAAAGCGGCGGACATGTGGTTGAGCGAGCGGTCGGTGAACACCACCGAGAATTCCAGCAAACCATCAGGGTCAACGGTGTCAAGCAAAGCAGTCATAGCCATCTCCAAAGCAGTTTTCCCCTTGCTACAGCGCACGGCGGGAAAAGCCAATCAGCCGATCGGCCCTTGCAGGCGTTCTTCGGACAGCATCACGTTGGCCTCGACATCCCCTGCCCCCGGCAATGTCATGATCCGGCGGCGCAGGATTCGTTCAAAATCGGGAATATCGCGGGCCACCACCCGCAGCCGGTAATCATAAAGCCCCAGCACATGTTCCACCGTCTGCACCTCAGGAATGGCCGAAACCGCGCGCTCAAAATCCTCAAGACTGACCCGCCCCTTGGTCGCCAGCTTAATACCGAGAAAGACCGTCACGCCAAAGCCCAGCTTCTCGCGGTCGAGCACAAGACGCCGCCGCAGGATTGCACCACTTTCAGTCAACCTGTTGATCCGGCGCCATGTTTGCGGCTGTGACAGGCCCAGCTTGCGGCCTAGTGCTCCGGCACTCAACCGGCCATCCATGCTCAATTCATGCAGGATGCGGCGGTCTGTTTCATCAAGTTCGATCATACCGGCAGCACCTCGTCGCTCTTGATTCGGGCGACATGCATCAAGGGTTCGATCTCCGCCAGATGCGGCAGGGTCAGGATACGGCTGCGATAGATCGTCTGATAATGCGCCATGTCGCGCGCAATGACCAGCAAACGCGTATCAACGCGGCCAAGAAATGTTTGAATTTCAAGTACTTCCGGCACCTTTCGCGCGGCGGCGAGGAATTCGTCAAAGGCGCGCGGCTGGGTCTTGTCAAGCGTGATCCGCAACGACACCTCAACCGAATAGCCAAGCGCCTGCCAGTCGATCACCGCCTCCTGCCCGAGGATATAGCCCTGCGCCTCCATCTTCTCGACCCGGCGCCAGCAGCTTGCCGGGGTCAGCCCGCACAGCGCGGAAAGCTGCGCGTTGGTCAAACTCGGGTCGGCCTGAAGGTGGCGGAGCAGGCGGCGGTCGGTATCGTCAAGCATGTTTTTATCGCAATTCATCAGGATTGTGTGAAAATATTTCATATTTTCGGCCATGACAACAATCATCGAAATGAGTATCGCCCGGATTGAGATAGATTGCATGGGTGAGATTGAAACTATGAGAAAGGAACGCCCGATGCGCGTTTATTATGATCGTGATTGCGATATCAACCTGATCAAGGACAAGAAGGTTGCCATCCTCGGCTATGGCAGCCAAGGCCATGCCCATGCGCTGAACCTGCGCGATTCCGGGGCCAAGAACGTGGCCGTGGCGCTGCGCGAAGGCTCTTCTTCAGCGAAGAAGGCCGAAGGCGAAGGGCTGAAGGTGATGGGCATTGCCGAGGCCGCCGCATGGTGCGACCTGATGATGTTCACCATGCCTGATGAGTTGCAGGCCGAGACGTGGAACAAATACGTCAAGGACAACATCCGTGACGGCGCGGCGATTGCCTTTGCCCACGGTCTCAACGTGCATTTTGGCCTGATCGAGGCACCCAAGGGCATTGACGTGATCATGATGGCCCCCAAAGGCCCCGGCCACACGGTGCGCGGCGAATATGTCAAGGGCGGCGGCGTGCCCTGCCTTGTGGCGGTCGATCAGGATGCGACCGGCAAGGCGTTGGAGCTTGGCCTCAGCTATTGCTCGGCCATCGGTGGCGGGCGTTCGGGTGTGATCGAGACCAGCTTCCGCGAGGAATGCGAGACCGACCTTTTCGGCGAACAAACCGTGCTTTGTGGCGGGCTTGTCGAGTTGATCCGCATGGGTTTCGAAACACTGGTTGAAGCAGGCTATGCCCCTGAAATGGCTTACTTTGAGTGCTTGCACGAAGTGAAGCTGATTGTTGATCTGATCTATGAGGGCGGCATCGCCAACATGAACTATTCGATCTCCAACACGGCGGAATATGGCGAATATGTCTCTGGCCCGCGAATCCTGCCTTATGATGAGACCAAGGCGAAGATGAAAGCGGTCCTGAACGACATTCAGAGCGGCAAATTCGTGCGTGATTTCATGTTGGAAAACGCCGTTGGTCAGCCGTTCTTCAAAGGCACACGCCGCTTGAACGATGAGCATCAGATCGAACAAGTGGGCGAGAAGCTGCGCGCTATGATGCCGTGGATCGGTGCCGGAAAACTGGTCGACAAAGCCAAGAACTGAGGCGGTTTAACGGTTCGGGCGGGGTGCAATGCCGGCATGCCGCCCGAGTTATGTGAGCGGGGGCACCCAGCCCCCGCCGCGCCCGCCCCTCCCGATGGACGGGCGCACGGGTAACGCCGGGCACCGAACCGATATTTTGCGGGAAACGACGCTAAACCGCGTGAAACATTCATTCATCGGCGCTTTTCGCCAAGCCGGCCAAGCTATCACCTTCATATCATTTGCGTTTTCGCCGCCACGCCCCATTCGCACGGCGCGTTAACCACCGAAAATTGGCGCATGATCCTCAGTGCCATCGCGCAGTCTGCCGGCCTGTCTGCAAAGCGTATGGCACAAAATCGCCAAATCCCGCGCACGCGCGAATTAACCCCGCCTTAACAGAAGATGAACGGCTCAGATCGCTTGTTCCACCGCCTCAACCACCTGATTGACGGCGGCGTTCATCACCCCTTCATCTTCGCATTCGGCCATCACCCGGATCAACGGCTCGGTGCCGGAGGTGCGGATCAGCAACCGCCCGAACCCATCAAGCCGGGCTTCGGCATCAGTGATCGCCGCTTGCACCGCCGTGTTCTCCAACGGCGTCTGGCCGGTCTTGAAACGCACATTCCTGAGCACCTGCGGCACCTTTTCGAATGTCTGCGCCAGATCGGAGGCCCGCCGCGATGTGCGCACCATTTCGGCCAGAAATTGCAGGCCCGCCATCAGCCCGTCGCCGGTGGTGGCATAATCGGTCATCACGATATGGCCCGATTGCTCCCCGCCGAGGTTGAAACCACCTTGCCGCATCCGCTCAACCACATAGCGATCCCCGACATTGGTGCGCTCAAGCCGCAATCCACGCGCTTCCATAAACCGCTCAAGCCCAAGGTTGGACATCACCGTCGCCACCAAAGCACCGCCCGCCAACCGGTCTTCCTCTGCCCAGCGCGCCGCCAGCAACGCCATGATCTGATCGCCATCCGCAATCTGGCCATTCTCATCAATCAGGATCACCCGGTCGGCATCGCCATCAAGGCAAATCCCTACATCGGCGTTATGAGCAACGACCGTAGCCGCCGCCACTTCCGGGTGAGTCGAGCCGCAATCGAGATTGATGTTGAAGCCATCCGGCGCCACGCCGATCGGAATCACCTCGGCGCCCAGTTCCCAAAGCACGGTGGGTGCAGCGCGATGCGCGGCCCCGTTGGCGCAATCAATCACCACCTTCACACCATCAAGCCGCATATCAGACGGGAAGGTGGATTTCACCCGCTCCATATAGCGGAACCGGCCATCGTCAATCCGGCGGGCGCGGCCGATGTTTTCGGCCAAACACGGTTCAACCCCATTGGCGACAAGCGCCACAATCTCGTCTTCGGCGGCATCCGAAAGCTTGAACCCGTCAGGGCCAAAGAATTTTATACCGTTATCCTCTGCCGGATTGTGCGAGGCAGAAATCATCACCCCAAGATCAGCGCGCATCGACGGCGTGAGTAATCCCACCGCCGGGGTGGGCACCGGGCCAAGCAACAGCACGTTCATGCCGGTGGAGGTCAGCCCGGCGGTCAGCGCATTTTCGAACATGTAGCCGGAAAGGCGCGTGTCCTTGCCGATCACGACCCGGTGCGCCGCCGATTTGTCACGGCGGAAATAGCGCCCCACCGCCGCCCCGATCCTCAGCGCCATCTCGGCCGTCATCGGGTGCATGTTCGCGGTGCCGCGAACCCCGTCCGTTCCGAAAAGTTTGTCGGTCATGTTAGCCCTGCCTTACTGCATTCCAGAGCGCGAGCGCCTGTCTGGTTTCTTTTACATCATGAACCCGCAGGATGTGAACGCCTTGTGCCAGCGCCGCAAGCCCAACGGCAATCGAGCCGGGCGCGCGGGCTTGCGGATCGGGGGCATTGCTCAGCCGCCCGATAAAACCCTTGCGCGACGCACCAAGCAAGAGCGCACAGCCCAGCCCATGAAACAGCGAAAGACCGTTCAGAAGCGCGAGGTTATGCGCCATCGTCTTGCCAAAGCCGATGCCGGGATCAACGATAATGCGCTCACGCGGGATACCTTGGCGTTCAAGCAGCGAGATTTGCGCGGCGAGGAAATCATACACATCAAGCAGCACGTTTTCATATTGCGGATCGTCTTGCATGGTGCGCGGGTCACCTTGGGCGTGCATCACACAGACCGGCAGGGCGGCCTCGGCACAAAACTGTGCCAGTGCCGCATCATGGGTGAGGCCCGAGACATCGTTTACAATAGCAGCGCCCGCTTCCACCGCCGGGCGGGCGACACTGGCTTTGCGGGTGTCAATGGAAATTGGCACGGTGATGGCACCTTTGAGGGCGGCAATCACCGGTTCGGTGCGGGCGATTTCAACCGCGTCCGGCACCGGCGCGGCACCGGGGCGGGTGCTTTCGCCACCGATGTCGATTATATCCGCCCCGTCAACGACCATTTGCAACGCATCGGCGCGCGCTGTGGCAATGCCGACATGACTACCGCCATCCGAGAAGCTGTCGGGCGTGACATTCAGAATTCCCATGATCCGTGGCATCTCAAGGCTCAACCCGGCAACGGCGGCACGCGGGGCGGTAAGCCGTGCGCGCATGTTGGCCGGGATCTCGCCTGCGGCAATCACGCGAGCGCGCTCACGGGTTATTTCTTCGGCATGGGTAAACCACAGCGGCCCCCCAGCAAGGCAAAGCGCCCCGTCGGGGCGGCATTGGCCGGATTGCACCAGCGGGCGGTAATAATTGACAGTCATGGCGATTGCTTGCGCCATTGGGCGGCCCTTGGCAAGCGTCAGAGCGTGGCGCGTTCAAGCGGTTGCGCGCCGCACGGGAAATCGCAGGCCAATTTCGGCAAAGCCTCGCCGATAGACAGGAAGGCAGCGGCGTGCATCGCCCCGGCAAACCAAAGCGCCAGTGCGAGCGCGTCATGGCCTTTGACGGAGGGGCCTTCGACCGCATCAAGCACGATCTTTGAGGGTGCCCAGACACTGATCTGGCCATGTTTCATCGCCCAGTCGAGCTCAGTCCGGGTTTCCACGACGACGCAGCGCGGGTCACGCGCCGCCAGCACCCATGCGTTCTGCTCAATCGCCAGAAGGTCAATCCGGCGCTGAGTCATCGCATGGCCGGTTTCCGGCACAATCAGATCGGACGGACCAACACAAAGCAGCACCGGCACGTCGCCCGCCTCCAACTGGTCAAGCCAGCCGGTGAGATGCGCCGAGCCAATCGCCGGGTTGGAGAGATAGACCACCCGAGGGTGCGGGCCGTCCTCAGGTTCGGGAATGGCGGCGGTTATCACCCGGTCATCCCTTGCGCGGACGATCTCAACCCCCAGCGCGCCGGGGCCGCGATCAAGCTTTTCGATGCGCACGAAAACCCGCTCCGCCTGCGGCTCAAGCAAGATCCGCTCGGCAATGCGTTCAGCCAGCGTTTCCAACAGGTTGAGCCGCTCAGCTGCAAGCTCGGCGGCGATGGCTTCGGTCACCTTGTCATAGCTCAGGATGCGGTCAACATCATCGTCGATACGGGTGTCGAGCGGGCGCACCTCGACCACGATATTGAAACATATCCGCTGGGTGGTGCCGCGCTCTTGTTGGAACGCACCGATTTCAACCTCGACGATGTGATCGCGCAGGGAAATCCGGTCAAGCGGGTCGGAACCGCCGGTGGCACGCGACCGCGCATCGGGATGCGCGAAGGCCAGCGTAATTTCATTGCTCATAAGGCTCTCCGACCGGGGCTTTCAGGGTTTCTTAGCGAATCCGGCATGGAAATGACAGGCAGGTGCGGCGTTCCGGCGAATGTTTGCGCCATGTCGCCTGTGCGCTTTCAGAGCCATCAGGGATGAGAACCGCTCAAGTCACGTAAGCGGGGGCGACCAGCCGCCGCCGCGCCCGCCCCTCCCGATGGGCGGGCGCATGGCTGATGCGGGGCACCAAACGGGTGATTTGCGGATACCGGCGATAAACCGCGCCGATCATCGGGCGTACTGCGCCCACCCAGGGGCGGGCGCGGCGGCAACCAACCCTTTGGCGTGGGCGTCAGCCCGAAGTGCGCCCGTTGCGATCAACGGCAATAAGGGCCGCCGCGATATCGCGCTGTGTCGAAATGAAAATGGTTGCGGTGAAAGCGGTTGGCATTCGGCCCGAGCACAGTTCCGAACGGCCCGCAGGCAAGCTTGTGCATCCGGCGCAGCGCCTTGCCTTTCCAGCCCTTGCGCCAGTCACGCAGCACCGAAAGCGTTGTGCCGTTCTTCAACACAACCCCCGAAATATCAATCGCGTGGCCCTTGCCATGCTCCGACAGTTTCGCGCCCTTCTGGTTGTTGCGCGTCCGGCACGCGTAATGCGCGGCAACGTCAAGCCGCGCCACACCACCACCACGCTGCCCGACGCTGGGTTTCAGGCCTTTGTCGACCCATGTTTTCAACGCTTTCGCGGTGGTGCAATCCATGATTGGCTGTTGGGTAAACCCGATCCCCTCGATGGAGCGCACCTTCACCGCATTGGCAACGCCACAGCCCTTGATCCGGCCACGCACACGGCCGATGACGGTGCCTTGAATGGCGCGATCTCCGCAAATCTTGCCGCGCTCCAGCTCACGTTTGCGCTTCCAGCCGAAAAGACCGACCTTTTTCGTTCTAAGACGCGGGCGCACTGTCTGGCGCGGCCCTGTCACCACTGGTGCAGCCGTTGCGATAACGGGCAACGCCGCAGGCGGGTGAACGGGCATCACGGCGGCTTTCATCACCCGCGCCACCGGGCGCAACGAGCTTTCCGGCGCTTGCGCGGCGGCGGCCCCGGCGATGAGCGCGGTCATGGCAAGGACAGCCAATGCGGCGTGCCTCATGGTTTGCCTCCCCGGCCAAAATCGGGCGCATCGGTATCCTGCCCGGCCTCGATAATGCCGCGCCGGATGGCGCGTGTATGGGTGAAATAGTCGAACAATCGTTCCCCATCGCCGGTGCGGATGGCGCGTTGCAGGGCGAAAAGCTCCTCGGTGAAGCGACCAAGAATTTCCAGCGTCGCGTCCTTGTTCGAGAGAAACACATCGCGCCACATGGTCGGATCAGACGCAGCAATCCGGGTGAAATCCCGAAAACCGGCGGCGGAAAATTTGATCACCTCCTGCTCGGAGACACGACGAAAATCATCCGCGACGCCGACCATGGTATAGGCGATAAGGTGTGGCACATGGCTCACCACGGCACACAAGAGGTCGTGATGTTCAACCTCGACCACCTGTGTATTTGCGCCCAGCCCCTGCCACAATGCCTCGACACGGGCGATGGCCTGCGGGTCGCTCCCTTCGGGGGGCACAACAAGGCACCAGCGATTGTCGAAAAGTTCGGCAAAACCCGAACGCGGGCCGGAATGTTCGGTGCCCGCCATCGGATGCGTCGGGACGAAATGCACATGCGTCGGCAAATGCGGGGCCACCGCGCCCACGACCGCCGCCTTGACCGAGCCGACATCCGACACGGTTGCCCCCGGCTTCAGCACCGGGGCAATCTCGGTTGCCACCGCCCCCATCGCGCCGACAGGCACGCACAGCACCACCAAATCGGCGCCCTTTGCCGCATCCGCCGCGTTGGTGCAAACCCGGTCCACCAGCCCGCGTTCAACCGCGACGCGGCGGCTTTCCTCGCTCGGGGCATAGCCGGTGATTTCGCCCGCATAGCCAGCCCGGCGCAGCGCCAACCCGATTGATCCGGCGATCAGGCCAAGCCCGATCAGTGCGATCCGCTCATATTCAACGGTCATTGTCTCTCCTCTCGCCAACGGCTCAGCGCGGCGATGACCCGGCCGGTTTGATCCGCGTCGCCCACGGTAATGCGCAACCCCTCGGGAAAGCCATAGCCCGCCACCCGGCGCACGATGATGCCCACCGCCTGCAACGCCGCATCTGCGCTGGCGGCTTCTGCCTCATCGGCAAACCGTGCCAGCACGAAATTGCCGTGGCTTTCATCGCAGGCAATGCCCAATTGGCCTAGCGCGCCGATAAGCCGGGCGCGTTGTTGCGCGTTCAACGCCGCACAATGCGCGACCCAATCACGGCTCCGCACCGCCGCTTCCCCGGCGGCCAGTTGCAGCACCGAAAGATTGAACGGCTGGCGGATACGGGTCATCACGTCAATCATCGCGCGCGGCCCATAACCCCAGCCGATGCGCAAACCGCCAAGCCCGTAAATCTTGGAAAACGTCCGCGTCATCAGCACGTTGGGCCGCGTTCGCGCGAGGGTTGCTCCACCATCGTAACCATCTGCGAACTCGGCATAGGCGCTGTCGATCACCAGAATAACATGCGCGGGCAGCCCTTGGGCCAACCGCTCAAGCTCGCCGTCGGGCAGCATCGTGCCGGTCGGGTTGCCGGGGTTGGCAATGAGCACCAGACGGGTGCGCGGCCCAACCGCACCAAGGATTGCATCAACGTCAACCACCCGGTCCGTCTCGGCCACGCAAACCGGGGTGGCCCCGGCCATATGGGCCAATATCGGATACATCGAAAACCCGTGCGCGGTGTGGATGATCTCATCCCCCGGCCCGCTGAACGCCTGCGTGACAAATTGCAGAACCTCGTCAGAGCCGACACCGCAGATGATCCGTTCCGGCTCAAGCCCATGCACTTCGCCAATCGCCGCGCGCAGGGCGGCGTGATCGGTGGACGGGTAGCGATGCACGTTCTGCGCGGCCTCTGCCAGCGCGGCGACCGCGTTGGGCGGCGCGCCAAGAGGATTCTCGTTTGACGACAGCTTGAGCACCTCTGCATGGCCCGCAAGCGCCGACTTGCCACCCTCATAAAGCGCGATTTCCATGATGCCCGGTTGTGGTGCGATCTCGCCCATGCGCCGCTTTCCCTGTTAAAACGTGCTCCTTTCTAGCGGGGCGGCGGGCGGCTGACCAGATGCAATGCCCTCAGACAGCGCCAGTGAACCGCATCAGGTAGTCATCGGAATAATCCGTCTCCAGTTCGACCCAGATGGGAAGGTGGTCTGACATCTCATCAGTGGTCCAGCGTTTGTAGGAGCGGGCGAAATCTGCATATGGCGCGCGCCTCGCCTCGTGCCGGATGCGCTCGACGATGGGCGCATAATGCGCGATATTCTGCGCATCGCTCAACCGTTCAACCTGTGCCGGGTCATCGGGCGCGTTCGGATCGGCCGCAGGCGCCGGGCCGTAAACCGCGCGCCGCCAGTCGAACGCGCCAAACCGGATCAGCCGGGTTTTGCGCTCGGCATTGCCTTTGGTGGAAAAGGCAAGCTGGTCATAGAACCTGTCACCGCCATAATTGGTCGCCGGGAATTCCGGCACCTCAAGGCCGCTGTCTTTCAAGGCCTGCATCACGACACCATCGCGCGCGTCGATGTTCATATCACCAAGCAGCACATAAACCTGATCTTCCTTGCGCGCCTTCTTGGTCAGGGCTTTTGCAATCGCGCGCACCTCTTCGGCCCGGCGCGCCAGCCCCGCCGCATCGGTTGCCCCGTAAACGATATGCGTTGAACACAAGGTAAACCGAAACCACCCGGCCTGAAACGCCGCGAAAAACGGTGAGCGCGCAATCTGCCCACCATCCGAAAGGGCGGTTCTGTCCACCACGATCTCTCCGATAAGATTGCGGAAGAACATTTTGTTTTCGTTATAGAAAAATGCCATCCGCTCGTGGTTTCCGCCCTCGTGATCCGAGGTGTCGGTGACAAAATAATTCCACCCCGGCCCAAGCAACATCTTAAGCCGCTGCACCGGGCCGAGATCGTCGCGCACCTCCTGCACGGCGCAGATGTCGAAGGCGGAAATTATCTCGGCGATATAATGAAAGCTCTCGTCCAGCCGCGCGAGGCCACCATCGAAGGCGCGGATATTCCATGACCCTATGATCAGCGAATTTGGCCGCCGCGCGGTGATGATCGCTTCGTGAAGATCATAGCGCAGCGTCAGAAGGCGGCGCGCGATCCAGGCGGCCTTGCCGGGATAATCGCCGCGCGCAGGATCATCGGTATAATGTTTCAGATCATGATAAAAAGGCATTTTTCAAACCCTTGAGAGATTGAAACTACCTTTTCATTAAAAAGGGCCGCCAACCTTTCGGCAAGCGGCCCGTTCCTGACTTGACAGCCCGGAAATCAGTTCTTGGCGTAGAATTCGACCACGAGGTTGGGTTCCATCATCACCGGATAGGGCACATCACCGAGTTGTGGCGTGCGCACGAACCGTGCGGTCATCTTGGAATGGTCGGCCTCGACATAGTCGGGCACATCGCGCTCCGGCAGGCCGACGGCTTCCATCACCACGGCGAGCTGTTTGGATTTCTCGCGCACTTCGATGACGTCGCCTTCCTGCACCCGGTAAGAGGGGATGTTCACCCGCTTGCCGTTGACCAGCACATGCCCATGGTTCACGAACTGACGTGCGGCAAACACGGTCGGCACGAACTTGGCACGGTAAACCACGGCGTCAAGACGGCGTTCCAGCAGGCCGATCAGGTTTTCACCGGTATCGCCTTTGACACGCTCTGCCTCACCATAGATGCGGCGGAACTGTTTCTCGGTCAGATCGCCGTAATAGCCCTTCAGCTTCTGCTTGGCGCGCAGCTGCAGGCCGAAATCGGAAAGCTTGCCCTTGCGGCGCTGACCGTGCTGGCCGGGGCCATATTCGCGGCGATTGACGGGGGATTTCGGGCGGCCCCAGATGTTTTCACCCATCCGGCGGTCGATTTTGTATTTGGCAGACGTGCGTTTGGTCACGGCTGGTCTCCTTCGCTATGTGAAGGGCGTTGTCCTTTGGCCGAAGCCCGACAGGCATCCCCTTGCGGGGGCCACCAACACCAATGAAGCCGCGCTTATAGCCTGCGTGCCTGCCGAGTCAAGCATCTGTGGCGGGATTTCCGATATGACCCCCGCGCGCCGCGCTCAGGCCGCGTCATGCATCAGGATTGCCGCTTCGGAATCCGTCAGGTTCCGCCGGGCCGACGCGCCATAACCGCGCGGGTTTGTCTCAAACTCAGGAAAATATTGCAGCAGCCGGGCGCGGTCCGTGTCCGAAAGCGTAGAGAGCGCGGTATTGGCCGGGTGAAAGCTTTCTGTTTCGACCCCGTTCGCCCAGACGATCTGATGCGCTGGCAACAGAAGATGCACATATGTCACCTGCTTGAGCTTGCCATCCACCACCACGGTTCGCCCGTTGATCAAATCACGCGCCTGCACCAGCACCTCATCGGTATTGAAAAGTGCGCGCGCCACATCGCCGGACACCACCAGCCGGTGTTCGGGCGAGACAACCAATTCCTGATCCGGGCGCTCGATCCCAAGCGCACCGGGGCGAAACCGCACTGGCCGAAGCCGTGGCATCGCAAAAAGCCGCGCGCCGGTCATCCGCCGCGCCCCGATCCACTGGATCTCCTGCGCGCCGTTATCCTTGGTCAAAACACGGTCACCTTCGCGCAGTGTTTCAACCGCGCGCGGGCCGTCCGGGGTGTTGATCCGGGTGCCGGGGGTGAAACAAATCACCCCGCCGGCATCGGGCTGCGCCGGGTCGCGGGTTACGGTGGTATAGCTTTGATGAACCACCCAAAGCGCATGATCTTTCGGAGGAATTTCATCGACAAACATCAAAAGCGGCGGTTGCCCGGCGCCCACGTCAATGATTGTCACTGTATAGCTTTGCGCCCCATCCGAGACGATGAAACTGTCGTCGCGCAAAGAACTGTCAACCACGACATCTTCCAGCCGCGCGGTGTTGGTCACCGCAGCGCCGACCAGACGATGCACCATCCGTGCCGCGCGCTTGTGAATGTTTCTCTCTCCGTCTGCCTGCTCCAGTCGCAACAATTCACTTGGGCCATCGACTCGCACGGCCTCTCCCGACCATTGCCAGGACGCACCCACGCGCAGCGCCGCAATCGGGGCGGCGCCTGAACCATCTACTCTTGTTTGCGACCAGGAGATGACAAACGTGCCACGAAAGCCCGTTCCCATTGCCTGTTTGCCTGCCTCTTATTCTTTTTATGGCCTGAGCCTAGCAAAGCTGATTCGCCGCGCCAAGCCGTGCTCCGCGTCAAGCGTGCAGAAGTGTTGCGCAAAAACCCGCCGAACCACATCAGCCACGCGCAGCAATCCTCTGAGCAGGCTTAGAAATTCAGATTGACACTAACCGACCCGACGACCTGCCCATGGCTCTGCCCCTTGTATTCAGGGCTAAGCCAGGTGAACCCGTAAAACGCGCTTGGGCCGCCTGCCCCGCCCTTACGCAGCGCGCGGCGGCCCTGCCAGTGCAACCCGGCCCGCAACCGTGCGCGCAGGTCTTCCGGGGCCGGACTGGCCGCGCCACCGGGCAGGAAAACCGAATTATTCACCCAAGCCACATCCCCGCCCAGCACAAACCCCACGCCCGACGCGTTCGGGTCGCGGATGGTGCGATACCGCTGACCAGTCACCGGATCGCGCAGCCAAAGCTCCCCCTGTCCGTTGATTTTGCCAAACGCAATGTCGACCCCGGCGCGCGCCAGCGTTTCCACACCGATGCGCGCCTCGGCAAAGGGGCGCAGGTGCCCCTGCCCGCCAAGGGCAATGTCGCGGCCAGCTTCCAGAACCAAGGTCGGGTGCAGCCCGTCGCCGATCTGCCCCGCGCGCACCGCCGCAGAGGGGCCGGGAATGCCCATAAAGTCATGCAGGCCGCCCTGAACCCCATCCAGCCCGGTCTGTGGCCCGGTCACCACCAGATCGGCCCCGGCGGAAAGATCATAGGTGCCCCGGCGAAAATGGGTATGCAGCCCAAGCGACAGCGCACTGGCATAGGGCCGGTCGATCTTGGCGGCTGGCCCGCTCACATAGCGCGGCGCGATCACCCCAGCGCCGATGCGCAGCTCCAGCAGATCACCAATACGCTCGGGCGCCTGCCCGCTCCAGCCGCGCCCCCAGACATGGCTCGACACGACCGACCCGGTCTGCCAGCGATCGGCGCTATCACCGATTTCATCATTATCCGCAAGCCAGCCGAAGCCGAGCTTGACCCGTTCCCCCGCCGTTACCGACGCAGGCGCGCTGGCAAGCAGGATGCTGGCAAGGAAAGCTGAAACAAGGGCACCCGTCCGGGCAAAATGCATCGCCAAATCTCCATCGGTGCCCCCACCGGTGCACAACTTATGCCAAAAACCGCCCGGCTGACCAGCAATTTTCGCGCAAAGAGGGTGCTACGCAAAAAATATTACACGCAACCGGGGAACCTTTTTCGAATTTGCCCATCCAACATTGCAGACATCGCGAAAACGCGGTGCCGCAAGAACGAGAGCTTAACCAGAAGGAACAGACCATGAGAAAGATCACAGCCGCAGCCTCCGCGCTTGTTGCCGTTTGCGCGATGGGAATGACACCCGCTTTTGCCCACGGACCGGATGAAGCAGTCGCCAAAGCCCCGCCCGCAGCGCCCTATCAACAGGTCAGCAAGCTGGTCAAACTGCCGGACTTCCTGCCCGGAATGGGTGAATTGTATGTCGATCCGGCAACGCTTCCGGCCGGGCCTTTCCTGGCCTATGACCACGACGGACGGCTGGTCAGCACGACCTACATGATCCCGCTGAAGGACATGAACGCCGACACAAGCTTCGACAACCTTGCCGCACAGGGCGGCAATGTCGATCACGTCGACGTCTACTTCAACGCAGGCCACCCCGGTGTGGCAGAGCCGCATGAGCATATCGTGCTCTGGCATGTCTCGGTCGCCGACGAAGCCAGCGTGGCCAAGTAAGATGCAACGCAGAGAGTTTCTCTGGGGGAGCGGTAGCCTTGCTGTCGCGCTCCCGCTCTCGGCCGGGCCGGCATTTGCCGGTCCGGTGACCGAGATCACCATGACCGGGCGCACCGACGGCTCAAAAGTGTGGTTCGCGCCCTTTGGCCTGCTGATCCAGCCCGGCCAGACCGTGCGCTGGATCAACAAGGACAAGTCGAATTCGCACACCGCCACAGCCTATGCCCCCGCCAATGACGAACATCCCCGCCGCATCCCCGCGGGCGCCAAACCGTTCGACAGCGACTATCTTCTGTTTGACGAGTCCTTCGAAGTGACTCTGACCAAGCCGGGGGTGTACGATTACTTCTGCGTTCCGCACGAACTCTCCGGCATGGTCGGGCGGATCGTCGTCGCCGAGCCGGGGCAGACCGATTTCGCGCCCTACCCAGATGACGGGCTGGATCAGGTGATCCTCGACGGGTTTCCACCAGTAGCCGAGATCGTCGCCAAAGGGGCGCTGTATTACGAGGAGGGTTGAGATGGCGTTAAAACTCACATCAGTGCCGCCACCGCAGCACGACACCCGCACCGATGCGGAACTGGTTGGCTTGGCCCGCGAGGGCGATGAAATGGCCGTCCGCGAGTTGATCCGACGCTGCAACAAGCAGCTTTTTCGGGTCGCGCGCGGTATCCTGCACAATGATGCAGAGGCCGAAGATGTCGTGCAGGCAGCTTATGTCGCCGCCTTCACCAAGCTCGCCAGTTTTCGCGGCGACGCCAGTTTTCTGACCTGGATCACCCGCATTACGATGAACGAGGCATACGCCCGTCGGCGCAAGCAGGCTCATGTGGTCGATCTTGTCGAATACCGCAAGGAAGCTGAAGGAGGCATAGCAAACACCATGAGACCGCCACCGACAACCCCCGAGGCCGAACTGGGCCGGACCGAAATTCGCGCATTCCTAGAGCGCGCCATCGACGCACTGCCAGAGCCGTTGCGGCTGACCTATGTTCTGCGCGATGTGCAGGAAATGAGCACGCGCGAAGTCGCAAGGCTGCTTGGTATCAACGCCATCACGGTCAAGACCCGCCTCCACCGGGCGCGGCGCAAGCTGCGCGAGGATGTGAAACAGAACCTCTCGACCGAGTTTACCGGCGTATTTCCGTTCGATGGGGACCGCTGTGTTGACATGGCCGACCGGGTTATCCGGGCGCTGCGCGACCCTTCGGCAGGATGACACGCCTTTGCGGCACCTGCCGCCGATGCGGCGCGCGCGGTGGCACCGCGATGGAACCCGCGACGCGCCCCGGAGGTTGGATTCGCAAAGGAGATGCACGACATGGCAAAATTCGCAATCGACGATCACGTCAAATGGAACTCAGAGGCCGGGCATGTGACCGGGCGGATCTGCAAAATCCACACCAGCGATTTCGACTACAAGGGGCACACAAGGCGGGCTTCCAAGGACGAACCACAATACGAAATCAAAAGCGACAAGACCGATCACATCGCCGCACACAAGGAATCCGCACTGACAGGACTGAAGTAATGTCCGAACGGTTCTGCACAGTCGGTCACTCCAACCGGAGCCTTGACGCCTTCATCGCCATCCTGCACGCTGCCGGAGTCACGAGCGTTGCAGACGTGCGCAGTTTCCCACGTTCGCGCAGCAATCCGGCCTATAATATCGACACCCTGCCAGAGACGTTGCAGCATCGCCAGATCGGCTATCGCCATTTTCCCGACCTCGGCGGGCGGCGCCCCAAACAGGCGCAGGTCGATGCGGATATCAACGCGTTCTGGGACAACCGGAGCTTTCACAACTACGCCGATTACGCGCTCTCCCCCGCCTTCGTGTCCGCTTATCAGGCGCTGGTTGCGGCAGGTCGCGCGCGGTGCATCGCGCTCATGTGTTCCGAAGCCGTCTGGTGGCGCTGTCATCGCCGCATCATCACCGACTACCTGTTGCTGGACGGTTTCGATGTCACCCACCTGATGGGCGACGGGCGCGAAGACCCGGCAAAACCAACCGTGGCCGCCCGGCGCAGCGGCGACGGCAAGGTCATCTACCCCGCCCCGGCCGCTACGGATCAGCGCGCGGCGAGCCATTAATCAAGAAAAGGAGCACACTTATGGCCCATACTGTTGAACTGAAAAAGATCGAGCCCGTCACCCATGACACCCATCATCTGGTGTTCGACAAGCCGGATGGGTTTGCCTATTCCCCCGGCCAAGGGGTCGAATTGAATATCCTCAAGGATGGCTGGGAAGATGAAGGCCGCCCGTTCACGCCAATCACGCTGCCGAATGAATCGACGCTGGAGTTTATCATCAAATCCTACCCCGATCATCACGGCATGACCGAACAGATCGGCAAGTTGCAGGCGGATGACAAGCTCAAGCTCAGCGGCTCGTTCGGTGACATCTCGGATCAGGGGCCGGGCGTGTTTATCGCCGCGGGCGCGGGTGTGACCCCGATGATCGCGATCCTGCGCAAGCAGTTGCATGAGCAGGGCACGCTTGACGGCTCAACGCTCCTGTTTGCCAACAAGGCCGAACGAGACATCATCTGGCGCGACCGGTTCGAAGCGATGAAAGGCCTGAAGACGGGCTTTGTGGTCGATGAGGCAGGCGCCGGTGTGCCACAAGGGCGGCTTGATCGCGCTTACCTGAGCGGGTTCATCACGCCCGACAGCCTGTGTTACCTTTGCGGCCCGCCCCCGATGATGGACGCCGTGCGCACATCGCTGAAGGATCTGGGCGTGAAGGACGACAACATCATCGAAGAAAAATTCTGAGCCAGAGTCAGCGGACGCGTTCAACGCCGACGCGCCGCAAACCCAATAAAAAGGGGCGGCCCGTAATGAGCAAGCCTCTTACCAGATATCTTACCAGATATATTGAGGGCCGCGCATTGCGCGCGCGGCCCGGTTTGGCAATGTCCGCTCAGAGCGCATTTTACCGATGCTGCATTGCCTGCTAGTGTCAGCTTTAAGCCTCACTGGCTATGAAGCCTTTGTCCCGGCCCAAAAACCTCTGGAGGGAAGACATAGTGTTATCGATAAGTGTGGCTCTGAATTTAGTGGCATCAGTCGGCATGTTGGCAATGGGACTGAAATACGCCCGAGCCGAACCGCCCTTAGATTATCACGCAGAAATCATGAAAGATCAAAATACGAGCGCTGAGACGCTTATGGTTCTGGGTGCACTATACAGGGCAATGGGTGGTAGCTTTATTGCGTTAGCTTTCTTTGTCGCCATTCTCGCTGTCTTTGGGGTCTGGAGCGACTTTTTTGGGCAAAGCTTGCAATACTAATTGGAACCTTGGTCGCGGGTGGCTTTTCCGTGCTGGGTGCGCGCAGTGTCGAACTCTCGACTGGCGTCAGAACGCCTTGGAGAATCGCGTTTGGGCTAACTGCAGTGAGCACCGTTGCGTTCATACTTTCGGTAATTTGAACCACAAAGAGCAGACATTGGCGCAGCCGCAGCGAATTCACCCTTTGTCCAACGGGCGGACACCCCTGACGGTTACGAATTCACCTTCGATGCGGTAACTTCCATCGCTGCACTTGTATTGCGCTACGGACGAGAGGAACTCTTGACGCACCTCCTGCCAGACATCCTTGTCGAACCTTTTGACAGCAAGCGCAACCGGGCCACCAAGAAGGACGGCGTCAACCACATCCACTTCAGATTTGAAGGTCAGTATTTCGAATTGCCGATGCTCTTCGACCTGCTTTAGCCCGGTGTGTTCGAAGAGCCGTACCAAGGCGTTCGGAGCCCCTGTACCGAAAAACATCGGACACACTTCAGACGCAACGCGGGCGTCAACAATGGGAAACACCTCTGCCCAACCACAGTTTCGACGTTCTCCCCATACTGTTGCGGCGACCGTACATCCCGGTGCGACCACGCGCGTCATCTCGGCGACCGCGGCTGCCGGATCAGGCGTATACATCAGCCCAAGTGCGCTGATTGCGGCAGCGAAAACACCGTCAGAAACGTCGAGTTTTTCTGCAGCCATACGTTTGGCTTCGACGGTGGCGATTGAGCCGTCTTCAATACGCATCTGGAGATCGTCGATCATGCCTTGTGAAAGATCGGTCGCAAGCACATAACCGTCTGCTCCGACTTTCTCAGCAATCCGCCGCGTGAAAAGGCCACTTCCACAGGCGGTTTCAATGATCCTTTGCCCAGGTTTAAGGCGTGCCATTTCCAAGAGTCGCTTGTGAGCGGGGCGCAGCTGAGCTCCCCACCCCGTATGGTAGTGCGCCACGGCGGCATCCCAGCCATAACGCTGAACCCGGAGTTGCAGACGGGCATCCATCAGGCAACCACCCCATTAACCAAGAGTTCCGAAGTCACAGGCTGCGCGTCTCGGAGGGCCAAAAACCATGGATCGCTTGCTAACGCACGTGCAACCATAGCCCGGATGTCCTCATCGCTGTCTGAGGTCGAGATGTCGATTGCGATCCGGGTTTCACTCGGTACCGGGCTCGCGCCTTGCATTGCAAGCACGCCGCGATTGTCCCAGTCCTGTTCAATTCCAACACAGACCTTTTCCAGTTGTAGGCTTTCCCGCACTGCCGTCATTTTTATCCCAATGGCGAGACAGCTACAGACAGCTGCGCGCCCAAAGTAGCCGGGCGGAGGCGCTGTATCGCTGCCACCAATCGCCACCGGCATGTCAATGGACAGGCGCTGACCGTCCTGCTCATAAATGCAGCCCAACCCTTCCCAGACTTCGGCTGTGCCACGATTGATGACTTGGGCGCGTTCCGGGCGCTTGGTGAAGATTGAAATGGCGCGTAATTGCGCCTCTCTTGCATGCGTATCTTTGTTCATTGTCGTACCTCAAAGTTCGGTCTGAAGCAGGATCGGGACGCCCTGTTGGGCATCCCTCCTGAATAAAGGCCTAGCCGGCGACCATCGCCTTGACGTCTTCTGTGCTTGGCCTGCTGCCGCCCATTCCCCAGTGACGGCTCTGGATCTCTTTGACCCGAACCCAGGTCACCTGACGCATGTTCTCGCCTTCGATTTCGACCATTGCGTCGGTCACTTTTTCAATCATTTTCGCTTTTTGCGCGTCGTCAAAAACGCCTTCAATCAATTCGATGTCTACCAGTGGCATTGTTCATCTCCCTTGTGTAGATTTCGTGTAGGGGAAGCGTGTCAAAGACATCTGTGTCGGACCAGTTCAGGAAATGCAGCAAACCCACTACAGTTTCTGAAGTAGACGACGGCGCGCACCGAGTGTTTTGGTGAATTTGGAGGTGTCTAGATGTCAGATTCGAATTATCCAAAGTTCTGTCCGGTTGCGATGGCGGCAAGCTTGTTGGAGCCACGCTGGACCATGCTCTTGCTCTGCGAGATGTGGTTCGGTTCGACCCGCTTCAACGAGATACAGCGCGGTGTTCCCGGAATGTCGCCGGGGCTGCTTTCCAAACGCCTGAAGGAAATGGAAGCGAATGGTCTGGTCATGCGTTGCGATACTGGACGGGGGACACATGCGGAGTATTTTCCCACGCCATTGGCCAACGAGCTGGAACCGCTTATCAGAGGTTTGGGGGAATGGGCCCACCGAAACATTGATTGCGAAGTATCCCTTCAGAACCTCGACGCCCGGCTCTTGATGTGGAAAATCCGCGGCAAGATTGACCTATTACAACTTCCCAAACGCAAAAGCGTCATTCAGTTCATACTCAACGACGCGTCAAATGAGACTGCAAACTACTGGTTGGTGGCCAAGCCAAGCGAAGAGACTGACCTTTGTTATACTGATCCGAAATTCGACGTTGATCTCTATATCGTCTGTGAACTCCGCGCATTGACCTCTGCCTGGATGGGATATTCAACCTTCGAGGCCGAGATCGCGATCCAGAAACTAAAGCACACGAGTCGTAGCTTGGACGACCCTTCTCGTTCTGAGATCGGCATATCAATCCGCAAACTACGCGCCAGATGCGATGCATTGGCGACGTATCTGCGAAACAACGCGGACTCTATTCCAAGCTATGCAAAACGCTACAACGCAGACCATCCGATATCATCTTCAAGGGCTGAAGGTTGCGTTGACGACATCACGAACACCCGAATGGGAAAGCGTCGGAGAATGCGCTGGTCTCCACGCGGCGCTCACCGCGTCGCGCTCACAAGAGCCGCTGTTTTAGACGGGCGCTTGAATATCTCTCACCGCCAGAATGTTGCCTGACCCCCAGATTCTTTCCACTCCCTCCACCATCACAAACAACCAGAACCTGCGGCTTCCGCCGAGTTAATGCAACATGTATAACCGCCCCATACGCAAGAGGTAATTTCGGAGCTGATTTAGGCGCGTCATCGGGTGCTGACATGTATCCGGCCTCTGATGCAGCTATCTACATGCTGCGGGCCCGTATGGTGTTCGAAGATCAGATCCAAATCAGTCCCGCGTGCACGTCGGCACATGTTGCATGCTGGATGTCTGATCCTGTCTCACGACTGTTGCGCCAAACTGCTCCTTGCCCTCTTACGCTCCGACGTTCTCGCGACCGACAGTGGGCCTATGCCGCTGCGGCCGGAGACTGGTAGACGCCGCCCCGAGCCATCAAGGCCCAGACGATCCGCGCCATCTTGTTGGCCAGCGCTACCCGCGCCAACATGGGTGGCTTGCGGGACAGCAGATTACCCAGCCATGTTCCCGGTTGAGCATCTGGATGGGTACGTCGTTTAATAATGACGCTGTTCGCACCAATAACCAGCAGCCGTCTCAGGGATCGCTCCCCCATTTTCGTCGTTGCCCCAAGCCTTTGCTTGCCGCCCGTCGAATGTTGACGCGGCACCAGCCCAAGCCAAGCCGCAAAATCACGCGCCCTCCGGAAGTTTTCTGGTGGCGGAGCAAGAGTAGCAATTGCAGTGGCAATCAGCGGGCCGATGCCTGGTACTGTCATCAGGCGCTGCGCAAGCTCGTCTTCCTTGGCCCGGCGGGCGATCTCGGCATCAAGCTTGGCAATTTCCGTTTCAAAATGCCCGAGTGTTGCGATGAGGGCTTGAAACGTCGCAATGGCTTCCATTGGCAGTTCACAATCTGAACCCTCAACGATTGCAACGAGCTTCGATGCATTTGCTACGCCCTGGGGTACGATTTGCCCGAATTCATTCAAGTGCCCTCGCAAGGCATTGATGGTTTGGGTCCGCTGCCGGATGAGAAGTTCCCGGACACGAAAAACCATTGCCGCGCCTTGCGTTTCTTCGCTCTTCACGGAAACAAACCGCATTGTCGGGCGCACCGCAGCCTCACAAATCGCCTCGGCATCCGCAGCATCGTTCTTTTGCCTCTTAACGAACGGCTTAACGTAGGAGGGCGGGATCAGCCGCACCTCGTGCCCCAACTTGCCGATTTCGCGGCCCCAAAAATGGGCACCTCCACAAGCCTCCATTGCGATCACACAAGCTGGTAACTCATTGAAGAACCCCAAAACCTGACCGCGTCGCAGCTTTTTGCGAAACAATACCTTGCCAGATGCATCGGCACCGTGAACTTGGAACACATTCTTTGCGAGATCGAGACCAACAGTAACAAGCCTTGACATAACCGTCCTCCTAATTGGATCAAACATGACCCACCTTGACACAAGAGTGACGTCGGGGGGCGGTTACAGCATCAGACCCGTCAGAACTGGGGCGGTTCCTGGGGCTATAGGAGGGCCGCCATGCTGTGGTCATCGCCAAAGCTACGTGAAACTCAACA
Source organism: Aquicoccus sp. G2-2 (assembly GCF_034555965.1). Classification (GTDB taxonomy): domain Bacteria; phylum Pseudomonadota; class Alphaproteobacteria; order Rhodobacterales; family Rhodobacteraceae; genus JAYDCK01. Next base: position 1,720,733 of record NZ_JAYDCK010000003.1, read on the forward strand.
AGATCCAGCACCCCCACACGTGGCAATAATGCACCCCGCCTGTTCGCACCAATCAAAGGGCGAGTATTTCAGAACCCAAAGATGTAAGACGCTTTGAGCGTTGTCGCCGTGTAGGTCGGATGGGGAACGCCAAAGCCAGCATTTGCGCCTGTGACTTGGTTGGTGTTCAGATGGTCATAGTTTAACTCGAAACGCAGTTTGCCCTTGCCCAGATCGTGCTGAATGCCAAGCCCGACCGTTGGGCCAATATTCACGGCATGTACCGCTGATCCAGGGCTGTTTGAAACCTGACCGGTCATAACCCCGAGGCCGAGCGCGCCGTAAAGCTCCCATGAATTGGCAATCGGCATGCCGTAAATCCCCCGCAGGCGGATCGTGGCACTGTGCGAGCAAAAGTAAGAGCCAGTTGCGCCCGGCGTCGGGCAGGTATTGCCATTTGTAGTATTTTTAAGGGCACCGTCTGTTGGAACATCGGCATCAACCTCGGCAGCGGCAAAACCTGATGCAAAGTCCCAACGATAACCACCCGTCAGGCCGATCATCGGGGATTTCAGTTCAGATGAAGGGTTTGTGCCCGCTGAGTCTACGGATTTTGCCTTTGAGTAACCCAGACCAATCCCGAAATATGCACCATCTGCACTGGCGGCTGTTGCGGCCATGCAGGTTGTGAGTGCCAGTGCTGCCAAAACTTTTATCATTTTCAATCCTGTGTTTGGCGAGAACGCGAATACGGAATTGATGCGAGATTACACAAAAACGACGAGTTATCAAGAAGAACGCGTGTTCGTGCGTCTTGATACGGCTGTTGTTTGGGCGGTTGCGGGTATGTTTCTTGGTAGTGTCGCATTCGCAGCGATAGCACGCTCCGTCCCGCACTGCCGACATCCCAAATGAAGATGCTCTCGCAGAAATCTTCGAGGGCATTTCTTGTTAAAATCAACGATGCGCTGGAGGCGTCGCATAGCGGTTCAACACATCCGTTAAGGGGCGGCCCGTAATGAGCCGCCCCTTAAGTGTTGTCCGTCGATCGCTTTAATGCGCCGGGTGCTTGTCCCAGACCTCCGGCTGCGGAAGCTGCTCAAACGTATGTTCGGGAACTGGCGTTGGCAGGGTCCATTCCAGCGTATCGGCGTATTCGTTCCAGTAGTTCGCCCGTGTCTCGCGCTTGCCCCACAGCAATGTGTAGAAGATCAGCGCAATAAACACGATCAGCGACGCAAAGCTCAGGAACGCGCCAAGGCTGGAGAGGTGGTTCCAGAAGGCGAAGGCTTCGGGGTAGTCGATATAGCGGCGTGGCATCCCCTGCCGCCCGAGGAAGTGCTGCGGGAAGAAGGTCAGGTTGGCACCGATGAAGAACATCCAGAAATGCAGCTTCCCGGCCCATTCGGGGTATTGCCGCCCCGACATCTTCGCCAGCCAGTAATAAACCCCGGCGATCAATGCAAACACCGCACCGATGCTCATCACGTAATGGAAGTGCGCCACCACGTAATAGGTATCGTGATAAGCCCGATCCACGCTGGCCTGTGCCAGCACCACGCCGGTCACGCCGCCCAAAGTGAACAGGAAGACGAAGCCGATTGCGAACAACATCGGCGTCTTGAACTGAACCGAGCCACCCCACATGGTTGCAAGCCACGAGAACACCTTGATCCCCGTTGGAACCGCGATGGTGACAGAGGCAATCTGGAAGTAGCTTTGTTGCGAGATCGACATCCCGGCGATGAACATGTGGTGCGCCCAGACCAGAAAGCCCAGCGCGCCAATGGCGATCAACGCCCAGACCATCGGCAGGTAGCCGAAGATCGGTTTGCGCGAGAAGGTCGCGGCAATATGGCTGATGATGCCAAAGCCGGGCAACACCACGATGTAAACCTCAGGGTGGCCAAAGAACCAGAACAGGTGCTGGTAAAGCAGCGGGTCACCGCCGCCCGAGGCATCAAAGAACGTGGTCCCGAAGTTGCGGTCGGTCAGCAACATCGTCACCGCCCCGGCCAGAACCGGCACAGCCATCAGCAGCATCCACGCGGTGATGAAGATCGACCACGCAAACAGCGGCACCTTAAACAGCGTCATGCCCGGCGCGCGCATGTTGAGGAAGGTGGTGATCATGTTGATCGCACCCAAGATCGAACTGGCACCGGAGACGTGAATGGCAAAAATCGCGAGATCCATCGACATGCCGCTATCATGCACCGAAAGCGGCGCATAAAGCGTCCAGCCGACACCTGCGCCATGCTGCCCGTCCCCGCCTGGAGCGAAGAAAGAGGCAAACGCAAGCCCCGTGCCCGCAACGAACAGCCAATAGCTGAGGTTATTCAGCCGCGGGAACGCCATGTCCGGGGCACCGATCATCAACGGCATGAAATAGTTGCCAAAACCACCGAAGAGGGCGGGAATAACCACGAAGAACATCATCAGCACACCGTGATAGGTGACCATGATGTTCCACATATGCCCGTTCGGCGTGCAGGTCGCTGCCGATGGCCAGAACCGCATCCCTTCGAGGCACATGAACTGCACCCCCGGCTCCATCAGTTCCATGCGCATGTAAACCGAGATTATCGCCGCAATCACCCCCACGCCCGCAGACGTAAAGAGATAGAGAATGCCAATATCCTTGTGGTTGGTAGACATGAACCAACGGGTGAAAAACCCCCGATGTTCGTGGGGTTGGTCGAGTGTTGCTTCGCTCATCGGGGCCTCCGTTGGGGCGATTTCGAATTCAATTGTGTATGATGGCTTCGAACCGCGGGAAAATCAGATCGCTTCCGCGCGTAGTCTGCACCATTTTCTGCCCTGATCCGAACATGGCATTTTGCCGCGCATGGGATGGCTGCGTAAGGCCGCCCGCCAGCCGGGCGCGCAAGCGGTGCAAAGCAGTGTTTCACCGCGCTCAGAATTGCAGTGATACCGCGAAAATAAGGGTGAAACGCCTTGAAAACAGTCACCATGGCTTGCTCCATAACGGCACGCCTCAAGGGCATTCGGCTGCCTGAGGCGGGGGCCGCAATCGGGAATGGAAATTTGCAATGCCAGTTATCGCGCGCTATAATAAGTATTGTCAATACCGATTAACCCGTCGCATTGCCCCGAGTCGCACAGTCTGCCGAGCGCCGTTTCACGCGCCAAGCCGGACGGTTAAGGCGAAAGCGGTGCGCGGTGATTGTGCGGCTGCGATAGTGCGTGTGCCCTACCGGCAATTTTACCGCCGCCCGCTGGAAAGGAGGCTCCCCCATGGCCATGAGCGACCCCAAAATCGAAATCGGCCCTGACAAGATTCAGATCGACGCCGAAATCGTCGCACGAACACTGAAGATCACACCCCAAGATTTGCGCGACAGGATGCGCGATGGCACCATCACCAGCCAGTTTGAGCGTGGCGAAGGCAGCGATGAAGGCCGGGTGCGGCTGACCTTCTATTCCGCCACGCACCGCGCCCGGATCATCGCCGATACGGCTGGCACCGTCCTTTCGCGCAGCGTGGCGCATTACGGCCGCCCGACAATCCCGGCAGCGCCCAAAGACGAAAGCGTGCCACCCAACAACTCTGCGACCCCCCACAAACACGACGCCCTGCTTGACGCCGCCTTGCCGAGCCCTGTTCCCGCCAGCGATGCCGTTGCCATCAATTTCAACCCGCCCGCCCCCGCGCGCAGCACCCATCAAAAGAAGAAAGAAACAGACCAATGATTGCCGAACATTTTGTTGAAAAAGCCGCCTCACGCCCTGCCCCGTTCGCACCGGCACAGGCCCTGACTCCGCATCTGAGCCTTGCGCATCAAAGCGCATGGTTGTTTCTGGCTTCGGGCGCACTTGCCCTGCTGGGCGCGATATACGCCTGATCCGCAATCCTCAGACGCCACAAGGAGAAAACTCATGGCAGACACGCTCTTCCCCACCAATACAGGCTCGCTCGCCAAAAAGCGCAAAGACCTGACACCGGAGGCATCAAAGGCGTTTCAGGCGTTTAGCCAAGCGGTGTTTGCCGATGGCGCGCTGGACGCCAAGACCAAACAATTGATCGCCGTGGCGGTGGCCCATGTCACGCAATGCCCCTATTGCATCAAGGGCCATACCAAAGCAGCCTTGCGCCAGCACGCCAGCGAGGCCGAAATCATGGAAGCGATCTGGGTTGCCGCCGAAATGCGCGCGGGCGGTGCCTATGCCCATTCCGTGCTGGCGCTCGATGAGATGGAAAAAGCAGGCGCGTAGGAAAACCGCCCCAAGCGTGACGACCCCCACGTCAGAACCTTTCGTTTGAATCGAGCGTTTTCACGCGCTGCAATTCTTGAGCGGCAAATCAAACCCCTCCGGCGCGGCCAGAGCATTGCCCGACCCCGCCGAAGCCGGTTCGCCAAAGCGTCCCGCCGAAAACCTGACCCACGGGCTTTTGGCGCAGCGCAGCGCAACATACGTGCACCCGCACGCGCCGCGCCTTTCCCCGCAGTCTCAGGGCAAAGGCGTGACACATTAGCGCAGAAAACACCGCCCGCAAAAATTTCCCGCCCGCAAAGCCCAACTGCGATTTTCGCCTTGTTTCCTAAGCCGACCCTCTCTAAACGGGTCGGCGGAGACGTGGCCGAGTGGTCGAAGGCGCTCCCCTGCTAAGGGAGTAAACGGGGAACCGTTTCGAGGGTTCGAATCCCTTCGTCTCCGCCACTATCCCCTTTTAGTTGTTATTGACTGCAAAACTTGAAGGGCGATTGTCGCTTTGCATGTAGTGGTGCATGTCGCGGATTTGGCTGGAAACAACGCCCCGGCAGCGCGAACCGATCACGCATTCGTGATGGCTTGTGGTGGGCTAGGTGTTAGTATCCTCTCATCTTCGAGGAATTAACTACTTGGTTTGGAGTATATGAAAAGAGTTGATCTACAAAACCTCTCGATTGGAAAGTTAGAGGCTGCGCAGGTTTTGGCTCAAAACAAGCGTTGGTCTAACGCTTACTATTTGGCTGGTTATTCAATCGAACTTGCATTGAAAGCCTGCGTCGCAAAGTTCATTTCTGCAGACACTATTCCTGATAAAAATCTTATCAACAAAGTTTACACTCATCAAATTACGGAGTTGCTTGGTCTCGCAGGATTGAAATCAGATTTTGATATTCGGAAGAAAGATGACACGACCTTCGCAGCGAACTGGGCTATTTGCTCTGAATGGTCGCCAGAGGCTCGATACAAAGATATGAGTGCAGCTGAAGCAACTTTCTTGCTCGTCGCGATTTCTGATAACACACATGGAGTATTACCGTGGATCAAGACTTACTGGTGAAAGAGGCTCAAAAGCTGACTCGCTTTTTAGACACAACAAAGGCAGCACCAAAGGCTGTTATGTTAGTCATATCTCAAGAAACTCAGAATTGGCGGCTCTGGATTGTTCCAGCCGATGAAGCCATAAACAAGCAGGAGTTCTATCGGATTGTAGCCGAAACAATTTCTGCTAACGGCATTTCAGGAATTGACGTGGGATCCGTAGAACTGTCCAGTTCGAAGAACCCCGCGATGATGGCAATGGGAAGCATGTTGCGCGCAGACGGCATTGGTAGTTCATTTATGTCAAATAATACGTTCAATGGCGTTCTGCTGCCCGATGGGGTCGTGATCCGAATGGCTCTATAGCCTGCTGTCTTGAAACGGCTATTCGTTAGAAACAGGTTGCGGGGATGCCCACAATCAAGCGGTCGGCCTCGGAATCAACGCCCGCAGACCATAGGCTGTGCATTAACGCGGTCGGCGGCAACAATTCGACGCTGTGCCAAAAGCACGTCCCTTAACCTGACTGGCAGCGGCTGTTCAGAATGGGATGCCCCCGCAATTCCCCAATGGTAAAAAGTGTCATGCGAAAGGTATTTCGCCATTCCGATTGTTCTTTTTCCGACTATTGCCAACGCAGCCCAAGTCTTCGAAGCGACGCGGCGCCGTCCCAAGACAAAAGACCCGGCCGATGACGTTTGATTTCGCCGCACCGTGCCGCGCCGTGCCGGGGTATCCGTGGCGGCCTTGGCCGGGCAAGACACCGACATAGGGAACAGATTTATGACCCACGGGTCGCCCTGAAAAAGCTTGCAAAACCATGACTTACAGGCCAAGAACAATCCATGAACGGTTATCAGTTTACCCTCGCTGGTGCAGAACTCGAAGCGCGCGGGTCGGGCGCGCTCTATTGGGCCGACCAGAATTTGCTCTGCGTTTCTGATCTGCGCTTGGGCACATCGGGGCGCGCCTCTTGGCATGGCGGTGCAGACTTGCCACCCTATGAGACCCAAGACACCCTGTCGCGGCTCGATGCGGAACTGGCCGCAACCCAAGCCGACACGGTGATCTGCCTTGGCGGCAGTTTCGGCGACCACGCCACCACCCACAGCCTGCCAGAGAAAGACAGGCTCTGGATTGCGCGGCTTCAGGCCGGGCGGCGCTGGGTCTGGATCGAAGGCACGCATCCCCCGGCCCTGTTGACCTTGGCGGCACGCATCTGGCCGAATTGCCGCTGCATCCGCTTAGCTTCCGCCACATCGCACAACCCGGCCAATCGGGGGAGCTCTCAGGCCATTACCACCCCAAGGCCCGGCTCCCCACCAAGGGCGGTTCAATCACCCGGCCCTGCTTTCTGATCGACGGTGACCGCGTCATTCTACCGGCTTTTGGCGTTGACAGTGGCGGGCTGAGTGCCGATCACGCGCCCCTCACTGCGCTGATGCGCCCCGAGGCCATTGCCGTGCTTACCGGCCCGTTCCCGTCGCCCATTCCGATACCACGCTAAGCGCGCGCCATTCAGAGAACGCCCATGCTTTCAAGTCCGGGGCGATACTTCTTGCCCACAGGCACCCGGTCGCCATTAACCAGCAGCAGGAACGTCCGATTACCATCCTGCTCCACTCCCTCAATGGCAGCGGCCGCCACCCAGTGCGAGCGATGCGTGCCATAGCCGGGCACCGGCTCCATTTCAGCGATTGCATCGGCCAGCCGCATCCGGATCAACACCGCGCCCAAACGCGTCACCACCTCAACCTGATGATCGCGGCTCGAAAGCCGCAGCACTGGTGCGCGGGCGTCTTCCGGCAGGCGCAGCAACAAGCGCGGCGCACTCTCCAGCGACTGAGCCGTAGCGGTGCTGATTGACGTCCATATCTGTCGCAACACCGCAACTGGCACCGCAATGCTGATCACGTAGAGTGCTAAAACCGAAGTGTCAGGCATGTCCTGACTCGCTTGCTCACCCACGATCACCGGTGAGCCAATCCGGATCACAAAAGTCAAGACAGTCACCAAGACGACGATTGAAGCGATCTCAATCTGCCACTCCGGTCTGCGTGCCATGACGCGCCTGGTTGCGCTCCGTAACAGCCGCCCGCCAAATAACGACACCCCGACAACAATCACCCAATAGACCAGCAAAAGCGGATACGGACGAATGACTTGAGTCTGGAATGGCTTGGCGATTGACAGCACGACCGAGAGCACCCACCAAGCCGCAAGAATACGCCAATTAAAGACCCTGAGGTGCCCGGTCTCTTTTGAACTGGTGGCTTGATCAAACAACGGTACAATCGTGGGTAGCGACACTTACCCTTCACGTTTACCTTGGCTTGTAGCCCGGACGCAACCCGCCTCACAATGGTTGTGATCTTCGGTTATGGTCTGCTCAGGCGGTCAACCCCTCCGGCGCGGGCAAATCATGCGCCCGACAGCACGCCGTCACCGTGTTCGCCAACAGGCAAGCGATGGTCATCGGCCCCACCCCGCCCGGCACCGGCGTGATTGCTCCTGCCACCTGCTTGCACGACGCGAAATCGCAGTCGCCCACAAGCCGCGTCTTGCCCGCTCCGCGCTCGGGCGCATCAATGCGGTTGATGCCCACATCAATCACCACCGCACCGGGCTTAAGCCAGTCTCCCGTCACCATCTCGGCCCGGCCCACGGCGGCCACCACGATATCAGCGCGGGCGGTGACCGCTTCAATATCCTGCGTGCGCGAATGAACCAGCGTCACCGTGCAGCTATCGCGCAACAAAAGCTGCGCCATCGGCTTGCCGACAAGGTTCGACCGCCCGATCACCACCGCGTCTTTGCCAGACAGGCTTCCCAACCGGTCGCGCAGCAACATCAGACAGCCCAGCGGCGTGCAAGGTGCCATCGCCTCCTGCCCGCTCGCCAAGCGCCCGATATTAAGAATATGCAGCCCGTCGACATCCTTGGCCGGGTCGATCCGCGCCACGATCTCTGCCTCGCTCAGATGATCTGGCACCGGGAACTGACACAGAATGCCATGTACCGCGTCATCGGCATTCAACTTGTCAATCAACGCGTAAAGCTCTTCTGCGGGCGTATCGGCGGGCAGCTTGTGCTCAAAGCTGTTCATCCCCGCCTCAAGCGTCTGTTTGCCCTTGTTGCGCACGTAAACCTCGCTCGCAGGGTCTTCGCCCACAAGAATCACCGCCAATCCCGGCGTGATCGCATGTTCGGCCTTCAGCCGGGCCACATGCGCGCCAACCTTCGCGCGCACCTCTGCTGCAAACGCTTTCCCGTCGATCACTTCGGCCGCCATGCCATCCCCCTTCATTTTGCTAAAAATATCCCCGCCGGAGGCCACGGCCAAACCCGGCTCGATGCCGGGTTTGGCCGGTTTTCGCGCTCAGGACAAGCCTTCGACATCGCCTTTGGCGTTGATCTTGATGCCCAGCGCCGAAGGCTTGCTTGGCAGGCCCGGCATGGTCATGATCTCACCGCAGATCACCACCACAAACCCCGCCCCCGCGCTTAGCCGCACTTCGCGCACCGGCACCGAATGGCCGGTGGGCGCGCCGCGCAGATTGGGGTCGGTCGAGAACGAATACTGCGTCTTGGCCATGCACACCGGCAGATGCCCGAAGCCCGCGTCTTCCCACTGTCTGAGTTGGGCGCGCACCTTCTTGTCGGCCAGCACCTCATCTGCGCGGTAGATGCGTTTGGCAATGGTCTCGATCTTTTCGAAAAGACCCATCTCGTCGGGATAAAGCGGGGCGAATTGCGACACGCCGCTATCGGCAATTTCCGCCACCCGCGTGGCCAGATCGACCGTGCCTTCGCCACCCAGTTCCCAATGCCGGCACAGGATCGCTTCCGAACCCTGGCTTTGCGCATATTCTTTTACCGCCTCGATCTCTGCCGCTGTATCGGTCACGAAATGGTTGATCGCCACCACGACCGGCACCCCGAACGCCTTGAGGTTGCTGATATGCTGGCCAAGGTTCGGGCAGCCATCCTTGACCGCCTGCACGTTCTCCGGGCCAAGATCGGCCTTGGCGACGCCACCATTCATCTTCATCGCCCGCACCGTGGCCACCAGCACCACGCAATCGGGTCCAAGGCCCGCCTTGCGGCACTTGATGTTCATGAATTTCTCGGCCCCCAGATCGGCACCGAACCCGGCTTCTGTCACCACGTAATCGGCCAGCTTCAGCGCCGTTTTGGTTGCAATCACCGAGTTGCAGCCATGCGCGATATTGGCAAACGGCCCGCCATGCACGAAGGCCGGGTTATTCTCCAGCGTCTGCACCAGATTGGGCTGCATCGCGTCCTTCAACAGCACCGTCATCGCCCCGTCCGCGCCAATGTCGCGGCAATAGATCGGCTCGCGCGCGCGGGTATAGGCCACGATAATCTCGCCCAGCCGCTTTTGCAGGTCGGTAAGGTCGGTCGAAAGACACAGGATCGCCATCACTTCCGAGGCGACAGTAATATCAAACCCGGTCTGGCGCGGGAACCCGTTGGAAACCCCGCCAAGGCTGGTAACGATATCGCGCAAGGCGCGGTCGTTCATGTCCATAACCCGGCGCCACACCACCCGGCGCTCATCAATCGCCAGCTCATTGCCCCAGTAAATATGGTTGTCGATCATCGCTGAAAGCAGGTTATGAGCACTTGTGATGGCGTGAAAATCGCCGGTGAAATGCAGGTTCATCTCCTCCATCGGCACCACCTGCGCATAACCACCCCCGGCAGCCCCGCCCTTCATGCCGAAACACGGGCCAAGCGATGCCTCGCGGATACAGATCGCCGCTTTCTTGCCGATCTTGTTCAGCCCGTCACCAAGCCCCACAGTCGTTGTCGTCTTGCCCTCGCCCGCCGGGGTCGGGTTGATCGCGGTCACAAGGATCAGCTTGCCGTTCTCGTTGCCCTGCACGCTCTGAATGAAATCCTGACTCACCTTGGCCTTGTCGTGGCCATAGGGCAGCAGATGGTCGCTTTCGATGCCCAGCTTGGCACCAACCTCCTGGATCGGGCGTTTCTTCGCTTCGCGGGCAATTTCGATGTCGGATTTATAGCTCATGGGGCGCGCACCTTCTGCTTCAGCCGTGGTGTTTTCACTGCTTTTTGCTATAGACCCCACGCCGCCCCTTCATAAGGAGTGAATCCGACATTCTGACCGCCACAAGCGGCGAGCAGCCGCAGATCGTTTCGCATCGGAACGCTCAGGCGCGTCGCGCTGCCGCCAATCCCGGCCAAACCGGCTGATCGGGGATATGCAGCCTGAGTCGCGCACCTAGCGCAAGCGCGCCCGGTCGCTCTACCCAAGCCGTCACTCCGCGCCGCCCTGCGGCGGCCGCTTTGAAAAGCTTGCCCTTGCCGGGGTGTGCCGTCTCGATTTCCCGCGCGGTAAGGGCGCAGGGCCGGTTTTCCATATCAATCACCAGCGTCGCGCCGCTCTCGGCCTGAAGCCGCGACGACGGCGGAACGCAGGTAAAATTCTCCAGCCCCCTGACCACCATAGACGCGCCAAGTAGCTGCGGTGACAGCGCCTCAAGGCCCATCATCTGCGCGATGGCGGCCAATTCTTCTTCCGCGAGGATCGAAAGCTGGCGCACATTGGCGATCTCGGTCTCTCTTGGGTGTTGTGACAACACGCGCGAACACGAAGGGCGGGTAAGCCCGCCATGCGCCTCGCCGCTGATCCCGCCCCAGTCCAAGCTCACCGCCTGCAACGGCTCAGAAGAAAGCGCCGCTGCACGGTCCGCCACCCGGCCCAGCCATGTGATTTCACAGTAATGATCGGTCGGTTTCAACGCCTGCATCGCGGCTCCCCTTGCGTTCCGGCGCCTCAGCGTTCCGTCATCTTCAACTCGATCCGGCGGTTCTGCGCGCGCGCCTCCGGGCTGTTGCCCGGTGCCACCGGCTGAAACTCCCCGAACCCGTTGGCCGAAAGCCGATAGGGCGGAATACCAAGGCTGCTGGTCATATACCGAACCACCGAAAGCGCGCGCGCCTGACTCAATTCCCAATTATCGGCGAATTCCCCACCCGGCAGAAGCGGTTGGTTGTCGGTGTGGCCATCGACCTGAATAACCCAATCAATGCTTTTGGGGATTTCCGCCGCCACCTGCTGCAAAAGATCGGCAATCCGGGCAATCTGTTGTTTGCCCCCGGTTGAGAGATCGGCACTGCCCGGCGCGAACAGCACTTCAGAAGAAAACACGAAGCGATCCCCGACGATCTTTACGCCGTCGCGGTTGCCCAACACGGCCCGCAACTTGCCGAAAAACTCCGAGCGGTATTTCTCAAGATCCTGATTTTTCGCCTCAAGCTGCGCTTTCTCGGCCTTGAGCCGTTTGGCCTCGGCCTCTTCCAGCATCCGGCGTTTGCGTTCTTCCGCCGCCGCGCGCGCCAACGCGGTGTTAAGATCGGTGCCAAGCGATTGAATCTGCACTTTCGCTGCCGCATCGCGGGCCTTGTAATCATCAAGCAACGCCTGCAACTGGCCCAACTGCCCCCGCAAGGCGGCAACCTGCTGGTTCAACACCGCCTGCTGGCGCTGTGCCTCGGTGGAAATCTCGGTCTGATCGTCCAGCGCATCTCTGGCCGCCGACAACAACGCCGCGCGGGTTTGCGCTTCGGTCATCTGTGCCTGCGCATCCTGCTCGGCAGCCAGCTTCGCAGCCAGTGCGGCGGCAAGCTTGCGGCGCAGCTCCGCCCGGTCGGTCGTGGTGGTCTGCTGCGTCGCCAGCAACGCCGCCAATCTTGACTCCAGCGCCTTGCGCTCGGCCTCGGCCTTTGCCTGCATCTTTTCCTGTGCGCCGCGCGCGGCTTTCACCTGCGCCAGCGCCGCAGCCAGCTTCGCCTCCAGCGTCGCACGGTCCGCATCAGCTTGGGTTTGTGTCTTTTCCTGTCCGGTCCGGGCCGCGTCCAACTGCAACAATGCCGCCGCCAGCTTGTCTTCCAAAGCCTTGCGCGCAGCTTCGGCGCTGGCCTGCGTCTCGCCCTGTGCCTTTTCCGCCGCATCGGCCTTCAACAATGCCGCCGCCAGCTCGTCTTCCAGATTATCCCCCGCCGATTGCGCTGCCGCCAGCATGGTCAGCGTCTCCTCGGCCTTCTTGCGCTGCGCCTCCAGCGTCAGCGTCATCGCGGTCAATTCGGCATCGGATTTCTTCAGCTTCTCGCGCAGCGCCGCCGCCGCCCTTGCCTCGACCAACCGATCGGCCTCCTTGGCGGAAAGCTTCTCTTGCAGGTCGGCCTTATCGGTCTTCAGATCGGCCAGCACCGCCTCCAGCGCCTCGCGCTTGGCCGCCGCCAGCCGGGCTGCCTGTGCGCCCGCGTCAATTTCATCGCGCGCCGTGGCCAGCGCAAGGTTCAGCGCCTCCTGCCGGGAGAGCAGTTCATCGCGCGTGTCCTTCAATCCGGCAATCGCCTGCCGGTCCTTGGCCTGTGCCGCCAGAAGCCCCGCCACCTGGTCTTCGAACGAGGCAATCCTGCCCTGCGCCGCATCCAGCTTGCCGCTCAGATCGGCGCGCTGTGCCGTGAGCGTGGCAATCAGCGCGGTTTGCTGCGCGGCCTTTTCACGGGCTGCATCAACGGTGCCCGTCAACGTGCCAACCTGCGCCTTGAGATCGCTGGCGCGGCTCCGCTCCAGCCCCAATGCCTTGCTCAGTGCGGACACTTCAGAGGACAGCGAATCAAGCTTGCTTTCCTGCCCGTCGATTGTTTCGCTCAGCACGAACTGCACCACCATGAAGATGGTCAGCACGAACATCAGCACCAGCAAAAGCCCGGTCATCGCGTCCACGAAACCCGGCCAGATCGACGCGTGAACCCGGCTCCCCCCGGCGCGACAAAGCCATGTTCAGCCCCCTCGCCGCCGTCGCTATCGCCGGTTTTGAAAACACGCGGCTTGTCACGCTTGCCCAACACCTTGACCAACGCGTTGATATCGGCGCGCATCTCGGCCATGGTTTCTTGCCGTCCGGCGCTGATTTCCTCCAGAATGCGCAGCATCTGCACGTCGATTGAGCGCAGCCGCATCCGGCTTTCCGCGTCAATCCCGCCACCATCACTGCTGTTCTCCTCACGGCGGCGCATCTGGTCAAGCAGCGCCTCCTGCCCTTCGGCCACCCGCATCAGCGCGGTGTTGATCGGGTTTTCATTGCTCATCCGATGAGTCATCCGCTCGATCGAATCCGCCAGATGGCTAAGCTTTTCATCCACCTTGGCGCGGCTGACCTCGGAATGAGTGAAAATGTCCTGCAAATCGGTCAACTGATCGGCCATCGTATCGGCCAGCGCCCCGATCAATGCCGTTTCCGCGTTCTCGCCATCGCCACTGGCAAAACCCAGCCGGGTGATCGAAGAAAGCCATTCCTCCAACTCGCGGTAAAACCGGTTCTGGCCATGCCCCGCCAGCAGCTCCAGCAACCCAACGATCAACGAGCCGCTCAGGCCCAGCAACGATGAAGCAAACGCCACCCCCATGCCGCCCAGCTGGCTTTCCAGCCCGGTCATCAGCCGCTTGAAAATATCGGTGGCTTGCTCGCCATCCCGCGGGGCAAGGCTGCGGATGGTATCGACCACCGCAGGCACCGTCGTCGCCAGCCCGTAAAACGTGCCCAGCAGGCCAAGAAAGATCAGGAAATTGGTGATATAGCGGGTGATCTCGCGCTCTTCATCAATCCGCAAGGCAACCGAATCAAGGATCGAGCGCGCCGAGGCAGAAGAAATCTGCATCTTCGCCCCGCGCCCGCGCATCAGTGTCGCCAGCGGCGCCAAAAGCTGCGGCGCGCGCAACCCGTCCGCGCGGTCGTTGGTGAAGGCTTCGATCCATCGGGCCGACCGTGACAGTTGAAACGCCTGCCAGAAGCACGCCAGCAGCCCGATGAAGAACACGAAAACGATGAAGCCGTTAAGATAGGGATTGGCAAGAAACACCGGCAACACGCGCGGCAGCGCAAAGAACACCCCCACGCCTGCCAAAACAAGCACGGCGAGCATCATCACGATCTGACGCACTGGACGGGAAAACTGCGGCTCGGCCTCGTGGTCTGGCTGGTCCATGTGGCCCGGCTCCTGACACAATTGTTGTTTGTGCGCGGATGATAAGGGCAAGGCGAGGCAGTGCCAAGGAGAATGCCACGGCGTCTTTTGCGCTGCCACGCGCGCAGGCCCGATCCCTGAAACCAAGGCCCGCCCGGCGCCTTGCACGGGCATCAAACCGGCATCAATAACAGTGCGCCAGCCGCCCAAACCCTGATGGGGCAGCGCCCGAACCGCCGCGTTGGGCCGGGCACCGGCATTTCGAATTTGGGCCTGCAATTGCTGGCAACTGGCACCTGCGCCCTAAAGGCCCATCATCTTCACCCGGCGCGCCAGCCAGGCAAGCTCCGGGTCATGCAAGCCAAGCTCGCCCAGCTGGTCCGCCGTCTTGAACAGATACTCATCATTGCGCCCCATGCCGCCTTCGGCCCGCGCGATGATCCGCGCCTGTTCTTCCAGATCAAGCCCACCGCAATATTGCACATGCTCAGGGTCGACCACGTAAACCAACGCCTCGACAATCCGGCCATCCGACAGGATCACCTGCAAATTGCGCTCAAGATAGGCCGAGGAAATCAACTCACGTTCGCGCAGGTAAGCCAGCACGGCGTCTTCCTCATCCGCCGCCACCCGCAGCGCAACCCCCTCGCAGGTGTGCCCCTCCCGCTCATCCAGCGCCAGCACCAACCCCGGCACGGCTTCGGTGCCGCGATGATGGATCGAGCGCATACAAAACGAGCGGCGATATCCCGGCAGCCGCGCCAACAGCTTCTCGCTAACCTCGAAACCGGGGTTCCAGACCAACGATCCATACCCGAATACCCACATCGCCATTATGCCCGCCCTTGCCGTCTGGTCCTTCTGCATTCGCGCCTGTAAACACCAATGCAAAGCGGCTGGGAAGGGAAAATGCCATGAAACGTCTGCTCGCGATTATCCTGATCGCCGCCGCCGCATGGTCGGGCTATTGGTATATCGCCCAGAGCAGCGCGCGCGCCGGGTTTGAACGCTGGTTCGCGCAGCGCCGCGCCGAAGGCTGGCAGGCCGATTATGCCGCGCTCAGCATGGCGGGCTATCCCAACCGGGTCGATGCGACGTTCGAAAAACCCATCCTCGCCGATCCCGAAACCGGCCTTGGCTGGGAAGCGCCCGATTTCCATATCTACGCGCTCAGCTACAAGCCCAGCCAACTGATCGTGTCTTGGCCCGAACAGCAGAAAATCTTCACACCCGAGGCCAGCTATACCATCTCAAGCCGCGACATGGGGGCCAGCATCGTCATGGCGCCCAAGCCGAAACTGCCGCTTCAACGCGCCAATCTGGTGTCCAAGGCAATGGCCATCGAAGCCCCCGGCGGGACAACCACACTTGACGGCTTGCAAGTGGCGTTCGATCTGGTGCCCGGCACGACGCAGGATTACCGCATCGGTCTTAACGCCGATGGCTATGCCCCGCCGCTGCCTGCCGGTCTTACCCTGCAAACCGGCGGTCAGGTGCCCCAACAGCTCGACGCGCTGAAAGCCGATCTCACCGTCAGCTTCTCGCGCCCGTGGGACATCACCGCATTGCAAGACAACCGCCCACAACCGACCCGGATCAAGGTAAAACTGGCCGAGGCCAAATGGGGTGCGCTTGAACTGGCACTGGCGGGCGATCTCACAATCGACGCGCGCGGGCATCCCACCGGCGCGCTGACGCTCAAGGCGCGCAACTGGCGCGACATACTGGCATTGGCGCGCGAGCTTGGCTGGCTGCCCGCCGCATGGCTCGATACAACGGAACAGGCGC
Organism: Aquicoccus sp. G2-2; assembly: GCF_034555965.1. Lineage (GTDB taxonomy): Bacteria > Pseudomonadota > Alphaproteobacteria > Rhodobacterales > Rhodobacteraceae > JAYDCK01. Next base: position 1,736,798 of record NZ_JAYDCK010000003.1, read on the forward strand.
TCAGCCTCGCCGCACAGCTTTCGGGCAATCAACGCACACTCGATCTGCCGCTGACATTCACGCCCACAGGTGTTTCGCTCGGCCCGGTGCCACTTGGCCCATCGCCGGTGCTACGCCTGCGCTGAGGCTCAGTTCGAGGAAAGCCGCGTCGGGCGGCGATAGAAATAATGCACCCCGATCGAAGCTGTTCGCTTGAACTTGCGCGCCCATGACGGGCGCACGGCGCGGGTGTGATAATAGGTTGCCCCATGGGTCAGCGCGCGCGGCGCACCGGCCAGCATCAACTTGGCGACCTTGCCCACTTCGGCATAGGCCGCATGTTCGTGGATCACATCCTTGTAACCATCGCAGGTATAGGTGAACTGACAGGCATAGCGCCGCCCGGTGCCTTGCTTGATCACGCTGCAAACCGAGTTGGGAAACAGGCGGCTGTCCACTCGGTTAAGGATCACCTCTGCCACCGCAAACTGGCCTTTGATGCTCTCGCCGCGCGCTTCGAAATAAAGCGCCTCGGAAAGGCAGCGCCATTGCGCGCCGCCGGTGGCTTTCGGCTGAGCGTTGACGAACGCCTTTGAATAACTGATCCCGCCCACACCGGTTGGCCGCTTCAGCAATATGTCAAGCTGTGCCGACGGAATAGCACCAAGCGCGCGTTTTTCGCGGCTTACCAACTGGCGCACCGAGGCATCCGCCCAGACCGGACTGCCCAGCACAAGGCATAGGAATATCATCATCAACCGTTGCATTTGAAAGCCCCCAAGGCAGCATAAACTTCACGCGCGAAATAAACTTCGCGCGCTAAGCGGCGGTTTTTAATAAAATTTAACGACTACGTCCAGCCCTAGGCGATTCGCCCGCTGGAAGGGGCGGATTCGTGCCACCCCACTTTTATGTGCCGCCACATGATCTGGAAGCGCGGTAAAAGCAGCCTACCCGATCTTGTCTTTCACGGCGAGTTGGGCTGCGGCAAGACGCGCCACCGGAACCCGGAACGGGGAGCAGGAAACATAATCGAATCCCACCGCGCGGAAGAATTCTATTGATTCGGGGCTGCCGCCATGTTCGCCGCAAACCGACAGCGTCAGATCCGGGCGCGCCGCCCGCCCACGCTCTGCGCCGACCTTCAAAAGTTCGCCCACGCCGTCAACGTCGAACGTATGAAACGGATCCTCGGGATAAACCCCCTTTTGCACGTATTCCGACATGAACCGCCCGGCATCGTCGCGCGACAGGCCATAAGCCATCTGCGTGAGATCGTTGGTGCCAAAACTCAGGAACGCACAATGCGGCGCGATCTCTCCGGCCCTGAGGGCTGCGCGCGGCGTCTCCACCATCACGCCCAGACGATAGCTGAACGCAACACCAGTCTCGTTGCGCACCGCAGCGGCCACCGCATCGACACGCGTGTTGACGATCTCGACCTCGCGCTTGGCCGAAACCAGCGGAATCATGATTTCCGGCACCACCGGCACGCCGCCCCGGTTGACCTCGCCCGTCGCCTCGAAAATGGCGCGCGCCTGCATGTCGTAAATCTCGGGATAAATCACCCCCAGCCGCACACCGCGCAGGCCCAGCATGGGGTTGTATTCGCTCAGCGCCTCGACCCGGCGCGTCACATCCGACACCGGCAAGTCAAGCGCCTCGGCAAGCTCGCGGTGCCCGGCGCGGTCATGCGGCAGGAATTCGTGCAGCGGCGGGTCAAGCAGGCGAATACAGACCGGTTGCCCCTCCATGATCCGAAACAGTTCGATGAAATCGGCGCGCTGCATCGGCAGCAGGCGGTCAAGGGCGGCCCGCCGGTCCTCGGCCGTGTCGGCAAAGATCATCTCGCGCATCACGATCAGACGGTCGGATTCAAAAAACATGTGCTCGGTCCGGCACAGCCCGATGCCCTCGGCCTTGAAATTCCGCGCCGTCTGCGCATCGGCGGGGGTATCGGCATTGGCGCGCACCTTGATATCACGCACATCGTCGGCCCAGCCCATCAACGTCTGGAACGCATCGTCCTGCACCGTCTCCAGAAGCGCCGGTTGCCCGGCAAGCACCTCTCCATGGGTGCCGTCGATGGTAATCACATCGCCTTCGCCAAAGCTGCGCCCGTCCGGTGCGGTGATCGTCTTCTTGCGCAAATGGAACCGCATCTCCGAAGCACCCACCACACAAGGCAACCCCATGCCCCGCCCGATCACCGCCGCGTGGCTGGTCATCCCGCCGCGTTCTGTCAGAACGGCGGTGGCGGCGTGCATCCCGCGAATGTCCTCCGGGCTGGTTTCGCGGCGCACCAACACGCATGGCTCCCCGCGTGCCGCGCGCGCCTGCGCTTCGGCAGCGGTAAACACAATCGCCCCACGCGCCGCGCCGGGGCTGGCGGCAACCCCACGGGCCAGCACATCGCGGCGGGCCTGCGGGTCCACCTGCCGGTGCAGCAACTCGTTAAGCGCGCGTGGCTCCACCCGCATCAAGGCCTCCTCGCGGGAAATAATCCCGTCTTCGGCCAGCCGCACTGCAAGCCGCACCGCCGCCTGCGCCGACCGCTGCACCCGCACGCCATCCAGCAACCAGACCTTGCCATTCTCGATGGTGAACTCCGCCTGCATTTCTGCGCGCAGCTTTTGCCGCATCAACCTTGTATGCGCGATCAACTCGCCATAAGCCTCCGGCTCTTGCTCCTCCAGCGATGGCCCGCGCTCATCCCGCGCCAGATAAAGCCCCGCTTCGCCTTTCAGCGCATCGCGCCCCTGACTCTGGCTCAGGTAACGCCCGGTGATCTGGCTCAGCCCGGTTTGCGAATTGATCAACTGAATCACGCCAGAGCCGCACTCGCCCTGCCCCGCGCCAAGGCCAAGCGCCATGCGCTGCACCACAAGGCCAAGCCCGGCATCCGCAGGCGCGCCCTTGGCTTGGCGCAAAAGCCGCGCCGTGGTGCCCTCCCACGCCCGCGCCATTGAGCGCAGCACCGCCGCAAGCTGCACCTCCGGGTCTTGCGGAAACGCCTCTTCCGCCTCATCCTCATAAGCCTTGAGCGCCGCGCTCAACCCGGCCTGCCCGGTCTCTGTGATGTCGTCGAAAAGGTCCGGGTCAAGCCGCGCCACATGCACCGCATAGGCCTGCACGAATCGCATATAAAGCGTCGCCGCCGCCTCCGGCCCGATCCGTTCGGCCATATCGACATAGGCCGCATCGTTCATCCCGATATTAAGCACCGCCCCCGGCCCGCCCCAATCAGGGTCTTCCGACGATGGCCGCACACATAAAAGCGGCGCCGCCCCGAACGGCGCAAGCAGCGCCTTGGTGTCGGGCATCTGGCCGCGCGCAATGGCGTGAACGGCATCGAACGAAAGCGCCACCGTCTCCGGCACCGGCAGGTTAAGCCGCACCAGCCGTTGCAGACACTTCGCACGCCCGCCATGGGTCTGCGCCGCGATGGGTGCATCGGGCGTGATAAAAGTGATATCCTTGTCGTCTTGCTGCACTGCGGCACCTTTCATGTTGCGCGCAGCATAAGGCGGATGCACGCCATGGCAAGAGTTTGGTGCGCCACCGCCGCGCTCGCTCCTGGGTGGGCGCACCACGCCCTGTGATCAACGCAGTTTATCGCCGTCACCCCGCAAGCTGCCGCGTCGGTGCGCAACATCACTCATGCGCCCGCCCAATGGGAGGGGCGGGCACGGCGGGGGCTGGTCGCCCCCGCTGCCGTGAAACCGCCCACACGCGCCGCCGCACCCGCCCCTGGGTGGGCGCTGCACACCCTGCAATCAACGCAGTTTATCGCCGCCGCTCCGCAAACCACCGCTTCGGTGCGCAACATCACCCATGCGCCCGCCCAACGGAAGGGGCGGGCGCGGCGGGGGCTGGTCGCCCCCGCCGCCGTAACTTGAGCGGCGCTCTCCCTGCGGCACCAACGCCACATGGAGCCACAGCCCCACGGCCCAGCCATCGCGCGGCTTGCGTTACCCTTGGATTTTCCCGAGATCGGCCACTTTGCCGCAAATCCCGCGGATCTGGCCCAGAAGGTTCAGCCGGTTGCGCCGCACCACGGCGTTGTCGGCATTGACCTGCACCGCCTCAAAAAACCCGTCAATCGGCCCGCGCAGCTTGGCCAGCGCGGCCATCACGGCGGCGAAATCTTCTTGCGAAAGCGCGTCGGCAATGCGCGGCTCTGCCGCCTCTAGTGCGTTGAAAAGCGCGCGCTCTTGGTCGGTTTCGGCAAATTTCACATCCGCGCCAAAGCTGTATTCCACCCCGTCCTTTTCCTCGGCCTGACTGAGGATATTGTTGGCCCGCTTGAAGCCCTGCAACAGGTTGTCGCCATCTTCCGATTTCAGAAAATCGCTCAGCGCCGTGGCGCGTTTGACCAAAAGGGCGAGATCGTCATTGCCCTTCATCGCGATACAGGCGTCGATCACGTCATGGCGGATGCCCTGATCCTTAAGGTAAACCTTGAGGCGGTCATGGAAGAAGGCGAGGAGGTCATGCGCTAAAGACATACCCATCTTCACATCTTCGCGCTCTTCACTGGCTGGTTTATCTAAACCTCTTGCTTGCAATCTCTCATTGTGAACCTTTTCAGCGAATTCCGCCAAGTCATCTTCTGAAATTTTTCCTTCCATCGCCTCGAACGCCGGACCAAGAGAGGCAAAATCTTCCTCAGCCGCCAAGTGTCCTACGTGGGTTGCGAGAGACAAAAAGATGCGCTCATAGAATGGAACCCGCACCCCATTCTCCAACACCAACCGAATAACCCCCAACGCCGCGCGCCTGAGCGCAAACGGGTCTTTGCTCCCGGTCGGTTTCTCGTCAATCGCCCAGAACCCGGTCAGCGTATCAAGCTTGTCGGCCAACGCCACGGCCACGCTCACCGGCGCGGTTGGCACGGCATCGCTTGGCCCTTGGGGCGCGTAATGCTCTTCACTGGCGGCGGCCACTTCGTCCGGCAACCCCGCCGCGCGCGCGTAATAACGCCCCATAAGCCCTTGTAATTCGGGGAACTCCCCGACCATCTCCGAACCAAGATCGGCCTTCGCTACCTGTGCGGCCTGCTCTGCCAGATCGGCGTCGGCCCCGACCAGCGGCGCAATCTCGCGCGCGAGCGCGGCAATGCGCGCCACCCGGTCGGCCTGAGAGCCGAGTTTGTTGTGAAACGTCACATTGGCCAGCCCGTCAAGCCACGGTTGCAGCTTGGCCCCCTTGGCAACGCGCAGGTCATTCTCCCAAAAGAACTTCGCATCCGAGAGCCGCGCCGCCAGCACCTTTTGATTGCCCGCAAGGATGGTCGCGCCCTGATCGGCGGTTTCGCGGTTGGCGACGGTGATAAACCGCTCGATCCGCCCGGACTTGGGGTTGCGCAGCGAAAAGAACTTCTGATGCTCGCGCATCGAGGTCTGCAACACCTCTGGCGGCAGGTCGAGGAAAGCCTCGCCAATCTCGCCCATCAACACCACCGGCCATTCCACCAGCCCTGCCACCTCGGCCAGAAGCCCGCGATCCTCAACCACCTCAAAGCCCCCAGCAAACGCCATGTTGGTCGCGTCCTGCCAGATGTGTTCGCCCCGCTCGGCCGCATCAAGGATCACATGCGCGCGTTTGAGCTTGGCGGCGTAATCGTCAAAGCCCGTTACCTCAAACGCCGCCCCACCCATGAAGCGATGCCCCTCAGTGCGCTGCCCCGCAGAGAGGCCGTCGATCTCAAACGGCACCACATGGCTGCCCTGATCGTCGCTCAAAAGACAGATAATCGAATGCAGCGGGCGCACCCAGCGCAGGCTGCCGGCGCCCCAGCGCATCGACTTGGGCCACGGGAAATTGCGGATCACATCTTCGAGCACCTCGGCCACGATTTCCGCCGCCGGGCGGCCCGGCTTTTCAATGGTGGCGAAATAAACCGCGCCTTTGGGCGTGTCGCGCTCTTCCAATTGCTCGCGGCTCACACCGGCCCCGCGCAGGAAGCCCTCGACCGCCTTTTCCGGCGCGCCGACCTTCGGCCCCTTGCGCTCTTCGCGCAGCGCCGGGCTTTCAGCCAGCATATCGCTTAGCGACAGCACCAAGCGGCGCGGCGTTGAGCAGGCCCGCGCCCCGGCATAGGTCAGCCCCGCCTCAACCAGACCATCGGTCATCCGCTTGCGCAGATCATCCGCCGCGCGCGCCTGCATCCGGGCCGGAATCTCTTCCGAAAAAAGTTCGATCAAGAGGTCAGGCATATCAGTCGCTTTCGCTTTGCGTCTCAGGGCCGGTCCCGCCCGGCACAGCGGCATCGGATTCGTTGGGCACACCGGCTTTGGGCGGGCAATCCTCCGGCACTGGCTTGCCGTCAAAAACGACCTTGCCGCAGTGATTTATCTGGTGCCAGACATAGCCATGCCCATCGGGGAACACGGCCACCACGCGGTCAATCCCGTAATGGATGTTCTCCTGCCCCAGAAACGCGACCGCCTGCCCGCTGGTCAGCGCCGTGCCAATCTTTTGCGCGTCAAAGCACGAAAACCATGTCGGCGCGTTCAACGGGTCGGGTTTTTCATAGGTTTCATAGGTTTCCGTCATCATCGCAAGGCTTTGCGTGGTGGTGAAACAGGCGCGATAGCGAATGGGTGAGCTGTCGGCGTCAACCGCTTGAAAATCCTCGTAAAGAATCGGTTCTGGCTGCTCGGAAACAAGGGAGGTCAGCATCACATCGTCAACACCATCGGCCTTCACCGGCTGGTAATAGCCGTATTCCTGATAATAATAGACCACCGCGCCAAAGATCAGTGCCGCAATCACGATAAACCCTCCAACCAGCTTGCCGCTCATGCCGCCCGCCCCCGGTCGCCACATAAAATGTCACGCATGATCACGGCTGATACCCTCCGGCTTCGGTCTGCTCGAACGCGTCGGCGCACAGCTTGGCCAGCGCGCGCACCCGCCCGATATAGGCCTGCCGCTCGGTCACCGAAATCACCCCGCGCGCATCCAAGAGGTTGAACAGATGGCTCGCCTTGATGCACTGATCATAGGCCGGGTGCGCCATCACGATGCGCTTGCCGGTTTTCGGATCGACCTCTGGCTGCGCCAGAATGGCCTGACACTCGGCCTCCGCATCCTCGAAATGGCGAAGCAACGCTTCAGTATTGGCCACATCGAAATTCCAGCGCGAATATTCTTCCTCGGTCTGGCGGAACACATCGCCATAGCTAAGCGCAATCGGTGCGTCCGGGGCGTTGAACGGCATCTCCATGACGTGATCAATGCCCAGCACATACATCGCCAGCCGCTCCAACCCATAGGTCAACTCACCCGTAACGGGGTGGCAGTCATGCCCGCCAACCTGTTGGAAATAGGTGAATTGCGACACTTCCATACCATCGCACCACACTTCCCAGCCAAGCCCCCACGCGCCCAGCGTCGGGCTTTCCCAGTCATCCTCGACAAAGCGGATGTCGTGCAACTCCATGTCGATCCCGATCGCACCGAGCGAACCAAGATAAAGCGCCTGCAAATCCGGCGGGCTGGGTTTGATCACCACCTGATACTGGTAATAATGCTGCATCCGGTTGGGGTTTTCACCATAGCGCCCGTCGGTCGGGCGGCGCGACGGTTGCACATAGGCCGCCGCCCACGGGCGCGGCCCAAGCGAACGCAGCGTTGTCGCAGGGTGAAACGTGCCCGCCCCCACTTCCATGTCATAGGGCTGCATCACGGCACAGCCCTGCTCCGCCCAGTAAGATTGAAGCCTGAGGAGGATTTCCTGAAAACTGCGTGGTTTGGCCTGCCCGGATACCATGGGTGATGCGCCTTTGCGTGTGCCAGAATTGGAAGTCGCGCCCTGATTAGTCGGGGGGCGCGGCAGGGTCAATTGCGCGCAGGCGCATTATTTGAGTGCATGACCCAAAGGATTTGATAAAACGGCGTTCAAGACTCATAAAAAGGCGTGAACGCGCCAGGGCGTAACGGAACATATGACAAGAATTCTTTTCGCGATTTTCATCGCCATTCTCCTTCCATGTAAATTTGCCTTCGCTCAAGATGGTGTTGCCTGGGTGCAGATCGAAGCTCAGCCCAGCCTTGCCAATGCACAGGCCCGCACCCGCGCCTATGCGGCCAAACTACCGGATGTGAACGGTTTTGCGCTTTCGGGTGGTTGGTATGCCGTGGTGCTTGGCCCCTACACGTCAGGCGATGCACAGCGCGTGCTTTCCGCCTACCGCGCTGATCGGCTGATCCCGAGCGACAGCTTCATCGCCTATTCCAGCAGTTTCAGACAACAATTTTGGCCAGTCGGGGCAAACCTTTTGAACCTGCCCGCGGTCGCAGCGCCGCAAAGCGTGGAGCCGCAAACCACCGAACCGCAAAGCACTGAGCCGCAAGCGACTGATCCGCAGGTCCAGACACCCCCGCAGCCCGAACCGCAAGCCTCCGACGAAACCCCGACCGAAGCACGCCGCAGCGAAGCCGAGCTTTCGCGCGATGAGCGCAAACAGCTTCAGGTGATGCTGAAATGGGCCGGGGTTTATCCCGGCGCGATTGACGGTGCCTTCGGGCGCGGCACCCGCGGGTCTATGGCAGCGTGGCAAGACGCCAACGGTTACGAGAAAACCGGCATCCTCACCACCGCACAGCGCGCCGACCTGACAACCCAGTATAACAAGGTGCTCGATGGGTTGGGCCTGCAAGTGGTGGACGACACCACCGCCGGGATTGAAATGAAAATCCCGACCGATGTTGTGGCCTTCACCAAATATGTCCCCCCTTTCGCTCATTATGATGCCACCGGCGACATCGCCGCAAAGGTGCTGCTGATCAGCCAGAAAGGCGATCAAAACACGCTTTATGGCCTCTATGACATCATGCAAACGCTTGAAATCGTGCCGGAAACCGGCCCGCGTGAGCGCAAGAAAAACAGCTTTGTTCTGATCGGGGAAGGCGCCACCTTCATCTCCCATACCGAAGCCACATTGGAAGACGGTGTGGTCAAGGGCTTCACCCTTGTCTGGCCCGCTGGCGATGAAGAACGCCGCACCCGGCTTCTGGGCGAGATGCAGACAAGCTTCCGCCGTCTCGACGGGGTGCTTGATCCGGCGGCGGGTGCGAATGATGCACAAGATATCGACCTTGTCTCAGGCCTTGAAATTCGCAAACCAAAACTGTCGCGCTCGGGCTTTTATGTCGATCAGGGCGGCACCATCGTCACCACTGCGAAAGCCGTGGCAGAGTGCAAGAAGATCACTGTCGAAGGTGAATATGACGCTGATGTCGTGTTCAGCGATGCCGCTCGCAATATCGCCGTGCTGCGCACCCGCGAACCGCTGGCCCCCGCCGCCATCGCCGCTCTGCGCAACGGGGCACCACGGCTGCAATCGGATATTGCTGTCTCCGGGTATTCCTATGAAGGCGCGCTCGACGCACCGACCCTCACCTTCGGAAAACTCAGCGATGTGCGCGGCTTGAACGGCGAAAAAGACCTTAAACGCCTCGCGCTCAATGCTCTGCCCGGTGATGTGGGCGGCCCGGTATTTGATAATGATGGCGCGGTGATGGGGATGCTTCTGCCCAACGATGAAGACGGTCGCAAATTGCCCAAGGATGTGAGCTTCGCAATCGACACGGATACAATCCGCGCCGTGCTGACCGAGGCCGGGATCAGCGTCGATAGAACCGCCCCCACGACGCCAATGGCCCCCGAAGACCTCGCGCTGAGCGCCCGCGACATGACCGTTCTGGTGAGCTGCTGGTAAGGCGCGAGGCCACCCCCGAAACGTCTAAAATCCGCGCGGCTTTGCACTGCGCGGATTAACCCTTTGGCAAGCCCTGTGCGCCATCCTCTCCTCAAACCAGTCAAGCGCGCATCCGCGCCGGAGGAGACCTGAAATGCGCCAATTATCCGCACGTCTATCTGCAATGACATCCCTGTTTGCCTTCGCCGCCGCGCTCTCTGCCCTGCCGGTCAGCGCCAGCGCCGGGCAGGTCAAGCACCGCATTGTGATGCCGCCAGACGGGTATCAAGGCCAGTTCTGGACCGATAATGCCGGTTGCACCTATTCGCGCACCGGCCGCCCGGATGAGATTATCTGGTTCATGTCCGGCCCGCCCGTCGCCGCCGGTTGCCCCGAATTCATCGTCCAGAAAGAACGCCCCGGCGGCCGCCATTACCGCGCGCCGCGCTGGAACACCAAGTAACGCCCGCCTCTCAGGCGCGCCAGAAATGCACCGTGAACAGCGCGTAAACCGCCATAAGCTCCAACCGTCCGGCCCACATGCCGAACGCCAATATCCACTTGGCGGTGTCATTGAGGGTCGAAAAATTCCCCGCCGGGCCGATGGTCTCGCCAAGCCCCGGCCCGATATTGGCAAGCGCCGTCGCCGCCCCCGACAGGGAGGTGACAAAATCAAGCCCGGTCAGCGACAACGCCACCGCCATCAACCCGAGCGTCACCGTAAAAAATACGAAAAAGCTCATCACTGAGTTAAGCACCTCCGGCGAAATCGGCCTGCCATCAAAGCTCGGCTGAAACACCCCATGCGGATAGGATGTCCGCCTAAGCTGTGTGCGGATCGACGAAAACAGGATCTGATAGCGGAAAATCTTCACCGAACAGGCGGTCGACCCCGCCGTGCCGCCAATCAGACCGACAAAGAAAAACATCGTGATCAAAAGCGGCCCCCAGCCCATGTAATCCACCGAGGCGTAACCAGTGCCGGTGATGATCGAGGTGATGTTGAACAACGCCTCGCGCATGGATTGTTCCCAATGGTGCGGAAAGATCGTCGTCAGGATCAGCGTCGTTAACAGCGTCAGCACCGCAATCGTGCCCAGAAACGCGCGCACCTGCGTATCCCGAAACAGCGGCTGCGCATGGCCGTTCACCAGCTGGACATAGCGCACGAACGGCAAAGCCGAGAGGATCATGAAAACCGACGCGGCATATTCCGGCGGCCCCGAGAAGGTGGCGAACGACGCATCGTAATTCGAAAACCCTCCGGTGGAGGTGGTGGTCAGCGCATGAACCGTGGCATCGAACACATCCATCCCCAACACCACATAAGTAAAGATACAAGCCAGCGTGAGGCCGACATAAATCACCGATATCTGGCCCGCAATCTGTGTCGCCCGAGGCAGGATTTTCCCCATCGTATCAAATGCTTCCGAGCGGAAAATCTGCATCCCGCCAATCCGCAGTTCAGGCAGGAACACCATCGCCACCACGATAATCCCGATCCCGCCCAGCCATTGCAGAATCCCGCGCCACAACAACAGCCCCTTGGGCAGATCGTCGAGCCCGGTAATCACGGTAGAGCCGGTCGTGGTCAGCCCCGACATCGCCTCGAAAAACGCATCGGTAAAGCTCAGCTGCGTCGCCCCCAGCATCAGCGGCAAGGCGGCAAAAATCGGCAGTGCCAGCCATACGCCGGAAGTCAGCAGAAACGTCTGCTGCAAGGTCAACCTCTGGCCGGTGCCGTTCTGACAGGCCAGCGCAACAAGTCCGCCGGTCAACACGGTCAGCACCGTCGATTGCGCGAACACCTGCCAATGCCCCTGCCCCTCTGCCAGATCAACAAGCAGTGGCAGGATCATGGTCAGCCCCAGCGCCGCCACCAACAGGCCGATCACATATCCAACGGGTCGCAGATCAATCATGACGCGCAGGCTTGGCTTGGCCAAAGCGCGCTGTCAAGCATTGTGCGGGCCAGCCCCCGACAAAGCAAAACCGCGCGGCAATCAGGCCGCGCGGTGTGCAAGTCAATCCGGCGTTCCGGCTCGGTTCTTTTTCGCTTAGATATAGAAAAGATCGCGGAACACGTAGGAGATGATATCGTCGCGCTTGATGCCAAGTGTGGCAAGCTCTGCGTCGGTTTTCGCCTGCAACGCTTCGATCCTGTCGCGGCGCGACCGGACCCGCGCATAATTGCCGAACCCGCGCACGATTGACGCAAGAACCCGTTGATAACCAGAGCGCGCGCTCTCTGAAAAGCTGAATTGCGATGTGATGTCTGCCATTTTGGAACCCTTTCAGTCGTCGTGTATGGTTCTCCCTTGGCACCGAGATAAGACAGCACTTGTGACATAACAATCGCCATTCCCGCATTGCCGCATCCCGCTCAGTGCAACCCAGATGCACAAAGCTTGTTAAGTGAAAACAATGCGCAAGGCGGTCAGCTCCGCTTCAGATGTTCTTCAAGCCGGGGCATGATTTCCACGAAATTGCACGGCAAATGCCGATAATCGAGCTGCCAGACAAGAATTTCATCCCACGCATCCTTGCACGCCCCCGGACTGCCGGGCAGCGCAAACAAATACGTGCCCCCGGCCACGCCGCCCGTGGCGCGGCTTTGCACCGCGCTGGTGCCGATCTTGCGCATCGAAACGCTGGTAAAGACCGTGCCGAACGCGTCGATTTCCTTCTCGTAAACGTCGCGGTGTGCCTCCACCGTCACATCCCGGCCGGTCAACCCGGTGCCCCCGGTTGAGATCACAACGTCAATACCCGCATCCGCAATCCACGCGCCGAGTTGCGCGGCAATCTCGGCGCGCTCATCGGGCAGGATCATCCGCGCTGCCACCTCATGCCCCGCCGCCTCGATTCGCCCGACCAGAACATCGCCCGAGCGATCCTCGCTCAGTTTGCGCGTGTCCGATACCGTCAACACGGCAATGCGCACCGGCACAAATTCCCGGCTTTCGTCTATCCTGCTCATGCCTGCCTCATATCTCGAACCAGTTCGGCGTCGGGCCAAGGTTGACGATCCGGCTTTGCCCGATTTGCCCCTCCTGCCCCCAACTGTCATGAATATGGCCACACACCACCAACGCCGGTTGCAGCCGCTCAATTGCCGCGCGCACCGCCTCCGAACCGACCGAGTGCCCGTCAGATGTCCGGTCCGCCACGCCCTTGGGCGGGGAATGGACGATCAGAACATCCGCGGCCTCGCACGTCGCGAGCATCTCCGCCGCCCGTGCTTCGCTTATGTCAACCGACCAGCCGCCAAACGGCGTTTCCGGCACCGCATTGCCCAGCCCGAAAAACCGCGTGCCGTCAATCTCTGTGCCCTCGCCATGCAGCACCGTGATGCCCGCGCCCGCCGCCGCGCGCAATTCCTCAGCACTCTCCGCATTGCCCGGCACCGTCAGCATCGGCGCGCCGATCCCGTCCAGAAGCGCCAGCGCCTCCGCCAAGCCTTGCCGCATATTGCAAAATCCCCCGCCCCGATCACCAGATCGGCAGGCCCCGCCGCTTCGACCAAACCGCGTGCCGCCTTGGCGCTGGCATGGATGTCGGAAAACGCCATAATCTTCATCGCAACTCTCCTTTGCGGTCCCGTTTCATTGCCCGAAAAGCCGCGCCTGAACACTCAACAAATCCGCCCATGCGTCGCGCTTGGCGATCGGTGTTCGAAGCAGGTAAGCTGGGTGGCACATCGGCATGGCGGGCCGCCCGAACACCTCCGCCCATGTGCCGCGTAGCTTGGTGATCCCGCGTTTTTTCAGCACCGCCTGACAACTTATATTGCCCATAAGGATAACCACCTCGGGGGCCGCAAGCGCCACGTGGCGCTCAAGAAACGGCAGCATCATGGCAATCTCTTCAGGTTTCGGGTCGCGGTTCTGTGGTGGGCGCCACGGCATCACGTTGGTGATGTAAACCGGCGCTTGCTCATCGGCGCGCCCCATCCCGATTGCCGCCAGCATCCGGTCAAGCAACTGCCCCGCGCGCCCGACAAAAGGCCGCCCTTCGCGGTCTTCCTCGCGCCCCGGCGCTTCGCCGATGATCATCAAGCGCGCCCCCGGCACACCGTCCGAAAACACCAGATTGCGCGCGCCGCGCTTCAACTCGCAATGCTCATAGGCCTGCATCGCCGCTTTGAGCGCATCAAGATCGCCCGCCGCCTCTGCCGCGTGGCGCGCGATGGCCACGGCATCCACCTCGGGCGCGGGCGTGCGGGGCGGGGTTGCGGTTGCGCGCGGAGCCGGGGCCGCTGGCGCGCGCTTCGGCTTGGCCTTTTCCGGCGCGGGCAAGGCATAGCGGTCCACAGGCGCATCGCCGATGGCGGCGTCCACCCCCATCTCCATCTGCCATTCCAGCGCCGCTTTCGCCGCGAAATAATCCATCTGCGATTCCATCGCCCGACCCTAAAGCGTTTCGAGTTAGAGTTGAAACACTTTACCCCAAGCACATGGCCACCTGAACCGCCAAATTCAGCGCGCACCGGGGCATGCGCGCACCGCTAGACTCCGCCCCGCCCCCTCCCTATAACCGCTGCGATTGCAAAGGGAGCATGGGCGCATGAGCTTTCCACACCGGCATCTTCTGGGGATCGAACCGCTCGCGCCCGCCGCCATTACCGCGCTGCTTGATCTGGCCGATCAATATGTCACGCTCAACCGCTCTGCGCGCAAACATTCCGACGCGCTTGCCGGGCTAACGCAGATCAACATGTTCTTTGAAAACTCCACCCGCACGCAGGCCAGTTTCGAGCTGGCGGGCAAGCGGCTCGGGGCGGACGTGATGAACATGGCGATGCAGGCCTCCTCGATCAAGAAGGGCGAAACGCTGGTCGATACCGCGCTCACGCTCAACGCCATGCACCCCGATCTGCTGGTCGTGCGCCACCCCGATTCCGGCGCGGTCGATCTATTGAGCCAGAAGGTCAACTGCGCCGTGCTCAACGCCGGTGACGGACGCCATGAACACCCGACGCAAGCACTGCTTGACGCGCTCACCATCCGGCGCGCCAAGGGCCGCCTGCACCGGCTCAACATCGCCATTTGCGGCGATATCGCGCACTCAAGGGTGGCGCGCTCCAACATCCTGCTGCTCGGCAAGATGGAAAACCGCATCCGGCTTGTCGGCCCGCCCACCTTGATGCCTTCGGGCATCGCCGATTTCGGGGTCGAAGTATATGACGACATGCGCGAAGGGCTGAAGGATGTCGACGTGGTGATGATGCTGCGGCTGCAAAAGGAACGCATGGACGGCGGTTTCATCCCGTCCGAGCGCGAGTATTTCCACCGCTTCGGGCTGGACGCCGAAAAGCTGAGCCACGCCAAGCCCGATGCCATCGTCATGCATCCGGGGCCGATGAACCGCGGGGTCGAGATCGACGGCGAGATTGCCGACGACATCAACCGTTCAGTCATTCAGGAACAGGTCGAAATGGGCGTCGCCGTGCGCATGGCCGCGATGGACCTTCTGGCCCGCAACCTTGCTGAACGCGCCCCCGGAGTGATGGTATGACCGCGCCACGCGCCACCAAACCAACGCTGCACATCGTCACCCCGCTGCATTCGGACGAACAGTTGCTTGGCAGTTGGCGGCCGCAATTCCTGCTGTTCATGCAACGCTCGCTCATCCTCAGCTTTATCACCGCTCTTGCCTTGGCCAGCCTCGGCTATCTCACGCCAATCCAATGGCTGATCGCGGTGCCGGTCTTTACGGTCGGCTTTCTGGTAATTTTCGATGACTTCAGCACCTGGTTCGACACCCGCAGACACCATTGGTATCTGACTAATCACCGCCTGATTTTCGAAGTCGACGACGAACCCGAAAACAACGCTGCCCTGCCGCTTGGCGATATAAACTGGATGCGCCCATGGTTCTGGTGGGGGCTGCGCATCGGCTTTAGCAGCGGCACCGCGATGGACATGCGCTTCATCAAACGCCCGCGCGACCTGCGCGCCCGCATCCTTGCCGCTCAGACGAATGCCAACGAAAGCCCCGCCCCATGAAAACCCTGCTCACCAATGCCCGCCTGATCGACCCCGAAGCGCAAACCGAAAATCCGGGCTGGCTGCTGATTGAAAACGGCGTCATTTCGGCGCGCGGCGAAGCCCACGATCCCGCGCCCGAGGCCGCTGAGGTGGTCGATTGCGCCGGTAAATGCCTCGCTCCCGGTATCGTCGATATCGGCGTCAAGGTGTGTGAACCCGGAGAGCGGCACAAGGAAAGCTTCCGCTCTGCCGGGCGTGCGGCGGCGGCGGGCGGCATCACCACGATCATCACCCGCCCCGACACACTGCCCGCCATCGACACGCCCGAAACGCTCGAATTTGTGCGCCGCCGCGCGAACGAGGCTGCCCCGGTGAACGTCCTTCCCATGGCCGCCCTGACCAAGCGGCGCGAGGGCCGCGAGATGACTGAGATCGGCTTTTTGATGGATGCCGGTGCCATCGCCTTCACCGATTGTGACCATGTCATCACCGATACCAAGGTGTTTTCCCGCGCGCTCACTTATGCCCGCTCGCTCGGCGCGCTGGTCATCAGCCATGTGCAAGAACCGCGCCTTTCGGCAGGGGCCGCCGCGACCTCCGGCAAATTCGCCACCCTGCGCGGGCTTTCCGGCGTCTCGCCGATGGCCGAACGCATCGCGCTTGACCGCGACATCGCCCTCATCGAGATGACCGGCGCGCGCTATCACGCCGATCAGATCACCACGGCGCGCGCCCTGCCCGCCCTTGAGCGCGCCAAGAAGAACGGCTTTGACATCACCGCTGGCACCTCGATCCATCACCTGACACTGAACGAACGCGACGTGGCCGATTATCGCACCTTCTTCAAGGTCAAGCCGCCGCTGCGCGCGGAAGAAGACCGCATGGCCACGGTCGAAGCACTGGCCGCCGGTCTGATCGACACGATTTCTTCGATGCACACCCCGCAGGACGAAGAATCAAAACGTCTCCCGTTCGAGGAAGCCGCCTCCGGCGCGGTCGGGCTTGAAACCTTTCTGCCCGCCACTTTGCGGCTCGTCCATGCGGGGCAGTTAACCCTGCCGCAATTGTTCCGCGCGGCCTCGCTCAACCCGGCCAAACGGCTTGGCCTGTCCTGCGGGCGGCTGGCCAAGGGTGCGCCTGCCGATCTCGTGGTGTTCGATCCCAATGCGCCGCTCATCCTCAACCGCTTCAAGCTTCGCTCAAAGTCCAAAAATACCCCGTTTGACGAGGCCCGGATGCAGGGTAAGGTGATCGCCACCTACGTCAACGGAGAGAGAGTTTTCGGCTGATGCCCCCGATCGACGCAAGCTTCACAATCCTCGCCCTTTGGGCGGTCATCGGCTATGTTCTGGGCGCGATCCCGTTCGGCCTCTTGCTGTCGCGCGCGCTTGGGCTCGGTGATCTGCGCAGTATCGGGTCGGGCAATATCGGCGCCACCAATGTGCTCAGAACCGGCAGCAAACCCGCCGCAGCACTCACGCTGCTGCTCGATGCGGCCAAGGGGGCTGTCGCCGTGCTCGCCGCGCGCGCGCTAGTGGGCGAAGATGCCGCGCAAATCGCGGCACTTTTTGCCTTTCTCGGCCATTGCTATCCGGTCTGGCTTGGCTTTCGCGGTGGCAAGGGCGTGGCCACCTTCCTTGGGATATTGCTGGCACTGGCCTGGCCGGTTGGCCTTGCCGCTTGCGCCACATGGCTTGTCGCGGCGTTGCTTGGGCGCATTTCCTCGCTCGCCGCGCTGTTCGCGGCAGGCAGTTCGACCGGCTGGATGCTGCTTTTCGACCGCGGAGAGGCGTTCTTCCTCGGCGTGATCCTCACCTTGTTGATCTACTGGCGCCACCGCGCCAATATCTCGCGGATGCGCGCCAATACCGAACCGAAGATCGGCCAACGCAAGGACTGATCCTTGCCACCCGTTAACCAGATCTGATCGAACCGCACCGCCATGGCTTAACGCTTTGCAGCGGTTTGCAGCGCCATTTTCCCCGCCATACGCATCGCAGCCAAAGGAGCAGCCAAGGTGCAGCCCCCCGTTTCCGGCTCCAAACCAGTGTAACAAAGGTTAATTTCGCTTAACCCCTCGTTTACGAAGTCAGTAACTCGCGGCCTCGTAAATCCGGCTCAAATCACCTTCCCAGGGGCCATGATACGCGTCCAGAAGCTCGTCAGCGGGGGTCTTGCCGTCGGTCACACTGTCTTCCAAAGCATGCAGGAAATGCCGCTCATCGGGCACCATTCCGCCCGCCCCCGGCATCGCCCGTGCGCGCAGTCCCTCGCGGGCAATTTCAAGCACATCACGCGCAATATCGCGCATCACCCGCCCGCCCACTTCGGCCTGCAACCCATCGACACTGGCCGCCACGCGCCACGCATCGCGCGTTTCCGCGTCCCAGCCCTTGACCATGTCCCACGCCGCATCAAGGGCTGTCTGATCATACATCAAGCCCACCCAGAACGCGGGCAGCGCGCACAGCCTGCGCCACGGCCCGCCATCGGCCCCGCGCATCTCGATGAATTTCTTCACCCGCGCTTCGGGGAACAGCGTCGTCAGATGGTCGGCCCAATCGCCCATCGTGGGCAATTCACCGGGCAGCGCCGGCAGCTTACCCTTTAGAAAGTCACGGAAACTCTGGCCCAGCGCGTTGATATATTTGCCGTCGCGGTAAACGAAATACATCGGCACATCGAGCGCGTATTCCACCCAAGACTCAAAGCCAAAGCTCTCGTCAAAAACAAACGGCACCATGCCGGTGCGCACCGGATCAAGATCGCGCCAAACCCGGCTACGCCAGCTTTTATGGCCGTTCACCTTGCCCTCGAAAAACGGCGAATTGGCAAACAGCGCGGTGGCCACCGGTTGCAACGCAATCGCCACGCGCATCTTCTGCACCATGTCCGCTTCCGACCCGAAATCAAGGTTGACCTGAACCGTGCAGGTCCGCCGCATCATCACCCGGCCCATGGTGCCAACTTTCTGCATATAGGCATCCATCAACTCATAACGCCCCTTGGGCATCAGCGGCATTTGCTCATGGGTCCATTCCGGTGCTGCGCCCAGCCCGATGAAACCCACGCCGACCTTCTCCGCAATATCCTTAACATCGCGCAAATGTTGGTTAACTTCGTCGCAAGTCTGGTGAATCGTCTCCAAAGGCGCCCCGGAAAGCTCCAATTGCCCCCCGGCTCAAGGCTCACATTCGCCCCATCCTTCTCTAATCCAATAAGATTTTCGCCTTCATAGACCCCGTCCCAGCCGTGCCCGTCGCGCAACCCTTTCAGCACCGCCAGCACCGAACGCTCCCCCGCGTAAGGGATTGGTAAATGAGTGTCCTTACAATAGCCGAACTTCTCGTGCTCGGTGCCAATCCGCCAATCCTGCTTGGGTTTGCAGCCATCTGCGAGGTATTCGGCAAGTTGCTCATGCCGCTCGATCGGGCCGCCGCCGGACTGTGGAATGGACATATGAAGGGTCTCCGGATTGGTTGGCTTTACAGGGTCTCGACAAAAAGGAGTGCGGCGAAAGGCCGGGAGTGTCAATGCAAGCGCAGCGTATGGCGTTGCCAAATCACAAATCGCTGAGCAGCCTCGGCGGCAGAGGCTTCGATCACGTTGCGATACTGCGCACCGGGAAAATGGGAGAGCGCATCAAGCAATCGCTCGCCCCCCACGGCAGAAGCCGGAATGCGCGCGCGCTGCCCGTCACGCAGGGTAAAAACCCATGTCATCGCCGCATCGGGCGTGGTCTCGATCTCGATCCGGCCAACCTGCGAAAGCGGCACGATCACGCCGCCTTCGGGCCGGAAATAGCTAAGCTGCGCCTCGTCCAGATCGACAACCCCGACGCCGCCGGTAACAGGGCGCACCCGCGCGCGTTGCAGCCCGGCCATCAGCAAAGCCAATCCAAACACCAGCACCACCCAGCCCAGCCAGCGCAGCAACCCGAACCCGGTAAACGCCCAGTTCGCCCCCAGCGCCGTCACCGCCGCCCCAATGATCACTTCGCGCCACCGCCAAACGGCCTCCCGCGCCTGCGGACGAAAGAAATTCACCGCCAGTCTCCAAACCGCATCTGCCACAAGGTCAGCGCCGCCACCGCCGCCGTGTCTGCGCGCAAAATCCTTGGCCCCAGTGCAACCGGATAGGCAAAATCCAACCCGCGCAACCGCGCCCGCTCCGCTTCGGAAAACCCGCCCTCCGGCCCGATCAGAATCGCCCATGGCTGGCTGTCTGGATTGTCCGGCAAGGCTGGCACATGCCCCACCAGCGCCTCATCGCAAAACATCAATCGCCGCCCGGCAGGCCAATCATCCAACACTTGCGAAAGCCGCTGCAAGCCTCTGACTTCAGGGACAAATGTTCCACCGCATTGCTCTGCTGCCTCAACCGCATGAGCCTGCAACCGGTCGCGTCGGATGCGCTCCGAATTGGTGAAGTCACTCTGCACCGGACAGATTTTCGCCGCCCCCATTTCGGCGGCTTTCTCGACGATGAAATCGGTGCGCGCCTTCTTGATCGGCGCGAACAGAAGCCACAAATCGGGCGGCATCCGCTGCTCTGCCGTGCGAATGTCGCAACGCACCACCCCGCCCCGCTTGCCCGCCTCCACCACCTCGGCGCGCCACTCACCGTCATGTCCGTTGAAAAGCGCAACCACATCGCCCACGCCTTGCCGCATCACCGCAAACAGGTAATGCGCCTGATCGCGGTTAAGAGGAACCATTTGCCCTTCCCCCAAGGCGTGCTCTACATAAAGCCTGATCTTCGCCGTTTTCATGGGCCCGACATTATGACCACACCCGACCCGACGCCAGACCGGATTGATCAGGTTTCCGACGCGGTGCGCGGCAATTGGGTTGACCGCCACGCTCCGCCCGCCACCCGGCCCTATCTGCGGCTTTCGCGCGCCGACAGGCCGATCGGTACATGGCTTTTGCTGCTCCCCTGCTGGTGGGGGCTTGCCCTCGCCATGCTGCATGACGGGCAGGCGCGCTGGTTCGATCTGTGGATCTTCGTCGGCTGCGGCGCGGGGGCATGGCTGATGCGCGGCGCCGGTTGCACATGGAACGATATCACCGACCGTGACATTGACGGCAGCGTGGAGCGCACGCGCTCCCGCCCCATCCCCTCGGGTCAGGTCTCGCCCCGGCAAGCGGCCCTATGGATGGCGGCGCAAGCACTTATTGCCTGCGCTATCCTGCTGACATTCAACACAAATGCCATTCTGCTCGGCATCCTCTCATTGCTGCCCGTGGCGGTCTATCCCTTCGCCAAGCGCTTTACTTGGTGGCCACAGGTCTTCCTTGGCCTCGCGTTCAACTGGGGCGCGCTGCTGGCCTGGACCGCCCATACCGGCGCGCTGGCGCCACCGGCCTTCATCCTCTACGTCGCAGGGATTTCGTGGACGTTATTCTACGACACCATCTATGCCCATCAGGACACCGAAGACGATGCTTTGATCGGCGTGAAATCCACCGCCCGCCTGTTCGGGGACCACTCGCCCACATGGCTGCGCCGCTTTCTTGTCGGCACCGTCTCTCTATTGGGCTTCGCCATCATCGCCGCAATGGTGGGCGGTGCCAATAAAAACCCACTGGCGCTGCTTGTTGCCCTCGCCGGAGCCTGCGCGATGGGATGGCACATGCTGTGGCAATTGCGCCTGCTCAAACTCGATGATCCAGCCCGCCTGCTCATGCTTTTCCGGTCCAACCGCGATACCGGCCTGATCCCTCTGCTATTTTTCGCCGTCGCGTTATTCCTTTGATTGCACTCCCCGCGTGGGCGGACTAGAGAACGGAAACAAACTTTCTCGCCTCACAGGTCCAATGCGTCTATCCTCGCTTTTCATCATCTCGGGCACATTTCTTGCTGCGGCAGCGGTATCGCTTCTCGCCGCCAGCTACTCCGTGACGTTGATTGAGGAAAGCTCCGAGATCGGCGTGCGCAATGCGTTTGACGAAAACGGGCTGACTTGGGCCGAAGTTCATGCCGACGGGCTCAGGGTTTACGTGAACGGCACAGCAAAAACCGAAGCCGACCGTTTCTTCGCTCTGGCCACCGCCGGGAGCGTTGTCGATGCTGCACGGGTGATCGACAAGATGAAGATCAAGGTCGTCAAGCACATCACCCCGCCGCGCTTCTCCATCGAAATCCTGCGCAATGATTCCGGTATTTCGCTGATCGGCCTGATCCCGGCGGCAACTGACCGTGACGCCGTTCTTGCCGAGATGAACAATCTTGTCGGCGATGGCACCGTCACCGATTTTCTTGAGGTTGCCGACTATCCCGTGCCGCCGGGCTGGGACGATGCATTGGCCTATGGATTGCGCTCACTAAAGACGCTGCCACGCTCGAAAATATCCATCGACGCGCGGCATGTTGCAATCACCGCCATGTCCAACAGCGCCGACGCCAAGCGCAAGATCGAAACCGAACTGGCCCGGCGCGCACCGCAAAACCTTCGGATCAAACTCGATATTTCCGCGCCCCGTCCGGTTATCACACCGTTCTCGTTGCGGTTTCTGATTGATAAAGGCGGCGCCCGCTTTGATAGCTGCTCGGCGGATACGCCAGAGGCCAGCACCCGCATTCTCAAGGCCGCCCACGCCGCCGGGCTGAAGGGCAAGGCACAATGCACCATCGGCCTTGGCGTTCCGTCGCCAAACTGGGCACAGGCGGCGGAAATGGCAATCAAGGCGCTGGCAAAACTCGGCGGCGGCTCCGTCACCTTTGCGGATGCCGATATCA
Source organism: Aquicoccus sp. G2-2 (assembly GCF_034555965.1). Lineage (GTDB taxonomy): Bacteria > Pseudomonadota > Alphaproteobacteria > Rhodobacterales > Rhodobacteraceae > JAYDCK01. Next base: position 1,759,215 of record NZ_JAYDCK010000003.1, read on the forward strand.
CGATGGTCGCCGCTGAAGGCACCGATCAGGCGCATTTCGATCAGATCGTCGGCCAGTTGGAAAACGATCTGCCGGAGGTCTTTGCACTCCATGCCGTGCTCCCCAAACCACCCGACGCCAAAAACGAAGGGCCGCCCGAATTCGTCGCCACCCGCTCCCCCGAAGGGCTGGTACAGATGCGTGGCCGGATCAGCGACAAGCTGAGCCGCGAAACGGCAGTCAGCTTTGCCAAGGCCCGGTTCAGCTCAGGCGACATCCACAGTTCGGCCCGGATTGATACCGCCCTGCCCGCCAACTGGCAGGTGCGCGTTCTGACTGGGCTCGACGCGCTTGCCAAGCTCTCAAACGGGGCCGTCACGATCACGCCCAGCAATGTCAGCGTGTCCGGCAACACCGGCGACCCAGACGCCAAGGCCGAGATTTCACGCCTTCTTTCCAAACGCTTGGGCGAAAAGGAAGCTTTCTCGATTGACGTGACCTATCAGAAAAAGCTCGATCCCGTGGCGGGCCTGCCAACACCGGATGAATGCATCGCCCAGATCAAGGAAATTCAAACCAAACGCAAAATCTCCTTCGAACCGGGATCGGACACCATCGACGGTGGCTCGCGCAAATCAGTCGATGCAATTGCCGAGGTGCTCAAGAAATGCGGCCCGATCAAGCTTGAGGTTGGCGGCCACACCGATAGTCAAGGGCGCGAAACGATGAACCAGCAACTCAGCCTGGCCCGTGCGCAAGCCGTGCTGAACGGGCTGCGCGCACGGCGCGTGCTCACGTCAAGCTTCACCGCCGTCGGTTACGGCGAAACAAAGCCGATCGCGGATAACGGCACCGAAGAGGGCCGCGAAGAAAACCGCCGGATCGAATTCACTTTGATCAAACCCGAGCCGAGCGAAGACACGCAAACCACGTTGGAAAGCATCGAAGACCAAAATAACAGCGGCGACGATGCCGACACGATGCTAAACGAGGCCCAAGACGAAGGAACCCCCGATGACACGGATTAAGTTCATCATTGCGACCGCGATCATTCTGTTCGTCGCGTTTTGCGCCGGGTGGTTCGCTAACTGGCTGATCCATCGCTTCACCCGCGTTGCGCGCTCGGACGTGGAAGAGCTTGAGCGCATGGCACAGGAATTGCACGAGGCCGAGGAAACCCGCGATCAAGCGATCACCTATCTGCAACAGCGCGAAGCAGAACTGACCAACCAGCTCAGCCAGACTGAAGCCGAGCTTTCCGCCGCAATGGACGGCCTGCGCGATGCCCGCCGAGAGGCCGAAACTATCCGCGCCCAAATAGAGCAAACGGACGACATTTAGTCCATCCGCAACTCGTTCACCTGCGCCAGCCGGGCAATGCGCACCAACTCAGCATAAAGCTTGCCTTGACGCGCCTGCGTCCATTTCACGCCCGGCTCGATCCATGTTTTTTCGAGCGACAACAAATCATTGGCGCGATCCCCTCGCGCCTCGATGCGGCCTACAAAGCGATCCCCTTCAAGCAGCGGATAAACGTAATACCCCCATTTTCGCTTTGCCGCGGGCACGAACATCTCAACCCGGTATTCAAACCCGAACAACCGCTCAAGGCGACGCCGATCACGAATGACCGGATCAAACGGGTTGAGGATACGCAGCCGGGTTGATGGCTTTTGCAACGCGGCAATCCGCTCTTCTATATCCGGCAACGCCCAGCCTGATTGCCATGCGCCATCGGCCGCCTCTATCTCAACCGGGACCAATCCACCCGGGTTCGCTTCGATCCAGTCTCGGGTTTCGCGCGCGCTCATCGCTTCCCAGAACCGCTGAACCTCGCCTTGAGTGCCAAAGCCCATGCGCTTCAATGCCGCCCGGCAAAGCCAGTTAACCTGCGCCCGGTCGCTTAGGTCCGCATCGCGCAATTCGGCGGGAAACACCCGTTCCGACAGATCGTAATACTTGGTGAAATTCTCGCGGTGTGACGTAGCCAACTCACCCGCATACCACATGAAATCAAGCGCCAGCTTGTGCGGCGGGCGGCGCCACATCTCGCGCTTGCCTTCGATCTTCGTGTCGAAATCATGCGTTGAAAGCGGGCCTTCTCGCTCAATCCGTGCCCTGATCGCTGCGCGCCCCGCCGCATCCGGCAACCCCTTGAACCAACCCGCCTGCCCAATCCGCGCGCTCATGCGGCGAAACTGGCGCTGCCAGTTGGGCAGAAATTCCATCGGCAAGACACAGGCATCATGGCTGAAATGCTCAAAAATGCCGCGCGCCTTCATCAGCTTGCCCAGCATCGGTTCGCGATAATTCTGATTGCGCGACCAAAGGATATGATGATGCGCCCGCGCAATCACCTGCACAGTATCAAGCTGCACCAGCCCCAGATCATGAATCATCCCGGCCAGATCAAGCTTGCCTTGCGGTGTCTGCGAAAGCCCTTGCGCAGCCAGCCAAAGCCAGCGCGCCTGCCGGTTGGCAATCCGCAACGGTGCCGCCATCACCAGCGCCCGAGCGCGTCTTCGTCATCCGCCTTCGCGGCCACCCATTCCGTGCCCTTGGCGGTAAATTCCTTCTTCCAGAACGGCGCGCGGGATTTCAGGTAATCCATCAGGAATTCCGCCGCCTCAAACGCCGCGCGCCGGTGCCGCGCAGCGGTCGCAACCATCATGATGATCTCTCCGGCGGTCAGTGTGCCATGGCGGTGAATGATCATCGCATCGCCCAAATTCCACCGCGTCACCGCCTGCTGCGTGATCTTGGCCAACGCCTTTTCGGTCATGCCCGGATAATGTTCGATCTCCATACGGTGAAGGCCATCACCAGTCTCGCGCACAATCCCGCTGAATGTCACAACGGCCCCCATGTCGCGATGCCCGGCCGCAAAGCGCCCCGCCTCCGCCCCGAAATCAAACGGCTCCGCCTGAACCCGGATATCCATGACTACCCGCCGGTCATCGGTGGGAAAAACGCCACCTCGCGCACCCCTGAAAGGGGCGCGTCGAAATCGGCAAGCTCTTGGTCCAGCGCCACACGCAGCGCCGAGGTATCGGCAAACGCCGCCGCATAGCGCGGCTCGCGTGCGCTCAACTCTTCAATCAGATCAGCAACCGTTGCCGCGGATGTGGTCACTTCCTCACGAGGCAGGCCGATCCGCTCGCGCACCCAAGCGAAATAAAGCACGTTCATCAGCGGTCCTCCTTCAGGTAGGGGATGGCCTTGCGAAAATAATCCATCCCGGTCGCCAATGTCAGAAACGCCGCCAGCCACAGCAACGTCACCCCGGCGCGCCCGGCCCAAGCCATCCCGACAAAGCGTTCGTGATGCTCGAAAATGCCCTTCGAGAATAGCACCGCGATAGCAATCATCTGGGCAGTGGTCTTCCATTTGGCAAGGCCCGTAACCTTGAGCGTGTCAGCCGTATCACCAAGGAATTCCCGCAAACCCGACACGAACACTTCGCGGAACACGATCACCGTGGCAGGCAGAACGATAAGCGGCGTCCAACTTGCCTCGCTATAGCCGATGATCACCGTCAGCGCGATCAGCACCATCGCCTTGTCGGCAATCGGGTCAAGCATGGTGCCAAGCTTTGATTCCTGCTTCCACAAGCGCGCCAGATATCCATCGAACCAATCCGTGATCGAAGCACCGGCAAACAGGATAAGGCCCAGCCAATCAGCCAAAGGTCTTGAGAAATAAAGGAACATCACCGCCACCATGGGCGCGGCAAGCAGCCGAAGCGTGGTCAGGATATTCGGTATCGTCCATTTCATCGAACGATTTCTAGCGCGGTTTCCATGCCGGGGAAGTGACTGTTGACAACAGCGTGCAACACGCCTCCCCACCCGTCTCTGGATAGCCATCGTCACCGCGCCGATCACGGCTTTTCAAACTGGCAGGTAACATGCCCCCAAGCACCGAAATCGGCGTCAATATTCGTGCCCGGCGGGCATTCCAGCGGCCGGATGAACGAACCGGACAAAATAACCTGCCCGGCTTCAATACGTTGCCCGTATTGCTCCATCCGCTCTGCCAGCCAGACAATGCCGGTGACCGGATCGTTGAGCACGCCAGCGCCCAAGCCCGTCTCCTCCACCTGCCCGTTGGCCGAAACAATGGCACCGGCCCACCGCAAGTCCTCGCGCAAGGGATCATACCGCGTGTCCCCAAGCACGATCCCGGCATTGGCGGCATTGTCGGAAATCGTGTCGGTGATTTTGCGGCTCTCCCCGTGTCCGGGCAAATCCGCAAAATCCTCGTGTCGAGAATCTCAATCGCAGGCGTCACATAGTCGGTCGCCGCCAGAACATCCTCCCGGCTGACCCGCCCTTTGAGCGGCGCTTTCATCACGAACGCGATCTCCGCCTCGATGCGCGGTTGAATGAAACGGCGCGCCGCAATGCTGGCGCCATTCACGAACGCCATATCATCAAGCAAAACACCGCTATCGGGAATGTCGATATTAAGCGCCTGCTGCATGGCCCGCGAGGTCAGCCCGATCTTCCAGCCGATCACCGTGCGTCCCGCTTGCCGCTTTGCGGCGACAAGCGCAGCCTGCACCGCATAGGCATCGTCCATCGTCATACCGGGATGCGCCACCGACAAAAGCCCGGTCTGCACGCCGCTGACTTCCGCCTCAAGCAATGCCTGCGCCGCCGCCGTAATGTCGGCCGGGGTCATGCCTCATCCTCCACGCCGTTTATCAGCGTGCCAATCCCTTCGGCAGAAACCCGGATTTCATCGCCGGGCGTCAGATATCGCGGCGGATCAAATCGCGCGCCCGCCCCTGTTGGCGTGCCGGTGACGATAATATCCCCCGGCACCAGCGTCGTGAACGTCGAGATATATTCGATCTGTCTGCGGATCGGGAACAGCATCCGCGCGGTCCTGTCATCCTGTCGCAATTCACCGTTCACATGCGTGGTGATGCGCACATCGTCAAGCTGCGCCGGATTGGTAAACGGCACCAGCCACGGCCCCATGGCACCGGACCGATCCCAGTTCTTGCCCTGCGTCACGTTGAATTTCGCGTGCCGCACCCAGTCGCGCAAAGTGCCTTCGTTACAAAGCGTAATCGCCGCGATATGCGCGTAAGCATCGGCCTGCGCAATACGGCGCCCGGCCTTGCCGATCACCACCGCAATTTCGCCCTCATAATCAAGCTGCGGCGTCTCCGGCGGGCGGATAAGCGGCGCGCCATGCCCGGTGAAGCTGCGCGCGAAACGCGGAAAAAGCGACATATTGGGCGGCGCGTCCTGCCCGTCTTTATATTCGGCATTGCGGTTGGGAAAGTTGACCCCGACGCAAATGATCTTCTCCGGGTCAGGCACCGGGATGGCATAGCGGAACGCATCCGGCGCGTGCGTCACAGCGCGCCCCTGCGCCGCCTGCGCCAGCTCAATCAATGCCCCCGCCTCGATCACGTTCCTAAGCGTTGCCCACTGCGGGAAATCGCCCGACAGCGCCACAAACCCCTCATCGCGCATCACCCCGTAAAGCGACCCCGTCTGCGTTTCAACGGTTGCGAATTTCATCGCACCACCCCCTGCTTCATTTTGCCATAAATATCCAATTCCCGCCGCTTACGGCGCGATGATCGGCTGGGCTTTCAAATGCGCGTCAACCGGCTCCTGCCCCTCAAAAAGAGAGCCATGCTCAAACCATGACCGCGGCGCCGGTGCGCCCAAAGGGTCTGGCGCTGCGGGTCCTTCAGATCCCACTTGATCGGTTCAAGATCGGGGTCAACCGTCTGATAATCCGAGCAGTAAATTTCGATCCGATGCCCATCCGGGTCAAGAATATAAAGGAAAAAGGCGTTGGAAATTCCATGCCGCCCCGGCCCGCGCTCGATATTGGCAACCCAGCCGGTCGTGGCCATCAGATCAAGCAGGTCGATAATATTAAGCGGTGTCGGCACCCAGAACGCGGTATGATGCAGCCGCGGCCCGCGCCCGTTGGTAAACGCCATGTCATGCACGCCGCCCTTGCGATGGCACCACGCCGCCCAAAGATGGCCGGTTTCCTCATCCTCGGTATATTCCGTCACCCGGAAACCCAACTCGTTGTAAAACGCCACGCTCTCATCCACATTGGGCGAGAAACAGTTGAAATGGTCGATCCGAAGCGGCTTCACCCCACGATAAAGCGCGTATTGCTGATGGATCGGCGGCAGGCGATCCATTTTCGTATAAAATTCCAGCGGCACCCCATGCGGGTCACGCGTGCGCATGGTGCGGGCCTGAAATGGGCGCTCAACCCACTCAACAGGCAAGCCCTTGTTGCGAAAGAAATGCTCTGCCTTCTCAAGGCTTTCCTCGTCAAAAAGCTTGAAACCCAGATCGCGCGCCCGCGCCTCGCTGCCTTGGCGCAGGACGATGCAATGATGGCCGCGCTCTTCCATGGCGCGCAGGTAAATCGTGTCCTTGTCCTCATCGGTCACCTGAAGGCCAAGCGTGTCGACATAGAACGCCCGCGACTTCGCCAGATCGGTCACGATCAACTCCACATGGCTAAGCCGTACGATATTGAAGTCCGGGTAAAGATTTGGTTCGGGGATCGGCATGATAGGTCTCTCTTTTCAAAAGTGGCAAGCGGTCGCGCGTCTCACACACCCAGTTGCGGAATGCGGTGCTGCCCGGTGGCCAGCCCGATATGTTTCTGCTCCATGTAGAACTCAAAGCTCCAGTCGCCACCATCGCGGCCAATACCCGAGGCTTTGACCCCGCCAAACGGCGTCGGCAAATGGCGGACATTCTCGGAATTGACCCAGATCATGCCCGCTTCCAGCTTCTCGGTAAAGCGCAGCGCACGGGTCAGGTCATTGGTCCAGACATAGCCGGTCAGCCCGTATTGCACCGCATTGGCCATCTCAAGCGCCTCCTCTTCCGTCTCGAAGGTCAGCATGGTCAGCACCGGGCCGAAAATCTCTTCATTGGCAATCCGCATCGTCTGCGCCGCCCCGGTAAACAGCGTCGGGCGCACGAAATACCCCTTGTCGCCGACCCGCTCACCGCCACAGGCAATCTCGGCCCCATCGGCCTTTGCCACCTCGAAATAGCTGGTCACCTTGTCAAAATGGGTCTTGTGAATAAGTGGGCCAACTTCGGTTTTAGGGTCAAGCGGATGACCAACGCGAATATTATCCACCCGCGCTTTCAACTTGGCGGTAAACTTTTCAGCAACCGAATCTTGCACCAACAGCCGCGAGGACGACGTGCAGCGTTCACCGTTCAGCGAATAAATCATGAAAATCGCCGCATCAAGCGCACGCTCCAGATCGGCATCATCGAACACGATAACCGGGTTTTTGCCGCCCAACTCGAAATGCACCCGTTTAAGCGTATCCGCCCCCTGCTTCATGATCATTGAGCCGGTATTGCTTTCCCCGACAAAGGCAATCGCCTTGATCAAAGGATGCTCGGTGAGCGCGCGCCCGGCGTCCTCTCCAAACCCGTTGACAAGGTTCCACACACCCGGCGGCAGGCCGGATTCTTCTGCAATCTCCATCAGGATACGCGCTGTAATCGGGGAAAACTCCGCCGGTTTGTGAACCACGGTACAGCCCGCCGCCAGCGCCGGCGCAATCTTCCATGTCGAAAGCATGAACGGCGTGTTCCACGGCGTAATCACCCCCACCGGCCCGATTGGCACCCGTGTGGTGATGTTGATCAATGTCGGGCTGGGCAACGCCTGCCCGTCACGCGCCGCCGGTGCCTTGTCGCCAAAGAACCGGAAATTTGCCGCCCCGCGCAGCGCCGCCTTCGCCATGAAGCGCAGTGCCTGCCCGGTATCGAGGCATTCGGCAAAAGCGATCTCCTCGGCGCGCGCTTCGATCCCGTCGGCGATCTTGTGCAGGATCTTCTTGCGCTCCGCCGCTGGCAGGTCGCGCCATGCGGGAAATGCCGCCTGTGCGGCTTTCGCAGCTGCGTCTATGTCGTCCGCCCCCGACTTGGCAACCTTGCACAGAAACGCCTCGTCCACCGGCGAATGATTGTCGAATGTCGCGCCCGACGCGGCTGGGCAATCCTTGCCGCCGATCCGGTTCATTACGCCGTTCTTGTTGAACCGTGCGATATAGGCTTCCGCCTTGGCAATATTGCTTTTCAGGTCAGACATTTCAGCTCTCTTTCTCTGCCATGCCCGTTGCAGGCAGGTGGTCTCTGATCGTGCCCGTTTTCGGGCTCAACGCGGGGTCGATATCGCGCATCTCAATCGAAAGCGCGATGGAATGCTTTGCCAATGCGGGGGCCATGAACCCCTCCAGCGCGGCGAACATCTCGCGCGTTGCACGGGCCTTTTCTTCGGCGCTGCGCCCGCCGCGCAGCCGAATCGACAGATCAAGAAACGCGTGTTTCGCATCACCATCGGCTATCGAGACATGATCGGCCCGAAACGCCCGCACCCGCACGCCCGGCATCGGAAACACGCCGGTTGCAACTGCGGCACGGCGCAGATGGTCACAAAGTGCGGCCATATCCACCATCTGTTCCAGATTGGCCGAATACTCGATGCTGAAATGTGGCATTCGCTGCGCTCCCGTTAGTCATTAACACGTTAATGAATAATGGAAGGGCTGTCAACCCGTGCGCAACACCCGCGCAAGCCGTCAAAATCACTCAGTTGCGGGTTCCCGCAAACCGCTCTTGCCAATCCTCGCGCTGCTCATCGCTGATCTTGGCAAAAAGGTTGTCCGGCACGGCAAACTCATGCCCCGGGGCCAAGGCACCAAGGGCTGCGCCCACATCATCCGGCCAGTCCATCTCGCCAAGATTCAATGCCGTCGCCAGCGTCGCCGCTGCATCTGGGATAAACGGCGAGGACAGAACCGCGTAAAGCCGGATCAGGTTAAGCGCGAGGCGGATTTGCGCCCCCGCCTGCGCGGGGTCTTCCTTGAATGTGGCCCAAGGGGCTGCAACCTGAAGATACTCATTCCCCGCCGCCCAGATTGCGCGCAATTCCTGCGCCGACTTGCGCACCTCCATCGCCTCCATATGCGCACCATAAGCACGCACCCGGCCCGATAGCTCTTCGATAAGCGCCGCTTCTGCTGCCCCATACGCGCCGCCCTCCGGCACCGCTTCGCCGAACTTGGAGCGGCAGAACTTGGTCACGCGGGAAACGAAGTTACCCAGCACATCCGCCAAGTCCTTGTTGACCGACACCTGAAAATTTTCCCATGTGAACTCTGCATCGGAACTCTCTGGCGCGTGGCTCAGCAACCACCAGCGCCAGTAATCCGCCGGAAGGATTTCCAGCGCCTGATCCATGAACACCCCGCGCCCGCGCGACGTGCTGAACTGGCCACCATCGTAATTCAGATAGTTGAACGACTTGATGTAATCGACAAGCTTCCACGGCTCACGCGACCCAAGGATCGTGGCCGGGAAAGACAGCGTGTGAAACGGTACGTTATCCTTGCCCATGAACTGCGTATAGGTCACGTCGTCGGCCCCCTTGTCGGTGCGCCACCAGCGTTCCCAATCACTGCCCTTGCCCGCCTCGACCCACTCACTGCCACAGGCGATGTATTCGATCGGCGCGTCGAACCAGACATAGAAAACCTTGCCTTCCATCCCCGGCCAGTCTTCCGTGCCGCGCTTCACCGGAATGCCCCAATCCAAATCACGGGTGATCCCGCGATCCTTGAGCCCATCGCCATCATTAAGCCATTTCTTCGCAATCGACGTGGTCAGCACCGGCCAGTCAGCCTTGGAATCAATCCACGCTTCCAGCTCGTCCTTCATCTTCGATTGCAACAGCGACAGATGCTTGGTCTCGCGCATCTCCAAATCGGTAGACCCGGAAATCGTCGAATGCGGGTTGATAAGGTCAACCGGGTCAAGCTGCTTGGTGCAATTGTCGCACTGATCGCCACGCGCACTCTCGAACCCGCAATTCGGGCAGGTGCCTTCGATATAACGATCCGGCAGGAACCGGCCATCGGCCTTGGAATACATCTGCGTTTCGCTCACTTCCGCGATCAGGCCCTGATCGGCAAGGCTCCCGGCGAAATGCTGCGTCAGCTTGTGGTTCTGCGGGCTGGATGAGCGCCCGAAATGATCGAACGAAAGCCGGAACCCCTCAGCAATCTCGCTCTGCACGGCGTGCATTTCGGCGCAGTATTCGGCCACCGGCTTGCCCGCCTTGGCCGCAGCCAGTTCCGCCGGTGTGCCGTGCTCATCGGTGGCACAGAGGAACAGAACCTCATGGCCGCGCGCCCGCTGATACCGCGCAAAAAGGTCCGCCGGAAGTTGCGAGCCCACCAAATTGCCCAGATGCTTGATGCCATTGATATAAGGGATGGCCGAAGTGATAAGATGGCGTGCCATGTTGGTCTTCCTTGCGCGTTGCGCGCCACGTTTAGACTATCACGCGGACGAGTTCTAGCGTTCGCGCAGACGCTTTCTCACACGCGCACAGGCTTGCGTTGCAGCCGCACGGGTATCTCCCGCCCGAGCTTCAGAAAATGCGCCATGAACGGCTTGTCAGCATCCTCTTCGCGGATCGCCGCATAAAGCCGCTTGGTCAGACCCGTCTCAGTAAGAGGTCGGGTGATGTATTCAGTTGAGTGGTGCAATTCACGCAACACCCAATCCGGCAACACCGCCACACCACGCCCCGACGCCACCAGCATCAGGATCACGGCGGTCAATTCCACCTGCCGCACCGCCCGTGGCTCCACTTTCGCAGGCGTCAGCAATTCGGTGAACGCATCCAGCCGGGTGCGCTCCACCGGGTAAGTGATCAACGTCTCACCGCGAAGATCCTCGGCCTCGACAAAGGCTTTGGCCGCCAGAGGATGCGCAGCGGACGCCACAAAGACCGGCTCATAATCGAACAGCGGACGGAAACTCACCCCCGGCAAGTCTTCCGGGTCCGACGAAATCACCACATCGACATCCTCGCGCATCAACGCGGGCAGCGCATCAAACGCCAGACCGGGGCGGATATCGACATCGACATCGCCCCAGCTTTTGCGGAATGCCTCCAGCACCGGGAACAGCCACTCAAAACAGGCGTGACATTCAATGGCGATATGCATCCGCCCCTTGCTGCCTTCGCGCAAACCGCTGAATTCGCCTTCCAGTGCTTCGATTTCCGGCAGCACCTTTTCGGCTGTACGCAACAGCCTTTGCCCCGCCGCACTCAGCCGCAAAGGCTTGGAACGGCGAACAAAAAGTTCCACCCCGGCCTGATCCTCAATCCCCTTGATCTGATGCGACAGCGCCGATTGCGTAATTCCCAGCGTGTCCGCCGCCCGCGCCAGCCCACCAGACTGATGAATGGCCCGGATCGTGCGCAGATGGCGAAACTCGATATGCATTCAGGCGGCCCTTCTTGAACAACTTTCATATTGAGCATGAGTTTTATGAATTTGCTTCAGCGATAGCAAGCAGGCACAAAGGGCCGGTCCCATATGCAAAGAGCCTGATCATGCCGCCGAAAATTTCATTCGAATTCTTCCCGCCGCAAAACCTCGAAGGCTCATTTCGCCTGTGGGACACGATTAACACGCTCGCGCCGCTGCAACCGCGCTTCGTCTCGGTCACCTATGGTGCGGGCGGCACCACCCGCGACCTCACGCATGAGGCAGTACGCACCATCAACCGCGCGACCGGCCTTAACACCGCCGCTCATCTTACCTGTGTCGCCGCCAGCCGCGCCGAGACGCTTGAGATCGCGGAAAATTACGCCGCCGCCGGAATCACCGAAATCGTTGCCCTGCGTGGTGATCCGCCCAAGGGTGAAGGCCGCTTTGCCCCGCATCCAGAAGGATTCGCCAATTCGGTCGAACTGATCGAAGCCCTTGCGCGGCCCGGAAAATTCACCCTGCGCGTCGGCGCCTATCCCGATACCCACCCCGAAGCGCGCTCGACCGTCGACGATATAAACTGGCTCAAAGCCAAGCTTGATGCTGGTGCGGACGAGGCAATCACCCAGTTTTTCTTTGAGGCCGAAAGCTTCCTGCGGTTCCGCGACGCCTGTGCCAAGGCGGGAATCGACAAACCCGTCATCCCCGGCATCCTGCCGATTGAAAACTGGAAAGGCGCACGCAATTTCGCCACCCGCTGCGGCACCAGCATCCCTGCATGGCTCGATGATGCCTTCGCCAAGGCCCAGCGCGACGACCGCGAAGACCTGCTGGCAACCGCCCTTTGCACCGAACTCTGCTCGGACCTGATCGACGAGGGCGTGGATAGCTTGCACTTCTACACCCTGAACCGCCCCGAACTGACCCGCGATGTCTGCCACGCGCTTGGCGTCACGCCCAAGGTCGCCCTGCAAAACGTGGCGTAAATCGCACCGTCTGTGCTTTACCCTGCCCCCGCCCGCGCCATAGCATCCCCCGCAAAAGGAGTGATGCGCGATGAATGATATGCCGGGCTACGCCGAATCCCCCGAAGACCTGCCGACGCTAGATGAAATCCGCTCGATGTCGGGGCTGGAATTCATGCAAGCCATCACCGAAGGCCGCCTCTCCGGCCCGCCTATCGGCCAAACGCTCAACTTCCGCCCGACCCTGATCGAAAAGGGCCGCGTCATCTTCACCGGCACGCCCGAATTCAAAGCGATGAACCCCATCGGCACCGTGCATGGCGGCTGGTATGGCGCCATCCTCGATAGCTGCATGGCCTGCGCGGTACAAACCGCCGTCCCCAAGGGCAGCAGCTATACCACGCTGGAATACAAGGTGAATATCATCCGCCCGATCCCCATCGGCACTGAGGTAGATGCCATCGGCACGGTGCAGCATGTCGGGCGCTCCACCGGCATCGCCAACGGGGAAATTCGCGGCAAGGCCGATGGCAAGCTTTACGCCACCGGCTCGACCACCTGTATCATCATGAATCTCGGCTAAGCGGGCGGCTCAATCAATCAGCGCCGCCTGCACCAGCGCCTTCAATTCCATCCGCGACGGATAGGAAGAACTTGGCACCAGTTGCGTGAAATAAACGCAGGTCAGCTCTTTCACCGGGTCGGTCCAGAAATAGGTGCTCGCCATCCCGCCCCAACCAAAATCCCCGACCGAACCGGGCATCCGCGCCAGCGCCGGATCAAGCAGCACCGCGCCGCCAATACCGAACCCCATACCGTTCATCGGCATTTCCATGAAGCTCTCCGCCCCCATTGAGGCAATATCGCCCTTGAGGAAATTGCGCCGCAGAAAATCCATCGTCATCGGGCTGAGCAGGCGTTGATCATCCAGCGCCCCACCGCGTCGGATCATCTCGCCAAATCGGGCATAATCATCAAGCGTAGAAACCAAGCCGCCACCGCCCGAAAACATCGTCACCTTGTCTTCGGCAAATGAACTGTCCGTGCCTGAATCAAGCAAAGCGCGCGGGTCGTCCTCGGTTTTCCAATAACAATCGGCAAACCGGCCCACCTTCGATTTAGGCACCGAAAACGCCGTGTCTTTCATCCCCAGCGGCTCGAGTATCCATGTCCGCAGCACATCATCAAGCGGCTTGCCGGTAATCACCTCGATCACCCGGCCAATCACGTCAAGGCCGACCGAATATTCCCATTTCATGCCCGGCTGGAACGCCAATGGCTGCGCCGCCACATGCGCGCACATATCGGCCAACACGCCACGCCCCGGCCCGAAATCAACCTTTTCCCGCTCATATATCCGCGCCGCAAGGCCGGGGTTGAAGCTATAAGTCAGCCCCGAACTATGGGTCAGCAATTGCGCCAGCGTCGGCACCGCGGCGGGTTCAGTCTGATCATCGCGCACCGCCCCGCCGATCAATGCCTGCGGCTTGGCAAATTCGGGGATGAAATCGCTTACCGGCGCCTCCAGATGCACCTCGCCGCGCTCCATCAGCATCGCCAGCGCCATCGACGTCACGATCTTCGACATCGAATAAATCCGCACGATGGTATCACGCTCATACGCCTCACCACGCCCGACCGAGCGTAGCCCATCAACACAGAAATGCGCTTCTTCACCACCGCGCAACAGCAACAGCGACCCGCCGGTATAACGCCCGCTCTCCCGGTTGCGCGCCATCCATGTGTCGATCCGCTTCAGCCTTTCAGGGACAAACCCCAACGTCGCAGCACTCATCATACTTCCAGCCATTCCTTGCGCACGGCCTCATTCGCCATCAACTCGTCCGGCGTGCCTTCGAACACCATTTGTCCGTGCCCCATCACATAGACCCGCGTCGCAACACGCAGCGCAATCGTCAGCTTCTGTTCAACCAGCAAGATCGAAACGCCGCGCCCGGCGATCATTTGCAGCATGTCACCCACCTGCTCGACGATCTTTGGGGCCAACCCTTCGGTCGGTTCGTCGATCATGATGAAATCCGGGTCACCCATCAGCGCGCGGCACATGGTCAGCATCTGCTTTTCGCCCCCCGACAGCACCGAGGCCTCAATATCGGCGCGGGTGCGCAGGTTTTCGAACTCGTCGAACATCATGTCCATCGACCAGCGCCCCTGTCCGTCCTTCTGCCCCGGTTTCAACCCAAGTGTCAGGTTCTGCCGCGTCGTCAGGCCGGGGAAGATATCGCGGTTTTCCGGCACATAGCCCAACCCCACCTTGGCAATCTCGTAAGACGGCTTCCCCGCCAACTCCTGACCGCGGAATCTGACCGAGCCTTTCGGCGCGACCTCTCCCATCACCGCCTTGCAGGTGGTGGACCGCCCCACCCCGTTGCGCCCCAGAAGGGCGACAATCTCACCCTCCTCGACATGGAAATTCACCCCCTGAAGGATATGGCTCTTGCCATAGAAGGCGTGCAGGTCACTGACCTCCAGCATCGCGCTCATATCGCTTCCTCCAGTGTCGTGCCAAGATAAGCCTCCTGCACCGCCTTGCTCGCGCGCACCGCTTCGGGGGTGTCACTCTCGATAATCTCACCATAAACCAACACGCTGATCCGGTCGGCCAGATCAAAAATAACCCCCATGTCATGCTCCACGACGATCAATGTTTTGTCTTCCGTCACCTTGCGAATCAGATCGACGATAAGATCGGTCTCCGAATGGCTCATCCCCGCGCAAGGTTCATCCAACATGATGATATTCGCCCCCCCGCGATGGTAATCCCGATCTCCAGCGCGCGTTGCTCGGCATAGGCCAGTGCCCCTGCAATCATATCGCGCCGCGCCGTCAGGTTGATCTGCTCCAGAATTTCATCCGCTTTCTCGCTCAGCGCACGCTGCCGGTTCACCATTTGCCAGAAGCTGTATTTATAGCCCATGCTCCACAACAACCCGCAGCGCACGTTCTCGAACACGGTCATGTTGTGAAAGATGTTGGTGATCTGAAAACTGCGCGAAAGCCCCATCCGGTTGATCTGATAAGGCTTCATTCCCGACACTTTGGTGCCATGCATGTAAACACCGCCGCCCGTGGGCACATATTTCCCGGTGATCAGGTTGAACAGCGTCGATTTCCCCGCACCATTCGGCCCAATGATCGCGTGCCGTTCGCCTTTTCCAATCTGCAGGTTCACGCCCTGAATGATCTTGGCAAGCCCAAAGCTCTTTTCCAGATTGCGCAGCTCGATGGCAGACGTGCTCATTCGGCGCCCTCCCTGATATCCGTGGCCGTCTCCCAGACCTGTTTCAGCCCCGGTGCCAGCCTGAAGGCGAAGAAAAACCCGACCGCTGCCGCCACAAGGGCAAGGCCAAGGGCAAATGGTGAATGGCTGTTGAAGGTGACGCCATAAAGATCCATTTCATTATCCCCCACACCCGAATTGCGCAGGTGGAACAGAATCTCCAGCGCCGCAGCACTGCCAAAGATCGCCAGCAATGCCGGCAGCAGCATCTTGGCGTAAGGCACCACCAGTAATCGCGCCCGGCCGAGCTTCCACGGCAGCCGGTGCATCGCCAGAACCCCGGCCAGCCCCGAAGGAAAAACATCACCGTCGCCACAAACAGAATCCCAAGATAAAGCGCCCAGATTTCCGTATAGAGGCTCAGCACCGTTTGCAGCAGCGTGAACACGATAGCGCCAATGATCGGCCCCGCGAAAAACCCGACCCCGCCAAGGAACGTCACAAGCAGGATATTTCCGCTGGTGACAAGGTTGAGGTTCTCCTCGGTCAGGATTTCAAAGTTTATCGCAAAAAGCGCGCCTGCGATCCCGGCGAAAAACCCCGATGCGCAAAAGCTGATCCAACGCACATTGCGCTGACTGTAGCCCAGAAATTCGGCGCGTTCTTCATTGTCACGCACCGCATTGGTGATCCGCCCGATTGGTGTGCGCGAATAAAGGAACATGCCCAGCGCCGCCAGCACAAGCCAGAACGCGGTCAGGTAATAGACCTGATAAAGCGGCCCGAAATCCCAGTTCAGCAGCGGCGGGCCCATGGTGCGGTCTCCGCTTATGCCCTCTTCACCGCCGAAAAACATCACGATGATCAACGCCGACGATGCCACAAGCTCCCCCACACCAAGCGAGATCATCGCAAACACCGTGCCCGCCCGCCGGGTCGAAAACGACCCGATCAGGAACGCGAACAGCAACCCGAAAAGCCCGCCGAAAATCGGCAGCAGCGGCAACGGCAGCCAAAGCTCGTCGGTCTCGACCCAGTTGAGGATGTGCATGGCGAAAAACCCGCCCAGCCCCATATAGACGGCATGGCCAAAGCTCAGCATCCCGCCCTGCCCCAGCAGCATGTTGTAGCTCAGCGCGAAAACGATGGTGATCGCCATCTGGTTCATGATCGTCAGCGCCGAACGGCTGTCGAATATATGCGGCAACAACAGCAGAACCACGATGGCCGCCACCCATGGCAAGACATGCTTCAGTGGAAGAAGATTGCGCGTTCCCGCCGTAAGCGGAGTGTTTGACGATGTGCTCATGTCTCACGCTTTCCGAAAAGGCCTTGCGGGCGCACAGCCAGCACGATGACCATAAGAAGAAACGGCAATAGCGGCCCGATCTGCGGCAGGGTCAGCGTCCACAGGTCTTGTAGCGGGCTGTCCCAGACAGGTTGCGGCTTGGTGAACCCGAGAGCCGTCAGAATATCCTCCATCCGCACGTTATAGGTAACGGCAAAGGTCTGAATCCAGCCAATCAGAAGGGAGGCGATCAACGCCCCCCAAAGGCTCCCCAATCCGCCAATCACGATTGTCACGAACACGATCGAGCCCAACTGGTATGCCATGCCCGGCGATGTGCCTAACGTCGGCCCCGCGATCACGCCCGCAAGCCCTGCCATTGCGGTGCCCACGCCAAACACGCCCATGAAAACCAGCGGCACGTTATGGCCAAGGTTCTGCACCGTTTCAGGATAGGAAAGCGCGGCCTGAATAGTCATGCCAATGCGGGTCTTGGTCAGGATATAGAGCAGCACAAGGAAAATACCCATCGCCACGAAGATCATGAATATCTTGTAGGCCGGAAACGTGTTGCCCGCGATCGAGAAGGCGGCAAAATCAAGCACGCTCGGCTCTTCAAAGGCCATCTGCGAATTGCCCCAGAAGAACTTGACGATCTCCTCGATCAAAAGCGCCAGCCCAAAGGTAAAGATCAGCTCCGGCACATGGCCATATTTATGAACCCGCCTCAGTCCGTATCGCTCGATCAGCGCACCAATCACCCCGACAATCACCGGCGCGATCAACAAACCGGGCCAGAACCCGACATAAAGACTGATCTGATACGCGAAATAGGCACCAAGCATGTAAAAGCTCGCATGTGCGAAGTTCAACACGCCCATCATCGAGAAAATCAGCGTCAACCCGCTGCACAGCATGAACAGCAACAACCCGGTGACAAGCCCATCCAAAATGTTGACAATAAAGAGTGACATGCGTCCGGCCCCCTGCCCGTGGTCCGTTGAAAGTCAATTTTTGTCGGATATTATTGCCGGGCCACGGAGCACACCGCGGCCCGGCCGTCTGACGCTCTTACGGGCGTTCCATCTTGCAGGTCGTCGGAATATCATTCCCGGCCATGACGGTCGTGTTCTCAACCTTCATGCCATACCCCGAATTGTCGAAATCAAACGGCTTTTCGACATTTTCCTGCCCGAAGACATTCACATCCTGAATCAACTGGTGATCCTCGGCGCGCATCTTCGTCGGCCCTTGCCAAAGCGGGTTGGTGAACTCCATCCCTTCAAGCTTGGCCGCAACCTTTGCAACATCCGTTGCCGTCCCGGCCTCGTCGATGGCCTTGGCCAGCATCTGAAGGGTGGTGGTGATCCGCGGCTGGCTCATGTTGCCATCGGGGAATTTCGCTTTGAATGCCTCGATATAGGCACGCCCAGCGTCCGATTCCGGCGGATTGTTCGGCCCTTCGGAGACCAGCTTGAGCGAGCCAATACCAGATTCGCCAAATGCCGCTGTAATCCCGTCAGCCGCTCCATAGTAAGTATAGATCGGCCCCTTGAAACCATTCTCGATGATGGCCTTGCCAAGACCCAGCATATCCGAGCCCCAGTTGCCGGTAATCACCGCGTCGGCACCGCTGGAAACGATCTTGCGGGCATAAGGCGTGAAATCCTTCACCTTGCCAATCGGGTGCAGCTCATTGCCGACGATCTCGATATCAGGCCGCTTTTCGCCCAGCATCTTGACCGCCGCTGCCGCCACAGCTTTGCCGAAACTGTAATCCTGCCCGATGATATAGACCTTCTTGACCTTGTCATTCTGGGCAATCACGTTGGTAATCGCGTCCATCTTGATGTCAGCGTTGGCGTCAAACCGGAAATGCCAATAGTTGCAATCCTTGTTGGTCAACGCCGGATCAACCGCCGAATAGTTCAAGAACAGAACCTGATCATCAGGGTTGCGCGAATTGTGCTTCTTGATCGCATCGGTCAGCGCGTGCGCCACGCCCGAACTGTTGCCCTGAACAACATAGTGAATGCCCTGGTCGATGGCGACCTGAAGCTGAATCAGCGATTCCTTCGGGCTGATCTTGTTGTCGAACCCTACAATCTCGAATTTATCACCACCCAGAACGCCACCCTTGTCATTGATCAGCGTATCGGCCGCGAATTCGAATTGATGCAACCCGTTAACCCCGGTTGCCGCGAACGAGCCCGAGAGCGGGTCGATAAACGCGATCTTGACGTTATCGGCCAGCGCCGCCGTTGCCGCCAGCGCCGAGAGCGCCGTGCCAAGTGCAAGTCTCTTAATCGGTTTCATATTGGTCTTTCCTCCCTTGGTTCAGTTTCGCCGCCCGAAGTTTTCACCATCGGTGCGGTTCGTGCAGGTGCCCGCCTCGGCGGGCATGGTTCGGATTCTTTTGATATCCTTCCGTTCTGAGCCAACTGCGACGCTCAGCGTCCTACGCATCCGGCCTTTCCCTCATCCTCATTGTCGAGGCTACTCCCGCAATTAAGAAATTCTCACGCGCTCAACTCAAGGCTTTGTTCGTTCTCAGCCTTATGACGTGGCGTCATGCGCTTGCATCAAAGCCCCCGTACAGAACCCTGTGCAGAACCAGAGCGCCTGATGAAACCCTAGCGCAGTTTCAA
Organism: Aquicoccus sp. G2-2; assembly: GCF_034555965.1. GTDB lineage: Bacteria > Pseudomonadota > Alphaproteobacteria > Rhodobacterales > Rhodobacteraceae > JAYDCK01. The sequence goes on from NZ_JAYDCK010000003.1 coordinate 1,778,650, forward strand.
CGTTCCGCAAACGCCTGTCTCATCCCGGCGCACCGGGGTAGATTTTGTGTCACGCCCCAAACAATCCACAACTTCTTGCAGATATCCCCAATAAATAGCTTTACAGGTCACGGCGCGCCCGCCACCATATCTCGTAGAGACGCGGCAATACTCCGCACTCTCTAGAGCAGACACCAAGTGCTTGGGGGCACTGCCAGGCTTCCACGCTATAACCCAAAGAGGTGGCACAATGGCCCTTTCCGAACATTTTCTGGAAGAAGACATTCACCCGATCGACATCGTGGAAACCCTTGCCGCGCATCACGACTGGGATTTCGACCGCATCGCCGACGATCAGATCGCCATGGCTGTCGAAGGCCAGTGGCGCACGTACTCAATCACGCTCGCTTGGTCGGGCTATGATGAAACGCTGCGGATGATCTGCACGTTCGAGATGGAACCACCGGAAGAAAAACTTCCCGTTCTCTATCAAATGCTCAACACGGTGAACGATCAATGCTGGGCAGGGGCCTATACTTTCTGGGCCGAACAAAAGCTGATGGTCTATCGCTACGGCCTCGTGCTTGCCGGGGGCCAATCGGCCAGCCCCGATCAGATCAACACCCTGATTTCCGCCGCCGTGATGAGCGCCGAGCGGTACTACCCGGCGTTTCAGCTTGTCATCTGGGGGGATCGCAGCCCGGAAAACGCGCTTCAGATTGCGATTGCCGAGGCCTATGGCCGCGCCTGATCCGGCACCAGGGGCGAGATGATTGCTCCCCCTTTGAAGCCGCTTAACATGCGCCCCTGACAGAATATCAGGAGAGGCGCATGGCATTAAGCGAAATCGAATCCAAGGGGCTGGTGCTTCTGGGTTGCGGCAAGATGGGCTCGGCGATGCTGAGCGGCTGGCTCGATAGCGGCGTTCCCGCCGACTCCGTCCATGTGCTTGACCCCGCCCCGTCTGACTGGCTGAAAACCACCGGCGCACATCTCAACCAACCCCTGCCAGCAGCCCCCGCCGTGGTGCTGGTCGCGGTCAAACCGCAGATGATGCAAGCCGCCCTGCCCACCCTGCAACCGCTCGGCAATGGCAGCACGCTCTTCCTCTCGGTCGCCGCCGGCACGCCGATCGCGGCCTATGAATCCGTGCTGGGGGGCAGCACGCCGATCATTCGCGCCATGCCCAACACCCCCGCCGCCGTGGGCCGTGGCATCACCGCAATCATCGGCAACACCCATGCCAGCGCCGCACAGCTCGATCTGGCCGAATCCCTGCTTTGCGCCGTGGGCGAGGTCGTGCGCCTCGAATCAGAGACACAGATGGACGCTGTCACCGGCCTTTCCGGCTCCGGCCCGGCCTATGTCTTTCACCTGATCGAATGCATGGCCCGCGCCGGTGAAGCTCAGGGGCTCGGCGCCGATCTCGCGTTGCAACTGGCGCGCGCAACCGTGGCCGGGGCCGGGGCACTGGCGATGCAGGCCGCTGAAACGCCGTCGCAACTGCGCGTCAACGTCACCTCTCCCAACGGCACCACGCAGGCGGGCCTTGAGGTTCTGATGGATGAAAGCAACGGCCTGCCGCCGCTGATCGCAAAAACCGTCGCCGCCGCCACCAACCGCTCAAAGGAACTGGGCAATGACTGAACAAATCACATTTGACGATTTTCTGGCGGTGGATATCCGCGCAGGCACCGTGTTGCGCGCCGAACCATTCCCCGAAGCGCGCAAACCTGCTATCAAGATGTGGGTCGATTTCGGCCCGGAAATCGGTGAATTGAAAACCTCGGCGCAGGTCACAGTGCATTATTCACCCGAAACGCTTGTTGGTCGGCAAGTCATGGGCGTGGTCAATTTTCCGCCCCGCCAGATCGGTAAATTCATGTCCGAATGTCTGGTGCTTGGTGCCCCCGACCCAACCGGCGAAGTCGTGCTGCTGCGCCCGGACAAGGAGGTGCCCAACGGGGCAAGGCTGTTTTGACGAAGCTTCTGATCACCCGCCCGATGCCCGACGCCGTTCTGGCGGCGGCACGCGATGAATTTGACGTCACATCCCGCTCCAGCACCGCGCCGCTTGACGCGGGCGAATTGCGGGCCGCGCTCGAAGATTTCGATGCGGTCCTGCCGACGCTGGGCGATGCCTTCTCTGACAAGGTGTTCGCCGCCGCGGCCAAACCAAGGGCAAAATCCTCGCCAATTTCGGGGTCGGCTACAATCATATCGACGTCACCGCCGCCGCCGAACATGGCCTTGCCGTCACCAACACGCCCGGCGCCGTGACAGACGCCACCGCCGATCTCGCCATTGCTCTGATATTGATGAGCGCCCGGCGCCTCGTTGAGGGTGAACGCATGGTGCGCGCGGGCGCGTGGCAGGGCTGGCACCCGACCCAGCTTCTAGGCCTGCATCTCTCTGGCAAGACGGTCGGCATCGTCGGCATGGGCCGCATCGGCCAAGCCATCGCACGGCGCTGCCATCATGGCTTCGGCTGCAATGTGATCTTCGCCAACCGCTCTGAAAAACACCCCGATTTCCCCGCCGAACAGATGAGCCTGCCCGAACTGGCCCGCCATGCCGACATCGTCGTGCTGGCGGTGCCCGGCGGGCGCGGTACGCATCATCTGATCGGCGCGGGCTTTCTCGCCTCAATGCAGCCGCACGCCCACCTGATCAACATATCGCGCGGCAACGTGATCGACGAAGCGGCGCTGATCACCGCCTTGCAGGACCGCAGCATCGCCGGGGCGGGCCTCGACGTCTATGAAAATGAACCCACCGTGCCGCCCGCCCTCACCGCGCTCGACAATGTCACGCTGCTGCCGCATCTCGGCACCAACGCGCTCGAAGTGCGCATTTCCATGGGGTTGATGGCCATCGACAACCTGCGCGCCTTCTTCGCCGGTCAGAGTCCGCCAAACCTCATTTCCGCTGCCCCTTGAACTCGCCGCAGTTTCAGGGTGTTGTGAATGCCATAGTTTCAAACGGGGAGCGCAATGTTTCAGCCAGCCATCACCGGAACGGGCGTCTTCACCCCCGAACTTGTCATCACCAATGACGAGCTTGTCGCAAGCTACAACGCCTATGCCGCGAAATGGAACACCGAACACGCCGCCGAAATCGAAGACGGCACGCTCCCGGCCAAGGAAATGTCCTCGTCCGAGTTTATCTTCAAGGCGTCGGGTATTGAGCAACGCTACGTGCTTGAAAAGGAAGGCATCCTCGACCCGGAAAGGATGTATCCCCGTTTCCGTCAGCGCAGCGACGATGAACCCGGCCTGATGACCGAAATCGCGCTGGAGGCCTGCAACACCGCGCTTGGCCAAGCAGGCGTTGATCCCTCCGAGATTGATCTCGTGATCTGCGCCGCCTCCAACATGGAGCGCGCCTATCCCGCCATCGCGGTGGAAATTCAGAATGCCATCGGTGCAGGTGGTTTCGCGTTCGATATGAATGTTGCCTGCTCCTCGGCCACCTTCGGCCTGCAAGCCGCCTCCGACATGATCCGCTCCGGTTCGGTGCGCAAGGCGCTGGTGGTTGATCCCGAAATCACCTCCGGCCATCTCGAATGGCGCGACCGCGATTGCCATTTCATCTTCGGCGATGTCTGCACCGCAATGGTGCTGGAACGCAGCGATGACGCCAAAGGCGCCCACTGGCTGATCCACTCAACCCGCTGCGCCACCGAATTTTCCAACAACATCCGCAACAACAACGGCTTCCTGCGCCGCAACCGCCCCTCCGGCACCACAGACCGGCGCGACATGCAGTTCATGCAGAACGGTCGCAAGGTGTTCAAGGAAGTGGTGCCAATGGTGTCCGCCCATATTGCACAGCACATGGCGGACGAAGGGATCGAAACGACCGAACTCAAACGCCTCTGGCTGCATCAGGCCAACAAGGCGATGAATGATTTCATTGGCCGCAAAGTCCTCGGGCGCACCCCCGAACCCGATGAGCAGCCCAATATCCTGCAAGATTACGCCAACACGTCCTCGGCCGGGTCGATCATCGCATTTTCCAAACATTCAGACGATCTTGCCCCCGGCGACAAAGGGCTGATCTGCTCCTTTGGCGCGGGCTATTCGGTTGGCTCGGTTCTGGTAGAGCGCGCCTGAAACCTCAGGCAGAACCAGCGCCCTCTATCTCAAGCACGACACGCCCCAAAGTGCTGAACTCCGCTTCGATCCGCGCGCCCGGCACGGCCTGCACCACGTCACAGATCAACCCGGTTGCAATCACATCGCCCGCATGCAGCCCCTTGCCGCGCGCATTGAGATCACCCGCCAACCACTCCAGAACCGCAACCGGATCGCCCATCGCATTGCTTCCCGCGCCTTCGCTCAACACCTCGCCATCACGTGTCACACGAACCCGCTCCGCCAACAGATCCATCTCTGGATCAAACGCCTGCGCCGCGCCACAGATCAGCGCCCGGTTGATGGTCCCATCCGCCACCAGCCACTCCGCCGCCTCGCGCAAGCCCCCCGGCAGGCGTTTGTTCACCCACTCGAACAGCCCCAGCACCTCGCCCACCGCCGCCATCACCTCTTGGCGACCATAAGCACGCCCGCGCGGCGGCAGGTCGGCCTTCATGCGAAAGCCGATCTCGGCCTCGATCACGCCAAGATCACCCTCGACCAATGGCAGGATTGCGCCGCTTTCAAAAATCGTGCCTTCGAAAACCGGCCCGGCCAGCGGCGCATCCACGCCGCACAATTCCTGCGCCCGCGCCGATGTCAGCCCCACTTTCCAACCACGCACCGGCGCGCCCATCGCCATTGCCATTGCATCCTGCATCGCCAAGGCTTCGCTTATCGTCGCCGGTTTTGCGCAAGGATAAGCCGCCATCTTGTGCCCCTCGCGCCGCGCCACGGCCAGCGCCCCGCCTGCCGCTTCAATATCTGTCATCTGCTCTCCCCGTCTCACACGTGCCATCAATCTGACTTGCGTGCCGGAACGGCGCAACCCAAAGCGCCTGCGTTTTCGTCAGGCATTACCGCATCATTGTGCGCTGTTTGAAAAGCGGTGAGGCCAGAACGATACCCAAGCCGCGCACGAACAAGCAGTGTGCCACTGGGGATGGAGCCTGCACATCCGGCGTCGCAGCAAGGCCTGCCCCGGCCCCACCTCCCGTCTGCGGCTGATGGTTCCGCTACGGAAACTCCGGACATGCCGGGGCGTTTTCACGATGACATTTGTCGCCAAACCGACTAATGGGAAAAAGATTAACGATTTCCCCCACATCACAGAATGCGGGGCACGGAAAACACAAGGGATTGGAACGTATGGCCGGGGTTGGCAGCTACCTGAAGAAGCACACCGAAGCACTGGTGAAAGATGTCGGCATCGAACCCGCTTGTGTTCTGACCGGAAAATCCAAAGCCACGCTTGGCCGTTACTACTCCGACAGCGACGAGCACACGGATCGTTTCATGCCGATCGACGCGGTTGCCGCATTGGAAGAAGCCGCATCATATCCGCACGTTACCTCTGCTCTTGCCGAACTCAAAGGTATCACGCTTAGCTATGATGATCGCCGCAAGAATACCAAGACCGGCGCGGTCAATTCCGATGTCATCGCCCTCAGCCAGCGGTTTGCCATGCTGATGGCGGAATATCAGCAATCCATCGAAGACGGCATCATCACGGTGAACGAGGCCAAACGGCTCCTCAAGGAAGCGGTGGCCTTGCAACATGTGCTGCTCGAAATGAAGCTCCACCTCGAAGACGAATCCTGCTGAGCCGCCAAGGGCTTGCCTCTACGCGCTCGCCAGATGTGCGAAACCGGTCCAATCCGCGCAAACAGTTCCGATTTCCCGGCCACTTCCAACTGCCCGATTGCACCGCCTCCGCCGCGCCCGTCCCCGAACCACGCTTGGTTGGAACGGAACTCTCCCGGCATCACTCATCCCCCTCTTCCGTCTTCATTTTGCCAAAAATATCCCGGGGAGCGCGAGGGGCAGCGCCCCTCGCACCCGCCCGCCTCAATCCAGAACAACCGCCGTCGCGCCGATCAGCTGGCCCGGCACCGCTTCATCCATGCAAATCGAAAAAGTCCCGGCAGAACCAGACGAACCGCTCCGCCTGATCTGAAAGCCGCGCGCCACGGCGGGTGGCCAGCATCACCCGGCTGGGCCGCGCCGCCCCGGTCAATGGCCGCGTCACCAGCAAACTGCCGTCATAGCTCATCGTACCCGCCGGCCGCGTCGCCATCAGCGCAAATCCCAGCCCCTGACCGACCAACCCGCGCACCATTTCGTAACTGTCAGAGCGATAGGCAACCTGCGGCTGCACGCCCGCATCACTCAGGATCGACAGGAAATAATCACTCGACGGCGGCGCACCAAACAGGATCATCGCGTGCCCATCCAGATCGCGCGCCGAAATCTCGCTCAGAGATGCCAACGGGTGATCCTGCGCCAGCAGCACATATGGGTTAAGCTCGGTCAACGCCTCCGCGTCCAGCCCGTCGCCAAGCCCCTGCTCATAAAGCAGTGCCACATCCGCCTCCCCGGCCATCAACGCTTCGTTCACCCGCCGCTGATCACCCTCGATAAGCTCCACCTGCACGCCCGGCTCGGCCACATTCATCCGCCGGATCATATCCGGCAGCAAGATCGGCGCGAAGCTGTGGAAACACCCGATCTTCAGCACCCTGCCACGTGCCGCCTGCCCGGCAGACACGCTCACCGGCGCCTCGATCCGCTTCGCCGCGCCATAGCCGCGCCGCGCATAGATCAACGGAGAGCCCTGATCGGCGATGAACACATCATCCACCTCGCCAAAGAAAACGTGATGCGTGCCCACCCGGTCAGCCGAAACCACCTTGCAGTCAAACCCCACCAGCGGGTCACACACCCGCGGCGCGCCCGAGCGCATCGTCGCCCACTCGCAACAGTCGAACTTGTCGGTAAGCTGATCCTTGAACCGCCCGGCGAACGCGTCGCTGATATAGGCCTGATCGTCCTTCAGCACGTTGACGACAAACACCCCGTTCTCGATGATCTGTTGCGCCACCGGGCTTTGATGATGCACGCATATCAACAGCGTCGGGCGCGGCGTATCGGCGGAAACGCTTGCCATCGCCGAAACAGTCATCCCGCCCCGGCCCGCGCGGCCATCCGTCGTCACCACGTTGACCGTGCTGGCAGCATGGCTCATTCCACCGATGAATTTCTCCCGCAATGCGGCAGCGGAGGCCTGCGCCATGTCACTCATCACCTTCATTTTTAAGCTTCGCGTAAATGTATTGCGCAAAGTCATAATTCGGGCGTTCAAGGTGCGACAGGTGGCCGGGTTTCGCAAGCGCCGAAGACAGCCCGGCATAAACCTTTTCGGTGCAACCACGATCTTCCACGTTCACCTCATCAAGCAGCGTCTTGAGGTCGGCAAAGTTCTGCGCCGCATCCTCGTCGCCCTTGTAATCGTCCGACATGCCGCCGCCAAACCGGATATGCACCCGCCCCGGTGCCACCGGATGCAGCGACAGATACCAGAAATAGCCCGGCGTCAGCGTGATCAGAAGGCTCGGATAGATCGCCAGCAGAAAGGTCGTCCGCCGCATCTCACCTTCCAGCCGATCATTGCTCGGATGCGCCATCGCGATCCTGAGTTGGTCATCCTTCAGGATGGTATGATAGTTGAATGCCGGTTGCCCCGGCGGGCAAATCATCTCGTCAAGCTTCGAAAGCCCCCGATCGTGCCCGCATGACACACCGGCAAATGATAGCTTTCCATGAAATTCTCGGCCAGCACCTTCCAGTTGGTGTTCCACTCATGCTCTTCATAGAAGGTCTCGGTGTAGTTGGTCATGTCATACCCGGCGACCATCCGCTCCACCTCGGCCAGCTTCTCGGCCACTGGTGGCACATCGGGGTTGAGCGTGATGAACACCCAGCCCAGCCATTCCTCGCAGCGCACCTGCGGCAGGCGATAGTCGGATTTGCAAAACCCCTCGTTCTGCGTCATCGCCGGGGCGCCGCGCAGACTGCCATCAAGATTGTAGGTCCAGCCATGATAAGGACAGCTCAGCGCGCGAACCTTGCCGCGCCCTTCCAATATCGTGCTCATCCGGTGCAGGCACACATTTGACAGCGCCCGCAAATCACCGTCGCGGTCACGCAGCACCACAACCGGTTGCCCGGCCAGCCGCGCCTTCACGTAATCCCCCGGCTCGCTCAGCGAATCCGCGCGCCCGACGCAGAACCAATCCTGCGCAAAGACACCGTCGATCTCCTGCTGCATGAAGGTCTCGCTGGTATAAACCGATGGCGGCATCGCATGTGCCTGCTCAAAGGGGCGCGCCACCATCTCGCCCAACTCGTCCAATGCGTTCCGGCTCAGATCATTCGCCATGTCATGCGCTCCTCATCTTTGGTTGTGCCTCGCGGGCGAGATAGCCGCCAGACCCGCGTTGAATTACGATCCGCTCGACCGTTTCGCGCCAATACTGCCTGTCGCCGGAATTAAGAGAAAGAAAATTATTCCACCGTTTACCATAGGTACATCCTAAGGCGGGGCGCCCGGGCTGGCCCCGGCTTTCTCAACGCGTTTCAGGCACCCCTGCCTGCATCCTCGCAAAAAGCCTCAGCGCGTGGCTCTGCCCATCCCGTGCCACGCCCGGCAGCCCGCCATTATACCCCGCCGCGATCACATCCGCGATTTCGGGCCGCAGTAGCACGCCCCCGTCAGGCAGCCGCCCCAATGGGGAGCGTTCGGCAAACGCCGCCTCCCCCCAAAGCAAGATCACCTGCACCGCCTGCGCCAGCGCCAGATCTTCTGCCGCCATTGCAGTCAGGCTCTCATCCATCCGCAAGAAGACAAACCCGGCCTTGATCTCTCCGCTCTCCTCGAAACGGAAAAGCCGGTATTGGTTCGCGCCCTGCGCGGTCAACCTTTCCACCATCCCGTTCAGATCGGGCACCAGCCGGTCCAGCCCGCCAATCTTAGGAAGTTCCGCCCAGTCGCGGAAGAAAAAGAACATCAGGTTGGTGCCAAGCTCCGGGTCGGTCTCGGCCATCTTGTGCCCGGCCAATGTCACCACCGCTTCGATTGCGCCTTTCACCACCGCCAATGTCTTGTCATCGACACCGAACACCACCGGCACAATCGGCCGCGCCCAGCGGGCAAAAAGATAGCTGCCATCGGCACGGGTAAAGAGGGCTTCGATCTCGTCAGGCGTCATCGTGGGCTTGCTCCCGGTTTCAATGGCTTCCACTTGCCCCAATCCATCGCCCCGGCGCAACCCGATCACTTTTTCGCGCATCTGCCCAGAAAGGTTAACGCCATTGCGCCGGGGCAATGGCCGGAGTCCTGCCATCCCCATCGCAGCCAACCTGCCAGCCGGGGTGCAGACAGCGATTTTCGCACAGAATCGGCGGGTTAACCGGGCGAACGCTCATTTTTCGAACAGATCGTCCTGCCCTGGTGCGACCGGCGGCGTCAGGCCCAAATGGCTCCAGCCCTTTTGCGCCAACATCCGCCCGCGTGGCGTCCGCTGGATCAAACCTTGCTGCAAGAGGAACGGCTCAATCACTTCCTCCACCGCGTCCCGCGCCTCGCTCAGCGCCGCGGCAATGGTTTCAATACCCACTGGCCCGCCCTGATAATTCTCTGCAATCAGAGTGAGATAGCGCCGGTCCGCCCCGTCCAGCCCAAGCCCGTCGACCCCCAGCCGGACCAGCGCCGAATCCGCCAGCGCGCGGCTGATCCGCCCGTCACCTTCAACCAGCGCAAAATCCACCACCCGGCGCAACAATCGCCCTGCAATCCGCGGCGTCCCGCGCGATCGGCGTGCAATTTCCAACGCGCCGTCCGCCTCCACTGCCACACCCAACTTGCGTGCATTGGCGGTAACAATCTGATTAAGTTCATTAATCTTGTAGAATTGCAGCCGCGTCGGAATCCCGAACCGATCCCTCAGCGGCGTCGTCAGAAGCCCCAGCCGTGTCGTCGCTCCGACCAGCGTAAAGGGTTGCAATTCAATCCGCACCGTCCGCGCCGCCGGCCCCTCACCGATCACGAGATCAAGCTCGAAATCCTCCAACGCCGGATAAAGCACCTCTTCCACCGCTGGGTTAAGCCGATGAATTTCATCAATAAAAAGAACGTCCCGTGGCTCCAGATTGGTCAGGATCGCGGCCAAATCGCCCGCCTTGGCCAAGACCGGCCCACTGGTCATCCGAAACCCGACACCCAATTCGCGCGCCATGATTTGCGCCAATGTCGTCTTGCCCAAACCGGGCGGCCCATGAAACAGGGTGTGGTCCATCGCCTCCCCGCGCATCTTCGCGCTCTGGATGAACACCCGCAGGTTGGCCCGCGCTTCTTCCTGCCCCACGAACTCATCAAGCACCTGCGGCCTCAGCGCCCGGTCAAAATCCTCCGGCAACGGGTCGGCGCGCAAGGTCGGGTCTGGCTCGCTCATGATTTATCCCTTCGGTGCCAACAGCTTGAGCGCCGCCCGGATCAACGCCGGCGTCTCTGCATCAGGTGCGTCGCCTGCTGCCTGCGCAACCGCTCCGGCCGCCTCTCCAAGACCATAACCCAGATTAGAAAGCGCCGACAAAGCCTCCGCCTGTGCTGCCGCACTGCCCTGCGCCCGAATCGGCGGCGTGGGCATGGGCGCAGCCGCCGTCTCAATCACGTCTCCCGCGTCCGCCTCGACTGCCGCGCTCAACGTGCCGCCCATCGCCATCACCGCCGGGGCCTTGTCTTTCAACTCATTCACCACCCTTTGCGCGGTTTTCGGCCCGATGCCTTTCGCGGCCTTCACCGCATTCCAGTCCCCCAGCGCGATCGCCCTGTTAACCCCTTCGGCACCCAGCGTGCCCAATATGGCAAGCGAGGCTTTCGCGCCCACCCCTTGAACACTCATGAGCAACCGATGCCACTCTTTCTCAAGCAATGTCGGAAATCCGAAAAGCTGCAACAGGTCTTCACGCACCAGCAAATCCGTATAAAGCGCCACCGCCTCACCCGGCCCCGGCAGAGCCGCCATGGTGCGTTCCGAACAATGGACCAGATATCCTACACCTTTCACGTCAATCAAAACGTGATCCTGCCCACGATAATCAATCCGGCCGGAGAGTTTGCCAATCATGTCCCCACCTTGCGCAATGCCGCCGACAGCCCGATGCCGCCCGCCCCATGATGCGCATGACAAATCGCAATGGCCAGCGCATCCGCCGCATCCGGCCCGGCAATTTTCACCCCCGGCAATTGCAAAGCCACCATATGCGCAATTTGCCGTTTATCCGCATGGCCCACGCCAACGACCGTTTTTTTCACGGTATTGGGGGCATACTCGCCCACATGCAGCCCCGCCTGCGCCGGAACCAAAAGCGCGATGCCACGCGCCTGCCCCAGTTTCAGCGTCGCAGCGCCGTCCTTGTTCACGAATGTCTGTTCAACTGCCGCCGCGTCGGGCGCGAATTCAGCCAGAACCGCACTCAGCGCGCTGTAGAGCGAGAGCAGTCTGTCGGCCAGTGTTTCGCCCGCCGAATGGCACACACCGTTTGCCACGTGGCTCAACCGGCTGCCATTTGCCTCGATAACGCCCCAGCCCAAATTCCGCAGGCCGGGATCAATGCCCATAATTCGCATGTTTTTCAACTGCTCTGTTGCTTTTATGGACCACTAGCACGAAACGGGAACATTTGCCAATGCCAATGCACGCCAAGCCTGGAAACGACATCCTCCTGTCGCAAATCTGCATCCATGCACGAAAGCGGCTTCAAACAGCTCAAATACGACCTTCTGAAACCTCATTTTCCCCTTAATTCACAAGAGGTTTCTGGCTTTTCCTGCTCTGCGAAAATTGCATGACTCATATGCAGTTTTGGCGGCTTGTTTTCCACAATACGCCCGCTTATCTGCCCTCTCGAAAGACGTTGACCATTCACAGACAAACAGAAGGAAACCGAATATGGCTGTTATCGACACCCCCCGCGTTCAACTCGCCTCTCACTCAAATGGCCGTTTCGGCAAGCTTTTCGCCTCGCTTCAAGCCCGGTTCACCTCATGGAACGATGCGCGGATGACCCGCAATGCGCTGTCGCATCTCAGTGATCGTGAACTGGAAGATATTGGGCTTTGCCGCGGCGATATCGAGTTCATCGCTCAGAAGAGCTGATTTTCTCAAACACCTTCAGACGCTAAAAAGCCGCGCTTTCTTGCTGAAAGCGCGGCTTTTTTATTGCCACCCCGCTCAACGGTGAAACCGCTGGCAGGTCTTGCCAGTTGGTCAACGCAAATACGGGCCAACTTTTCCGGCAAGATACAAGCTCACCCGGTCAGGCTGCATAACCCATGCCCCGGCCTGTTCAATGATGGTGCCTTCGCGCAGAGAGCCCAGCCGCTTATCATAACCCAACGCCCCGAACTGCGCGATGGCAAGCCCTTTGAACAACACCAGCCCCAGCGCAAGCAACAACAGCCCTCGAAACGGCACGTTGGCAAATTTCGATTGCGGCTTGCGCACATAAACAACGCCATCCGGCCCGGCAATGGGCACATAGGCCTTGCGGCCCTTGCGATGCGCTTTCTTCAGCACGGTTACGCGCCGGTCAAAACTATTGCTTCCGCCAAGCATGGCAGCCTCCAGTCATGCCCCCACTGGATGTGTTCAATATCGGTCTGAATTGTGGCTGGATTGTGGCAATCCCTTAAATTACAGGGAAAATTGGTCGTTATTGATCAAGGTTTTTCCAAGGTCAACGTCGTCCAATCACCAATCTCATCACGCTGACATAGATTGATGCCTTGCTGTGCATAATGCGCGATCACCTCGTCAGCCTGATCATGCAGTATCCCCGATAGAATCGCCTTTCCGCCAGACACGAGTCGCTTGGCAAACTCAGGCGCCAGTGCGATCAACGGCCCTTTGAGGATATTGGCGAAAATCAGATCAAACGGCGCGGCTTCCTGCAATTCGGGGTGATCGAACCCCGCCGCCTCGACACAGCGCACCCGGTTACTCAACCCGTTGGCGCGCAGATTGGCCATGGCCACTTCAACCGCCTGCGCGTCAATATCACTGGCCAGCACCTGTTCGGGCCATACTCGCGCCGCCGCCATCGCCAAAACAGCCGTGCCACAACCGATATCGACAACCCGATGGCCGTGAAACCCCGCATCAATCAGCCGGTCAAGTGCGCGCAAACACCCCAGTGTCGTGCCGTGATGGCCGGTGCCAAACGCCATCGCGGCCTCGATCAGCAACGGTTCAACCCCTTCGGGCACCTTATCGGCATCATGGCTTCCATAGACAAAGAACCGCCCCGCCTCCACCGGCACCAGCTCGCGTTTTACCGCCGCCACCCAGTCGGTTTCCGGCACTTCAGAAATGGCAAACGGGTTTGTTGCGTAGAGCGCCTCAAGCAGGGCCAGCCCCACCCTGTCGGGCGACTCGGCAAAATAGCCGCCCACTTCCCAAAGCCCGGAACCGTCCTCGACCTCAAACACCCCGACACCGATGGGGGCAGGGTCAAGCCGCTCTATCGCATCGCTCAAAGCGTCTGCGGCGTCTTTGCCTGCCACTGTGGTCAGGGCCGTAAATGTTGGCATATCGCCCTCCCTCAGATTGCAGCGTATCGCGTAGGCGCTCAAAGCGGGCCGGTCAAGGTTTGCCAGCCGCAAGCCCCGCCCCACGTTTTACCAGAAGCCAACCAATCCAGCCTGCCCCAATACCAGCCAACACATTGGCCACCGCCTGCGCAAGAACAACACCGGTTTCCCCCCAAAGCGCCCCCATGGCGAAGGCCAGAACGCCAATCAGAACGCCATCGCGGGTCCAGTTGGTCAGTGTCGCCCAAAATGGCCGTCCAAGGTTGTTGAACGCGGAATTGGCAACGAACAATGCGCCGGTAAACACGAAAGACCCGGCGGAATAAGTGCAAAACACCTCGACAATATACTGTCCCTGCCCGCTTAGCCCGAATGCCTGCGCAATCGTTCCGCCAAGCGACGCAAGCAACACCCAAACCACTCCGGTATAGATCGCACAGAACTTGAGCGCGTCAAGATATGCACTCTGCACCCGGTGGCGCAGCCCGGCACCGGCATTTTGCCCGATAATGCCGCCAATCGCGCCGGACAGCGCAAAAATGCCGCCAAAAGCCAAGATCATCACACGCCCGACCACGCCCATGCCCGCAACCGCGCTGTCGCCATGTTCCGCCATGGCCCGGATCAACACCCAATTGCCAAACGGTGTGGAAACCTGCGTCGCAATGGCCGGAAGCGCGATAGCCAGATACCCCCCAATATAAAGCCGCATATCTGCGAGGCTGGGCTTGGTCAGCATCTTATGCACGCCGGTCAGCCAATAAAGCGCAACCAGCGCCATGACCCCGCGCGAGATCACGATCACCGTCGCTGCCCCTTCGATTCCCCACCCCAGCACCACGATCAGCAACGGATCAAGAAACACCGCCACAAGCCCCGCCGAACTGGTCACCGCCATCGACCGCCAAGCATCGCCGCGTGCGCGCAGGATCGCGCTACCCGTCATCCCTGCCGCACTCAACGGCAAAGACGGCAGCGCAATCGCCAGAAAGCCCGCCGCTTCATGCAGCGCCTCGCCGCTGGCGCCCGAAAGCCGCAGCAGATCATAGCGAAAGACATAGGCCAAAGCGGCCACGCAGCTTTCCGCACCGACGCTCAGGATCAGCGCGGTCGTCGCAATCCGTCGCGCTCTTTGCGGGCGCCCCTGCCCCAATGTCTGACTGACCAATGCAACCGCGCCGATGGTCATCCCGATGGCGATTGAGACAAGGAAGAACTGCATCGTCGCGGCGAATCCAAGGGCCGTGATGAGGATTTCACTATGCAGCCTGCTCACCCACCAGAGCGCAAGAAAATCGACCAAAAACATGAAGCTAAGCCCCATGGCGCTGGTCAATGTCATCACGACGACATGGCGCATGGTCGAGCCGGTAACAAACTTTGGCGGGGGCTCTCTCTTTGTCGTCGGCGGTGGCACCGCAGAGCCGGTCATTCCGCAGGCACCTCGGAAGAAAAGCGCGAGAACACGGTTTCATTGCCCGGTTCCGGATGGCGCGGCACCATCAATGCCAGCAGCACCGAAATCGAAGCCATTGCAGCGGCCAACCCGAAGACCGCCCCCGGTGATGCCAGCCACAAATAGCCCAGCGTCACCGGCAGAGCCACGGCCGCGATGTGATTGATGGTGAAAGCCACCGCCGCAGTGGGCGCGATATCGCCCGGATCGGCGATTTTCTGGAAATAGGTTTTCAATGCCAACGCAAGCCCGAAGAACATGTTGTCGATAACATAAAGCGTCGCGGCCAGTGTCACACCCCAACCAAAATAATAGATGCCGCCATAGCAGAAAAAAACCATGACCAACCCGGTGTATTCAAACGCCAGTGTGCGTCGCTCTCCGAAAAGCCGGACTGCTTTGCCAAACACCGGGGCCACAAAAATGTTGATGACAAGGTTGATCAGAAACAGCGCCGTCACCGCGTGAACGTCAAAGCCGAACTTCTGCACCATCATGAACCCGGCAAAGACCGTGAAAATCTGCCGCCGCGCCCCAGCCATGAATTGCAACGCATAGTAAAGCCAGTAACGCTTGCGCAGAACCATCTGCTTGCGTTGCACGTTGGGCGCTTCAAACTGCGGATAGGCGAAGAACGCAAATATGGCGATTGCCACCGTGACCCCACCGGAGACGAGATAGACAAAATTATAGCTCAGATCGAACCTGTCCCACGTTAGAACGATCAGCCCGTAAGACACAAATGTCGCGGCAGACCCCGTTGCCAGAAGCCAGCCCAGCATTTGCGGCGCGCGCTCTTTCGGCAACCATTGCAGCTGAAGCGACTGGTTGACCGTCTCGTAATAATGAAACCCGATGGAGGACAGCATCGTTATCGTCAAAATCCCTGCCATCGACGGAAACCACGCTGTTATCGCAGTGGCGACCCCCAACAAGATCAGCGCAACCAGCGCAAGCACCTGTTCTCGCATGAAAATGACGATGGCGATCACGCCGATAGACAGAAAACCCGGTATTTCCCGGATCGTATGGAGCAAGCCATTATCGGCCCCGTCGAAATGGCCAACCTCGATAATGAAATTATTCAGCAGCGCCGACCATGTTGCAAACGAGATCGGCATGGCCACGGCCATTAGAAACAACAGACCAACTGGCCGCCGCCAAAGCGGCAGGTTGGCTTGTTCGGAGACGGGAATCATTCGTTTCATGATCTCGCATACGGTTTTTCATCTAGAATGCCCAGCAATTGAGCGCGATTAAAAGAAGCTTTGCGGATCAATATCGACGGTCAGCCGCACCTGTTTCCCCGGTCTGACCCGCCCAATCCAGTCAGCAATCGCGCGCTGGAGCGCCACACCCTTGGGTGCTTTGACCAACAGGCGGACGCGGTGCCGCCCGCGGATGCGCGCTATTGGTGCTGCCGCCGGGCCAAATACTTGTGCACCCACCTGTCGCAAAGGCCCATCGTTGCGCGCCAGCATGGCGCCGAGATCAAAGATTTCCTGCATATCGGGCGATGACAGGATGATACCCGCCATCCGCCCGAACGGCGGCACGCCCGCCTGCTCGCGCTCGCGGGCCTCCGCACGCCAAAACCCTTCTTCATCTCCACCGAGAATCGCACGAATAACCGGATGTTCCGGCTGGTAGGTCTGCATCAAGGCCAATCCGGGCCGCTCCGCCCGCCCGGCCCGGCCGGAAACCTGCCGCATCAACTGAAACGTCCGCTCCGCCGCCCTTAGATCAGAGCCTTGCAAGCCAAGATCGGCATCAATCACGCCAACCAGCGTCAGCAATGGAAAATTATGCCCTTTGGCAACCAGTTGTGTTCCGATAATGATGTCCGCCCCACCATCAGCAATCTCGCCTATCCGTTGCTTCAATGCCCGCGCCGACCCGAACAGGTCGGAAGACAGCGTCGCAATCCGCGCTTCGGGGAAGAGTGCTGCCGCCTCTTCCGTCATCCGCTCCACGCCGGGGCCAACAGCCGCCAGTTTGCCTTCGGCTCCGCAGGAAGGACAGGTTTCCGGGATCGGCTTGCTCTCCCCGCATTGGTGGCAAACAAGGCGCTTGAGAAACCGATGCTCCACCATCCGCGCATCGCAATGGTCACAGCCAATCTGCTCCCCACACGCGCGACAAAGCGTGACCGGCGCGTAGCCCCGTCGGTTCAGGAACAGCAAAGATTGTTCGCCTGCCTCCAGCCGGGCATCAACCGCACTCCTCAATTCCGGCGAAATCCAGCGCGAACCGGGCAGATCAACGCCGCGCATATCAATCGTACGCATTTCCGGCAGAACCGCAGCGCCAAACCGCGAGGTCAGATCAAGCCGTTGATATTTCCCGGCTTCAGCGTTGACCCAGCTTTCAAGGCTCGGCGTCGCAGAAGCCAGAATGACCTGCGCCGAGGTAAGCGACGCGCGCAGCACGGCCATGTCTCGGGCGTTGTATAACACGCTGTCTTCCTGCTTGTAGGAAGTATCGTGTTCTTCATCGACAACGATCAGCCCAAGATCAAGAAACGGCAGAAAGAGCGCCGAGCGCGCGCCAACGACAAGCTGCGCATTGCCCTGCCCGACCATCTTCCAGGTGCGGCGGCGTTCCGTCATCGTCACGCCGGAATGCCATTCGGCAGGCCGCGCGCCGAAACGCTCCTCAACGCGCGCCATGAATTCAGCCGAGAGCGCAATCTCCGGCAGCAGGACAAGCGCCTGACGCCGCTGCGCAAGGCATTCCGCCACCGCTTCAAGATAAACTTCGGTCTTGCCCGATCCCGTAACGCCACGCAGCAGCGTTGTGCCATAAGCTTTTGCACGGATATTACCGCACAGCACCCCGGCGGCAGTGTCCTGATCCATAGTCAGCGTCTTGCGGCTATAATCGACGTCAAGAAACGGGAACGGCACGTCGCGCGGCGTATCGTCTTCACGCACGGCACCCTGCTTCACCAACCCTTTGACAACCGACGAAGAAACCCCCGCCGCATCGCATAACTCCTTCAGGGTAAACGCCAAACCACCATATTCATCAAGTGCCCGGATGACTCTGCGGCGGGCATCCGTCATCCTGTCCGGCTCATCCCGCCCGGCGCGATAAACCTTGCGCATCGAAGGCGGATCGGAAAGCCCCGGCGCGCGCATGGCAAGGGTCAGCATGGCCGACAGCGGGGTCAGCGTATAGGCGGCGGCACGGGTCAGGAACGCCTGCAACTCATCGCGCATCGGCGCGACATCAAGCACCCGGATCACGGGCCGGATCTTTGCGGGATTGAAATCACCCCGCCCTTCGCCCCAGGCCACACCCACCACCTTGCGCGGGCCGAGCGGCACCTCAACGAATGCACCCAGATGGCAGCCGCCCTCCGGTGCCTTGTAGTCCAAGGGACGGTCAATCGGCTGGGTCGTCAAGACCGCGACCAAATCGCCCTCTTCGAAATAGTCTTTCACCGCGCACCTGAATTCGGGGTTTCGAGAGTGTCCACTATGAGGTAAACCCGCGACTGACAAAACCCAAGTCATGCAAGGTTTGAAGAGATGAAATTTTTTGTCGATACGGCCGAGGTTGAAGCGATTGCCGAACTCAACGATCTCGGCATGGCCGACGGGGTGACGACGAACCCTTCTTTGATCATGAAATCCGGCCGCGATATCCTTGAAGTTACAAAAGAAATCGCCGAGATGATCGACGGGCCAGTAAGCGCCGAAGTGGTGGCCACTGACGCGGACGCGATGATTGAAGAGGGGCGCAAGCTGGCACAGATCGCCGGGAATATCGCGGTAAAGGTGCCGCTGACCTGGGACGGGTTGAAGGCTTGCAAGGTGCTCTCGACCGAGGGCAACATGGTCAATGTCACGCTGTGTTTCAGCGTCAATCAGGCGCTGCTTGCCGCGAAGGCGGGGGCGACGTTCATTTCGCCCTTCATCGGGCGGCTGGACGATATCAACCTCGACGGGATCGAGTTGATCGGTGATATCCGCACGGTTTACGACAATTACGGCTTCGAGACGCAAATCCTTGCCGCCTCGATCCGCAGCGTGAACCACATCGCAGACTGCGCGCGAATTGGCGCCGACGTCATCACGGCACCACCGGGTGTTATCAAGGCCATGGCAAGCCATCCGCTGACCGACAAGGGTTTGGCGACATTTTTGGCCGACTGGGAAAAAACAGGGCAGAAAATCCTGTAAGTCATGTTATAAACCCGCAAAAATAATGACGAGGCCAGAATGAGCAGTGCGCCCCGAATGGAAGATACGCTCCGCGAAAAGATCATCGCGGACCCTGAAGTTATCCTTGACGATCAGGATGTTATGCATGCGCTGATCGCGGCGAATGAACGCTCTATGGGCGGCAATATCGTTGATCTGCGTGGCATCGCGATGGAGCGGCTTGAGGCGCGGCTGGACCGGCTGGAAGATACCCATCGTTCGGTCATCGCAGCGGCTTATGAAAACCTCGCCGGGACCAATCAAGTGCATCGCGCCATTCTGCGGATGCTTGACCCCGTGGAGTTTGAGGGCTTTCTGAAAGACCTTGGCGGCGAAGTGGCGGAAATTTTACGGGTTGATTGCGTGAAGCTCGTTCTGGAATCGGTGCAGGATGACGAAGACCCGGCGGTGAAGCGGCTGGGCAATGTGTTGTCGGTGGCGGAACCGGGCTTCATCGACGACTATATCGTTGGAGAGCGGGGCGCGCCGATGCGGCAAGTGACCCTGCGCCAGATCCAGAAAGGCGATGCCTATATCTATGGCGACAAGGCCGACTGGATGCGCTCGGAAGCCTGCCTTCAGCTGAATTTTGGAGAAGGCCGCCTGCCCGGAATGCTGATTATGGGGGCAGAAGACCCGCACCAGTTCACCCCGCAACAAGGCACTGACCTTCTTGCTTTTTTTGCTGGCGTCTTTGAAAGAGCGATGCGCCGCTGGCTGTCATGAGCCTGATTTCACCCGCCGCCCGCGACGCTTTGCAGGGCTGGCTGGCACATGAAAAGGCGCTGAAAGGTGTCGCTCTCAATACGATTGATGCCTATACCCGCGACGTTTCCGATTTCCTCGCCTTCATGGCCAACCACAAAGGTGCGGCACAGGGGATCAAACCGTTGATGCGGCTCAGCGTTGCCGACATGCGCGCATGGATGGTTTTTACCCGCCGGGGCGGGGCGGTTGGGCCGCGTTCGCTGGCGCGCAAACTTTCGGCGGTAAAGAGCTTCTTTCGCTGGCTCGGCGAGCGCGAAAATGCCGATCTGAGCGCCGTTCTCGCGGCGCGTGCGCCGAAGTTTCAGCGAAAATTACCACGCCCGCTCAGCGAAACTGCGGCGCAGGATATGATTGAAACGGTCGAATTTCAGCATCAAGACGAATGGATTGCCGCGCGCGATGCCGCTGTGATTACCCTCCTTTACGGCTGCGGGTTAAGAATTTCAGAGGCTTTAAGCCTTGATGGCCGTGATGTGCCTTTGCCGCGTGTGATGAGGATTTTAGGCAAGGGCGGTAAAGAAAGGGTTATCCCGGTGCTCGACGCAGCGCGGGACGCAGTTGATCGCTACCTGCGGCTTTGCCCGTTTGAGCCTGAGCCGGATCAGCCCTTGTTCAGAGGCGTGCGTGGTGGCAGGCTTTCCCCACGGGCGGTGCAAAAGGTCATGGAACGCGCACGCGCCCAGCTGGGCCTGCCGGCAAGCGCCACGCCACATGCGATGCGGCACAGTTTTGCCACGCATTTACTGAGTGCGGGCGGGGACTTGCGGGCGATCCAGGAATTGCTGGGCCATGCTTCGCTTTCGACGACGCAGGCCTATACCAGCGTCGATCAGGCGCGGTTGATGGACGTTTACGACAAGGCCCACCCAAAAGCGGGCTGAGCGCAGGAGGACCATATGTCTAACCATTTCAAAGCTTTATCTGTGCACCTTCTGACTGCGACCGGCGCCGTTTTCGCCATGCTGGCGATGTTGGCGGCGGTGGATGCGAAATGGGATCTGATGTTCGTGTGGTTGGTGGTGGCGTTTGCGGTGGACGGGCTGGATGGGCCGTTGGCGCGAAAATATGATGTAAAACAAAATGCTGGAGAGTTCGACGGGGTGCTTTTGGACCTCATCATTGACTATCTGACCTATGTTTTCATCCCGGCTTTCGCATTGTTCAAATCCGGCCTTTTTGAAGGTTGGACCGGCTGGTTCGTGATTATCGTCATCACTTTTGCCAGCGCGATGTATTTCGCCGATACCCGCATGAAAACAAAGGATAATTCTTTCTCAGGCTTCCCCGGTTGCTGGAACATGGTGGCGATCGTGGTATTCGCGCTGACGCCAAACTTCTGGGTGATTCTGGTGCTGGTGACAGCCCTTGCCATCACCATGTTTTTCCCACTGAAATTCGTTCACCCGGTGCGCACGGAACGTTGGAAAAGTCTAACGTTGCCAATGGCTTTCGCTTGGACCTTCTTTGCCGGCTGGGCAGCATGGGTAGATTTTCACCCGCAAAGCTGGGCCAGTTGGGGGTTGATCGTGACCAGCATTTACCTGTTGTTTGCGGGCATCGCCCAACAGATCATTCCTGAACGCACCGGCCCGCAGCATTAACCGTCTTTGGCAGCGCGGCGAGCCACGTGTATGCACCCCGGCTGCCGGTCTGGCTGCGATGCGTATGGCAGGAAAACCGCATAGAGGTTAATTCGGCATTCAGATAACCCAACGTGCGGGGCGTTGTCAGATCAGCAACCCGGCGGCGTTTTCATGCCGCAAAAGCCAAACCTTCGTTTCCACCCCGCCGCGGCCCGAATACCCGCCAAGCGAATTTGCGCCAAGCACCCGGTGACACGGGATAATCACCGGGATCGGATTGCCGCCGCAAGCCTGCCCCACCGCCTGAGCGGGGGCGTCAAGCGCGCGGGCAAGATCGCCGTAAGTGCGGGTTTCGCCAAATGCGATGGCCAGCATCGCGTCACAGGTGGCGCGCTGGAAATCCGAGCCGACGACGCGCAGCGGCAGATCAAAGGTTTCGCGCGTTCCGGCGAAATACGCGTCAAGCTGGGTGCGCGCAGCGATGAGCAGCGGGGTTTCATCCACCCCGCCCCGCCCCCATTCAACGCGCGTGATCGCGCCGTCCTCTTCGGTGAGGGTCAGCGGGCCGGTGGGGCTGTCGAGTGTGAGGCGTGGCATGGGGCGATGATGCCGCGAATTTCCCGCCATGGGAAGGGCGCGCGGGCCTGTGTCCGGCGCGCCCTCAAGCCTTACCCAAGCGCCGCGTCACAGCGCCCGCAGACGCCGGGATGCGCGTGGCGGCCCACATCGGGCAGGATTTTCCAGCAACGCTGGCATTTTTCCCCCTCTGCCTTTTCGAATTCCACACCGATGGCGTCGACTTCGGGCAGGCGGAACGCCTCTGCCGGGATCGGGTCGGCAGTGAGCGAAATATCCGAGGTGATGCAAAGATCGGCAAAGGCCACCGATTTCAGCGCCGCCAGCATATCCGCGTCGCGCACATGCACCACCGGGGCCGCTTCGAGCGAGGCACCAATCACCTTGTCGGCGCGCTGCACTTCAAGGGCAGCTGTCACCACCCGGCGGGCGCGCCGGATCATCGCCCATTTCGCGGCGAGCGACTCATCAAGCCACTCGTCGGGGGTTTCGGGGATGTCCTGCAGATGCACCGAGCTGTCCTCACCGGGGAAGCGCGAAAGCCAGACATCTTCCATGGTGAACACCAATATCGGCGCAAGCCAAGTGGTCAGCCGGTGGAACAAGAGGTCCAGCACGGTGCGCGCGGCGTGGGCGCGCGGACTTTCGCCATCGCAATAAAGCACGTCCTTGCGGATGTCGAAATAGAACGCCGACAGATCGACAGTGCAGAAATTGAACACCGCCGAAAACACGCCCTGAAAATCGAACGCGCGATACCCGGCGCGCACGGTCTGATCCAGCTCGGCCATGCGGTGCAGCACCCAGCGTTCGAGTTCCGGCATGTCGGCGGGGGCGACATGTTGGCTTTCGTCGAACTGCGCGAGACTGCCCAGCATGAAGCGCATGGTGTTGCGCAGGCGGCGGTAGCTGTCGGCAACACCTTTAAGGATTTCCGGGCCGATGCGCTGATCGGCGGTGTAATCGGTCTGTGCCACCCAGAGCCGCAGGATATCGGCACCGTATTGCTTGACCACCTCTTCGGGCACGATGGTATTACCCAGCGACTTGGACATCTTGATGCCCTTGGCATCAAGCGTGAAGCCATGCGTGACCACGTTGTGATAGGGTGCGCGCCCGATGGTGCCGCTGGCTTCGAGCATGGAAGAATGGAACCAGCCACGATGCTGATCCGTGCCTTCCATATAGACATCGGCAATGCCGTCTTCGGTGCCGTCTTCGCGGTCGCGCAGCACGAAAGCGTGGGTCGAGCCGGAATCAAACCAGACATCAAGCACGTCGAACACCTGCTCCCACTCAGCCGGGTCGTAATCAGACCCAAGGAAGCGCGCCTTGGCACCGTCCTTATACCACGCGTCCGCGCCCTCGGCCTCAAACGCGGCGGTGATGCGGGCGTTGACTGCATCATCGCGCAAGAGGAAGTTATCGTCGGTCGGCAGCGCCCCTTGCGGGTGAAACAGGTGAGCGGCACGCCCCAGGCGCGCTGGCGCGAGAGCACCCAGTCGGGGCGAGTCTCGATCATCGAATAGAGCCGGTTGCGCCCGGTTTTCGGGGTGAATTTCACCAATTTGTCGATCGAGGTGAGCGCGCGTTCGCGGATCGTCTTGCCATAGGTATCATCGCCACCGCAGGGCTTATCAATTGCCACGAACCATTGCGGCGTGTTGCGATAGATCACCGGCGCTTTGGAGCGCCATGAATGCGGGTAGGAGTGCTTGATCCGGCCACGCGCCAACAGCCCGCCAACCTCGGCCAGCTTGGCAATCACGGCGGCGTTGGCATCGCCTTCCCAATCGCCTTTCTTGGGCTTGGCGCGCAGGATGCGTTTGCCGCCAAAGAACGGCAGATCGGCGCGGAAGGTGCCATCGTCCATCACGTTATATGTGATGACCTGCTCTAGCATCCCGAGATCGCGATAAAGCTCAAATTCCTCCATCCCGTGCGAAGGGGCGCAATGCACGAAGCCGGTGCCTTCTTCGTCGGTGACGAAATCGGCGGCGCGAAAATCGCGTATGCCGTCCCATTCGCCGTTTGAGCCGGGGATGCCGCGAAGTGGATGTGCCAAACCGATATATTTCAGATGACTTTGAGGCACATCGCGCAACCGGCGCCACTGTCCATCTTCCAGCCGCGCCTTCGCAAGGACATCTGCGGCCAACCTGTCCGCTAGAATGAATTTTTCACCTGGGCTTGCCCAACACTCATCTGGAGCGTCTATCACTTCGTATAGGCCGTAAGCGATCTCATCGCCATAAACCACGGCCTTATTCGACGGGATTGTCCAAGGGGTGGTCGTCCAGATTACAACCGCGGCGGCATCCAAATATTCAGTTTCGGATAAATCGAGATTGTCGTCTTGCCCGCGCATGGCTACTTCAAACTTCACCCAAACCGTGAAGCTTTCCTTGTCGTGATATTCGACCTCGGCCTCGGCCAGCGCGGTTTCTTCGATCGGAGACCACATCACCGGCTTGGAGCCTTGGTAAAGCGTGTCGTTCATCAGGAATTTCTGAAACTCCGCCGCGATCACCGCTTCGGCGTGGAAATTCATCGTGAGATACGGGTCGGCCCAGTTGCCGGTAACGCCAAGGCGCTTGAACTCCTCGCGCTGGATATCGACCCAGCCTTCGGCAAAGCGGCGGCATTCCTGACGAAAGTCGATGACATCAACATCGTCCTTGTCGAGCCCCTTGGCGCGGTATTGCTCTTCGATCTTCCACTCAATCGGCAACCCGTGGCAATCCCAGCCGGGCACATAGCGCGCGTCATGGCCCATCATCTGATGGGAGCGCACGATCATGTCCTTGATCGTCTTGTTGAGCGCGTGGCCGATATGCAGATGGCCGTTGGCATAGGGCGGGCCATCATGCAGCACAAAGCTCTTGCGGTCTTTTCGGGCGCGCAACTGATCGTAGATACCAAGCTTCTCCCAACGCTCAAGCCATTCAGGCTCACGCTTGGGCAGGCCCGCGCGCATCGGAAAATCGGTTTGCGGCAGGTTGAGGGTCGGTTTGTAATCGGGGGTCTGGTCAGACATGACCGGCGATCCTTCTTGAAAGGATGGAAATTGGTGGCGAGAGCGGCGCGGCGGGGCCATGCGCCTTTGCCCGGCGGCTCTTGCGATCAGAGCGCCGGGTAAGTAATTCGAATGATGACCCCTGCGAATGCTTGCATCTTGCGCCGCGTTATAGGGCGGGTTCGGTGGATGGTCCAGAGCCTGCAAACCGGGCCGGGCGGTTGCGATTGGCGCACGGGGCGCATAGCTTTGGCGCAAGCCAGAGAAAGCCTGCCGAATGTCCAGCCTGCCCCCGAAATTCGATGTCAGCCGCGCCGAGATAGAGCGCGTCGTTGCCACCTTCTATGCCGGGGTTCGGGCGCACCCAGTTCTGGGGCCGGTATTTGCCGCGCATGTCGATGACTGGCCCGCCCACGAAGCACGGATCGCAGGCTTTTGGGCGAACGCGATCCTGCATGAGAAGGGCTATGACGGCAACCCAATGCAAGTTCACCGCAGCGCGGGCAATGTGCGCCCCGGCATGTTCGAGACATGGCTGCGGCTTTTCGATGCAACACTCGCGCAAGTGCTGCGCGCGGATCAGGCGGCGGCATGGTCGGCGCTGGCTCACAAGATCGGGCGCTCCCTGCGTGCAGGCGTGGTGGAGCGAATGCAAGGACCGGGCGGCGTGCCGATATTGCGCTGATGCGCTGCCACAGAGCGGCGCGCTTAATCCTTCCCGCGCTCTGCCCCCTGCCCGAACAACCCTTTGAGCGCGCGGCCCACCGTGGCCGAAACCGAAGGCCGCTTGCCCTTGGAGAACGGCAGCGGGCGACACACCTCCATCGCGGCAACACCAACGCGCGCGGTCAGCGCACCGTTGACCACACCTTCACCAAACCGGCGCGACAGCTTGGCCAGCAGCCCGCCACCGGCAAGCGAGGCCGAGCATGTCATCGCCCACTGCAACCGCCCCCGTGGCAACCAGATGGGTCAGCACCACACGGGTCAACCGCCAACTTCCAAGCGCACCGGAGCGCCCGCCGTAAATCTCGGCAATGCGCCGGATCATCCGCATATTGGCGGTCAGCGCCGCAATCACATCGGCAAAGGCAAGCGGCACGATGGCGGTCACTGTTGCCACTGTCCGGGCCGACGCTTCGACCTCACGCAGGGCGGCGGCATCAAGTGGCTTCATCAATTCAACCTCTGCCAGTGTGAGCAGCGTTGCCGCATCGAACTGCTCGGGCGCACGAGCCGAGAGGCGCTCGCGGCCAAGCGCCAAAGCATTCCGGTTGGCATAAAGCCGGTCAAGCCGGGCCGTCACATCGCGGGCGGCAGCAATGTCATCCTGCGCCAAAGCGGTGACGGCAAGATGATGCAGCCGGTCCATCCGGCGCAGGCGTGCAAACCCGGCCAGCTCCCTGAGAGCGATAGCCAACGCCAGAACCACCACCAGTGCTATCAGCACGCTCACCACCCAGCCGAGGATCGGCGCGCTTGCGATAAGAGCGGCGGTATAATGCCATGCCGCCAGCGACAACAGTGTGGCAAGCAGCGCGCCAAGCGCGCGCCAGAACCAGCGGAGGAGCCTTGATGGGCGGCGTGCGGCAAGGGCTGCGACCGATTGCATGGCGCGGCCTTCGGGGAGGGCTTGGGTTTCCGGCACCGGCGCTGCCTCTGCCGGGTTGGGCGCCGGGCCGCTATCCGCCTTGCCGTCAAGGTCGATCAGAATCGGGCCGTTGCTCATGGCGCTGTCCTTTCCCAGATCAGCCGCATGTCGGGCTGGCCTTCGTCATTGCCCTGCCCGTTGCTTAGCGCGGCAGGGTAAAACCCGTGTGCTGCATAAAACGCGCGTGCCTGTGCGTTGGATTGCGCGGTCCAAAGTTCAAGCCGCGCCTGCGTGGCCTGCGCCTCTGTCATCAGGCGAGAGCCGATGCCTTTGCGCCGCGCGCGCGGGTGGGTGTAAAGCCCGTGGATACGCACGCCATCGCGGATCAGAAAGCCGCGCGGGCCAAACCGGCCGGGGCTTTGCGTGATCTGGCCACGCCGGATCAGCCGGGCAAGGATGCGCAGATCACCCAGCTTCTCGCGCGCGCTGCTGCGCGGCAGATCAGCCCAGAGGATGCGGGCAATCGCGGGCAGATGCCGCAGCCGTGCGCGCCGGGCGGTCATAGCTTGTCCCCCAGCAGGAATTCGGCAGCGCGGTCAAGCCGGATATGCGGCGGGCCTTCGCCGGGTTTGAGCGACAATGCGGCGGGCGCAAACTGCATCGCACCATAATCGGCCTCAAGCCACTCCGCCGCGCCTTGCCGTGCAGGCGCCAGCAAACGGCCCGGATCATCCGGCAGATCGCCGGGATAAAACGCCGCCTGCTTGCCGTTGTCGAGCAAGGTGCCGCGCACACACTCAAGGGTGCGGCCCGCATGGGTGCGGGTTTCTTCGGTGGTGGCGCGCAGCGCCGCGATGGCCATGGCCTGCGTCTGCGCCCCGGCAAAATCGGCGCGGCTTTGTGCGTCGCGCACCAATGCCTGCATGATCGCGGCCAGCTTGTCATGTTGGGTGTGATGCAGATGGTCGGCCTTGGTAGCGGCAAACAATATCCGCTCTACTCGGCGCCCGCGCAATAGCCGGGAAAGCCACGCGTTGCGGCCGGGCCGGAAAGCGGCGAGAATTTCGGCCATCGCGGCGCGCATGTCTTCAACTGCGCGTGGCCCGGAATGAATCGCGCTCAGCGCATCGACCAGCACCACCTGCCGGTCGATCCGGGCAAAATGATCGCGAAAGAACGGCTGCACGATTTTGGCCTTATACGCCTCATAGCGACGTTCAAACTCGCGCCAGAGGCCACGCCGCGCCGCGCTTTCAGGCCGCACCAGCGGCGCGAAGGTCAGCGCCGGGGAACCAGCCAGATCGCCCGGCAACAGGAAACGCCCCGGCGTGCAATCGGAATACCCGGCGGCGCGTGCGGCGTGAAGATAAGCGGTGTAAGCCTGCGCCAGCGCCTGTGCCTGCGGCTCGTCCAGAGGTGCGTTGGCCTGCGTTTCTCCTGCAAGGGCCAGATAGCCCTGCGCCTGCGCGCGCGGCGCGATGCGGGCAAGGTGATCGGCGCTCCACTCGGCAAAGCTCTTGTCGAGAAGTGCGAGATCAAGCAGCCATTCACCGGGATAATCGACGATATCAAGATGCACGGTGCGCGGCCCCGATAGACCAGAGAGAAGCCCCTGCGGGCGCACCCTGAGCGACAGGCGCAATTCGGAGATCGCGCGGGTGCTTTCGGGCCAATGCGGGGTGGGCGAGGTCAGCGCGGCAAGGTGCTGCTCAAAATCGAACCGTGGCAAGGTATCATCGGGTTGCGGTTGCAGGAACGCCGCCTCGATCCGGCCTTCGCGCGCAGCAACCAGACCGGGCATCCGACCGCGCTCCATCAGGTTCGCGATCAGCGAGGTGATGAACACCGTCTTGCCCGAGCGCGCCAGCCCGGTCACACCAAGCCGGATAACCGGCTCGAAAAGCGCCTCCGATACCGTGTCTCCTACGGTCTCAAGCTTGCGCGTGATGGTATCTGCCAGCGATGAGATAATCACCCACGCGCCCCTTTTTCCTGCCTGCGCCCATAGATAAGCGCCCGCTTGCCGATGCGCCACCCCTTGCCCTGCCCCACGCCTGCGCGCTATGGCGCGCTATGCCCAGATTTGCCCTCAAGATTGAATATAACGGCGCGCCCTTCGCAGGCTGGCAACGGCAGGCCGATCAGCCATCGGTGCAGGCCACGATAGAGGCGGCGCTGGCGCGGCTTGAGCCGGGCGCGCATACCATCGCCGCCGCCGGGCGCACCGATGCGGGGGTACATGCGCTGGCGCAGGTGGCGCATTGCGATCTGGCAAAGGACTGGCCCCCATTCCGGTTGATGGAGGCACTGAATTACCATCTCAAACCCGCGCCCGTGGCGATTGTCGCCGCCGCACGGGTGGCTGACGATTGGCACGCCCGGTTCTCCGCGATGGAGCGGCGCTATCTCTTTCGCCTTCTGGTGCGCCGCGCGCCTGTGACCCATGACAAAGGGCTGGTCTGGCAGGTGAAAAACCCGCTCGATCTTGCCGCGATGCGCGCCGGCGCGGCGCATCTGCCCGGCAAACACGATTTCACCACCTTTCGCTCAACCATGTGTCAGGCCGCCAGCCCAGTAAAAACGCTGGACGAAATCACCATCGAGGAACACGCAAGCAACACCGGCACCGAGGTCCGCTTTGCCCTACGGGCACGTTCGTTCCTGCACAATCAGGTCCGTTCCATCGTCGGCACGCTGGAGCGGGTGGGAGCGGGAAGCTGGCCGCCCGAGCGGGTCAGAACCGCGTTGGAAGCCCGTGACCGCGCCGCCTGCGGGCCGGTCTGCCCGCCGCAAGGGCTTTATCTGGCCGGTGTGGGCTACCCCGCCGATCCGTTTGCCGAAACCTGAGCGCCCCAAACTGGCCCTCACCACGCCCCTGCTTCATTTTGCCATAAATATCCAAATCCGCCGCTGCCCCCGCACCGACGTCAATAAACTCAGGCGTGGCGGCTGAGCCGCTCTTCCAGAACGTCGAACGGAACGCCCGGCTCATCCTTGGCATCGCGGATCACGAGCGAGGTTTTGACTGACCCGACATTCTCTGCCGCGGTCAATTCTTCGGTGAGGAAACTTTGAAAGCTGGAAAGATCGGGGGCCACGCATTTCAGGATGAAATCGACCTCCCCATTAAGCATATGACATTCGCGCACCAACGGCCAGCCACGGCAACGCGCCTCGAACGCCGAAAGGTCCGCCTCGGCTTGGCTTTGCAGGCCGACCATGGCGAAAACCTGCACCTCGAAGCCAAGTTCGCGCGGATCGACATCGGCGTGATAGCCGCGGATGAAGCCCTGCTCCTCAAGCGTGCGCACCCGGCGCAGGCAGGGCGGAGCCGAGATACCGACGCGCTTGGCCAGTTCAACATTGGTCATCCGTCCATCGGCCTGTAGCTCGGCAAGGATTTTGCGGTCGATCGGATCAAGGCGCGCAGTGGCCATCGTCAGAAGCCTTCTTATTGAATTTACGGAAGTTATATCACCGCCGCAGGCGCGCGCAATAATATTTCGCCGCATTGAAATTTTCTTTTGCAACCCACCGATTCTACGCCAAACAAGGCGGGATCGCGCGGCGGGGGTTTCCTCCCGCCCGGGCAAGGCCAAGCCGGGCGCACGGCCCGCGATCACGCCATCATGCGCCGCCGCCGACACCGAATAACAGTTTCGCGCGTTTCCGGGGCAAGTTGTGTTTTAACTTGCCTTCGAAACGCTCTATATCGCTGGCGACGCATCAGATGAAGCAAGGCACAGGGCCGCAAGGCCACCTTCGGAGGCAAAGACCCATGGCAGACACGAAACACACCAGGCTTTTGATCATCGGCTCCGGCCCGGCGGGCTATACCGCCGCCGTTTACGGTGCCCGCGCGATGCTTGAGCCGGTTCTGGTGCAGGGGCTTGAGCCGGGCGGACAGTTGACCACCACCACCGAGGTTGAAAACTACCCCGGCTTTACCGAGGTGCAAGGCCCGGACCTGATGGTGAAGATGGAAGACCACGCCCGCGCGATGGGCACAGAGATCATCAGCGATATCATTACCGAGCTTGATCTGAAAAGCCGCCCGTTCATCGCACAAAGCGACAGCGGCACCACCTACACCGCCGATGCGGTGATCCTTGCCACCGGCGCACGTGCCAAGTGGCTTGGCCTGCCCAGCGAAGACGCGTTCAAGGGGTTTGGCGTTTCGGCCTGCGCCACCTGCGACGGGTTTTTCTATCGCGGGCAGGAAATTGTCGTTATCGGCGGCGGCAACACGGCGGTGGAAGAGGCGCTGTTTCTGACCAATTTCGCCTCCAAGGTGACGCTCGTTCACCGCCGCGATGAACTGCGCAGCGAAAAAGTCTTGCAGGACCGGTTGTTCAAAAATCCAAAGATCGAACCACTTTGGTTCCATCAGCTTGAAGAAGTGGTGGGCGAGGACGATCCCAAGGGCGTGACCGGCGTGAAGGTGCGTCACGTCAAGACGGGGGAAATCACCGAAATCCCCTGTAAGGGCGTGTTCATCGCCATCGGCCACGCGCCTGCCAATGAATTGGTCAAGGACGTGCTGGAAACCCATATGGGCGGTTATGTTGTTACCAAACCCGACAGCACCGAAACCAGCATTCCGGGCGTTTTTGCCGCCGGTGATCTCACCGATCACAAATACCGTCAGGCCGTCACCAGCGCCGGTATGGGCTGCATGGCCGCGCTTGAGGCGGAACGCTGGCTGGCCGAACAGGAATAGGCGTTTGCTTAGAATAATCGGCATGCCCATTCTCTGATTGGGCAGCGCCCGAACGGCCCGGTTGGTCCGGGCGTTTCGCGCTCCCCTCGGGTCGGGCTTTGTTGCGTCATTTGCCTGCAAAAAAGACTCACCTTCGCGGCAAACTCGGAACCTTTACAAAATAGGCTTGAACCTCTCCATGCCAAAGGTCTAGTCGCACCACCAAGAGCCTGTGCGCGGCGCATGCCCGCCAACAAACCGACAACGACACGACAGAACCGAGCAGAGACAGCCCCATGCAGAACACCACTCTCGCCCCGATCCCGGAGCTTTATGTTTCCTACGAATCCGCCCAGAAGATGAAGCTGGAGGCGGCTGACCTGATCAGCCACGACCTGACGCCGCGGCAAATCTGCGATCTGGAGCTTTTGATGAATGGCGGGTTCACGCCGCTCAAGGGGTTCCTTTCGGAAGCCGATTACAACGGCGTTGTCGAAAACATGCGGCTGGCGGATGGTCAGCTTTGGCCGATGCCAATCACGCTCGATGTGAGCGAGGAATTTGCCGAAGGGCTGACGCTGGGGCAAGACATTGCCTTGCGCGATCAGGAAGGCGTGATTTTGGCCACCATGACGGTGACTGACCGCTGGACACCCGACAAATCGGTCGAGGCCAAAGGCGTATTCGGGGCCGACGATGACAAGCACCCGGCGGTCAACTACATGCACAACGTGGCCGGCAAGGTTTACCTTGGCGGGCCGGTCGTGGGCATTCAGCAACCGGTGCATTACGATTTCCGCGCCCGGCGCGACACGCCCAACGAATTGCGCGCCTTCTTCCGCAAGCTCGGCTGGCGCAAGATCGTTGCGTTCCAGACCCGCAACCCGCTGCACCGGGCGCATCAGGAACTGACCTTCCGCGCCGCCAAGGCCGCGCAGGCCAACCTGCTTATTCATCCCAGCGTCGGCATGACCAAGCCGGGCGATGTCGACCACTTCACCCGCGTGCGCTGTTACGAGGCGGTGCTTGATAAATACCCCGCCTCAACCACCACGATGAGCCTTTTGCCGCTGGCGATGCGGATGGGCGGCCCGCGCGAGGCGCTGTGGCACGCGATTATCCGCAAGAACCACGGCTGCACCCATTTCATCGTCGGGCGCGATCATGCCGGGCCGGGCAATACCTCAAAAGGAGAGCCGTTTTATGGCCCCTACGAGGCACAGGATCTGGTGCGCAAGCATCAGGAGGAAATCGGCATCGAAATGGTCGATTTCAAGCACATGGTTTACGTGCAGGAGCGCGCGCAATACGAGCCGAAAGACGAGATCAAGGACGCCGACAAGGTGACCATCCTCAACATTTCCGGCACAGAACTGCGCCGCCGCCTGCGTGAAGGGCTGGAAATTCCAGACTGGTTTTCTTTCCCCGAGGTGGTCAAACAATTGCGCCGCCGCTATCCGCCGCGCTCGCAACAGGGGTTCACCGTGTTTTTCACCGGGCTTTCGGGGTCGGGCAAATCGACCATCGCCAACGCGCTGATGACCAAGCTGATGGAAATGGGCGGTCGGCCTGTCACGCTTCTCGATGGCGATATCGTGCGCAAGAACCTCAGCTCCGAGTTGGGCTTCTCCAAAGAGCATCGCGATCTTAACATCCGCCGCATCGGCTTTGTCGCTTCGGAAATCACCAAGAATGGCGGCATCGCCATCTGCGCGCCAATCGCCCCCTACGCGACCACCCGCCGCGCCGTGCGCGAGGATATCGAACAGTTCGGTGCCTTCGTGGAAGTGCATGTGGCGACCTCGCTTGAGGAATGCGAACGCCGCGACCGCAAAGGGCTTTACAAGCTGGCGCGCGAAGGCAAGATCAAGGAATTTACCGGCATTTCAGACCCTTACAATATTCCCGAAAACCCGGAACTCAAGGTCGAGACGGAAAATGTCGAGGTCGATAACTGCGCCCATCAGGTCTTGTTGACGCTCGAATCAATGGGGCTGATCGCGGGTTGACGGCTTTCGCCCCGGTCTAACCGGGGCGGGGCGTGCCGCCTTCCAGCACGGTTTGATAAAGCGGGCGGTCTATGTTGCCGCCCGACAGCACCACCGCCACCTTGCGCCCGGCAAGCTGCTCTTTCTCCTGCAAGGCCAATGCCAGTGCTGCGGCCCCTGCCCCTTCGGCGATATTGTGTGTGGCGGCATAATAAAGCCGCATCGCTTGGGCAATTTCATCGTCGCTCACCACGCCGATATGATGGGCTTTTTCAGCGTAAATATCGAACGCCGCCTGCACCGGCACGCGCACGGCGATGCCATCAGCGAATGTGGCGGCACTGTTGGTTTCCACCAGATGCCCGGCCTCGACCGAGAGCTTCGCACCTGGCGCGCCCTCCGACACAACACCGACAACCTCGCAATTCAGCCCAAGCGCGTCGCGCGCGGCGATGGTGCCGCAAAGCCCCGACCCGGCCCCAATCGGCACATAGACGCGCCCGAGATCGGGATGCGCGGTGAACAATTCCAACCCGTATGTCGCCACGCCGCGCACCAATTCGTTGTGAAACGGCGGTACCGGGTAAAGCGGCTCGGTCTCGGCAAGGCGCATCGCCTCTTCGCGGGCCTCATCAAAATCGGCGCCGTGGACGACCAATTCGGCTCCGAAAGCGCGCATCGCGGCGTTTTTCTCGACTGAATTGCCTTCGGGAACAAGGATTTTTGCCCGTAACCCCATGGCTATGGCGGCGCGCGCCTGCGACTGGCCATGATTGCCGCGCGTGGCGGTGACGACACCCTCCATCGCCGGGTGGGTGCGGGAAAGCCAATCCATGAAGGTGATGCCGCCGCGCACCTTGAACGCGCCGGTGGGCGCGTGGTTTTCGTGCTTGACGATCAGCCGGGTGCCCAGCGCCTCGCCCAGAAGTGGCCAGTCATGCGCCGGGGTGGCCGCCATAAAACGACGCACAAGCGCATGCGCCGCCTGCAATTCGGGTTCGCTGAACATCTCATGCCTCGCCTTTGATCCGTGCCAAGCGTGGCAGGGCGCGGCGGCAAGGTAAACCCCGGTCCAGTCGTGCTGCCCTGCCGACGGGAACGTCAGTGAACGGTCACCGGCGCGAAATCATTCTGCCGGGCCAGCACAAAGGCCAATGCGCGATCACGCACCAGCGCAAGCTGCTCGCCATCGGCGGAATGCACCGCATAAAGGCTTTTCAGCCCACCGGCCTGTGCCTGCTCGCGCACATCATCCGGCAGGTCCTTGAGGGCAACCTTGCGAACATAAACGATGCGGTTTTCATCGCCTTGCTCGAAGTCATATTTCTCATACATCTTGCTCACCCCTTTCTTATCTTGACGGTCTGCACCACCTGCTCGGGCAAAGAACGGGTGAGATCGACATGTAAAAGCCCGTTCTCCATCACCGCTTCGCCAACTTCGACGCCGTCGGCCAGCACGAAACTGCGCTGGAACTGACGCGCGGCAATGCCACGATGCAGGAACACGCGGCCTTCGCTGTCGTCGCCCTGACGGCCGCGAATGACGAGCTGACGATCTTCAATGGTGATTGAAAGATCGCCTTCCGCAAAGCCCGCAACGGCAAGCGTGATACGATAGGAGTTCTCCGAGGTTTGCTCGATATTAAAAGGCGGATAGCCTTCATTGCCGGATTTGGCATTCCGTTCGAGCAAGCGTTCGATCTGATCGAAGCCCAGGAGATAGGGATGGGTTCCCAAGGTCATTTTTGTCATCGACACGGCCCTTCTCAAGTCAAGCGACAGTGCATCGCGCGGCCCCGTTTCGGCAACCGCTTGTGACAAATATGGGAGGTACACCGCCACCTTGCAAGACCTCATCCTTGGGCTTTGCGAAAATGCGGGGTTTCAGTATCTTAACCAAAGCCTCCGTAAAAGGAATCATGCCCCGATGAATGCGCCAACCGATCTTTCGATGAAGACAGACGAGGTGTTGCGCGTGGAACTGGAAGTGTTCCGCCGAAAGCACCGCGATCTCGATGCCGCGATCCGTGCGCTGGAGGAAACCGGCACGGCTGATCGTTTCACCGTCAAGCGGTTGAAAAAGCAAAAGCTGCTGCTCAAAGACAGGATCGCGCTGATCACAGACCGGCTGACGCCCGACATCATTGCATAGGCGCATCGAACCCCTATAGTGCGGACTTCGTGAAAACGGGGACAGCGAAAACATGACCGATGTGAAGGTGGGCATTATCATGGGCAGCCAGTCGGACTGGCCCACGATGACGGCAGCGGCAGAGATTCTGGATGAATTGGGCGTGGCTTATGAAGCCAAGATCGTTTCGGCGCATCGCACCCCGGATCGGCTTTGGGACTATGGCAAAACCGCCGTATCGCGCGGCTTGCAGGTGATTATCGCAGGTGCGGGCGGGGCGGCGCACCTGCCCGGCATGATGGCAAGCAAGACCCGCGTGCCGGTGGTCGGCGTGCCGATACAAACCAAGGCGCTTGCCGGTGTGGACAGCCTCTATTCCATCGTGCAGATGCCCAAAGGCTTCCCGGTCGCCACCATGGCAATCGGGGCTGCGGGGGCGGCCAATGCCGGGCTGATGGCAGCGGGCATTCTGGCGCTTGGCGACCCGGCGCTGGCCGCACGGCTCGATGCCTGGCGCGACGCCCTCTCGGCAACCATCCCGGAGGAGCCTCGCGATGAATAAGCCGCTGCCGCAAGGCGCTGTCATTGGCATACTGGGCGGCGGGCAACTGGGCCGGATGCTGTCGGTTGCCGCCGCACGGCTTGGCTTTCGCTGCCATATATTCGAGCCGGGCACGGCCCCGCCCGCAGGCCATGTGGCCGACCAGCTGACAACCGCGCCCTATAACGACGAAGCCGCCCTGCGCACCTTCGCCGAAACCGTCGACGTGATCACATATGAGTTCGAAAACGTGCCGACATCCGCGCTCGACACGCTTGAACAGATCCGCCCGATCCGCCCCGGCCGCGAAGCCCTCAGGGTCAGCCAGGATCGGATCATCGAGAAAGATTTCCTCTCCGGGCTTGGCCTGCAAACCGCCCCCTACCGGGCGGTTTCCTCGGAAAGCGACCTGCGCGCCGCCCTTGAAGAGATCGGCACCCCCGCCATCCTGAAAACCTGCCGTCTGGGTTATGACGGCAAGGGGCAGGTGCGGCTTTCTTCGGCGCAAGAGGCCGCTACGGCATGGGCCGCGATGAACGGCGCTGATGCGGTGCTCGAAGGCTTCGTCGATTTCACTCACGAAGTTTCGGTGATTGCGGCGCGCGGGACGGGTGGCGATGTCGCCTGTTTTGATCCGGGCGAGAATGTTCACCGCGATGGCATCCTGCGCACCACCACGCTGCCCGCGCGCCTGTCAGCCGGGCAGGCCACGGATGCTGTCTTGATCGCCGCAAAAATCCTCAACGCGCTTGATTATGTCGGCATCCTGGGGGTTGAGCTTTTCGTGACGGCGCAAGGGCTTATCGTCAACGAGATTGCACCGCGCGTGCATAATTCCGGCCATTGGACGCAACAAGGCTGTGCCGTTGACCAGTTCGAGCAGCATATCCGCGCCATTGCGGGCTGGTCGCTGGGCGATGGCAAACGCTATGCCGACGTGGTGATGGAAAACCTGATCGGCGCGGATATGGATCGGGTGCCCGCCCTCGCCCAGGAAACCAATGTCTCGCTCCACCTATACGGCAAGGCCGAGGTGAAGCCGGGCCGCAAGATGGGCCATATCAACCGGATCATCGGCTGACGTAACCGCGTGTTAACTGCATGTCGGTAAACTGGCACTGCGGTACAGGCTGAGGAGCCGATGACCGCGCCAGGTGAAGCCCCGGTGGCCCCCACGCCGCCGGGGTGGACCATCGCAAAGTCCCCAGCTTCATTTGGCCAAAAATACCTACAGCGTCTCAAATGAATACTACGCGAAACGGCGGCGCAATGCGTTGCCCCGCCGTTTGCAGAATAAGAGCGTGCGGAAGCACGCAACTTGATCACGCCGCGTTCAGTGTCCGAGGATCTGGCTGAGGAACAGCTTGGTGCGTTCGCTCTGCGGGTTGTTGAAGAACTCTTCCGGTTCGTTCTGTTCAACAATCTGACCCGCATCCATGAAGATCACCCGGTTCGCCACCTGGCGGGCAAAGCCCATCTCGTGCGTCACACACAGCATCGTCATGCCCTCATGCGCCAGCTCGATCATGGTATCGAGCACTTCCTTGATCATCTCCGGGTCAAGCGCTGATGTTGGTTCGTCAAACAGCATGATCCGCGGCATCATGCAAAGCGAGCGGGCAATCGCCACACGCTGCTGCTGGCCACCCGAAAGCTGGCCGGGATACTTGTCGGCCTGTTCCGGAATCTTCACTTTCTCAAGGAAATGCATCGCCGTCTCGATCGCTTCCTTGCGCGGCGTCTTGCGCACCCAAATCGGTGCCAATGTGCAGTTTTCAAGGATGGTGAGATGCGGAAACAGATTGAAATGCTGAAACACCATCCCGACTTCAGAGCGGATCTTGTCGATATTCTTGAGATCCGATGAAAGCTCCGTGCCATCGACAAGGATGTGGCCCTTCTGGTGTTCTTCCAGCGCGTTGATGCAGCGGATCAGCGTCGATTTGCCCGAGCCGGACGGCCCGGCAATGACGATCCGTTCACCGCGCTGCACCGTCAGATCAATGTCGCGCAGCACGTGAAAACTGCCGTACCACTTGTTCATCTTGGTGATCTCAATCGCGACCTCGTCGCTGACCTGAAGCTTCGAGCGGTCGATTGCAGGTTCTGACATGGGGTTCTCCTTAACGGTGGCCGGTGTTGAGCTTGCGCTCAAGATACATTGAGTAACGAGACATCGAGAACGTACCGATCCAGAAAATCAGGGCGATGAAGCCGTAAAGTTCCCAGACGATCCCGTTCCAAGCGGTATCGGCGCGGATCGCGGTCGAAAGGCCCAGCGGATCGAGAAGGCCAATGATGGAAACCAGAGTGGTGTCCTTGTAGAGCCCGATAAAGGTGCTCACGATGCCCGGAATCGAGATTTTCAGCGCCTGCGGCATGATGATCAGGCGCTGCGCCTGCCAGTAGTTCAGCCCGAGCGAATCGGCGCCTTCATACTGGCCCTTGGGCAGTGCCGCGAGGCCGCCTCGCACCACCTCGGCCATGTAGGCAGCCGAGAATAGTGTTGCCATAATCATGACGCGCAGGATGATATCGAAATTCGTCCCCGGTGGCATGAAGATGTTCAACAGCACCGATGCCACGAAAAGAAGCGTGATCAGCGGCACCCCGCGAATGAACTCGATAAAGCCGATGCACAGTGATCTGACGATCAGCAAGTCGGATTGCCGCCCCAGCGCAAGCAAAATGCCCAGCGGCAAAGAGATGGCGATGGCCACAACCCCGATGGTGATCGACAACATGAAACCACCGAAATTGCGGCTGACCACGGGTTCCAACCCGAAAAGACCGACCACGCGATGCGTTTCAGAAATTGCATTCTGGCGCCCGATGACCTTGCTTTCGGTGCTCAGAATATCATCCAGCGCCGCCTTGTCCTCCGCCGAGACGTTGCCGCCAAGCTGATCGACATTCTTCAGGTCGTGGATATTGCGCAAGGCCGCAGGAAGCTTGGCACGCCCGGCTTCGGCCTGCGCGCTGAGCTTGGCCATCTCCGCCTCGTGTTGCGAAAGCTCCTGAATCCCGTTGCGGATGCGGATGGCCGTGCTCAGGGCTGTCTTCTTCTTGAGAAGTTCGGTTCCCAGAGCATCCCGTTCCGCACGTGGCACCGCCAGCGTATCGACGGCAGCACGGTATTCAGAGGCCAAGGCACGGGCTTCGGGCGTGTTTGTCCCGGCACCGTCTTCGCCTGCGACCGCGTCATACTTGGTAATCAGCTTGGCCTTGACGTCTTCCTGTTCCTTGATCTCTGCGCCGACCGTGTCGACCACTTTCTGCAACTGGGCGACTTCGGGTTGTAACGCATCAATATCCGCCTGCATTCGCGCACTGTAACTTTCGGCACGAATATTGGTGACCACATTATTAAGCGCGCCATCGATCGGGGAAATCGCAAACAACCACCAAAGCAACGCTACAATCGTGCCGATGATCATTCCCGCAAGCTGCCCCACTCGGCTTTCCAGAACCTTGAAAACCACGTAGCCCAGAATGAACCCGGCAGCGACCAGCAGCGGCGGCCAGATGTTGCCGCCCCAAAGCAGCCACGGGAAGATGAACGGATAGGCAGCCGAGAACCAGATCAGCTTGCGCGGCACCTTGTCGGCGAACAGCACTGGCGCCATGGCCACGAACAGCAGCACAAAGGCAAGAATAGGCCGCCAGTAAAGCTCGGACGGGTAGAAACCGAAGATCAACTGCACCCAACGATCCCGGATCACCCCCCAGCACGCTCCGGCATTGTGGCCATCGCGGCCCATCACATGCAGGATATCGCGGCATTCACCAAGCGATGCAGCGTACCAGGTCGGGGCGATGGCCCAAGCCAGGAACTTTTCGAGAATGAAGGCGATAAAGACCACGGAAACAATCGTCAGGATCGCGTTCAGCCAGCTTGAGAAAAGGTTCGCACGAACCCAGCCAATCGGCCCGGAGGCGGAGGCTGGCGGTTCTTTCTCGCCCAGCATTTCGGTGCGGACATAGGAAACATCGCTCATCTTATCTCTCCACCAGTTTTACACGGTTGTTATACCAGTTCATCACCGCCGAGATCGAAAGCGAGATGATAAGATAGATCAACATGCCCAGAAGCACCGTTTCAAGTTCGCGGCCGGTCTGGTTCAGGGTGATGCCCATCAGCGTGCCAGTGAGGTCCATATACCCCACCGCAATCGCCAGAGAGCTGTTCTTCGTCAGGTTCAGGTATTGCGAAATCAGCGGCGGAATGATGACCCTGAGCGCCTGCGGCAAGATCACAAGGCTCATGATCCGTTTGGAGCGCAGCCCCAGTGCCGCCGCCGCTTCCGTCTGGCCTTCCGAAATCGCCATGATCCCCGAGCGCACAATCTCGGCGATGAACGCTGCGGTGTATAGTGACAGGGCTAACCAGAGCGCGATCAGCGAGTTGCGCAGATGGGTGCCGCCCCTGAAATTGAAACCCTTCAATTCGGGATAACCAAGATAGAAGCCCAGCGCCCAGAGCACGATCGCGGTGGGCACCACGATAACGCCAAGCCGCAGATACCAGGTTGTCGGGCGGATACCGGTGGCTTCCTGTATCGCGTCGGCACGTGTCTTGACCTTGTGAGCGGCAAAAAGCCCGGCCCCCAGAACCAGCAGCACGACAATCAGATCAAGCGAAACCTGCACCGTGCCACAGCCGGTCGCAGGTCGGCCCGCAGCCGGCCCTTCGGCGGCATAGTAGCTTTCGCAGGCCTTGTTGTCCGGGCTGGCACCGATTGGGAAATCGCCAAGCCCGACCCGCCAGCCTGTCGGCTCGGGCAGGAATTCGCCCTTTTCGTCGCGCGCATCACTGCCAAACAACGCTTCGGGGATGTAAATGCCGCGATTGGTAACGGCGACCGAATCATTGATACTCATCGACGCCACCGGCACTTCGCCCTCCTTGTGGCGGAAATCGCGGGGCGCAGGCAGGGTTTCAATGATGACTGCCATTGTGAACACGATCCACAGCAGCACCGGCACATTGCGGAACGTTTCGACATAGACGGTCATCAACCGCGCAATCAGCCAATTCTTCGACAGTCTGAGCACACCGATAAGCACGCCCAGAATGGTTGCCGTGATACAGCCCAGCACCGCAACCAGCAGCGTATTGAGCAGCCCCACGAAAGCGGCGCGCAAATGTGTGCTTTGCGATGTGTAGTCAATCAGGCGTTGGTTGATATCATACCCTGAGGGTTCCCCCAGAAAGCGGAACGAGGGTTGTTTGCCAAGTTCAGCAAGGTTTTGCGCGGTGTTGTTGACCAGCCAGCCGATCAGCAAAAGAAACCCGATCAGTGCGACAATCTGAATGGTGATCGAGCGGTAGCGGGTATCGTAAATCAGCTGGGAAAGCCGAAACGCCTGCTTGGGCGGGTCGGTAAGCGTTGCCAT
Source organism: Aquicoccus sp. G2-2 (assembly GCF_034555965.1). Classification (GTDB taxonomy): domain Bacteria; phylum Pseudomonadota; class Alphaproteobacteria; order Rhodobacterales; family Rhodobacteraceae; genus JAYDCK01. Next base: position 1,820,151 of record NZ_JAYDCK010000003.1, read on the forward strand.
GGATGACGTCCCTGTTTTTGTCCGAGGTCATTGTTCGGCGAGGTATTCCCCGCTCGTCTTCGTCCGGATCATCGTCTTTGGGGATAGGAAAAGGGCGCGGTATGAACCGCGCCCTTCTTGTTGTCTTAGCGGAACGGCGGCGAGTAAATCAGGCCGCCATCTTTCCATTGCGCGTTCAATCCGCGCGCCAGGCCGACCGGAGTGTTTTCACCGATATTCTTGGCGAAAATCTCTCCGTAGTTGCCGTTTGCGGCGATGGCATTCACCGCCCAATCAGCCGACAGGCCCATCATTTCGCCAAGGTTGCCCTCGGTGCCGAGCATCCGGTTGATCTCCGGGTTGTCGGTCTTCGCCGATGCCATTTCCTTGACGTTGGCCGAGGTGATCCCCAGCTCTTCAGCCGAGATCAGCGCGTTGAGCGTCCAGCGAACCACGTCGCCCCACTCGTCATCGCCATGGCGGACCAGCGGTGCCAGCGGCTCTTTCGAGATGATTTCCGGCAGAATCACGTAATCGCTCGGGTTCTCGAAGGTTGCGCGTGTGGCAGCAAGGCCGCTTGCGTCGGTGGTGTAGGTATCGCACGCACCGGCAAGGAATTGCTGCTGGCCTTCGGCGTTGGTTTCGATCGGAACCGGCTCATAGGAGATGTTGTTGGCCCGGAAGAAATCCGCGAGGTTCAGCTCGGTCGTGGTGCCGGTCTGAATGCAGACGGTCGCGCCATCAAGCTCTTTCGCCGAGCTGACACCCAGCGATTTCGGAACCATGAAGCCCTGACCGTCATAGTAGTTGACGCCAACGAAGCTGAACTTCAGGTCAACATCGCGGCTGAACGTCCAGGTTGTGTTCCGGGCGAGCATGTCGATTTCGCCCGAAGCGAGTGCTGTAAAGCGGGTCTTGCCGGTGGTCGGCACGAATTCAACGGCTTTCGGGTCGCCAAGAACAGCAGCGGCAACCGCGCGGCATACCGCCACGTCGAAGCCGTTCCATTCGCCATTCGCGTCCGGGGCCGCAAAGCCGACCAGGCCGGTGGTCACGCCACAGTTCAGCTTGCCACGCGCTTTCACGTCATCCAACGTGCCAGCAGCAGCAGCGCCAGCCGCAAGGCCGACTACCGTGAGTGCGCCAAGAAATACGGTTTTGTTCATTTTTACCTCTTCCTGATTCTCCGCCGTCTTGAGGCGGCTTATCTCCGGCCGTCCCGACCGGTATGAAACTTAAAGAAGGATGCTCCCCCTTCAGTGCGCCCGAGTTTGGGCGGATTCATTCCGAAAGGTCAAGTCTTTCATAAGCAAAAACAATGAGGCAGGGGGCACGCCAAGCTGACCCAGGGTCAACCGGATGTGCTCAGCCGCGGCTAAGTGCGTGAAACCGGACGGCCTGAAGAAAATCCTCGCGTTTGCGCGCCGCAAGCTGCGCCGCCTCCTCATCGATGCCCCATTGGCCCTCCTGCCAAGTCTCGTCAATCCGCGAAAGCGCCCACAGGGTTTGCGGGTCCGATTGGCCCTCAATCGCGGCCAGCCCGATGATGAAAGACCCCGACAAGCTAACCAGATCGTGAAACGCGGCCAGCGCAAACGCGTCGAGCGCATGGGCTTTCGCCGCGATAGTTGCCCGCGCAGCGGCGCTTTGTGGTTGATGAATAACGCCGGAAAACACCTTTAGGTCAATGTCTTGCGCATCACGCGCCCAGGTCAGAAGCGGGTCCCAGCCTGCGGCTTGCCGCGCGACCAGCTCTTTTGGCTCTGTCGCGCGGTAACACAACAGATCGCTGTCGCCATAATCAGCAAGCAGGCTGGCCACATCGGCGTGTTGCACGCTGACCTTGTCAATCGCGGCATTGGCTCCGCGGGTCAGCGGCATGGTGGTCGGGTCAACCACCTTGACCTGTGCATCCCACTCCTCGGCAACCGCGCGCGCCAAGGCATCGGTCGGCAAAATCAGCGGCTGTTTGGCAGGCGTGCGCAGCGGGCGCCCATCAAGATGCACGGCAAAACCGTCCCCCTCGGGCGCGGTTGCGGCAGCCGTCCAGAAGCGTTTCAATTTCCGTTCACTCATCAACGATTCTCCCGCGAGCACCCGAGAAGGCCAGCAACCATGCCGGGCACGTCGGCGAAGTCTGCCGCCAAATAATCCGCATCCAGCGTCTCTGCCGGGTGATAGCCCCAGCTTACCCCGAGAGAGGCCACGCCGGCGTTGCGCGCCATGTCCATGTCAAACCGCGTATCACCGATCATCACCGCATTTCCCGGCGTGACCCCGGCCTCGTCCAAGGCGGCCAGAAGCATCGCCGGATGTGGCTTGGAAGGGTGAAAATCCGCCGCTTGCCGGGTCACAAAAAACCGTTCAAGCCCGTGCGCTTCGATCAGCGCATCAACGCCGCGCTTTGATTTGCCGGTCGCCACCCCCATCAGCAGAAACGGATCCCCTGCCAGCGCCTCAAGCGCCGCCACGGCACCGGGATAAAGCGGTGAGACCCCGTTTTGCCTGCGCTGCGTCGAGTAGGCATGGCGATACGCACCAACCAGACGGGCACGGCAGGGGGCGTCTTGGTCAGGTGCCAAGGTAAGCATGGCTTCATCAAGCGATAGGCCGATGATGGCAAGGATTTGCGCGCGCGACGGTGGGGCGAGCGCCTCGCTGGCGAAGGCGGCGTGCATCGCGCCCGCGATCTCGCCCTGACTATCCGCCAGCGTGCCATCGACATCGAAAACCGCCAGACGCAGCGTGCTCATGAAAGCGCCTCGAACGGGTCTTCGGCGGCCAGATCCGGGGTCCAGCCGAAAGTCTCGAACGTGTCGGCCATGTGATCCGGCAACGGCGCGGTGATGGTGATCAACTCGCGGGTGACGGGGTGTTCAAACCGCATCATCCGCGCGTGCAAATGCAGCTTGGCCGAAATGATCCCGCCCAGCTTGGCACCCCAGCCATCGCCAAGGTTTTCTTGGCCCGAGCCACCATATTTGCCGTCGCCAATAATCGGGTGGCCGATCTCGGCCATATGGGCGCGCAACTGGTGCGTGCGCCCGGTCAGCGGCTCCATCGCCACCCATGAGGCCCGCCCGGCCACGCGGTAAAGCGTGGCATATTGGGTAATCGCGCGCTTTGCGCCGGGCGTGTTTTCAACCTCGCGCGGGTGGACGCAGTGCATCTTTTCGCCTAAGCCCTTGCCGCCACCGGGCGCTTTGACCAGCCCGTACTTAATCTCGCCCAGATAGGGCATCGGCACACCGGCAACGATTGCCCAGTAAATCTTGCGGGTTTCGCGGTGGCGCATTGCCGCAGTCAGAGCCGAAGCTGCGCTGCGGGTGCGCGCCAGCAGCAGCACGCCGGATGTGTCCTTGTCGAGCCGATGCACCAGCCGGGGCTTTTCGTCAAAGCCAAAGCGCAGCGCCTCCGAAAGGCCATCGACATGGCGGGTTTGCTTGCTGCCGCCCTGCGTTGGCAGGCCCGGCGGTTTGTTGAGCGCGATAATATGATCGTCCCGCCAAAGCACGGCGGCCTGCATCATCTTGGCGTCGGCCTGACTGACATGCGCGGCGGTTCGTTTGGGCATCTCTCCCGGTTCGGGCAGCGGTGGGATGCGGATACTCTGCCCCTCCTCAACACGGGTGGCCGGTTTTACCCGCCCGCCATCAACGCGCAATTCGCCCTTGCGGCACATCTTTTCCACCCGGCCTTGCGGCACATGCGGAAAATGCCTGCGAAACCAGCGGTCAAGCCGCTGGCCGCCTTCGCCTTCGGCCACGCTCAGGGTTTGAACACCGCTCATCCCGCCAACGCCGCCCGCATCAGAGCGACCCCGAAGATCAGCGCCCCGATAGAAACCACAAGCGACAGGCCAACATAAAGCGCGGCCAACTCATAGCGCCCGGTATCCATCAACCGCCATGTTTCTAGCGAAAACGACGAAAACGTGGTGAACCCGCCAAGAATGCCGGTGGCCAGAAACGCGTTCCAGTGAGTCAGCCCTTTCTGGCCCAGAACCACGATCAACACCCCCATCAGGAAAGAACCAAGCACATTGGCCACGATCACGCCGGTCGGAAAGGTGTGATGACCAAAGTAATGGCCCACACCCACCCCGGTGAGATAGCGGGCCGAAGCCCCGATGGCGCCGCCAAGCGCGACTTGCAGAACGGTGATAATCATGGCCGCGTCTGTCACAGCCTGCAGGGGAATTGTCAAGTTTCGCGCGTCGGCTGACCCGGCGGGCGCGGGCCAGCACCCAACGCTGTCGTATGGCACAGGGCGGCGAAGTCTGCGCGCGGCCCTCAGACCCGCGCGAGCACGCCCGCCGCTGCCGCAAGCGCGCCTGATCCATGCGGGATATCAAGCGCGACAAAGGCGGTTTGAATCCCGCCCAGCAAACCCATGATCATCTGCGCATTCACATGCCCCATATGGCCAAGCCTGAAATAGCCCTTTCCGGCCTCGTCGCCGGGTTCCGACATGCCAAGCCCGATGCCCAGCGTCAGCCCGGCATGGTCTTCCACCCATTGCCGCAACAGCGGCCCGTGCGGCAGCCCGATCCTGAGCGCGGTAACAGCGTGGGAGCGGTGCGCCGGGTCGGCCACATTCAGCGTCAATGGCCCGCCCTGCCCCCATGCGTCCGCAGCCGCCCAGATGGCGCTGGCATGGCGGGCATGACGCGCCCAGACGTTTTCGATCCCCTCGGCGCGGATCATGTCAAGCGCTGCGCGCAGGCCGAAAAGGTGATGGGTGGGGGCTGTGCCGCCGAAATGCTGGTAATAAACCTCCGGGTTGCCGCGCGGCGTCCAATCCCAGTAACGGCTGACGCGCGGCATGGTGGCGCGTACATCCGCCGCGCGCCCATTGAAGAACACAAAGCCAAGTCCCGGCGGCACCATCAGCCCTTTCTGGCTGGCCGTGACAGCAACATCGACGCCCCAGGCGTCCATCTCGAAACGATCACAGCCCATCGAGGCGATGCAATCAACCATCAAGAGCGCCGGATGGCCTGCCGCATCAATCGCGGCGCGCAAAGCGGCAATATCGTTGACCACGGTGCTTGATGTATCGACATGGGTGGCGATCACCGCCTTGATCCCCCCTGCGGTGTCGGCGCGAAGCGCGGCTTCCACACGGGCCGGGTCAAGCGGTGTTTTGGTCCCGAAGTCGATCATCTCGATCTTGGCACCCAGCCCTTCGGCCATATCCGCCCAGCCATGGCCGAACCGGCCCGTGGCGGGCATCAACAGTGTATCGCCCGGTGCCACCACATTGGAAAGTGCCGCTTCCCATGCGCCGTGGCCATTGGAGATATACATCGCCACATCGCCCTTGGTCCGGGCGACATATTTCAGATCGGCAACAATCGAATGCGTCATGTCATGCAGTGGGCCCTCATAGATGTTGGGCGCGCCACGATGCATCGCGTTCAACACTGCCTCTGGCATCACCGATGGCCCCGGAATGGCAAGGTAAGACCGCCCGCCGCCATTGAATCCCGCATCCCGCATTCTCAGAATCTCCTGCATTTTCCCGCAGACCCTGCCCCCGCCCGAAGGGATCGTCAATCCCGCTTGCCTTGCCACAGCGGCCTTGCTCGCTTACATGGGGCGTCAAGCTCAGGGCGGAGGCGCCCGCACAACACGAAAGCCCCGCAAGAGATGACCCTCACCGCCCGATTTCGCGCCTGGAGACAGACCCTGAAAGCCAGCTTTCGCACCGATCTTTCCACGCCTGAAAACCGCCGCCGGGCGCGCTTCTATATGCTGTGGTATGATCACGAGTTTCTGCGCCTGCCATGGACCAATTTCGCCCGCGTGGCGGAGGGCGTGTTTCGCTCGAACCACCCGCCCCGAAAACGGCTTGAAGCCTATAAGCGCAGGGGCATTCACACCATCATCAGCCTGCGCAACAACACCGACACGCCAAGCCTGCTGGAAAACGAAGCCTGCACCGAACTTGGCCTGACGCTGATCCATATGCCGCTTTCGGCGCGCAGCGCGCCACCGCGCGACCGTTTGCTTGGGCTGATCGAGCTGTTTGAGCGGATCGAGAAACCCTTCGTCATGCATTGCAAATCCGGCGCCGACCGGGCCAGCCTTGCCTCTGCGATCTACCTTTTGACGCAGGAAAATGCCTCTGTCGCGGAGGCGCGCAAGATGCTGTCACCGCGTTTCATTCATTTCAAATGGACGAAGACAGGGATTCTCGATCATATTCTGGATACCTATGAGGCGCGCAACGCCGCCCGGCCAATTGCCTTTGGTGACTGGCTGGAGCAGGAATACGACAGCACCGCCCTACAGGCGGAGTTCAATGCCGGGCGAGGCTATAGATGACCAAAACAAAAACCCCGACAAAAACGCTGGCCACCCCGGCCAATGAAACGGCAAGCCGCGCGCTGATTGGCTGGTTCTGGCGTCATTACCTGCGCCGCCATATCGCGCCGATCATGCTGGCGATGTTGTTCATGACGCTCGAAGGTGGAATGCAAGGCGCGCTGGCGCTGATGATGAAGCCGATGTTCGATGATGTCTTTGTCGCCGGTAGCCAGACGGCCTTGATCTGGGTCGGGCTTGGCGTGATGGCGATTTTCGTGCTCCGCGCCGTGGCCTCTGTGGGGCAGAAAACCACGCTGTCATATATTTCACAGCACGTTTCCGCCGCGATGCGCAGCGCGCTTTTGCGCCGGATGATGAAGCAGGACGGCAGTTTTCACCAAACCCACCCGCCCGGCTTCCTGATCCAGCGGGTGCAGGGCGATGTCACCTCGATCAATGCGGTCTGGCCGTCGATCATGACCGGGCTGGGCCGTGACATGATTTCGCTGGTGGTGCTGATTGGCGTCGCCATCTCGGTTGACTGGCGCTGGACGCTGGTGGCGCTCATTGGCGCGCCGATTTTGGTAGCACCAAGCCAGATCGTTCAGAAATTCGTGCGCGCGCGCGCCCGCGAAGCCCGCGATCTTGGCGCGAAACTGGCCACCCGGCTGGACGAGGTGTTTCACGGCATCATCCCGGTCAAGCTCAACCGGCTTGAGGGGTATCAGGCCGAGCGTTACGACCGGCTCACCGACGATCTGGTCAAGGCCGAGGTGCGCGCCACTGCGGGTGCTGCTGCGATACCGGGGCTTGTCGATGTGATGGCCGGGGTCGGCTTTATGGGGGTGCTTTGGTTCGGTGGGCGCGAAATTATCGACGGGCAGAAAACCGTTGGCGAATTCATGAGTTTCTTCACCGCGATCGGCTTCGCATTCGAGCCGCTGCGCCGGATCGGGATGACCGCAGGCGCGTGGCAGGTCGCCGCGTCCGGGTTGGAACGGATCAAGGCGCTGATGGATGCGGAACCGACCCTGCTTTCCCCGGCGGACCCGGTGCCGGCCCCCGGTGGCGTGTCGGGGATCAGCCTTGCCAAGGTCAGCCTGTCTTACGGGGAAACCAAGGTGCTTGACGCGCTCGATCTGGTGGCCGAACCGGGGCAGACCACGGCGCTTGTCGGTCCGTCGGGGGCGGGAAAATCGACCATCTTCAACCTGCTGACCCGGCTTGTCGACCCACAAGAAGGCAGCGTTGAAATCGGCGGGGTTGCCGCCTCGGCGATGAGCCTGCCGGATCTGCGCAATCTCTTTTCCGTAGTAAGCCAGGATGCCGCGCTATTTGATGAATCCTTGCGCGAAAACATCCTGCTGGGGCGCACGGATGTGAGCGAAGAGCGCCTCGCAGAGGTGCTCAAGGCGGCGCATATCAACGATTTCCTGCCCAAGCTGGAGCTGGGCCTTGATACCCCGGTCGGTCCGCGCGGATCGAGCCTGTCTGGCGGGCAGCGCCAGCGTGTCGCCATCGCGCGCGCGCTTTTGCGCGACACGCCAATCCTGCTGCTGGACGAAGCGACCTCGGCACTTGATGCGGAATCCGAAGCGGTGGTGCAGCAGGCGCTTGATACGCTTTCCAAGGGGCGCACCACGCTGGTGATCGCACACCGGCTTTCCACCGTGCGCGAAGCTGACAAGATCGTGGTGATGAATCAGGGCCGGGTTGTCGATCAGGGGCGGCATGACGTCCTGCTCGAACGTGGCGGGCTTTATGCGCGGCTCCACACCCTGCAATTCAAGAGCGACGGGCCGACCGCCGATAGCGTTGCGCTAGCCGCTCAGGGTTTGCGCCGCAAAGAAACCGCAGCTGGAGCCAGAGGTTTCGCCCGCCGCGACGGAGCCAGCCTTCTTGGGCGTATCTGGCGGCGCTTGTCCGGGCAATGACCGGCAGCATCGCAAGCCGCCTGCGCCCCAGCGCGCGGGCGATGGCGATATCCTCCATCAGCGCGATGTCCGGATAACCGCCGATCTCATCATAAAGCGTGCGGGCGATTAGCAGACCTTGATCGCCAAACGGCAACCCGATGGTGCGCGCCCTGACATTGGCCCAGCCCGCAACAAGGCGCGGCGCAATTCCCGGCGCATCAAAACCCAGCCGGAAATACCCCGCCTCGCCGGGGCTGTTTGCGATATGCGCCTTGACAGCCACGCTCCAGCCCGGTGCCAGCCCGGTATCGGCGTGCAGGAACAAAAGCCACTCCCCCTGCGCCGCCCGCGCCCCCGCGCCAAGCTGCCCACCGCGCGACGCCGCAGAGTGCAGTACCTGCGCCCCGGCCGCTTCGGCAATGCGGTGCGTGGCATCAATCGAGCCGCCATCGGCCACGATCAGCTCACGGATCACCCCCGCGCTCAGCCCTTCCATCAACGCCGCAAGCGTGCCGGGCAGCTCCGCCTCGGCGTTCAATGTCGGGATCACCACGGAAACCGCTGCGCGCATCCTGCCCCCTGTTGCGTTGCATGCCCACGCCTAAAGCGTTTCGGGTTCAAGTTGAAACACAATTTGAATTTGAAACGCACGCAACATTCAGCCGTTGTGAGCCTCTCGAGCTATTGCGGTGACTCAACAATAGGCCGAAACACCTTATATGAAAGATACAGACGGAACGGGAGAGCCATATGACACGCGCGATCTATCGCATCACCGGGACCGACCGGGAAACTTATCTTCAGGGGCTGGTCACAAACGATGTGGCCGGGCTGTCAAAAGGGCTTGTCTATACCGCCTTGCTGACCCCGCAGGGCAAATATCTGGCTGATTTCTTTCTGGTGCCGGAAGCTGAGGCAATCCTGCTTGATATAGACAGCGCAATTGCGCCCGCCACGATGCAGCGGCTGGCGATGTATCGGCTGCGCTCGGACGTTGAGATCAGCGAGACCGAGTTGCACCTGCAGCGCGGGCTGGGCACCCCGCCGGAAGACGGTTTTGCCGATCCACGCAACCCGGCACTTGGCTGGCGCGCCTATCGCGCCGCCCCCGCCGCGCCGGATGATACGGATTGGGCCGCGCTCAGGGTGGCGCATGGCATTCCCGAAACCGGGATCGAGCTCACTCCCGACACATTCATTCTTGAGGCCGGGTTCGAGCGGCTTCACGGGGTCGATTTTCGCAAGGGCTGTTATGTCGGGCAGGAAGTCACCGCGCGGATGAAACACAAAACCGAACTGCGCAAAGGGTTGGGGCGTATCCATCTTGAAGCCCCGGTAGCGCCCGGCACGGAACTGACAGCGGGCGGCAAGGCGGCGGGCACGGTCCACACGGTATCGGGCAATCACGCGATTGCCTATCTGCGGTTCGACCGCGCGGCGGCAGGGTTGATGGCAGGCGACGTTGCCGCCAATTGGGAGCAAGAGGCAGGCTGACCCCGCTTGCCTGCCCTCAATGCGGACTGCGCACAAGGAACGGGGCCGGTTAAAACCGACCCCGCCCTTCGTGGCGCACCTGAACCGATGTTACCGTTTTATCCACGAAACCCGCGCAGTTTGCCGAGTACAAACAACCGACTGCACTCTGCAAATTGGCAACTGGAAACCACTGCATAATAAAAGCCGTCGGCAACCCGGCGCGAGACAGCATCATATATGCCTGACACCGCGCTTTGCAGGCAGGGGAAAAACCGGATGGCTTTCCCATAACCGAAGCGTTCAGCCCGAAACCCGCCGCTCAGGAAACACAGCTCAGGCGCGCTCGGAATATTCCATCGTCTCTGTGTTGACGACAATCGCCTCATCTTGCCCGACAAAGGGCGGCACCATCACCTTGACGCCGTTATCAAGGATCGCGGGCTTGAAGCTGTTCGCCGCCGTCTGGCCTTTTACCACCGGCTCGGTCTCGACCACCATGCAGGTCACCTTCTGCGGCAAGCTCGCGTTCAGCGCCTCGCTTTCGTAGAATTCCACAAGGATGGTCATCCCGTCTTGCAAGAACGGGCGGCGTTCACCGAGAAGATCGGCAGGCAGTTCGATTTGTTCATAGGTTTCGGTATCCATGAACACCAACATCCCGTCATTTTCGTAAAGGAACTGCTGGTCTTTTTGTTCAAGCCGCACCTGCTCAACCTTGTCGGCACTTCTGAATCGCTCATTGAGCTTTGAGCCGTTGCGAAGATTCTTAAGCTCCACCTGGGCAAAGGCACCGCCCTTGCCGGGCTTGACATGGTCAATCTTCACAGCGGCCCACAGACCACCATTATGTTCAAGGACGTTTCCGGGGCGGATTTCATTTCCGTTGATCTTGGGCATGTATGGCAAAACCTAGGCAGAAGGTTGATTGGGATATGCCCGCACCTATATCTTGGGTTCCGGCGCAGGGCAAGATAACGAGATATCGTTTCGAAGCAACACGAGCTATGCAAAATTTGCAACAATGCTATGCATCTCAGCCCTACCCGAATCGAATGAGAACCGCCATAAGAAGGCCCACGTCGGAATTACAAGAACAATAAAAAAGGACGAAACATGAAAGATTTCGTTGACGGCACCGCCTTCAATAACGAGCAAGGCAATCGTGCGCGTAAACTGTTTGCGGCTGTTGTGCTGGCCGCACTTGATGATGCTATCGCCGATGACAAGAAATATGGCAATGGCCCGGAACAGATTGCACGCTGGGCACGGTCGCGCGATGGTCGCGAAGTGTTGTCCTGTGCCGGGATCGACCCCAATGAGCGGGTCGTGAGCGGTCTGATGGACTTTGTCGGCAAAGGTGTGCGCACCTCCGTCGCCCTGTCGCGCGAAGAAAGCGAGCGGCGCCACGCCGCTGCGCAAAAAGAAGCTGCCTGAGCGAACAGGCGAAGCACCTTCTAAAAAATTCCTTCGAACCCGGCCTCCGCTCCACGCGGAGGCCGGTTCGCTTTCGGCCATACATAGTCAAACCCCCGGCCCACACCGGCCCAGCGCGTGACATGGCTTTACATCAAAAATATCAGATTTCCGGGAATTCCGGCAGGCGTCAGTCCAGCTCGCGCGCGGCCAATGCCCGGTGAATCTCCCGGCGCACCAGCTTGCGCACATTGCGGGTAATCCGCTCTCCCAAAGAGCCCTGAAGCTCCTGGCGCACGATCTCTGCCACTATCTCGCGCAGCGCCCCTTCATCAAGCACCGTTTCCTCGGCTGCGAAAACATCGCTCTGAGGCGCGAAATCCATGTCCGCATCCGCGTCTTCGATATCGTCGAACATCTCCTCCGGGGCAGTGGCGTCTTCCACAGCAGCCCCGGAAACCACATCCGGCACTTCCTCCGGCATATCGGGGCTGGCAAGCTCTGCCGCCTCAATCGCATCTGGGGTCTCCGCCTCCGGTTCCGGCGCAGAGGCGATCTCATCAACCTCATCATCCGCGTCATGGTCTTCCCAGTTCAGCGCCTCCACCGGCGCTGCGGCATTGTCGTCGTCCAACCCTGCGCCGTCGGGTTCCCACTCATCATCGGCGCTCAACGCCACGGCGGCTTCGAGCCCGGCAATCCGATCTTCCAACGATGTGAGGCCTTCATCATCCTGCGCCGCCGCGTGATGCGCAAAAGACAGACTCCCTGCCGGGGCCTCTGCCGGAGTCTCCTCCGCCACGGCTGGCGCGGTCTCTTCCGGCTCAACACTGATCTCGACAATCGCCGCGTCCACCGCATCATGCACGGCGTCCCGGACGGTGTTGCTCAACCCTGTGCGTGCTTGCGCAGTTGGCGCCTCTTCGTCAACGGCCGGTTCGTCGTCACCCTGCGTCACGCGCAATGCCGGGGTCAGCAATAACATGTCCCCGGCTGGCTGCCCGGTCTCTGCTGCAGGTGCAACATCGGATTCGGGTTCGGCTTCGGGTTCGGCTTCGGGACTATCTTCGCCCATATTCTTCGCCGCAGATGGGCGTTCATTGCGCACATTCTCGGAAACAAGCCGCCTGATCGAGGACAGCACGTCTTCGATTTCCACATTTGCCACGGGTTCTGCCATCACATCATACCACTCTTGCCTCGCGCCAAGTGTAACGCGGCAGGTTCATTCCCACAACAGATAGCGCGCCTTTTACTGTTTTCCCAAGGCGCGAAGCACTTTGTCGAGCTGTTTGCCCTGCCTCGACATCTGTGCGGGGGCGGTCTTTACCATATTGTAATAGGCCGCCGGGTCGTATTTCGGCACATTGAGTTTCAACCGCTCGGCCGTCAGCCAACCGACCGCGGCCAGAAGCCTGTAGCGCGCCTCATGCTGGTCAATCGTGGCCGAGATGAGATTCGCTCTTGCGTCGAGCAATTCCTGTTCGGCATTGAGCACATCAAGCGTCGTGCGCGCGCCCAGCGTGGCTTCTTCGCGCGTTCCACGAAACGCGACGGTAGAGGCCCGCACCTGACGGTCACTGGCTTCGCGGCTGGCGCGGGCCACCTGAAGCTGCGCCCATGCATTACCGACGTTCTGCGCCACGGTGCTGCGCGCCTGATGCAACCCGGCGCGCGCCGAATCGCGCTGTGCCATAGCCTTGCGCACGACCGAACTCAGCCGCCCACCCTGATAGATCGGGCCGCCGACATTGATCCCCACCGTGCCGCCATTGTTATTGGCGCGGCTGTTGAAGGTCTCGCTCAGCCCGTAAGTGCCCCTGAGCGTCACTGTCGGGCTCATCGCGGCCTTGGCGGCGGCAATGTTCAATTCAGCGGCAGCCACCTGATGCTGCACTTCGTGCATGCTGGGGTGGTCGCGCAGCCCGATCGCCTTGGCGGCCTTCACGGTTTTTGCCGGATTGGGCAGCCGCGGCGGTGGTGCCAACTTGCCCGGCCGATGCCCCACGGCGGCGTTGTATTCCTCGACCGCACTGGCCAATGCCCCCTGAGCCGCCGCCAAGGCCGAGCGCGCAGCCGCCAGCCGGGCTTCCGCGATGGCGACATCCGTGCGCGTTACCTCGCCCACATCAAACCGGTCACGTGCCGCGCGCAGTTCCACACCGATCACCCGCGTGTTGTTCTGCCGCAGCCGAACGAATTCCTGATTGCGCTGCACTTCGAGATAAGCAATCGCCGCCCGCAGGATCACCTGTTGTTCAGCCGACCGCAGCGTTTCGCGGGTTGCCAGAACCAGTTCCTTGGCCGCTTCGGTACGCAGCGAACTGGTGCCAAAATCGTAAAGCAAAAGCGATGCCGCAAGCCCCAGCGATGCGGCGGTCGAACTCGACTCAATCGACGCCCCCAAGGTGGTGTTGTAACCCCGGTTGAACGTATGCGTGACATCGCCTGTCCAGTTGAGGATCGGCTTCAGCGCCGAAACCGCCTGCGCCACATCCTCATCAGCGGCGCGCAACAGGGCGCGGTTCTGATCGACCAACCCGTTATGCTGATATGCGCTGGCCATCGCATCGGCCAGCGTCTCGGCCCGCGCCGTCTCTGCTGGCAGCCCCGCCGCCGCAACACCGCCGGCCAATGCCGCCGCGATCAGGCTTTTCTTCAATCGGGCAATCCCCATCCCAAACTCCTTATCACATAGCACCGCCGCGCCCTATCGCTCACAAACGAAACCGCCCCGCGCTTCAAGACCGTTCCGGCCAATCCCCCGCAATCAGCGGGGCGCCGTCTTCACAATACGAACGCCGTATGCCGCGCAAACCCCGGCAGCACCGGGGCACCCGCGTTGAATGCAAACCGCCAGTTCATCTTCCCGTCGATCTTGTAACCGATCCGCACGACACCCAGCGCCCCCTCAACAAACAGCACCGCCATGCGGCCACCTTCCTTGAGCTGCCCGGCGATTGCCTCCGGCAAATGCTCCACCGCACCTTGCAGGATAATTGCGTCATATGGCCCGTGCTGCGGCGCGCCTTCGGCCAGCACGCCTTGCTGAACAATTACGTTATCGGCCCCGACATCGGCCAGAATGCCTTGCGCTTCCTCGGTCCAGGCCTCGACCTCTTCCAAGGCCACCACCGCTTCGGCCATCCGCGCAATCACCGCTGACGAATAGCCAAGCCCTGCCCCGATATCGAGCACCAGCTCATCGCCCTGCACATCCAGCGAATCCAGCATCTTGGCCAGCGTGCGCGGTTCCAGCAACACCCGGCCATGGCCAAGAGCGACATTCTCCCCGACATAAGCCGCCTCGCGCTGCTCGTCCGGCAAAAACGCCTCGCGCGGCACAGACAGCATCGCTTCGATGATCGGGAATTTGGTGACATCCGAAGGGCGAACCTGCGTATCCACCATAATGTTGCGGCGAGCGGCATAGTCAGTCATGGCGCAATCCTGCACTCCGTCCAGAATCCTTTTGCCTTGTCTGACACATCTGAACTTGGGCGGCAATGTTTGGCGACACCTCAAATCGCAATTCCCGCACATCAGGCAACCGCATGACCCTTGCGAGCCTCCGCATGATCCTATAACTGGCACTCACACCCTCAGGCGGCGAGTTGGCGGAGTGGTGACGCAGCGGATTGCAAATCCGTGTACACCGGTTCGATTCCGGTACTCGCCTCCAATGGTCTCAGCAGGTTGAACGACAGCTACGGCGCGGGGGCGGCGCGCTTCGTATCAGGTGCTGGTCTTGATCTCGCCCTGCTTTGGCCGCCCTACTCTGACCGCCCTGCGCGTTTCGCGGCCTCCGCGCACATTTCCCGGCGGGGTCGCGCGTCTATCGGCCTTATTGTGTTCGCCCGGTCGATGCCGTAGAACGCCCGCGATTTCACTGCCCTTCTCCAATGAGCGCCCCATGCCCCCCAACAGCCGCCCCCGCGTCCGCTTTGCCCCCTCGCCTACCGGTCATTTGCATATCGGCGGTGTGCGCACGGCGCTTTTCAACTGGCTTTATGCCCGCTCCACGGGCGGAACTTTCGTGCTGCGCATCGAAGACACCGACCGCGCCCGCAGCACCGATGAAAGCACGCAGAACCTGCTTGAGACCCTGCGCTGGCTCGGCCTCGACTGGGACGAAGGGCCAGGTGCCGGCGGCGACCATGGCCCATATTTTCAAACCGAA
The DNA here is from genome assembly GCF_034555965.1 of Aquicoccus sp. G2-2. GTDB lineage: Bacteria > Pseudomonadota > Alphaproteobacteria > Rhodobacterales > Rhodobacteraceae > JAYDCK01. The sequence goes on from NZ_JAYDCK010000003.1 coordinate 1,835,426, forward strand.
CGCACCGGAATTTACGCCAAATATGCCGAACAGCTTGTCACCGAGGGCAAGGCGTATCGTTGCTATGCCACCCGCGAAGAGCTTGACGCGCTGCGCAACGCGCTGCCCCCGAAAGAGCGGGATCGCTTTGTTTATCCACATCTCTGGCGCGACAAAACGTCAGCAGACTGGATCGAGGGCGCGCCTTACGTGATCCGTTTCAAATCGCCGCTTTCCGGCGAAACCACGTATGAAGACAAGGTGTTTGGCCGCATCACGACGCCCAACGCCACGCTTCAGGATTTCGTCATCATGCGCAACGATGGCCTGCCGCTCTATAATTTCGGCGCGGTGGTCGATGACATGCTGATGGAGATCGACATCGTCGCGCGCGGCGCCGATCACATCGCCAATACCGTGCCGCAAATCCTGCTTTACCGCGCCCTTGGTGCCAAACTGCCCGAATTCGCGCATCTGCCGCTGATCCTCGCCCCCGACCGGCGCAAGCTCTCCAAGCGCGATGGTGAACGGCTCGGCATTCCGGTTTCGGTCAGCCAGTTCCGCGAGCGCGGTTTTGCTCCGCTCGGTGTGCTCGATTACCTTATCCGCTTCGGCTGGAGCCATGGCGATCAGGAATTGTTCACCCTTGACGACCTGATCAAGATGTTCCGCATCGAAGATGTGACCAGCTCCGACGGCGTGTTCGACTACAAGAAATGTATCGCGATCAACCAGAAGATCATTCAGGACGATGCCTATATGGCGCTGCCTGACTATCTGGATCACCTTGCGCCGTTTCTGGCTGAGCGCGGGCTTTCCGCCGATCCTGAGACGCTGAAAAAGGCCGTTTCGCTGGCCCGCACCCGTGCGGCCACCTTTGTCGAGTGCGCCGATGGGCTGGATTATCTCATCAGTGACGATTTCACCACCGATCCACAGGCCGAGGCGGTCCTGCTCAAGCCCGGCGCGGCCGACATGCTGCGCGGTGTCGCTGGCGCGCTGGCCGCCCTTCCCGCCTTCACGACAGAGGCGATTCATGGCGCGCTTGATGGCTATGTCACCGATAACGCGCTGAAATGGAAACATTTCGGCCCGACCATTCGAATCGCGCTCGCGGGGCGCAAAGCCACCCCGGGCCTGCCCGAGGTGATCGAAACACTGGGGCTGGTGCGGGTGCAATCCCGGCTCATTGCAGCCGCCAAACGGGCCGACGCAGCACAGGGTTAAGGTCGTGGTTAAGACCACGCCTTGCACTCTGGCGGGGCCACTGGCAGGGTCGCCCCTGACCGCATTTAAGCCCGAGGCAAGACATGACCCAAACCGGCGCAGACGCATTGGCCCGCATCCTTTCGGCAAACGGGATCGACACCTGCTTTGCCAATCCCGGCACCACTGAAATGCACCTCGTGGCCGCGCTTTCGCGCGATCACTCTATCACCAGCCATCTCTGCCTGTTCGAAGGGGTCGCCACCGGCGCGGCGGACGGCTTTGCCCGCATGGCGCGCCGACCCGCCTGCACGCTCCTGCATCTCGGCCCCGGCCTCGCCAATGGGTTGGCCAATCTGCACAACGCGCGCAAGGCGGCCACGCCGGTGCTCAACATCGTGGGCGAACACGCGCTGCCCCATATCGCGCATGACGCGCCGCTGACCGCCGATATCGCCGGGCTGGCACGGCCCGTTTCCAAAGCCGTGGCAACGCCGAAAAGTACCGCCAATATCGCCACGCTCACCACCACCATGCTGGAAGAAATTCAGACCGCCCCGATGGGCGTTGGCACATTGATCATGCCCAACGACATCGCCTGGGGCGAGGTCACGCCGGGCAACCCCGTGCCGGTTGCCGTTCCGGCGCCCGCCTTGCCCTCGCCGGATGCGGTGGCCGAGGCGGCGCGCGCGCTTGGTGAACCGGGCGCGCTCTTCATTCTTGGCGCGCCGCATATCACCGCCCGCGCCGTCGCGCTGGCCCATGGCATCGCCGCTGCTACCGGCGCGCGCCTGCTTGGCGAAGCCGCCATCGCGCGGCTTTCGCGCGGCGGCGATGTGCCGCTGCTCACCCGTATCCCGTTTCAGATCGACGCCGCCCTTGCCGAGCTGAAAAACACAACCCACGCCGTGCTTGCCGGGGCGCGCGCGCCGGTGGCCTTTTTCGCCTATCCCGGTCGGCCCAGCGCACTATTGCCGCAAGCCGCTCAAACCCACACACTCTGCCCGCCCGAAAGCGACCTCGAAGCCGCGCTTGAGGCGCTGGCCACAGCCGTGGGGGCCGACGCCGCGCACGCGCCTGCTGCCCTGCCCGCGCTGATTGACGGGGCGATCACTCCTGAATCGCTTGGGCCCGCGATTGCCCACGCCTTGCCCGAACACGCCATCGTCGCCGATGAATCGGTGACCAACGGCGCGCATCTTTATCCCGCTTGCGCAGGCGCGCCCGCGCATGACTGGATCAACAATCGCGGTGGCTCCATCGGCTATTCCATGCCGCTCGCCGTGGGCTGTGCTGCGGCCTGCCCCGACCGTCCGGTGCTTGCCGTGGTTGGCGATGGTTCGGCCAGCTACACGCCACAGGCGCTCTGGACCATGGCGCGCTCGAAGATGAATGTCACCGTCGTCATCCTCTCCAACAGACGCTACCGTATCCTCGCCAATGAAATGTCCAACATCGGTGCGGGGGAACCGGATGCGCGCTCTGACCCGCTGCTCTCCCTCGAGGATCCCGCAATCGGCTGGGTCGAGTTGGCACAAGGCTACGGCGTGCCGGGGCAAAGCGTCTCTGATGCCGCAGCACTCAGCAAAGCCGTGGCCAAGGCGATGGCCCAACCCGGCCCGCAGTTGATCGAAGCGGTCATGGTCTGAACCGCGCGCCTTCAACCGCCGCCCCTTCCGGCCCCCGGCAGCCGCTTTGCCGCAGCACCCCTGCTTTCGCGCAACGCTGGTGAGAAAAACGTGTGGCACGCCCGCCCCTTATGTTTCGAGGCGTAAAGCGCCAGGTCGGCATCGGCAAGCATCTGCGCTGCCGTCACCTCATCATAGCTGCCTGAAAGCACCGTTCCGGCACTGGCCGAAACATGGCACAGTTGCCCGCCAAACGGGATCGGGTGTTCCAGGTCGGCAATGATCCTGTGCGCCAGTTTTTTCAGCCCCTTCTGCTCCACCAGCCCGTCAAGCAGCAGTACAAACTCATCCCCGCCAACCCGCGCCACGGTATCGGCGGCGCGGGTCTGTGCGACCATCACGCGCGCCACCTGCTGCAACACATGGTCGCCCGCCGCATGGCCCAGCGTATCGTTGACCTGCTTGAAATAATCGAGATCGACATGCATCAGCGCGAACGGGCGGCGCAGGGCGATCAGCCGCCCCAGCACATGTTCCATCGCGCGGCGGTTCTTCAACCCGGTCAACGTGTCGGTAAAGGCGCGCTCATCGGCGGCGATCATCGCGGTTTGCAACTGCGCGTTAAGCTGGCGTGACACATCCATCGCCGCCGTTTTCGCCTCCACCAGATAGAGCATCTCAACCGCAAGATCGGTGGCGGCAAAATCGGCCGCCGTCAGGTCATAATCGCGCACCGCATCGAGCACCGAAATCCCGAAGGCAAGGTTGATCACCGCGCCCGCGCCTCCGGGCAACGGCATCAGAACCCCCTTCAACCCGGTCTCGGGCGCGTCACGGAATTTCAGGTGCAGCTTGATCCCCGCGCAGGCCATGAGCGCCTCTGTCGTGGTAATCGCGCGCGGGCGGCGCAGCTCACAAAGCTCAAGAAACCGCAGCCCGATCAGCGCCTTACCCGGCCTAATCTTGCGCAGGGTCGGACCAACGTGGCGCAGATGGCCGGTGGCGTCGATCATCACATGCGCCGGACACAGCACATCAAGCATCGGGGCCAACCCCTCTGTCACGCCTTGCCCGCCGGTCATTGCCCCGCCCCGCCCTGCCCGGCCAGCACAAAGCTGCGCCCGGTGGCAAAGCCCGCATCAATCAGCGTAATCTCGATCATTTCTCCGCTGGCGCCCTCTCCCACGTTATGCGCAAGCAGAACCAGCGCGCCATAATCATCCGCCATGCTGCGCAACAGGCCGATCATCGCATGGCCAAACCCGTCCAACCCGGCCGAGAACGAAAGCCTGAAACACCCGAGGCCATACTCGCTCAACTCCAGTTGCGGCAGGTCGAGATCAGAAACAGCCAGCCGCGCACGGTCCGGCAAATCTTCGAGCGAGTGCAGAAATTCGGTGAAATCCTCTCCGCCAAAGCGCAACAATCGCCGCACCGCTTCGCTGTTTGGATGACTGACAAGATAGGTGCCAATATCTTCCAGAACTTCCGCCACCGGACGGCCCAACTCACCGGCCACCGCATCAACAACCGCGCCGGTTGTCGCTGTGTCATAGCTCAGCATGGCCTCAAACCCGCTCAGCCCCAGATCGCTGCGCAGCATCGCAGCTTCCCAACATACGCTTCCGTATGTGTCAATTACGAACCGCTGAATTGCCCTGTTGATCAGCCCATACATATCGCTTCACTCACCACGCCCGTTCCCCCGGTGCAGCTTGCACCGGGCGGGCTTAACAATTCTTCAACAGGTTCAATTGTCTGAATTTAATCGGGTCTGCACCCGCTCAGAAATCAGTCGGCGCGCCGCCTTCTTCCTTGCGCCGCGCCACGAAGGCTTCCAGCTCCTCACGGATCGCCGGATCCATCGCCGGTGGCTCGAATTCGGCAACGATACGCTTGTAAATGTCGTGCGCGCGCTGGGCGGTCCAGATACCACCGGCCTGATCCCACGCCTCGAAATTGCGCCAATCCGACAGAAACGGCTGATAGAACGCCTCGGTATAGCGATCCTGAGTGTGCTGAAGGCCAAAGAAATGCCCCTGCGTGCCGACCTCCTTGATCGCATCGAGCGCCAGATCGCCCTCGCCCGTGGCCCATGTGGCCGGCTCCATATAGCGTTGAAATTGCTGAAGAACCTCGCAATCCATCACGAATTTCTCCGGGCTGGCGATTAACCCGCCCTCAAGCCACCCGGCGGCGTGGTAAACCATGTTGGTGCCCGATTGCAGCGCCGCCCAGAGCGAATTCATCGTCTCCCACATCGCCTGCCCGTCGGGCACATTCGCCGCACACACCCCGGAAGAGCGCATCGGCAACTTGTAAAACCGCGCCATCTGCCCGGTCATCTGGGTCGCGCGCATGTATTCCGGCGTGCCAAACGCAGGCGCGCCCGATTTCATATCGACGTTGGAGGTAAACGTGCCAATCGCACTCGCTGCACCGGGCCGGATCACTTGGGCCAGCGCGATGGCGATCAACCCTTCGGCGATACTCTGTGCCACGGCCCCCGCCATCGTCACCGGCGCCATCGCGCCGGCCAGCGTGAACGGCGTCACGATCACCCCCTGATTGGCCCGCGCCATCCGCATCCAGCCATCCAGCATCAGCGTGTCATGCTTGAGCGGCGAGGTGGAATTGATGTTGGTGTAAAATTTCGGCCCGGCCTCGAATTCCTCTTGGCTATGGCCCCCCGCGATGCGCACCATCTCCATCGCGTCTTCCACCCGCTCCTTGCCAAGCGAATAGGTATGCACCACCTTGTCGGTCAGCGTCAGCTTGTCGAACAGCACATCCAGATGCCGGATCGAGGCGTGAATGTCCTGCGGCTCCACCGGATAGCCGCCACAGAAATGGATACAGTTGAAATACTGGCTCAGCTTGATCAGCTCGGCGCATTGCGCGCGCGTGCCCGGCACCTTGCGCCCGGTGTCCAAGCTCCAGAAATTCGGCGGGGAGGACACATTGCCAAACAGCAGCGTCTTGCCGCCGATGCTCAGCTTGTGCGCCGGGTTGCGCGGTGTCATTTCCCATTGTTCGGGCGCCTTGGCGATCATCTCCATGATGAAATCACGCCCGATGCGCACCTTTTCGCCCTCGATAATCGCGCCCTGCTTGCGCAGAATCTCGATCGCGTCGGCATGAAACATCTCGATGCCGACCTCTTCGAGGATGCGCATGGCAACGTCATGAATCGCGGCGACGCCCGCCTCGTCCAGCGGTTCCGTCGGGCGGTCAAGATTCTGCGGCAACCGCCATGGCATCTGCTCGATCACCGCCGGGCCACGCCGCGCCGATTTACCGGCCCGCCCGCCACTGCGCCGTCGTGTTGCCTCTCGTCCCATCGGTCCTCTCCCTGATCGCTATGAAACGATCATTCGACGCGCGCGAGCGATCCGCCTGTCCATTGGCGACGGGCATTGTCGGATTCAGGCCGGAAAACGGCGGGGCAGTGCGCCAACCCGACATAAAGCCGCAATAACACCGTACGCGGCATTATTTAATTTCCGGTAAACAAGACATGGCATCGGCTGCCATACCCATCGCTGCCAACCCGCCAGCCAAGGTGCAGACCGGCCTACCTATGCGGTTTTCGCATGGTTAACCATTCGGGGCGTTGCCTCAGCCAAGCCCAATCAGCCGCGGAATATGCCCGATATCGGGCAAAACGACCTCCGCCAACCTGGCCAAATCGTCCGCACTGGCCAGCCCGGTCAGCACCCCGATCCGGCGCATTCCGGCCCTGCGGCCCGCCTCCAGATCATGCAGGCTGTCGCCCACCATCGCCACCCGCGCGGCTGCCAATCCGGTCTGTTTCAGGAAGGCGTTAAGCTGCCCCGGTCCCGGCTTTCCGCCGTGGCCGCTGTCGAATCCGGCAATGAAATCAAACCTGTCGCGCACCGCTGCCGCGCCAAGATGCGCCAGTGCCGGGGCGTGCGCGTCATTGGTCGCCACACCCAGCTTCAACCCGGCCCCGCGCAGCCGGTCCAGCAACGGCGCCAATGGCACCGCTTCCGCCTGTGGAGCCTGTGCTGCTTCCTCGTTCAGCACCTCAATCAACCTCGCCAGATCATACCCCGGCAACCCCGGCAGCAAGGCCTGCGCGACCTCGTCCGGGGTTCCGGCAATCACGATGCTTTCCGGTGCAAAGCGTTGATTTTCATAGTCGAAATCAACCCGCGCGCCCAACGCCGCCGCGCGTTTTTCATCGCCGCCACTGACCCGGTTCAGAAACGCCATCGCCCAGGCTTCCCAAGTGGTGCCGAACTCGAAAAGCGTTCCGTCCTTGTCAAAAATGATCCCGTCAAGCTCCATCGCGGGTGCCCCTTTCATGGTCATGTCCAGGATACTTCCTGCCCGCCCGGCAAAACCGCACGCGCCTGTTTCGGCCTGTCATAACCAAGCCCGGCAGCATCGCAAAACCCCATGATCCAGGCATCATCCATCAACACGAAATCAAGCACCGATCCCAGAAACTCTGCATTGCCCGCCTGCGCGCGCAAATCCTCCGCTGCAGCCCCTGACGCCCCAAGGAAAACCGGAAGCAGATCATCATTCGCCGCCAACCACGCCAAGGCCTGCAAGGCAACAGTCTCGGCGGATTCTTGCGACATCGGCATTTGTATCGATTCCGGAAAGGTTTTGTTAACCACTCTAGTGAGAAGATGTGGCCAGAAAACGCAGCAAATGCAAGGGAACTCCCGTGCCCGGCAAGATTCTCATCATCGACAACATCGCGACCAACCGGATCGTGATGAAGGTCAAACTGGCAGCATCGTGTTATCAAGTTGCTCAGGCCGCAACCGCAGCCGAGGGGCTGGCGGTGGCCGGTGATTGGCGGCCAGACGTGATTTTATGCGCATCGCAACTGCCCGATATGCGCGTGGAGCGGTTTCTCGAAGCGATCATGGCCGATCCGAAAACGGCGCGAATTCCCGTTATTATACAGACGGCTGATCCGGAATCAGCGTCCCGCCTCGCATTGCTTTCAGCAGGCGCAAGTGACTTGCTGCTCAAACCCGGTGACGACAAGCTTCTGCTGGCACGGATGCGCTCCATCCTGAGGTTGAGCGAGATGGAGGAGGAACTCAGCCTGCGTGAACATGAACATCGTGCGCTCGGGCTGGCTGAAGACCCCGAACAATTCACCGCCCCCGGCCGCGTGGCCATTCTTGCGGCAGATATGAAAATCGCGGTGAGATGGCAAAGCCGTATCGCCCCGCACACCGCCGCTCGGATTCAGCCTTCCGGGTTCAGAGATGCTATCCGGCATGCCGGCAACACCGTGCGCCCCGATGTGCTTGTGCTCATGCTGACATCGCAATCACGTGAAGCGGGCCTTCAGGTGTTAGCCGATCTGCGCGCCAAGACCGAAACCCGCGATTGCGGCATTATTGCGGTCGTCGAAGGGGAGCACGCGCCGAAAATCGCTGCCGAAGCCCTTGATCTCGGTGCCAATGATGTTGTCGCGGAACCCGCCGAAGCGGCAGAGATCGCGCTCAGGATCGCCCGGCAAACCATGCGAAAACGCCGGATCAAACGGCTACGCGAAGATTTGCGCGATGGGTTACGCGCTGCAATGACAGACCCGCTCACGGGTCTTTATAATCGTCGGTATGCCATTCCCCGGCTCACACAAATCGCCTCAGAGGCGGAAAAATACAGCCGCAACTATGCGGTAATGATAATCGACATTGATCATTTCAAACTCATCAATGATCAATTCGGCCATTCAGCAGGGGATTCGGTATTGATCCGGGTGGCAAACGTGCTGAAATCCGCCCTCGGCACACAAGGTATTCTGGCGCGAATCGGCGGCGATGAATTTATAGTGACTCTGCCGAACGCAGGGCCACACGAAGCGCAACTGATGGCAAAACGGCTGTGCCGCGCGGTTCGGGAGAGTTGTCGTCCGACTGCCGGGTCAAACCGCGCGTTGCAAGCGACCGTGAGTATCGGCGTCGCGATGGCCTCTGCCCCGGCCCCGGCGGCGCAGGGGGACCTCCCTGCGCTGTGGCAAAGCCCCGAATTGACGCTGGAGCAGGCCGACCGGGCGCTTTACCGCGCCAAGGCGCGCGGGCGGAACCGGGTGAGTCTCGGCGCGGCGCGGTCAGCGGCCTGATACTGCGGGCTCAACGGCGCGAGCCGTCGCCCCTATGCCGCCCAGCGGGTCAGCGGGTCAGCGCCTGCGGCGTTCTTTTTGAGGCCCGTGTTCAAGAATATCCTGCAGCCGGTCGGCATAAGCTTTGCGGTCGGCATCGTCCATCTCGGCCAATCGCGCGAGGAGCAATTCCTTGCCGGTCTGGCCGCGCTCCTGCATCGCTGCGATTTGGCGCTCTACCGCTGCACGCACGACGGATGGATCATAGGGCGTGGCGCGCAAGGCATCTATCACCGCCTGATATTCCGTGCGCACATCCGCAAAAGACGGGCGCTTTTCGCGGTAGGCACGACGCAGTTCGCGCCCGATTGTGCGCCGATCCTGCGGGCTCAATGCCTTGGTCATCAACCCACCGGCCCGATCGAACCGTGGCGGGCGGTGATCATCCCCCACACGGTGCGCCACAAGCATTCCCACAACCGCCCCTGCAATCAGCAAGTTGCACGCCAGCGATCCAACCAGCAGCCAGCGCAGGCCGCGCCGCATTCCCGGCGTCTGTTTCATGTTCTCGCTCATCCCGCTTCCCCTCCTTCGAAGGCATATTCATAGCCGGTTGCGTAATCGACCAGATAGCCGTCATTGCTCACGGCATCCAACCCCATGGCGCTTTGCACCGCGACGCTCCCTCCCAATATCGGGCTGAAGCCGATCCAAAGACCTGCCACCGTCGCAAAGGCCAACCCACCCATAGCAGGCCAACCGCCAAGTGCGGCCCAAAACCCCGCACCCCAGCCACGCTTCGGCGTGGTGCGCGCCTGTGCCGAAGCCGTCGTTGCCGCGGAGGCCTGCACCGCTTGCGCATCGGCCATAACCCTTGCCAGCAAGGCTTTCGATGCAGGTTCGGGTGCGCTCCGGGCGGCCGCAAAAAAGCTATCCAGTTCCACGTCACGCATTGTGTCTTTATCCGTCATAGCCATACCCCAGTTCCTCGCGCTTGCCGCTCAACGCCGCAGCAAGTGCCCGTTTTCCACGCGCCGTCAGGCTTTCCACCGCCTCGGTGCTTATCTCCATGATTTCCGCGATCTCCGGGTTCGCCAACCCTTCGAGATGGCGCAAGATCACCGCCTGACGTTGCCGCTCAGGCAGCCCGGCCAGCGCGGCCTGTAATGCCTCGGCGCGGTCTTTCTCGACCAACTTGGCCACCACGCCCGGTGTCTTATCCGCCGGTTCAGGCAGATCGTCCAATGGCGGCCCGGCCCGGCGCCGTTTGCGCAACCGATCCGTAGCGAGGTTGGCCGTGACGCGGTAAAGCCAGGTTGTCACCTTCGCCTCACCATGACGCCAATCCCGCGCGACCCGCCAAAGCCGCATCATTGCGTCCTGTGCCACGTCCTCGGCTTCCGCCCGATCCGCCAGCAAACGGTAGGCATGTGCCATGACCACCGGCGTCAACCGCTCTGTCAACGCCTGCGCAGCAACCGCATCGCCATTGGCAAACCGGGTGATCAGCGCCTCGTCCGGCGCATTGGCAAGGTCGTCAGGGGGCATCGGCATCCTCAGCGTGGCGTATCCGGTTCCGGCGCGGCTGGCAATCCAGATGCCGGGACCACGGACAACCCCGCGGTCCCGGCAAGAGGCGTCAGTCGTGCTGCCCCTTGCGACCGGAATGATGGCGCTTACCGTCATGATCGCGGCGCTCCTTCATGTGCTGGTGCATCCGCTCGCGTGCGGCTTTCATTTCTGCTTCGCTCACGGCACCATCATGATCGGAGTCGAGCCTGTCGAACATCTTTTGCGATGCGGTTTTCTGCCCCGGCATCTCATCGAAGCTCAGCTCGCCATCGCCGTCGCTGTCCATCTTCTTTATCATTTTTGCAGCCATGCGTTCGGCGCGGGCCTGCCGACGCTCTTCTTGGCGTTTCAAGGACGCCGCCTGCATCTCGTCTGCGGAAAGTTTGCCGTTTCCATCACTGTCAGCGGCGGCAAACCGCGCCTTGGCCGCGGCCTCCATTTCCTCAGATGTCACCTTGCCATCACCATTGGTGTCGGCCTGCTTGAACATCATCATCTCCATGCCACCGCGCTGCCCGTGCCGGTCATGCTGCGCCTGTGCAAAAACAACGCCAGTTCCGGCCAGAATTCCCAGTGCCGAGATACCTGCGATCAGATAAGTGCGTTTCATAGTTAACTCTCCTTGAGCCATTTGTCAGTTTCTTGCCCCTCACGAGACCGGGTCTCGCCCCGGTTTCAAAAGCTCAAACGCAGCGCCGCGCCGGTTCCGTCGCTCTAACTAGAATTTTTCCGAAAATTTTTCTGGGCACCTTGCAGTAAATCGATGCAACTGCGCGACATGGCGCCGCAATCGCACCGCCCGCCCTTCCCAAACGCCATCTTTTGCCCCACCTATCCTCGGATACCACGAGGACAATCATGACCGAGACCACCGCCCCTGATCAGAGCTCTGTGCAGTTGCGCCGGGCGACACTCGATGAAGAGCGCCCGCTTTGGCCCGCTGTTCGCAAAGGGTGGCGCCGCCGTTGCCCCAATTGCGGGGCGGGGCCGCTCTTGAAAGCCTATCTCAAGGTGCATGATGAATGTTCGGTCTGCCGCGAGAATTTCACCCATCAGCGGGCTGACGATGGCCCTGCCTATCTGACCATTCTGATCGTCGGGCACCTGATGGCACCGCTGTTGTTGTTCGCCTTCGTGAAATGGCGCCCGGAGCCGTTGGTGTTGTTCACCATCTTCGCTATTGGCTGCGTCGGCCTGTCGCTATACCTTCTGCCCAGATTGAAAGGGGCGATGATCGGGTTTCAATGGGCCCGGTTCATGCACGGGTTTGGCCACGACGAAGATGAGGCCGCCTGAGCTTTCGCCTTTGCCACATATCAAAGGGGGCAAGCCGAATGAACAGCGCACCGGAACCAAATGCTATCGACAAGTCCGCCCTGCGCAATGCCGCGACGGTGATTGCCCTGCGCGACCGCAAGACCGCGCCGAAAGTGTTGATGGGCCAGCGCGGTGCCAAGGCCGCATTCATGCCCAACAAATTCGTCTTTCCGGGCGGCGCGGTTGACCCAGACGATGCCGGGGTGCCATTGGCGCGCCCGATGCCACAAGTTTGTCGCAACCGCCTGCTGGAAGATTGCGAACAGGATCTTACCCACGCACTTGCCACCGCCGCAATTCGTGAGCTGTGGGAAGAAACCAGCCTGATTTTAGGTCAGCCCCGTTCATGGGACACTCAGCCACCCCAAGATTGGGCCGGGTTCGCGGCAACTGGCTTTCTTCCCGATGCACACCCGTTGCAGTTCGTTTTCCGTGCCATCACGCCCCCCGGTCGCCCGCGCCGTTTTGATGCGCGGTTCTTTCTGGTCGATGCCGATGAGATTTCAAGCGACCTTGATGATTTCTCGACCGCGCAGGACGAACTCTCGCATTTGCAATGGATTCCGCTCGAAGAGGTTCGAAAATTCGACCTGCCATTCATTACCGAAGTGGTGCTGGCCGAAGTGAGCGCCCGCGCCTCTGATCCGACCCCGCCCAAGAACGTGCCGTTTTTCTATAATTCAAAAGAAGAGAGCCTGTTTCGCCGCCTCAAAGGGCGCGGCCCGCTGTCCGGGCGCAGCTTTGACCGGGACGGCAACCCGCAAGGCGCTTAACCAAACAGGACCAGTGCCAGAATGCTTGCCGTCAACAGACCGATCCCGGTGTATTCCTTGCGTGCGATTGTCTCTCCGAACACCAACACGGAGGCAATGATCGAAAAAATTACTTCGATCTGGCCAACGGCAAACACATAGGCCGCATTCTCCAGCGTGAACGCGGTGAACCAGCAAAGCGACCCTGCCATCCCGGCAACCCCCATCCACATCGCCGTGCGCCACGCCGCAGCCACGCGGGAGATTTCCCCGGTCTCGCGCCAGCGCAGCCAAAGCAGCATGGCTATTGTCTGGCTAAGCGTCACCGCAACCAACGTCAGCACGGCGCGCATGAACGGATCATCACTTGGCACTTGCAGCGTAGCACCACGATAGGTGACCGCCGAAACGGCAAAGAACGCTCCCGAGAGCAAACCAAGCCCTGCCGCGCGATTGGTGAACCGTTTCAACCCGCCGGTGCCGCCGCCCGGCCCGTCGGAAAGCACCAACACGCCGGTCAGCCCCAGCATGATTGCAGCCATTCCCGCAGCAGACACCCGATCCCCCAGCAACACGAACCCGATAAGAGCGGTCTGAACGACTTCAGTTTTCTTGAAGGTGATACCCACGGCGAAATTGCGATGCGCGAAAAGCGCCACAACGCACCATGTGGCAAGGATCTGCGTCAGCCCGCCGGTCAGCGCATAGGCCCAGAACCGGGCCGAATAACCCGGCCAGTCCACCCCGCTCCAAAGCCAATAAGCCAGCGCCAGCGTGAGCACGATAGGCGCGGAGTAGAAAAACCGCGCCAATGTTGCCCCACCCGCCGAAAGCGTTCCCATCGACAGCTTCTTTTGCAGCATGAAGCGCAGCGTTTGAAACGCCGCGGCAAGAATGGAGATGAAAATCCAAGCCATAATGGCCTATTGCACGGCCTCAGCGCGAACGGAAGAGCGGATGCGACACCTCGTCTTTCGCGCGCCAGAAATAGCGCCGGAAGATTTCACCGTAGGAGCGGTAATAATAGTTCTCGTTGTGCTCAAGATACCCCTGCCGTCCGGCCCGGAATCTTGCGGGCAGCGCGTACCACGCCACCCCCGGATGCATGTGATGAACCATGTGAAGATTATTGTTAAGAAACAAGAGAGCCAGAAGCCCGCGATCCTCGATAACCACCGTCCGCCCGCGCGCCTCTCCATGTGCGCGGTGCTCAAGGAAAGTTCGGATTTTCAGGATCGACAGCGCGGCATAGACGCTGATCAGAAAAGCCCAGACCGGCATTTTCCCAAACGCCGCCATCCACCAGATCACCAGCGCCAGCGCCGGGATGTGCAAAAGCCACCCGGCAAGCACCGCTCGATTTCCTGCACGGATCAGCCGCCAATCGCCCTGCATGAACGCGATCTGCCCAAGCAAAGGCCCAAGCAGCAAGCGCCCGGCCAAGGTGTTATTGAACCGCAGCACCGCCTTGGCCCATCGCGGCAGCGTCATCCACACATCCGGCGCGAGGTAGTTTGTCTCAGGATCGTCATACGGGTCGGTCAATATCTCATCATGATGATGCGCGATATGGGTGTCGCGGAACCGCTGATAGGGAATAGCCAACGTCAGCGGAGGGAAAACCAGCATCTCATTAAGCCATTTCAACCGGGTCGGATGCCCGTGCAGCGCCTCATGACTAAGCGAGCTGTGCTGCGTCGCGCTCAGCGTCACCAGCACCATCCCGAGCGGCAACCAAAACGCCGCCGCCCATGTCGTCGCGATTGCCCAAAGGCCATATGTCAGGATCAATAGCCCAAGGGTGGGCCACTCGATACGCCACGGGTTTGCGAACGCCTCAACCGGCTGGCAGATTGCTTTCACAAGGCTGCGAACCGGGCGTTCCATTCGGGGGTGTTTGGGTACTTGCATGTCAGATGTGGTATCCAACAAGCGGAACTCCGCCCATTCCAAATATGATTAACAATTCTCTGCAATTGTGATATTTATCATCACATGCAGCAAAAAGTCGACAAACGCCAACGCGCCAGCCAGTTTCGCACCCGCCTGTCGCAGGCCATGGCCCAAACAGGGATGAGCCAAAGCGCGCTCGCGCGGCGTATCGGGGTTGATCGCTCGACGATTTCGCAGTTGCTGAAGGGATCGGGTGCCCGGCTGCCCAATGCACAGGTGGTCGGGGAATGTGCCGCCGCCCTTGGTGTAACCGCCGATTGGTTACTGTCGCTCTCTGATCGGCCCGAAACCGCCAGTGATCTTCTTGCCAACGCGCTGACCATGACACAGGCGGCCCGCGCGCTTGTCGATGAACAGATTTTCGCCTGGCACGAAGAAGCCGCAGGCATGAAAATCCGTCATGTCCCGGCCACCCTGCCTGATATGCTGAAAACCCGCGAAGTCCTCCAATGGGAATATTCACCGCATCTCGGTCGCACCGCCGATCAGGCCATTGGCGCCGCGCAGGACCGGCTGGAATGGATGCGCGCCTCGCAATCGGATTACGAGATTGCGGTGCCGCTTTATGAAATTGCGTCGTTCGCGCGTGGCGAAGGATATTACAGCGGGCTTGCTCCTGACCTGCGCCGCGCGCAACTCGCGCGAATTGCCGCACTGCACGATCAACTCTACCCGCGCCTGCGCCTCTACCAATTCGACGCGCGCCGCCTTTTTCGGCACCAATCACCGTGTTCGGCTCGATGCTTGCCGTGCTTTATCTTGGGCGAAACTACCTTGCCTTCCGCGATAGCGAACGGGTCGCCGGATTCACCGCGCATTTCGATCAACTGGTGCGCGAAGCTTCCATTCCCGCGCGTGAGTTACCTGCCCATCTGGCGAAGCTCAGCGAAGCCATTCCCATCGGCTCATCGGGGCCGTAAAGCGGGCTGCTATTGGCCGCCGATCCGTCGGCCCAGCCCGTCCGGCGCAGGCAAGGTGGCATGGGCCGCCAGCAACCGCCCAAATGCCGCTTCAATGTGCCGCCCCGGCAGGGCCGAACGGCGGGTTTTCAGATCAACATGCAAAATGAAATGCTCTCCGGTTGCCAGCAGGCGTTCCCCCTCGCGCATCTCGTGGAACAAATGCATTTTCTTGCCTTGCCCGCCGATCACTTGTGTTTTGATCTCGATCACCGCCCCGGCGCGGGCCTCGTCGATATGGCGAATATGGGTCTCTGCGGTGAAATAGCTGCCACCATCCGAAATGTAGGCCTCATCACACCCGATCATCTGCATCAGCCGGTCGGTGGCGTCGGCAAATGCCTCAAGGTAGCGGCTTTCTGTCATGTGGCCATTATAATCAAGCCAATTCAGCGGCACTGCTCGCCGGGCCGTCAGCACCGGCGCCGCCAGGTTATCCAGATCATCAACATGGCTTGCCAGCCCCGCGCCGGTTTCAAGCTCCTTGTCGTGCACCTTCTGCACACTCCCCGCGCCCCAGTCTTCTTGGTAAAGAGCGCGCATGATACCAACCAGATTGGCGTCACGAATGCGCTCCAACTCGCGGATTGAATACATGCCCGATTGCGCGTCCGACTGATCGGCAATCGCGTCGATCAATTCATCCGTCAATTCAGGCACGTCCATCAGCTTGGTCCATGGCCATTTCAGGCACGGCCCGAATTGCGCAATGAAATGCCGCATCCCGGCCTCTCCACCGGCCACGCGGTAGGTCTCAAACAGCCCCATCTGCGCCCAGCGCAGGCCAAAACCAAAGCGGATCGCATCGTCAATCTCTTCCGTGGTGGCGATCCCGTCCTTGACCAGCCAAAGCGCCTCACGCCAGACCGCTTCAAGAAACCGATCCGCGACATGGGCGTCGATCTCTTTCTTCACATGCAGCGGATGCATCCCAATGCCGCGCAGGATGTCCTTTGCCCGCGCGATATGGGCTGCGTCATTGGCGGGCGTCGTCACCAGTTCAACCAGCGGGAGAAGATAAACCGGGTTGAACGGATGCGTCACAACAACCTGCCCCGGCCTTGCCAGCCCCGCCTGCAATTCGCTCGGTTTATAGCCGCTTGTCGACGAGCCGATCACCGCGCGCTCCGGCGCATGCGCCATCAATTCGGCGTAGACCTCCTGCTTCAGGTCCAGCCGCTCGGGCACACTTTCCTGCACCCAGTCGGCCCCCTTCACCGCCTCCTTGACCGAGCCGTGATAACTAATCTCTCCGGGCGCGGGCAGGGCCACGTTGCCCAACCCCGGCAATGAACGGCGGGCATTGTCCAGCACCTCGGAAATTTTGCGCTCGGCCTGCGGGTCAGGGTCAAACACCCGCACCCGCCAGCCATTGAGCGCAAACCGCGCCGCCCAGCCGCCCCCGATTACCCCACCGCCGATGATTGCCGCTTTCTTCGCCATCGCTATCACTCCATCATGCGGGACATGTCATATCCCATCCAGTTCATGATCTCTTTCGCCGCCGCAATCCGGTCCGCGCCGCCTTTTGGTTTGCGGTCCATGATCCAGCCGAACTGCCCTTCCGGGTCACCAATAGCAGCCGTGCGCCCATCCGCGTCCATCCACAAGACCCAAAATGTGCGACCTGCCAATGGCCCGCTTTGCGCATGGAACCGCCCCGGCCCGTTCTGGTGCAGCCCCTCGGCAAAGGAAAGCCGCGCCCCCGGCGCCGGCGCTTTGCCCCAGCTGGCCCGCGTCACCCAAGCGCCGGCGATCTGGGGCGCGCGCACATTGACCTGACTTGAGATTGGCGCGTCCGGCGCGCGCACCCCGGTGGCGGGCACACATCCCGCCAGCGCGCCCAGCGCCAACCCAATCGCAAGCCAGCCCGCGCGCACGATCTTAAACCGCCTCCGGCGCGCGCTTGACCAACCCGAGCTTTTCGCGCACCTCCTGCGGGCCGATCACCCGCGCGCCCATGCGCTCAACAATTTCGCGGGCACGTTCGACCAACTGTGCATTGGTGGCCAGAACACCTTTGTCGAGCCAGATATTGTCTTCCAACCCAACGCGCACATTGCCCCCCGCCAGCACGCTTGCCGCAACATACGCCATCTGGTTGCGACCCAACCCAAAGGCCGAGAACGTCCAATCATCCGGCACGTTATTGACCATCGCCATGAATGTGTTGAGATCATCCGGCGCACCCCATGGCACGCCCATGCAAAGCTGAACCAAGGCCGGGCTGTCGAGAATGCCATCTTTCACCAATTGCTTGGCATACCAAAGATGCCCGGTGTCGAATGCCTCTATCTCGGGCTTGACGCCAAGATGCGTCATCATCCGGCCCATCGCCTGCAACATGCCGGGCGTGTTGGTCATCACATAGTCGGCCTCGGCAAAATTCATCGTCCCGCAATCGAGCGTGCAAATTTCCGGCAGGCACTGCTTGATATGCTCCACCCGCTCTGCCGCCCCGGCCATATCGGTGCCCGCCTCGCTGAGCGGCAATGGTGCCTCGGGTGAGCCAAATACCATGTCGCCGCCCATCCCGGCGGTCAGGTTCAGCACCACATCAACTTCGGCTTCACGAATCCGCTGCGTCACCTCGCGGTAAAGGTCGAGCCTGCGCGATGGCACCCCGGTTTCCGGGTCGCGCACATGGCAATGCACCACCGCCGCCCCGGCCCGCGCCGCCTCTATCGCGCTTTCGGCAATCTGCTGCGGGCTGCGCGGCACATGCGCGCTGCGATCCTGACTGCTGCCCGATCCGGTGACGGCACAGGTGATGAAAACAGCGCGGTTCATGGCAAGTGGCATGTCGATTCCCTCTTTTTGGTTGCAAAACTCTGCCCCGGATCGCGCCCGCCTTCCATCCGAAAATGAAAACCAGCCTAGCGTTCTCTCTGGTCTTTACAGCCGCCGTCCACTCGCTATGAGGGTTAACAGCCATAAATGAGAATTCCCATGCCCGCATTGATGATCCAAGGCACCGGCAGCAATGTCGGAAAATCCATGCTTGTCGCCGGTCTTGCGCGGGTGGCACGGCGGCGCGGCATATCGGTCGCCCCGTTCAAGCCCCAAAACATGTCGAATAATGCCGCCGTCACCGCCGACGGGGGTGAAATTGGCCGGGCACAGGCGTTACAGGCGCTGGCCTGTGGCCTGCCCCCGATGAGCGATATGAACCCGGTGCTGCTCAAACCCGAAACCGACACCGGCGCGCAGGTGATTGTTCAAGGCAGGCGAATTGCCACGACCGAAGCCCATGCCTACGGCACGTTGAAGGCACAACTTCTCGACAAGGTGTTGGAAAGTTTTGCACGGCTGAAAACTCAATTCGACCTGATAATTGTGGAAGGCGCAGGCAGCCCGGCAGAGATCAACCTACGCCCACGTGACATCGCCAATATGGGGTTTGCTCAAGCGGCAGATGTGCCTGTCATACTTGCCGGTGATATTGATCGCGGCGGCGTCATCGCGCAAATTGTCGGCACCCAAGCGGTGCTCGATCCCGCCGATGCCGCACAGATCAAAGGCTTTCTTGTCAACAAGTTCCGTGGCGATCCCCGGCTATTCGACGATGGTTATGCAATGATCGAAGCGCGCACCCGTTGGCCCGGTTTTGGCGTTCTGCCGTGGTTTGCCGACGCGTGGAAGCTCCCTGCGGAAGACGCCCTTGATCTGGACACCCCGCGCCGCGAAGGCGGGTTGCACGTGGTTTGCCTCTGCCTGTCACGCATTGCCAATTTCGACGATCTCGACCCGTTGGCGCAGGAACCCGGCGTGCGGCTCACCATGCTTGGCCCCGGCCGCGCGGTGCCGGGGGACGCTGATCTGGTGATCCTGCCCGGCACCAAATCTACCCGTGGCGACCTTGCCTTCCTGCGCGCACAAGGCTGGGAAACCGATCTGCGCGCCCATCATCGGCGCGGCGGTGCCATCCTTGGCATATGCGGCGGCTATCAGATGCTGGGGCACAGCGTTTCCGACCCCGATGGCATAGAAGGCCCGCCCGGCACCGATCCCGGCCTTGGCTTTCTTAAGATCGACACGGTCATGCATGGTGAAAAACGACTCACCGAAGTGCAGGCGGTCCACGCCACCACAAGGGCCGGTTTCTCAGGTTATGAAATCCACATCGGGCAGAGTGACGGGCCAGACCGCGCCCGCCCTTTCAGCCATATCTCAGGCCGCCCCGAAGGTGCAATCAGCGCCGATGGCCGCGTCTCGGGCAGCTATCTGCACGGCATGTTTCGCGATGACGGGTTTCGTGCGGCGTGGCTGAACGGCTTTGGTGTCACCTCTGATGGCACCTATGCCACAGGGGTTGAGGAAAGCCTTGATGCATTGGCCGCGCATCTGGAGGCCCATCTTGATATCGACCGGCTCTTGGCTTGCGCAAAGTAACCGCAGGCGCACTTAGTCGGTCAGCGAAAGCGTATGTTCACGCAGCCACGCCATGAAGCCGCGCGGATCCTTTTCCAGCATGTCGTAACGCTCATCCTCAATCGGATGGCCGATAACAGGCGCCTGCCGCTTGTTGCAGCTTTTCACGATCTCATGCAGCAGCAACCCTTGCCTGAGGGTCGCCGAAATGCGGTTGGCAATCTGGTAAGCGCGCGAGTTCGAGCCCAGAAAATGCACTGGCACAACCTTTGCCCCTGAGCGGCGGATCATCTGCGCGGTGAACACATTCCATTCCTGCTCAACCGCCGGGCCAAACATCGAATCCGATGAGGCGACAACACCCGACGGAAACAACGTAACCAACCCCCGCCTTCAGATGCAGCATCGCCGCCTTGCGCATTTCAACAAACTTTTTCTGCGCATCAGGTTCATAAGGGAACGGCACCGGGATCATATAGGACGAGGCCACCTCATCAATCCCGGTCAACAGGGCGCGTGTGAGGATGCGGTAGTCATTGCGCACGCGGCCAATCAGCTCGGCCAAAATCATCCCGTCAACCAATCCATGCGGATGATTGGCCACAACCACAACCGGACCTTCCTTTGGAATACGCTGCAGTTGCGCGTCAGGGGTTTGCAGATCAACCCCCATCACCTTCAATGCAGCAGGCCAGAACGCCTGCCCGCGCGGTGCGCCCATGCGCTCAAATTCCCTTACCATTCGAATGATGGTGATCTTGCCGGTAAGCCATTCGATCGCGCGAATTGTGGTCGAATGCAGAGGGCTGTCAAACGAACTCGCATAGGTCAGCGAGCGCCGGTCATGCCGGATCGTCTCATCGGGCCTCATCGCCGCACCGACAGGATCGCTGCCGGATGCGTCTTGGCCCGTGTTTTCGCCGTACCTCTCCACCACCTTCACGCAACCTCTGATCGGCATCCATCCACTATCGCGCGCAGCCGCCTGAATGGGTCAGTCATCTTCGCCGAACCGGTCCGCCACCAGCGCCTCCAGCGCATCCGCCAGCGCCTCGGCGTCCGGGCCCGAAGTCTGCACGTCAATAGTGCTTCCTTTCGGCGCTGCCAACATCAAAAGACCCATTATGCTGTCTCCTCCAACACTCATCCCGTCCCGGCTGATCTCGGCTTGTGCATCGAACCCCTCCACCACCTCGACAAGTTTGGCCGAAGCACGGGCATGAAGCCCCTTCACATTTATGATTTTCAACTGGCGCAAGATAAGTCCACTCATGATTTCGTCTTTCAGTAGTCTCAAATAGCAAAGTCAGGTGCCAGCTATGGTCTGACAGTCGATATACTTGCGGCCCGCATCCATCGCCAGACGCACTGCTTCCGAAACCCCAAGATGGCGGGATTTCGCAAGCTTGATCAGCATTGGCAGGTTGGCACCGTAAAGAATACGTCGGTTTTCCTCGGCACACGCCCGCAATGACAGGTTCGAAGGCGATCCACCAAACATATCGACCACCACGACAACCCCGTTGCCCTGATCCACGGCATCGGCGGCCTGACAGATTTCAACCTGTTTCGCACCACGGTCGCAATCTGCCGCAATCGCGACAGAGCGCACGCCCTTCTGGGCGCCCACAACATGCTCGACAGCCGAAACATACTCTGCTGCAAGCCCGCCATGTGCCACGATAACAATGCCGATCACAAAGGTTACCCCTCCTGTCCCATGCCGCGCTTGCCGCTTGCGCCTGCAGCCATGTGTTCCGCGCCATCTCCTGCCGCGGCGCCCTTGTTGCGTTCAAGTTCACGGTGCCTGATTGACACCTGCCAGCCCCCCTCCGCAAGAGCACCGGCCAGTTTTTCAGCAAGTGTGACGGAACGATGTTGCCCCCCGTGCAACCGAACCCGATAGAAATATGCGCCTTACCCTCTTCCGAATAGGCCGGCAACAAGAGTTCGGCAAGTTGAAGGACTTGACCAAAGAAATCATCGAACCGTGCATCGCTTTGGACATAGTTGGCAACACGCGCATCCGTGCCATTGAGCGCGCGCAGACTTTGGTCCCAATGCGGATTCCTCAGGAAGCGGCAATCAAACACCATGTCAATGCCACGCGGCAACCCACGCTTGTAGGAAAACGAATTCACCGAAACCGCGAGTCCCGGACGCCCGCCCGGCGCAACCTCGGGCGCGAACCAGCGGGCGATTTCAGCGCGCAACTCATGCGGAGACAACTCCGACGTATCAATCAAGACATCGGCCTGTGCCCGGACCGCCACCAGCAAATCATATTCGCGGCGGATGCCCGTCAACGGACTTTCCGCGGGGGCCATCGGGTGCCGACGTCGTGTTTCGGAAAACCTGCGCAGCAGAACATCCTCGCTGCAATCAACATAGGCAAGCTCCAGCACACCGCCGAAACGCTCATTATATCTGTCGATCACATCAATTAACGCGGCGGGGGAAAATTCGCGGTTGCGGGTATCAATTCCCAGCGCCATCGGACGAGACACACCCGCCCCCCGGATGAACCATCAAGCAATCGAGGCACCAGCGAAAGCGGCATGTTGTCGATCGCCTCGTAGCCCAGATCTTCCAACGCATGAATCGCCGTTGAGCGACCAGCACCAGACGGTCCGGTAACCATCACGCACCGCGCTGTCCGTGTCTCAATACTGCTGCGCACCCCATTCATTGCGCCCGCCCTTTCATCTCATGCGTTCCGCCCCGCCCTGAGATATTGCAGAATCGCCGCCGCGAAATGATCACTCGCCACATTGTGAAGCAAGGGGAAGGTTTGGCCCAGCAGGTTTTTCGTGCGCTTCGGCGGCAGCCGTGCCGCTTCGCGCTGACCAAGGTCAACCACCAGCACAAGCCGCACCGGCCCGGCAGGCACCGCGTTAAGAATACCGACGCACCGCGCTTCGATCCGGCCTGCGATGGCCGCAGGGGCCGACGCCATCACCTCCCCGTCATCGCCGCATTGCAAAACCACCCGGTCATCAGCCACAAGGCTGGCCCCGCGCGCCATGAGCTCAAGCGCCAACGCCGATTTCCCCGCACCGGACGGCCCAAGGATCAACGCGCCTTTGCCTTCAAAGGCCACGCAACTGGCGTGCAAAATCGTCTCTGGCGGCTCCGGTCCGGCCACGGCTCAGACCGGCAGGCCCACGATGAAACGCGCGCCAAGCGGGTCTGACGTGATATCGGCATCGGTGGGCCGGATGTTCTCGGCCCAGATAACCCCGTCATGCGCCTCGACAATCTGTTTTGAAATCGCCAGCCCAAGCCCGGAATTATTGCCGAACTGGCCTTCCGGGCGCTCGGAATAGAACCGTTTGAAAACTTTTTGCAACGCTTCTTCGGGAATGCCCGGCCCGGTATCTTCGACCACCACAAGCACCCGGTTTTCGCGCTGTCGCGCCCAAAGACGGATTGCATCGCCATCTTCGCAAAAGGAAATCGCGTTGGTGATCAGGTTGACAAACACCTGCGCCAGCCGCGCCTCAAGCCCGCTGATCACGATCGGACGCTCCGGCAGGTCTGTTATGAAGTCGATCCCTCTGGATTTCGCATCCTCGCCAAGGAACTGGCCAAGATTGCCCAGCATCTTCATCAGATCAAAGCTTTCCTGCTCTTCCTTGACCAATTCACTATCAAGCCTTGACGCATTGGAAATATCGCTGACCAACCGATCAAGCCGACGCACGTCATGCTCGATCACGTCAAGAAGCTTGCCGCGCTGTTCGTCCTTCTTGACCATGCGCAGCGATCCCACCGCGCTCCGCAGAGAGGCAAGCGGATTCTTGATCTCATGTGCCACATCGGCAGCGAACTGTTCGTTGCCGTCGATCCGGTCGTAAAGTGCGCTGACCATGCCACGCAACGCGCCGGACAATCGCCCGATCTCATCCGGTCGCGCGGTCAGATCAGGGATGCGGATGCGGCCGGGGTTCTGGCGCTTGCGGGTATCGCGGTCACGTCCGATTTCTGCCGCCGCAGCAAGGTCGGCAAGCGGGTTGGCAATGGTTGACGCCAACACAAGGCTAAGCCCGATAGAGACGACAATTCCGATGATGAACATCTGAAGGACGCGTTCGCGCCCGAGCCGCACCAGCTGATCAATCTCTCCCGAAGTTGACGCCAGCGCAACAACGCCTATCGGCTGCTTCCCGTCCATGATCCGCGTCGCCACGGTATAGACCCGGCCTTCCCCATGACTGCCCGGTGCCACTTGCGAACCGTATTGCAGCGTCGCGGGAACCATCTGGCGGGCTTGCTCCCCAACCGCGATGAGCGGCTTACTCGGTTTCTCGCCGGTAAACAGCCCCGAGAGCCGATCCCACATCCATGTCAGCCCATCGGTCAGGAAAGTGGCCCGGTCATCGACGCCGATATTCTCGACTATCGAGTTCAGCCCCTTGCCGCCGGCGGTCCCCACCGGCGTGCCGTCTGTGTCGAACACGAAAACCTGAACGCCCTTGCGCATATCGAGGCCCGCAAGCGTTGCGCTCACGTTCACGTCGCTCTGTGAAGTCAGTGAAACCGTCCGGCCAACCGGCAATTGCGCTTCGAACACATCGGCGATGAGTTCAACTTCGCTAACCAACCCGCGGGCGCGCTGCTGGGCCAACCCGTCGCGCGACGAATTCAGGTAGAGGATACCCGCGACCAGAATATTGAGCGCAATCAGGTTGAAGGTGATGATCTTGCGCGCCAACGGCGAGCGCCGCAACGTATGCAGCCCCCGCTTCTCACGACTGACCCGAATTTCATCGTCAACAGTCGCGTTCGGGGCAACAAAATCGTCACCCAGAACAATATCTCCGTCACGTTCAGGCGCCATGTCGCGCACGTCGGTCCTCTCAGATGGGGTGCGTTTTTGCGCCCGCTGCTACCGCCTTACTCTTCGTTATACCTGTAGCCGATCCCGTAGAGGGTCTCAATCGCCGAGAAGTCGTCATCGGCACTGCGCATCTTCTTACGCAGCCGTTTGATGTGGCTGTCAATGGTG
This sequence comes from Aquicoccus sp. G2-2, assembly GCF_034555965.1. GTDB lineage: Bacteria > Pseudomonadota > Alphaproteobacteria > Rhodobacterales > Rhodobacteraceae > JAYDCK01. The sequence goes on from NZ_JAYDCK010000003.1 coordinate 1,860,268, forward strand.
CGGTCATCAACATAAACCTGATCGTCATAAGCCACGTCCATCAACTGATCGCGGCTTTTCACGAAGCCGGGCCGTTGCGCCAACGCCTGCAACAGCAGAAACTCGGTCACGGTGAGCGAGACATCCTTGCCCTTCCATGTAACCGAATGGCGCAGCGGGTCCATCCTCAGATCGCCACGCTCCATCACCTTGGTTTCTTCGGTATCGCCAACGATATCCCCGGCCACCGCATCCTGTCGGCGCAAGAGCGCGCGGATGCGCTCCACCAGAAGGCGTTGAGAGAACGGCTTCTTCACATAATCATCCGCCCCCATTCGCAGCCCGAGAACCTCATCAATCTCATCGTCTTTCGAGGTCAGGAAAATCACCGGCATGGAGGTTTTCTGCCGCAGTCGTTGCAGCAAATCCATGCCGTCCATACGTGGCATCTTTATATCCAGCACTGCCATATCGGGCAGTTGCCGGTTGAATGCGTCCAGCGCCTGCTGACCGTCATGATAGGTTTCAACCTCAAAACCTTCTGCTTCAAGGGTCATGGCCACCGATGTCAGAATATTCCTGTCATCGTCCACAAGGGCGATCTTCGACATATCAGAAGTCCTTATACTGCTCGTTACGCCTGCTTTTTTCAGAGACAATCGCCGCTTTCTCCTTTGCAATCAATCCCCAACTGCGAATCAGGCCGTGTTTCACCCCGATTCTGCCAAGAAAATCTCTTAGGAATGGCTAATTTACCTCACTTTCCGTTTCAGATTGGAAACTTGTTGGCGCTAACTCATTCGCATTGTCGGGGTGGTTGCGCAAACAATTGCCCCCTGCGGCAAAGCTGCCTGTTCTCCGGCACTTGGCGCGTGTTAAGAGGCGGCATCGGCCTTTGTGGCCGAAAGCACGAGCGGCGAACCCTGCCACTCACGCCAGGACCATCCGCCACCAACGCGGGCGCATCAGGAGAAATCAAATATGACATTAGGACGGGTGAACCCGAATTTCCGGCTTGAAGACCAAGGCATCGAAGGGCTGGGCAATGTCTATTACAACTTCATGGAGCCCGCTCTGATCGAAGCGGCGGTCAGAGCAGGCGAAGGCCGGATCGGCAATGGCGGCACGTTTCTGGTGTCGACCGGAAAATTCACGGGCCGCTCTCCGAAAGACAAACATGTGGTGAAAACACCGTCGGTCGAAAACACGATCTGGTGGGACCAAAATGCCGCGATGAGCGAAGAAGGCTTTGCCCGTCTTTACGAAGACATGCTGGAACACATGAAGGGCGGGGATTACCACGTTCAGGACCTGACCGGCGGCGCCGACCCGGCCCATGCAATCAATGTGCGCATGATTACCGAAATGTCGTGGCACGCACTTTTCAACCGCAACATGCTGCGCCGCCCGCCGCGCGAGGCGCTCAACAGCTACGTTGCCGATTTCACCATCATCAACTGCCCCAGCTTCAAGGCGGACCCCGAGCGCCATGATTGCCGTTCCGATACGGTGATCGCCCTTAATTTCGATCGCAAGCTGATCCTCGTCGCCAATACCGAATACGCCGGTGAGAACAAGAAGTCGGTTTTCACATTGCTGAACTATCTGCTGCCGGAAAAAGACATCATGCCGATGCATTGCTCGGCCAACCATGCCAAAGGCAACCCGATCGATACGGCGATTTTCTTTGGCCTGTCGGGCACCGGCAAGACCACGCTTTCGGCTGACCCGGACCGGGTGCTGATTGGCGATGACGAACATGGCTGGTCGGACCAGGGCACGTTCAACTTCGAAGGCGGCTGTTATGCCAAGACGATCCACCTGTCAGCCGAGGCCGAGCCGGAAATCTATGCCACCTGTTCGATGTTCGGCACCGTGATTGAAAACATGGTCTATGACGAAGAGACCATGGAGCTTGATTTTGAGGACAGCTCGCTGACCCAAAACATGCGCTGCGCTTATCCGCTGCACTATATCTCCAACACCTCCGAGAGCGCACAAGGCGGGCATCCGAAAAACATCATCTTGCTGACCTGCGATGCCTACGGCGTGTTGCCACCCATCGCCCGGCTGACCCCGGCGCAGGCGATGTATCACTTCCTGTCCGGCTTCACCTCGAAAACGCCGGGCACCGAACGCGGCGTGCTTGAACCGGAACCCACCTTCTCCACCTGTTTTGGCGCACCGTTCATGCCGCGCCGCCCCGAGGTCTACGGCAAGCTGCTTCAGGAAAAGATCGCCAAGCACGGCGCAACCTGCTGGCTGGTCAACACCGGCTGGACCGGTGGCGCGTTCGGCACCGGCAAGCGGATGCCGATCAAGGCCACCCGCGCGCTCCTCACCGCAGCACTTGATGGTCCGCTAAACGAGGCCACGTTCCGCAAGGACCCGAATTTCGGCTTCGACGTTCCGGTAACGGTGCCCGATGTCGATGCGACCCTGCTCGACCCGCGCGCCACATGGACCGACAAGAAAGCCTATGACGCTCAGGCTGCCAAACTGGTGAAGATGTTCTCGGAAAACTTCGAGCAATATGTGCCCCATATCGACGACGACGTAAAAGCCGCCGCGATCGGATAAGGCCGAACCAGAGGAACGCCCTACCCTACGAATCCTGACGCCCCGGCTTATAAAACCGGGGCGTTTTTCGTGACATGCTCTGCGATCAGGGCTTTACGTAGCTATAGCCGTCTTCCTGCAATTCAACCAACCGCACAACGCCCGATGGCACGACCTCCGCTTCGGAAATCAGCGGCACATCATGACCTGCCTTCTGTTCCATCTTGGCATGGGTATTGCCGCAAGCCGAAAACTTCACGTGATCCAGCTCAAGACTCATCGCGGCAATCCTGTCGGAAACCGGGCTCTTGTCCTTCACGAACATGTTGAGCCCCGGCCCGTAAGCCACCACCTCAACGGTCAACTCATCGCCCTGCGAGGCATAGTATTTCTGAAGGTTCTTGACGTTGTTCAACGCCATGTTCATCACCTTCGGGTTATTCTGATCCACGTGAACCGCCACCTTGTGCATAACCCCCTCGGCCCAAGCCAAGCCCGGCGCCGCCATTGGCAGTGCAGCCAAAGCGGCTGCCATCATCAATTTATGCATTTCCCGTTCTCCTGTTCTTCGCAAGTAAGAACCTAACTATTTTTCGGGCCGTGTCATTCGAAAACAGGTCGCCGTGCGGCGCGTTCACCACATTATTACACGCCCTTGGCAAGCCCCGCGCCGCGGGCTATACGCGCTGCCTGAGCGATAGGAGCAGGGCAATGCAGGGCAGCGCAAATCTTAACATCATGATCAAGGCAGCCCGCAAGGCAGGCCGCAGCCTCGTGAAGGATTTCCGCGAGGTCGAAAACCTGCAAGTCAGCATGAAAGGGGCCGGTGATTTTGTTTCCAAGGCCGACCTGAAGGCCGAAGCCGTCCTGAAAGAAGAGCTGCGCAATGCCCGGCCCACCTATGGCTGGCTGGCCGAAGAAGGCGGGTTCGAAGCTGGCGAAGACCCGACCCGGCGCTGGATTGTCGACCCGCTCGACGGAACCACGAACTTCCTGCACGGGTTGCCGCACTGGGCCGTTTCCATTGCCCTTGAACACAAGGGAAATGTCGTTGCAGGCGTGATTTTTGATCCCGCCAAGGACGAGATGTTCTATGCCGAAAAGGGCGAAGGCGCGTGGCTGAACGACAGCCAGCGTCTGCGCGTCTCTGGCCGCCGCCGGATGATCGAAAGCATTTTTGCCACCGGCTTGCCCTTCGGCGGGCGCGCCGATCTGCCTGACACGCTCAAGGATCTTGGTCGTCTGATGCCGACATGTGCGGGTGTGCGGCGCTGGGGGTCGGCGGCGCTTGATCTGGCCTATGTCGCCGCCGGACGCTATGAGGGCTTCTGGGAGCGCAAACTCAACGCGTGGGATATGGCCGCTGGCGTGGTGATCGTGCAGGAAGCGGGCGGGCTTATCCAGCCGCTTCAGGCTGACGGTGATATCCTTGAGGATGGTGAAGTGCTGTGCGCCAATGAGGCAATGTTCGATCCGTTCGCAAAGATTATTCGCGGGGCGTGAGCCACCGTATTGACTGGGTCGCGGACAGCAAGACCAGAACAGCAACGCCCAACACGCACGCCCCGCCTATGCTGTGCCCTACCCGTTCTCGTGAAAGAAATCATAGATCGTCTCGGCCAAGGTGCCCGAAACGCCCTCCACCGCCTTGAGGTCGGCCAGGGCCGCGCGGCTCACCGCCTTGGCGGACCCGAAATGCGCCAGCAGCGCGCGCTTGCGGGTGGCACCAACACCGGGAATATCATCAAGCGGCGTCGCGCCGATGGCTTTTGCCCGCTTGGCGCGGTGCGTGCCAATGGCAAAGCGGTGCGCCTCATCGCGCAGGCGTTGGACAAAATATAGCACCGGATCGTTATGCCTCAGCGCGAACGGGCGCTGGCCCGCGCGGTGGAACTCTTCCTTGCCTGCATCCCGGTCAATCCCCTTGGCCACCCCCACCATCGGCAGATCGGCGACGCCCATCTCATCCATGATCTGTTTCACCGCCGAAACCTGCCCGGCACCGCCGTCGATCAGCAACAGGTCGGGCCAATGCCCTTCCTTGCGTTCCGGGTCTTCTTTCATCAGGCGTTTGAAACGGCGCGTGAGCACCTCTTTCATCATTCCGAAATCATCGCCGGGGGTCAGATTATCACCCTTGATGTTGAACTTGCGATACGCGTTCTTCATGAACCCGTCCGGCCCGGCCACGATCATCGCACCAACGGCGTTGGTGCCCTGAATATGGCTGTTGTCGTAAACCTCGATACGCTGCGGCGGCCCATCAAGCCCGAACGCCTCGGCCAAGCCACTAAGCAGGCGTGCCTGAGTTGCGGTTTCGGCCATCTTGCGGGCCAGACTTTCGCGGGCATTGCGCGCCGCGAAGGAAACCAGTTCGGCCTTTTCCCCGCGCTTTGGCATCAGCAACTCAACCTTGTGCCCGGCCTTATCGGATAGCGCTTCTGCCATCAGGTCGGCATTCTCGATCGGGTGCGACAGCAAAAGTTGCCGGGGCGGTTCATGGTTGGCATAGAATTGCCCGGTGAACGCTTCAAGCACCTCTGCCGCCTCAATCTCGGCGCTGCCGACGCGGGGGTAGAAATCACGGTTTCCCCAATTCTGATGCGAACGAATGAAAACCACCTGCACACAAGCCTGCCCATTCTCCAGATGCAGCGCGATGACATCGGCCTCCGGCGTTGCGCGCGGGTTGATCCCTTGCGAGGTCTGCACCTGCGTCATCGCCTTGACCCGGTCGCGCAGGGCGGCCGCTTTCTCGAACTCAAGCGCGTCCGACGCCGCCTGCATCTCCGCTGCAAGCTTGGCCTGAATCTCGGTTGAACGGCCCGAAAGGTAACGCTCCGCATCGCGCACGGACGCGGCATAATCGGCTTGCGATATCTTGCCGACACAGGGCGCGGTGCAGCGTTTGATCTGATATTGCAGGCAAGGCCGGGTGCGCGACTCGAACATGGCATTTGAGCAATTGCGCAACATGAATACCCGTTGAAGCTGTGCCAGCGAGCGGTTCACCGCCCCGGCAGAGGCGAACGGACCATAATAGCTGCCCTTCTCTTTGCGCGCGCCGCGGTGCTTCTTGATCATCGGGAAGGCGTGATCGGTGACAAGAATGTTGGGAAAGCTCTTGTCGTCGCGCAACAGCACGTTGTAGCGCGGCTTCAACTGCTTGATCAGGTTCTGCTCAAGCAAAAGCGCCTCGGTTTCCGTCCGCGTGGTCAGAAACATCATCGCGGCGGTTTCCCGGATCATCCGGGCAATCCGCGCCGAATGGCCGGTTGGCCGCGCATAAGACGAGACCCGCGCCCTGAGATTGCGCGCCTTGCCGACATAAAGAACCCGCGCCTGCGTATCGAGCATCCGGTAAACGCCCGGCGCACTGCCCAGCGTTTTCAGATACCCCGCAATAACGGAATGACCCGTCGCCTGAGGTGATGTTTCTTGGTCTGGATCAGTCGGCATGAGAATAGAGATCCGATTCTTTGCTTGTGCTGCAATGATATGCAAGGCAGAGCAAGAGGAAAGACATCCACCATTCGTGTGGATAACTGCGGGGGTATCTTTGGCTTAGTCGGAAATTTTCCTTGTATTTGGCTTGCTTCGTTAACTTGCCTAAAAAATAGGCACAAATGCAACTCTTTGTAAATTAACCAAATTTTTTATACCACCCGGCAAAATATTGAAAACATTAAAGATTTTGTAACGCATTTGTAACGTTCCCGTTAACGGTGCAAAACTTACAACAGAAGTGCCGGAAATATATATTCGAAACCTCTGAAGCAGCGCTATTCCGGGCCAAGAATGTCAGGCGTTTGCCAAGCAAGATGCTGGCCCCCATCGACGCAAAGAAGCTGCCCCGTCACCGCCGGAGCATCGAGGAAATAGCCCAGCGCAGCGGTAATATCGGCCGGATTCGAGCCGCGTTCCAACACCGTGGCGGCGCGCTGGCGCGCGAAATGGCTGTCAGACTGATGCGCGCCGATCAAGGTCGGTCCCGGCCCGATTGCATTAACCCGCACATCCGGGGCAAACCCTTGCGCCGCCGTACGAGTCAACGCCCAAAGGCCCATCTTGGCAATTGTGTAAGAGGCAAATGCCGGGGTGAGTTTTCTTACCCGCTGATCAATCATGTTGACGATAAGCGCGCGCGCCTGCGGTTCGCCGTTTGCATCCGGGCTGGCAGCCGGTGCCTGCGCGGCGAAAGCCTGCGACAGCACGAACGGCGCACGCAGGTTTGAACCGATATGCCGATCCCAGCTTTCACGGGTAGCGGTTTGCAGCGTGTCATATTCGAAAATCGAGGCATTGTTGACCAGCAAGCTCAGCGGCTGTCCCAACGCCTCTGCCGCCCGCTCAACCAAAGCGGAAACCTGCGCCTCATCTAGCAGGTTGGCCTGAAGCGCCGCCGCGCGGACACCCTGCCCATCAAGCTCCTCCACCAGCGCCGCCGCCTTTGCCGCACTCGAATGGTAATGCACTGCAACGGCAAAACCGCGCGCGCCAAGATAACGCACCATCGCGGCCCCAAGCCTGTCGGCCCCGCCAGTGACAAGCGCGGCCCCCGTCAACACAGCACCGCCAAAATATAAAGCCCGTAAAGCGCCGTAAGAATGGCCCCCCACGTCCGGGTGAGATCCTGGCGGAAAAATACGAAGGGAATAAGCAGCACCGAAGCCCCGAGCATGACCCAAAGATCAAATTGCAGGAATTGCGGCGCCACCGTGACAGGCCGCATCAAGGCGGCAATCCCGATAATGCCAAGCAGATTGAACATGTTTGAGCCGATAACATTGCCCAGCGCCACATCCGCCTGTTGGCGCAGCGCGGCCATCACCGTGGTGGCCAGTTCCGGCAGTGACGTGCCAACCGCGACCAGCGTCAGGCCGATAACAACCTCCGAAACCCCGAAGGTGCGGGCAATATTCACCGCACTATCAACCAGAAGATCAGCCCCCAACGGCAAGCCAATCAAGCCCAACACGAGAAAGACCAGGACTTTCCACCACCGCATATCGGGGTCTGCGCCCTCAACTTCTTCGTCTTCGTCTTGCGCTTCCGCCGCGGCGCGCGCAATCCCGGCCAGTTCGCGGCGATGTCGGCGGGCATGGAGCACGGAATCAGCCAGCACAAAGGTAAGCCCGGCCAGCAACACCAGAGCGGCAAACAGATCAAAAACCCCACGAAAGGCCAACGCGATAAACAACAGGGTTGAGAGCACCATATAAAGATAAGTCTTGCGGCAATCACACTCCGAAGTATGCATTCGCGCCAACAGCGCGGGCAGGCCCAGCACCAACAGCACGTTGGCTGTGTTCGACCCGACAACATTGCCCATGGCGATATCAGGGGCGTTTTCCCTGACGGCCTTGATGGCGATCAGAAGTTCAGGTGCCGACGTGCCGAATGCAACAATGGTCAGCGAAACGATCAGCGCCGGGATGCCCACGCGCAATGCCAGATTAACTGCACCGCGCACCAGACTATCGCCCGCCAAAAGCAGAATAACGAGACCCAGAACGGCATAGACCCAATCCATGCTCAGCCCTTCTCGCAGGGGCATGATCCGCGCCCGACCCGCAGGCGGCCGCATTTCGGGCAGCGTTTAGCACGCTTCTTCCCGCTCAGACGCTTCGATCCCGGCACGGTAAATTTGCCGAACATCGCCATCACGCCCATTCCAACCAGAAATAGAACAACGACCTTTGCAATCATGACCTACAACCCAAACCGGGCGAAAGCCGCCCGTTCCTCAATCGCGGCCAGCGCATCGCTGGCCATCGCACCGCCAAAACGGCTCAACAGACCTTTGCGACGCCCATAGGCAACAAGCTTCACATCCTTGCCATAGCGCTCTTTCAGCCAGTCTTCAGGATGGGCAATCCCATCGATCAAGCCAAGCTCCTGCGCTTTCGCAGCCAGCCAGAATTCACCGCTGAACAGTGCAGGATCATCAACCAAGCGCGCACCACGTCCCTTTTGGACATGCGTGATGAATACCTCGTGCATCTGGTCAAGTATGGCTTGCAGGCGCTTCACATCCGCCGGTTTTTCCGGGCTGAACGGATCAAGCTGTGACTTCGATTTTCCGGCGGTATGAACCCGGCGCTCAATGCCGTGGCGCGCAATGAACTCCTGCGCCCCGAAACTGCCCGAGATCACCCCGATTGAGCCAACGACCGAGGCCGGATCGGCAAAGATATCGTCGGCGGCACAGGCCAGCCAATACCCCCCGAGGCAGCGACATCCTCGACAAACGCGTGAACGGGAATGGTTTTTTCGTCGGCCAACCGCCTGATCCGCCCCGCAATGCGCGAGGACTGAACCGGGCTGCCACCGGGCGAATTGATCAATAGCGCAACAGCGGCCGGTTTGCCCCGGCGGAAGGCCTTTTCGATCAATGGCGCAAGACTGGCATCGTTCAGCGGCATGCGCCCGGTGCCGATCGCACCCTGAAGCCGGATCACGGCCACGCGCGGTGGTTTGTTGAGAAAGGGGATGAAGCGTTTCATTAACGCCCATGTAGAGACGGGACCGGCAAGAGACAAGGTCAGGCGGCGTGTGATCCTTCCTGTGCGGCTTCCCGGCACTGCATCAGGGCCGCACCCGCTGGCCATCTTCGCGCGCGGGACGCAGCGTCATACTGGCCTTCGACAACATGTCGTTTCCAGTGTCGCAAAGAGACGATAGCGCCGTTAAGCCCCGTGTTAGCCGGAGGCAAGGAGTCCTCATGACCGCCATAGCCCAGAACCGCCCCGCTGTCGGGATCATGTTTATCATGCTCGCAATGGTCGCTATTTCGATCAACGATCTTCTGGTCAAACAATTTTCCGATGGCTACCCCCTGCACGAGATTGTGCTGATCCGCTCGCTCATCGGGTTGGTTTTTACCCTGCTGTTGGTGCAGGCCGAAGGCGGCTGGAGCATCCTGAAGACCCGCACACCGGGGTTGCATGCACTGCGCGGGCTGGTGATTGTCACCTCGAACCTCACCTATTTCGCCGCGCTCGCCGTGATCCCGCTGGCCAACGCCACGGCGCTTTTCTTCGTGGCCCCGTTGATGATTACCCTGCTTTCAATCCCGGTGCTGGGCGAAAAGGTCGGGCCGATGCGGCTTGGCGCGGTGGCGGTGGGTTTTGTCGGTGTCATACTGATGATGCAGCCCTGGGCCGCGTCCGCACCAGGAGGCGTGAGCCGCTGGATTCTCGGCCTTCCGGTCGCAGCTGCCGGGGCGTATGCGCTCAATCAGGTGCTCACCCGCAAGCTTGGCGTCGCCAGCAAGGCCTCGGCCATGGCGGTCTATATTCAAGGAATGTTCATTCTTGTCTCGCTCGGTGTCTGGGCCGTGGCAGGCGATGGCCATTTCGCCGAAATGACCGAGAACAAAAGCCTGATCTTCTTGCTGCGCGCGTGGGAAATACCGCATGGGCGCGATGTCTGGCTGTTCGTCGGGCTTGGGCTGAATGCTGCGGTGGTCGGTTACACGCTGAGCCAAGCCTACCGGATGGCCAATGCCGCCACGGTGGCACCCTTCGAATATGTCGGCTTGCCGCTGGCAATTTTCTGGGGCTGGATGTTCTGGGGCGATCTGCCGGGGCTTTGGGTCTGGGCCGGGATTATCCTGATCGTTGGCTCCGGGCTGTTCGTGTTCTTTCGCGAACGCGCCAAGGCGCGGATACAGGTTCGCCGCCGCCTGAATGCGCGCTACTAAAACACCCTAGACGCGTCCCATCCCTTTCAGCCGCCCCCTAAGCCGCTCTGCCCCCGCGTCACCCACTTCAAGCGCGAAAATGAACGCATGTGTAAGATAGAACCCGCACGCAACGTCGCTCACGGCTGCATCCGCCGCTTCCTCGTAAAGCGTAACAAGGGCCGCGCGATCATCACGGGAATGCGCCGCCAGCAACCGCGCATCAAGATCGCTCATTCCGCAGCAAGCTTTTCGTCTCGGGCCTGCCGATGTGCCAAAACCTTGTCCGCCACCCATGCGTGGAACAAATGCGTCGGCCGGTCCATCACCGGAGAGAACCGCCCACCATCAAAACCGGGCGCATGGCGGCCCTTCTGCATCCCTTCGACAACGAAGATATCTTCTTCGAACACCCCGCGCCAAAGCTCGGTATTGCGGGCGCGCAGCACCGGATCAACATCGGGCGACGAATAGTAAATATGGACATGCTCCAGCGTCTCATTCAGCCCTTTCGGCTCAAGAATGATGGCGTACCCATGATCGCGCTGCGCGGCGAGCAGCACGTTGGGATAAAACGCGATATATTCCGCGCCTTCGTTCCATTTCTCTGAAAGCCCCGGAAAATCCGGGAACGCCACGCCATCATCGCCCTTGAACTGACGATAAACATAGGTGCCCTGCCCGGAATATTCGCCGGGGCTTTCGATGTGGTAATGATCCTCCAGCCGCGAATAGCTGTTCAACCCCGGATGGATCCAAGGCAGGTGGTAACTTTCACAGTAATTCTCCACCGCGAGCTTCCAGTTGGTTTTCGCATCAAGCGTAAAGCGGCTGTCGGCGCCACCGTGGTAATGCGGGCTGTCAAACTCGCTCCAGCGTGCGATCAGCCCGGCATGGACGTCCTCGAATGGCGGCGCGGTGCCGGAAAGGTTGACGAACACGATGTCGCGCCAGATATGCGAAGCCACCTCGACAAGGCCAAGTTCGGATTTCTTCATGTCCTCATGCGTGTTCATCCCCGGCCCGCCGACATGCGGCGTCGCCACCAGCTTGCCTTCGGTGGAATAGCACCAAGAATGATACGGGCAGCGAATGGCGCCCTCAATCTTGCGCGGCTCGGACACAAGGATCATGCCGCGATGACGGCAGATATTGTGGAACACCCGCACCTGCCCTGCGTGGTCACGCAGCAGCAGCAGCGGCATTCCCAAAAATTCCAGCGGCTTTGCATCGCCCGGCTCCGGCACCTCTGCGGCAACCGTCAGCCCCGCCCATTGATTGATCAGCAACGCCTCGCATTCCTCGGCATAGACATCGGGATCAACGTAATGCGCATTGGGCAGGCCGTGCGCGCGTGAAATCGGGCGGATCACATGGGAAAGATCGGTGGTCATGACGGGCACTCCTCCACTGCCGGGCGTCCCCGAATCATAGCGGATCGTGCGATTTTCAGTTGTCTCAACGCGACAGCGGTTTGTTTCAGGGCGACCAGTGCCCGAAAAGGCCGTCCCTAACCGGGATCGCCGGGCTCATCGTTATGAGCGTGCCCGCAACCCGGCACCGGATCATAGCCCGACCCGCCCCATGGGTTGCAACGCAAGATGCGCCGCAGCGCCAGCCAGCCCCCTTCAACGCGCCATGCGCCTCCAGCGCCTCAAGCGCATAGGCGCTGCATGTCGGCTGATACCGGCAGCTATTGCCAAGCCACGGCGACAGCACCACACGATAAGCGCGCACCGGCAGTGACAGGATATAGGCGAACGGGCTCATCCGGCGTGCAACTTTCTCAATGCAGAAACAAGATCGGCCTTGAGCGCGTCAAACGGGCGCTCGCCAGTTGCCCCGGCCCGCCCGATCAGCACGTAATCAAAACCGGGCTTCCCCGCCTCGGGCAAGACAAGCCGCGCCACCTCGCGTAGCCGCCGCTTTGCCCGGTTGCGCGCCACCGCATTGCCAACCTTCTTCGAGCAGGTAAACCCCACCCGGATAAGGCCGCCACTATCATCATCACGCCGCCGCGCTTGCACGATCATACCCTTGGTGGCCTGTTTACTGGCCCGCGCACAGGCCAGAAACTGCGGCCGTTTGGTAAGGGTTTCGATCTCAGCCACAAAAATCCCCGTTGGTTTCGGGATGTCCGAAAGCGCCGACAAAACAAGCGAAAACCGCCCGAGCTTTGGCCCCGGCGGTTTCAAACTCTGTCATCACGCTGATCCGCCCGGCAAAAGGCGCGTGAACGCTTACGCGCTCAGGCTCTTGCGGCCCTTTGCACGGCGCGCGTTCAGGATCTTGCGGCCTGCTTTGGTCGCCATACGTGCGCGAAAGCCATGACGGCGTTTGCGGACGAGGTTCGAGGGTTGGTAGGTGCGTTTCATCGCTCCGTCTCCGTCTCATGGGCAGGCGCATGGATTCGCGTGCGGCCCGTCAAATACATTCGAACCCGGTCTATAGGCGGCACCCGACGCCCTGTCAAACGTCTATCGCACCCGGTTTGCAACAATTTCCGGCCCCTTTTCCGGCGAACCTGTAACATTTCGCGCCATTCCTCGCCAAACGCTCACATTTGCCCGATCCACGATCAAGCAGGCGTGATCAGGCTGGGAATCGCCCCCGCAACGGGCAATTTCATGGCAAAGAGAATGCATGATGAGGCGCAAAATGACCGAAAGCACCAAAGCCGGGCCGGAAACGCCGCCGGAAACGCCCAGACCGGCGGCTAAATCCGCGCTATCGCGGGGGTTTTGCTCATTGGCCTCTTCGCCGCCGCCCTGATTGTGGGCTACGCGCTGCGCGACACTCTCAGCTTTGAGACGCTGCGCGAGAATCGCACCGCCCTGCTTGCCTTTCGGGATGCGCATTATTGGCCCACTGTGATCGTTTTCATTGCCTGCTACACGGCGATCGCCGCCCTTTCCTTGCCCGGTGCAACCGTGGCCACACTGACCGGCGGGTTTCTCTTCGCCACATTTCCCGGCGCGCTTTATAATGTGTTGGGTGCCACCATCGGCGCCACGTTGATCTTCCTCGCCGCGCGCTGGGGGCTGGGCGACCGGCTCGAGGCCAAGCTCAGCGGCAGCGAAGGCATGGTGAAAAAGATCAAGGCCGGGATCGACGAAAATCAATGGTCGATGCTGTTTCTCATCCGGCTGGTCCCGGTGGTGCCGTTCTTTGTGGCCAATCTGGTGCCTGCCTTTCTTGGGGTGCCGCTGCGGCGCTTCGTGATCTCGACCTTTCTTGGCATCATCCCCGGCGGCGTGATCTATACCTCGGTCGGTGCCGGGTTAAGCGAGGTTTTCGCGCGTGGTGAAAGCCCCAACCTCGGCCTGCTATTTGAACCACATATCTTGCTGCCGATCCTCGGGCTTTGTGCGCTGGCGGCTTTGCCCATCGCCTTGAAAGCCTTGCGCGGCAAGGCCTTGTGAACCACCCAAGACCAACACCCGCGCCCAAGGCCTCTCCAAAGACCTTGGCAAGCCGCGCCGAAACGGCTTGGCTGCCGCTGACTGAAAGGATGTAAAATGACCCTGATCGAAACCGACCTTCTGGTCATAGGCGCAGGCTCGGGCGGGCTTTCTGTGGCCGCAGGTGCCGCACAGATGGGCGCGCGGGTTGTCCTGCTCGAAGGGCACAAGATGGGCGGTGATTGCCTCAATTACGGCTGCGTGCCCTCCAAGGCGCTGCTTGCCATGGCCAAGCGTGCCCATGCCGGGGCCAATGTAAGCTACGCACAAGCCATGGAGCATGTCGCGCAAACCATCGCCACCATCGCCCCGCATGACAGCGTGGCCCGGTTTGAGGGGCTGGGCGTGCAGGTGATCGAAGCCTACGGCCGGTTCGTCTCTCCCACCGAGGTTGAGGCCGCAGAGACGCGCATCAAGGCGCGGCGTATCGTGATCGCCACCGGCTCTGCCCCGCTTGTCCCGCCGATTCCGGGGCTGGACGGCGTGCCATATGACACCAATGAAACCATTTTCGCGCGCCGCGACCCGCCCGGCCATCTGTTGATCATCGGCGGCGGCCCGATTGGCATGGAAATGGCGCAGGCGCACAGGCGGCTGGGTTGCGACGTGACCGTGATCGAAGGCGAAAAGGCACTTGGCAAGGACGACCCGGAAGCCGCTGCGCTGGTGCTTGATACCCTGCGCTCCGAAGGCGTCGCCATTGAGGAAAACGCGCTGGCGGCAGAGGTTCGCGGGAAAACAGGCGCGATCGAGATCGAGACCAAGGACGGGCGTATCTTCAAAGGCACGCATCTGCTGATGGCGGTGGGGCGCAAGCCCAATCTGGACCGGCTGAACCTTGACGCCGCCGGGATCGAGACGACACGCGCCGGCATCAAGGTCGATGCAAGACTGCGCAGCAGCAATCGCCGGGTCTATGCCATTGGCGACGTGAACGGCGGGCTGCAATTCACCCATGTGGCGGGCTATCAAGCCGGGGTGGTGATCCGCTCCGCACTGTTCGGCCTGCCCGCCAAGGCGCGCAATGATCATATCCCGTGGGCCACCTATACCGATCCGGAGCTGGCGCAGGTCGGTCTGACCGAAGCGCAGGCCCGCGACATCCATGGTGACAAGCTGGAACTGGCCCGGTTCGATTACGCCGAAAGTGACCGCGCGATTGCCGAAGGGCGCACCGAAGGTTTCGTCAAGGTGATGGTGGTCAAAGGCCGCCCCATCGGCGCAACCATTGTCGGCCATGAGGCCGGCGAGCATATCAATCTCTGGGCTTTGGCGCTGGCCAACCGGATGAAGATGAGCGCAATTGCCGCAATGGTTTCGCCCTACCCGTCGCTGGGCGAGGTTAACAAACGGGCTGCGGGTGCCTATTTCTCTCCCAGACTTTTTGATAACAAGGGCGTGAAATGGGTGGTTGGAACGGTGCAGCGCTGGCTGCCATGAGCGGACGGGGCTGAGATGGGGCAGATGGAGGCACAGAACCGACCGGGCCGCCCTGTGGCAGCTCGGCGGCGTTGCTGCAGTCCCGCCCGCCCGACCTTCCTGCCTGACACGCGGCATCGCCGGATCAGTAGCCGTCGCGAGAGGCCGCGGCGATGGTGAACTCCCTCTCTGGCCGCTTCCTGATCCTCACCGCCATCTTCGTGATGCTGGCCGAAGTGCTTATCTTCGTGCCCTCGATCGCGCGGTTCCGCGAAGATTACCTGCGCAGCCGACTGGAACGAGCGCAGATCGCTTCGCTCGTGTTGTTGGCCGACGACATGATCGACGAAGACCTGGAAGAAGAATTGCTGCGCACGGCGGGCGTGTTCAACGTCGTGCTGCGGCGCAATGAAGCGCGCCAGTTGATGCTGTCATCGCCGGTGCCGCACCCGGTCTCTGCCACTTTCGATCTGCGAGAATCCTCGCCCCCTCAGATGATCCGCGATTCGGTTGCGCGCCTGTTCAATCCAAAGCCCGAAGTGATCCGGGTTATCGGCAACCCGGTGCGCCAGGCCGGGCTTCTGATCGAGGTAACAATGGACGCCGCCCCGCTGCGCGTGGCGATGATCGAATACGGGCTGCGCATTCTGGCGCTTTCGGCGGTGATCTCGGTCATTACGGCACTGCTTCTGTTTTTCGTCATGCGCGCCATTCTGGTTGGCCCGATCAAGCGGTTGGTCTCAGATATGCAGGCCTATGCCGCCGACCCGGAAGACGCCCGCCGCATCATCACTCCCAAAGCAGGCGTGCGCGAGTTGCGCGAAGCCGAAGACTCGCTCAAAATGCTGGAAACCCAACTCACCAGCGCCCTGAAGCAGAAAGAGCGGCTGGCACAGCTCGGCTCTGCCGTGGCCAAGATCAGCCATGATCTGCGCAATATCCTCACCTCCGCCCAGCTTTTCACCGACCGGATCGAAATGAGCGAAGACCCGGCCGTGCAACGAATGGCACCGAAACTAGTGAATTCGATCTCCCGTGCGGTGAAGCTGTGCGAAACCACGCTCGCCTTCGGCAAGGCCGAAGAGCCCGCGCCAGACATGCGCATGGTGCGCCTCGCCGATATTGTCAGCGACATGCTCGATGCCGAACGGCTCGCCATCGAGGACGCCGATATCAGCCTCTCCGAAGACATCCCCGGAGACCTCAACGTGTGCGCCGACCCCGAACAGCTTTTCCGGGTTATCTCCAATCTCGTGCGCAACGCGCGCCAGGCAATTGTCGCCTCCCGCCAACCCGGTGAAATCTCCATCGCCGCGCGCGACGGGGAAAACGAATGGTGCATCAGCATCAGCGACACCGGCCCCGGTCTACCGCCCAAGGCGCGCGAACACCTGTTCCGCCCGTTTCAGGGCGGCACCCGCAAGGAAGGCACCGGGCTTGGCCTTGCCATCGCCGCCGAACTGATCCGCGGTCACGGCGGCGAATTACGGCTCGAATCAAGCGACGAACACGGCACGGTCTTTGCCATCCACCTGCCCAAAGACGCCGCTGCAACCGCTCCAAAGCCGCCGGAAACGCCCGCCACACAAGCCCCGCAAGAATTCTGAATAGCCCCTTGCAAAGCAATACCCTTGCCGCTATCTCAGCCCCCACGGACCGATAGCTCAGCTGGATAGAGTACCTGACTACGAATCAGGGGGTCGGGGGTTCGAATCCTCCTCGGTCCGCCACTAACTCTCTGAAACACACGGTGACCTATCCCCGCCGACGCGCCACCACATAGCGGCTCGGCGGTTTGGCCGGGTGATTGCCGGTCTCGGCGATATCGAACCCTGCCGTCTCGATCGCTGCGTCCAGCCGGGCGATGGTATGAAACTGCACCCTCGGGGCCTTGCCCAGCCAGCGCGCCACCGGCAATGCCATCAGCAACAACGACAGACCAAGCGATTTGCCCGGCTCGGCGAGGCAGGTTGTCTTTGAAATGAACAGCCCGCCAGGCACCACGCGGGCCGCGATTGCCGCCAGTGCCGCGTCCAGATCATCAACCAGATGCAGCAGGTTGAACGCCAACACCGCATCGAAGGCGCCGTTTGGCGGTGTCTCGGCTCCGGCCACCTCAAAACGCAGGTTGGGCACCCCTGCCTCGGCGGCCTTGCGTCGCCCGATCTCAACCATCGCAGGCGCGTAATCGCTGGCCACATAGTCACCTGCCGCATCGGCCAATCTCAATGCGGTGCTGCCCGAGCCGCAGCCCAGTTCCAGCACCTTGTCATCAGGCCCAAGATAGGACCGCGTCCGCCCCAGCGTGTATTCATAACTTTCCACGTCACGGATCGGCGAAGCCGCATAGCGTTTGGCCATCCCGTCCCAGAATGCTGCACCTGTCATTTTGACATCCTCTTCATCGTTTGCATCGCGCCTCCCTAAATTATCCCATGCACATTACCACAGGAATTGCCGTATTTTGCAGGTGTGATATACGAATACGCATGAATTGGGCTGACCTTCGCTTTGACTGGACACAACTGCGCGGCTTTCTCGTCACCATCTTGCGCAGCGCCATCGCTTCGCCGCTGCGCCCGCCGTGCCGCCAGTTCGGATTCGCTGGCCCGGGTTGAGCGCCGCCGCGCGCCCCGTGCATCCGGCATACGGTCCAGCCGCGAACGGCGGGATTCCGGCAGGGCTGGCCCGTGCGTTTGGATTTCGCTGTGCAGCGAAGCGCGGCGTTCGCCGCGTGCAAGGGGTCGCCGTGTCCTATTTTCATACTCCTTTCTTTTGTTCCTTGCGTGTTTCCGGTTCTTGCTTTCGTTCGGGATGTGCCCGTCATCCTGCCTGGCTTTGTTATCTTTATGGTTGACTCTCATTATACATTTCTTCTTTTACGGTTTTAACAAATGAAGAAAAAGGAATGGGGAAACACCATGAAAAACCGAAAAATGCGCCTGTCGGTCGCTACGCTCTGCTGCCTGACATTGGTTTCCGGTTGCGCCACTATAACAAGGGGTTCGGATGATGTTCTCGAGATTCAAACCGAACCTGCGGGTGCACAAGTACAAACATCCAACGGGTTAAGCTGCGGAAGCACCCCATGTGCTTTGAAGATGCCGCGCCGCTCCGACCTTGTTGTGAAAATATCGAAACGCGGGTGCCGGTCTACAGAGGTCAATGTCACCCACAAAACTGCTGATAACGGGGCCGCTGCTGTTGCAGGGAACGTTTTGGTTGGTGGAATCATCGGTCTTGGTGTGGATGCGGCAACAGGCGCTTCCCAAAATTTGGTGCCAAACCCGGTTTCTGTGAAACTTCAGTGTTAATCGGGCTGCGTCGCGACGGTGCAAGGGGCTGATGTCACTTTTCTTCATGGCCCCGCCCCCGTGCTGAGCATCGCCGACAATAGCCTGCCCGCCTTCATTCACCGTGACACGCTCCACGCGCACGGTTTGTTGCCCTTTGGTGCGATACTTTTTCAGCGTATCCATCTGCGCCGCGAAGGTTCGGCCAAGCTTGTTCAGCGCCCGTTCTGCGGCGTCCTGTTGAGGTATGTTTTCAACATGGTTCAACCGCCGCGCCAAGGGCTTGGCCTGATCATCATCGCCGATGAGGTGGCGGCGTTTGCGCCAGAGATGCAGCGCCTGCTTTCCGACAGCTTCGAGGTGCAGTTCCCTTTATGGCTGACCACACATCGCGAATTGCATGGCTCCGCGCGCATCAGGCTGGTCTACGACATGCTGGCCGAAGCCCTCGCTCACCCGCCCCGCACCATTGCCTGAACCACGCGTCACCCTGCCCGCGCGGCCTAAACCACCGCATCTGCGGGCCAATCCATCAACACCAAATTACCACGATCACCCCGCGCCCGGCCGGGAATTTCATAGCGGTCTATATCGCCGCGAATGGTATAATAAACATCGCGGAAAAACCGCTGGTCATAGAAATACCAGATGTGGCTCGGGTTGGGGAGCCCGGCAAAATCGCCCATGTGCGCAGCATAGTAATTGCCGCAATTGATATCGACGGCCTTGGGCGGAATGTTGTCTGACATGCCGACCCGCCCGACCCGTGGCGAAACCCCGATCCGCTTGATATTCGAAAGCGAAAGCACTTCGTCAAGCGGGTTGAAATAGTTGGTGAACCGCACGCAGTGGCGATAAAGCGACGAGGATTTCGACGCGCCCGCATCCATCGAAGACGAAGAGACATCGCCCGAGACCATCATCAACTGGCTGACCGACCATGAATGCGCCGCCACGCCGGGCCGGTCGTCGGCATCGTCAAACGCTTCGCGCAGCACATAAGCCCCCATCGAATGCGCCAACACATGCAGGTTGATCCGGCAATCGGGCCGTTGCAGCGCGGCAAAGCTCGCGATCCCCTCATCGACCAGCCGCAGCGCCGTCAGCTTGGCATCGGTACGATCCTCAAGATAGTTGAGCGCGCTATCGTCGCTGGGCCAGTCGAACGCGATCACCACGCCCTCGAACCCCTCCGCTTCAAGCCCCGCGCGGGTCAACCTCTGACGTTCAAGCATCACCTCTATCGGCGTGTTGAACCCATGGATATAGATCAGGATATCGCCTATTGGCGCATCGTCCTGCGGGCCATGGCGGGCCGCCTTGATCACCTCATTCACCCATGCCGCCTTGGTTATCTTGTGGGCCGGGGTCGGGGTGGTGACGCCCTCCGGCACTTTCAGGAAATGATTGGCTCCCGGTTCGGGCTGAAACGCGCCACCACTCTGACGGCGGACGGTAAAAATATAGTCCATGTTGCTCTCCCATCAAAAATGCTTGCTTTGAATTGGACCGATAATGCCAGATTGCGCGGTCCCCGGCCTAGTCAGGGATTGCATACCCGGCGCATGGGCTGTGGGCGTGCCATTTCCTCTTCCCTGTCTCTCTCCTCCGTGCCATATCCCTGCCCATGCTCGACAAGTCCGATGATATTCACCCGCTGTTTCACGGTGCCCCCAAGTCGACGGCGTTCAAGAAACTCCGCAAACGGCTCGTGCAAAATACGCGCGAGGCGGTAGAACAATACGCCATGGTAGAACCGGGCGGCAAATGGCTGGTCTGCCTCTCTGGCGGCAAAGACAGCTACACCCTGCTCGCCATCCTCTATGAGCTGAAATGGCGCGGCCTTCTGCCGGTGGAGTTGCTGGCCTGCAATCTCGATCAGGGGCAGCCGGGGTTCCCGGCCACGGTGCTGCCGGATTTCCTTGAAAAAATGGGTGTGCCGCACCGGATCGAGTATCAAGACACCTATTCAATCGTGATGGACAAGATCCCGCAGGGCCGCACATTCTGCGCGCTCTGCTCGCGGCTCAGGCGCGGTAATCTTTACCGCATCGCGCGCGAGGAAGGCTGCACCGCCGTGGTGCTCGGCCACCACCGCGACGATATTCTCGAGACCTTCTTCATGAACCTTTTTCACGGTGGGCGGCTGGCCACCATGCCGCCAAAGCTGGTCAATGAGGAAGGCGACCTTTTCCTTTACCGCCCGCTCGCCCACGTGGCCGAAGCCGATTGCGAACGCTTTGCCACCGCAATGGGCTATCCGATCATCCCCTGCGATCTTTGCGGCAGTCAGGACGGATTGCAGCGCCAACAGGTCAAGGCAATCCTCGATGGCTGGGAAAAAATGCACCGGGCCGACGACAGGTCATGTTCCGGGCGCTGATGAATGCGCGGCCCTCGCACCTGCTCGACCCGAAGCTGTTTGACTTCGAAGGCTTGTTGCGGCGCACACAACCCGGCGGCGACCCCCAATAGATTTTTTCGCCGCATCCCACCATTGTTAAGACGCTGTTGAGAGTGGCGCGCTAGTCTTGCCCAATGATTGCAACGGGAAAGAGCGGCATAATGGCTCAGCGAAGGCGCGTCTTACCGACAGGCACCCGCGTCATGTTCTGGCGCGGACTGTCCGGGCAAAAGCTTCTGGTGCTGGTGCCCGCTCTGGCGCTTTGTGCTTACTGGATCGCCGGGGAAACGGCGCTGATCACGGTCGCGCTCGGCCTGCCGCTGTTTGGGCTTCTCGCCGGTGGCACCGCGCGGCTTTTGCGCGCGCAAAGCGGCTCCCGCGATTGCGTAACCGGCCTGCCGGGCGAAGACACGTTAGAGGAAAAGCTCGAAGTCGCCCTTACAGTAGCCCGCACCCGCCGCCTGAAAACCGCCTGCATTCTTGTCGGGCTGGAAGGGGTCGAGGTATTAGCCGAACAGCGCGGCACTGACACCGCAGACGCAATGCTCCGACGGATGGCAGAACGCTTGCAAGGCGCGCTGCGCGATGACGACTGCCTGAGTTGGATCGGTGATGGCACCTTCGGCATCGCCCTGCATGCGGTGCCCAATCTCGATCTGGAAGCGGCAATTCAACTTTCAGTCCGCCTGCAAAGGGCGGTGGAGGAGCCTGCGGCAATTGACGGCGCGGCGCTCTATCTTTCGGCGGCGGTCGGGATTTGCCTGTCATCGCGCGCGCCTGCAAAATCTGGTGCCAGTCTGGGTGCCGCCCTGATCGAAGGCGCGCGCAGCGCACTGGATGAAGCGCGCCAGAACGGGCCGTCCGGCATCCGGGTCTACTCAACCGAAATGCGGCAATTGCGGGCCGCGCGGCAAAGCCTGCGCGATGGCGCGCTTCGGGCGCTGGAAAACGGCGAAATCGCCCCGTGGTTTCAGCCCCAGATTTCCACCGATACCGGCCGTATCACCGGGTTTGAAGCCTTGGCACGCTGGGCCCACCCCCGGCGCGGCATCGTACCACCGGCAGAGTTTCTGCCAGTGCTGGCCCGTGCCGGGCAGATGGAACGGCTGGGCGAAGCCATTCTTTACGGCGCGCTGAAAGCCCTCACCATATGGGATGCCGAAGGGCTCGATGTGCCCTGCGTGGCGGTCAATTTTTCCGGTGAGGAACTGCAAAACCCGCGATTGGCCGACAAGGTCCGCTGGGACCTCGATCGGTTTGATCTGACACCGGACCGGCTGACAGTGGAAGTGCTTGAAACGGTCGTCGTGGGCGCGGCGCAGGATGCGGCAACCCAAAACATCATGCGATTTTCCGAAATGGGATGCCGGATTGACCTTGACGATTTCGGCACCGGCCATGCCTCGATCTCTGCGATCCGCCGTTTTGCCATTGAGCGCATCAAGATCGACCGCAGCTTTGTAACCGGCGTCGACGATGACCCCGAACAACAGCGCATGGTCTCCGCGATCCTGACCATGGCAGAACGGCTTGGGCTGGAAACGCTGGGCGAAGGGGTGGAAACCGCCGGGGAACATGCCATGCTGGCGCAGCTTGGCTGTGACCATGTGCAAGGCTTTGGCCTCGCCCGGCCAATGCCGTTTGAACAGACCGTTGGCTGGATTCGGGCGCATGACGCCGCTCTCGCCCCGGTGCCGCAAATCGGGCGAAGCGCAAGCTGAACACCTCAAAACGCCCGGTTTCTGCGACGCCCCCGCGCGACACCGGACATATCTCCGGCATATCCAGATGCAATTCCGGCCTCCCCCGCCCGCCGCTAAAGCGTTTCGCTTTTAACCTGAGACATCAGGTAAAAGCGAAACGCTGCGGGCGCTCTTATGTCGCGCGCGTTTCGCGAAAACCGGTGATCGAGGTTTTTCTCGAAACGCTTTGATCCCTCAATATCGCAAATTTGCATCGCCCGCGTTCACTTTCCTGCGCAGGTTGTCTCACCGGGCGAATAACGGCTTGACCTTTCGGCGCACACTCTGTTGAACCTCCCCTCACTCAGGAAGAAAGCGTGTGGCCCCATGAAAGACGACCAAAACAAGAACCTTATTCTTGCCGTAGCTCTTTCGATGCTGGTGATTATCGGCTGGTCGGTGCTGTTTCCGCCACCCGAAACGCCCAAACCGGCACCAGGCACCGAGACCAGCGCACCGCAAGCCGCGCAATCCGACACTGGCACCCCGGTGGCCGACGCCACGACCGGCACTGCCCCGGCCATAACGCCGCCTGCATCCTCGACCACCGCTGACGAGGCCGTTGCCGCCCTGAAAGCAGCGCCGCGTATCGCCATCGACACGCCCAAACTCAAGGGGGCTTTGTCCTTGCTGGGTGGCCGGATCGACGAGCTTTCGCTGGACAAGTACAAAGAAACCCTCGCCGAAGATGCGCCCGACTTCTCTCTGCTGAAGCCGCAAACCGATCAGCACGCCTATTTCGCCGTGTTCGGCTGGGCGCCGGGGAACGGGCTTACCGCCGATGCAGTCCCCGGCCCTCAGACACTATGGACAACGCAGGACACCGCCCCGCTTACCCCCGACCATCCGGTGACAATGGAATGGGATAACGGCAACGGGCTGACCTTCAATCGCACCATTTCGGTTGATGATGAATATATGTTCAACATCACCCAATCGGTGACCAACTCTTCGTCAAATCCGGTCTCTTTGGCCCCCTACGGCATCATCACCCGCCACGGGCTGCCCGAAGGGATGCTCAACCGCTATATCGTGCATGAAGGCCTTGTCGGGATGCATGACGGCGAGCTGACCGAAGTTAAGTATAAGAAGATGAAGGATTTCGAGGTCGACCCCGGCGAAGGCACGCAGGCCGATGTCGTCCGGGTGACAAAGGACGGCTGGATCGGCTTTACCGATCACTACTGGATGACCACGCTGATCCCGCCGACAGGGCCATTCAAATCGGTCGCCAAATACGATGAAGCGCGCGACATCTACCAAACCGAAGCGGTGCAAGGCACTCGCACACTCGCCCCCGGCGCCAGCACCCAAGCGCAGACCCGGCTTTTTGCCGGTGCGAAAGAATGGGCCACCATCCACGACTATCAGGAAAATCAAGGGGTGGTGAACTTCGTCGATTCGATTGACTGGGGCTGGTTCTTCTTCATTACCAAGCCGATGTTCCGGGTGCTGCACTGGCTGCACGGGGTGATCGGCAACATGGGCTGGGCGATCATCGCGCTGACCGTGGTGATCAAGGCGCTCGTCTTCCCGCTGGCCTACAAGAGCTATGCCTCGATGGCGAAGATGCGCGAGCTGCAACCGCAGATGGAGAAGCTGAAAGAACAGGTCGGCGACGACCGCCAGAAGCTCCAACAAGAGATGATGGCGCTCTATAAACGCGAAAAGGTCAATCCGGCCTCGGGCTGTCTGCCAATCCTGATCCAGATCCCGATCTTCTTTTCGCTCTACAAGGTGATCTACGTCACGATCGAGCTTTACCACGCGCCGTGGATCGGCTGGATTCACGACCTTTCGGCACCCGATCCATCGTCGATCCTCAACCTCTTCGGGTTGCTACCCTTCGCGCCGCCCGACCCGACCAGCTTCTTCGCGCTGTTCTCGCTCGGTGTCTTGCCGATCCTGCTTGGCATTTCGATGTGGCTGCAACAAAAACTGAACCCGGCGCCCACCGACGCAACGCAGAAGATGATCTTCGCCTGGATGCCTTGGGTGTTCATGTTCATGCTGGGCAGTTTTGCAAGCGGGCTGGTGCTTTACTGGATCGCCAACAACACGATCACCTTCCTTCAGCAATACAGCATCATGCGGATTCACGGCTACAAGCCGGACGTATTCGGCAATATCCGGACCAGCTTCGCGCGCGCGAAAGGTGGCGGCAATACCGGCGGCAAGGCATGACAGCGCGCCTTGCCCAAATCTGGCGTCACCCGGTCAAGGCCCATGGCCGCGAGCAGATCGAAACGGTGACGCTGGAACCGGGCAAGGCACTGCCGTGGGACAGGCTTTGGGCGGTGGCGCATACCCGCTCGAAATTCGACCCCGCGCAGCCAGAATGGCAGCCACCGATCAACTTCTCGCGCGGCTGCAACCTGCCCCGGTTGCAACAGATCACCTGCACCTGTGACACGGCGGCCGGGCGCATCACCTTCAACCACCCCGATTGCCCCGCCATCACCATAAATCCCAACGATCCAGACGATACCCGCCGCTTCATGCAATGGATCACGCCATTTTCTGGCGACACCGAGTTGCTCCCGGCACAGATGGTGCGCGCACCGGACACGGCGATGACCGATACCGTCTATGCATCAATCTCCTGCATCAATCTGGCGACCCATCGGGCAGTGGAGGCGCAAATTGGCCGTCCGCTCGACCAACTGCGCTGGCGTGGCAACCTTCTGATCGAAGGGCTTGAGCCATGGGAAGAAATGAACTGGCCCGGCAAACGCCTGACATTGGGCGAGGTGGAGTTCGACGTGATCGAAACAATTGGCCGCTGCCGGATGACGGAAGCCAACCCAGAGACCGGCGCGCGCGATGTCGAAATGCTGCGCCTCCTGCGTGATGGCTTTGGCCATACCGATTGCGGCGTCTATCTCAAAGTCGTCAAGGGCGGCACCCTCCGCCAAGACATGCCAATCGGAGCCGTCGCCTGATGCAACTCACCTTCCCACTGACCCCCGATCCCGACGATGCGGCGCGTGAAGCCGGACGCAAGCTTTTCGCCGGTGGTGCCGACTTCCTCAAAGGGGTGGTCGCCATGTCCGGTCTGCCCCCCGCCGACCGGATCGAGATTTGTTTCGCCGGGCGCTCCAACGTCGGCAAATCGACGTTGATCAACGCGCTCACCGGGCGGCGTGCGCTGGCGCGGGCCTCAAACACGCCGGGGCGCACGCAGGAAATCAATTTCTTCTCGCTTGGAGCCGAGCATTACCTCGTCGATCTGCCGGGTTATGGCTATGCCAATGCGCCGCTGGCCACGGTGGAGAAATGGCAACGCCTGCTGAAGCAATACCTCTCTGGCCGGGCTTCCCTGCGCCGCGCTTTCGTGCTGATCGACACCCGCCATGGCGTAAAGCCGGTGGACGAGGAAATCATGAGCTTGCTTGATACCTCCGCCGTCACATTTCAATGCGTGCTGACCAAGGCCGACAAGGTGAAAGCGCATGAGCGTGACAAGGTGCTGGCGCAAGTGCGCAGCCGTCTGGCCACCCACCCGGCGGCGTTCCCCGAACTGGTGCTGACCTCTTCGGAAAAGGGCGACGGGATCGAGACATTGCGCGCCATCATCGCCGGGCTGATCTGAGCCGCTCCTCACCCGGTCGAGCCAAGCGCAGAGGGCCGCGCCCGACCCTGGGTGGGCGCAAACACGCCATTCAAGGCAACGCCGCGCGCTCAAAAGCATGAATGTCTCCAGTTAGTTGAATGACATCGCCAAAGCGCCCTCCCGGGGGAGGGTCGGGCGCGGCCCGGGCTGGTGCCCGCGCCAAGGATTTTTCAGTGCTCCGCGCCGCTCAGACGTGTTGCCCGCCGTTAATCTCGATCTCGGTACCGGACAGGTAGGAGCTTTCCTTCGAGCATAAGAAAAAGATCGTCGCCGCCACTTCCGCGGGCTGGCCAAGGCGGCGCAACGGGATCTGCTCTACCAGTTTTTCAGTGCCGGGCGACAGAATCGCGGTTTCGATCTCGCCCGGTGCGATGGCATTGACTCGCACGCCCAATGGCCCAAAATCATTGGCCATTTCCCGTGTCAGTGCCTTCAGCGCGGCTTTCGACGTGGCATAGGCCGCCCCGGCAAATGGATGCACCTGATTGCCCGCAATCGAGGTCACGTTAACCACCGCGCCCTGCGCCGCTTTGAGTTCGGCGCGCAATCCGCGCGCCAAAACCACGGGGGCAAAGAAATTCACATGAAACACCTGCCCCCAAGCCTTCAGATCGGTGTCGAGCGTGTTGAGCCGCGCCCCCTCCGGCCCTTTCGGTGAAATCCCGGCATTGTTGACCAGCGCATCCAGCCGCCCGCCAAGCCGCTCGCGAATATCGGCCACGGCGCGGATCGTATCGTTCGGATCGCCCAGATCAATCTGCACATGATCTTCCGCCCCCGGCCCATGGGCACGCTTCGGGGAACGGGTGGCGCGAACAGGTCAGCACCCGCCAGCCTTCATCGTGGAACCGTTGCACGGTGGCATGGCCGATGCCACGGCTTGCCCCGGTCAGAAGCAGGGTTTTCTGGCTCATACGCTCTCCGCCCAAAATAAAATCGCCTCACTCTAGCACCACAATCGCGGGCGGCAATGGCACACCTTGGCAGGCCGCGCGGAAACGCGTATTGGAGGGCGCGGAAAGGATCCCCTTGCAGATGAAAGAGCAGAGCATGAACCGCGACTGGATCGCCACCGCCCGCACCCTCTCCGAAGCGTTGCCCTATCTTCAACGCTATTCCGGCGCCATCGTGGTGATCAAACTTGGCGGACACGCCATGGGGTCTGATGAAGCCACGGATCAATTCGCGCGTGACGTGGTTCTGATGCGCCAGGTCGGCGTCAACCCGGTGATCGTGCATGGCGGCGGCCCGATGATCAACGAAATGCTGGCCCGGCTCAATATCCATTCCGAGTTTGTCGACGGCAAGCGGGTCACGGACGAGGCCACCATCGAAGTGGTTGAAATGGTGCTGTCTGGCCGCGTCAACAAGCGCATCGTGCAGGCCATCGGCGCACAAGGGGGCAAGGCGGTCGGCCTGTCGGGCAAGGATGCCGGGTTGATCACCTGCACGCCCGCTGACCCGAAACTCGGCCTTGTCGGTATCCCGGACAAAGTTGACCCAGCGATCCTGCACACCCTGTTTGCGGATGGCACCATCCCGGTCATCGCACCGCTGGGCGCGGGTGAGAACGGAGAGACCTTCAATATCAACGGCGACACCGTCGCAGGTGCCATCGCCACGGCGCTCAAGGCCGACCGGTTGTTGCTGCTCACCGATGTCGAAGGGGTGAAGGACAAGGCTGGCACATTGCTGACCGATCTTGAAACCGCACAAATCCGCGCCTTGATCGACGATGGCACCATCGCGGGCGGCATGATCCCGAAAACCGAAACCGCGCTTCACGCCATTGACGGCGGCGTGCGCGCGGTAATCATCCTCGATGGGCGCGCGCCCAACGCAGTCCTGCTCGAACTCTTCACCGAACATGGTGCCGGGTCGCTGATCCGCGCCAAGCTGTAACATTTCCGGCGCAAATGAGCCTCGCACCGGCCCCCGAAACCCACGCGCTTGCCCTGATGGGCGCGCTCCACGAGGGCGGGCAGACCGTGCTTTTGCTTGGCCCCGATGGCGCGGCGTTCTGGCCACATTTCACCGCCCAGCCGGAATATACCGACGGGTTGCCCGACCCGCTTGACCGCTGGTCGAAACGCGCCATCGGCGCGCTGGCAAAGGCTTGGGGCGGGGCGGCAGTGTTTCCCTCCGATGGGCCACCCTACCCGCCATTTTTCGCTTGGGCGCTGGCCTCTGGACAGGCGTTCGCCTCGCCCGTGGGAATGCTGGTCCATGCAAACGCCGGTCTGATGGTCAGCTATCGCGGCGCGGTCGGGGTGCCGGGACTGTTGCCCCTGCCCGCACCGGCGCAAAACCCGTGTGAATCCTGCGAAGGGCAACCCTGCCGCAGCGCCTGCCCGGTCGGCGCGTTAAGCGAGGACGGCTATGATGTGCCCGCCTGCAAGGCTTGGGTCGGCAGCGCTGATGGCAGTGATTGCCTGACCCGCGGCTGTGCGGCACGCCGTGCCTGCCCATTATCGCGCCCCGATGCCCGCCCCGAGGCACAATCGGCCTTTCACATGCGCGCCTTCCTATAGCGTGCTCAGGCTTCCTGCACCGAATGACCCAGCGCAATCTCGCGCTGTCCCACGCTTTCATGCAGCCGTTCGGACACACCCTGTAGCGGCACCCGCTTGCGGCGCATCAAGAACAGCTTGCCCCAGCTTCGCCATGCCCCGACCGATGGCGCGGCCGGATCGGTGGGATAGGCCGCCCGCCAGCCTTGCGGCAGCGGCACACCGCAACTCTCCACCTTGCCGAGCATCCACACGAACGGAATATTGGCCAGCGGGCGCGCCTCCTCGAACCCGGCCAGTTGCCCGCCGACATCGCCATGCGCGCCGGGGAACCAGACCTGTTCAATCCGGCAATCATCCCTGTCCTCACAACGCCAGAGAACCGGCGAAAACGCCTTGCGCGTTTCATTGAGCGCAAGCGCATGAAAACCGTGTTTCACCGACGGGCCAAGCACCAGACTGTGAAAGCCGCTTGGCAGTGCCGTCCAGCGCCACAAAAGCGGCAGATGCAGGCCCAGCGCCTTCACGGTATCCCAGACGCCGATCATCTCTATCTCGACCGTGTCATGGCAAAGCGCGGCGGTGAAGGCGGCAGCCACCGCGCTGCTGCCGCCGCTTTGATAATGGCGATAGGCGGTCTTCACGTTACGCTCGGTGGCGCAGTCCGCCCGGAGCAGGCCAACGCAATCAATCACCCCCGCAAGCGAGCGCACCGCAAACGCGCCGCGCGAATAGCCCAGAAACATGATCTTGTCACCGGGGCGATAGCGCGACGCCAGATAGCCATAGGCGCGCCTGATTTGCAGATCAATTCCACGGCCCAGAAACACATCGCGGCTTGAACGCCAGTCATCCCATTGCAACCCCGCCTCGTAAAAACACGACACCGGCGCGCCGATCGCTGATAAAAGCCGCAGCGCCCGTCCGGCATTGCTTTCGCAGCCGGGCCTGAGCGATGACATAGTGCCGTCAAGGATGATAACATGGGTGATCGCGGCGTCGCGCCCGCGTGGTTGCGCGGGCTTCGCCTCGCGTTGCCAAGGGCTGAGCCAGTCGAAAACCGATTTAGCAAATTGCTTCAGCATCCCTGATCATCTTCCACGTTCGCTCTGGCGTGAACGGCATATCGGCCTGCCGCACCCCCATTCCCCAAAGCGCATCGGCCACGGCATTGGCCGCTGCCGCCATCGCCCCCACCGTGCCCGCTTCGCCGCAGCCTTTCATACCCATCGGGTTGGCAGTTGACGGAACCGGCTCGGTCTCAAATCCAAACATGGGCAAATCTACCGCGCGGGGCAAGGCGTAGTCCATGAAACTTGCCGTGAGCAACTGCCCCTCCGCGTCATGCGCCACCCGCTCCATCAACGCCTGCCCGACACCTTGCGCCACCCCACCATGCACCTGCCCTTCGGCCAGTTTCGGGTTGATAAGGTTGCCGAAATCATCAACCACGTGATAGGCGACCAGCTCGACCTTCCCGGTCTCCGGGTCCAATTCGACCTCAGCCAGATGCGCGCCATTGGGAAATGAGCGCCCCGGCAATTTCGCCCGAGCGGCGTGAGTGAGCAGGTCGGTGCGGCCATCGGCGCGCGCCATCTCTGCCACTTCGAGCATGGTCGGCGTAAGATTGGTGCCCGGCACGCGGAACTGCTCATCATCAAAGCTGATCGCGCCCGGCTCCACCCCCGCTTTCTCCGCCAGATAGGCGCTGAACGCCGTAATCATTCCTTCCACCGTGGCCAGCGTGGCATGTGACTGGGTGGTGACAGACCGGGACCCCCGGTGCCACCACCCTGCGCGATAAGGTCACTGTCACCTTGCACCACTTCGATACACTGTGCCGGAATCCCCGTCTGATCAGCCAGAAACTGCGCATAAACCGTCTCATGCCCCTGTCCGTTCGATTGAGTGCCGACATAAATCGTTACCTTGCGATTCTCGTCAAAAGTTACCTTCGCGCCTTCGGAAGGATCGCCCAAAATACTTTCGATATAGTAACAAAGCCCAAGCCCGCGTTTGCGCCCACGCGCTTCGCTTGCCGCGCGCCGCTCAGCAAAGCCCGCAACGTCGCCAAACTGCTCCGCATGGCTCAGCACCCGGTCAAAATCACCAACGTCGATGGTCTCCCCGGTCAGCGAAGCATAGGGAAATTGCGCAGGCGCGATGAAATTACGCCGCCTAAGCTCAAACCCGTCCACGCCCAGCTCACGCGCGGCCCGGTCCATCAGCCGCTCGATCAGGTAAATCGCCTCGGGCCGCCCCGCCCCGCGATAGGCATCAACCGGCACCGTATTGGTATAAAATGCCTCGACATTGAGATAAGTCGCGCCAATGTCATATGCGCCGGTCAGCACGCGCGAGAAAAGCTGCGTCTGGATGATCTGGCCGAACTGGCTGCTATAGGCACCAAGGTTGCAATGCGTCTTGACCCGGTAGCCGGTGATTTTCAGGTTTTCATCAAACGCAAACGCCGCCACATGATCAAGGTCGCGGCCATTCCCGTCTGACATCATCGCCTCGCTCCGCGTGCTCATCCAGCGCACCGGGCGGTTCAGCATCCTTGCCGCCTGTGCGACCAGAAACTGCTCGGGATGCGGCTGACCTTTCATGCCAAACCCGCCACCCGTGTCCGGGTTGGTGACCCGCACATCCTCCGGGGCCATCTCCAGTATCTCCGCCAGCGTGCGTTTGGGCACCCAGACACCCTGCGCGTTGACCGCCAGATGCAAACGCCCATCTTCGATTTCCGCGTAACAACCGCGCGGCTCCATCGACGCCACGATGATGCGGTTGTCCTCCACCGTCATCTCGACAACATGCGCTGCCGTATTGAACGCGGCCTCCGTCGCCGCTGCGTCGCCGATCGCCCAATCAAGCCCAAGGTTTCCGGGCGCTTCTTCATGTAGCGCCTCCCCGCCCGGCGCCCGCACCAGATGCACCGGCAGGTCTTCGATATCGACCCAAAGCGCCTCTGCCGCGTCGCGGGCCTGCGCTTCGGTCTCGGCCACGATCATCGCAATGATCTCGCCGACATGGCGCACCTTGCCTTCGGCCAGCAACGGGCGGCGGGTCAGCGGTGCCGGGCTTTTGTCGCGCATCTTCATCTGCACCGCACTCATGCCCCGCGTCACCCCCGCCTCGGTCAGCGCCGCCGCGTCAAGCACCAGATGCACCCCCGGCATCGCCCGCGCCTCCTCAAGGTCAAGCGGCGCAAGCCGACCATGCGCCACGTCCGAGCGCAGAAAATACGCAATCAGCGCATTCTTTGGCGCGATATCGTCCACATAACGGCCTTGCCCGGTCAGAAACCGCAGGTCTTCAACCCGCTTGACCGATTGTGAACGTCCGAATTTTTCCATGGGGTTACTCTCTGGCCTGCAATTGCGCGGACAGCCAGTTTACCGCCTCGGCGGAAAGGTTCAATGCCTTGCCAGCCGTTACGAAAGAGTAACGATCTCGCCCGGCCCATAGCCGTTGAAATGCGTCGCAATCGCCAGCGAATAAGCCCCCATACCTTGCACCAGCACATAATCACCCTCGGCCACATCGCCGGGAACCGGAACCGGTGCAGGCAGGCAATCAAGGCTGTCGCAGGTCGGCCCGAAAATCATGCGCGGGGAAAATGGCCCAACCCGGTCCTGCCCATCATCCGAGACAAAGGTGAACCGATCCGTCGGGCCGATATCGCGCAATTCCGAAAGCGCGCCGTAAATACCATCGTTGATGAAAAGCGCGCCATCCTCGCGGATCGCCTTGATCCGCGCGGCCAGCGTGAAGCATTCCGCCACCATGGCGCGCCCCGGCTCACAAACCAACGCAGGCGCTTGCGCGCCAAACGCGGCTATGACCTCGGTCTTGATCGCGGCAAAGATCGCTTCGATATCCGGCGCTCCCCCTGCGCGATGCGCCGCAAAACCACCACCCACGTTCAGCCGCCCAAGCGTGACTCCGGCCTTTTTCGCGACATCCGCGCAGGTGCGGATATACGCAGCCCAAGCCTGCGGATCGGCGCATTGCGTGCCGGGGTGGAACGTCATCGCCGGGCTGAACCCGCGCGCTTCGGCCGCTTGCAGCAAGGCCACGCAGCCGTCCGGCGTTTCTCCGAACTTGGCCCCGAAATCATAGGCAGAGCCTTTCACCGGCAGCGCCAGCCGCACGGCAATCTCCTCCCCGTCAAACCGCGCATGGCCCAGCTTGTCCAACTCGGACAGGCCGTCAACCGACCATGAAACCACCCCCAATTCAACGCCCAAAGCCACCTCGGCGCGCGACCGCACCGGGTTGTTGTAATGTAATGCGGCATCCGGTGCGGCAGCCCGAACAAGCGCCATCTCCTGCGGGCTGGCCACGTCAAACGTGGTCATCCCGGCGGCTACAAGATTATCAAGCACCACCGGCGCGGCATTGGCCTTGACCGCATAGGTAACAAGCCCCGGAAAGCCCGCCTGAAATCGCCGCGCCGCCGCCTGAAGGGTCGCGGGCGAGAAATACATCACCACATGATCGGGCGTGGTGCGTTTCAGATGTGGCCGGGGATCGGCAAGGGGGCTGGGGGAATACATGCGCGCCTCACGACTGGTTTTCTTTCAATTTGCCGGGTAAAACACTCGATTTCACGCGGCATATTGGCTATAACGACAAAAATATTTGTCATTATGGCGGAAAATTCATGCAAAGTGACGAAACAGACGCTGCCCTTCTTGCCCTGCTGGCCGAAAATGCCCGCGCGCCGGTTTCTACGTTGGCACGCAAACTAGGGCTGGCGCGCACCACCGTGCAGGCCCGGATCGAGCGGCTGGAAACGCGCGGCGTGATTGCCGGGTATACACTCAGGCGCGGCGCATCGGCGCGGGCACTTCTGCGCGCGACGGTGCTGATCTCGATTGAACCGCGCAGTCAGCCTGCGGTTCTGGCGCGGCTGCGCGCCCTGCCAGCGGTGGAGCAAGTCCACACCACCTCCGGGCGGTTTGACCTCATCACAACGCTAAGTGCCGTCAGCACCGAAGCCCTTGATGCGGCGCTTGACCAGATTGTCGAAGCCAAGGGCGTGCGTGCCTCTGAAAGCCTCATTCACCTGTCCACCAAGATTGATCGCGGCGGATAAGCGCGCAACGCGTTTGCGGACTTGCTGGATCGCGCTACACTCGGGGGCGCTATCCTGCCCAACCCTGTTTTCAGCTCACGAAAGATGCCCATGCAACCCATTCCATATCTCTTTTTCAACGGAAACTGCCGCGCCGCGATGGAAACCTACGGCGAGATATTTAGCCACGCGCCTGACATCATGCCGTTCTCCGCCATGCCCGAAGAGGCACGCGCCGACATGCCGGGGGTTCCGGCTGATGCGGTCATGCACAGCGCGGTGAAAATCGGCGATGGCTGGATCTATGCCAGCGACGACACCGGCACGAACAGTTCGGCCATGGCCGGTTGCAACGTCGCCGTCGCTTTGCCCGACGAGGCGGAAACCCGCCGGGTCTGGGCGGCGCTCGCTGACGGGGCGGAGGTGCGCATGCCGCTCAAGCCCGAGTTCTTCGCGCCGCTTTTCGGCGCGCTGACCGACCGTTTCGGCACCCGCTGGATGATCATGCAGGAAACGCCGGGCAACTAGCCAGCCCACTGTCATCAGAGCACCACCAAGGTTCGCGCCCGCCCACACGGCGCGTGCCTCCCCGAAATCCGCGCGTCAGTGCTTTCGGCAAAACGCTCTAGCGCGGCTCGATCGGGCGCAGATCGAACGCCAGTTCGCGCTCGATCATCTGCGCCACGTCAAGACAAACAAGGTCGTCCATCCGGTCGCCCACCACCTGCACCCCAAGCGGCACCGGCGCATTGTCGAGCGTGCGCACCGTCGCCGCAGGCAGGCCCAGAACGTTCAGTATATAAACAAACCGCTGCGCCTGCATGATCTCGGGCAATGTCTCGGGCGCTTCGATGTCCTGATCGGCGCGGAATGGCGGCTGGCCCGAAACCGGCAGGATCAATGCATCAATCCGCTCAAACATCCGGCCCCATTCGCGCAGCATCGTCATCCGTCGCGCCTGCGCTGCCATGAAACCCGCCATATCCGGCACGCCAAAAATCTCGGCATAGCCATCAATCACCCGCTGCACCGCGTCCGAGCCAAGCTTACGGATCGTATCAAGCATCATGACAGAGGTTTCCGCGTTAATCAGATCGCCCCATGTCTGCGCCGCCTCATTGGCCATTGGCGGAGTGATTTCCACCACCTCCATCCCGGCCTGCCGTGCCGCGCCCACCGCTGCTTCAACGGCGCGGGCAACATCGCCATGCACCGCGCCATCACCGAACGCGTCAATACACCAGCCAACCCTAAGCGCGCGGCCTTCCCGGCTTCGCCCGCTGTCGGGGGCCGCGTTCCACAGCGGATCGTCGGCAGAGCGGCGGCGCAGCACGTCATAAGCCAGCCGCACATCGCCCACCTCCCGTGCGATCACGCCCTGCACACTCATCATGTTGGTCGTCGCCGGGCGCTCCGCCGGGGCGGAAGGGTTAAACGCCGGCACCCGCCCCATCGACGGGCGCAGCGTCGCCAGCCCGCAGCAATAGGCCGGATAGCGCAGCGACCCGCCCAGATCGTTACCATGGCCCAGCACCCCCATCCCCGCCGCCAGCGCCGAAGACGCCCCACCAGACGACCCGCCCGAGGTCAGCCCGCCGTCCCAAGGGTTGAGCGTGCGGCCATAGATCGGGTTCGAGGTAAAGAACCGCAAGCTAAACTCCGGCGTCGATGTCCGCCCGATCGGCACCACACCGCCCGCGCGCAGATTCGCCACCACCGGCGCATCTTCGGTGCAGGGCGTGGTGTTCAGCGCGGGCAACCCGTTCGAATTGGGCAGCCCCTTGTAATCGACGTTGATCTTGATCGTTGTCGGCACGCCCCAAAGCGGCGGCAGATCAGCGGCGGCGGGCCGGGGCGCGGCGTCCATCGCTTCCGCTTGTGTCATGGCCGCCTCTTCCAGCGGCTCAACCACCGCGCGCAGCCTCGGCTCACACTCCGCCACCCGGTCAAGATGCGCGCGCGTTACCTCGCCCACCTTCACCTCTCCGGCGGCCAACCGATTGGCGGTCTCGACCGCGCTCCATGTAATGATCTCGTCCATATCGCTCTCCCCCTGTCTCAACATCAGATAAACACGCCGCCCTGCCTGCGTAAACCATGCGCCCCCATCAAGGCTGGCCTCCGCGCGCGGAATCAGCGAAGCTAACCCGCGCAAGAAAGGAGCCCCCGATGGACAAGGTCACCTTCACCAAGATGAAAGACGGCACCCGCGAAGAATATCAATTCCTGTCCGAACACGAGGCCGACTATGCCAGCCATGCCGCCGAGCGGCTGCTCAAGGCGCTGGTCGACCTCGATGAAAGCCTCTCGGGCTATCAGGTCACCCGGCTGGGCCATTCCCTGCAATCCGCCAGCCGCGCATGGCGGGGCGGGGCAGATACCGATTGGGTCGTTGGTGCGCTATTGCATGACATCGGCGATATCTACGCGCCTTACAATCACGATGAATATGCCGCCGCCATCCTGCGCCCCTTCGTGCGTGAACAGGTCTCATGGTGCGTCGAAAAGCACGGCGATTTCCAGATGCTCTATTATGGCCACCATGTCGGCGGCGATCAGCACAAGCGCGACCGCTACCGCGACGAGGCCTATTTCGATGACTGCGCTGCGTTCTGCGAACGTTGGGATCAGGCCAGCTTCGATCCCGATTACCCCAACCTGCCGCTCAACTTTTTCGCGCCAATGGTGGTCGAAGTATTTTCCCGCCGCCCGTATGAACCCACCGTGCTACGCCCCGGCACGCGCGAACCGCTAGAGGTGCCCGAAGTGGCCGCGACGCGGGCAGGCTGACCTCAATGCGGTGCGCCCCGTGCGTATGGGCTGGGGCGAAAGGCTGAACCCCGGCTCTATTTCCGCCCGATCATCCCCATCCGCCGGAACAGCCACAATTGCCCCGCCGCCGCGACCAGCAAAAGCCCGCACACCGCCCAGAAGGCCCAGCCCACCTCCTCCCCCGGAATGCCGCCCACGTTGATCCCCAGCAAGCCGGTAATCAGCCCAAGCGGCAGGAACAGCGCCGCCACCACCGACAGCACCAGCATCTGCCGGTTCATCGCCTCGGCGCGCATATCAACGATCTGGTCGCGCACCACCTGTGCGCGGTCACGGATTGAATCAAGCTCCTCTGAAAGCCGCGTCATCCGCTCCGTCGCCTCGCGCAACCGTCCCCTGCTGCTGCGGTGCAGCCAACCGGCTTCCTCGATGTCCAGTGTGCTCAATGCATCGCGCTGCGGTGCCATAAACCGACGCAGCATGATCGCCATGCGCCGTATATTCGCCAAATCGGCGCGCGCGGGCGTGTCGGTTTCGTCAAGCACCGCATCTTCCAGATCGTCGATCCGCTCGTTAAGCGCCATCACCACCGGCTCTGCCCGATCCGCCAGCCGCAGCGCAATCCGCGCGACCAACTCGCCGGGGCTGTCCGCGGCACTCCCTGTGATCGCCTCGCCTTGTGTGTCCTGAACCGCATAAAGCCGCCGGCGTTGCAGGCTCACCACCAGCCGGTCCGACAGGTAGAAGCGGATCGACACCATATCCTCCGGCTCCGCCCCCGGCGACAGGTTCACACCGCGTAGGTTCATCAGGATGTTGCCCTCATGCACCGTGCAGCGCGGACGCGCCTCCTCAACGGTCAGCGCGGCCACGCTCAGCGGATCAAGCCCGGCGCGCACGAGCCAGCCATCCACCGCTTCCGGCTCCCCCAAAAGCTGCACCCAGAGAAAGCCATGATCAGGTAGCACCGGAACACCATCGGGCATCGCCACCTCTGCCGCGTGGCCACTGCCATCAAACTCGATCGCCCGCATCACTTCCATCGGTTCTCCCTTCCTGTCATGCCGCAAAAAATCCGCCGCACGCCTTTCCCTCGCCCTGCCCTTTGGATACATGAAGCGATAACACATTCCGGATCAAGCAGGACCGCGCACCATGGCCATGGAAAAGACATTCAATTCGGCCAAGGCCGAAGACCGGCTTTATAAATTGTGGGATGAAATGGGCGCCTTCAAGGCGGGGGCAAACGCATCGCGCGATGACACCTTCACCATCATGATCCCGCCGCCCAACGTGACCGGCGCGCTGCATGTCGGCCACGCGTTCAACAACACCCTGCAAGACATCCTGATCCGCTGGCACCGGATGCGTGGCTTTGACACGCTCTGGCAACCGGGGCAGGACCACGCCGGAATCGCCACCCAGCTTCAGGTCGAAAAGATGCTGGCGCAAACCGGTCAGCCGGGGCGGCGTGATCTGGGGCGTGAGAAATTCCTCGAAAAGGTCTGGCAATGGAAAGGCCAGTATGGCGGCACCATCGTCGAACAGCTCAAGCGTCTGGGCTGTTCCTGCGACTGGTCGCGCAATGCCTTCACCATGGCCGGCGCCAAGGGCGACCCGCGCACCGGCCACGAAAACTCGGCGAATTTCCATGACGCGGTGATCAAGGTTTTCGTCGATATGTATGAGCAGGGCTTCATCTATCGCGGCAAGCGATTGGTGAACTGGGACCCGCACTTTGAAACCGCGATTTCCGATCTTGAAGTCGAAAACATCGAAGTTGCGGGCCACATGTGGCACTTCAAATACCCGCTGGCGGGCGGCGAAACCTATACCTATGTCGAGAAAGACGAAGACGGCAACGTGCTGTTTGAGGAAGAGCGCGATTATATCTCAATCGCCACCACCCGGCCTGAAACCATGCTCGGCGACGGGGCGGTCGCGGTGCATCCTTCCGATACACGCTATGCGCCGATTGTCGGTAAACTCTGCGAAATCCCGGTCGGCCCGAAAGAACACCGCCGCCAGATCCCGATTATCACCGACCATTACCCCGACCCCACTTTCGGCTCGGGTGCGGTGAAAATCACCGGCGCGCATGATTTCAACGACTACGGCGTCGCCAAGCGTGGCAATATCCCCTGCTACCGGCTGATGGATACGCGCGGCCATATGCGCGCCGATGGCGCCCCCTATGCCGAAGAAGCCGCCAAGGCGCAGGCGAAGGCGCGCGGCGAGAGCTTCACCGAGGCCGAGATCGACGCGATCAACCTCATCCCCGACGACCTGCGCGGACTCGACCGGTTCGAAGCCCGCAAAAAGGTGGTTGAACAGATCACATCCGAAGGCCTCGCCGTGACGGCCCCCAACCCCGAATATGACGCACAAGACCCGGAAAAGGCGGATAACCCGCCCACGATCGCTTACGTCGAAGCCAAACCCATCATGCAGCCTTTCGGTGACCGCTCTCAGGTGGTGATCGAACCGATGCTGACCGATCAGTGGTTCGTTGACGCCGAGAAAGTCGTCACCCCGGCGCTTGAGGCGGTGCAACAAGGCCGCACCAAGATCATCCCCGAAGCGGGCGAGAAGACCTATTATCACTGGCTTGAGAATATCGAGCCATGGTGCATCTCGCGCCAGCTTTGGTGGGGCCATCAGATTCCGGTCTGGTATGGGCTCAACCTCGCGGGCGCGGGCTTTTACGACGACGAAGGCGATGGCGCGCTCGATCTCGTTGAAATGGGGCGGTTTCTGCTCGACCAGTCTTTGCCGCTGGGCGACGAAGTGCATCACGCCGCCGCAAATTTCGACGCGGTTCATTCGAAATTTTCCGGTGTGCTGGACAGCCTGCCCACACCGCTCAACCATATGC
Source organism: Aquicoccus sp. G2-2 (assembly GCF_034555965.1). Lineage (GTDB taxonomy): Bacteria > Pseudomonadota > Alphaproteobacteria > Rhodobacterales > Rhodobacteraceae > JAYDCK01. The sequence continues at coordinate 1,899,662 of NZ_JAYDCK010000003.1, forward strand.
GCGTTGTTGAGGTCGAAGACAGCGCCGCCGCCACGCAAGCCCTGGCCAGCAGCCTTGCCGAATATGAAATCAGCCAAGACCCGACGCAGCTTATCTATCCCATCTGGCGCGACCCGGATGTGCTTGATACGTGGTTTTCCTCCGGCCTCTGGCCGCTGGGCACGCTGGGCTGGCCCGAAGACACCCCGGAACTAGCGAAATACTATCCCACCGATGTGCTCGTCACCGGCTTCGATATCCTGTTCTTCTGGGTTGCCCGGATGATGATGATGCAACTTGCCGTGGTCGAGAAAGAGCCGTTCCACACCGTCTATCTTCATCAGCTTGTGCGCGATGAGAAGGGCATGAAAATGTCCAAGACGCGCGGCAATGTGGTTGACCCCTTGGAAATCGTCGATGAATTCGGGGCCGATGCGCTGCGCTTTACCATGGCGCAGATGGCCGCGATCGGCGGGGTGCTGAAACTCTCGCGCGACCGGATCAAGGGCTACCGCAATTTCGGCACGAAAATCTGGAACGCCGTGCGTTTCGCCGAAATGAACGGCGTTTACGAGGGGGCCGCACCCGATGGCATCCCCACCGCCGATGCCACGGTCAACAAATGGATCATCGGCGAAGTCGCGCGCACGCGTGAAACCGTCGACGCGGCGCTTGGGGAATACCGCTTCAACGATGCGGCCAACGCGCTCTATGTCTTCACATGGGGCAAGGTCTGCGATTGGTATGTCGAGTTCGCCAAACCGCTTTTGCAAGGCGAAGACGCCGCCGCACAGGCGGAAACACGGGCAACAATGCGTTGGGTGCTGGATCAATGCCTGATCCTGTTGCATCCAATCATGCCATTCATCACCGAAGAGCTATGGCAGGAAACCGCCTCACGCCCCGAGGCGCTGATGCTCACCGATTGGCCGGATTATGATCACTCTCTGGTCGATGCCGCCGCCGACCGGGAAATGAACTGGGTGATCTCGCTGATCGAAGAAATCCGCTCGGCCCGCGCACAGATGCATGTGCCCGCAGGCCTGCACCTGCCAATGCTTCAGCGCACACTCGATGATGCGGGGCGCGCCGCATGGGCGGGCAATGAAACACTGATAAAGCGGCTCGCGCGGATCGACAGCCTGACCGAGATGGCCGATTTCCCCAAGGGCACGGTGACGCTCGCAGTTGACGGCGGAGAGTTCGGCCTACCCTTGGCAGATATCATTGATATCGAAGAAGAAAAAGAACGGCTGGAGAAAACCATTGCCAAGCTGGCAAAGGAAATCGGTGGCCTGAAGGGGCGGCTGAACAACCCCAAATTCGCCGAAAATGCCCCCGAAGATGTGGTTGCCGAAGCCCGCGAAAACCTGCGCGCCCGCGAAGCCGAAGACGCCACGCTGCAAGCCGCAATGGCACGGCTCGACGCAATGGGTTAAGCGCGTTTTTCGGCGCGAAAAACGCTTGAAATCCGGCGCGGATTTCCGGCCCTCAACGGCGCGGCTCTCAAAATCCGCGCCGGATTTTGGCAGAATTCCGCGTCGGAATTCTGCCCGCCCAACTCAATCGAATTTCGGCGCGCGTTTTTGCATATTGGCCGCAATCACTTCCATCTGATGCGCCCCTCCCACCAAATCGGCCTGCTCCCGGCTTTCCGCCAACAGAACCTCGGCCTCCGGCGCGCCACTTTCCGCCACACCAATCAACCGTTTTGCCGCACGCACCGCACTCGGGCTTTTGCCCGCGATCACCCCGGCAAGCGCCTGCGCCGCCGCCAGCGGATCATCGGCAAGCTCGCTCACAAATCCCCAGTCCAGCCCTTGGCGCGCACTGACCGGCTCGGCGGTATAAGTCATCCGCCGGATCACGTCCGAACGCATCAGCGCAGGCATCAGCACCATGCCGCCCATATCCGGCACCAACCCCCATTTCATCTCCATCACCGCCATCTGCGTCTCGGGATGGGCGATGCGGATATCCGCCCCCAGCGCCAATTGAAACCCGGCCCCGAACACCACGCCATGCAGGCTGGCAATCACCGGCACCGGCACCCGACGCCAAACCAAGGCAATCTCCTGATAAAGGTTGCTGTCGCGCCCCTCCAGCCGCGGCATGATGGCGGCCTGTGGGTCTTGCCCGGCCAACATCGCAAAGCTCTGCACATCAAGCCCCGCACAAAACGCCCGGCCTTCTCCCGAAAGCACCACGGCGCGGATAGTCTCATTATTGCACAGCGCCGCGCCGGCGGCGACAATTGCCTTGGCCATCTCGGCATCGACCCCGTTCATCTTGTCGCCCCGTGTCAGCGTGACATGGGCGATGTGATCGCGGATTTCGGTTGTTACGCGGGCCATCGGCTATCCTCCTCATGCAAGGCATCAGCATGCCGCGCCTGCGGCGCTCTGAAAACCCCTGCCGCCGCGTCAGCATATCATGCCGTGTCTGCGCGGTTTGCGTTGCATTGCCCGCCGGTTTGTGGCTTTTGAGGAACCGAAAAACCACTCCGGAGTCCCGCCATGCCACATGGCCCGCGCCTGACCGCCCTTGCCGAAACCCTGCCCGCCGCCGTGCCATTTGTCGGCCCCGAAGCACAGGAACGCGCGCAAGGCACCCCGTTCCGCGCCCGTCTTGGCGCCAATGAGAACGTGTTCGGCCCCTCGCCGCGCGCGCTTGCCGCAATGCAGGCGGCAGCAGGCGATATCTGGATGTATGGCGACCCCGAAAGCCATGATCTGCGCCACGCGCTTGGCGCGCATTACGGGCTGTCACCCGACCATATCCTCGTTGGCGAAGGGATTGACGGGTTGCTTGGCTATCTCGCCCGCCTGATGCTTGAGCCGGGCGATGCGGTCATCACCTCCGACGGGGCCTATCCGACCTTCAACTACCATGTCGCGGGCTATGGCGGAAACCTGATCAAACTGCCCTACCGCGATGATCACGAAGACCTGCCCGCCCTGCTGGCAAAGGCAGCGGAGACCCGCGCGAAGCTGGTCTATTTTGCCAACCCCGACAATCCGATGGGTTCATGGCTCTCGGGGAAGAGATTGAAGCCGCGCTTGATCTGATCCCAGAAGGCACGCTGCTCATCCTCGATGAAGCCTATATCGAGTTTGCCCCCGAAAGTGCCGCGCCCGAGATTGCCATCGACGATCCGCGCGTGGTTCGCCTGCGCACTTTCTCCAAAGCCTACGGCATGGCGGGCGCGCGGGTGGGCTATGCCCTTGGCGCGCAGCCGCTGATCACCGCATTTCACAAAATCCGCAACCATTTCGGCATGAACCGCGCCGCCCAGGCGGGCGCGCTGGCCGCGCTGCATGATCCGCAATACCTCGCGCAAACCTTGGCCGACGTGGCCAGTGCGCGCAGCGAAATCACCCGCATCGCCGCCGCCAACGGGCTGACTGCCCTGCCGTCGGCCACCAATTTCGTGGCAGTCGATTGTGGCAGTGACGGCGCATTTGCCAAAGCCGTGCTTGGCGCACTTGTGGCGCGTGGTATTTTCGTGCGTATGCCGTTTGTCGCCCCGCAAGATCGCTGCATCCGCATCAGTTGCGGCACACCGGAACAGCTGCGCCTGCTTGAAGCGGTGCTGCCCGAAGCACTCAACGCCGCGCGCGGCTGACCGCACGCAGCGGCTCAGGGTTTGCCCCGGCCCCAGCGGTGAAGAATGTCGTTGCCAATGGCGCGGCTTTCGATCAGCCGGAAGCGCGGTGCCTCGGCAAGCGTGCCAAGCCCAAGCGCGCCAACAGAAGGCAACCCTTCCGCGCCAATCACCGCGCCAGCGGTGAAGCCCGCCAGTTCATCAACCAAATCACCTGCCAGCAGTGACGCCGCCAAACCGCCGCCACCTTCACAGAACACGCGCGTCAGCCCGGCATCGCCAAGCGCCGCCAGAACCGCGCGCAAATCAAGCTGCCCGCCCGCCAGCGGGCAGGCAATCAGCCGCGCGCCAATCCCTTCCCACGCCGTATGCAGCGCCGGGTCGGCATCCGGGCCATGCACCAGCCAAAGCGGGATGTCTTTCGCACTGCGTGCCAGTTGCGACAACAGCGGCAGATCAAGCCTGCGCGACACAACAATGCGCACCGGCTGGCGCGCCGCCCCCATATCGCGCACGGTGAGCAACGGATCATCTGCTCGCGCCGTGCCGCCGCCAATCATCACCGCGTCATGGCGCGCCCGCATCGCATGAACCACGCGCCGCGCCTCCGGCCCGGTGATCCAATGACTTTCGCCCGTCGCCGTGGCGATACGCCCGTCAAAGCTCGACGCGAGCTTCAGCGTAACCCAAGGCCGCCCTTGACCAACCCGCAGGAAAAATCCGGCATGATCGCGCGCCGCCTCGCGGGCCATGACGCCGGTCGTCACTTCGATCCCCGCATTGCGCAACATGGCAAACCCGGCCCCGGATACGCGCGCATCGCTGTCTTCGAGCGGAGCCACGACCCGCGCCACACCCGTGCTGATCAGCGCCGCCGCACAGGGCGGGGTCTTGCCCTCATGCGCGCATGGCTCAAGCGAAACATAAGCCGTGGCCCCGCGCGCCGCATCACCGGCCTCCGCCAGCGCCTGCGTCTCGGCATGCGGGCGCCCGCCGGGGGCGGTCCGCCCACGGCCAACGATCCGGCCATCCTTGACGATCACACAGCCGACCGCCGGGTTGGGCCATGTCTGCCCCAGCCCGCGCCGCCCCAAAGCCAGCGCCAGCGCCATGAACCTCGTGTCAGAAGCGGTCACTTTTCTTCGGTGGCCGCCGCGTCGGGCCGCAGCTCCGATACAAACTTGTCGAAATCATCCGCTGCTTGGAAGTTCTTGTAAACGCTGGCAAACCGCACATAACCCACGGTGTCGATCCGGGCCAGTGTCTCCATCACGATCTCGCCAATCACGTTCGAGGAAATATCCGTCTCCCCCATGCTTTCCAACCGCCGCACAATGCCGGAAATCATCTGATCGATGCGTTCCGGTTCAACCGGGCGCTTCTGCATGGCAATTCGGATCGAGCGTTCCAGCTTGTCACGGTCAAAATCCTCGCGCCGCCCGTTGGTCTTGATCACCACGAGATCACGCAGTTGCACCCGCTCATAGGTGGTAAACCGCCCGCCACAGGCCGGGCAAAAACGCCGCCGCCGGATCGAAACATGATCCTCAGCCGGGCGGCTGTCTTTCACTTGTGTATCCACATTTCCGCAAAACGGGCAGCGCATCGCCGTCCCCCTTATATTTCATCTCTGCCTCGGATTGGGGTCTGTGCCCCGTTAACCCACGAACAGTATAGGGAACCCTCTAGGCTTTGGGTAGTGGGCAAAACACACCGCAAGATAGTGGTAAGCGGGATTGTTGCAGTTTGGTTCCCCGCGCCACGGTGATCAAGACACCCACGACCGCTTGATAATACCCCTTGACCGGGGCACGGGGTGGCTCTAACTCTTCTTGCGACTAATTCGCATTATCAGAAACTTGGAAAACCCGCCCCGCATGTCCTCGCCCCTGCGTCCCATCATCCCCTCCCTGCCCGAGGTTCACGCCTCCGTGCCGGTCAACTCCGGGAAATTCGTCAAGCGGATGATCTCGTTCTTCGGGCCGGGCTATCTGGTGGCCGTGGGCTATATGGATCCGGGAAACTGGGCCACCTCGCTCGCTGGCGGTTCGGCGTTCGGCTATACGTTGCTTTCGGTGGCCTTGATGTCGAACATCATGGCGATCCTGTTGCAAGCTCTCAGCCTCCGGCTCGGCATTGCCTCCGGGCATGATCTGGCCCAAGCCTGCCGCGATGCCTTCCCGCGCTGGTTCAATATCCCGATGTGGCTCTTGGCCGAAGCCGCCATCGTCGCCACTGATCTGGCCGAAGTGATCGGCACTGCGATCGGCTTCAACCTCTTGTTCGGCATCCCGATGGAAATCGGCGTGGTGCTGACCGCGCTCGACGTGTTCCTGATCCTGTGGTTGCAAAACCGTGGCTTCCGCCTGCTCGAGGCACTGGTCATCGCCCTCACTCTGGTGATCTTCGCCTGTTTCGCGGTTGATATGGCCTATGCGCAGCCGGTGATCGGCGATGTTCTCGAAGGGTTTATCCCGCGCACCGAAATCGTTACCTCGCCCGCCATGCTCTACCTTGCGCTCGGCATCATCGGGGCCACGGTCATGCCGCATAACCTCTATCTGCACTCGGCCATAATCAAGACCCGCAATTACGGCCATACCATCCCCGAAAAGCGTGATGCGATCCGTCTTGGCACCATCGATTCCACCGTCGCGCTGATGTTCGCGCTGTTGATCAACGCGGCGATCCTCATTCTTGCCGCCGCCGCCTTCCACACCGTCGGGCGCACCGACGTGGCCGAAATTCAAGACGCCTACGCCCTGCTTGGCCCGTTGCTGGGCGCGCCACTTGCCGCCACCGTCTTTGCTGTGGCGCTGCTTGCATCGGGCTTGAATTCCACCGTCACCGCCACGCTTTCAGGGCAGATCGTCATGGAAGGCTTTGTGCAACTGCGCATGAAACCATGGCAAAGGCGTCTGCTCACCCGCTCCATCGCCATTGTCCCCGCCGTTTTCACCACCATTCTTTACGGCGAAAGCGGCACGGCGGACCTTCTGGTGCTCAGTCAGGTGGTATTAAGCCTGCAACTGCCCTTCGCCATCGTGCCGCTGGTGATCTTCACCGCCGATAACGCCCGGATGCAAGGCCTGCGCGCGCCGCGCTGGATGACATGGTCGGCATGGATCATCGCCGCCATCGTCATCACGCTGAATCTCAAGCTGATCTGGGATGTGTCGATGGGCAATGTCGCCCTCTGACCCCTAACGCCTCAAAGCGGCCAGGGATCAACATCATAGACGTCCGAACAGAAGCTTTCGGCATGGGCAACGGCAAGGTTGAACCCTGGCTTGCGCATCGACACTGAATAATTGCCATTCGTCCCCGGCCTCGCGCCATCCTTGCCGCTCAACGTGAAACTCACCCCGCGCTTGCCGCGCACGGTCCTGCTTGGGCCATAGCCTTCGCTGATATAGATCCGCTGATTGCCCCCGACCCGATGCACCGCACGGGCATATTCCCCCGCCGCGCACCAAATTTGGCGCGGCCCGTCGCCGCCATAAGACACCACCTCGAATCCGCCCTGAACCGGGTTCACGTCCAGCCCGTTAATCGCGGTAAACGCATGAGCAGGCAGCGCAAGCGCGGCAAAGCTGGCGGTGGCAAGAATGGCGCGGATACGCATGGCAACCTCACATCATGGAAACACCGGCCCAACTATGCCGTGCAAATGGCCCAACCGGCAAATCACGTTTTGGCGGGGTCGGGCGCGCTGGCCCGTGGCTGGCAGCCCGCCACACCATTCACATAACGCCAGTCCGCTGGGCGCGCCGGGCGCGCGCTGGCCCGTGGGCTGGCGGCCTTACCTATGGGCAGCGCGCTTTATACCAGCCACTTCCGCGCATGATCTGACCACCGCGCCCCATCCCCAAGCGCCAGCCCGCCGGACGGGCCAGCGCTCGCCCGGCACCTCCGGTGCTATTCGGGCGGGCCGCTTTGGAACTGCCCTACCCTACTGATCCAAGAAGCTGCGCAGCTTGCGGCTCCGGCTCGGATGCTTCAGCTTCCTCAGCGCCTTGGCTTCGATCTGCCGGATACGCTCGCGGGTCACGGAAAACTGCTGCCCGACTTCCTCCAGCGTGTGATCGGTGTTCATGCCGATGCCGAACCGCATCCGCAAAACCCGCTCCTCGCGCGGCGTCAATGACGCCAGAACCCGCGTGGTGGTTTCCTTCAGGTTCTCCTGAATGGCGGAATCCAGCGGCAACACCGCATTCTTGTCCTCGATGAAATCGCCAAGCTGGCTGTCTTCCTCATCGCCAATCGGCGTTTCCAGCGAAATCGGCTCCTTGGCGATCTTCATCACCTTGCGAACCTTCTCGAGCGGCATTTGCAGCTTCTCGGCCAGTTCCTCCGGCGTCGGCTCGCGGCCAATCTCATGCAGCATCTGGCGACCGGTGCGCACCAACTTGTTGATCGTCTCGATCATATGCACCGGAATACGGATGGTGCGCGCCTGATCGGCGATGCTCCGGGTAATCGCTTGGCGAATCCACCATGTTGCATAGGTGCTGAACTTGTACCCACGGCGATACTCGAACTTATCCACCGCTTTCATCAGGCCGATATTGCCTTCCTGAATAAGATCAAGGAATTGCAGCCCCCGGTTGGTGTATTTCTTGGCAATCGAAATCACCAGCCGCAGGTTCGCTTCGACCATTTCCTTCTTGGCCGAGCGCGCCTCTTTCTCGCCCTTTTGCACTTGATTGACGATGCGGCGGAACTCCGGAATATCAAGCCCGACATACTGCCCCACCTGCGCCATGTCGGCGCGCAGCTCTTCCACCTTGTCGGTCGAGCGCTCGATAAACATCTGCCAGCCCCGGCCCGCTTTCTCGCCCATCTCGTCAAGCCAGTTCGGGTCAAGCTCACGGCCACGATAGGCCTCGATAAACTCGCGCCGGTTGATCCGCGCCTGATCGGCCAGCTTCACCATCGCGCTGTCGATCTGCATAATCCGCCGGTTGATGCCGTAAAGCTGATCAATCAGCGCCTCAATCCGGTTGTTATGCAGATGCAAGCCGTTGACCAGCTCAACAATCTCCGCGCGCAGCGTCTGATAAGTCGTCTCTTCCTTGGCCGAGAACGAGTCGTCCTCGTTCAACGTGGCGGAAATCCGGCTGTCCTGCATTTCGGACAATTGCGCATAATCGCTTGCCACCCGGTCCAGCGTCTCAAGAACCTGCGGCTTCAGCGCAGCTTCCATCGCCGCCAGCGACATGTTGGCCTGTTCGTCCTCGTCGTCGTCATCGTCTTCCTTGGCAATCGGGTTGCCATCGGCGTCAAGCTCGGGTTGCTCCTCCTTTGAGGGCGCAGTGCTCACGTTCGCCGCCTCCGCCACGGGGGTTTCCGCCGCCTCCTCGTCCAACTGGTTGCCGAACGTGGTTTCCAGATCAATCACATCGCGCAGCAGAATGTCTTCGCTCAAAAGCTCGTCACGCCAGATGGTGATTGCCTGAAAGGTCAGCGGGCTTTCGCAAAGCCCAAGGATCATCGTGTTGCGCCCGGCCTCGATCCGCTTGGCGATGGCAATCTCGCCCTCACGCGAAAGCAGCTCAACCGAGCCCATTTCGCGCAGATACATCCGCACCGGGTCATCCGTCCGGTCAAGCTTCTCCTGATTGCCCGAACCAAGCGTCAGCTCGCCCTTCTGGCCCGCCTCAACAACAGCAGTGTTCTTCTGCTCTTCGTCGTCGGCTTCTTCATCCTCGATAATGTTGATGCCCATTTCGGAAAGCATCGACATCACATCTTCGATCTGTTCGGAAGAAACCTGATCGGGTGGCAACACCTGATTGAGCTGATCGTAAGTGATATAGCCCTTTTCGCGCGCCTCGGCGATCATCTTCTTGACCGCTGCCTGACTCATATCAAGCGAGGTCTGCGGTTCCTGATCGTCGGGTTTGCGCTCTTCGGTATCCTTGGCGGCCATGCGGTGCTCCTGCTGCTGCGATTCCGACCCGTTCGGGCGAATCGTGCGATTCGTTCGGGTGATTCGCAAGTGGAGCGAATCATGGGGGCTGTTACGTGATTCGGCCACCCGTTTACCCTGATTTCTTTACCTATTCCTCACAATAACGCACTAGCGTTGCCGTTTGGCATATTCGATCTTGCTCAAAAGCTCTTCAAACGCGCTGCGCTCACCGCGATCGATTCGCGCGCCGTTCTCGCCCAAGTCGAACTCTGACTTGTCTTCCTGTGTCCCATGTGTCGCCCGGTTGCGTGCCTCCGTGGCCTGCGACAGCCGCCAGGTCACCGCCTCATCGGCGGGGCCGGTCATGTCTTCTTCCGCCTCCCTGATCTCGGCCTTCAATCCGCGCTGAGTGTCAAGCTTGGCCAATTCCTCGGTCACGGTCATCCGCGCCAGATCGGCATCCCCCGGATGGCGCAACGCCGGCACAATGCGCAAATGGGGCTGGGCAAACAGCTTTTCAAGCGCCGCTTCACCCAAATGCGCCGCCACCGCCGCTTCGTCCGGGGTCGCCCCGTCATGCAGCAAGCGCAGGATAAGATTGCGCAGCGCGTCGTGGTCGCGGTCAAGACACTGCATATCCTCCAACTGATCGGCAAACTCGCCCGCAATCTCAGGGGTCGAGACGATCACCGCCAAAATCGCAGCCTCGCGCAAATGGTCCTGCGCCGCATCGCCTGCGGCCACCAGAAGCGATGATTTCGTCTCCGCCTGCACCTGCGGTTGCACCTGCCACTTGCCGCCTCGCCACTGCCGGTTCTGCGGTGCTGCGCGCCGTGGCCTGAAAAGCTGCCAGCGCATTTCCTTGACCGCCTGCCCGTAATGCTGCCGGATCGACGGGTCTTTGATACGCTTAAGCGTTTCTCGCAATGTCTTATCAAGTGCGGCCTTGCGCTCCGGGCTGTCAAAAACCTTGCCTTCGGTTTCCCGCTGCCACAGCAGATCAACCATCGGCATCGCCTTGTCGATCAACGCCTGCACCGCTTGCGGCCCTTGCGCGCGGATCACGTCATCCGGGTCTTGCCCCTCCGGCATCAGCGCAAAGCGCAGGCTGCGCCCGGCGTCCAGCAGCGGCAGCGCAATATCAATCACCCGCATCGCCGCGCGAAGCCCGGCCGTATCGCCATCAAGCGCAATCACCGGCTCTTCCGCGATCCGCCACATGAGCGCCAGATGATGCTCCGTCACCGCCGTTCCAAGTGGCGCCACCGCCGCGCCAAACCCGGCCTCGGCCAAAGCGATCACATCCATATACCCCTCGGCCACGATGAGCGCCTGCCCCTTGCCAGCCGCTTCCCGCGCCGGGCCGTGGTTGTAAAGCGTGCGCGATTTGTCGAACAGCGGCGTTTCCGGCGAATTAAGGTATTTCGCATTGTCAGACGGGTCCATCGCCCGCCCACCAAAGGCGATGCACCGCCCGCGCGCATCGCGGATCGGGAACATGATGCGGTTGCGGAACGTGTCATAGGGCCGCCCGCCCTCGCGGGTCGAAGGTTTGGCCAAACCGGCGTCAAGAATCGCCTGATCCTCAACCCCCTTGTTCTTCAGATGATCCCAAAGATTTTGCCACCCATCCGGCGCAAAACCAATCTCGAACCGCTCCTGCGTCGCTTCCTTCAAACCGCGCCGATCCAGATAATCGCGCGCCGCATGTGCCGCCCCGGTTCTGAGTTGCAGCCGAAAAAACTGCACCGCCTGCTCCATCACCGCGATCAGTTCACTGCGCCGGTCAGCCCTCTCCTGCGCTTGCGGGTCGCGCGCGGGCAGCGGCATCCCGGTCTCGCGCGCCAGAATCTCCACCGCTTCCATGAAGCTCACATTTTCTGTCTCGCGCACAAAGGAAATCGCATCCCCCTTGGCGTGACAGCCGAAGCAATAATAAAACCCTTTCTTGTCATCGACGTGAAAAGACGCGGTTTTCTCATGGTGGAACGGGCACGGCGCCCACATGTCGCCCTTGCCCTGATTGCTCTTGCGCGCGTCCCACATCACCTTGCGGCCGACCACCTGGCTAAGCGAGGTGCGGGTGCGCAGTTCGTCAAGGAATCCGGGAGGCAGCGACATAGCGTATAATATGCGCGCGTTGCGCCTGTGAAACAAGGGGCGGCGGCACGAGGTCGGCTCAGGGTTTATAGCTGTTGCACTGATCCTTGAACGCCACCACGAAGGCGTCACTTAGCGCCGCATCATCCTGCGCATAAACAAACTGCGTCAGCGCCGGGACGGTGGGCACCAGCCGCTTTTCGGTCTGCGCGGTAATGGCGGCATTAGCGTCGGCCTCTGCCGTACCCGCCCGCTTGGCATTGATGGCTTTCACCACCACGTCGGTCTGCGCCGCACAGCGCGTTTCACGCTCGGCAGCGGTTTCGGCAAAAGCGGGGGCGGCAACGGCAAGAATGCTGAAAGCAAAGAGTATACGGCGCATGAAGGCTCCATTGGCTAACGATTCGATTTTCGCCAACATAAGCCCTGCGCGTGTTATTTTAAGGGGGAATGCGCGAAACCGGCGGCGCAGTGCCTGCGGCGCTTGATTCCGTGCCGGGGCGACTATTGGCCCACCGCCTGCCCTAAAGCGCCGCCCGCCCGGCGACGGAACGCATCGCCTCTTGCAAATCATGCACCAGCGTGCGCGCCATCGAGCGAAACACCATGATCCCGAACCGGTTCTCGCCCAGCCGCATCACCACCGCACTCATATGCGCGAGTTGCGTGCGCGCCGCGTGGCCGGACTTGAACACGCCGGGGCGCAGATCAAGCGGCGTCACCCGTGCCAACACAGCGCGCGCCCCAACCCCCTCAAGCTCCACACAGGTCCACGCATCGCTCTGATCCGTCACCGCCGCTCCTTTGAGCGCCGCCACCGCAGGCCCAAGCACAAAGGCCTGTTCCAGCCCCGCCCAAACCACCCGCGCACCCGTCTTCCCGGTCATCCGCCCCGGCGCCGGGAAACGCGCGCCGACGTGCGCCTTCAAAGCCTCCGACACCGCTTGTTCCTGCCCGGCAAACGGCGCGACCGAGGTGATCGCGCCCCAGTCCACTTCGTTCAGGCTGGCCTCACCGATGCTGAGCGGCGGCTTCCCGGCACAGGGCGTTTTCGCCAGCAATTCAACCACTTCACTCACGCGCGCGCCCTCCTTCGGGGTCAAAGAACACCGGGTTCACCACCTCACAGGTGGTTTCAATCCCGCGCAGGTGGTCGACCATCCGCACCTCTTCGCCCAGCCGCTCCGGCCCGCGCCTGAGGAACCCAAGCCCGACATAATGCCCCAGCGTCGGCGAATACCCGACCGATGTGATATAGCCCTGATCGTTCAGCCGCACCGCCTCGTCACCCACATCGAACAAATGCGCCCCCGCAGTCAGCTGCTTCACCTCGCCCACGGGCTTCAACCCAACCATACGCTCGCGTCCGGGGTCCATCAGCCCCGGCCTTTGCGAGGCCGGTTTGCCGATGAAATCCTTCTTCTTGCTCATCATCCCCTGCAAACCCACATCGAATGCCGTCACCCGGCCATGAATCTCCGCATGGGTAATAAAGCCTTTTTCGATCCTAAGCACATTGAGCGCTTCCATCCCGTAAAGCCCCCCGCCCAGCGCCTCCGCACGCGCTTTGAGAAGCTTGAACAGGCTCTCGCCATAGCGCGACGGCACCGCAACCTCATAAGCGTGCTCGCCGGAAAACGAGATCCGAAACAACCGCCCATCAACCCCGCCAAGGCGCACCGCCCCGCAGCCCATGAAGGGGAACTGCGCGTCGTCAATCTCCTGCTCTAGCACGCCATTCAACAATTCGCGCGCCTTCGGACCAGCCACCGCGAATTGCGCCCATTGTTCGGTGACCGAGACGAACCGCACATCAAGATCGGGCCGCAAACCCTGCGCCACAAACTCCAGATGCCGCATCACCGGCCCGGCGGCGGCGGTGGTCGTCGTCATCAGATAATGCGTCTCCCCCAACCGCGCGGTGGTGCCGTCATCCATCACGTGCCCATCTTGGCGCAGCATCAAACCATAGCGCGCCCGCCCGACCTTCAGCGTCGAAAACATGTTGGTATACACAAAATCAAGAAACGCCGCCGCATCGCCGCCCTGAATGTCGATCTTGCCCAGCGTCGAGACATCGCAAATCCCCACGGAGTTGCGCACATAGCCGACCTCGCGGTCGCAACTCTGTCGCCAGTTGGTCTCTCCCGGTTTTGGGAAATAAGACGGGCGATACCACAAGCCCGCCTCGATCATCGGTGCTTCGCTGCTCGCCTCATGCGACGTGGTGAACCGCTCCGGCGCAAAGCCCTTGTTCTGCGCGCCTGCCGCAATCGCTGCCAGCGTGGTTGGCACATAGGGCGCGCGATACGTTGTCGTCCCGGTCTGCGGGATCGTCCGCCCGGTCGCATCGGCCAGCACGGCCAGCGCGTTGACGTTCGAGTTCTTGCCCTGATCCGGCGCCATGCCCTGCGTGGTATAGCGTTTCATATGCTCAACCGACGCATACGCCTCTTGCGCCGCCTGTTTCACATCCTTCACCGTCACGTCATTCTGAAAATCAAGCCACGCGCGCCCCTTGCCCGGCACCGCCCAAAGCGGCGCGATGTCATAAGCGCCATCTTCGGCCTTGGGGATTGTGGCCCCCGCCGGTTTCTTGCCCATCGCGCTCAATGCCGCCTGCGCCGCGTTTTGCCCGTCGGCCAACGCCCCGGCGGTCGAGAACACACCGTTCGCGGCCCCCGCCGCCTCCAGCCCCGGCACCATGCCGGATTTCGGCACAAACGCCGCGCAATCCGCATTCCATTCCGGCCGCCCGTTCATGTGACAGGTCAGATGCAGCGACGGGTTCCAGCCGCCAGAGACGGCCAGACAATCCGCCGCCACCTTCTCGATCCCCGACACCGTGGCGATCGAAACCGCCTCAAGCCCCTTGCGCCCATCCGCGCCGCAGACCTGCCCGCGATAGAACGGCACATCCAGCGCGCATGTCGCCTCCGCCCGGCTGTCGATCAGCGCCGCCACATGCACCCCCGCCGCCAGCAAATCGCGCGCCGTCTGATGCGCACCGTCATTATTGCCAAACACCGCAACCGCCCGCCCCGGCGCAACCGCATAGCGGTTGACATACGCCCTGACCGCACCCGCCATCATGATCCCGGGCCGGTCATTGTTGCGAAACGCCACCGGGCGTTCCAGAGCACCTGCGGCCAGCACCGTGCGGCGCGCCACGATCCGCCAGAACGCCTCGCGCGGGGCATCGCCGCCGCGTGGGCGGTGCATCGCCACCCGCTCGATCGCTGAAAACGTGCCGCCGTCATACGCCCCGCTGACCGTGGTGCGCGGCATCAGCCGCACATTGTCCATCGCCGCCAGCTCGGCCAGCACGCCTGCCACCCAAACATGCCCCGGTTGCCCGCCAACCTCCAGCCGCTCGGCCAGCAGCCGCCCGCCCATGCGCGCATCCTCATCGGCCAAGATCACATCAACACCGGCGCGCGCCGCCTCCAGCGCCGCCATCAGCCCGGCAGGCCCGGCGCCGATTATCAGCAGGTCACACTGCGCAAACGCACTCTCGTAACGGTCCTTGTTCTCAACGCCCGAAAGCCCGCCCAACCCCGCCGCGCGGCGGATGAACGGCTCATAAAGCTTTTCCCAAAAGCCGCGCGGCCACATGAAGGTCTTGTAATAAAACCCCGCCCCGAAAAACGGCGCGGCCAGATCATTGATCGCCAGCAGATCATGATTGACGCTCGGCCAGCAATTCTGGCTGCGCGCCGCCAAGCCGTTATAAAGCTCAATCATCGTGGCGCGCAGGTTCGGCTCCTGCCTGCCGCCCTGCCCCATCGTCACCAGCGCGTTGGGCTCTTCCGAGCCCGCCGTCATCACGCCGCGCGGGCGGTGATACTTGAAGCTGCGCGCAACAAGCCGCAAATCATTGGCCAACAAGGCCGAGGCAAGCGTGTCGCCCGCAAACCCCTCGTAACCGCGCCCGTCATACTCAAACGAAATGCGCGTCTCGCGGTCGATCAACCCGCCGGAAGGAAGCCTCATCGCCCGCCCTCCGCCACGTCACGGGCCAGCTCTACGCTCAAAATCTCATGGCTCCTCGTGTCACGCTCCACCACCAGCCACGCAGTGCAGCCGCTTTCATGATACCAAAGCTCCCGCGTCGGCCCGGCCGGGTTGTCGCGGTTATGCAGGTAATCGTCCCATTCGCCAAACCCCGCTTCCGGGTCGGGCCGGTGCAGCATCAGCGCCGCCCCCTGATAGGTGAATTCGCGGCGGTCACGCGTTCCGCAAACGGGGCAAGGAATACGCATCGACTATTCTCCGCAAGTCACCCGACGCAGCCGAAAGGTGACAGGCACCCCCGGACGCTCGGTTATATTCGTAAAGCCGCCACAGGCCTGCCCCTGACCAACCTCAAGCCCGCTGGTGCGGATGGTGATCGCCTCATCGTCGGCCTGCAAGACCTCAAATCCACCAGCACCACAGCCAGTGTCGCAGCGAACGGCATTGCCCTCTACGGCGCAGGTCAGCCCCGTCTCCATCGCTTGCCACCCCATGCCGTTGGGAAATTCCTCGCGCAACTCGGACTTGCGCGCCACATGGCCCTGATTGGCAAGGACCACGCCCACGCCAACACCCGGCGTTCCCTTTGCCACCCCGTCGATATCAAGCGACGGTTCATAATTGAAATCGAGCGTCATGCGCGCAACCACCTGATCGGGATGCGCCACCAGATGCGCAATGCTGTAAGAGCGCGCATAACAACCGCTCGGCAGCGTGTCTGGTGCCGCCGCCACAGGCATTGCCAACCCCGCCAACAACAGCGAAGCAAGGTTAATGCAGGTTATGCTGCGCACCCGTGGCCTCCTCGTCCATCAATCCGCGTCCGGTCTCGAACCGGTCAAGCCGGAACCCCGCTGCGGCCTCGTGCGGCGTGCCGGTGGCCATCAGATGCGCCATACACCAGCCACTTGCCGGCACCGCCTTGAACCCGCCATAACACCAGCCGCAATTCAAGAAGAGCCCGTCAATATGGGTCAGATCAATCACCGGAGAGCCATCCGGCGACATGTCCATGATCCCGCCCCAAGAGCGCAGCAACCGCGCCTTGCCGATCATCGGCATCAAGGTCACGCCCGCCTCGATCACATGCTCGACCGTCGGCAGATTGCCGCGCTGCGCATATGACGCATAAAGGTCAATGTCCCCGCCAAAGACCAAGCCGCCCTTGTCGCTTTGCGAGATGTAAAAATGCCCCATCCCGAAGGTGACAACATGATCGACACAAGGCTTCAGCCCCTCGGTGACGAACGCCTGCAAGACGTGGCTTTCCACCGGGATACGCATCCCCGCCATCGCCGCCACCTGCCCCGAACGCCCCGCCGTCACCATGCCAACGCGGCGCGCTTTGATTGGCCCGCGGGTTGTCTGCACGCCCATAACCTTGCCGTTTTCAATGTCGATGCCGGTGACTTCGCAATTCTGGATCAGGTCCACACCGCGCTGATCGGCCCCTCGGGCATAGCCCCAAGCCACCGCGTCATGGCGCGCCGTGCCGCCGCGTTTATGATAAAGCCCGCCTCTGATCGGGAACCGCTCCTGCTCGTAATTGAGATAGGGCAGCAATTGCTTTACCCCGTCCCGGTCCAGCAAAATCGCGTCGTCGCCCTGATTGATCATCGCATTGCCGCGCCGCGCCGCCGCGTCGCGCGCACCATCGGAATGAAACAGGTTGATCACCCCGCGCTGCGAATGCATCACGTTGTAATTCAACTCCTCCTCCAGCCCTTCCCAGAGCTTCAATGAGTGCGAATAAAACTCCGAATTGCCCGGCAATCCGTAATTGGCCCGCACGATGGTGGTATTGCGCCCGACATTGCCACCGCCAAGATAACCTTTCTCAAGCACGGCGACATTGGTTATGCCGTGGTTCTTGGCCAGATAATACGCGGTAGAAAGCCCATGCCCACCGCCGCCGATGATAATCGCATCATATTCCGGCTTCGGCTCCGGATCGCGCCAATGCGGTGCCCAACCCTTGTTGCCGGTCAGGCCTTCCGTCAGAATCTTCAGCGCGGAAAAGCGCATTTCGTCCCCCTCGTAGCGTGCCTTGGCTTTTCACCGGTATCAGGCTCAAAAGCCCCCCGGATCGACCCAAGTTGCCACGACCTTAACAACAGCCACGCCGCGCCGCATCACGGGATTTCGACAGAAACCGGTCTCATCACGACAAACCACACGACAAGACCGCAGCAAGCAAGCCCGGCACCAAAGCGCCGCGCCCGCAAATTACGGTCAGTTTCTCGTCAAAGCCCCTTGGCGCGATAGCTCCCCGCGACCCGGCCGATAGAGACCAGATAAGCCGCCATGCGCAGGTCCTCCACGTCATTGCGGCTGTGCCAAACCTCGCGCATCACCTGATAAGCCCCGCGCATCGTGTCATCCAGCCCCGAGCGCACCAGTTCCAGCTCCCCCGCGCCGCGCAGGTATTTCTCCTTGAAGCTTGGCGTCAACGTCCAGGTCTTGCCCATGCTATCCGACAGCTTTTCCAACTCATCGACAACAAGCTGGTGGCGCGACTCTTCCTGACGCCGCTGCATCCGGCCAAAGCGGATATGGCTAAGGTTCTTGACCCATTCGAAATAGGAAACGGTCACACCACCCGCATTGGCATACATATCGGGGATGATGACCTTTCCCGCCTTGCGCAGGATCTCGTCCGCCCCGGCGGTGATCGGGCCGTTGGCCGCCTCGATGATCAGCGGCGCCTTGATCCGGGCCGCGTTCTCCATCGTGATGACCCCTTCCAGCGCGGCCGGAATCAGGATGTCACATTCCTCTTCCAGCACCTTGCTGCTATCGGCCACAAAAGTGGCGTCGGGATAATCGGCCACGCCACCGTGATTGACCATCCAGGCATGAACCGCCTCTACGTCGATCCCCTCCGGATCAACCAGCGCGCCATCGCGCTCGATAATGCCGATGATCTTCGCGCCATCTTCTTCCTGAAGAAACTTGGCGGCGTGATAGCCCACATTGCCCAGCCCCTGCACAGTCACCCGCTTGCCTTCAAGCGTGCCGGTAAGCCCTGCCTTGACCACGTCTTCGGGATGGCGGAAAAACTCCTGCAACGCATATTCCACACCGCGTCCCGTGGCCTCCACCCGGCCCTGAATACCGCCCGCGTTAAGCGGCTTGCCGGTCACACAGGCCCGCGCGCTGATGTCGGTGGTGTTCATCCGTGCATACTGATCCGCCATCCAGGCCATCTCGCGCTCCCCGGTGCCCATGTCGGGCGCGGGCACGTTCTGGCTCGGATGGATCAGGTCGCGCTTGGCCAACTCATAGGTAAAGCGCCGGGTGATCAGTTCCAGCTCATGTTCTTCATATTCGCGCGGATCAATCCTCAACCCGCCCTTGGACCCGCCAAACGGCGCCTCCACCAGCGCACATTTGTAAGTCATCAGCGCCGCCAGCGCCTCCACCTCGTCCTGATGCACGCCCATCGCATAACGAATGCCGCCCTTGACCGGCTCCATATGCTCCGAATGAACCGAACGATAGCCGGTGAATGTTTGTATCTGGCCGCGAAGCCGCACTCCAAACCGTACCGTATAGGTGGCGTTGCAAACCCTGATCTTCTCTTCAAGCCCCGGCGGCAAATCCATGATCGCCACAGCGCGATTGAACATCATGTCCACACTTTCACGAAAGCTCGGTTCTTTCTTTGCCGCCATTCCC
Organism: Aquicoccus sp. G2-2; assembly: GCF_034555965.1. Taxonomy (GTDB): domain Bacteria; phylum Pseudomonadota; class Alphaproteobacteria; order Rhodobacterales; family Rhodobacteraceae; genus JAYDCK01. Next base: position 1,918,951 of record NZ_JAYDCK010000003.1, read on the forward strand.
GGTTCCTCCCAACATTTACCGTTCCGCGACTCGCGCCGCTTGTTTGCGAAGTCTCGCAGGTTCCCGCAAAATGGCAATGAACCCTTTTGAAACCATGAATTTGCCCGCACCTAGCGCCCGCTTGCCAAGTCTCATTGCGGCACAATGGTCGAAATATTTTCATAAAATGTATTCAAATTCGAAACATCCATGGGTCAGGGCCGGGATTGGCGCGTGATCCGGGTCAATGCCACGATTTACCTCGGTTTTTCGCCTAATTTTCGCCATCTTCCGTCCGCACAAAACAGTTTGGCGGCGTGTCTCTACACGCATCGCGCGTTCCGGGGCGGCTTCTCATGGGGTCGCACCACGAAATAGTTAGGTGATGATATGACAGGTTATGCAAAACCCGGTTGCTTGCGCCAGATTGCGCCGCGAACCCTGAGCGAGGCCAAGCGCCGCTCACACGATTTCGCAGGCGATGAAAGCGGCGTGATGGTCGCCTACTCGATCTTTTTCCTGCTCATCATCCTGATGATGGCGGGCATGGGTGTCGATTTCATGCATTACGAGATGAAACGAACACAGCTTCAGAACGTGCTCGACAATTCGGTGCTTGCCGCCGCCGACCTGCAACAAGACAAAGACCCGGCCACCGTGGTCGAAGATTATTTCACCAAATCCGGGATCGACGCGACACTGACCGGCGCGCCCGACGTCGAAAACCGGGTGAATTATCGCCGCGTCCATGCCGGTGCCGAATTGCAGGTGCCAACCCAGTTTATCCATATGCTCGGCTTTGACAGCCTGACCGCCCCCGCCGCCGCCACCGCAGAAGAAGCGATAGAGGGCATCGAAGTGGTTCTGGTGCTCGATATCTCCGGCTCGATGAACAGCAATAACCGGCTGATCAACCTCAAGCCCGCCGCCAACGAATTTGTCGATTCCGTGCTCGCGCTCACCGACCCGAAAGACATCACCATCTCGATCGTGCCCTACAACACCCAAGTCAACGCCGGGGCCGAACTGCTGGCGAATTACAACGTGACCAACGAACAGAGCTATTCAAACTGCATCAATTTCGAGAACACGGATTTCTTCACGACCGCCCTTTCCACGACGCATCAGTTTGATCGCGTCAGCCATTTCGATCCGTGGTTCCGCAACACCAAGCATTCCAACACCTATTCCGGCAACAGCCACCTGTCGCCCGGCGATTCCGGCTATGTTTATCCGCCGACGGTCTTCCCGCCCACGGCGGCGTCGCTCACCTATTCGGTCTGCCCGGTCGATGACAGCTCGAAAATCCTGCTGATGAGCAACAACCCGACCGTGCTGCATAACAAGATCAACAGCCTTGTCGCCAACGGCAACACCTCGATCGACGTGGGCATGAAATGGGCTGGCGCGCTGGTTGATCCCGACACCCGCCCCGTGGTGGACGCCATGATCGCCTCCGGCGATACCGACGCCATCAATGCCGGACGCCCGGTCGATTTCGATGCACCCAACACGATGAAAGTCATCGTGGTGATGACGGATGGCGAAAACACCGATCAATACATGCTGCCCCCCGAGAAAAAGAGCGGCCCGTCAGACGTTTACTACAACGCGACCGCCGATCAGTATTCGATCCGCCGTGATACCGGCGGCACCACCGAATATTTCTGGAGCCAGACAACCGGCTGGCACGACCATGCCTTCGGCGATGGCAGCGGCGAAGCCGGCACCCCACAACGGCTAAGCTACCCCGAACTTTATGCGTTCAATTCGGTGAATGAAATCTACCGCGAGATCTACCGCCCCGCCATCGGCTCCAGCGCCGCTTGGAATAACTGGTCAACGAACTCCCTGCCCGTGGTCAATCCCGGCGCAAAGAATGCCCGCCTGCAATCCATCTGCTCGGCAATCAAGGGCGAAGACGCACTGATCTACGCCATCGGCTTTGAAGCCACCACCAACGGCAACAACCAGTTGCGCCAATGCGCCAGCACGCCTGCGCATTTCTTCAACGCCCAAGGGCTCAACATCCGCGATTCGTTTCAGGCCATCGCCGCCTCCATCGCCCAGCTGAGGTTGACCCAATGAAACAGCTTGTCTCAAACCTTCGCGCCGCAGCCCGCCGTTTCCTCAGCCGCGAAGAAGCAACAGCAACGGTCGAGTTCGCCATCATCTTCCCGTTCTACGTGACCCTATTCCTGTCCTCGGTGGAAATGGGCATGATCCAGTTTCGCCATTCAATGCTGGAACGCGGCCTTGATATGGCGGTGCGCGATGTGCGCCTTGGCACCGGCACCAACCCGACCCAGGACAACATCAAGGATTCAATCTGCCACTACGCCGGCGTCTTGCCCGATTGCGCCGCCAATCTGCGGCTTGAAATGGTGCTGGTCGATCCGCGCAACTATACCTCACCACCGGCCAACGCCGATTGCGTCGATCATTCCGAAGACCCGAAGCCGGTGCGCAACTTCATACATGGCGGCTCGAACCAGATGATGATGCTGCGCGCTTGCTATGTCTTCTCTCCGATTTTCCCAACTGCCGGGCTTGGTCAACAGCTCAACAAGGATGGCGCCGGAAACGCCGCCATGACCGCGACCTCGGCCTTCGTTCAGGAGCCGCGCGGATGACCATGACCCTATTTGCATCGCTTGCCCTGCGGTTACGTGCGCGCCTTGCCACGTTTGCCGACGATTCCCGTGGTTCTGTCACCATCGAAGCCGTGATCATGCTGCCGATCCTGATCTGGGCCTATTGCGCAACTTTCGTTTACTTCGATGCCTACCGGCAAACCGCGATAAACGAGAAAGCAACCTATACCATCGCCGACATGTTCTCGCGCGATACCATGCCGGTCAACGATGCCTATCTTGACGGCGCCTATAGTATGCTAAACTTCCTGACCCGCTCGAACAGCGACCGCAAGTTGCGGGTTTCGGTGATCCGCTATGACGCCGACGAAGATGAATATCATCTGCAATGGTCGAAAGCCCGTGGCCCGGTTGGCCCGATTGCCGATGGGTCGAAGAACTGGCGCGCCATTCTGCCGACAATGTCGGACGAGGAAATCCTGATCTACGTCGAAACCTGGACGGATTACGACGCGCCGTTCAATGTCGGCCTGAATGACGAAGTGACCGCAGTGAAAGTCTTCACCCGCCCGCGCTTCGCCCCGCAGGTGTTGTTCGACAATAACGCCTGATCCGCGTGCCCGGCCGGGCTGGCAGCCAAACATGGTGCTGCCTCGGTTTCGCCAAAATTCGCCGCAAACCGACCAAAAAGACCGCGAACTTGCCAAGATCGCGCCGTATCAACGCCGCAAGCACTGGCTACTTCTTTCTCTAAGCCGCTTTCCGTCATGCCCCGAATCGGGCGCCCGGACAGACGCAAACGAGAGAGAAACCAATGTCGGACACTAATCTCGATAAAAATGAAACGGTTGCGCCGGTGCGGGCGCGGCTTGGCGCTGCGATCCGCAAATTTCACCGCGAAGAAAGCGGCGTTCTCATCGCTTACGGGGTGTTCTTCATCCTTATTGTTCTCATGGTGGGCGGCATCGGGATTGACCTGATGCGGTTCGAGAAAACCCGCGCATCGCTGCAAGGGACGCTCGACCGGGCCGTTCTCGCCGCCGCCGACCTCGATCAGCAGCTCGCCCCCGAAGACGTGGTTACAGATTATTTCTCGAAATCCGAGATGGCCGATTACCTCGCCTCGGTCGAGGTTGACCAAGGCATCAACTACCGCAAGGTGGCCGCCACCGCACATATCGAAATGGGCACCCAGTTCATTCACATGCTCGGCATCAATTCACTCGACGCGCCAGCTGCCGGCACCGCCGAAGAAAGTGTTGACGGCGTCGAGGTTTCTCTGGTGCTCGATATGTCCGGCTCGATGAGCAGCCACAGCAAGCTTGATAACCTGCAAGACGCGGCCAAGGAATTCGTTCACACCATGCTCACCTCAAGCCCGGCGGGCGATGTCTCGATCTCTATCGTGCCATATGCCACGCAGGTCAATCTCGGCCCCACTCTGGCCCAGTATTACACCTTCTCGGGCGAGCACGACTATTCCTACTGCGCCAATTTCGGCTGGAACGACTTCAACTCGATCAGCATCGACCGTAACGCCACGCTTCAGCAAACCGGCCCGTTTGACCCGTGGTATCAGGTCGAAGGCAACCTGCGTCTTCCCGTCTGCCCCGAACGGGCTGGCTCCGAGATCAAGGCACTCTCGATGAACGAAGGCGATCTTGACACCTATATCGACAGCTTCAACGCCGACGGGAACACCTCGATCGACATCGGCGTCAAATGGGGCACCGCCCTGCTTGATCCCGGCACACAATCGGTCGTCACGGACATGATTGAAGATGGCAATGTCGACGCCGCATTCGCCGGCCGCCCCTCGGCCTATAATGACGATACGCTCAAGGTGCTTGTGGTGATGTCGGATGGTGAGAACACCAGCCAGTACTATCTCAACAACAACTACCGCAGCGGCTACTCGAACGTCTGGTATTACGATGACTACTACGGTCGGGTTTACTCGATGAAAAACGGCTCCAGATACTACTACAAGCGGGTCTCCGGTTCGCGCTGCTACCCGAACCAATGGGGGGGCTGCGGTAATATCCCTAACTACGGCTACACGCCGTTTGAAGGGAGCAAATCTGACGAGTTGACCTTCCCGCAACTGTTCCATCAGGCGTCGAACGAATACATCTCCGATGTGCTTTACTACAATGTCTGGAGCAACAGCTACGCCGATAGCTACTGGCGCTGGAATGCCTATGACGACGTCAGCGGCTCAACCAAGGACAACCGGCTTGATGATATCTGCACCGCCGCCAAGAACGCCGGCATCGTGATCTACGCGATCGGGTTTGAGGCACCGTATGGCGGTCAGCGCGTGCTCGAAAGCTGCGCCAGCTCGGATGGTCACTACTTCGATGTGGAGGGCGTGGAAATCTCCGATGCGTTCGAATCCATCGCCTCCTCGATCTCCAAACTGAGGTTGACCCAATGAATATGTATCACGCTCTCGCCCGTCGCCTGCGGTGCTTTCGCCGCAGCGAAGACGCCACGGCAACGCTCGAGTTTGCGATCGTGTTCCCGTTTTTCATTTCGCTGTTTCTCAGCACTGTTGAGCTGGGCATGATCACCTTCCAGCATTCGATGCTCGAACGCGGGCTGGACATGGCGGTGCGTGATGTGCGCCTCGGCACCGGAACGGCGCCGCAGCATGACGAAATCAAACAGAGGATCTGCACCTATGCCGGCGTGCTTCAGGATTGCCAGAACGCGCTGCGCCTCGAAATGATCCCGGTTGACCTGCGCAACTCCGTTTCGATCGACCCCACGCCCGATTGCGTTGATTCATCCAAGGACGTCACCCCTGTGCGCCATTTCGTAAACGGTCAGGAAAACGAACTGATGATCCTGCGCGCCTGCTACAAGTTCAGCCCGGTCTTTCCAACTGCCGGTCTCGGCAAGCAGCTTGAGAAAGACGGCGCGGGCCAGGTTGCGATGATCGCCATGTCGGCCTTTGTTCAGGAGCCAGATTGATATGTTCGCTTCCCTTAAATTCCGCCTGAAACTGGCCTATATCGCCTTTCGCGACGATGTCCGCGGCACCGTCGCCGTCGAAGCCGCCATCATTTTCCCGATGCTGATGTGGGCCTTCCTGTCGATGTTCGTGTTCTTTGAAGGCTTCCGTCAATCCTCGATCAACGACAAGGCGGCCAACACCATTGCCGACATGCTTTCGCGCGAAACCGAAAACATAACCCCCACCTATATCAACAACACCAAGGAGTTGTTCGATCTGCTGGCCGAGGCCGATGCGGACTCGAAAATCCGCATCTCGGTGATCAAGTGGGTCAAGAAAAAAGACGAATACAAGATCGTCTGGTCCAAAGCGAAAGGGGCTGGCCTGTCCAAACTCCAGACCGAAGATGTCAAGGACTGGACCACCAAGCTGCCAACGGTGCCAAATCAGGAACGCATCGTTCTGGTCGAAACCTGGAGCACCTATGAACCGCTCTTCAATGTCGGGCTTGACCCGGTGGTCCTCAAATCTTTCGTCTTCACCCGGCTGCGCTTTGCCCCACAGCTCCGCTTTTCCAGCACCTGACCCACGCGCCCCGCTGAATAAGATCGCCCCGGCCCCGCCGCACCGCACAAGCCCGTTACCAAACGTGGCGCACCACCCCTGCAAGGGCGCAGCGCGGATGGCCTGTCAGCTTAAAGCGGCAATAAGCCAAAACGCATTAACGATTCCCTCGCAACCGTTTGCGAGGGCGTCGTCACCTCGGCTGCCCATCGCAGCATCAGTTCAATATTCGAACTGATCTTGTGGCATACGAAAGGTAAATTTGGTCCATTCATCGTTGGATATAACATCCAGTCTGCCGTCATGCGCTTTAGCGATTTCAGATGCGATGTATAGACCCAGCCCTAACCCCATCTGATTTTCGTGGTTTGCAGGGCGGACAAATGGATCAAACAACCGCTCGACGGCTGATGGCGGTATTGGCTCGCCACTATTTTTAACGCTAAGCTCAAACGCCCCCTCCGCCATCGTTTTCACGGCGACATAGATGGGCTGTGTTGAATCACCATATGTCACCGCGTTACCCAGAAGATTGGACAGAAGCTGCCCGACCCGCGGCACATCGCAACTCACGCTGCCCTGTTTGGCGATATCAAGCCGGATTTCACAGTCCGGTTGCGCCGAACGGAATTCATTAACGACCTGTGTAAGCTCAATCTCCAAGTCCGCATCGTCCGATATGTTAAGCTCAATGCCACCCCCCAAACGATTGCGAGCAAAATCAAGTATGTTTGTGATCAACAGCGACATGCGCTGAACACTGCCCTGCGTCAGCTTTAAGATCTCATTGCCTCTGTCGCTGAGCGTTTCTCTCGATAGCATCCGAACCGCCGATGAAATCGAAGCCAACGGGTTGCGCAGATCATGCCCAAGAATAGCGACGAATTGTTCGCGCAACTCCCCCTCGCGCTGCGTCGACAACAGCTCTGCTTCCGCCTCGGCCCGCGCCTTGGCAAGGTCGCGCTCCAAGGCGCGCCGCGCATCCGCCAGCAAAAAGGCGATGGTGGTCGTGCGCTCTCCTCCCACTTCGGTGGATTCGGCGCTCAACAATACAGGAACCTTGGTGCCATCTTTTGAAACAAGATCAAGGCTCGCCCCGTCGACCTGTCCCTTGAGAACCAGAAGCGGCGCGATGCTGGTTTCATAGACAATCCTGCTCGCCTTGCTGAACACTTCTATCACGTGAATCCCGTCTAAATCGGAAACAGCCATCCCGAGCCAGTCTCTCAACCTGCTATTTGTGTCGAGAATATTTCCTTTGTCATCGTGAACGAGCTGGCCACTCGGAGAATTCTCAAACATCGGGGACGAAGCTGACGGTTCTGCACGTGTCGGCATCAAACAAAGTCACGTATGGCCGCAATGACCTGATCGGGCGCAGTGAGGTTCGGGCAATGACCGGTGGCGTTCAGCAGCACAAACTTGCTGTTGGGGATTTGATCGCGAACATATTCGCCAACCTGCACCGGGGCGATGATGTCGTCCCGGCACTGAAGCACCAGGGTTCTTGCCGTAATCTTTGGCAAATCGGCGCGATTGTCGGACGTAAACGTCGCGCGGGCAAAGCCTTTGGCAATTTCAGGGTCGAGCTTACAGAAGCTCTCGGTCAATTCCTGACCGTGCTGCGGATGATCCGGATTGCCCACGATTGCAGGGGCCATCGCAGCCGACCATGCAAGGGGGTTTTCGTCGAGAGAGTGCAACAACTCCTGAATGTCACCCGCGCTGAAACCGCCAACATAATCGTCGTCGTCGATGTAGCGAGGAGAAGGGCCAACCATAATCAGCGTGCTGAAAATTTCTGGTCTTTGCACCTCCACCAGTGCGCCAATCATCGCGCTGACGGAATGACCGACGAATATGCCATCGCGGATGCCAAGCTCATCAGCGATTTCGATAACGTCAGCCGCATAGCCTTCAAGCGTCGAATACTTGGCAGCGTCGTACGCCTGCGCGTCAGACCCACCGGCCCCTACGTAGTCAAAGGCCGCGACCTTGAACGATGCTTCAAAGTGCGGTGCTACATGACGCCACATTGTCTGATCGCAGCCAAAACCATGCGCGAAAAGCATTACCCGTTCCCCAGAACCAGTCATCCGAACATTGTGCCGGGCAAGTGCGCTCATTTAGTTTACAGACCTCGTTTGAAAAATCTAACGCAAACCGTGCCTTACTATTTGGGCAAAGCCTAGTGAAAATAAGGCGTCTCGCTCTTTGCTTGAAACGCTTAGCAGTAGTGTAACACACGCCGCAGCTAAGGCCACACGAACTCAGGGGCCGTCATTCATTCACGCCGCTTAGCACTTTGCGGCGCCGACCCTTTTCATGCCGGTGTTCGGCGCGTTATCTCCCGGCCCGGCACTTCGGGTTCTTCGTCGATCAACTCCGCCGGAAACCCCGGTGCCGTCACCGAAAGCCCCGTCGCTTCTTCCAACCGCTCTATCATCCGGTCCGACTGCGCCCGCACGCCATAGCGGCGCTGGCCATCCTGCATCAACCCGATAACCTGCGGTGACAACTCCAGCGGCACATCATGGCGCTCGGCAATCTGTTGAAACAAGCCAATATCCTTGAGCACCAGATCCATGGTGAAATTCACATCCCGCGCGCCCGACAGGATCAACTGGCTTTCCGTCTCATGCACGAAACTGTTGCCCGAACTCACCCGGATCGCCTCATAGGTCGTGCCCGGATCAATCCCCGCCGCCGTCATCGTGGTCAGCGCCTCGCACAGCGTCAACAGGTTGGCCGTGGCCAGATAATTCGTCATCACCTTCAACACCGAGGCCGAGCCAAGCCCCCCGGTGTGCAAAATCTCTCGCCCCATCATCGAAAGCACCGGCAAGACCTGCTCGAACGTGGCGCGCTCGCAGCCCGCGAAAATCGCGATATTGCCCGTGGCCGCGCGATGGCATCCCCCGAAACCGGGCAATCCGCTGCCGCACCGCCGCGCGCGATCACCTCCGCGCCAAGCCGCAGCACCTCTGCCTCGTCGGTGGTAGACATCTCGATCCATGTCTTGCCCGGCCCCATTTCGGGCAGCATCTCATCCATCACCGCCGCGCTCGCCGCCGGGCTGGGCAGGCAGGTGAAAACCGTCTCGCACTGCGCCATCATCTGCGCCGGGCTTCCCCCGCCTGCGCGCCGCGCGCCACAAACTCATCCACCCGCGCCTGATCAAGATCATGCACGCAAAGATCAGCCTCGTTGCGCAAAAGGCTCCCGGCCAACTTGGCACCCACGTTTCCCAACCCGATAAAGCCGATCCGCATCGCTCTTCACTCCCCTGTCATGTCTGGCTCAGCTTTTCGCAGGCCCGACACCCAAAACCGTCTGGTTGCGACATCGCTTGTGCCGCATATGCCGCGCCTCAAAAGCAGTGTTCCGCGATGTTCCCGATTGATTCCCGCACCTCCGGGGCAATATTCTCTGGCCACATTAAATTGCTACACCACGCGGCCACGAGACAGTATTCACCATGAAGCCCAAGATCCTCAGCACCCTGCCCGGCTATACGCCGCGCGCCTTCGCCGCCGATGCGCTGGCCGGGCTGACGGTCGCGCTTGTCGCCCTGCCGCTCAGCCTCGCCATCGCCATCGCCTCCGGCGCCAGCCCGGATCGCGGCTTTGTCACCGCCATCGTCGCCGGGTTCCTGATCTCGGCCCTTGGCGGCAGCCGAGTGCAGATCGGCGGGCCAACCGGCGCTTTCATCGTCGTCGTGTTCAGCGTCATCGCCAAACACGGCATCGACGGGCTGATCCTCGCCACCCTGCTGGCCGGGATCATCCTGTTCATCGCTGGCACGTTTCGCGCCGGGCGTCTTATCGCCATGGTCCCCGAGCCGGTGATCAACGGCTTCACCATCGGCATCGGCATCATCATCGGCACCAGTCAGTTGAAGGATTTCTTCGGTCTTACTCTCGCCGATGTGCCTGCCGAGTTTATCCCCAAGATCGCCGCCTTCTGGGGTGCGCATGGCACGTTCAGCGCGGCCAGCTTCGGCATCGGATTGCTTACGCTCCTGCTTATCATCGGCCTGCGCCGCGCCTTCCCGCGCTTTCCCGGCCTGATCGTTGCCGTCGGGGTCAGCGCAGCAGTGGTGACGCTCGGCGCGCTGCCGGTCGAAACCATCGCCAGCCGCTTTGGCGACCTGCCGCGCAACCTGCCCCTCCCGGCGCTGCCCGACATCTCTTATGAACGGGTGGTCGAATTGCTCCCGTCGGCCTTTGTCATCGCCTTCCTTGCGGGTGTGGAATCGCTCCTCTCGGCCATCGTGGCCGACCGCATGTTCGGCGGCGCGCATCGCCCCAATGCCGAACTGCGCGCGCAAGGTGTCGCCAATATCGCCTCCTCGCTCTTTGGCGGGCTGCCCGCCACCGGCGCCATCGCGCGCACCGCCACCAATGTGCGCGCGGGCGGGCGCACACCCGTTGCAGGCATCGTTCACGCACTGGTGCTGCTCCTGATCATGTGGGTCGCAGCGCCGCTCGCCGGGCTGATCCCGATGCCCGCCCTTGCTGCCCTCTTGATCGTCACCGCATGGACGATGAGCGAACCACACCGCTGGGGCAGTTACCTCAAGGGACGCCGCTCTGATATCGTGCTTCTGGTGCTCACGCTTTCGCTCACCGTGCTGATCGACCTCACCGTTGCCATCGGCGTCGGCGTGGCCGTCGGGCTTGCCCTGCGCCTGCTCCGCCGCGATGCCGAAGGCCCCGACTGGACCCCTCGCGACAGGTAAACCCAGCAAGGAACCCCAGCAAGCCTCACCCCGTCTTTCTGTGCATTTCCGCACATACCCTCACCAGTTCTGCCCATGGACGCAAGCGCACCCGCTGCCTATCTCTCTCGAAACCACTCATACGGAGAAACGGCCATGTCCATCAGACCGACTTTGGAAACCCGCAAGGCCCAAGCCACCATGGAAGGCGCCGGCGTCCATCTGCACCGCGCGTTCGGCTTTCACAACCCGTCCGAGCTTGACCCCTTCCTGCTGTTCGATGATTTTCGCAACGACAACCCGGCCGATTTCGCCGCCGGGTTCCCGTGGCATCCCCATCGCGGCATCGAAACCATCACCTATGTGCTGGCTGGCTCGGTCGATCATGGCGATTCACTCGGCAACGAAGGCACCCTTGCCGCGGGCGATGTGCAATGGATGACCGCCGGGTCGGGCATCATGCATCAGGAAATGCCCAAGGGAAACGCCAGCGGTCAGATGCACGGCTTTCAGCTTTGGGCCAACCTGCCGTCTTCGCAAAAAATGACCGCCCCGCGCTATCAGGATATCAAGGCCGCCGACATCCCCGAGGTGATCGACGATGACGGCACAAACGTGCGCATCGTCACCGGCTCGTTCTGGGGTAAACGCGGGCCCGTCGATGGCGTCGCCTCCGATCCGCAATATCTCGACATCTCCGTGCCGCCGGGCGTGAAGAAAACCTTCAAGATCGATACCTACCGGCGCGCCTTCGCCTATGTCTTCGCAGGCTCCGCCGCCTTCGCCGATGCCAGCGCGCCCGCAGGCGTGCTGCTCGAAAAAGAGGTGATGGGCCAAGAGCTCAACATCCGCGACATGTCAGGCAACCGCACCCTGATCCGCTTTGGCACCGGCGACGAAGTCACCGTGCAGGCAGGCGAAGACGGCGTGCGCTTCCTGCTGATCTCAGGCGCCCCCATAGAAGAGCCGGTCGCCTGGCACGGCCCGATCGTGATGAACACCACCGCCGAGTTGCAAACCGCCTTCCGCGACCTGCAAAACGGCACGTTTATCAAACCGGCCCACTGAAGGGGCGGGCGCGGGCAAAGAGCAGGCGCCCGTCCATGCGTGGGCGGGCGCTTGTTTGGGGGGGTCATTGCGCTGGGGCTAAGTCGCATGCGGGTCATTGCTGTCCTTCAACCAACCCCGTCATTCTGCGATTCTGCATTGCAAAGCTGCCCGTCACGGCGCGCAACGAGTGGAGATTATGAAAACGCAGCTCCTACAAATCCGAGTTGTCTCTGTGCTGAAGCAATCGATTGGAGGTCAGGTTTGATATCTCGGCTACTTGTCTGCAGCAAACTTGATAAACGATCCAGTTTTCGAATGTTGTTCGCGATGATGTCCGCTTCCGCGTCATCAAGAACTGCCCTATTTGTTATTTCTTCAGACCAGGTCTCTAATCCGCTGCAGATCGCGCCAACCACCTCTTTTGTTTGAATGTTTAAGTCAACCAGTTCGAAGCCTAGATCCGCGACGTTTAAGTTGTCCTTAGGACGCTCGACCGACATTTTGCGGTGCTTGATAGCCAAACCTGCCAGACGATTTTGGTCGTGCATTAGTCTGTTGAAAAAGGCAGGCATAAGGTAACTGTTTTGCATTTTGTCTGAGATCTTTTTAACACCATCCATCGCGTGTTTCGAAGCTTCGAAATGGCTTCCTCTTTCGTTGGCTAGGACAATGAGTTTGAACACCGCAAATAAGTATGCATCTAAGCCGGGGTCCTTATTCTTTGACTTGAAGCGCTTTCCATCAGCATAGGACTTCAAGCCTTGCCAGTCTCCAATACCTTTCTTGGAATCTGCGACATAGTCGAAAAGTTCATTGCGAGTGCAAGAATACCTCAAGGCATTTGAACAGGCATCATCAGCTTTTCGGTATTCTGGCGGTTTTACATTTAGGTGCGCTCGCGCGAGGATACACCACGTGTCACCGTTTTGCGGATTTCGGTTTGCCAGATCGGTAGCTAAAACTAGCGCCTGATCCGCTTCACCATCATCCAAACTCTGTAAGATTTTCCGAATACTCCGTCCGACTTCGCGCGTTTGGTCGCCATGGTTCTTGCGAATGATAGCACATCTCCGTTCGACCTCCTCCGCCCTTCGTCCGAGTTTTTTCTTTAGAATTCCCGCAGAAACGACAAGTTCTTTGGACGTCGAAAGAACGACATCGCCTTGATTGTTTTCTTTCTTGCCGAGTAGATGAAATGACTGCAACTCGTTTATGTGCTCGAAAAGCGACTTTCTTGAGACTTCGATAGCCTCGAGCAGTTCGTCCAAACTAACTTCTCCAAGCTTAACTACCGCTAAGAGTACCGAAGCACTTCCACCGGAGAGTCGATCTAGTTCTCTCTTGAATGCAAACTCTCTCACATCTTCACCATCAAAAGATGCCCATGTATCACAGACCTCTTTGGGCTTTTCGCCCAAGCTGGTCATTCTGACGATGGCGCTGGCGAAAAGAGGAGAGCCAGAGGATGTGGCATAAATTTGCTTTGTAAGACGGGGCTGAAACCTTTTCAGGTCGAATTGGTCGCAAAGATTGTCAACGTGAAGGTTAAATGCCTCCTCATCCAAACCCGTAATTTTCACCACTGAGGTAGGAGAGAGGCCTTGATCAAGTCGCGATGTCAAAAGGAATTTGCTACCAGCGTGCTCTCTATCGACCGTTCGGAAGCCAATTTCCTGCATAACTGTCGCGCATTCTCGTTGCTCTTCCGGTGAAAGGCTATCTAGGTCATCAACTACAACAAATGACGGTTGGTAAGTCAGTGCATCGACAAGTATGTCCGCGTATTCGTCTTCATCTGTTTCTTCTTCGATTGAACTCTGCCCAGCCAACAGGACGATTAGCGCTTGAAGGAGCTCCTTAACAGTTGAGAAGTCATGACGGGTCGTTTTGACCATGTTGCCACGTAACGCCGCGTAGGTTGTTTTTTTGGCTGAAACCCAAGCTATGTATTCAAAATCCCCAGCTCCCGCCGACGCCAACTCTTCACAAAAATGATATGCGACTGAGGTTTTACCCAAGCCACCAATTCCTGAAATAAGCTTCACAGGACTACGCTTGTCCAGAACCCACGATCTAAGTGCCGATAATTCCTTTTCCCTGCCTACAAATTGAACCATATCTGGATCTCGTGGCGGGAGATTTGACGGAATGGACTCCATAATTTGGTTTTGAGTTGTTAAAGAAAAAACTCTGTCCGAAAATAGAAGCGCCCAGTCTTCAGCAGAGTTTTCCGCCGGTCGACACTCATCAAGCTTTCGAATGTAGGTTGAACCCTTTTTGTATGCGGGTCCCCTTTTCGGGGTGCTGGGGCCTTGCTTGATGAATTTTACAGGGGCTTCCGACTTCCGCCTTCTAGGAACCAGTAGAACCAGAATGTTGCGTTCGCCGACCTTCAGAGTGTTTTGATACAGTTCAATAACTTGTCCTGTGTGAGACTTGATCCTTTTCGAAATGTCTCCCAAGTCCAGTGTGAGATCGCATCCCAGGACACGATTTTCACCGGCATCTTCTACACCAAAAATAATGTATCCCCCGTAGGAATTGTAAAATGAAACGATGTCCTTTATAAGCTCGTGCGTCTCTAGCTTGTGGGTTTCTCTAGCCTCCGCATCTGGTTTTTCACCCAATGCAGGAGGTTTTCTTTTAAAGTCCCACAGCTCAGTTTCGAATGAAAGCGGCACTCCTTCTGGAAAAAGAGATTTTGCGACCTCAACACCAATCTCCGTACTCCTGATAAGTTGAGATAGCTCAAGTTTTACCTTCTCAGTCTGCATAGCGGTATACCAATTCTTGTTTCCAAGAGTCAGGGTAGCTGCCTAAATGGAGACAGGCAACCAAGCACATCAGCCTTTTGAGGGAATCGCATCGACAATGCTGAATGTCAGCTTTGGCAGGGTTGTTCTGAATGGTTAGTGTTTGCAGCGAACAACCGCTCTCCGCCCTTTAAAGACACCGACGGAAATTCCTCTCCTCCCTCCCCCCAAAAAACCACCCCCACCGCGCGCTGGATTTACCTAATTCCGAATTAACCAAATCCGAGTCCGCCGCCATACGCTTCGCAGCCAGACCGGCAGCCGGGGTGCAGACAGCCGGTTTTCACCGTTCGGTGGCGTTAACCATTGGCTCAGGCGGCCACGGCTTTGCGCACCATGTCCCAGTAAAGCCCTTCAACCTCAGCCAGCGAAAGCCGCCCTCCGGCGTGGTACCAGGTGTTCACCCCGGTCAGCATCGCAATCACCGCATAGGTCGCCACGCGCGGGTCGGGCACCGCGAATTGCCCCGCCGCCACGCCATCGCGCAGGATGGTTTCAAGCTCGTCCTCATAGGCATGGCGCAGCTTCTCGATTGCCGTGAAATTCCCCGGCTCAAGATTGCGCAATTCCATGTATGCAATGAAAATCTCGTCCGGCCTCTCGATGTGAAACCGGATGTGGTGGCGGGTGAATTCTTCCAGCCTTGCCAACGGGTTACCCTTGCCAGCCCCCTGCCGCGCGGCCAGAAGCTCTTGCATATGAACGCGCATCAGCTCGAACAACAACGTCTGCTTGTCGGGGGTGTAATTATAAAGCGCCCCGGCCTGAAGGCCGACCTCCCCGGCAATCTGGCGCATCGAAACGGCGGCAAAACCATGCCGCGCAAACAGCCTGAGCGCCGCGTCCCGGATGCGCGGGCCGGTAATGTCGGAATGTGATCCCTGAGTTCTGGCCATACCCCGGTCTTAACTGAACACCCGTTCAGATCAAACCCCTCAGATGCTCCCCCGCCGCCTCTTGCGCGCCCGCCCCCGCTCGGGCAGGAAGGACCCATGAAAAGGCTTTATCTCTCCCTCGCGCTGGTAACACTCGCCGGATGCACCACTTTCCCCGAGCTTGACGGCACCGTGCCAGCGCATCTTGAGCAGGCCGGATACCCGCAGCTGGTGCCGGTGGAACCGCTGCTGGCACGCGCGGAGACGATACAGATCACCGATCAGACTGAAGCCGGAATATCCGCCCGCGTGGCCGCTCTACGCGCCCGCGCCGCCCGCCTGCGCGGCACCATCGTCGATCAGCCAACCCGCGCCCGCCTGAAGGGCGGCGTGCAGCTGCCGCCACAAAACAACGGCTGACAATTCGCCCCCCTATGGCTTGCGTTGACTGCGCAGCTTGGCAAACCAGTCCACCCGCTTTTTCAACTCGCGCTCGAATCCACGCTCAACCGGCTGATAAAGCACCGGGCGTTTCATCGTTTCGGGGAAATAATTCTGCCCCGAAAAGCCGTCTTCCGCGTCGTGATCATAGGCATAGCCCGCGCCATAGCCCTGCTCTTTCATCAGCTTGGTCGGCGCGTTGAGGATATGCTTTGGCGGCGGTTCCGAGCCGGACTTGCCTGCCTGCACCATGGCCGCCTTGTAAGCGACGTACCCCGCGTTCGACTTCGGGGCCAGCGCCAGATAAAGCGTCACCTGCGCCAGCGCCAATTCGCCCTCCGGTGAGCCAAGGCGCTCGTAAACCTCCCAAGCGTGCAGGCAATGGCTTTGCGCCTGCGGGTCGGCCAACCCGATATCCTCCACCGCCATCCGGGTCAGGCGGCGGGCCAGAAACCGCGGATCTTCGCCGCCGGTCAGCATCCGGGCCAGCCAATAAAGCGCCGCATCCGGATCAGAGCCGCGAATGGATTTATGCAAGGCAGAAATCAGATTGTAATGCTCATCACCCGCCTTGTCGTATTTCGCAGCCCGGCGCATGAGACGTGCCGAAAGCGCGTCGGTATCAAGCTTGCCCTCCACCTTCCAAGCTGCAACCTGCTCGATCAGGTTGAGCAACGCACGCCCATCGCCATCGGCCATCTCAAGCAACGCCTCGCGCGCCAAACCATCAAGCGGCAGCGGTTTGCCCAGCTCTTTTTCCGCCCGCTGCGCCAACCGTTCAAGCGCCGCAAGGTCAAGCCGGTTAAGCGTGAGCACCTGTGCGCGCGACAACAGCGCCGCGTTCAGCTCAAACGACGGATTTTCCGTGGTCGCCCCGACAAGCAGGATCGTGCCATCTTCCATATGCGGCAGAAAACCATCCTGCTGCGCCTTGTTGAAACGGTGAATCTCGTCAACAAAAAGCAACGTCCCCTGCCCATTCGTCCGCCGATGCTTGGCGGCCTCGAACACTTTGCGCAACTCGGGAACGCCGGTGAATATCGCGCTCACCTGAACAAAATGCAGATCGGTCTCATCCGCCAACAGCCGCGCAATCGTCGTTTTGCCAACACCGGGCGGCCCCCACAGCACAAGCGAGGAAAGTGAGCCAGAAGACAGCATCACGCCAAGCGGCCCCTCCGGGCCAAGGATATGTTCCTGCCCGATCACCTCGGCCAGCGCACGCGGGCGCAGCCGGTCCGCCAAGGGCCGTGGGCCTGCGGCGGGCGCGCCCTGCGGCGTGCTATCGAAAAGATCGGCCATTGGCAAAGTCCGGGGTTAACAATGATGGAGCCAGTCTAGCCCCAAAGCGGCTGCGGTTACAGGCGCAAGCGCAACAGGTGGCGCTTGGTTCCGCGCTGAATATCCAGTGAGAGTATGCCACGGGCATTTTCCAGCATCCGTGTCGCGTCTGCGCTGCCCGACACCGCCGTGCCGTCAATCGCACGAAGCACATCACCCGGCGCAAGCCCGACACGGGCCGCCGCCGCCCCCGGATCGGCGACAACCACGCCTTCGGCCGTGAGCGGCAGGCCGAATTCGGCTAAAACGGCTGGGTTGATGTTGATCAACTCAAGCCCCGGGAGCGGCGCACGGCGCGAACTGCGCACCGGATTGCGGGGCGGCGTGTCAGGTGCTGCCATCAGCGAAACATCGACCTGATCGCGCTCGCCATCGCGCAGCCGTGTAATGGCGACCGTATTGCCGATCCCGGCAACACTCATCCGGAAGATCATCTCATCCGGCGTGTTCACCGGCTGGCCACCCACGGCAAGGATCACGTCACCCGCCCGGAACCCGGCCGCGCGAAACGGGCTGACCGGATGCAGACCGGAAATGACGATGCCTTGCGGCAGCTTGAGCCCAAGGCTTTGCGCAATCGCTGAATCAACCGGCTGACCATTGATCCCCGCCCACGGCCTTTCAAACTGTGTCTTGCCCGCTTCGGCCTGCTCGACAAAGCGTTTGACCAGCGATGATGGAATAGCGAACCCGATCCCGTTTGAGCCACCCGAGCGGGTCAGAATACGCGCGTTGATACCAATCAGCCGCCCCTGCATGTCGATCAGCGCGCCACCGGAATTGCCCGGATTGATCGGCGCATCTGTCTGAATGAAATAGCCGCGCGCCGAACCTGTCGCCGTGCCCGAACGGGCAAGGCCAGAGACGATGCCAGACGTCACCGTCTGACCAACGCCGAACGGATTGCCGATCGCCAACACCAGTTCGCCCACCTCGACCGTGTCACTGTCGCGGATAGCAAGATGCGGCGTCTCCTTTGCGCCATCAAGCCGCAGAATAGCAAGGTCGGCCTCTTCATCCGCCAAAACAACACTCGCCTTGAATTCGCGCCGGTCATGCAGCACGACGCGGATGTCAGAAGCCTCTCCCACCACATGATAATTGGTAACTACGATCCCGTCATCGGTCAGGATCACCCCGGAGCCGAGCGAGTTCTGCACCTGCGGGCGCGGCTGCCCGAAGCCTTGGAAGAACTCCTGAAAGAACGGATCGTTCATGAACGGGCTGCGGGCCTGCACCTGCACCACGCGTTTGGCGTAGATATTGACAACAGCAGGTGCCGCTTCTTTGACCAATGGCGCGAAACTGAGCTGAATTTCGCCTTGGCTTTGCGGCACGCGGGTTTCTGCCGTCAGTGGGGCAGCAAGAAGGGCTATGAAGAATACGAGAATGCGCAGCATGAAGCCTCCCTTGGTAGCAGCCTCAGATATGCGGAGCTATCGCGGGAATTGCAAGTAACAGGGGGCGCCACCGGTAAACCGGCAGCGCCCAAACGGACCGTCCATCGCGCGCGGCATTCATTTTCGCCGGGTCAGTCGGGCACCGCACCTCAGGCGGTCGCCAACATACCCTTTTCGGCCGCCAGATCGCGCATCCGCTTCTGGAGTTTCTCGAATGCACGCACCTCGATCTGCCTGATCCGTTCACGGCTCACGCCATATTGGCCCGACAGGTCTTCCAGCGTGATCATCTCGTCGCTCAACCGCCGCTGGGTCAGAATATCCTTCTCACGATCATTGAGCACATCCATCGCCTGCGCCAGCATCTCGCGCCTTGTGTCCAACTCATCCTTGGCCTCATAGTCACCGGCCTGGTCGGCATCTTCGTCCTGCAACCAGTCCTGCCATTGCATCGTGCCTTCGCCTTCCTGCCCGACAGTGGCATTAAGCGAAGCATCGCCGCCCGAAAGGCGCCGGTTCATCGAAATCACTTCGGTTTCCGTCACGCCCAGATCATGCGCAATCCGCTCGACGTTTTCGGGCCGCATATCGCCATCTTCCAGCGCACCAATACGCGCCTTGGCCTTGCGCAGGTTGAAAAACAGCTTCTTTTGCGCCGACGTCGTGCCAAGCTTCACAAGGCTCCACGACCGCAGGATATATTCCTGAATCGAAGCCCTGATCCACCACATTGCATAGGTCGCCAGCCGGAAGCCGCGCTCCGGATCGAACCGCTTGACCGCTTGCATCAAGCCAACGTTGGCCTCTGAAATCACTTCCGCCTGCGGCAAGCCATAACCGCGATAGCCCATGGCGATCTTTGCCGCCAACCGCAGGTGCGACGTCACCATCTGATGCGCCGCTTCGGTGTCTTGTTCCTCGACCCACCGCTTGGCGAGCATATACTCCTGCTCTGGCTCCAGAAGCGGAAACTTCCGGATCTGCTGCAAATAGCGATTAAGCCCACCTTCGGGTGTCGGTGCCGGGAGATTTGCGTAGTTGCCCATGTGCTTCAAGCCCCTCAATGTTTATTAGCTTAACATCCATTTAGTGTTGCGCTAACAGAGTTTCAAGAACCGTAGTTACGAAACTCTAACGAAATACTAAGGTATTTCCGTCGCCCCGTCAGCCCAGCTCACGGCGATGTGCTTTCCGTGACAGATAATGAGTGCACAAGCTTAACTGCGCACCGCGCTCAGGAGTTCCATCATGTCCTGCGGCAGTGGGGCCTCAAAGCGCATCATTTCGCCGCTGACCGGGTGGGCGAACCCAAGCGTTGCAGCGTGTAAAGCCTGTCGCGGGAAGGCTTTTACCGTCGCGGCCACGTCCGGGGGCAGCGCGGTCTGCGCCAGCTTGCGTCGCCCGCCATAGGTCGGATCACCAACCAAGCCATGCCCGGCATGGGCCATATGCACCCGGATCTGATGCGTCCGCCCGGTCTCAAGCCAGCACTCCATCAACGCCAGCGCGGGCGGCGTCCCGAAACTCTCGGCCAGCCGTGCCCGCGTCACCGCATGGCGCCCGCCCTCAAACAACACCGCCTGTTTTTGGCGGTCATGCTTATGCCGGGCCAGTTGCGTGGTGATTTTCAACACATTGCCCGCCTCAAAGCTCACCCCGCGCAAACCGCGCAACCGCGGGTCACCGGCCTCGGGCACGCCGTAGACCAGCGCCAGATAATGCCGCTCAATGTCATGCGCTTCAAACTGGCGGGCCAGCCCGTGATGCGCCTTGTCGCTCTTGGCCACCACCAGAAGCCCCGAGGTATCCTTGTCGATCCGATGCACGATCCCCGGCCGCGCCACCCCGCCAATCCCCGAAAGGCTAGCCCCGCAATGATGCAGCAAGGCGTTCACCAACGTGCCTGACGGCGTACCCGGCGCCGGATGCACCACCATCCCGACCGGTTTGTTCACCACGACAAGCGCGTCATCCTCGTAAACCACATCCAGCGGAATCGCCTCTGGCCCGATATGGCTCTCCTCCGCCGCCTCCAGCGTGATCTCGACAACGTCGCCCTCGGCCACCCGCGCCTTCGGATTGTCGGCCTGCGCCCCGTTGACTGTTACCGCGCCCTCCGCGACCAGCCGTGCCAGCCGGGTGCGCGAAAGCGCCGCCTGCTCTGGCACATCGCGTGAAAGCGCCTTATCAAGGCGCGCAGGCGGATCGGCACTGATCGTGAAGCGAACATGGGTTTGAGACAATGGATGACGCTCCTCAACCGGTCGATGCAAAAACACTCAGGTTCCTGCGCCTGCTGGTGACGGTGCTGACCGTCACGATGATTCTGGGCTTTCTAGTGATCGTGACGCTTTTTGTCATCAAGTTCTCCGGCTCCCCCGGCCCGACCCGCTTGCCCTGCCCGCGACCATCACCTTGCCTTCGGGCACCAAGGTAACCGCCTTTACCCGCGCGAAAGACTGGTATGGCGTGGTGACAGACGACAACCGCATCCTGATCTATTCGCCCAAAACCGGCGCGCTTCTGCAAGAGATCGAAGTCACTGCGGGAAAGTAGCACAAAGGCACGCGAAAGATGGTACCGCCTCCTGGCTTGAACAGGGGACCTCTGGATCCACAATCCAGCGCTCTAACCAACTGAGCTAAGGCGGCACTTGGGGGGCGATGTATCGCCCACCGGGCGCGATTGCAAGAGGGTTCGCAGCCAATCACTTCGCTTTCACAGGCGATATTCACGCGCCACAACGATGCCTCTCCTGCGGTTGGTTTCCCTCTCTTTGCTTGCATCAACGGCGCGAAATGGATAGCCCTGAAGCGTTTCGAGTTTAAGTTGAAACACAACTTGAATTCGAAACACGCGCAACATTCAATCGTTGGGAGCGTTTCGGCATATTGCCGTGATCGGGCAATAAGGCGAAACGCTTTAAGCGATAGTTTCAGGAGGCCAGCCATGGGCATCAACACCGAACGCGATATCGAGGCCAATCTTCAGATCGGCCCGACGGATAACGGCATGGTGCGCATTTTCATCGAATCCGCGCAAATCGAGATTCCGATGGATTTCGAGCCGGAAGAGGCCGAAGAGATAGCCGAGGAAATTCGCGCCGCCGCACAGGCTGCCCGCGCCCGGAAATAGGCCCGCGCCTTAGCGATAAATCTCGCCCGGTCCGACAAGCTCGAAACCCGTGATTTCGAACTCGTAATAACCATTCCTGTCGCCACGCTCGGCACGCGCAATAAGCTGGCCCTCGCCATTGTGGAAAACAGCGTGAACCGTGTGCAGCCCGCGATAGCACCAATCGCCGTCCGGGTAGTGAAATTTGACCATCATGGCGGGTCTCTCCTGTTAATGCGTTTCGGGTCACGGCAGCCTTGCAAGCGTCGCGCCGCATACCGGGCAAAGCGCAGCGTCAACGCCTTGCGCCGTGCCGGTGCCAGCTTCTTTTCCGGCCCCATATGAATCAATTCAGCGTCATAGCTATCCGCGATGATCAGCCCGGTTTGCGCCGGCAAAAGCTCCGTCGGGAAATCCGTATCCACCGCCCAGAAGTAACGGTCGCACCATTCCAGATAACCGCTCCATTTCTGGTCTGACAGGAAATCCGCGCGCGAGGATTTGCACTCGATCACCCAGACCTCTCCTTTCGGGCCAAGCGCCATCACATCCACCCGCTTGCCACGCTCGGGTGTGAATTCTTCCACCGCCTCAAAATCGAGACTGGCAAGATGGCGGCATACGCCCCTTGCAAGACGTTGGCCCGCCTGCATCTGTGGAACAAAATTCAGATCATCCATACACCCAAATATGAACAAAAAGTGAACATTCCGCAAGGCTTTCATACGCAGGCATTGGTGAATGTCGCACCGCGCTCCTTCAGGAATCAGCGCGGAAATTTGCAACTCCCAACCCTTTCAAACCGGTCGGAATGTGCTTAGATGAGTTCAGGCGGTTCTGCCCCTCTCGTAACATGGGTTGCATTCCGGTGGCCTTAAATACTTCCGAGGGAACTGGCTCTGTCGGGGTCTTGGCCTCGTTACCTGGTGCCCACCTGTGCAAACAGGTCCTCGGGAATGAGAAAACCCTACGGTCCGGGTGGTTCCGCCACTTTCGCCAACGAAAAAACGCCCGAAAAACCGGGCGTCTCTGTCATTGTTCCGAATTTCGATTTGGCCAGTAGATTTGGCCAGTGGATTTAACCTGTGTCAGAACCGGCGTTCGTCAGATCTTACATGGACCCGCACGGGAATCGGCTGGCGCAGCCCGCCGCCGGGGCCGTCATCATCGTCATCGTTCACCCCGATTGCGGCAAGGGCAAACTGCACCCCGGCAAAGATCATGCTGTTGGCAAACCACAGGATCAGAACCGCCAGCCAACCATCCTCTGACTGGCTTACCAGATGCCACAGATTCGCGATGTTGAAGTAAAGCAGCATCGCCACGAACACAGCACCAAGGCCAAGACCGATAGCGATCTGGGTGATGTAATACCGAATGAGCTTGGGCATGGCAGCCTCCTCCGCTTATCTTGAATCTACCGCATTTGCATCGCAGTTCAAGAGGCCCCTGCCATCGCGGCGGGTTTCGGCGTATCGAAAATTCATGAAAGCTGCGTCTGCGCCACCCACCAACCCGGCTGATCCGCACGCAGCAACGATGCCGCCGCCGCCGCCGCGCCGTCGCTTGCAAAAAGCGCAAAACACGTGGCCCCCGATCCCGACATCCGCGCCAATAGCACCCCTTCGCAGTCCTGAAGCCGCGCCAGCACCCGCGCGATTGTCGGCTGCATGGCCATCGCGGGCGCTTCGAGATCATTGCGTTGATCCGCCAGCCACGCCGCCATGGCGCGCACATCGCCAAATTGCGGGATCATCTCGGCCATCGGCGCATTCACCTTCTGCGCAAGGGCTGCGAAGACTGCCCTCGTAGGCACCTCCACGCGCGGATTAACCAGCACGCAGGGCAGATCCGGCAGCCCGTCAAGCGGCGCAACGATCTCGCCAATCCCGCGCATCCGTGCCGCCCGCGCCAACAGGCACACCGGGATATCCGCACCCAGCGCCTCGATCCCCCCGGCACCGCGCGCCCGGTCAGCCCGGCAAGAAGCCGCAACGCCGCCGCCGCATCAGACGACCCGCCCCCGATCCCCGCTGCCACAGGCAGATGTTTCTCCAACCTGAATGCCGCCGCCGTGCCAAAGGCTGCCGCCGCGCGCAACACAAGGTTTCTCTGGTCTGTCGGCACGCCCTCCACCATCGGCCCGGCCACCTCAAGCGCCGTTTCCACCGCCAACCGCGCCTCCAGCCGATCGCCCAGCCCGGCGAACATCACCAGTGAATCGAGCAAATGCCGCCCATGGGCGGCTTGCCCCGTTACATGCAGCGTAAGGTTGATCTTGGCGGGCGCAAACCCCGGTGCCATGGCCCGTGTCATCGGCTCCGGCTCACTGGTCTTCTGTTGGCGCCTTTGACCCGACATCACCCACCATGGTCAGCGGCGGCTCTCCGTCTTCGGCACGCACGGCATCAAGCCCTTGCGCGATCTTGCGACGAATACGCTCCGGGTCGACATCCTCGGAATTGTCGCCGTATTCCACAAAGCTCAGCGCGCGCTGCCACTGGATTTTCGCCTCCCTGTGGCGTCCCACCGCCCAGTAAACATCGCCCAGATGATCGTTCACCAGCGGATCGACCGACATCAACTCCGCCGCCCGCTCCATATGGGCGACCGCCTGCTTGTAGCGCCCCATGCGGTAAAGCGCCCAGCCAAGGCTGTCGATGATGTAACCGCTGTCGGGTTGCTCGGCGGCGGCCTGCTCGATCATGCCAAGCGCCTCGCCCAGCTTGCGGTTCTTGTCCACCAATGAATACCCCAGATAGTTCAGCACCTCGGGGCGGCCCGGATCAAGCTTGAGCGCGCGACGGAAATCCGCCTCTGCTGCGGTCCAGTTGCCGGTGCGCTCATAAGAAATGCCGCGCGCATAGTGGATGAACCACTGCCGCTTTGCTTCCTTCGGGATCAGGTCAAGCGCCTTGTCATAGGCGTTGATCGCATCGCCATAGCGATCAAGTGAGCGCATCAGATCACCCAGCGTTGTCGGCACGATCGGCAGATCACCATGGGTCTGCTCCAGTTGCTGAAGCACCTCAACCGCCGCATCCGCCTTGCCCGCCTTGCGAAGCGCATTGGCCCGGCCCAACTCGGCAGCATGAAACGCCGGATCATTGCGTGGCACCTTGCGGAAGGTTTCAATCGCCAGATCATATTGCTTCATGTCTTCAAGGATTTCGGCGGTCAGCAATTGCGCGTCCACGTGATCGGGGCGCAAATAATCCGCCAATCGGGCAAACAGAATGGTATCGGCGTCGCGCGCTTCACCGCGAAGCGCACCGGCGATGGTATAGAACACCTCGGCAATGCCATCGCGCGCTGATGCGACAATATCAAAATCAAGCGTCTTGCCCGCCACCAGCGCGGCACGCATCTGCGTCAGTTCCGGGTCAAGCGTATCGCCGAACGCCGCATCCAGCACCTTGACCGCCTCTGCGTCGCGTTCAAGCTGGCTCAGCACTTCAATCCGTGCGATCACCCCGCGCCGCGTCTGCGCCGCAGCCCCCGGTCCGCGAGCCCCCAGAATCGCATCCGCACCTTCCAGATCGCCCACCATGGCCAGCGCCAAGGCCTTGTGATAAAGTGCAAATCCGCGTTGCCCTTTCTCCTTGGCCATTTTGTCAAACGCAGCGATCGCATCCGACATGTTGCCCTTGCCCAGCTCGGCCCAAGCCGCGATCAACCCATCAAGCATCGGCCCAACGCCGCGCCCGTCCTTGATCCGCGTCAGCACCGCATCATAGCGCGCGTTAAAGACCTCATCCGCCAACAGAACCATCTGTGGCAACTGGCTTTTCTGCCCCGCCTTCTCCATGGCTCTCGCCACAGGCAACGCATGTTCGATCCGCCCCAGCGACAGATCAGACAGCACCGCCGCTTCCATCAATTTCGCGTTGTCAGGATCACGCGCCAAGGCACGCCCGTAATAATCGGACGCCGCTGCGAAATCGCCCAGATACCGAGCCTGTCGCCCGGCCAGATATGCGCCCGAAAGGCTTTCGGCCAGCGCCGCCCCCGCGCCAAGCTGCACCGCCAGCGCCACGATCACCGCCCATTTCCTGCCTGTCGCCATACCTGTCTGCCTCTCCCGTCGGTTTCAGGACCGCCAAACTAATGAAATACACGCCAAAAGCAATGCGCCACCACGCGGTGCCGCAAACGTGATCGCGCCAGCCATGTGGCCTGCACGCTCACATGTTCGGGTAATTCGGCCCATCCCCACCCTGCGGTGTGGTCCAGTTGATGTTCTGTGTCGGGTCCTTGATATCGCAGGTCTTGCAATGCACACAGTTCTGGAAATTGATCACGAACTCCTGCACGCCGTCCTTCTCCACCACCTCGTAAACCCCCGCCGGGCAATACCGCTGTGCCGGCTCATCGAATTTCGGCAAGTTCACCCCGATCGGGATCGTCGGATCTTTCAGATGCAGATGACAAGGCTGGCTTTCCTCGTGGTTGGTAAAACTGAACGCCACATTGGTCAGCCGGTCAAAGCTCAGCTTGCCGTCGGGCTTGGGATAGGCGATCTTCTTGAATTTCGAAGCCTCCCCGGTTGCCGCCGCATCGGTCTTGCCATGTTTCATCGTGCCGAAAAGCGAAAACCCAAGCGTGTTGCACCACATGTCAAACCCGCCCAGCCCAAGGCTCGGCAGCAGGCCCCATTTCGACCACATCGGTTTGACATTGCGAACTTTTTTCAAATCCTTGCCAATCGCGCCCGTGCGCACCTCGTCCTCGTAATCGTTCAGCTCATCGCCTTCACGGCCCGCCTGAATGGCGGCATATGCGGCCTCTGCCGCCGCCTTGCCCGACAGCATCGCGTTATGGTTTCCCTTGATCCGCGGTACGTTGACCATGCCGACCGAACAGCCAAGCATCGCCGCGCCCGGCACCACCATTTTGGGCATCGATTGATACCCGCCCTCGCTGATTGCGCGCGCACCATAAGCCACCCGCTTGCCGCCCTCCAGAAGCTCCGCCACCATCGGGTGATGCTTGAACCGCTGGAACTCCATATAGGGGTAAAGATGCGGGTTCTGGTAATTCAGATGCACCACGAACCCCACGAAAACCTGATTGTTCTCAAGGTGGTAAATGAACGAACCGCCGCCCGCATTGCTACCCAGCGGCCAGCCCATCGTATGCGTGACAGAGCCTTGCTTGTGCTTGGCCGGGTCGATCTCCCAGATTTCCTTCATACCCAGCCCGAATTTCTGCGGCTCATGGCCTTTGGCCAGATCGTATTTCGCGATCAACTCCTTTGACAGCGACCCGCGCACCCCCTCGGACAGGAACACGTATTTGCCGTGCAACTCCATCCCCGGCTCATAGGACGGCCCCGGCGTGCCGTCGGGGTTCTTGCCGAACTCGCCCGCGACCACGCCCTTAACCCGGCTGCCGTCATAAACCAGCTCCGAACAGGCCATGCCCGGAAACACCTCAACGCCCAACGCCTCGGCCTGCGCCGCCATCCAGCGGCAAACATTGCCCATCGACACCACGTAATTGCCGTGGTTGCTCATCAACGGCGGCATCGGGAAATTCGGCACCCGGATCTGTCCGGCTTCGCCAAGCATATAGAAATGGTCAGACGTCACCGGCGTGTTAAGCGGCGCGCCCTTTTCCTTCCAGTCCGGAATCAGCGCATTCAGCCCGCAAGGATCAAGCACCGCCCCCGAAAGGATATGCGCCCCCACTTCCGAACCTTTCTCCAGCACCACAACATCAAGATCGCCATCAAGCTGCTTGAGCCGGATCGCCGCAGAAAGCCCAGCCGGCCCCGCGCCCACGATCACCACATCATATTCCATCGCTTCGCGTGTCATTTCCGGCATGTCACTTCCTCCACCATCCGCGCCTTGCGGCAAAACCCTTCCCCGCTGATTAGCGTTTCATGCTGCACTGCGTCAATCACAACACCACGTTAACCCGCGCACCGGCAACCGGCATTGCCCCTGATACCCCGAAATCGCCGGACACAACAGCGATCCGCAAGCAACCCGCCCCAATCACCTGTCTGGCGCGGGCGTCAGCCCGGGTCGCGCCCGACCCTCCCCCGTGCGGGTGCAAAAATACATCGTTTTGCACCAGAGCGATGGGCGGAATTGCACTCGAATTGCACCGGCATGTGCTATGCTCTATTGCAACGTTTCGCCCCTTTGGGCAGTGTGATGTTAAGCAATGCAAGACCGGCGCGCGTCGTAACCCCGGCGCGCGCCCATTATTAGTGTGGACTGAACGACATGGAAAAGATCCCGATGACTGGCGCTGGCCATGCCGCGCTGGAAGCTGAACTCAAGCAACTCAAATCCATTGAACGCCCGGCGATTATCAAGGCAATCGCCGAAGCGCGTGAACATGGCGACCTGTCGGAAAATGCCGAATACCATTCCGCCAAGGAAAAGCAGAGCTTCATCGAGGGCCGCATCAAGGAACTGGAAGGCGTGCTCAGCCTTGCCGAAGTGATTGATCCCACGAAACTGTCCGGCACAATCAAATTCGGCGCCACCGTCACTCTGGTTGATGAAGACACCGATGAAGAAAAGACCTATCAGATCGTTGGAGAATACGAAGCCAACATCGAAAAGGGTCTGTTGAACATCAAGTCCCCGATTGCCCGCGCCCTTATTGGCAAAGAGGAGGGCGATAGCGTAGAAGTGCGCACGCCCGGCGGCGAACGCGCCTACGAGGTGCTCAAGATCGCCTATATCTGAGGATTCCATATGTCAGACCCGAACCAGAGTCGGCCCACACCGCTCGGGATATATGACAGGCCCAATCAGCCGGTAGTTACCGCGATTGAAATTATCGCGCTCGGCCTGTCGGTCATCTGGCTGATCGGCGCCGGGGTGTTCTTTCTCACCATCGGCTCCGGTCCGGCATCCGAAACCGGGGACGGCACCGGCCTTGCCTCGCT
Organism: Aquicoccus sp. G2-2; assembly: GCF_034555965.1. Lineage (GTDB taxonomy): Bacteria > Pseudomonadota > Alphaproteobacteria > Rhodobacterales > Rhodobacteraceae > JAYDCK01. Next base: position 1,947,711 of record NZ_JAYDCK010000003.1, read on the forward strand.
GCGCTTCATCATGACGATGCTGGCGATCTTCTTGCCGGTGGCGATGATATGGGTCGCCGCCGCCGCCGCGCGGGCCTCAAAGGTGATGCGCGAGGAAAGCCACCGCCTGCAAGCCGCGATTGACGCGATCCGCCATGCTTACCTGTCACAGGCGCAGGGGCGCGGCGCGGTCGTTGACCAATCCGTTGCCAAAAAGCTTGATGAAATCGCCGCCGCCCAGCGCAAGACCGAAACCGCGCTCGCCACGTTTCATTCCTCGCGCGATCCGCAGGCGATGCGCGCGTCCCCTGCCCCCGAGGCCGCTCCCGGCAGCGAAGAACAGGTCGATCTGCCGCTTGGCACCCGCACCGAAGATATGGTGCCGCCACTGGCGCGCGATATCTTCATCCGTGCCATGAACTTCCCCGAAAACGCCGAAGACGCCGAAGGCTTCACCGCGCTCAGGCAAGCCCTGAAACACCGCCAGGCAAGCGAGCTTGTCCGCGCCAGCCAGGATTTGCTCACCCTGCTCAGCCAGGACGGCATTTATATGGACGATCTGCGCCCCGACATGGCCCGCCCGGAAATCTGGCGCAAATTCGCTGCCGGTGAGCGCGGCCGCCCGGTGGCCGGGCTGGGCGGGGTGCGCGACCGCTCCTCATTGGCGCTCACCGCCGGGCGGATGCGCCAAGACCCGATTTTCCGCGATGCGGCGCACCATTTCCTGCGCAAGTTTGACCAGATATTCTCGGAATTCGCCGAAGTCGCCTCGGATGAAGAACTTTCAGAATTCGCCAGCACCCGCACCGCCCGCGCCTTCATGCTGGTCGGCCGCGTCGCGGGCACATTCGACTGAATATCTGCCAGACCTGTAAAAGACAGCGGCACACGCGCACACGCTCAAACCCCGAACCCGCTCCACGGGATGAAGCGCACCAAATCGCCCGGCTTTATCTGCGCCTCTCCATCAGGCAGTTCCACCAACCCTTCGGCCCAGCTCAACCCGCTGATCCGCCCCGACCCTTCGGAGGTGAACACCTCCGCGCGCCCGCCGCGCATCCGGGCGCGCAAGTATTCCCGCCGCCCCGGTTTCTTGCGCTTGGTAAACGCGGCTGGCACGTCAAAGCCTTGCGGTTCGCGCCAGCGGCGCCCAGCCAGCAAGCCCAGCGCGGGCAACCCGAACACACAGGCCGTCACCATCGCCGCCACCGGATTGCCCGGCAGGCCAAACACAGGCGTGCCGTTCCACAATCCCAACGCCAATGGCCGCCCCGGCTTGAGGGCGATCCGCCACAGCGCCATTGCCCCGGCCTGTTGCAAAAGCGCCGATACGTGGTCCTCATCGCCCGCCGATGCCCCGCCGGAGGTGAAAATCGCATCCGCCTGCGCCGCCGCTTCATCAAGCCGGGCGCGCAGCTCGGGGCGCATATCGCGCACCCGGCCCATATCCACCGGCACATGGCCCGCCCGCGCGATCAGGTTCAGCAGCATCGGCCGGTTGGCATCGAAAATCTGCCCCGGAGCCGCTTCCTCTCCTGCCTCAACCAACTCGTCCCCGGTGGAAAGCACCGCCACCCGCAGGGGGCGCGCACCTCAAGCCGCGCCACGCCCACCGCCGCACAAAGCGCCAGATCGGCGGGAGTCACCACCCGCCCCTGCGGCAATATCTCGGCCCCCGCGCGCACATCTTCACCCGCGCGGCGGGTGTTGGCTCCTGCGCGCACACCGCCGCGAAAGGCAATCTCCCCCGCGCCAAGCTCAACATCTTCCTGCAAGACAACCGTATCCACCCCATCAGGCAGCGCCGCCCCGGTCAGCACCCGTATCGCATGGCCCGGCGGCACATCGCCGTCAAACCGAAGCCCTGCCGCCGCGCGCCCCGCCACCAGCGGCAGCACCGGATCACCCTTGGGCAACGATGCATGGGCAAAGCCATAACCATCGACCGCCGTGTTGGGCAGCGGCGGGTTGTCCCGCGCGGCCAATACAGGCGCTGCCAACACCCGACCCAGCGCATCGCCCAGCCGAAGTGTCTCCACGCCCGTGACCGGCCCCAGCCGCGCCTTGAGCAGCGCGAGTGCGTCTTCCACCGGCGCCCACTCCACCCCGCGCGGCAGCGCAAAGCAGTCATCCCTGAGTGGCGGCGGGCGTGGCCGTCCAGCGCGCTGCGCCGCCTCGGCCAAAACGCCCTCTTCGCCCAGCCCGAGAATCCAGCCCTCTTCCACCGCCTCGGGCGCATCGACCTCCAACAGCCGCACCAGATCATCCGGGGCCAGCGCGGCCACCGCGGCAGCCAGCACCCGCACCTGTGCCGCGTCCCTGACCTCCGCTTCGCGCTCTGCTGCGGCCACCGCCTCGCGGATCAATGATGGCCATATCTCCACCAGCGCCAGCGACTTGCCCTCCAGCGGCTCAAACGGCCAAACCGCCGCATCAAACCGCGCCCGCAGCCGCCACAGCACCGGCAGCCCCATCATCACCTGCCCGCCAACCGATCCGGCACCCGCCATCTGCCAGCACGAAAAGGCACCTGTCGCGCGCCGCTCGGCCTCACGCCACTCGGGCAAGGCGGTACAATCGCGCGCACTCCCCTTGCGTGGAAGATCCGCAATATCGCGGCCAAGCCCGTTACCCCAAAACGGCCCCGTTCCCGCAAACAGCCGGTTGATCTCCCCGGCCACATCAAAGCGGTTATTGGCCTTGGGCGTGTCCTCAATGCGCGCAGCAAACCACTGCCAGAGCGCCAAAGGATCGGCCCGCCCGGTCAGCGCAGCCGCAAACCCCGTGGGATAACCGAACGGAAAATCGAACCCGGCCAGCACCCGCCGCCCAGCGTCGATCTCCTCAGCAATTCGCGCCGCTAACCAAGCTTCCGCCACTTGCCGGTTGCGCAGGTAAACCGGCGCTTCGCCCGCCACGCAGGCCCAGATCGCATCCTTTTTCGGGCTGGCCCCGCGATCATTCCCGCCCGACCAATCCACCATCAGGAACGTGTCGAACTTAGCCATCAAGCCCAACCTCGCGCCGGATGAAACCGGCAATCGCGCTTGTGTCGTCAAGATCGAATACCGGTCTGTCCAACTCAAGCGGCACATCGCTTGCCACCGCATGCACGCTCGGGTCATCGGGCGCGATAAGCGGCTTGCCCGCCGCGCCGCGATGCGCTTCTACCTTCGGATGCGGCGCGCGCTTGAAGCCCTCCACCAGCACCAGATCACAAGGGTCGAGCCGGGCCAGCAACGCCTCCAGCGGCGGCTCCGCGTCGTCGCGCAACTCACTCATCAGCGCCCAGCGCCGGGCCGAGGCAAGCAGAACCTGCGCCGCCCCCGCCTCCCGGTGGCGGTAACTGTCCCGCCCCGGCTGATCCACATCGAACGCATGATGCGCGTGTTTCACCGTCGAAACCCGCAGGCCCGCGGCGGTGAAATGCGCCACCAGCCGCTCCATCAAGCCGGTTTTGCCATTGTTCTTCCAGCCGGTCACACCGTAAAGCTTCATGCCCGCCGCTCCAGCATCGCTTGTGCTTGGCGCAAATCGTCCGGCGTATTGACGTTGAAGAACGGGTCAATCGCACCCGTCTCGAACAGCGCTTCGCGCCCGTCATGCGCCTCGCTCCATTGCACCACCTTGCGCAAGCCCCCCGCCAGTGCCGCGCGCAGATCGTCGCGCAGCGCCACCGGCCAAAGCCCGAAGGTGGGATGCCGGATCAGGCCAGAGCGGGACTTTGATTTCGTTTGCATGTCTTCATCGCGCGGCGTCGCAGCCAACACCAACGGGTGCGCCATACCCGCACCCGCGCATTGCAGGCGCGTCACCAGATCGCGCGGGAAAAACGGCGTGTCGCCCGCAACGCTCACCACCGCCTCCGCGCCTTGATCGGCGGCCCAGTCCAGCCCCGCCAGCACTCCGGCAAGTGGGCCGGGATGGCCTGCGATGCTATCAGGCAGAACCGAAAGGCCAAACTCCGAAAACCGCGCCGGATCGCCATTGGCGTTAAGCGCCAGCCCAGCCACCTGCGGTGCCAATCGGTCGATCACATGCCCCAGTAGCGGACGCTCTCCCAGCGCCAACAGCGCCTTGTCACCGCCCCCCATCCGCGTGGCAAGCCCACCGGCGAGGATAACACCCAATACCCGGCCCATCATGCTTCCTGCGCGCCCTTACGCGCGTGCTTCGCCGCCTCTTCCGGCACCTGCGCCAGATCGGCATCGCGGATCAGCCGTTCCTCCCCCGCAAGGCAGACAAACCGCCGCCCGCGTAGCCGCCCGATCAGCGTGAGGCCCACCTGCTGCGCAATCTCCACCCCCAAGCGGTAAAGCCCGAGCGCGACGCCAGCGCCGGTATCCCCATCAGTGCGGTCTTGATCACCATCTCCGAGGTCAGCCGCCCGGTGGTGTAAAGCAGCTTGTCGCCCGCGTCTTCGCCTTGCGCAAACATCCAGCCCGCGATTTTGTCCACCGCGTTATGGCGACCGACATCTTCCATATAAACCAATGGCTTGTCGCCCCGGCACAGCACCGTCCCGTGAATCGCTCCAGCATCGAGATAAAGCGACGGCGTCCGGTTGATCTGATGCGCCAGCGCGTAAAGCGCAGAGGTTTTCACCGGCGTCGCAGGCAGGCGCACCTTGTCGAGCCCCTCCATCATATCGCCAAACACCGTGCCCACAGCACAACCTGATGTGCGGGTCTTGCGCTTGAGCTTGTCTTCATAGCTGGTCTCGGTCCCGGTGCGCACGACCACGGTTTCCAACTCTTCGTCGTAATCCACCCCCGTCACCACCTCATCCGCGCTCAGCATCCCCTGATTGCGCAGAAACCCCAGCGCAAGATAATCCGGGTAGTCCCCGATCGTCATCGCGGTGACGATTTCCTGACTGTTGAGGTAGATGGTCAGCGGTCGTTCCTCGACCACGCGCGCCTCAACCGGGTTGCCTTCATGATCCACCCCGCGCACCGCGCGGGTCAACCGTGGCGCACCGGGATCAGGTGCGATCAAATAACTCGAAGTGACGCTGCGGGTGGCCAATTGAAACCCTCATCCAATACGTGTAGCGATTGGTAACTTTGGCTAACCTAAGGCGATGCAATGCAGGCTGCCACTCCAAAATCTGCCTTCTGGATGGGTGTGCGTGCGGCAGCCCCTTCATCTTGGTAATTGTGCCCTTTGCAGCCCTCTTCGGCGTGGTGGCCACAGAAGCCGGGTTGAGCATTCTGGAAACCTTTGTCTTTTCCTTCACCGTTGTCGCAGGCGCCGCGCAGTTCACCGCGCTACAATTGGCAAGCGACCATGTGCCCACGGCAATCGTGCTGATCTCGGCACTGGCGGTCAACCTCCGGCTGGCAATGTATTCCGCAGCACTGACCCCGCATCTCGGTCAGGCTTCACTCTGGCAACGGATTGTCGTGGCCTACCTGACGGTGGATCAATCCTTCGCCTGCTCCGTTTCGGCCTATGAACAAAACCCCGGCTGGTCGCTGCGACAAAAGCTCGCTTTCTTCTTCGGCAGTTGCGCCCCGATCATGCCACTCTGGCTGGCCGCTACGCTGGTGGGCGCGCTTCTGGGCCGCAATATCCCGCCCGAATTTGCGCTCGATTTCGCGGTGCCCATCACCTTTCTCGCCATCATCGGCCCGATGCTGCGCACCCGCGCGCATATCATCGCCGCCCTTGTCGCTGTGGTCGTGGCGCTGTGCGCGGCGTGGCTACCTTATAACCTCGGTCTGCTGGTCGCCGGGCTGGCCGCCATGATGGCCGGTGCCGAGGTCGAACGCCGAACCGAGCGCGGCTTGCTCAGAGATGCGCAATGATCGACAAACCCGCGCTTTACATCATCATCGCCGGGTTGGCACTCGGCAGTTTCGGGCTGCGCTTCGTGTTTCTCGGGTTGATCGGCAACCGCCCGATGCCGCCTTGGGTGCTGCGCCACCTGCGCTATACCGCCGTGGCGCTGATCCCGGCGCTGGTCGCCCCGATGGTGGCCTGGCCCGCAGTAACCGGCGGCACCCCCGATCCGGCGCGTCTGGCCTCTGCCATGGTCACGCTCGCGGTTGGCGTTTATTTTCGCAACGTGCTTGGCGCGATCATCGCCGGTGGCGTCACGCTCTACGGGCTGCTTTATCTGGTGGGGTAGGCCAACAGTCGAAGCCGTCGGCTCAATTCGCCTTTTTCGCCGCCGCCTGCCGCTTGGCTAGGGTCTTGCCCCGCTTGGTCGCGGCAAAACGCGCCGGGTCCCAATGGTCAAGCGCGTGCGAGTTATCATCGCTGTCATATTCATGCAGCACCCGCCTGCTCACCCCCGGCAACTTGGCAAATTCTTTTTCAAGCTTCACCGGATACATCGTCGTGCGGATACCCTCGAAACCGGGCAATTGCTGCAGGATATGTGCCGTCGAATTGGCACAGAACGCATTCGGCACCGCGCCGTAATTCTGCGCCAGCCTGAACGCCTGCTCGGCGACTTCCGGGCTCACGTCCTTCTCCTGAATCACCACATGCCAAGTCTCGCGCGCATGATAACGCGTATAGGCATCCACCATCGCGGGCGTGGCCCCATAAAGCAGGTCATTGCGCTCGGGGATCGAATCGACATGGAAGCTCCCCGACGGGTCCCAGATCACCCGCTGCGACGCGTTAATCATCAACGAGCTGTGCCCGCCCGCGCCGGTCTCATTGCTGATCATGGTAAAAAGCGTCAATCTTGTCGGGCCGGGATAGTGATAAGCCGCCGCCTTGACCGCCGAATCAGGCGCCCAAACCGGATCGGCGGCGCATCCCGCAAGAGCAACAACCGCCGCGAGCGCGAGAAATACTTTCCGCATCACCTGCTTCCCCAAACCATACCTGAACGCCTGTCAGACATCCGATGCCAAACGAGCACCAGACACCGCAAATCAACCACCGACCGCAGCCGTGAACAACAGCATTACAATAATCACGATACTCGAACGGACCGCGAATTTTATAAACCCATCGAACGTCTGTTCCTGAACCGAAATGTCCATATTACCATGCTTGTGCTCGGCCATGCCTGCGCTCCTGACTAACTGATCTTCGGGTTCAATACTGCATTTGCGCAGGGCTGTCACCACCTGACACACCGCATTTACACGCCCTTTCGCGGTCAGCTTTCTGCGGGCTTGGCGCGCACATCCGCGGCGTCTTTGTCAAGGTCTTCCACCAGCCGGAATCCGATCCGGTTGGGCTTTTCGCTGTCCACCTCTTTTGGCAGCGCCCGCAGCACCACCGAAAGCTGGGTCACATGCTGAATGAGTTGGGTTTTGGTCCCGGCCCCGTCACTGCCGTAAAAGGTCACGATATCCGGGTCGAAAAAGCCCATTCCCTCAATCCGGATCACCCCCGCTTCGCTGCCGGTGAAGCCCATGGCAACCTCATGTTCATTGTCGAGCGTCTCTTCGAAATTGTGGATATAAAGGATCAGCCGCTCATAAGCCCATTCCGCCGGGCTTTTCTCCTCCACCGGGCGCTTGGCCACCTCCTCGGGTATTTCGGGGCAAGGTTTGGCGTCAGGGTCGGCATGAACCTCATGGCGGCGAGGCGCGAGCCCTTTCAAAACGTTGGCTTCCGCCCGTTCCGCGGCGGTTTCAATTGTGTCATCCATGGCTCGCTCCTCGACTATAATGGCAGTGCAGTGGTTTCCTTGATCTCCTCCATAACGAAACTCGCCGAGATATCCGAGACCGAAACCCGTGCAATCAAGCGTTTGTAAAACGCATCATATTGCGGCATGTCCGCCACCCGAACCCGCAACAGATAGTCCAACTCGCCAGTCATCCGATACGCCCCGACCACTTCGGGAAGCGCGCGCAAGGTTTTCTGAAATCCCTCCATCCACGCCGCTTCATGCCGCGATGTGCGCACCAGAATCACCACCTCAAGTGGACACCCCACCAGCGCCGGATCAACCAAAACCACCCGCCCCCGGATCACCCCGCGCTCTTCCATCGCCTTGATCCGGCGCCAGCAAGCATTGCGCGACAGCGCCACGCGCTCGGCAATGTCATCCGCCGTCAGGCTGGCATCGCGCTGCAGGTGATGCAGGATTCTACGGTCTATATCGTCAATTTCTTTCGTCATTTTGGGATAATATCCCAAAAAACGCATCTCAAAAGGGATATTTGAGACACGCCCTCACCCCGGTTGCGCCAAACTGTCCGCATGCAGCAAGAACAGGAGGCCCCGATGACCAACCCGACTCACAACACCGCCTTTGCGAAGGTCTTTCTCGATCATCCGGCCTCGGTCGACGAAACCTATTTCGAGCATTTTCGCTTTGCACTCGGCTTTGCGGGATTGCTTGCGCTGGCGGCATGTGCAGCCCTCATTCATGCGCTGATCCCAGCGGCGTGTCAGACCACGGCCAGCACCATCATCAAGCGGCTCTATCCTCGCGTCGCCAATCGCGGCACCGACGCGCCCGCGAAGTAAGCCTGCCGCCGCCGCTTCCCTGACTTAAGCGTCGCTCATCCCCGATGATTCTGAAATCACACGCACCAACATGGCGCGGCGGCGGTTAATGCCCGCGCGCCCGCTTAAACCGCCCGCCACAGCCAAGCGCCATCGCTCGCGCGCTTCTCGCGGCTCACACGGCCCTGCACCAGCAGATGATTAAGATGCGCCACCGTCTCAACCAGCGCCAATCCGTAAATCCCTTCATCCACCCGCCGTTTGAACAGCGGCGCAAAACACTGGGCGGAAACCTTGGGCTCCCGCAGATGCTCAACCAGCCGGTCAAGCGCGTTGATGTGGTTTTCCTCCAGTTGCCGCATCCTGAGCGGCATCCCCACGAAGGGCAGCTTGTGGCCCGACAGCACCAGATGATCCTCCCGCGCCAGCTTGCCCAGCCGGGCACAGCTTTCCAACCATTCACCCAGCGGGTCGGCCTCCGGTTCCGCCGGATAAACGCCAATGTTGGGGCTGATCGAGGAAATTACCTGATCGCCCGCAATCACCAGATTGTCATCGCGACTCCATAGCGTCAGATGCTCGGGCGCATGGCCATTGCCTTCATGCACATCCCATGTCCGTCCGGCGGCGTGAAACACGTCACCCGCCTTTAGCCGGGTAAAGCCCACCGGGATCGGTGCACAGAGATCGGCAAAGTTGAACGGCCGTTCGGTCATGCGCTTGTGCAAAATCGCCTCGTCCATCCCTGCCGCGCGCCAGAAATCCACCGATTCTTTCGACGGCGCGTCTTCCTCATCCAGAATCAGCATCCGCATCATCAGGTATGCGGTGCGCGAGGTCACAAGCTCGGCCCCGCGCCCGATCAACCAGCCCGCCATGCCGACATGATCGGGGTGGTGATGGGTCAGCAGCACCCGCCCCACCGGCTTGCCTGCAAGCGGCCCGCCAAGCAGCGCCTCCCACAGCGCCACCGTCCGCTTCGAGTGAACGCCGGTATCCACGATGGTCCAGTGATCGCCCTCGTCAAGCGCATAGACATTGACATGATCAAGCGCCATCGGCAGCGGCAGGCGCAGCCAAAGCACACCTTCGGCAACCTCGATGGCCTCGGCCTCGCCCGGCGGGGTTTCCCACGGCGTGCGCAATTGCATCGCTCCGTCCATCATGCCTCCAGATCCTCAAGACTGAGCGCATAAAGATCGCCCGCCCCCGTGGTCGCATGGGCCAACAGCCCGGCATGTTCCGGCAACAAGCGCTTGACATAAAACCGCGCCAACCGCGTGCGCGGGCCATCGCCCCCTTCGGCACAGGCCGCGCGCATGTGGTAATGCGCACCAAGCACCCGGCCAAAGCCCATCAGATACGGCACACAGCCCGCGAACCGCTCGTTGAAATCGCTTTGGCCCACCATCCACTCGGTCGCCTCGCGCAATGTCTCTGTCGCGTTCCAAACCGCTTCGGCCATGTTCGGGAACGTGCCGCGCGCCGCCTCGGCCTGTTCGGACACCTCGTCGAGGATGGCATTGGCCATCTCGCCGCCATCCATCATTTTGCGCCCCACAAGGTCCATCGCCTGAATGCCGTTGGTGCCTTCATAAATCGGCGTTATCCGCGCGTCGCGGCTGAATTGCGCGGCACCGGTTTCCTCGATAAAGCCCATGCCGCCATGCACCTGCACGCCAAGCTCACTCACCCGAACGCCGGTTTCCGCGCCAAACGCCTTGGCAATCGGTGTGAGGAATGCGCCGCGCACCTTCCAGTCCTTCTCCCCCGTGGCATTGGCCATGTCGATCGCCACCGCACAAGAAAGCCCGATCGCGCGGGCGGCGAAAATATCGGCCTTCATCGTGGCCAGCATCCGGCGCACATCAGCATGATCCACAATCGCACCTGTGCCGCCCGGTTTGCCCTCAAGCGGTGTGCGCCCCTGCTTACGCTCGCGCGCATAATCCAGCGCATGTTGATAGGCGCCTTCGGCCACGCCGATGCCTTCCATTCCCACCATCAGCCGGGCATTATTCATCATCGTGAACATCGCCGCCATGCCGCCATGCTCTTCCCCGATCAGCCACCCCTTTGCCCCGTCATATTCCATCACCGCAGTCGGGCTGCCGTGAATGCCCATCTTGTGCTCTAAACTGACCACCCGCAGGCTGTTGGCTTCACCGGGGGTGCCATCTGCGTCGGGAATATATTTCGGCACCAGAAACAGGCTTATCCCCTTGGTTCCCGGCTTGCCATCGGGCAACCGCGCCAACACCAGATGGCAAACATTGGCGATGAAATCGCTGTCGCCCCAAGTGATAAAAATCTTCTGACCGCTGATCGCATAAGTGCCGTCACCATTGGCCTCTGCCTTGGTTCTGAGCGCGCCCACATCCGATCCGGCCTGTGGCTCGGTCAGGTTCATCGTCCCGTTCCATTCGCCGGAACACAGCTTCGGCAGGTAAAGCGCCTTCAACTCATCGCTGGCATGATGCTCCAGCGCCTCGATCTGACCCTGTGTCAAAAGCGGGTTCAGTTGCAACGCCAGACACGCGCCCGCCATCATGTCATTGACCGCCGCCGTAAGCGCCACCGGCAGGCCCATCCCGCCATACTCCGGATCGCCCGAGATCGAGACCCAACCGCCCTCGCTGATCGCCTTGTAACCTTCGGCAAACCCCGGTGAGGTGCGCACCACACCGTTCTCCAGCCGCGCACCCTCAAGATCACTGGTGCAGCGCAACGGAGCGATCACCTCATCACAAAGTCGCCCGGCCTCTCCAAGGATGGCTTGCGTCATATCACCTGTTGCCTCGGCAAATCGGTCGGTCTTCGTCAACTGGTCGAAATCCACCACATGATCGAAGAGATAGGCAAAATCGGCTACGGGCGCGCGATACGGCATGGCAATCTTCCTTTCGTGCTGGCGGCTTGGCATTCCCCGGCACCGCTTGTATGCAAAGCCTCAACCCAGCGTAAAGCAACAATCCTCACCCAGCCTAGTGAAACGCCGCGTCATGCTGTCACCTGTGAAGACCAAAATCCTTTCGCCGGACGAGCCCGGCCTCACCGCTGCCGCCGAAATCCTGACCGGCGGCGGGCTGGTCGCATTTCCCACCGAAACGGTCTACGGCCTTGGCGGCGCGGCGATGAATGGCCACGCGGTTGCGCGGATTTACGAGGCCAAGGGCCGGCCCAGCTTCAACCCGCTGATCGTGCATTGCGCCGATGCCGCGATGGCGCGCGATTTCGCCTGCTGGAACGACGCCGCCGAAAACCTCTCCGGAGCCTTCTGGCCCGGCCCTCTCACCTTGGTGCTGCCGCTGCGCGCCGATACCGGCCTGTCGCCGCTGGTCTCCGCCGGACAGCCGAGTGTTGCGCTACGTGTCCCCGCGCACCCGCTGGCGCGGGCGTTGATCGCGCGCTTCGGCGGCCCGATTGCCGCCCCCTCGGCCAACCCCTCCGGGCGCATTTCGCCCACCACGCCCGCGCATGTCGCCGCTGGCCTCTCCGGGCGCATCGCCGCCATTCTCGATGGCGGTGCCTGTGCGGTCGGGGTCGAAAGCACCATCATCGGCCTCACCGGCGCGCCCACCCTGCTGCGCCCCGGTGGCCTGCCGGTTGAGGTGATCGAAGCCGCCCTCGGCGCGCCGCTCGCCCGCGCGCCGGTTGGTGCAGAGGCGGCACCGTCCTCTCCCGGCCAACTTCGGTCACATTATGCCCCCGGCGCGCCTGTTCGGCTTGCTGTCCACACACCAACACCGGGCGAGCGGTTCCTCGGCTTTGGCGTCACCACGCCCAAGGCGGAAATGAACCTCTCGCCCACCGGCGATCTCACCGAAGCGGCCGCCAATCTTTTCGCCATGTTGCGCGCGCTCGACGATGGCCGTTCGCCCATCGCCATCTCGCCAATCCCCGAACACGGCCTTGGCCGCGCCATCAACGACCGCCTGCGCCGCGCCGCAGCGCCGCGTGACTAAACCGGGCACAACGCCCCCGCTTCATTTTGCCAAAAATATCCAAAACGCCACGCCGCCCAAAGGTTCCAACCCGGCAAACCGGGCGCGCTTACGCCCGCCCTGCCGCTGCGGAAAGCGTAATCGGATCAACGCCCATGGCCCTTAGCGCCTCGCTCCACTTGTCGCCGCCCGGCGCCCCGAACAGCAGCGCATCATCCGCCTCGCAAGTCAGCCAGCCATTGCTGAGGATCTCCGCCTCAAGCTGCCCCGGCCCCCACCCGGCATAGCCCAGCGCCATCAGCGCGCGCTCCGGCCCTTCGCCCGCCGCCAGCGCCTCAAGAATATCAAGCGTCGCCGTCATGCCGATATGCTCATCCACCTCCAGCGTCGAAATATCCGAGCGGTAATCACCGCTATGCAATACGAACCCACGCCCCGGCTCAACCGGTCCACCGAAATGCACATGAACATCGCGCAGACAATGCCCGTCACCAATCTCAAGCTGCTCTACGAGGTCTTTCAACTCCAATCCCGGCAATGGCTTGTTGACGATCAACCCCATCGCGCCTTCCGCCGAATGGGCGCAGACATAGACCACGCTATGCCCAAACCGCTCATCGCCCATGCCGGGCATGGCGATCAGCATTTTCGCACTCAGGTCCATCTCATCGGGGGCGTGTCGTTCTGTCATACCCCCAAGATGCGTCCCTCGCGCCGCACATTCAAGCGTCTCCTCGGCCTATCCGCCCTGCCCACGCGCGCGCTTTGCGCAACATGTCATCCCGCTCGCCTTAATGTGAGTTGGCATTTCAATCACCCCGCGCCATGTCTGGCACATGCTAAAGCGTCTCGCCCTTGTCCTTGCCACCTGCCTTGCCGCTGCTCCGGCGCTTGCGCAGAATTACGCCGATGTGGTGCAAACTCGCATCCTGCCGGGCTGGAAAATGCAAAACGGCACGCTGATGGCCGGGCTTGAAATCACACTGGCACCGGGTTGGAAGACCTACTGGCGCGCGCCCGGCGACGCCGGTATCCCGCCGGTGTTCGACTGGTCCGCTTCGCAGAACCTGCGCGCCGTGCAGGTTTCATGGCCCACCCCGCATGTCTTCGATCAGGGCGGAATGCGCAGTGTCGGCTACAAAAACCGCGTCGTGCTGCCGCTTACCCTCACCCCGCGCCGCGCCGGGCAGCCGGTGCAACTGACCGCTCGGGTCGATATCGGCGTTTGCGACGATGTCTGCGTGCCGGTGCGTTTCAAGGTCAGCGAACAGATCCTTGGCGCCGCTACCCACCCCGACCCTGAAATCGTCGCCGCGCTGGCCGACCGGCCGTTCTCTGCGTCCGAGGCCGGATTGCGCGGCAAGGCTTGCACCGTGGCCCCCGCCAAGGATGGGCTAACCTTGCGAGCCGAGTTCACCCTGCCCTCCACCGGCAGCAACGAGACCGCCGTTGTGGAAACTGGCGACCCGCAGGTCTGGGCGTCCGAGCCGCGCATCACCCGTCAGGGCGGCCACCTCACCGCCGAGTTTGATCTGATGCACGCCTCTGGCGGCCCCTTCGCGCTCGACCGCTCAGCGCTGCGCTTTACCATCCTCGGCCAAAACCGCGCCGTCGATATCAAGGGTTGCAACCACTAGACCGCGCCCCCCGCCGAAGCCGAAGCCGAAGCGAAAAACACGCCCCAACGTCGCGCAGCGCGCCTCGCCGCGTTGCACAGCACCAAAGCGGTCAGCCCCAGATTAAGCGCCTCCGCCGTTGGCCCCGCCAGCCAGATACCGACCTCGCCCAGCACAATATGCAGGCTCAGGATCAGCGGAATCGAAAACACGAAAGGTTTCGCCAACCCAAGGATCGCCGCCCGCACCGGATCACCAATCGCCTGAAAATAAGCGCCGGTAATCATCAGTGGCCCGGTCAGGCAGAAAAGTGCGGTAATCATCGGCATGATCCGTGCAACCTCGCTCACCACGCGTTCATCGGCCACGAACAGCCCGCCAATCGGTGCGGCAAACGCCCAAAGCCCCGCCTGCATGAGCGCGCAATACCCAAACCCGAGCACCAGCGCGATCCGCAAACTGTTATCCGAGCGCCGCCAGTTCTGCGCCCCGTGATTGTTGCCAGTGATCGTCTGCATCGCCTGCGCCAGCCCCAAAAGCGGCAAAATGCTGAAGGTGATCACCCGCGTCACCACACCGTAAGCCGCGATTGTCGCGCCGTAACCCGGCGCCCCCATGATCTGCACCGCCGACACGATCGCCACGCTGCCCAACGAAATCCCGACATAGCTCAGGCTTTGCGGTGCGCCCAGCGCAAGGATACCGCCCCACCCTCTCAGCGGATTATGATCAACCAACGCAGTCAGCCCAAGCCGCGTCCGACCGCGCAGCCGAAACCCCAGAATAATGCCAAACGCCAACGCCTGCGCCGCCACCGTGCCCCAGGCCGATCCAGCCACACCAAGCCCCATGCGCGCGATAAAAACATAGTCAAACCCGATATTTGCCAGCGAAACCAAGACACTCATCGCCGCCATGAAGCCAACCCGGCCCTCGTTTCTAAGTGCGTCGGAATTGACCGCCAGCACGAACATCAGCGGCGCAAACAACACCGTGATCCGCAGGTAACTGAGGCCAAGGGCCGCCAACTCCGCATTGCCGCCCGCCATCACCTCGGCAAACCGCGCCCCCGCGCCGGCAAACAGCACGATCAGCCCCGCCCCCAGCAACAACGCCAGCCCGTGCGCCGCTGCAAACACCGCCCGCGCTGCCTCGAACCGCTCCCCGCCCAGATGCCGCGCCAGATGGCTCGACATGCCGCTTGCCACCAACGTTGCCAGCGCCACAATCAACATGAAGATCGGGAACATCAGCGTCACCGCCGCCAATGCCTGCGCGCCAACGTAATGACCAAGAAACAGCGCATCCACCACGGTCAGCAACCCGTTTACCGCCATCACCAGAATGATCGGCAGCGCCGTGCGCGCGTAAATCGGCCCAAGCGGGCCATGCAGAAATTCATTTCTCGGAAGCGTAGTCATCGCCCCGGTCTCCTTTTCCAAACATGCTGCCAGAGAAAAGGATGGGTGTCCGCATTGCCATCCGCGCAGCACGCGGGAAGGATTCGAAGGCGTCAAAGGCAGGAATTCACCATGGCTTGCGCCTGCGGCTGGCAGGCTCCTGCGGCCCGGTCGCCGGATTAGGCGCGCCGCTTGATTCGGTCAAGCGCTAAAGCAAGTTCGCACCGGCGCGCACAATGCTCAGATATCTTCCACCTCGATCACACCGGGCAGATGCTTGATCGCGCCCTTGATTTGCGGGTTCATCGGCACGTCGCGGCCGGTATCGACATCCACCTCACCGGGAAGCTCGGGGCTGATCAAGCAGAACTGCAGCGGCCCGCGCCCTGCGTTCTTCACCTTCCCGGCGACATCCGCCAACAGATCGGCCACCGCCCGCACCCCGGCCATATCCTCGACAAAGACCTTCAGCCCGACATTCCCGGCCATCGCCACGATCCCGTCAATCCCGGCCACCGACCGGCAAAGAAGCTTCAACTGATCGCTTTCAAGCGTGGCCTCTACCGTGACCACAATCTTTTCTCCCACCTCTAGAAAATCGCGCGATTTTTCCAATATTTCCGAAAAAAGCGTGAGCTCGTAAGCCCCGCTCGTGTCGCTCAACTGAACAAAGGCAAACCGATTGCCGCGCGCTGATTTGCGTTCTTGGCGTCCGGCAACCACGCCCGCCATCTTGGCCACGAACGGCCCGCCCCGCGCCTTCAGTGTCACCTCGTCGAGGGTCATAACCTTCTGCCGTTTAAGAGCGAGCGCATAATCGTCAAGCGGGTGGCCGGAGAGGTAGAACCCAACCGCCTTGAACTCCTCGCCCAATCGCTCGGCAGGCAACCAGTCCGCCACCGGCGACAGCCGCGGCTCGGGCAGATCATCTCCCGCCTCCCCGAAAAGCGACACCTGATTCGAGTTTTTCTGCTCATGCACCGCTGCCGAATACCCCATCAATGCCTCAATCGAATCAAACACCCGGCGTCGGTTGCGGTCCAGTTCATCAAATGCACCGGCCCGCGCCAGCATCTCCAGCGGGCGCTTGCCCACCCGCTTAAGATCAACCCGGCGGGCGAAATCGAAAAGCGTGGCAAACGGCTTGTCCGTCGCGGAGGCGCCATCCCCCATGCGCCGCGCCTCGGTGATAAGGCGCATCGCCTCAACACCGACGTTTTTCAACCCGCCCAGCGCGTAATGCAGCACCTGACCTTTCACCGTAAACAAAGCCTCGGAACGGTTCACGCAAGGCGGCAGCCAATCAAGCTCCAACCCCTTGCGCACTTCCTCGAAATACGGGCCCAGCTTGTCGGTCTGGTGAATGTCGCAATTCATCACCCCGGCCATGAATTCTACCGGGTGATTGGTCTTGAGCCACGCAGTCTGATAGCTCACCACCGCATAGGCCGCCGCGTGCGACTTGTTGAAACCGTAATTGGCGAATTTTTCCAGCAAGTCGAAAACTTCCGAGGCCTTCTTCTTCTCGACCCCGTTTTCCATCGCGCCCTTTTCGAACTTGGGGCGTTCCTTGGCCATTTCCTCCGCGATCTTCTTGCCCATCGCACGGCGCAGCAGATCGGCACCGCCAAGCGAATAGCCCGCCATAACCTGCGCGATCTGCATCACCTGCTCCTGATAGACGATAATGCCCTGTGTTTCCTCCAGAATACCGTCGATCAGCGGATGGATGGAGGCGCGCTCCTTGAGGCCGTTCTTGACCTCGCAATAGGTCGGAATATTCTCCATCGGGCCGGGCCGATAAAGCGCCACAAGCGCCACGATATCCTCAATGCATGTCGGCTTCATGCGCTTAAGCGCGTCCATCATGCCCGAACTTTCAACCTGAAACACCGCCACCGTGCGCGCCTTGGCGTAAAGCTCATAGGTCTTCTCGTCATCCAGCGGAATCGCGTTGATCTGGTCCACCGCCCCGGCGGCAGGCTCGTAAAGCTGTGTACCGTCCGCTGCGATATGCAGGCCGCGCCCTTCGGCGTGAATCTGCTCTACCGCGTTCTGAATCACCGTCAGCGTCTTCAGGCCAAGAAAGTCGAACTTGACCAACCCGGCCTGTTCCACCCATTTCATGTTGAACTGCGTCGCCGGCATGTCAGAGCGCGGATCCTGATAAAGCGGCACCAGCGCATCAAGCGGGCGATCCCCAATCACCACGCCCGCCGCGTGAGTGGAGGCATTCCTGAGCAAGCCTTCCACCTGCATCCCGTATTTCAGCAGCCGGTCCACCACCTCTTCGCTCTTTGCCTCGGCGCGCAGCCGGTCTTCCTGTGCCAGCGCCTGCTCGATCGAAACCGGCTTCACCCCTTCCACCGGGATCATCTTGGAAAGCCGATCCACCTGCCCGTAAGGCATCTGCAAAACCCGCCCGATATCGCGCACCGCCGCCTTGCTGAGCAGCGCACCGAAGGTGATGATCTGGCCCACCTTGTCGCGGCCATATTTTTCCTGAACGTAGTGAATCACCTCTTCCCGGCGATCCATGCAAAAGTCGATGTCAAAGTCGGGCATCGAAACCCGTTCGGGGTTCAAAAACCGCTCAAACAGCAGGTTATAGCGCAGCGGGTCAAGGTCGGTAACGGTCAGCGCGTAAGCCACAAGGCTGCCCGCCCCCGAGCCGCGCCCCGGCCCAACCGGAATCCCCTGCTCCTTGGCCCATTTGATGAAATCGGCCACAATCAGGAAATACCCCGGAAAGCCCATCCCCTCGATGATGCCCAGCTCAAACTCCAGCCGCGCCTCGTAATCCGCCACCGGCACCGCGTGCGGAATCACCTTGAGCCGCTCCGCCAACCCCGCCTTGGCCTGACGGCGCAGTTCCTCGACCTCGTCATCAGCGAATTTTGGCAGGATTGGCGCGCGCCTTTGCACCATGAACGCACAGCGCCGGGCGATCTCCACGGTATTTTCCAACGCCTCCGGCAGATCGGCGAACAGCGTCGCCATCTCCTGCGGGCTTTTGAAATAATGCTGCGGCGTCAACCGTCTGCGCGGTTCCTGCTGATCGACATAGGCGCCATCGGCAATGCACAAAAGCGCATCATGCGCCTCATACATCCCCTCATTCGGGAAATAGACATCGTTGGTCGCCACCAGCGGCAGCCCCATCGCATAAGCCATTTCGACAAAGCCACGCTCAGTGCGTTTTTCCGCCTCCGGCAAACCGCCCTCGCCCGGATGGCGCTGCAATTCAACATAAAGCCGGTCGCCAAACGCCGCCTTAAGCCGCCCCATCAGCGCCTCTGCCGCCGGGTTTTGCCCGCCCTGAAGCAAGCGCCCCACCGGCCCATCCGCCCCCCACTCAGGCAAATCAACCCGCCGCAATGCGCCTCCAGGTCCGCAAGGGTCACCTGTGGCAACTGCCCACCCTTGTCCACGTAAAGACAAGTGTTGAGCTTCATCAGGTTCTCATAACCCGCCTCATTCTGGGCCAATAATACCACTGGCGCGGGTGGCTTCGCCCGCTCACCCGGCGCGGCTTCAAGATACGTCAGATCAACCTGACAACCGATAATCGGCTGCACCCCCGCACCACTTGCCGTGACGGAAAATTCCAGCGCGGCAAACATGTTGTTGGTGTCGGTCATGGCAACCGCAGGCATCGCCAGTTTCTCACACAGGCCGGGCAACTTCTTCAGCCGCACAGCCCCTTCCAGAAGCGAATACTGGGTATGGACCCTAAGATGAATGAATCGCGCGGCATTGCTCATGGCGCTACCCTACCCGTGCCTCCCGCAGCAGGAAAGCGCCAAACCACCGCCTCACCGGGCTTGACCTTTCCGCAGGCAGGGCAAATTATCAACCGGCGCATCACGCACCGGATTAACTCCCCCTGCGCAGCCATTTCTTTCCAATTTTCCCGAAAAATCCGCCGATTATCATGCATTGCCTGAAAGACTTTTTATGCCCGAAAGCCATTTCCCTCTTGCGCGAACCCCGTCTTGACCGCTTTCATACCGAAAACAGGGGGGCCGAACGCCCGTGACGACGAAACCTATATTGCACCAGCGGCCTGTCGGGCTGCGGGTGGCGCTTGGCCAAGGCAAAGCGTCATGACCGCGCTTTTGAAAATCAACCAACTCACCAAGGCCTATCCCGGCGTAATTGCCAATGATCAGGTCTCTTTTGAAATCGGCCCCGGAGAGGTCCACGCCCTGCTTGGCGAAAACGGCGCCGGGAAATCGACACTGGTGAAAATGATCTACGGGCTGGTCAAACCCGACAGCGGCACGATGGAGATGCAGGGCGCGCCCTTCGCTCCGGCTGAACCGCGCGCCGCGCGCGCCGCCGGTGTCGCCATGGTGTTTCAGCATTTCTCGCTTTTCGATGCGCTCAACGTCGCGGAAAACATTGCCCTTGGCATGGAAAACCCGCCCGCCATGGGCGATCTTGCCACCCGCATCCGCTCGGTCTCCGAAAGCTACGGGTTGCCGCTTGACCCGTTCCGCACCGTCGGCGATCTGTCCGCCGGGGAACGCCAGCGGGTCGAAATCATCCGCTGCCTGCTGCAAGACCCAAAACTGCTGATCATGGATGAACCCACCTCAGTGCTCACCCCGCAAGAGGTTGAAATCCTGTTCAAAACCCTGAACAAGCTGCGGTCCGAAGGCACCTCGATCCTTTATATCTCGCACAAGCTGGAAGAAATTCGCACGCTTTGCGACAACGCGACAATTCTGCGTCTGGGCAAGAATGTCGGCACCTGCATCCCGGCTGAAACCACGGCGCGGCAGATGGCCGAACTGATGGTCGGCTCCGAATTGCAAACCCCGAAAAGCGCCGGTGCAAAGATGGGCGATGTGGTGCTTGATGTCACCGCGCTTTCGATGCCCAGCCCCGGCGCGTTCGGCACTGCGCTGAAGGATGTCCGGTTTGCGCTGCGCCGTGGGGAGGTGCTGGGCATCGGCGGCGTCGCCGGCAACGGGCAAGACGAACTATTGCTGGCACTCTCCGGTGAAATCACCGTGGCGCGCGATGCTGTCACCCTTGAAGGGCAGCCAGTTGGCCATCTCGGGCCCAACGCGCGCCGTGCGCTCGGCCTGCTCTGTGCGCCCGAAGAACGGCTCGGCCACGCCGCCGCCCCGGATATGAGCCTGACCGAAAACGCCCTCCTGACGGGCGCGGTGCGCGAAGGGCTTGCCTCCCGCGGCTTTCTGAAATGGCGCAAGGCGCGCGCCTTTGCCGAAGACATCATCGAAAAATTCGATGTTCGCACGCCGGGGCCGGACAACGTCGCGCGCTCGCTATCGGGTGGCAACCTGCAAAAATTCGTCATCGGGCGCGAGGTGCTGCAACGCCCCGATGTGCTGGTCGTCAATCAACCGACATGGGGGGTCGATGCCTCCGCCGCCGCTGCCATCCGGCAGGCGCTGCTTGATCTTGCGGCGCAAGGCACCGGCGTTGTCATCGTCTCGCAAGACCTTGATGAACTGATGGAAGTGGCCGACCATTTTGCCGCGCTGAACGAAGGCCGCCTGACCGAAAAACGCCCGACCAAAGGGCTAACGGTCGAAGAAATCGGCCTGATGATGGGTGGCGCACATGGGTTGGAGGTTGCCAATGCCTGACCCGATCCGCCATGACAGCAAAGCAACGCCGTCCGTCCGCAGCACGACCCCGAGAGAATACCAATGATCAAGCTTGAAAAACGCGCCCAACCATCGCGCGCCATCGCCTATGCCACGCCCGTCGCGGCAGTGGTGATGACAATGATTGCAGGTGGGCTGTTATTCGCGGCTCTGGGCAAGGACCCGTTCGATTCGATCCGCATCATCTTCTGGGATCCGCTCTTTAGCGAACAATTCGCCGCCTATTCCCGGCCACAGCTTCTGGTTAAGGCGGGGCCGCTCATCCTGATCGCCATCGGCCTTTCCTTGGGTTTCCGCGCGGGCATCTGGAACATCGGGGCCGAAGGACAATATATCATCGGCGCGATCTGCGGCGCGGCGGTCGGGCTGGCGTTTTATCCGCTTGATGCATGGTATGTGTTCCCGTTGATGGTGATTGCAGGCGCGCTTGGCGGGTTGCTCTGGGCACTGATCCCGGCCCTTTTGAAGGTGAAGTTCGGCACCAATGAAATTCTCGTCTCGTTGATGCTGGTCTACGTGGCCGAAAACCTGCTCGCCGCCATGGCGCTTGGGCCGCTGAAAAACCCCGAAGGGCATGGCTTCCCCGGCTCACGCAATTTCCACGACTACCCGGCTGCCTTCAATAACGAACTGATCTCGGGCACCGGCTTGCACTGGGGCGTGGTCACGGCCTTCATTGCGGTGATTTTCGCCTATATCCTGCTCAACCGGCACATGCTGGGCTTTTCCATCCGCCTAACCGGCGAAGCCCCACGCGCCGCACGGTTTTCGGGGTGAAGCCGTCAAACCTGATCATTTTCACCCTCTGCATGTCGGGGCTGATGGCCGGGCTTGCCGGGCTGTTCGAGATCTCCGGTCCTTCGGGGCAGGTTTCGATTGATTTCAACGTGCAATACGGCTTCACCGCGATCATCGTGGCGTTCCTCGGGCGGCTGCACCCGGTCGGCATCCTGCTCGCCGGGCTGTTGCTGGCCATCACCTATATCGGCGGTGAACTGGCACAGCTCCAACTCGGCCTGCCCGCCGCCGCGATTCAGGTGTTTCAGGGCATGTTGCTGTTCTTCCTGCTGGCGATTGATCTGCTGACCAACTACCGTATCCGCTTTACCCACAAGGAGACCGTGTGATGGACCTTTCCACCATTTCCCCGGCCCTCCTGCTGGCCTCGCTGATGGTTGCCGCCACCTCGATCCTGATCGCCGGGATTGGCGAGCTGGTGGTCGAACGGTCCGGCGTGCTCAACCTCGGGGTTGAGGGCATGATGATCACCGGCGCAATTTGCGGCTTCATCATCGCCGTTGAGACCGGCTCCCCCGCGCTGGGCTTTGTCGCCGCCGCGCTGGGCGGGGCGGCGCTGTCGCTGCTGTTTGCCCTGCTGACTCAGATCGCGCTTGCCAATCAGGTTGCCTCTGGCCTCGCCCTCACGCTCTTCGGCCTTGGGCTGTCGGCGCTCATGGGGCAGAAATACGTCGGTGTGAAACCTCCGCAAACACCCGAGCTGGACCTGCCGTTCCTCTCCGACATCCCGTTTCTGGGAACCGTGCTCTTCCGGCACGATGCCATGGTTTATATCGGCCTGCTGATCGTGGTCGGCGTCTGGGCGGTACTGAAATACACCCGCGCGGGCCTTGTCTTGCGGGCGGTTGGCGAAAATCATGATGCCGCGCACGCGCTCGGCTACAAGGTGGTGCGCATCCGCGTGTTGGCCATCATGTTCGGCGGCGCCTGTGCCGGGCTGGGCGGGGCATATATTTCGCTTGTGCGCGTGCCGCAATGGACCGAAGGTATGACCGCCGGAGCCGGCTGGATCGCCCTTGCGCTTGTCGTCTTCGCCTCGTGGAAGCCTTGGCGGGTGCTGCTGGGCGCCTATCTCTTCGGCGGCGTTTCGGTTTTGCAACTCAATCTACAGGCCGCAGGGGCGCTGTTTCCTCTGGGCACGATCGGCTGGATTCTTGGTGGTCTGGCGGTTCTGCATTTCGCCTATTGCGTCTGGCGCGGGAAACTGTCGCTGGCCTCTGTCCTGGTCGATATCGTGCTCTTGCTGGCCGGTGTCGCCGCCTATGCCTACTGGAATGGCTTGCTTGTCCCGTTCAAAGTGGAATACCTAGCAATGTCTCCATACTTGATTACCATCCTCGTGCTGGTCATCATGTCCGCCGACCGAAGCCGCGCACCCGCCTCGCTTGGTCGAAACTTCCACGCCTCCGGCTGATCCACGCCGAAATCGCTGCCAAACTCGTGAATATTAAAGGGAGAAGAAACATGAACCTGACAAAACGCGCATTACTCAAAAGCGGTGTCACCGCGCTCGGCCTCGCCGCTCTGGGTGGCAAGGCCTTCGCCGCCGACAAGATCAAGATCGGCTTCGTTCTGGTCGGCCCGAAAAACGATGGGGGCTACAGCGAACAACACTATCGCGGCGCCGAAGAAATGGTCAAAAAATACGGCGACAAAGTCGAACTCATGGTGCAGGAAAGCGTACCAGAAGGCGCCGATGCCGAACGCGTGCTGACCCAAATGGTGCTCTCGGGGGCCAAACTCATCTTCACCACCTCGTTCGGCTTCATGGACGCCACCGTAAACGTGGCCAAGAAATTCCCGGACGTGAAATTCGAACACTGCACCGGCTACAAGACCGCGCCGAATCTCGGCATCTATTCGGCCCGCTTCTACGAGGGCCGCGTGGTCCAAGGCTATCTTGCCGGCAAGATGACCAAGTCGAACACCATCGGCTACATTGCCTCGTTCCCGATTCCAGAGGTTATCCGCGGCATCAACGCCGCCTATATCCAAGCCAAGAAGGTCAACCCTGAGGTCAAGTTCAAGATTATCTGGGCCTATACCTGGTTCGACCCCGCCAAGGAGGGCGACGCCGCCAAAGCGCTGATCGAACAGGGCGCCGACGTGATCATGCAGCACACCGATTCGACCGCGCCACAGGCCGTCGCTCAGAAGGCTGGCAACGTCTACACCTTCGGGCAGGCAACCGATATGGCCGCCTTTGCACCGATGCCGCGTATTACGTCAACCATCGACACATGGGCCCCCTACTACGTCACCCGCGTTGGTGCGCTGCTGGACGGCACCTGGAAAAGCGACGAGACCTGGGGCGGTATCGGCTCGGGAATGGTGACCGTGGGGGAAATCTCCTCGGCCGTGCCCGCCGACATCAAGGCGGAAGCCGAGAAAATCCGCGATGCGCTAAGCGACGGCTCGTATAACGCCTTCACCGGCCCGCTGAAAAAGCAGGATGGCTCGGACTGGCTTGCCGAAGGCGAGGTCTCTGACGACGGAACGCTTTTGGGGATGAACTTCTACGTCGAAGGCCTCGAAGGCGAAATCCCGAAATAAGCCAGCTCTGGCATTTAGAGGCAAAGGCCCCGCCCGGTGCGGGGCCTTTGTTGTTCGTGGAGTGCCGTCCAGCGCATAGATAGACAAGCCATGCCAAAAGGCCACAACAGACAGGCGCGCTAAAGCGTCAGGCCTTTAACCTGAGGCATCAGCGAAAGGCGTGTGTCAGGTTATTCGCGCAACGTGCTTCAGCCTCCGGCCCCGTCAAGTTGTCGCTTCCCCTCTTTTCATGCCCGCTTTCGCATGACACCAATAGCAGCATGTCCGGCATTACTTCCCCCGATGGCACACCCATCTCGCGCTTCGCCTTCGGCACCATGCAGTTTGGCGGCCCCGCCGATGCGTCCACCTCCGCCGCCATGTTGGAGGCCGCCATCGGCGCGGGCATTACCCATTTCGACACGGCTCATCTCTATACCGAAGGCCGCTCGGAGCGACTGCTCGGTCAGCTTGCAGCATCCATACGGAAGCGTATGATTGTCGCCACCAAGATCGGCTATACGCCAAACACTCCGCCCGAAAAACTCCGCGCCGAATTTGAACTTTCGCGCGAACGCCTCGGGATGGCGGTGATCGACATCCTCTATCTCCATCGCCCGGATGCAGCCACGCCCTTGCCCGCAAGGCTCGAAGTGCTGATCGCCTTGAAAGAGGCAGGCCATATCCGCCACATCGGCCTCTCGAACTTCCCCGCATGGCAGGTCATGCAAGCCGATTGCCTGCTGCGCGCCATGGGGCACCGCGTCGATATCATTCAACCGATGTATAGCCTCGTCAAACGCCAGGCCGAGGTCGAATTGCTGCCGATGTGCGCCGCCACCGGCCTCCTTGCCGCCACCTACTCACCGCTGGGCGGCGGGCTGCTCACCGGCAAATATGCGCAAGGCGGCACCGGGCGGCTTAGCGAAAACCCACGTTACGCCGCGCGCTATGCGCCCGCCTTCATGCACGAAGCCGCCGCTGGGCTGTCTGCCATCGCCGCGCGGCTTTCCTGCCACCCGGCAACCCTCGCCGCCGCTTGGGCCGCGCACCACCCGGCCGCCCCAATGCCAATCCTGTCGGCCCGCTCGGTTGAACAGCTTGCCCCCGCCCTTGCCGCAATCGGCTTCACGATGGACGCGGACCTATACGCTGAAATCACCGCCCTCACCCCCACACCACCCCCCGCAACCGATCGGATCGAAGAACAATGAGCGATATACTTGTCATCGGCGGCGGCATTGCCGGTCTCTCCGCCGCCGCCCGCCTCGCCCCGCACGCCAAAATCACGGTGCTAGAGGCCGAAGACGCGCTTGCCTATCACGCTTCCGGGCGCTCGGCAGCACTCTATGCCGCGGATTACGGCGCGCCTTCCGTGGTGGAACTCTCGCAGGCCAGCGGCGCGTTCTATCTGGAAGGCGACCGGCGCTATTGCTCCCCGCGTGGTGTGCTTTTCCTCGCCAGCGCCGAAGAGCGCGCCGCGTTCGAGCACGATTGCGCCGAGATGGCCCTCGATGAAATCACCATGGATGAAGCCAGCGCGCTTGTCCCCATCCTCAACCGCGACAAGGTGGCTTTCGCCGGGCTAAGCCACGCCCCGCAAGATATCGACACCGACCTCTTGGTGCAGGATTTCACCCGCATCATTCGCGCCAATGGCGGCGCTATCCACCTGAAAACCAAGGTAAGCACCATCACACGCGACGCGCGCTGGCGCGTGACAGCGGGTGATCAAGTGTATGAGGCAGAGACACTGATCGACGCCGCAGGTCCATGGGCCGATACCATCGCGCAAATGGCGGGCGTCGCACCCATCGGGCTGCAACCCATGCGCCGCTCAATGGCGCGCATCCCGGCCCCCGGCGGGCATGATCTGTCCAGCTGGCCGATGTTCTTTGGCACCGGCGGGCAATGGTATGCAAAGCCCGACGCTGGTCAACTCATCGTCTCCCCGTCAGAAGAACACCCGATGGAGCCGCATGACGCATGGGCCGATGACATGGTGATTGCCGAAGGGCTGGCGCGCTATGAGGAAATGGTCACCGAACCCGTCACCCGGCTCACCGCAAACTGGGCGGGGTTGCGCACCTTCGCGCCCGACCGCACGCTGGTGCTTGGCCCCGCACCGCAGGACGCGGGCTTTATCTGGTGCGCCGGGCAAGGCGGCTACGGGTTTCAGACCGCCCCCGCCGCCAGCCAGCTTGTCGCCGATCTCACGCTGGGGCGCGCGCCCGCGCTGGACCCTGCGCTGGTCGCAGCACTATCCCCCCGGCGTTTTGCCTGAACCGGGCGGCGTGTTATGGATATTTTTGGCAAAATGAAGCGGTAAGGAATGCCCATGCCCCGACGTCTCAACCTGCCCGACACGGCCAGCATCGCCCATGGCGAGGCGGGCGGGCGGCTCACAGCACCTTCGGCGGCGCGCAACGCGGGCGCAATCGCCGCTCTGGTGGCCGAACACGCGCCAGCAAAAGGCCGCGCGCTGGAAATCGCGTCGGGCACCGGCCAACATGTCGCCACGCTGGCCGCGCGCCTACCGGAGCTACATTGGCAACCCAGCGACATCGACCCGGCGCGCCGCGCCTCGATCGACGTATGGGCAGAGGCGCGCGCCAACATCGCCCCCGCCTGCGCGCTCGACGCCACCAGCCCCGGTTGGGGCACGGGAATGGCGGGGCAGGATCTGATTTTGGTGGTGAACCTCGTGCATCTTGTTTCCACCCCCGAAGCGCAGGTGCTTGTTTCCGAGGCAGCACAGGCGCTTGCGCCAAGCGGGCGGTTCATCCTCTATGGCCCGTTCCTGCGCGATGGAGAGACCACGTCGGACGGAGATGCGCGGTTTCACGCCAGCCTGCGCGCACAAGACCCGGAAATCGGCTACAAAAGCGACTGGGACATCATCGACTGGTTGCAAGCTGCCGATCTGGAGCTGTGCGCGGTGGTCGAAATGCCCGCCAACAACCTCGCTTTCGTTTCCCGCAAAGCTGACCCACCCACCTGACCGGAGGCCGCCACATGCCCGACCCCGCCCGCCGCACGCTCATTCTCTCGCTGCCCGCGCTGGCTGTTGCGGCCTGCACACCCACACCGCGCCAAACCGCCCCACCGCAAACCCGCATCGCCCCGCCCGCGGTGCATCCGCCGCAATTTGGCGATAGCCACCCGATCGACTTTCCCGGCCAACACCCGAAACGCTTCGCAGTGCACGGGATTGACGCCGCGCGCTTTCAGTCCCACGCCGACTGGCGCGCCGCACGCGCCTCTGGCGTCAATTTCGTCTGGCTCAAGGCGACAGAGGGCGGCGACCGGCTCGACCCGATGTTCGCGCCGCACATGTTAGAGGCGCGGCGCGCGGGCATCCCGGCGGGCGCGTATCATTTCTTCTATTTCTGCACGCCCGCCTTGGTGCAGGCGCGCTGGTTCATCCGCAACGTCAAGAAACACCCCGGCATGCTGCCGCCGGTGCTCGATCTGGAGTGGAACCCGCATTCCCCCACCTGCACGCTGCGCCCCGATGGCCGCATTGTCCGGCGAGAGGCGCGCATCTTCCTTGACGCGCTTGAAGCACATTATGGCCAACGCCCGGTCGTTTATACCACGCTGGAGTTCTGGCGCGAAACCGGCATCGGCAAGCTGCGCGGGGTCGAATTCTGGCTGCGCTCTACCGCCGAGCCGCTGCGCCAAAGCTTCCCCGGCCAACACTGGCGCTTCTGGCAATATTCCTCTACCGGCATCGTGCCCGGCTTTGAACAAGCGGTCGATCTTAATCTCTTCAACGGATCAAAGGCAGACTGGCACGCATGGCTTGCCGCTCGGCGGGTTCGGTGATGCGAAAGCATATGGGCCGGCATCAGACAGGGCTTCGCCCTTAATACCGGGCCAAATTCCCGGCCAGCGAGCCCCGGTGAGGGCGAATCCGTCGGAATGCCGCTCTGCCGCCCCCGCCGCCTTACCCGTCCTTGCGGATCACCTCGTTCTTCGGGTCATACGGGCTGTCCTCGACAATCTCCGCGCCCCAAAGCTGCCCTTGCATCCGCACCTTCAGCTTGGTTCCCGGCACCGCTAGTTCGGGCGTGACATAGCCCATGCCGATGCTCTTGCCAAACGCCACCGAATACCCGCCGGAGGTCAGCCGCCCGACCTTGGTATCCCCGTCATAAAGCGCCTCGCGGCCCCACGGGTCGGCATCCTTCGGCCCGTCAATCAGCAGGGTCACGCATTTTGAACGCACGCCCAGCGCCTCCATCGGCGCCTTGCCGCGAAACTCTTTCGTAAGGTCCACGAAACGCGGCAGATCGGCCTCCAGCGGGGTCGCATCGCGGCCCAGTTCATTGCCGAACGCGCGATAGCTCTTCTCTTGGCGCAACCAGTTCTGCGCCCGTGCCCCGACCAACCTAAGCCCATGCGGCTCGCCCGCTTCCATCAACCTGTCCCAAAGATGGTTCTGCATCTCCATCGGATGATGCAACTCCCAACCCAACTCCCCGGTATAGGCCACGCGGATCGCCATTGTCGGCACCATGCCCAGCTCGATATTGCGCGCCGAAAGCCACGGGAATCGCTTGTTGGACAGCGCCGTTTGCGGCTCGGCATCGCGGATCAGCGCGCCCAGCACATCGCGCGATTTCGGCCCGGCGATGGCAAACACACCCCATTGCGTCGTCACATCATGAATCAACACCTGCGCGCCACCGCGGGCCATGAAATCCTCTGCCGACTTGCGCAGGTAATCGGCGTCATAGGCGCTCCATGCCCCGGCAGAAACGAGGTAATAACCATCCTCGCGCCGCCGCACGATGGTATATTCCGTGCGCGTCGTTCCCGCATCGGTCAGTGCATAGGTCAGGTTGATCCGCCCGACTTTCGGCAGCTTGTTGCAGGTGAACCAGTCAAGGAACTCCGTCGCGCCCGCGCCAGAAACCCAATGTTTCGTGAACGCGGTCGCATCGACCAGCCCCACGCCCTCGCGGATGGCACGCGCTTCCTCGACCGCGTATTGCCACCAACCACCACGCCGGAAACTCCGGCTGGCGTGGTCGTCAAAGCCTTCGGGCGCATAGTAATTCGGCCGTTCCCAGCCGTTGACCTGACCAAACTGCGCACCCGCCGCCTTCTGGCGGTCATAGGCGGGCGAGGTGCGCAGCGGGCGTGCCGCCGGGCGTTCCTCATCCGGGTGATGCAGAACAAAGACATGCTCATAACATTCCTCGTTCTTGGTCACCGCGTATTCGGTGGTCATCCAGTTGCCATAGCGTTTCGGATCAAGGCTCGCCATGTCGATCTCGGCTTCGCCCTCAACCATCATCTGCGCCATGTAATAGCCGGTGCCGCCCGCCGCCGTGATCCCAAAGGAAAAGCCCTCGGCCAGCCACATATTGCGTAACCCCGGTGCCGGGCCAACCAGCGGGTTGCCATCGGGCGTGTAACAGATCGGGCCGTTGAAATCGTCCTTGAGCCCCACCTCCTCGCTCGTCGGAAGCCGGTGGATCATGCTCATGTATTCCTTTTCAATCCGTTCCAGATCAAGCGGGAAAAGATCAGCCCGGAAACTGTCGGGCACGCCATAGGCAAACCGCGCCGGTGCACCGCGCTCATAGGGGCCCAGAATCCACCCCCGCGCTCCTCGCGCACATACCATTTCGCATCCGCGTCGCGCAGCACCGGGTGTTCACCATGCGCCTTGCGGTATTCCACCAATGCCGGGTCCGGCTCGGTCACGATATACTGGTGCTCCACCGGAATCGCCGGAATCTTGATCCCCAAAAGCCGCGCCGTGCGCTGCGCGTGGTTGCCCGTCGCCGTCACTACATGCTCGGCTGAAATCACCGTGGTTTCCTCTGACGGCACAAGGTTGCCGCCTTTTTCTACCATCTTGGTGCAACTCACGTCCCAATGATCACCGGCCCACGTATACCCATCAACCTGCCATTTGCGCTCAATCATCACGCCGCGCTGGCGCGCGCCCTTGGCCATCGCCATGGTCACATCGGCGGGGTTGATATAACCATCCGTCGGGTGAAACAGCGCCCCTTCAAGGTCATCCGTGCGCACCAGTGGCCAGCGGTCCTTGATCTGCGCTGCGCTCAGGAATTCATAGGGAATGCCCACCGTCTCGGCGATGGAGGCGTACAGCTCGTATTCGTCCATCCGCGCGCGGGTCTGTGCCATGCGCAGATTGCCGACCACCGAAAACCCCGCGTTCAGCCCGGTTTCCTCTTCCAGCGCCTTGTAGAAGCGCACCGAATAGTCGTGAATATGGCTGGTTGCATACCCCATGTTGAAAAGCGGCAACAACCCGGCGGCGTGCCATGTCGAACCAGAGGTCAACTCGTCACGTTCAAGCAACATCACATCGCTCCACCCCGCACGGGCCAGATGATAGGCAATCGAGGTGCCAACGGCACCGCCGCCGACGACAAGAGCTTTGACTTGGGTTTTCATCGCTGGACCTTCCCGGTGAACTGCGCGTCACCACCATATGGCAACAAGTCACCAATCCGCGCATCGTCCATCCGACCGGTGATCAATAAAAAACGACCCGCGCGATACTGCACGGGTCGTTTTGTGTCGATTCTTCTATAATGGCGCGGCGCAGATCAGTCGCGCACGGTGCAGAGCTTACCAACCCCGTTAGAGGCGCATTTACCCACCGCCGCCCCAAAGCCGGCTTTGCCGTTGCCGCTGCGCACCACCACTGCCGCTTTCTGCGGCGCAGGCGCAGCCGTGGGTGCCATTCCGCCGAAGAAACTTCCGATCGCCGCCATGACACCGCCACCAGTGCTCGCCGCCTCCGCCTGCTCGCTGCGCGGCAAGGCAGGGTCTGCCATAGGCGCACTTGGTGTCTGGGCCTCACTTACGCCGCTCAATTCGCGCTTCAACTCTTCGCTCATCTCGCCCTTGTTCTGCGTGCGCTCCGATTTGGGGCGCACTTCGATCATGCTGACGATGCGTTCAAAATCATGGTCCGAAGGCTTCCCGGCCATCAGGTTGCGCATCTCCTTGCGAAAGGCCGCGTCAATGAGATTTGACAGATCGGGCACCTTGCCGCCGGAAATATCGGTCTTGCCAGGGGCCAGCGTGCTGAACATGAACGCCGCCGCATCGAGGTTGCGCAGCCGGAACTCCGCCACCCGTGCACGCAGCGTGGCATATTTCGCGCGCAAGGCCGTCTGCTCCTCGGCCAGCGCCTCAACATCGGTGCCCTCGGGCATGGTCACGTCATTGCCAACCAACGCCATCGGCGTGCTCAGCATGTTGTTAAGCCCGTCCCAGTCAATCGCCGCCAGAATTTCGTTGGTGGTCTTGCTCGATGCGTTGGCGTGAACCGTCACGCCCACTTCCTGCCCGAATCCCACGGTCCCGACCAGCCTGCGAAAATGCGCGCGCCGGAAGCCGTGCTTGCTGCTTTTCTTCTGCGCCGCCGACATCTTGCGCTTGTTGGCCTCCAGTTCCACAAAGCCAACACCGCCGATCACATCATAGCCCTGCATCCCGGTCGTGCCCTTGAATGAGCCACCGACCTGCATCGTAGAGCCGATAATCCCATGAAGTGACTTGGTGTCGGGCTTGTTGCGCGCGTCAATGCTGACGAACACCACCTCATCGCCGTGCTCATAGACATAGGAATGCGCGTCCATCTTGCGGGCTTTCGTCATGGCATCCTTCGATTGCAGGCCCTCGGCCATGGATTTGGCGGTGCCATCGCGCGCAAGATCCTCGAAAAAGGCAGTATCATTATACATGATCGCAGCGTTGGAGCTTTCCGAATATTTCCGCCGGGTCCAGCCTTCTGGCGCCTCGGGCAGATACTGAATGCCACCCTCGCGCCATGCCGTCTTGCGGGCACGCTCGCGCTCGGCGGCGCGGGCATCTGCCTTGGCACCAAGGAATCGCGCCTCAAAGGTGCCGACATAATCCGCCGCACTCATCTGACCCAACCCCAGCCCGGCGTGGACCGATTGCTGCTGATAATCCACACCCAGCCCGACAACCCCGACGACCGCAACAAATCCGATTGCAAAATAATTCACCCTGAAACCTCCGCTCTTGCCTGCCCAAAATCGCCAGCCGCCCGGAGCGCCGAAACGGTGGCCTTCTGCCTCTGCACGCCCTGCCACCTGTTGGGCAGGGCTATGCCGGATCACTCTGACAAGAAATTGCGGCGTGAATTTGGAACGACCGGGGCAATCTTGCCCCACCCTCAATAATCGGACATGACTGGTTCAGATGTCTGCCTCGGGCACTGGCGAAGCTTCGGGCCAGGTTTCGGGCCAGTGGTGCAGAACAACACCCGATGTCGCATCCGGGGCAAGCTCCGGGTTGGTCAGCTGCGCAGCCAACGCGGCACCGTCAATTCGCGCCAAAAGCCGTTCGACATCCGCCTCGTCTGCGTCGGAAATCACGTCGATCACCAGATCGTCGCCCAGCCGCGCAACAAAACGCTCATAGCCCAACAGCCCCGCCTGCCCCACACCGCCGCGGCGATAAAAGGCAATCCCACCGACAATCGCCACCACGTCACCGCGCCGCAGCGCAAGCATTTCCGCTACCGGGTCAGCCAGACGGGGCACACCGCCCGCCCAATCAGGCGTTTGCACCGGCTCGCGCATCATGCCGATGGCGATGTGCCTGTTATCCTTCACATAAACCGCCGCCACACCGTCAAGTCCACCACGCGCATAAAGGCCAAACCGCTCTATGTCGCCACCCATTGCAAGGCGTGCATCAAACCCGTTCCCCTGCGCGGCGCGGGTGATGGTCTCTCCATCCGAGGGCAGATAATGCCGCTTGTGCCAACCCGGCAGCGCGGGCGGCAAAGTGCTGGCCAGCGTCGCGCGGCCAAGCGCATCCTGCGCCGTCCCGCCAAAAAGCCAAGTCGGCCCGAAACCCGGTATGGCAAGAACACCAATCACGAGAAATTGCAGGGTAAAAACGATCACCGCGACAACCGGCCACGACACATTGCTCCGCCCGACCGCCATTGGATTGAGAAATGAAAACACCGCAAACACCCACTTTCTTGCTAGACCTGAAAGCAGCTATCGCACGGGCCAGTGGCCGAACTGCGAATGAAACCGGGCAATTTCCGGGCGCACGCGCCCTAAAACGTTTCGTGAAAACGCTTTATTGACCCAAAGCAATCCCCTCACGGCGCGGGTCGGCCCCGCCGCGCAGGTCGTCGCCAATGGCAATCGCGTGCAGCCCTGAATTCAACCCCCGCACGTTGACACCGTACCCCATCTTTTCCAAAGCGCCCGAAAGCGCCTGCGCGCTGGTGCCTTGCTCAATCTCGTACGGCCCAAAACGGTTCACCAGATGCGGCATCGCCACCGCCTGTTGCACATCCATGCCCCAATCGACCCAAGCAATGATTGCCTGCGCGACATAGCCGATAATCCGGCTGCCACCGGGGCTGCCGATTGCCAGCACCGGCTTGCCATTGCGCAGCACAATCGTCGGCGCCATCGAAGAACGCGGCCGTTTGCCCGGCTCCACCCGGTTGGCAATCGGCCTGCCATCACGCTGCGAACTAAAGCTGAAATCGGTCAACTGATTGTTCAGCAGGAACCCCCGCACCATCAACCGCGAGCCAAAAGCATTTTCCACGCTGCTGGTCAGCACCAACACATTCCCCGCGCTATCGACAATCGACAGATGCGAGGTCGACGGCAGCTCAATCGCATCATCATCGGCCTGCAACCCGGCGTGGTCAAACTCCGGCTTGCCCGCTTCCGCGTCCGGCAGCGCCATATCCCCCGTCAGCAATTCCGCCCGTTCGGTCAGATAACCGGGTGCCAGCAACCCCTTCATCGGCACCGGCACATAATCACTATCCGCGATGTAACGCGCCCTGTCAGCAAAGGCGAGCCGACTGGCATCGCCGATCAAACGCCACGCCTGCGGACTCTGCGGCCCAAGCGCGGCAAGGTCGTATTGGTCAAGCACCCCAAGGATCATCCCGACGGTCAGCCCGCCAGAGGACGGCGGCCCCATGCCGCACACATCCAACCCGCGATAGGGCGCGCAAACCGGGGCGCGCTCCTTGACCTTATAAAGCCCCATGTCGATTTCACTCAACAGGCCGGGGCTTTTCGCGCCCTGTACCTTGGCGACGATGTCCTTGGCAATCTTGCCGCCATAAAACTGGCCCACGCCCTGCCCCGCCAACATCCGAAGCGTCTCACCGTAAGCCGGGTTTTTCAGGATATGCCCCTCCGGCACCGGAAAACCGCCGGGCACGAAATAGGCCCGCGCCTCCGGGTCAACCGAAAGCCGCTGCACATCCGCCGCCACCATCCCGGCCAGCCGCGCCGACACCGGGAAACCCGTCTCCGCCCGCTCAATCGCATCTGTGAAAAGGCTGGCCCAATTCTTCTTGCCCCAGCGCGCCTGCACCGCGCGCATCAGTTCCGGAATCCCCGGCACACCAACGGCCCGGCCGCCCACCACCGCATCGAAAAACCTAAGCGGCTTGCCGTCCTTGTCCTGAAACAGCGTCGGGTTTGCCGCCAAAGGCGCAGTCTCGCGCGCGTCCATGCTGGTCAGTGTGCCGGTCTTCGCATCATACCAAAGCAGAAACCCGCCACCACCAAGACCCGAGCTTTGCGGCTCCACCAGCCCCAGCATCGCCTGTGCGGCCACCATCGCATCCGCCGCCGTGCCGCCATCGGCCAACACCTTGGCCCCCGCCTCCACCGCGTAAGGATTTGCCGCCACGATCATCCAATGCTTTGCCGCAACCGGCTTGCCCGCCGCCTTCGCCGCCTGCGCAGCCTCTGCCGCTTGGGAAAGCGCCTCCGCGCTCAATGCGGTTGCCGGTTCGGGCGCAACGCTGTCGGCCACATCCTGCGCGCCGGCCCCGGTTGCAAACAACGCCACCGCAAGCACCGCGCCCAGCGTCAGCGCCGCACGCGTCCAAACCACGCCGTCCATCTTCTCTCTCAGGCCCAGCCTTGCCATGCGCCCATATCCCGTATCACCCATCCCAAAACATTCCCGCATTTGCTCCGAAACAGACTAAACGCGCAAACGTGGTTTTCTATTGACCGTCTTGCACGTTTCGCCAAAAATTCGGTGACTCAGGTTCATGGCAAGCCGCACAACTCAATGATGCGCAAAAAAACGGCATCTTTGCAATTCACTGATTTGCCCGGCCGCGAACGCAAGGTTAACCTTAACGCTTGGTAAATCGGTGTCGAATTTGCGCCATACGCATTGCAGACGGGGTAGCAGCCGGGGTGCAGACAGCCGGTTTTCACAGTGCGCTGCCATTAACCTTTCGGCTCACAACATCGCCGGAACCACCAGATCGGGCGGGCGGTGGCCGTCTTCAAAGGTCTTGATATTGATAATTACCTTCTCGCCCATCTCCACCCGGCCATCCAACGTCGCGCTGCCCATATGCGGGCTTAAGACCACGTTCGGCAGGGTTTTCAACAGCGGGTTGACCTCTGCGCCATGCTCGAAAACATCAAGCCCGGCACCACCGATATCACCCGCCTCCAGCCGCCGCACAAGCGCGTTCTCGTCAATCACCTCGCCACGTGACGTATTCACGATCACTGCGCTTTTCTTAAGTAATTTCAATCGTCTGGCGTTTAGAAGGTGAAAGGTGCTCGGGGTGTGTGGACAGTTTATACTAATCACATCCATACGCGCGATCATCTGATCAAGGCTCTCCCAATAGCTCGCCTCGAACTCCGCTTCGACCTCTTCACGTAAACGCCGCCGGTTGTGATAATGGATCTGCATCCCGAACGCTTTGGCCCGTCGTGCCACCGCCTGCCCGATCCGCCCCATGCCCAAGATTCCCAACCGCTTGCCATGCACCCGCGTCCCCAAAAGCGCGGTCGGCGCCCAGCCGGTCCATTCCCCGGTCTGCATCCGCTGCAACCCCTCAGGTATCCGCCGCGTCACCGCCAACATCAACGCCAGCGCCATGTCCGCCGTATCCTCCGTCACCACGCCGGGCGTGTTGGCCACCAGAACCCCCCGCTGACGCGCGCCTTCCACATCTATATGGTCAACACCAGCGCCATAATTTGCAATAAGTTTCAACCTGTTGCCAGATCTCGCCAGAAGCCGTGCATCAATTTCATCAGTGATCGTGGGCACCAGAACATCTGCCGTTTTCAGCGCCTCGGTAAGCTCTGCACGGCTCATCGGAGCATTGCTTTCGCGCAACGATACATCGAAAAGCTCCCGCATCCGCGTCTCCACGATTTCGGGCAAGCGTCGCGTAACGACAACACTCAGGCGTTTCGTGGGCATACGTGGTCTCCTCCGTCTTCCATCCGGTGCGCGTTACTGGCAAACTGACGGATAGTCAGCCGAGGCACAAGAACCTCGTGCGATTTCCTTGTGGCAGAGCGGACAGCGGCAGATGCGGCGCTTATTCCTTGTGATTCTTTTTGCCGTCTTTGCGGCCAACCCCGCCTTGGCGGTCGAACGCGGCACGGTCACCAACCTGCCGATCCCGCGCTTTGTCTCGATCAAGACCGACAAATGCAACGTCCGCCGCGGCCCATCTCTAACACACCGGATTGACTGGGTTTTTCAACGCAAGGGGATGCCCGTTGAGGTGACGGCAGAATATGGTCACTGGCGCCGTGTCCGCGACCGCGACGGCGCCGGCGGCTGGGTGCATTACTCGCTTCTGTCTGGCGTGCGGCATGTCATTGTCGAAAAGGACTTGCTCAAACTACACCTCGGCCCCAGCGCCGAAACACCAATTGATGCCGAACTGGAACAAGGCGTGATCGCCCGGCTTGGCAGTTGTAAACCCGATTGGTGCCAACTCACCGCAGGCGGTTATTCCGGCTGGGCACCAAAATCCGCATTCTGGGGCGTGAAAGCCAACGAAATCCGCGATTGAGCCGGGCGCGCCGTGCGGCTAAGTTCAGCCCCATAGCTCAAAACAGAATGCATTTTCCAATGAAAACACTTCTTCTCGCCTGCTTCATGGCACTCAGCCTTCTTTCCACTCCAGCCCCGGTCTGCGCCCAAGCCACCGATCAGCCCTCGGGCACAATCGACGTTGACGACAGCGCCACCAAAGACGCCGCCATCGCCGTGCGCATCCGTGATATTCTCAATGAGCTCGGCGGCTACGGCGATGTCACCGTCACCGTCTCATCGGGCATCGTTACGATGCGCGGCACCACGCTGGATAACACCAAGGCCACCCGGCTCAACGAAATTGCAGGGCGCGTTCAAGGGGTTGTCGCCATTGAGAACCACGTGACCGAAACAACGGACGTTGTCCAACGCCTCAACCCGGCGCTGCAACGCTTCCGCGCCCGGATGCTCCAGCTATTTGCCTATCTGCCGCTGCTCGCCGTCGCGGTCTTGGGCTTCGCCCTAGTCACCTTCGCGGGCTTTTTCCTCGCGCGACGCCGCCAACCCTGGAACCGGCTCGCGCCAAACGCCTTCATTGCCGATATTTACCGGCAAATAACCCGCCTCGCCGCACTGATCGCCGGTCTGGTTGTCGCCCTCGATATCCTCGGTGCGACGGCACTTCTGGGCACCATCCTTGGCGCCGCCGGTATCATTGGCCTCGCGATCGGCTTCGCGGTAAAAGACACCGTTGAGAATTTCATCGCCTCGATCATGCTCTCAATTCGTCAACCATTCCGGCCCAATGATTCAATCGAGATCAACGGTGACGAAGGCAAGGTTATCCGCCTGACCTCGCGTGCCACCATCCTGCTCAACTGGGATGGCAACCACATCCGCATTCCCAATTCGACCGTATTCAAAAGCCGCATCCTGAACTACTCACGCAACCCTGAGCGGCGCTTCAAGTTTCAGATCTCCGTCGGCTACAGCACCGATCTTGCCTTTGCGCTAAAGCTGGCGCACGACACCGTGGAGGCGCTGCCGTTCGTGATCGATACCCCGGCAGTCAATTCCTGGATTGTCGAACTGGGCGGTAGTGACATCACCATTTGTGTAACCGGCTGGATCATGCAATCCGAAACCTCAATCCTCGCCGCCCAGTCCGAAGCCATCCGCCGAACCCTGAGCGCCTTCGAGGCAGCAGGCATCGAAATGCCCGAACCCACCTACCGCGTGCTCACGTCGATGGCCGATCCTGCCCCTGCGCCCACTGCCCGACCACAGCCCCCAGCACCCATCTCAACGGCAACACCTCACGCCGCACTCAATGTCAACGCCACCGCAGAACAGGAACTCTCCAACATCGTCGATGAAGAACGCGCCACCATGGAACAGGAAGATTTGCTGAACCGCGAAGGTGCCACAACAGAGTGACGTTTTTTGCTTTTCCACTCTTGCAAGCCTGCGCCCATCAGCTTAATTAGCGCGTCACGATTGGGGTGTAGCCAAGTGGTAAGGCAGCAGTTTTTGGTACTGTGTATCGTAGGTTCGAATCCTACCACCCCAGCCAATGACCCCGAAAAAGACCATTGCTCTTTTTTATGGGTTATCCGGCTTTTTTCGGTCGCTTCGACCCTCTTCTGAGGTCACTGCAATAATGTCTGTCAACTAACAACCGGGCACGCTGACCCAGACCAAAGGCATCGGGGGCAGTGCGTAAGTTTGATAGGCCGGAGCCATCCACACGATCAGCGTCGTTTCGACGTGTCTCGTTGGGAAACCCCGCTTACGATCATTTCAAACCCTCTACTCCGCCCGAAATCAGTGCGGTGGCATCGGCTGCCACGGCCAGGATGTTTGCGTTACGGGACGCTACCACGAAACGAGATCGCCAGTCTGGCCGAAACTTATCTTTGAAGCTGCGCAACCCCTCGAAGTTGTAGAAATGTCCGCCGTGGCGATAAACCAAGGCACCCAGCTTCATGGTCCAGCGGCTGCCATGGCGCGCTTCCAGCCCGGCCAATGGGGCCATGCCAAGGCTGAAGGCATGATATCCTTCTTCATTGAGATAGAGCATCAAGGCAATGAACAGGTATTCCATCAGACTGGCGGGGGCGTCATCCAAGTGGCGCATCAGGTCGATCGTCGCCAATTCCTTGCGCTCGGCCGTCAGGATGTTCGCGAAGGCAACCATGCGGCCCTCGTGACGGACAATCGCAACGGGAAACCGGCGCAAGTAATCGGTATCGAACCGCCCGACCGAGAATTGCTTCTCACTGCTGTTCTTACTTTCCAGCCATTGGTCGGAAATCTCGCGCATCGTGGAAAGGGTCGTGTCGTCGATGGGGGCTGACAAAACCTCAAAGCTCAGCCCCTCCCGGCCTGCACGGTTCCAGGTGGCACGTAGCTTCTTGCGGCCGTTGCCATCGAGCGAAAATGAATCGAGCGACACAACGGCCTCTTCGCCCATCTTGTGAATGGCAAACCCCATTTCAGCCCAGAGCGACAGGTAGTCGGACGAAACTTCATAGAAGACGGCGCGACCGTTGGCGGCGTTAGCAGCATCGTAGAACTCCCACACAAGCTGGGCGGCATCTTCCGGATCGCCGACCGGATCACCGAGCGCGATCCACGAGCGGCCCTGCACGCGATACATCAGGAATGCGCGCCCGCTGTCGGAGAACAGGATCGCCTTGTCACCCGTGAACACGAAATTCGCATCCGGATTGCCCTGTTCTGCAACGATACACGCCGCTTTCTCCAGATCGCTCGCACTGGCCAGTTGTGGGCGCATTCGGGCCGGGCGCAACGCCATCAGCAAAACCAGCGCTGCAAGAATGATGGAGCCGACCAGGCCGGCCCGCAAGGCGCGCGGCACGGTCTTATTCGCGGCGAACTGCCACCAAAGATCACTGCTGTAGGGCGTCGCCTTGTGCGCGAAGAAGAACACGGCAAGCAAAGCAATCACCACCGCGCCGACGAGCATCAACCAGCCTGGCGACAATGGATCATGCGTCAGCCGCGTGCTGCGATAGAATTCACGGCGGCAGGGTAGCAAGGCCAGCAGCATGAGCGCCAATACAACCGCCCGGTCGTAGTCGAGCCCCTGCATCAGGGCTGCGGCGATCCCCGCAGTCAGTGCCAGAATTGCCAGCCAATAAGCTCCCTCGGTGCGGCGCAGCATACCGTGCGCAATGACGAGCAGGGCAACGCCGATTGCGCTCGACAAGAGTGCACCGCCCTCGACGAAGCCGAGCGGCACCAACAGTTCCAGATCTTCGGCAAGCTCGCTCGTGGGCGGGATCATCGAGGAAAGGAGCATAACGATGCCGGATGCGAAAACCATCGCAGCCATCGCCAGTGGCACCACCGCGCTGGTCGCGGACAGCACGGGTGCCAATGCCTTTAGATGCGACGGTAACGCCTTGCCACTCGCCATTCGCAATTCGCTGAGTGCCAGCAGCACGAGCGCCAACGCGAAGGGCATGAGGTAATAAATCAGGCGGTAGAGCAGCAACCCGGCAGCCGCCTGATCCACAGGCACCGACGCAGGAAGCGCCGCGATAATCACCATCTCAAAGACGCCTATGCCACCGGGAACATGGCTCGCCACCCCGGCGAAGATCGCCGCCGCGAAGACCGCGAGGAATGTCGCGAAGCCGAGATCGCTGGCTGGCAACAGCAGGTAGAGCACGATTGCCGCCATCAGGATGTCGGTTGCGGTAAATAGAAGCTGCCCAATCATCAGACCGGGTGAAGGTGCCTTGAAGCCGTGCCCTCGAAACCGGAATTCAGAGCGCCTGAGGCCAAGGGCGAAGATAAGGCCGAACGACAAAAGCAACGCGCAGATCGCTATGCCCCTCAGAATTTGAGGGCTAATCGTCGTGAGGGTTTCCAACGCGTGCGGGTGCCAGGCAAGTGCTGCGAATCCAATGATCGTTGCGCCAAGGCCAAACGCCATTGATCCGAAAATCGCGATCGCTGCGATATCATATCCAGTCAGGCCCAAGGCGGAATAGATTCGGTAGCGCACCGCACCCC
Source organism: Aquicoccus sp. G2-2 (assembly GCF_034555965.1). Taxonomy (GTDB): domain Bacteria; phylum Pseudomonadota; class Alphaproteobacteria; order Rhodobacterales; family Rhodobacteraceae; genus JAYDCK01. Next base: position 1,988,930 of record NZ_JAYDCK010000003.1, read on the forward strand.
CGGTAAGAGGCCCCGCTCCGATCGTATTGCCAAGCGCGTAGCCCAGGAACCCACCGGTCATAATTGTCGGCAGCGGCAATTTCCTGCCCAGGTATTTCAGAGCCGACCAGTCATAACCGATGAGCGCGGTGTAACCGACAAGCGTGGCCAGAACGGCCAGCGCAATGATATGCGGCGGCGTTCCCCGGACCTGCGTCATGACTTGTTTGAGGTCGACCGGCCTGAGCAGGTGATAAAGCGCATAGGTTCCCAAGGCGAAGAGAAGCGCGGTGAGGACATATGGTAATGCTGTCTTGAGGCGGTGAAGGGAAGGGTATTGCACATCAATCCTATGGAAAGGCATCGTCAAGATCCTCAACGGCGATTGCAACCTTTGTGGCCGCGATGTCCGCCCGTTTACAACAATCCGGGAACAAGACGAACGGGAATACGGCCCCGATGCGGAGCCGTATTCCCGGCGAAGGCGCTTTACTCCGGGCGCGCGGCCTCCTGCCCCTCTCGCGTAATTGTCATGTAGATTACAATAGCAACAATCACCAAGAGGAAGATCGCGCTGGTCAGGATCGTGCCCAAGCCCATGCCGCCATACTCCTTGGGTTGCGACATCAGGTCCCCGAACGATGCGCCAAGCGGGCGGGTGAAGATGTAGGCGATCCAGAAGGCGATGATCGCATCGAGCTTCAGCACATAATAGCCGAAGGTGATCGAGGCGATGATCATCCCGAACAGGATGCCGGTCGCCATGTAGCCGAGCGCGAATTGCTCGGCGACCAGATCACCTGCTGCCGTGCCAAGCGCGAAGGTAAATAAGATCGCGAGCCAGTAGAACGCCTCACGCCGGGTCGTCTTGACCTCATGAATCGACAGGGTCCGCTCAGATGAATACCAGACTGCAAATGTTACGCCGAGTGCGATGGTGAAAAAGGTCGTCGTAGTAATGAGGGACACACCAAAATTGTCGACGAGGTTGTCGGTAATCAACGTGCCGACGATGCTAATCAGCACCACGGCCAGCCAATATGCCCATGGAACGTAGCGCTTCTGGGCGAACTGGAGAATCAGCGCGCCGATGAGGATAGCAGTCATGATAACTGACGTTGCCGTCAGACCGAGGCCAAGGTTTACGGCCAGAAAATCGGCCGCAGTTTCACCCATCGTGACTGCCATCAGCTTGATGAGCCAGAAATCGACGGTAATTGGGGGCACCCTATTGGGGGCGGTGAGAGTTGCATCGGCATGGGAAATGTTGGCGGGGGCGCTCAGCCTGGTAAGCGTTGTCATTATCGTGTTCCTTGAATGAAATTCAGTTGACCATCAGGGCGATGCCCTGCGCGAAGAAGTCGTCGGCGCGGGTGTCGTCGTCAGCGTTGCAGCGCTCGGTGCCCTTGGCCTCGAGCGTGGAGACCTTTGCGCGAACGGTGTCGGGCAAGGTCGCCGTGGCTTGTGTCGCGCGGAACGACTTGAGCATCGCCTCGCAGGGCAGCGGGTGGCCGTTCGTGTCGGTGGTGGCGATGCCGGCGACCATCTGCACCGTGCCGTTGCCCGCCTTGCCGCCATTCGACGGATCGGCCAGCGCGATCTGCAGGCTGGCAAGCGTCGCCTTGACCTGCGCCGCGTCTGGTGTGCTGGCCCGCAGGGCGCTCAACGCCTTGTCGATGGCGCCGTCCACATAGCCCCACTCGGGCGGGTTCATCGGTCGCAGGCTGGGTTGCGCCTTGTCCCAGACGGTTTCCAGATCAGTGATGCGCGTGCCTGCTGCCGCCAGATCACCCTGGGCAGCGATGTTTTGCACATCGCTCACGATGGCGGCGAAGGGTGTCATGTCGCCCAGCGTGGGCATGGCAGCCGCCGTTTCTGTCGGGGAGTGTTGGGGCGTGAGCCAGGTATATCCGGCAGCAAAGACGCCGACCGGCGCGGCGATAAGCGCCACGCTCAATAGAAGGTTTCTCATGGGGTTGTCCTCCCGTTTCGCCGAAGTGGTCTCGGCTTGGTTCTGCCCGGAGGTCTTGCAGCAACAAACCCGCCTCCGCCGGACTGGAGACTGCGGGAATGGTCAGTCGGCAGATTGTCGAAAAGATTACAGCTGTGTCATTTCAGGCTCTCGCCTGGAGCGAAGCCTGCCTTGCTGGGGTCTTGGTTACCGCGCGGGAACTGCAACAAGGCCGGATGCGCGCAGCGCCCCGAGGAACGCATCCAGTTGTGCGGGCTTCCGAGCCAGCGCGCGGTGCCCCTCGTCGGAGGCTGTCACCCAGTCGAGCGGATCTTCGAAAGTCAGTGTTCCGAGGAAGATCGTCAGCCCGTTTGTCGTGAAATCCGTCCGCCAGAGCCTGACATGAAGCCGGAGAGGGGTATTCGGGCTGTCGTCGGGGCGTGCGAATGCGAAATCATTAGGCCGATTGTTCCAGAACGTGGGAATGACGAGCGGCCTTGGTATAGCAGCACCCGTCCAATCGGCCCAGAAAGCGCGGGACAGGATCCCAAGGCCCGGCTTCGGTGCCGGGATCCAGCCACCTTTCTGCATCGCGGCGCTGATAGCCTGTGCATCCTTGGCGGCGATCACGATATTGATCGGTTGGCGCGGGGTGCCGGTCAGCGTGTCGGTGCTTCTCGGCGCCGCGTCGGAGGTGAAGATGGCCAGCGGAGCATCGACAGCGACCGCGGCAGGTTGCGGGATCCTGTTAAGGGGGACGACAGCGTCGAGGCCAGAACAAGCGCCACCGCAGCGGCCACCGCTATGACACCAAGTGCCAAGGGACGGTTTTGCGATGCCGCCCTGCGCCCCACCACCTCGCACCGCCATTCGCAGAACGCGACCCCCACGATGAGCCAGAGCCCACCAACGAGATAGCCGTTCAGCACGTCGGAAAGATAATGCTCGACCAAGTAGACCCGGCTAAAGCCGATCAGGAACGCCAGGGCGACAGCGGCGAGTGTAGCCACCTCAGCCGACAGCAGCCGGATGCGCCAGGCCAGATAAAAAAGCATCCCCCAGATCGCCACGGACGCGGCAGCGTGACCGCTGGGAAAGCTGCCCGAGGTTTCGGTGAAATACCCGAGAGGCGAGCGTGGGCGGTCGAAAAAGCTCTTGAGAAGGGCGACGCAAAGCTGGTTTCCCGCCGCAGCGATCCAGAGCGCGCCGGCAAGGTCGTAGCGGCGCAAGATCGTCAGCGCTATGGTCGCGCCGACCATCATGCTAAGAACGATCTTCCAACTGCCAAGAGCGGTAATCCAGCCAAAGAGCGCGATCAGGCGGGTATCGCGAAGGGCGTAGAACATGTTGGCGACGCGGCTATCTGCAGACGCGACATCCGGCGAGGTCAGGAAATCGAAGACCGAGTCGAGATAGATCGCAAAGACATAGACGAACAGCACCGCCAGAACCGTGGCAGTGAGGCCCAAAAACCGGGAGGTATCAAACCGCCCCGCCACGAAGGTCGCGAGCTTCGGATGTCGCTCGTTCAATCGCCGGAAGAAAGGCTTCTCCGCCAGCCCGGTGGCGGTCGCGCGAAGAATGACGGCCATGAGCGGCAGGGCGCGCCGCAGACGTTTGAGCAGATACCACAGGAGCGCCAGCACCAGGAATACAGCAACCCCGACCGCAAGAATGCGCGGCGCCGCCGCCCCCATCGTCCCGATGGCATTGCCGACGAAGTAGCCCAAGCTGAGATGGATCAGCGCATAGGGAAACGCGCTCACGACATTCCAGAGGACGAAGCGCCGCCGCTCCATGCCCGCGATGGCCGCCGAAAATGGCACGAATGCCGAAAGCGGCCCCGACAGGCGGCCGATGAGCATGGCCAGCGCACCATAGCGCGCAAGCAGCGCCTTGGCGCGCACCGTGTAGCGCGACGAGGTGAACCGCCTGCTGCCTTTCAGGCCATGCGCCGCGAGCCGTCCCAACCGATAGCTGATCTCGCCGCCAAGGACGGTGCCCACGATGACGAACCACCCCAGATCGAAAACGTCAAGCACGCCGCGCTGGACCAACATACCGCCAGCGAAGACGACCAGCGCACCGGGTGCGACGATGCCGATACCGATCGTCGCCTCCAGCAGCGCAAAAAGACCGATGATCCAATAGGTCCAGATACCCAGCGATTGAAGGGACGGCAGCAACTGGTCAAGCGAGTGGGGCAACGGGGTCTTTCCTTTGTCGGGCGGGCAGCTCGAATATGCGTTGCGGGATCGATAGCGTCCTGTCAGCCGTTCGTGGGGAATTCATGTCGCGAATATTGCAGCCTTGTAATCATGGAGCGCTATCAGCGCCACAGCCGCGATCATGAACGATTTGCAATCTTCGTGCCGGGAAGGGGCTTGGGCACAGACTCTCCGCCCCTTTTGGCGTTGTCTGGCCCCGGCGGATGGCGCGTTTTGGAACATGGAGCGTCTGTAATCCGGCTGACATGCGGCAACCGCCTCTCCTCTCCATCTTGGTGTCAGAGGGCGGCGAGTTGCTGCCCCAAAACCAAGGAGTCTGACATGAAACGCAATGCAATCCTCACCCTCGGCACTGGTGCCCTGATTTCGCTCGGCCTGCTGGGCGGTGCAGCCTCGATGGCCTCTGCCGGCACCAGCGCGACCGAGGCACAGGCCTTCCTGACCGCTCCCGGTTCGCTCTCAGCTGCGGTCAGTGCCGCGGAGAAGAGCACCGGCGGAAAAGCCATGAGTGCCGATTTCGAGGAAGACGGGGCCAATACCGGAATGTATGACGTCGAAATCGTTATGTCCGATGGCACTGTGAGCGACCACCTCGTCAATCCGGCCGACAATTCGGTCAAGGCGGCACCCGCCGACAAGGACCATGAGGAAAATGAGAACGACTGATCGTTTTCATCTGATACGAAAGACCGGCGGGGCCTGTTGCCCCGCCGAAACCGCAGCGGACGGGCGATGAAAATTCTGGTGATTGAAGATGACAAGCGGACGGGCGCCTACATCGCAGATGGTTTGCGCGAAGAAGGGCACTCCGTCGACCTGATCGCTGATGGCGCCGAGGGATTGGTGCAGGCCAGCGTCGGCCACTACGACATGCTGGTCGTGGATCGCATGCTGCCGGGCCTTGACGGGATCAGCCTGGTCAAGACATTGCGCGGGGCGAAGAACCGCACGCCGGTCTTATTTCTGACATCGCTCGGCGGTGTCGACGACCGGATCGAAGGCCTGAAGTCGGGTGGTGACGATTACCTCGTCAAACCGTTCGCCTTCGGGGAGCTCAGCGCCCGCATTGAGGCCCTGGCCCGCCGCCCGCAGATGCAGGACGAGCCGACCGTTTTGCGCGCCGCCGATCTGGAAATGAACCTGCTGACCCGCAAGGTGACCCGCGCTGGCCAACAGATCGACCTTCTTCCGCGCGAATTCTCGCTGCTGGAACATCTCTTGCGGCGCAAGGGGCGGGTCCAGACCCGCACAATGCTGATGGAGGCGGTCTGGGACATTCATTTCGATCCGATGACAAACGTCGTCGACACCCATATCAGCCGCCTGCGCCGCAAGGTCGACAAACCCTTCGCCACCGAAATCATTGAAACCATCCGAGGCTCCGGTTACCGGATCGCCGCCGAATGAGGTTGCCCCGGACAATCCGGCGCTCGACGCCCCTGCGGCTGACGGCGGTGTTCCTGGGGATACTCATCCTCTCCTCGGTGGCCAGTTTCGGCGCGGCCTACCTGATCATCCGGGCAAACTTCGATGCCACGCTCGAGGACGAGATAGAGCAAACTATCGAGGCCTACAGCGCCATCGGCAATCAGCAGGCGCTGCTTCAGCGACTGACAGAGGATGTAGCGCTCTCCGATCCCGATCTGACAATCCTGCATTATCAGCCCGATCATGGCGCCGTCATCGCCAATGTCGATGATTTTCCGCCTGTCAGCGGGTTCACCATCGTGGGCGAGACGGCCATCAAAGCGGGCGATGACGGCGTGTCCGACAGCTATCTCGCTCTCAGCGCGCGTGTGGGACGCGGACAGCTCATTGTCGCCAAGACACGCGGTCAGGTCGTGGAAATGGGTGAGATCATCGTTTCTGTCGTCCTGATCGGCCTATTGCCGACCATCCTTCTGGCATCTATTGCCGGAGCACTCACCGCGCGCACGGCGCGGCGGCGGATCGGAGCAATCCAGAAGACGCTGGGTGAGCTGACGGCCGGAGAACTGGCCGCACGTGTGCCTCTTGCCGATAATGACCGCGATGACCTGAGCGAGATAAGCACGGCGGTGAACACGATGGCCACCTCACAGGAAGCTCTTATCAGCTCGATGCGCCAAGTCTCTGCCGATATAGCTCACGATCTCAAAACACCGATCCAGCGTGTCGCTGTCATCCTCGACGAAATTGCTCGCAAGACCTCCCTTAGCGCAGGTCAGGACGAATTGCTGGATCAGGCCCTTACCGAGACAGACCGCATCGTGAATACCTTCCAAGCGCTTCTGCAACTGGCCCAGATCGAAGGCGGCGCGGTGCGCGACCGCTTCGTTTCGACCGACCTGCACGAGGTTGTCGAAGATGTCGCGGACTTCCTCGGCCCGGAAGCAGAGGATAAGGGATATCGTTTCGAACTCTTCGTCGAAGCTGATGAGCTGTTCATCGTGAAGGGCGACCGTCACTTGCTTACCCAGGCGCTCGCCAACCTGATCGGCAACGCCTTGCGTCACACCCCGGTCGGATCGACGATCGCGGTCGATCTGCGGCGCGAGGCTGGGCACATCAATCTAAGCGTGGCCGACAATGGCCCCGGCATCCCCGCGGAGGAGCGCGAAAAGGTGCTGCGCCGCCTCTACCGCATGGAAAAGAGCCGGACCACCGAAGGCAGCGGCCTCGGTCTCAGCCTGGTTGCCGCGATCTGCAATCTGCATGGCGCGAGCCTGTCGCTGGACGACAATCAACCGGGTTTGCGGGTGCGTGTGGTGTTTACCGATATAGAACCGCACCAATAGGGGGTTTTCCCATTTTTCTCCAGATTCCCCCGCACGCCTTGGCCACCATAGAGCCAATAATTAAGCGAATGAAGCCTAATGGCTGTAATACGAAAAGCGTGCTCAGAGGCATGCATACCCAAGGTAGAAGCAAAGAGTCTCAAGTAGGGTCACCACCCAATGCAGACACGCCTGTGGCCTCTGAACCTGAAACTGGATTGCCCGGCCACCCCCAACTTGATGGGACTGGCATTCTTCGACGGACATGCTTGTGGACGACGCTACTCCACCTTCTCCCGAGGTGTCCCCGGTGGGGCGTCGCCGTTGGCTTCGATATCGCTGATATAGCGCTTCATCTCGGCGATTTCGCCGCGCTGTGCCTCGATGATCGCATCGGCCAAAGCGCGGACGCGGGGATCGGAGATGTCGGCGCGCTCACTGGTCAGGATGGCGATGGAATGATGCGGAATCATAGCACGCATCCAGGCCAGATCTTCGACGGTTGCCTGACTGCGCACCAGCCATAGTGAGGCAGCAAAGGCGAGGATGGCGCCCACGAAGATCGCCCCGTTAATGCGGCGATTGCTGTACATTCCCAGCATGAAGCTCAGCATGATCACCGCCATCGCGGCCCCCATGTAGAGCGCCATCCACATCCGGGTCTGCGAAAAGAAGACGTGATCGAGCGCGTAAGTATTGAGATACATCAGCCCGAACATCACCACGGTCGACGTGGCAATCATCGCCGCGAAGCGACCATAGCCCATTTGGCCGTGACTTTCTCCGTGATCGTTGTGATGGCTCATGAAAACCTCCTGCTATTGCGCTGTTTCGGCAGGGTCCTCCCCCACAGACGATCAACGCGCCGGAGGGTAGTCAGTTCCAACCAGCGCGCTCAGCGGCTTGCGTCGAGCGCGTCGTGGCGGGCGCGGATGTTCACCGGCCAGGTCGATTTGATATAGCCGAAGATAGCGCGGATTTCGGCGTCGGACGGAACGCCGTCATAGATCGGCATGTCCGTTTCGTAATCCGGCGCGCCGATCAGCGCGGCGACGCCGAACTTGGTGACCCGGAACAAGGTGTCGCTGTCATGATGCCAAGTATGGCCGGTCCTGTCATGCGGCGGGGCGGGCACCCGCCCGTCGTCTCGGCGCACGCGCCAGTCGGGCTGCCCTTCGAGGTTAGCGCCATGGCAACTGGCGCAATGCTCTGCATAGAGCGTGGCACCACGCGCCACGATCTGCGGGTCATCGGCACCGAGCTTGCCACCTCCCCTCCGATCCAGCCACGCGTCAAGAGCAACACAGCGCTCAGGGCCAGCGCGAGGGCCAATCCGATTGTCACGCTCCGTCGCATCTTTTGCCTCCGTCGATCGCCGCGATTTCCCCAAGCAAACCGCCCGGCCCGAGCCTTATCAAGCGCGGCACTGGGCCGTCTCGCCCCCTGCTCAATTGATGCCATTTTCCCGCTGCAACGCCCGGACATAGGCGATGATGTTCTGCACATCCGCCCTTGTCACGCCCTTGACCGGAGGCATGCTGCCGAACTTCCAGTGGTGCGCCCGAACGCCGTTCTTAGCGGCCACGAAAAACGCCATGTCACTGTGATGACCCGGCTCATAAATCTTGTGCACCAGCGGCGGGCCGGCTCCCTCTTTGCCCTGCGCGTTGTCACCGTGGCAGGCGGCGCAGACCCCGTCGAAAGCCCGCTCGCCGGCCTGCTCCTGCACGGCGAGGGTTGCTGGCAGCTTAACCGCGACCATCGCATCGCCTTGCAAGTCCGCCGCCGGAGCGCCCGTGCCCTGCCCCTCAGGCTGCAAAATATACCACCCCGCCGCCGCGACAACGATCAACGCAAGCGCTGTCAAACTCCATTTCATCTCGTTCACTCCTTTTATTTCAATGCCACTTTGCCATCGCCCGACTTGCCGAGCGTCGGCAGAGAGAAGTGCCGGTCAGGACCGACACCTCTCGCCCACATCACTTCATCTGCGTCACGGTCAGCTTGCCTTTGACTCGCTCAGCCACAAACTCGATTTCTTGCCCTTCAGCCATATTTGCAATCGTCGCCGCGTCGGCCCGAAACACCATGGTCATGGCCGGCATGTCGAGATTGACTAACGGCCCGTGAATGATGGTCACCTTGCCCGCCTTGGCATTGATCTTTTTGATCGTGCCGGTTGTGTATTCGACATCGGTCTGCGTCATTTTTTCGCCTACGGTGATCGGCCCGTGCATGCCGGATTCGTAGTGGCCGGGGATCAGGCAGGCGAATTCGAACCGGCCGGCATTGGTGAAGGCCCAGATCACCTCGCCGGACATGCCCGCATCAAGCCGGATCGAATTGGGATCGTCATGCTCCATGGCCATCTTGGCCATCATCGCCTTGTGTTCGGCATTGCCCTCAACCGTGTCGAGCACGAATTCATGCTCCAACTCGCCCTTGTTGGTGACATTGAAACGGATCGTCTCGCCGCGCGCGAATTCGAAAGATTTAGGCTCGAACAGCATGTCGCCATCATCGGTCTCGCGCATCACGACGTCGATCGTGCGATCCACTTTCGCAGCGTCGCCCGCCATTCCGGCCATCATCGCAGGAGCGTCGTGCGCCGGGTCAGCATCGTGTCCACCATCATGCGCACCCGAGGCGAAGGCTGGCGCGGACAGCGCGAAGGTGAGTGCCGTTGTAATCAGAAGATTTTTCATCAATTTTTCCTTTGGGTCTGGTTGGTTGGTGAATTGGGAGGAAGGGCCGGTCAGCCCTTCGAGGTTGGTTTCGGGGTAAGTATGGTTCTCGGGCTGGCGTTGGAGGCAAACTCCGGCAGCTCTCCCGTCCATTCATAGGCCTGCTCGCCCGGAGGATTTTCATACCAGCCGGGGTCGGCGTAATCGTCCGCGTCGATGCCGTCCCGCACCTTCACGACCGAGAACATGCCGCCCATCTCGATGGGACCGTAAGGCCCCCAGCCGGTCATCATCGGGACAGTATTGTCTGGCAAGGGCATTTCCATTCGCCCCATATCCGCCATGCCAGCGGTGCCCATCGGCATGTATTCGGGCTGGAACTGGCGGATCTTTTGGGTCAGCGGCTTCTTGTCGACGCCGATAAATGTCGGAATATCGTGGCCCATGGCGTTCATCGTATGGTGCGACTTGTGGCAATGGATCGCCCAGTCGCCAAGATGATCGGCAGTGAACTCATAGGCGCGCATCGCGCCCACGGGAATGTCGATGCTGACCTCGGGCCATTGCGCGGCCTCGGGCACCCAGCCGCCATCCGTGCAGGTGACCTTGAAGTCATAGCCATGCATGTGGATCGGATGGTTCGTCATGGTCAGGTTGCCGACGCGCACGCGGACCTTGTCGCCCTTGTTCACAACCAGCGGGTCGATGTCGGGAAAAATCCGGCTGTTCCAGGTCCAGAGGTTGAAGTCCGTCATCGTCATGATGCGCGGCACATAGGTCCCCGGATCAATGTCGAAAGCGTTCAGCATGATCAGGAAATCGCGATCCACCGGCATGAAGGTGGGATCTCTGGGATGCACCACGAACATGCCCATCATGCCCATCGCCATCTGCACCATCTCGTCGGCATGCGGGTGATACATGAAGGTGCCGGATTTGATCAGGTCGAACTCGTAGACATAGGTCTTGCCCGGCGGGATGCCGGGATGGCTGAGCCCGCCAACCCCGTCCATTCCCGAGGGCAGGATCATTCCATGCCAATGCACCGAAGTGTGCTCGGGCAGCCTGTTGGTGACATAGATGCGCACCCGGTCGCCTTCGACCGCCTCGATGGTCGGGCCAGTGGATTGGCCGTTATAGCCCCACAGATGCGCGATCATGCCATCGGCCAGCTCGCGCTCCACTGGTTCGGCAATAAGGTGAAATTCCTTGATACCGTTGTTCATCCGGTGCGGCAGGGTCCAGCCATTGAGCGTGACCACCGGCGTGTAATCCGGCCCCGAAGACGGGCGCGGCGTGATCGCAGTTGCCGCGCTGTCCATCTGGGCGGCTTCGGGCAGGCCCATATTCGTAGTCTTGCCCCATGCTTGCGAGGAAACCAGCGCGGCCCCTGCGGCGCCGGCCCCGAGTAGTTGACGTCTGTTCATCATATCATCGTCCTTTCAGTGTCCTGCGCCGCCACCGGCGGCAAGTGTGGTGCCTTCTGACGCGGCTCCACCGCTGCCTACACCGCCGCCATAAATGGCGGCCGTGAGATCAGCCTGAGCCATGAAGAATTCACGTTTTGCATTGGCAGAGTCGAGCGATGCGCCGAGCTTCTCGCGCACGTCCGCCAGCAGCTCGAATGTGCTGGTGATCATGCCGTTGTAAGATAGCAGACCCTCTTCCTCGACGGTCTGGCGCAGCGGCACCAGAACGTCGCGGTAGTGCCGCGCGATCTTGTAGGAGGCGTGATAGGCAGCCTCTGCGCCGCGTGCTTCGGAGCGCACATTGACGGCCTTTTCAGCAAGGACATTGGCCGCCTGCAGATAGGACAGTTCTGCCTTGCGCATCCGCGCCTCGCCGGTGTCGTAGATCGGAATCGCGAATTCCAGCTCCAACTGCGGGGTGGTTTTGGTCTCGATAGCGCCCGCATCGCGCTCGCGCTCGATCTCAGCCCCTGCGATCAGCTCCAGATCGGTGACCAGCCGGGTCTGTTCGGTCAACCCAAAAGCCGCCGCCTGCGCCTCGAGCCCCAGCTTGGCCACCCGCAGATCGAACCGATTGCGCAGGGCCTTGCCTTCGATATTGGCGATCCGGCCGACCGACTGCGGCAATGCGGGCAGGGCATCGGGCACATAGTAATCCACGTCGCCGCCCCACAGCCCCATCAGCCGGGTCAAATCTTCCTTCGCACGGGTTGCATTCAGCCGTGCCTGCGCCAATTGCCCCGCCAATTCGGCGTTGAAGGCCTGCTCGCGTGCCTGTCCGGCCTTGTTCAGCGCGCCGGTTTCCCCCAGCTTGCGCGCCAGTTCCGAGCCTGCATCAGAGGTCGCCTTGGCGCGTTTGAGATAGCTCACCGTCTCGAAGGCAGCGACCGCGTTGATCCAGGCTTGGCGTGTCTGATTGGCCAGCGTCAGCGTGTCATTCACCGCCGTCAACTGCGCCGTGCGGAAATTCACATCCGCCAGTGCAACCCGCTGCTTGCGTGTCCGGGCATCAAGGATATTCGTGGCGATCATCCCCTCGATTGCCCGGTAAGCCCCGAGTTCGGCCGCGCCGATACCCAGCACGCCGATAGACACGACGGGGTTTTCCGGCGTCGCCTGCTGCCAGGCTTCGGCGGCTGAAAGGCCGACATTGGCATAGGCCACCTGCAGGCCCTTGTTGTTGAGCAGGGCGACCTGAACGGCGGTGTCGGCCGAGATCGTCTTGCCTTGCACCATGGCGCGCACCTCCCTGGCCAATGTTACGTTCTGGGCCTGCGTTTGGGCGAAGGCGGTGCGCTTGCCGATGGTGGCGGCGGTCTCCTGCGCAACGAGCGCAAAGCCGGCCTTGGGTGCGGTATAGGCGGGCGGGATCGCGGTGGCGCAGGCGCCGAGGATCAGCGGCAAGCCCGCACCCAAGGAGAGGGTCATGATACGCATCAGTGCCCCTCCAACTGTTCTTGGTTGACGCTGCGCCAGTCGCGCGGGCCGGTCGGGCCGCGATAGGTGTAACCCGCCAGCGGGTTCTGATAGCGGACCGGCGAGGCGATGGCGGTGTCGGCGGTGGCCTGCTGCGCACTCACGTCCGGCAATAGCACCGGCGCGGGCGAGCAGGCGCCGAGAACGAGAGCCGCAGCCCCCATAAAGAGATGGATTTTCATGTTGTTGACCTGATTGAGGAAAGTCCGATTCACGCATCGGGATGCGCAAGACATAGGCCCGCTATGGGCGCAGACTCAGCTCAGGTGTAACGGCGGCCGCAAGAAACCCGCCAGGTCCGCCGAGGCGGAGTCGACCAGCGTTATCAGATAGCCGCTCCGCGCCACGGGAACCGGCTCGACCGTGGTGGTGTCGCTCAGAACCACCGAAACGCAAATGTCGCTGCAACAGGGCGCTGACGCTTGGTCCTGCTCAGCATCCGGGGCGAGGGCCCCTCCGGCGTCTTGCATGTGATGTGTGGCATCCGCGCCATGCGCATGGCGCGCGGTGGCATGATCCCCCATGGCTGAGACGGCGTGATGAGCGTCATGCATACCGGAGGTGGCATGGGCAGAAGAGGGTGGCAGGACCACCAATGCGCAGACAATCACGAGGCACAAGAGCGCCTCGAGGCCTGCTGCAATTGTAGTTTTCCCATAACCCATGCGATGCGTTGTGATTGAACAATGGAACGACTGTCAATCAATTAAAGAGTCGCGGGACCAAACTTTTCGTGAACCCGCCACACCTGTCCAGCGAAATGCCATTCCCGCCGGTGGATTGCGACGATGCCCGGTGATCGGGCCATTTATCATCTTGCGACAAGGCGGGGAAGGTTGCGATCGCTCCCCCTACCCTGCTAGCATGGAACGGCTGCCGCGAAGCCGCTTTGCCGAAATGGATTGGTCAGTTCGGCGAACCAGACCTGGTTTGGCGCCCTCGCCGTGAAGTTTCGCCATAGCAACCGCGAGCTTTTCGGGGGCAGGCGCTGTGGACCAATGTCCGACTGGTGCCCCCCGGGCCCGAACATTAGACGAGACCCGACTGGGTGTTGCGGCGGGTCAATGCGCCGTGAAATTTGTTCTTCTATCGCGGCCACACAGTAATACGTCTTGGTTCAAGATGCGGATTTTTCCACCAATTGAATTGCGCCGCATCCCAAGATACACTATATTATCGTTTCATATCAATAACTTATATAATAGTCTTACCACCCCATCCAACCACTTCCCTGTTTCCAGACGCTGAGAGTTTGTCGCGTGATTTGGAGTGATTGGCAGACAGGACTTTCAGCAGAGACGCAGATCAGAACACGAACTAGACCGATTGCCGGCCGTAGTCTCTGTTTGCGATCCCGGCATACGAGTCTGCGGATTACAGGGTGGTTTTGTTTCAGAGCGATGCGAATGCGAATGAGTTCGCACCCAAGAAACACGGCTCTTACAAAAGCGGCAGTCTGCAAATTCAAACTGACCCCCTACCACCATTTTGCTGCAGTTGAACCGATGTCGGCTATAATGATACACAAGCGTTTTCCAACACTGCCGTCAGATGCTAAAGTTTGGTATGCTCGTCCCTAATCTACGGTTTTTCCCTCCGACCAACTCCCGCACGCATGAGGTGTGCGGGTCTGGTGCATATGTTTTTGCCTTTGTGCTTGCCGCGCAGCTTCGTGGGCAATGTATGTGGGTGCGTGAGGCATGGGACACCAATCAAATCAATCCAAACGGGTTCTCAGAGTTTATTCCCCCATCGGAATTAACATGCTGCAACACCAAAGATCAGATGCAATCCTTAGCCGTCGCTGAGGAGGCACTGCGTTCTGGCATCGTCTCGTTGGTTGTGATGACCCTCAGTAAACCTTTGGGACTGATCGAAGGACGGCGTTTGCAGCTAGCAGCGCGTAGCGGAAAATCCACGGGTTTGGCCATTATTCCTGATGGTATGGGCAGCAATGCGGCAGAAACGCGCTGGCGCTGTACACCTGTGTTTGGGTCGGTGGACTCGACTCTGCAAAAATGGGAGCTTATTAAGAACAAATCAGGAACATTAGGTGTTTGGCATGTTCGATGGGAGCCAACGTCGCGTCGTCTCATTGTGGTTTCCCAGGCTGGCGAGTGACCGGGTTCTGCGGCGCTACCCGTTAGACGGCCCCTTTGCTTTGACGTTGAAACAGGGCAACGCCAACCGGCTCTATTGCCTCAATGCCGAAGCCACGCACCTGGGTTTGCACCAAGACATGTCCTGTTCGGATGCCCATGCGTTTTGCCCCAGTTTACGAACGGCACCGGCTGATCTTCCGCAAGAGCAGCGATTTTTGCAGATTCTGCGCCGTTGGGCGACGCGGTACTGCCCTTGGGTCGGGGTCGAAAGTCGGGATGGGTTGGTGCTGGATGTCAGCGGATCGACACATCTTTTTGGCGGTGAAGAAGGTATGCTGAGAGATATGCGCGCGCGCCTGATGCGGGCGGGTCTGTCGGTGCAAATCGGCTTGGCCGACACGCGTGGGGCGGCTTGGGCATTGGCACATTATGGCGAGGGTTTAGCCCCGTCCGGTAACACGTTATCTGCGCTACAAAACCTTCCTGTTGCGGCCTTGCGGTTGGATGAAAAAACCTCGGCTACGCTAACCCGTCTGGGGTTGCGCAAGATTAACGAGCTTGCCACAGCACCGCGTGCCCCGCTGACCCGTCGGTTCGGACCTGACGTATTGATGCGACTAGATCAGGCTTTAGGAGAGCAGCCAGAAGGGATTATGCCGCTCGCAGATCCGCCCCATTACGGGGTGCGCATAACATTGCCGGAACCCATCGGTCTTATCAGTGACGTGATGGCAGGGACACAGCGACTGCTGACCCAACTGGGTATTAAATTGAAAGCGCATGACATGGGCGCACGGGTGTTGAAAATCACATTGCGCCGGGTAGATCAGGATCACCAGATAGTTGAACTGCGCCTGGCACGCCCTTTATGCGACCCCCATCATATCCTGCCTCTTTTTGAACGGGGGCTGGCTGAGGTAGATGCCGGCTTTGGCATTGATCAACTGCGCCTGGAAGCGACACAGGTTGAGGCGTTGCCCGCCCACCAGATCACCCATAGTTCAATTGAAAATAATGAAGCGCAATTGGATGACCTTATCACCCGGATTGGCACAAGGGTCGGGTTAGAGAATATTCAACGTTTCCTGCCTGCTGATAGTCATATCCCGGAGCGCAGCTTTATCATTGCGCCAGCCGCCTATTCACGGCCCGCCAGCGGTTGGGCCTGTCCAAATCCACGCCCGCTATGCCTGTTTCCGCCTGAACCGATAACAGCCAATGGCCCCTATCCACCAGATCGCTTTCGCTGGCGGCGCATGTCTTTGACCACAGGGCGCGCCACTGGGCCGGAACGCATTGCGCCTGAATGGTGGCTGGAGGATGACAACTGGCGGTCGGGTTTGCGCGATTATTGGCGGGTAGAGACAACGCAGGGGCGGCGTCTGTGGCTGTTTTATACGCCGCAAAATCCCAGTTGGTTTGTGCAAGGGGAATTCGCGTGATCAAGGCCAATCGCACACACCGCCCGGTCGAAGCCTTTCGCCGAGATTTGCTGGATGTACGGATGCAGGGCCAAGGCTATGCCGAACTGTGCGTCACCAGCAATTTTACATTTCTGACCGGGGCCTCGCATCCTGAGGAGATAGTCATGCGTGCCGCTGAACTAGGCCTGTCTGCGATTGCCATCACGGATCGCAATTCACTAGCTGGGGTTGTCCGCGCCTGGGCGGCGCTCAAAGAGTTGCGGCAAGATACAAACGAGGCTTTGAAAATACGATCTCAGCAACGCGTCGATAACGCCTCACGACAAAAGATTGAACCGGGGGAAGGCATCGCAAAACGCCCCCTCCTTACATTGCCCAAACTGATCGTTGGATGCCGCCTTGTCCTGCGCGACAGTTCGGTGGAGTGGATCGCCTTGCCCCGCAACAGAGCGGCATATCAGCAGCTGACCCGTTTGCTGACATTGGGAAAACGCCGCGCAGAAAAAGGCGATTGTGAACTTTTTGCCAAGGACTTGATCCCTGCCTGCAAGGGCATGATTTTGATCGCCTTGCCACAAAAGAAGTTGCAAGAGGCAGTGCCAGACATCCAAAACATGCGGCGGCGCTTTCCCGATCACGTCTTTCTTGGCGCCGCCCCCCGTTATGACGGCAGCGATCAGGCCTATCTAACAGCCTGCGCAGAGGCTGCGCAAAAGGCCTGTGCCCCGATGGTCGCTGTGGGGGATGTGCTGATGCACCGGGCTTGCCGCAGGCAATTGGTTGATGTGCTGACCTGTATGCGCGAACATATTACCATTGATCAGATCGGCACCCGTGCCCTGCCAAATGGGGAACGTCGGATAAAAACGGGTCACGATATGGCGCGGCTGTTTCGCAATCACTTGGCCGCAATACACCGCACGTTGGAGATTGCCGACAAATGCAGCTTCGATCTGGGCGAACTCTCCTATGAATACCCCCACGAAGAGACCGCAGGTGAAACACCGCAAACCCGTTTGGAACGGTTGGCCCACGAAGGCCTGGCGCGCCGGTATCCTGATGGTCCGCCACCTCGGGCAATTCAGCTCATGGAAAAGGAACTTGCTGTGGTCCGGGAGTTGGATTTTCCGGCCTATTTCCTGACCGTCCATGACATTGTGCAGTTCGCAAAGTCACAAGGCATCCTATGTCAGGGGCGCGGATCTGCTGCCAATTCGATCCTTTGCTATCTCTTGGGCATCACTGATGTCAGCCCGGATATGATCGCAATGGTGTTTGAGCGGTTTATCTCGAAATACCGGGGCGAGCCGCCAGATATTGACGTTGATTTCGAACATGAGCGGCGCGAAGAGGTGATCCAGTGGATTTACCAGAAATACGGCCGACACCGCGCCGGGCTTTGTGCCACCGTCATCCATTTCCGTACCCGCGCCGCGATCCGTGAAGTCGGCAAAGTCATGGGCCTGTCACAAGATGTGACGGCGGGCCTATCCGGACAAATTTGGGGGATGAGCAATGGCGGCATTGATCTGGACCGCATTCGCGAACTCGGCCTTAACCCCGAGGATCGCCGCCTCATGCAAACGATCCGCCTTATTGGCGAGATCATTGGCTTTCCTCGGCACCTATCGCAGCATGTCGGCGGCTTTGTCATCACACGCGGGCGACTGGATGAGTTGTCGCCAATCTCCAATGCTGCGATGGAAGACCGCACAGTCATCGAATGGGACAAAGATGATATTGATGCATTAGGCATTCTCAAGGTGGATATTCTGGGGCTGGGCATGCTGAGCTGCGTGCGCAAAGCCTTTGACCTGATGTCAGAACACGAAGGACAAACTCTCAGTATCGCCACAATCCCGCAGGAGGACAAAAGCACCTATGATATGCTCTGCATCGCAGATGCAGTGGGTGTGTTTCAGGTCGAAAGCCGGGCGCAGATGAACTTTCTGCCCCGGATGAAACCCCGGACATTCTATGATCTGGTGATCGAGGTCGCCATCGTGCGCCCCGGCCCGATCCAAGGCGGCATGGTACAGCCCTATATCAGGCGCCGACAGAAATTGGAGCAGCCGGAACCCTTTGGCCCTAAACTTGAAGAAGTCACAAAACGCACGCTTGGTGTGCCATTGTTTCAAGAACAAGCTATGCAAATCGCTGTAGTGGGGGCTGGGTTTTCCGCAGAAGAGGCCGATCACCTGCGCCGCTCGCTCGCCTCATTTCGGCGCATGGGGACGATCGGCACATTTGAGGACAAATTCATCAATGGCATGCTTGAAAATGGCTATGATCTGGACGTCGCCAAACGCTGCTTTTCCCAAATCGAAGGGTTTGCCGATTATGGCTTTCCTGAAAGCCACGCGGCTGCCTTTGCCATGCTCGCGTATGTCTCGGCCTGGTTGAAATGCCATCATCCGGCAGTCTTTGCCTGTGCGCTGCTTAATTCTCAACCCATGGGGTTTTACGCCCCCGCCCAAATCGTACGCGACACGCGGGAACACGGTGTCGAAACACGCCCCATATGTGTGAACCATTCAGAATGGGACAACACCCTTGAACGCCGCCCCGATGGGGCATTGGCACTTCGCTTGGGGTTTCGCCAGATCAAAGGCTTCAAAGAAGAAGATGCAGGCTGGATCGTGGCCGCGCGGGGCAATGGCTACCCCACGCCAGAAACCCTATGGCTACGGGCGGGCTTGCACCCGAATGCGTTGGTACGTCTGGCCGAAGCCGATGCTTTCTCGGATATGAACCTCACGCGCCGCGACGCTCTCTGGCAGGTCAAGGCCATCCGCAGCAAAAAACCTCTGCCACTCTTTGACGATCCGATTGACGGGGAAAGTATCAATGAGCCGCAGGTCACTCTGCCCGGCATGCATTTGGGCGAAGAAGTGGTTGAGGATTATGTCTCCACCCGTCTTTCCTTGCGCGCCCATCCCATGGAGTTGTTACGCCCGAGCATGACGGGCCTCACGCCCCATAAAGCGCTCATGGAGGTGGCCTTAGGACAGCACACAGTTTGCGGGCTTGTCATCACCCGCCAACGCCCCGGCACCGCATCAGGAGTGATTTTTTTGACACTTGAAGATGAAACCGGGGTCAGCAATGTCGTCGTCTGGCCCAAAACCTATGAGCGTTTCCGCCGTATCGTGATGGGGGCACGTTTGCTGCGTGTGCGGGGCTATCTGCAACGCGAAGGCATCGTTGTGCACCTGATAGCGCAGGAGATTCATGACATGTCCTACAAGCTTTCCGAACTGGGCCATCCAATGCCAGAGGCACTCACAACCGAAGGTCCACGGACCGACGACTCCCCCAAAAATCCCGATACCCCGCTCGTGCTATGCATCCACGGGATCAGGCAAAGCGGCTCTTTCCAAGCCGGGATTTTCATTAAGCAGACGTCCATGCGCTTCGGAGCATCGGTCGAAATGGCCTCACTCCAAACCCTCTCTCGGCGTCACAGATGGTTTCATAGGATATGCCAATGCCACAGACCGGCAATCGGTTGTGGTCAAAGTGACACCGCCCCGACTAACCCTCTAGGGGGCCAAAGCAGCAAAGAGCGCCGTGAATCCGGGAACGTAGGTCACCAGCAGCAGCACGACAATGTTGACCAAGATGAACGGCCAGATGCCCGCGATGATCTCGGCCACCGGCTTGCGCAGCGACGACGAAGCGACGAACAGATCCAAACCAAATGGCGGCGTGATCATTCCCAACGTCACGTTCAATGCGACGATCATTCCGAAATGTACCGGGTCGATCCCCAGTGACACAGCGACCGGAAACAGCGGCGGCACGAGAATAAGTTGGATCGAATTCGGGTCCACGAACATGCCCGCGATAATGAACACGACATTGGCAATTATCAGGAAAAGGATCGGGCCCGCCTGGATGGCGTCCAGCCCTACCAGGATCGTGTTCGGAATCTGCGCCAGCGTGATGAAATAAGCAAGCAGACTGCCCAACGCGAGAAGCAGGAAGATCACCGATGTCTGGATGGCAGAGCGTTCCGCAAC
Source organism: Aquicoccus sp. G2-2 (assembly GCF_034555965.1). Classification (GTDB taxonomy): domain Bacteria; phylum Pseudomonadota; class Alphaproteobacteria; order Rhodobacterales; family Rhodobacteraceae; genus JAYDCK01. The sequence continues at coordinate 2,009,021 of NZ_JAYDCK010000003.1, forward strand.
TTCACAGAGCTGGCGGAAATTGAGCGTGCGGTAAATCAACATTTCTACGAAGATCGCATAGACAACGCTGACGGCAGCGGCCTCGGTCGGCGTGAAGAAGCCGCCGTATATGCCGCCAAGGATGACCAATGGCATCCCCAAAGCCCAGATCGCTTCGCGCAAGGCAAGGAAGAAGCCCGCAACCGTCGGCCTGTCACCGCCCTTCACACCGCTGCGATACGCTTCGATGGCGGTCAGCACTGAAAAGGCGAAGCCCAGCAACAACCCCACGCCCAGCCCGGCGGCGAATAGCGTCGTGATTGAGGTGCCGGTGAGCCAACCGTAGATGATCAACGTAATCGAGGGCGGGATCAGCAGGGCCGTCTCGGCGCTGGACACGATCAGCCCAAGCGCAAAACGATCACGAAAACCCGACTTTCTCAACTCGGGATAGATAATGTGCCCCATCGCAGCGACGGTGGCGGGGGCCGACCCGGAAACCGACCCAAAGCCGATGGAGGCGCCAATCGTGGTATAACCCATTCCGCCCCGCGCATGACCAATAACCGATCGGACCAGCGCCGTCAGCCGTCCGGCGATTTGGCCATGGCCCATCAATTCGGCGGCGAACAAGAAGAACGGAATCGCCAACAGCAGCGATTGGTTGATACCACCAGTCAGCTTTTGCGCCAGAACCATGTCAGGCATCGACGCGTAAAAACCTGTCTTGACTGCCAAGGTCGGCAACCCCAGCACCATCAGCATTTCAAAACCGGCAACCAATAGAACAAGGGCAAGAAGCCCGATCGCTGCGACAAGTATCATTCTGTATGAGCCTCTTGGGCCGGGACGAACCGATCTATGCCGCCAAACAGGCTGGCACCATACCGCAAAGCAAGCAGCAGGAATCCAATCGCCGGGGCCACATAGATCCAGAAGATTGGAATATCGAGCGTCGCGCTGCGCTGCCCGGTCGACCAAACGAAGCGTGCCATCTGCGCCGACAAGAAGCTCAGGTACAAGCAGAACAGCACGCCGGTCAAATCAATGATGCGCTTAAGCGGTAACCCGGTTCGCGCGATGATCTTGCCGCGCCAACTGTCCACAGCAACCTGCTTGCCACGCTCAAGCGCGATACCGCCTGCCAGAAACACCAAGTAGATATTCAGAATGCGCACCGTTTCGTCAATCCAGCCGAGGTCGGCGGCGATTGATCCGCCGACCTGCCTTACCAGAACGTTTACCGCGAAAAGCACCACCATGACCAACAGGAGTCCGGCCAAGGTCGCCCGTTCAGCAATACGGATAACAGTGAGAACCCTGTTCATTGTCCGACATTCCCTCTGATGCGTTCCCGGTCATGCCCAGGGCGCTATTGGGTCACCTTATCGTACTCAGCCTCATAAATCTTAATCAATGCGGCACCGTCATCACCAGCCTTGTCGAGATAGGCTTCGCGCGCGGCAGGGTACATGGCTGCGCGGAACTGCTCCTTCTCTTCGGGCGACATCGTGCGAATATTCACCCCGGCCTCGCGGATATTCTCAAGCGCGTTGGCGGCGGCGGCAGTCTTGTGGGCCAGCATTTCGGGAATGACCTCGGCAAAAGCTTGCGTGATCATTGTCTGATTGGCCTCCGATAGGTTCGACCAGAAGGCAGGATTAACCAAAACAACATCTTCAATTGCACCATGGTCAGAAAGCACGAGGTTCTTCTGAACCTTGTGGAAGTTCATATTGTAAATCGTATCGAGCGGGTTTTCCTCACCGTCAACGACGCCGGTTTGCAACGCGGTGTAAAGATCGCCGAACGGGATCGGCACGCCAGTCACGTCAATCGCGGCCATCTGCTGAACCAGAACACTGGATTCCATAACCCGAAATGTCTGACCGGAAAATGCTGCCATGTCGGTAAGCGGAAGGTTCGAAGTGAAGTTCTTGCGCCCATTCGGCCAAAGCCCGATGCAAGTGACACCGTGGGAATTGAAGCTGCTGCACAGCTTCTTGCCGAATTCGCCTTCGCGAATTTTCTGCGCCTGTTCCGTATCGGCAGGATACAGGAATGGAATGTCAGTAATCGAAGCAACCGGATTAAACCCACCCAGAAACGCCGTTGGCGCTACTGTCATCTCAAGCGTGCCCAGCTGGACAGCTTCGGTCATTTCGCGCTGGCTACCAAGCTGGCTTTGCGGAAATATCTGAAAGACCAGTTCGCCATCGCTGCGCTCCGAGACCATCTTTGCCACTTTTTCGATCGTGACATGCAGCGACGAAGCGAGGGTTTCAACATGGCCAACCTTGATGACCGTCTCGGCATTTGCGGCAACCCCGGCAAGCGGCGACAGTAAACTGGCCAGAAGACCGGCGGACAAGATGCGACGAGTGCAGGAAACGCTAATCAGGCGAGTTTTCTTCAGTGTCATAATGATCTCTCCTATTCGGTTTGGAATGATAAGTCGGGCGATGGCCATTCAGGCCAAGACGAAATGCAGCACAATGGCGGCTGCCGGATATTGGCAGCCGCCATCGGCAGATGTTTATTCGAAATCCGAAGCCGGGTAGAACTTTTCAGGCACCCAACCGCCATCTTCGGCACGCAGAATTTGGTAGGACCCGGCAGGCGTGCCGCTCTTGTCCATGACCAGCGGGCCTGACGCGCCCTCAAAATCGATGTCAGCCCCCGAAGCCAGCATCTTCTTGGCTTCGGCAAAGTTCGAGACCAGTTCACCACCCTCAGTCACACCGCGCAGAGCCGAGTTAAGTGCCTCGCCGGTACATCCCTCAGAAGCTTCAAGCGACAGAGCGGCCAGCATTGCCATGTCGTAGGAATTCGCCGCGAAGGGACCGGGCGCATGGCCTGCCTTCTCATTCATGAGTTTGGCAAACGCCTTGTAGGCAGGCAGGGAATTGTCCGGCTCGGCAATTTCAACATAGGCCTTGCCGTTCAGGATGCGCGGGTCAATGGCATCAAACACTTCGGGCACCGCAAGATCCGCTGTCAGAAGCCATTCGCCTTCAAACCCGCCGACTGCGGCTTCCTTGATGACGGTGACCCCGGATTCCTGACCACCAGCCAGGTAGATCGCATCCGGATTGTGGGACAGAACCGAGGTCAGTTCCGCCTGATAGGACGGCTGACCGGGGTTGTAGACCACATAATCAGTCAGTTCGATTCCGGCCTTTGCCAGCTTTTCCCGCGCAACCTGCGCGGGCGAGATCGTGGATTCCTCGTTCTGGACAAGGAACGCCACCGACTTATAGCCCCGGTCGGAAAGCCACAGGCCAGAGGCAGCACCATCCCCCAAATCCGACGACACGGTGCGATACACGTAATCGCCGCCAATTTCATTCAACGTGATAGTCCCGGCATAAGGCGACATCACGACAGTCTTCTTACGTTTTGCCAGATCGACCAACGCAACCATTTCACCAGAGGTCGGCCCAAGGATGGCAACGGCCCCTTCGTTGTCGATCATGTTGGTCGCTTCGCGAATAGCCTTTTCAGGGCTACCGCCGGTGTCCGCGATTACGGTGCGCAAATTTCCGCAGGTTGTGCCGCCCGCCTCATTGACTTCGGTCACGCCCAATTTGATTGCATCGGCAACGATTTCCCCGAATTCGCCCAGTTCTCCGGTAAGCGGGACGAGGATACCGATAGTAACATCGGCGGCAGCCACTGTTGGCACCCCCGCACCGGCAATTACCGCGACGGCGGTCATGCAGCGTATCTTGTTCCTGATATGTGTCATGTCATGGTCTCTCCAAGTTGTTAAAAATGGGCATTGCCCGGTCGATGACCCTACAGAAGCAGCTCTCCAAGTCGGCTCGGCTCAAGCAAGTCTGCGCTCGGCAAGGTTTCTCGGTTGCGCCCTGCGTCAATCATCCAGGCGGTCCGCGATATTTTCAGGATTTTTTCGGGGTTCTGTTCCACAACCCAGATCACACTCGTGCCCGCGCGTGACAGGTCACAGACCCAATCGACGATCCGGTCCACAAAGATCGGGGCAAGGCCAGCGGTGGGTTCATCAAGGATCAGAAATTTCGGAGCGCCGATCAGCGCGTTCGCAATCGCCAGCGTCTGGCGCTCCCCACCAGAGAGGGTCGAAGCCAACTGATGTGATCTTTCCTTGAGGATCGGGAACCGATTGTAGGTCTCTTCAATACGCGGGCCGGTGCCTTTGAAATTCAGCGCCGACGCCAGCAGATTGTCACGCACCGTCATTTCCGCAAAGGTATTCCCCTCCTGCGGGACATACCCGATACCGGCCTGTGTCACTTGCAGCGCATTGGCGCCGGTGATCGCCTTGCCGTCGATCAATATCTCACCACTATTTACCGGCAAGTGGCCCGCGATCGTCTTCATCAACGTGCTCTTGCCAGCGCCGTTGGCGCCAAGAACACAGGTGATCTCGCCCGATTCCGCACAGAAATCTATACCGTGCAAGATGGTGACCTTGCCATAGCCGCTATGAACCGCTTTGACTTCAAGTTTCATGTTCTGTCCCCAGATAGGCTGAAACGACAACAGGATCGCGCCGAACGGCTTCGGGTGTGCCCTCTGCCAACAGCCCGCCATTTTGAAGCACGACGATGCTGTCAGCCAGATCAAACAGGAACGTCAGGTTGTGCTCAACCACCACCACGGTCGTCCCCGCTTGGTGCAAATCGTGCAACAAGTTGGCAAGTTTGACCTGCAGGGCAGGATCTACACCTGCCGTCGGCTCATCCAGCAAAAGGATGTGCGGGGCACGGATAAGTTGGCGTGCGACCTCCAACATTCGCAACTCGCCACCCGACAAGTTGGCCACCAGATCATGACGCCGGTCGATCAAACCAACCTGCGTCAACGATGCCTCGGCGCGCTCACGCAACACCGCATCCGCGCTGCGCCAACGGCCCAATATCGCTGCGATCGGCCCTTCCTGCGGATGCTGGACAGCGACCAGAACATTGTCCAGAACACTGAGCGACGGAAAAGCGCGCGGGGTTTGAAACGTCCGCCCAAGCCCCATACCCGCGATGTCATGCGCCAGCATTCCCGACAAATCTGTTCCGTTAAGACAAACTTTACCCTCAGTCGGTTTCAGCACGCCGGAGATCAGATTAAACGTGGTGGATTTTCCCGCGCCATTCGGTCCGATCAAGCCAAGAAACCCACCGGACGGAACCGAAAAGCTCAACCCGTCATTCCCCCCACAGCACGAAAGCCATTGAACTGCTTGACGACCTTTTCAACGCTCAGGATCGACTCTGTCATGCCTTCGTCCTCCGTGACAGTTTCTCCCAAGGCTGCAAGCGCAACACGAGGATGAACAGGATCCCGGTTATGACCTCTTCAACAGAGGCGGCGATCTGTGCGGCGCGCACGGATTCGAAGGGGATAAAACCGACCGCTTCTTGAAAGAACACAAGCGCAAGAGTCCCGAGTATGGCGCCTATAATCGTCTTTTCTCCTCCAAGCGCGAGCGCGATCCAAACGAAGAACGTGATCTCGGCAGTAAAGAGCGCAGGCGCCACAAGAGTCGTGACCATGGCATAAAGCGCGCCAGCGAAGCCGATCGGAATTGCGGATATGATGAAGACCTGCAACCGAATGCGCGCCCCATGTTTGCCAATGGCTTGCGCCGCAGTCTCGTCGTCATGAATGGCATCAACCGCGCGGCCAAACGGCGATTTCAACAGGCGATGAAAGAAGAATGCCGTCACCAGCATCAGCACCACCGCGGCCATGGCATAGGCCAGCGTATCGTTAAGCCCGATTTGTGTAGGGTCAGGGCGCTCGACATTGGACAGCCCCACACTACCATTGCCAATCCGGCGCTCATTCAACAGAAACGAATGAAGAACTTCGGCAAAGGCAAAGGTCGTCAGAGCGAGATACTCGCCCCTCAGTCGCAGCGTCGGCCACCCCGTGACCAGCGCGAAAATGAGCGAGGCCGCGCCAGCAGCAAGTAAGCCGATATACCACGGCGCGCCAAACCCGAAGGCATATTGATCAAGCCCGCTTGGCGGCTCTTGTGTGAAGACGGCATAGGCATAAGCCCCGACCGCAAAATAAGCCACAATTCCGAAGTTGATCATGCCGCCGCGGGCATACTGAAGGTTCAGCGACAACGTCAGAACCGAGAACAGCGCACCAAAAGTAAGCGTTGTCAGGATCAGAGAATAAAAGGTCATCGCGATTTCTTTCCTGCAAGGCCTTCGGGCCGGAACAGCAACACCAGAATGACGACAGCAAAGGCGATCAATGGCCGATACCCGGCGGGAATCCAGAACACCGACACATCCATTGCAATTCCCACGATCAAACCGGCGGCAATCACCGCATAAAGTGAGCCCAGCCCGGCGAGGATCGCCACGGCGAGAATCTGAAGGATCTGGTGGAACGCGATGTCGGTCGAGAGCGTGGCAATGACGGCCAACATAACCCCGGCGAGCCCCGCAAGCCCCGACGAAATCAGCCAGGTAATCCGCGATGTGGACTTCACATCAATCCCGCGCGAAGCTGCTAGTTCGGGGTTGGCCGAGATTGCCCTAATCGCAAGCCCCATGGATGTCTTGTTGAGAAACAGCGCCAGCGCACCGGTCGCAATCGCGGCGAAAGCCACAACAAACATCTGGTAATCGGTAATCCGTAGCCCCCAGAAACGATAACTAGTGGCGAGCGGAATATCGAGCGTACGAATCCCGGTGCCGACCAACGCATCCACCGTGCCACCAACCGCATATGCGACACCGACCGAAGTGATCAGCAGAACCGATGGCCCGAGCCTGCGAATGGGGTCATAGACAACCCGTCCAATGGCAAGACCTACAAAACCAGTAAAGACGATGCCCACAACGGCGGCTGGCAAGACGTGCCATCCCAGCAGCTTGTTCAGCCCCCAGGTGGTAAAGGCGGACACGCCGATCAATTCGGCGTGCGCAATGTTCAGAAAACCTTCGACGCGCCGGGTGAATGAAAACCCGATCGTAGCGAGGATGAGGAATGAGCCGGTCACAATGCCAGTCAAAAAGAATTGCAGGAACAGCGTCACGAAATCGAATTCCCGCCGATCAGGCAACCAATGCGCCGACGCATCGCTTGACGCATCGATTCTGCCATCTGCCAACTTGTGGTCATGCCGTTTCGGTCCTCCGCTGATTTTTTTATACAGTATGCATCGTATTTGCTCAGCGCAAAGGAATTTTAACCAAATTTTTAATTATTTCGTAACGAACTGATTCTTAATGATTTAAGGCGTCACCGCCGCGCTCCGCGCCAGCCAGAAATACCGCCGAAGCAGAGAATCGCCCGCGCACTTCTCCTTGGCCTAGAAGATCAATCAGGACATCGGGGCACGGCTGGCCCCATTGTTCGCCTCGATCATCCGATGCAGAGTATCCATGAAAGCCTCGCGTTCGTCAGGCGAAAGTGGGGACATCAACCTGTCCTGCGCCGCGTCCATCGCCGGGCGCATCTGGCACGCCAAATCCGCACCCGCGGGTGTGATGCTGACCAACTTCATGCGCCTGTCGTCGGGCGATGTCGTGCGCATCACCAGCTTCTCCCGAACCAACCGTTTGATCACGTCCGCGCCACTGGTTCGGTCGACACCAACAGCCTTGGACAGTGATAACTGGTCGATCCCGGTGCGCGCGCTAAGAATAGAAAGCATTGCGTATTGAACCGGGGTCAGTTTGCAATCGGCGAACTCCTCAGCAAACAATCCAACATGGATCTGATGCAGACGCCGCACCAAATATCCCGGCCTGTCCCGTAGATCGTCATGCCGCCTGCTGCCCTCTGATCCTCTACGTGACAAGGTGGCCCCGTCTTCAGCTTTGGCATGTTCGTTCATGATGCTCGACTCCGTTTCACAAGGTCAATCAGTAGCAGGGTCACACGACCCGTATTGCTAGTTTACAATATACGAAGTATACGTCCTATCACGAAAGCACAACTTCCAGCGTGGCCCCAAAGGCCCCGTCACACTTATTGGCACAAAAGGACCGAAAGATGAACAGCGGCATAGGCGCACGCGTTCCACGCAAAGAAGACAGTCGGCATTTGCGCGGTAAGGCCCAGTTCGTCGGCGATATAAAGATGCCCGGCGGCTGGGAAGCGGCGTTCGTGCGCAGCCCTCTCGCCCATGCAAGAATTCGCTCCATCACCAAGCCCGAAGGTGCTGAGGGGCAAGTTTTCACGATCGACGACATGCCCGATCTGCTGCCAATTCGGGCCGAATCAAGTTTGCCAAGCTATAAGATTTCCGATCACCCTGCCCTTGCCCAAGGCAAGGTTCGGTTCGCGGGTGAATGTATCGCCGTCTGCATCGCCCCCACACGCGCCGAAGCCGAAGATCTGGCCGAAGCGGTCATCGTCGATCTCGACCCGTTGCCGGTGCATGTCGACGTGGACTCCGCGCTGGCCCCAGGGGCCGCACGGCTACACGAAGAGTGGTCTGACAATCTGTTTCTCAGCACAACCTTCGATAGTGATCTGTCGGAGGCGCGAGCCAAAGCCACGGTCGTGGTCGAGCGCGAATACACGACCGCTCGACAATGCATGTCCCCGATGGAAGGCAAAGGGGCGTTGGCCTTCTGGGATGGCAAAGCCGAGCAACTGGTAGTCTATGCATCAACTCAGGTTCCGCACCTGATTCGTACCGGCATCGCCCAATGCCTGCAATTGGATCAAGGAGAGGTGCGCGTGATCGCCCCTGACGTGGGCGGTGGGTTTGGCTATAAATGCGTGCTCCAGCCCGAAGAGTTGGTCGTATCCTGGCTTGCGCGCGCCACCGGGCGCCCGATTCGCTGGACCGAAGATCGGCGCGAACATCTGACCGCAGGCGCCAATACGCGCGAGCACAGATACAAGATCACCGCCTATGCGGACGACAACGGTCGATTGCTCGGACTGGACGCCGATGTCTGGGTCGATGTCGGCGCCTATTCTGTCTGGCCCTTCACCGCTTGCCTTGAAGCGGCGCAGGCGGGCGGCAACCTGCCCGGCCCTTACGATATCGGGGCCTATGCCTGCCGAACCCATTCAGTCGCCACAAACAAGCCGGGGTTTACCCCTATCGCGGCGTCGCACGGCCCGGTGTCTGTTTTGCGATGGAATTGACAATCGACGCCATCGCCCGCGCAGTAGGGCGCGATCCCCTTGAGGTGCGCGAACTTAACCTCGTTCAGGGCGAAGCAATGCCCTATACCAATATCACCGGCAAATATTACGATACCGGCGACTACCCCGATGCCGCACGACAGGCCGCCACAATGATCAGCGCCGCTGATTTTCGCAAACGCAAGGCTGCGGCGTTGAAAGAAGGGCGCTATCTGGGTCTCGGGTTTTCGTCGTTTACCGAGCAGTCAGCACACGGAACCAAGGTCTTTGCCTCTTGGGGGCTGGCGCTTGTGCCGGGGTATGAACAGGCGATGGTCAAGCTCGCCCCGACCGGCTCGGTCGAAGTCAAATCAGGCAACCACTCCTTCGGGCAAGGGCTGGAAACCACGATTGCCCAAGTCGCCAGCGAATGGCTCTCGGTAGACATTGGACAGATCAAGGTCACCATGGGTGACACCGGCACCACACCATATTCCACTGGCGCTTACGCCTCTCGGGGGATGGTGATGGCAGGCGGTGCAGTCTCCAAGGCGGCCGAGGAACTGGCCGGTCGAATCCGTGCAATCGGCGCACATCTCTTGCAATGCAAGCCTCAGGACACGGAACTGAAAGACGGCGCAGTCTTCGCCGGCAGCGCGTCGGTCAGCCTGAAGCAGGTCGCACAGGCATGGTATCTGCGGCCTGACATGCTCGCCGATGACGTAAACACCATGGGGCTTGAGGTTACGGAAGGCTACAAACCCGATATTGACACCGGCGTCTTCACCTATGCCACCCATGCCGCAGTGGTCGAGGTCGACATTGCCACCGGCAAGGTCGAAATTCAGGACTACGTGATCTTCGAAGATTGCGGGCGCCGGGTGAATCCCCTGATTCTGGAGGGGCAATCCTATGGTGGCGCGACTCAAGGCATCGGCACGGCACTGTTTGAGGAAGTGATCTATGATTCCGCCGGGCAGCCGCTAACCTCAACGCTGGCTGACTATATTCTGCCCGGTCCGGCCGAACTGCCGACGTTCCGGCTGGGCCATTCGGAAACTCTCTCACCCCATACCCGCCACGGAATCAAAGGTGTGGGCGAAGGGGCCGCCATCGCGCCCAGCGGTGCGATCGTCAACGCGATCAACGATGCACTTTCGCCGCTTGGAGCAGAACTGACCCGCATACCCGCAACGCCACATCGCATTCTGGAAGCGATTTTCGATGCGCAAGACGCGGGCCGAATGGAGATGGCAAAATGAAGCCTGCACCCTTCACCCATGATTGCCCCGGAACACTGGCTGAAGCCGCCAAAGGGCTTGACGCGGACAACGCAAAAGTAATCGCGGGTGGCCAGTCACTTGGCCCGATGCTCAACCTGCGTCTGGCGCGACCGTCGACTCTGGTGGGGCTTGCCCATCTGGACGAGTTGCGCAGCATCCGTCTGGATGGTGACACTCTGATCATCGGCGCGGGCGTGACCCATGCGCGGATCGAGGACGGCGACAGTGACGTTCCCCTGCCCTCGATGCTGCGCCATGTTGCCCGCAACATCGCCTACCGCGCCGTGCGCAACAAGGGGACTGTGGGTGGATCAATCGCTCATGCCGACCCGGCGGCAGACTGGACCACGGCGATGACGGCACTCGATGCTGTGCTGGTTATCACGGCCGGGCGCGGCAAGGCGCGGCGAGAGCCGATGGCAGGTTTCATGCAAGGGGCCTACCGCACAAAACTGCAACCGGGGGAGATCATCACTGGCGTGGAGCTGTCCGCCGCCATGGGCGAGGCGCATTGGGCCTATGAGAAGATCTGCCGCAAGGTTGGCGAGTTCGCCGATGCCATCGGTGCCGTCGTGATCCACCCCGGACGGAAATACGCCCGCGTGGTTGTCGGCGCGACCGAAGGCGCGCCAATTCTGCTTGACGATCTGGCGCGCACGATCGCTGGGACGGCAAAGCGCCCCGCACCAGAGGCTATAGATGCGGCACTTGCCGCCCAACTGCCCGGCGCGGATCGGGTTAAGCGCCAACTTCTCAAGACCGCACTTGTGCGGGCCATCGAAAAGGTCATCCCATGAATGCTCCTGTCGCATCTCCCATCGCTGCGCAAACCGTGAGCCTCACCGTAAATGGTCGGCGCGAAAGCGTTACCGTCGCTCCACGCACACAGCTTGCCGAGATCCTGCGCGACCATCTCGATCTCACGGCGACGCATTTGGCCTGCGAGCAAGGTGTCTGCGGCGCCTGCACCGTAATGGTGGATGGCAAACCGACGCGCTCATGCCTGATGTTTGCCGCCTCCTGCGAGGGGGTCACGGTCGAAACCATCGAAGGCTACAAGGGCGATGAGCTGATGGACCGGCTCCGCGACGCGTTCAAGGCAAACCACGCCCTGCAATGTGGCTTTTGCACCCCCGGAATGCTGGCGACAGCGCGCGACCTCGTTGAACGATTGGACGAGCCAGACGAAATGCGGATTCGCAACGAGCTTTCGGGCAATCTTTGCCGCTGCACCGGCTATGTCGGGATCGTGCGGGCCATTGCCCAAGTGATTGAAGAGCGCAAGGCGCTCGGAATTGCGGCCACCGGCGCTCCCCGCGCTCCCCGCCCCGAAATCACGGGATTTGCGCCATTTGAGGCCGATATAGCCGAACGCGCAGCCGACAGCGCAGTCTCGTCCGGCACGATGAGCGTCGAGGATGGCTGGTCAGTGGTCAAGCGCGAGGTCAATCTGGCACATTCCCCCGATGCGGTCTGGGCACATTTTTCTGACCTCGACGCGGTCGCGGCCTGTCTGCCGGGGGCGAGCCTTGCCGAGCATGATGACAGCACGTTCGCCGGGCATATCGGCGTTGCCTTCGGACCGATCGGCGCGAAGTTTGAAGGACAGGGCAACTACGATACCGATGATGCGACCCACACCGGCACAGTCACCGGACGGGGCAAGGATCGTGGCGGCCAGTCGGCTGTTGAGGGTGAGCTGAGCTATACCGTTCGTCCCGCGCCAGACGGCCCGCAGACCTCGCTCGTGGATGTCGGGCTTCGCTTTCGAATTCAGGGCATGCTGGGGCAGTTCAACCGCCCCGAGCTTGTCAATGGTTTCGTCGATTACATCCTCAGCGAATTCGTCGCCAACTGTGATGCCGTGTTGTCGGGTGGCGAAGTTCGCGAGAGCAAGGGAATCAGCGCCTTCGCGATGATCCGCGCTGTTATCGGCGCCAAGCTGCGCTCGCTTTTCCGCCGGAGTTGATAGCCTAAGCGTCTAACGCAAAAAGGCCCGGGCGCGGAACGCCCGGACCCTTTGCTATTTGCTGCGCGTCAGACCGGCAGCACCAATGCGTTGTGCACCAGAAGCGTGTCATAAATCGCGATGCGGGATTTCAGCAGCAGGCTGCCATCTTCCTGCGTCTCAAATACATCCTGCATCCGGCCTGCCTGATGCAGGCGGCCCTCGGGCCACTCGGCCAGAACCTCGATCAGGATATAGTTCGCCTCAGCCCGGATCGTCCCATCATCACCGACGTCGGTAATGCGGGTGTTGGTCATGTAGTGGCGCAGGTAGCGCGGGCCAAACATCGAAGTCTTGGCGATGGCCATCGCCCGATCCCGCATCATGTTCTTGCCTTCGCAATAGACCAAGCCAACAGGCAACCCATGATCGTGGTTTTCGCGGCTGACGATGTTGTAAAAACCATCCTCGGTGAAGAACTCCGGCCAATCCTCCAGATCGCCATCATCAAGCACCGCGCTATAAAGCGCATTGAAGGCCTCAACCGCGTGCTTGGCCTCGCGGAACGCAGGATCGCAAGCACGGGCGAGCGCGCCTTTCACATCCTTCAACCCCTTGTCGGGCGACAGCTTCAGTTCCTGGTTCATAGGCTCATCTCCTCACGCCAATGCTGATAGAGCGCACGAATGGCCGCCTCGGAAATCAGCGTTTCAGACGTTCCCGCAGGCACATCGGGATCAAGCTGCACCATGTGCTGCGCCGGTGTCGAGTTGAGCATCCCATCCTGCACGAACTTGATCGCCTCGTTGTCCTCAAGCCCAAGGAAACCGGCGGGGCCCATCAAATTGCCTTGCCGCAGGCGATGGCGCGTCATCTCGTCATCATCGTCCTCATACCCGAACATGGTCCAGATCATCGTGAACTCGTTCGGCCCATTAGGCACGATCTGGCGCACACCAAGCGTGTTCATCTCGCGCTGGACGATCAGGTTGGGCCAAATCACCTGCATGGTGACCGACCACGGGCTGTCAAATTCCGGCACGTAATCCATCAGGCGCGGATCGGCCAAGGTCATACCGTCGCGATAGGCGCGCATTTCCTTTTTGTTTTCATCAGTAACGCTGTTTTCGCTCTTGGCGGAGGCCATGGTCGAATGGCGCCCCCTGGGATCGCAGATCATCGCGGATTTGTTACCCGCCACCAAAAGACCGAAAGTAACCAGAAAAGTGTGCAGCAACGTCGCGTGGTAGGGGTCTTTGAGGTTTTCAGGGTAAAGTTTCCAGTTGCCCATGATGGTGTGGCGATAGTGGCCAAAGAGCTTGAGCTTGCGGCCCGAGAAAACCGCGTCGTAATCCTTGAGCATGTCCTCACCGAGATAATCCTCGATGCTCTCCACGTCTTCGGCATAAGAGGCAAAAATCACCCCACCGCGCCGCGCGACATTAAGCTTGCGCAGCCCGTGATCGGCCGGGTTGAAGTCAGCGGGCATTCCACCAGCACCATTGGCACCGCGCCGGAACGGCACGCCAGCAAGGTTACCCTTCAGGTCATAGCTCCACTCGTGGTAGGGGCAAACGAATTCGGCGGTATTGCCGCGCAACTCACGGCAAAATTCTGCCGCGCGGTGCGAGCAACGGTTTTCAAAGACGTGAACCTCGCCATCTTCATCGCGCGACACAACGACCGGCGTTGGGCCAACGTATGAGCGGACGAAATCACCGGGATTGGGCACTTCGCAGTCCAGTCCGACATAATTCCAGGTCCGCCCGTGGAAAATCCGTTCGACTTCCCGCTCATAAATCTCGTCGTTCGTATAGACCCAGTCAGGCACGCGAGCGAGCCCTTCGGCCGGCCAGACGAACCGGCTTTCGATCGGTTGGTGCTTCATGTCGTCCTCCTTGCTGTTGCTCGCGCCTGATCCGTCGGTCGCAAGCGGCTGTCCATTAGCCATCAGTGCCTTGGCTGCGCGCAGCGCGGACGGATCGCCAAAATCAATCACACATTTGACCCGCCCAAGGCCGTCCTGCCCCATGAAGACCGGGGCTTTGTCGCCGTCGCGGCGAATGACCGGCATATCGGCGTCAGTGTGGCCAAAAATCTGAACGGTTGTGCCGAAGAGGTCTGACCAGAACCAAGGGCCATCTTCCGCGGCAGGCCCAAGCTTGGCAATGTGACGCGCTGCACGATCGGCGCTTAGGCGCGCGTTCTGCCAACTTTCCATGCGAATCTCGGGGCCACCGAAACGGTCCTGGCGCACGGCAACATCGCCGACCGCGTAAACGCCAGGAAGGTTCGTCCGGCTTACCATGTCGACAAGAATGCCACCGCGTTCCGCCGTCTTGATACCGGCCGTTCCGGCAAGCTCGTCATTAGGGATTGCCCCGATGCCAGCGATGATGCTGTCGGCCTCAATCATGCGCCCATCGCCAAGGCCAACGCCCGTGTCGCTGACATGCGTGATGCGGGCCCCAAGGTCGATCTCAACCCCGTTTTCACGCGCGATACCGGCAAGATGATCGGCCGGCCCAGCAGGCAGAAGCCGCGTCATGAGCCGGGGCTGCGCCTCGATCACCGTCACCGCCGCACCAAGTTTGCGCGCAGCAGAAGCCAGTTCCAGCCCGATGAAACCGCCGCCAATGATGGCCACGCTTTTTGCCTTGCGCAACGCCGCGCCAAGCCGCTCGGCATCGCCCAGATCGCGCAGATAGTGCAGCTCGGTACTGTCCGTACCGCTGCATTCAAGCTTGCGTGGCCGGGCGCCGGTGGCAAGGATCAGGATGTCATAAGAAAGGCTGTCCCCATCTGCGAGGCTGATCCTTTTTTCGCCCGTGTCTATCGCCGCGACGGTGGCACCAAGCCTCAATTCGAGTTGCAACTCCTCGGCCTGCCCGGTTTCGAAAACATGCGCATCCGCGAGCGTCGTCTCCCCCAAAAGCAGGTTCTTGGACAGCGGCGGGCGCTCATAGGGCGGGTGGGCTTCGGCGCCGACTATGACGATGCGGCCGCCAAAGCCGTGTTTGCGCGCCGCAATTGCCGTTTCCGCGCCGGCCTGACCTGCCCCGACGACAACCATGGTGCGACCATCCGAACCGATGACACTTTTGGCGGCAGGCGTTGCTTCGGGTTTCGGACCCGAAGTATTCACGTCGACCCAGACAAAGCCATCGTCCTGTTTTACGGCATAGGTCGCGATATCCTTGGTCACCGGCGCGCAAAGCGCCCGGCCCGAGCGAATATCGAACACGCCCTGATGCAACGGGCATTCAATGCAACCGTCCTCGACATGGCCATCAGTCAGATAGGCGAAGGCATGAGTGCAGATGTTGCCTGTGGCGTAGATCTCGCCATCAATCGCCCAAAGCGCGATGCGTAGCCCATCGACCTCGGTCGACACCGAGCCTTCCTCCAGAACCCTGGAGGTTTCTACGGTCTTGAACCAATCCATCTCAATTCTCTTCTTTTTCGGCCAAGGTCGGCAGTCCGAAAAGCCGGGCTGCATTGTCGTGACAAACGTTCGTCCGTGTCGCCTCATCCATCGGGGCGCTTTCGATGAACTCCACGGCGAGATCAGTATCCTCATAGGGATAGTCGATAGAGAACATAACGGCCTCTTCACCCATCTCACCGATGGCCCCCATCAACGAGGGGTGCGAGCAGACACCGGACGTTGTAATAACGATGTTCGGCCCGAAATAAGCCGATGGTGCGCGCTCCAAAGAAACCCCCATCGGGTATGCATGGAAACGGCTGTCATAGCGCCAGCGCAAGAACGGCAGAGCCTCACCCATGTGGCCCAGCACAAGCTTCACTTTTGGGAAACGGTCGAAAACACCACCAAAGAGGATACGAAGGGCATGCGATCCGGTCTCGACCCCCAACCCCATGTCGCGCCTTGGATAACCGGCATACCCCCCAAGACATGCGGAGTAACGTAAGCATTCGTCGGGTGAAGGTAAAACGGCACACCAAGCCGCTCAACCTCAGCCCAGAAAGGGTCGTATTCCGCCCCTTCATAATATGTGCCATGAGTGTGGCTGTTAACGAGGCACCCGAGCAGGCCAAGTTCACCAATCGCCCTGTTGAGTTCCCGCGCGGCAGCGTCGGGGTCATGCATCGGCAATGTTGCCAGACCGCCAAGCCGGTTAGGGTTCTTTGAGATTTTCTCAGCCAGAAAATCATTGGCCCCTTTTGCCGCGTCGGCGGCGTTCTCGGGAGCTTCCCCTTGGGTTCCCGGCCCGGTCAATGAAATGATCGAGCGGGTGATTCCACCCCGATCCATCGCCTCGATCCTCTCACCGTCGAAATCTGCCAGCCGCCGCGTCAGGATATCCGCCTGATCCTTCGGAATAAGCTTGAGAAAAGCCGCAGAGTGTTTCTCGAAGCCCGGAGCCATGAAATGCTCCTCGAAAGTGATCTTGGGTGTCATTGGTTTCTCCCTGAGAATGATTTATGCAGTATACGTCCTATTTTCTTCGAAAGCAATGCCTCAGGTGCGCGTTCCGCACCCTGTCAAGGATTTGCTTTGCAGACCCAGACATTCGTTGCGCACGCCGAGCATGAAGTCCGCTTGGCGACGCGGACAAACCCTTCACACCCCCCATAGGTCCTGTCCGGGCAAGTCCGAGGGCGCGAAATTGCGCCTTCGGTAAGCTTACAGGGCCGAGAAATATGCGGCAGCTTCGTCCGTCTCGATGACATCGCCGTATTTCTGAGCAATATCATAAAGCGCCGCATCATGCGGTGGGCGCGCGCGATCAGCGCAGGCATCGCCAGCAACAAGAACGTTGAACCCGCTCTGAACAGCGTCGACCGCAGACGCCCGAACACAGCCCGATGTCGTCGCGCCCGTCAGCACCACGGTGTCGACCCCTGCCCCGGACAGCTGTGCGGCAAGGTTGGTGCCAAAGAATGCCGAAGCCCCCTTCTTGACCACGACGGGATCATCGGGCACCCGGTCCAGCCGACCGTCGACCTCAACAAGCCGACTGCCCTCTTCGAGCGTCTTCATGCCGGTCGCCTTCTTCAACCATGGCAGAATCTTCAATTCGGCCTTGTTGAACGCAATAACAGTGAAAATCACCGGCACGTTTTTCTCGCGTGCCAATGCGATCAAACGGTTGGTTGCCGCTATCTGCGGCCCCGCTTCAGAGGCTGTGGGATACGCCGCGTCGGTAAAACCATAGCTGAAATCGACGACGATCAACGCGGGATGAGGACCGCGGGGAACGCGCGCCCCAAAACCCGCGTCCATATAGATTTTTTCCTGGCTCACGGTTCAATCCTCTCGAATGAATGGTTAGCGGCGTTCCATCTGCATTTCCTTCACGACAAGGTCGCCGTCGATCACGATCGGCTCATCATCAAGAAACAACGAACAGCCACGCATTGGAATATCGAGATGGCAGGCGGTGTCGTTTGGTCCACCAAGCTCGTTGTTCGGACCAGTCGAGAACATCACGTTGCCGTAGAAACTGCGCGGCTCCATCCCCATGCCGCCGGGAAACTCACCCGGCACCATCCGGTGCCACTTGGCATCAGGGTTCATCCCCCAGCCAACATGGCTCATGCCTTTGCCGCGCTCATCGTTGAAGCTGTCCATGTATGACGTTACCAAGTCGCAATCGAGCCCGCCGCGTATGTCGGTGATAAGGCCGTTTTCGATTGTGTAGGTGATCGGGTCACGAACATACATGTTCTGCGGCAGCAGCACATCTCCGGGCGCCACGACGATCTGGCCGTCAACGCCATCATCGTCCCCGCCGGTAAACACAAAACCCGAAGGCCAATGGTCCCAGCGGCCCGGCTCATCCGTGCAGGCATATTCGGCCACGGTTGGATATGTGTTTAGCTTGTAAGTCACATCGGTGCCATGCGGAGAGGTGATGCGCATCACCTTGGCTTTGTCTAGGTATTCGGCACCAATCTCGACTTTTTCGCGCAGCTCCTTACTGGGCAGCATACGTGCAAGCAGTTCGGGCGGTTCAACAGCCGTCAGAATACGTGTCCCAGCGGCCTGAATCGCGAACTGTTCGGGCGAGAACAGCAGGAACACGCAATCAATCAACATGTCACAGGCCTTGAGCGCCTCAACAGCATCAGGCAGCGCGGCAAGACCGGTCACACCGACATTCCAGCCGCCCATGGCCGCCGGTGCCGGCAGCCGCATATGGTACATCGAAGCGCCCAGCCGCGCACCTGCTGCCATGAATGCGTCGGCATAGTCGAGCCGTTCGTTCCCTTGGGTCAGCACGACGAGCTTTTCGCCTTCGTGGACACCCGACATCTTCAACTGATGCAGGCAGATCTCGGTGAAGCTTGCGTGGTCCATCTATTATGTTCCTTCATGGTTGCGCCGGTCGGCGTCGAAATCCATTACCGCTGTCAGAAATCCCTCGAGATCATCCCAGGGAATCATATGGCCCGCGCCCTCAACGGTGCGCGTCTCGATATGCGGGACGAGCGATTTTATTTCGGCAACATCCTCAGCGCCAACAACCGGGGCGCCGCCCGCCACGACAAGCCGGATCGGCAAAGTCAGGTGTGGCAGATCAACGTGAACATCATCCGAGTGAAACCCGTCAAAAGCTGTCTTGATCGCATCTGGCTGGCAGGTGTGAAGCCATTCCGCCCGCAGCGCCACTTGTTCGTCTGTCCAGGTCGGGCAGTACTCACGCATGTCCTGCGCCGAACACCCCTTTATCGCCATGGCAATCGAGTCGCGATACCATGGCCATTTGGACGGGTATTCGCGGCGCCCCGGCCCGCTGACCGGCGGGTCCGCCAATATCAGGCCCGCGATGCCCGAGGCATCCTTGCGTGCCGCCCTGATCGCCGTGCGTGCGCCCATCGAATGACCAAGAACGACAGGCTGGTTCAGCCCCGCAGCTGCGATTACCTCGACCGCGTCATCAGCCATCGCGTCAAGCGAATAGTCCAGATCGCCCGCCTGGCTCAGCCCCCGCCCGCGCACATCAAGCACATGCACGTCAAACCGCTCCGCGAGGCGCTCGGCTACGAACCCCCAGGTGATAGCAGGGCTGGTAATCCCCGGGATCAACAGCATTGCTTGCCCCGGTCCGGGATACCGGATCAGGTGCTGACGGATGCCGTTTGCATGAACATTATAACCCTGTGGCATGAAATCTCCTTCAGTATTTCCCTGACAGCAGCGTGCCGCCACCGGGAACCAACGTGTCGAGGTCGAGAGCCTTCAGCATCGCCCAGGTCGTCGCGATGGCAGCCGTGACAACCGGTTTTCCGGTGACCGCCTCGGCCAACGGCACAGCCCGCAGCGATGGCATCTGGACGCAGGCCGACAGCACAACAGCGTCCACATCAGCGGTGTCCATTTCGGCCACGATACCGGGCAAATTCATCGGATCATGCGCGGCAACGGCAAGATTGTCCTGTATTTCCAGCGCCTTCCAGACCTTGACCTCGATCCCTTCGGCCCGAATGTATTCCACGACCATCTCGGTCAGCGGCCGCATATAGGGAGCGACCAGCGCGATCCGCTTCGCCCCCATCGCGTGTAACCCGTCGACCAATGCACCGGCAGACGTGATAACCGGCGCTTCGGCCTCGTTTTCCTGTGTAACGCCCCGCAACCGTTTGGCAGACTCGCGGTGATAGCCGTGCCCCATCGACATGATCGCAACGAGGCAGGCATAGCCAAGAACGTCAACCCGCGCATCGCTCAATTCAAGCGCGCAGCGGTCGCTGTCTTGGTCCATCGCCTTGAGTTCTTCGCGCGTCACCTTCTTCATCCGCATACGTGACGAATGGAACGTGAACTTTTCCGGATGAACCTGCGCGCGGGCAGTCAAAAGCGCGGGGATCTCGGTCTCCATGGTGACGTTGGAACTTGGGACGATCTGTCCCACACGAAAGGTTTTCATGACGAATCTCCCCTGTCTTTCGCAGGCAGCAGTAATTAAAATTCTGGTTAATTGCAAGCCTGCAGTCGGCTGCGTTGGCGAACGCGTGTCGGTTATTACGTAGAAATATCCAAAGGCGCCTGCAGGCCTGCGCTCAGAAACAGCACAAGATTGTTCATCATCTCGTCCTTGCCGACCTCGGAAATCCGATTGTCGCTCAAATCGTCAATCCGGCCCAGATCGTTCAACATGAAAAGATAGGTGCCAATCAGAAAAGCCATGCGAAGACTGACGGTTCGCACCGGCAAATGCGGCAACGCCAGACACAATGCCTGAAGATAGCGTTTTGTCGAGTGATCATAGATCTCGCGCCGCAGCCGGATTGCCTGCTCTTCGGGTTCGGCGTGCAACCTCGCCTGCAGCTTGACAAAGGCGGCACCGCGCGGCCCGCTGAATTTCATGTCCCACTGCGGTGTGAGGTAGGCCGTCACCAAGTCTGGCACCGTCGGCTTGCCATCGCGCGCCATCAACGCGTCGAGCAGTTTCTCGCGTTGCTCGGTAACAATGCTTCCATGGCGGCGGAACACCTGATCGAACAGTTGCCGCTTGGAACGGAAGTAATAGTTGATCAACGCCTGATTTACATCCGACCGTGCGGCGATGTCGCGCATACGTGCGCCGGCAAATCCGTGCTCGGCGAAAATGAACTCTGCACTGTCGAGGATCGCAGCCTGCATGTCCTTATCGTCCGAAGGCCGACCCGGCCGCCGCCGTCCAGTTCCACGAGCTGTGGCACCCGCTTTGGATGAGCCAGTTCCACCGGCGAGAGAGGGTTTATCTGTCATGGAGCCAATAATGCGTGTCAGGTGACGGGAATGTCCAGTTCCGTCATATGCTCTATCGATAGGGGCGATTTCGGCGGGTGTACCGCGTTCGAAACCACCGGGGATGAACACGTTCACTACGCGTGCAAATAAATCGGAGCATATCAAACGGAAGAATTATTGCCTTCGCGCAAGACCGCTTCGATCGTCTCAAGCATTTGATCTATCTTTTCGCGAACATCCCTCCCCGACTCCTCTGCGGCGGCTGAATAATTGGCAACGTGGTCGTCAATCTCCGCCGCTTCTGAGCCGAGGGTCGGAAATCCGAGGGTCGCAGCGGTCCCGGCAATCTTATGACTGATTTTCCCGATCTCGATCAATGCAGGCTCGGCTGTTGCGGGGTCATTCAACTCAGGCCTCAGTTGTGCCATACGATCGAAACGGTGCGTCAACTCTTCGACAAACCGTATTCGTATCCTGGCGAGCCCGTCGGATAGTCTTGGATCATTCATCACTGCTGATCCTAACACATCTACAAGCTAAACAAAAACTTGAGTGGGCTGATGTGCCCGGATTGTTGTGCAGCGCGTGGATTTCTGGCAGTCATTTCTGCTTCCGACAAAGCCCGCACAAGTGTATTGGCCACCCCGCGCGATGATTTCATTTGCAAGGGGATCGCGGGACCAGCAACAGGTTTAAGGGTGATCGGGCGACCGTCGCAGAAATGCGGGTCCATTTCGTTGATGGTGTCGTTCAACATTTCTTCAAACGCTTCCGGGTCAAAATGCGTCCCTCCCATCAGGACGCAAACGAACTCGCCACCGCCGGCATGTGCCGCAAAGAATTGCTGTGGTTTCAGACAATCCGAGATCGCCTCGGCAAAATCGGTAACGCCGGATTCAAATTCGTAAAGCGTGCTCGCCTTGAAAGCGCGGGTCATGTCGGGGACAACAACACCAAAGACTGACATCCCGAAAAGCGAGATGCGCGAGACCTGCATCAGATAGTTTTCCAAGGCCAAGTAGTCGATGAAACCATCAATGCTCGGGAGCGACAAACGCCGTTCCAGATCAGCCTCGGACACGATCGCCACCGGGTCGGCCTGCTGGCTGACGGGATTGCGGTCTTCCATCTGATTGCGCTCAAGCACCAGCGTTTCGATCAGACGCAGCCGTGCATGAACCTCGCCAATTTCGAACGGCTTGGTAATGTAATCGCTTGCCCCTGCTGCGAACGCATTATCAATATAGCTGCGCTCTGCCATCGCGGTAATCATCAGGATCGGCGTCTTGGCGTAGTGCGGCATCAGACGGATCGCAGTGGTCAACTCGATCCCGTCCATATCCGGCATCTGGATATCGAGCAGGAAACAATCAAAGGGCACACTGGCCTGTTCAATCAACTCCAAAGCATGGTTGGCTGATGTTACAAGAGTTAAATTCGTGAAACCAACTACGCGCAACACTTCGGTCAACAGCTCAAGAATGATGGGGTCATCATCTACAGCAAGGATCTTCATGTCACTTTTCCTTCTCATCTTCGCGTAGGCGCAGGCGAAACGGTTTTCTCGCATTGCATGTATTCACATTGATTGGGAAACAGGGCGAAACTATGGCTTTTCATTAATTTTCGCAAAGATCGGCAAAAAATTTACGAATTGTTAATAAACTGGAAACCAACAGAAATTCTCGATGAATGATGTCTTGGGCAGCATATCACGCAGTCGGCGCCAAATTCGCGCCCACTTTCATGCCCTCAGCTCAGGCGTTTACTGCTTTAGCAGGCTCATCGGAGGTTGGCCCTTTGAAATGCTGGGCAGTCTTCACCGCACCAACAGCCACATCCACCAGTGCGAGATCAACATAGAATGTGGTCCCCGCCCCTTCGTTGCGGATATAGTCCAGAACACCACCATGCGCGTTGACAATCCGTCTGGAGATATTCAAGCCCAGACCGGTGCCGCCAACCTTTCTTCGGTCGGACGAATCCACTTGGCTGAATTCTTCGAAAACCGTCTCGCGGTGCTCCTCGGCCAACCCGATACCGCAATCGACAACTTCAATGCGCACCTTGCCATCCTGCGGCTTGGCCCGCAGGGTAATCTCACTACCGGCTTCCGAAAACTTTGCGGCATTTGACAGGATGTTCGACAAGACCTGTTCAAGGCGCGCAGCATCGGCGCTGACATACAAATCTTTCGCAACATCCTCGAGAATAATCTCCGTATTCAGATTCTGCGCGAATGGCTGGTTCGAAGCGACCGCCTGAGCCAAAAGAGAGCCAAGGTTGACGATATCGAACTGGAAACTCATTCGACCGGCTTCCATTTTCTGCAGGTCAAGAAGATCGTTAATCAATGCGTTCAGCCGGGTCGCGTTTCGCTGCGCAATCGAAAGAACCTTTTCCATCCTCTCGGGCATCTCCCCCATCGCACCGTGGCCAACCAGATCAAGCGACCCTTTGATCGAGGTCAGAGGCGTGCGAAGCTCGTGACTGACAGTGGCAAGAAACTCTGATTTGGCCGCCAGCGCCGCCTTGGTTTTTTCATGCTGACGCTTGACGTCGTCCATTTGTTCAAGCGTCTTCTTATAAAGCTCCGATGACACACGAGAGCTGTCAGCGATGAAGAACAACACAAACAGGCTGGTGAAAAACTGTGCCCAGAGTTCCGACGAAAATGGTGCGCCGGTACTGACAATGTCATAGAGCGGAATGAACAAGAACGCGGCAAAATAGATCGCAAGGCGCAAGTGCAGGATTGACGTGATCTGGTGATTGTTCATCGCAGCAAACAGCGCCGCCGCAAAAAGAAAGAAGAGCGGCATGAAATGCGTCGTATGCCCTTGGAGCAAGGCAATGGAAATTGCGAATCCGGCAATGTTGACGGCACTCAGGACCGTGCCAAACTGGAGCATACGCAAACAGACGCGCGTTCGAGTCGCATCCCGACCGTCCAACTTCAGGATCTTCCGGAAGGCGAAATAGTCATATGCTTCAGAAATGATCAGAACCGAGAGCGACAGAACCGCCAGGATCCAGCTATAATAACAGGCCTCCATCAGGAAAGCCGCAGCGTAGATCACCAACCGTTGTGAAAATAACTCAACCCCAACGCGAGCATAATCCCTCATCTGAGAGTTCAGAATGAAGGTGTTTCGCGGGCTACGGAAGTCAATCCGATAGAATGGTCGATCGGTCATATTTCACCCAGTTCATACACAATCCCAGGCAACAGGCGCTGCAAGCATAGCGGGCATGCAGTAAATGCCAGGGTGCAATCTGCAACATCAGAGTTTTTCTGAAATTACTCAATTCCCTCTTACATAAAAACATGGAATAGTGGCAGAAGTGTGGTCCAAATGTGCAACCTATGATTTAATCTAGAAACAGGAAGACGGGGCAACAATGGGCCTGCTCAAAGAACATGATACTCCATATTGGGCGGCTGAGGCGTTTCCTGAGATCGTTCCGCAACGTGACTTGACACCTGCCTTTCAGGTCGTCGAAGTCGAACACGCGGACAACCAGTTTACTCGCCTTTCACCTGAACTGACTCTGGAAATTCAGGCGACGACACTTTCGTTTGGCAACATGTATCGCCATGGGCCGCTATTGGCAAACTACCTAAAGGCACGTCGCGAGGTATTTATCGACGCTAAGGGATGGGATTTACCCCAGACTGAAGGCATGGAATTCGATCAATATGATACGCCGCTCAGCCGTTGGGTCGTGGTGCATGAATATGGGCGCATCATGGCAGGGATGCGGTTAACGCCGACAACTGCGAAATGTGGACAATATTCATACATGCTGCGGGACGCACAGCGCGGTTTGCTTGAGAACATTCCACAAGACGTTCTTTTTTTCGACGCGCCGACTCGGCCTGACATCTGGGAAGCGACGCGCCTTTTTGTGGCGGCAACGGTCTCGTCCAAGCGGCGCTTGGCGATTCAAACAATTTTGCTTGAACATATGGCCGCATCGGCGCGTGAGCTGGGCTGTAGGGCCATCATTGGTATTGTCCCGGCGGTATTTAGCCGATGGATGAAACGCATTGGCATGGACGCCACGCCAGTCGGACCAGTCCACAAGATTGATGGCGACCGCACTCAGGCCGCCCTGATGAACGTCACCAATCCTTACCGGGTCTGAACCCTCGCGCACTGGCCCGGCATCACTG
The DNA here is from genome assembly GCF_034555965.1 of Aquicoccus sp. G2-2. Taxonomy (GTDB): domain Bacteria; phylum Pseudomonadota; class Alphaproteobacteria; order Rhodobacterales; family Rhodobacteraceae; genus JAYDCK01. Next base: position 2,034,199 of record NZ_JAYDCK010000003.1, read on the forward strand.
GCCCGGCATCAATGGCTCGCCAGCAGTTTGTGTTCATGCTCATCAATCGCCGTGAAAATCCGTTCCTCGATCGCCCTGACCTCCGGCAACATCGGTGGTTGACCGGACGAAACCATCTCAAGTTCGCGGGAAAGAAGGGAAAGCGCAGCAGTCCGCGACAGTATCCGCTTTGTTGAAACCTCCGACACATCCAGCACCACATCGACCCCCTTGCACGACGGGACATTGCTCAGCGCGTCCTGAGCAGAGTGCCGCAATTTGGCCTGAAACAGGTCTGGCACCATCGAATGGCGCCCAATGATGCAACATACGAAAGACCCCTGTCCAAGATAGGACAGCATGAAATTCTGTGCGCTGACGGCCTGAGAAATCGTTGCGCTGATCGCGTGCAATTGCTGAAGGACATGCGCGCGCTCGGTGCGTTTGTTCAACGTGGAGAAGTTCCGCACACGAACCCGGAAGAGATGCATCTGGAACAACCCGTCCTGCATCTTCAGCAAGCGGTTCTCAATCTGGTAATAGTCAACCATGCTGTTGATATCCGGAAAACACACCCGCTCGGAAAGATCGATCAGATTGAAATCCGAGGAATAAGAAATCAACGCCCGCAAAGCATGCCGCCCGCGCTTTTCGTTTCTGGTGGTCTCAACAAGCATCATTGCGGTTCTGATCCGGCCAACCACTTCGACGTGATCAAGCGGCTTTCTCAGAAAATCTGTTGCTCCTGCGTCAAAGGCGCGGGCCATGAGCGGCGAATCCGTGCTTGCGGTTATCATGATGATCGGAGCCGCCTGCGAAGCGCGGCGCGCGCGCAATTGTTGACAGAGTTCGATGCCGTCCATCCCGCCGAGCATGATATCGAGAAGATAGCAATCGAACGGCAACCTCTGGCTCTCGATAAGGTCGAGCGCATCCTCGGCGGAATGCGCGATGGTGAGATCATCAAGCCCCATTTCGGCTAGGCTTGATGAAATCAAGTCAGTGAAAAATGTATCATCGTCTACAAGCAGGATTCGCATATCGACGGCCTCCGTTAAGTTACAGACGGCCCGGCGGCTCGCCTTAGGATTGAATACAAAACGAAAATGGCGATTTTGGGACGCCAAGCACAGCAAGCTCGAAGAGGCCAAAAAAGATCGCCCATCATAACTACCTGTTATTTAACAACTTTATTAGAAAGCGTCGTCATATGGGCAAGACTTCGGCGCAAAATTGGCATATCAAGACGGAAACAATACCACGCACGATCCTTATTTTGTGCTGAGAGATGAGCAATCCGGCGTGTTCTCGCCTAACTTGAGCGCCATCTTCATACGTTCAAAATTTTGACAAAATTCGCGTCTAGCTACCTATGAGTGTGTCGTGCAGGCCATCAACCGAGCGACACACCAGTCACTGTCGGCCTACAAGTCCATTGAAACGGAGTGTGAAGATCATGAAAATTATAGCTGTTGATGATGATGAAGTTTCCCTGAATTTGCTGAAAAACTGCCTATCTGAAGGCGGCTACAATGAGCTTACCCTCATGTCGGCGCCCGATGACGCGCTGAAGGACATCAAGAATGCGGATACTGCATATGACTGCATCCTGCTTGATGTTGAAATGCCCGGCAAGAACGGCATTCAGCTTTGCGCCGACATCCGCAAGATCGCACGCTACCGCAACACGCCGATCCTGATGATCACCCGGCTCAAGAATCACGTCGCAGTCAAGCAAGCTTTCGCAAACGGTGCCACCGACTATATCACAAAGCCGTATCAATTCTTCGAAGTCCTGACACGCATCAAGGTTGCCGAGCGTCTGGTGCAGGAGCGCCAGGCCGCGATTGACAGCTACATGGCCGTGCAGAATATCGAGAAAAGCAAGCGCATGCAAAACAAGACGCCCCTCACCCATCTGCCTGATCCGGCGATGGCAGCAGAGCAGTTTCAGGTGACTGGCGACAACATTCTGTCTTTCTCCGTCTTCCGCAACTACCTTGAGCAAGCAACGCGCGACGATGACTGCAAAATCAATCTGGTTGCCATGAAGGTTACCAAAGCGGATCAAATCTTCACCAAGACCAACGCCGCAGACTTCGTGAGCTTCCTCAGGGCCGGCGCCGACGCCATGCGGTGTCATTTCTCGCCGGAGAAAAGTTTCGTTACCCACGCGGGCAATGGCATGTTCCTATGTGCAACCCAAAGCCTTGAAACCATTGACCCGGCAGCATCCGAAAGCAAGATTCATGCGCTGCTGATGAAATATGAACTCCCCTCTGCGTGCCTGAGCGAGACAGTACCAAAGGTTGTCGTCGCTGAGCCACTGCTTTTGACGACAACACCCAAGCTGAACTTCAAGCGGGCTGTCAAAGCGGTTATGGCAAGGTTGGAACAACGCGAGATAGACCTCAGCCATACGGACCTTTCGCTGCTTGCCGGTTGAGTCTGGCAACGCTAGAGTTGTCGTGACTTATCCAAGGTTAGCTCGAAAGACTTAAGAAATGGCGAGTTGAAGCGCCCGGCTCACAAAACCGGGGCGTTTCGCTATCCTCGGCGGACAAGATCAGCGAAGGGTGACGCGTGACCTCTATCAAAAGGCCATTCTGGTTGACCCGGATTGCGGTCGTGACCGTGTGCCTAGTTATTACCGCGATCTCGGTGCTCGCCCTTTCCCAGCTCCAATCCAGACGAAGTTCCGAGCTGTTTTCGACTTTAGTGGACGACAATCTCGATGCTCTCAAGGGGCGGCTTCGGAATATTGAGAATGCTCTGGATGGCGCTGCCGGATTGATCAACGCATCGACCGCGGTCTCGCCCGAAGAATGGGCCAGCTATGCCGCCTCCATAAGATTCAACGGAAAACTTCCCAGCATCGGGGGCATCGGTTGGGTCGCGCATGTCAAGAAAAGCGATGGCTCATACGCAAACCTCGCGAGAAAGCTCGAAAAAAGAGGTTTCAAGATCCATCCGCCAACACAACATGATGACGCATTCGTCATTCAATACCTTGCCCCGAGAAGTGTAAACTCGCGGGTAATTGGGCTGGATTTATCCGCTGATACAGACCGGCGCGAAACGATTGCCCGCGCGAATGAAAGCCGCGCAACGCTGCTGTCAAAGCCTCTTCACCTGGCCCAGTTTACCAAACCGAACCTCGGTTTTGTTCTTTCGCGGCCCGTGTTCGAAAAACCTTCAAGCCCGGATAACAACCTAACCTCGATGATGTCTGGCTTGGTAGTTGCGCCAATTCGATCGGCCGATCTGTTTTCTCAACTGACGCCCACCCAACAACAACAGCTCCATCTGAAAGTTTATGCCGGACCAAACGCAGACCCCGAATCTCAGGTGTTTTCTGATCCCGACAATTCGCCCGGCGCAAGCTTCACCAAAAGTGCCACGATACCGCTCTATGGTCAGGATTTCACCTTAGTCTGGCAAAGCACACCCGCTTTCACAGAATCGCAAGGGCCGCTTATTACTTACATCGTCGGTCTGATCGGTCTGTCACTTTCGGCCCTGATCGGCGTCGTCATCTTTGATCAAACACGACGGACCCGCGAAATTGAGCGTGAGGTCAGCGCGCGAACCCGTGAATTGCGGGCGAGCGCGGATCAGACAAACGCCATTGTCAATAATGCCATGATCGGCATTGCGGTTCTCGCTCCCGGCGCAAAGGTTCTGTCGGTCAACGCCGCGTTCCTCGATATGTTCGAGATCAAGGAAGCCCGCCTTGTCGGCTCGCAACTTCACGAACACTTTCCAGAATTTCCGCCAGACGGCTGGGATGACACACTCTTTTTTACGACACACACCGGCTCTGGCCGGACATTGCACCTGAAAGCACGGCTGAGCAGCTACCAAGATAAATCCGACGAGTGCCGCTTTATCCTATTGGTCGATGATGTGACCACGGAACAAACCATAACCGATCGTCTTCGCAAGACAGAGCATCGAATGAACCTCGCCTTGAGCGCATCGGGAATCGGCATCTTTGATGTTGACCTTGCCACCGGGCGGTCGGTGGTCTCGGATTCATGGGTCGACCTGATGCATCTGGACCGCGCCACCATGGCCGACAATCCTCAGGACGAATTCTTCGCGCACCTGCATCCCGATGATGTGTCGAAAATACTAGAGTCGCATCAAGAGTGTATCGACGGCAGCGTCGATCAGTCGGTCTCAGAATACCGCGTGCGGTCAGCCTCAGGCAATTGGAGATGGTTCCGATCCAAAACCAGCGTTGCGGGAACCGATGAGAACGGCGTGCCAAACCGGCTGATTGGATCGCAAACCGATATCACGCAGTTGCACGAGGCGAATGAACGCCTCCGCGCCAGCCGCAGCCAATTTCTGGAGATTATCGAGAATTCGCCGGTTCCTCTCGCGTTGTTGGGGGAAGACGGACGTTTCACCCGCGTCAACCAAGCACTCGCCCAACTGACCGGCTACGCACACGATGAACTTTTGGGGTGCGATTTTCGATCACTGATTTATCCTGCCGATCTGAAAGGCATATTGAGAGAGATTGAAAAAATGCTCTCGGAAAACCGCAATATGTTCAGAACGGAAGCCCGCTTTATTCATAAATCAGGCGAGGCAAGATGGATGCTGCTAAGCGCATCACCGGGCCATAGTACTTTTATGGGAGGAAGTTTTTTTGTCGCTCAGTTTATTGATATTAGTCAGCGCAAGGAAATAGAACACAATAACCGGGAATTCTTGGCCAATATGAGCCACGAATTAAGAACCCCGGTTACCTCCTTCAAAGGCGCAATTGATCTCGTGATCGCAACCGCCGGCAATGATTTGCCCGAAGGTGCGCAAAAGCTGCTGACCATTGCACAAGGCAACAGCAATCGTCTGGCAAAACTCCTGAACGACCTTCTTGATCTCGAAAAAGCATCGACTGAACGGATGAACTTTCACTATGCGGCGCACAATGTCGCCGACATCGTGACCGAGGCTATGGCGGCGGCCGGCCCGATTGCTGAAAAGGCGGGTGTCCGGTTTGAAACCGCATTTCCAGAACACAGGCTCAATGCCTGGATTGATGCCCCTAGGATGGAGCAGGCATTGCTCAATCTCATGTCCAATGCCGTGAAATACTCCGAACCCGATCAGGCAGTTACCGTCTCACTTCTGGAAAAAGACGACAGTATCGTCATCGCAGTGCAAGATTGCGGTCCGGGCATACCGGCACATTATCAGGATCAGGTTTTTCAACCCTTTTCACAGGCTGACAGCTCGGCAACAAGAAAACGCGGCGGCACGGGCCTCGGGCTCAGTATCGCCAAATCCCTCATCGAGAAGATGGGCGGAAAGATTGATTTTGACAGCTCAGAAGGTGTTGGCACCACATTCCGCATCTCCCTGCCAAAAGGGCCGCTTATCGTCCACTCACGAGAAAGCGCTCCGCTAAAATTCCTGCATGTCGAAACTGACAAATCATTTTCGACGCTGCTTGAGGAATGGTTGCAAAGCGTTGGTGAGAGCGTTGCAGTCACATCAATGGAAGCTGCACAAAAAAAGCTTTCAAAAAGAAAATTTGATGCATTGATTCTGAACTGGAAAGACCTTAAGAGTGGCGACAAAACTATTTTGCAACTATTACGAAAGGAAAACCCGGCGCTTCGTGTCATCGGCCTTTCCGACGAACACCACAATGATACCGGGAAACTCGCTGATCTTGACATTATCCGAAGTGATTTTCGTATAGACAAGATTGCGCAAAAATGCGTGCGAGATACAGGAAACATGTCAAGTAATAGTTCCAGCGTTTTAATGTCCTCAAGGTGACTAGTGAGATGCCAGCAAAACTGAAAATACTTCACGTCGAAGATGATATAGATGTTCAGGAAATTACCAAAATTGCACTACAGCTATCCGACAGGTTTGAACTAGTTCAATGCCTTAGCGCGGCAGAGGCGCTTGATGTTGCTGCACAATATTGCCCTGATATTCTACTTCTGGACGTCATGATGCCTGACATGACGGGTGACGCCTTGCTTGCCAAACTGCGGGAATTACCCAATTACTCCGAAATCCCTGCAATTTTCATGACGGCTCGGGCCCATGATAGTGAAGTTGCTGCGTTGAAAAAGGCCGGGGGCATTTCCGTCATTATCAAGCCGTTTGATCCCATGACGCTTGGCGACGCCATATTGTCTGAAACAGCGATCTAGAGAGTCGACAATATTCGCCGCATGAGGTGCGCCTCAAAGCGCGCAAATTACAGCACCATCACAAGATTTGCGCGTTTTTCGCCCCGCGTGACAGGCCGGATTAGCCGTCCGATGGCTTCTTGTTTTTTGGTGCGGGCGGTGGGAGTCGAACCCACACGGGCACAAGGCCCAACAGATTTTAAGTCTGGTATGTCTACCATTCCATCACGCCCGCATTCGCCCGGATCATACCCGCCGAACTTTTCCGGCGAAAGCGCAGAAAGCCCATGATCGGCCAAAATCTTGCCAAGATTGACCGCTAATCCTGCCCATATGAAAAGCAAACCTACATATGATCGCTCCGCTGCGAAACGTGCCTTCCAGAAGGGCATGATCATGGCGCTGGGCATTGCCTTCGTGCCGCTTTCGCTGATCGCAACGGCACTTTTCCTGTCCGGCCATCAACCACAGGATTTCGACGCCAACCTGCGCATCATCCTGATCGTTGTCTGGCTGATCTATGTGTTTGCCGCAGACCGGATCGCCAACCTGCGTTTCTGGCTCAAGGTGCCGTTCCTGCGCGCATCCAACGTGGGCGAGGTCATTACCATCGTGCTGTTCTCCGGCCTGCTGGCCACCATGCCGCTCCACGATGGCATGACGCTTGGTGCGATGGTTGCGCTCTGGCTCAAGGCATTCACCCTCACGGTGCTGTTTCTGGGCGGGCTTTATGCGCTCTTTACCTCGGTTGCCGCCTCAACCCGCCGCAAATTCGCGCGCAAACGCACCAATCGGCAGGCACAGGGCAATTCCGGCTCCCCCGGCATAGCCCCGAACACGTCTGATCCGCTCGCGACTCAGATCACATCCACCAGATCGCTGTCCTTTACCGCCTGCATCGCCACATAGGTCGATGTGCCTGCCACATGCGGCAGGTTGGATATCTCCTCGCCCAGCACACGGCGGTAATCGCGCATGTTGCCGGTGCGCACCTTGAGCAGGTAATCAAACCCCGCCGCCATCATATGCGCCTCTTCCACTTCCGCAATCCGCCGCACGGCCGCGTTGAACTGCCCCAGCGCCTTTTCACGCGTATCAAGCAAGCGCACCTCGACAAACGCCACATGGTCGCGCCCCATCCTTATCGGGTCGAGCATCGCGCGATAGCCGGTAATCACCCCGCGTTCCTCCAACCGTTTCACCCGCGCCTGCACCGGCGATTTTGAAAGCCCTATCTGCCGTGCCAGGTCGGCAATCGAAATGCGCCCGTCCCCGGCCAGAATCGCCAGAATCTTCCGATCAAACCCATCCAACCCGTTATTCGCGTTATTTTCAGTCATTTTGCCCTCGCCTGAGCCATATTTCAGGCCACATGTCCTGCAATCACACGCTATTCTAACCTAAAAGCGCCGGAGATTGCCATGGTTCTGCCTGCCCAGCTCGACACCAACACATATGCCGATGAAGCCGCCACCCTTACCCGGCTCAGCGATACTGCCGCACTTTCGCCCGAAGCCCGCATCCGCATCTCTGCCCGTGCCGCCGATCTGGTGCGCGGCATCCGGTCCGAGGCCAACCCTGGCATGATGGAAGTGTTCCTCGCCGAATACGGCCTCTCCACGCAGGAAGGCATCGCGCTGATGTGCCTTGCCGAAGCCCTTCTGCGGGTGCCTGATTCCGAAACCATCGACGCGCTCATTGAAGACAAGATCGCACCTTCCGACTGGGCCCGCCACATGGGCCGTTCCACCTCGCCACTGGTCAACGCCTCAACCTGGGCCTTGATGCTCACCGGCAAGGTGCTTGATGATCCCGAACCCGGCGTCATCGGGGCGCTGCGCGGCGCGGTCAAACGGCTCGGGGAGCCGGTCATCCGAACCGCCGTCTCCCGCGCGATGAAAGAAATGGGCCGCCAGTTTGTGCTCGGTGAAAACATCACCAATGCCATGAAACGCGCCGCCGGGATGGAGGCAAAAGGCTACACCTATTCCTATGACATGCTCGGCGAAGCCGCCCGGACAGAGGCCGACGCCACCCGCTATCACCTCGCCTATTCTCGCGCCATCACCGCCATCGCCGAAGCCTGCCATTCAACCAACATCCGCGCCAATCCCGGTATCTCGGTCAAGCTTTCGGCCCTGCACGCGCGCTATGAACTGGCACAGGAAGCCCGCGTGATGGAAGAACTGGTGCCGCGCCTGCGTTCGCTCGCCATCCTCGCCAAATCCGCTGGCATGGGCCTCAATATCGACGCAGAGGAAGCCGACCGCCTCACCCTTTCGCTTGCCGTGATCGAAGCGGTCCTGCCCGAACCGGCCCTTGCTGGCTGGGACGGCTTCGGCATCGTCATCCAAGCCTACGGCCTGCGCGCAGCCGAGGTGATCGACCACGTTCATGCCATGGCCGAGCGGGCCGACCGGCGCATCATGGTGCGGTTGGTGAAAGGCGCCTATTGGGACACCGAAATCAAGCGCGCCCAGGTCGAAGGGCTGACCGGCTTCCCGGTCTTCACCCGCAAGCCCGCCACCGATGTCAGCTACATCGCCAATGCCCGCAAACTGCTCTCGCTGACCGACCGGATCTATCCGCAATTCGCCACCCACAACGCCCATACCGCCGCTGCCGTGCTCGACATGGCGCGCGAAATGAACGTCCCGGCAGAAGCTTACGAGTTCCAGCGCCTGCACGGCATGGGCGAAGCACTGCATAATCTGGTTATGGCGCAAGAGCAGACCCGTTGCCGCATCTACGCGCCCGTCGGTGCGCATCGTGACCTGCTGGCTTACCTCGTGCGCCGCCTGTTGGAAAACGGTGCCAATTCCTCTTTCGTCAATCAGATCGTCGATGACACAGTGCCCCCTGAAGAAGTCGCGCTCGACCCGTTTGAGGCCCTGACCGCCCCCGCCACCCCGCTGCCCACCGGCCCAGAGCTTTTCACGCCCGAGCGACCCAATTCGCGCGGCTTTGATCTCGCCCATTGCCCGACGCTCGACGCGCTGCACACCGCCCGCGCACCGTTTCGCACCCATCAATGGCACGCCGCCCCGCTCCTCGCGGGCCAAGCAGCACCGCAAAAGCCCGCCCCGGCACAAAACCCAGCCGACCCTGCCGACAGCCCCGGCACTATCCACTGGGCCAGCGCCGCAGACGTGGAGACCGCCCTTTCGTCCGCCGTACCTTGGGCGGCCTCGCCTGCAACGCGCGGCGAAATCCTCTCTCGCGCCGCCGATCTCTACGAGGAAAACCATGGTGAACTATTCGCCCTGCTCGCCCGCGAAGCTGGCAAAACCTTGCCCGATGCCGTGGCCGAGCTGCGCGAGGCGGTCGATTTCCTGCGCTACTACGCCGCCCACGCGCCCGATGCGCCGCCCGCAGGCGTGTTCACCTGTATCAGCCCGTGGAACTTCCCGCTTGCCATCTTCACCGGGCAAATCGCCGCCGCGCTGGCCGCAGGAAACGCCGTGCTCTCGAAACCGGCGGAACAAACCCCGCTCATCGCGCATCGCGCCGCGTCGCTCCTGCTCGAAGCGGGCGTGCCTCCCACGGCATTCCAACTCCTGCCCGGCGCGGGGAAACCGGCGCAGCACTTACCTCCGATGCGCGGGTGAACGGCGTGGCCTTCACCGGCTCCACCGAAACCGCCCGCATCATCCGCCGCGCCATGGCACAAAACCTTGCCCCCGGCGCGCCACTCATTGCCGAAACCGGCGGGCTCAACGCGATGATCGTCGATAGCTCGGCCCTGCCCGAACAGGCGGTGCAGGCAATCGTCGAATCCGCCTTCCAATCCGCCGGGCAACGCTGCTCCGCGCTGCGCTGCCTTTACGTGCAGGAAGACATCGCGCCGCATTTCACCACCATGCTCAAGGGCGCGATGGATCAGCTTTCCATGGGCAATCCATGGGCGCTTTCCACCGATGTCGGCCCGGTGATCGAGGTAGAAGCGCAAGACAACATCAACGCCCATATCATGCAGGCGCGCACCAGTGGGACATTGATGCACGAATTGCGCACCCCAAATGCGGGCCATTTCATCGCCCCCACGCTGATTTCCGTGCCGGGGATCGAGGCACTTGAACGCGAGGTGTTCGGCCCCGTTCTGCACCTTGCCACCTTCCGCGCGACCGAGATTGACCGCGTGATCGACGCGATCAACGCCACCGGCTACGGCCTCACCTTCGGCCTGCAAACCCGCATCGACGACCGCGTGCAGCATATCTCCGAGCGCATCCAGGCTGGCAACGTCTACGTCAACCGCAACCAGATCGGCGCTATCGTCGGCTCACAACCTTTCGGCGGCGAAGGGCTTTCCGGCACCGGGCCGAAGGCGGGCGGCCCAAACTATCTTCCGCGTTTCGGCGCGAACCCGGCGCAGACGACCAGCGGCGACTGGCCCGCCGCGATGCCCATTGCCGACATGCAGGCGCTGATCAACACCGCGCCCGCCGGTGCGCCGCCCACCACCCTCACCCTTCCCGGCCCCACCGGTGAATCAAACGTGCTCTCCGAACTGTCCCGCGCCCCGCTGCTTTGTCTCGGGCCGGGCGCGGACGCCGCCGCCGAGCAGGCCGCTCTTGTCCGTGCGCTCGGCGCACCTGCCGCCGTGGCCACCGGCGCATTGCCCCCCGACGCCCTCACCACGCTCACCGGCTTTTCCGGCGTGCTTTACTGGGGCGGCGAAGCGCAGGCCCGCGCCTATGCTAAGGCGCTGGCCACCCGCGACGGGCCGATCCTGCCGCTGATCACCGGCACCCCCGATGCGGCCCATGCAAGGCTTGAACGCCACGTCTGCGTCGATACCACCGCCGCTGGCGGGAACGCGGCGCTTCTCGGCGGCATGGCCTGAGCTATTCAATTTCCAGCGCCGCGCGCCCCACCTCGGTCAAGGCGTAAACCCCGGTCTCGACCTTCACGAACCAGCCATAATGGTTGTCGCGCATCACCGTGGTTGCGCGCACGACCCCGGTCTCTCTGGCCACCACCGCCCCCTTGCTCGCCCCGCTTTGCACAAGAAACGCCGCACACCGCAGCGCGCCCTGCCGATACGCGGTCATGATCGTCTCGCGCGTCATGCCACCCTTGTTCGGATCGCCTTCACGGGCATGAAATTCCTTCAAAAGTGCCGCCCGCCGCGCTTTCGATTTGCGCGGCTTGAACGGCACCGGGTCGCAATGCACCTGCACCTGTCCGGTGCTCAGCATCACCGAAAGCACCCCCACGCCCAACCGCTTGCACAGCCCCACATTGCCCTTGAACGTCCGCCAGCCCGCCTTGCCCCGCCAACGCGGCACCGCCACGTAAACCGCATCGCTTAACCGCTGCCGTGCCACCGCCTGTTGCAACAGTTGCAATGAAAACCCGGTCTTCAACTCGACGATCAGCAACTCTTCGCCGCCGCCGCCAAGCGCCACAACATCCGCCGCGCCCACTTCGCCTTTCACGACATAGCCCATGGCTTCGAGAAAGGCTTTCACCGGGGCATATAATTCGGTCTCTGTCACGCCGCTCATAGGCTGCACTCTAAAGCGTTTCACGCGCCCTGTGAATCCGCTCTGCGCGATGAATTAACCTTAACCCTTCGTTACCTGCCCTCGAATTTCTGCCATACACATCGCAGCCAGACCGGCAGCCGGGGTGCAGACACCCAGATTCCACCGTGCGGTGCCGTTCATCTTCCCTGAAATTTGGTTAACCCCGCCTTGCTGCGCCGCGGCAATTTTCTCTCATCGCCTGCGTGACAAGCCCGCGCGGCGCGCATATAAACCGGCCAAAATCGCATAGTCACGAAGGACAAATCACGCCATGACGACCCTTGTTTTCGGCCATAAAAGCCCCGATACAGACTCCACCGGATCGCCGATCCTCTGGTCATGGTATCTCAATGAAATCAAAGGTGTAGACGCCAAACCCGCGCTGCTGGGAGAGCCCAACACCGAAGCCGCCTTCATGCTGGCACACTGGAAGCTCGACAAGCCCGAAATCATCTCCACCGTCCCCCCGGCGCGCCGGTCGTCATCGTCGATACCAACAACCCCGCCGAATTGCCCGACGGCATCAACGCCGCCGATATCCGCGAAATCATCGACCATCACAAGCTCACCGGCGGTCTTGAAACGGCCGGCCCCATCGACATCACCATCCGCCCCCTCGCCTGCACCGCGACCATCATGCTTGATAAAATCGGTAGTGATTACAGCAAATTACCGGACCCCGTAAAAGGTGCGGCGCTGACCTGCATCTTGTCCGATACGCTCGAATTCCGCTCCCCCACCACCACCGATCACGACCGCGCCGTGGCCGAAAAACTGGCCGCCGATCTGGGTATTTCGATCCCCGATTACGCCGCTGAAATGTTCGCGGCGAAGTCCGATGTCTCCGCCTTCGCAGATGCAGAATTGCTGCGCATGGACTCCAAGGAATACACCGTCTCCGGCACTAAATTCCGCGTCTCCGTGCTCGAAACCACCGCCCCGGCAACGCTCCTTGACCGCAAGGCCAGCCTGCTGAAATCAATGGAGAAAGTCGCCTCCGAAGACGGCGTCGATCAGGTGCTATTATTCGTGATCGACATCCTCAACGAAGAAGCCACCCTGCTGGTGCCCAACGATCTGGTGCGCACGCTGGCAAAGAAAAGCTTCAACGCCGACGCCACCGGCGATACCGTCACCCTACCCGGCGTGATGAGCCGCAAGAAACAGATCATCCCGAACCTGACAATCTAAATATCTGGAAATGAACGAATAAAAGCGCCCCAACGGCGCTTTTATTCACCCGAACCACTGCTGCGTTTACTCCGCGATTTCCTGCATCGCGGTCAAGAACCGCGCCACTTCGCCGACCGAATTATAGTGGCAAAGCGATACCCGCACACAGCCATCAAGCTCCAGCGGCTCCAGCACGTTGCCCGAGTAATGATCCGGCTTGCGGGTATGCGTCCTGATCCCCGCCGCATTCAGCCGCTCCACCACCTCAAGCGCGCTAACCCCCTCAACCGTAAGCGAAACCAACCCTTCGCGCGCCGGGTTATCCGGCCCGCCGATCAATCCAACCCTGTCCATATCGGCCAACCCTTTAAGGTTGCCGGTGCCGTGGATCATCGCTTGCGTGAGCCGCGCTTCTTGGCCATGAATCGCCTCCCCCGCCGCGCGGATACGCGCCGCGCGTTCCGTCTCGTCTGAAACCTCACCGCCCAGCCAGTCAAGATAGGCCACGACGTCTGACAACGTCGCCCACGCGCCGGTGTCCCGCGTCCCCATCTCCCAGTTTTTTTCCGGTCCGTTCAATAGGTTGTTATGCGGCATCATTGCCAGCCGATCACTGACCCAAGCCAGCCCATACCCATGGCGCGAAAACATCTTGTAGGGCGAAATCACATAGCCATCGACACCCAATTCAGCCAGATCAACACTGCCATGCGCGGCGTGCTGAATGCCGTCCACGATGATGAAACACTCCGGGCTCACCGCCCGGATCGCCGCAGCAACAGCGCCCACATCCACCGCCATGCCGGTGACAGGCGAGGTATGCAGGATCGTGGCCACCCGCACATCCCCGGTGATCTCCGGGCGGTAATGCTCCACCCCCACGGTGCCGGTTAAATCGTCATGCGCCACAAGCACATGCGCCATCCCCGCGACCTCGGTCCAGCGCGCCGCCGCACTGCGCGTCGCCGGATGCTCCAATGTCGAGCCAAGCAACCGCCCGCCCCCCGCCGCAAGGCACGCGGCCGAGATCAGCCGGAACAACAACTCCGTGCCGCTTTCACCCAGAAAGAACTGCCCACCCGGCGCATTCATCATCTCCGCCATATCGGCACGCGCCTTGGCAATCACCTCGACAAGCGCCCGACTGGCCACGTTATCGCGCCCTTGATTGTCAGGGATCGCGGCATAAAACCCGCTGGTTTCAACCACGGAATTGAGCGTCAGCGCGCCGCCGGCATTCTCAAAAAATACCCGTTCCCCCTGAAACGGATCGCTCTGCACATGCGCAAATCGCGCCCGGATACGCTCAAGAAGATCATCTGAAATCATCGACATACGGCACTCTCCCTCGTTCGGCCCCATGCGTAGGGTGGGGTTTCACCCCACCTGCCGCCTCACAGCCCCGGATAGATTGGAAACTTCGCGCAAAGCCCGGCCACCTCGGCCTTCACCTTGGCCTCGACCTGCGCATTGGCCTCTTCGCCGTTTGCGGCCAACCCGTCGATCACCTCGATAATCCAATCCCCGATCTGGCGGAACTCCGCGTCGCCAAAACCCCGCGTCGTCCCCGCCGGAGAGCCAAGCCGCACACCACTGGTGATCGTCGGTTTTTCCGGGTCAAACGGCACACCATTCTTGTTGCAGGTAATATGTGCCCGGCCCAATGCTTTTTCAGTGGCGTTGCCCTTCACCCCCTTGGGCCGCAGATCGACCAGCAAAACATGCGTGTCCGTCCCCCCGGTCACCAGATCAAGCCCGCCTTTCATCAACTGGTCGCCCAGTGCGCGCGCGTTTTTCACCACCGCCTGTGCATAGGTCTTGAACTCCGGGCGCAGCGCCTCGCCAAAGGCCACCGCCTTGGCCGCGATCACATGCATCAACGGGCCACCCTGAATGCCCGGAAAAATCGCCGAGTTCACCTTCTTCGCAATTTCTTCATCATTTGTGAGGATCATCCCTCCACGCGGCCCACGCAATGTCTTGTGGGTCGTCGTCGTTGCAACATGCGCATACGGGAACGGGCTTGGGTGCTCGCCCGCCGCCACCAACCCGGCGAAATGCGCCATATCAACATGGAGGAGTGCGCCCACACTATCGGCAATCTCGCGCATCCGCGCAAAATCAATCTGCCGTGGAATGGCGGAGCCACCAGCGATAATCAGTTTGGGCTGATGCTCTTTCGCCAATGCCTCGACCTGATCGTAGTCGAGCATCTGATCCTGCTTGCGCACGCCATACTGTACAGCATTGAACCATTTGCCCGATTGGTTGGGCCGTGCCCCATGGGTCAGATGCCCGCCCGCATCAAGGCTCATGCCAAGGATCGTGTCACCCGGCTTCAACAGCGCCTGATAGACACCCTGATTGGCTTGCGAGCCGGAATTGGGCTGCACATTGGCAAATTCGCACCCAAACAGCGCCTTTGCCCGGTCTATCGCCAGATTTTCAGCAATATCAACAAACTGGCACCCGCCATAATAGCGCCGCCCCGGATAACCTTCGGCGTATTTGTTGGTCATCACCGAGCCTTGCGCCTCCATCACCGCGCGGCTGACGATGTTCTCGCTGGCGATCAGCTCGATCTCGTCACGCTGGCGGCCCAGCTCTTTCTCAATAGCGCCGAAAATCTCCGGGTCACGTTGGGCCAACTCTTCGCTGAAAAAACCTTTATCGGGCATGGGATATGTCTCCGTCGCTGGGAAATTACGCTTGGTGTTCGTGTTTTCTCCTAATCCAATCGCTTACGCTCTGGAAGGGCGATTGCGACCAATCCCCTTGCCAGCGCGGCGCGCATCGTGCAGGTGAATAAGAAAAGTCGCCAATCGGAACCTCCGCCGCCAATCGGAAACCCGCATCATGAGCCTGAAACTCGCCTTCGCCGCCTCCGACGCCCCCGAGGCGCAAACCGCCCGCATCGCGTTGGCAAACCAATACGGCGATGTCGATGAAGCCCGCGCCGATGTCATCGTGGCGCTCGGCGGTGACGGCTTCATGCTGCACACGCTACACCGCACCGAAGGCACCGATATGCCGGTTTACGGGATGAACCGCGGCACCGTCGGATTCCTGATGAACGAATATTCGGTGACCAATCTGGCAGAGCGCGTCGCCCAGGCCGAAGAAACCGTCATCAACCCGCTGTCGATGAAAGCCACACGCGGCGATGGCACGACGCATGAAGCCCTTGCAATAAACGAAGTCTCGCTCCTGCGCATGGGCCCGCAGGCCGCCAAGCTGAAAATCACCGTCGATGGCAAGGAACGGATGGAAGAATTGGTCTGCGATGGCGCACTGGTCTCCACCCCGGCAGGCTCGACCGCCTATAACTATTCCGCGCATGGCCCTATTCTTCCCATAGGCTCTGACGTTTTGGCGCTCACTGCCATCGCGCCCTTCCGCCCCCGGCGCTGGCGCGGCGCGCTCTTGCCCAAAGGCGCAGACGTTCGGATCGACGTGCAAGACCCCGAAAAACGCCCGGTGATGGCCGATGCCGATTCACGCGCCGTGCTCTATGTCGAAGTGGTGGAAATCCGCTCCGAACCCACCATCCGCCACCGCCTGCTGTTCGATCCCGGCCATGGCCTTGAAGAGCGCCTCATCCGCGAGCAATTTGTCTGATCCGGTGATCCTCTGGAATTTTCCATGGCTTTCCGCACCGGGTTTTGCCAAGCTTGCCTTGGCATAAGTGGCGCCTCCACGAGCGCGCCGCAAACAACAGGAGGATCCCCATGATACGTCTTCTGCCCATAACCACCATCGCCGCGACACTGAGCCTCACCGCCACAGCGGCATTCGCCGATTGCGCAACCGATGCGCAAATCAACACCTTCGTCGAGGAATACCTCGCCAAGACTCCGACCGAGGCGCTCTCGGCAGGCGGCAGCATGGCCGATGCGCTCTGCTCGCAGGAAAAGCTGGTGCAGGCGCTCATTCCCCATCTTGGCCCTGTCGTGGGCTACAAGGCCGGGCTGACCAGCAAACCCTCGCAGGAGCGTTTCGGCACGACCGAACCGGTGCGCGGTGTGCTCTATCGCGACATGCTGCTGGACGATGGCGCGGAAATCCCCGCCCATTTCGGCACCATTCCGCTGCTCGAAGGCGATTTGGTTCTCGTCGTCGGCGATGATGCCATCAACAACGCCAAGACCCCGGAAGAGGCGATGCAGCATATCTCTGCCGTGCGCCCGTTCATCGAGTTGCCCGACCTCACACTTGCCAAGGGTCAACCGATCACCGGCGTTACCCTGACGGCAATGGGCGTGGCCGTGCGGCTGGGCGTGCTGGGCGCTCCGATCCCGGTCAAGGACCCCAACGCCATGCTCGAAGCCTTGGCCGCGATGAAAGTCACCGTAAAAGCCAGTGATGGCAGCGTTCTGGCCGAAGCCCCCGGCTCTGCCGTGCTGGGCAACCCGGTCAATTCCGTGCTCTGGCTGATGCAAAGCGGGATCACGTTGAAAAAGGGCGATCTGGTCAGCGTTGGCTCCATCGGGCCACTCTTGCCGCCCGCCAAGGCGGGCAGTGGTGCCAGCGTCACCTATGATGGTCTGCCGGGCAATCCCACCGTCAGCGTCAAGTTCAAAAGCTGACCGCTCGCGCGGCGCGGCGGCACCTGCCCCGCGCCGCAGCGTGGCTTACCCTTTGGCGTAGCCAATCTCACGCAAAGCGCCCGCAATCTCGTCAAGGATGGCCGGGTCGTCGATTGTTGCCGGCATCTTCCAATTGGCATTGTCCGCAATTGCCACCATCGTGGCGCGCAAAATCTTGCCCGAGCGCGTTTTCGGCAATCGGTCCACCACCACTGCAAGCTTGAACGCCGCGACCGGCCCGATTTTCTCGCGCACCAAGGCCACCGCTTCGGCCCTCACCTCATCGAGCGGCCTGTTGCACCCGGCGTTCAGGCATAGAAAACCCACCGGCAATTCGCCCTTCAGGTCATCACTCACCCCGATCACCGCGCACTCGCCCACATCCGGGTGCCCGGCCAGCACCTCTTCAATCGCGCCGGTGCTGATCCGGTGGCCCGCCACGTTGATCACATCATCGGTCCGCGCCATGATGAAGACATAACCATCCTCATCCACCAACCCGGCATCACCGGTGTCGTAATAGCCCGGGAACCGCTCAAGGTAGCTTTTGCGGAAACGATCATCTGCATTCCACAGCGTCGGCAACGTGCCCGGCGGCAGCGGCAGCTTGAGCGCAATCGCCCCCAACTCGCCCGTAGGCAGCGGTTTGCCATCCTCGCCCAACACCTCCAGCTCATACCCCGGCATTACCACCGATGAACTGCCAAGCTTGACCGGCAAAAGCTCGACCCCGACAGGGTTTCCCACGATCGTCCAACCGGTTTCGGTCTGCCACCAATGGTCGATCACCGGCACGCCAAGCTGTTGTTGCGCCCAAACGATCGTGGCCGGATCAGCCCGCTCCCCGGCAAGGTATAGAATACGCAGGCAGGAAAGATCGTATTTCTTGACAAACTCGCCCTTCGGGTCTTCCCGCTTGATCGCGCGAAATGCGGTGGGCGCGGTGAAAAAGCTTTTCACGTCATGCTCTGAAATCACCCGCCAGAACGTGCCCGCATCCGGCGTGCCCACCGGCTTGCCCTCGAAAACGATAGTGGTGTTGCCATGAATAAGCGGCGCATAGGTGATATAGCTGTGCCCCACGACCCAACCCACATCCGACGCCGCCCAGAACACCTCGCCCGGATCGACATTATAAATGTTCTTCATCGACCAGTTCAGCCCGACAAGCTGCCCGGCGGTGTGCCGGATCACGCCCTTGGGCTGGCCCGTCGTGCCCGACGTATAAAGGATATAGGAGGGATGATTGCCCTCCACCGGCAGGCAATCGGCAGGCTCCACCCCTTCTTGCGCACCGTACCAGTCGAAATCGCGGCCTTCGATCAGTTCTGCTTTGCTTTCCTCGCGTTGCAGGATCAGCGTAAAATCCGGCTTGTGGCTGGCAATCTCGATGGCACCATCCAGAAGCGGCTTGTAGTCTACCACCCGCCCCGGCTCCAGCCCGCAGGAAGCCGCCATGATGGCCTTGGGCTTGGCATCGTCGATCCGCACTGCCAATTCATTGGCGGCAAACCCACCAAACACCACCGAATGAACCGCCCCGATCCGCCCACAGGCCAGCATTGCCTCCACGGCTTGCGGCACCATCGGCATATAGATCACCACCCGGTCGCCCTTTTCCACGCCCTTGGCGCGTAGCGCCCGGCAAGCCGCGCCACGCGGTCTTGCAACTGGGCAAAGCTGATACGCTCCTTGCGCCCGGTGATCGGGCTGTCATAGATGATCGCCGCCTGATCCCCCCGGCCCGCTTTCACATGCCGATCCACTGCGTTCCAGCAGGTGTTGCACTTGGCATCCGCGAACCATTCATAAAGCCCATCGCCAAGATCGCTTAACGCCTTGGTTGGCGCCTCGTCCCAGTCAATCTCTTTGGCCGCCTCCATCCAGAATGCCTCCGGATCGGCTTTCCAGCTGTCATAAACTTCACGGTATCCCATGGCATACTCCTCCTCGGCGATGTGACTGAATACTCCTGCGCACGGTGCCGGGGCAAGCCTCTCGGGGTGGCCCGCGTCAGTTTCACGCAAGGGGGTCAGGGCTCCTTTGATCCAACATTCTTGAATGTCGCAAAGCTCCGGCACCGATGCAAGCAACTCCAGTTCCGGCCACCAGATACCCGCAAGAACCACCTGATTTCGCGAAATTTACAGACAAGTTTCAACAACTCGTCTTTCTGCCGGTCCGGCTAACCGTTCCTTAGGCTGCTGCGGTCAAATTCGCTCGCATGTTTCAAGATCATGAGGAGCGGCAAAAATGCCCCAGGACATTTCCAACGTATATCAATACTCTGGCAGCCTTGCGGCGGTTGATTTGCTCAGCGGCAGCAGCACCATCCTTCTGAACGCTTTCGGCCCCTCCGAAACCGGCACCGTGAATGACGATGATGGCATTCTGTCAACCGCGGATGACGGAACGACAACCTATAATGGCGTCCCGATCACCTATATCGGCAGCGGCACGGTGCAGCCGGGGGTGAATGTCGGTGGTCTCATTGTCGGGCTCGGCGCCCAAAAAGATGTCGTCATTTTCGAGGCGGGCGGAACGACCTACTTCCACTATCCCGATGGCCCGCCTAGCATTACCGGCGCGGTTGCACTTGTCGTCGACATCGAGTCCTCCCCGCATCAGGTCTATACGCCCGTTTGTTTTGCCAAGGGTACACTGATCCGAACGCCAGAAGGCGATTTGCCGATCGAAGAGTTGAGCGTCGGCGATCTGGTGTTTGACCGGGGCGGCGCAGAGCATGAGATTCAATGGATCGGTAGCCGCCACCTGCATCTTGCCCGTTCTGCGCAGTTCGACAAGTGGAACCCGGTGCGAATATCACGCAATACGTTCGGCGATGGCTGCCCATATGTGGATACCTACCTGTCACAACAGCATCGCATCTGCGTGGCCTCGCCACAGCTTGAGCTGCTGACAGGGTCCAATGAATGCTTGGTCGCGGCAAGACTGCTGACCAATGACACAACAATCCGAATTGACCGCTCGCGCAGCGAAATCACCTATCTGCATATCCTGTGCGAAGAACATGTGATCCTGATTGCCAACGGCATGGAAGCCGAAAGCATGTCACTCGGCCCGACCGCGATGGCGGGCGTCACGCAAGCAGGTCGCCAGGAAATAACCGCCCTGTTCCCCGAGCTTGAGATGCCGCTCGTGCTTCCTGCTCTGAAACAACACGAGGCGGCGTTGCTAATACATGACTGGGTGAACTGACTGTCGCCACGCTCAGCCGTATTTCTCTACCGGCGTGCCTGCCACTGCGGTCATGTTCAAAAGCCCGCGCGCCGTCACGCCGGAGGTGACAATATGCGCGCGGTTGCCCATGCCCATCAGGATCGGCCCCACCTCAAGCCCGCCCCCTTTTGCTTGAGAATGTTGCGCACGCCCGACGCACTGTCACCATAGCCGAAGATCAGTATATTTGCCGCCCCCTCCAACCGGCCGCCGGGCAAAAGCCGCTCGCGGATCACCGGGTCAAGCGCCGCATCGCCGTTCATTTCCCCCTCATAGGCGAAATCCCGTGGCGCCGAATCAAGGATAGCAATCGCCTCGCGCAACCGCTTGCCTGACCCTTCAGCCTGATTGCCGAATTGCGATTGTGAACAGAATGCCACCTTCGGCTCCAACCCGAACCGGCGCACATGGCGCGCGGCACCGATGGCAATTTCGGCCAACTGCTCGGGCGTCGGCACGGAATACACATGGGTATCGGCGATAAACAGCGGGCCGTCTTCCAAAATCATCATCGACAGCGCCCCATGCGGGCGCAAGCCACCTTCGGCCAACACTTGCGTCACGTAATTTAAGTGCCAGCGGTATTCCCCGAACGTGCCACAGATAAGTGAATCCGCCTCGTTACGATGCACCATCACCGCGCCGATAACGGTCGTATTCGTCCTCATAACCGCGCGCGCAATATCCGGTGTCACTCCACGCCGCGCCATGATCGCGTGATATGTCTGCCAATAGTCGCGGTAGCGCGGATCATTTTCAGGGTTCACGACATCGAAATCCTGCCCCGGGCGAATGGTCAGCCCTGCCCGCTCACACCGTGCCTCGATCACCTCTGGCCGCCCAATCAGGATAGGCGTTTCCGTGGTGTCCTCCAGAATCGCCTGTGCCGCGCGCAACACCCGCTCATCCTCGCCTTCCGCAAATACGATCTTGCGTGACGCCGTGCGCGCGGCTTCGAAAACCGGGCGCATCAGCAACGCCGAGCGGAACACCGTCTGATCAAGGCGCTGACGATACTCGTCAAAATCCTCGATCGGTCGCGTCGCCACCCCACTTTGCATCGCAGCTTTCGCAACGGCGCTGGAGACAATCCCAACAAGCCGCGGATCAAACGGTTTGGGGATCAGATACTCCGCTCCAAAGCTCATCTGCTCGCCCTTATAGGCCGCCGCCGCCTCGGCGCTCGTTGTCTCGCGCGCCAAAGCCGCAATCCCGTTGATGCAGGCAATCTGCATCTCGTCATTGATCTCGGTCGCGCCAACATCAAGCGCGCCGCGAAAGATGAACGGAAAACACAGCACGTTATTCACCTGATTGGGAAAATCGCTGCGCCCGGTGGCAATGATCGCATTCGGTGCGACAGATTTGGCATCGTCAGGCAGAATCTCGGGCGTCGGATTGGCCAGCGCGAAAATGATCGGACGTTCCGTCATCTTTCCCACCATCTCCGGGGTCAGCACACCCGGCCCGGAAAGCCCAAGGAACATATCCGCGCCTTCGATCACCTCACCCAGTTTGCGCAGATCGCTTTTTTGCGCATAGCACGCTTTCTGCGGCGTCATATCCTCATCGCGGCCCTCATAAACCAGCCCGTGAATATCGCACAGCCACACGTTTTCGCGGCGAACCCCCAGCTTCAGCAACATGTTCAGACAAGCAATCCCCGCCGCCCCGCCGCCGGTGCTGACAATCTTGATGTCTTCGAATTTCTTGCCCGCAACATGCAGCGCGTTCGTCGCCGCCGCTCCCACGACAATTGCCGTGCCGTGTTGATCGTCATGAAAGACCGGGATATTCATCCGCTCCCGGCAAATCTTTTCAACAATAAAGCAATCCGGTGCCTTGATGTCCTCCAGATTGATCGCACCGAACCCCGGCTCCAATGCGCAAACGATATCGGCAAGCTTTTCTGGGTCGGACTCATTGATCTCCAGATCGAAGCAATCAATGCCAGCGAAATTCTTGAACAGAACCGCCTTGCCCTCCATAACCGGCTTTGAGGCCAGCGCACCGATATTGCCCAGCCCCAGCACCGCCGTTCCGTTTGTGACGACTGCCACCAGATTCGCCCGCGCCGTATAGCGTGCCGCGTCGCCCGGCTCTGCCTTGATCTCAAGGCACGCCTCGGCCACCCCCGGCGTATAGGCCCGCGCCAGATCCCGCCCGGTCGCCAACGGCTTTGTCGCCCTAATCTCCAGCTTTCCGGGCTTGGGATGTTCATGATAGAAAAGTGCTTCTTGCCGCAGACGCTCCTTTTGCTCGGATGAGTAGTCGGATGACATTGCACTTCTCCCAAAATCAGAATGGTTTAGTGTTAAACTACTTTTTTCGTCCTGTGAAGCGCCCGTTATGTTGTCAGCCTTGGGACGCCATCTTGCAATCATCGAAATCCCCGCGCAGACTTGGCCAGAACGGAGGAACCCGATGAGCGAAACCAAAGCCGAGATGCGCCTGCCAACCCAAGATCTGAGCGCGGACATCCCGTTTTATACCAAAGTGCTCGGGATGCGGATGGATATGATCTTTCCCGCCGATTCCCCGCGCACTGCCGTGTTCTCCGGCCACGGCCTGCGGCTCAGAATCGAGCAGGGCGCGCCCGACTCCCCGGCACGATCCGTCTGCTCTGCGATGCCCCGGATACAATTGCCGAAGGCGCGCGCCGCCTCACCGCGCCAAACGGAACCCGGATCGAGATAGAACCTTTGAACCCGCCTTTGGTGCTGCCCAAAACCCTGCATTCGTTCTTCGTGCGCCGCCTCAAGGACGAAGCGCCTTGGGTTATCGGCCGCGCCGGGATGCACTACCGCGATCTCATCCCCGACAGGCTGGGCGGGTCGATCATCGCCAGCCATATCCGTATCCCCGATGCCGGCCCGGTGCCGGATATGGTGCATTTTCACAGGGTCGGCTTTCAGCTCATCTTCTGCGTCTCCGGCTGGGTCGACGTGCTCTACGAAGATCAAGGCGGGTTGCGCCGCCTGCATGCGGGCGATTGTTTCATTCAGCCGCCTGAGATCCGCCACCGCGTGATGGAGGCCAGCGAAAACCTGCAAGTGATCGAAATTGGCGTCCCCGCCGATCACATCACCGAAATTGATCATGATCTGACGCTTCCAACCACGCATTTTCATCCAGAACGCGAATGGGACGGACAGAAATTCGTCCATAACATCGGCAAGGACGCCGCATGGACCCCGCACCGTCTTTCCGGCTTCAAAGCGCGCGATACCACCATTGCCAAGAACACGAAGAATGTCGCTGGCGTCTGGGTTGTCCGGCCCGCAGAGGGTGAGCCGGGCTGGGCCAGCCACGATGCTGATATCTATTTCGCCTACGTGATGACCGGCAAGGTCACGCTCGAAGGTGAAAACCGTGCAGCGCAGACGCTGGAACAGGGCGATGCTTTTGTCATTCCGCCCGGTCTGGATACTCGGCTAAGCGACGCCTCTGCCGATTTCGAGCTGCTCGAAGTCGCCCTGCCCGGCAAGTTTGAAACCAAAGCACGCCCGGCCTGATGAACCGGCCCGACAGACTCCGCCAGTTCACCGCGCCCGGTTTGCCCAGCGACAATAGGGCCGATGCAAGACCGGGCCAGATATCATTGCAACGCGCCACGAAGCCGGGATAAAAGCCTCCCTATCGACAGACGCCTCGCCGCCGTGCAAATCGCTGGAGCCCGCATGACAGATCATCTCACCGTCGTGAAACACCCGCTGGTGCAACACAAACTATCCCTCATGCGCGAGCGCGAAACCTCCACCGCCGTCTTCCGGCAACTCTTGCGTGAGATAAGCCTGCTGCTGGCGTATGAAGTTACCCGCGAATTGCCGATGTCGACCAAATCCATCGAAACGCCGATCTGCCCGATGGACGCGCCGGTGATCGACGGGCGCAAGCTGGCGCTGGTGTCGATCCTGCGGGCGGGCAACG
The DNA here is from genome assembly GCF_034555965.1 of Aquicoccus sp. G2-2. Lineage (GTDB taxonomy): Bacteria > Pseudomonadota > Alphaproteobacteria > Rhodobacterales > Rhodobacteraceae > JAYDCK01. The sequence continues at coordinate 2,058,802 of NZ_JAYDCK010000003.1, forward strand.
GATTGCTCGATGGGATGCTCGAACTGATTCCCTCCGCAAGGGTCGGCTTCGTCGGGCTTTACCGCGACGAGGAAACCCTGAAGCCGGTCGAATATTACTTCAAGGTGCCCGATCACCTCGATGAGCGTCTGGTCATCGCGGTTGATCCAATGCTGGCCACCGGCAATAGTTCCGCCGCCGCCATTACCCGGCTGAAACAGGCCGGTGCCAACAATATCCGCTTTCTCTGCCTGTTGGCCGCGCCCGAAGGGGTTGCCCGCATGAAAGAGGCCCATCCCGACGTGCCGGTGGTCACAGCCGCGCTTGACGATCACCTCAACGAGAAGGGCTATATCGTGCCCGGCCTGGGCGACGCCGGCGACCGCATGTTCGGAACGAAGTAGAGTCCTCGCTCAGCATCAAAAAGCTGGGGAAAAGCTCGAATTCGCGGCCGATAGCGGCTTTACTCAATAGGTCAGATCGTGCATGCTTACCCTACATCTTGTGGGGGCAGGACATGACATTGACTAGTAGAGTGACAAGAGTTCTTGCGATTACAGCGATCGCATTCTTTGCAAACATGGGCTTTCCGGCCCAAAGTCAGGCAAAATCGCTGCGTGACGCCAACATCCCGGCCGAATTTCCGCCTGCGTCCTACAAGGGCAAGCAATATGTCGACAGCCGCGGCTGCGTTTACATCCGGGCGGGCATCGACGGGATAACCAATTGGGTGCCCCGCGTGTCGCGCTCTCGTGAGGTGCTCTGCGGCTACAAACCCAGCCTTGCCAACGCGGCACCCACCGCAAACGCCTCGCGCGCTGCAAACGCCAAAGTGATCGTCCCGGCTGCCACGCCGAAACCGGCCACCGCCGCCAAAGTCGCAACCACGGCAAAAACCGCAAAGGTCCGGCCGGTGCCCGTTCCCAAAAAGATTGCCATCGCCACGCCCAAACCAGTGGCCAGAACCGTTGCCAAGCCTGCCCCGGCGAACGTCGTCCGCCGTGCGGTGCCTGCTGCTGCCCCAGTGGTGAAAAAGCCTGTGGTGAAACCCACCGTGCAAACCGCCAGCGTTGCCGCCACCAACAGCAAGACCAAGCGCGTGACCCGGCCCGCAAAAGTGACGAGCTGCACCGGTTATACCAGCATCAGCCGCTATTATGCCGGGCGCGGCACCGACGTGCGCTGTGGCCCGCAATCGCAACCTTATGTTACCACGGTTGGCCGCAAAAATGTGACCGTCATACGCAATGGCGCGCCCGTCACCGTTCGCAAACGTGTTGTTACGCCAGTCATCATTCAAGCGCCTGCCAACACAACAGTGGTCGTGAAGACTCGCGGCCCGGTCATCGTCCGCTCGCTTGATGGCCTGCCCGGCAATACCCGCGTTGTGCCGCGGCATGTTTGGGAAAATCAGCAGACCTCAAAACCGTCCGCTGCCCCCCTGCCCAAAGGCTATCGCCCCGCTTGGGATGATGACCGCCTCAACCCGAAGCGCGCGCATCAGACTGTCGATGGCATCCGCCGCACCGATCTGGCCTGGACCCGCACCGTACCGCGCAAACTTTATAAGCGTTCCACCGGCCGGGTCGTCACGCAGTATTATCCGGGGCTGAAGTTCCCTTATTACAGCTATGACGAAATGCGTGCCGCCGGATATTCCATCGCCACCAAAGACCCGGTGATCCCGCCAGCGAAGAAAACCGCGCGCTTGGTCCGCCAACAGCACACTGTGGTCAAACCGGCAATGGTCTCCACCAAAGCGGTTGCTCGCCCCGCACCAAAGGCGGCAGCAACGGGCCGCTATGTGCAGGTTGGTACGTTCGGCAACCCGGCCAATGCACAGCGCACTGCTGCCCGGCTGCAATCCATGGGGCTTCCGGTCCGCTATGGCACGCTGACCAAGGGCAGCAAAAGCTATCGCATCGTATTGGCTGGGCCGTTCCGCCGGGCTGATCTGGGGGCCGCACTCAATACTGCCCGGCGCGCAGGCTTCTCCGACGCTTTCGTTCGCTGACTTTCGGCACTCGCAAAGACCAAAGGCGCGCCAAAATGGCGCGCCTTTGGTCTTTCCAGTCAGCCGATTCACCGTGGTCAGATCACACCACGCCATTTCAAAACCCCTAACACCAAGCCCGCAAAAAGCAGCAGGTTAAACGCAAGCCCTCCCAGCATACCCAGCAGAAAATTGATCCGCCGCGCTTTCGGATCAATCCTGTCGAGATGCGCCGCAATCCGTCGATGCGCGGCTTGCGCTTCGCCCTGATTGATCCTGCGCCGCAGCTTGGGATGCGCGCCAAGCTCAAGCGCCGCATCAATCACCTTCGCATCGCGGCGCACCACCCGCGGCAACCGGCGCCCGGCCTTCGCCAGACGGGCCGGAAAATCGCCGCGCTTGGCCCCCAGCTTCTCGCCCAGCTTGCCTGCCAACTCATCAGACAATGTATTGATATCACGCGACTCGCTCATGCGCGCCACCCTACTGCCCGTGGGCCCTCCGGCCAAGCCGGATTGGCGCAAGCCCCCGAAAGCACTGGCCCATCCCTTGATCGAACGCTACACCTCCCTCATGTTGCACAAGATCACTCACGGCACCGAAACCGCCGCCCCGCCCCTCTTGATCGCGCATGGCCTGTTTGGCTCTGGGCGCAACTGGGGTGTCATCGCCAAACGGCTTTCCGATGAACGCGAGGTGATAGCCGTAGACATGCGCAACCACGGCAATTCTCCGTGGTTCGACGGGCACAGCTATCCTGACATGGCAGGTGATCTTGCCGAAGTGATCGAAGAAATCGAACGCCCCGTCGATGTGCTGGGGCATTCCATGGGCGGCAAGGCAGCAATGATGCTGGCCCTCAGCCGCCCCGAGCTGGTCAACCGGCTGATCGTCGCTGATATTGCCCCGGTGGCATATAGCCACAGTCAGGCGCATAATATCGAAGCCATGCAGGCGATTGATCTCTCTCAGGTCAGCAAACGCTCCGACGCGGCTGCACAGCTCGCGCCCTTGCTTGAAGATGAAAACCTCGTGCCGTTCTTTTTGCAGTCACTCGATGTTCCGAACCGACGCTGGCGGCTGAATTTCACAGCCCTCATGCGCGCCATGCCCGACATCCTCTCTTTCCCGAAAACAGATTCCCATTTCGACGGCCCGACACTGTTTCTGTCCGGCGGTGCGTCCGATTATGTCGGTCCCGCGCACCGCCCGCGCATCAAGGAACTGTTTCCCACCGCCCGTTTCATGAAAATTCCGGGCGCGTCCCACTGGCTACACGCCGACAAACCGCGCGAATTCGAAGCCGCCCTGCGCGGCTGGCTCAATCTCGCCCTAAGCTGAAAAACTGGCGGTCGCGCGACTCAAGGATCGGGCGGAATCTTGTCTTCCAGCATCGGCAGCTTGTGATCCGCCGCCACTTCCTCGGTATCGTCGGCCTGCGGCGCATCGCGCTCGGAAATCCAGGCCTTCGCCGCCTCAAGTTCCGCCCCCGGAAAAACCTTCACGTCACCTGGCATAAGTGGCGCAAACATCCTGACGCCGCCACTGATCCAGCCATCATCGCTCACAACCGCAACGCGGGCAAAATCATGCAGATGCAGCGCGCCCAGCTTGGCATCCTCAAATGCACCCCCGGCAGAATAGCCCTCGAAGGTATCTCCCAAAACATAGAGCAGCTTCACCCGGCCTTCCTCGGCCACCTTGGCCTCAATTGCAGGAATCAGATCACGAGTATAGGCATCGTGATCAATCTTCCCCTGCGCTTGCACACCCAACACATCGGCAGGCAGCCCTTTTATGATCTCGAATTGTCCTTGGCTCATGGATCTCTCCTTTTCGGCATCTTTTTGATATAGGCTCTGTCGCTCGCCATGACAGGCTCAGCCAGCCGTCGCGCGCGCACATTTCCGCGATATTTCGCAGACACTCCTCAAATAAACGCGCATGATATGGGGAAAGTTCCGCCGCAGCCTCAGGTCAGCCTCTCAAGCAAGTCAAGCAAACGCACTTGCTCCGCCTCGCTCAGCGGCTCCAACGTCTTGCGGGTGATCTCGCGCGCCACATCCGTCATCCGCTCCAAAAGCGCACGCCCCTCGTCTGACAGCGAAATCAGCGTCCGGCGCTTGTCATTCGGATCGGGCGCGGAACGGGTCAGCCCCTTATCACGCAGCCGGTCCACCACGCCCTTGATTGTCGCCACATCCATCGCTGCCAGCCGCCCCAGCCGGTTCTGCGAAACTTCGCCTTCCCCGCCAATCCGCACCAGTGCGGCGAACTGCTGCGCCGTCAAACCGTTCAACGTATGCGCCTGAAAAATCGCCGAATGACGCTGGTTCGCCAGCCTGAGCAAGTATCCCACCTGCTGTTCAAGCCGATATGCCTGCTCTGCCATCACCCGCTCACACCGCCAGATATTGCTGGCTGATCTCAGGCTTCGCATCAAGGTCCGCAAAGCCGCCCTCGTAACGTAAAGCCCCCTTCTCAATGATGATCGCCCGGTCCGAGACCACCCGCGCAAAATGCAGGTTCTGCTCGGAAAGCAGCACGGAAAGCCCCTCTCGCTTGAGTTCCTTGATGACCATTGCCATCTGCTCAACAATCACCGGCGCAATTCCTTCACTCGGCTCATCAAGCAGCACCATCTTCGGATTGCCCATCAATGTGCGCGCAATAGTCAACATCTGCTGCTCCCCGCCGGACAGCTGCTTGCCAAGGTTGCGCTTGCGCTCGGCCAGGTTTGGGAAAAGCTCAAATAGATGGCTCAGCCGCCATTCCGGCGCGCCCTCGCGTGCGGGCCTGCGCCCGACTTCAAGGTTCTCCTCCACCGTCAGTTCCGGGAAAATCCGCCGCTCCTCAGGCACATAACCAATTCCGGCCCGGCAAATCATGTGGGGCGGCATTTTCATCAATGACTCCCCGTTATAACGGATCGTGCCGGTCTTACTCGCCACCAATCCCATGATGCACTTCATTGTCGTGGTCTTGCCTGCCCCGTTGCGCCCCAGCAACGCCAGAACCTCGTTTCCCGCCAGCGAAAGCGCCACATTGTTCAAAATTTGCGCCCGCCCATAGCGCGCCGTCAGGTCTTTCACCTCAAGCATCTGCTGCAGCCTCCGCAAAAACCGTTCCACCGCCAAGATAAACTTCCTGCACCAGCGCGTTCTCGCGAATCTCCGCCCCGGTGCCCTCGGCAATAAGTTGCCCCCGGTTCAACACCAGGATCCGGTGCGAATGGGCAAAAACCACGTCCATATCATGCTCGGTAAACAGCACGCTAACGCCCTTCTCCGCCACGATTGTCGCGGTCAGTTCCATCAGTGCCAGCCGCTCGCTCGGCGCCATCCCGGCGGTTGGTTCATCCATCAACAAAAGCGCCGGATCATGCGCCAGCGCAATCGCCAGCTCCAGCCGCTTCAGATCACCATAAGCCAACTCACTGCACGCCCGCTCACCCTGCTCCACCATTGAAACCAGCTTGAGCAGCGCCTCCGCCTCCGACACGTAAAGCCGCGTCGCCCTAGTGACCAGATCATACATCTTCTTGTGATGCGCAATCAGCGCCATCTGAACATTCTCGCGCACTGTCATCGAAAGAAATGTCCGGGTGATCTGAAACGTTCGCCCCACGCCAAGCCGCACAATCTTGCGCGGAGCAATCCCGGCTATCTCCAGCTCATTAAGCTGTACCGAACCGCGATCAGGTCTCAAATACCCACCAAGCATATTGAAACAGGTGGTTTTGCCCGCGCCGTTCGGCCCGATCAACGCCAGAAACTCGCCCTTGTTCACATCGAACGACACGTCAGAAACCGCCTCGACCCCGCCGAAGCTCTTACAAAGTCCGCGCACTCGCAGCACCGCGCTCACGATCCACCCCCAATCTTCATTTGGCTAAAAATACCTCGGGGGCGTGGGGGCTGGCCCCCACTCCCTTGCCTGTCACCAAGCAGACCCGCGAAAACTCTCATGTCCGGTCCTCCGCCCGCTTCCATCCCAACGCGCGCGTCAGGCGCTCAATGCCCCCGGCAATGCCATCCGGCGCCAACAGCACCACCACCAGAATGAGCCCGCCAAAGATGAACCGCCAGTATTCCAGTCGGCTCACCCAATCCTCGATCAACACGAAAGCACCGGCTCCCAAGATCGGCCCGATAAGCGCATGTATCCCGCCCAGCAGAACCATGATCAACCCATCCACCGATTGCGTAATGCCCAACACATCCGGAAAGACAGAGCCTTTCGAGAAGGCAAAGACCGACCCCGCCAATCCGGCGACAGCCCCCGCCAGTGTAAAGCCCATCCATTGATGGAATTTCACATTCATACCCAAGGCTTCCGCCCGCACGGCGCTGTCTCTCACCCCGCGTAACCCATACCCAAACGGCGAATGCGCCACCCGCCGCAAGAAGAATATCCCACCGATGCAAAGCACGAAAGCCACGTAGAAATAGACCCTGTCGTCGCTTGCCCATGCCGCGGGCCAGATACCCAGAATACCATCATCCCCGCCGGTAAAATCGCCCCACTGGAAGGTGATACCCCAAAGGATCTGTGCCGCCGCCAATGTCAGCATGGCAAGATAAACCCCTGAAAGCCGAACACAGAACCAGCCGAAGAAAAGCGCCGCTGCCGCCCCGGCCAATGGCCCCATCGCCATTGCAGGCACCATCGGGAAACCGGCGAATTTCACCGCCATCGCCGCCGCATAGGCACCCACCCCGAAATAGGCCGCATGGCCGAAACTCACCATGCCCCCCAGCCCCATCATGAAATGCAGACTCACAGCGAACAATGTCGCGACCATGACATCGACCAGCAAGATCGACGTAAACGTGCTCAGCACAGCAGGCGCCAGCGCCAAAGCCAACACCAGCGCCGCCATCACCATTGCCGCTTGTGGCGACAACAACCGCAACGGCTGATCCGGTGCCGCTGCGGCCCCGTCCGCGCTGCCCGCCGTGCCGAATAGCCCATAAGGCCGCACGATCAACACAATCGCCATCACCACAAACGGCAACACGATGGAAATCTGCGGGAACACCAGAATCGCAAACGCATTGAGCACCGAAATCAGAACCGCCGCCACAAACGCCCCCGCGACCGAGCCCATACCGCCAATCACGACAACGACAAATGCTTCCCCGATCACGCTCAGATCCATTTGCAGGCTCGCCGCCTCACGCGGGATCTGCAACGCGCCACCCAACCCGGCCAAAGCCGAACCCAGAACGAAAACCCCCGAGAAAAGCCACGCCTGATTGACACCAAGCGCATCAACCATATCCCGATCCTGCGTCGCTGCACGAACCAGAACGCCCCAGCGGGTGCGGTGGAACAAAAGCCAGATCGCCCCCAGCACCAACGGCCCGATCACAATCAATGCCAGATCGTATTGCGGGATCGGCTCGCCAAAAATACGCACCGCACTGGCTAACCCCGGCGCGCGCGGCCCCAGCAGGTCTTCCGCGCCCCAAATCGCCAGCGTCGCATCCTGCACGATCAGCACCACACCGAATGTCGCGACAAGTTGAAACAGTTCCGGCGCACGGTAAATTCGCCGCAGGATCAACACTTCCACCAGAAGCCCCAAAACCCCGACAATCAACGCCGCGGCCACCACCCCGAACCAGAAGCCGAAAATGCCCCCGCTAAGATGGGTGACAATGGTATAAGCCAAGTACGCGCCCACCATATAGAATGAGCCATGCGCGAAATTGACAATCCGCGTGACCCCGAAAATGATCGAAAGCCCGCAGGCGATCAGAAACAGCGAAGAGGCATTGGCCAGCCCCGTCAACAATTGTGCGAAGTAAAAGCCCATGCCTCTCCATCCCGTCGCTGAGGCGGTCCCGGAACACGCCCGGAGCCGCCGATATTATTGTTGTTCAGGTATCACTCGGCCGGGCGCAACTTTGCCGCCTCGGCCTCCGAAGGCAGGTAATCCGCCCCGTCTTCATAGGTCCAGTCCACCATCTTCGGCTTGCCATCCGCAACGGTGGTCTTGCCCACATATGCGCCCATGGTCGATTGATGATCCGCCGCGCGATACATGAACGGCCCGGTCGGAGATGACGACACTTCCAACCCGCTCATCGCCGCAAGAAGCGCGTCCGTATCGGTTGACCCGGCCTTCTCCAACGCCGCCTTGATCGACAAGATGGAGTTATACCCGACGATCGAGCCAGTTTTCGGCATCTCGCCCCAGCGCTCCATATAGGCTTTCACAAAGGCCTCATGCTCGGGTGTCTTGATGTCGGCAGCAGGGTAACCCGTCACGATCCAGCCCTCCGGCGCTTCCGCGCCCAGCGGATCGAAATACTCCGGCTCGCCACTCAGCAACGAAACCACAGCGCGATCCTCGAACAACAACCTGAGCGAACCTTCGCGCACGAATTTCGCCAGATCGCCGCCGAAGGTCACGTTGTAAATCGCGTCAGGCTTCATCTGCTCCAGCGCCCGCACGGTCGAACCCGCGTCAATCTTGAACACTGGCGGCCATTGCTCACCGACGAATTCAACGTCCGGCTGCAACTTGGTCAGCTCCTCCTTGAACGCCTTCACCGCGTCTTTGCCGTAAGCATAGTTCGGGGCCACCGTGGCCCATTTCTTCTTGCCCAGCTTCGCCGCTTGCTCGGCCAGCATCGCCGCCTGCATGTGCGTGGACGGGCGCAAGCGATACGTATATTTGTTACCCTTGGACCAGACCAGCGCGTCGGTAAGCGGTTCCGAGGCGAGGAAAAGAACCTGCTTTTGCTTGGCAAAATCGGAAACCGCGAGGCCAATATTGGAAAGGAACGTGCCAAAAAGCAGCACCGCGCCGTCTTTCGAGGTCAGTTCTTCAGCAATCCGGATCGCCGTTGCGGGATCACCAGTGTCGTCGCGGCTGATCACCTCAAGCTGCTTGCCGTCAACGCCACCGGCCTTGTTGATCTGCTCCACGGCCAGTTCCCAACCCTTCTTGTAGGGTTCGGTGAACGCGGGCAGGCGGGTATAGGAATTGATCTCACCAATTACGATCTTGTCCTGCGCGCTTACCGCACCGGGCAACGTCGCCAGCATTGGCAAGGCGGCCAGCGCACCCAAAAGGTTTCGTCTCATCATCTTCATGTCACATCTCCCTGTGATTAAATTTGTGTCAGTCTTTTGTTATGTCTATCTGAATATCAAGCTCTGACACCCTCAAAAAGCGTAGGGTGGGGTTTCACCCCGCCGCCCGCGTTCATCTCAGCCCGTCTTTTCCCTCTGCATCCTCTGCCTTCAATCCGCCAACACGCGGCAAGGGGCGTCCGCTGTCTGTCACTGCCACCGCCACCATGATCTCGTTGGCGCGCGGTGCATCGTTCAGGCTTACCTCGATACCATCGAAATGGCTCCGCACATAGGCCGCATCCTTGTGCCCAAGCGGCACATCAAGCACCTGGCCGGGGCTGCCCATCTTTTTCGACGATGGCACCAACGCGGCCCCCTTTTCCAGCGCCTTGCGCAGCGGCGCGCCCAGTTTCGGGTGCAGAACCGCCGCCGCATGTTCCAGTTCGCCATTCTCTCCCACCATCGCGGATTTGCCATAGCTCTCGGCCTCGCCCGGCGCGATCCCAAGCGCCTGCACACAACGCTCACCCAATATGCCGCCAAGCTCCGCGCCGATCTCCATCAACGTGCTCAGGTCTTCCTCATAGCGCCCGGCAAACGGGTTGGCGATCACCGCCACCGCCACCGCCTTGCGCGTCGGCGGGCTCACGTCGCGGCCCATTTCCCGGCGGGTTTCTTCCACCGTCACGGCAATTTTTCTGATCTCTGCGCTCATTTCAGCCCATCCTCTCCCTTGATGTCGCGAGCTTCCAACCCGCCTGACCGCGAATGCACACGCGGCCCGTTCGTCATGACCAACGCCAATGCGATTTCATCGGCGCGCGGCGCGTCATTGCAACCCACTTCGATACTGTCGAAATGCGACCGCACGTAGGAGGCCACCGCATGTGTCACCGGCACATCGAGCCGCGCACCCGCCGCCGCTACCTTCTTGGTTGACGGCACAATCGCTTTTGAAGCCGCAGCGCCCAACAATTCGCGCATCGCATAACCCCCCGGCGCGTGCCAGAGCGCGCCATGCTCGACCTCACCCTCGGTGCCGACAATGGCCCCCTTGCCATAGCCCTGCACATTTTCCTTGCCGCCCATCATGTCGATCAGCTCTTGCGCCATCGCAAGCCCAAGCGGGCGCAAATCGTCGATAAACGGCTGAATATCCGGCTCATAACGCCCGGCAAACGGGTTTGCGATCACCGCCATGATCCAGCTCCGGCAATAGGGTCGGGCCACTTTCGGGCCACCTTCATGCCAGATTTCCTCCAACGATTTCAATGTCTTTCGAACAACCACCTCAGGCATGTTCTGCCTCCTTCGCCAAGCTCAACTCCGCGCCACCGCAAGCAACTGCCTGCCCGCGCAAATAAAGCGCGGCCGCGCGGATCAACCCCGCGTCGCGCATCCGTTCCGCCACCCGCAAACCGGGGGCCAATGCCTGTGCGGTGTCGTCGGCGCTCAATTCGCCCACGGCCTCCACCACCAACCGTTCCCCAAGGTCGCTGTCAGGCTGAATCTCGCACGCAGGCAGCCGCGTGATCGCGCCGTGCCCCGGCAAATCAACCGCATTGGCAATCAGCGTCGCCGCCACATCGGCGCTTGCCGCATCCGTGGCCAGCACCGTCACGCTCTCTGCAATCCCCATCGACAGGCTACGCCCGCCCTGCCCGCTTGTAGCGATCCCGCCGATCCCGTCTTCCGCGCCCAGATCAATCCGCCCGTTCATGCCCGCAACAGCAACGCGGTAGCGTTCACCACGCGCCAACCAAAGCGCAATATCCCCGCCATTATTCACATAGGCACGCCGCAAACTGGCCCCGTCACGCATCGCCGTCAAAACATGATCCGCCACCGCACCGGCCACTGCTGCCATTGGCGTGACAAACCCGTCATGGCGCGCCGCCGCAGCCGCCATCCGCCGCGCCACCGCACCGCGCAGCGCGTCGGGCGGGGTTTCATCCCGCCACGGGCGGCGCAATCGCGACAATTCCGCCACCAACCCTTCCAGCACGCCGTCAAACGCCACCCGCGCCGCAGCATACGCTGCCGCACGGTCGCCTTCCACGCCGATAATCAGATCAATCGGCCCGTGCTGCAAATGCAGCCGCTCACCGGGCAGGATGGCCTCGGCAAAACTCATTCCTTGTCACTCCAGCGGAAATGCCCTTTCGCCGACGGGTCCTGCCATGTCTCACCCAGTTCCACCTTGCGCACCGCATCCGACACCACGCTTTCGACCGGCCTGATCTCCTCCACATGGCCGCCCAGCTCGGCATAATCGCTCACCCGCATGGTAAACTCGATCGGTGCCACGATTGCAGGTGTCGGCACATAACCGAATGAATTTGACGGCATCGCCATCACATCCGCCATCACCGTGATCCCACCACCGGGCCAGACATAAGCATCCGCCCCGCCGCAGCTTACCTCGGTCAACGCTCCGCGCACCGAGCGCGTAAGCCGCACCGGGTTTTCCGTCACCCCGGCGCGCAACGATCCGCCCGCGCCGCCCATGAACAGCACCGAACACATCGACGGCTCACAATTCTCCGCAATCCGCTCCGCACTGCCACGCACCGCCTCCGAAGGTTCCGCCGGGCGCGGCACCAACTCGTCGTCCAGCTCGAAATAGGCCCATTGCTCGCCTGTGGTCGAAACCATGAACAGCCGCAAACCCGCCCAGGCCTGTGCTGGCTTCCAGTCTCCCAGAATGGTCAGCGGGTCTTCGATATCCGTCCCGCCCCAGCCGCGCCCCGGCTCGGCCACCTGAAAATACCGCCCCGGAGTAGAGCGCCGCCCCTTGATCTTGATTCCGGTCGGCTTCACACCCAGAACCTGCCCCGCCTGATGCTCGCTCAGCACGCCGGTAATATGGTCGTCCACCACGACAACCTCATCAACGATCTCGTGCCACTGCTTTGCAAACATCCCCACCGCAGCCGAGCCACAACCCACCCGCATCAACCGTTCGCGCTCGCCGTCGATCACCGGCGGCTCTCCGGCTTGAACGATGGCATGCACTTCGTGACCCGGCTCCCCGATCACCATTTCAACCGGCTCGCGGTTGCACAGCTTCATCAGCGCATCGCACGTCACCCGGCCCTCTTTCTTTGAACCGCCGGTCAGATGCTCCACCCCGCCAAGGCTCAGCATCTTTGAGCCGTATTCGCTGGTCATCACATGACCAATCGGCTCCCCATCTACCCGCACGATATCGCGCTCATGGCCGATATGGCGGTCGGTGTCGATCTTCACCTTGGCCCCGCAATAAGAGAAGATACCCTCGGTAACGACCGTCACCATATCCACTCCCTCAACCTCTTGGCTGACGATGAACGGCGCAGGCTTGTAATCTGGATAGGTCGTTCCGGCCCCCACCGCCGTCACGAACCGGCGCTGGCCCTTGATGATGTCGCCGTCCCAATCACCGGCTTCGTCGGTCTTAAGGAATGGCACAAGCTTGTCGGCACCGTGCTCCACCACAGTCAGCGGATCAAGCCGCACCAACTCACCGCCATGATTGGCATAGCGGTCGCACGCGCCCGCCCGCCCATCGGCGATAAAGCACATCACCGGGCAGGCATCACAGCGAATCTTCTCGGGCTTTTCACTTGCCATCTTGCATGTCCTCCAAAGCTGCCTTGAGCCGCGCCGGCGTCACCGGCAACCGCCGCATCTGAACACCCGTCGCATCACGAATCGCGTTCAGGATCGACGGTGCTGTTGGAATAAGCACGTGTTCGCCCAACCCTTTTGCCCCATACGGCCCATGCGCGTCCGGTTCCTCTATGATCAGCGTCTCCACCGGCGGCATGTCACCAATCGTCGGGATCAGGTAATCATGCAGGTTTTCTGTCCGCCCCGGAATATATTCTTCCATCAACGCCATCCCCAGCCCCTGCGCAATCCCGCCTTCAACCTGACCTTCCACCAGAAGCGGGTTGATCGCGTGACCCACGTCATGCGCCGCGACGAACTTCACCGGCCGCACAGTGCCCAGCCCGGTATCGACCTCCAGAACACACAAATGCGCGGCATAGCCGAACTGCGCATAAGGCGCGCCCTGCCCGTTTTCATCAAGCGGCTTGGTCGGCGGATCATAGCTTTCCTCAGAGCGCAGAACATAGCCTTCCGCGTCTTCCGCCATGTCACCAAGCGCAATCTCCTGCACCCGCCCGCCTTCGCGTAACACCAGCGTGCCACTGCCCGGCTCAATCGTAGCCCCGTCGCCCATATTCGCCAGCCGCAAGATCTGCGCCCTCAACGCCTCTCCGCTCAATCGTGCCGCATTGCCCGACACGAATGTCTGGCGCGACGCCGATGTCTTGCCCGCATCCGGCGTGATGTCAGTATCCCCGCCGCGCCGCTCCAGCACACTCACCGGCACACCCAGCGCCTGCGCGAATATCTGCGAAACCACCGTGTTGGCACCCTGCCCGATGTCACTGGCCCCCTGATGCAACACGATCGTGCCATCCCGGCGCACTCCGGCCTTGATCGTCGAAGGGTTGGGCAGCGATGTGTTGCCGCAACCATACCAGCCACCCGCCACGCCAACACCGCGGCGCACTGGCCCGCCCTTGGCGTTGAATGCGGCGGCCTTCGCCCGCTCTGCCGCCCATGCCGGGCGCAGCGCCTCAAGACAGGCCTTGATCCCCACGCCTTGTGCAAACACCTGCCCGCACACTGTCGGCACACCGTTTTCCAGCGCGTTCATTATTCGAAATTCCAGCCGGTCGATGCCCAGTTTGTTCGCCAGTTCATCAAACAGGCTTTCCTGCCCCACCGCCGCTTGCGGCACGCCAAAACCACGAAACGCACCCGCAGGCGGGCAGTTGGTATGAATCCCTTTCGCATCGGCCAAGTAATCCGCAATCTGATATGGCCCCGAAGCATGAACCGGCACCCGGTTGGCCACGGTCGGCCCCCAGCTTGAATACGCCCCCGTATTGAACAAGCCGTCAAAGCGCATCCCGCAAATCCGCCCATCTGCATCGGCCCCAATCGCCACCTGCATATCGCCCGGATGGCGTTTCGTCGTCGACTGCATCGACTCGCCGCGCTCATAGGTAATCCGCACTGCCTTCCCGGTCTTCAGCGCCGCAATCGCCAGCAAGGGCTGCACCGACACATCCAGTTTCGAGCCAAAGCCGCCACCCGTCGCCGTTGGCACCACGCGAATACGCGCCCGCTCCATCCCCAGCACCTTTTCCAGCGAATCAAGATCCATCACCGGCGCCTGCGTGCAGGCAAACACCTCCACGCGCCCATCCACCACCTGCGCGAACCCGGCTTCCGGCTCGATATAAGCATGCTCCACGAACGACGTCTGAAACCGCCCTTCCGCCACCACCGCTGCACGCTTGAGCGCGGCATCTGCATCGCCATGACGCACGAACCCGCCGCACATCAGGTTGCCCGCGCGCTCCGGGTGCAGCAGGGCAGCCCCGTCAGCCATCGCATCCGCTACGCTCTGCGCATCCTGCAACGGCTCCCACTCCACCGGGAATTCGCCGGGATCAAACGCCGCCATCGCATCGGCCGGGCCAACCACCGCCGCCACCGCCTCACCGCGAAACCGCGCCTCGCCTTCGGCAAACACCGGTTGATCGACAAAATCAGGGATCACACCGAAACGGTTCAGCCCCGGCACATCCGCCGCGCTCAGCACGGTAACGCCATGCGCCTGCGCATAGGCATCCAGATCACCGAACCGGAACGCTGCACGCGCATGCGGGCTGCGCATCACGCGCATGACCAGCGCATCCACCGGCGCCACATCGTCGCCGAACGCCTCCTCGCCCGAAACCTTCGGCTCGCCGTCGACCCGCGCAATCGCCGCGCCGGTATGGCCCAACACATCCGCCCGCGCCCGCGCCGGGCGGCCCATCACCGCGTCGATTATCTTGGCATAGCCGGTGCAGCGGCACAGCACGCCGCCCAACGCGTCTTTGACCTCCCGCTCATCCGGCTCCGGCACATCGCGCAACAACGCCACTGCGGAAACCATCATCCCCGGCGTGCAAATTCCGCATTGCGCCGCACCCTGCGCCTCGAACTGTTGCCCCAGTTCCTTCGCCAACGGTTCACGCGCATACAATCCACGCAAAGTTTCCACTTCGGCCCCTGCCGCCTGCTGCGCGGGCATCAGACAGGCACAGACCGGCGCGCCATCGACCAACACAGTGCACGCCCCACAATCACCAGCGTTGCACCCGACTTTCACATCCCGCGCGCCCAACCGTTCGCGCAGCGCATAAGACAGCCGCTCCCCCACGCGCGGCGCGATCTTGACCGCCTGCCCGTCGAGCCGAAAACCAATCCCTGCCTCTACTGCGCTATCCATTTCCGGCCTCCCTAAGCGTCCGTCCCAACATCTCGGCCACAGCCCCCAAGCGATAACCCGCACTACCGCGCAGATCGTCAATCGGGGCTAAATCAGCCAAATGCTCGCGGGTAATTGCCACCTCCGCAGGCCGCTGTCCGATCAACGCGGCCTCCAGCGCCTTCAGGCGTCGCGCCACCGGCGAACATGCGCCCACCGCAACCCGCGCGACATCAAACCGCCCCGCAGCATCCAGCCGCCAGTTCACCGCCAGCATGGCAATCGAAATCACCAGATATTCACGGCTGCCCAGCTTGGCGAACGCACTGCGCGTGCCCTCCGGCATATCGGGCACATGCAGCGCCACGACCATCTCGCCACGTTGCAGCGCCACCTTGCGCACCCCGGTGATGAAGTCCGCCAACGCCACCCGGCGCACAGCGGATTCCGAGGCGATCTCAACCTCCGTCTCCAGCGCCAGCAACGGCGGCACACCATCTGCGGCAGGCGAGGCATTGCATATATTTCCGGCCACGGTTCCGGCATTTTGGATCTGCACGCTGCCGACCTCCCGCGCCGCCGCTCTGAGCGCGTCAAAGGCCGCTGACAAATCCGCCCGCGCCACATCGCTCCACCGTGTCGCCGCGCCGATGCGCCAGCCATCCCCGACACGCGTTATTCCGCGCAAGCCGTCGATCCGCGTCACATCGACAAGGCTCCCACGAGGCCCTCCCGGCGCAAGCCCCGGATAGAAATCCGTACCACCCGCAACCAAGACCATCCCGTCCGCCGCCAGAAGACCAAGTGCTTCACTCAGCCGTTCTGGCGCATAATAAGCCATGCTGCACATATCATAAGCCCCCTGCCGGACCGCTATTGAATATCGTTTGTATGCAAATGATATGTGTACATGCCGAGTCGTGTCAAAAGATTTCCTGCGCAACCGTGCATTTCGCCGATTGAGACGAAGCGACGCCGCGCGATCATCCGGCAACCGCTGCCGGATTTCCCTGCATCATTCTTCGCTATGTCAGGACAATATTGCGCCCCCTCAAACGCAGACAACAAAGTGCCTCGCCAAAGCCCTTCGGTTCAGGTCTTGGGCAGCGCACGTCAAACTAAGCAAAACAGCGCACCTTGCTCAGCCCGGCCTTTCGAAGCCCGCCGACAAAGTCACTTGAAAGGCGCGCGACCAAAGCCGCCGACCCGCGCACACCGAAACACTCAACACGCAGAAAATTGAGATGAATCTCAGGCTAATCCTCTAAAAATAGCAAGAATCCGCCTATCGCCTACATGTTCCTGCGATCTGGCCACTCGCAACGCATGATCCTGCGCCAATGCCATGCCCCCGGCTTCATCATGCACCGCGTTCAGCCAATTGAAATCCACGGCGGATTCCGCCATGATCGCGAAAAACAAACAAAACGATAAACAATGTGGGTACGAGCAGATGCGTTCCTTGATCATATCGGCGACAATCCTGTCGCTTTCGGCCCTGTCACTTTCGGCATGCGGCGGTGGTGGCTATCACAAGGCAGGGCGTGATGTCGGCTACACGCCGTCCGCCGCACCAGCGACAATCCGACTGGCCTCCGGACCAATCTCCAAGGCTTGCCTCGCCTCCGATCGCAAAGCCCGCTCGCTCACCCGGTGCGGCTGCATTCAGGCGGTCGCCAACGATACCCTCTCACACAGCAGCCAACGCCGCGCTGCCAGCTTCTACAGCGACCCACACCTCGCACAGTCAATCCGCCAATCCGACAATTCCAGCAATGAACGCTTCTGGCAAAGCTACAAGGATTACGCCGAAGCCGCTGCAGCCGTGTGCAGTCAGGCATAAGTGCAGACAGCCAACCCTCGCTGTTCTTTCGTCAAGGCTTCAATTCCCCCATCATCATCCGATGATGCCGCCTGAACGACGGCAGGAAAAGCATCAGCCACCCGGTCGTGCTCCAGACATAGATCAGCACAGGCCACCACAGCACCGCGACCACCAACCCGACCCCACCAGCAATCCGCGCCGCCTTTTTGCGCGGCAAGAACCGGCGCAGGCCAAGCAATAAAATGCGCCCGCCATCAAGCGGTTGCACCGGCAACATGTTGAAAAAGAAGAACCACAGGTTCAGCACGGCAAACAGCGCCAGAAAGGCGCCGAAATAGCCCGCCCCCATCCCCAAACGCCACACCCCTCCCAAGGCAAGCGATCCTGCCGCCCAAAACGCCAGATTCACCAACGGCCCCATCGCCACGATGAATTCCTGCTCATGGTCCGTGGCGCCACGCTCCTGTTCGCAAAACCCGCCCCCGCCATGCAGCACGATCCGCCGCACCGGAACCCCCTGAATCAGACAGGCCCAGGCATGGCCCAACTCATGCAGGTAGATAACGGTCAGAAATATAACGACCATTCCGGCAACCCAAAGCGGCTCCCCGCCCGAAAATAGGGTCAGCCCGCCAAACAACACCACCAGAAAAATAAGCGTCTGCCCAACCTCGACCGGCACACCGAAAACCCCACGAAACCGGAAAATGATCGGACCTGTCTGCAACATGGGGCCAGCCTGTCGAAGTCACTTGCCCCTGACAAGCTGAAACGCCCCGTCGAGGATCCACAGCCCAAACTGGCCGGGTCTCCCATGATAATTGACTCGCTCCTCCCGATACCGGAAACTGCCACCCACGACCCGCAGCAAGCCGCATAAAGCTTGATAGAGGTTTTCAAAGCCCGCCGTCACCTCTGCGCCATAATGGCTCATTTGGCCTCCAAACTGGCGCAGGGATCACTTCCAAAGGACATACCCCATGCACCTGCCCGAAGGATTTTCAGCAGTCACGCCCTATCTGTTCGTGGACGGGGCCGGGGATTACATAGCTTTCCTCAAGCACGCTTTTTCAGGCCGCGAGATCGGCAGAACCACCGCGCCGGAGGGACGTATTGCCAATTGCCAGATACAACTCTCCGGCGCGACGATCATGGTAAGCGAAGCCTCCGACGCCTTCCCCCGAGCAGAGCCGCGCTCTATCTCTACGTCGAAGATGCCGATGCCTCGATGACCCGCGCCGCGAATGCCGGGGCGGACGTAATCATGCACGCCGACAACATGCCCTACGGCGACCGGCAGGGCGGTGTTCGTGACCCCGCGGGAAACATTTGGTGGATCTCCCAGAGATTGACGCAAGACCCGTATTATTGAAGCGTTTCGCGCAAAACGGCGCAAAACAGGATACCCGGCTAAAGCCACCCCGCTTGCAGGTCGCGCAAAGCCCCCGCATCATGGCACCATGACCGGCAAAATCGTCATCCTCACCGGCGCAGGCATTTCTGCCGAAAGCGGCCTTGGCACCTTCCGCGACGAAGACGGCCTCTGGACCCAATACGACCTGAGCGAGGTTGCCACGCCCAAAGGCTTTGCCCGCAACCCGTCCATGGTGCAGGCATTCTACAACGCCCGCCGCGCCAATTGCCTTGCTGCGGCCCCGAACGCCGCGCACTACGCACTCGCCCGGTTGCAACGCGACTACGCAGGCGACGTGATTATCGTCACCCAAAATGTCGATGATCTGCACGAACGCGGCGGCGCAATGGGCGTCATTCACATGCACGGGCAACTTACCGTCGCTCTCTGTGCGGCTTGCCGCGCCCGCTGGCCCGCCCCGCCGGAAATGCACGTCACCGATCCGTGCCCGACCTGCGATGCAACAGCCACCCGTCCGGATGTCGTCTGGTTTGGTGAAACTCCTTACCACATGGATGAAATTACCACCCATCTGGCAAGCTGCACTCTTTTCGCCGCCATCGGCACCAGCGCCGAGGTTTACCCCGCCGCAGGCTTTGTCGAACTGGCCGCTGACGCGCGCGCCCACACGGTCGAACTGAATCTTGAGCCATCCTCGCAGGTCTCGTTCTTCGCCGAAACCCGGCCCGGCCCGGCGACGCAAACCGTCCCCGTCTGGGTCGACGACATCCTCAGCCGCAAACCGCCCCGCCTTTAACCTCAGACATCAGGGAAAGGGAACGCGCGGGGCTTTGCTCCCATCTTGCGCGGCACTGCGCCTAACGTCCGTGAGTCAGGTTTTTGGCGGCCCACTTTGCCCCTGCAACACGCGCCGGGCCTCCCCGGCGCGCCTTTGGTCGCAGTGATTGACAAAGCGCCTCAGTCCGAGGTGTCTTCGCCCATCTTCATCTTGGAATGATCCATCTCCATGCCCTGCCCCGGCTTGCGCTTCAGATCGACAGGCACATCAACCACCACGTCACCGGCCTTCTCGAACATCAAGGTCATCGGGAACACATCACCCTGCTCCAACGGCTGTTTCAGCCCCATCAGCATGATGTGATTGCCGCCGCGCTTCATCACGATCTCGCCGCCTTTAGGAAGGTCGAAACCGTCCTTCACCGGCAACATTTTCACCACACCATTGGCGTCTTCGACATTCGTGTGGATTTCTGCGCGCGCCGCAACATCGGTCTTTACGCCATTCAGATGGTCGGCTTGCCCGGTTTCGTTGCGGATCACCATGAACGCCGCCCCGGATTTTGACATCATCGCGCTGGTGCGCGCGTAGGGTGCCTCCACCACGATCCCATCGGCCAATGCCGGGGTTGCCAACGCCAATGCAGCCGTGGCCGCCATGATACGGAATTTGAAACACATCGCGTCTCTCCTTTATCAGTCTTGATTGATTTCGGTTTCAGGTAAGCTTCAAACCCACCCCGGCGGCCCCCGCGCGACCGGGTCGATCTCGCCACGCGAAGCCGGGCGCACCACCGCGTCCGCCACCATCTTTTGTGCCTGCCCCATCGGACGCAACGCAACCGCTGGCAACTGCGCCACCGCAGCAATCACAAACGATGCAGCATCCGGGCAGATATGGCCGCGTTCCACCGGCTGACCGTTCTCATCGACATCGACAATCACGATCCCCTGTCCAGAACACAGCACGATCTGGCCTGCCGCCGTCGGCATCCCACGCGCCACGGCAAGGCTCTCGCCGGTAAGGGCCAGCATCAGCGCCATAAAAAGGGCCGCATATGTTCGCACAAGCCGTCTCATCGGGACCAGTTATAACGCGCCCCGCGCGCCCACACACGCCTAAATCCGCGGCCGAATGTCACGCGCAACGGTGGCGCAAGAACGCCCCACCCGCTTCATTTTGCCAAAAATATCCAATCCCCGACCCGGCCTGCTCAGGGCCACGCCGATCAACGCGCGAACGAAAACGGCCCCGCCGGGTCAGGCAGGGCCGCTCGTAACTCTTCGCATTTGGCTCAAACGGTTGCTTGCGCCTTGACGATCTCTTTCTTGACCTTCAACGCGTTTGCCGAAAGCTCGGTATCCTTGGCTTTCGCCAGAAACGCATCAAGCCCGCCACGGTGATCAACCGAACGCAGCGCCGCCGCCGAGATCCGCAGCTTCACGCCACGGCCCAACGTTTCCGATTGCAGCGTCACATCGTTCAGGTTCGGCAGGAACCGGCGCCGGGTCCGGTTCTTGGCGTGGCTCACGTTGTTACCCGTCATCGGGCCTTTGCCGGTCAGTTCGCAGACACGCGACATATCTTCATCCTCATCTTTGCAAGCCTTCCACCGGCATCATCGCCCAAGTGCGGCTCAATACAAACGGGCACTGTTCCAAGTCGTCAAACCGGCCAGCGCCCCGAATTCCGTTCGCGGTCTTTAGGCGGAATCACCCGCCCCGTCAAGCACTGCAACACCGGCTTTGTTGGCTGGCGGTATCGTTTGTCCCGCGCGTAGGGTGGGGTTCCACCCCACCACCCGCCGCGCAGATCACTCCGCCGCCGCCTTGCCGATAAACCCGCCCGATTGATGCGCCCATAACCCGGCGTAAATGCCGCCCGCCGCCAGCAATTCATCATGGCTGCCGATCTCCGCAATCTGGCCCTCGTCGAGAACAACAATCCGGTCCATCTGCGCAATCGTGCTCAGCCGATGCGCAATGGCCAGCACCGTCTTACCTTCCATCACCCGCTCCAACGCGCTCTGAATCGCCGCTTCCACTTCGCTGTCAAGCGCACTTGTCGCCTCGTCCAGAACCAGAATCGGCGCGTCTTTCAAAATCGCCCGTGCCAACGCGATCCGCTGCCGCTGCCCGCCCGAAAGCTTCACCCCCGCTCCCCCAGATGCGCGCCATAGCCCTTGCGCCCGGCGCCATCCTCCAGCCCTTCGATGAACTCACCGGCCTCCGCCTTGCGCGCCGCCGCGCGCATTTCTTCCTCACTGGCGTCGGGCTGCCCATAAAGAATATTCTCCCGCGCCGAGCGATTGAACAGCGCCGTTTCCTGCGTCACCATCCCGATAGCGCGGCGCAGGCTGTGCAGGCTCACGTCGCGCAAATCCTGCCCGTCAATCGTGATCGTGCCCCGCTCCGGGTCGTAAAGCCGCAGCAACAGCGCCACCAGCGTTGATTTCCCGGCCCCGCTCGCCCCGACAATCCCCAGCTTTTCACCCGGCCGCACGCTCAGCGCGATATCCGCCACACCGCCACTGTCGCGCCCATAGGCAAAGCTCACGTCATCGAACACGATCCCGCCCGTCGTCACCTCCAGCGCCCGCGCGCCATCGCGCAGCCGCACCGGCGGGGCCAGCGTGCGCATCCCGTCCTCGACCTCGCCAATATGCGCGTAAATCCCCATCAGCGAAAAGCTCACCCACCCCGTCATCTGCGCCACCCGGATCGAAACAACGCCCGCCGCCACGATGTCACCCGCCGTCGCTCCGCCCGCCTGCCAGGCGATGATCGCACCGCCCACCATCAGCACCGGCAGCGCGCCTGCAATCACCATCAGCAAGAACCGAAACCCCGCCGCCAACCGCCCGAACCCAAGCGCCACCTCGCGGAACCGGCCCAACTCACCGATCAACGCGCCATCCTCGCGCTTGCCATGCGCGAAAAGCTTCACGGTGCGGATATTGGTGATCGCATCCACCAATTGCCCCGTCACCTGCGCCCGTGCGCCCGCCCGCGCCGCCGCCCGCGCCCGAATACGCGGCAGGAAGAACCGGATCAGCGCACCATAAGCCAGCAACCAGACGGCAAAGACCAGCACCATCCAGCCGTCAATCGCACCCAACACCACAAGCGCGCCCAGCAGTGACGCCAACGCAAACGCCACCACGTTGATCACCTCCACCGCCACCTCGGTCAGCGAATTTGACACCTGCAACTGCTTTTGCGCGATGCGCCCGGCAAAATCGTCATCGAAAAACCCGATCCCCTGCCCCAGCGTCCAACGGTTCAGCCGCCCAAGCACAAGCGGCATCACATTCGGCCCGACAACAACCGAATTGGCGGTCGAAGACACGGCAAAGGCCAGTGGCCGCACGATCAGGAAGAAAACCACCGCCCCGATCAATAACGGCCAGTTCTGCGCATCGAAGAACTCCGCCCGTGCGCTGCTATTGGCCAGATCAATCACCCAGCCAAGGATCACCGCCGTGATTGATTCCATCGCCCCGGCGACTGCTGACAACACGCCCGCCAGCATCAGCACCCGCCACGCGCCCGAAAGCGCCCAGCGCATAAACGGCCAAAGCTGGTCCGGCGGCGGCCCATCGGCAGGCCGAAACGCGTCGATCAGATCACCGATCCGCCTCATTCCGCTGCCGCGTCGTCGCGCGCACCGCCGCGCGCGTCGTCACGCATGTCCTCACCCAGAAACCCGCCCGATTGCCGCGCCCAGAACTGCGCGTAAAGCCCGCCGCGCTCCAGCAACTCATCATGGCGGCCTTGCTCGACAATCCGGCCTTCGTCCATCACCACGATCCGGTCCATATGCGCAATCGTGCTCAAACGATGCGCAATTGCGATCACCGTCTTGCCTTCCATCATGCCGTAAAGCGTCTGTTGGATGGCCGCCTCCACCTCGCTGTCAAGCGCGCTCGTCGCCTCATCCAGCAACAGGATCGGCGCATCCTTCAATAGCACCCGCGCCAACGTCACCCGCTGGCGCTGCCCGCCGGAAAGCTTCACGCCGCGTTCTCCCACCCGCGCGTCATAGCCAGCGCGCCCTTCTGAATCGCGCAACCCGAGGATAAAATCATGCGCCTCCGCCCGCTTTGCCGCCGCCACGATGTCCGCTTCGCTGGCCTCTGGCTTGCCATAGGCGATATTTTCACGCACCGAGCGGTGCATCAGGCTGCTTTCCTGCTGCACCATGCCAATCTGCGCGCGCAGGCTTTCTTGCATCACTTGGGCAATATCCTGCCCGTCCACCCGGATGGCGCCATTTTCGGCGTCGTAGAACCGCAACAACAGCTTCACCAGCGTCGATTTTCCTGCCCCCGAGCGCCCGACAAGCCCGACCTTCTCGCCCGGCGCAATATTAAGCGTTACCCGATCCAACCCACCACTGCCGCGCCCGTAATGGTGGCTCACCGCGTCAATCTCGATCTGCCCGCGCGTCAGCACAAGCGGCTTCGCCCCGGGCGCATCAACCAGCGTAATCGGCTGCGCAATGGTCTCCATCCCCTCTTGAACCACCCCAAGCTGGCGAAAGAACGAGGTCAGCGCCCACATGATCCAGCCGGTCATCGCGTTGAGCCGCAGCACCAGCGCCGAGGCAACCGCCACCGCGCCCACACTGGTGCCGCCCCCCATCCACAACCACACCGCCAGCCCGACAACCCCCACGATCAACAACCCGTTCAGCACCGAAAGGCCAAGGTCCATTCGCGTGTAAAGCCGCATCTCGTCGCGGAACGTCTCGCGCGAATATTCGATCGCCTCCTTGGCATAGGCCAACTCGCCCGCATGATGGGCAAACATCTTCACCGAATGAATGTTGGTATAGGCGTCCACCACCCGCCCGGTCACCGCACTGCGCGCGTCTGACGCGCGTTGCGAGGCTGGCCCAACCCGCGCAATCGTCCAACGCATCAGCGCGGCGTAGCCCACCAGCCAGCCAAACAGCGGCAGCGCCAGCCACGCATCGGCCTGCCCCAGCACGAAAACCGCGCCCACAACATAGGCCACCGAATAGGTCAGCGCATCGAAGATCTGGAACACCGCCTCCCCGGCGGCGGGCGGCGTCTGCATGATCCGGTTGCTGATCCGGCCCGCGAAATCGCTTTCGAACCAACCCACCGATTGCCTGAGCACATGCGCATGTGACCGCCAGCGGATCAGCGCCCCGAAATTCGGCATGATCGCGTTGTTGAGCAGCAGAACGTCGATAAAATGGATGAGCGGCCGCAGGAACAGAATAAACAGCGCCAGCGCGATCAGCGTGCCACCGTGCTCGGCCCAAACCTCCCCCGGCGCGCCCGAAAGCACGTCCACGATCCAACCCATATAATAGATAAGCGCGATCTCCACCGCCGCCACCAGAACCGACATCAGCGCGGTGATGATAAACACTTTGCGAAATGGTTTCGCGTAATCGCCCATGAATGCCGCCAAGGTCTGCGGCGGGCAATCCACCTCCTTGTAGGCGCCATAGGGATCAACAAGATTTTCAAAGAAACGGAAAAGGCGAAGCATGAAAGGCATCCTGAACAGGCAAGCACGATCAGCCGGTCAAATCCGGCCTGCGTGACAAACGAGGGCTGACACTGCGCACCCCGTCACCGGGGCGCCAAACGTCAACTCCGCGTGTTCCTGCTTCCGCGATTCATGCCACTTCCTCCCATTCCTGACCGGCGCAGCCTACCCCGACGCGCCCCGATGCGCCAGCCCGACGCTGGCAAAAAGGCGCGCACCTAAGCCTCGGCCATCCGCACTCATGGGGCGCAAGCGACCGGAGGGCGTGGAAACCCGGTGCACCGAACTCTGGATACGGAATGCCTTAAACATCGCGCGCCGCCTCCTTGTGGCTGTCATCCGGCGCCTTGGGAAACAACCGGGCCACAGCGCGGCTGAAACTGTCAACATAGGTCAGCACAACCGGCACCACGACCAGCGTAAGCATGGTTGACGAAATCAACCCGCCAATCACCGCATGGGCCATCGGCGCATTCTGACCGGAGCCCTGATGGATGTTAAGCGCCAGCGGCAGCATCCCGAAGATCATCGCCAACGTGGTCATGATAATCGGCCTGAACCGCGTCTGCCCGGCCTCCAGCAGCGCATCATAAAGGTTCATGCCCTGCTCGCGCACATGTTGGTTGGCGTTGTCGACCAACAGAATCGCGTTTTTCACCACCAGCCCCATCAGCATGATGAAGCCAATCATCGAAAACATGTTGAGCGTCGATCCCCCGATCAGCAAACCCAGCATGACACCGACCAACGCAAGCGGCAGCGCGAACATGATCGCCACTGGCTGCAAGAAACTGCCGAACTGCGACGCCAGCACAAGATAGATGAAGATCACCGCCAGCCCCAAAGCCGATGCAGCCGCACTCGCGGTCTCGGCAAGCTGCTCGGCATCACCGCCGGTCGAAACCCGGTAACCAACCGGCAGATCAAGCGCATCCATCGCCGCCTGCACCTTCGGCATCACATCGCCCAACGTCACGTCCGACAGGTTGGCGCTGACCAACACCTGCCGCGACAGATCGCGCCGCTTGATTTCGGACGGGCCGAAGGATTGCACAATATCGGCCACCTGATCGAGCCGCACCATCCCGGAACTTCCCGTCGCCCCGCTCTGCGCCACCGGCAGTGCGCGCAGCACATCCAGATTATTGCGCATATCGGTCGGCAGGCGCACCGTGACGGTAAAACTGCGCCCATCGGGCGAGGTCCAGTCGCTCACATCATCGCCACCCAGCATCGGGCGAAGCGTGGCCCCGATCTGTTGCAGGGAAACGCCAAGATCACTGGCCGCGTCGCGGTTGATCCGCACACCCAACACAGGCTGCGCCGCGTTAAGCGAAGACGTCACATCCTCCAACCCGTCAATCTTGTGCATCTTGCTTACAAGCTTGTCAGCCAGCGCCCCCAACACATCAAGATTATCACCGTTAAGGTTGATCTGCACCGGCGCTGCGACGCCGCCAAGCCCCCCTGCCGCTCCAATCGTCACCTTGATGCCTGCAATATGATCAAGCGCGCGGCGCACCGGAACCGTCATCGCCTGTGGGCTGCGCGTGCGCTGCGTCGGCCCAACCATCGAAACCGCAACGACAGCTTCATTTTCGCCCCCGTCCGAGGTCGCTCCGTTGATCGTGGCATAGGTTCCCGTCACCTCGGGAAAGGACCGCAAGACCCGGTCGATCTGGCGGATCTTGCTGGCGGTGTAATCAAGCGTTGACCCAACCGGCGTTTCCACCTTCACCTGAAACTCCGAATTGTCCACCGCCGGGGCAAACTCCGCGCCCACAAGCGGCACCAGCGCAAAGCTGCCCGCAAAGGCAATCACCGCAATCGCCAACGTGGTAATCCGGTGCCGCAAACTCCACCGCAACACATGGCGATACCCCTGCGCCAGCCAGCCAAAGAAATCGTCGAACTTCTGCACCAGTCGGCCCAAAAAGCCGCGCTTTGCATCCGGCTCGGCAGAAGGATCATACCAGACCGACGACATCATCGGATCAAGCGTGAACGCCACGAACAGCGAAATCAGCACCGCAACCGACACGGTAATCCCGAATTGCAGGAAAAACTTGCCGATGATGCCCTCCATGAAGGCCACCGGCAAAAAAACCGCAACAATGGAAAGCGTCGTCGCCAACACCGCCAATCCGATCTCGTTCGTGCCATCCAGCGCCGCCTGCCGGTGCGATTTTCCCATGTGCAAATGCCGCATGATATTTTCGCGCACCACAATCGCATCGTCGATCAACAGACCAATCGCCAACGAAAGCGCCAACAGCGTCATGATGTTGAGCGTGAAACCAAGAAAATACAGAACCGTCATCGTGCCAATCACCGAAATCGGCAGCGTCAGCCCGGTAATCACCGTTGAGCGCCACGAATTGAGGAACAAGAACACGATCAGCACCGCCAGAACCGCACCTTCGATCATCATGCTCTGCACACCGTGGTAACTTTCCTCAACCGGCTTGGCATTGTCGCGCACCACCTCGACCTTCACGCCTTCGGGCAAATCGCCCGCCATCAGCCCGGTCGCCGCCGCGCGCACCTTCTCGGCCACCTCGACGGTGTTGGCACCTTGCGTCTTGACCACATCCACCGCCAAAGCGCCCTTGCCATTCAAAAGCGCGATACTGTTCGCCTCGGCTTCGCCATCGACAATCGTGGCCACATCGCCCAAGCGCACCGGCTGCCCGCCCCTTCGGGCCACGATGATATCCAGAAAATTAGCCGCGTCCGTAATCCGGCCTTCAACTTGGATCGACTGTTTCTCAAGCCCCTGCTGGATCGACCCGGCAGGCAAATCCTGATTCTCCTGACTCAGCGCCGCCGTCACCTCTCCCACGCCAACGCCAAAGGCGGTCAGCCGGTCAGGGTCGATCAGCACGTTAAGCTGGCGCGGGATGCCGCCCACAACACTGGCCCGCCCGACCCCCTGAATCGACGAAAGCCGCGGCTCGATGACATCTTCGGTCAGCGCGGTAAGATCACGCAGCGACATGTTATCGGAACTCACCGCAAGCGATATGATCGGCTGTTCCGACGGGTCGAACTTGAAAAGAAGCGGGTCCTTGGCGTTCTCGGGAAAGCCCGCCTTTATGGTGCCCATCTTGTCGCGAACATCCTGAATCGCCACCGATGAACTCACATCCATATCAAAAAACAGAACCACCAATGCCTCACCGGCCCGTGCGGTGCTCTCGATATGGTCAATCCCGCTGATCGTGTTTACCGCTTCCTCAACCGGCTCTACGATATCGCTTTCCACGGCTTCGGGCGCAGCCCCCGGATAGCTGACAACAACCGCCACAACCGGGAAATCCACATCCGGCAGCTGCTCGATCGGCAGGCGGGTGAATGAATAACTGCCGATCACCAGCAAAGCCGCCATGATCATCGTCGCAAAAACCGGCGCATTTACGCTGATACGGGTCAGAAACATCGGCTCAGCCCTCGACAATCTCGACGGCGTCACCGTCATTGAGTTGCGGCAGCGGTGCCGTCACGACCATGTCGCCCGGCGCCAGCCCCTTGGTGATCCGGGTCAGCCCACCGGCCCATTCTCCCCCAGTCTCAACCGGACGCGCGTGCAGATGTCCATCTTTGATCACCAGCACATGATGCCCATGCGCATCCTCGCGCAACGCCACTGCGGGAATGGCCAACGCATCCTTCACCTCCGTCACGATCACTTGGCCGGTCGCAAACATACCGCCCAGAAGCACCCGGTCCGCATTGTCGATCAATACATAAACCGGAATCGTCCGCGTGCCTTCATCGGCCACCGGGTTGATCCGCGTAACCTTGCCCTCAAAAACCCGGTTCGGAATGCCATCGACCCTGACATTAACACTCTGCCCCCGCGCCAGAAGCGACCCGGCCCCAACCGGCGCGTTGGCCTGCATCTCGACCGAGCTAAGATCAACCACCGTAACCAGCGGCGCGCCGGTGCTGACATATTGCCCCGGTTCGACCGCACGGGCGGAAATCACCCCGTCAAACGGTGCCCGCACAGTAGCATTGCGCAGCCTCAGCCTTGCACCCGAAACCTGATCCGTCAGCGCGCTGACGCTGGCACGAAGCCCGCGCACACTGCTTTCAGCCTCGTCAAGATTTGACGCCGTGGTAACGCCGCGATCAATCAACGCCGCCGCCCGCTTCAGCTTGGCCTCCGCCAGTTCCAATTGCGCCTGCGTCGCGGCCTTGTTGCTTTTCATCTGGTCAAGCTCAAGCGTCAGCGTCTCGATATCTATCTGCACCAGAACATCCCCGGCAGACACCGGATCACCCGGTTGCACCAACACCGCCTCCACCCGGCCATTAACCTGCGCCGAAAGCTGCGCCTGCCGCAATGGGTCAAGCGTGCCGATCACCTTGACCGCACGTTGCAGGGTTTGCGGCTTCAGCGCCTGCATCTCAAGCGTGCTAACCTGCATCACCGGCACCGCGTCGCCGGATGCGGGTGCA
The DNA here is from genome assembly GCF_034555965.1 of Aquicoccus sp. G2-2. Lineage (GTDB taxonomy): Bacteria > Pseudomonadota > Alphaproteobacteria > Rhodobacterales > Rhodobacteraceae > JAYDCK01. The sequence goes on from NZ_JAYDCK010000003.1 coordinate 2,088,149, forward strand.
TCCGCCTGCGAAACGGCCGCTTTTTGCAACGCGTAATACCCATACCCGCCGCCCGCGATAATCAGCAGCACAACAACGCCCCACAGCCACCGCCGCCGCTTTCGCGGCGCGCCCTCAGCAGCCCGGCGCGCGCGGTCGGCCTCGCGTTTGCTCATCGCCCATTCGGGTTTGGCAGATGTGTCGGCTGTCTCGGTTTTAGTCTTGGACTGGTCCGCCACGGGCAACCTCCCATTCTATTGATTTCGAATATCCCTCCGTTGCGGCGCGCAGGCCGCGGCGACACGCCGACGTCATGCGGCATCCCTCCCGACGATTGCGCGCAGCATCATCCGGCATTCCGCCGGGATCGGAAAGCCGGATACTGCCCGCTGGCACCCCCAGCAGCCGATCAAGCAATCCGCTTTCGGCCTCCATCCGCGCGCTCAGAATGCGCACCGCTTCGTCAAAATCACCAGCGTCCGCTGTGCGGATGGCCATCTCTGCCGCCCCCTGCGACCTTGCGACAACGCCAGAATGACCTCGGCAGCAAGCCCGGCATCGGGCACATCAAAACAGCCTTCGGCCACCCCGTTCATGATGATCGCCTGCAAGACTGCATGAAATTAGCTTTTACCATTGCTGAAACGCCCGGCGGATCAGGTCGGCCAGCACCGCATTGGCTTCGTTCTGCGCGCTCTCAACCCGATATAGGTTGATCTTGTGCACCGGCAAATCCGGCAACGCCCCGCCATGGGCAATCTCCTCCATATGCACCGGTGCGGTGCCGTCGATCATCGCGTTGATCGCCAGATCGGCGCTCACCGTCGCTTCAATGGCGCGGTCCGATTCGGCCTCGACCCCGATTTCCCATTCAATGCCCGCCGCCTCCAACGCCCGCACCGCTTGTGGCCGAAAAGCACAATGCCGCTCAAAAGCCAGCCGCAACGGCCTCTGCCGCCACGCAGTGCCCCCGGCGCCCCCATCCAGACCAAGCCGCGCTCCGCTACCGTCTCACCATCCGCACCACAGCCCATCTCGGTGGTCAGAATGACATCCGCGTCACCGCGGTTCATCGCCTCCAGCAACTTGTAGGTCCATGCTGAGGTCAGCCGCACCTTCATCCTTGGAAACCGCGCGTTAAACTCCTGCAACACCTTCGGAATAAGCGGGTAAACAATATCCCCCGGCACACCGACACGAATTTCGCCCTCGTAAACCTGATCGGTCAGCCTCGAAACCACCTCGTCATTGATCGCCACCATCCGGCGGGCATAGCCAAGAAGCTGATCGCCGTTCGCCGTGAGCGCGATTTTACGACCCGCCCGATCAAGCAACCCAGTGCCAAGCGACTCTTCCAACCGCTTGAGCTGCATCGACACGGCGGATTGCGTCAGGTTCAACATCCCCGCCGCCCGCGTCACCCCGCCATGATCGGCCACCGCCACAAAAGAGCGCAATGTCGTCAAGTCAAGATTGCGCATAGCTGCCGCCTTTCATCACAAACATTGAAGCTTAAAGCCTCAAACATTCATTTCAAACATACAACGCGCCACGCTATATCACAAGATGTAATGAAAAACCCGTGACACATCACTGAAAGGAGAGTCCAATGTCCAGCCTCGATCTCATCTCCCGCAGCAGCAGCCCTCATCGCCGCCGCCCGGTCCTTCAGGCGGTGCGGTTTTCCAGTTTTTCGCCCTGCGGCGTCAACGGGCACAGCTTTCAAAGCTCGATTCCCACGCACTTGCTGATATCGGGCTCACCCGGACCGCCGCCAAATCCGAGGCAAAACGCCCGTTCTGGGATGTTCCGGCAAGCTGGCGCAACTGACCTTTTGCGCCTGCGTGGCTCCGCAAACAGTCCGTTTTCCGAGGCCACGCACAATATTCCTCCGGTTTGTCTTGAAAAAGACGTCGCGTTCACCGATATTTTGAGGGAACATCCGGCGACACCCACTGTCACCGTGGCAACACAAGACCATTCGGAGGATTCGATGGCAGATTTCAAAACCATGCAGGCAACAACAGGTGCCCGCGCATCGGTTATCGACGCGGGCCTTCGCGCCCATATGAACAAGGTCTACGGCACAATGTCCGTGGGCATGTTGATCACGGCACTCGCCGCGTGGGCGGTTGCCGGTCTGGCCGTCACAACCGACCCGGCAAACGCGGTCGGTCAAATGGCCAATGGCACGATGCTAACCAGCTTCGGTGCCGCGATCTACACCTCGGCCCTGCGCTGGGTCGTCATGCTTGCCCCGCTGGGCATGATTTTCGCCTTCGGGGCGGTCACCAACCGGCTTTCCGCATCGGGCGCACAGCTCTTCTTCTGGGTCTTCGCGGCGCTCATCGGCGTATCGCTCAGCTCGATCTTCATCTTCTACACGACCTTCTCGATCGTGGAGACCTTCCTCGTCACCTCAATCGCCTTTGCTGGCTTGTCGCTCTGGGGCTACACCACAAAGAAAGACATCTCCGGCTGGGGCAGCTTCCTGATCATGGGCGTGATCGGCCTTCTGGTGGCAATGATCATCAACTGGTTCCTGCAATCGCCTGCGATGATGTATGCGATCTCAATGATCGGCGTGCTTATCTTTGCCGGGCTGACCGCCTATGACACGCAGACGATCAAGACCACCTACCTCGCCCATGCCCAGCATGGCGATCAGGCATGGCTTGATAAATCGGCAATCCACGGGGCGTTGAACCTCTATCTGGACTTCCTCAACATGTTCCAGTTCTTGCTGATGTTCATGGGCAATCGCGGCTAACCGCAGCAACCTTTCCAGTCGGAAGAGGCCGGGCCATGGCGCCCGGCCTTTTTCTTTGCGTACCAGCTTTCCTTGCACACCGGCCCTCGGCCATGCCGCACCGTTGACCACAAAGCAGAAACACCGGCCCGCCTTTAACCTGAGGCATCCCGGAAAGGCGAGGCGCGGGCGGGCGCTCATACTTTGCACCGTGCAGGCTTGTCGTGGAACGCGTACCCCCGCGCAAAGAAAAAGCCGCGTCCCGTCGCCGGGCGCGGCCTTATCGGTCCGTCGATAAAAGGCGACCTTACTTGATCTTGCCTTCCTTGTATTCGACATGCTTGCGCGCAACCGGGTCATACTTACGCACGGCCATCTTTTCGGTCATCGTGCGCGCGTTCTTCTTGGTCACATAGAAATGGCCCGTACCCGCGGTCGAATTGAGGCGGATTTTGATGGTGGTTGGCTTCGCCATGGTGCGTCTCCTGCGGCGGGCACCCATGCGCCCGCGAAATTCTCATGAAGCCTGCCTTTTAGTGAAAGCTGGCCCCGAGTCAACCGCAATTGTCCGATCTGCGGCTATCCGCGCGTATCGGCCTGACCGGCCCGACCGGGAACAGCCGATCATAAAGCAAATTGAACCAAAACGCATAAACCACGTAGAACAGCGCCATCGACAGATCAAGCAGCAGTGCCTCGATGAACGTCACACCCAGATGCCACATGATATAAGGCAACAGAAGCACCAACAGCCCCGCCTCGAACAGCAGGGAATGCACGATCCGCAGCCAAACCGGCTTGCGCAGCGCCCCGGTCAACCGCTGCAAAGCCCGGTCAAACATGAGGTTGTAAACGTAGGTCCAAAGCATCGCCACTGTCGCGCCCACCACGGCCAACATGCCGATCTCTTCCATTGGCCGACCCAGCGCCCATGTGCCGATCAAGGCCAACAAAACCAGCCCGATCACCTCAAAGGCAATGGCGTGAAAGATCCGGCTTCTTGTGCTGCGCATGGCGCCCTCCTGGTGCGTTTTCGGGCCGTCCCGATCAACAAACCCGGTCTCGCTGATTCCGGGGAGGTCGTCCTCACTTGGCCGCTCTATAAACCGCAGCGCCGCGCGGTTCCACCCCTCGGCGAAAGCCGGGGCAGAAATTGCGCGGAGAGCCTGTAAGCCGGATTCTGTCCACCCCGGAGTGTGATCCGAAGCTGGATGACCATTCCTCTAGGCCCGCGATTGCCCGCGAACCTCCAGCTGCCTACCCGGATCGTCGGGGCCAAGGTGGCCCATGCGCGATCCCTATTCGGCATTGCTCCCGGTGGGGCTTGCCATGCCACCCCTGTTACCAGCGGCGCGGTGGGCTCTTACCCCACCGTTTCACCTTTCCCTCAGCGTATCGCTTGCGCGATGTGCAAAGGTAGTCTCTTCTCTGTGGCGCTTTCCGTCGGGTTGCCCCGCCCGGGCGTTACCCGGCACCGTTACCTTGTGGAGTCCGGACTTTCCTCGTGAGGTCGCCCCCACGCGGCCATCCGGCCCTCCGCGCACCGCTCACATAGGGCCGAAGCAACGCGCGGTCAATGTAGCCACGCAACAGCGGCCTCGGATATCCAATGCCACAGCCCGTCGCGTAAACTGCGACCCCTCAATCAAGCACCTCGCTTCAGAACCGTGCCGCCCTCCCGTCGCGCGGGAAATGCTCGCCGAAAAACTTCATGAACTTGCGCACGCGCGGCTCCTGATAGGCCTCTCTTGAGGCCACAAGCCAAAGCCCGCTGGTCAGGTCGTCGGTCGTGAAACACATGACAAGATCAGGCAGCGGGTCACCTTCCACGCAAGGCAGCACACCAACGGCTTCTTCTGTCCTGAGCGAGGCCGACATGGTTATCACGGAATCAACCGTGCTGACGATCTTTGATCTGTCCACATGTTGATCCAGCCACTTCATAAGTTTCACACCCTGAACCATCGCGTCGGGGTAACTCAGAACCGGATGCTGGATCAGGTCGTCTATCGAGCGCGGCATTCCGTTCGCCGCCAGATAGGCCTTGCTACAATAGATCCCCCACCTGACGGGCGGGAGCTTTCTGACGATCAACGTATCGCCCTTGATATTGTCAGCGGCGCGAATCGCGATATCCGCCTCGCCATTCTCCAACGATACATATTGCTCAGATGCATTTGTCTCGAAATGGATGTTCGGGTTGTGTTTGCGAAACTCCGAAATCAACGGAAGCACCCAATGCGCCATGCTGGAATGCGCGGCAGTGACCCGTATCGTCCCGTCAGATGCGCGCGCCAGATGGCTCGCCCTTGTCAAAAGGTTATCTGCAGCGACCCCCATGTTTACCGCAACATCAAGCAATGCCCGCCCTTGCGCCGTCATCGCGTATCCGCGCGTATCACGCTCAAACAAGGTCAGCCCCAACGCCGTTTCCAGCGCGTGCATACGTCTGCCAACGGTTGTCTGGTTGATGTTCAGCTTCCGCGACGCGGCCAGCGTCGAGCCTTCGCGCGCGACAGCAAGGAATATGCGTATGTCGTTCCAATCGAGCATTCGCCGCGCACCTCCGCAGGCATTCTGCACGAATGCCTAACCGTTCTGCAAGTGCAGGGATACCGGCCAATACCAACCGGGCTCATGCTGACAGAACAACCCGTCCAACTCAGGAGGCCCGCCATGACAGCCCTACCAATCAAAACCCGCGAAATGCACAATCACCACATCGACAGCACAATCTGGAACGACATCGACTTTCGCGACGATGACATCGTTATCGCCACCTACGCCAAATCCGGCACCACCTGGATGCAGCAGATCATCAGCCAGTTGATATTTCAGGGTCAGGAAGGCCTGCCTGTCGCTGAAATGTCGCCCTGGGTCGATCTTCGCGTGCCGCCCAAGGAGGTCAAGCTGCCGGAGATTGCCGGACAAACCCACCGCCGGTTCCTGAAAACCCACCTGCCGGTCGATGCGCTGGTGTTCTCGGACAAGGCCAAATACCTCTATATCGGGCGCGATGCGCGCGATGTGATCTGGTCCTTGCACCATCACCACGCCACCGCGAACGCGACCTGGTATGATGCGCTCAACAACACGCCGGGGCGCGTCGGCCCCGAAATCGGCAAACCGCCCGAAAGTCCGGTCGAGTACTTTGCCCACTGGCTCGACCACGACGGCGCGCCGTTCTGGCCGTTCTGGGAAAATGTCCGCAGCTGGTGGGCGCTGCGCGATCTTGCCAATGTGAAGCTGGTCCACTTTGCCGATCTCAAACGTGATCTGCCCGGCCAGATTGGCGACATCGCCGCGTTTTTGGACATCAAAGTTACCCCGGACATGATGCAAACCATCCTGCATCACTGTTCTTTCGACTACATGAAGGAAAATGCCACCGCCTCTGTGCCGCTGGGCGGTGCCTTCTGGGATGGCGGGGCAAAGACGTTCATCCACAAAGGCACCAACGGGCGCTGGCGCGATCAGCTTCCCAGCGCCCTAAGCGAGCGCTACCTGACCCGCGCCGCACAAGAGCTGGGGCCCGACTGCGCCCGCTGGCTGGCCGAGGGCGCACAGGCCTGAGCAGAGATCAGCAGGGGGTCTTGCCGCCTCCCTGCCCTTGCGCCCCGCGCACATCTTCTCTTTTGAACTCACCCCGCCGCCGTCGCCACCGGCCAGCGTGCCGCCAGCGCCGCCATTGCCGCGCGATCCTCCGCCGCCTCCGGGCCATCCACCCATGGCCGAAACCGCAACCGGAACGCATCAAGGATCAACCGATCCGTCACATCCCCCACCGGATAGCCAAATACCGCCGCATCGCGCAGAAAATCACCGCCCTCGCGCGCCGCATCCGGCCACACGCTCAAGCCCTCCCGCGCCAGCCGCGCCCAGTCAAACCGCCGCCCCGGATCACATTTCCGCCCCGGCGCCATGTCCGAATGCCCGATCACCCGCGCAGGGTTGATCGCCCAGCGCCGCATAATGCCCCGCATCAGCCCGCAAAGCGCGCGCATCTGCGGCTCGGGAAAAGGGTGGTCGCCCCGGTTGGCCAATTCAACCCCGATCGAGCGTGAATTGACGTCCTGAACAGCCCCCCAGCGCCCCGCTCCCGCGTGCCACGCCCGTTGCGCTTCATCGACCATCTGCCAAATGCGGCCACGCTCGCAAATCAGGTAATGCGCCGAAACCTCCGCGCCAGCATCGCACAGCCGCTCCAGCGCCGCCTCGGCGCTTTCCATCGCCGTATAATGCAAAACGATCATGTCAGGCCGCGCGCCCGCGCGCCTTGGCCCGAAAGACGGTGACGGACGCTGGCTCACCGCATCATCCATGCCGCGCAATCGCCCCCATTGCCAACTCAGCCGTTCTTTGCGGCCTCGCGGAACGGCGACGGGTCCCAAGTGCAGGCATATCCGTCACCATCCGGATCAAGCCCAAGCCGGTCTTTGTCCGGGCCGCCCTTCTTGAGGAACTCAATCTGCGCCAGATCAGGAGAGGGGTATTTCGCGCATTTTCTCTCCGCCCGCGCCTGAGACGCCAACCCCGAGCGGCGATACATGCTCTTGCCGCGCGGGTTGGTGGTTGAAAGCGCGAATTCCACAATGCTTGGCCCGGCAGACCCGGTGCGCGGCGGCAAGGCAGCCGGTTGTATCTGCTCGTATTGCGCTTGCTGCGCCCGGCGCAAAGCGGCGTCATCCTTGATCGTGCGCCGCTCACCCACTGCCTCGAAACTGTTCTCGTCCGAAATGCCCGGATTGTTAAGCCGGACCGGCGGCGGATTGGACGGGCTCGCATCCAGCGGTACCTCGCCCGAATTTGCCTCTGTCCGCGCCAGCATCTCCGCCGTCTCCTTGGCCACGTCCGATCCGGATGCCGCAGGATTCATCGCCGATTGCGGCTCTGTCCCGGCAGCGGAAGAGGCCGTCTGCCCCGGTGCGGGGGTCGCCTGTTGGCTCAATGCCGCCTCGCGCGCAGCCTTTTCGCGCTGATAGCTGTCGTAGTCCCCAAACCCTACGCCCGCGCCGCTATCCGGCACGGTCGTATTGCACGCAGCCAACGCCGCCAGCGCCATCAAACCTAAAAGTAACCGCATCAAAGTTCGCCCCGCCCTGTCATGCTGTCAATCGACCCTCTCGGGCCACCCTCTCGGGCTGCTGGCGGGTCTTACCACCATTTCCCCGGCTTGGCCACAAAACCGGCGGCCTGTTCAAGCGCATAAGCACAATTCAGCAAATCACCTTCTTCCCATGGCCGCCCGATCAATTGCAGCCCCAACGGCAACCCTTGCTGGTCAAGCCCGGCAGGCACCGCAATCCCCGGCAGCCCGGCAAGGTTCACCGTCACCGTGAACACATCGTTAAGATACATCGCCACCGGGTCGGCTTCGCTCATCTCGCCAAGGCCGAACGCGGCACTTGGCGTCGCCGGGGTCAGGATCGCATCGACGCCTTGCGCAAACACCTCTTCGAAATCGCCCTTGATCAATGTCCGCACCTGCCGCGCGCGGTTGTAATAGGCGTCATAAAACCCGGCAGAAAGCACATACGTCCCAACCATCACCCGGCGCTGCACCTCCGGGCCAAACCCTTCGGCGCGGGTCTTTTCATAAAGCTCGGTAATGCCGTCCCCCGCCTCCAGCCGGGCACGATAACCATACCGCACCCCGTCATAGCGCGCGAGGTTGGAAGACGCTTCGGCAGGCGCAATCACGTAATAGGCAGGCAGCGCATATTTGGTGTGCGGCAGGCTGATATCGACGATCTTCGCGCCCGCATCCTCCAGCATCTTGCGCCCCTCGGCCCAAAGCGCCTCAATCTCGCCCGGCATCCCCTCCATCCGATATTCGCGCGGGATACCAATGGTCTTGCCGCGAATGTCGCCGGTTAGCGCCGCCTCGAAATCCGGCACCGGCAAATCGACACTGGTGCTGTCCTTCGGGTCATGCCCGCTCATCGCGGCCAGCATAATCGCCGCATCGCGCACATCCTTGGTCATCGGTCCCGCCTGATCAAGCGACGAAGCAAACGCCACCGTCCCCCAGCGCGAACACCGCCCATAGGTCGGCTTGATGCCTGTGATCCCGGTGAACGCCGCAGGCTGGCGGATCGACCCGCCGGTATCCGTGCCGGTTGCCGCAAGGCACAAATCCGCCGCCACCGCGCTGGCCGACCCACCGGATGAACCACCCGGCGTCAGCGCCGCCGCGTCATTGCCGCGCCGCCACGGATTCACCGCGTTGCCGTAAACCGATGTTTCATTCGAAGAGCCCATAGCAAACTCGTCCATGTTGAGCTTGCCCAACATCACCGCGCCCGCATCCCAAAGGTTCTGCGTCACGCTCGATTCATAGTCTGGCAGGAACCCTTCCAAAATTCTGGACCCTGCTTGTGACGGCACCCCCTTGGTGCAGAAAAGATCCTTGATGCCCAGCGGAATCCCGCACATCGCGGGTGCATCGCCCTTGGCAATCCGTGCATCCGCTTCGGCGGCCTGCCGAAGCGCAATCTCCGGCGTGTGATGCACGAACGCATTGAGCGCCCCCGCCGCCTCCACAGCACTCAGGCACGCTTCGGTCAATTCCCGGCTCGTCACGTCTCCCGCGCGCAGGCGGTCGCGCGCCTCGGCGATCTTCATCTCGTTCAGTGCAGCCATTATTCCACCACCTTCGGCACCGCAAAGAACCCCTCGCGCGCATCCGGCGCATTGTTCAGAACGGTCTCGGCCATGCCACCATCCGTCACCACATCCTCGCGCCGTTTCAAGCGCATCGGCGTCACGCTCACCATCGGCTCCACGCCGGTCACATCGACTTCGCTCAACTGCTCGATAAAGCCCAGCACCGCGTTGAACTCGCCCGCCAAAGGGTCCAGCCGGTCCTCATCCACCCTGATCCGTGCCAGCTTGGCCACTTTCGCGGCCGTTTCCTTGTCAATCGCCATCTCACCCGTTCCTCTCAGGTCCGCTCCGCACCCCATAGCGCCACCGCCCTTCGCCTTCAAGCCGCAGCCCACCCTGCGCCTCTTCATTTTGCCATAAATATCTCGGGGGCGCGGGGGCTGGCCCCCGCCGATCCCTGCGACCAAGGGCAGCGCCGGCCCGTCGGGGTGGCACAAAGCGCACCCCCGCCCGCAGGCGCTGCCCCACCGCTCCCGCCCTTGTCACTGGCCTCACCCGCACAAGATGTTACGCTCCCCACAACCCGACTCACTCAAACGGAGGATCATCCCATGAAACTCATCTGGATTGGCCATGGCTCATGGCGCATTGAAAGCGGTGATCAAGTTCTTCTGATCGACCCGTGGCCCTCCTGCCCTGCCCTGCCCGATGACCGCCGCGATGAAGCCACCAAAGGCGGCACTCATATCCTCGCCACCCACGGCCATTTCGACCATACCAACGATATCGTCGAGGTCAGCAAGGCGCTCGGCGCGCCGGTCTCTGGTATTTTCGAACTGGCCAACCATCTCCATTCGCTCGGCGCCAAGGAAGGCCACGCTTTCAACAAGGGCGGCAGCATCGACGTGGGAGATATGAAAATCACCCTCGTCCCCGCCTCGCATTCCTCCTCCATGCAGGTCGGCGATCGCGGCGCTTACATGGGGTCCGAAACGGGCTGCATCATCGAGGCCGAAGGCCACACCATCTACCACTCCGCCGACACCACCATCATGGCCGATATGGCCTGGATCGCCGATTATCACAAACCCGATATCGGCATCCTCAGCGCGGGTGGCTATTACACCATGGATATGCGCGCCGCCGCCTATGCCGCCAAACGCTATTTCAACTTCAAGACCGTACTGCCCAGCCATTACCGCACCTTCCCCGCGCTTGAACAATCCGTCGATGTCCTGCGCGACGGCCTGCCCGGCGTCACCGTACTCGACCCGGACGTGCTGCAAGCCGTCGATATCTAAGCACCCGGCGGGTCATTGCATGCAGGTCAGCCGCCGATTCGTTAATTAACTCTTGCGTTAATTAACGAATCCCTTAATCATATTCACATGACCTCGCTGACCAAAACCTTCGCCGCTCTGGCCGATGATACCCGGCTCGCCATGATTGAGCGCCTGATGCAGCAGGGGGAGCTGCCTGCAGGCGCGCTTACCGATATCGCGCCGATCTCCGGCCCGGCCGTGTCGCGCCACCTCAAGGTGCTGCGCGAAGCCGGGCTGGTGAAAGCGCGGGTGAACGGGGCGCAAAGGCTCTATTCCGTCTGCCCCGAAGCACTGCAAACCATCTCCCGCTGGACCGGCAGTCACCTCGATTTCTGGCAACCGGGGCTTGACCGCCTCGAAGCCCATCTCGCCGCCCACGACGAACAGGAGTAACCGCATGGCCGAACTGACCCTCACCCGAGATTTCCCGGTGCCTCCCGAACGGCTCTTTGCGGCGCTCACCCAGCAGGCAGAGTTGCTCGAATGGTGGGGGCCGGAAGGCATGCACGTCCCCGAACACGCGCTTGATTTCACCCGCGAAGGGCCGTGGTTCTCGGTGATGCAAGGCACCGAAGGCACTCGTTACAAGGTCTCCGGCCATGTCACCCATGTCGATCCACCCCGTTCCGTGGGCTTTACCTGGGCATGGCATGACGAAAGCGACAACCGCGGCGCCGAAAGCCACGTCACCTTCGCTGTCACCGCCCATGGCAGCGGTGCCCGCCTCACCCTCACCCATATCGACCTGCCCGATGGCGATGCCGCCGCCAGCCATGAACAGGGCTGGGCCTCGGCATTCAACAAACTCACTGCCCGACTCGTCTGAAACACGTTCAACTCAGGAGGATAAAATGCCCAAATTCATGTTCATCTACCACGGTGGCGGAACCCCAGCGACGCCAGAAGAAGGCGCAAAAGCCATGGCCGCCTGGACATCCTGGCTCGATGGCATCGGCGGCAACCTCGTCGATGGTGGCAACCCCGCAGGCATGTCGAAAACCGTAACCGCTTCAGGGGTTGATGATAACGGCGGCGCCAACCCGGTTTCGGGCTATAGCCTCGTCAATGCACCCGATATCGACGCAGCCTGCAAGATGGCCAAAGGCTGTCCGATCCTTGACGGCGGCAACGGCTCCATCGAAGTGGCCGAGGCGCTGGAAATGTAAACCTAAGCCCCGGCGCTGCATCCGTCTTTGCCCCCAACATCTGTTCAGGCAAAAGCGGTGCCGGGGCGCACCTGCGCCGCCTCGACCCCGCGACAATTCGGCAGCACCGGGCTCTGGAATTGCTTTGCCGCCGGATGCGCCGGGTCCAGCACGCCCAGCTCAATCAGGATCGACGCAATCGCGCTTTCCGCGCCGCGTGTGCCGCCATCCATCACCTTAAGCGCCACGCCAAGCTGCTGCTCCGGCAGGATCGCGATGAAAAACGCCTCCGCCCCGGTCTTGAGCGCCACACGCCCCTCCATTGCGCGCATCAACTCGGTGCAGGCTCGCCCCTCGCCCGCCACCAGCGCGGGGTGCTGCACCATCGCCTGCCTAAGCCGCACTGCCGCACGCTCGCGTGCGCTGCCCTCGCCTGCGGCGGCGAAAAACGCCATCGCGCGGGCCATCCCGTGCAGCGAAGTGGCAAAATTGGGTGCCGAGCAGCCATCAATCCCATACCCGGGGCTGTCTTCGCCGGTGACATCCTCGAAGGCCTCGCGCACCGCCTTTTGCACCGGATGATCCGGCTCAACATAGTCCGGCCCCGCACCAAGATGCTTGGTCAGGGTCAGAAACCCCGAATGCTTGCCCGAACAATTGTTATGCGCCTGCTCAGGATGCCCCGTGCCACAGATCACGCATTTTTCCTGTTCCTTGTCGCGCGGGATATGGCTACCGCACCGCAGATCATCATCGCTCAGCCCCAGATCGGCCAACCATGCACGCACCCGGTCAACATGAATCGCCGCCCCGTTATGCGATGCGCATGACAGCGCCAATTGCTCTGTGTTCAGCCCCGCCGCATCGGCGGCCCCGCTTTCCACCAGCGGCAGCGCCTGAAGCATTTTTGACGATGAGCGCGGCAAAACCACAAGCTCGGGGTCGCCCCAGGCTTTCACGATCTCGCCTTTTGCGTCGCAAATCACCGCGTGCCCCATGTGCACACTCTCAAGAAAATCGCCGCGCCAAACCTGCGCCATTTCCACCGGATTCGTCATCTCCGCCCACCCTTTCCACAACTATTCGTGAGTTCTCCGCCAATTACGCGGATTTCCGCCAATTCCACTTTCGTCCATGGCAGATTTCGGGCTAGTATTGCAATGTCGAGTTGAGAATTGGCCTCGATCCATAAGCAAAGGGCGCCAAGCCCGCTTGGTCGGGCCGCAGATTGAGGCAAGCAGACGGCTGGAGGCTGTAAATATGGTATCACGAATTGCGCTGGGAATTGCCGGAGCCCTGTTGGCACTGGCCGCACTTCCTGTTTCCGCCCAGCAAACAAGCACCAATCAGGTAGCCGCAAAAACCGATTGGTCGGTGTTCGAAGACAAAGACCCCAAGGAATGTTGGGCCGTCTCTGCGCCAAAAGAAACCGTCAACACCAAGGAAGGCCGTGTCGTTGCCGTGCGCCGCTCCGACATCCTGTTGATGGCGTTTTTCCGCCCCACAGCCGGCGTCGCCGGACAGATCACCTTCACCGGCGGCTATCCTTTCGCTTCCGGCTCCACCGTCAATCTCAACATTGACGGCAATTCGTTCGATCTCTTTACCGAAGGCGAATGGGCTTGGCCCGCATCCCCCGGTGATGACACCAAGGTGCTTACCGCGCTGAAACGCGGCTCCAGCGCCGTACTCACCGCCCGCTCAAAGCGTGGCACTGTCACCAAAGACACCTTTTCCCTGTCCGGCTTCACCGCCGCCGTGGAAGACGCGGAAAAACGCTGCAAGTAAGCTCTCCGGTCGGGCCGTTCATATAAGCGGCTCCCCGCGCGGGGGCCGTCTTCGACCATTTTATCGCCGGTTTGCGCTTGACTCCGCGCTATATATCAATATCTCTCGATATATGGATAAACATCACGCTCTCGACGCTTTCGCCGCCCTCGGCCAATCCACCCGGCTCGACGTGTTCCGCCTGCTCATCAAGGCCGGAGAGACCGGCATGTTGGCCGGTGAAATCAGCGGTGCTTTCGGCGTTCGCCAAAACACCATGTCGGCCAACCTCGCTATTCTCGCTCGCTCTGGCCTGATCAGGAACGAACGGAAAGGCCGCAGCATCCGCTATTTTGCCGACATGGACGGGATGCGCGGATTGCTCGCCTTCCTGATGGAAGACTGCTGCGGCGGCAACCCGGAGCTGTGCCAACCTGTCATCAATGAACTCGCCTGCGCCTGTTAAGGCCATGCATCACCAATATCACCTGACCTAACTGCTGAAAGTCCAACATGACCGATACATCGCTTCCCGCTGCGGCGGGTCTGGGAACCTTTGAACGCTGGCTGTCCATTTGGGTGGCGCTCGCCATTGGCACGGGGCTTTTGCTTGGAAACCTGTTTCCGGGCCTGTTTGCCTTCCTTGCCTCGCTGGAAATCGCCTCGGTCAACCTGCCGGTGGCGGTGCTGATCTGGGCAATGGTCTATCCGATGATGGTCGGCGTCGATTTTGGCGCGCTGCGGCAGGTCGGCGACAAGCCAAAGGGTCTGGTTGTGACGTTGGTGGTAAACTGGCTGATCAAGCCGTTCACCATGGCCGCCCTCGGTGTGTTGTTCTTCAACTATGTCTTCGCGGGCCTGATCCCGCCGGACGATGCACAGGCTTACCTCGCGGGCGTCATCCTGCTGGGCGCGGCCCCTTGCACGGCAATGGTCTTCGTCTGGTCGAACCTGACGCGCGGCGATGCGGCCTATACGCTGGTGCAGGTCAGCGTGAACGATGTGGTCATGGTTTTCGCCTTCGCACCGATCGTGGCCTTTCTGCTTGGTGTGACTGACATCGCCGTGCCTTGGAACACGCTCCTTCTGTCGGTGGGCCTTTACGTCATGCTGCCGCTGCTGGCCGGCTATCTGACCCGTCGGCGGCTGGTCGTAAAAGGGGGCGAGGCGGCCGTGGATACCTTCAAGGCCCGCGTTCAACCATTCTCGATTTTCGGGTTGCTGGTAACGGTGGTGCTGCTTTTCGGATTTCAGGGCGAAGTGATCTTTGAACACCCGCTCGTCATCGCGCTAATCGCCGTGCCGCTGCTGATCCAATCCTACGGCATCTTCTTTCTGGCCTACGGCACCGCACGTGCATGGGGCATCCCGTTCAACGTCGCCGCCCCCTGCGCCCTGATCGGCACGTCAAACTTCTTTGAACTGGCCGTCGCCGTCGCCATCAGCCTCTTTGGGCTTGGCTCTGGGGCCGCGCTGGCCACCGTCGTCGGCGTCCTCGTGGAAGTGCCGGTGATGCTCTCGCTTGTCGCCTTCGCCAACCGCACGAAACACTGGTTCCCAACCGAAGGCGGCGCAGCATGAGCATCGTTATTCATCACAACCCCGCCTGCGGCACATCGCGCAACGTTCTGGCGATCATCAAGGCCACGGGCGAGACACCGACGATCATCGACTACCTGCAAACCGGCTGGACCCGTCCACAGCTTCTCGCACTCTTCGCCGCGGCTGGCCTGACGCCCCGCACCGCCTTGCGGACGACAAAATCCCCGGCAGAGGAATTAGGGCTGCTCGCCCCCTCGGTGAGTGATGAAACGCTGCTTGCCGCGATGCTGGAGCATCCCGTTCTGGTCAATCGCCCCATCGTCTGTTCGCCCAAGGGCGTCCGGCTCTGCCGCCCAAGCGAAACCGTGCTGGATCTTCTTGACCGCCTGCCGCCCGGCCCGATGACGAAAGAGGACGGCACCCCGTTGATCAACCCACAGGGAAGCCGCATCGGCTGATATTGCGAACATCGACAACCGGCATTTCCAAACGATCTGATTTTGGGCAAACTTCCCACGCACGCCCGAAACCCGCGACTCGCGACCCCGAAGGTCTGCGATGGAAAACTTCTGGGGGCCGCGCGCAAACGGGGGACCATTGAAATGGATCGACAGTGGATTGACACTGTTTTGGGCGGGGTTCCGTTGCCAATGGTGGCAATCGGTGCAGATGAGAGGATCATTACCGCCAACCCGACAGGCGAAGCCCTTCTAGGCGCCGACCAGATAGGCCGCCATCACGCCCTCGCCCTTCGGCAGCCCGCTTTGCTGGACGCGATCAAGGCGGCCTTGCACCACGGCACAAGCGGGCAGGCACGCTACGTCATCTTGGGGCCCTCGCATGAGGTGACCTATCTCGTCACCGTCACCGCCATCCCCGAACCGGATGGAAACGGCGCGCTTTGCGCGTTTCAGGACATGACCGAACAAGAGTTGATCGGTCAGTTTCGCCGCGATTTTGTTGCCAATGTCAGCCATGAACTGCGCACGCCTTTGACCACCCTTGTCGGCTTCATTGAAACCTTGAAAGGCGCAGCCAAGGACGACCCTGCTGCCCGTGACCGATTTCTGACCATCATGGAGCACGAGGCGGGGCGGATGGCGCGGCTCGTCCGTGATCTGCTGTCGCTGTCAAAAGTCGAGGCCGAGGAACGCCGACGCCCCACCACGCCTGTGAATATCGCGGAACTGCTCCAATCGGTTGCAGAATCGATGCGCCCTATCTTGGATGCAAGCGGTGTCGAGTTGGAAATCTCCGGCACAGTGGCTGCTCCGCATATCCCTGCTGATGCTGACCAACTGCGGCAAGTATTCCAGAACCTGATCGAGAACGCCGTCAAATACGGCGCGCCCGGCAAGATTGTGCGCGTTGCCGTTCAGTCAGACGACAATACTCCCATGCTGCGTATAGATGTCATCGACCAAGGTGCCGGAATCGAACCACAGCACCTGCCGCGTCTCGCCGAACGGTTTTATCGCATCGACAATCACCGCTCCCGCAAACAGGGCGGGACGGGGCTGGGGCTTGCCATCGCCAAGCACATCGTCAACCGCCATCGCGGAAGGCTGACCATCAGTAGCGAGATGGGCAAAGGATCGTGTTTTTCCGTTTTCTTGCCAAAAAGCTGATCTCGGTCAGCAAGCTTCATAAAACTGTTACAGAACTGTCGCAAAAGCGAAATGAACCGGCTCTAGACCCGGCACATGGGCTGCGTCCAATGCGGCCTGACCGTGACAAAACAGGAGCTGCTACCATGTCCCGAATAAATTTCACCGTTTCCGCGCTTGCTCTTCTCGCCGCGACGGCCACCATCGCCAACGCACGCGATCAGGTGCAGATTGCAGGGTCTTCCACCGTGCTGCCTTATGCAACTATCGTCGCCGAAGCGTTCGGCGAAAATTTCAACTTCCCCACGCCCGTCGTTCAATCCGGAGGATCATCCGCAGGCCTCAAGAAATTCTGCGCCGGTGTGGGTGAAAATACGATCGACATCGCCAACGCTTCGCGCAAGATCAAGAACAGCGAAATCGAAGCCTGCGCAGCCGCAGGTGTCACCGGCATCATCGAAGTTCAATTCGGGTATGATGGCATCGTCTTTGCATCCGGCATCAACGGCAATTCCTTCGCGTTCACGCCCAAGGATTGGTATAAGGCGCTGGCCGCCAAGGTCGTCGTCGATGGGGCACTGGTTCCCAACACCGCGACAATGTGGAACGAGGTCAACCCCGACCTGCCCGCGCAGGAAATCATGGCTTTCGTTCCGGGCACCAAGCACGGCACGCGAGAAGTGTTCGACATCAAGGTGATCGAGCAGGGATGCAAAGACAGCGGCGCCGAGGAAACGCTGGCCAAGATGAAAGACGTCGATGTCGCCAAGGCATGCACCAATCTGCGCACCGACGGGCGCGCAATTGACATCGACGGCGACTATACCGAAACCCTGACCCGGATCGAAAACAACCCCGACGGTATCGGCGTGTTCGGCCTGTCATTCTACGAGAACAACACAGCATCGTTGCAGGTCGCCACGATGAACGGCGTCACACCTTCAACTAATACCGTCGCATCGGCGGAGTACCCGGTATCCCGCCCGCTCTATTTCTACATCAAGAAGGCGCATATCGGGGTGATCCCCGGCTTGAAGGAATACGCCGAATTTTTCGTCTCTGACGAAATCGCCGGCCCGACTGGCCCGCTGGCCGAATATGGGCTGGTCTCGGACCCCGAACTGGCCGCGACGCAAGCCAAAGTGGCCAACGAAGCCCTGATGAATTGATCAGGAACGGTGGGGCGGCAGGTTCGCGCGCGCCCCACCTTCTGATGGAAAGCCCGCAATGACCGATCTTTCGACCTTGTTCATCCTGCTGGCTCTTGGCGGCCTTGGCTATCTGGCAGGGCGCAAGCGCGCACTTGCCTCAGCACAGGGCGACAGCCGACGACTTCATTCGCTGCCCGGCTATTACGGCTGGGCAGCAGCCTTGCTAACGGTCGGACCGGCGCTGCTGTTGATGTGCCTTTGGCTGCTGGTTCGCCCACTCGGGGCTGTCGGAAACACCTCTGTGCTGGCATTGTCGCTCGCGGGGCTTGTCTGGGCCATCCGACACAGTAATGCACAGTTTCGCGCCCGCAACAGTGTAGAGCGCGCAGTGATGGGGCTGCTGATTCTGGCGTCATCCATCGCCATTGCCACCACGGCGGGCATAATCCTGTCGATGCTGTTCGAGACGCGTAATTTCTTCGCGCAATATCCATCGACACAGTTCTTCTTTTCGACCACCTGGTCGCCACAGTTTCAGGGAAATTCCGATCTGGGCATTCTGCCCCTGCTGTGGGGCACGCTCTATATCAGCTTCGTCGCGTTGGCCTTCGCCGTGCCGACAGGCCTTTTTGCTGCGATCTACATGTCAGAATTTGCCAGCCGCCGATTTCGCGGGGTCGTCAAGCCGCTGATCGAGGTTCTGGCCGGCATTCCCACCATCGTCTACGGGCTTTTCGCGCTGATCACGGTCGGCCCACTGCTGCGCGACTGGTTTGCTCAACCGCTGGGCCTTGGCAGCAGCAGCGCATCGGTGATGACGGCGGGGTTGGTCATGGGCATCATGCTGATCCCGTTCGTGTCTTCACTATCCGACGACATCATCAGCCAAGTGCCGCAATCGCTGCGCGACGGCTCACTGGGGCTGGGCGCCACCCGGTCCGAAACGATCCGCCAGGTGGTTCTGCCCGCAGCCCTGCCGGGTGTTGTCGGCGCCATCCTTCTCGCCGCCAGCCGCGCCATCGGTGAGACGATGATCGTCGTTCTGGGGGCGGGGGCGGCTGCCCGGCTCAACCTCAACCCGTTCGAAGCGATGACAACAATCACGGTCAAGATCGTCAGCCAACTGACCGGCGATACCGATTTTGCCGCGCCCGAAACGCTGGTTGCCTTCGCACTTGGGCTGACACTGTTTGTCATAACCCTGTGCCTGAACGCGGCGGCGCTGTTCATCGTGCGCCGATACCGGGAGCAATACGAATGAACGACACCACAAACCCGCCTGCTGGCTCTTTGCTGATGCGCGACACCCGCACCGCGCGGCGCAATGCCGCTGACGCCCGCTTTCGCGCCTTTGGCCTGACTGCGGTGCTGATCGCGCTCGCAGCCCTGTCAATCCTGCTGCTGTCGGTGCTGTCCTCGGGGCTGGGCGCGTTTCGCCAAAGCTATATCCACATCCCCGTTACCCTGACCGAAAGCGCGCTGGACAAGTCCGGCACCCGCGATATCAACGCGCTGAAGAAGATCAGCACCTTTGGATATGCCAAGATCATTGAAACCGCTCTGGAAGCCGCGATCACGCAGGCTGGGATCAAGATCAACGGCCTGACCGCCAAGGATATCTCGAACACCCTGTCCAAGCAGGCGCCTGCGCAAATCCGCAATATGGTGCTGGCCAATCCAGTTCTGATCGGCCAGACAATCACAGTCTCCGTGCTGGCCGATGGCCGGATCGACGGCTATCTCAAGGGCCGCGTCACGATGGACAGCGCCGCGCAGGACGGAAATATCTCGCCCCGGCAGTTGCTGCTGGCCGATGCGATGCGCGCCAATGGAATGCTGTCGTTGGATTTCAGCCCGGCCTTCATCACCGGCCCCGATGCCTCCGACCAACGGCCCGAGGCCGCCGGGCTCGGCGTGGCCATCCTTGGATCGCTTTACATGATGCTGATCGTGCTGGTGCTGGCACTGCCCATTGGCGTTGCCGCGTCGATCTATCTGGAAGAATTCGCACCCCAAAACCGCCTCACCGACCTGATCGAGGTGAACATCGCCAATCTTGCCGCAGTGCCGTCCATCGTTTTCGGCATTCTCGGCCTCGCCATTTTCATCAACTTTGCGGGTCTTCCGCAATCGGCACCCATCGTCGGGGGTCTGGTTCTGACGCTGATGACGCTACCGACGATCATCATTGCCACCCGCGCCAGCTTCAAAGCAGTGCCGCCCAGCATCCGCGACGCGGCTCTGGGCGTCGGGGCGTCAAGGATGCAGGCGGTATTCCACCATGTGTTGCCGCTGGCCGCTCCGGGCATCCTGACCGGCGCAATTCTGGGTCTGGCACAGGCTCTGGGCGAAACGGCACCGCTTCTGCTGATCGGCATGGTGGCCTTCGTGCGCGAATATCCCGCTGCCCCGCCGGAAGGGCTGTTCGATCCCGCCTCGGCGCTGCCGGTGCAAATCTACAACTGGACACAGCGCGCCGACCCCGCCTTCGTGGAACGCGCCTCAGGCGCAATCATCGTGCTGCTCGTGTTCCTGACAATCATGAACGTCGCAGCCATCCTGCTGCGCCGCCGCTATGAACGGCGCTGGTAAAGGACACCCACAATGTATGATGCACTTACTCCAAAAACCGACATGAGCACCCAGACAACCAAAATCACCGCCCGCAAGGTTCAAGTCCATTATGGCGACACCCACGCCATCAAGGATGTCGATGTCGATATCGCCGCAAAGACCGTAACCGCTTTCATCGGGCCATCGGGCTGCGGCAAGTCCACCTTCCTGCGCTGCCTCAACCGGATGAACGACACGATCCCGATCTGCCGCGTGCAAGGCAATATCCGCATCGACGGTGAAGACATCTACGATGCCCGCGTCGATCCGGTGCAACTCCGCGCCAAGGTTGGCATGGTCTTCCAAAAACCCAACCCGTTCCCCAAATCAATCTACGACAACGTGGCCTATGGCCCAAAAATCCACGGCTTCGCCCGCTCCAAAGCCGAACTGGAAGAGATCGTGGAAAAATCCCTCCGCCGCGCCGCCCTTTGGGACGAGGTCAAGGATCGCATGTCTGCGCCCGGCACCGGCCTTTCAGGTGGTCAGCAACAGCGCCTGTGCATCGCCCGCGCCATCGCCACCTCGCCCGAGATTCTTCTGATGGACGAGCCATGCTCGGCCCTCGACCCCATCGCGACCGCGCAAATCGAAGAACTGATCGACGAGCTGCGCAGCCAGTTTTCGGTCGTGATCGTCACCCATTCCATGCAGCAAGCCGCCCGCGTGAGCCAGCGCACGGCCTTCTTTCACCTTGGGAATCTGGTGGAATATGGCGAAACTGGCGATATATTCACCAATCCGACCGACCCACGCACCGAAAGCTATATCACCGGCCGGATTGGCTGAGGGAGAAATTGATGAAAAACGAACTTCACATCACCACAGCATTTGACCGTGATCTTGAAACCATCCAAGCGATGATCGCGCGCATGGGCGGGCTGGTCGAAGCCGCCATTCTGGATGCCGCCCGCGCGCTGGAAAATCGCGACGAAGAACTGGCCGAGGCCGTCCGCCAGGGCGACAAGGCCATCGACATGCTGGAAGATGAGATCAACATCGAAGCCGCGCGCCTGATTGCTCTCCGCGCGCCCACCGCAGCGGACTTGCGCACCGTGCTGACCGCGATGAAGATCGGCGCGGCGCTGGAACGCTGCGGCGATTATGCCAAGAACCTCGCAAAACGCTCGGATTTGCTGGCCGGAATGCCCGCCATCGACGGCGCGGCCTTGGCCATTCGCCGGATGGCCAAGGCGGTGCAGTTGCAGCTTAAAAACGTGCTTGATGCCTATGCGCGCCGCGATGCAGAGCTGGCTGAACAGGTGCGTCAGGGCGATCTCGACATTGATCAGATGTATAACGCCCTTTTCCGCGAATTTCTGACTCATATGATGGAAGACCCGCGCAATATCTCGGCCTGCATGCACTTGCATTTCATCGTCAAGAATATCGAACGCGTGGGCGATCATGCCACCGGCATTGCCGAGCAGGTGATCTATCTGGTGACCGGCACCTTGCCGACAGAAGACCGGCCAAAGGCCGACAACACTGCCGTCATGTCGGGTCAGAAAGGAAATGAACGGCATGGCAGAGATTGAAGCGCCACTGATCTTGCTGGCCGAGGATGACCCCGCACAGCGCGAAGTGATTTCCTACAACCTGTCCGCCAACGGCTTTCGTATTGCCGAGGCACGCGACGGTGAGGAAGCAATGATGCTGGTGGCCGAAGACCCGCCCGATCTGATTATCCTCGACTGGATGATGCCCCACCTTTCAGGGATCGAGATTTGCCGCCGCCTGAAAGCGCGCGTAGAAACCCGAGAAATCCCTGTCATCATGCTCTCGGCCCGCTCCGAAGAGCCGGACCGTGTGCGCGGTCTGGAAACCGGCGCAGACGATTATGTTATCAAGCCCTACTCCGTGGCTGAGTTGATGGCCCGCGTCCGCGCCAACCTGCGGCGCGTGCGCCCCTCCGCGCTTGGCCTGACACTGGAGTTTGAGGATATTCGGCTCAACTTTGAAACCCACCGCGCCACCCGTGCAGGAAAGCCGCTGAAGCTCGGCCCGACCGAGTTTCGCCTGCTGGCCACCTTCATGGAGCGCCCCGGCCGGGTGTTCAGCCGCGAGCAGTTGCTCGACCGGGTCTGGGGCCGCGATATCTACGTCGAAACCCGCACCGTCGACGTCCATATCGGGCGTCTTCGCAAAGCCCTCGGGCATGGCCGCGAGGACACTATTTTGCGCACCGTGCGCGGCGCAGGCTATGCCTTGGGCTGATCCCGGATTGGAAACCACTTTCCCAAACAAAAAGGGCGCGCCTCCCCGGCACGCCCTTCCTGTTCCTGCTGCCATCCCCTAAGATCAGGCCGCTTCCATTTGGCCATGGCCGCGGCCCTCCGGGGATGCGCGACAAGCCTCCAGGCAGCGATCACTCGCTTCGCGCGGTTGTGTTTCCTGCACCAACGCAATCGCACAAGGCTCGGGCAGCATCCGGTAGGGGCAGAGCTGCGCCGACCCCTGCAACGCACGTTGCACAAGATCACCACCAGCAGGACAGAAAAGCAGGGCGCCGTGTTCGGCAAAAACCACCTGATCGCTTTCAAAATGCAGGCAGACAACATCAATCGGATCGTTTGGCAAAACACGCTCGATACCGCGCAGCCCGTCAAGCGCCGCCGCCGGGACAAGCGCGAATGGATCGCCGTAAATATCCTCGGCCACATCGCTCTCAAGCATCACGCCCTGATTGGGCAAAAGCATCATCGACTTGGCATTCTCCAACGCGCCCGCAGGCACCGCCAGCGGCCAGAACGCTTTCGGGCATTGCCCGCGCCCGTCCCAAAGACGGCGGCGTATCACAGCACTTACCGGTTGTAGCCCGCCATCGAAGGTCAGCACCATGTCGCCCTCTTGCAGCGCGGCAACATCACGCCACCCCATCGAGGTCGCCACCCGTGTGCCACCGGCAATTCCGGTCTTTGCCCCAGTGACGCCACCATCATAAGCACCGGATATTTCCGCCGTCCGGTCGGCCTTGGCGTGGCGCGCGCTTTTCTCTCCAAAAAGTCCAAACATCATTTCGTCCCCAAGGTTTTTTCTGGCCATTGGCAGGCGGCCATTTGTTGCAGCAGTAAGGATATTGGGGATGATTCCCGTGCCGGACCTTGGGCCGGGAACTGGCAAAAATGGGGCACTGTTCGACATTTCGAAACAATACCCGCGCTCAATCGTCATTGCCGGTCGAATGACGTTTATTTCAGCTACCCCGCGAACACATAGCCAAACCGTGCAATGTCCTCGTTGCACAATTCGCCGACAAGCTGCGAATCAGCCGCGCTATAATAGGGTGCATACTGGTTCGCCCGCGCGCTGGCATTCTCGTGCGGCAGGGCCAGCCGAAACCCCAGATGCGCCCAAAGCGGTGCCGCATCCGCCTCAAAATGCTCAAGCCGTATGAATAAAGCCGCATGGTCCTGCCCCGCCCCATCGCGCATATAGCTGCCATAAGGATTGGCCCTGATCGCCCGCCGCGTGGCCGGATCGTTCAGAAATCCGCTGAAATCATGCGCCTGCGCGCTCCGCACCGCCGCATGATCAAAACTCTGCCCGCGCAGCCAATGATAATAGCTCACCAGCCGGTCCCACGGGTTGCGCACCAACGTGAAGGTGAACATCCCCGCAATCGCCTCGCGCGAAAGCACGCCTTCTATATCGCTCAACGTCGAGTGCTTCCAAAGCCGCCCGCGCGCCTCTGCCGCTTTCAGCCTGCGCCGCCGCTTTGCTGCCTTGGGCGTATCCCCCAACATCAGATCATCCTTCATCGCCCGCCCCTCCAGCGCCAGCGCAAGCGATGTGCCGCCCGTCTTGGGAATATGCACGAAGATGTATTTGCGCCCGGTCGAGATGATCATGGGGCAAGGCTACCCGCTATGGCCGGGTTTCGGAAGATGTGACCGGGAGTCACGCGGCCTTCGATCTCGCAACACAAACCCAGCCGTGCCAGCGCCGGACCGGGGGACGGCGCTCCATCCTCGGTTCGGCCGCACTTTATGCTTACCACTCACATCCATCACCGGAGCGAAGCACCTACCCCCACCAAAGCGCCGGCCCGTCTGGCCGGTCCGGCGCTGGCACGGCGGGCCTGACGGCCCTTGATTCCATGCCCAAATCCCCACCTCACTCCCGCGCTCTAAGCGCGATTGTCACCCCCGCCAGCACGATCAGCGCAATCCCCGCCACCTGGGCCAGCCCCAGCGTCTGACCGAACAGGAAGAACGCGAAACACGGGCCAAACACCATCACCGAATACTCAAACACCGTGACATAGCTCGCCTCGCCGATCTGATAGGCCCGGATCAAACAGAACACCCCGATGATCGACCCGATCACCTGCGCCGCAATATAGGGCCAGATCGCCGGGTCCGGCGCCCATTGCCAGCCACGGGTCAGAAACCCCGCCGCGCCCTCACCCGGTGCCACGCCCAGCACTGCCAGCACGACAATCGCCAGCAGCCCCATCATGCCCTGCATGAAAAACGTCGCCGCAAGCATCGACATGGTGCTTTCCTCCGCGCACCAGCGCCGGGTCAGGATGTTGCCCAGCGCATAAAGCGCCGCACCAAAGACCGGCAGCAAAACCACCCATGAAAACCCCGCGCCGCCCGGCTGCAACACCAACAACACACCGATAAACCCCACCGCCACCGCCAGTATCCGAAACAGGCCAATCCGCTGCCCGAAAAACATGACGGACATCAACAGGATGAAAATCGGGCTGGTAAACAACCCCGCCAGCGCCTCGCCCAGCGGAATGAACCCAAGTGCAGCGAAATAAAGCGCCATGCCCCCGGCCATCAACCCGCCCCGGGTGAGCACCTTGCCCCAATGCCGCGCCCTGATGTTGCCAAACCCCGCCCACGCGGCCAGCACCAGAATCGGCAGCGAAAACACCATCCTGAACACCAGAAATTGCCAGACACTAATATGAACGCTCAACCGGCCAACGAAATTGTCCACCAACCCGATGGCCATCATACCGGCCAGCATGATTAACGCCGCCGGCCCCGGTTTTGTCGCTGTCTGATTCATCCCGCCTCGCCGTTGCGCCTTTTTCTTCCAAACCCGTTTGCGCGGGCCTAGTCTGTTCTCATACCGACATGCCCCAAGAATCACAGGGAGGACAGACATGGGTTGGCTCAAGGATGAAACCGGGCTTGAAAAGAACGCGGCCAACTATACGCCGCTCACGCCGCTCTCGCATCTGAACCGGGCGAAGGATCTTTTCGCCGATGAACTCGCCGTTGTCTATGGCACGCAGCACCGCAAGACCTACCGCGAGTATCACGCCCGCGTCAGCCAACTGGCCTCGGCGCTGGCCGGGCTGGGCATTGCCCCCGGTGACGTGGTCGCCACCATCCTGCCCAACCTGCCCGCACAGGTCGAAGCGCATTTCGGTATTCCCGCCTGCGGCGCCGTGCTCAACGCGATCAACACAAGGCTCGATGCCGAAACCGTCGCCTATATCTTTGGCCATGGAGGGGCCAAGCTCGCACTCGTTGATACCGCGCATCTGCCGGTCGCCGAAGCCGCCCTCGCCGCGATGGACGGCAAGGGGCCGCAAATCATCGAAGTGGCCGATCCCTCCGCCGGTTTCCCCGCAACCGGCAATTACCCCGAATACGAAGACTTGGTGAAGAGCGGCGACCCCGCCTTCAAATGGATCATGCCGCAGGACGAATGGGAAAGCATTGCGCTCAACTACACCTCCGGCACCACCGGGCGGCCCAAGGGCGTGGTCTATCACCATCGCGGTGCCGCGCTGAACACCTACGGACAGGTCGTCTCATGGCAACTGACGCTGCGCCCGCGTTATCTTACCATCGTGCCGCTGTTTCACTGCAACGGTTGGTGCCATAGCTGGATGATGCCGCTTCTGGGCGGCACCGTGGTGTGCTGCCGCGACATCACCGCCCGCAACATCTACGCTGCCATTGCCGATGAAGGCGTCACCCATTTCGGCGGCGCGCCCATCGTGCTTAACGCCATCGTCAACGCCAAACCCGAAGAGCGCCGCAGCTTTGATCACACGGTCGAAGTCTTCACCGCCGGCGCCCCTCCCCCGCCGCCACTCTGCGCGCAATCGAACCGCTCGGCTTCAACATCACACAGGTCTACGGCCTCACCGAAACCTACGGCCCCGCCAGCGAATGCATGTGGAAGCCCGAATGGGACAACGAAGACGACGAAACCCGTTACGAGATAAAAGCCCGCACCGGTGTGATGATGCCGATGATCGAGGAAAACACCGTGCTCGACCCCGAAACCATGCAACAGGTGCCAATGAACGCCACCACGCAGGGCGAAATCATGTTTCGCGGCAATGGCGTGATGAAAGGCTACCTGAAAAACCCCAAGGCCACGCAGGAAGCCTTTCGCGGCGGCTATTTCCACTCCGGCGATCTCGCGGCACAACATCCCGACACCTACATGAAAATTCTCGACCGCTCCAAAGACATCATCATCTCGGGCGGCGAAAACATCTCCTCCGTCGAAGTCGAAGGTGTGCTGATGCGCCACCCTGCCGTTTCGCTTTGCGCGGTGGTGGCCAAACCCGATGACAAATGGGGCGAAGTGCCCTGCGCTTTCATTGAGCTGAAAGAAGGCGCCGAGGCTGACGAGGCCGAAATCATCGCATTCGCCCGCGAAAAACTCGCCGGGTTCAAAACCCCCAAGCGCGTACTCTTCCACGAGCTGCCGAAAACCTCGACCGGCAAGATTCAAAAATTCGAACTGCGCAAACAGGCAAGCGAAATATGATGCGGTTTGCCTAAGGGGTGTGCGGGGCAATTACTGCCCCGCCCGCCTTGGCTCAGAAATTAACCAGTTCAACACGCCGGTTCTTTGCGCGCCCTTCTTCCGTGGCATTGGTGCCCACCGGACTGGCAAACGAAACCCCCGCCGGGAACAACCGCGCCGCCGCAATCGCATGTTTGCGAACAAGGGCATCAACAACCGACCCCGCCCGCCGTTGCGACAAATCGAGATTGTATTCATAACTTCCGACAGAATCCGTATGCCCCACGATCAGCAGCCGCAGCTCGGGCGTGGACTTCAGCAATTTCCCGATCTGATCAAGCGTCCCCGCCGATTCCGGCCTGAGGCTGGCTTTGCCGCTGTCAAACTGAATTCCGTAGAGTGCAATCTTGCCGGTGCTCGAAATCTCCGTCGCCATCTGTTCGGCCTCTACGGTCACGAACTCGGCCTCCATGTCTCCTTGAAAGACAACATCAATCGCCGCAATCACCCGGTCAACGATCTTGTCACAAAACGTGCTGCGCTTGAATTCATAAGCATGGATCGAAACATAAGCGTTCTTCGCAGGCACATGCATAAGCGAATAGCGTTGGTTGGCGATTGATCCAAGCTGCGCGCATTTCGAGGTCGAAAAATCTCTGCCATTCACGTTCCCCGGCGGCCAGAGATACATACCCAAACTCATACTGCCGCCCCCGCCGCCGCTCGCCCGCCTTGCGCTGCCACCGCACTCTTCGCCCTTGCAGGCATAAAGTTCCGTGCCACCCAATGCGGCCAATTCCTTCCCATATGCCCGCACCACCTTCAACGGCGACGAGTCAGCCGCCATAAGGTAAACGATCCTCTCGCGCTGGCCTTCCAGTGTCTGCGCTTGATCGGGTTTGAAACGCCAGTTGTTATTGCCCACTTTTTCGC
The DNA here is from genome assembly GCF_034555965.1 of Aquicoccus sp. G2-2. Lineage (GTDB taxonomy): Bacteria > Pseudomonadota > Alphaproteobacteria > Rhodobacterales > Rhodobacteraceae > JAYDCK01. Next base: position 2,116,298 of record NZ_JAYDCK010000003.1, read on the forward strand.
CCTTGACCGGCTTGAGTTTCGAAAGCGGGAAAACCGCCTCGTCAAAATCCCGTGCTTCGTAGTCGATGATAAAAGCGCCCGCCAACCGGCCAACCAGTTTGCTATCGGTTGCCCCCTTGATGTCTTCCGTCGGGATCGACGCCTCAGCAAGCGCCCCTCCCGCCAGCAACCCAAAACCAGCACACATCTGAAGGAACCCAGTCAATCGTTTCATTTGAATTTCTCCGTTGAAATAGTCGTTTGAAATGGCAAAAACGCCGAATGAAAAAGATAGGAATAAGATGCCCATTCTAACGAATGCTGGCCCATCTGGCAATTTCCCCGGCCAACATTGCGCATTTGCAGCCAGCCACAAACCTGCCCAAGCGCCGCACCACGCTGCGTGTCACAGAAAATCGGGTATCAGCACGTCGCACAAAGCTACCGCGCCTCCACTACTGGCCTCCACTACTGACAGAGCAATTGCCCGCGTGGTGCCGCTCATGCTAACTTGCAGAAAATTGAGGCAGAGCAGGCCCAAGCATGACCGCACTCAGCGCATATGACCGGCTGGAAGCCACCGGCCTCTGGCGCGCCACCCCCGACGATCAACGCCGCGAAGTCATCGTGTCCATCGGTGATGCCACGCTCACCATCACCGACCCGGCTGACCGGGCGCTGGCGCATTGGTCGATCCCTGCCATTGCCCGCGCCAATCCGGGGCAGCGCCCTGCGGTTTTTCATCCCGATGGCGATTCCGGCGAAACGCTGGAGCTTTCCGACAACGAAGCCGAAATGATCGCGGCGATTGAGAAGCTGCGCAGCGCGGTCGATCGCGCCCGCCCGCATCCCGGACGATTGCGCTTTCTAAGCCTCACGCTGATCCTTGCCGCCATTATTGCCCTTGGTGTGTTCTGGTTGCCCGGCGCGCTGCTCGATCATACCGTCGCGGTCGTCCCACAGGTCAAGCGGCAGGAAATCGGTGAAACCCTTCTGGCCAAGATCCGCCGTGTCGCGGGCGCGCCCTGCAACGATAGCCATGGCCTGTCGGCGCTCACCCATCTGTCCTCCCGCCTGCCCTCACCGACCGGGCCTGCGTCGCTTGTCGTGCTGCGTGGCGGCGTGGCAGAGGCCACCCACCTGCCCGGCGGCATCATCCTTCTGGGCCGCGCCCTGTTCGAGGATTATGAAGAACCCGATGTCGCGGCAGGCTACATCATTGCCGAACATCTGCGCTCCGAAATCGAAGACCCCTTGCGCCACCTCCTGCGGCAAAGCGGCGTCATCGCCACGCTCCGCTTGCTGACCACCGGCGCGCTGCCCGATAGCACACTTCAAAGCTATTCCGAGGCACTGCTCACCGCGCCGCCCGCGCCACTTTCCGACGCCGCTCTGCTGGCCGGGTTCAAAGCGTGGTCGGTGCGCTCCACCCCTTATGCCTATGCGCGCGACGTGACCGGCGAAACCACCCTTGGCCTGATCGAGGCCGACCCCTTCGCGCAACAAGCCCCCGACCCGCTGATCTCGGACGCCGACTGGCTACGCCTGCAAAACATCTGCGGCGGCTGACCGGCCCGAAGACGGCACCCGAACCTTCGCCCGAATAGCACTGAAGGGGCCGCGCCCGGCACCGGCCCGTCGTTGGCATGAACGGCGCATGCCGCCTTTCAATAACTCCTCTCATCAACCCTAACCAACCGTACGCTGCATTCCCTAATTTCGGGTTAAAATTTGCCCGCTCAGGCGCTGCGCGGATGCCAGACAGGGTGCCAGCCGGGGTGCAGACCGCCCGAATCACCCGCTTTCGCCGCATTAACCCAACGGAACGATGGCTTAACCAAAGCGGGCGACGCCGCCGAAAAACCCGCCCTTAAGGGGGCGCAATTTCCGGTGGCATCCGGCGCGCAGCCCGCTATGGTCCGTCCCGTCGGAATACCGGGGCTTGCCAATGGATCGCGCCACTATCGTTCATGAGAATTTCCTGCGCCGCGTCGCCTCAGGCGATCTGCCGCCCGGTGCTTCGCCCGCGCCGGGGCTGTCCGCGTCGGATGCGGTGCAGGTTTTCCGCGCGCAGTGTCTGTCGCGCGCGCTCGATATCGCCTCCCGGCAGATGCAGCGCGACGGCACCGGCTTTTATACCATCGGCTCTTCCGGGCACGAGGGCATGGCCGCCGTTGCCCATGCCCTGCGCCCTGATGACATCGCTTTCCTGCATTACCGCGACGCCGCGTTTCAAATTGCCCGCGCGGCACAGGTTCCGGGCCAGAACATCGCCTGGGACATGGCGCTTTCCTTTGCCTGCTCTTCCGAAGACCCGGTTTCCGGTGGGCGGCACAAGGTCTTGGGATCAAAAAGCTTTTCATCCCGCCGCAGACCTCCACCATCGCCTCGCACCTGCCCAAGGCGGTGGGGGCCGCGTTCTCGCTCGGCCTCGCCCGGCGCAGCCCGCCCGAACATCGCGCCCTGCCCGATGACGGCATTGCGCTCTGCTCTTTCGGGGATGCCTCGCTCAACCATTCCACCGCACAGGGCGCGCTCAACACCGCCGGCTGGACCTCGGTGCAGCATACCCCCCTGCCGCTCCTGTTTGTTTGTGAGGACAACGGCATCGGCATTTCGGTCAAGACCCCGCAAGGTTGGGTCGAAGCCTCGGTCAAACACCGTCCGGGGATCAAGTATTTCGCCGCCAACGGCCTTGATCTTTACGAGGCATTCAGCGTCGCACAAGAGGCCGCCGCCTATGTGCGCAGCCGCCGCAAACCGGCGTTTCTGCACCTGCGCACCGTGCGGCTTTACGGCCATGCTGGCGCCGATATGCCGACCTCCTACCTTGCCAAAGCCGAGGTCGAATCAGACGAAGCCAACGACCCGCTTTTGCACAGCGTCCGCCTGCTTAACGATTTCGGCGCGCTGACACGGCAAGATGCTCTCGCCATCTACGAGGAAACCCTCACCCGCACCACCGCCATCACCACCCAAGCCGCCAAACGCCCGCACCTGCAAACCGCCGCCGATGTGATGGCCTCCATCGTCCCGCCCCGGCGTGACTGCGCCGCCACAAATGGCCCCGATCCGGCCACACGCTCCCAGATATTTGGTAGCGATATCAAGGCGATGACTGATCCACAGCCAATGGCGCGCCATATCAATATGGCGCTCACCGATCTGATGATCGAACACCCCGCCATCGTCGCCATGGGCGAAGACGTAGGCCGCAAGGGCGGGGTTTACGGCATCACCCAGCGCCTGCAACAACGCTTCGGCGCCGACCGGGTGATCGACACGCTGCTTGACGAACAGTCCATCCTCGGCCTCGCTATCGGCTTGGCGCAAAACGGTTTTTTGCCGATCCCGGAAATTCAGTTCCTCGCCTATCTGCATAATGCCGAAGACCAGCTTCGCGGCGAAGCGGCCACCCTGCCGTTTTTCAGCCGCGGCCAATACACCAACCCGATGGTCCTGCGCATCGCCGGGCTTGGCTATCAGAAGGGCTTCGGCGGGCATTTCCACAACGATAATTCCCTCGCCGTTCTGCGCGATATTCCCGGCCTGATCCTCGCCTGCCCCTCAACTGGCCCGGACGCCGCCAAAATGCTGCGCGAATGTGCTCGCCTCGCCCGCGAAGAACAGCGGCTTGTCGTCTTTCTCGAACCCATCGCCCTCTATCAGATGCGCGATCTGCATGAGCCGAAAGACGGCCTCTGGATGGCCCCCTACCCGGCCCCCGATGAGCGCATCGCTTTGGGCGAAATTGCCAGCCACGGCGGCGGAACCGACCTTGCTATCGTCACCTATGGCAACGGTCATTACCTGTCGAGGCAGGCACAGGAAACGCTTGCCAAACAAGGGATTAGCGCGCGCATCATTGACCTGCGCTGGTTGTCTCCACTCCCTGCCGAGGCTTTGCTCGCGGCTGTCTCCCCCTGCAACGCGGTGCTGGTCGTCGATGAATGCCGCCGCAGTGGCAACATCTCTGAAGAGCTTGTCACCCTGTTCGCCACGCACGGCATAACCCGGCTTGACCGGCTCACCGCCGAAGACAGCTTCATCGCCACCGGCCCCGCCTATGCCGCACCGCTGCCCTCGGCCAACGGCATTGCCGATGCCGCGATTGCCCTATTGGAGCGCGTAAAATGACCCGCCGTGCCGTGCTCATCTGCCCCGGCCGGGGCACCTACAACAAACCCGAACTTGGCACGCTCAAGCGCCATCACGCAGGCCATCCGCTGCTCGCCAAGTTCGACGCGATGCGCGCCGCCCAAGGGCAGGAGACCGTCACAGCACTCGACGCGGCAGAGCGCTATTCCGTGGCCACCTATTCACGCGGCGATATCGCCTCTCCGCTGATCTATGCTGCCTCTCTGCTTGATGCCCAAACGCTCGCGGAAGACATTGAAATCATGGCCGTTACCGGCAATTCAATGGGCTGGTATATCGCCCTCGCCGCCGCCGGGGCAGTCACCCCCGAAGCCGGGTTCGAGATCGTCAACACCACCGGCCACCTGATGCAGGAGCGCCTTATCGGCGGGCAGATCGTCTATCCCCACACCGGCGCCAACTGGCAGCCCGATCCCGCCCGCAAAGCCGCACTTCTGGCGCAGGTAAGCGAAATCGACACGCGGGAAAGCCACAGCCTTTCGCTCTCGATTGACCTTGGCGGAATGCTCGTTCTAGCAGGCAATGAGGCGGGCCTCAAAGCATTCGAATCCGCCGTGCCGCCACTGGAAAACCGCTTCCCGATGCGGCTCGCCAATCACGCCGCGTTCCACAGCGCCCTGCAAGCGCCGGTGGCCGCAGAGGCCCAGAAATCCCTCGGGCCTGCCCTCTTCTCGCAACCACAGCGCCCGCTGATCGACGGGCGCGGCGCAATCTGGTGGCCACACGCGACCGACCCGGCAGAGTTACGCGCCTATACCCTTGGCCATCAGATTACCCGGCCTTACGATTTCACCCGCGCCATCGCCATTGCCGCGCGTGAATTTGCCCCCGATCTCTTCATCCTCACCGGGCCGGGTGACACGCTCGGCGGTGCCGTGGCGCAATCCCTCATCACCGCACATTGGCAAGGCATGAATACGAAAGAAGACTTCCTCACCGCGCAACAATCCGGCCCGCTTCTGGCCGCCATGGGCCGCCCCGATCAGCGTGCAGGTGTCACTGCGACCTGATAGTCTGGACGCGGGCTTGCCTTCGCCCCCGACATACCCCAAGCTGCGCCTGAATGGCGCAAAACGCCCAAGGAAAGGCCCATCTGATGCGATTTGAAACCCCCACCAGCGTCGCCGATGCCGTGGCCCTGCTGGCCGCCGATCCAGATGCCCGTGTGCTGGCAGGCGGCACTGATCTTCTGGTCCGCCTGCGCTCTGGCGATATCACCCCGTCCGCGATGATTGATGTCAAGCGAGATCGCCGAGATGTGCGAGATTAATCAGGAAGATGGCGGCTGGCGCATCGGTGCCGCTGTGCCGTCTGCCCAAATGAACGAACACGCGGGTCTCAAGGCCGACTGGCCCGGTATCGTCGAAGGCGCTGACCTCATCGGCTCCACGCAAATTCAGGGCCGCGCCACCATGGCGGGCAACCTCTGCAATGCCGGCCCCGCCGCCGATAGCGTCCCCGCAATGGTTGCCGCAGGTGCCATCGTCCGTGTCGCCGGACCATCCGGCAGCCGCGATGTCCCGGTCGAGGACATCCCAACCGCACCCGGCAAAACCTCACTGGCTAAGGGAGAGCTTGTTACCTCAATCTTCCTGCCTGCCAAACCGCCCCGCTCAGGCTCGGCCTACCTGCGCTTCATTCCGCGCACCGAAATGGATATCGCCGTTGTCGGCGTCGGCATCACACTGACGCTCGATGAAGCCGGAACGATTGCCGCCGCCAGCGTGGCACTTGGCGCGGTTGGTCCAAAGGTCATCAAAGCTGATACCGCCGCGAAAACCCTGATCGGCACCAAGGGCGACGAGTCCACACTGGAAAAACTCGCCGCCGCCGCCAGCGCCGCCGCCACCCCGATCGACGACAAGCGCGGCACCGCCGAGTTCCGCAAGGATGTCACCGGCGTTTTGGCCCGCCGCACTGCCAAGATCGCCCTTGCCCGCGCCAAAGGAGAAGCCTGATGTCCCGTATTCACGTCACCACAACCATCAACGGCGACAGCACCGAATTCCTCTGCGAAGCGGATGAAACCCTGCTCGACGTGCTGCGCGATGATCTGGAACTCACCGGCTCCAAGGAAGGGTGCTCCTCAGGCGATTGCGGTGCCTGCTCAGTGATCGTCGATGGCCGTCTCGTCTGTTCCTGCCTGATGCTCGGGGCCGAGGCCGAAGGCCGCACCATCGACACCATCGAAGGCATCGCAAAAGGCGATCAACTGCATCCACTGCAACAGAAATTCCTCGAAATGGCCGCCCTGCAATGCGGCATCTGCACGCCGGGCATTCTGGTTGCCGCAAAAAACCTGCTCGAACGCAACCCCGATCCCAGCGAGGAAGAAGTGCGCTACTGGCTCGCCGGGAACCTCTGCCGTTGCACCGGATATGACAAGATCATCCGTGCCGTTCTTGAAACCGCCGCCGATATGAGGGGGGCCGCCTGATGCCCAAAGATGAGTTCCAAACCCGCGACTTCCGCGTCGTCGGCACCCGCCCGATCCGCCCTGACGGGCTAGAAAAAGTCACCGGCAAGGCGCGCTTTGGGGCCGATATGTCCGCCCCCGGTATGCTCTGGGGCGCGGTGCTACGCTCCCCCATGCCCATGCCCGGATCAAGAGCATAGACACATCTGCCGCCGAGGCGATGAGCGGCGTGAAGGCGGTCATCACCCGCGCCGATTTCACCTTTCAGCCCGATGATCCGGGCCTCGCCGATATCCTCGACAACTCAATGGCGGGCGAAAAGGCGATGTATGACGGGCACGCCGTCGCCGCCGTTGCTGCGCAATCGAAATCCATCGCCCGCGCCGCCCTTGCCGCGATCAAGGTGGATTACGAAGTGCTGCCGCATGTCACCGATGTCGATGCAGCAATGAAACCCGGCGCGCCGGTTCTGCATGAAGGGCGCCAGCATGAAAATGTCCCCGAGGGCTATTCGGCCAATGTGATCTCACGCTCGCAATATGGCCACGGCACCCCGGAAGATGGCTTTGCCAAGGCTGATCTGATTGTCGAGCGCAGCTTCACCACTGCGGCAACTCATCAGGGCTATATCGAACCGCACGCCTGCCTCGCCACGCTGGGTGCCGATGGCACTGGCGATCTCTGGGTCTGCACCCAAGGGCATTACATGGTGCGCAACACCTGTGCAGGTATCCTTGGGCTTGAGGCTGGCAAGCTGCGCGTCACCGCGTCTGAAATCGGTGGCGGCTTCGGCGGCAAAACCCATGTCTGGATCGAACCGGTGGCGCTCATGCTGTCACGCAAGGCGGGGCGCCCGGTCAAGCTGCTGATGTCGCGCAACGAAGTGTTCCGCGCCTCCGGGCCGACCGCCTCTTCCTCCTCCGATATCAAGATCGGCATGACCAAGGATGGCAAGATAACCGCCGCCACCGGCACCTACCGGCTTCAGGCGGGCGCCTATCCCGGTGCGGTCGCGTTCCTCTCGGCGATGTGTGGCTTTGCGCCCTACGATCTTGAACATGTCCGCACCGAAGGCTTCGAAGTGGTCAATAACCGGCCCAAGGCCGCGGCCTACCGCGCCCCCGGCGCGCCGATGGCCGCCTACCCGGTTGAATCAGTGATTGATGAGCTCTGTCAGAAGCTTGACCTTGATCCGCTCGAAACCCGGCTGAAAAATGCCGCCCGCGAAGGGACCCGCTCCGCCTACGGGCCGACCTACCCGGCCATAGGTCTGGAAGCCACGCTCAAGGCGGCAGAAGCACACCCACACTGGAGCGCGCCTCTGGGAAAAAACCAAGGGCGCGGCGTGGCTTGCGGCTTCTGGTTCAACTTTGGCGGAGACACCTGCGTTTCGCTGATGATCAACCCGGATGGCACCGTCTCGCTCTCCGAAGGCAATCCCGATATCGGCGGCTCGCGCGCCTCCATGACGATGATGGCAGCCGAGGAACTGGGCGTGCCGCTCGAACAGGTGCGCTGCGTAATCAGCGATACCGCCTCGCTTGGGCAAAACGATGTTACTGATGGCTCCCGCGTGACCTTCGCGGTCGGGCTGGCCACGATCAAGGCCGCTCGCCATGCCATCGAAATCATGAAAACCCGCGCTGCAATGACATGGGGCATCGACCCTGACGCCGTTGATTGGCGTGACGGGGCGGCCCACCCCGCTGGCCCCAACGCGGGCAAATTCCCGCCCATGACCGTCAAGGAAATTGCCGCCATCGCCACCAACACCGGCGGCCCCATCGCGGGCCATCACGAGGTCAATGCCGAAGGCGCAGGCGTCAGCTTTGCCACCCATATGGTCGATACCGAGGTTGATCCCGAAACCGGCGCGGTCAAAGTCCTGCGCTACACGGTGTTTCAAGACGCGGGCAAGGCGGTGCATCCCGATTACGTCGAAGGCCAGTTTCAGGGCGGCGCGGTCCAAGGCATCGGCTGGGCGCTGAACGAGGAATACATCTATGGCGAGGATGGCCGCCTGCAAAATCCGGGCTTCCTCGATTACCGCATTCCCGTGGCCTCCGATCTTCCAATGATCGAGCCGGTAATTCTCGAAATTCCCAACCCCGGCCATCCTTACGGTGTGCGCGGGGTTGGCGAAACCTCGATCGTCCCGCCGCTCGCCGCCATTGCCAACGCGGTCTCCCGCGCGGCTGATGTTCGGCTGTCTGATCTGCCGATGTCGCCGCCGCGGGTTCTGGCCGCAATCAAGGCAAGCTGAGATGGTTGCCGTGCGCCTCTGGGGCTCGCTCGCCGAAATGGCGGATGGCGAAACCGAGGTTGAAATCACGGCATCGAACCTGCGCGAACTGCTTGCCGGGCTGGAAGAAAAATACCCCGCGCTCAAGCCACAGCTTGAACGCGGGGTTTCCGTCTCCATCGACGGCAAGATCTACAACGACAACTGGGCAACCCCAATCCACGCCGATAGCGAGGTTGTCCTGCTCAACCGCCTCGTCGGCGGCTGAGCGCGTCGCGCCTCAGACCGACGCGTCCAGCTTGGCAACCACCGCATCGCCCATCTCGCCTGTCGAGACCGGCGTTACCCCCTCTTCGCCCAACAAATCCGCCGTGCGCAGCCCATCGGCCAGCACCGCATTCACTGCATCTTCCAACCGCGCGGCCTCTTCACCTGCGTCGAAAGAATAGCGCAGCGCCATCGCAAAGCTCAGGATACAGGCAATCGGATTCGCCTTGCCCTGCCCGGCAATATCGGGGGCCGACCCATGCACCGGCTCGTAAAGCGCCTTGGGCCGCCCATTCGCCATCGGCGCACCAAGACTGGCCGAAGGCAGCATGCCAAGGCTCCCGGTCAGCATCGCGGCAATATCCGAAAGCAGATCACCAAACAGGTTGTCGGTCACGATCACGTCAAACTGCTTGGGCCAGCGCGTCAACTGCATCCCACCCGCATCAGCATACATATGACTTAGCGCGACATCCGGATACTCCTCGCCCACCCGTGTGACGACCTCGCGCCAAAGAATGCCCGATTCCATCACATTGGCCTTTTCCATCGAACAAAGCCGCTTGTCACGCTTCATCGCCAGCTCGAACGCAGACCGCGCCACCCGCTCGATCTCGCTTTCGGTGTAACGCTGGGTGTTGATCCCCACCCGTTCGTTGCCCTCTTCGATAATCCCGCGCGGCTCTCCAAAATAGATGCCCGAGGTCAACTCGCGCACGATCATGATATCAAGCCCCGCCACCACATCGCGTTTCAGCGACGAAAAATCCGCCAGCGCGTCAAAGCACTGCGCCGGACGCAGGTTGGCAAACAGGTCCATTTCCTTCCTGAGCCGCAGCAACCCACGCTCGGGTTTTACCGAAAAATCCAGATCGTCGTATTTCGGCCCGCCCACAGCGCCCAGCAGAACCGCATCCGCCGCCTGCGCCTTGGCCATCGTGTCATCATGCAGCGGTGTGCCGTGCTTGTCATAGGCACACCCGCCCACAAGGTCTTCGCTCACGTCGAATTTCAACCCGCGCCGTTGCCCGAACCAGTCAATAACCTTGATCACTTCGGCCATGACTTCGGGGCCAATCCCGTCACCGGGCAGAATGAGAAGCGATGGGGTGCTCATGGGCGTTGTCCTTCCTGAAATCCGTCCCCGTTCGCCTACCGGGAAGCAGCGGAAGGGTCAAGAAACACATCACCCCTAATGCGCAGGTCTCAACCTGTCACGAAAGGGCGCACCCCGTCTGTCAGGAACTCCCAAACCAGCCGGACCCGCGGCGTATGGCGCAAGTCACGATGGGCGGCGATCCACAACGGAAGACTTGGAAGCTGCCAGCCAAAATCGAGCTGCTCAACCAATGGGTCGCGCTCGCCAAGCGGCACCTGAAAAAACCCGATGCCACAGCCTGCCCGGACAAGCTCCCAATACACGGCCTGCCCGTCACATCGCAGCGCAAAACTACGCCGGTCAACGCCAAGATCCGCCTCGCGCATCCCGCGCAGTATCGTCTCGTCCCGGTCAAATCCGACAAGATCATGCTCAAGAAGTTCCGCCGGTGTCCCCGGTCGCCCGCGCCGGTCAAGATACGCCGTAGCGCCATATACACCAAGCTCTATCGCGCCAAGATAGCGCGCCACCAAATCAAGCTGGCGCGGCTCATACATCCGCAAGGCGATATCTGCTTCGCGGTAAAGCAGGTTCTCGCTGGCATCGCTTGGCACCAACTCTATCTGAACCTCCGGCGCTTCCGCTCTGAGCCGGGCAAGAATAGGCGGTAACATGTAATGCGACACGACTTCGCTCGCCGTGATCCGCACCGTGCCCGCCACACCCGCTTCATGCCCCGCCGCATAAAACGAAATTTCTTGCATCGCCGCCGCCATGGCGCGCGCCGGTGCCAGCAGCGCTTCGCCCGCCGTGCTCAGCGTTAAACCCTTTGCGTGGCGTTGAAACAGCGCCAGCCCAAGCTCCGCCTCAAGCGCCTTCACCTGCCGCCCCAGCGTTGGTTGGCTGGCCTGCATCCGCCGCGCCGCCGCAGAAAGAGAGCCCTCCTCGGCCACCGCCAAGAACGCCTGCACCAGCGCCCAATCAACTTGTTCCAACACCTTATCCATTCACAATTGAATATCATATTATCACTTTTATGCAATTCCCATTCACGTACAGATATCCGAAATTAGCCACATCTTCTCGACCAAACAGGAGGCACTCATGCCCAACACCGTTCTCATCCTCGGCGCGTCTGGCAAAATCGGCACCCATTCAGCGCGAAGCTTCGCCGCCGCTGGCTGGAAAATTCGCCGTTTCAATCGTGATCATGACAATATGATCGAAGCCGCTCAGGGTGTTGATGTCATCCTCAACGGGATGAACCCGCCCAATTATCATGACTGGGCCAACCTGATCCCCGCCCTGACCCAAAAGGTGATCGCCGCCGCGAAATCCTCCGGTGCCACGGTGCTTCTGCCCGGCAATGTCTATCCTTTCGGCAAACAGGCTGGGCCGTGGTCTGAATCCACGCCACACCATCCCTGCGCTCGCAAGGGGCGTATCCGCGTGGACATGCTCAATGCTTACCGCCAAAGCGGTGTGCAAACGGTGATCCTGCGCGCCGGGGATTTCATCGACCCGGATCATCAGGGCGATATCATGAGCGTCATGCTCCTGCGCGGGATTGCCAAAGGCAAGATCACCGCCCCCGGCCCGACAGATCGGCTTCATGCCTATGCCTACCTGCCCGATTGGGCACGCGCTGCGGTGGCACTGGCCGAAAAACGCACCACGCTGGCCCGGTTTGAAGATATTCCCTTCCCCGGCCACGCCTTCACTCTGGACCACCTCCGTGCCGAGCTCGAAAAACAACTCTTCCGCCCGCTTCGCTTCACCGGTTTTCCTTGGTGGGCGCTGCGCCTTGCCGGGCCGGTCTGGGAACTTGCCCGCGAACTGAGCGAGATGCGCTATCTCTGGCAAGTGCCGCACAGCCTTTCGGCAGAGAAATTCAACTCCCTCCTGCCCACATTCGAACCCACGCCTCTGGCGGATGTCCTGCGCGCCGCATTACCAGCCGACATCGACCCAAACTAACCTGTGGCGGCTCGCCACCTGCGCCTCGTCATGGCCGTCCGCTCCCGGCGCGGGCCAATAAACCCCGGCATCCAACACGCGCAACTCGGCGGAGGGCAAAACATAATCCACCCGCAGGTTGCCGGGGCCGGCCTCCTCCGCCCCCGGCCAGTCAACCGTATCGAATGCAGGGTCGCCCTTTTGCCCCGCATCCGCCGCCGCCCGGCCACCCGCGCTCTTGGGGCGCGGGTCAAGCAGTCGCTTGTCGTCAAGCAACCGGCGTATCGCCGTCCTGATCCCGGCACCATCCACCGGGTCAAGGTTGGCGTCCCCCGCGATCACGAACGGCGTCAGCGGCGCGCGGCCATACTCCCCGTTCAGCACATGCTGCCAGAGCAGGACTTCATCGTGGTTGCGCTTGCCGTTGCGGTCTTCCGGTCCGTCGAATACCGGCGTCGTGGCATGGAACGCCATCACATCAAGCCGCCTTTCCCCGATCATCACTGGCACAATCCAATGCCCCACCGACGACAGCCGCTGCACCTCCATCGCCGCCTTTGACGGGTAAGGCGCGCCGCTCTTGACCGGCAGCGATGCCCAACTCTGCCGCGCCCAGATAAGCCCGCTCAAATCACGCACCGTTCCAAACGGATAGCGCGACAGGACTGCCATACCGCCATCACCGGCATAACGGGCAAAGCCCTGCGCATCACCAGGGCCGCCCAGCCATCCGTCGCCATCAAGATCAATCCCGCTGGCCCAGCCGCTATTGGGTCTCAGCGCAAGCCGGTATGGCATCTCATGCCCGTGTTTTGCCACCAGCTCGGCAAAGGCTGAAATGGTCATCAGATCGCAATCAAAATCAATCCCGTTGAGCACCAGCACATCTGGGGCCACACGCGCGACCACCGCTGCGGCTGCCTCTGCCGCCCTGTCGCCCTTGGCCATCGCAGCAAGCAACAGCCCCGGCCCCCTGCGCGACAGCTCGACATTATAGGTTGCAATACGGATATGATCGGCAAACGCAGCGCGCACGAAAAGCACGCCCCAAAGCATGCCTCCAATCATGACAAAGATCAGGCTGTTTGCAGCCCTTCGTCCTCGGCCTTCGCCTCGGCATATGCGCGCATACGTTTTTCTTCGATGAGGTCCGCCACGCGGCTCATCGCAATTCCACGCATGATCATGCTTGCCGGCAGGAACGCCCATGCTGTCATCGTCCAGATCAATGTCTGCGGATTGTCCATGGTGATCGGATCAATCAGATCCGCCGCCGCCTTAACAACCGCCGGGATCAAGAATGGCAGCAAAATCCCTAACACAATGTTAAGGCCAGCATCACGTTTCAGCCGATGCAGCACATCGCCCCCCGCCGTCGGGTCAAAAAGCGGCAGATTGATCCACACGTTGAATGCGCCCCGCCGCGTTGGCCAGCCCAGCAACCGCACCATGCTGACAAACAAAAACAGCATCACAAGCGACGACATATAAGAAATCCCCGCCGCCATACGCACAGCCGCAAGAAGCTCCGGTGAACTGCCCTCGGGCATCATCAACACCACAAGCCGAACCGGCGAATAGGGAAAGTCGATCGCATTGCCCAACAATGTGCCCAATCGCTCGGCCACCAGATTCAGATTGGTCGGGTCAACCTTGCTCGCACAAGCCATCGAAGCCGCCGTCAATGTCAGCATCAACGCCCCGAAGCGCAGCCGGTTGAATGGCGGCGCGAAGCGGAACTCGACGATTGAAGGGTATTCGCTGAAATATTCGATAAAGGTCATCAGGAAAGCGAGGATTGCCACCAGAACAACAATCTGCGTCGCGTCAGAGCTGACATCCGGAAGGATCAGCGACGGCATGGCAATCAAGAGCGCCATCAGCCCTGCGCGCACAAACGCACTTGTCAGTCGGGATACCACTGCCCCATTCCCTTCAACTTGGCCAGGATCGGTGCGATGCCGCTCCCTTGTTCCAACTTGATGCCGTGTGGTTCCACGGCCTGCCTCATTCTTGCCCAATTTCTGCCTTCTTTCGCGTCATGGCTCAAGTCATGGTTAACAAGACTTCACCAATCCGGCGTTTTGAAGGCTCAAGTGGTGCGGGAATGCATCAACTTTCGTTCAATAAAATGACGCTCAGTCAAGGCTCTACAAGATATAGTGGAAGTGATAGGCGAACCCCCTATCAGCACTCAGCGCCAGACGCGCATTAGCGTCACATCGGTTAACGACCGTTGCGCTCGCAGAAACGAAAGGCCGCCCGGGTTACAGGCGGCCTTGCATCATTTCTTGTTCCCGGTCGCTCAGACCCAGGGCCGCTCATTGGTCAGCTTGGCCTCAAATACGTCGATGGCCTTCACCTTCTCCATCGTCAGCCCGATATCGTCGAGCCCTTCAAGCAAGCAATGCTTGCGAAACGGGTCAACCTCGAAGGAAAAGCGCTCTCCGTCCGAGGTCGTCACGGTCTGCGCCTCAAGATCGACCTCCATGCGCGCATTGGCGCCCTTCTCGGCATCTTCCATCAGAATATCGACAACCTCTTTTGGCATCACGATAGGCAGAATGCCGTTCTTGAAGCAGTTGTTATAGAAGATGTCGGCAAACGAGGTGGAGACCACCACCTTGATCCCAAAATCGGCCAATGCCCAAGGCGCGTGCTCGCGGCTTGACCCGCAGCCGAAATTGTCCCCCGCCACCAGCACCGATGCGTCTCGATAGGCGGGCTTGTTCAGCACGAAATCAGGATTTTCATTGCCATCCTGGTCAAACCGCATCTCGTCGAACAGGTTCACGCCCAAGCCCGATCGCTTGATGGTTTTCAGGAATTGCTTGGGAATGATCATATCAGTGTCGATGTTGACCAACGGCATCGGCGCGGCAATGCCCGAATGTTTTTCGAATTTGTCCATAGTCGTTCTCCAACAGGGCGCGGTCAACCGGCCCAAGAATTTCGTTCAGAACCCGCTCTTGCGGCCCCAGAAGCCAAGTGTGATCAGCGCGAACGCCTGCGCCAGCAGCTCGACACCCAGCAAAATGCCAAGGAAGCTGGTCGCCGCCTGCTCAAAGTCGGAAAAGATCAACACCGCCACCACGACTCCGGCAATGCCCGACAGTATCAAAAGCGTTTTGGCCTGCGTCTGGCCGATCCTGAATCCTAGCCCGATCCGCAGCACACCAGTCACAAGGAATACAACGCCCAGAAGCAGCGTCAGCGAAACCATGCCCTGAAGCGGGTTGGCCAATAGCCACACCCCGGCCACGATCCCCATCAACGCCGAAACACCATGCCAGAACCGCCCGCCGGGCGCGCGCCCGTCAAACGCGGCCCAAGCCTGAATCGCGCCGGTCACGAGGAAAGCAAAGCCCACCAGTGTCGTCACCGCGATAGACGCCGCAAGCGGGTTGGCGAAGGCGAAAATTCCGCCCAGCGCCAAAAGAACCCCGATCACGATCAGGATAACAGAAATTTTCATGACAAATCCCCCTGCGCCGATCCATCACTGAAACGCCCGCACATCGGTCAAATGCCCTGTCACCGCCGCCGCCGCCGCCATCGCCGGGCTCATCAGGTGGGTGCGCCCCTTGTAACCTTGCCGCCCTTCGAAATTGCGGTTCGACGTCGACGCACAGCGTTCTTCCGGCGCAAGCTGATCCGGGTTCATCGCCAAGCACATTGAACAACCCGCCAACCGCCACTCAAATCCGGCGGCTTCGAATATCTCCGCCAGCCCTTCTTCCTCGGCCTGCGCTCGCACAAGGCCCGAGCCCGGCACGATCATCGCCCGAACACCCTTGGCCACATGCTTGCCCTTGACGATCTCCGCCACCGCGCGCAGATCCTCGATCCGCCCATTGGTGCATGACCCGATGAAAACCGCGTCAATCGTGATATCTTCAAGCTTCTGCCCGGGCGTCAGCCCCATGTAATCAAGCGACCGCTTCGCTGCATCCACCTTGCCGCCGGTAAAGCTCTCCGGCGCGGGCACCTCCCCGGTGATCGGCAGCACATCTTCCGGCGACGTGCCCCATGTCACGACCGGGGCAATATCCTCGCCTTTGATGGTGATAACCTTGTCCCACTGGGCATCGTCATCGGAATAAAGCGTTGTCCACCACGCCATTGCCTGCTCCCATTGCGCCCCTTTCGGCGCATGTGGGCGGCCCTTGATATACTCATAGGTCGTCTCGTCTGGCGCAATCATCCCGGCGCGCGCGCCCCCTCGATCGCCATGTTGCACACCGTCATCCGGCCTTCCATCGAAAGCGCGCGGATCGCCTCCCCACAATATTCGATGACATAGCCGGTGCCGCCCGCCGTGCCGGTCTGGCCAATCACGCTCAGCGTAATGTCCTTTGCCGTCACGCCCGGTTTAAGCTTGCCGGTGATCTCCACCTTCATGTTCTTCGATTTCTTCTGGATCAGCGTCTGCGTGGCCAGCACATGCTCTACCTCAGAGGTGCCAATCCCATGCGCCAGCGCCCCGAACGCGCCATGCGTCGCTGTGTGGCTGTCGCCGCACACCACGGTCATGCCGGGCAAGGTCCAGCCCTGTTCGGGGCCGACGATATGCACGATCCCCTGCCGAATATCGCTCACCGGATAGTAATGAATACCGAAATCCTTGGCGTTCTTGTCGAGCGCCTCAACCTGAATCCGGCTTTCGGGGTTTTCGATCCCCTTTTCCCGGTCAAGCGTTGTCGGCACATTGTGATCCGGCACCGCGATGGTCTTGTCCGGCGCGCGCACCTTGCGGTTTGCCATGCGCAACCCTTCAAAGGCTTGCGGGCTTGTCACCTCGTGAACCAGATGGCGGTCGATATAAAGCAGGCTGGTGCCATCTTCTGCTTCATCGGCCAGATGGCTCTCCCAGATTTTGTCATAGAGCGTCTTGGGGGACATTGGTCCTCTCCCTTTTCAACATGCATTG
Source organism: Aquicoccus sp. G2-2 (assembly GCF_034555965.1). GTDB lineage: Bacteria > Pseudomonadota > Alphaproteobacteria > Rhodobacterales > Rhodobacteraceae > JAYDCK01. The sequence continues at coordinate 2,133,345 of NZ_JAYDCK010000003.1, forward strand.
AGTGTTCAGTGATATGGTCGGCACGCCCTATAGGCGCGCCAGAACCGAACGGGCTTCGCCGAAAAAGCGCTCTGTCAGCCGGGCGCGGTCATCCATGTCAAAAATCCGTGTCATCCCGGAACAGATACAGGGGTCAACCGAGTCCCGCAAGACCATAGAGGGAAGGCCGTGCCGCCATTCCCCTTGCCGCAATAGCCCCCCCATGCCAATCTGAGGAGCAACAGGGAGAAAGCATGGCGGAACCGACAATTCCCGGAAAAACACTGGTCGACTCAGTTACATCCGGCGACGTCCCAGCCGCCGCCGCCAAAGTCGCGCAGGATGTGGCGCTTTCGCTCGCCGACCGGGCGCAAAACCTGTTTATCGGGCTGATGCGCCCATGGAGCGCCTATCAGATCGCCATCGCCATCGGGCTATTCCTGCTGGCATGGGGCATCGCACGCATTTTCCAGCCGCGCCTCCACGAATGGCTACGCACCCGTGAAAACTGGCCGAAATGGCGCCTGCGCCTTCTCCTGCTCATCCATCGACGGCTCCGGCTGATCTGCTTTGTTGCGCTGATCTGGCCCGCCGTCTGGCTGATGCGCGAGTTTACCTGGCCTTCACGCACCTATTTGCTCGCAGTCTTTGCCGATCTGGCGTTTGCTTGGCTGGTCATCGCTCTGGTCACCCGGCTTATTACCAATGGCTTCCTGCGCACGGCGGTGCGCTATGTCGGTTGGACATGGGTGACGCTCTCAATCCTTAACCTGACCAACGAAGCCCACACCCTTCTCGAAAGCATTGCGATCGACATCGGCAGCCTTCACCTGTCGCTCTGGACCGTACTTCAGGCTGTCATCACGCTTGGCATCCTGTTCGCACTGGCGCGGTTCCTGTCAAAATCCACCTCTGCGGCCCTGCGCAGAAACGAAGATATCAGCCCCTCGATGCAGGTTCTGGGCGTCAAGTTCACGCAAGTGCTGCTCTATGGTGCGGCCATCTTCGTTGGGCTGAAGGCGGTCAACGTCGATCTCACCGGGCTTGCCGTCCTTTCCGGTGCCATCGGCGTCGGGCTCGGCTTCGGGCTTCAAAAGGTCGTCTCGAACCTTGTCTCGGGCGTGATCATCCTGCTCGACAAGTCGATCAAGCCCGGAGACGTGATTTCCATCGGCGAAACCTTCGGCTGGATCGACACGCTGGGCGCACGCTTTACCTCCGTTGTCACCCGTGACGGCAAGGAATACCTCATCCCCAACGAAGACCTGATCACCGGACAGGTGGTCAATTGGTCCCACACCAACGATTTCGTCCGGCTCGATATCTTCTTTGGTACTGCTTACGGCAGCGATCCGCACAAGGTGCGCGCCATTGCCATAGACGCCGCCAAAAGCGTTGACCGGGTGCTGGTCCACAAGCTTCCGGTTTGTCATATCGTGGGCTTCGGTGATTCATCGGTGGATTACATCCTGCGTTTCTGGATCACCGACCCGTCCGGTGGGCTCACCAATATCCGCGGCAACGTCTATCTGGCACTATGGGACGCGTTCAAAGCCGGTGGCATCTCATTCCCCTTTCCCCAACGCGAAGTGCGCATTCTGGATGACGACGCACCGGCCGAATCCGAGTCAGCGGAATCTGAGTCGGCTGAATCTAAGGCGGGCGAATCTGAACCGGGCACGCCCTGAACACACCCGCTTTGCACAGATTGGCCACACTCCGCCCAAGCTCTTGAAGCGCCCGTTGAGAATCCACATATCCGGTGCTACGCTTTTACCATGCCCGGCATCGGGGGCATCTTGTCTGGTGCACAACAGTAACAAAGGAGGACTTTGTCCTGTCAACGCATGTTGATGCGGCACTTGCCGCAACATCCAGTGGTCACCTCCCCGGTGCCCCTTCCGACGTGACAAGTGAAGAGCTTCTCGCGCGCATCCTTTCCTCTCTCGAAAGCGACAAGGCCGAAGGTATCGTGCAGATTGATCTGCGCGGCAAATCTTCGATCGGTGATTACATGGTGATCTGTTCTGGCCGTTCGTCACGGCAAGTCACGTCAATTGCCGAAAAGCTGACTGACCGGCTCAAACAAGATTTCGGGCGCCTGTCAAAAATAGAAGGCAAGGATACCGGCGATTGGGTGCTGATCGACACCGGCGATATCATCGTCCACGTCTTCCGCCCCGAAGTGCGCGAGTTCTATCAGCTTGAGAAAATGTGGCAGGCCACCCCGGCCGCCGCTACCCAAGCTCAAAGCTGAATGCGCGTCACAATCTGCGCCGTCGGTCGGCTCCGCTCCGGCCCCGAAAAAGCGCTGATCGAAGATTATACCCAGCGCTTCGACCGGACCGGCCGCGCCTTGGGCCTCGGCCCGCTAAGTATCGTGGAAGTGGACGACCGCAAAGGCGGCGGCATGGAAGGGGAGGCAGCGCTCCTTGCCCGCGCCCTGCCGAAATCCGCCCGGATCATTGCGCTTGATGAACGCGGCAAATTGATGCCGTCCCCCGATTTCGCCACCACCCTCGCGCGCTTGCGCGACGATGGCACCGGCGATCTCGCCTTTCTGATCGGCGGCGCAGACGGCCTGTCACCCACGCTGCGCGCCAAGGCCGACCTGTCCCTTTCCTTTGGCAAGATGGTCTGGCCGCATATGCTGGCCCGCGCCATGCTAACCGAGCAACTTTACCGCGCCGCCGCCATCCTTGCCGGCACGCCCTATCACCGCGCCTGAAGCCATGCCGCGTATTCGGGCGGCAATCCGCCGGTTGCCCCGCGCCGCACAACCGCTTAAATGCTGGCCCAAAGCGAAAGGCCCGTCATGAGCAGTTTCAAACCCGTTGTCCTGTGCATTCTCGATGGCTGGGGCATGCGCAAAGAAACTGCGGCAAACGCGCCCGCGCTGGCAAATACCCCGACCTTCGACAGGCTCATGTCGACTTGCCCGAATAATCACCTCATCACCCATGGCCCCGATGTCGGCCTGCCCTCGGGCCAGATGGGCAATTCCGAAGTCGGGCACACCAATATCGGCGCAGGCCGCATCGTCGCCATGGATCTCGGGCAGATCGACCTCGCCATCGAAGACGGCTCGTTCTTTACCAATGAGCGCCTGCGCACCTTCATCGCGCAGCTACGTGAAACCGGCGGCACCGCGCATCTTGTCGGGCTGGTCTCGGGCGGCGGCGTGCATGGCTCGCTCACCCACATGATCGCCGCCGCGCACGCGCTGACAGACGCAGGCATCCCGGTGGCCATCCACGCCATCACCGATGGCCGCGATGTTCCGCCGAAATCCGCACTGGGCTATCTCTCGACACTGGAAGAGGCCTTGCCCGACACCGCCCGCATCGTCAGCCTCACCGGGCGCTACTTCGCCATGGACCGCGACAATCGCTGGGCCCGCGTCTGCGAAGCTTATGAGGCGATGATCAACGGCAAGGGCCAGATGCACACCGCCAGCCCCGCCGCCGCGATCAACAATGCCTATAACCGCTCGGAAACCGATGAGTTCATTCAGGCCACCACAATCGGTGATTACGCAGGCGTGCAGGACGGTGACGGGCTTTGGTGCCTCAATTTCCGCGCCGACCGCGCCCGCGAACTGCTCGCCGCCATCGGTCAGCCCGATTTCGACGCCTTTGAAACCGGACCGCGCCCCAAATACGCGGCCCTCCTCGGCATGGTCGAATATTCCGACACCCACAACACCTATATGAGCACCGTTTTCCCCTCGCGCGAAATCGTCAATACGCTGGGCACTTGGGTCTCCAAACACGGCCTGCGGCAGTTCCGCTTGGCGGAAACCGAGAAATACCCACACGTCACCTTCTTCCTCAACGGCGGCAAGGAAACGCCCGAACCCGGTGAAGACCGCTACATGGCCCCCTCCCCGAAGGTCGCCACTTATGATCTTCAACCAGAAATGAGCGCCGCCGAGGTGACGGAGAAATTCATCAACGCGATCAAAGCCGGGTATGACCTCATCGTCACCAACTATGCCAACCCCGATATGGTCGGCCACACCGGCGATCTCGCCGCCGCTATCGCTGCCTGCGAAACAGTCGATAAAGGGCTTGGGCAGGTTATCGAGGCGCTCGAAAAAGCCGGTGGCGCAATGATCGTCACCGCCGATCACGGCAATTGCGAAACCATGGTCGATCCCGAAACCGGTGGCCCGCACACCGCGCACACACTGAACCCGGTGCCGGTGGCGCTGGTAGGCGGCCCCGAAGGCGCCACACTTCGCACCGGACGGCTCAGCGATCTGGCGCCAACCCTGCTCGAACTGATGGGACTCCCACAACCGCCCGAAATGACCGGCAAGAGCCTGCTGTCATGAAAATTCGCGCCGCCCTCATTGCACTTTTTCTGGCTGCCAACCCGGTACAGGCACAAAGCCCCACCCCGGCCAACCCCGCCGCCGCCGCCAATGCCGCCGCACGCAATCTCTCTGCCGCGACCAAAGCCCTTGATGCCGCAGAAAGCGCCTCTGATCGTGTCAAGGCGCTGACCGTGACGATCCGCGCCTTCGAAGACGGGCTCGCCGCCATGCGCGACGGGCTGCGCCGCGCCTCGATCCGTGAACAGACACTGACCCGTGAACTGCATGCCCGCGATGCCGAAATCGGCCAGTTGATCGGAGTGTTGCAGACAATTGGCGACCAACGCAAACCAACCCTCCTGCTGCACCCCGATGGTCCTCTGGGCACGGCACGCGCGGGGATGATCCTCGCCGATGTCACCCCGGCCTTGAATACCCGCGCCGCCGAACTGCGCGGCAAGCTCGAAGAAGTCACCACCCTGCGCAAGCTTCAGCAAAGCGCCGCCGACACCATGCGCAATGGGCTCGGGGCGGTGCAAAAGGCCCGTACCACGCTCAGCCAAGCCGTCGCAGAACGCACCGACCTGCCGCGTCGCTTCACCGAAGACCCGGTGAAAACCGCCCTGCTCATTGCCTCGACGGAAACGCTCTCGGGCTTCGCGTCCGGCCTCTCGGAAATCGCCACCAACGAAGCACCAGGCAGCCTGCCCGACATCTCCAGCCGTAAAGGTGCCCTGCCGTTGCCGGTGCAGGGCCGCCTCCTGCGCGGTTATATTCAGCCCGATGCCGCAGGCATCAAACGCCCCGGCATCATCATGGCCACCCGCCCGCGCGCAATCGTTACCACGCCAGCCGCCGCCACCATCCGCTATCGCGGCCCCCTGCTCGACTACGGAAACGTGATGATCCTAGAGCCGCAAAATGGCCTTCTCTTCGTTTTCGCCGGGCTTGATGTCGTCTATGGTGCGCCCGGAGAGGTGCTTCCAGCAGGCGCACCTGTTGGCCTGATGGGCGGGACCGATCCGAAAATTGGCGACATCCTGACGCAAAGTAACGAAGGGACTGGAACTGACCGCACGGAAACGCTCTATATAGAAGTCAGAGAAAACAACGCCCCGGTGGATCCGGGCACATGGCTCCACCTAGCGAAGGATAATTGATTGATGAAGAAATTCCTCTTGGCCGCATTCGTCGGCACCCTCTCAGGCGCCGTTGTGACCACTCAGGTCGCAGCGCCCCTTTTGGCACAGGAATCCGCAAAAACCTCGAATGTTTATCAGCAGCTCGACCTTTTCGGAGACATCTTCGAACGCATCCGCGCCCAGTATGTTGAGCCGGTAGACGACAAAAAGCTGATCGAGGCCGCCATTAACGGAATGCTCACGTCGCTTGATCCGCACTCCTCCTATCTCTCCCCGGAAGACGCGGCCAACATGCGTGTGCAAACCCGCGGTGAGTTCGGCGGGCTGGGCATCGAGGTGACACAGGAAGACGGTTTCGTGAAGGTCGTCTCTCCGATGGACGGCACACCCGCCGCCACCGCCGGAATCGAATCAGGCGATTTCATCACCCACGTAAACGGCGAATCGATCCTCGGGCTGACCCTCGATGAAGCGGTCGACATGATGCGCGGCCCGGTGGGAAGCGAGATTGTCATTACCGTGGTGCGCAAAGGCGTGGATGAACCGTTCGACGTGTCGCTCATCCGTGACACGATCAAGCTCACCGCCGTGCGCGCACGGACCGAAGGCACATCCGTGGTGCTGCGAATCACAACTTTCAACGATCAAACCTTCCCGAACCTCTCGGACGGCATCCAAAAACAGATCAAGGACGCCGGCGGCATCGACAAGGTCAACGGCTTCGTGGTCGATTTACGCAACAATCCGGGGGGTCTGCTGACACAGGCAATCAAAGTGTCGGATGCGTTCCTCAACTCCGGCGAAATCGTCTCCACCCGTGGCCGCAACCCGGCTGATGGCGACCGTTACAACGCAACTCCCGGCGATCTTGCACAAGGCAAACCAATTGTCGTTCTGATCAACGGCGGCACCGCGTCGGCCTCCGAAATTGTCTCGGGTGCATTGCAGGATCATCACCGCGCTGTCGTCATCGGGACGCGCAGCTTCGGCAAAGGCTCGGTGCAGACGGTTATGCCACTGCGCGGCAACGGCGCTATGCGGCTGACCACGGCGCGCTACTACACACCTTCGGGTCGCTCTATTCAGGCGCTCGGGATTTCCCCCGACATCATCGTCGAACAGCCGCCCAAGAACCCGACAGCCGAGAGCGAAGAGGACGCGCCCGCGTCCGCCGTCAAACATTCCCGGACCGAGGCCGATTTGCGCGGCGCGCTCGCCAATGACAGCCTGACAGACGAGGAAATCCGCCAGATCAAAGAAGATCGCGCCAAGGCGGAAGCGTCGGCAAAACTGCGCGAGGAAGACTATCAACTCGCCTATGCAATCGACATCCTCAAAGGTCTGGCCAAACTGGGCCCTTCAACGCCCAAATCGGCCTCCGCAGACTGAACCACGCCGATGACACCGGAAGAGATCGCCCGCCTGCCCTATCGCCGCAATGTCGGCGTGATGCTGGCCAACGCGGGCGGTCACGTCTTTGTCGGCCAACGCTACGATAGCACGATCCCGGCCTGGCAAATGCCGCAGGGCGGGATCGACGGCGATGAGCGCCCGGACGAGGCCGCCTTGCGCGAACTGGAAGAAGAGACCGGCGTTTCACCGTCTCTGGTCACCTTGATGGCCGAAAGCACCGGCTGGCTGAGCTATGATCTGCCGCTCGATCTGGTGCCGCGAATCTGGAACGGCCACTACCGCGGGCAGGAACAAAAATGGGTGTTGTTGCGCTTTCACGGTCGCGATGCGGATATCAACATTGCCACGTCACATCCCGAATTCTCTGAATGGCGCTGGTTGCCTCCCGCCGAATTGATCGAAAATATCGTGCCGTTCAAACGCGCCGTCTATGAGCAAGTGCTCAAGGAATTTGCCCCGCATCTCTGAGCGCATAACGGCTCAGCCACCCTGCGACAGCACCCGCGAAACCGCATCCTGCCATGCACCATAACGCCGTGCCCGCTCCCCTTCGTCCATCTCCGGCTCAAACCGCCGCTCCAGCGCCCAGCTTGCCGCAAAACCGTCCGCATCCGGGTAAATCCCCGCCCGCATCCCGGCCAGCCACGCCACACCCAGCGCGGTTGTCTCGGTAATCACCGGGCGATCCACCGGCGCGCCCAGAATGTCGGCGAGAAACTGCATCGTCCAATCGCTTGCCACCATGCCGCCATCGACACGCAGCACCGTCTCCGCTCCCGCCTGCGGCCAATCGGCCAACATTGCCCGGTGCAGATCGCGGGTCTGAAACCCCACACTTTCCAATGCCGCGCGGGCAAACTCATTCGCCCCGGTCGCCCGTGTCAGCCCGAAAATCGCCCCCCGGCAGTCTGCATCCCAATAGGGCGCGCCCAGCCCGGTAAAGGCTGGCACGAAGATCACCTCCTGCTGCGAATCCGCCGCTTTGGCCAAGGCCTGCGTCTCATCCGCCTGCGCGATGAGTTTCAGCCCGTCGCGCAGCCATTGCACCACGGCCCCCGCGACAAAAATCGACCCCTCCAGCGCATATGTCGGCTTGCCGCCCAACTGATAGGCAATCGTGCCCAGCAATCGGTTGTCCGAACGCACCAGCTCGCCACCGGTATTCAGCAGCGCAAAACACCCCGTCCCATAGGTCGATTTCATCATACCGGGCGCAAAACACGCCTGCCCGATTGTCGCCGCCTGCTGGTCGCCCGCCACCCCCAAAATCGGCACCCGCGCCCCGTCAAGCGTTGCCATACCGAAATCATCCGCACAATCGCGCACCTCCGGTAACATCGCCATCGGCACGTCCAGAAGCGCGCGAATATCGCTATCCCACTGACCATCCACGATATTATAAAGCAACGTGCGCGCCGCATTGGTGGCGTCCGTGACATGCTGCGCGCCCCCGTCAGCTTCCAGATCAGCCAGCTATCGACCGTCCCGAAAAGCACCTCCCCCGCCTCGGCACGCGCCCGAACGCCTGCCACGTTCTCAAGGATCCACGCCAGTTTCGTGCCCGAAAAATACGGGTCCAGCAACAGCCCCGTGCGCGCCCGGATCAACTCTTCATGGCCCGCCTCGCGCAGCCGCGCACAGGTCTCTGCCGTGCGCCGGTCTTGCCAGACAATCGCGCGATAAACCGGCTCGCCGGTCTTCGCATCCCAAACCAGCGTCGTCTCACGCTGGTTGGTTATCCCGACCCCGCTCAGCGCGCTCGCCGCCAACCCGGCACGCTCAAGCGCCACCTTGCAAGACCGCTGCACCGACTGCCACAAATCCTCCGGCGCGTGCTCAACCCAGCCAGAGCGCGGGAAATGCTGGGCAAACTCCTCTTGCCCAACCGAAACCACCTGCATGTCCCCGTCAAACACGATGGCCCGGCTCGATGTCGTGCCTTGATCAATCGCCAGAATATACCCCATAAACGCTCTCCCTTCACGTGGCCCCTTCACGTAGCGTTGATCATCCAGCCTGCCCATCCGCCTGACAAGGCCGGATTGCACGTTTTGCCGCAGTTGCACAATCGAATACGCATACGTATGTAACAGTCATGACACGCTCCCGACTCACCCCCGATGATTGGCTTTCCGCTGGGCTTGAAGCTCTTGCAAAGCACGGCCCGCCCGCGCTCAAGGCCGAACGGCTGGCCCGCGACCTTGGCACCACCAAAGGCTCTTTCTACTGGCATTTCAAGGATCTGCCAGAGTATCACGGCGAACTCGCCCAAGCTTGGAAACGCAACGCCGCGCAAGCTTTGGTCGATGTGCTGGAAAGCACGGCCCCGCTGGCCAAACGGCTTGCTGAAACCGCAAGCGGAACAGATGACGCACTTGAACCCGCAATACGCGCATGGGCGCGAGAAAGTGCCGATGCCGCCGCTGCATTGTCCGAAATCGACAGGCTTCGGCTCGAAGGCACCCACGCGCTGCTGCGTGAAACCGGCATAACCAACATTACGCTGGCCACAGCACTGCTTGGCGCGGCGGTCGGGTTGAAATCTCTCCCCGCCGACCTTCCGGGCAAACCGGAAAAGGCACTGGGCGAACTGGTCGATCTTATACTGGCGATGCGATGAAATGGTTTATCTTCCCATGGCTCGCCGTCGCCGTTGCCGCATGGCTCGCCATGACGCATGATTGGCATGGTTCTCCCTACGACACAGCGGATCAGGTCTGGTCGCTGAGCGAACTTGACGGGAAACCTTTCGCCGCCACCGCCACGCTTACCTTCCCTGAAGCGGGCAAGATCGCAGGCAAAGCGCCGTGCAATCGCTATTTTGGCGCCCTGCCCGGCACTTATCCCGCCTTCAAACCCGAAAAAGTCGGTGCCACGCGCATGGCCTGCCCGGATTTGCAGGCCGAAACCGTGTTCTTTCAGGCGCTTGCCGCGATGACAACGGCCAATGTGGCGGGCAACACGCTGACCCTGACCGGGCCAGACGGGCGCAACATGGTGTTCACGGTGGCGTCTCAATCTCCCGATTAAACCTGTCGACAAACCGCTGGCGTGCCTCCGGTAACGGTTTGTGAACCAACTCCGCCGCCAGCTTGTGCCTCAGGAAATACCCCGTCAGCGCAAAGCCTTGCGCAATCTGCTCATTCGCCGCGTCACCACGCCCCAAAAGCACCTCCGGCAGTGGCAGCAACCGCGCCGCCCATTCGCCCGCCCCCGCTTCCGAGACCGCCCGCCCCGATTTTGGCGAGACATAAGCCAGCCCTTCGCGCGCGCCCGTCGCCGCACAGGTGCTCAGATCAAGCCCAAAGCCCATTTCTTCAAGCAACGCCAATTCCCAACGCAGATAGGCCAGCGGCCAAAGATCGTCCTGCCCCAGCAGGTCCATCAACATCTCTGTTCGCCGGTAAAGCGGGCCATGCACCTGCCGCTCCGCCAGACTGAAAAGCAACAACCCCGTCACCGCATTCAGCCCCGCCAAGGCCAACCGAGAGCCCATCACCGCCGCCGCACGCGAGCGCAACGGCTCCACCTGATAAGTGCCTATATGATCCTCCAGCCGCGCCCGCCAACTCACGTCAAGCTGCGCGCCGGGTTGCAGAATGGGCGCAATCTTGCGGCTGGCCCCGCCACGCACCACACCCGCATGGCGGCCATGCTCTTCGGTAAATACCTCGATGATCGCCGATGTCTCGCCGTGCCGTCTCGTGCTCAGAAGAATACCGTGATCGCGCCAATCCATACCGGCACCCTATCGGATCACGCCGGGGCTTTCACGACCCCTTTCGCCAACCAATCGTCAAATACCGCCAGCGCTGCGTCGCTGAACGCCGTGTCGTTGATATGGGCGTCCAATTCCCGCAGCTTCACATTCGCCGGACAATGCGCGCGCATCTCGTCGATGAACGCCGCCAACCCTGCTGCGTCATGCAGATCGGCACCTTCACGGTCCCATTCATTGCACCCCTGCAACGGCAGCAGAAACGTCACCTCGCCCGTCGCAACCGCCAGTTTTTTGCACAATGCGCGTGCCAGTTCGCGGCGCTCATCCACATCCAGAACGGCGGATGTCAGCAGTCGGTTATGGGCGTGTGTGGGGCGCCCGGCCAGCCGCTCGGGCGGTGCTTGCCAGCCGACAAAATCCACCAGATCATAGCACCCCGGCGCCACCATCTGCGGAATGCCCGCAGCCCCCGCATTGGTCATCCGGTCCGGCCCCGCGGTGATGCCCGAGCCGAACAAATGGTTGCCCACCTCCTGCGGCGCAAAATCGAAGACACAGGCAAACGCGCCTTCCGCCGCCAGCCCCTCAAACGCCCGCCCGCCCATGCCGGTTGCATGGAACACCGCCACCTCGAACCCGCGCGCCTCCAGCGCCGGTTTCAGCGCCACCATATAGCGCAGAACGGTCTTGCCGAACGATGTCATGCCGATCAATGGCCGCTCGAAACGCGGTTTTTCCACCGCTTTCGCCGCCCCCAATACCGCCCCCGCCGCTTGGCTCAACGCCGCCTTGCACACCGAATTCAACCCGTAAAGCCCCCGGCCCAAAGGATCATCTGAATATCCGGTGCCAACCGCTCGGGCGGCAACATATGCGAGAAAGAAACGGTCGAAACCACGTATTTCGGCACCCCGAGCGGCAACGCCGCGCAAAGATCAAGCGCAAGATCAGTGCCCATCGACCCGCCCAAGACGATCACCCCGTCAATTCGCCCCTCGCGGTAAAGCCTGAGCGCCAACGCCGCCGCGCCTTCGGCCATGATCTGCATCGCGCCGTTCTCATCACCCGTGGCAATCGCCGCTTCGATGGAAGAGCCACCTTCTGCCGCCACATCATGCTTCGAAAAATCCGCCGGGCTGGACGGGTCGCCCAACACGCTCACATCCATGGAAAGCACATTCCCGCCCTGCGCCACGATACGCTCTGCAAGATATGTCAGCTCATCATCCTTGGTGTCATAAGTCCCGACCACCAGAATTGTCTTGGCCCCTGTCATCACGCCCCTCCATATTTCGTCAACCAGCGCCTTGCGACCCGCCGCGCCACGGAAACCGCGCGTCTTGACCGCTCCTCTGCCCCCGGTTCATCCAACCGTTCGGCAATCCACCCCGGATAGGTCAGCGCCCTCAGCAACATAAAGAGGTCAAGCGCACCCGGCTCAACCACCCGCCGCGCGCCATACCCTTCGCAAAGCGCCGCGCGCAGGGTCTCGTAATCCGGCACCTCTTCATAGCGTAGCAGAAACGTCGCCAACTCGAAGTCGCGAAATCCAAAGCCGCCATCGTCAAAGTCGATAAACGAAAGCCGCGCCCCGTCCCAAAGCATGTTCTCGCTCAGCAAATCAGCATGGATCAGCCCGTAATCCGCGTGCCCCTCAAGCCGCGCCAACGCCGCATCCGCCGCCGCCCGCGCCGCAAGGAAAAGCGCCGTGTCGTCGGCGCTCAAATGCGGATGCTCCCAGAACCGCCCCCAAAGCGGTGCCTCCCCCAAAAGCCCGGCGCGGTCCCACGCTGGCCTCGTGAACTCTTCCGGCAATGCCCAGCCGTCGCTCAAATCATGCAGCCGCGCCATCGCCGCGCCCAACTGGCGGCAAAACCCCGCGCGGTCCGCGACACCGCGCATCTCACCGGCCTTGCCCAGCCCTTCGCCGGGCAACCATGTCAGCAGATCGACAAGGCACTCCCCCGCCCGCTCGATCAATCGCCCACTCTGCGAACGCTTGGGCGCGGGCACACTCAGCCCGCCCTGCGCCAACATCGCCGTCCATTCGAGTTCCGAGCGAAGTTCCGCTTCACTGCGATAACCGGGGCGATGAAAACGCAGCGCAAAATCGCCCTCTGAGGCCACCACCCGGTAAACCATGTTCTCGCGCTGCGCTGCCAATTCTATCGGCGCATCGCCCAGCCCCCAAAGCCGGGCCGCCTCCCGTGCCAGCTCAGCCAAGCGGCACCTCACCGAGCACCTCATCCACAGCGTCCAGCATCCGATCCGCATCCCCGCGCGAAAACGGCATCGGCGGGCGGATTTTCAGCACGTTGTAATGCACCCCCATGAAATTCATCAGCACCCCCTTTTGCCTAAGCGCATTGGCCACCGCCTTGGTAAACGCGGTGGCCGGGGCCTTGGTGGCGCGATCCAGCACCAATTCCGCCCCGAAGAAAAGCCCCGAACCGCGCACATCGCCAATGCACTCATGCCCGCCCGCCAGCGCGCGCAGCCCTTCGCGGGCATAGTCCCCCACCTCGCGCGCATTCTCCTGCAAGCCTTCCTCGCGCAGCACATCAAACGTTGCCTGCGCCGCGGCCATTGAAACCGGATTCCCACCGAACGTATTGAAATACCGAAATGTATCGCGAAACGCCGCCATCACCGCGCGCGAAGTCACAACCCCCGCCACCGGATGCCCGTTGCCCATCGGTTTGCCCATGGTCACAATATCGGGCAGGAACCCGGCTTTCTCATGGCCCCAGAAATGCGTCCCCAATCGGCCAAAGCCCGGTTGCACCTCGTCGGCAATCACCACGCCCCCCGCCGCGCGCACCTCCGCCAGCGCCGGGTCAAGCCAGCCTTTCGGCAGATCGGGAAAGCCTTCATTGGCAAAATACGGATCAATAATCAGCGCCGACAAGCCAAACCCCTTGGCTTTCAGCCGCGCAATCGCCGCCGTCACATGGCCCGCCCACTCCGCACTTGTCACCGGGCGATAACTGTCCGGCGCGGGCACAAATTCCACGTTCTCCCAACGGTCCGGCGGCGGGTTGGTGCAGCTAAGCTGGCTCACCGCCATGGTATTGCCGTGATAGGTGTGGTCGGTCGCAATCACGCCGATTTCCCCACTCACCGCCCGCGCCATCCTCAGCGCAATATCATTGGCCTCCGAACCGGTGCAGGTCAGTGTCATCGCCCTGAGCGGTTCCGCAAAGGTCGCGGTCAGGGATTCGGCATAATTCACGATGCCTTCGTGCAGGTAACGGGTATGCGTGTTCAGTGTCCCGGCCTGCGCACAAATCGCCTCCACCACCTTCGGGTGGCAATGCCCGACATGCGGCACGTTGTTGTAACAATCGAGATATTCACGCCCATCCGCATCCCAAAGCTTGGTGCCAAGCCCACGCACCAGATGCACAGGTTCGTCGTAAAATGTCGTCAATCTCGGCCCAAGCAAGTGCTCACGCCGCTCCAAAAGGCTCTCGCTCATAGCGCAATCCACGCGGTTTTCAGATCCATGTATTTCTCCATCGCATGCAGGCTCTTGTCATGGCCGTTGCCCGACTGTTTCACCCCGCCCAGCGGCACCGTATTGTCCGCCCCGCCATAGGTGTTCACATGCACCACGCCTGCGCGCACCTCCCGAACCATCCGGTGCGCGCGCGACAGGTTTTGCGTCCAAACACCAGCAGCCAGCCCGTATTGCGTGGCATTGGCCAAGGCCACCGCCTCCGCCTCACTGTCGAACGCGCTCACGGCAAGCACAGGCCCGAACACCTCTTCGCGAAACACCCGGTTCTCTGGCTGCACCCCGGTCAACACCGTTGGCTCCATGTAATAGCCGCCCGTGCTTTCCAATATCCGCCCGCCGCCCAAGGCAATGTCCGCACCCTGCGCCGTCGCATCGGCAACAAAGCCCAGATTTCCTTCAAGCTGCACCATCGAATTGACCGCGCCGATCTGAGTGTTGAGATCAAGCGGATCACCAACGCTCAATTTGCCCGCCTGTTCGGCCAGCATGGCCACGAAATCATCATGCACGGAGCGTTCAACCAACAACCGCGACCCGGCCACGCAAACTTGCCCCGAATTGCGGAAAATCGCCATTGCGGAAACCGCCGCCGCCTGCGCCAGATCGGGCGCATCGGCAAACACGATGTTGGGGCTTTTGCCACCCAGCTCAAGATAAACCCGCTTCAAGTTCGAGCGCGCCGAATATTCCAGCAATCGCCGCCCGGTCGCCCCCGAGCCGGTGAAGACCAGCACATCCACGTCCATGCTCATCGCCAACGCTTCACCAGCGACAGAACCTTCTCCCGTCACCACGTTCAAAACGCCCTCCGGCAAACCGGCCTCGGCGCAGTATTCCGCCAGCTTCAGCAGTGAAAGCGAAGCCGTCTCCGCCGGTTTCAACACCACCGAATTGCCCGCCGCCAAAGCCGGGGCCAGCTTCCACGCCCCGATCATCAGCGGGAAGTTCCACGGCACGATCGCACCAACAACCCCCACAGGTTCGCGATGCACGAGGCCCAGAACACTCTGTGGCGTCGGCGCCACCTCGCCATACACCTTGTCGAGCGCCTCGGCGTAATAGCGAAACGTCCCCGCCGCCGATCCGGCTTCGGCCTTGATCGCCATGTTGAACTCGGTGCCGTTGTCGCGCACACCCAGCACCGTCAGCTCAACCGCACGCTCTTCGATGATGTCGGCAATCTTGTGCAGCACCCGCTTGCGCTCAGCCGGGGCGGCGCGCGCCCACACACCCGCTTCAAATGTCTGGCGTGCCGCCTGAACCGCCCGGCCCACATCCGCCGCCGAAGCGCGCTCCGCCGTCGTCAGGATTTGTCCGTCGATCGGGGAACGTATTTCGAGCGGCTCTCCTTCGCCCGCTTGCCACGTTCCGCCGATAAATAGTTTTTGCGGCGCAACATCTGCATGGCGAAACGTGTCGACTCTTTCTTGGTTAACCATTTGGCCTCCTTCAGTTTCCGGCGTTCGGCCAGAACATAGCGAATATGCAGGGCGATCACGCCCATGATCATCAAAAACAGGATTATCGCGACCGGGCGCAATTCAGTCGTATCGCCATGCCGGTCCACGAAGAAATCGCCAAAGCCTTTGACCCGCGCCATACCGGCGCGCAGCTTGACCTCCATGATATGCCCCAGCACCATCCCAAGAATGATCGGCACCGCTGGCAGGCTCAACCGCTTGAGCACGAACCCAAACACCCCGAAACACGCCGCGATCACGCAATCGGTCAGCGAGTTGCGCAGCGAATAAACCCCAACGAAACTCAGCGTCAGAATGCACACGCCCAAAAAGCGGTTGGGGATTTTCACCACCTTGATCAACCCGTTGGTGGCAAACAACAAAAAGATCAAGACCAGCACGTTGAGGATCAGCAGCGCCATATATAGCGCCACCACGAATGGCATGTCATTCTGGAAAAGCTGCGGTCCCGGCACCACGTTATGCACATAAAACACGCTCAGCATCATCGCGGTCAGCGCCTCGCCCGGAATGCCCAGCGCCAACAGGGGCACCATCGCGGCGGCAGGCACCGCGTTGTTGGCGGTTTCCGACGCGATCAATCCTTCGCTTGACCCGTGGCCAAAATCCTCTGGCCGCTTCGATGTGCGCTGCGCATAGGTATAGCTCATGAATTGTGCGGTAAACTCGCCCACGCCGGGGATCATCCCCATCAACACTCCGAAAGTCGCTGAAACGCCCGCAACCCTCGGATGGCGGCTCAACTCGGCCAACCCTTGAAACAACCCGCCGCGCAGCTTGGTAAGCCGGACCTTCTCATCCTCACCTTGCAGCAGAAAAAACGCCTGGCTAAGCGCGAACAGCCCCAACACCACCACGATCAAATCAATCCCACCCGAAAGCCATGCCTGATCGAAGGTATAGCGTTTGGAATATTTCACCGGCTCAAGCCCCACGGTATTGAGCAGGATGCCGAAACACGCCAGCGCCGCCGCAATCAAGGCCTGCCCGCGATGCGCAATCACCACGAGGATCAAGCCAAGCGCCGCCGCCATGAAGATCTCGCGCGAGCCGAACATCGGCGCCACCCGCGCCAGCACCGGTGAAAACAGGATCAGACAGATCACGCTGAATATCCCGCCAAAGAACGACGCGGAGTAAGCCAGCGACAAGGCTCTGCGCGCCTCTCCCCGCGTTGTCATCGGAAAGCCGTCATAGGTGGTCAGCGCATTCACCGCCGTGCCCGGCGTATTGATCAAAATGGCCGGGATCGAACCGCCATACATCGACGAGCCGTAGATGCCCAAAAGCACCGTCAGCCCGACAATCGGGTCAAGGCTGAACGTCGCAGGCAGCAGGATCGCAATCGCCACCGCCGGGCCAACGCCCGGAATGGCACCAATCAACACCCCGCCGACCGACCCGACCAGCAACGCGCCAATCACGTCCCACCGCGCAAGGATCAGCGCCGCTGCTTCAAACGTCTCCATGCGCGCCCCTCAAAAATGCAGGATGAAAAATGACCGCAACGGGTCAGGTAGATAGTCATAAACCATGCCGCCGGGGATCTTGACCTCAAGAAAGGTCTTGAACAACACCACGATCCCCAGACCAACCGCCACCGAAAGCCATAACATCGCGGGCCTTCGATACCCCATTCGCCAAGTCATCAGCGGCATGAAAAGCACCGTTGTCGGCAGATAGCCCAGAACCGGCACGATCAAAACGTACCCCATGAACCACAGCACCCATTCAAGCGCCAGAAACCAAACCTGCCATTCCACGAAGTCGGGCTTCGTGAACCGCTTGCGCGGCAGTTTCCACAAGTGCAGTGCGCCAAAAAGTGCCATGCCCCCGACCGCTACGGCGGGCCAGAACCGCGGCTGAGCGAAAAACGCGGTCCGCTTCACCCATTTGGTTTCCGAGCCAAGCTGGCTAAGCAACAACAGCGCCGCCACGACGAACACCAGCGCGAACAGAAGCTGCCCCCTGATCGGCCAAGTGAACCTGCGTTCTTCTTCGGTCATCCGCGCCCCCGACAGAACAAGGCCGGGCAGAACACCTGCCCGGCCCATGTTTTATTCGCTCACTCAAGCAGTTCCTTGATCTCCGCGATGGTCTTGGCATCCTCGGCGATGCGCTTCTCGCTTGCCGCCGCATCCTGCCAGTAAACCAACGCACCAGTCTCCTTGGCGACCTTTTGCGCCCGCTCGCTCATCACCGTTTTTTCGGCCACGGCGATGATCTTGTCGCGCACGTCCTGCGGTGTTTCCTTGCGCACGAACAACCCGTTCCAAAGCGCGATGTTCAGGCTCGGTTCAAGCTCACCCACCGTGGGGGTGTCGGGGATCAGCGGAATACGCTCATCGGTGATCGACGCCAGAACCTTCACTTGGTCAAGGCAGGGCAGGATCAGTTGCAGCGTGGTGTTAATCACATCCGCATCGCCACTTGCCAGCGTGTTGCAATCCAGCGCATCAAACGCCGCGTCGGACCCCCACTCAAACCCCTTCTTGATGGCCAGTGCCTTGGTCACTTTGGTCGGCGTCAGCGGGTCGCCGAAATGACCCAGCGCCACCTCATGATCCTGCGCGTAAGCGGCCAACTCGTCGATGCTGCTATAGGGCGCATCACCCTTGGTGGCGATGACGAACGGATAAGTCAGGAAAATTCCCAGCGGGTCGAACTTCGCCGGGGTCAACTCGTCTATGCCCAACTGGTGCCCCAGGGTTGGCACGCCGATCACGAATGACCCGACGGTATACCCATCCGCCGGGGCCGTTGCCACGCCGATCGCACCGGGGAACGGTCCGCCACCGCCGCCCGGCTTGTTCACCACGGCTGCCGCCACGCCATATTCCTTCTGGAAGTCTTCTGCGATCATCCGCGTCAGAACATCCTCAAGATCACCCGGCGGCCACGGCACGACGAAATCCACCGGCTTTTCCGGGTAATCGGCCAGCGCCGCACCACCTATTGCCGTCATCGCAATGGCCAGCGCCCCGCCCAGCAGTGTTTGCATTCTCATAAGTCTCTCTCCCTGATTGATCGGCCCCTCCAGACCGGTTCATTATTCAAACCAATGGTTCTAAAACAGATTGACAGAGTAGGCTCGAGTCTGTCAACACTTTTAACAAGTGAACTGTCTTTCGGTCCTGCCGCCAAAACATAACGTAGAAACTCAGAAGCCTGACCTCCATGGGAACCGTCGCCAAAGCCTTGTCACTGCTCGATTTATTCAATCGTAATCGCTCGACCATCGGATTGAGCGACATGGCCCGGCTGTCCGGGTTGAACAAAGCCACGGTGCATCGGCTGATGCAGGAATTACAGGCTCAGGGATTCGTCGAACAGCTCGGCGCGGGGCGTGAATACCGGCTCGGCCCGGCCTTTCTGCGCCTCGCCGCCCTGCGCGAGGCCGCCGTGCCGCTGCGCGATCTGGCCGCGTCGGTGCTGCATGAACTTGCCGACGTGACCGGCGAAACCACCCATGTTTCGCTGCTCTATGGGCACACGCTCTCGACCGTCGCCTACGCCTATTCCGATCAGCACGGCACTCTCGTGACGATGGACGACGCACAGCAGCTTACCTTTCACAACACCTCTTCAGGCCTCGCCACGCTGGCATTTTCTGACCCCACCCTCACCGACGCCGTGCTGGCACAACCACTAGAGGCACGCACCCCGGAAACCATCACCGACCCGGCCCAAATCCGCACTATGCTGCCTGCCATCCGCGCCTCCGGCATCGCCGAATCCGTCGGCGGCTTCGAAGCCGATGTTCACTCCCACGGCGTACCGCTTTTCGATAGCACCACGCGGGTGATCGGCGCCATGGCCGTTGCCGCCCCCACCGCCCGGATGACGGCCGCGCATCAATCCCTGATCCGGCGTGAACTACGCGCCCATGCCATTCGCCTCACCCGCCTGCTTGGCGGCTTTCTACCCGAGGGTTTCGACCGCTCGGAAGCCGCCTGAAACCGGCGCATTCCCGAATAACCCACGAAAGGAACAAACAGATGAAAGACGGCAATTTCCTGAAAGAGAAAAACGCCCGCTCGCTCTGGCATCCGATGGCCCACCCCGCCGACAGCCTCGCCAATCCGCCCACCATCGTCACCGGTGCCTCCGGCGTCACCATCACCGATGTTGACGGTCATACGGTCGTCGATGGCGTCGGTGGGCTGTGGAATGTCAATCTCGGCTTCTCCTGCCAGCCTGTGAAAGACGCCATTTCGGCCCAGATGGAGCGCCTGCCCTATTACTCCATCTTCCGCGGCACCAGCAACGACGCGGTCATCGAACTGGCCGAAGAACTGCGCGATTTCTTCGCCCCCGATGGGCTTTCCCGCGCATTTTTCACCTCCGGCGGCAGCGATTCCGTCGAAACCGCGCTGCGCCTCGCCCGCCAGTATCACAAGATCAGGGGGAGGCCGCACGTACCAAATTTCTCAGCCTCAAGAAAGGCTATCACGGCACTCATTTCGGCGGCGCCTCGGTCAACGGCAATGCCAATTTCCGCGCCGCTTACGAGCCGCTTCTGGCCGGGTGCTTCCACATCCCCGCCCCCTACACCTATCGCAATCCGTTCAATGAAACCGACCCTGCCAAGCTGGCACAGCTTTGCCTTGCCGCGCTTGAGGATGAAATCGCGTTTCAGGGGGCAGGCACTATCGCCGCCTTCATCATGGAGCCGATCCTCGGTGCCGGCGGTGTCATCCCGCCGCACGAAAGCTTCATGCCCGGCGTGCGGGAAATCTGCTCGAAAAACGGCATCTTGCTGATCGCTGACGAGGTCATAACCGCCTTCGGGCGCAGCGGTTCATGGAGCGGCTCGCGTCATTGGGGCGTGCAGCCCGACATGATGAGCACCGCAAAGGCAATCACCAACGGCTACTTCCCGTTCGGGGCCACGATGATTTCCGAAGAGGTCGCACAAGTGTTCGAACGTGATGAGTCCGGCAAGGCCGCCATCGGACATGGCTACACCTATTCCGGTCACCCGGTCGGCGCGGCGGCGGCCCTTGCCTGTCTTGCCGAAACCAAACGCCTCGACGTTCCCACCAACGCAGCGGCACGCGGCAAAGAGCTTTTTGAGGGCTTGCTGGCACTGCAATCGAAATACGATCTGATCGGCGATGTGCGCGGCGGTCACGGCCTGATGTGCGCGATAGAGCTTGTCTCCGACCGCGCCAACAAGACGCCAATCGACAAGAAAACCATAAACGGCATTCAGGAGACAGCCTACAGCTCCGGCGCCATGGTCCGCGTCTCCGGGCCAAATATCATCCTTTCGCCGCCTCTCGTGCTCACCTCCGCCGATGTGCAGACCATCCTCGCCGCACTCGACGCGGGCCTTGCCGCCGTCTGAGAACCGGCGCGAATTGACGCCGCAGCGGAACGGCTGACAAAGATATGCCCCGGCGAAGCGAACCCTTCGCCGGGGCACCGTCTTGCCATGATCCAGTGAAACCCATGATCATATGACAGGTAATGCAGCAATTTTGCAAAGATTTGGTAAAGCGGTTCGCCCCTATTCGACAGCCGCAACGGCCTCCGTGGGGTCCGGCTCCTGGCCCAGCGCCTCGCGCGGGTGGCGCAGCAGGAACACGATCGGCACGACCACGATCGTCAGCAGCCCAATCAACAGGAAATCGTCGATATAGGCCAGCATCGCCGCCTGTTGACTGACCAACCCGTTCGCAATCTCCAGCGGAAGCGGTGCCCCGTGCAGCAATTGCGGCATCGTCTCGCGCACGGCAAGCGAATCCGCCGTCAGCCGCGACGCCAGCTCGGCATGGTTTATTGTACTCATCCGCGACATCACCACCGTCACCAATGAAATCCCCACGCCCGAGCCGATATTACGGACCAGACTGAACATAGACGTTCCTTCCGAGCGGAAATGCGGCGCAATGGTTGCGAATGTCAGCGTCGAAAGCGGCACGAACACAAACCCCAGCCCGAACCCCTGTATCACGCCCGACACGATCACCAGATGGCTGTCCATCCCGGTTTCAAACCCGGTCATCATGTACGAGGCCCACGCCGTCAGGATCAACCCGAACAAGACCAGCCCGCGCGGATCAAGCCGCGCCACCAGCCGCCCCACCACGATCATCGACAGCATCGTGCCCATGCCGCGCGGCGCCATCACCAACCCGGTTTCAATGACCGGATAGCCCAGCAGGTTTTGTAACATCGGCGGCAACAGGGCCAGCCCGGAAAACAGCGTCATCCCGATCACGAAGATGAACACCAGCCCCATCGCGAAATTGCGATCCTTGAACATGGCGAAATCCAGAAACGGATCATCCGCCGTCAGCGAATGCACCACGAAAACCCAAAACCCGGAAATACAAAGCCCAAGGTAAAGCCAGATCTCAAACGCATCGAACCAGCCGGCGCTTTCACCACGGTCCAGCATCATCTGCAACGCGCCCACGCCGATTGCCAGCATCCCGAAGCCGAAGAAATCGAACCGCCTGCGCCGGGTTTTTCCTCCGGCATGAAAGCCGCCACGCCAAGAAACGCCAGAATTCCCACCGGCAGGTTGATATAAAACACGTAACGCCAGTTGAACACTTCCGTCAGATACCCGCCCAGCGTCGGGCCGATAATCGGGCCGACCATGATCCCGGCACCGTAGATCGCCATCGCCTGTCCGAATTTCTCTCTTGGGTTGATGTCCAGCAAGATGGACTGCGCCAGTGGAATAAGAACCGCCCCGCAAACCCCTTGGAATATCCGGAAAAGCACCATCTCCGGCAGGCTTGTCGCAATCCCGCACAGCAACGAAAATGCGGTGAACCCGACAATCGCCAACGTCAACACACGCCGCCGTCCCAGCACATCCGCCGCCCACCCGGTCAACGGCGTCGCAATCGCCGCCGCCACGATATACGAGGTCAGCACCCAAGTGATCTCTTCTTGCGTCGCACTCAGGCTCGCCGCCATATGCGGCAGCGCCACATTGGCAATCGTCGTATCAAGCACCTGCATGATCGTCGCAAGCATGATCGACGCGGTCAGCCATCCGGGGGCCGCGACAACCACATTCGGCTTTGACAAGGCAGGAGTCTGGCTCACAACAACTCGTCCAGATGCGATTTTCCGGTGTCGATCGACACATGCGCGCTCATGCCCGAAAGCAGGCCTTGCGTCTGTTGGCCGTCAAGCTTGATCCTGATCGAAACCCGCTGCACCACCTTCACCCAGTTGCCGGTCGCGTTCTGCGCCGGGATAAGCGAAAATTGCGAGCCGGTGGCCGACCCGAAGCTCTGCACCGTGCCGTGCAATTCCCGGTCCGGGTAGGCATCGACACTCACCGTCACCGGCTGGCCGACCTTCACGGTGGCAAGCTGGGTTTCCTTCAGGTTCGCCTCAACCCATGTGTCACCTTTGTCCACAAGGGTCGCCACTTGCGCGCCGAGGCTCACGACCTGCCCCACATTAAGCGCGCCGAGCTGCGATATTTGCCCCGCCGATGGGGCCTTGACCAAGGTTTTCTCAAGGTTGCGCTTTGCTGCATCGCGCGCCGCCAACGCCGCACGCACCGAAGGCATCTTGTCCGCGTCGCCATCCGGGTTGCCCCCCAAGGCGGCCACTGCGGCCTCAAGCCTGCGCTCCGCCAATGCAACATTATTGCGCGCCGCGCGTACCGCCACATCGCTTTCGTCAAGCTGCGCCGCCGTGCCAACGCCACGTCCGGTCAGTTCCTTCTGACGCTTGTTTTCGCGCTCACGCAGGGCAAGAATGCCTTTGGCTGCGTCAAGCTGGGCTTGCGCCGTCGCGTGGGCCGCGCGCAATTGCGCCACCGAAAGCCGTGCCTGCGCAAGGGCCGCATCCGCCTGATCAAGCGCGATCTGATAAGGCTCCGGGTCAATCCTGAACAACGGCTGCCCGGTTTTGACCAACTGGTTCTCGTGGACCATCACATCCACGATCCGCCCGTTCACATCCGCCGACACCGCAATCATCGGCTGATGGGCATAGGCGTTCTCGGTCGTCACATAGCGCCCACCCAAAAGCCAGTAAGTGCCGCCCCCCACGAGCAACAACAGCGGCACAACGACCATCAGAACGCGCCGCTTCCACTTGCTCTTCGGCTTGTCAACGGGCGCACTCGCACCCGCCTGATCGGCCGCAGGCTTAAACTCGGTCACCTTCTTCGAGATGTCTGCCTCGGCTGTTTCTGCCGTGTTTGCCTTCTGGGCAGATTTCGTCTTCGCACTCATGTAAACTTGTCCTTCGTTCTCAGGCGCTTAGCCTTCAAGGTTTTTCGTTATCGTCAAAAGCGCCCGCGTCAGAGCATCCACATCCTCCGGTGCCACGCCTGTCAGCATCCGCTCGAACACACCATCAGCCACCTTGCGCATCGTCCGCGCCTGCGCCTCACCAGTCTCGGTCAAAGCAACCAACCGCGCGCGGCTGTCATCCGGATCGGCATAGCGATCAACCAGCCCCATGCATTTGAGCCGCTCCGCCACATCGCTCACCGTCATGGCCGAAGTATTGGTTGCCGCCCCCAACTCCACCTGCTTCATCGCCCCGTTGCGCCGCAACACGCCCAGAACGCGCCATTGCATCAGGGTCAGCTTGAACGGCCGCGCATTGCGCTCGAACTCGCGTTTCAACAGCACGTCGGCCTCATGAATCAAAAGCGCGATTGGTTTGGGTGTATCTGGCACGGGTGGCGCCTTCTCCGAGTCTCTCAAAATTTCATACGGACCCATATAGTAATGGTTCGTAATATGTAAAGAGTCGAATTGGTGGTATTGCGCGCATCTGGTGCAAAAGCCGCACTTCGGCGCCTGCACTTGCGTGGGCTTGCAGATAGCGCGACAACGCAAGCCTTTGAAAGCCGTGTGAAATTTTGGGAATTTCCGCCGAATTACGTGCCTGCCAACAGGCAATCAACAGGCAGCGTGCCAGGACCGCTATTGAGCGCCCGCACGCTTGTCTGGACTCACATCGCGTTCAACAGCGCCGCCGTGGGCCAAGCATCTGCGGGCAAGCCAAGCTTCACTTGCATGTCCTGCACCGCCGCGCGTGTGCCCGCACCCAGAATCCCGTCGATTTCACCCACGTCATAGCCGCGCTTTTCCAGCTTTCTCTGCAATTGCTGCAATTGCGCCCCGGAAAGCCCCTTATCGGGATTGCGCGCGTCAAATACCGGCGCGCCTTCCAACCGATCCGCAAAATAGGCGGCGGTCAGCACATAGGTAAAACTCTGATTCCACTCGAAATAGACCCGGAAATTCGGATAGGCGATGAACGCTGGCCCATGCCGCCCCTGCGGCAGGATGATCGAGGCCGGCAAATCGGCCAACTGGCCCTGCCGCGCCCGCACACCCATCTTTTGCCATTCGCTTGCGGGCAATTGCGTCTCCATCCCGGTCTTCGCCCAGTCAAGCGTTTGCGGCACGCGCACCTCCTGCAACCACGGCTCTCCCGCGCGCCAACCAAGCGATTGCAACATCTTGCCCCCCGACAGCAACGCATCCGGCGCCGAAGATTTCAGATGCACATGCCCGTCACCATCGCCATCGACCCCGTTTGCCAGAATGTCACGCGGCAGCATCTGCACCATGCCGATCTCCCCCGCCCACGCACCTGTGGTTTTCGTCGGAGAGAAATCACCATGCTCAAAAAGTGTCAGCGCCGCAAAAACCTGCGGTCGGAACAATTCCGGGCGGCGGCAATCATGTGCCAGCGTAACCAGCGCGTTCAGTGTATTGAAATCACCCTGATACCCGCCGTAATCCGTCTCGAACGCCCAGAAGGCCAGCAACACGCCGCGCGACACGCCATAGCGCGCCTCGATCTTGTCGAACACGGCGTCGTATTTCTGGGCCATCGCGCGGCCCTTGTTAAACCGCTGCGTGCTGATCAACCGGCGGGCAAATGCGGTGAAATCCATCTGGAACACGCCCTGCGCCCGGTCGGCGGCCAACACCTTGCCGTCCTTGCGCACATGGGCAAAGAACTGGTCGACCTTGGCAGGCGCATGGCCCATTGCCACCGCATCTGCCTTCATGCCCTGCACAAAGTCTGAAAAGCTGCCGCCGCATTGCGCCGCTGCCCCGCCTGCAAACCCCATAGAGCACAGGGCCGCCGTCATCCAACCGATCAATCGCATTGCCTATCCCGTCGTAACCAAACATTACCAGACAGTTACCACCTGCCGTGCGCAAGGCCAGTCACAAAATGCTGGCACTCAGGGCCAACCCGCAACACCGCAATCAGTTCCGCCCATGCGGCGCATCGAAATCCAGCACCGGCCCAATCGGGACGATCCGGTGCGGATTGATGGTGTCATGGCTGTAATGATAATGTCGCGTGATATGGTCCAGCCGCACCGTCCCGGCCACCCCCGGCACTTGATAAAGCGCGCGGGTATAAGCCCAAACTGCGGGATAATCGACAATCCGCGCCCGGTTGCACTTGAAATGCCCGTGATACACCGTATCGAACCGCACCAGCGTGGTGAACAGCCGCCAATCCGCCTCGCTCAACACATCCCCCATCAGGTAACGCTGCGTTGAAAGCCGCTGTTCCAGCCAGTCCAGCGTCTCGAACAACGGCCCCACCGCCGCGTCATACGCCGCCTGCGAGGTGGCAAACCCCGCCTTGTAAACCCCGTTGTTGAACGTGTCATAGATCCGCGCATTCACCGGCTCTATCGCCTCGCGCAATTCTTCGGGCCAGAAATCAAGCGTATTGCCAGTGATCCCGTCAAACGCCGAATTCAGCATCCGAATGATCTCGGCGCTTTCATTGGAAACGATGGTTTCACGCTGCTTGTCCCAAAGCACCGGCACCGTCACCCGCCCCGACAGCGATGGATCGGCCTTGAGATAAAGATCACGCAGAAACGGCAATCCGTAAAGCTCATCGCCGGTGGCCCCCGGAAAATCCGTGGCAAAGCTCCAACCATCCTCAAGCATATCAGGATGCACGGCGGAAACTCCGATATGCTTCTCCAGCCCCTTCAGCGCCCGGAAAATCAACGTGCGGTGCGCCCACGGGCACGCATAGCATACGTAAAGATGGTAGCGCCCGCTTTCGGCCGCAAACCCGCCTTCACCGCTCGGCCCCGGCGCGCCATCGGGCGTGATCCAGTTGCGAAACACCGATGCATTGCGCTTGAACGCGCCGCCGCTTTTTTTCGTGTCATACCACGCGGCCTGCCATTCTCCGTTCACCAACTGGCCCATTGCATCGCTCCTTTTGCATCAGATCATTCCTAACCGATCTATGCCCTCAAACCACACCGCCAAGCCCGCATAGGCGCAGCCCGCCTCTGCATCGCTGCACAACCGATGATTCGGCCACCGCCACCAAACCGCGCCCCGCCCCGCGCAACATTGCGCCAATTTCGCCGCAATCGGCGCTTCACAGCAATTTCTGCCGCCTCCTCAGGCATTTACTTGACTGGAACCATTTTCCGGGCAGACTGGTTATTCCTATGCCACTGGGGGGCAATGTGATGACCGACTTTCTGACCAAGGAATTACGCGAAGGGCTGGCGCAGGCGCGCAAGCTGGCGGCGAAGAAAAACGCCCGCCTGCGGGTGCATGTCGGCGACGAAAGCTTCCCCGTGCTGCGAGTCTGGGACAATGGTTTTGCGCTTGATGCCGATGATGCGCCGCATATGCGCGGACTGGTCGATCTTTACGAAGGGCCGCGCCATGCCGCGCAATGCCTTGTCGTCGCGTCCGAAGAAGGCGCGGGCGAGATACGCTATGAATACAAACGATCAACCGTCGCCCATGAACGCGCACCGCTCGATTTTGCCCGCGCGCCGGACGCGCCGGTGGCGCTGATCCCCCGCGTCGACTAAAGCGGGCAAAACCGCCACGCGCCTTATTGCAGATCGCCGAACGCTTCGCTCAACCGCGTCACCGCCTGCTCAACGACTGATCGTGGCGTCGCAAGGTTAAACCGCAAGAAGCTCTCACCACCGCTCCCAAAGGTTGGCCCGTGATTGGCTGCGATCTTCGCGCCCTTCTCGACCCGCGCGGTAAAATCCTCCGGGCTCATACCCGTTCCGGCAAAATCCACCCAAGCCAGATAGGTCGATTGAAGCGGCATCGAACGCAACCCCGGAATCGCGTTCACCCCCGCATCGAAAATCTTTCGATTACCGTCGAGATAGGCACAAAGCGCATCAACCCAAGCCGCCCCTTCGGGGGAATAGGCCGCCTCTGCCATATGTAGTCCGAACGAATTTGGCGAAATCCCCAGCCCCATCATCCGCGCGCCGAACTGGCCGCGCAGCGTCTCATCGGGGATAATCACGTTGCCCACATGGCTGCCTGCGATGTTGAACGTCTTGGTGGTGGCCGTCATCATCACCAGCCGGTCTTCAACACCCTCGATCAACGCCATCGGCGTATGTGTCTGCCCCGGCATCACAAGATCATGGTGAATCTCATCCGAAACCAGGATCAGATCATGCTTTTTCGCAAACGCCGCCACTTCGCCAAGCTCGGCAGGTGACCAGACCCGCCCGCCCGGATTATGTGGCGAGCACAGAACCACCATCTTCTCGCGACCATCAAGCAGCGCACCATAGCTGTCGAAATCCATCTCGTAACGCCCATCGCGCAGCACCATCGGGCATTCAACAACCCGCCGCCCGTTGGCTTTGATCACCTTGGCAAACGCGTGATAAACCGGCGTGAACAGCACCACGCCATCGCCCGGCTGTGTCCAAGTATCCACGCACATCGCCGTGCCATTGACCAAGCCATGCGTGGTAAAAATCCACTCCGGTTCGATGGTCCAGCCGTGGCGCTCTTTCATCCACCACGCAATCGCGGCGCGATAGCCGCTGTCGTCGCCGTAATAACCGTAAATGCCATGATCCAGTGCCTTGCCCAGCGCCGTTTGAACGCATTCAGGCGGGCGGAAATCCATATCCGCCACCCACATCGAAATACCCTCATCAGCAGGCACACCGTATATCTTTTCCATCATGTCCCATTTGACGGAATGGGTGCCTTGCCGGTCGATGACCTCATCAAAATTCATCGCTGCTCTCCTTCGCATTCACCGCGAAAGCTATCGGATTGGCGCGCATGTGCAAGCCCCCGATGATCGCCCTCGACCCGGCGGAACCTTTGTCTATGCCGGGTCGTGTTGCCGCCGCGAATCTTCGGGGGTCTCGGCGCGCTCGGTCATGCCATAGTCGCGAATGACATGCGCCACCCGCAGCCGATAGTCAGCAAATACGCCCCCGCGCCCAAGCGCCTGCGCCTTGCGATGCTCGGGCAAGGCACGCCAGCGCTGCACCGCCTCTTCATCGGTGAAAAACGAAAGCGAAAGGATCTTGCTCGGATCGGTCAGGCTCTGAAACCGCTCGACCGAAATAAACCCTTCGATTTCTTCCAGCAACGGGCGCAACCCTGCCGCCACGTCAAGATAATCCGCCTTTCGGCCATCCGCTGGCTCAACCTCAAAGATAACTGCAATCATTGGCTTTCTCCCTCACGCCTCTTTTCCAACGTCATTGCGCCAAAGGCAAGACAGCAGGGTAAGCCCGAAAATGCCCCGACCTGCACGAAAGCCGTTCAGCCGTTCAGCTTGTCAAGCCGCGCCCGAACGCTCAACCCATGCGCTTGCAGGCTTTCTGAGGCGGCCAGCGTTTCCGCCGCCGGGCCAATGGCACGCAGCGCCTCCGGGCTCATCTGTGCCAACGTCGTGCGCTTGAGGAAATCAAGCACCGACAAGCCAGAGGAAAACCGCGCCGACCGCGCCGTGGGCAAAACATGGTTCGGCCCGCCGACGTAATCGCCGATGGCTTCCGGCGTCCATTGGCCAAGAAAAATTGCCCCCGCATGAGTAATCTCCTGCGACAGCGCCAACGGATCAGCGGTGCAAAGCTCCAGGTGTTCGGGCGCTATGCGATTTGAAAGGCGTGCGGCGGTGGATAGGTCAGGCACGATAATCACCGCGCCATTATCGCGCCAGCTTGCCCCGGCGATGTCCCGCCGCTCAAGCGTTTCCAGATGCCGCTCGATCCGGGCGGTGACGGCACCGGCAAACTCCGCGTCGTTGGTTATCAGGATCGCCTGCGCGCTGGCGTCATGCTCGGCCTGACTCAGCATATCAAGCGCGATGAAATCAGGGTCGTTATCGCCATCCGCAATGACCAGAATTTCCGAAGGCCCGGCAATCATGTCGATCCCGACACGCCCAAAAACCCGGCGCTTGGCGGCGGCGACAAATGCATTGCCCGGCCCGGTGATCTTGTCCACCGGCGCAATCGACTCCGTCCCATAAGCCAGCGCGGCAATCGCCTGCGCGCCCCCGATGCGGTAAATCTCATCAACCCCGGAAAGCTTTGCTGCAAGAATGACAAGCGGGTTGATCACCCCATCCGGCGTCGGGCAGGCAATGGCAAGCCGCTCAACCCCTGCCACCTTGGCCGGAATGGCATTCATCAGCACTGAAGACGGATAAGACGCCTGCCCGCCCGGCACATAAAGCCCGGCCGCCGAAACCGGCGTCCAGCGCCAGCCAAGCGTCGCCCCGGCCTCATCGCGCCAAAGCGCATCTTCCGGGCGCTGCTTCTCGTGATAGGCCCGAATGCGCGCGGCGGCAGTGTGCAACGCGGCGGCTTCATCCGCGGGGGCGGCGGCGCAATGCATGTCAATTTCCGCCTCGGAAAGCCGCAACGTCTCCGCCGAAAGCGCCAGCCGATCGAACTTTGCGGTCAACGCAATCAGCGCCGCATCGCCCTTCTGGCGAACCTCGGCAATGATCGCTGCAACAGTTTCATCCACATCGGCGCTATCTTCGCGCTTGGCACCAAGCAGTTGCGCGAACCCGGCCTCAAAACCGGCATCCGTTGCATCAAGAAAGACGGGCATGGGCAGGGGTTTCCTTGGCTCAGAGCATCTTGGGCGCGACAGCGCGCACCGTGCGGTGCCTCCCGTCAGCGTTTGCGGTCGCGGCGCGACGACATCGGCTGAAACGCCACACCGACATGCGCCTCGCAATAGGGTTTGCCCGATTGCACCGGCAGACCGCAAAACCAGAAATCATCGGTGGCCGGATCACCGACCGGCCATTTGCACGTCCGTTCGGTCAATTCCATCAGGGTAAGTTTCTTGGCCTTTTTTTCAATCTCCGAAACCTTGGCAAGGGCTTCCGGGCTAATCTCATTGGCCGACGGTTGCGGCGGCAGCGGCTGGCCCGCAGGAATGATTGCCCTGCGTGCGGGCGACATGGCCGGGCGCGCCTCGGCCTCGGTCTCCTTGGCGGGCGCTGCCTTGGTCGCTGGTTTCGACGGTTTGGTGCGTGCGCTGCGCGACTTCGCTTCGGGTTTGTTGGCCGCAGGTTTCGCCTTCGTGTCAGCCTTTGCCGCCCCCGGCGAACGATTGGAAAGGCCCAGCCGATGCACCTTGCCAATCACGGCGTTGCGGGTCACACCGCCCAGCTCTTTCGCGATCTGGCTGGCTGACTGGCCTTCGCCCCACATCTTCTTCAGCAGCTCAACGCGTTCATCGGTCCAGGACATCAGCGGTTTCCTATGTATCTCAAGTGAAAAGGCGGCCGTTGTGATGGCCGCCGGTCTATCGGGTCAGCGCCTTATACTAAGGTTTCCGGCGCGAGTTACAAGCCATGCGCTGGATTGACGCACGGAAATCGAGGCGCGCAATCACGCCGGTCTCCCTGCACGCATTTCACGCAGGGCCAGAAGGGCCGCCCCGGCGATAATGATGCTGGCCCCCGCAAGCGTGGTCATATCCGGCACGCGCGCGAAGATAGCAGCATCAAATCCCGCGCCAATAATCAGCGTGGCATGGGCAAATGGCGCGACGAAACTCGCCTCCGCACGGGCAACGGCGTTGATAGTACAGGTCTGCGCCAAAGCCATCAACAGGCCCACACCGGCGAGAGCCGCCAATTGCGCGGCGTTGGGCGGGGTCCAGACGGGAATCACCGTGCGGGGCATGAACATGGGCGCTGTCTGACGCGCGGCACCGCGATGTAAAATGCAAATACGCTTTACGCGGTCCCCGCCCTGCGCTATCCATCGCGCCATGAACAGGAACCGCACCCATCGCCAAAGCCTCCGCCGACGCTAACCGCGTTTCGCGCTTTGCGCTTGCGCATGTTCATCGCCGCTTTGTGCGGCACACCTCCGATACCCCAAAACACTTGAGACCATTGACGAAAGCCTGTCTGTGTTGCACTCACAAGGCTTCTTGCAGGGAAAGGAAACAGCCATGATCCCCTCGGTTTTGCCAACATACAATCGCGCACCGCTTGAATTCGTGAAAGGCGAAGGCGTCTGGCTGACGGAAACCGACGGACGCCGCTTTCTCGATCTGGGGGCTGGCATCGCGGTAAATGTGCTGGGCCACGCCAATCCGGCGCTGGTGGCGGCGCTAAGCGAGCAGGCAGGCAAGCTCTGGCATGTCTCCAACCTTTACGAGATCCCCCAGCAACAGGCTTTGGCTGATAAGCTGGTCGAGGCAACATTTGCCGATACGGTCTTCTTCACCAATTCCGGCACCGAGGCTTGCGAGTTGGCGGTGAAGATGGCGCGCCGATACTGGTATGAAAAAGGCGCGGCTGAACGGGTGGAGATCATCACTTTCGACGGCTCTTTCCACGGGCGCTCTTCCGCAGCAATGGCGGCGGCTGGGTCCGAGAAGATGATCAAGGGCTTCGGCCCGATACTGGGCGGGTTCACCCATCTGCCGTGGGGCGACATGGAGGCGCTCAAGGGCGCGATCAGCGAGCAGACGGCGGCTGTGATGCTTGAGCCGGTGCAAGGCGAAGGCGGCATTCGCCCGATGGCCGATGCCGACCTCAAAGCCGTGCGCGCGCTTTGCGACGAGACCGGCGCGCTCCTGATCCTTGACGAGGTGCAATGCGGCATGGGCCGCACGGGGCGGCTTTTCGCACATGAATGGGCCGGAATTGCGCCCGATATCATGATGGTGGCCAAGGGCATTGGCGGCGGCTTCCCGCTGGGTGCCCTGCTGGCAAGCGAAGACGCCGCAAGCGGCATGGGCGCGGGCAGCCACGGCAGCACCTATGGCGGCAACCCGCTGGCCTGTGCGGTGGGTGGCAAGGTGATGGATATCGTGGCCGACCCTGCGTTTCTTGAGCAGGTCAACGCCACCGCCGGATTAATGCGCCAAAAGCTCGAAGGGCTGGTCGCCGCGCACCCCGACGTGTTCGAGGCCGTGCGCGGCAGCGGGCTGATGCTGGGGCTTAAATGCAAGGCCACCAATATCGACGTGGTGAAAGCCGGCTATGACGCATTGGTAATCACGGTGCCCGCGGCAGATAACGTCATCCGCCTGCTGCCCGCGCTCAACATCACCGAAGACGAGATCACCGAGGCGCTGACACGGCTTGACGCAGCAGCGACCCGGATCGAGGCCGATCTGGCAAAGGAAGGTTAAGATGAACCATTTTCTCGATATCCACAAAACCGATGCCAAAGCCCTGCGCGCAATGATCGACAACGCCCGCACCATGAAGGACGCGCGCGCAGGCCGCCCGCGCGGCGCGCCGGATGATGAGCAGCCGCTGGAAAACCATATGGTGGCGTTAATCTTCGAAAAACCTTCGACCCGCACGCGGGTCAGCTTCGATGTGGGCACCCGCCAGATGGGCGGGCAGACCATGGTGCTTTCCGGTCAGGACATGCAGCTTGGCCATGGTGAGACCATCGCCGATACCGCCCGCGTGCTGAGCCGTTATGTCGATCTGATCATGATCCGCACCTTCGACGAAAGCGTGCTCATGGAGATGGCCGAATATGCCGACGTGCCGGTGATCAACGGGCTGACCGACCGCACCCACCCGTGTCAGATCATGGCCGACGTCATGACCTACGAGGAACATCGCGGGCCAATTGCGGGCAAGAAGGTGGTCTGGTGCGGCGACGGCAATAACGTCTGCGCGTCCATGCTCCACGCGGCGGGGCAGTTTGGTTTTGATCTGACCTTCACCGGACCGGTGCAGCTTGAGCCTGAACCGGAATTTGTCGGGCTGGCGCGCAAGGCAGGCAGCAAGGTGGCAATCGAACGCGACGCGGCGAAGGCAGTAAGGGGGCCGATCTGGTTGTGGCCGATACATGGGTGAGCATGCATGACAGCCAATCCTCGCGCGAGCGGCGGCACAACATGCTGCGCCCCTATCAGGTCAACGAAGAGCTGATGAGCCATGCCAAACCCGACGCGCTTTTCATGCACTGCCTGCCCGCACATCGCGAGGAAGAAGTGACCAGCCCGGTGATGGACGGGCCGCAATCGGTGATTTTCGACGAAGCAGAGAACCGGCTGCACGCGCAGAAGGCCGTGATGCGCTGGTGTCTGGGCCTGTGACCCGGTTGCGCTGAGCAGGCAGGAGACAACACCTTGGGCAAGCCGCGGGTTTTGGATATTTTTGGCAAAATGAAGCATCGGCGGGGGCGCCCATGACAGAACCGAGGATTGTCGTGGCAGGGGCCGGGGCGATTGGCTGTTTTGTGGGCGGGCTTCTGGCTGCGGCGGGGCGCGATGTCTGCCTGTTGGGCCGGGCGCGCCTGATGCAAGAAGTGGCCGGGCGCACCCTGATTTGCAGCGATTTTTCCGGCGCGCACTGGCACAGCACGCCCGAAACAAGCGACGCCCCCACAGTGCTGGCGCAGGCCGATGTGGTGCTGGTTTGCGTGAAAAGCGCGGCCACCGCCGACATGGCGCAACTGATCGCAGCCCATGCCCCGGACCGGGCGATTGTCGTCAGCCTGCAAAACGGGGTGCGCAATGCCAAGACGCTCGCAACAACTCTACCGGGGTCGGATGTGCGCGCCGGGGTCGTGGGCTTCAACGTCGTGGCGCGCGGGCAGGCGCGGTTTCATCGCTCGACCAGCGGCGAGGTGTTCATCGCTGCCGGGCCGGGCAATCTGGAACACCTGCTCGGTGTGCCCGGGCTTGGCGTGCATGTGGCGACAGATATCGACGCGGTGCAATGGGGCAAACTGGTGCTGAACCTTACCAACGCGGTAAACGCGCTATCAGGGCTGAGCCTACGCGACATGCTGTTGCAACGCCGCTGGCGGCTGGTGATGGCCGCCCAGATGACCGAGGCCCTAAGCGTGCTGAAAAAAGCCGGGATTGCCGTTCACGTGCCAGCAGCCGCCCCCGGCTGGGCGCTTCCGTGGATATTACGCCTGCCGACACGGGTTTTCACGAAAGTCGCCGCCCCGATGCTGGCGGTGGACGGGCAGGCGCGCACCTCAATGGTGGCCGATCTGGCGGCGGGGCGCGCCACCGAAATTGCCGAGTTTCAGGGCGAAATCCTGCGCCAAGCAAAGGCCGCAGGCTTCACCGCGCCGGTAAGTGCGGCGCTCATCGCAGCGGTCCGCACCCAAGAGGCCGGACAGCCCTGGCAGGGCAGGCCAGAGGATTTGCGCCACGCCTGAGCGACGCACATTATTGCACCCTCGCGCCACTTCCCCTAAATCAGCCTCATGAAACGGCCCATCCTCATCCACCCCGATCCGCGTTTGAAGAAACACTGCGCCCCCGTGCCTGATCTCTCCGATGATCTGCGCGCGCTGGCTGATGATATGCTTGAAACGATGTATGACGCCCCCGGCATCGGCCTCGCCGCGCCACAAATCGGCATCCTCACCCGGCTCATCGTGCTTGATTGCGTCAAGGGCGAAGACGAAACACCCCGCCCGCTGATCATGTTCAACCCGAAGGTCGTCGCCAAATCCGACGATCTGAGCACTTACGAGGAAGGCTGCCTGTCGATCCCCGAGCAATATGCCGATGTCACCCGCCCTGCCGAGGTCAGCGTCAATTGGATTGACCGAAGCGGCAACGAACATACCGAAGATTTCGCCGGCCTCTGGGCCACCTGTGTGCAGCACGAAATCGACCATTTGAACGGCACGCTTTTCATCGACTATCTCGGCGCGATGAAACGCCAGATGATCACCCGCAAGATGCAAAAGCTCAAACGCGAGAAGGCCCGGCTTTGAGCGTCCTGCCGATCCTCCAATGGCCCGATCCACGCCTCAAGGCGGCCTGTGCCGCCGCTGGCCACGAGGATCTGCGCCCGCTGATCGCTGACATGTTCGACACCATGTATGCTGCCAAAGGCCGCGGCCTCGCCGGGCCGCAAGTGGCAGTGATGAAGCGCCTTTTCGTGATGGATGCCACGTGGAAAGACGGTGAGCGCACACCCCGCGCCATGATCGACCCGTTCATCATGGCGGTTGAGCGTATCCCGGTGGTGATGGACGAAATGTGCCTCTCCATCCCCGGTGTCACCGTCCCGGTCGAGCGGCACAAGGCGATCACCCTGCAATGGACCGATGAAACCGGCGATATCCACATGAATGATTTCGACGGCGCCGAAGCGCGCATCATCCAGCATGAATTCGACCACTTGAACGGACTCGTTCATTTCGACCGCATCTCACCTACCCTGCGCGCAGACCTGGAAACGCCCTACCTGAAAGCCCACGCATGACCGTCCGCCGCTGCCTGCCATGGCCCGACAAGCACCTGCGCACCCCCGCCGCCCCGGTGGGCGAGATTACCGACGAGATTCGCGCCCATTGGGCCGATATGGTCGAGACGATGGACGCCATGCCCGGTGTCGGCCTTGCCGCACCGCAAATCGGCGTCATGCTGCGCCTTGCCGTCGTCGATGCCAGCACCGAGCGCGGCAAGGCGCTGCTGATGGCCAACCCCGAAATCATCGACGCTTCCGCGGTTCTGCGCGAACATGAGGAAGCCTCCCCCAACCTTCCCGGTGTTTCCGCCCGGCTCAAACGACCGCGCGGCGTGGTGGTCCGGTTTCTCAATCACCATGGCCAATATGACCGGCGCGAGCTTGTCGGCCTCTGGGCCACCTCCGTGCAACACCAGATCGACCACCTCAACGGCAAGATGTATTTCGACCGCCTTTCCAAGGTGAAACGCGATATGCTTTTGCGCAAAGCCCGCAAACACGGCTGAGCCGGGCGCAACGACAGGAGCGCACATGCGCGTCATCTTCATGGGCAGCCCCGATTTCTCGGTCCCCACACTCGACGCGCTGATTGCGGCGGGCCACGAGGTCGCCTGCGTCTATTGTCAGCCGCCCCGCCCCGCAGGGCGCGGCAAGAAAGACCGCCCCACACCAGTGCACGCCCGCGCAGAGGCGCTCGGCCTGCCAGTCCGAAGCCCGCGCAGCCTCAAACCCGCCGACGAACAAGCCGCCTTTGCAGCTCTTGACGCGGATATCGCTGTGGTCGTCGCCTATGGCCTGATCCTGCCCAAAGCCGTGCTCGACGCGCCCCGCCACGGGTGCCTGAACATCCACGCTTCGCTGCTGCCGCGCTGGCGCGGCGCCGCGCCGATCCACCGCGCCATCATGGCTGGCGATGCGCAAACCGGCATCTGCATCATGCAAATGGATGAAGGGCTCGATACCGGCCCCGTGCTCATGCGCCAAACCACCCCGATCACCCCGCAAGAGACCACCGGCACCCTGCATGACCGCCTCTCCACCATGGGGGCCGCGATGATAGCGCAAGCCCTCACCGCGTTGCCGACCCTCTCCGCCACGCCACAGCCCGACACCGGCGTCACCTATGCGGCCAAGATCGACAAGGCCGAAGCGCGGGTCGACTGGACCCGCCCGGCGGCCGAGATTGACCGGCAGATTCGCGGCCTCTCGCCGTTCCCCGGCGCATGGTGCGACTGGCAGGGCACACGCCTCAAATTGCTTGCCTCGCGCATGGCGCACGGCTCCGGCGCCCCCGGCGAGGTGCTTGACGACGCACTCACCATCGCCTGCGGCAGCGGCGCGATACAGATCACCCGCTTGCAAAAACCCGGCCGCGCGGCGCAGAATGGCGATGACTTCCTGCGCGGCACCACCATGGCGCGCGGATCAACGCTCGGCTAAGGAGACCCTGATGTTACTGACCCTCTTTGGCACGGTGGTGATCGCCGGAATCGTCGGCTACCTGTCCGAGCGCAGCGGCTTCACCCGCAATGGCTACCTGCCCTCGATCATCATCTGCGTCGGTGGCGCGTTCCTGTTCTTTTTCGTCCGCATCATGTTCCATTTCGGTTTTTCCAGTCCGGGGCTGAATGCGGTTCTGTCATCCGTCGGCGCGTTGATCATTGTGCCGACACGCTATCGCAAACGCTGACGCAGGGAGCATCGGCATGGCTGTTTTATGGCTCATCATCATCGGTGCAGCGGCGGGGTTTCTCGCCACGCGGATCATGGGCAAGGAAACCAATATCATCGCGACTATGGCCATCGGTATCGGCGGCGCCCTGATCGGTGGCTTTGTGCTGCGCCTGCTGCTGGCGATGCTGGGCGCTGCCGCAGGCTTCATCGGCGCCATCCTCGGCGCGCTGGTGCTGATCTGGCTCTGGGACCGCTATTTCGGCTGACGCGGAATTCGCCGCGAATTCCGTTCTGTTTTCCGGCGCGGAAAACAGCCCGCTCCCGACCTACCGCCTCCGCTCACCCCAAAAACCCGCGCCGGGTTTTTAACCGTTTCCCGCGCCGGGAAACGCCCGCGCCCCACACCGCTCAAACCTTGAACGGCGCCATCCCGGCCCGCGCCAACTCATCCGCCCGCTCATTCTCCGGGTGGCCCGCATGGCCTTTCACCCATTCCCAGCGCACATCATGCCGTGCCTGCGCCGCATCCAGCCGCTGCCACAGGTCAACATTCTTCAACCCGCCCTTTTTCTTCCAGCCATTGCGCTTCCAGCCGTGAATCCACTTGGTGATCCCGTCCTTCACATAGGCCGAATCCGTCACCACGGTGATCGCACTCGCCCGCTCCAACGTCTCCAGCGCATTGATCGCCGCCAGAAGCTCCATGCGGTTGTTTGTCGTTTCCGCCGCACCGCCAGAAAGCTCTCGCTCCTTGACGATCCGCGCGCCCTCCATCGCGCGCAACAAAACGCCCCAGCCACCGGGGCCGGGGTTGCCGCTGCACGCGCCATCGGTATAGGCAATCAGCTCAGCCATGGCAGAGCATCATCACATGGCGCGCCATCACCCCGTCAAGCCCCGCGCCCGCACCATGCCAGCGCCGCTTCACGTCAAGCCCTGCCGCATTCAGCAACGCGACAAGCTCGTCTTCTTGGTAATAGGCATAAAACCGGCCCAGCGCGTCCGGCCCTTCGCCGGTCCCGAGCTTCATGCCGATGTGGAAAACCATCCCCGGTTTGCCCGCCCGCCTGATCCGCGCCAACAACCCCGGCAAATCCGCCCGGCGCGCATGCAGCAGGCTGAAATTGGCCCAGATGCCATCATAGCGCGCCTCGGCGTTCAAATCATCAAACACCGCCTGCCGCACCTCAACCGCACCTTGCTCCGCCGCCAACGCCACCATCTCGCGCGATGCGTCCCACGCCTCCACGGCAAAGCCCATCTCCGCCAATGCTCGCGCGTAATACCCCGGCCCGCACCCCAGATCGAGCACCCGCCCCCTTCGGGCAACGCGGCGGCAAACGCCTCAAGCTGCGGCGTTTCACCAAGCGCCCCGGTCAGCCGCCCGTACTCCTGCGCCTTCGCGTCGTAAATCGCGATCGTCCCGGCGTCACTCATCTGCACCCCCGCAACCGCTCAACTGGCGCGCCCGCTATCACGCTTTTTCTCTCAGCACGCGCGGCACCTTGAATTCGACGTTTTCGCGCGCGGTCTGCACCTCTTCGATGGTCACGGCATAGCGCTCCCGCAACGCCGCAATCACCTCATCGACCAGCACTTCGGGCGCCGACGCACCGGCTGACACCCCCAGCGCGCCCACGCCGTCAAGCGCGCGCCAGTCAATCTCCACCGCGCGCTGCACAAGCTGCGCATAACCGCACCCGGCCCGCTTGGCGACCTCAACGAGCCGCCGCGAGTTCGATGAATTCGGCGCGCCGACCACCAAAATCGCCTCCGCCTTTGCGCCAATCGCCTTGACCGCCTCCTGCCGGTTGGTGGTGGCATAACAGATATCTTCCTTGTGCGGCCCGCGAATACTCGGGAACCGGGCTTGCAAGGCGGCCACGATATCAATCGTATCATCCACGCTCAAAGTCGTCTGCGTCACGAAAGCCAACCGCTCGGGATCACGCACGGCAATCCGCGCCACATCCTCCACCGTTTCCACCAGCAACACCTCACCTTGCGGCAATTGCCCCATCGTGCCGATGGTCTCCGGGTGGCCTGCATGACCGATCATGATGATCTGAAGCCCAGCCGCCGAATGCCGCTCCGCCTCGATATGCACCTTGCTCACCAATGGGCAGGTCGCATCGACGTAAACCATCTCGCGCCGCCCGGCCTCTTCGGGCACCGCCTTGGCCACACCATGCGCGGAAAAAATCACCGGCCTGTCATCCGGACAATCCGACAATTCCTCCACGAAAACCGCGCCTTTTCCGCGCAGATCGTCGACCACATATTTGTTATGGACGATCTCGTGGCGCACATAAACCGGCGCGCCCCATTTCTCGATCGCCATCTCGACAATCTTGATCGCCCGGTCCACGCCCGCGCAAAACCCGCGCGGCGCGGCAAGGTAAAGGGTCAAAGGCGGTTTCGGCACGGCGTTTCTCCTGTCAGCACAGACCTAAAGCGTTTTGGGTTCAAGTTGAAACACAACTTGAATTCGAAACGCGCGCAACATTCAATCGTCGGGGCGTTTCGCCGTATTGCCGTGATCGGACAACAAGTCGAAACGACTTATGGTCAAACATGGGAAGCGTCCAGTCCACTGCGCCAAAAAACCAACAACCGGGCACGGTTTCCCGCCACCCGGTCGTCATTCCTTCGCAAAAAGCGAAACCATCGAACCCTTCAATGGCCCGCCGAGGCCATCGGTTCACGTTCCTGCTCGTTATCATGTTCACGCGGCGGCCGCCCGATCACGTCTTTAAGCTTGTCCAGTTCGATGAAGTTATCCGCCTGACGGCGCAATTCATCGGCAATCATCGGCGGTTGGCTGCGAATGGTCGAAACCACCGAGACCCGCACACCCTGACGTTGCAAGCTGGCGACCAGCGGGCGGAAATCTCCGTCGCCCGAAAACAGCACGATATGATCGACCCGCGGCGCCAGTTCCAGCGCATCAACGGCCAGTTCAATATCCATATTGCCCTTCACCTTCCGGCGACCCTGGCTGTCGGTGTATTCCTTGGCCGGTTTCGTCACCATCGTGAAACCGTTATAGTGGAGCCAGTCCACCAGCGGCCTGATCGGCGAATATTCGTCATTCTCAAGCAGCGCGGTGTAATAAAATGCCCGAAGCAATTTTCCCCGACCCATGAATTCGTGGCGTAGCAATTTGTAATCAATGTCGAACCCAAGAGCCTTCGCTGCGGCATAAAGATTCGAGCCATCAATGAACAGCGCCAGCCGTTCGTCTTTATAAAACATTGATTCTCCTTCCGATTGCATCCGGCCCGAATTCCGTGAGTGTAATAAGGACGGCCGAATACTGCGGGTTGAAATATGGCGATTTTAATTGCACTTCAAGTCGAATAGGCACCTGAAACCATACGAAAGGCATCACAATGGATCAAGTATGCCTGATTGCATTAGGCTCTAACCAGCCATCGCCCGCCGGTGACCCGGCGGCAACCCTGACCTCTGCCCTGGCCTGCCTCAAAGCGACCGAAGGCCTGCACCTTCGCGCGGTCAGCCGGTTTTTCCGCACCCCCGCATTTCCCGCAGGTGCCGGGCCGGATTACATAAATGCGGCCGCGGCGCTTGTCTCACCCCTGCCTCCAGAGGCGGTGCTCACGCGGCTCCACACCATCGAAGCCGACCATGAACGTCGCCGCGAAATCCGCTGGGGCGCGCGCAGCCTTGACCTCGATCTGCTGACCTGCGGCCCCACGATTTTGCCCGATCCGGCCACTTGGCAGCACTGGTGCGACATTTCGACCACCCGCCAACAGACCGAGGCACCGAGCCAGCTTGTCCTGCCCCATCCCCGGATGCACGAGCGCGCTTTCGTGTTGGTACCGCTGGCCGAAATTGCCCCCGACTGGTGCCACCCCGTCCTCGCGCTTAGCGTGTCCTCGATGCTGGCCCGCCTGCCCCGCGCGGAAGTGGCAGCGGCAACCCCGATCTGACAATCACTCGCCTGTTCAACCCGCCGATTCACCCGCCAGATCAAGCAACCGCCGCGCAATCTCGCGTGAAAAACCGCGGGCTTGCGCAAAATTCGCAAACGCCGCCGCGCCGCCCGCCCTGTCGCCCTCGAACGCGGTGATGGCGGCGGCGATGCTTGCGGCATCTTCCGCCACGGCGCAAAGCCCGATATCGCGCAAATAACTGTAATCGGTGGCCAACAGCGATGGAATGCTCCCCGCAATGATCCGGCGCTCCTGAATGATCGCCTCGTAAGGGTTGTGCCCCATGCCGCCAAACAGCGTGTGCCCCATGAACACCCCGAACGACAGATCGAACCAAGTGCCAAGCTCGCCATAGCTGTCGGCGATGAACACCCGCTCGTCACGCCCCGGCACCTGCCCGGCTGAGCGGCGCGCCGCCTGATACCCCGCCGCCTCGACGGTCCCGGCAATCGCATCCCCCTGCTCTTTCCAGCGCGGCGCAAGGATCAGCCGCAGATCGGGAATGGCTGTCCGGGCGCTTTCGAACGCCTCCAGAAGCGGCGCTATCTCGTTATTGTCGACCGACGCGCCGGTCAGCACCGGCGCCTCTCCCCAAGCCGCCTTCATCTGCCCATGCAAATCGGGTTTGATGCTGAGCGGCTGCGCATCAAGCTTCATATTCGGGCGGAAAACAACCGCGCACTCGTTCCGCACCCATTCACGCGCCTCTTCATCGCCGCCAGCCGAAAAGATATGCAACAGATCAAAATGCGCCATCATCCAGCGCCCAAAGGCGGGCAGCTTACGCACCAAACGCCCCAGCCGCCCGTTGAATTGCCCGTTGATCAGCGCCATCGGAATGCCCCGGCGGCGCAACAGATCAAGCGCGTTGGGCCACAGATCGCCTTCGCAGAACACCGCCACATCGGGCCGCCAATGATCAATAAAGCGCGTCATCGCCGCCCGCGTGTCAAGCGGTGCCAGCAGAAGGCTCACGCCGCCGCCCTCCGCCGCCTTGCGAAACACCCCCAACCCGTCAAGCGTGCGCGTCGTCACCACGAAACTCAGCGTCGGGTCAAGCGCGCGCAGCGCCTCCAGCAACACCAGATTGGCCGTCGAATCCCCCGGCCCGATGCTTTGCAACCAA
This sequence comes from Aquicoccus sp. G2-2, assembly GCF_034555965.1. Lineage (GTDB taxonomy): Bacteria > Pseudomonadota > Alphaproteobacteria > Rhodobacterales > Rhodobacteraceae > JAYDCK01. Next base: position 2,176,141 of record NZ_JAYDCK010000003.1, read on the forward strand.
ACAACCCGGCCCTCTGGCCGCTCGGGCAGCACCCACGCCACCCGCTCTGGCGCGCGCTCAACACTGTCTTCCCCGGCATTCTTCGCCGCCCGGCGCCGCACCAACGCCACGACAAGCCGCGCCGGAATGATTCGCGAAACCCCAAAGTAAAGCCGCAACAAAGCCCGCTGGCTCAGCGGCATCGCCCGCGTTCTTTTTGCGACGTCTTCGTTAATTCCCATCCTTGGCCCGTCCGTGTTCGCGGTTCCCATGGTTCCCAGAGCGCCACCCGGTCGTGCGTACAGTGTGCGGCCCCGCGAAATTTGGCTAGGTTTTTCGACCGAATTGCGGCATCCCTATAGCCGAATCAACCCGGCCTTACGAGCGGAAGAAAAGCCTATGGCAGGAAAAACCATCGCCCTGATCCCCGCGCGAATGGAAAGCTCACGCTTGCCCAACAAACCGCTCCGGCTGATCTCTGGTTTGCCGATGATCGTCCACGTCGCCAAACGTGCCGCCCTCACACCCGGCATCGATCAGGTCGCCGTCTGCACTGATTCCATCGAAATCCTGATGACCTGCGAACGCTTCGGCATCGCCGTCTGCATGACGAAGGCCAGCCACCGCAACGGCACCGAACGCATCGCCGAAGCCGCCGAAACGATGGGCCTCTCGCCTGAGGACATCATCATTGACGTGCAGGGCGACGAACCCTTCGTGCGCCCCGAATATATCGAACAGGTCGCCGCCTTCACCCGCGCCAACCCGTTTGGCTGCGTCGTCCCGCATCAGTTCATGGACGAGCTTGGCAATCTCAACCGCGTGAAGATTGTCGAACACGACAACCGGGTGATCTATTTCTCCCGCGCCGATGTGCCGCTTTATTTCGGCGCCCTGCAACAACCGCTGAAAAAGCACCTCTCTATCATCGGCTTCCGTCTGCCCGCCCTGCAACGCTTCGCCGCCAATCCCCCCACCCCACTGGAAGAGGCCGAACGAATCGAACTGATGCGCCTGATCGAACTTGGCGAACCGATCGGCACCTTCCTGCAAGACGGCACCTCGCTTTCCGTCGATACGCCTGAAGATTACGAGCTTGCCTGCCGGATGATGGAGCATGACCCGCTTTTCCTTGAGAAAATCGACAAGGAGGCGATGCGATGAGCGGCTACAAACATATCTCGTTTGATCTCGATGGCACCCTGATCAACTCCTTCGCGGTAATGGAAATCGCATGGAAAACCGCCACAGGTGAACTGAACATCAATTGCGGCTTTGCCGAATACCGCCGCTATGTCGGCCTGCCATTCCCGAAAATCCTCGCCATGCTCGGCCTCGCGAATTTCGAGATTGAACTGAGCGAGATCTACTTCGCCAATACCCGTAGGCTGTTCAATGAAATCCCGGTGATCGACGGGGCCAATGCCGTGCTGGATCGCTGCCGCGCGCTCGGTCTTGGCACCTCGATCATCACCTCCAAGCCGCGCCACAATTCCGAAATGCTGCTCGAACGGATGGGCTTTGACGTGGACAAGCTGATCTGCGGCGATGACCTCACCCGTGGCAAGCCCGACCCGATGGCCGGGCGGCTGCTCTGCGAGACGTTTTCACTTGCCCCGTCCGAGGTGCTTTATGTCGGTGATGCGATCTTCGATTTTCAGTTTGCACTCAATGCCGGGCATGGCTTCGTGCTGTTCGATGACCATGGCGCCAACCGTATGCCATCAAACATGATCAACGCTGTCACCTCGGTGTCTGAACTTTCCGCGCTAGAGGGCTTTTTCGGCTAAGCAGCACCCTTGTGTTTCGCCGCAAAGCGGCATAAATAGCCCTTTCCTACTCATTCGATCTCTTTTCAGGAGTGCTCCATGGCCCGCGTGACAGTCGAAGATTGCGTCGACAAGGTTCCCAACCGCTTCGATCTGGTGATGCTCGCCTCGCATCGTGCGCGCGAGATTGCCGCTGGCGCGTCCGCCACCGTTGACCGCGACAACGACAAGAACCCCGTCGTTGCCCTGCGCGAGATTGCCGACGAAACGCAATCCGCCGATGACCTGCGCGAACGCCTGATCGAATCGAACCAAACCCAGATCGAGGTTGACGAGCCGGAAGAAGACGCCATGGCGCTTCTCATGGGGGCCGAAGCCGACAAACCCGACGAAGACGATGTCTCCGAAGAGCAATTGCTGCGGGCGTTGATGGAAGCACAAGGCCAAGGCTGAGCCGGGGCCGCAAGACAAAGGTTATGCGCGGATGATCCCGGTTGACGACCTGATCGAAAAGGTCCGCGCCTATAATCCCCGAACTGACGAAGACAAGCTGCGCCGCGCCTATGAATTCGGGCGCAATGCGCACGAGGGTCAAACCCGTTACTCCGGTGAACCCTACTTTAGCCACCCTATCAATGTCGCGATGATCCTCGCCGGGCAGCAGCTCGACGATTCGACGCTGATCACCGCCCTGCTGCACGACACCATCGAAGACACCGGCGCTTCCTATCCAGAGGTCGAAAAACAGTTCGGCCGCGAGATTGCCGATCTCGTCGATGGCGTCACCAAGCTTACCAATTTACAGCTTTCCTCGACCGAAACCAAACAGGCCGAAAACTTCCGCAAGCTGTTTATCGCCATGTCGCGCGACATGCGGGTGATTCTCGTCAAACTGGCCGACCGGCTTCACAACATGCGCACCATCCGCGCCATGCGCCCCGATAAACAGGTGCAAAAGGCGCGCGAAACAATGGACATCTACGCCCCGCTTGCCGGGCGCATGGGGATGCAGTGGATGCGCGAGGAGCTGGAAGACCTCGCCTTCAAGGTGCTCAATCCCGATGCGCGCGCCTCGATCATCCGCCGTTTCATCACGCTTCAGCGTGAAACCGGCGATGTGGTCGAAAAAATTACCGCCGACATGAAGCTGGAACTGAAAAAGGCAGGCATCAAGGCCGAAGTGCTGGGCCGGGCGAAGAAACCCTATTCGATCTGGCGCAAGATGCAGGAGAAGGAGCTTTCCTTCTCGCGCCTGTCTGACATCTACGGCTTCCGCCTGATCACTGACACCGAAGAAGAATGCTATGCCATCCTCGGCGTGATCCATCGCCGCTGGCGCGCCGTGCCGGGCCGGTTCAAGGACTACATCAGCCAACCCAAATCGAACGGCTACCGCTCGATCCATACCACCGTCTCGGGGCGCAACGGGCGGCGCGTCGAAGTGCAGATCCGCACCTACCCGATGCATGACGTGGCCGAAAGCGGCGTCGCCGCGCACTGGTCCTACCGCGACGGCGTACGATCCGAAAACCCGTTTGCCGTTGATCCCGCCAAATGGGTCGCCGGGCTGACCGAGCAATTCAACGCCGAAGAAAACCATCAGGATTTCCTCGAAGCCGTGAAGCTTGAAATGTATGCCGATCAGGTGTTCTGCTTCACCCCGAAGGGCGATGTCGTCAAACTGCCGCGCGGCGCCACGCCGATTGATTTCGCCTATGCGATTCACACCCGAATCGGCAATGCCTGCGTCGGCGCCAAGGTCGATATGATGCGGGTGCCGCTCTGGACGCGGGTCAAGAACGGCCAGTCGGTCGATATCATCACCGCCGAAGGTCAGACCCCGCAAGCGACATGGCTCGACATCGCCACCACCGGCAAGGCCCGCGCTGCAATCCGGCGCGCCCTGCGCGAGGTGGACCGGGACCGTTTCATCAAACTTGGCCGCGAACTGGCCCGCGCCGCGTTCGAACATGTTCACAAACGCGCGACCGACAAAGCCCTCAACACCGCCGCCCGCAACCTCCGGCTGGAAGATCGCGACACCTTGCTCGCCCGTTTGGGCAGCGCCGAACTCACCACCCAGACCGTGATCGAAGCGGTCTATCCCGACCTCGTCCCCGATGACCGCGATGAGGTAAATCCCGCACGCGCCGTCATCGGGCTAAGCTCGGCGCAATTCATGAAACGTGCGCCCTGTTGCCAGCCATTGCCGGGCGAACGGATCGTCGGCATCACCTATCGCGGACAGGGCGTGGTAATTCACGCGATTGATTGCGATGTCCTCTCCACGCTTGAGGACCAACCCGAACGCTGGCTCGATCTGAACTGGCAACCCGGCCGGCACGCGCCGGTCTATACCGTCACGCTTGATCTCACCATTGGCAACGATGCGGGCGTATTAGGGCGCATATGCACCTTGATCGGAGAGCAGAAGGCCAATATCTCGGACCTGCATTTCCTTGATCGGAAACCGGACTTTTACAGACTGCTCATAGACATCGAAGTGAGCGAGGCCGAACACCTGCACCGGCTGATGGCCGTGCTGGAAGCGGAAAGCGATGTCGCGGCAGTTGCCCGTCACCGTGATCCCGCGCGCGCCGCAAGCAGCGTAATCGGCGGCGCGGAAGTTGCACACAAAGCGGCCAGATAACGGCGGCAAACGATAATTTGCGCCTCGCGGCGCATCAATTCAGGGGGAAGACCATTGGTCTTCAAGCGACGCGATAGACGGCCGATCTGGAGGGTGGTTGTCGAATTCTTCTACCCCCGTGGCGGCTGGCTGCGGGCCGCGCGCTATGTCAAACACCGCCTGCACCGCCTGCCCGACCCGCCGCACAAGATTTCGCGCGGCATCTGGGCCGGGGTGTTCACCACTTTCACGCCGTTCTACGGCCTGCACTTCGTCATTGCCGCGATCATCGCCCGGATCATGCAAGGCAATATCATCGCCGCCTTGCTGGCCACCTTCTTCGGCAACCCGCTCAGCTATGTGCCGATTGCCGTTGTCTCGCTGAAAACCGGGCACTGGCTTCTCGGCTCGGAATTTCACGAAGAACACGTTACCCGCTCGCTCGGCGGCATCTTCGCCGACGCCGGGCGCGACCTCTGGGACAATCTCTTTGCCCTTTTCACTGGCGGGCCAACCGATTGGGCCGGGCTGCACACCTTCTATGATACCGTCTTTTTACCCTACCTGATTGGCGGCATCCTCCCCGGCATCATCGCCGCGTCGGTCTGTTATTACATCGCCCTGCCGCTGCTCATCGCCTACCAGAACCGCCGCCGCGGCCGGATCAAGGCCAAGTTCGAAGCCCTCAAGGCCAAGCGCGCCGCCGCCAAGGCGAAAACCAAGACCCCGAATGAGTAGGCCCGCCGCAATTTGATCAAACTCCGATTCAAACTGCCGCGCAAAGCCTCTATCCTGCCATTGAGAACGGCAAGGGAATCACCACTATGGAACCTCTCGGCAAACTGCGCCTCGGCGTGAACATCGATCATGTCGCCACCGTGCGCAACGCACGCGGCTCCTCCTATCCCAGCCCGCTGCGCGCCGCCAAGCTGGCCGAAGCGGCGGGGGCGGATGGTATCACCGCACACTTGCGCGAAGACCGCCGCCATATCGCCGACGCCGATATCGAAGCCCTGATCGAGGGGCTTTCCGTGCCGCTCAATTTTGAGATGGCCGCCACGCCCGAAATGCAGTCCATCGCCCTGCGCCATGTGCCGCACGCGGTTTGCATCGTGCCCGAAAAACGCGAGGAACGCACCACCGAAGGCGGCTTGGATGTCGCCCGCGAAGAAAGCCGCCTTGCCCGCTTCATCGCCCCATTGCGTGACGCTGGCTGTCGCGTCTCGCTCTTCATCGGGGCCGACACGGCGCAAATCGAAGCCGCCGCACGCACCGGCGCGCAGGTGATTGAACTGCACACCGGTGCTTATTGCGACCACCATTACAACGGCAATCTCGCCGCCCGCGATTCCGAGCTTGGCGCCCTGCGCGCCATGGCAGACCTCGCCCATTCGCTCGGTCTCGAAGTTCACGCGGGCCACGGCCTCACCTTTGATACGGTTCAGCCAATCGCTGCCTTCCCCGAAATCAAAGAGCTTAACATCGGTCACTTTCTTATTGCCGAAGCCATCTTCCTCGGGCTGGAGCCTGCAATCCACGAAATGCGCCGCCTGATGAACGAAGCGCGCGCATAACGCATCACTCCAACCGTCCCGGCAGGCTCAGATCACCCGACGCCACGTCGAACACATCCGTCACACATAAAAGCGGTGTGTGCAGATCGGCATTGACCCGCAACGCCGCCGTTACCCCGTCAAAATTGAGCGCCTCTGCCCCCAGCGGCACGTTAAGCTTGATTTCCGGCCCGTCAAACACCGGCGAATAGCCCGGACTGTCTATATAAAGCGGCAATCCCGGCCATGTCGCGGGCAATTTCGGCGTCTCCCCCTCAAGGATGTCGCGCACCGCCAACGCCCCCTCGCCGCAGGCCTCCGTGGGGGCTAGAACCACCCAATGACTGTGCCAATCCGCGCCGTCATTGGCCAGATCACCATCGCGATTCTCGTCGAAAAGCGGCGTGTCGTCAAAATCAGGATGCGCCGTCGCGACCAGCGCCAAAATCCCGCTCTTGCCTTCAAAACCCACCGCCGACGGGTCCAGCGAAACAGGCCAGACATAAGCCTGCACCCCGGCCCCGGCCAGCTTCCCCACCGGGTCGGGCCGTGTCACTCCGGCCACGCCGCGCGTGGTCATGTGAAAGGTGACGATCCCGCCGTCACGATGCACATGCGCTGCCAGAATATCGGTATCCGCCAAGATCGCGGCATTTTCATCCGACCGCACCGCACCCTCTTGTTCGATGGCATGTGACCCATCGGCCAGCACCGGCGCACCAAACGCGGCCAGCGCCAGAACAGACGTCGCAAATTTCGCTCTAAACTTCATGTCATTCTCCTTTTGATTTCGAGTCGATATCAATATGGATAGTTTCGAGTCGAAACCATTGCAAGTATAATTTTGACTCGCTATCATCCGGTTATGACAACAGCCACTCTCACCACCCTTCTCGACCGGCTCGCGCGCCTGCACCTGCAAGAGCGGCGCGACGATGATCTGAACCCGGCCCAACGCGCGGCGCTTGACTATCTCGCGCGCGCCAACCGGTTCTCGCGCATGCCCTCGGCAGTGGCCGATTATCTGGCCGCCACCCGTGGCACGGTCTCGCAAACTCTCAAAACGCTCGCCCGCAAAGGGCTGATCCACGAACACACCCCGCCGGGCGACAAACGTGCCCGCCGCTATGATCTCACCGCAGAGGGCCAGCGCCTGTGCGCCCACCCGTCAACGGCAGAAATCACCTTGTCGGCGGATGACGCCGCCGAGGCCGAGGCCACCCTGCGCGCGCTCCTCAAAGCCATGCTCGATGCGCGCGACCGGCGCAGCTTCGGGGTTTGCAAAACCTGCCGCTATCACGGCGCCCGCAATGACGCCCCCTATTGCAACCTGCTCCAGCTCGCCCTCACCAACGAGGAAACGACGCAAATTTGCGTCGAACACGCCGCCGCCTGACCCGCCGCTTGCCAGCCCGCGCCGCGCATCGTAACAGGGCGGACAAAGGGAAAGGCGCGCACATGATCCTCGGCATCGGCACCGATCTGGCCAATATCGACCGCATCGCGCGCACGCTTGATCGCTTCGGCGACCGCTTTCGCAACCGCGTCTTCACCCCGGTGGAACAGCGCAAAGCCGAACGCCGCGCCGACACCCCCGGCACCTACGCAAAACGCTGGGCCGCGAAAGAGGCGTGCTCAAAGGCGCTCGGCACCGGGCTGCGCATGGGCATCGCATGGAAGGACATGGCCGTTTCCAACCTCTCCACCGGCCAACCCGTCATGCACGTCACCGGCTGGGCCAAGGAACGGCTGGATGAGATGACACCGCCGGGCTTTGAGGCCATCATCCACGTCACCCTCACCGATGATCACCCTTGGGCGCAGGCATTTGTGCTGATCGAAGCCCGCCCACGCCCCGACCCTGACATGCCGACGGCTGAACAGCCCCGCGCCACTCACTGACCCGGCGCGCCATTCCTTTTGCAATCCGGCGCAAACCTCCTATATAAGCGCAGCCTCTCAAGGATGCGCCAAATGACCGAAAATACCGCCATCACCCCGGCTATCACCGCCCTGCCACGCGCCACCAAACGCGCCGATGGCCTGATCAACCTGATCGGCCTGCCGCGCGAGGCGCTGCGCACCACTCTGATCGAGGCCGGCACACCCGAAAAACAGGCGCGTATGCGCGCCGGTCAGCTCTGGCAATGGATGTATCAAAAGGGCACCTCCGATTTCGCCGCGATGACCAATCTCGCCAAACCCTACCGCGCCCTGCTGGCCGAGCATTTCATCATCGAGCGCCCAGAAGTCGTCTCGCGGCAGGTCTCCACCGATGGCACCCGCAAATATCTCGTCCGCATCAATGGCGGCCACGAGGTCGAAGTGGTCTACATCCCCGAGGAAGACCGCGGCACGCTTTGCATCTCGTCACAGGTCGGCTGCACCCTCACCTGCTCATTCTGCCATACCGGCACGCAAATGCTGGTCCGCAACCTCACCGCCGGTGAGATCGTCGGGCAGATCATGGTCGCGCGCGACGATCTCGACGAATGGCCCAACCCCGGCGAAGGCTCCGACGCGCGCCCCCGCCTGCTCAGCAACATCGTGCTGATGGGCATGGGAGAGCCGCTCTACAACTTCCCCAACGTCCGCGACGCGATGAAAATCGCGATGGACCCGGAAGGCATCTCGCTGTCGCGCCGCCGGATCACCCTCTCCACCTCCGGCGTGGTGCCCGAAATTGCCCGCACCGCCGAAGAAATCGGCTGTCAGCTCGCCATCTCGTTTCACGCCACCACCGACGAAGTGCGCGACAAACTCGTGCCGATCAACAAACGCTGGCCCCTTGCCACCCTGCTCGACGCCCTGCGCAGCTATCCCAAAGTGTCGAATTCCGAACGGATCACTTTTGAATATGTGATGCTCGACGGTGTGAATGATTCCGATGACGATGCCCACCGCCTGATCGCGCTGATCAAAGGCATTCCCGCCAAGATCAACCTGATCCCGTTCAACGAATGGCCCGGCGCGCCCTACAAACGCTCGTCAAACAACCGGATTCGCGCTTTTGCCGATATCATCTACAAGGCGGGCTATGCCTCTCCCATCCGCACCCCGCGCGGCGAAGACATCATGGCCGCCTGCGGCCAGTTGAAATCCGCCACCGAACGCGCCCGCAAATCCCGCAAGCAGATCGAGGCCGACGCAGGCTTGTAATTGCACGCGCGCTCACCGCCAAAAGGCGTGACGCCTCAACCTCCGTCGTTTCGCGTTCGGCAACAATTGTGGCACAACCCGGGTGAATTCCCGCAAAATGCCCCCGAAAATTCCCAATCGTCAACAAATGCCCGCCACACCCGGCGCTCAGCTTCGTCAAATCAGAAACCGCCCAAGACGAGGCCAAAGACATGAAACATTTTGAAATCGACCACGCCATGACCGCACGCGTCCGCGATATTGTCCTGCGCGAGCGCACCATGTCGCTCTCCGAGCGGGAATGGAAATTCCGCCTGCGCGGTTACGGCTATGCCATCCGCGACACCGATGAAGGCCCGATCATCACCTCGCTTCTCAAAGGTGATGACATCTGCGCCCTGCCCGAAGCACCGGTTGCCGCCGCCGAACTGCGCTACGCCGCCTGAAATCCTCAGCCCGCCGGGCGCAATCCGAGGATCTCGCGCGCCTGCGCCACGTTGGCCACCGGCCGCCCATAGCGCGCGCAAATCTCTGCCGCGCGCGTCACCAGCGCCGCATTCGACGGTGCCAGAGTGTCGCGATCAAGCCGCACATTGTCCTCAAGGCCCGTGCGCGTATGCCCACCCGCCGCGATGGCCCATTCGTTCACCTCGATCTGGTGCCGCCCGATCCCGGCCGCACACCAATCCGCCTCCGGTGCCAGCCGTTCCATCGTCTGCACGTAATAGTCAAACACGCCCCGGTCGGCAGGCATCGCATTTTTCACCCCCATCACGAATTGCACATAAAGCCGCCCCGCGATTACCCCCTCGCGATTCAGCCGCACCGCTTGGTGAATATGGCTCAAATCGAACGCCTCGATCTCCGGCTTCACCGCGTATTTGCGCATCTCCCCGGCCAACCATTGCACAAGATCGGGCGGATTCTCGTAAACCCGCGTCGGAAAGTTGTTCGACCCCACCGACAGGCTCGCCATATCCGGGCCAAGCGGCAACATCCCGCCGCGCTCCGCCCCCGCGCCAGACCGCCCACCAGTTGAAAATTGCACAATCATCCCCGGACAATACCGCTCCAGCCCTTCTTTCAACCGGGCAAACCGGCCCGGGTCCGAAGTCGGGCTGCCATCGTCACCCCGCACATGGCAATGCGCGATGCTCGCCCCTGCCTCAAACGCCGCCTGAGTGCTCTCGACCTGCTCTTCTACTGAAATCGGCACCGCCGGATTATCCGCCTTCTGCGGCACGCTGCCGGTGATTGCCACGCAGATTATACAAGGTTTGCCCGTCATACCCTATCCCGTCCCAATCTTCATTTTGCCATAAATATCCCGGGGGTGCGGGGGCTGGCCCCCGCGTCTTACCTGCGTGCGGGGCTGGCCCCACCCAGTTGATGAAACCACTCCCGCCCGCCTCCGGCAACCCGTAGGGTGGGTTTTCACCCCACCCCCGGTCAATTCACCTCACGAACGCCGCCCGCGAATAGCCTTGCAAGAAAAGCAACGCGCTCAGATCACCGAAATTCACCCGGATATCGCACTGCGCCGCCACGCTCGGCTTGGCATGGAGCGCCACACCAGCACCGGCCCGCCCCAGCATTCCCAGATCATTCGCCCCGTCCCCCACCGCGATGACCTCGGCCTGTGCGATGCCCAGCCGCGCGGTGATCTCTTCCAGCGCGCGCACCTTGGCATCGCGCCCCAGGATCGGCCGCGCCACCTCACCCGAAAGCACGCCGCCTTCCGCCAAAAGCACATTCGCGCGATGCTCATCAAACCCCAAGTCCTTCGCGATCCGCGCCGTGAACGCCGTGAACCCGCCCGACACCAGCGCCGCATAAGCGCCATTGCCACGCATCGTCGCCACCAATTCACGCCCCCCGGCATCAATTCAATCCGCCGCTCCAACACCTTACCAACCATCGCCTCCGGCAACCCTTTCAACAACCCCACCCGCTCGATCAGCGCGCCCTCGAAATCCAACTCACCATTCATCGCCCGCGCTGTGATCGCCTTGACATGTGCGCCCACCCCGGCTTCCTCGGCCAACTCGTCGATGCACTCCTGCCGGATCATCGTGCTGTCCATATCGGCGAGCAGCATCCGTCTGCGCCGCCCCGCCTCGGGCTGCACCACAAGATCAACCGACATCCCTTGCAAATCCGCCCACACGTCCCAGAAATTTCCCGGCCTCTCCGGCACAACAAATTCCGCCGCCTCGCCCTTGGAAAGCCAGCGCACCTGCCCGCCGCTCCCCCACGCATTGCCAAGCGAGTCGACAAGCGCCGCGTCCAACGATGGTGCCTCCGGGGCGGTAAGAAGCGTGATCACATACATCTGCAAAGTTTCCGATCATAGTCATTCCGCGCCGCAACCCGACGCTTTGCGTGCTTCTACCGACATATCCCCCTTGCGGAAGCCCCGCCACGCCCGTATCTGCCTGCGTGGGACACCCTTCCCCAACGAAGGGCGATTATCTGGAAGGATACCAGCAATGACCATCAATGACCCGGCAACGCGGCCGGCCACAAAACCCGTCGCCATTCCGGCGAACCCGCGTTTTTCCTCTGGCCCCTGTGCCAAAATCCCCACCTTCACCCTCGCCAAGCTCAGCGACGCAGCCCTTGGTCGCTCGCACCGCGCCGCCATTGGCAAAGCCAAGCTCAAGGCCGCCATAGAGGGCACCCGCGAGGTGCTGGGCATTCCCGCCGATTACAAGATCGGCATCGTCCCCGCCTCCGATACCGGCGCGGTCGAAATGGCGATGTGGTCGATGCTCGGTGCGCGTGGTGTTGAAATGCTCGCCTGGGAAAGCTTCGGTTCTGGCTGGGTGACCGACGTGGCCAAGCAACTCAAGCTCGACGCCACGATCAAAACCGCCGATTATGGCGAATTGCCGGATCTGGCGTCGGTCGATTTCACCAATGACGTGGTGTTCACATGGAACGGCACCACCTCGGGCGTGCGCGTTCCCAACGGCGACTGGATCGCCGCTGATCGCGAAGGCCTCACCGTCTGCGATGCCACCTCGGCGGCCTTCGCGCAGGATCTGCCATGGGACAAGCTCGATGTCACCACTTTCTCCTGGCAAAAAGTGCTGGGTGGCGAAGCCGCGCACGGCATGCTCATCCTTTCGCCGCGCGCGGTGGAACGGCTGGAAAGCTACACCCCGCCATGGCCGCTGCCAAAAATCTTCCGGCTGACCAAAGGCGGCAAGCTCAATGACGGCATCTTCACCGGCGCCACGATCAACACCCCCTCGATGCTCGCGGTCGAAGATTATCTCGTCGCGCTCGACTGGGCGCGCTCACTCGGCGGTTTGCATGGCCTGATGGGCCGCGCCGATGCCAACACCAAAGCGGTCGCGGATTTCGTTGACCTGCATGACTGGATTGATTTCCTGCCCACTGATCCCTTGATCATGTCAAACACGTCCGTCTGTCTGCGGTTCACCGACACCCGTATCAAGGACGGTGCCACCTTCGCCAAATCCATCGCCAAACGGCTGGAAGAGGAAGGCGTGGCTTTTGATATCGGCGCTTACCGCGACGCCCCGCCGGGCCTGCGCATCTGGTGCGGCGGCACGGTAGAAACCAGCGATGTTTCGGCCCTGATGCCGTGGATCGAATGGGCGTTCCACACCGAACTCGCCGCGCAACCCGGCTAAGCCATGTGCCCCCGTCCCGGACCTGATCCGGGACCTCGCCCACCTCCCGCATGAGGCCCCGGATCAAGTCCGGGGCGCGCAACACTCCCAATAAAGGATGCCCGAAATGGCCCCCAAGGTTCTCGTCTCCGACAAACTTTCCCCCACCGCCGTACAGATCTTCCGCGACCGTGGCATTGACGTCGATTTCCAACCCGATCTCGGCAAGGACAAGGAAAAGCTCGCCGAAGTCATCGGTCAATATGACGGCCTCGCCATCCGCTCGGCCACGAAAGTCACCGAGAAAATCCTCGAAAACGCGTCCAACCTCAAAGTCATCGGTCGCGCCGGGATCGGCACCGACAATATCGACAAACCCGCCGCTTCAAAAAAGGGCGTGATCGTGATGAACACGCCGTTCGGCAACACTATCACCACCGCCGAGCACGCCATCGCCATGATGTTCGCCTGTGCCCGCCAACTTCCCGAGGCCTCCGCCTCCACCCATGCCGGCAAATGGGAGAAATCGAAATTCATGGGGGTAGAGCTGACCGCGAAAACCCTCGGCGTCATTGGCGCGGGCAATATCGGTTCTATCGTCTGTGACCGTGCCCGCGGGCTCAGGATGAAAGTCATCGCCTACGATCCGTTCCTGTCGGATGAAAAAGCCGAACAGATGCAGGTTGAAAAGGTCGAACTTGACGATCTGCTCGCACGCGCCGATTTCATCACCCTGCACGTGCCGCTCACTGATCAAACCCGCAACATCCTGTCGCGCGAAAACCTCGCCAAAACCAAAAAAGGCGTGCGCGTCATCAACTGCGCACGCGGCGGCCTTGTCGATGAAGAAGCCGTGGCCGACCTGATCAAATCCGGCCATATCGCCGGGGCGGCCTTCGATGTGTTCTCAAAGGAACCCGCCACCGACAACGTGCTGTTTGGACTGCCCGGCGTTGTCTGCACCCCGCACCTTGGTGCCGCCACCTCCGAGGCACAGGAAAACGTCGCCATTCAGGTGGCCGAACAGATGTCGGATTACCTGCTCACCGGTGCCGTGCAGAACGCCCTCAACATGCCCTCCGTCACCGCGCAAGAAGCCAAAGTAATGGGGCCATGGATCAAACTTGCCGAACATCTCGGGGCCTTCATTGGTCAGTTGACCGATGAACCGATCAAGGCGATCAACATCCTGCATGATGGCGCCGCCGCCAAGATGAACCTCGAAGCCCTCAACAGCGCCGCCGTCTCAGGCATCATGAAATCGGTGACACCGGATGTGAACATGGTCTCCGCCCCGGTCATCGCCAAGGAGCGTGGCATTCAGATTTCCACCACCAGTCAGGATAAATCCGGCGCGTTCGAGGGGTATATCAAGGTCACGGTCGTCACCGACAAGCGCGAACGCTCGGTCGGCGGCACCGTGTTCTCCGATGGTAAACCGCGCTTCATTCAGATCAAGGGCATCAATATCGACGCCGAGATTGGCGCGCATATGATCTACACCACCAACGAGGATGAGCCGGGCATCATCGGCACCCTCGGCAACACCTTCGGAGACGCCAAGGTCAACATCGCCAACTTCACCCTTGGGCGTGCCGCGTCGGGCGGTGAAGCCATCGCGCTGCTCTATGTCGATGGCCCGGTCGATCAGAAGGTGCTCGACAAGCTGATCGCCACCGGGCTTTTCCGGCAGGTCAAGCCATTGGCATTCGAGGTGGCGTAAAACAACTGGGCGCGCGGAACAGTCGCGTCACGCGTAAGGTGGGTTTTCAACCCACCTTGCCCCTTCCCCTCCCCTCCAAATTTCGCTACGCCACCCCCATGTCAGAGACCCTCTACGCCATCGGCGACATTCACGGCCAGCACGACATGCTGCTTGATGCCCTCACCCGGATCGAAGCGGATGGTGGTGCGGACGCGTCGGTTATTATCCTCGGCGATCTCGAAGACCGCGGTCCAGCCAGCGCCGCCGTGATCGAGACGCTGATTTCCGGCATCGAACAGGGCCGTGACTGGACCGTGCTGATGGGCAATCACGACCGGCTCTTTCTCAATTTTCTTGAGACCGGCACCATCACCAGCGCGCTCACGCGCCCCGGCCTCGATTGGCTTGATGAGCGCCTCGGCGGCAAGGCCACCCTCGCCTCCTATGGCATCGACCCCGACCAATCGCCCGCCGCCCTGCACAACGCCGCGCGCGCCGCCGTGCCCGATACCCACCGCGCTTTTCTCGCGCAGCGCCCGCTTTATCATCGGCGCGGGCATTATCTTTTCGTGCATGCCGGCATCCGCCCCGGCGTGGCGCTCGAAGACCAGATCGAAGATGATCTTCTGTGGATTCGCGCACCCTTTCTCGAATACGAACAGCCGTTCGATTATCTGGTCGTCCATGGTCACACGGCGCAGGATTTGCCGCGCCACTACGGCAACCGTATCAATCTCGACAGCGGTGCAGGCTATGACCGCCCGCTAACCGCCGCTGCCCTCGAAGGGTCATCCGCCTTCGTGCTCACCGGCAACGGCCGCATCCCGCTCTCCCCGTAAAACGTTTCGCGAAACCCTGACCACCGGTTTTTGTGAGCCGCGCGGCATATGAGCGCTCTACCCGGCGATTCGCTTGACAGGCCATAAACAGACCGCCCCTAGTGGCAACAAACCGCCCCTGCACAAGTACCCTGATTTCGCGCCATACCCATCGCAGCCAGACCAGCAGCCGGGGTGCAGACAGTTGTTCTGGCGCAACAGGGCCATTCGTTAACCACCGCCGCCCACAGGCGGCTTTCGCATACCCCCCAGAGTATACTCTGGAACGCCGTCCGCACTTCCCCCTTTAAAACAAGGCATAAAACCCCGCAAAACGCTATTCTACCCGGATCAAAATCTATCGAAAAAATCCAGCCGAACAGCAAAAACCCCGCCCGCAAAGTGGCGCACGCCCGGCGTCAGCGAATCGCCCCCCGTATGGCACAGTTTGTGAACAAATCGCTAACGACCGCGCAGCTCCCGCAAGTGCCCCTGCACACAACGCTGCGTTCCGCTTTTCCTAGACCGTTGCGGCTCGTATGCTTGGGCAACACAATCTTTACCTTTCCGGGGCAAAACTCATGACAGATATCGTTATCCTTGACGGCGCACGCACTGCAATCGGCACATTCGGCGGCTCTCTTGCTGGCACAGCGCCCACCCAACTGGGCGCGCTTGTCGCGAAAGCGGCGCTTGAACGCTCTGGCGTCGACGGCGCACAAATCGGTCATGTGGTTTTTGGCCATGTCATCAACACCGAACCGCGCGACATGTATGTCAGCCGCGTCGCGGCGATTGATGCGGGCATCCCGGCCAGCGTGCCCGCAATGAACGTGAACCGCCTTTGCGGCTCCGGCGCGCAGGCGGTCGTCTCCGCCGTGCAATCCCTGATGCTAAATGACGCCGATTTCGCCCTTGCTGGCGGCGTCGAATGCATGAGCCGCTCACCCTATATCGTCCCGGCCCAACGCTGGGGTCAAAAGATGGGCGACATCAAGACGTTGGACATGATGCTCGGCGCGCTCAACTGCCCGTTCGGCACCGGGCATATGGGGGTCACGGCGGAAAATGTCGCTGCCGAATACAATATCAGTCGCGCGGATCAGGATGCCTTCGCACTGGAAAGCCAAACCCGCGCGGCGACCGCAATCAAAGCCGGGTATTTCAAGGATGAAATCACGCCCGTTGAGGTCAAGGTCAAGCGCGACACGGTGGCGTTCGACACCGATGAGCACCCCAAAAACACCTCCGCCGAAGCCCTCGCCGGTCTGCGCCCCGCTTTTCAGAAAGACGGCTCTGTAACCGCGGGCAACGCGTCCGGCATCAACGACGGTGCCGCCGCGCTCGTGCTTGCCCGCGCCGAGGCGGCAGAGGCCGCAGGCCTCACCCCCGCGCGCGTGTTCTGGGCTATGCCCATGCCGGTGTGCGCCCCGAGGTGATGGGTATCGGCCCGATCCCGGCGGTCGAGAAACTCCTTGAAAAGACAGGGCTTTCCGTGGCCGACTTCGATGTCATCGAATCGAACGAAGCCTTCGCCGCACAGGCGCTCGCCGTCAGCAATACCTTGAAATTCGACCCCGCAAAGGTAAACCCGAATGGCGGCGCCATCGCGCTTGGCCATCCGGTCGGCGCGACCGGCGCCATCCTCGTAATCAAGGCGCTCTACCACCTCGCCCGCACCGGCGGCAAACGCGCGCTCATCACCATGTGCATCGGCGGCGGTCAAGGCATCGCAATCGCGATTGAGGCACTCTAAACGTCTGTTACCTAAGCTGAATATCGGCGCGCGCGGATTGTCCGCGCGCGTCGATCACTGCAAGGCTGACAAAGCCTTTCCCGACACCGCGTAACGCAATTTCCCGGCTGCGCGCGCCCGTCACCACCGGCGCGCCATTGGCCAGCACGGTAAACGGCGGCTGGCCTTCGCGGACCTTCACCACCAGCGGCGCATCTCCCTCCAGCGGCAGCAGCGCACCGTCCGGCGGGAACGCCAGCACCGGCGCATCCGCCGCGCGCGCAAAACCGCGCGCCGCCCGCGAAATCGCTGTAAAGGCTGGGGTAATTGGTCGTTCGAAACCAGTAACGTCTCCGGCGGTGGCGGTGGCAACGGGGCAAGCTCCGGACTGACCCGCTGAAACACTTCCGTCAGGATCGGGGCGGCAAACCCACCGCCAAACGCCCCCGGCACCGGCGTGCCGTCGGCCCGCCCGATCCACACCCCCGCGACATGCCGCCCGTCCCAGCCCACCGCCCAGGCATCGCGGTGCCCGTATGACGTGCCGGTCTTGTAAGCCAGCTTGCCTTCCGCCTTGCCCCCCGGCGGCGTCAGTCCGGCAAGGATATGCCCCACCTGCCACGCCGCCGCCCGGCTGACGATACGCGGCCCCTGGCCCGTCTCACCTCGTTTTTTCCACGTCAGATCAATCGCTTCCCCGCCACGCGCCAAGCCGCCATAAAGCTGCATCAAATCGCTCAGCCGCAAACCGACGCCGCCAAGAATTACCGCCAACCCGGGCGTCCCTCCGGGCAGCACCGGCCGCACCCCGGCCCGCCGCAACCCGGCCATGAACCGCGCCGGGCCGACCTCATCCATCAGCTTCACCGCCGGAATATTGAGCGACAGCTGCAGCGCATCGGCAATCGAAACCTCGCCGCGGAATAGCCCGTCAAAGTTTTGCGGCGCATAAGCACCAAATGCGGTTGGCGTATCGTCAATGATGGTCTGCGGATGCGCCAACCCACGGTCAAACGCCATCGCATAGACCAGCGGTTTCAGTGTCGAGCCGGGCGAGCGCACAGCCTGCGTCATATCCACATAGCCTTGCCGCGCGTTGGTCTTGCCATAGCTCGCCGAGCCGACCGAGGCGAGGATTTCACCGCTGCGATAATCCGCCACCATCATCGCCACCGAAACCTTGCCCGGCAACGTTGCCAGATGCTCTTTCGCCAGCGCCTCCAACGTCTTTTGCAAGCTTGGATCAAGCGTCAGATCATGCCGCGCCTGAAGCGGCTCTGCTGCGCGCACCCGGTCAGTCAGATGCGGTGCCAGCGCCGGGAAAGGCCGCCGCGCGCGCGGCACCGGCTCGGCCAGCGCGGTCCGGTAGGTCTCCTCCCCGATCACCCCTGCCTTGTGCATCCGCGCCAAGACCCTGTCGCGCGCCGCTTTCGCGGTCTTCCAATGCCGGTCAGGTCGGCGCGCCTCCGGCGACTGCGGCAGCGCCACCAGCAATGCGGCCTGCGCCGGGGTCAGCCGCGCAGGCTCTTTGCCAAACCACGCCAGCGTTGCCGCCCGCACCCCTTCAAGATTGCCACCAAACGGCGCGTGGGTAAGGTAAAGCCCAAGGATTTCATCCTTCGAAAGCCGCCGCTCCAGCGCCAGCGCCACCCGCATCTGCCTGATTTTTCCGGCAATTTTGCCGGTGCCGCTGTCTTCCAAGAGCCGCGCCACTTGCATACTCAGCGTGGAGCCGCCAGAGATCACCCGGCCATTCCAAACCGCCTGCAGCACCGCCCGCGCCATTGCCCGCATATCTACACCATCATGCGTGCGAAACCGCTTGTCTTCATAAGCCAGCAGCATTCGCAGATAGCGCGGATCAACTTGATCTACCCCCGCACTCAGCCGCCAACGCCCGTCGCGCAAAGTGTAAACCCTAAGCAACCCCCTATCGCGCCCGTGCATCTCGACCGAGGTTTCGGCCATCAGCGGCGGCAAATCCGTCCCGGCGACCCACTGGTCAAACCCGTCCCGCAACGCGGCACCGCTCAGCAGCACCAGCACCAGCGCGAAGAGCCAGCGCGCCTTCATTGCGAAACGGTCAGCGCTCCGCTGGCCGTCTGGGCGCGGTATTGCGGGCGATACATGTCTTCCACCTGTGCGGCAGGATGATGGAACGTGCCGGGGCTCACCGCCCGCACGATATAAGCCATGCGGAACGGTTTCGCACTGCGCCAATCAATCTGCCCAAGGAACCGGTCAGAGCGAAACTCGGTATGGCGCGCCTCCACCGGCTTCAACCAGTCAAGCGCCCGGATATCGCCCGAGCGCAGCAGGTTCGGATTGTCGATCTCGAACCCCGCAGGCAGCGGATCATCAACCATCAACCGCGCTTCACCATGCTCGAACGGTGTCACCTCCAGCACCACGACAAACCGGTCCCCGGCCTTCGGAGTCAGCTTGTCGACCGCTGCGCCCTCCATGGTGTAATAGCTGCGGGTAATCCGATAACCATAGCCGCCAGCCTCCTGCGGCCCGACCGGCACGCCGAAGGTGGTCAGCGTCACATCCGTTGCGTGGCTCGCCGAATTGCCGATGGCCAACCCGTCCCCCAGAGTGTCGCGCTCCAGCGTCTTCACCAGCGGCCCGCCAAACGGCGCACCATTCAACGTCAAACCATCCATTGCGGGGTCCTTCACCAGCGCGCGCGCCGCCAGCAACGTCCAGACGCTCTCCTGCGTCGAAAGCCGCCCACGTGCCGCGCCCAGCTTTGCGGCCAGTGCCTCACGGTCCACCGCATCGCTGCCCGCGTTCACGGCAAGCGCCAGAACCCCGGCCGTATCACGCAGGTTGGTACCATAATCCGCGCGCCAGACCTGATCTTCCTTCTTCGTTTGCTTGGCAATCATCGCACCCGCCTTGGCAAACATCCGGTCGGCCCGTGTCTGATCACCATACATCGCCAACGCGGCGGCCAATTGTGCCGCTCCCATGGGCGTGGTGAACGCATCCGCCTTCTCGTCGGCGTAATAACGCAGATCGGCCATCGCTGCTGCGCCTTCCCGCGCAAGCACCATCAACGCATAGGCCAACGCCCCGCCTCCCTTGTCGAAATCCGGGGCATAACTCACCTGATTACGCAGGTTATCCATTGCCAGGCGAAAAGCGATCTCCGGCACGTCATAACCTTCTGCCCGCGCCCGGCTCAAAAAGTCGGAAACATAAGCATCAAGCCACAGATCGCCCGTGCCCGGCGCCCAAAGGCCAAAAGCACCATTGCTCGATTGTCGGCTCAATACCTTACCAATTGCCTGCTCCACACGTTCATGCACCTCTTTGTGCGCCCCTAAGCCCAGCGCCTTGGCCACCGGACCGAAATACATCAACGGCATGGCCACCGATGTCACCTGCTCAGTGCAGCCATAGGGATACCGATCCAGCGCCGTCAGCAGCCCCGGCGCGTCGAGTTTGGCCAGCGGCCCGGCAGAAACAATCGCCGACCCGGTGCCCGCACGCATCCCGGCAAAAACGTTATCATCAAGTGTGAATGTCTTTCCCGCAGCCAATTCAAACCGCCGGGTTTTCGAAACTTCCGGGTCGTTTGATCGCACCGGCATGGTCAGCATCTTGGTGAGTTGCTTGCCATCCGGCGTGGTCAGCGCGACCCGTATGGAATGGTCACCCACCTCCTGCGCCGTTACCGGCACAGAGAATGTCACCTTCTGTTTCTCGCCCAGATCAAAGCCCGAAGGCACGCCGCCTCCCAGCGCCACCCCATCGGCTGAAACATCGAGCCCCATCCGCCCGGCTGGGCCGTCGGCATGGACGATTTCCAGCAGCAGGCGGCTCTTGTCACCGGGAGCCAGATAACGCGGCAAGCTTGCCGTCACCACCACGGGATCGCGCACCAGCACGTCTTTCGTGGCTTGTCCCACTGCGCTCTTGCTCCAGGCAATAGCCATGAGCCGCACCGTACCGTTGAACTCGGGAATATCGAAACGCACCTTCGCCACGCCATCCGGCCCAACCGCTGCCGGTCCGCTGAACAAAGCGACCAGCTTTTCCGTCGGCGGCGGTGATTGCATACGTTCTTCCTGCGCGGCGTCCCCGCCCGAACGCACCGTGCCCATGGCCCCATTCATCCCGTCGATCAGGCGGCCATAGACATCGTGAATATCCACCCCCAGACGGCGTTGGCCAAAATAGTGCTTTGAGGGATCAGGGCTCTTGAACCCGGTAAGGTTCAATATGCCCACATCTACCGCCGCAACGGTCACATAGGCGGTTTCACCCTCGCTCACACCCTCAACCTTGACAGATGCCTCCAACGGCCCACGTGGTGCTGATTTCTCCGGCGCATCAAGGCTCACCGAAAGCTGCTTCGCCCCCGGATCAATCTTGGCATAAGACAGCCCGAGAGCGCGCGCCGGATTCTGCCCCGCCGTCACATCCATCGGCCGGATGACGGATGCCGTCACATAGGCGCCCGCACCCCACTCATCCGTCACATCAAGCGGGATCAAGTTCTCGCCTTTTTCAACCTCAACCGCCTTCATCGCGATCAATCGGTTCGACATCACGCTGACAAGCGCCGTGCCCGCATAACGCGGCACAATGCGCAATTTCGCCGTGTCACCGCTTTTGTAGTCATGCTTGTCAAGCGACAGATCGAGCACGTCCGGGGTGCTCGTTGCATCCACCGGCACATACCACCCGGCATAGAAATCAACTGAGGAAGAAACATAGGCACCGCCAAGCTTCTCCACGACCAATTCGTAACGCCCCCAATCAACATCGCCCGCAATCTCGATTGGTTTGCCGTCAAGCGTGGCCTCGCCCTGCTTTTCGGTATGCCGGGACGTAATCACCTCCCATTTCCAATCGCCGTCTTCACGGTACCACTGATACCGCCGATTCACCCGGTTAAGGCTCCATTTCACCTTCATGGTCGTGGGCTTCAGATCGGGGCCGAGCGCCACAACCTGAAAACCTGCACGACTGCCTTCCGGCACATCCGATTTGAAAAGCGGCTTGATCCCGATCACCGGCCCCGCCGGGGCCACTGGTTGTGTCAGCCGTCGCTCCACTGGCCGCCCCGACCCTTCTGAAACACGTGCAATCACTTCAAGTTCCAACGGTCGATCCGTCGTCGGCGCTTCGGGCAACCGCAATGAGGCCCGCGCTGTGCCATCGGCCCCGGTGCGCTCGCCCCCGAACTCGCCCCGCCGCGGCGTTGCGCGCCCGTCATAGGTGCCGAAGAAATAACCGGGCCAAGCCTCAACGCTGCGTTTGGCGCGCAGGATCGTATCTCCCTCCATCGGCAGATCACTCCCCGGAGCGCCAAACAGATACTTCGCTTTTACCGTCAGGTTAGAAACCCCACCGGGGTGCAGGTCCGCGTCCGGCAAGCTCAATTCAAAATCAATCCGTTCAGGCAGAAAATCCTCAACAAGCACCGTTTTCGTGGCCAGTGCTGGCGCGTCAACATCGGCCTTAATGTCAATCCGCCATGTCCCACGCGGCACGGAAGCCCCAACCGGCATGGAAAAGACACGCCCGCCCGCCTGCCCTGTGGTTGAGACCTGCCTGGAATACTCCACCCCGTCAGGCCGGGTCAGAATCGCCGTCAGAGGCAGGTCATCAATCGCCGTCACTTCGCCGTCACGCGCCAGAACCGTGGCATTAATCACCTCGCCTGCACGATATGCGCCGCGATCAGTGGCGAGAAACACATCAATCGGCCCCGCCGCCGGGCGTCCCGCCACGCCACGATCCGACAGATCAAACGCCGGGTCGGTGAGCGAGAGAAACGCCATGTCCCCATCATCGTCGGTAACTTCCACCAACGCAGGCTCCGCCCCTTCCCGGCCACGGGTCAATCCAGCGGCAAAATGGGCGTAACCCTTCGCATCGGTCATCGCCGTGCCCAACACGCGGTTTGAGCGCGACAGAAGCGTGGTTTTCACCCCCACCTTGGGTTTCGCATCGCCAAGTCCGCGCACAAACACATGTACCCCGTCGGCGCCCCCCATCGTCGTCAGGCCCAGATCGGACAGCACGAACCATTGCGTTGCGCCCTCGTCGTCATAACGATCCACCCCCGGCACAGAGGCGGTCAGCGCATATAGCCCCGCCGTCTTGTCCTTCAGGATATCGCCCAGCGGCAATCGCGTGGTCGTGTCCTCGTTGAGCTGGTTTTTCAACGCGCCAGTGCCGTGCCATATTTCTTCACCGACCTCGCCCGAGAACTCCCTCTTGTTGTAATAGCTCAGGCTATCACCAAAGAAGCGCTCCTGAATGGAACGCAGAATGTTGCGGTCCGACACCCGCCGCAGCACCAGATTCACCTCGGACAGGTTCACACTCTGAACAGGGATCGCCGCATCGGCGGTTCTCGGCAAGACATAGGCCCGACCGGAAAAATGCACCGACGGCTCCCGGTCACGGACATAGAAGCGCAGCTCAATGTTCTTGGCCAGCTTCTCCCCATCCGCCGCAGGCAACCCCTCGCGAAAAGTGATCTTGTAGCGTTGGCCATGCTTCACCCCGCCGATGCACAGCCGGTCGCCTTCCAACTCAACCGAAAGCCGCTGATCGGGCAACGCTACGTAAGGTGCGTAATCCACCTCGGTTTTTGCCAGTTTCTCCGAAAACTCGGCGCAAACACGCGGGTCCGCGCGGTCGCTCTCGACCTTATGTTCAGTGATCCTAAACCCATATTTCGCAACCGCCTTGTCCAACCGTTCGGTCAGCTCGTCGCGTGGCTGCAATGTGGTCGCCAACCGCAACGCCGGGATCAAATCGCGCCCCCGGCCCACCTTCTCAAGCCCGGCGGCAAGCTCGGAAAGCGCATTTACTTTCTGTGCCGCGCTCAGCGCCCGCAAATACCCGTTGACCGCCGCGCTAACCGCGCGCCGGTCATAGGCCCGTCGCGATGAGTTGGAGGACGGTTTCGCCGCCATTGCCAGCCGCGCATAATCCACCCATTGATCGCTCAGGTCGCTCTGCGCCACCGCGGCCCCCATCCAGCGCATCGCGTTGCGATAGTCTTTCGCGCCTTCCCGCTCTCGGGAAGCCTTCAAAAGCGCATCAACACTCCACTTCCCACCGGGGTGGAGTGCACCGATGCTTTGTGCCTGCGCCAACGCGTTGGAAAGATCGCGCTTCGACAGAAATTCATCCAGTTCTGCCGCCCGCGCCGCGGCTCCTTTTCCACCGTTGGGTCAACTGGAAAAACGACCCCCGATACCGCCCCTTCATATGGTTTCTTCTCGCTCACCTCGCTTTTGGGAAAGCAGGCGTTCGAGCGGCCATTGAAGGTGAATGCCTCGCATCGCGGTTCGGCCAGACAAGCGCGTTTGCACGCATTCAGGTCCGTATCAAACAGCGCTTGAAGATCGGAGCCGTAAAAATCCACGTCCTGAGTGACAACCAAACGCCGATCAGGCAGAGAATTTTCTGCATGGGCAAGGTGGACAAGCGCGAAAACAACTCCGAGCGTGGCAATCATAAGTCGCATCGGATTCTCCTCAATAAACCCGTCGATGGTGCCATGTTCACTCCCCGGTTGGCAACGATTCCCAAGGTGCGGAATTCCTGACCTAGCCCAAGCGCCCTTAAGCCAATGTTCACCACGTTCCGCCATGATCGCACAAAGATCGCAGGCACCGCCGGAGGACAGGCATGAACCTTGCCGAAAAACTAGCGGAGGAACGGCGCCACCGGCTCGCCGCGGAACGGCTTCTGGAACAAAAGCAGGCCGAACTTTTCACCGCCAACCGAAAACTCGGGCTACACGCACGCAAACTCTCCGACGAAATCGTTGAAACCCGCGCACAGGTGCAAAATGTGCGCGATGAAAACGCGCGGGTCAAATCCGATCTCACCGTCGCCAATGAGAAGATCGAAATCGCCGAACGACGTCTCTGGCTCTCCATCGAAACCATTCAGGATGGCTTCGCTTTCTTTGATTCCGATAGCCGCCTGATCGCCGCAAACCCGGCATATCTGTCTGTCTTCGATGGCCTTGCGGAACTGGCACCGGGCGTCACGTACATGCGCATTCTGCAACTGATGACCGAAGAAGGCATCGTCGATATCCAAGAGCGAACCCCGGCGGCGTGGCGCGAAATGATGTTGGAACGCTGGCACCAACCTACGCCCGGCCCGGAGGTCCTGCGGCTCTGGAACGGCGAATATATTAAGCTATTGGACCAACGCGGCCATGGTGGCGATGTCGTCTCACTCGCACTCAACATCTCGGATACAGTGCGTTATGAGGCCGAATTGAAACAAGCACGCAGTCGCGCAGAAGAAGCGGCGCGCGCCAAGACTGCCTTCCTCGCAAACATGAGCCACGAGATTCGCACACCAATGAACGGCGTTGTCGGCATGGCCGAACTGCTGCGCGATACCACGCTTGATGACGAGCAAAAGCTCTACGCAGACACGATCAAAAACTCTGGCGAAGCCTTACTCGTCATCATTAACGATATCCTCGACTATTCGAAGATCGAGGCCGAAAAACTGGAATTACGCCCCGAACCCTTTGATCTTGAACGCACGATCCACGAGGTCGTCATGTTACTCCTGCCCGCCGCCCGCGAAAAGGGCATCGACCTGCTTATTGACTATGACCTGTTCCTGCCGACCCAGTTCATCGGCGATCGCGGCCGAATCCGGCAGGTGCTCACCAATCTCATCGGCAACGCATTGAAATTCACGCCCGAAGGGCATGTTCTGGTCCGCGCGGTGGGCATCCCGGCCCTTACGCCCGGTGAAACCCAGCTTCACATCACCATCGAAGATACCGGCATCGGCATCCCGGCCGAGAAAGTCAGCCACATCTTCGGTGAGTTCAACCAAGTCGAAGACGAACGCAACCGCCAGTTTGAAGGCACCGGGCTGGGCCTCGCCATCAGCGCCAGACTGATCGCGCTCATGGGCGGTGAAATCTGGGTCGACAGCGACGTCGGCAAAGGCTCCAGCTTTGGCTTCAAGCTATCGCTTGAAGCCGGTGAACCCCTGACGCCCGCCTTGCCCGCCCTTCCCGAGGTATTCCGGCGGATCATGGTCGTCGACAACCTCGAAATCAATCGCACCCTGCTCGCCAAACAGCTTGAAACGCTGGGCCTCTCCGTTCTGGCTATCCCTTCCGGCGCGGAGGCGCTTGGCAATCTCGGCGAAGGCTTCGATCTGCTGATCACAGACCACAACATGCCGAGCATGGACGGGCTGGAACTGACCCGCGAAATTCGCGCGTTGGGCAACTCCATTCCTATCCTGTTGGCCTCTTCCGCCCCTGCCTTCGCCGAACAGGACCCGGCAATCGAACTGGTCCAGGGCGTGCTGCAAAAGCCTATCCCGCGCAGCGAGCTCTTTTCGCGCCTGCAAACGCTGGCAACGTCGCTAACCAACCTCCCCGAGCACGGACCCGCCACACTGATCGCGCCGCGCGCCATGCGCGTGCTTGCCGCCGAAGACAATAAAACCAATCAGCTCGTTTTCCGGAAGATGGTCAAAACCCTCGATATTGACCTGCAATTCGCTGGCAACGGAGAAGAGGCCGTGGCACTTTTTGAAAGCTACAAGCCCGATCTGATATTCATGGATATTTCGATGCCGAAGATGGACGGCAAACAGGCCACCGCCGAAATACGCACCCGTGAGCGCGGCGGCCCGACCCATACGCCGATTATCGCACTAACCGCTCATGCCTTAGACACTGACCGCAATGCCATCCTTGCCGCCGGGCTGGACGAATATCTTACCAAGCCATTGCGCAAGGCCGAGATTTTTGCAGCAATCAGAACATTTTGCCCCGAAGATTGCCTCCCGGTCGCGTCGGAAGAACCGCAGGAAAAATCCGCCTGAGTATCAGCGCAGTGCAGGGTTTCATCCCGCCGCCGCCATCGCTTCCTCGCGCAGAAACACCAGACGATCCCCCTCCGACATCTCTGGCTGGAATCGATAACCGCCAGTATCGAAGCTCTTGAGCGCCTCGACCTCTTCAAGTCGGCGCTCGATGATGAAACGCGCCATCGCGCCGCGCGCTTTCTTGGCAAAGAAACCCACGATTTTCGGACCTTGAGGCTTTGCTTCCATGAATACCGGCGTCACCACTCTGAGTTTCAGCGCAGCATGGTCCACCGCACCGAAATATTCCTCGCTGGCGCAATTGATCAATACCTGCGCACCGATCTCGACCGCCTGTTCATTAAGGGCTTTTGCAATCCGGTCTCCCCAGAAATCATATAGCGATTTGCCACGCCGGTTTTTGAGCCGACTGCCCATTTCCATCCGGTGTGGCTCGATCGCATCGGTTGGGCGCAGTATGCCATACATACCCGAAAGAATGCGCAAATGCTCTGCTGCCCATCCCATTTCGTCAGGGTCCAGCGTTTTTGCCTCAAGCCCGGCATAGGTATCGCCATCAAACATCAACGCTGCCGCACCGCGCGCCATCTTTCCAAAATCGCGATAACGCGCATGATTGAGTTTCGAAAGCGGTTCACTGATCTTCATCAATTTGCCGATTTCTCCAGCACTCATCCGGCGTGCCACTTTCGCCAGTTCTTCCGCCTGCGCCTGAAACACCGGCTCGGTCAGCGCAAATTGTTCTTCTGGGTTTTCATTCAACCGCTTGGCCGGTGACACTACGATCAGCATATCTTCCCCCTCGGATGCATGGCCCTACCCCATTCCAATCCTTATCCCGCTTCACGCAGGATTTCCAGAAACGCCGCGCCGAACCGCTCTGCCCGCCGCTCCCCCAGAATGCGCGCCAGCATCGTATCGTCGGAGGGTCTCAACTGCGCCAGTTTCGCCAATTGCGATGCCGAACAACTCATCGGTTTGTCGCCCCCGGCCTCACCGCGCGCCAACGCCGCCTGTGCGCCCATAAGCCTGTCATAAAGCGTACCCGCCTCACGCCCGGCAAGTTTGCGCCGCGAAGGGTGCATCTGCTGCACCTCTCCCGCGATCACATCAAGAAACTCATGCCCATAGCGTTCCAGCTTCTTCGCACCAACCCCGCCAATCCGCGCCATATCATCAAGCGTACCTGGTCGGCTCTCCGCCATCTCAATCAGCGTGCGATCATTGAAAATAATATAAGCTGGCACCGATTGCGCTTCTGCCAATGCACGCCGCTTTGCTTTCAGCGCCGAAAGCAACGGCGCGTCTTCTTCCGACACCAGCTCTTTCACCGCCGGGCGCCGCGGCGGCGCCTTCAGCACATCGCGGCGCAGGGTGATGCTCTGCTCACCGCGCAAAATCGGATGCGCGGCGGGCGTCATTCGCAACGCGCCGTGGCGCTCGGCGTCGGGGCGGCACAGGTCGTGGCCCATCATTTGCCGGAAAATCGCCTGCCAGACCCGGCGATCATAGGCTTTGCCGACACCGAACGTCGGCAACTCGGCATGGCCGCGCGCCCGCAGCTTGTCCGTTTCGTTGCCAGTCAGCACATCAATCAAATGCCCCGCCCCGAAATACTCCCCGGTGCGAAGAATTGCCGAAAGCGCCATGCGCACCGGCTCAGTCCCGTCAAACACCTCAACTGGCGTATCGCATATATCGCAATTGCCGCAGGGCACGCTTTCTTCCCCGAAATAGCGCAACAATTCCATGCGCCGACAAACCTGCGCCTCGGCCAGCCCCAATAGTGCGTTCAGCCTGCCATGATCCGCCGCCTTGCGCTCTGCTGGGGCGAGACCTTCATCAATCTGTGAGCGTCGTAGGCGAATGTCATCAGAGCCATATAGCGTCAACGTCTCTGCTGGTGCGCCGTCACGCCCAGAACGGCCAATCTCTTGGTAATAGGCCTCGATGCTTTTCGGCAAATCGGCATGCGCGACCCAGCGGATATCGGGCTTGTCCACCCCCATGCCAAAGGCCACCGTTGCCACCACGATCAACCCGTCCTCGGTGTTGAAGCGATGTTCGACATGGCGGCGTGCGTCGGCTTCCATCCCGCCGTGATAGTGGCAGGCATTGTGCCCATCCTCGCGCAGTCCCTGCGCCAGCCCTTCGGTTTTGGCCCGTGTTCCGCAGTAAACAATTCCCGATTGCCCGCGCCGTGCGTCTGCAAAACCGAGGATCTGCTTGCGTGGCGCATTTTTTGGCTCGAAGGCAAGATGAATATTGGGGCGATCAAAGCCGTGCAGAAACACCTCCGGTGTTTGCCCGTCAAACAGCCGGTTAACGATTTCTCCGCGCGTTTCCTCGTCTGCCGTTGCGGTAAAGGCCGCCAATGGCACGCCCAGCGCACGGCGCAATTCCCCGATGCGAAGATAATCGGGCCTGAAATCATGGCCCCACTGGCTCACGCAATGCGCCTCATCCACCGCAATCAGGGAAACATTGATCCGCCGCAACATTCCCAGCGCCGAGCCCGCTGCCAACCGTTCGGGCGCAATATAGAGCAGCTTCAGCACACCGCGTTCCAGCCCGTCCCAAACGGCATCTGTTTCTTCTTGTGTATTGCCCGAGGTCAGCGCACCCGCCTCTACGCCCGCCTGGCGCAGAAACCGCACTTGGTCACGCATCAGCGCAATAAGCGGCGAAATAACCACCGTCACTCCGTCGCGCATCAGTGCAGGCAATTGGAAACACAGAGATTTACCGCCGCCGGTAGGCATGATGGCAAGCACATTGCGCCCGCCTGCGACAGCAGAAACGATTTCCTCTTGCCCCGCACGGAAAGCGTCAAAACCGAAAACATCGCTCAGAAGCGTGGCCGCGCTTTGCATGGGAAACCTGTGATTGCCTGTCTGCTCGTCAGCGCAACAATCACATTTTAAGGCTGGCTGAACAAGCCCTCCAAGGTGCCGCCCCGGTGCGTCAGAACAACAATGCAGGAAGAATGAAATCCCTTAGCGAAATGATCGCGATGAACGCCACCAGTGGCGCAAGATCAAGCGGGCGGGTGTCAGGCAGGAAGCGCCGGATCGGCTGATAAATCGGCTCGACAATACGGTTGAGCCCATACCAAAGCTGCGCCACGAATTGTTGATGCAGGTTCAGTACTTGAAAATTGATCAACCAGCTCATCACGATATGAGCCAGAAGGATATAAAACGCGACGTTCAGGATCAAAGCCAACGGCCCGTAAATCGCCATCATATCGAACTATCTCCTTGTTGGTCCGTTCCCGGCGCACGACAGGTAAGCGCCCCCGCCCCAAACGGCAAGCCCTGCGCAGAAAGCGAAGGAAAGATATCTTGCCTCAGGCAGGCAAACCTTGTCTAACTAATCGTAGCAAATTGGGGGGCAGATGCGTGAAGTTTCCGCGCGCAAGCGCATATGGGGATGGTGGTTTTTCGATTGGGCGAGTCAGCCATATAACACGCTGGTGCTTACATTCATCTTTGGGCCGTATTTTTCGAAAACCGTAACCTCGCTTCTGATCGGCGATGGCATGGCAGAGGCCGCCGCGAAGGCACAGGCACAAGCCTATTGGGGTTATGGGCTGACCATTGCCGGGCTACTCATTGCCGTTCTTGC
Source organism: Aquicoccus sp. G2-2 (assembly GCF_034555965.1). GTDB lineage: Bacteria > Pseudomonadota > Alphaproteobacteria > Rhodobacterales > Rhodobacteraceae > JAYDCK01. The sequence goes on from NZ_JAYDCK010000003.1 coordinate 2,206,593, forward strand.
TCCCATCCTTGGCGCCTTTGCCGACAGCACGGGCCGTAAGATGCCATGGGTTTGGTTTTTCTCGCTGCTCTATGTGCTGGGATCAGCGGCGCTTTGGTACACCGCGCCGGCTGAATTCAGCATTGCCCGCACGCTTTTTTCTTCGGAATTGGCCTGATCGGCATGGAATTTACCACGATCTTCACCAATTCATTCCTGCCTGATCTGGGTGATCGCCACGAAATAGGTGCAATCTCCGGTTCGGGCTGGGCGTTCGGCTATGTCGGCGGGGTAATCTCTCTGGCTTTGATGTTGCTTCTGTTTCAGGCGGGGGAGAGTGGGCGCACCATGCTGGGCATTCCACCAATCTTCGGGCTTGATCCGGCCACTGGCGCCGATACACGCGCGGTCGGCCCTCTTACCGCGCTTTGGTATGTGATTTTCATGATTCCATTTTTCCTCTGGGTCCGTGAAATCAAAGACCCGAACCATGTGCCCTACAAATTTGGGCGGGCGCTGGGGGATCTCGGTCAAACTCTGCGCGCGCTGCCCAGTCATCCAAGCTTGTTGACCTATCTCGGCTCGTCGATGCTCTATCGGGATGCACTCAACGGCATGTATACGTTCGGCGGAATTTATGCTGCTGGCGTGCTCGACTGGCCAATCATGATGATCGGGGTTTTCGGTATCGTAGGCGCATTGACCGGCGCGTTGTTCGCCTGGCTTGGCGGCAAGGCAGACCGGGTTTTCGGGCCAAAACCGGTAATTGTCTCCTGCATTCTGGTCCTGCTCGCCACTGCTATCGCCATTGTCATGATTTCCCGCGAAAGCGTTTTCGGACTGGCCATTGAACCGGGCTCTTCGCTTCCGGATATCGCCTTCTTCATTTGTGGTGGACTGATCGGCGCAGCGGGTGGCGCGATGCAATCGGCCAGCCGCACCATGATCATCTGGCAATCCAACCCCGCGCGCAGCACCGAGGCCTTCGGCCTTTACGCGCTCTCTGGTAAGGCCACCACCTTTCTCGCTCCGGCGCTGATCGCCGTTGCCTCACAATTGAGCGAAAGCCAGCGGATCGGAATTTTACCCATTGCCGGCCTATTCCTTCTCGGGCTGATCCTGCTAGTCTGGGTAAAAGCGGAAGGAGACAGTCAATCATGGTTGGAAGAATTGCCGTCCTGATCGCGCTTAGCTTTGCTCTGGTGCAGCCAGTTTTCGCCAAGGAAAAACTCGCCAAGCAACTTTTTGGCGCCGAGAAGACCGCCTCGCATCAACAGCCTGCGTCATACGGAAGCTACGCCAAGGGCTGTGTGGCCGGGGCAGAACAACTGCCCGAGACCGGTCCGACATGGCAAGCCATGCGCCTGTCGCGCAACCGCAACTGGGCCCATCCGGAAACGATCCAGTTCATCGAAGAGCTTTCCGCCAAAGTTGCGCGCATTCCCGGCTGGAAAGGGCTTTACATCGGAGATATGTCGCAGCCTCGTGGCGGCCCGATGGCCTCTGGCCACCGCAGCCATCAGATCGGACTCGATGCCGATATATGGATGCTTCCTCCGCAACGGCTCAACCTGTCACGCAAGTCCCGCGAAAGCATCTCCTCAATCTCTATGCGACGTGCAAAGGGCGCCTACGTCAATGAAAACTGGACGCCGCAACATATGGCCGTGCTGAAAGCCGCTGCTTCCGACAGGCGCGTAGCGCGGATTTTCGTCTTTCCGGGCGCAAAGGTCTGGATGTGCAAACACGCCAAAGGCAATCGCAATTGGTTGCGCAAGATCCGGCCGTGGTGGGGTCACCATTATCATTTTCACGTCAGGTTGAAATGCCCGCGAGGAATGCGCGGCTGCAAGAATCAGGCCTCGCCGCCCCCGGAGACGGCTGCAAGGGGGCGCAGGCATGGGTGAATGACATCCTCAATCCGCCGCCGCCTAACCCGAATGCACCGCCACCGAAAAAACGCCGCGAATATGTGCTTTCCGATCTGCCGCGACAATGCGCTGGCGTCCTGCGGTCGCGTTGATGGCGACACTGGCGTTTCTGGTGGCATTTCTGGCCGGTTTCGTGGCCGGCTCCACCGGGCCAGACACGGGTAAAATGCAATTCCTCGGGGTTTATCCCTGGCAAGGCGCGGGGCGCCATTCCGGTGGGTTCTCGTCGCTTGAAATCTCGGCTGACGGCACGCATTTCACCACCCTTTCGGATCGCGGGTATCGCCTCTCTGGACAATTCCGGCGCAACCCCACGACAGGCCGGATCACCGCAATCATATCTGGCCCTCTGACCCCTTTGCACACGCCGGACGGCGCCCCGCTTCCAGCGTCCCTCAGCGATTCCGAGGGCCTCGCCATCAGCGCGAACGGGGAAACCTTCGTCTCATTCGAAGGCTCGGCTCGGGTTTGGGCCTACCGCTCTGCCGAAGGCGTCGCCCATGCCCTTCCACGCCACCCGGATTTCGCGCGAATGCAATCCAACGCATCGCTCGAAGCCCTCGCCATCGACGCGCGCGGCTGGCTCTATACCCTGCCTGAACGCTCCGGCGCGATGACCCGCCCCTTCCCTCTCTACCGCTTTCGGAACGGCACATGGGACAAGACACTTTCAGTTCCGCGACGAGACAATTTCCTGCCGGTTGGCGCGGATTTCGGGCCGGATGGGCGGCTCTATCTGCTGGAACGCGATTTCATGGGCATCGGCTTTCGCAGCCGTATTCGCAGCTTTGCCGTCACGCCGGACAGTATCTTGGATGAGCGTACCTTGCTTGTCTCCTCGCTTGGCTGGTTCAGCAACCTCGAAGGGCTCGCCGTTTGGCAAGACAAAAAGGGGCGCATCCGCCTGTCGATGATTGCGGATGACAATTTTGAGTTCTTCCTCAACACCGAAATCGTCGAGTATGCGCTTGCCAAATAGTGGCAAAAGCATGTAAATGCCGCCCGTTCCCCTGTTGCGGAGCCATGTCGCCGCTACCATGTCAAAACGGGCTTAAAACATTATGAATCGCACGCACATCTTCGGCATTCTTGCCATGGCGACTATCGTCGTGGCCTCGAATATTCTCGTTCAGTTTCTCGTCGCGGGCGGGCTGCTTACTTGGGGCGCATTCACCTATCCGTTCGCCTTTCTGGTCACGGATGTGATGAACCGCGTCTATGGATCGGCCGCCGCGCGCCGTGTCGTCTTTGCGGGATTTCTCACTGGGATCGTCTGCTCGCTCATCGGCTCGCAGATCATGCTTGAGGGGGACGGTTACAGCTACGCGGCCGTGCCGTTGCGCATCGCGCTTGGGTCCGGCACGGCGTTCTTGGTGGCGCAACTCACTGATGTATTTGTGTTTAACCGCTTTCGTGGTGGGCGCTGGTGGCGCGCGCCGCTGATCTCAACACTGGCCGGGTCGGCGCTTGATACCGCGCTTTTCTTCTCCATTGCGTTCTCCGCCACGCTGTCTTTCGGGGCCACTGCCGATGCAGCAATCGCATGGGGGCAAGGCCCGGCACCGCTGCTCACGCTGGGGCCACAAGTGCCGCTTTGGGTCTCTCTGGCGCTGGCCGATTGGTCGGTGAAGCTCAGCCTCGCGCTGATCGCGCTTGTGCCTTTCCGCATCATCGTGGGGTCTTTACGTCAGCGCACCACATGATTTTGTTTGACATACGCGTCTCCTGTGGCAGGCTGGATGCACGCGAAACAAACGAAAGGAGGTGCTTCAGTGTCTATTGGGATCATGGAGAAATGCGTTGGAACAGTTTGGGAGACGCGCACCTGAGGCAGCCCTTGGGTGGTGAAAACCCTGAATTGGTGCAGACCTAACCACGCACCTCCTTAAATCTCGAAGGGCCGTTCCGCGCGTTGGGGCGGCCCTTTTCGTTGGGCGTACGGCGGGTTAACCTTGTCGCGAGGCCCGAAAATTCACTGTCTGCACCTTGGCTGCCCCTCTGGCTGCGAAGCGTATGGCACAAAAGAGCGCACGTTGCCGTTAACCAAATGCCGTTAACCATTACAGATGACATTCAGATCGCCGATTGGGAGCTGAGCGAAAGCTTCACCCGTGCCTCCGGGCCGGGCGGGCAGAATGTGAACAAGGTGAGCACAGCCGTCGAACTTCGATTCGAGGCGGCCCGCTCACCCAACCTCCCCGGCCCGGTCAAGGCGCGGCTGCGCCGTCTGGCGGGGCGCCGCTGGACCAAGGAGGGCGCGCTGGTGATCTTCTGCGACGAAACCCGCCATCAGGCCCGCAACCGCGACATCGCCCGCGAAAGGCTAGTCGCGCTGATCCGCGCAGCACTGGTAAAGCCCAAACGGAGGGTGCCGACGAAACCAACGCGGGGATCGAAGGAGCGGCGGTTGAAGGCGAAGAAGGTGCGCGGAGAAGTGAAGAAGTTGCGGGGGAAGTTGGAGTAGTTTAAAAATATACATGTGCGCGACTATTTTCACTCCGGCAGTATGCAATCTAAGGAATTTCAATGAGCGGTCGAAAAACAACTTCAGACTCTGTAAAGCCAGTCGGCTCTGGCGGAAATAGAACAATCAATGTCAATAGTATGCAGCCAGCTGGAGGTGGCACGCAGAGTTCCACCCAACCTACCGGCTCTGGCGGGAATAACTCTCCCAGTACCGGCGGAAGCGGTGGAAAAAAGTAGGCACTCAGGAATTTCTACCTGTTTTTCGCCTGAGATCTACTTCAGCGATTTCACTTGATGGAATGTATGTCATTCTTAAACCGTCTCCATCAACGAGGTTTTTTGCCGGTCTACCGTTGCCATCAGCTTCCGTAATATAAGTAACAAACATGGCGATTGAACCGTCTGACCCTAATATACATGGGCCGTCAGGGGCGCTGTTATATGCACCAAGCGGGTAGCTCTCATACGAAACACCTGATTTCAATGTAACAACTAACTGCGCATACACTAGCCCCTGTTTTTGAATAACTGTTGCCCAAGCAGTTGGCAAACCATCCTCTTTTGATTTTGTCATCAAGTGGATGGCATTTGTTATCCAGCTATTTAGAAACCCTCGCCAAACCAATGATGTAATCACAGGCAAGCCAACACCTAATATGCCAAGCGCATAGACCAAGAAGCTATTTGCTTTTTCTTCACCTTGTGAGGCGCCTATACAGGCCTCAACGAGTCCGATCCCTAAAAGGCCGATGCCCCCAAAACATAAGATGGACCCAAACACATCAACCGTCCCGTGGCTGTGCCGACGACCGGAATAGGCGATTACATAGGCGAGGTAGCCACCAATAAATACAACTTGCGTCCGCCAACTTAGTTCAAGCAATTCCTTCAAACCACAACCTCCATCGCCCTTTGCTCCCCAACCCCGAACACCCGCTTATACCGGGCGATCTCGTCCGCCGGGCCCATCGCCTTGTTGGGGTTGTCCGAGAGCTTGACCGTCGGGTTGCCGTTGGCCGAGACCGCCTTGCAGACCAGCGAGAACGGCTCAAGCGCGTCATCGGGGGTCAGGCCGCGAAAATCGTTGGTCAGCAACGTGCCCCAGCCAAAGGAGGCTTTAACGCGGCCCGAGAATTGCTTGTGCAACTCGGAAATTTTCGCCACATCAAGCCCGTCCGAGAAGATCACCAGTTTCTCGCGCGGATCTTCGCCGCGCGATTTCCACCAGTCGATTGCAATCTCCGCCCCCTTGGCGGGGTCGCCTGAATCAACGCGAATACCGGTCCATTTGGTGAGCCAGTCCGGCGCACGGTCAAGGAATCCTTGCGTGCCGTAGGTGTCGGGCAGGATGATGCGCAGGTTGCCTTCGTGCTCTTCATGCCAGTCGGCGAGCACCTGATAGGGCGCGGCGGCCAGCGCCTCATCGCTTTGCGCCAGCGCGGAATAGACCATCGGCAATTCATGCGCGTTGGTGCCAATCGCCTCCAGATCGCGCATCATGGCGATGCGCACGTTCGATGTGCCGATGAAAGCATCGCCCAACCCTTCGTTCATCGCCTGAACACACCAGTCCTGCCACAGATAACTATGCCGACGGCGAGTGCCGAAATCGGCGATCTTGAGGCCATCGAGGGTTTTCAGACGCTCGATCTTTTCCCAAAGCTTGGTGGTGGCGCGGGCATAAAGCACTTGCAGCTCAAACCGGCCCATCTTGTTCAGAACGGCGCGCCCGCGCAATTCCATCAGCACGGCAAGCGCGGGAATTTCCCAAAGCATGACCTCGTGCCATTTTCCCTCGAAGGTCAGCTCATATTGGCCGTCACGCTTTTCAAGGTGATAGGGCGGCAGGCGCAGGTTCTCGAACCATTCCATGAAATCGGAGTGGAACATCTTGCGTTTGCCATAGAAGGTATTGCCGCGCAGATAGGTGTTTTCCCCCGGCTGAGCGACAGCGAGCGGATATGGTCAAGCTGTTCGCGCAGTTCGCCCTCGTCAACCAGCTCGGCCAGACGGACCGACTTGGTCCGGTTGATCAGCGAAAAGGTCACATGTGCGTCGGGTTTGTTGTGAAACACCGATTGGCACATCAGAAGCTTGTAGAAGTCATTGTCGATCAGCGACCGCACGATCGGATCAATCTTCCATTTGTGGTTCCAGACGCGCGTGGCAATATCCAATGTTCCGACCCTTCATTTTTGTCGTTCATTTTTGTCGCAAGCGTGGTTTTACGACAGATTGCCGCAGGCCGCCAACCGAAACTATGCGCCTTGCGGATCAGCGCCGGGCGCAAGGGCAATCGTGCGGCTTGTGCGGCCAACGGACAAGCGTTAGAACCCGGCTTTTTCCACGAGGCAGGTCATGGCGGCGCTTGGCATTGATTTCGGAACTTCGAACACGTCTGCGGCTTTCCTGACAGATGCCGGGGCGCAGGTGATCGCGCTTGAAGATCAGGCCGCGACCCTGCCCAGCGCCGTATTTCTTGATTTCGACAGCCGTGACATGTTGATCGGGAAGACGGCGGCCAGCGCGATGATGGAAGGCCGCGACGGGCGGTTTCTCAGGGCGTTGAAAAGCGTGCTGGGCACGCCGCTGGCGCACGAAAAGCGGCAGTTCATGAATGAACGCCTGACCTTGATCGAAGTGATTGGGCGGTTTCTGAGCGAAATCCGCCAACGCGCCGAAACCGCAACCGGCGCACATTTTGACGTAGCCCTTTCGGGGCGGCCCGTTCGGTTTCACTCCAAATCAGAGGCCCGCAATACGCAGGCGCTCAAAGATCTGCGGGCGGCTTATGCGCTGGCCGGGTTCAAAACGGTCACGTTCATGCCCGAGCCGGAAGCCGCCGCTTTGGCGGTGGGCGGAGAGGGGCGGATTCTGATCGTCGATATTGGCGGCGGCACCTCGGATTTCACGGTGTGTGAGCGTCGCGGCGGTGAGACGCGGATTATTGCCAGCGCCGGGATCCGTCTGGGTGGGACGGATTTCGACAAATGGCTGAGCCTGCGCCATGTGATGCCGCTGTTGGGCTATGGCGCAATGATCGGCAACGCGTTGGGAGAAGGCAGCAACCCCGCGCCACGGGCGTTGTTTCACGATCTGGCAACCTGGGAAAAGATCGCCTTTGTCTATGGCCGCTCAACACTGCAAGAAGTGCGTCTGTGGCAACGTCTGGCGGAGAAACCGCCCCTTTTTGCGCGACTGGGCACCGTGTTGGAATCGCATCTCGGGCATGAAATTGCCTATGCCGTCGAGGCAGGCAAGATTGCCGCCAATCGCGGCAGTGAAGGGTTGGTTGACCTGACCATGGTCGAGCCCGCGTTGCGGACATATTTGAGCAATGGCGCGCTGCAAGCCGAGTTGTTCGAGAGCGCCGGGGAGATTGCCACCTGCGCGCAGGCGGTTCTGACGCAGGCTGGCTGGCAGGCGGATCAGGTCGAGCGGGTGATTTTCGTCGGCGGGTCGAGCCTTCTTGGCGTGGTTCAGACGCGCATCGCCGCGCTGTTTCCCGCGGCGCGACTGGAAACCTCCGAAGTCTTTACCGCAGTGGTGGACGGCCTTGCCCTTGCGACGCGCTAAACCCTTGCCCAGATCGCTTCTGCGCCATATGTGAGGCGCCATGTTCACCTGCCGCGCCCTTTATCATTTTGCCCGCCTGCCCGATCCAGCCGCCCTGCGCGCCCCGCTTCTGGAGCTGTGTGAGGCCAACGCCATTACTGGCACGCTGCTTCTGGCGGATGAAGGGATCAACGGCACGATTGCCGGGAAAGTGGCGGGGCTTGACGCGGTGCTTGCCCATATCCGCGCTTTCCCCGGCTGCGGCGATATCGCGTGGAAGGACAGCCCGGCACAGCAACAGCCATTTCGGCGCATGAAAGTGCGGCTAAAGCGCGAGATCGTAACGATGGGGCAACCCGATGTCGATCCGCGCACAAAGGCCGGACATTATGTTTCGCCCTCAGAGTGGAACGCGCTGATTGAAAGTCCCGATGTGGCGGTCATCGACACACGCAATGAATACGAGGTTGCCATCGGCACATTCAAGGGCGCGGTGGACCCAAAGACGGAGAGTTTCCGTGATTTCCCGGCGTGGTGGGAAGCCAACAAGCACCGTTTCCATAACAAGCGGATCGCGATGTTCTGCACCGGCGGTATTCGCTGTGAGAAAAGCACCAACTGGCTTTTGCAGCAGGGGGTGGAGGATGTTTATCACCTGCAAGGCGGCATCCTGAAATATCTCGAAGAGGTGCCGGAAGCGCAAAGCGACTGGCAAGGCGAATGCTTTGTGTTCGATGGCCGTGTTTCCGTGGGCCATGGGCTGCATGAAGGGCCGCATATCCTCTGCCACGCCTGCCGCCGCCCGATCCTGCCGCAAGACCGTGCGCACCCGGATTACGAAGCGGGCGTCTCCTGCCACCTTTGCGTGAACCTGACGTCGGAGGCTGACAAAGCCCGCTTCCGCGAGCGCCAAAAGCAGATCACGCTGGCCACCGCGCGCGGCAAAGCGCATCTGCGGCAGGCATAGCGGCGGTAGATGGCGAAGGATTGCCCATCGTAACCTGCCGTTCACAGTAGCGCCGTCGAATGGCGGGAAGGCGGGGCGAAGTTGACCCAGGATCATCCCATCGCTTAACGTAGCGGGAGTGCCTTCTTACTGCACCATGGGGTCAGAGAAGATGGGCATGGGGGTGTCTTATGTCATTTCAACTCTCCGGTAGCGCACCAGAAATTTATGAAAATACTATGGTGCCGCTGTGGTTCGGACGTTGGGCCGAAACCCTTCTGGCTTTAGCCTCCTTGAAAACTGGCGAAACTGTTTTGGACGTTGCTTGCGGCACCGGCGTCACCACTCGGATAGCCAAACGGGATGTCGGCAACGACGGGCGCGTAACTGGCTTGGATATCAACGCAGGCATGCTTGCGCAGGCTCGCGAATTGGCCGCCGACATGGACATCACTTGGATGGAAAGTGATGTCATTGAGACAGGATTGCCGGAGGACAGTTTCAACGCCGTCATATCGCAACATGGTTACCACTATTTTCCTGATCAACCCGCTGCTTTAAAAGAGTTCCACCGTGTGCTTGCCCCGTCGGGGCGCATCGCGATGTCGATTTGGGATGGCCACAGTCCCTACACCAAAGCTCTCTGCTCAGCGGTCGAAAAATTCATCTCGCCGGAGATTGCGAAGAAGCAACGCGGCCAGAGAGAAACACCATCAGCAGATATGTTGATCGCAAGTGTTTCCGAAGCCGGATTTCGCGATGTCACTGTAGCTCGCCAAGAATTGGCGATCCAAGTTCCCTTGGCGACAGAGTTCGTCCCTTTGCACCTCGGATCGATGCCAATAGCCAACGCTTTTCAGAGCCTTCCTGATGAAGAAAAAGAAGCCCTTATTGCTGACGTTGCCGATTCATTAAGTGGCTTGGTCGTCGGTGATCAGATTGTTTATCCGGATGCCGTTAATGTTGTGACCGGGTGGAAATAGACAGGATTCCTGCAATTTACGGGAGTTTGTGTTTGATCAACCCGACCTTTCCCGCCCTGCGCCGCGGACTGCACCAACGTCAGCTTCATCCGGACAACCCCGGTCCACTGCCTCGCAAACCCAAACCACGTTGTCTCATAACCCCTTCCGCCCTCTGCCCGGACATGATTAACTCCACTGCAAGAAAACCGACAGCAGGGAGACAAATCTCATGACCCATATGAACCGCCGCCACGCGCTTGGCCTCTTGGGCGCCACTGCCGCCAGCACGCTTGCTATGCCCGCCATCGCGAAAGGCACGAAACTGAAGGTGGGGGCTTTGCATTTCACCTCGCATTCCGGCAGTTTCATCGCGCTGGAGCGTGGCTATTTCAACGATGCGGGGCTTGATGTCGAACTGAAGTTCTTTCAGGCCGCACAACCGATGGCCGTGGCGATTGCCTCGGGCGATATCGACTATGCCGTCACGGCGATTTCCGGCGGGCTTATCTCGCTTGCGCAAAAGGGCGCGGTTAAGGTGATCGGCGGCGCGCTTTCCGAGCATAAGGGCATCGACGGGCAAAAAATCCTCACTTCCGACAAGGCGTTTCAGGCGGGCGCCAAGGCGCCGGGGGATCTCGACGGCAAGGTCTTTGGCATGACGACCGCTGGTTCGTCGTTTCACTACATGGGCTCCAAAGTCGCCGCCGCCGAGAATATCAGCATGACATTCAAGCCCCTGCAAAAGGTCGGCGCGGTGATTGGGGCGCTGAAATCCGGGCAGATCGACGCGTGGTCGATCGTGCCGCATATCGCCAAGCCACTGGCCAAGTCGGGCGCGGTGCATATCATCGGCAATATCTCCGATTATATTCCCGATTATCAGGTTACCACCGTCTTCACCTCCACCAAGCACGCCGAGGAAGACAAGGATATGACCAAGGCGTTCCTTGCCGGGTATTCCAAAGGCGCGGCCGATTATGACGACACCATGATCGACAAGAAGCACGGTGAGGACGGGGTCAAGGCGATGGTCGATCTCATTCATAAATACGTCTATGCCGACCGCCCGATCGAAAAGGCCGCACCGGGGATTATCAACGGCACGATGATGCTCAACCGCGATGCGGCGCTGAACATGGGGTCGGTCAAGGATCAGCTTGACTGGTTCAAGGCCGAAAAGCTGGTGCATGACGATGTTACCATCGACCAGCTTGTCGATACGTCCTACGTGAAAACCATGGGCTGATGCCCTCCGGTGCGGCACTTTCGTGTGCCGCGCCCGTTGTTCAGCGGACCGCGCATGGAACTACGTCTTGAGAATGTCAGCCATAGCTATGGCGAAACGCCGGTCCTGCGCGACATCACGCTGACCATTCCGGAAGGCCGGATCGTGTGCATTGTCGGGCCGTCGGGCTGTGGGAAATCTACGCTATTGCGGATGATGGGCGGGCTTGAGCGCCCCGAAAGCGGTGCCGTGCTGCAACTGGGCGCGCCGCCTGCGGGCTGTCTCAACCCGCTGACTTACGTGTTTCAGGATTTCGCGCTGCTGCCGTGGCGCAGCGTGGCGGGCAATGTTTCCCTCGCGCTCGAAGATCACCGGCTGGGGCGTGCCCGCATGGCCGAAATCGTGGCTGATGTGCTGGCCCGCACCGGGCTTTCCGAATTTGCCGCCGCCCTGCCTCGGCAGCTTTCCGGCGGGATGAAACAACGGGTCGCCATCGCGCGGGCGCTGGCGGTCAACCCGGCGGTGATGCTGCTGGATGAACCGCTCTCGGCGCTTGATGCACAAACCCGCGAATTGCTGATGGATGATCTTATCAGCCTTTGGACTCGCACGCCGTTCACCGCGGTTTATGTCACCCACAACCTTGCCGAGGCGGTGCGGCTTGGCCATGCCATCGTGGTTCTGTCACGCAGGCCCGGTGAAATCCGCGAAGTGGTCGAGATTGATACGCCGCTCGAGGCGCGCGCGCCGGGCGATCCGGCATTGGAAGCGCGCCAGACCCATCTGTGGGAAATGATGCGCGATGAAGCCCGCGCGGCGGATGCGGAATTGGCCAATGTCTGAGCTCGGCGACAGCGCGCCGCGCCGGGTGCCATTTCGGGGCGGCGGCTTTGCGCCAAAACCGCACCGGCTCATGGGCTGGGTGGTATTCGCAGTTCTGATCGGGCTGGCCGAATGGGGCACACGCGCGGGCTGGATCTCCAACTTGACCCTGCCGCGCCCGTCCGACGTGCTCAAAACCTTTGTCGAGCTTTGGCAATCCGGGCTCCTGCTCAAACATCTAATTCCGTCGCTTACCCGACTGGCAGTAGGGGCCACTCTGGGCGCGGCGGTTGGCATTTCGGTGGGCGTTCTGATCGGGCTTTTTTCCTATGTGCGCGCCGGGCTGGTGCCACTAGTCGCCGCCCTGTTTCCGGTCCCGAAAATTGCATTGTTACCTTTGTTCGTGATCTGGTTCGGCATCGACGAAGCTTCGAAATACGCGCTGATCGCATTCGGCACATTCACGCCCACTGTGGTCGCCACCTACGGCGCGGTGGACAATGTTGACCGCTCACTGATCCGCATGGGACAGAGTTTTGGGCTGACATGGTGGTCAATCGTGCGCAAGATCGTGCTGCCGGGGGCAATGCCGGGCATCCTTTCTGGCCTGCGTATCTCGCTTGCCATCGCCATCATCCTGCTGGTCGCCGCCGAAATGCTGGGCGCGCAATACGGCATTGGTGCCTATATCTTGGAGGCAGGTTCGCTCTATGATCTTGAGCGGCTGTTCGCCGGTGTGGTAATCCTGTCGCTGCTGGGGGTGATCGTCTCTGCGATCATTACCATGGTGGAAAAACGCCTGCTGCGCTGGCGTACATAGGGCAGGTGCTTGGCAAAACGCGACTGTCCCTCTCGCCCCTGCCTGCGGGCTGTGCGATAATTGCCGCAAAGCAGCGAAGCAGAAGGCAGGAAAATGGCTCAACTTGAACAATGCATCGCACAGGCGCGCGGGGATGAGCCCGCTGATCTGGTGCTGCGCGGCGGGCAGATTTTTGACCTGATGACCGGCGAAATGCTGCACGGCGATGTGGCAATTTGCGGCGATACCATCGTCGGCATAATGGACGACTACGAGGCGCGCGAGGTGATCGACGTCTCCGGGTTGACCCTCGTGCCGGGATTCATCGACACGCATCTGCATATCGAAAGCTCGCTGGTTACCCCATTCGAGTTTGACCGCTGCGTCGGCCCGCGTGGCATCACCACGGCAATCTGCGACCCGCATGAGATTGGCAATGTCATCGGGGCCGAGGGTATCCGTTACTTTCAGGCCGCCTCCGAACACACGCTGATGGATATCCGTGTGCAGCTTTCCTCCTGCGTGCCTTCGACCCATATGGAAACCTCTGGTGCGACCCTCCTTGCGGACGATCTGGCAAAGCTGATGGGGCATCCGTCTGCCATCGGGCTGGCCGAGTTCATGAATTATCCCGGCGTGATCCACCGCGATCCGGAAGCAATGGCCAAGCTGCGCCTGTTCGAAGGCGGCCATATCGACGGCCATTGCCCGCTGCTTCTTGGCCGTGACCTCAACGCCTATGTGGCGGCGGGCATCCGCACCGAGCACGAGGCCACCTCCGCCCCTGAGGCGCTTGAGAAGCTGCGCAAGGGGATGCGGGTGTTGATCCGTGAAGGCTCCGTCTCCAAAGACATGCTCGCGCTGCAACCGCTGCTGGACAACAATACGGCACCGTATATGTGCCTTTGCACCGATGATCGCAACCCGCTGGACATTTCCGAACATGGACATCTCGATTACATGATCCGCACCATGATCGCACTTGGCACACCGCCGCTTGCCGCTTACCGCGCCGCCACCCTTTCCGCGGCAGAGGCGTTCGGGCTGAAGGATCGCGGCATGATTGCGCCGGGCAAACGCGCCGATATCGTGGCGATTGACAGTCTTGAGAGCTGTCATGCGCAAATCGTTCTTGCCGGGGGCCGGGTGCTGAACGCCGCTGCCTTCGCCGCGCGCGGCACTGTCGCTCCGGTGGGCCGTGGCTCGGTAAAGGCGCCGAAGGTCGCGGCAGAGAACTTCCGCGCCGCCGCGAACCGCGAAGAAACCGACGTGATCGGCATCCGCGAAGGGCAGATCCTCACCGATCATCTGCACGAGGTGATTGCCATCGAAGACGGTGACAAACGCCCCGACCCGGCGCGTGATCTTGTCCGTATCGCGGTGGTCGAACGGCACGGCAAGAACGGCAATATCGCCACCGGCTTTGTCAAAGGGTTCGGGCTGCAATCCGGGGCCATCGCCTCGACCGTGTGCCACGACCATCACAATATCGCCTGCGTTGGCGTGGATTACGCCGATATTGCGCTGGCGGCGAACCGGCTTTCCGATCTTGAAGGCGGGTTTGTCGTGGTCCGGGACGGCAAGGTTTTGGCTGAACTGGCGCTCCCAGTCGCCGGGCTGATGAGCCTTGAACCGTTCGAGGCGGTGCGCGACCGGCTGGTTGATCTGCGCAACGCGGCGCGCACACTCGGGGTGACGCTGGAAGAGCCGTTCTTGCAACTTGCCTTCCTCGCCCTGCCGGTGATTCCGGCGCTGAAGATCACTGATCGCGGCATGGTGGATGTGGTGAAGTTCGAAATCATCGCCTGATGCTATAACTCGGTCCGCATCCGATACCCCGGCCCAAACGAAAGCCGAACATGGGTAAGCGGGCGCGCGCCGTGCCATGTGACGCGCTCTGTCACGAACAGCGCCGCCCCCTCGTTACAGCCCAGCGCCTGCGCCGCCATGGCATCGGCTGTGGTGGCGGAAAACGCGATGTCGCCGCGCTCGAATGCGACGTTAAGCACCAACCACTCGTTCGGGCTGATCGCGGCGAAGTCGGCCTCCAACGCAAGCGGCACAGCGGCGGGATCAATCCAGCGATCTTCCAGTGCGTGCGGCTGTCCGTTTTCGCTGTGTAGCCCCAGAACATGCAGCAACGCGCCCCCCGCCCCGCCAAACTGCGCCTGCACAAGTGCGGGTGGCGCGGCAATTTCCTGCTGCAACAACGCGAAATCATAAACCCCGCCACGGGCTTCAATCTCAAGCCTGAGCACCGGAATATCCAGCGTCGCCTTGCGCACCGGATGCAGCGCCACCCGGCTACCGGCGCGGCGGCGGCGCTCGATAACGCCGCTTTGCGCCAATTCGCGCAGCGCCCGGTTGACCGTAGCACGCGCACATCCCAGCTCGCGGGCGAGATCGGCCTCATGTGGAATCTGTGCGCCCGGCGCCCAATCGCGCGCCCGGATACGGCGCAACACCTCGGCGCGCACGGCCTGCCATGATAACGCACCGCCGCCTGCTGGCGCGGGCATGTCACGATCTTGCGCTCCCGGCATGGTTTCGCTTGACTCCCCAATATGTCTATACTTATTAGCTAAAGAGAAATTACCCCAATAGCAACTACCCATCGCACAGGAGCGCCGCCATGAGCATCACCCTGACCCCCGGCCAAACCTCTATCTCCACGCTTGAGCGTATTTGGCGCGGGAGCGAGCAACTGGCCCTCGATCCCGCCGCCCGCCCTGCTATCGAGACCGCTGCCGCCCGCGTGGCACGCGCCGCACAAGGCAATGAGGCGGTCTATGGCGTTAACACGGGCTTTGGCAAACTCGCCTCCGTGCGGATTCCGGCAGACGACACCGAAACGCTTCAGCGGAACCTGATCCTGTCGCATTGCTGCGGTGTTGGGGAGGCGTTGGAGCCGCAAATCACCCGGCTGATGATGGCGCTGAAGCTGAACTCGCTCGGGCGCGGGGCAAGCGGCACGGTCTGGGCAACGGTGCAATTGATTGAGGACATGCTGAACGCGGGCGTTGTGCCGGTGATCCCGGTGCAAGGCTCGGTCGGGGCCTCCGGCGATCTGGCGCCGCTCGCGCATATGGCGGCGGTGATGATCGGCCATGGCGAAGCACAATATAACGGTGAAACCCTTCCGGGCGCCGAAGCCCTGTCGCGTGCCGGGCTGACGCCGGTAACCCTTGGCCCGAAGGAAGGGTTGGCGCTGATCAACGGCACACAGTTTTCCACCGCTCTGGCGCTGGTCGGGCTTTGGCGAGCGTGGGACAACATGCGCGCCGCGACCGTCTCGGGGGCGATGTCTACCGATGCGATCATGGGCTCCACCGCGCCGTTGCAGGCGGAAATCCACACCCTGCGCGGCCATGCCGGGCAAATCGCGTTTGCCAGTGCGCAACGCGCCCTGCTTGACGGTTCGGAAATCCGCGAAAGCCACCGGACAGACGATAGCCGCGTGCAGGACCCATACTGCGTCCGCTGTCAGCCTCAGGTGATGGGGGCCGCGATTGACATCCTGCGGTTCGCGGCGCGCACGCTGGAAATCGAAGCCAACGCTGTGACGGACAACCCGCTGGTTCTTGAAAGCGAAGATATCATCGTCTCCGGTGGGAACTTCCATGCCGAACCCGTCGCCTTTGCCGCCGATCAGATTGCGCTCGCCATTTCCGAGATTGGTGCCATCACCCAGCGCCGGATTGCTTTGATGGTCGATCCCACGCTCAGCTTCGATCTTCCGCCATTCCTGACCCCGGCACCGGGCCTCAACTCCGGCTTCATGATCGCCGAGGTGACAACCGCCGCGTTGATGAGCGAGAACAAACACCTCGCCAACCCCTGCTCAACCGATAGCACGCCAACCTCCGCCAATCAGGAAGATCATGTCTCCATGGCCGCCCATGCGGCGCGGCGACTGCTGCGGATGAACACCAATCTCGGCACCATTGTCGGGGTTGAGGCATTGGCCGCCGGGCAAGGGATCGAGTTCCGCGCGCCGCTTAAA
The DNA here is from genome assembly GCF_034555965.1 of Aquicoccus sp. G2-2. Classification (GTDB taxonomy): domain Bacteria; phylum Pseudomonadota; class Alphaproteobacteria; order Rhodobacterales; family Rhodobacteraceae; genus JAYDCK01. The sequence goes on from NZ_JAYDCK010000003.1 coordinate 2,223,284, forward strand.
ACCAGCTCCGCGCTACGCGAGGTGCTGGGCCGGTTGCGCGCCGTTGTTCCGCCGCTCGGGGCTGATCGCTATCTCGCCCCTGACCTGCAATCGGCAGCCGAGATGGTGCGCGATGGAACATTGGCGACAGGCTTGGGCCTGCCAACGCTTGAGACCGCGCTTTAACAGCGCGACGTCCGCTTGAATTATGTTGTTTGCGCGCCCGGCGCGGCACCTGACAAGGTCGCGAAGGCGTCATTGATACGCGTGGGGCATTCAAACAGGCTGCAATAAGACGACGAAAGCGCCTCGCCGTTAACGCCCAAAACTATACCAAAACCCGAGCATCTCCAGCTCGTAAACCATAAACGCTTAGGGCAGCCGATTAGTTCGGCACCCATTTCTCAACCGTCATTGGCCAAGTTATTTACCGTAATAGTCCCGATACCACTGCACGAATTTTGCAACGCCATCACGAAACCCGGTCTGCGGTTTGTAGCCTGTCAAATGCTGCAAAAGGTCGGCATTGGCCCATGTCGCAGACACGTCTCCGCTTTGCATCGGCAGGTAATTTCGGATGGCTTTTTGACCCAGCTCAGCTTCGATCGCATCAATGAAATCCAACAGCCGAACCTTGTCCGAGTTACCGATATTGACAATACGGAACGGTGCAACCGGGCTCAGGCTGTCACCTTCGGGAATAGCTTCGCGGCTTGTCGGTCGCTCTGGAACGGCGTCGATCAACAGCCTTATGCCGCGCACAAGATCTTCGACATAGGTGAAGTCGCGCCACATGTCGCCATTGTTGTAAATGTCGATCGGAGTGCGCTCGAGTATCCCTTTGGTGAATTTGAAATGCGCCATATCCGGGCGGCCCCATGGCCCATATACGGTGAAAAACCGGAACATTGTTGTCGGCAGATTCCAAAGGTGTGCATAGGAATGCGCCATCGCTTCATTGGCTTTCTTGGTCGCGGCATAGATGGTCAGCGGGGTGTCGGCTTTCTCCGTCTCAGTGAACGGCATCTCTTCGTTGGCTCCGTAAACCGAAGAGGTCGAAGCCATCAGAAGATGATCAACACCAAGTTCACGCGCGCATTCCATCACGTTGAACGTGCCAACAACATTGGAATCGATGTATGCACGTGGATTATCAAGGCTGTAGCGCACCCCGGCCTGCCCCGCGAGATGAACGATCACATCCGGCTGCTCGGCATCGCAGAGCGTCTTGAGCTTCTCGAAGTCCTCCAGAAGCGCCACCTCGCAGGAAAAATTCTCGTCTTGCAGGAGCATCTGATGGCGGCGTTCCTTGATGCGCACATCATAGTAATCGGTCATGCCGTCAAACCCGACAACCGTGAAACCTTCGGCAAGCAGGAGTTTCGAGAGGTGAAAGCCGATAAATCCGGCTGACCCCGTTACCAACACTTTGCGCATCACTTGAGTTTCCTTACTTTTCGCGTGGATTGCCCCACATCGATTTTACTGCCGAAACCATCATCTTACGGCTAAGCACATAACAACTTCGGGCTTTTTGTTGGTTGTTTATACGTTTCTGGACCACCCGCAAACAACAAGCGCAGGGCAGTGCGCTTGTTGCAAACGCGTCTTCGCCCATAACCGCTGTCGACTGGCAGAGAACCAGAACGACCGCGCCAGAACATGCCGTGGATACAACGCGCCAAATCGGGCATTTAGAGACGAGATCAGGAACATTGCACCGGAAAGTTGAATCACAGGAATAGCTCAGATCACTCTTATTTCAAAAACCGTCAACAAAGCGGGATGAGAGGCACATTAATCCAGTTCCCCCCTTGCAGCGGCTGAGTCCTTGCGATAGGTAACCCGAGTTTGGCGCGGGGTGGAGCAGCCCGGTAGCTCGTCAGGCTCATAACCTGAAGGTCGTAGGTTCAAATCCTACCCCCGCAACCAAATTACACCACCAAATCAGACGCTTAAACCAAGACTTAATCAGTCGGGTTTTCGCTTGTGTATTTCACAACAACGCCACATCAGCTTTTGACGAGTTCCTCAAAGATTCGAGAATGATATGCGTCTGGCGTGGGCAAGAGCCTCGTGGCAGGGGCACGCTATAGACTTACCAAACCCTATAGGTAATCGTATAGCGTGACGACAGAGGCGCAGACCGCCTGCCGTGCATATGCGGCAGCAAACCGCGACGGGTCCGGTTCGGGAATTCCCTGAATGCTTACACTGCGCTGGGCAAACAACCGGGCAAACAAAAAGCCCCCACCTTTCGGCAGGGGCCTTCTCAATTCTTCAAAACCGTAAACGCCTGATCAGAGTCCAGTGCTCACATCAATCGTGTTACCCTCTTCGAGCGTAACATAGGCTTTTTTGACGTCTTTGCGCTTGCCCATCTGGCCCCGGAACCGTTTTGCCTTGCCTTTGGTGATCGCGGTGTTGACGGCTTTCACCTTCACACCGAAGAGGTTTTCGACCGCCTCTTTGATCTGCGGCTTCGAGCTTTCTATCGCCACTTCGAAAACAACCGCGTTGGCTTCTGAGGCCATGGTGGCTTTCTCGGTGATGATCGGCTTGCGGATCACGTCATAATGTTCTGCTTTCGCACTCATTTCAAACGAGCCTCCAATGCTTCGACGCCCGCTTTGGTGAGCACCAGAGTGTCACGCTTGAGGATGTCATAGACGTTTGCGCCCATGCTGGGCAGGATATCCAACCCTTCGATATTGCGGGCGGCCTGGGCGAACCCTTCATTGACGGCAGCTCCATCAATGATCAGCGCGCGTTTCCAGCCAAGGTTCTTCACCATCTTGGCCAGAGCCCCGGTCTTGCCATCGGATTCCGCAGAATCGATGATCACGATGGCACCTTCACGGGCCTTGGCCGAAAGCGCATGACACAGGCCAAGCTTGCGGAATTTCTTCGGCAGGTCGTGGCCGTGGCTACGCGGTGTCGGGCCTTTGTAAATCCCACCTTTGCGGAAGATCGGCGCGTTGCGGTCACCGTGGCGTGCGCCGCCGGTGCCCTTCTGGCGATAAATCTTCTTGGTGGAATACGAGGTTTCCGACCGGGTCTTCACCTTGTGCGTACCTGCCTGCGCCTTGTTGCGCTGCCAGCGCACGACCCGGTGCAGGATGTCGGCGCGCGGCTCCAGGCCGAACAGCGCCTCATCGAGCTCAACCGAGCCGGCCTTGCCGCCGTCGAGTTTGATCACATCAAGTTTCATGCTTCACCACCTTCCGCGGGCGCTTCTTCCGCCGGGGCTTCGGCCACGGGTGCCGTTGCAGCCGATTTCAGTGCGGCCGGAAACGGCACACCATCGGGCAGTTTTTTCTTCACGGCGTCTTTCACGGTGACCCAACCACCTTTCGAGCCGGGCACAGCGCCTCTGATGAACACCAAGCCACGTTCAGGATCGGTTTTCACCACTTCGAGGTTCTGCGTCGTCACACGGGCAGCGCCCATATGGCCGGCCATCTTTTTACCTTTGAACACCTTGCCCGGATCCTGACACTGACCGGTGGAACCGTGCGAACGGTGCGAAATCGACACGCCGTGCGAGGCGCGCAGCCCGCCGAAATTATGCCGTTTCATGGCACCGGCAAAGCCTTTACCAATCGAGGTGCCGGAAACGTCAACTTTCTGACCGGCAATGTAATGCTCGGCCGAAATTTCCTCGCCCACACCGATCAGGTTGTCGGGGGAGACACGAAATTCAGCGACTTTCCGCTTCGGTTCAACCTTTGCGGCGGCAAAGTAGCCGCGCATCGGTTTGGAAACCCGCTTGACCTTCGCATTGCCCGCACCAAGCTGAACGGCGGTATAGCCATCCTTGTCGGTGGTGCGCTGCGCGACCACTTGCAGATTATCGAGTTGAAGAACGGTCACGGGAACCTGCTTCCCGTCCTCCAGAAACAGGCGAGTCATACCCACCTTCTTGGCGATGATACCAGAGCGCATCGACAGCCCCCTTAAACCGAGATTTGCACGTCAACGCCAGCGGCGAGGTCGAGCTTCATCAGCGCGTCCACGGTCTGCGGCGTCGGATCGACGATGTCGAGCAGCCGCTTGTGGGTGCGGATCTCGAACTGGTCGCGGCTTTTCTTGTTCACGTGGGGACCACGCAGAACGGTGAATTTCTCGATCTTGTTCGGCAGCGGGATCGGGCCACGCACCTGCGCGCCGGTCCGTTTCGCAGTGTTGACGATCTCTTGTGTGCTGGCATCCAGAACACGATAGTCGAACGCCTTGAGCCGAATGCGGATATTTTGACTTTGCATTTGTCTCTAGCCTTTCACGGCTTTGGAGTTGATAGGAGGAAGGCCGGACCACCCGGCCTTCCTCGTCGAACCCATCGGGTAGATTACGCGATGATTTTTGCGACGACGCCGGCACCGACGGTGCGGCCGCCTTCACGGATGGCGAAGCGCAGGCCGTCTTCCATGGCGATCGGCGCGATCAGTTCAACCGTGAACGACACGTTGTCGCCCGGCATCACCATCTCGGTGCCTTCGGCCAGTGTCACCGTGCCGGTCACGTCCGTCGTGCGGAAGTAAAACTGCGGCCGGTAGTTGGCGAAGAACGGCGTGTGGCGGCCACCCTCATCCTTGGTCAGGATATAGGCTTCGGCCTCGAACTTGGTGTGCGGCTTCACCGAACCGGGCTTGCAAAGAACCTGCCCCCGCTCGACGCCTTCACGCTCGATCCCACGCAGCAGCGCGCCGATATTGTCGCCCGCTTCACCACGATCCAACAGCTTGCGGAACATCTCGACGCCCGTGCAGGTGGTCTTCTTGGTGTCGCGAATGCCGACGATCTCAAGCTCGTCACCCACATTCACCACACCGCGCTCAACCCGCCCGGTCACGACCGTGCCACGGCCCGAAATCGAGAACACGTCTTCGATCGGCATCAGGAACGGCTGATCCACGGCGCGCTCTGGCGTCGGGATATATTCGTCAACTGCCGTCATCAGCTCACGGATCGAGTTCTCGCCGATCGCCTCATCGCGGCCCTCAAGAGCGGCCAGCGCCGAGCCTTTGACGATCGGGATATCGTCGCCCGGATAGTCATACGAGCTCAGCAATTCGCGGATTTCCATCTCGACCAGTTCGAGAAGCTCTTCGTCGTCAACCTGATCGACCTTGTTCATGTAAACCACAAACGCCGGGATACCGACCTGACGGCCAAGCAGGATATGCTCGCGGGTTTGCGGCATCGGGCCATCGGCGGCCGAACACACCAGAATGGCGCCGTCCATCTGCGCCGCGCCGGTGATCATGTTCTTCACATAGTCAGCGTGGCCGGGGCAATCGACGTGGGCATAGTGGCGCGCATCGGTCTCGTATTCAACGTGTGCCGTCGAAATGGTGATCCCGCGTGCCTTCTCTTCCGGCGCGCCGTCGATCTGATCATAGGCCTTGAAATCACCGAAATATTTGGTGATCGCCGCTGTCAGCGTCGTCTTGCCGTGGTCAACGTGACCAACGGTCCCGATGTTAACGTGCGGTTTGTTCCGTTCAAACTTTGCCTTTGCCATGATGCGGCTCCTTCTTGTTTCGTGTCGCGGTGGGCTTGGTGCCCACCCTACAGGGTTGGTAGGGTGGGCGATCCGCCCACCGCTAAATTATGCGTATTTCGCCTGAATCTCGTCGCTGATGCTTTGCGGCACCGGATCATAGTGATCGAACTGCATGGTAAAGTTCGCACGACCCGACGACATCGACCGCAGCGTGTTGATGTAGCCGAACATATTGGCCAGCGGCACAAAGCAATCAATCGCGATGGCATTGCCGCGTGGCTCTTGCCCCGAAACCTGCCCGCGCCGCGATGTCAGATCACCGATAATGCCGCCAGTATATTCCTCCGGCGTGATCACTTCGACCTTCATCATCGGCTCAAGCAGTTTTGCCCCGGCCTTGCGCAATCCCTCGCGCATACACATCCGCCCAGCGATTTCGAACGCCAGAACCGACGAGTCAACATCGTGGAACTTGCCGTCGATCAGCGCGACCTTGAAGTCGATCACCGGGAAACCGGCCAGCGGGCCGCTATCCATCACCGATTTGATGCCTTTTTCAACGCCCGGAATATATTCCTTGGGAATGGCCCCACCAACGATGCGGCTTTCGAAGGAATAACCTTCACCCGGCTCTGTCGGTGAGATGATCATCTTCACCTCGGCATACTGACCCGAGCCACCCGACTGTTTCTTGTGGGTATAGGTGTGCTCGATCTCGTGACCGATGGTCTCCCGGTAAGCCACCTGCGGTGCGCCGATATTGGCTTCCACCTTGAATTCACGCTTCAGGCGATCAACCAGAATATCGAGGTGCAGTTCGCCCATGCCTTTCATGATGGTTTGGCCGGATTCAATATCCGTTTCCACCCGGAAGGACGGATCTTCGGCGGCCAGACGTTGCAGACCCTGAGACATTTTTTCCTGGTCGTTCTTGGTCTTCGGCTCAACCGCGATCTCGATCACAGGATCGGGGAAGGTCATGGTTTCAAGCACCACCGGATCATTCTTGGCGCAAAGCGTGTCGCCGGTCGTGGTGTCTTTGAGACCAGCCAGCGCAATGATGTCGCCCGCGAAGGCTTCGTCGATTTCCTCACGCTGGATCGAATGCATCATCATCATCCGGCCGATACGCTCGCCTTTGCCCTTGGTCGAGTTCAGGATCTGATCGCCCTTTTTGAGCGTGCCTGAATAGATGCGGGTAAAGGTAAGCGATCCGACAAACGGATCGTTCATGATTTTGAACGCCAATGCCGAGAACGCCATATCGTCATCTGCGCGACGGGGAATATTACGCTCTTCAGCTTCGTCGCCGGGTTTGAAGCCCATGTAATCAACCACGTCTAGCGGGCTGGGCAGATAGTCGATCACGGCATTGAGCAACGGCTGCACGCCCTTGTTCTTGAACGCAGACCCGCCCAGAACCGGAACGAAATGCAACGCCAGAGTGCCCTTGCGCAGCAATTTGCGCAAAGTCGGCACGTCAGGCTCATTGCCTTCAAGATACTCCATCATCGCGTCGTCGTCTTCTTCGACGGCCGATTCGATCATCTTGCCCCGCCACTCTTCCGCGCTGGCCTTCAGGCTGTCACGAATGGGTGCCTTGACCCAGCTTGCGCCGAGATCTTCACCCTGCCACAGCCATTCTTCCATGGTCACGAGGTCAATCAGACCTTCAAGCTCATTTTCGGCTCCGATCGGAAGCCCAACGGGAACCGCGCGCGCACCGGTGCGGTCTTCGATCATCCGCACACAGTTGAAGAAGTCCGCGCCGATCTTGTCCATCTTGTTGACGAACACAATCCGCGGAACCTTGTAACGGTCTGCCTGACGCCAGACAGTTTCTGTCTGCGGCTCAACACCGGCATTGGCATCCAGAACACAAACAGCCCCATCGAGAACCGCCAGCGAACGTTCGACCTCAATGGTGAAATCGACGTGACCGGGCGTGTCGATGATGTTCATCCGATACTTGGTGTCGGAGGTGCCATCGGCTGTCGGATCTTCCTGACGCTGCCAGAAAGTCGTGGTCGCAGCGGAGGTGATCGTAATGCCACGCTCCTGCTCTTGCTCCATCCAGTCCATGGTCGCTGCACCATCGTGCACTTCACCAATGTTGTGGGACTTTCCGGTGTAAAACAGAATCCGCTCCGAGCAGGTGGTTTTGCCTGCGTCGATATGGGCCATGATGCCGAAGTTGCGGTAGTGGTCGAGCGGGTAGTCGCGTGCCATGAATCTCGTGCCTCTAAAGGGTTACCAGCGGTAGTGCGAGAACGCCTTGTTGGCGTCTGCCATCTTGTGCGTGTCTTCGCGTTTTTTCACGGCGGCGCCGCGCGATTGAACTGCATCAAGCAGCTCGCCTGCAAGGCGCTCTTCCATGGTGTGTTCGTTGCGTGACCGGCTTGCACCGATCAGCCAGCGGATTGCCAGAGCCTCGCGGCGCTCAGGGCGCACTTCAACAGGCACCTGATAGGTGGCACCGCCAACCCGGCGGGATTTCACCTCGATGCTGGGCTTGATATTCTCAAGCGCCTCGTGAAACACCTCCACCGGAGCGCGCTTGATCTTGTCTTCGACGCGACCAAGCGCGCCATAGACGATCTTCTCGGCGACAGACTTCTTGCCGTCGAGCATGAGGTTATTCATAAATTTGGTGAGCACCTTATCGCCATACTTGGCGTCGGGCAGCACTTCGCGTTTTTCTGCGGCGTGACGACGGGACATCGTTGTCGGTTCCTTCGATCTTTTCTCATCGCGCCCCGGACCTGATCCGGGGTCTCTTGTTCATCGGGTCCCGGGTCAGGCCCGGGATAATGCCTTTGGCATCACTTCGGACGCTTCGCGCCGTATTTCGAACGGCGTTGCTTCCGATCCTTGACGCCTTGCGTATCGAGCACGCCGCGCAGGATGTGATAACGCACACCGGGAAGGTCTTTCACACGACCGCCACGGATCAGAACAACCGAGTGTTCCTGAAGGTTGTGGCTTTCGCCGGGAATATAGCTGATCACCTCGAAACCATTGGTCAGGCGCACTTTGGCAACCTTCCGCATGGCCGAGTTCGGCTTTTTCGGCGTCGTGGTATAGACGCGGGTGCAAACGCCACGCTTCTGCGGGCATTGCTCAAGGTGCATCGACTTCGAGCGTTTCACTTTGGGCTGGCGCGGTTTGCGGATCAGCTGTTGGATCGTCGGCATTGGGTCACTTTCCCCGTTTTTCAACACATGTGTCGCAAAGGGCATCGCCCGATGCAGTTTCAAATCTCGCGTATGTCATGCGTCCACAACACACAAAAACCGCTTCGTTCCCATTCCGAGGTGAACGACGCGGTGGTTTTACAGAGGATCGGGGCAGCATTAGCCCGGATCGTGTCCACTACAGTCCTGATATCGGCTTCAGAGTTTCCCCTTCGCCGGATGTGGCGCGTATAGGGGGAGTCGGAAGGCTTGTCAACAGACTGGCCAAGCAGTTTAATATCTGCCCGACCTAATCACCTCGCACGGCATTCCACGCCAATTCAAGCGCGGCGAGATCTATCCCGAAACGTTTGTGGACAAGCGCGGGAATCTCCATCGGATCATCCGCCATACGATTGGAATTATGCGGGTTCTCGTTGATCGAGGAGTCGTTTTGCCCGTGCGCCCCGCGAACAAACATCGGCTGTCGGGGCCAGCACAACATCGTGACCCGTTTCCACATCCGCGCGTGATGAAAATTCAGCAGGCTTTGCGGGCTGTCGCCCGGCAGGAAAATCACCAATCCCGGTGTCCAATAGCGTGCCACCACGGGCAGCACATTCACGCCATCTGCGTTGGTTTTGAGAATGAAGCCGCGATTGAAATCAAGCGCCAGCTTGCCTTCGGCCTCAAACAGCTCGCGCAGCGCGGCAAATTGCGCCCGCGTTCGGGCGACGAAGTCAACCGCCACAGCATCGTCATCGTCAATCCGGAATTCGGCCACGGCAGCAACGCCTGCCTGCCGGGCCAAGCGCATCTCATCAAGGCAAACCTGCTGATGCGCCAGCCCCTCCGGCAAAAAGCGCGGCACGATCTGCGGCACCCGCGCGATCAGCGCCAGAACCCGTTTACGAAAAGGTTCGGGCAACCCCTGCCCCATCACCATGATCACCGTGAAATCGGGATCGGTCTGCGCCTCAAGGCACGGGATCACCACATGTTCGAGATAAAACAGCCGCAGTTCCATCCGCTCTCGCGCATAAAGCGCGGCGCGGGTTTCTGCCAATGTTTCACCCGCATCCTTCCTGAATGCGCCCGGTGCCGCCGGGTAAGACCAGCGACAAAGCCCCAACACCTGCAATTCCTGCATTCTGCTTCCCTTTTGCCTATTATCGCATTGGGCCTCACCGTCGCCCAGAAATCAATGCCACCCGGCCACACGCAATACGGCTTGCGCAGGCCGATGCGAGGATGACACTCTGCCCGCCAAAGGAGCCTTCCCAGATGGACGCACAGGCCATGCAAGTTATCGGCATTTGCCGCTTCTCCTATCCGGCAATCGGCGGGTTTCAGGTCGATCTGGGGACTCAGGAAGAGCGCATGGCCTATCTTTTCGCGCCAGACCGGATGGAAGATCGTTTCCGCCTGTTTGAAAGCTTTACACTGCCCTGCCTGCAAGCACAGACCGACCCGAATTTCACCCTGCTCGTGGTGATCGGTGACGCCATGCCCGAGCCTTGGCGCTCGCGGCTTTATGATCTTCTGCGCGATCTGCCACAGGCCATAGTTCAGGAACACCCCCGGCCCAGCACCGGCAGGTGATGAAGGACGCCATAAATTCGGTACGTGCCGAAACCGGCCTGCCTTGCCTGCAATTCCGGATGGACGACGACGATGCCGTGGCGGTGGATTTCATTGCCAAGCTGCGCATCGCAGCGGCAGGCGCGCAAGGGCTGATCAAACAGAACCGCCATGTTGGTTTCGATTTCATCCAAGGGTATATCGCCCAGCCCGGCGCGCACGGGCTTGAGGTTCGCGCGTTCAGGCAAACCCTGATCACCGCCGCGCTGGCAATATCGGTCAAACCCAACATCCCCAACTCGATCATGAATTTCAGCCACAAGAAAATTTATCAGCGGATGCCGGTCGTCTCACTCCCCGGTGAAGACATGTTCCTGCGCGGCCATTCGGAATTTAACGATTCCCGACAGGTCAGAGCGGTGCCCGCGATGGAACTAGCACCTGCCGGACCGGAGGTGGAAGCGCATATAGAGAACCGCTTCGGACTTTCGCTGGCTCAGATACGCGCGCGCTTCGCCACTGGTTGAGCCTTGCGCCGACGCAGCCGCGCTTCGCGTAACAACGTGAAAATCCCGGTCACAACGACGATAACCGCCCCAAGCAGCGTCAGATTGCCGGGGAAATCGCCAAACACGACATAACCGAGCAGCAGCGCCCAAAGCAGCCCGGTATAACGAAACGGTGCGGTAAAGCTGATCTCGCCCACCCGCATTACCGCGACGGCGGAAAGATAGCCGCAAAGGATGAAGCTTGCCGCCATGACAATCAACAGAAGAGAGTGTGCCTCAAGGCCAACCCAGCCCTCACTGCCCAACACCGAACCCACGCCAGCCGCCAAGGTGACTGCCAGCGCGTTGAGCAATGCAGCCGAGATCGACGGCACATCGCGCGATAATCGGCGCGCGGCAAGGTCACGCACGGTGATAAACCCGACCCCGAGCAAGGCATAAAGCGAAAAATAATCGAACCCTTCGGTTCCCGGCTTCACGATCAACATCACCCCGGCAAGACCAACAGCAATCGCTATCAGCCGCCGCCAACCCAGCGGTTCGGCAAGAAATAACGCCGCGGCCAGCGTTACGGTCAGCGGCAACACCTGCAAAATTGCCGTCACATTGGCGATTGGCATGTGAAACAGCGCCGTGAGATACGAAAATGTTGCGCCGACATCCGCAGCACTTCTAAGCAGGATCAGGCGCCAATCCCGCGCCGAGATACGAAAATGAAGGGCGCGCATCTGCCGCCCGGCGAACCAGATCAGCAGGCTTGAGAGCAAGCCTCGCAGGAAAATAACCTGCATCAGTGGCACCTCTCCGGCCAACGCCTTGACGCAGACATCGTTGAAGGTGAACGCCGCCATCGAGACGATCATCAGCCCCGCGCCTTTCATATTGTCGCGCGTCTCCATTTATTCACCTTCATCAGCCTGCCAGACGCGACAGAACACCGGATCAAACCAAAAGGAAAGGCCCGGCGGCGCTGCTTTCTCTGGCACAACACGCGGAATAATGGCATCCTCGTTTGATCCTGCGCATGAATTATCGCCTCACCAACCAATGCAACCGTGCTTGGAAAGGAACCCGACCGTGTTCGAAATTGATCTGAAAAGGCCTGCACTGGTGACCGGGGCAAGCGGATACGTCGCGGGCTGGATCGTCAAAGGCCTGCTTGAAGCCGGTGCGACGGTCCATGCTGCGGTGCGCGATCCGCAAAGCCAGAAGGTCGCGCCCCTCAAGACCATGGCCGAGGCGACACCGGGAACGCTTCGTCTATTCGCCGCCGATCTGCTGGATAACGGGTCATATGCCGACGCGATGAAGACGTGTGGCATCGTCTTTCACACTGCGTCACCTTTTTCCCTGAACGTGGATGATCCACAGAAGGAACTGATTGATCCGGCCCTGCTGGGCACCCGCAACGTGTTGGAAGAGGTCAACCGCACAAGCAGCGTGACGCGTGTCGTGCTGACCAGTTCATGCGCTGCCATCTATACCGATGCGTGCGATACGACAAACGCCCCTGGCGGGCGGCTGGACGAGAGCGTCTGGAACGAAACGGCATCGCTTGATTATCAACCCTACAGCTACTCGAAGACGCTGGCGGAGAGGGAAGCCTGGAAGATCGCCAAAGCGCAATCGAGATGGGATCTGGTGGTCCTTAATCCGTCGATGGTGATGGGGCCAGCCAGCCACGGCGTGCCCAGTTCCGAAAGCTTCAACATCATGCGCCAGATTGGCAATGGCACGTTCCGCATGGGCGCGCCCCGGCTCGGGCTTGGCATGGTGGACGTGCGGGATCTGGCACAGGCGCATCTTGCCGCCGCCTATCTGCCCAAAGCGGAGGGCCGCAACATCATCTCGGCCCATGAGACCAACCTGCTGGAATTGGCCATGTGCCTTCGGGAACGGTTTGGCGCGGACTATCCCCTGCCGCGGCGCGCCCTGCCGAAATGGCTTCTGTGGCTGGCTGGCCCGAGTCAGGGGATCGAGCGGAAGTTCGTGGCGCGCAATGTGAATTTTCCTTGGCGGGCGGATAATTCGAAAGCACGCCTTTCGTTGGGATTGAGCTATCGCCCAATGAAAGAAACGATGGAAGACATGTTTGATCAGATGGCCAAGGCGAAAGCATTTGCAAAAACCTGAAACCAGACACCAACGCCCAAGAGGCCCAACAAAAAGCCCCCGCCGAAATCCCGGCGGGGGCTGATTACTTCAAGCCTTGCGAATTGGCTTACTCGTCGCGGCTTTCGGGTGTTTCCACCAATGTGTCAAAGTCACCACCGCCAACGATGTCATCTTCCATCGCTGGTGCGGCCAGAGCGGCAGCCGCAGCGGCCTCCTCCCGGCGCGCTTCGATCACCACATTGTCACGGGTTTGCGCGATATGGCGAACCTTCTGCATGGCCCCACCAGTGCCCGCCGGAATGAGGCGGCCAACGATGACGTTTTCCTTCAGGCCCACGAGCTTGTCGCGCTTGCCCTGAACACTCGCCTCGGTCAGCACGCGTGTGGTTTCCTGGAACGACGCAGCCGAGATGAACGACCGGGTTTGCAAGCTCGCCTTGGTAATGCCCAGAAGAATAGGCTCGCCCCGAGCGGCGCGCCCGCCTTTGGCCAGAGCCTTCTCATTGGCCTGATCGAACTCCTGCTTATCCACATGCTCGCCTTTGAGCAGCGTGGTGTCACCGGATTCCTGGATCTCCCATTTCTGCAGCATCTGGCGCACGATCACTTCGATATGCTTGTCGTTGATCTTCACGCCTTGCAGACGATAGACATCCTGCACCTCGTCGATCATGTAATCGGCCAGCGCCTCGACACCCATGATAGCAAGGATGTCATGCGGCGCGGGGTTGCCGTCCATGATGTAATCACCCTTCTGCACATAGTCGCCTTCCTGCACGGGAATGTGCTTGCCCTTGGGCACCATGTATTCAACGGGCTCAAGGCTGTCGTCGGCGGGTTCAATGCTGATCCGGCGCTTGTTCTTGTAGTCGCGCCCGTAACGCACATACCCGTCGATTTCCGCGATGATCGCGTGATCTTTCGGGCGGCGCGCCTCGAAAAGTTCAGCCACACGCGGCAGACCGCCGGTGATGTCCTTCGTCTTCGCCCCTTCGCGCGGGATTCGGGCCACGATATCACCGACCTTGATTTCCTGACCTTCTTCGACGGACAGGATCGCATCGACAGACATCGGATAATGAACCGGGTTGCCCGCATCGTTGCGCACTGGCTCACCGTCCTTGTCCACGAGGATGATCTCTGGCTTGAGGTCATTGCCACGCGGCGCGGTGCGCCAGTCGATCACGATTTTCTGCGTCATGCCGGTGGCATCATCCGTTTCGTCGCGCACGGCAATGCCGCTTACGAGGTCAACGAATTTGGCCGTCCCGTCTTTCTCTGCAATGATCGGCAGAGTGTAGGGGTCCCATTCAAACAGCTTGTCGCCACGCGCCACCTTGTCCCCGTCCTTGACGAACAACTTGGAACCATAGCCAAGTTTGTGGCTGGCCCGCTCGGCGCCTTCCGCATCCTTGATGATGAGCTTCATGTTACGCCCGACAACCAGCACTTCGCCGTTGGTATTCTCAAGAAGCTGGGCACTTTCGAATGCAATCGTGCCTTCCTGACTGGCTTCGAGGAAGCTTTGCTGCCCGCCTTGCGCAACGCCGCCAATGTGGAACGTCCGCATGGTAAGCTGGGTGCCTGGCTCACCAATGGATTGCGCCGCGATGATCCCCACCGCTTCGCCGACGTTCACGCGCGTGCCGCGCGCCAGATCGCGCCCGTAACAGGTCGCACAGACGCCATCTTCGGCTTCGCAGGTCAGCGGTGAGCGGATGCGGGTCGAAACCACTCCGGCCTCGTCGATCGCATCGGCCATACGCTCGTCAATGAGGGTGCCTCTGGTAGCGAGAACCTCATCCGTGCCCGGACGCAGAATATCATCCGCCGCAACCCGGCCAAGGATACGCTCGGCCAGCGAGGAGACAACTTCGCCATCGTTCACAGCCGCTTCGGCGGTGATCGCCTTGTCGGTGCCGCAATCAATGTCGCGCACGATGCAATCCTGCGCCACATCAACCAGACGCCGGGTCAGATAGCCCGAGTTCGCGGTTTTCAAAGCGGTATCGGAAAGCCCTTTACGCGCACCGTGGGTCGAGTTGAAGTATTCAAGAACGGTCAGACCTTCCTTGAAGTTCGAGATGATCGGCGTTTCGATGATGTCGCCGTTCGGCTTGGCCATCAGGCCCCGCATCCCGCCCAGCTGTTTCATCTGCGTGACAGAGCCACGCGCCCCAGAGTGGGCCATCATGTAAACGCTGTTTGGCTCGGCTTCGGCCCCATCATCCTCGCGGCGATTGGCCGAAATCGTGCCCATCATTGCGTCGGTGACCTTGTCGTTGCACTTCGACCACGCATCGACAACCTTGTTGTATTTCTCACCCTGGGTGATCAGGCCATCCATGTATTGCTGTTCGAAATCCTTCACCTGATCGCGGGTTTCATCGACGATTTCCCATTTGTTATCGGGAACCACCATGTCATCCTTGCCAAATGAAATGCCCGCCTTGAAGGCTTCACGGAAGCCCATGGACATGATCTGGTCACAGAAGATAACGCTCTCTTTCTGACCGCAATAACGATAGACAGAGTCAATCACCTGCTGCACTTCTTTCTTGCGAAGCAGCCGGTTAACCAATTCGAACGGCGCTTTCGCGTTCTTCGGCAGAAGCGCACCAAGCCGCACCCGTCCGGGCGTGGTTTCAACCCGCAGCATCACGGTTTCGCCGGTTTCCGGGTCAATCTGCGGCACACGCGCGGTGATTTTCGCGTGCAGGTGAACAGCGCCGGTATCAAGCGCATATTGCACCTCGTCGATCGAGGAGAAGACCATGCCTTCGCCGGTCATGCCTTCGCGTTCGATGGTCGTGTAGTAAAGACCAAGGATCATATCCTGCGAGGGCACGATAATCGGCGCGCCGTTGGCCGGTGACAGCACGTTGTTGGTGGACATCATCAACACGCGTGCTTCAAGCTGGGCTTCCAGCGAAAGCGGCACGTGCACAGCCATTTGGTCACCGTCGAAGTCGGCGTTGAAAGCCGAGCAAACCAGCGGATGAAGCTGAATCGCCTTGCCTTCGATCAGCACCGGCTCAAACGCCTGAATGCCAAGACGGTGCAGCGTCGGTGCGCGGTTCAGCATCACAGGATGTTCGCGGATTACTTCGTCGAGGATGTCCCACACTTCGGGGCGCTCTTTCTCGACCAGTTTCTTGGCCTGCTTGACGGTAGAGCTAAGCCCCTTCGCCTCAAGACGGCTGTAGATGAACGGCTTGAACAGCTCCAACGCCATCTTCTTGGGCAATCCGCATTGGTGCAGCTTCAATTCCGGGCCGGTCACAATGACCGAACGGCCCGAAAAATCGACCCGCTTGCCCAGAAGGTTCTGCCGGAAGCGCCCCTGCTTGCCTTTCAGCATGTCGGAAAGCGATTTCAGCGGGCGCTTGTTGGCACCAGTAATCACCCGGCCACGACGGCCGTTGTCAAACAGCGCATCAACCGATTCTTGCAGCATCCGCTTCTCGTTGCGCACGATGATATCGGGCGCGCGCAGCTCGATCAGCCGCTTGAGGCGGTTGTTGCGGTTGATCACCCGGCGGTAAAGATCGTTCAGGTCAGAAGTGGCAAAACGGCCCCCATCAAGCGGCACCAGCGGGCGCAACTCGGGCGGGATTACCGGGATCACGGTCAGAACCATCCATTCCGGGCGGTTCCCGGATTCAAGGAAGCTTTCGACCACTTTCAGACGTTTGATGATCTTCTTGGGCTTCAACTCTCCAGTCGCTTCGGCCAGTTCCTCACGCAGCTTTTCGGCCTCGGATTCAAGGTCGATATGGGCCAGCATTTCACGAATTGCCTCGGCACCGATATTGGCCGTGAAGGCGTCCATGCCGTAGTGGTCCTGTGCGTCCATGAACTCTTCTTCAGTCAGCATCTGACCATAGGAGAGATCGGTAAGGCCCGGCTCAATCACCACATAGTTCTCAAAGTAAAGCACACGCTCTAGATCGCGCAGCGTCATATCGAGCATCAGCCCGATCCGGCTGGGAAGCGATTTCAGGAACCAGATATGTGCCACGGGTGCGGCCAGTTCGATATGGCCCATGCGTTCACGGCGCACCTTTTGCAGCGTCACTTCGACGCCGCATTTCTCGCAGACAACGCCGCGATACTTCATCCGCTTATACTTGCCGCACAGGCATTCATAATCCTTGATCGGACCGAAAATACGGGCACAGAACAGCCCATCACGCTCGGGCTTGAAAGTCCGATAGTTGATGGTTTCGGGCTTCTTGATCTCACCGTAGGACCACGAAAGGATTCGCTCCGGCGAGGCGAGGCTCACCTTGATTTCATCAAAAATCTTGGGCGGAGTGAGCGGGTTAAACGGGTTGTTGGTCAGTTCCTGGTTCATTTTGATATCCTCAAATCTCGTGCGTCAGAAGGGGTGTAGGGTGGGCAATCTGCCCACCTACTCTTCTTCCTCCGCATCCAGGAGTTCCATGTTGAGCCCGAGGCCACGGACTTCCTTGACAAGCACGTTGAACGATTCCGGCACACCGGCCTCAAAATTGTCCTCGCCCTTGACGATCGACTCATAGACTTTCGTCCGTCCGGCCACGTCATCGGATTTCACCGTCAGCATCTCTTGCAGGGTGTAGGCTGCGCCGTAAGCTTCCAAGGCCCAGACCTCCATTTCCCCGAAACGCTGCCCGCCGAACTGCGCCTTCCCGCCCAGCGGCTGCTGGGTAACAAGGCTGTATGGCCCGGTAGAGCGCGCGTGGATCTTGTCGTCCACAAGGTGATGCAGCTTGAGCAGGTACTTCATGCCCACCGTCACCGGACGCGCAAACTGCTCACCGGTGCGCCCATCATGAAGGATCGACTGCGCTGATGTATCGAAGCCTGCCCGTTTCAGCGCATCGTTGATGTCGCTTTCCTTGGCACCATCGAAGACCGGCGTTGCAATTGGCACACCGCGGGTGACGTTCTGAGCGGCTTCCACAAGCTGAGCTTCGCCCATCCCTTTGATGCCCTCTTCATAGACATCCTCACCATAGGCGTGTCCCATCGCTTCGCGCACAGGAGTCAGATCGCCAGAGCGGCGATATTCACCCAACGCATCGTCAATCTTCAGCCCAAGGCCACGCGCGGCCCAACCCATATGGGTCTCCAAAATCTGGCCGACGTTCATCCGGCTGGGCACGCCCAACGGGTTGAGACAGAAATCGACAGGGGTGCCATCCTCAAGGAAGGGCATATCCTCCATCGGCACAACGCGGCTGACCACGCCCTTGTTGCCGTGGCGTCCGGCCATCTTGTCGCCCGGTTGCAGCTTGCGCTTCACCGCGACGAACACCTTGACCATCTTCATCACGCCCGGCGGCAGGTCATCGCCACGGCGGACCTTCTCGACCTTGTCTTCAAAACGGGCATCAAGCGTGCGTTTCTGCACCTCGTATTGCTCGTGCAAGGCTTCGACGATCTGGGCATCCTTCTCGTCTTTGAGTGCAAGCTGCCACCACTGACCGCGGGTCAGCGTTTCCAGCAAATCCTCGGTAATCTCCGAATTGGCTTTCACGCCTTTCGGGCCTTTCACCGCCACCTT
This sequence comes from Aquicoccus sp. G2-2, assembly GCF_034555965.1. Lineage (GTDB taxonomy): Bacteria > Pseudomonadota > Alphaproteobacteria > Rhodobacterales > Rhodobacteraceae > JAYDCK01. The sequence continues at coordinate 2,241,698 of NZ_JAYDCK010000003.1, forward strand.
GCCCATGATCATGCCTTTCAGGCGGGCATAGATGTTACGGTCCAGAATGGCCATTTCGTCATCCCGGTCGCGGGCAAGACGTTCGACTTCCTCGCGCTCAATCTGAAGCGCGCGCTCGTCTTTTTCAACGCCGTGGCGATTAAACACGCGCACTTCCACAACCGTGCCAAAATCGCCCGGTTTGACCCGCAGCGACGTATCGCGCACGTCAGAGGCTTTCTCACCGAAGATGGCACGCAGAAGCTTTTCTTCCGGCGTCATCGGGCTTTCGCCCTTCGGTGTGATTTTCCCGACAAGGATATCACCCGGCTCCACATCGGCACCGATATAGACGATACCCGCTTCATCGAGGTTGCGCAGGGCTTCCTCTCCAACGTTCGGGATATCGCGGGTAATCTCTTCCGGCCCGAGCTTGGTATCGCGGGCGGCAACTTCGAATTCCTCGATATGAATCGAGGTGTAAACGTCATCGCGCGAAACACGCTCGGAAATCAGGATCGAGTCTTCATAGTTGTAGCCATTCCACGGCATGAAGGCGACCATGACGTTCTTGCCAAGTGCCAGTTCGCCCAGATCGGTCGAAGGGCCATCGGCAATTACTTCGCCTTTCTGCACGGTATCGCCCACCTTCACCAGCGGACGTTGGTTGATACACGTGTTCTGGTTCGAACGCTGGAATTTGCGCATCCGGTAGATATCAACCCCCGCATCGCCCAGTTCCAGATCCGCCGTGGCACGCACAACGATCCGCTGTGCATCGACCTGGTCGATCACACCGGCGCGTTTGGCCATGATCGCCGCGCCGGAATCGCGTGCGACAATCTCTTCAATGCCGGTGCCCACGAGCGGTGCCTCTGCTTTCAGCAGGGGAACGGCCTGACGCTGCATGTTCGAGCCCATCAAGGCACGGTTCGCATCGTCATTTTCAAGGAACGGAATGAGCGAGGCCGCAACCGAAACCAACTGCTTTGGCGAAACGTCGATAAGATCAACCGTTTCACGCTGTGCCAGCTTGTAATCACCCGATTGACGCGTGCTTACCAAATCGTTGATGAACGCGCCTTTCTCGTCCAGCGTGGCATTGGCCTGCGCAACAGTGTGGCGCATTTCTTCGGTCGCCGACATATAATGCACGTCATCGGTCACCTTGCCGTCAGCAACTTTGCGGTAAGGCGTTTCGATAAAGCCGTATTTGTTCACCCGTGCAAACGTGGCCAACGAGTTGATAAGACCGATATTCGGGCCTTCCGGCGTTTCAATCGGGCACATCCGGCCATAATGGGTCGGATGCACGTCGCGCACCTCAAAGCCCGCACGTTCGCGGGTCAAGCCGCCCGGCCCAAGCGCCGAAAGGCGACGTTTGTGGGTGACTTCCGAAAGCGGGTTGGTCTGGTCCATGAACTGCGAAAGCTGGCTGGAGCCGAAGAATTCGCGCACCGCCGCCGCTGCCGGTTTGGCGTTGATCAGATCTTGCGGCATCACCGTGTCAATCTCGACCGACGACATCCGCTCCTTGATCGCGCGTTCCATCCGCAGAAGGCCAACGCGATACTGGTTTTCCATCAACTCGCCGACCGACCGCACCCGGCGGTTGCCGAGGTGGTCGATATCATCGACATCGCCCTTACCGTCGCGCAGTTCCACCAGCGCCTTGATGCAGGCGACGATGTCTTCACGATCAAGCGTGCGCTGTGTGTCCGGCTTGTCGAGTGCCAGACGCATGTTCATCTTCACCCGGCCAACAGCCGAAAGGTCATAGCGTTCGCCGTCGAAGAACAAAGTCTCGAACAACGCAGAGGCCGCATCGACAGTGGGCGGCTCCCCCGGACGCATGACGCGGTAGATATCCATGAGCGCGGTATCGCGGTTCACGTTCTTATCCTGCGCCATGGTGTTGCGCATGTAAGGACCGACATTGATGTTGTCGATATCCAGCACAGGGATGTCGGTGATGCCGGCCTCAAGCAGCTCATGCAACGAACCGCCGGTCACGTTGCCTTCCTTGTCGTGCTCAAGGGTCAGCTCATCGCCCGCCTCGACATAGATCGCGCCGGTTTCTTCGTTGATGATGTCTTTTGCGACGAATTTGCCGAGGATCTGATCGAATGGCAGCAGCAGATCGGTGATCTTGCCTTCGTCAAGGATCTTCTTGACCGCGCGAGGCGTGACTTTCTTACCCGCTTCGCAAATCACTTCGCCCGTCTTGGCGTCCACCAGATCATATGCCGGACGTGTGCCGCGCACCCGCTCGGGGAAAAACCGGGTGATCCAGCCGTTGTCTTTCTTGCGCAGCTTGTATTTCACCGTGTCATAATAGGCATCCATAATGCCTTCCTGATCGAGCCCGAGCGCATAAAGCAGGGTTGTCACCGGCAATTTGCGGCGACGGTCGATCCGGGAGAAAACGATATCTTTGGCATCGAACTCGAAATCGAGCCACGAACCGCGATAAGGGATGATCCGGCAGGCAAAAAGCAGCTTGCCGCTGGCATGGGTCTTGCCCTTGTCATGGTCAAAGAACACGCCAGGCGAGCGGTGCATCTGGGACACGATCACACGCTCGGTGCCATTCACGACAAAAGTGCCGTTCGGCGTCATCAGGGGCATATCCCCCATGAACACATCTTGTTCTTTGATATCCTTGACCGATTTCGCGCCGGTATCTTCATCCACATCAAACACGATCAACCGCAGCTTGACCTTGAGCGGCGCAGCATAAGTCATATCGCGCTGTTGGCATTCCTCGACATCGTATTTCGGCTCTTCCAACTCGTAATCGACGAATTCCAGCACACTGGTTTCGTGGAAGTCCTTGATCGGAAAAACCGACTGGAACACACCCTTGATGCCATGGCCATCCTGCGGGATGTCCTGGTCTCCGGATTTCAGAAAAAGATCGTAGCTGCTTTTCTGCACCTCGATCAGGTTCGGCATATCCAAGACTTCACGGATTTTACCGTAATATTTACGCAAACGTTTCTGGCCAAGGAAAGATTGAGCCATGAGATATATCACCTCTTGAAGTTCTCACCAGGCAAGCGCGCCGCCGGGGTTCGGCGCCCTACCCAAGAGACAGTCTGCATTCGGATCAATTCCTGGCCGCCGTCCCAAGACGGCCTCCCGATCCATTGAACCAGACCTTAGAAAACGCCCCGTTGCTGCGCGGCTCTTTCTAAGACAGGTTCGGCTGGGCCCGGAAATTCCGCGCCCAGCCTCGAAATGCCGGGGGTTCCCCCCGGTAAAGCCGATTATTTGATTTCGACTTCCGCGCCAGCCGCTTCCAGCTTGGCTTTCAGGTCATCTGCTTCCGCCTTGTCAACGCCTTCCTTGACGGCTTTGCCGCCCGCTTCGACCAGGTCCTTGGCTTCTTTCAGGCCCAGGCCTGTGATGCTGCGGACTTCCTTGATGACGTTGATTTTCGATGCGCCGGCCGAAACCAGGATCACGTCAAACTCGGTCTTTTCCTCTTCGGCTGCACCGCCGGCATCGCCTGCGGGGCCGGCCATCATCACCGCGCCGCCAGCAGCGGGCTCAATGCCGTATTCGTCTTTGAGGATGGTTTTCAGTTCTTGTGCTTCGAGAAGGGTCAGACCCACAATCTCTTCAGCCATTTTCTTCAGATCAGCCATTTTACTTGCTTTCCGTTTCCTAAGATGTGTTCCAACGCGCGAGGATCAACCCCACGCCAATCATTCGGTTGCTTACGCCGCCTTTTCCTCGATGGTGGAGAGGATGGAGGCGATGTTCGAAGCAGGGGCGCCAATAGCACCGGCGATATTCGAAGCAGGCGCGCCGAGCATACCCGCGATCGTTGCGATGAGTTCATCGCGCGAGGGCATTTTCGAAACGGCCGCAACACCGGCACGGTCGAGTGCGTTCTCACCCATGGCACCGCCGAGAATTTCGAACTTGTCGTTATCCTTGGCGAAACCTTCGGCCACCTTGGCTGCTGCCACGGGGTCTTCGGAATAGGTCAGAACGGTCATACCCGAAAGGTATTCCACCATGCTTGCGCAGGGCTTCCCCTCAAGGGCGATCTTGGCGAGCCTGTTCTTGGCGACACGGACAGACGCTTCGGCCTCAGAGGCACGTGCGCGCAAATCCTGCATCTCAGCAACTGTCAGACCGGCGTAGTGGGCTACCACGACGACGCCAGAGCTTTCGAAGATCTGGCCGAGTTCCTCGACCACTTTCTCTTTCTGGGCTCTATCCACAGTTTTACTCCAGGTATGGGCAGGTCTCCCCGCCCGGCTCAGTTTCGCCGGATTGCTCCGGCACTCAGGTCCGTTTTACGGGGCTGAAGCCAAGTTCGCCCGAGGTTGAAAACCCGCAGGAAAACAAAGTCACGACCCGTCTCAGGCAGGAAATTAAGGGGTGCGGACGCACTCCACCCACCGTCTTGGACGAAATGCAAAACAGCGCGCGACGAATCGCACGCTGGATTGCAAGGGGCGAGATATAACCTTGCGCGGTGAAGGGCAAGGGGGCAGGCGAAATTTCCGGTGCTCAGACCGCCTTCTTTTGGGGCGTGCGCATCGTCTGGATAAGATTTTTCAGTTCCGTGGTTGAGACATTCTCCGTGCGCGGCAGATAGAGCACATCGCAATGTTCGCGCAAGTCATCGAACTTGCCTTCCCAATCGCTCCCCATGGCAAACAGGCTGACGCCATATTCCGCGATATCGCTCACTTTCTGCTCCCACGATCGCTCGGCAATCACCTGATCGACATAGCGACACCCCTTCAGCATTTCACACCGCTGTTCGAACGGGATTGCCGTGGCCTTGCCCTTGGCGCGATTGAACTCATCTGTCGAGCAGGCCACGATCAGCTTGTCCCCCATCGCGGCCAGCCGTTCGAGCAAGCGAAGATGGCCGACGTGAAACAAATCGAACGTGCCATAGGTAATCACGACACGCGGTTTATCGGGTTTTGGCACCGAAGTCGCGTCGATCTTCCTCAGGTTGGGCGCAAGCTCTTCCAGCCGCTCACGAAAGGCGGCAAACAGCCGGTTCGCCCGGTCCCAAGGAAATTCAAATCCCGCATCCGGCACACGCCAGTCGGGGCCGTAGTTTACCGCCAGCATGGCCTCGGGGTTTCGTGGTATTGGCAGATCTTTTACCTCTGACTGCGCCAGCGGCAGCACATCGCTCTGTGCAAGCTCCCCGAACGTATGAGGATAGACGAATATCTTCTTGTCTTCGATCCAGCCCGGAAACAGATCGACCTTCACGCCCGAATCCGACACCAGTTTGATAACCGCCAGATTGCGCCGTGGCGCGCGCTCCATCAGCCCCTTTTCATGCAGCAGTTTGCACGCTTTCAGCCACTCATCCGCCGCTTCTCTGGCTGAGCCGGCGTTCAGGATCACCGCTAGATCGACATCGTCATCATGGGCGATCAACCCCTTCTCGCGCACGACACCCAAAAGCGTGCCGGAATTCACGAAGGTCGGCCCCACCAGCGCATTGAGCAGGCGAAGTGTGCGCCCGATATCGGCCCAGACTTCCGCCTCATCAAGTGTGGCGAACGAGTCGAAGAAATGCAGCCCGTCGAGCGAAACCCCGTTCTCCCCAGCCTCGCGCAGCGCCTGCTGGAACGCCTCGAACTCTGCGCCTTCCTGCCGGGCCAGCCGTGCCCTGAACAAACGATAGAGCATTTTTTGCGCACGCCGCGGGCGCTTGGCAAACCCAAGCAGCGTCAGAATCCGGGCTTCAAGATAGCTCGTGCTTTCGTTGCCATCGTCTTCAGGGCCAAGCTGTTCCAGTTCCTGATGGTGCGCCTTGGGATCAAATGCATCTTCCGACCCCAGAAGATGGGCCAACGCAGCCTCCCGGATTTCGCCAATCCGCGCGTCATGTTCCGGCATGGCCCGGTCCCTCGCTTTCGGTTTTGTCTTACTGTTCTGCTCTTAAATAACCGTAACCCATGGCAGGCAGCCTGTCCAAAAAATCTCCGGCCCGATACGGCGCGCCGATCAGCCTGCCAGCCGCAGGGCGTCGGTTTGAACGCGCTGCTTCAACTCACTGGTCGAGACATGATCGGTCCGCGGCAGATAAACAACCCTGCACAAGTCTGACAGATCATCGAACTTGCCTTTCCAATCGTCACCCATCGCAAAAATATCAGCCTCCAACCGTGCAATATCATCGCGCTTCTGGTCCCAGCCGGTTTCGGGGATCACCTCTGAAACATAAGAACAAGCGTTCAGTATCTCGGCGCGATCCCGATACGGCATCACACAAGACTTGCCCTTGGTGGCATTAAACTCATCGGTCGAACATCCCACGACCAGCCGCTCTCCCAATGCCGAAAGACGGCGTAAAAGCCGCACATGCCCGACATGGAACAAATCGAACGTGCCATAGGTCAACACAGTGCCGACTTTCTCAAGCGCCATCTCCATCTCGAGTGCGCCGAGAAATGCCTTGAATTTTCGCATCATCCTGTTCCATGGGAACTTGAAATACGGGTCGGGCGCGCGCCAGCCTTGACCATAGTTGATTTCAAGCATTTTCTCGGGCGCCGCCGGGATTGGCAAACCTGTCACCGGGCATGTTGCCAGCGGAAAAACCTCGCTCTCGCTCAATTCCCCTGCGGTATGCGGGTAAACATACACCTTGCCCTGCTCGACCCACGCCGGAAACAGGTCAATCTGATAATGCCCCGCCGATTTGATCTTGTAGACATCCCGCCCTTTCAGCGCCGCATCGTCCATCAGGCCAAGGGCTTGCAGTTCTGCCTTGAGCGCAAGCCATTCGCGTGCCGCCCCCTCCGCCGTTCCCGCACTCAGGCAATAGGCAAGATCCACGTCATCGTCATGGTCAATCAAACGTTTGTCGCGCACCACCCCGAGCAGTGTACCGGAATCAAGGAAAACGCCATCACGTGACAGCCCGCTCAGCGCGCGGACCGCCGATTGCACGTCCTTCCAGACATCGTCATGTGTCACGCTGGCAAATGTCTTGGGCAGGAAATCGTGCCCGATCAGAACATCTGCGCCCAGCGTTCCCCGCAGATAGGTTTCAAATTCCTCGAACAGAGGTGTCTCCTGCGCCTTCGCGCGGCGTTCCCTAAGGCTGCTCATCAACAGCTTTATGCGTGCAGGCTTGGCCCGCGCACCGAGCAATAACATTATCCGGGCTTCAAGATCGGACATGTTGCGCGGTTTGGTTTCCAGCCGCCACAGCTCTTTCAGGTGACGTTTGTGATCAAAGGACGGATCGGGGCTTTCAAGCTGTGCCGCCGCTATTTCCCGTATCTCCGCGACCTTTGCGCGCCTTTGCCAGTTTTTCACGTTGCTCGTTTCCCGCTTACCATTTCACTTGCCTCGGGCCTATGGTCCGCCTCTTGCTGGGCAGCTCTGGACAGCGGAAACCTGACGCATGAAATAGTACCGTCACCGCATTTGCGGTGATCCACTCTTGCCTCATGTGATCCGCCCTCGTTCAAGGCCGTTTCTTTGAGAATGAGCGTAGCGGCGCGATAGCCCCCGGCAACGGCGCGGAGAAAGTTCTGCAAAACCGTTGCAAAAGTAAAACGGGCCCGAAATTCGGACCCGTTTGGCTTGCTTTTACTGATGTACGGCTCAGTTGCCGGCGGCGCTATCAATGTCGATGCTGACGCCCGGCCCCATGGTTGAGCTGAGCGCAATCTTCTTCATGTAGGAGCCTTTGGCACCGGCCGGTTTGGCCTTCTGCACGGCGTCCACGAACGCGCGAATGTTCTCCACCAGCTTGGCTTCATCAAAGCTCACCTTGCCGACACCGGCATGAACCACGCCGGCTTTCTCAACCTTGAACTGAACTTCGCCGCCCTTGGCGTTTTTCACCGCGTCGCCCACATCCATCGTCACCGTGCCCACTTTCGGGTTCGGCATCAGGTTGCGCGGGCCAAGCACTTTACCCAAGCGTCCGACAATCGGCATCATGTCCGGTGTGGCAATGCAGCGATCGAAATTGATCTCGCCGCCCTGAATGGTTTCCATCAGGTCTTCGGCACCGACGATGTCGGCCCCGGCGGCCTGCGCCTCTTCGGCTTTCGGGCCACGGGCGAAGACGGCAACGCGCACGTCCTTGCCGGTGCCATTGGGCAAACCGACAACACCGCGCACCATCTGATCTGCGTGGCGTGGGTCGACACCGAGACAAACGGCGATTTCCACGGTTTCATCGAACTTTGCCTTGGCGTTGGACTTCACCAACTCAACGGCGGCCTCAACACTGACATTTTCCTTGCCTGCGAAAGCTTCGCGCGCGGCACGGGTGCGTTTTCCAAGTTTTGCCATCTTATTTCACCTCAATGCCCATGGACCGCGCCGACCCCAGAATGATCAGCATTGCGGCGTCGATGTCTTTTGCGTTGAGGTCTTTCATCTTTGCCTCGGCGATTTCGCGCACCTGTTTCGTCGTCACGCTGCCGACCGTCTCGCGGCCCGGCAGCTTGGCGCCAGATTTCAGCTTGGCAGCCTTGATCAGGAAATACGACGCCGGCGGCGTCTTGATGTCCATGGTAAAGGACTTGTCCTGATAATAGGTGATGACGGTCGGGCACGGCGCACCCGGTTCCATATCCTGCGTCTTGGCATTGAACGCCTTGCAGAATTCCATGATGTTGATCCCGCGCTGACCCAGCGCAGGGCCGACCGGCGGCGACGGGTTTGCCTGTCCGGCAGGAACCTGGAGCTTCATCTTCCCGGCTAGTTTCTTGGCCATTGGCCCTTCTCCTTTTCAACGCCCGCAAAACGCGTTCTGCAGGCTCTTTCGTTGTGTGGTTCGGTTCAGACAGCGCGCCGCCCTCGCCTCCCACATGTGCGCGCCCGATCACGGGCGCAGGCGGGCAACCTGCCCGCCGTTCATGCCGATCACCCTTGCTTGGTGACCTGCGTGAATTCCAACTCGACCGGGGTTTCCCGGCCAAAGATCGACACCGTCACCTTCAGGCGCTGATTGTCATCGTCCACTTCCTCGACCATGCCATCGAAATCCTCGAACGGTCCGTCGTTGACTTTCACTTTCTCGCCAACATCGAAGCTGATCAGGGTGCGCGGCGACTCTTCGCCTTCCTGCACACGGTTCAGGATCTGGTTCACTTCCGCATCGCGCATTGGCATCGGGCGACCCTGCGGCCCAAGAAAGCCTGTCACCCGGTTGATGCTGTTGATCAGGTGATAACCGGAGTCGCTCATCTCCATATGCACCAGCACATAGCCGGGCATGAAACGCCGCTCTGTCGTCACTTTCTTGCCGCGACGCGCCTCGATCACCTCTTCGGTGGGCACCAGCACTTCGTCGATCTGATCTTCGAGACCCTGCTCATCCACAAGCTGCCTGATCTGCTCGGCTATCTTCTTTTCGAAATTCGAAAGAACACTTACCGAATACCACCGTTTCGCCATCTCAGCTTCAACCCTGTCTTCGCGGGCGCACCCGCCGCATACATGCTATCTTGCCATATCACCCGAGCCTTACGGCCAGAGTACACCCGAAACAAAAAAGCGGCGCGAAGCTCGAATCGCCGCGCGCCATTTCCGGGGTTGTGCGGTCCTACCGCCACAGGGCATCGAATTCAAGAGCGGGCGCAAATTTTTCGCCCGCGCCTGCGCGCGTCGCTCAACTTCCGAAGAAGTTCAGCAGACCCTGAATGCCGGTGCGAATGGTAATATCCACGAGCGCGAAAAAAATCGCCGTGAGTGCCGCCATGATGAATACCATCACAGTGGTCAGGAATATCTCGCGCCGCGTCGGCCAGACGACCTTGGCGACTTCCGAGCGGACCTGTTGGACGAACTGGAGCGGGTTGGTGCGGGCCATGGGCTTCTCTTTCGTGACTGTCGCGCGTCACATACGCGCCGCGCCATCCGAATTCAAGCCTGCCGAAGCATAGCGACGGCAGGATCTGCACCATTTCGGCCCAAGCGATTGCAAGCCGCGCGCCAACAGCAACCAATCAGCCCGCCGATCCGATCTGTCGCTCCGCTGCCAGCCTCTCGAACGGGTCGGGGCGCTCGGGGAGTGCCTCCCCTTCTGCTGCGGCTTCACTCCGGCCAAGATCGGGCAGGTAGATACCATCGGTCCAGCGTTCCGGCAGGCGCGCCAACCAGCCGTCAATCTTGTCGGCGACACTCTGTATCCGTGTCAGCCATGTCGCTGCACGCGCCGGAAAGCGGCGCGAGAACCGCTCCCACAACTGCGCCACCATTTCGCTCGCCCGGTCTGGCCCCATGGTCAGCCAAGCGATCAAGCCAACCCAAAACAGCGTGAAGATCACACCGGGAATAAGCCAAGGCTTCCAGAACATCACCACGACCAGCATTGCAATCGCAACATGCCGGGCACGGATATTGCGAAGCATTGTTTTGAAATCCATATCCGCAAGCCTCGCCCTGAAAAGCGCCTTAACCCGTGCCCTAGCGTTTCGGCGCGGTTCGGGGGCAGGAGAATCCAGCGGCGGCAAGGCATCTGCGCCCACCGCACGCCGCAGGCGCGAAGTTTTTCGACGTGGCGCTGGCGCATTTGTCACGGTCTCGGGCGCCTCGGCGCTGGCCCGCTCAGCGTTGGCTGCGGCGGGGTTTTCCGGGGCATATTTCTCATCCGCTTCGGTGTGGCGCTCTTCGGCCTCCATCATCTGACGGACAGCACTAAGTGCCTCATCACTAAGTGCCTTATCGGCAGGTTCAAACGCAGGCTTTGCTTGTTCCGCGTCAAGGTTGGTCTTCTGATCCAATGCTTCGGCCTCGTCCCCAAGACGGACCCCGCCCACATACGTGTTGCGAATGATCCGGACGCCCCCAGCCAGTGTGGCGACAATACAGGAAAAGCCGGGTAGAAGGATGGCGGAAATGTGGCAATTTCATGGTCCCAAGAAGCCCGCCGCGCTTAATGGCCTCCCAGAATCCCCGTGCGGACAGAATAATCCACCGCCAGTTCGTAATCAGGATCGTCATCGCTATCGATAATAAGATGTCCGGCCTTGGCCAGCAGCCTGTGGCATTCCCGGCTTAGATGGCGCAACTGTATCTGCTTGCCCGCCGCCCCATATTTGGCGGCAATCTGTTCGATGGCTTGCAACGCCGATTGATCGACCACCCGACTGTCAGCGAAGTCGACGATGATTCGGGCCGGGTCGGCTTCAATGTCAAAAAGCTCAGTAAACCCCGAGGCAGAGCCAAAAAAGAGCGGCCCTTGAATCAGGTAAACCCGCGCGCCTTCAGTCGTTTCAACCGTTTTCGCGTCGATCCGGCGGGCATTGTTCCACGCATAGGCCAACGCCGAAACAATAACGCCGACAACCACAGCAACCGCGAGGTCGGACAACACGGTCACGACCGTCACCAGCAGGATCACGAACGCATCCATCAACGGCACCTTGGCCAGTATGGTGACGGAGTTCCATGCGAATGTGCCGATCACCACCATGAACATCACCCCGACCAGCGCGGCCAACGGAATTTGTTCGATCACCGGAGCGGCAAACAGAATGAAGCTGAGCAGGAACAGGGCAGCGGCAATCCCCGCCACACGGGTGCGCCCGCCGGATTTCACGTTAATCATCGACTGGCCGATCATTGCGCAACCGCCCATACCGCCGAAAACGCCAGTCACGGAATTGGCAATGCCCTGCGCGATGCATTCCTGACTGGCCCCGCCGCGTTTGCCGACGATATCGCCCACAAGATTAAGCGTCAGCAGGCTTTCGATCAGGCCGATAGCGGCAAGAATAACCGCATAGGGCGCGATAATGGTCAGCGTCTGCCAAGTGAGCGGAACAGCCGGTATATGGAACGCGGGCCACCCGCCGGTGATCGCCGCCATGTCGCCCACGCGCGGCACATCAAGGCCAAATCCGATCACCAGCGCCGCCGTGATCCCGATCCCGGCCAAGGGCGCCGGAATGGTCCGCGTCAGCCTTGGCATCAGCCAGATCACAGCCATGGTCAGCCCGACCAGCCCCAGCATCGTCACAAGCGGCATTCCGGTCAGCCATTCACCGCCGCCCCCGCCATGATCGGGCAGGCCATGGCCATCGTTTTCCACCGTTCCCGGCACTTTGAACTGGGTCATTTGCGCCAGAAAAATCACGATCGCCAACCCGTTGACAAAGCCCAGCATCACCGGATGCGGCACCAAACGGATGAATTTCCCCCAATGCATGATCCCGGCAAGAATTTGCAGCAGCCCCATCAAAACCACGGTTGCAAACAGGTATTCCACCCCATGCTTTGCAACCAAGGCAACCATCACCACCGCCAGCGCCCCCGTGGCACCGGAGATCATTCCCGGCCGCCCGCCGATCAATGCGGTAATCAGCCCGACCATGAACGCAGCATAAAGCCCGACCAAAGGATGCACCCCGGCGACAAAGGCAAACGCCACCGCCTCGGGCACCAACGCCAACGCCACCGTCAGGCCTGACAATATCTCGATCCTGAGCCGCCCGATGGTCAGCCGCTCTTCCGGCAGCAGGTTCAGATCGGGAATGGCAATGCGATTGGCGAACGCCGCCAAAACGGTGCGTTTCATTAACTGTGTTCCTCGGGTTGGAAATGCGGGTGTAACTGCGGCATGAGGACGGCCGCATAGGGGAATTGTCGTGCGCGCACAACAGCACAATCACCAATACCCAGCACGATGCCATAAATCGCTGTGTAACGCGGCGGAAATGGCTCGGGTATAGCCGGTGACGCCACCTCGCCCGCTCATTTCCCCGGATGCTTGCCATTCACGCACCCGCCCGCCACTCTGCCGTCGCGACATCAGAAAGGGAAAACAATGGCAGAGACCATGATCGGCGTCATAGGCGGCTCGGGCATATACGAGATAGGTGGGCTTGACGGGGCCAAGTGGATCAGCGTGGACACACCTTGGGGCACGCCGTCGGATCAGATTCTGACCGGCACGCTGGAAGGCGTGAAAATGGCCTTTCTGCCGCGGCACGGGCGCGGCCATGTTCACCCGCCGTCCTTGGTTCCCTACCGCGCCAATATCGACGCGCTGAAACGGTTGGGCGTCACCGATGTTATCTCGGTCTCGGCCTGCGGGTCATTCCGCGAGGAAATGGCGCCCGGAGATTTCGTTGTCGTCGATCAGTTCATCGACCGCACGTTCGCGCGCGAGAAAAGCTTCTTCGGTTCCGGTCTTGTTGCACATGTCTCGGTCGCGCATCCCACATGCGCACGGCTTTCGGCGGCTTGTCTTGAGGCCGGGCGCGGGGCGGGGATCACCATGCATGAGGGCGGCACCTATCTTGCCATGGAAGGCCCGCAATTCTCTACCCTTGCGGAATCAAGGATGTATCGTGAAAGCTGGGCCGCTGACGTGATCGGGATGACCAACATGCCAGAAGCCAAGCTCGCCCGCGAGGCGGAGCTTTGCTATGCCAGTATCGCCATGGTGACCGATTACGACAGCTGGCACCCGGATCACGGAGAGGTTGACGTGACCGATATCATCGCCATCCTGATGGGAAATGCCGACAAAGGCCGCACATTGGTGGCCGGTTTGCCCGCGCTATTGGGGAGGGAGCGGCACGATTGCCCCCAAAGCTGCGATCACGCGCTTGAATACGCCATCCTCACAGCCCCCGAAGCCCGCGACCCGGCACTGGCCGCGAAACTCGACGCGGTGGCAGGGCGTATGTTGAACGCAAAATAAGCACGATGGCGGGCTGTCCTCTTTGCTTCGAAGAAACACGGCACCTCTTGCATGGCCACGCGCAATCGGCCAAACGAAGGCAAACGCCAAGTTCAGAGAGTGCCCATGTCCAATTCGAAAACCGTCAGGGATTACATCCGCACCATTGTGGATTTCCCGCATGAAGGCATCCTGTTTCGTGATGTGACAACGCTTTTTGCCGACCCGCGCGGCTTTCGTATTGCGATTGATCAGATGCTGCACCCGTTCGCGGGAATGCAGATTGACAAGGTTGTCGGGCTGGAAGCGCGCGGCTTCATTCTGGGCGGCGCCATCGCGCATCAACTCACAGTCGGCTTCGTGCCGATTCGCAAGAAAGGCAAGCTGCCCGGCGCGGTGATTTCCGAAGAATATACGCTGGAATACGGTGAAGCGGTGGTGGAAATTCATCACGATGCCATTGCGGCAGGCGAAAAAATCCTCGTGGTGGACGACCTTCTTGCCACCGGCGGCACGGCGCAAGCCGGGATACGGCTGATCGAGCGGCTGGGTGGAGAGATTGTGGGTTGCTCATTCATCATCGACCTGCCCGATCTCGGCGGGCGTGCTAAACTGGAAGCCATGGGCATGGATGTGCATACGCTTTGCGACTTCGAGGGCGAGTAACCGGAGAAACGCCCAGCATGGCCAAGCCAAAACCAACGATTGATACCTTGCTGAGCCAATCCGACTGGCACGAGGCACGCAAGGCATTGCACGCCCTCCTGTTGGAACTTGGTCTGACTGAGGAGGTCAAGTGGAACAAACTTTGCTACACTTGGCAGGCGCGAAATATCGCCATTTTCTTCGGTTTCAAACACACCTGCGGGCTTGGCTTCTTCAAAGGCGCGCTCCTGAGTGATCCGAAAGGTATCCTTGCCCGCCCCGGCACACACAGTCAGGCAATGCGGGTGATTCACGTCAGCACCACCGAGGAAATTGCCGCGCTCACCCCCACCATCCGAACATATGTTCAGGAAGCCATCGCGCTGGAGAAGGCGGGTCGGAAAGTCGACTTCAAGGAAAAGCGGGCGTTGGTCTTGCCAAAGGAGCTTCAGGAGAGGCTGGAAGACACCCCACCCCTGAAAGCCGCGTTTCATGCGCTTACTCCGGGACGGCAGAGAGGCTATGTGCTCTATATATCAGATGCCAAAAAAGCCAGCACGCGCGCCGTCCGGGTTGAACGCTCTATGCCGGGCATCCTTGCAGGCAAAGGGCGCAATGACAAGTAGCACCCTGAGGCTGCGGGCGATCAGGTCCGGCGGTTGATCCAGCAGCGCATCAAACCGCTTGTTTCTCGGTCCCGCGGCTACTCGCTATCTCAGGCCGCCGCTCCCCCACGGTCAGCCCACCAATCAAGACCGTCGGCTGCCCCACACCCACCGGCACCCACTGGCCCGCCTTGCCGCAATTGCCCATGCCGGGATCAAGCGCCATGTCATTGCCCAGCCCGCGGATATTGTTGAGCGCCATGGCCCCGTCACCAATCAGCGTCACGCCTTTCATCGGGGCGCCAACCTTGCCGTCTTGCACACGGTAAGCCTCGGTGCAGGAGAACACGAACTTGCCATTGGTGATATCGACCTGCCCGCCACCGAAACCCACCGCATAGATCCCGTCTTTCAAGGACGCGACCAGATCACCGGGGTCGGTTTCACCACCGAGCATATAGGTATTGGTCATCCGCGGCATTGGTGCATGGGCAAAGCTTTCGCGCCGCCCGTTGCCGGTAGGGGCCACGCCCATCAACCGGGCATTCTGGCGGTCCTGCATGTAGCCGACAAGGATACCATCCTCGATCAACGTGGTGCGTGAACTGGGTGTGCCTTCATCGTCGAACGAGATCGAGCCGCGCCGGTCAGGGATCGTGCCATCGTCAAGCACCGTCACGCCGGGGGCCGCGATCCGCTCTCCCATCCGCCCGGCAAAGGCCGAACTGCCCTTGCGGTTGAAATCACCCTCCAGCCCATGACCAATCGCCTCGTGCAGCAGGATACCGGGCCAACCGGGGCCAAGCACCACGTCCATCACCCCGGCAGGTGCGGGCACCGCTTCAAGGTTGACCAAAGCGATTCTCAACGCCTCGCGCGCCTTTGCCTGCCAATCTGCCGGATCGAGCAGTCCGGAAAGGCCAACACGCCCTCCGCCACCTGCCGAACCGGATTCGCGCCGCCCTTCCTGCTCAACGATAACCGAGACATTTAGCCGCGTCATCGGCCGCACATCGCGCAAATGCTGCCCGTCCGGGCGCAGGATTTCGACCTCCTGACAGGATGCGGCGATTGTTGCCGACACCTGCACCACGCGAGGATCAAGCCCGCGCATGAAAGCATCAATCTCGCGCAGGGTCTCGATCTTCACCGGGAAGGCAGCATCGGCAATCGGGTCAAGATCGGCATAAAGCCTGCGGTTGGTTGCTGCTGGGCCAGCGGCCAGCGTGCCGTGCCCCGAATCCACTGCAAGCCTTGCTGTTTCAACAGCTCTTTCGATTGCCGCATGGGAAATTTCGGTGCTGTGGCCATAGCCTGCAACCTCGCCACTGACGGCCCGAAGGCCGAACCCTTCGGAGGCGTCATAGCTTGCGGTTTTCACCCGGCCATCATCGAAAACCAGAGCTTCCCCGCGCCGCCTCTCAAAGAAAATCTCACCGTCATCGGCGCCTTGCGTGGCGCGGTTGAGTTGCTCCAACGCACGAGATTGATCGAGTGCATTCTCGAACGGGCGAAAGGTTATATCCGACATAATCGCTTCTTCCTGTCTTCCATGCGGGGTAATTTTGATCTATGTCGAAATTGGCACCGGTCAAGCGATGGTCTGCCCCTGAATTCCTTTGCAAGAGTATGGGGTTGTACCAAGCGTAAAACAACGGGCAAATCGCCACCTCCGGGTGGCGGTGCAAGAATAAGAAAACGAACCTGTAAACCGATCTGGGTGAAAAATGAGACTCTTCTTTCAGCTTCTGAGCTTTCTGACTGCCTTCGTCGCGGCTCCGGCCATGGCAGCCGAGACGCTTGAAACCATTGGCAAACCAAAAAGCGGCCTGATGGGCTTCCAGCCCGCCGCGACCGAGCTTGCCCGAGACATTCATTGGCTTGACGGCATGATCAACTACATCATCTTTGCCATTGTCGGGCTGGTGGTCGTGCTGATCCTGGTGATTGTTTTCCGCTTTAACCGGCGGACCAATCCCACACCGGCAAGTTTCACGCACCACACCCCGGTCGAGATTTTCTGGACCTTGGGCCCGGTCCTGATCCTGGTCTTTATCGGTGCGTTTTCACTTCCAATCCTGTTTAAACAACAGGAAATTCCGGATGGCGACGTCAATATCAAAGTGACCGGCCACCAGTGGTACTGGACCTATCACTACTCCGATGACGATGTTGAGTTTGACAGCTACATGGTTGGCCAACCCGCCTCGCTTGATGAAGACGCGCGCCCGGCCGACAAAGACGTCACACCTTACATCCTCAACGATGCGATGCGGGCCAAGCTGGTTGATGCGGGCTATAACGACGATGAATTCCTGCTTGCCGCTGACAATGCGATGATCGTGCCGGTGAACAAGATTGTCGTTGTTACCGTGACCGCCGATGACGTGATCCACTCGTGGACGGTTCCGGCCTTCGGCGTAAAACAGGACGGGGTGCCGGGGCGGCTTGCCCAACTCTGGTTCGAAGCTGACAAGGAAGGCATCTATTTCGGCCAGTGTTCAGAGCTTTGCGGCAAGGACCACGCCTATATGCCAATCACCGTCAAGGTGGTTAGCCAAGACGAATACGCCAAATGGATGGCCGCGACCAAGGCCGCCGATGAGTATGTCCAGCTTTCGGATGTGAAGGGCTGATCGACATAGGTTCAAAGCATGTCCGGGGCGGTTCAGCCCCGGACAATAGTATCGCCCGGTAAGAAACAATGAGCCAAGGCTCCGCACAAGCATGACTGACCTGAACATCAACAACCTCCAGACCAATGAAGGGGACGCCAGTTTCGGCGATTTCTTCGCGCTTCTGAAGCCGCGGGTGATGTCTCTCGTGGTGTTCACAGCGCTGGTCGGGTTGTTGGCGGCACCGGTACCGGTGCATCCGTTCATCGCCTTCACCTCAATCCTGTTTATCGCCCTCGGTGGTGGCGCGTCCGGTGCGCTTAACATGTGGTGGGATGCCGATATCGACAGGATCATGAAGCGCACCCGAAAGCGCCCAATCCCCGCGGGCCGTATCACCGAAGGCGAAGCCATGGGCTTTGGTGCCTTCCTCTCCGGCTTCTCGGTGGTGATGCTCTGGCTGGCAACGAATTGGGTTGCCGCTGCACTTCTGGCTTTTACCATCTTTTTCTACGTGGTGATCTATACCATGTGGCTTAAACGCTGGACGCCGCAGAATATCGTGATCGGCGGCGCGGCGGGTGCTTTCCCCGATGATCGGCTGGGCCGTGGCAACCGGCGGGGTTTCGGTCGAATCGGTGTTGATGTTCGCCCTTATCTTCATGTGGACACCGCCGCATTTCTGGGCGCTCGCGCTGTTTGTGAAGACCGACTACAAGGAAGCCAACGTGCCGATGCTGACCGTTACGCATGGGCACCGCTCAACCCGCAAGCATATCCTCATCTATACCATCCTGCTGGCGCCGGTTGCGCTTGGGCTTGGCCTTACCTCGATCGGCGGACCGCTTTACATGGCCGTCGCGGTCGTGCTCAACGCGCTGTTTCTCAAAGGTGCCATCGGACTTTGGCGGCGCGATGAAACCCTTGCGCAAAGTGATGGCTACCGCGCCGAAAAACGTGTTTTTGCGTTCTCCCTGCTCTATCTCTTCGGCCATTTCTTTGCCATTCTTGCCGAACGTGCCTTGGCGCTCTACGGGCTGGGAGGCTGGTAATGGGAATTCAGGTCGAGCATGAGTTGCACCGCCGCCGTCTAAGCCGAAATGTCGGCCTTGCACTGGTTTTGCTGGCTTTTGTGGCGCTGGTCTTCGGGCTGACATTGGTTAAAACCAAACGTGGCGATTTCAACGCACAACCCGCAACAACCCAGGGCGAACCAGCCGCACAGCAACAAGGGGCGGACAACTGATGGCAAAGAACAGCAATCAGAAAGCTCTTTTGGCAACCGTCTCGCTCGTGCTTTTCATGGGGGCGATGGCTTGGGCTGCGATCCCGTTCTACAACTGGTTCTGCCGTGTTACCGGCTATGGCGGGGTCACTCAGGAAGCCGATGCCGGCAGCGACCTCATTCTTGACCGGAAGATCAAGGTCCGTTTCGATGCCAACCGCGAGAAAGGCTTCCCTTGGGAATTCAAGCCAGTCACACGCGAATTGGAACTACGCATCGGCGAAACCGGGCTGGCGTTTTTCGAGGCCTACAACCCGACCGACCATGCAATCGCGGGGCAGGCAAGCTATAACGTAACCCCCTATGATGCGGGCAGCTACTTCACCAAGATCGAATGTTTCTGCTTTTCCGAGCAAATCCTGCAACCGCATGAGCGCGCGCAAATGCCGGTCACCTTCTACGTCGATCCCGATATCGTCAACGACAGGGACGCGAAATTCATCAACACGATTACGCTAAGCTATACCTTCTATCAGATCGACATGCCCGAAGCCGATGCCAAAGCCGCCGCCGCGCGTGACAGCAAGGCCGAAGGGGTCGTCAAGTCGGGTGGCGAAGCGAAAGACGGCGCGGCAAAGGAAACAAAGCCCGCCACAACCAAACCCGGCACTCAGGCAGCCCTGAAGGCCGACAAGACTATGCAAGTACTCAACCAAGCCTCCAACGAGGGATAATATGGCGCACGAAAAAAATCACGATTTCCACATTCTGAACCCTTCCATCTGGCCGCTTCTGGGGGCTCTGGCCGGGTTCACCATGCTCTTTGGGGCGGTCCTTTGGTTCCACGATGTCACCCCTTGGGTCATGATCGCCGGTTTCCTCTTCGTTCTCTATGTCATGTATGGCTGGTGGTCGGATGTGGTCACCGAATCGAAGATCGGCGACCATACCCCGGTTGTTCAGATCGGTCTGCGTTATGGCATGGTGCTGTTCATCATCTCCGAGGTGATGTTCTTCGCTGCATGGTTCTGGAACTTCTTCAAACATGCGATGTATCCGGCAGGTCCGAACTATCCCGCCGTTGATGGCCCCTGGCCGCCCGTCGGGATCGAAACGTTCGACCCGTGGCACCTGCCCTTGATTAACACGCTGATCCTGCTCTGCTCGGGCATGGCGGCCACATGGGCGCACCACGCGATTACCCATGAGAACAACCGTGAAGACATGAAATGGGGTCTGATCATTGCCATTCTGCTCGGCCTGCTGTTCACCGCCTTTCAGGCTTATGAATACAGCCATGCGCAGTTCGGTTTTTCCGGCAATATCTATGGTGCCTCGTTCTTCATGGCGACCGGCTTTCACGGCTTCCATGTCATCATCGGCACGATCTTCCTCTTCGTCTGTCTGTTACGATTGATGGCGGGGCAATTCACACAGGAAAGCCATGTCGGCTTTGAGGCCGCAGCTTGGTATTGGCACTTCGTCGATGTGGTCTGGCTGTTCCTGTTCGCCTCTATCTACATCTGGGGCAGCTAAAGCGCCCTTCTGAAGCCCGCCAAAAAAACGCCCCGTTGCAGAACGGGGCGTTTTTCGTTTCGTGGCATGATGACACCGCGCTTTGGCGATACAGGATCAATCGTTGTCTACCGCCAGTAACGCGCCATCGGAAACCAGAATATTGGTCCATCTCTGAGCTCCCTCAAAGCGGTCATAGAAGCTCAGGAATACCGTATCCTTCTCAAGCGTCGGCAGTTTCTTCCCGCAGGGCTTGGCGCGCCCGGTGTGGCATATCTGCGATTTGACTTTCTCATAGGCCTTATCGGTCATCTTCTTGGGCGTGTTTGCTTGCTTCGCCAGCCCGTAACGCAGCGATTCATACATGCCCGCAGTGCCGAACATGGCCAAAGCCGCAGTGGTCTGCCGGGCGCAGCCATCGCCGAAGCCAGTAATATAAAATGTGCGGGCGGTCACTGCGCCGGGTACGCTGTCATAGATGCGGTATTTGGCGCGCTTTTTCGGGTATTTGCTGATCTGGGTGCCCAAGTCGGCCTGCTTCACATGGCAAGCGCGCGCAATCTCGCCGTAAGGCAGAACCTCACCCGGCACGACATCGCGCAGCGTGATGCCGCCACGAGCCCGACCGGCGTTTTGCCCGCCAAAAAGCCCACCGCGTTTCTCGGGTAGGATGTCACGTGGTGAAGCAGGCTCCGGCGTCAGAGAGGCTTTTTGCACCGTCGCCGTGGGCGTATCCGGCTGTGCTTTGGCGTCTGCCGTATCGGTTACCGGCTTCTTGCGCAGAAAAGAAAAGAAGCCGTCCGTTGCGGGTTTGGCCTCAGCTGCAATTTCGGCCCCCTCAGGCGGGGCAGTGGCAACATCAGGCACCTTGGGACCATCGGCGACTGCCGAGTTAGCCGCAGGCTGCGCCACGCTCCGATTGCTCATGAGTCGCTGAAAAAACCCGGCTTGCGGGTCGCTCTCCACCGGCGCTGCCACCACATCGACCACCGGCGCCGGGCCGGCCACATCAACATCTTCGATTGTTGGAATCTTCGCCAGCGGATCGCCACAGGCGGCCAATGCCAGCAAAGCCAGCATCGCAGTTGAATTACGCAGCACGTGTTTCCCCCGTCCCGTGACGCTGTTCGCCTGAAAAACGCGCCACATTCAAGCCAAGACACGCCATCGCAGCGATACGCAGCCCCGTTCAGGAGGTCGATGCGTTTCAGCGCAATGCCGTGTCTCATAACAAGTTATGGAAATAATTAGCCGAAGGCCGTGGCGTGGTCCAGTGTCAGGCCCGGCGCGGCGGCTCACTTGGCCGATCTCCGCGCATGCTCAACAACCGGGACATTGCGCCAACAAGATAAAGCAGCCCCAAAAACAGGAGCAGCCCGACAATGAATGCGCCAAGCGCAAACGCCATCGCCGCGCCGCCCGTCATCGCCGCCCCGCCGCCAACCAATCCGGACAGCGGCGGCCAAAGCATGCCATAAACCGCCACATGCCCCATCGTCGCGGCGAGCCATGCCAGAACCCCAACCCCGCCCAGCATGCTAAGGCTCCGCACCAAACCACCTCCATGCCGCGCTCTGAGCGCCCGGCGAAACGAGTTGATCTGACGTTTCAAATCCGCTTGCAGCCCCAGCAGCGCCGGCACCACGATCAACACAAGAAGCATCCCGAAGCCCAACCCGTAAACCAGCGTAATCACCGTTGGCTTGAGGAACTGCGCCTGTTGCGAACGTTCATAAAGCAGCGGTGCCAGCCCGATAACCGTTGTCGCCGTGGTCAAGAACACCGGCCGCAACCGGTCCGCCGCGCCTTCGATGATCGCCGGGAAAAGCCCACGCTTCGCCGCGTATTCGTCAATCGTTGTAACCAGCACGATGGAATCGTTGATGATGATCCCGGTCATCCCCAACAGGCCCACCACGGTGAACATCGAAAGCGGCACCCCCCAAAGCCAATGGCCCCAGACCGCCCCCACCAGCCCGAACGGAATAACCGCCATCACCACCAACGGGCGCGTCCAGCTTGAGAATACCCAAGCCAACGTGAGATATATGCCAATCAGGCAGAGCAACATTCCAAGCAGCGCGTCAGACAGGAAATCACTCTCCTGCTCGGCAAGGCCCGAGAGCTTCCATTCAACCTGATGCGCGGCGGCAATATCGGGCAGAATCTCGGCCTTCAGTGCCCGCATGATCTCCGCCGCACGGGCTGGATCGTCTTCTGAAATAGCGCCGGTCACTTCAACGGTGCGAATGCCATTCTCGCGCCGCACGGTTGAGAACCCTGCCCGACTTTTGACCGAAACGATATCGGCCAGCGGCACATACCCACCCGCCGTTGTGCGCATCTGGCTGCGCTCAAGGAAATCCGCCGTCTGCTCCGATTCCGGCAGTTCGATACGAATCTCGGCCGAGCGGGGGCCATCGGGGTAAGTTGCCGCCTCCAGCCCGTTCAGCCGATTGCGCAGCACCCGGCCCAGCCCGTCGATCGTAAAGCCCAGCGCGCGGCCTTGCGGGGTCAGATCAAGGATCATTTCGTCCTTGTCATAGGCCAGATTATCCTCAACCGCGCTCACTTCGGGGTAGCGTGTCACCGCACGCTTCAAACTCTCTGCCGCAGCCTTCAGCGTTGCCGCATCGGCACCGAAGAACTGCACGTCCAGCGCGTCCCCGCCGGGGCCGGAACGCCAGCCCCGGAAGCTCAGCGTTTCCACCAGCGGGCTTTGATGCGCTTCTTTCTGCAACGCCGCCACGAAGGCGAAACTGGAATAGGGCCGGTCATCTGCGTCGATCAGCTCAATCGCAAGACCGCCCAGAAGATCGGCATCCTTGGTGTCTGCCCCCGGAAGCGGGCGGCCCGAATTCCCGCCAATCTCAGTCAACATGTAGTCGATCGGATTACGCCCGTATTTGGCCTCGTAATCGTGGCCCACTTTTTCGGCGGCGCGCTGCATTTCATGCATCATCGCCACCGTGTCGGCCCGCGTTGCTTCCGGCACCATCGCCCAGTTGCCGGTCACGCTGCCGCGTTCGGGGGAATTGAAAAACCGCCATTGCACATCGCCGCGCACAAACATCGCCAATTGTGACACAAGGAGCAACACCGCCACCGCCAACACCGGGAAGCGCGCCCAAAGCACCAGCCCGACAAATGGCCTGAACGCCCGCTCGCGCAGCCAGACAAAGCCGCGATTGACGGTCCGCGACGGCCAATCATACCAATGCGCTTTCTCACCGGATTTGCGCAGCGAATGCGCCATATGATGGGGCAGGATCAGGAAGCACTCGACAAGGCTCGCCATCAGCACCGTAATCACGGTAAACGGAATATCGGCGATCATGTCGCCAAAGCGCCCGGAAATTGCGGTCAGCGCGAAAAATGCGATCACCGTGGTCAGCGTCGCCGAAAAAACCGGCAGCGCCATCCGCCGCGCCGCGTTCTCGGCGGCTTGCAGTGGTCCTTCGCCCAGCGCCTTCATGCGCGCATCGGCATGTTCGCCCACCACGATAGCGTCGTCGACAATAATCCCGGTGGTGATGATCAGCGCAAAAAGCGAGATCATGTTGATGGTCAACCCAAAGAGATACATGAAAGCAATCGCCGTCAGCATCGAAACCGGTATCCCCGCTGCCACCCAGAACGCGGTGCGCGCGTTGAGAAACAAGAACAAGAGCAGCAACACCAAAACCAGCCCCTGCGCGCCGTTTTTCATCAGAATATCAAGTCGGTCGGTAATTGCCTCGGCACGGGTGCGGATCAAGTCGACAGAAACCCCCTGCGGCAACGTCGCTTTCATCTCGGTTGCAGCGCTCTCGACCTTCCGTTGTATCTTGATTGCATCGCCCTGCGCAGTCCGGTCGACCCGCACGGAAATCGCCGGGTGATCGCCGACAAAATAGCTGCGGGTGCGGGTAATCCCTTCCACATGCAGCCGCCCGACATCCCCCACGGTCAGTTTCGAGCCATCAGCATTGACCCGCAAAACCACCTGCGCGATCTGTTCGGGCGTGCGTTTTTCGACCCCGGTGCGCACCCGTGCGTTGGCGCCCTCCAGATCGCCAGCCGGATCGGCGTCAACCTCGGCGGCAATTGCGGTGGCAATCTGTGCAAAACTGACATCGTATTTGATCAGGTTAACCGTCGGGACCTCTATCACCGTGCGCGGTGCTGCCACCCCGCGGATCGTTGTGCGGGTAACCCCTTCGGCAAACAACCGGGTCACGAATTCATCGGCAAATCGGCCCAGTTGTTCCGATCCCACCGGCCCGGTAATCACCACGTCCGTTACCCGGTCATACCACGAGCCGCGCCGCACTTCCGGTTCATCGGCCCCCTCTGGCAGTGTTGTCACCGCGTCCACAGCCGACTGAACATCCCCGGCCGCGCGGGCCATCTCCCAGCCCGGTTCAAACTCAAGATAAACCGAGGCACGGCCTTCCCGAGAGGTCGATTCCGAGCTGGCCACACCATCCACGGCAAGAAGCGCGGGTTCCAATACCTGCACAATGGCCGCGTCGACATCGCTTGCGCCTGCGCCTTCCCACGTTACGCTGACGGAGACGCTGTCGACCACCACGTCGGGAAAGAACTGCGCCCGCATTCGTGGCACCGCCGAAATCCCGGCAACGACAAGAACGAGCAGCAGCAGGTTTGCCGCCGTGGCATGGCGTGCGAAATAGGAAAGAAGGCCGCCAGGGCTGCGCGCCATCATCACCCTCAGCCCCCATCCGGTCTTCGATCCGCTTGACCATCTGGGCCGGGACTTTCGGCTGTGCCAGTTGTGCCAGAAGCCGGGTTTTCATCGCCTCGGGCATCCGTTGATTACCTTCGACAAAGGCCACCAATTTGGCCCGGCGCTCCGCTGACAACTCCAGCAGTTCCGGCGCATCCGCCGGCGCTGCATTGCCCGCATCGCGCAGCGGCTTCACGCGAATGCCTGCGCCCAAAAGCGGCGTGCGCGCCAAAACAACCTCACGACCTTCGATTGCAGGCGCGCTCAGGATCACATCATCCCCTTGTCGGCGCAGCAGTTCGACCTTGAGGCTTTCCAGCCGATCATCCTCGCCCAGCACCAGAACAGCACCATCCGCCCCCAGCGCACTTGCGGGCAGACGGGCCACGCCCTCAAGCGGTGCCTCGCGCACCTTGACGGTCACGAAGTCCCCCGGCTTTAGCCCGCGCGCCGTATCTAGCCGCGCAAAGACAAGCCGCCCGGTCTGCCCTTCACCCACTTCCGCGCTATCGCGGCTGATCATGCCGTCGGCCACCAGATCGACGCCATTGGCATCAAGCACCGCCGTTATCGGTGCGTGGGTAAGCGCGCCCTGATCGTCCAGAAGCCCCGCATAACCACCTGTGGAGAGCCGGAAAACAACCTCCAGCTCATTGCTGTCCACCAGTTGTGCCAGTTTCTCATTGGCGCTGATCAACCGGCCTTCAACCACGTCGACACCGCTCAGTGTGCCGGAGAAGGCGGCACGCAACTCCGTATCGGCAAGCGTGCGCTGCGCCTCATCCAGTGCGATTTTTGCGCGTGTTTGGCTGGTTGCCGCCTGATCCACCCGCGCTTCGGCTTGCGCCAGAGCCTGACGGCGGGCAAGCACAGTGGCGCGCGCAGCACTCGCCGCAAGCTCTGCCGTTTCCACGGTCGCATCCGTCCCGACACCGCGCGACCGCAGGTTTTTCTGCCGTTCAAAGGCCGTGGCCCGCAATTGCGCCTGCTCTTGCGCCGCGCTCAGCTCGTCACGCCCCAGTTCCAGCGCGCGCGCCGCGTCGCGCCCCTCTGCCTTGGTATCCTGTAGCGCGCTTTCGGCCCGCGCCAGCGCCGCTTTGGCATTTGCCGGATCAATTTTCAGCAGCAACTCACCTGCCTTAACCTGCCCGCCTTCGACAAAATGCGGCGAAAGCTCGATCACCTCACCGCTCACCGCGCTGCGCAGGTCAAGCAACCGGCGGCTTTGCACTTGGCCATAAGCCGTCAGAATCGGCACTTCGCGCCCCGCCCGCGCAGTGCGCACATTCACCGCAAACAACCGCTCGCGTGCCTCCGGCACATGTGTAGCGCGCGCCATCCTGTCGGACACTGCAGATTTCAGCACATATCCGGCATAAAACAGCACCCCAAACGTGAGGGAGAGCAGGAAAAGGCCAGTCAGGCTCTGCCGTAAAAACCGCATGTCGCTCGAGGCCCTCTCTGCTAAAAGGCATTAACGGATGAAGAAATCTAGCGCATATCGCGCATTTGCCAAGCCACGTTTAACCAAGCCATGTTCCCTTGAACGTGGCTGCTGTTTGGTTCCGTCGCTAAATTTTCAGCCAACGTGAAAAAGTGTACTGAACAACCGCGGGTCAACACTTTCACTGTCAAACAACTCCCCTTCGGTGATGATTGAGACAGCATCATGGCTATGCAGGCTTTCCTGATGGCTTGCCACCACCCGGAAATCTCCGGCCCGCGGATCGTCTTCCAATTCGCGCGCGAACAACCGCGCCGCATCTTCCACGAAAATCGGGTTGGCCGCATTCAACTCGGCAAAGGCCTGCTCGTCTTCGCGTTTCACCATCACTTGTGTTTCTGTCGGCACCGCGCGACGGGCAAGGTCGATCAGATCCTCGAACCACAGGCAATCAGTGTCGCACAATACCTCGCAGGAAATCCGCGCCACCGAACGCTGCGAATGCGGCGTGGCCAATTGGCCGCGCGACCTGCGCGCATGTTCCGAAAGCTCAAGCGAACAAGGGCAGGTTGACGAATAGACATAATCGAGATGGATGATCTTGCGCCGCACACCGTGGCTTTCCACCAGTTCCAGCGCAATATCGTAATATTGGAAACCCATCAGTCCAGATCGCAGTGACGGCATTTCCATCGGAAAGGAAAACCGCATCTGGATGCGCGCATCAAAGCTCTCCAGATCGGCCTTGTAGTCATCAAGCGCCGCTTCGATCACCTCGAAAGAGAACGTCTTTTTCGCGTGGGCATAAAATGAGCGCATGATCCGGCTCATGTTGATCCCCTTCTTGCCCGCCTCAAGCGAAACCGTGCCGGTCACAGAGGTTTCAAGCGACAGATCGCCATTGTCGCGGGTGCGAAAGCTGATCGGCAGGCGGAAATTCGAAATCCCGACATGCTGGATCACCCGTCGCGCGCCCTTGATCAGGCTTGCGGGGCCGTTTTGCAGATCGGGCAGAGTTGCCTTATAGGCATCATCAACCTCGAATTCCTCCGGATAAGCCCGCGCCAAAGCGGGATAATTCGAAAGCGGCGCGCCCGGCAGAAGCCGGGATACCCCCGGATCCAGATCCGCCACTTCCTCTGGTGTGGCGCTTTCCGCCCATTGCCGCAGGCGCAAAAGCGCCATCTCCGCCTCGTCGCGTGACGGCGCTTTTTCAAGCGCCGGCGTAATGCTGTTCATGGGCTTGCCCCTTCCATCGAGCCTTATTCACCTATGCAATGTAAACCTGCACGAGGGAAATACCAATCCCGGCGAACGACCTTCAAGACAGACTCGTGCTTGTCAGGCCTGCGCCAGCGCCTGCATCACATCGGCGATCAAGTCGTCTTGGTCTTCCAGCCCGACCGAAAACCGGATCAACCCCGGTGTGATTCCAAGTTCGGCCCGTTGCGCATCGGTCAGCCGTTGATGAGTCGTCGTCGCCGGGTGGGTCGCGATAGTCTTTGCATCACCGAGGTTGTTCGAGATCACTCCGATCTGCATCGCGTTGAGAAACCGGAACGCCGCCGCCTGCCCGCCCGCCAGATCGAGCGCCACCACGGTGCCGCCTTCGCCGGTCTGCGCCTGCACGAGATCGTATTGTGCATGGCTCGGATGGCCGGGAAAAACCACCCGGGCGAGCTTCTCATGCCCCTGCAACGCCTCGGTCAGCGCCAGCGCCGTCGCCGCCTGCGCGCGCACTCTCAGATCAATCGTTTCAAGCCCTTTCAGAACGACCCATGCAGTGAATGGCGACATCGCCCCGCCGGTGTGTTTCATGTAAGGCACGACCTGTTCGCGGATGAATTCGCGCGAGCCAAGCACCACCCCGCCCAGCGTGCGCCCTTGCCCGTCAATATGCTTGGTCGTGGAATAAACCACCACATCCGCCCCAAGCTCCAACGTGCGGGAAAAGACCGGTGTGGCGAACACGTTGTCGACCACCACCAACGCCCCCACCGCATGGGCGAGCCTTGATACGGCCGCAATATCTATCACTTCCAGTGTCGGATTCGACGTGCTCTCGAAAAATACCAGCTTCGTGTCCGCCCGGATCGCCGCCTCCCATGCGGCCAGATCAGTGCCATCGACAAGACTGACCTCGACCCCGTAACGCCCGAGGATATTCTCAAGGATGTAAAGGCATGATCCGAACAGCGCGCGCGCCGCGACGACATGATCCCCCGCCTTGAGCGGGGCCACCAGCGCGGCATTCACCGCCGCCATGCCCGAGGCCGTGGCGAAGGCATCCTCCGCCCCCTCTAGCGCGGCGATCCGCTCTTCGAACATCGCCACGGTCGGGTTGCCGTAACGGGCATAGATAAACTCGTCCGGCCCGCTTTCGATAAAGCGCGCCTCGGCCTGTTCGGCGGTCTCGTAAACAAATCCCTGGGTCAGGAAAATTGCTTCGCTTACTTCGTTATAACGGCTGCGTCTCGTGCCAGCATGCACCAGTTTCGTGCGCTTGTTCCAGCTGTCTTTCATCGGTCGCCCCTTCGCAAGGCCCATCGGCCCATCAAAAAACCCCCGGCCGCGGTCAAGCGAAAGGGGTTCCCATCCGATGACCTCTTTAGCGAAATTCTTTAACGTGGCCCGCAATCCGGTAACAAATCGCCACGGCATTGGCGATAGCGCAGCCCGTTAGGCGCGTCAATGGTCGAACAGCGGCACGAAACTTCCCCGTCTCCGGCGGGGCGCTCTGATGCGGCAGGCGGCTAACTTGCCGCTCGATGCATTGCAATTGCCTGATCCGACCCCGGCAGATCGCCCGACGCAACATCGCCCCTTGCCTCTGGGCCACAAAGCGCCAACATAAGCTTTGACAAGGTCCAAGGAGTTGCCGATGCCCGCCCCGATTGATTTCTATTTCTGGCCCACGCCAAACGGCTGGAAAGCTGCCATCGCGCTTGAGGAAATGGGCCTGCCTTACAATGTAAACCTGATCAATATCGGCAAGGGAGACCAGTTCGCGCCCGAATTCCTTGCCATTTCGCCCAACAACCGGATGCCTGCGATCGTCGATCCCGACGGGCCGGGCGGAGCACCGGTTTCAGTGTTCGAGAGCGGTGCAATTCTGATGTATCTCGCCCGCAAGACCGGGCTTTTTTACGGCACGACCGAGCGCGACCGCATCACGGTCGAGGAATGGCTGATGTGGCAGATGGGCGGCGTCGGGCCGATGGCAGGCCAAGCGCATCATTTCCTGAAATACGCCCCGACAATGGAGCCGCCGCAAGTGCTGCCTTACGCACAGGACCGCTACAGAGCCGAGGTTGCCCGGCTCTACAAGGTGCTTGACCGGCGGCTGGCACAGCATGAATTCGTCGCCGGAAATTTCTTTTCCATCGCCGATATTGCCATCTGGCCTTGGGCTTCGCTTTGGGAAGGTCAGCAGCAAAACCTTGAAGATAAACCCAATCTCAGCCGCTGGCTGGCACAGGTCGGCGCGCGCGACGGCGTGCAACGCGGGCGTGCCTTGCATGCCGATCTTCGCCAGACACTGCAACAAAACACCGAAAGCCATAAGGCCCTATTCGGTCAAAAAGGCTAGACCGGCAGTTGGGCGATACGTCCGCCGTTACGCGTCATCCTTGGTCGTGTTTTCCGCTGCACTCTCGCCAGTGCCGTAGGTGCGGTAAAGCCTGCTTTGCCCCATGAAGAAAACGAAAATCGCGGCAGTCAGCCCGAAGGTCTTGAAATTCACCCACGCCTCTTCCGACATCAGCCGCCAAACCAGTTCATTGGCCACCGCAAGCCCGAAGAAGAAGAACATCAGCCGCCGGGTCAGGATCATCCAGCCCTCGTGCCGCATCGGGATCGCGCCCTCCATCACGTGCCGCAGATAACTCTGCCCGCGCAGCAGCCCGAAGCCGAGCGTCCCACCAAAGACAAGATAAAGCAGGGTTGGCTTCATCTTGATAAAGCGCGGATCGTTAAGCCATACGGTCAACCCACCAAACACCACCACAAGCACCGCCGTCATAGCCTGCATCTTCGATAGATGCCCGGTCAACTTCCACAAGATTGCGGTGGACAGCAAAATAAGCGGGATGAACCCCGCCGTCACCAATATGAAACCCGAATATTCGGTGCCCCCGATGGTGAAAACATCATCCTTCAGCCGGATGTAAGCAATGAAGAAGGCAATCACCGGGCCAAGCTCCAATGCCATTTTCAATACCGGGTTGATTTTGCGAGGCTCTGCCATGGGGTCTCCTAAAGCGTTTCGACATATTGCCGCGTCTCAACAACATGTCGAAACGCTTTATCCGCCCATTTCAACTATCACGGCCCCCGCCGCGATCAAGCCCATCAGGGCAATTCGTCGCGGGCCGGTGCTTTCGCCCAGCATCAGCCAGCCGATCAGCGCGGCAAACACGGTCGAGGTTTCGCGCAATACCGCCGCTTCGCCCACCTTGTCGAGCCGAGTCGCCATCATGATCGACCCGAACGAGGCAAAAGCAATCAAGCTTCCGAAAAACCCCATTCGCAACAGCGGCTTGAGCGGCGGCGGTGCAGGCAGTGCACGAAAGCGCAACGTCGCCAGTATCGGAAAGACGATGCCGTCGAACATGAAAAACCACGCAAGGAAGGTGAACGGGTTCACGGTCGAACGGATGCCATAAGCGTCCCATGTCGTATAGAGCGCCACGAACATGCCGGTAATCACCGCAAGGCCAAGGGCCGCAGGCAACGTATCGCGGCTTTCGGTGATGGTGCGCAGATTGTAAAGCGCCAGCCCGTAAATCCCGGCAAGCAACGTGAACACTCCCAGCCACTGCACCCAGGTGAACACCTCTCCGAACAAAAGCCACGCACCGATCACGGTGAAAAGCGGCCCGGTGCCGCGCACCACCGGGTAAACCACCGTATACGCCCCCCGCGAATAGGCCATGGCCTGAAGAAATTTGTAAATTGTGTGGATAATAAACGCGGCAAGAAAGATCACCCACATATGCGGCTCTGGCCACGGCACGACGAACAGCGCGAACGGCACTGCCATCAGCCCATAAAAGCCATCAATCGCCCCGCGCGAAAGCCAAGGGTCGAACCTGCCTTTCTGCAATGCGCCGAAAATCGCGTGCAAAAGGGCTGCCATCAATGCAAGGATCAACGCCGCGTGGTGCCCGGCTTCCGTTCCTTCAAGAGAGGCAACCCAGGCGCTCAAAACCGTCGCATCCACACCGACCCGGATCTATCGACGCCATTATCGGGAAACCGGCACCGGCGACTTGATGCGCGCCTCATTGCTCAACCCCGGTCAGCGCTGCGGCAAACTCCGCCGGGTCAAACGGGGCCAGATCGTCAATCTGTTCGCCCACGCCAATCGCATGGATCGGCAAGCCGAACTTATCCGCCAACGCGACCAGCACACCACCCTTTGCCGTGCCGTCAAGCTTGGTCATCACCAACCCGGTCA
The DNA here is from genome assembly GCF_034555965.1 of Aquicoccus sp. G2-2. GTDB lineage: Bacteria > Pseudomonadota > Alphaproteobacteria > Rhodobacterales > Rhodobacteraceae > JAYDCK01. Next base: position 2,273,564 of record NZ_JAYDCK010000003.1, read on the forward strand.
CATCCGCCAGATTGCGAAACACCTCGACCTGTGAAAGCGCGTTTTGCCCCGTGGTCGCATCAAGCACCAACAGCGTGTTATGCGGCGCGCTATCGTCAACCTTGCGGATCACCCGCACGATCTTGGAAAGCTCCTCCATCAGATCCTTGCGGTTCTGAAGCCGCCCTGCCGTGTCGATCATCAGCAAATCCGCGCCCTCAGCCTCCGCCTGCTTGAGCGCGTCAAACGCAAGGCTGGCCGGGTCCGATCCTTCCGGCGCGGTCAGCACCGGCACCCCGGCACGCTCCCCCCAGACCTGAAGCTGCTCCACCGCCGCCGCGCGAAACGTATCACCCGCGGCAATCACCACCGATTTCCCTGCCGCCTTGAATTGCGACGCAAGCTTGCCAATCGTCGTGGTCTTGCCCGAGCCATTAACCCCGACAACCAGCACGACCTGCGGTTTTTTCGGATAAAGCGGCATTGGCCGTGCAACATCGGCCATCACGCGGGTAATCTCTTCGGCCAGAAGCCGCTTGATTTCGTCAGTGGATAGCTTGGTGCCAAATCGCCCTTCAGCCATGTTTGCCGTTATCCGAAGCGCCGTATCGACCCCCATATCCGAGGCGATCAACAATTCTTCGAGGCTTTCGAGCATGTCATCGTCAAGCACCCGGCGAGTGACTGTTTTCGTCTCGCGTCGCAGCAAACGCCCAAGCAAGCCCGACTTGCGCGGCGCTGTTTCTGCTGCGGCCACCGTCGCTGCCACATCCATTTCCGGCAGTTCCGGCGGGGTGGGCGTGGGCGCCGGATCGCTTGGCCGGGGCGCTTCTTGCGGGCTGTCGTCCGGGCGCTCGTCGGGTACGGGTACGGGTGTCGGCTCCGGCAGGGGCGGCACTTCCGTCGGGGCCGGATCGTGGCGCGGCACAGACGGCGCGGCTGGCATCGGCTTTGGCACCTCCACCGGGGCGGGGGTGGGCTTGGGGTCCGGTGCCGGTTCGGGTATCGGAGTCGGCTTTGGAACCGGCGTCGGCTCGGGGGCGGGCAAATCCGGCCCCGGATCGGGCACAGGAACAGGCTCCGGTTCTGGGGTGGGAATCGGCTCAGGCTCAGGCACAGGGGCCATGTCCGGTTCTGCCGCGCCAAGCTCCGGCGCCTCTTCAGCGCCCGCCTCGATTGTCTCCTCAACCCCACCATCTTCGACGATCGCATCAAGCCCCTCTTCGAGCTTCGATGAAGATTTGAAAAGCCGGTCCTTGAGCTTGCGAAAGAATGCCATGCGTGCCTCTTGCGTTTCCTCCCTTCACTTAGTCTTCCTTGTCGGGCATGAAAACCCGCCATCGACGCCGGTTGAAGCGCGCCGCCCACGCGGGCAGGATGTGATCATGCGATTTTGGGCGGCCATCATCGGAGTAATATTGTCGGCAGGCACGGCATTAGCCGTGCCGCCCGACGGTGTCTGTTCTTCTGGGCGTTATGGCCCCGTGCAATGTATCAACCCGCAGAATTTCGTGTTCGATACCTGTCGGGCACTCGACAATTTCGCCCGCACTCAAGGGCTCGATCCGGGGTTCTTCGCCCGGCTCATCTGGCAGGAAAGCCGCTTTGATCCATTCGCATTAAGCCCCGCGGGCGCGCAGGGTATCGCGCAATTCATGCCCCAAACGGCAAAACTACGTGGGCTTTCAGACCCTTACAACCCCGCGCTCGCGCTGGAACATTCCGCCGCCTACCTCGCCGAGATGAAGCAGACCTTTGGCAACCCCGGCCTTGCCGCGATTGGCTATAATGGCGGAGAGGCCCGCGCAGACGGTATCATCGCTGGCACCGGCGGATTGGCGCAGGAAACAATAGATTACGTGGCCATCATCACCGGCCTGTCGTGGCAGGATTGGTTGCAGGACGATATCAAACCCCCCGATCTGCGGCTTTCGAAAACCGAACCCTTTCTGCAGGCCTGTTCTGAACTCGCCCGCAAGCGCAGGCTTTCGCCGCCGCCGCGCGCGAAACAACGGTTCAAACCTTGGGGCGTTCAACTGGCGTTTGCCACCACCAAGAAGGGCGCACGCGCCGATTTCACCCGCAAAACCCGCAGCTGCGCAAGCAAGGTAAAGGGGAAACGCCCGATCTGGTCTGGCAAAAAAGCCGGGCCAGCCCGAAGGGCGGGTACTTCATGGCGCGCATCGGGCGCAACAGCCGCACTGCCGCCTGGGCACTCTGCCGCGCGCTGACCGCGCAGGGCTGTACCTGCCGGGTTTACAATAATCGCAGTTAAGAGGCGGTAAATGCCAGCGTGAAAAGCGCCTGCGCGCCCCAATAAGTCGGCCAGACGGCAAAAGGGGCAGCCCGGCGCAACCTGTGCTCAGGCGACAGCACAAACACCTCCAGCGCCAATATGAAATCCGAGGCGATGAACAGCAATGCGCCCGGCAACACCAACGCCAGAGCGCCCACGACCGGCACCCCAAGCGCCGCCCATCCCATCGCCAGGATCACCGGAATATAGAACAACACTGGCAGGCGCATCGTGCCCGCCCTGCGCCAAAGCAGCGTGGCCATGAACAGCCCCAACACGATAAACCCCGCGGAAAGCACCGTCACGATCCAAACCGGCCGCGCATCTGCGCCCGCGTGTCGCAAGAAAAGCCCCACATAGGCCATATGCCCCGCCGCGAACGCGCCCACACCGGCCAAAAAATATGCCTCGCTATCGCGTGAAAGCAGATAATCGCCCAGCGCGCAGAACAGCAACGCCACCAGCAAAAGCCCCGGCCCACCCGCTGCCCATGCCGCCAGCGCCAGCAACAGCACCGATCCGGTCTTTACCCCCGACTTGGCCCAGCTTTCCCCTGCATGGCAGAACCACGCCCAATAAAACACCGCCAAAATTCCGGCCCCTGCGAGTGCCGCCATCGCAATCATGTGCACCTACCCCGCCCGCGCAGATCAGTCTTCGAACCGAAAGCGCCTTGCGTTAAATTTGTTCCACATCTGATGCCAAACACCTTAAACTGCGGTCATGATCGGTTCCGGAACAAAGGACATCACTCATGACTGACGCGGCAAAACCTGCCAATTGGCGGATCATTCTGGCTTTTTTCCTTGATCTTATCACCGCATTTTTCATTTTCGGCTTTGTCATCAGCTGGCTCACCGGCAACCTCACCCCCAACGGCTTCCAACTCAACGGCGGCCCCGCGGTGTTACTCTTTGCGGTGATCATCGCCTTTTTCTGGCTCAACCGGCGGCTTCGTTGGCGGCCTTGGTTTCGAGTGTTGAAAGCGGGATAGCACGCAACATTCACGCTAAAGCGTTTCGACGATTGAATGTTGCGCACGTTTCGAATTCAAGTTGTGTTTCAACTTAAACTCGAAACGCTGTAGACTCAGCGTGAACGCCATGGCCGTGCGCCCTGCACTTTATACCTCGTCCGCGAAATGCTTCATGGTCAACCTGATGGGGTTCGGCGCTGCCTGCCCCAAGCCACAGATCGAAGCATCGCCCATCGCCTGACACAACTCTTCCAGCAAGTCCTGATCCCAGTGCTCCGCCTGCATCAGCTTCACCGCCTTCTCACAGCCCACCCGGCAAGGTGTGCATTGGCCACAGCTCTCATCCTCGAAAAACCGCAGCATGTTGAGCGCCGCCGCGCGGGCGCTGTCGTGATCGGAAAGCACCACCACCGCCGCCGACCCGATGAAGCTGTCATAAGGTTGCAGCGTATCGAAATCGAGCGGCACATCGTTCATCGACGCGGGCAACAGCCCCGATGACGGCCCGCCCGGTTGATAAGCTTTGAAGGCATGGCCATCGAGCATCCCGCCTGCCGAGTCGATAATATCGAGAATGGTCGATCCGGCCGGCAGCATATGCACGCCCGGCTTCTTCACCCGGCCCGAAACGGAATAGGCGCGCAGCCCTTTACGCCCGTTCTTTTCAATCCCGTTCAGGATCTCCGGCCCCTCACGCATCACCCGCGCGACCCAAAGCAGCGTCTCGATATTGTGAACCAGCGTCGGACGTCCGAAAATGCCCACCTCCGCCACAAATGGAGGCCGGTGACGTGGCTCTCCGCGCTTGCCTTCGATTGATTCGATCATCGCGCTTTCTTCGCCGCAGATATAGGCACCGGCCCCGCGCCGCAGGTCAATATACCCCGGCGCAACAATGCCAGCAGCCTCAAGCGCGCCGATCTCTCGGCGCAGAATCTCAAGCACCGCCGGGTATTCGTCGCGCAGATAGATAAAACAGGTTTCCGCCTCCACCGCCCAGGCCGCAATCAGCATCCCCTCAAGGAAAAGGTGCGGCGTGCGTTCGAGAAAATAACGGTCTTTGAATGTGCCCGGTTCGCCCTCATCGCCATTCACGGCAAGGTATCGCGGCCCCGCGTAGCCACGCACAAAGCCCCATTTTTTGCCCGACGGAAACCCGGCCCCGCCCAGACCGCGCAGGCCAGAGGCCAGAACCTGTTCCTGCACCGCTTCCCAGTCGCCGCCTTCGCGAAGATCTTTGAGCACGCCATAGCCGCCCGCCGCGCGATAGGCGTCAAAGCTTTCGTAATCTGGAATTTTCGGCGCCGTTTCCCCCGCCGCCAGCGCAGCCTCGACCTTCTCCGGCGTGGCGTGATCAATATGATGGTGACCCAGTTCCAAAACTGGTGCGGTATCGCACCGCCCCATGCATGGCGCGCGCAGCACGCGCACTTCGCTTGCATCAAGCCCGCTTTCAAGTGCGCTGCGCAATGCCTCTGCCCCTGCCAACTCGCACGACAGCGAATCACACACCCGGATGGTCAAGGCAGGCGGCGGCGTTTCGCCCTCGCGCGTAACATCGAAATGCGCATAAAAACTCGCCACTTCATAAATTTCCGCCTGACCCAACCGCATCTCTTCGGCCAGCGCGCGGACATGGGCGGCAGAGATATGGCCAAAGCCGTCCTGAATCAGGTGCAAATACTCGATCAGCAGGTCGCGCCGCCGGGGGGCATCACCCAAAAGCGCGCGCACTTCGTCCAGCGCAGTGTCGTCCACCTGACGACCCTTGGGCGTACGCCGCCCCTTACCCTTGCCGGATTTCCAGACCCCTTTTTTCTCTCCCGCCGCCATCTTTGCCCTCCCTTTCCGCTTGGGCTTGAACCTAGGCCCGCCGCGCAGAAGGTGCGAGGCCAAAAGCGACCGGCCAGCGCGAAAATGCGCGTTGTGCGGCCATAAGCAAGAGGTTAGCCTGTGGCATATCTCTCCCGCCCGACGCAGGCCGCACCCGATGCAGATGCTTCTTTTCGCCATCGCCACGATTCTGCCGATTGGCCTTTCATTGCCCGCAGCATTGCAAGGTGGGGTCTGGCCATGGCTGATGCTGCTTTACATGACGCTTCTGACGAACGCACTGGACCGGTTCGTGCCCCGCCTGCTGCCTGACGCCCCGGAAGGAAGCGAGTTTCCCTCCGGGAGCGCGCTGTCCACAGGGTTGGGCGTTCTTCATTTCGCGCTCTTCGCCGTTGCCGTTGCGGCGCTTGCAGCAGAAACCGGGCTTATTGCGAAGCTCGTCACGCTTGTCGCCATCGCGCTTTGGTTCGGACAAGTCAGCCACCCCAACGCGCATGAGCTGATCCACCGGCCCGAGCGGTCTGCCCGTCGCCTTGGCCGCGCGATCTATGCCTCGCTGCTTTTTGGCCATCACGCGTCGGCACATCTTTTGGTGCATCACGCCCATGTTGGGACCACGCGCGACCCCAATTCAGCCGTGGCGGGGCTTGATTTCTACCGTTTCTTCTCCCGTGCTTGGCTGGGCTCTCTGCGCGCCGGGTTCACCGCTGAATCCACTCTGCACAGCCGGGCAAAGATTGCAAAACGGCGGCTCTCAAACCCGTTTATCGGCTATGGCGTGATCGGGCTTGTCGGGCTGGCAGGCAGTTTTGCGCTCTGCGGAGCAAAAGGGCTTGCCGCCTATCTGTTCCTCTGCCTCTACACGCATGTTCAAATCCTGCTGGCCGACTATGTTCAACATTACGGACTGCGCCGGACCATACATGCATCCGGCAAACCCGAACCGGTCAGCGATGCGCATAGCTGGAACTCACCACATTGGTTTTCCTCGGCACTGATGGTCAATGCGCCGCGCCATTCCGATCATCACCTGCACCCTGCACGTCCCTACCCGGCGTTACGGCTACGCGCCACCATGCCAATGCTGCCGTATTCCCTGCCGATAATGGCGGGGATTGCCCTTTTCCGCCGCTCTGGCACCGGGTGATGCGGCGCGCGCTTGCCCGGCTGGACACTCCGGCATAGGCTCATCCCATGTTGCGTATCCTTCTCAGCCTACTTTTTCTGACGCCGCTTTCCCCGGCTTTCGCACAAAGCCCGCTGGATGCCGCCGGGTTCGACGCACTGACCAAGGGAAAGACCTTCTATTACAGCTCCGACGGACAGCCCTATGGGGGCGAGGAATACCTCGACAACCATCGCGTTCGCTGGTCCTTTCTCGACGGTCACTGCCAGAACGGGAAATGGTGGCAGCAGGGCGAAAACATCTGCTTTGCCTATGATGAGTCGCCGGACGTTCATTGTTGGACATTCGAACAGGGCACGTCTGGCCTGATTGCTCATCTCGCCGGTGATCCGCCGGGCCGCGCTCTTTATGAGATGCAGCAGAATAATGAGCCGCTCTATTGTCTCGGCCCGGACGTCGGCACCTGAAAACACTCAGGCGGCCTGCCCTTACTCAAAAAGCGAGCCTTGTCCGCCGCCTTTCGGGGCATCTGGTGACCGCCGTTTAGGGCCAGTCGCCCCAGCGCCGAGCGTGAACTTGCCATCTGCGAACTCGATTTGCACCGGCGGTGATACCTCTGCCGCCGCCTTGCTGGTCAGCACGCCGGCCTCTCCGCGCACCACGGCATAGCCACGCTTGAGCGTTTCCTTATACCCCAGCGTTTCGCGCAGCCGGTCCAACGCATCGAGCTTGCGCCGCCAGTCCGCGTTGCGGCGCGCGCCCGCCTCGGCCATCCGGCCTGCAAGCCGCTCGTAATCTTCCCGTTTCGTGCGCATCTCCCGGCTCAACGTGTTAAAGTTAAGCCGCGCTGCCATGCTCTCCAGCTTGCGCCGATCACCGGCCACAAGCCGTGTCAGCAGCGCGGCGCGCAACGGTCCTGCCACGTCGAACAACCGCACCCGGCGCTTCTGCACCCCGGCGGTCAATGCCGCAGGCAGCCGCTCACCCGCCCGGTCAAACCGCTGGCGCGGGGTTTCCAGCAATGTCCCTGCACGGGGCAGGGCACGGGCCAGATCGCGCAGCCTTTGCCTGCGCGCAGCGACCCCCTGCCCCAACGCATTGGCCATCCGCGCGCTTTGCCCCTCGACCCACGCCAAAAGCTCCAGCCGCACCGGCACGGCCAGTTCCGCCGCCGCCGTCGGTGTTGGTGCGCGCTTGTCCGAGACATAGTCAATCAACGTGGTATCGGTCTCATGCCCCACAGCAGAGATCAACGGGATATCCGAAGCCGCTGCGGCGCGCGCCACGCTTTCTTCGTTGAAGCCCCAAAGGTCTTCGATCGAGCCACCGCCGCGCGCCACGATAATCAGATCAGGGCGCGGGATCCGCCCATCCGGTGCCAGCGCGTTAAACCCGGCAATCGCGCGGACAACCTCGGGCGCACAGCGTTCGCCCTGCACCGCCACCGGCCAGATCAGCACCTTGCGCGGAAACCTGTCGCGCAGCCGGTGCAGAATATCGCGGATTACCGCGCCACTGGGCGATGTCACCACGCCGATGATTTCCGGCAGGTACGGCAGCGCGCGCTTGCGTTCTGTGGCGAACAGCCCTTCCGCCGCCAGCGCCTTCTTGCGCTTCTCCAACAGCGCCATCAACGCGCCCTCGCCCGCAGGCTCTACCTGCTCGACATTGAGCTGATATTTCGATTGCGGGCCATAGGTGGTCAACCGCCCGGTGGCGATCACCTCCATGCCCTCTTCCGGGCGATGCGCCAGCCGCGCGACCTGCCCTTTCCAGCTCACCGCCGCAATCACGTTGCGGTCATCCTTGAGGTCAAAATACATGTGCCCCGTGCGCGCCACCACGACGCGGCCCACTTCACCACGCACCCTGACATGGCCGAACCCGCCTTCGATGGCGCGTTTTACTGCACCCGACAACTCCGAGACGGTAAATTCCGGCTGGTTGCGCTTCGGGCTTTCATCTTCGATCAGATCGGCCATCGGCCCTCGCTTGTGTTGCCTGCCGCCCCAGCTTAGAACGCGGAGCGAACAAGGCCAAGCGGGAGCACCCATGAATATTCTCATTCTCGGCAGCGGCGGGCGCGAACACGCGCTGGCTTGGGCAGTGTTGCAAAATCCGAAATGTGACAAGCTGATTGTGGCGCCGGGCAACGCGGGTATCGCGCAGATCGCCGAATGTGCTTCGCTCGACATCATGGATGGCATGGCTGTGGTGGAATTCGTCGGCAGCCTCGCGATTGATTTCGTCATCATTGGCCCCGAAGCCCCATTGGCTGCAGGCGTGGCCGACGCGTTGCGCGGTGCCGGTGTTGCCGTCTTCGGCCCGTCGGCAGCGGCAGCGCAGCTGGAAGCTTCCAAGAGCTTTACCAAGGGAATCTGTGCCGCCTGCAACGCCCCCACCGCGGCCTACGGTCATTTCACCGATCATGCCGCCGCGCTGGCCTATCTGCACGACCAAGGCGCGCCCATCGTGATCAAGGCCGATGGCCTTGCCGCGGGCAAAGGCGTGATCGTGGCAATGGACATGGCGACGGCCGAAGCGGCACTTGACGACATGTTTGCCGGTGCCTTCGGCGCATCAGGTGCCGAGGTGGTGATCGAAGAATTCATGGAGGGCGAAGAAGCCTCCTTCTTCGTGCTCTGCGACGGGACAGATGCCCTGCCCATCGGCACCGCACAGGACCACAAACGCGCTGGGACCGGCGATACCGGCCCCAACACCGGCGGCATGGGCGCCTATTCCCCCGCCCCGGTAATGACCGACGCAGTGATTGCCCGGACCATGGAAGAAATCGTCCGCCCCACATTGGCCGAAATGGCGCGGCGCGGCACGCCCTATCAGGGGGTGCTGTTTGTCGGCCTGATGATCGAGGACGGTCAGCCCCGACTGGTCGAATACAACGTCCGCTTCGGTGATCCTGAAGCCCAGGTGCTGATGATGCGGCTTGGGGCGCAGGCGTTCGACCTGATCCAGGCCGCCGCCGAAGGACGGCTTGACGGCGCACAGGTCAACTGGGCCGATGATCACGCAATGACGGTGGTGATGGCCGCCAACGGCTACCCCGGTGCCTATGAAAAAGGCAGCGTCATCAACGGGCTGGATCAGATCGCCGAAGACAGCTTCCATATGGTGTTCCACGCCGGTACCGCCCGCAGCGACGGGCGCTTTACCGCAGCGGGCGGGCGCGTCCTCAATGTCACCGCGCGCGGGGCCACGCTGCGTGAAGCGCATGACCGGGCCTATACCATGGTGGACCGGATCGACTGGCCCGAAGGGTTCTGCCGCCGCGATATCGGCTGGCGCGCGCTTAGCTGAGCATTTTCCCCGCGGCCTTCCGGCAAACTTCCCCAGCGGCACCGTTGCTGCGAATCGCCAGACCGGGGTTTACTGCCCCAAACGGGAGGGCGGCAGATGCGATGGCTTAAGCGGATAATTTTCACAGTGATCATTTTGGCGGTGCTGGGGCTGGCCGGATTCTGGATACTCGGGCCGGGCATCGTAGAGCGCGGCCGCAACGCGGTGGCCCCGCATGACCCTTATCCCGTCTCAGATGCGGCGCGCGCGCTGCACGATAGCCTCGTGGTTGGCGACCTGCACGCCGATTCACTGCTTTGGAAACGTGACCTGCTAGAGCGCGGAACACGCGGACAGGTGGATATTCCACGGCTTCTCGAAGGCGGTGTCGCGGTGCAGGTTTTCACCGCCGTCACCAAAAGCCCGATGGGACAAAACTACGATCACAATTCGGCAGATGCCTATGACAACATCACCCTGCTGGCCTTCGGGCAACTCTGGCCCGTCCGCACATGGCAATCCATCTATCAGCGCGCGCTCTATCAGGCGCAAAAGCTTCACCAGTTCGAAGCCGCCTCGGACGGCAAGCTGAAGATCATCCGAAACACCGCCGATCTCGATACCGTTCTGGCCGCTCGCGCCGATGGCAAACAGGTTGTCGGTGGCATTCTTGGGGTCGAAGGGCTGCACCCGCTCGAAGGCGAACTCGGCAATCTCGACGGGTTATATGATGCCGGTTACCGGGTCTTCGGCCTGCAACATTTCTTCGACAATGCCCTGGGTGGCAGCCTACATGGCGAAAGCAATCAAGGGCTGACCGAATTTGGCCGCAGCGTGGTCAAGGCGCTGGCGAAACGCGCCGCCGTCATCGACGTGGCCCATTCCAGCCCGCAGGTCGTCAGCGATGTGCTCGACATGGTCAACGTGCCAATCATCCTAAGCCATTCGGGCATTCATTCCTATTGCCCGAACAAGCGCAACATTCCCGATGCCCTGATGAAACGGATTGCAGCAGGCGGCGGCGTGATCGGCATGGGGTATTGGGCCGAAGTCGCCTGCGACAAGATTACGCCAAACGGCATTGCCGCGATGATCAAGGCAGGGATTGCAGTTGTCGGTGAAGATCACATCGCGCTTGGGTCGGATTTCGATGGCTCCGTGGCGACCGCGTTTGACACTTCCGAATTGCCTGCGCTTACCGATGCTCTGCTACGTGCCGGGCTGACGCCGGAGCAAATCCGCAAGGTGATGGGCGCGAACATGCTGCGGGTGTTGCGGGCGCGGCTCGGATAAGGGCACGTCCTGACGCCGACCTTACGCCGCCTTTTCGAGGCGCAGGAACGTCATCATCCGCATCGGCGGCAAGCGGTCGCTCTCTACAAGCCTAAGAGCGGGCTGCTTCAGAACCGTCTCCAGTGGAAAGGTCGATTGCCAGCCAAGTATGTTCTCCAGCGGCGACGTCATCCGCTCAAGAACATGCAACGCGCCGCGCTCTTGGGCAAAATGGTTGACGATCACCACCTCGCCGCCGGGTTTGCAGACCCGCGCCATTTCGGCCATCACCTGCTCCGGGTCGGGCACCACTGAAAGCACGTGCATCGCGGCCACAAAATCAAAGCAGGCATCGGGAAACTTCAGCGTGCGCGCATCCATCTGCCGCAGCGCCGCAACATGGCTCAGCCGCTCCTGCGTGACGCGTCTCTTGGCCTTGGCCAGCATCTCGGGCGAATAGTCGATCCCGGTCACCGCGACGCCCGGCCCGTAAAACGGCAGCGCCAGCCCGGTGCCGACCCCCACCTCCAGAACATCGCCGCCACGCTCACTCATATAGGCACAGGCGCGGCGACGCCCGCTATGGGTTACAGCACCGAAAGTCTTGTCATAGATTGGCGCCCAGCGCCGGTAAGACGAGGTAACTGCGGTTGGCTTCATTTCTTCTGTCCTGTTGTTTCTCGTTTCCGGGGCCGCAGCGCGAACAACACCAGCAAGCCAAGATAAGTCACCTCCGCAGTCAACAGAACCCGCCATGGCCAGGTAAACGCGGTGGCAATCAACGCCACTACCCCCACCATGAGGAACAGCGCCTTGTCGCGCGGCACACGCAGCAGTTTGGGTGACGGCGTGGCAAAGCGGGAGATCATCAACAGCCCGATCACCACCAGCCAAATCTCTACAATGGTAGGCAGCGCGACCCCAAACGGGGTGGCAAACACCTCCGTAAGCACCAGAGGCATAAGCACCAAAAGCGCCCCGCCCGGCGCCGGAACCCCTTGAAAATAGACGCTCTTTTCTGGCCCCTTGGCGCGTGCTTCAATATTGTAACGGCCCAGCCGCAAGGCACAGCAAATGGCATAGATCAACACAGCGATCCATCCGGCCTTGCTGTTGTCGGTCAGCGCCCAATGATAAAGCAAAAGCCCCGGAGCGACGCCAAAATTTACAAAGTCGGCCAAGCTATCAAGCTCTGCCCCCAACGCGGTTTCGGATTTCAGCAACCGAGCCGTCGCTCCGTCAAGTGCATCAAGAACTGCCGCAAGCGCGATCAACGCCACGGACAGAACCATCTCGCCCACGAAAGCAAAGCGCATTGCGCTCAACCCGGCGCACAGCGCGGCAAGGGTCATCAGGTTTGGCAGAAGCTGAATCGGCTGAAGCCGAGCTGTTGCGCGTTCGGTGGGTTGCAATGGTGGTTTGCCGTCAATCCCCATCTAAACCCGCCTTGCCGCCCGTGCCGGCTCCTGCGCGCCCAGATCGGCCAAAATGCTTTCCCCCGCAATCATCGTCTGACCAAGGCAAACCTGCGGCTCCACACCATTTGGCAAATACACATCAAGCCGCGAACCAAAGCGGATCAACCCAAAGCGTTCACCCGTGGTAAGACTTTGACCCTCGCGGCAAAACGGCACGATGCGGCGCGCCACCAACCCGGCAATCTGCACCACGGCAAGCTTGCGCCCGTCCGCCATGGAAATAATCAGCGAATTGCGCTCATTCACATCGCTCGCCTTGTCAAGCGACGCCGACAGGAACTGCCCCGGATGATAGACCTGCTTTTCGATCACACCGCCGATTGGTGCGCGGTTCACGTGACAATTGAAAACCGACATGAAAACGCTGATCCGGGTCAATTCCTCGCCACCCATGCCAAGCTCTGGCGGCGGGGCCGCAGGCTCGATCAAAGACACGACCCCATCGGCAGGTGAAACAATCAGCCCATCGCGCAGAGGCACGGCGCGGATCGGGTCACGGAAGAAATAGTAACACCAGACAGTCAGCCCGACGCCGATCCAGCCAAGCGGTTCCCACACCCAAAACAGCAACAGCGTCACCACGGCGAAGATACCGACAAAACGATACCCTTCGGGGTGCATCGGCTTGAGGAATGTCTCGTAAAGCTTCATCGGCCCTCCTGAGTTACCGCGGAGATAGCCGTCACTGGCCCACTGTTCAATCTCCAATCGCGCCCAAAGGCTAACTCGGCCACCTCATGCCGGAGCAGCGTCACACCAGACTTCGCCCGCCATCAAGCCTCACACCAGCCCGAGAAGCCGCGCCGCGTTGCCTTTGACAATATTCTCACGCAGCTCATCCTTGATGGCGATACCTGCAAAATCACTCAGCCACCGCTCCGGCGTGATCATCGGCCAATCAGAGCCGAACAACACCTTCTTTTTCAGGATCGAGTTGCAGTATTTCACAAGGATCGGCGGGAAATACTTCGGGCTCCAGCCGCTTAGGTCAATGTAAACATTGGGCTTATGCTGTGCGACCGCAAGCGCCTCTTCCTGCCACGGGAAACTGGGATGAGCGAGAATGATCCGCATTTCGGGAAAATCCACGGCAACATCATCCATATACATCGGGTTGGAATACTTCAGCCGCATCCCGTTGCCCCCCGGCATGCCCGAGCCAACGCCGGTCTGCCCGGTATGAAACAGCGCAATACCGCCCTCCTCCGCAATCGCCTCGTAAAGCGGGTAAGCCATCCGGTCGTTGGGATAAAACCCCTGCATCGTGGGGTGAAACTTGAACCCCTTGATGCCGAAGTCGCGGATCATCCGGCGCGCCTCCCGCACACCCAACTTGCCTTTCCATGGGTCAATGCTGGCAAACGGGATCAATACATCATCATTCTCGGCGGCAAGCTCTGCCACCTCTTCGTTCTTGTAGCGCCGGTAACCGGTCTCGCGTTCGCTATCCACGGGGAAGATCACTGCGGCGATATTCTGCGCCCGGTAATGTGCTGCGGTTTCTTCCACCGTCGGCGGATGGCTCCACGGCGCGCCAAAATAACCCGCCATCGTCGCTTGCAAATCGTCATATCCATCATCCGTATGACAGCCGCACGGCTCTTCCGCATGGGTGTGAATATCAATCGCCCGAACCTTGGAAATATCGACCATCTTTGCCTCTCTACACCGTTACCACGGCTGGATCATCGTTGTCGTAAAGCCGCTCAAGCAATGCGTTGCGCCGCTCCTGCACCTTGCGGTAATTCAAATTGCCTTTCGCAGTCATCTCGCCTTCCCCTATCGAGGGCGGCTCAGCCATGACCAGCGCGCGACCGACATGCACCGAAGAGCCGGACACCTCCTGTGCGCGCATCGCCAAGCGGCGCCGCACTTCGGCCAGAAGCCCCGCATCGCTCAGCGCGCCATCTACCGCATCCGTTCCATGGCCCGCCGCCGCCAGTTCGGCCATGTTGGGGAAAATCATCACTCCGATTTCACTCCGGTCCGCGCCCGTCATCACCAGATCAGCAGCCAGCGGTGCCAGCAAACCAAGCAGATCAAGCCGCAGCAACCCGGCCCGCACCCATGTCCCGGTATCAAGCTTGAAATCCTCCGAAATCCGGCCATCGAATTTCAATCCCTTGTTCGGATTTTCGGGGTCAGCGAACCGCATCGCGTCCCCGGTGAGGAAGAATCCTTCTTCATCAAACGCTTCCGCCGTTTTTTTCGGGTTATTGAAATACCCCGGCGTGATCGACGGGCCTCTAACCCGCACTTCACAGCGCATGTCGGCATCCGGCACCAGCTTGACCTCGACCCCGGTCATTGGCACGCCAATCCGCCCGGCGCTGTCGGTTGGTTCCTGCTGAAACATTGCCGCCGGGGCCGTTTCGGTCAGCCCCCAGGACGATGTCATCAGCGGCACCTCGCCCTTGACCTCGACCGCCATCGCCTCCAGCGCATTCCACATATCCTGCGGCAACGATGCCCCGGCATAAAAAATCAGGTCGAGATCCTCAAAGAACCGCTGCTTGAGCGCGCCATCCTTGCGAAACGCCTCGATCAGCAGACCAAAGCCCACCGGCACGTTGAACGCCAATGTTCCCGTCACCATCGACAGGTTCTCAAGCGTCCGCTCGAACAGTCCTTTCACCGGCTTGCCGTCGTCGATATAAAGACTGCCGCCATGCGCCAGCATCATGTTGAAATTATGCGACCCGCCAAACACGTGGTTCCACGGCAGCCAATCGACGATGCGCGGCACCCGGTCTTTCAAGGCGGGCAGGCTGTCGGCAATCTGCACCTGATTGACGCACATCATCCTTTGCGTGGTAATCACCCCTTCGGCGCCGAGGTTGACCCCGAGGTCAGCAGGATCTTTGCCACCGTCTCCGGACCAACGGCAGCATAGGCCGCATCGACAGCCGCCCCCGCATCGCCGTTAAGCAACTCGGTGAATGCAGTAACGGGCTGGCCTTGCGGCTGCGTCGCCACAACCTCAATGCCGCGCAATGCATCAAGCGCCAGCGCGGCGCCGTATTGCTCGGCATCAGCCACATACGCCATCTTCGGGCGGACCAGTTCGATCGCATGGCGAAGTCGCTCATGCGCGCCGGGGATTAGTGAATATTGCTCGGCAATCGGCACGGCCGGGATACCTGCATATTGCGCCGCCAGAACCAACAAGCCATGGTCCACCCCATTGCCCGACATGATCAGGATCGGCGTATCGCCATTTAACCCGCGCCCCAGAAGGCTCGCCGCGATGGCGCGCACCTGTTGCAGCACACTTGCATAGGTCTCCTCGCGCCAACCCGCCCCGTCACGCTCGGCCAGAAACACCCGTTCGGGCGTCTCCTTGGCCCAGCGATGCAACCATTCGCCGCTGTTGCGGGCGCTCGGCCCCAATGGCTTGTTGGCGGTGAGCAGCAAACTGCCATCCTTGCGCTTGTCCAAGCTCACATCATGCGGCTCAAACCGCTTTGTTCTTTTCATTGCTTGGGTCTCCTCCCAACCTTGCGTGCCTTAACCCTTTTCGATCCGGCCCATCACGTCGATCACAGTTTGGCGCGTCTTTGCGTCCAACCCTTTCAACAAGCGCGCTTCATCGGCCCGAATTGCTTCAGTCGCCTGCACCATCACACCGCGCCCCTTTACGGTCGGCATCAGCGCATAGGCGCGCCGGTCCTCTGGCACCTTGTCCCGTCTGATCAACCCGGCCTTTTCCAACCCATCAAGAAGCACCACCAGATTGGGCCGCTCAATGGCCAGTGCATCAGCCAATTCGCCCTGCCGCGCGCCCGGATTTTCCACAATCAATGCCAGCGCCGAATACGTTACCATCCGCAATCCGAACGGTTTCAGCACCCGGTGCAAATCGGCCTGCAAGACGTTAAAAGCGCGCTTCATATGATACCCGATAAAGCCGCGCAATACGGCGTCACTGACCTCCGCACGCGCTTTGTTCCGGGCCAAGGCTGTCATTGTTTCAGCCCCCGAATTTCGGCGTGCGTTTTTCCAGAAACGCCGCCAGACCTTCCACCGCATCCGGGCTTGTCTGGGTCAACGCCGCGCACAAGCTTTCGGTGAAAAGCCCACCCGCCTTGTCCATATCCTCGATCCGGCTCAGCGCGTGAATCATCACGTAATTGGAAAGCGGTGCATTGCTGGCGATCTGACGCGCCAAATCCTGCGCCAGCGGCAGCGCCTCTCCGGCGCCGACGCTGTGATGTGCCAATCCCAGCATCAAGCCTTCCTGCGCGCCGAACTTGCGGCCAGTCAGCATCATCTCGGTCATTCGGTCAGCGCCCAATATTCGCCCCACCCTGACGGATGCGCCACCGCCCACGTAAATCCCGCGCCGCCCCTCGGGCAACTGGAAGATCACCGACGGCTCGGCAATCCGCACATGCGTTGCCGTGGCCAGTTCCAGCCCGCCACCGATCACCGCACCGAACATCGCCGAAACCACCGGCAAACCGCCATACTGAATCTTGTCCATCACCGTGTGCCAGCCGCGCGAATGGCGCATGGTGTCTTCGGCATTGCGTTGCTTGTGTTCGGAAAGATCAAGGCCCGAACAGAAATGCCCCTCCACCCCAGTCAACACCACAGCTTTCACGCCTTCGGGCGGGGCAGAGAAGAACCCGTCAAGCGCCGCCAACAATTCATCGCACATTGCATTGCGCTTGCCGGGCCGGTTCATCGTCAGCGTGGCAATGCCGTCGTCTGATACATCTACCCGCAACATATCGCTCGCCATGCCGTTTCTCTCCAAGTATGTATATTTAATAATAGTTATATATCACATATAATATTACGCAATGATTCTTCTTGCCCTTCATTTTGCCCAAAATATCCCGGGGAGCGCGAGGGGCAGCGCCCCTCGCTCCGCACTTAGCCCACACGCGCTGTGCGCAATGTCTCCGATGAGACCGCTCCATCAAGCCCGGTTGAGCCATAAAGCCACTCAATCTCATCATACCAATCATCAGCCCCTTTCGCCCGCATCACGGCGTTTCGCAACGCGGCCTCGGCCCCGTCCGGGTGATAGATATAATTCCCGATTTCCCGGCTTTGCAGTTGTATCCGCGCCGTCCGCAGCCGCCGCCGTTCCTGAAATTCCTGCAAAACGGCTTCCAAATCGTCAAGCCGCCCTTCCATCACCGCCGCGAGGCACACCGCGTCCTCCATTGCCATGCAAGCACCTTGTGCAAAATACTGAAGCTGCGGATGCGCCGCATCGCCCAAAAGCGCCACCCGCCCGTCAACCCAATTCATCACCGGATCGCGGTCGCACAGCACCCAAAGCCGCCAATCCTTGCCCTTCTCGATCACCTGTCGCGCAACCGGTGCCACATGTTCAAACCCGCGCGCCACTTCTTCGTGACTGACCGGCTGGCCCGCCACCGGCTCGGGCGCATCGTTGTGATACGTCACCACAAGATTGAAGCTTTTCCAATCCGACAGCGGATAATGCACGATATGGCATTTCGGCCCGGCCCAAAGCGTCGCCGCGTTCCAACGCAGGTCTTCGGGCATCTGCTCGGTCGGGATCACCGAACGATAGGTGGTATGGCCCGAAACCCGCGGTGGCCCGTCGCCCACCACACGCTTGCGTATGCTCGACCACAACCCATCCGCCCCGATCAGGGCACGGCCAGTGACCCGCTCGCCATCCGCCAGAATTGCGGTGGCCGTGGTCTCATCCTGCTCATAGTCCACCACGTCCGCATGGGTGCGCAATTCGACCAACTCATGCGCCTCGTTGGCGCGCAGGAAAACCCTGAACAAATCACCGCGATGCACAACGGCATACGGGTTGCCGAACCGGGTGCGAAACCTCTCGTCCAGCGGAATACGGGTAATTTCTTCGCCGCTGATCGCATCCATAAGCCGCAGATTGTCGATATAGACCGCCATATCGCGCGCCGCGTCCCCCACACCGAGATAGTCAAAAGCATGAAAGGCGTTCGGCCCAAGCTGAATCCCCGCACCGATCTCACCCATTCTCGCGGCTTTCTCCAGCACGATCGAGCGGATGCCCCTTTGCGCCAGCCCGATCGCAGTGGCCATACCGCCAATGCCGCCCCCAGCAATCACGATCCTGTCTTCGCTCATCGCAAATCTCCTTGGTTCGGGCGCCACGCATCTGGCCCCGACCTCCTGTGTTCACAGCAAAACAACGTCTTACTCAGGCGCGCCGATGCTCAGTTTGATTGGTGCCAGACCGTCGATCCCGCCGGTAATCTCATCACCCGGATTTACCGGCCCAACGCCCGCTGGCGTGCCGGTCATAATCACGTCTCCGGGGGCAAGATGATAGTAGCGCGACAAATGTGCCACCACTTCTTCACAACTCCACACCAGTTCTTCCAGCGTAGCATCCTGACGGCTCTCGCCGTTCACTTCCAGATGGATACGCTGCCCGCCGATCAAACCGAAGTCACTGGCGCGCGTCAGCTCTGAAAACACCGCCGTGCCTTCGACATCCTTGCCCAGATCCCAAGGGCGGCGTTTGTCCTTGCCGTCCTGCTGCCGGTCCCGCCGCGTCATGTCGAGCGCGCAACCATAGCCAAAAATCGCTCCGGCGGCCTCTTCAGCGCTGGCGCGGAAAACCGGCTTGCCGATGGCAAAAGCAAGCTCCATCTCGTGATGATAGTTTTCTGTCCCCGGCGGGTAAGGTTGGCTCGCCCCGCTTGGCACTGCGTGAACGGCTGCCTTGGTGAAATACCACGGCGTTTCGCGGTCCACCTCACCGCCCATTTCGGCAGCATGGGCCGCGTAGTTCCGCCCGACGCAAAAGATGCGACGGATCGAATAGGCCTTTGCTTCGCCTTTCACCGGAATGCTTTTTACCTCGGGAGCCTCAAACAGATAATCACTCATCGCGCGCGTTCCTCATAATAGCCCAATTTTTCCTGTAATGGCCGGTCGTGGACGCGCACCAGAAACGCCTCCTCGCTGGCCTCGTGGCTGATCTTTGAGAAGACAGGCGCCGAGAATGTGTCCTTCGGCCCCCACTCGAAAACCTCGCCGTTGATCCGCGTCTTGCCACGCCCGCGCACTACATGAAAGGCCGCCGAGGACGACCGCAGCGGTGGCGCTTCGGTGCCACCCGCAGGCAGCATCATCGCGGTAAAGCCCATCGTCGGCAAAACGTCTTCGCCGGTTTCGGGGTTCACATAATCCAGTTCGGCAATTGCATCGCCACCATGTGCCAACACAGCACGCAATGCCGCTTCGGTGCGCGCCCACGGGTAACGCATCATTGGGTAGCGCCGCACACCCACGCCCTTCTTGCGCGATGGCGCCAGCCCTGCCGAAAGATACTCCACCTGGCTTGCGTCGGGCCGGTTGCGCTGCGCTTGCAAAGGCCCTTCCGTTGCGTAGGAGCCTTCGAGATAATAGAAAAGCGGCAGATCGAGCGCATCAAGCCAAACCACCGGCTCATCGCCCACGTGGCCGTGTTCGTGCCATTCGCCACCCGGCGTCATCACCAGATCGCCTTCCTCCATCGGCAGTTTCTCTCCGTCGACCACCGTGTAAGCGCCTTTGCCTTCGACCATCAACCGCACCGCAGAAGGCGTATGCACATGTGCCGGGGCCGTCTCTCCTTGCAGTAACAATTGCATCCCGAGATAGATCGAGGCCGTCGCCTGCATCGCGCCCACACCCCGCCCCGGATCGGACAGGACCAGCACCCGCCGCTCCGCCTTCTCCACCGGGGTCAGCTCTCCTGCCCGCAAAAGCAGCGGGCGCAGCTTGCCATACTTCCAGAATCCTGCCGCCGTCTGCGGCTGCGGGCTGCCGTGCGGCAACACATTGCGCATCATCGGCCAAAGCGGCGTCACCCCGGCCCCGGCCATATCGTCGCGGTAGTCCTGCGGCAAGTCTTCCAGCGTTCCAAGCTGTTGCGCCATATCCTCGCTCCTTGATGCCCTCTCTTAATAGTATGCATACATATTACTTTGGCGGAAGTCAAATTTGCAAGTGTACTTACCACTGGCTATCCTTCCCCCACATGATGAGGGCAGAGAATTGAGCGAAATCTACAATATGGCCGGGCACTTGGTCCGCAGGCTGCACCAGATTTCTGTAGCGGTTTTTACCGAACGGATGAACGAACTGGGATTCGATATCACTCCGGTGCAATACGCAGCACTTACGGCGATTCGCGAAAATCCGGGCATTGATCAGGCCACGCTCGCCGGGGCCATCGCCTATGACAAGGCCACGATCGGGGGCGTGGTTGACCGGCTTGCCGCCAAGGGGGTAATCCTGCGTGGCCGCTCAAAAACCGACAAGCGCGCACGCGCACTCAGCCTGACAGAACAGGGCGAAGCCCTCGTCATGCAAGCCCGCCCGTTCATTCGCGCCCTGCAAACCGATATCCTGAGCGGTCTGGACCCTGACGAGGAAGCTCAGTTCATGGCGCTTCTGGCCAAGACAACCGCTGCCGGGAACACCCGCTCGCGCGCCCCACTCAGACGCCGCGAAGAGAAAACCTGAGACGTGCCACCGCCCTTCATTCACCGCTTGAGCGGCCCGCCCCGCCTCTGCTAAGGCAGGGCAAACGACCCGCATCGCCCGGCCTGCCAACAGGGAAGCCAATAGGGAAGCCGCTATGTCCAGTCTCGACCAAACCATTACCCTGCTCGATCACCTTATCGCGTTTCCCACTGTCTCATCCGACAGCAACCTCGCGCTGATCGCGGACCTCGCCACGCGGCTTGAAGACGCGGGCGCGCGGGTCGATCTCTTTCACGACGCCTCCGGCCAGAAGGCCAATCTTTTTGCCACGCTCGGCCCCGATACTGATGGCGGCATCGTGCTGTCCGGCCACACCGATGTCGTGCCTGTCACCGATCAGGTCTGGACGTCCGATCCCTTCGCCATGGCTCGGCGCGGGGACAAACTTTTCGGGCGCGGCACCTGCGACATGAAAGGCTTCATCGCCGCCGCCGTGGCGCTTGCCCCCACGCTGGCCACACAAGTCAGGAACCGCCCGCTGCACTTTGCCTTCACTTATGAAGAGGAGGTCGGCTGCATCGGCGCGCAGGCGCTGGCCGACAGCCTTCGGGCCAAGGGTGTGAAGCCCGCCGTCGCCATCATCGGCGAACCCACCTCAATGGGCATCATCGAAGGCCACAAGGGTTGCTGCGAATACACCACCCGTATTGAGGGGCTGGCCGGGCACGGCTCTGCCCCGCATCGTGGCGTGAACGCGGTGGAATACGCGGTGCGCTATGTCGCGCGTCTGCTGGAACTGCGCGAAGACCTCAAGGCCCGCACTCCGAAATCCAGCCGCTTTGATCCGCCCTGGACCACGATCAACCCCGGCGCGCTGCATGGCGGGATCGCCCATAACGTCATCGCCGATCATGCCACCGTCGATTGGGAAATGCGCCCGGTGCAGGAAAGCGACGGCCCCTTCGTGCGCGACACAATGCGCAGCTATGTCTCGGAAACGCTGCTGCCCGCGATGCAGGCCGTCTGGCCCGACGCGGCAATCCACACCGAAACCATGGGCGAAGTCGCCGGGCTTGAGCCGGTGGACGATAACGAGGCACGCCGTATCGTTTCCGAACTTACCGGAGCGAATACTGCCGATCTGGTCGCTTTCGGCACCGAGGCTGGTATCTTCCAATCGCTCGGTATGGATGTGGTGGTTTGCGGCCCCGGCTCCATCGAACAGGCCCACAAGCCCGACGAATTTGTCGAGATTGACCAACTGGCCAAGTGCCTTACCATGCTGGAAGGCTTGGGCACAAAGCTTGCCGCCAGTTAAAGCGTTCCGCCATAAACCCGAGCCAGCCGTGATGGCAAACGCGTTAAAGAAACCCGCCAAGCAGTGACTTGAAAACCTCTTTGAGAGCGTCAACGCTGCGGCGGCTCGCGCTCAATTGGTTTTGCAGTAAGTAGCGAAACGCCCCATCCAGCAATGCATATTGCATCTCGACCGTTGGCGGCACAGCGTGGCCCGCGCGCAGAAAGGCACGTTCGACAAGGCTGATCAGCATCGTTTCAATTTCGATCACGACCGGGCGAAAGGTTTCATCAAACATCGCCTGATTGCGAATGTCATACCATAGCCTGTGCGTCATCGCGTCTTGCGCGATCGAAGTTGCCAGCGCACCTGAAAAGGCATCAATCACCGAAGCACGGCCATCGGCTTTTTCCAGCGCATCAATGATATTTCTCACGAAATCCCGCTTATAGACCTGCACGCAATAAATGATCAGGTCAGTGCGGTCTTCAAAGTAATAATGCAACATACCCAAGGACATATCGCTTTTCGCTGCGATATCGCGCAGGCTTGTGTTGGCATAGCCAAGCTCCTGCAACGCCTTGATTGCGCTGTCGGCAATCTGGCGTTTCTTTTCGTCTCGTTTCGCAGATTTGCGCGCGGCACGGGCTTTGAGTTTTGCAGGCATTTCGTTCATGGCAATCAAATGGTGGTAATTCGGATCGGATGCAAGTTTTGAGCCGACCCGAAACACTCTTATCCCAGCAAGGCGTTCAGGAAAATACGCGGTAATTTGAACCAGCTGGGTTTGTATTGAAAACCAGTCAGCAACCGCCCCACCTTATCCTGTTTCTTGTTTGTGATGAACCACGGCGGACGCGGCAGCAGGGTGAACTGCCCGGACAAAAGCCCGCGCGGGAACGGTCGCCATGGCGCTTGAACGACGGTGCGTTCGGTGTGCTCAAGCATGAAGGTGTTGTGAACGGTTCCGATCCCCGACTGCACATCTTCAGGGGTGTGCCCCGGAAAAGCCCCCCAAGGGCAAGCCGTCAGCAGAAACGCCAGCCCCGTCCATGCGTTGATCGCAATCGTGCCATAGCGCAACTGCGCGATAATCTCTTCAAACCGCACCCTGCCGATCGCGCGGATGGTCTTGGGATGAATAAGAATGTTCGCCCCCAACGTGCCATGAAGCTGATCATTGGCATAAGCGATGGCATTGATTAGATACGTTTCCGCATCAGGTGCCTCCATATCCAGAATAGACATGGCCGGGGCGAACACTTCGTTGGTGCGAAACCATTCATTGTCACCGGCATTGCTGATAATCAGGGACGGCGCGCGCCCACGGTCAATGGTTTGTGGGGCATTGGCATGAGCCTTGAAGCTGTCCAAACGGTCGCCCGCCCCCGGATAATACGCTAGGCGGTCGGATTTGTGCATGACCTCGCGGACGCGGGCCAGCAGCGTTTCGCCCTTGCTCCAGCCCTTCGGCATGATCAACACCTGACAGGCCACACAGTTGAAGCCGGAATTATGCAGCTTTTGCGTGGCAATATGCTCTGCCTGAAATGCCAGATCAGCAGACGACCACGGGCCGGGCACAACGATTGTCGGGCAAACCGCCCCCAGTTCAGACGTGAAGCGCCGGTCGTTTTTCGGCGTGCCTGCCGCGCGGTTCTTCGATGCCTCTTCCCCGACACCCCACACAATTGCGTCATGGGTCGAAGCCGCTCCGGTAATGTGCAACTCTTCGACAAGCGGGTGCGTGGTCAGATAGGCTCCTGCGGCACCATCCCCTTTGACGACGCGCACGAAATCCCGGTCAATCAGCGGCTTTAGAGCAGCCTGCAGGTACTCGGTCAGATAGTCGTTGACCGGGTTCATCTTGAGTATCGCGACCTGATTTTCCAAAAACAGTTTCTGAAAGACATCCAGCGGCGCGATGGACGCGATGTTCCCGGCGCCAAGGATCAACGCCACCTTGCCCTTGCGCTGCGCGGACGGCACGTCATAAGCCACGGCCGCATGTTTGGGCAAATTCCCTGCCGTCACGCCCTCTTGCATCCACACTTCTGCCGTCACACCGGACAGCAGCAAATGATCCCAGATCGAATGCGGCATGACCTTGACGGCCATCTGCCCGGTAGCCAATTCACGGGTCGGCAGATGTTTCAGAAACGCCTTGCCATCCATCTGGCCAAGCGTCGCGATCAGCCCATTGCACGCTGACATCACGGCATAAGGGCCAGATGTCCATTCTTCGCCCGCCAGTGGTGAACCCGCAGGAATTTGCTTCTTGCGCGCAGCCGCTTCCGCCCAGCCCTGTGCCACCGGCATCAGGTGGTCCTTGACCTGTTGCAATAACCCGATGCGCTCCGTGACACTGGTTTGCGCCCATGTATCCTTGGCCGCGTCCAACGCATTCAGGGCCGCATCATATTCCTCCACGTGGGGGGCGATCATTGTACCATCCATCTTAGGCTCCTCGGTCAATCAGAATGTTTGCGCGCCCATCGTGGTGCGACAATAACAGGGTTATCAGGCATATTCGGCCTTGATCATGTCGGCGCATTTCTCTGCGATCATGATTGTCGGGGCATTGGTGTTACCGCCAACCAACGTTGGCATGACAGATGCATCCACAACACGAAGCCCATCAAGGCCATGCACTTTAAGCTCGGGGTTGACGACTGCCATATCGTCAGTACCCATCTTGCAGGTGCCAATCGGGTGATAAATCGTATCGGCGCGGGCGCGTATGTGCTGTTCCCATTCGGCGTCGCTCATGTTGTCCTTAACCCCGAACAGTTCCCTTTTGGCGTATCGCGCCATTGGCTCCGCCTGCAAAATTTCGCGGGTCATCTTTGCCCCCTTGATCGTCGTTTCAAGATCACGGCGATCAGACAGGAATTTCGGATCAATGCCAGGGTCGGCCAACGGATCGGCGCTTTGCAGAAAAACCTCGCCACGGCTAAACGGGCGCAAAGCGCAAACATGGCAGCTATACCCATAGCCCAGATGCAAACGCTTGGCGTGGTTATCCACCACGGAAATCACGAAATGCAACTGAATGTCCGGGCGATCCAGTGACGCATCGGTTTTCAGAAAAGCAGCGCCCTCGGCAAAAGGCGTGGCAATCATGCCGGTGCCTTTACGCCACCATTTTGCGATTGCAGCCGTCAATCGTGCCGTTCCAGTCAGCCCGATGCCGAAATTATCGGTATCATTGGTCTTGTAGGCCAGAATGAAATCCAGATGGTCCTGAAGGTTCTGCCCGACGCCGGGAAGCTCATGCACCATCTCGATGCCATGCTGCACAATATCCTGCGCACGCCCGACACCCGATAGCTGCAAAAGTTGCGGGGACTGGAATGTGCCACCAGAAAGGATCACCTCTTTTCTGGCGCGCACCTCCTTGTCCGCACGACCCTGACGATAGGCCACCCCGACCGCGCGCTTTCCCTCGAACAAAATCCTGGTGGCGCGGGCCTTGGTGAGCACGGTCAGGTTCGGACGTTCCATAACCGGATGCAAATACCCCGCTGCAGCAGAACAGCGTTCGCCATTCTTATCCCGGTCGTGGAATTGGGTAACTTGATAGAGGCCGACTCCCTCGTTGTCGCCAGTGTTGAAATCGTCGCAACGGCGATATTGTTTGTTGGCCGCCGCTTCGACGAACGCTTCGGTGATCGGGCGTGGGCTTTTCTGGTTCGAAACCTGAAGCGGCCCGGACGCGCCGTGAAACTCATCGCCGCCGCGCTCGTTGTTTTCGGACTTCAGGAAATAGGGCAGACAATCGTCCCATGACCAACCGTCACAGCCAAGGTCCGCCCAGCCATCATAGTCCGATTTGTGACCCCGGACATAAAGCATGGCGTTGATTGCCGAGGAGCCACCAAGCGCGCGCCCCCGCGGCTGATACCCTCTGCGCCCGTTCAAACCGGGTTGCGGGGCCGTGTTGAATGCCCAATTGAACAGCTTGCCATAGCCGGGCAGCACGGCAACCACGCCCGCAGGCGCGCGAAGCAAGATATTCGTCCCCTTCCCGCCAGCCTCAATCAGGCAAACTTTCAGTTGTGGGTCTTCACTCAGCCGTGCGGCCATCGCCGATCCGGCAGATCCGCCTCCGACAATCACAAAATCAAATTCCATCCGGTTCCTCCCAAAACACTCACAATTCAATGATTGCTGCCATTATTGCAGTGGCGGCGACGCGCGAGGATGCTCGCGTATCTTTATCACAAAAATACTAAACAAAAAAATCATACAATTGTCCAGAAAAATGTGACTTGGATGAATTGCCTGAAACGCCGAGCGTTTCGCCCCCACATTGCATCACCTCAAGATGTCGAAAGCCCCTGCACGTATTTCCCGGCGCATTCGCCGGGCCTACTCCGAAATAAAGCGTTTCAGCATTTCGGCTTCCTGCCCTTGCATGAAACTCCATGCAATTTCCATATGCGCCGCCATGATCGCGCGTGCCGCATCGCTTTCGCCGGTGCGAAGGGCCGCCACCAACCGTGTCTGATGCTCCCGCCCTCTGGCCCACAGTTCAACATTCGGCGGTGCATAAAGCTGCCGATAAACCGTGAGGTCAGCCAAAAGACTGACCATGAAATCAATCACAAACCCCAGCAAAGGATTCTTCGCCTGCTCGGCCAGCAGGGCATGGAAACGCAGTGAGGCAATGTGTTGGCGGCGTTCTTCGTCCAGCGTCTGAGCCGGCTCCGGGTATTGCGCGATGATGGCCTCAAGCTGCGCCAGCACCTCTTCTGAAAGCCTGCCCGCCAATGACGCCGCCAGTTCCGGCTCAAGTGCGAGGCGCAGCTCGTAAATGTCGCCAATCGTCAGGTTCTTGAAATAGAAGTAATTGCCCAACAATGCCTTGGCCCGCGCCCGGCTCACCTCATGCACGAAGCTGCCGCCGCCCGGCCCGGTGCGGGTCTTGATCAACCCTTGCGCCTCAAGAATGCGCATCGCCTCGCGGATCGTGCCCTTGGCCATGCCGAACCGCTCAATCAGCTCGGCCTCTCCCGGTAACCTGTCTCCGGCTTGCAAACCGCGCTCGACAACCCAATCCTTGATCGCTTCAGCGACCTGAACGGGGCGGCTCAACTTGGTCTCACGAGAGGGGGTGATGGCAGGCGGCAAACTGATCGTCTCCCATTTGTTCAAGCACCGGGTCTTCCTCGCGGCACAAATCTGTCGCCCTCGGGCAGCGCCCGGCAAACGCACAGCCCGGCGGCGGATTGAGCGGGTCTGGCAGTTCGCTATCCTTCTGCTCCGGCGCTTTCAAGGGGCGCCCGACCACCGGCGCACTTTGCGCAAGCAGCCGGGTGTAGGGATGGCGCGGCGCGGCGAAAATGGTTTCGGCCTTGCCAACCTCCACCACCGCACCGAAATAAAGCACCAGAACCCGGTCACTCACCGCTTCCACCACGGCAAGGTCATGGGTGATGAAAAGATATGTCAGCCCGAACTGCGCCTTCAGGTCGGCCAACAGGTTAAGCACCTGCGCCTGCACCGAAACGTCCAGCGCCGAAACCGGCTCATCAAGGATAATGATCCGTGGATTGGCCGCCAGCGCACGGGCAATCCCGATCCGCTGAGCCTGCCCACCCGAAAATTCGTGCGGATACCGCTCCAGAAATTCCTCGCGCAGGTTGACCGAGGCAAAAATTTCCGAAATCCGGCGCGCGCGCTCGGCCTTCGGCATTCCGTGTAGCCGCTTCAGCGGTGCCTCCATTACCTGCCGGATCGTCTTGCGCGGGTTGAGGCTGGCATTCGGATCCTGAAAAATATACTGGATCAACCTGCCGAATTCGGCTGGATCGGCATTATCCAGCGCGCGACCCTCGATCTCGATCTGCCCTTCACTGGGCTCAAGCAGCCCGACCAGCATCCGCGCCAGCGTGGACTTGCCACAGCCGGATTCGCCCACCACGCCCAGCGTTTCACCGGCCGCCACCGCAAAGCTCATCGGGCGCACCGCCCGCACCCCCGGCGCTGCCGCACGGAAGAATGGCTTGGGCAAGGCAAATGTCTTGGCCAGATTCTCGACTTTCAACGCGGTCATGCCAAGGTCTCCTCAGGGTATAGACAGCGCACCGCACGCCCCCCGGCCCGCGAAAGCTCCAGCTCCCCTTTGCTGCAATCCGGTTTTGCTTTCACACAGCGCGGCGCAAAAGCGCAGCCCTCGGGCAGTTGGTCCACCCCCGGCGGCAAGCCCTGTATGGCTTCCAGCACGCGCCGCCCGCCGCCCAGTTCGGGCACACAGGCAATCAAACGCTTGGTATATGGGTGCAGCGGATGGGCCAGCACCTCTTCGGTCACGCCTTCTTCCACAATACGGCCCGCATACATCACCGCGACCCGGTCGCAAAGCTGCGCCACCACGCCGAAATCATGGGTGATGAAGATAATCGCCAACCCGCGTTCGCGCCGCAAATCATCAAGCAGGGAAAGAATTTGCGCCTGCACCGTCACATCAAGCGCGGTCGTCGGCTCGTCTGCGATAATCACCTCCGGCTCATTGGCCAGTGCCATGGCAATGCCGACACGTTGCCGCATCCCGCCTGACATCTCATGCGGATAATTGTCCACCCGGCTTTCCGCATTGGGAATGCGCACGTCTTTCAAAAGCTGGATCGCCCGCGCCCGCGCCTCAGCATTCGAAACCCTGTGATGCACCTGTATTGCCTCGGCAAGTTGCTGACCCACCCGGTAGAGCGGATGCAGCGTAGAGAGTGGGTCCTGAAAGATATAGGCCACCGCCTCGCCCCGTTTGCGCCTGAGGCTGGCATAGGGCGCACCGATCAGGTCTTCGCCCTTGAACCGCACCGCACCGCCCGCAATCACGCCCGGCGGTGAGGCCACCAGTCCCATCACGGATAGGGCCGTTACCGACTTTCCCGACCCGCTCTCACCGATCACACCAAGGCATTCGCCCGGCTTCACGGCAAGGCTCACGCCCCCCACGGCGCGATAGTTGCGTGGCCCAACATGGAACTGCGTCTGCAAATCCTGAATTGCCAACAGATCGTCCGTCGCCTCTGGCACCCTTCCCTTGCGCTCCACCAGTGTCGTTGCCCGTGGCCTGCTCAACGCGCCTGAACGCAATCGCGGATCAAGCGCGTCGCGCACTCCGTCGCCCAGCAGGTTGATCGACATCACGATCAGGAAAATCATGATCCCCGGAATGATCGAAGTATGCGGATGCCCGATCATCGCCGAGCGCGCCTCTCCCAGCATCGAGCCAAGATCGGCCTGCGGCGGTTGCGACCCAAGCCCGAGAAAGGAAAGCCCCGCCGTCTCAAGGATCATCCAACCCACCGTCGTGGACATGGCAATAACAATGACAGGCAGCACGTTGGGCAAGAGTTCGGTCAGGATAATGCGCAGATGCCCCATCCCCGACAGCCGCGCCGCGTCGATAAACTCACGCCCGGCAAGGCCCACAGTAATGCCGCGAATGTTGCGCGCAAAAAATGGCACGTTCACCGCCGCCACCGCGATCAGCGCATTCATCAACCCCGGCCCCAATGCCGCCACGATGGCCAGCGCCAGCAGGATATAGGGAAACGCCATCAGCATATCGACGATACGCATGATGATGTTATCCGTCCGCCCCCCGAAATAGCCTGCCACGATGCCGATGGATGCACCAATCACCGCCGCGATCACCGCCGCCGCGATGCCCACCGCCAGCGAAAGCCGCGTGCCCCAAAGCAGACGGCTCAACATATCGCGGCCAAGATGATCCGTGCCAAGCAGATGATTCTCCTCGAACGGCGTCATGAACCGCTGCGGTGTGTCGGTGATATCCGGGTTTGCCAACGGCAGTACCGGCGTTAGCAGCGCCAACAGCAAAATCGCGCCGATCACCACCGCACCCAACGCCGCCAACCGGTTACGTAGCAACAGTTTCGCAAACAGCCTCATGTCTTGATCCTCGGGTCAAGCAAGCTCTGCGCCACGTCCACCGCGATGTTGAACATGACATAGCACGCCGCCACGAAAACAACGCCCCCCTGCACCAGAAGCAGATCGCGCGTGAGAATTGCATCGACCAGCATCCGGCCCACGCCGGGCCACTGGAACACGATTTCGATGTAAACCGCACCGGAAAGCACGAACCCCGCCTGTATGCCCAGCACCGGAATGATCGAAACCATCGCCGCGCGCAGCGCGTGCCCCATGATCACCCGGCGCTCCGGCACCCCCTTGGCACGCGCGGTGCGGATGTAATCCTGCCTCAGCACCTCCAGCATCGCCGACCGGCTCAGCCGCGCAATCACCCCTGCCGCCACCGCCGCCAGCGCCAGTGCCGGCATGGTCAGATGCCGGATGAGATCGACCAGATCGCCGCCGCCATAAATCGCATACATGCCCGAAACCGGCAGCCAGCGCAGATCGACGGCAAACAGCAGAATCATCACCATCCCAAGGAAAAACGACGGGACCGAGATACCAATCAGCACCACAAAGGTAATCAACTTGTCGGCCAGCCCATATTGCCGCGCAGCCGAGACCATCCCGGCCAGTATCCCAAGGACAGAACAGATCACGAAACTGGTTCCGGCAAGGATCAGTGTCGCGTTGAACCGCTCCAGCACCTCATCTATCACCGGCCGGTTGAGCGAATATGAGCGCCCGAAATCGCCGGTCAGCATATTGCCCAGCCAGATAAAATAACGCTGCACCATCGGTTTATCGAGACCAAGATCACGGTTCAGCTTCGCCACGTTGTCAGGCGTGGCATAGGCGCCCAGAATCGCGGTCGCCGGATCGCCGGGGATAAGCGACATGATAACAAACACGATGATCGTAATCCCGAACAGCACCGGAACAGCCGAAACCAACCGTTTGAGAATATAACTGCCCATCCCGCGCTCTGCGCTCCCCCGCATGCCGTTCATGTTATCGCCGGGTCTTTGTTCTGGCGCGGGCAGACAACCGCCCGCCCGCGCCGATCTTCACTTCGGTGGCTCAGTCCTTCACCACGTCCTGCAAATGCAGCAGGAACGACGGCTCAAGCCTGAAATTTTCCACCTTGTCACTGGTTACCGCATTCTGTTTCCAGTTGGCCACAAACACCCATGGCGCATCGTCATGCACGATGGTCTGCATCTGCTTGTAAAGCTTGGCGCGCTCTGCCTGATCAGTCGAGGTCCGGGCTTTTTCCAACAACGCATCGACCTTCGGGTTGGAATAGTAGCCCGAGTTGAACCCGCCCTTATCGGGCCATGCCCCCGTGCGCAGTGCAAGATACGGGAGCGTGTCCGGGTCATTGGTCATCCATGCCATCTCGGCCATATCGGCCTTGCCAGAAAGCCCCGGATTGACCTCGCCAAGGAACGTGTTCCATTCATAGGTCTTGATTTCGACATCAAATCCAACCGCTTCCAAATCGGCCTGAATCGCCGTGCCCATCGGGATCGGGTCAAGCATCCCCGACCCACCTTCGGTCACGAAGAAAGTGAGCTTCGCACCCTCCGCTCCGGCCTTCTTCAGCAGCGCCTTGGCCTTTTCCGGGTCATACGGGTAAGGCTTCAGTTCGTTGTTATAGGCCCAGGCAAACGCGGGCGGGGTCGGCCCCGCGGCGACCGTCGCCGTGCCTTCCAGCACGTCATTGACGATCGCTTCCTTGTTCACCGCGTAATTCGCCGCCTGCCGCACACGCTTGTCGGCAAAGGCACCGTCTTTCATGTTCAGGATCAAGAACCACACATGTGGCCCCGCCTGCTCGACAATCTTGAACGCATCGCTTTTGAATTGGGCAAGCGCGGTCGGTGGCACCTCGACCATCATGTCGATTCCGCCCGCCAGCATTTCGGCAACGCGCGTATTGGCATCCGTAATCGGCCTGAAGACAACCGCCTTCGTGCCCGCTTTCTCGCCCCAATAGTCATCGTTGCGCTCGACCACGACACGTTCGTTCGACTTCCACTCAACAAACTTGAACGGCCCCGTGCCCACCGGGTTGCGGCCAAAATCCTTGCCGGATTTCTTCACCGCGTCGGGCGAAACGATCAAACCCGTGGGATAGGCAAGGTTGGACAGAAACGGCGCATAGGGCGCATTCAGGGTGAATTTCACCGTATGCCCATCAATCGCTTCGGTCTTTTGGACCGCACTAAAGAAAAACGCGAGCGGGAACGGGCCGGTATCGTGAAACGGGTGATTCTCATCCAGCATCCGGTCGAAGTTGAACTTCACCGCCTCGGCGTTAAACGGGGTGCCATCGTGGAAACTCACCCCATCGCGCAGCTTGAAGGTGTAAACCTTGCCATCATCGCTGATCGTCCAGCTTTCCGCCAGCCCCGGCTCAACCTCAAGCGTGCCCGGTTTGTAGCGCGTAAGCCCTTCATAAATATTCACAAGAATCCGAAAATCATTCACTGCGGTCACTGCCGCAGGATCAAGCGATTTTGGCTCTGCGATCTGCCCGACGATCAGAACGCCGGGCGGCGTTTGGGCCGCAGAAATGGACGGCACTGCCGCGACTGCAAGCGTCGCGCCCGCAGCGGCCGCCATCAGCCCCCGGCGGGTCCAAGTCATGAGTTTCATCGGTTGTCTCCCTGTTGAATTATGGTTCAAAATTATCATGATAAATTTGCTCGGTCAATTTTTCATGATAAATTTATAAAACCGAGCGGAATTTTTGTGCATAAAGAGGTATGACTTTTTCGATTCTCGCCCGAGATCCTGAAACCGGCGCGCTTGGGGGTGCCGCCGCCACCGGCAGTCTTTGTGTCGGTGGTTGGGTGTTGCGCGGTGCGCTGGATGCGGGCCTGTCGGCCAGTCAGGGTGCCGCCCCTTCGACCTTCTGGGGCGAAGACGTGCTCACTGAAATGCGCAACGGCACTGATGCCGCCACCGCCATCCAGCGCACCACAAACGCCGACACCGGCCGCGCCTACCGGCAGCTTGCCGCGCTTGATCTCTCCGGCAATGGTGCCGCCTTCACCGGCACCGCCAATACCCGTGAAATGGGCAGCCACGCCTTCGCAAATGGCATCGCTGCTGGCAACATGCTTACCGGAACGGGCGTTCTGGCCGCGCTCAGCGATACCTATCTTGCAACCACCGGCCCGATTGCTCTCCGCCTGCTCGCCGCCCTCCGCGCCGCCGAGGCGGCAGGCGGCGATAGTCGCGGACTGTTCTCTGCCGCCCTTCTGATACTGCACCCCGACCATCCACCGCTCAGCCTGCGCGTGGATTATCATGAGCACGATCCCATCACCGCGCTCACCACCCTGCATGAACACGCCACAACCGGCGATTATGCCGCCTGGACCCGTCAGGTTCCGGTTGCGAACGACAAAACTCGCGTGCTCGATTAAAGCGTATTACTTGCAGCTTCGGGCGAATGCGCTAAACGCTAGGGGCAGCAACAGCGGGACACACATGCCAGACCAAAAACCCGATATCCTTGCAAGCGCACGCGCGGTGCTCGAAGCGGAAAGCGCGGCACTCTCGCGCCTCTCCGGCGCGTTGCCCGCCGATTTTGCCGCCGTCGTCGCCCGGATCCTTGCAATCAAAGGCCGGGTGATCCTCTCCGGCATCGGCAAATCCGGGCATATTGCCCGCAAGATAGCCTCCACACTTGCCTCCACCGGCACGCCCGCCTTCTTCGTTCACCCTTCCGAGGCATCGCACGGGGATCTTGGCATGGTCACCAAGGCTGACCTTTGCATCCTGATCTCCAACTCGGGCGAAACACGAGAGCTCTCTGACCTGATCTCCTATACCCGTCGGTTTGATATCCCGCTCGCGGGCATATCTTCCCACGCGCCAAGCACCCTGATCGACGCCGCCGATTATGCGCTCACCCTGCCGCCCGTGGCAGAGGCCTGCCCAATGGGCCTTGCCCCCACCACGTCCACCACAATGACGCTGGCGCTTGGCGATGCGCTCGCCATCGCCCTTATGGGCCAGCGCGCCTTTGTTGCCGAAGAATTCAAGACCTTCCACCCCGGCGGCAAGCTTGGCGCGCAACTGCTCTATGTCCACCAGATCATGCACGGCCCGGAGGCACTGGCCAGCGTGCCCCCCGCCGCCAACATGGCCGACACGTTGATGGAGATGAGCGCGAAAGGCTTTGGCATTGCTTGCGTGATAAATGCCGACGGAACCCTTGCCGGGGTCATCTCCGATGGCGATATCCGCCGCCACGCGCGTGGGCTGATGGAAACCACCGCCGGTGAAATCGCAACCAAAACCCCGAAAACCGCCGCCCCCGACATGCTCGCGGCCCAAGCGCTTGCGGTAATGAATGAGAAAATGATCGGCGCGCTGGTGGTGGTGGATGCCGCGGGCAAACCCATCGGCATCCTGCGGGTGCATGATTGCCTCAAGGCAGGCGTGGCATGAAAACCGTCATCGTCATTCCCGCCCGCTATGCCTCGACGCGCTACCCCGGCAAGCCACTGGTCGCGCTGGAAGACGCCACCGGCGCGCGCAAAACCCTGATTCAACGCAGTTGGGAAGCTGCCATGGCGGTCCCCGGCATTGCCGCCGTATATGTGGCAACCGATGACACCCGCATTTCCGACGCCGCTCGCGAATTTGGCGCTTGCGTCATCATGACGCCCGAAAGCTGTGAAAACGGCACCGCCCGCTGTGCCGCCGCGCTCGACAATGCCACGCTCAGTGATGCCGATCTCATCATCAACCTGCAAGGCGACAGCCCGCTCACCCCGGTTTGGTTCGTCGAAGACCTGATCGCCGCAATGAGCGCCCGGCCAGATGCGCAAATGGCCACTCCGGTGCTGCGCTGCGACGCGCAAACCTACGCCCATTTCCGCGAAGACCGCCTTGCCGGGCGCGTTGGGGGCACCACGGCGGTTTTTGACGCCCAAAACCGCGCGCTCTATTTTTCCAAGGAAGTGCTGCCCTATATCGACCCCGACAAAGCGCCCCAGTCATACGACTCGGTGTTTCACCATGTTGGCCTTTACGCCTACCGCCCCTCGGCCTTGCGCAGCTACATCACCTGGCCGCAAGGCCCGCTTGAAAGGCTCGAAGGGCTCGAACAGCTGCGCTTCTTGGAAAACGGCGAACCGGTGCTGTGTGTCGAGGTCAAAGGCAAGGGCCGGGTGTTCTGGGAATTGAACAACCCCGAAGACGTTCCCCGGATTGAACGGGTCCTAAAAACCATGGCCTGACGCGCCCCTTCATTTTGCCCGAAATATCCCGGGGGTGTGGGGGCTGGCCCCCACTTGACGCGCCGCTTGCGGCTTTCCCCATGGCCCCCTAAATTCACCGCAGTTGAACCCAGAGGCAGCCCCAAGCATGACCCGTGAATTCGATATCGGTCCAATTAAAGTCGGCGGCACCCGCCCTTTCTTCCTGATCGCTGGCCCCTGCCAGCTTGAATCCCTGCCCCATGCCCGGATGCTGGCTGAAAAGCTACTGGAAGCCTGTGCGCCAACTGGAACGCCTCTCATCTTCAAATCGAGCTACGACAAGGCCAACCGTTCTTCACTTTCCTCCAAGCGCGGCCTCGGTATGGACGAAGGGCTTTCCATCCTCTCGGCTATCCGCGCCGAATTCTCCATTCCCGTGCTCACCGATGTTCACTTGCCACAGGATTGTGCGCCCGTGGCACAGGCCGTGGATGTGCTGCAAATCCCGGCCTTCCTCTCCCGGCAGACCGATCTTCTGCTTGCTGCGGGCGAAACCGGTGCCGCGCTCAACGTCAAGAAAGGTCAGTTCCTTGCGCCGTGGGACATGGAAAATGTCGCCGCCAAGATCGCCTCCACCGGCAACGATAAAATCCTGCTCTGCGATCGTGGCACCTCGTTTGGCTACAACACCTTGATCTCTGATTTCCGTGGCCTGCCGATCATGGCGCAAACCGGCTATCCTACAGTGTTTGACGCCACCCATTCGGTGCAGCAACCCGGAGGGCAGGGCACCACGTCCGGTGGCCAACGCGAGTTTGCCCCGGTGCTCGCCCGCGCCGCCGTTGCCGTCGGTGTCTCCGGCCTTTTCATCGAATCCCACGAAGACCCGGACAATGCCCCCTCCGATGGCCCCAACATGATCCCGATTGGCGAGATGGCGACGCTGATCGCCACGCTTGCCAGACATGACGCTATTGCCAAAGCCGGCTGACAAATTTTCGCCATAGAAAATTACCACCTGTTAATCTAAGGCAGATTACCACGGTCTAATCATCGTACCCTCAGGGAGACGGGTTTGAATATCACACAAACGAAATTGTCCGGCGTCCTGCTGATCGAACCGAAACGCTTTGGCGATGCACGTGGCTGGTTCTGCGAAAGCTGGAACCGCCGCACGCTGGCCGAACATGGCATCAGCACCGATTTCGTGCAGGATAATCACTCACTCTCGGTCGAGACCGGCACGTTGCGTGGTTTGCATTACCAATCCCCTCCCCACGCACAAGCCAAGCTGGTGCGGTGTGGCCAAGGCGCGCTTTTTGATGTGGCCGTCGATATCCGCAACGGCAGCCCCACCTACGGGCAATGGCTGGGCTATGATCTCACGCCGGAAAATGGCCGTCAGCTCTATATTCCGGCAGGCTTCTTGCACGGTTTCATCACCCGCGCACAAAACACCGAGATCCTCTATAAATGCTCGGATTACTACGCCCCCGAAAGCGATGGTTCCGTGCGCTGGAATGACCCCGACATCGCGATAGACTGGGGGTTTTCCGGCACACCCGCCCTGTCAGAAAAGGATGCACGCGCCCCTCTGCTGGCCGCTATCGAAAGCCCTTTTTCTGGGAGGGCGCGCCATGAGGCTCCTCATCACCGGCGGTGCCGGTTTCATCGGTTCTGCCGTTGTCCGCCTTGCCATTGCGCGTGGCCACACAGTCGTCAATCTCGATGCGCTTACTTATGCAGGGCGCCCTGAGAACGTGGCTTCCGTGGCGCAAAACCCGCTCTACACGTTTGAGCACGCCGACATCCGCGACAGCGCCGCGCTGGCGCGGATTTTCGCAACCCACGCGCCCGATGCGGTCATGCATCTCGCCGCCGAAAGCCATGTTGATCGCTCGATCGACGGGCCGGGCGATTTCATCGAAACCAACGTCACCGGCACCTACAACATGCTCGAAGCCGCCCGCGCGCACTGGATTGCCACGGGCAAGCCTGACACCTTCCGCTTCCATCATATCTCTACTGATGAAGTTTACGGCTCGCTCGGTCCGTCCGGGCTTTTCACCGAAGACACGCCTTACGATCCCCGCTCACCCTATTCCGCTTCCAAAGCCAGTTCCGATCATCTGGTCCGTGCTTGGTTCGAAACCTATGGCCTGCCGGTCGTGCTCACCAATTGCTCGAACAATTACGGCCCTTACCACTTCCCCGAGAAGCTGATTCCGAAAGTTATTCTTAACGCGCTTCAAGGCAAACCGATCCCGGTCTATGGCGCCGGAGAAAATATCCGTGACTGGCTGTTTGTCGAAGATCACGCCGAAGCCTTGCTGCTTGCCGTGGACCAGGGCGCACCGGGGCGCAGCTATAATGTCGGCGGCCATAACGAGCGGCGCAATATCGACCTCGTCCGCACAATCTGCACCCTGCTCGATGAACGCGCCCCACTTGAACATGGCTCATACGCCGATCTGATCACCTTCGTCGATGACCGCCCCGGCCACGATGCGCGCTATGCCATCGACCCTTCCCGCATCACGGCCGAGCTGGGCTGGCACCCGAAAACCACCGTCGAACAAGGCCTCGCACAAACCGTCGATTGGTATCTTGCCAATGAAACATGGTGGCGGCCCCTTCTGGCGATTGACGGCGTCGGCAGCCGCGTCGGGCGCGCCTGATGTTGCTGATTTTCGGAAAATCCGGGCAGGTCGCCAGCGAACTGGCCCACCTCGCGCCTGAGGCCCGCTTCCTCTCGCGGGCAGAGGTTGATCTTGGTGCCCCCGCGACCTGCGCCGCCGCGATCCGCAACCTGCGCCCCTCAGCGGTGATCAACGCCGCCGCCTACACCGCCGTTGACAAGGCCGAAACCGAAGAAGCCCTCGCCACCACAATCAACGCAGATGCCCCCGGTATGATGGCCAAAGCCTGCGCTGACCTCAATATCCCACTGGTGCACATCTCCACTGATTATGTCTTTGGCGACGGCGGCAGCGTGCCGCACGCCCCCGATGATCCCACGGCCCCGATCAACGCCTATGGCCGCTCCAAGCTGGCCGGAGAAGTGGCCGTGCGCGCCGCCGGTGGCCCACATGCCATTCTGCGCACCTCGTGGGTCTTCTCGGCCTTCGGGGCGAATTTCGTCAAAACCATGCTGCGCCTGTCGGAAACCCGCGATACGCTTTCCATCGTCGATGATCAGGTCGGCGGCCCCACCCCGGCGGCGGATATCGCCCGCGCCTGCCTCGTGATCACAAAGCATCTGCACGCTGACCCCGCCCTCTCTGGCACCTACCATTTCTCCGGCGCACCCAATGCAAGCTGGGCCGACCTCGCCACCGAGATCTTCGCACAAACAGGCCGCGACGTGGCCGTCACCGGCATCCCTACTGCCGCTTATCCCACCCCGGCGCGCCGCCCGCTCAATTCCCGGCTCGCTTGCTCCACGACCGAAGCAACATTCGGTCTAGGCTCTCCCGATTGGCGCGCCGGTCTGGCCACCGTCCTTCATGATTTGCAAAAGGCAGCCAAATGACGAAACGCAAAGGTATTATCCTCGCTGGCGGCTCTGGCACGCGGCTCTATCCGATCACCATGGGCCTCTCCAAGCAACTCCTGCCAATCTATGACAAACCGATGATCTATTACCCGATCTCGGTGCTTATGCTGGCCGGTATCCGCGAAATCGCGATGATCACCACCCCGCAGGATCAGGCGCAGTTCCAGCGAATGCTGGGCGATGGCAGCCAATGGGGGGTTTCATTCACCTATATCGCACAGCCTTCGCCCGACGGGCTGGCGCAGGCCTATCTTCTGGCCGAGGATTTTCTGGATGGCGCGCCTTCCGCAATGGTTCTGGGGGATAACATCTTCTTTGGCGTCGGCTTGCAGGCACTCTTGCGCGAAGCAGGGGAGCAAACCTCCGGTGGCACCGTCTTTGGCTATCACGTCTCTGATCCCGAACGCTATGGCGTGGTCAGCTTTGATGCCGAAGGAACGGCCCGGCAGATCATCGAAAAGCCAGAGAAGCCGCCCTCGAACTACGCCGTCACCGGGCTTTATTTTCTCGATGGGGATGCGCCACGCTTGGCGCGCGACGTCACACCCTCACCGCGCGGTGAACTGGAAATCACGACCCTGCTAGAGATGTATCTCCGCGCCGGGAAACTCACGGTCAAGCGAATGGGTCGAGGCTATGCCTGGCTTGATACCGGCACCCATGCTTCCCTGCTCGACGCGGGTAATTTCGTCCGCACGCTGGAGCAGCGGCAAGGGCTGCAAACCGGTTCACTTGATGAGATCGCTTTTGACGCGGGCTGGATCACCGCCGAACAACTTTCCACCCGTGCCGACATGTTCGAAAAGAACGCTTATGGCAGCTATCTGCGGAACCTGCTGGAATAATTAACACTCACGCGACGATTCCACCGCTATAGCGGCCAGAGAAACGGAATCACCGCGCTCGCTAATATCCCTACGGAAAGGTTAAGCGGAACACCCACCTTCAGGAAGTCGGTGAATTTGTACCCCCCGGCCCATAAACCAGCATGTTGGTCTGATATCCGATTGGCGTCGCGAACGAAGCACTCGCCGCCACCATCACCGCAACCACCAAGGGGCGCGGATCAATCCCCATCGCATGTGCCAGCCCGATGGCAATCGGTGTCACCACCACCGCCACGGCATTGTTGCTCACCAACTCAGTCAGCACACTGGTCAGCAGGTAAACCGCCCAGATGATCAACGCCGCCGGCAAAAGCTTCAACCACGGCGCCACCGCCGTTACGATCAGGTGCACCGCCCCGGACTCCTCCAGCGCCGCGCCAATCGCCAGCATGGCAAAGATCAGCGCCAACAGCCGCCCATCAATAAACGAAAACGCCTCATCCGCATCAATGCAGCGGGTCACGAACACCACCGCAACCGCCAACACCGCCAAAAGGAAGATCGGCGCCACGCCAAACCCCGCCAGCGCCACCAGCGCAACCAACGCCGCAATTGCGACCGGTGCATGGCCACGCCGGTATGCCCGCGCCGACGGGTTCGACACATCGACCATATCCATGTCCTGCGCCAGCCGCTGAATATCCTCCGGCGCCCCCTCCAGCAGCAGCGTATCGCCCACCCGCACGATCAGCTCGTCAATCTGGCGGCCGATATTCTGGTTCTTGCGATGCACCGCCAGCGGATAAACCCCATATCGCCGCCTGAGCCGCAGCGCCCCCATCCGCCGCCCGACCATCTTGCAACCCGGTGAGATCAGCACTTCCACCGTGGTCGTCTCCACCGCGCTCACCTGATCGACTCGTTTCAGACTTTTGTTGCGCTGCAAGCTGAGCAGCTCCGCCATCTGCGTGCGCAGAACCACCCTGTCGCCAACCTGCAACTCCACCCCTTTGAGGTTCCGCCTGAGCGATGTATCACCACGGATCACGTCAATCAGCCGCACACCCTCGCGCTTGAACAACTGCACACCGCTTACTTCCCGGCCAATCAAATTGCTTTCAGGCGGAATCACCGCTTCGGTGAAAAACTTCATCTTTGAGCGGTCCGACAACAGCGTTGCCATGCTGTCTCGCTCCGGCAAAAGATGCGGCCCGATGAACCGCAGGTAAATCATTCCCCAGATCACCAGAATAATCCCCAGCGGCGTCACCTCGAAGATCGAAAACGCTTTCATCCCCTGCGCCCGCGCCACGCCATCAACCAGCAGGTTCGTCGACGTGCCGATCAATGTCAGCGTGCCACCAAGAATTGCAGCATAGCTAAGCGGAATAAGCAGCTTGGATGTTTTGGTTCCCAATGTCCGCGCCAGCTGCACGAAGACCGGGATCATCACCACCACCACCGGCGTGTTCGAGACCACAGCGCTCGACAAAACCACGAAGCCC
The DNA here is from genome assembly GCF_034555965.1 of Aquicoccus sp. G2-2. Lineage (GTDB taxonomy): Bacteria > Pseudomonadota > Alphaproteobacteria > Rhodobacterales > Rhodobacteraceae > JAYDCK01. The sequence continues at coordinate 2,314,572 of NZ_JAYDCK010000003.1, forward strand.
AGCAGGAATGCTATTGCCAATTTCGGGTTTGATTGCGCCTGCCGGTCCGCAATCCGGGTAAACACGTCCAGCGCCCCGGTGCGCACCAATGCTCCCATGACGATGAACATCGCCGCAATCGTCCATGGTGCCGGGTTCGACAGCACGCCCAGCGCCTTGTCATAGGGCAACACCCCCAACGCCAGCAAAACGCTCACGCCGGCAATTGCCACCACCTCGGTCGGATAGGTCTCGCGCAAAAACAGCAGAAACATCGCCACCACCACGCCCAGCGTGATCAGCGCCTGTCCGGTTTGCGATATCTCCAGCAACGGCATCATCTTACACGGGCTCTCCGGCTCGGGGCAGGCATGATCTTGACGTCACTCGGCAGTTTTCTCAAGCGCGGTCTGTTGGCGCGGCTGCACAAGGAACAGGCCCGCCAGCATAAGCGCCAAAGCCAGCCAGAAATAGGCAGAATACCGCTCGTGCAGGATAATCATTGCCCAGATCACACCAAACCCCGTCACCAGATAGGAAACCTGACCAGCAAACACCGGCCCTGCCCGTCGCACCATCCAGATATACATTGCATAGATCAACGAATTTATCATTGCCGATGCAATCAGAGCGTAATCCGGCGCGCCCCATGGCGGGCGCGGATCAATCCAATTGCCGCTAAGCCACGCAATCGGCCCGGTCACCGCCACCCCGATCAGCGACGCACCGCACAAAAGCTGCATCGGCCCGGCACCGCCGGTGCCAAACCGCGCCACGAAATTTGCCTCCATACCATAGCAAAATGGCGTGATCAGAGCCACCAGCACCCACAAAACCGGCACGTCACGCATCCCGCCTTCCGGCCCGGTCAGCAGGTAAACCCCCACCAAACCGCACAACAACCCGGCCAACCGCAGCGCCGAAAACCGCTCCAGCCCGATGATAAGCGCAATCGGAAAGGCAAACATCGGCATCGCGGCAATCACCACCGAAAGCACCCCCGCAGGCAAATGCCGAACCGCCTCATAGCTTGCCAGATTAGGCAGCACCATGCCCAGCGCCGCAATCACCGCATAAAATGCTATCTGCCGCCGACCCAACGGCAAAGGCCTGCGCCGAACGGCAAGGATCACCGCCAGAACCGCAGATGCGATGACTTCCTGCCAGAAGATCAAACCGAAATTGCGATACCCGCCGCTGACTGCAATCTTGATGAACGGCTGCGTCATTCCCCAACTCAGCCCCATGAAAACAAGAAGCCCCGTCAGCCAAAGCCGCTCCCTCATGGCGCGCTCATTCAGGCGCTGCCTGTTGCAGCCGTCCACCCTGCCGGACAACGGCAAATTTGGTTGCTTTGCCGGTGCGGTCGTCGGTCTCCACATAAATGCCCGACAGCGTCGCCTCCCCCGTGGCCGGGGTGAAACGCCCTTTTGACATGCCGGTGACAAAGCGGCGCAAAGGCTCGCCCGCCTCCATCCCGATCACACTCAGGTAATCGCCGCACATGCCCGCATCGCTCATGAATGCCGTGCCCTTGGGCATGATTTGCGCATCAGCGGTCGGCACATGCGTGTGGGTGCCAACAACAAGGCTTGCACGGCCATCGCACCAATGGCCCATCGCCATTTTCTCGCTGGTGGCCTCGCAATGCACATCGACAATCGCCGCTTGCACCGCGCCGCCCAGCGGATGCGCCTTCAGAACCGCCTCGATCTGGCCAAACGGGTCTTCAAAGGCGCGCTTCATAAACACCTGTCCCAGCACCTGCGCCACCAGAACCTTGCGCCCGCGCGCATCCTCAAACACCCGCGCGCCCTTGCCCGGTGCGCCCTTGGCAAAATTCATCGGCCGCACGATCCGCGGCTCGCTCTCGATGAATTGCAGCATGTCGCGCTGATCAAATGCGTGATCGCCCAGCGTGACACAATCCGCCCCCGCCTCAAGCAAAAGCTTGGCATGGTCCCCGGTCAATCCCATCCCGTTAGAGGAATTCTCACCGTTGACGACCACGAAATCGAGCTTCCAAGCCTCGCGCAGCCGCGGCAGATTATCCGAGATCGCCTGCCGCCCGGCGCGGCCCATTACATCGCCCAAAAATAAAAGTTTCATGACAAATCCCTAGGCCGATTAGCGCGGCACGGCAAGAGCCCCGCCAATCCGATAGCGCGCCTCGTGCGCAACCGGAAAAGCGACCGAGCGCGCGATGAAACACACCTCGCCAATCCGCGCGTGGAGCGCCTCCGCCTTCTTGACGTCACTGCCCTCGGCCAAGGTAATCGCTGGCCGCAGCGTCGCCCCAATGAACCGCCCGGCCCCCGATGCTTCGCTCTCACCATGGCCAAGCGGTGAATCCTCGTAGCCCTCCACAACAACACCCGCCTCGCTGGCAAAATGCAGATACCAAAGCATATGACAGGCCGAAAGCGCGGCAATCAGCATGTCCTCGGGATTGTGCAATGCCGGATCACCCCCCAACAGGGGATCATTCGAACACGCAATCACCGGCTTGCCCGGCGTGCGCACCTCCCATGTCCGCCGGTAAGCGCGATAATCTGCGGTGCCTTTTCCGGCGTTCCCGGTCCAAACGATCTTCGCTTCGAAATCATGCGCCGTCACGAAACTCCGCCCCGCTTCAGTTTGCCAAAAATACTCAATTCGCGCCGCCCGTCACTGGCACTCTCCGCGCCCTCAAAATCAATCACTTCGCGCTCCGTCACCACCATGTCAAGCGGCTGATCTGTGGCCTCAAGCGGCAAGCCATCGGCCTCTTGCGCAGCATAGGCAAAGCCGATCGCCAAGGTGGTCCGCCGGGCACGCAGACGCTCCAGCGTCCGGTCATAAAACCCGCCGCCATAGCCCAGCCGCCCGCCACGCCGATCAAACGCCACCAGCGGCACGACCAGTATCTCCGGCTCGATCAAGTCTTCGACCTCAGGCACCATTGCCCCGAATGTCCCTTCGACCAACCCGCAGTCCGGCAGCCAACGCGAGAAAACCAACGGTTGCGCCTCGCCAACGATCACCGGCACCCCCACCGGCCCGTGTGCCGCCGCTTCGGCCATTGCAGCCAGCGGATCAATCTCGGTCCGCATCGCCATGTAACCCGCCAACGGCACACCGCGATACCCGGCCAACACGGCACTCAGATGCCCCGCAGCCCCCGGCCCCGCCGCCGCATGGGCCGCCTTGCGCCGGGCAAACGCCGCCTTGCGCGCCGCCGCCTTGATCTCCACCAAGCTATTCATATCAACATCACCGCCGCCAATCCGAGAAACGCAAAAAACCCGACAACATCCGTAACCGTCGTCACAAACGCCCCCGAGGCCAACGCCGGATCTACCCCCAGTTTCTCAAGCAAAACCGGGATCACCGTTCCGGCCAACCCGGCAATGATCAGGTTGATCAGCATCGCAATCGCGATCACCACGCCCAACACGGGCGTCCCGAACCAGATCACACCAACCGCACCCATCACCAACGCGAAAATCAGACCGTTCACCGCTCCCACCAGAACCTCGCGCCGGATCACCCGCCAGACGTTTGATCCGGTCAGGTCTTTGGTCGCAATCGCGCGCACCGCCACGGTAAGGCTCTGGGTGCCTGCATTGCCGCCCATGCTGGCGACAATCGGCATCAACACCGCCAAGGCCACGAATTTGGCAATCGTCATCTCGAACTGCGCAATCACCATGCTGGCCAAGACCGCGGTCACAAGGTTTACCGCCAGCCACGGCAGACGCTGCCGCACGGTTTCGCTCACCCGGTCGGTGAGCGACCCTTCCCCGACCCCGGCCAGCCGCAGAATGTCTTCCTCGTGCTCCTCGTCAAGTACGGCCATGGCATCGTCGATGGTGATGACACCAACCAATCGCTCATCATCATCCACCACAGGTGCCGAAATCAGGTGATACTGGTTGAACGCATAGGCCACGTCTTCCTCGTCCTGATCCACCGGGATCATGCGAAAGCTGTCCTCGGTCAGCTCTTGCAACGGCTTCACACGCGGCGAAGACATGATCTTGCCCAGCGTCACATAGCCTGTCGGGCGATGTTTCGGATCAACCAGAATGACGTGATAAAACTCCTCTGGCAATTCCTCGCGCGCGCGCATGAAATCAATCGCTTCGCCGACGCTCCAATGCTCGGGTGCCGACACCACCTCGCGCTGCATCAACCGTCCGGCAGATTCCTCCGGATAGGACAGTGCCTGCTCGACAACGACCCGGTCCGCCGCATCAAGTGCACCCAGAATGGCAACCTGCTGTGGCTCCTCAAGGTCTTCGACCAGATCGACAACATCGTCGCTTTCCAGCTCCCGCACGGCATCGGCAAGCACGCCGGGGTTCAACGCCGAGATCACATCCTCACGGATCGCCTCGTCAAGCTCCCAAAGGATATCACCGTCGAACTCGGTCGCGTAAAGCTCGATCAGGCGGTGCCGGTCATAGCTGCTTATCTGTTCCAGAAGGTCGGCGATATCGGCCGCGTGCAGCGGCTCCATCAGGCTTAGAAACCGGTCCCTGTCGCCAGCCTCGACCGCGTCGAGAATTGCCTCCACGTCGCGGCGGTTCAACTCATAAACTTCGTCTTCCGGGGCGGTTGACTCGGTCATCGGCTGGTCGTGATCGCTCATCGGTTCGCCCCTCTGCTACGGTCGCGCGACCATACGAGAGAAGCAGGTAAAAGAACAATGCCCGACACCGCGATTTTCCATTCGGTTTAGCACCCGCCGCGGCGCGTGCCCAACACCATCACCCAGATATTGCCCGGTGCCCGGATCACGCCGATCTCGCGCAGGTTCTTCACAAGCATGTTGCGCCTGTGCCCCTGCGATTTGACCCAGGATGCCATCACCTCACCGCTGCTGCGTTGTCCCTTGGCGATATTTTCGGCAATCACGCAATAGCGATAGCCTTTGCGCTTCGCCCGCTTTCCGACGGTCGACCCATCCGAACCTTTGTGCCCAAAGAACCCGCGCTTGGCCATGTCGTGCCCCTGCACCTCCGCCACCGCTTCCAGCACCGGCGATGCAACGAGCGGCGGCAAGCCATTCTTCGCCCTGAATGCGTTGGTCATTGTCACCACATCGCGCACCGGTTCGGCCTGCGCCATCCCGGCCACGACGATGAAGATTGCCATCAGAAGTTTCATGATTGCCCTCCAGTTAGCTCACGGGCCGACTCAATCCCGACCTGCCCCGCAAGTCCACGTCTCACATGGTCTCTGCCAATCGCAGCGCCAATCTGTTCTGCCGCTCGATCACAGCAGGAAGATCAATCGTTGCCATCCGCCCATCCTCAACGATCCTGCGTCCATCGACCAGCAAATCGCGCACCCGTGTCGGCCCGGCCAACAAAAGCGCCGCCGGGTCCCAGCTTCCCGCGCTTTCCACGCCGCTCACATCCCAAATTGCGATATCGGCCCGCTTGCCCGGTGCGATCTGGCCGCAATCGTTCCGCCCCAGAACCTGCGCACCGCCGCGCGTGGCAATCTCCAGCGCCTCGCGCGCACTCATTGCATCCGCGCCACGTGCCACCCGTTGCAGCAGCATCGCCATCCGCGCCTCGCCCACCAGATTGCCACCGTCATTGCTGGCCGACCCGTCCACGCCCAACCCCACCGTCACGCCGCTATCGCGCATCGCCCGTACGGGCGCGATACCGCTGCCCAACCGGCAGTTGGAACAGGGGCAATGCGCCACGCCGGTGCCGGAGCGGGCAAAAAGATCAATCTCCGCGCCATCCAGCTTCACACAATGCGCGTGCCACACATCCTCCCCGGTCCAGCCAAGCTCTTCGGCATATTGGCCGGGGCGACAGCCGAATTTTTCTTCGCTATAGGCAATATCTTCGGCATTCTCCGCCAGATGAGTATGCAGCATCACGCCCTTGTCGCGGGCGAGAATCGCCGCATCGCGCATCAACTCCCGACTGACCGAAAACGGTGAACAGGGCGCCACGCCCACCCGGCACATCGCCCCCTCATCTGCATCATGATGCGCGTCGATCACCCGAATGCAATCGTTCAGAATATCCGCTTCCCGCTCGACCAAAGCATCCGGCGGCAACCCGCCATCGCTTTCGCCGATACTCATGGCGCCGCGCGTCGGATGAAACCGCAGGCCAACCTCCTGCGCTGCCGCAATGGTATCGTCCAATCGCGCGCCGTTGGGAAAAAGGTAAAGATGGTCTGAGCTTAGCGTGCAGCCCGACAGCGCCAATTCGGCCAATCCCGCCTGCGCGCTCACGAACATCTCTTCCGGGCCCATTTTCGCCCAGATCGGGTAAAGCGTCTGCAACCAGCCAAAAAGCAGCGCATCCTGCCCACCCGGCACCGCGCGGGTCATGCTCTGGTAAAGATGATGATGCGTGTTCACCAACCCCGGCGTAACGACACAGCCATGCGCCTCCTGCACCTCACCCGCGCTCTTGAGCTTTTGCCCAACGGCCACGATCACCCCATCACGGATCAGGATATCCGCGCCGCACAGCTCTTCTCGTGCATCGTTCATCGTCACGAGGGTATCCGCGTTACGGATCAGAAGTTCAGGCATACGCACCTCCTGTCAATCAAGCGCAAAGCCCCGCAATATATCCAGCGCCGCTGCGTGCTGCTCTGCTCCGGCGGCGGCAATCACCCGCCCGCCTTCATGCGCCGGGCCACCCTGCCAGTCGGTCACGATACCACCCGCCGCTTCGATCACCGCAATCGGTGCGTGTATATCATAGTTTGACAGCCCGGCTTCGATCACAAGGTCGATCTGCCCCGCCGCAAGCAGTGCATAGGCATAGCAATCCATCCCATAACGGGTGAGCTTCACCCGCTCGGAAACCGCCCGAAACGCAGCGCCCTCCGTCGAACGCCCCACTTCCGGAAAGGTTGAAAACAAGATCGCCTCGCCAAGTGGTCTCGACCCTTTGGTGCGCAACGTCCGTGGCCCGTGCGGCCCGGTCATCGCCGCCTCGCCCAGCCCACCCCAAAATCGCTCCCCGATATAGGGTTGGTCGATCATCCCGAATATCGGTCCGCTCTTATCCGCCACCGCGATAAGAACACCCCATGTCGGCGTGCCAGAGATAAAGCCGCGCGTGCCGTCGATCGGGTCAAGCACCCAGGTAAACCCGCTTCTGCCATGTTTCGCGCCGTGCTCTTCACCAATGATCGCGTCATCCGGGCGCCGCTTTGCAAGCACGTCGCGCAGCGCCGTTTCCGTTGCCCGGTCCGCAGCCGTCACCGGATCAAACCCGTGATCTGTCAGCGAGCCACCTTTGTCCTCGGTAGCAAGGCCCGTTGTTCTGAAAAACGGCAAAACCGCCCGACGCGCAGCATCTGCCATCGCGTGAGCGGTTGCTTTGATATCGTCTCGTTCCTTGACTGTATCAGTCCCCGTCACGCAGCCAGCCTTCCCTGCCTATCCTTCCGGCAGAAGTAGCCCGGCTGCCTGCCGGGCTCAAGCCACGTCTGACAAGACGCGCGCCAGTTCAAACAACCTGCGCCGCTGATTTTCCGGGATCGCATAATAGGACCGCACCAGATCGAGTGCTTCCTTGTCTCCCATCAGATCCGCCGGAACATCGCTCCCTTTGGAAGCCTCCTCCGGAACATCCAGCCCTTCGAAGAAAAAGCTCACCGGAACATCGAGCGCTTCGGAAATATCCCAAAGCCGCGAGGCCGAAACCCGGTTCGCGCCGGTCTCGTATTTCTGGATTTGCTGGAACTTGATCCCGACCTGTTCGGCCAGTTGTTGTTGCGTCATGCCCACCAGCCAGCGCCGATGACGGATGCGCTTTCCAACATGTACGTCCACAGGATGTGCCATTCACGACTCCCTTGTCTTTTCTCTTCCCCGTTACGCGGGCTCTCATCCGGATGCGGGACGTGCCCTTTCCCGGATTGCCCAAAAGTCGCTGCCATAACCTCCATGCAACAACTGATTGAACAAAGCTACCATTACGGCCCTTATTTTCAAGGAAGTCGTACACCCTATACGTGATTAATTTGAAACATGTATCAATCTTTGCGCGCTCAACCCGCGGTAAATCAAGGGAAACCAAAGCCTCGTGCGGCAACAAAGGCCAACACTCCGACGATTTCACTTTTCCACATCAATTTCCACATATATGGATTCTTTATGCGCGCATTCCAGATTCTCACCCCGAAATCACCCGCAACTCTGGTCGAAATTCCTGTTCCTACACCTGCACCGGGTGAAATTCTCGTGCGAATCGCCGCCTGCGGACTCAACTTTGCCGATCTTTTGATGGGCGAAGGCAAGTATCAGGACACACCCGAACCACCTTTCACGCTCGGCATGGAAATCTCCGGCACGGTGGAAGCATTGGGCGAAGACGTCACCGGCCCCGCACCGGGCACCCGCGTGGCCGTGTTCGGCGGTTATGGCGGGCTGGCGGAGTTCGGCGTTTTTCCAGCCGAACGTGTCACCCCGCTGCCACAAGGCACCGCCTTTACCGACGCCGCCGCCCTTCAGATCGCCTATGGCACCTCGCATGTCGCGCTTGCCGAAAAGGCCCGCCTGCACCCCGGAGAGACGCTGCTCGTTCTGGGCGCGGCTGGCGGTGTCGGGCTGACAGCGGTGGAACTCGGCAAGCTCATGGGCGCGCGGGTCATCGCTTGCGCCCGCGGTGCGGAAAAGCTGGCCATCGCCAAACGCGCCGGAGCCGACCATCTGATCGACGCCACCGATCAGGACATCCGCACCGAGGTCAAGGCGCTTGGCGGGGCCGATGTGGTTTATGATCCGGTTGGCGGCGCGCAATTCACCGCCGCCTTTCGCGCCTGCCGTCCCGGTGCGCGCATCCTCGTGATCGGCTTCGCCTCCGGCGACGTGCCACCCGTTCCCGCCAATCACCTGATGGTCAAGAATATCGACCTGCTGGGGTTTTACTGGGGCGGCTACATGAAATTCCGCCCACAGGTCATCCGCGAAAGCCTCACCACCCTGTTTGGCTGGCTCGCTGACGGGCGGATCAAGCCGCATATCAGCCACACCCTGCCGCTCGATCGCGCTCTCGACGGGCTTGATCTGCTGCGCAGCCGTAAATCCACCGGCAAGGTCGTGATCGAAATCTGACCCGCCTGCGTGAAGCAGACGTTCACACCCCGCCGATCCGCCGCAATGCCGTCTTCGCTGCCAGTGTCGCAGTGGTCTCTCCCTTGGCTACCGCATCGCCAAGTTCCGCCATCACCGCCTTTGCCGCTTCGTTATCAAGCCGTTTGAGCAACCCCTGCCGCACTTCCTCAGCGAACCAATAACGCGCCTGCGCCGCGCGGGCCGCCTCGAAAAACCCGTTCTCCCGGCGCCACTGCACCAATGCTTGCATTTCCTGCCACGCATCCGCCAACCCGTCTTCCTGCAAGGCCGAAACCAGCATCGCCTTGGGAAATCCTTTCGGGTCGCGCGCGCGCTTGCGCAACAACCTCAGCGCGCCGGAATAATCCGCCCGCGTCCGCATTGCCGCCGGTTTCAAATCGCCATCCGCTTTGTTGACCAGAATAAGATCGGCCTTCTCCATGATCCCGCGCTTCACCCCCTGAAGCTCATCTCCGCCCGCCGGGGCCAGCAACAGCACGAAAATATCCGACATCTCGGCGACAACCGTTTCCGATTGCCCCACGCCCACGGTCTCGATCAGCACCACGTCGAACCCCGCCGCTTCGGTCAACGCAATCGCCTCGCGCGTGCGACGGGCGACACCGCCCAGATGCGATTGCGACGGCGACGGGCGGATAAATGCGTTGGGGTCGCGCGAAAGCCGCTCCATCCGTGTCTTATCGCCAAGGATAGACCCGCCAGAGCGGGTTGAAGACGGGTCCACCGCCAAAACCGCCACCCTGAGTCCCTGCCCGGTAAGCATCATGCCGAACGCTTCGATGAACGTCGATTTCCCCACGCCCGGCGTGCCGGAAAGCCCGATGCGAATGGCCTCATTGCCGCGCCCCTTCAGGGCCTCAAGCAGCAATGCAGCCTCTGCCTGATGATCCTCACGCTGGCTTTCAATCAGCGTGATCGCCCGCGCCAGCGCACGCCTGTCTCCGCCCGCAATCTTCTCTGCCGTGGCCGCGATGTCCATGTTTTCCCCCGTGGGCTGCCCGACCACTTTGATGCCCAAAGCGCGCGCCCAAGTCCAGCCATCGCCGCGCAATCTGGCCCATCATGCAAACCCAACGCCATGGACAGCGCCACGCCCTGCACCGCATAAGGCTCTCATGAAATCCGGTCTTCCCATCGACAGCGCCCTGCCGCCGCTCCTCACCGCCCTGCGCACACAGCGCCGTGCCGTGCTGCAAGCGCCCCCGGCGCCGGGAAGACCACCGTGGTGCCCCTCGCGCTTCTGGAGGCCGAAATCACCCCAGGCCGTATCCTGATGCTCGAACCTCGTCGCCTCGCCGCTCGTGCCAGCGCCGAACGCATGGCCGAAACACTGAAACAGCCCATTGGCCAGACCGTTGGCTACCGCATCCGTGGCGAAGCCCGCTCCGGCAAAGCCACCCGGATCGAGGTTGTCACCGAAGGCATCCTTACCCGGATGATCCAAGCAGACCCCGAGCTTTCCGGCGTCGGCGCGGTGCTGTTTGACGAATTTCACGAACGCTCCCTCAATGCCGATCTGGGGCTCGCCCTCTGCCTTGAAATCGCCGGTGCCCTGCGGGACGATCTGATCCTGCTGCCAATGTCTGCCACACTCGATGCCGCACCACTGGCCGCATTGATGAAAGCGCCGTTAATCACCGCCGAAGGCCGCGCCTTCCCGGTCGAAACCATCTGGCTCGACGCGCCTCTGCCAAAAAACAAACGCCTTGAAGAGGCCACCACCGCGCTCACCCTTCAGGCTCTGCACGAAACCGAAGGTGGCGTCCTCGTTTTCCTGCCCGGCGAAGGCGAAATTCGCCGCACCGAGGCGCTGCTGAAACCACAGCTACCGCAAGGCGTTCACCTGCGCCCGCTCTATGGCGCCATGCCGTTTGCCGAGCAGCGCGCTGCCATCGCCCCTGCCGCGCAGGGCCGCAAGATCGTGCTTGCCACGTCGATTGCCGAAACCTCGCTCACCATCGAAGATATCCGCGTTGTGGTTGATGCCGGCCGCGCCCGCCGTGCGCGCTTTGATCCGGCTTCCGGCATGTCCCGGCTGGTGACCGAGCGCGTCACCCGCGCCGAAGCCACCCAACGCGCAGGCCGCGCCGGGCGGGTCGCGCCGGGGCGCGCCTACCGGCTTTGGACAAAAGGCGAAGACGGCGCGCTTGCCGCCTTTCCCCCGGCCGAAATCGAAGCTGCCGATCTCGCCGCACTGGCACTCGATCTTGCCCTATGGGGCGCGCACCCGTCCGAACTCCCCTTCCCGACGCAACCCAACCCCGGCGCCTATGCCGAGGCACAGACCCTGCTACGCATGTTGGGCGCGCTTGACCCCAACGACCGCATTACCGCGCATGGCAAACGTCTCGCGGCCTTGCCGCTGCACCCGCGCCTTGCTCATATGCTGGCACGTTCCGGCCCGGCGGCCGCCCCCTTGCCGCACTTCTTTCAGAGCGTGATCCACTGCCGCGCGCGGCACCGGCCGATCTCTCCCTCCGATTGGAGGCGCTCTGCGATCCCAAACGCTTCGCCAACCGCCGCCCGTGGCAGATCAACCGCGCCGCGCTGTCTCGCATCGCGCAAGAGGTCAAGCGCCTGTCCGCTAAGGCCCGCGACCTCGACAATACTCAGCTCAGCCCCGCCGAAATGGCCGCACTCGCCTACCCTGACCGCATCGGCCAACGCCGCAAGGGCGATGAGCCACGCTATGTTCTCTCCGGCGGCAAGGGGGCCATTCTGGCACGCGAAGACCCGCTCGCCGCCACGCCCTTCCTTGTTGTCACCGATACCGATGGCAACCCGCGCGAAGCCCGCATCCGGCAGGCCATCGCCATTACCCTGCCTGAAATTCACGGCCTCTTCGCAGAGCAGATCGCATGGCAGGACACTTGCACATGGTCAAAACGCGACCGCCGCGTTATTGCCCGTCGACAGGAGCGTTTCGGTGCGCTTACCCTCGATGATCGCATCTGGAAAGACGCGCCAGCAGAGGCCGTCGCCGCCGCCATGTGCGACGGCATCCGCGAGTTGGGGCTTTCCCCGTCCGCTACAGCCGAGCGCCTGCGCGCTCGTGTGGCATTGGCCCGCGCGACGGGCGAAGCCCTGCCCGCGATGGATGATGAAACCCTGCTGAACACCTTGGAAAACTGGCTGTTGCCGCATCTTTCCGGTGTAAAAACCGCGCAAGACTGGAAAGCCTTTGATCTTCTGCCGGCCCTGCAATCCCTGCTGACTTGGGAGCAGAGCACCCGCCTCGATCAAATCGCCCCGCCCGCCTTCATCACGCCGCTGGGGCGGAAGACTCCCATCGACTATTCCGGCGATCACCCCGAAATCCGGCTCCGCCTGCAAGAGATGTTCGGCCAGAAAACCCACCCATGCACGGCGGGCAAACCACTGCGCGTGACCCTGCTGTCCCCCGCCGGACGCCCGGTGCAAACCACGCTCGATATTCCGGGGTTCTGGGCCACGTCCTATGCCGATGTGCGCAAGGACATGCGCGGGCGCTACCCCAAGCATCCCTGGCCCGAAGACCCGCTTGAGGCCACCCCCACACTGCGCGCCAAACCGCGCAACCGTGGTTGAAGGCCGCAACATCCCAGCGACAATTGCGCACCATCGCAGCCCCTGCCAAGCGCCACGCGGCCGTTGCCGCTCGCTGCCTTTTGCAATTTGTTAACAAACGACCTATATATAAGTCATAAAAACATAATAGTTGGCAGGCAACTGGTTCAAGACAATGAACGAAAAATTCAAAAAAGCCTGGGCCGAGCTGGTCCGGCCTCTCTTCAAACGTCCCCGACGGCTTCAGGTCGCAGCACTTTGCTACACGCAGGACGGCGATAAGAAAAAAGTATTGCTCGTCACCTCCCGCGACACTGGCCGTTGGATCATCCCCAAGGGCTGGCCAATTGATGGCAAGGACGCCCCAGGTGCCGCACTTCAGGAAGCCTGGGAAGAAGCGGGCGTGAAAAAAGGCCGCGTCACCGGCAAGGCGCTCGGCACTTATGATTACGACAAGGAACTGGATAGCGGCCTGCCAGTGCAGGTGGAAACCCTCGTCTTTCCGGTTGAGGTCTCCAAGCTGACCAACAGCTTCCCCGAATCCAACCAGCGCCGCCGCAAATGGGTCAGCCCGAAAAAGGCCGCCAACATGGTGCGCGAACCGGAGTTGCAGGCGCTGTTGCTCGATTTGTAAACTTTTTCGCCGAGCCAACAAAAACCGGTTGATCGCCACGCCGCGCTTCTCTACTCCGCAAAACGGACAGAAGCGGAGCCTCTCGTGAGCGAAAAGCCGAACGACGCCGACCACTTGCAAACCCTCGATCGGGATCTGTACCGTTTCTCCTATCTCGAAACGGCCACGCAGTATGTTGCCCGCCCGATCGCCGCCTCTGGCGTGGCGCTCGCCTTCATTGTCATCGCGGGGCTTTCCGCCGGGATCATCTTTGGCGGTATTCCGGTCAACATGATCGTCGTTGTCGCTGCCGTGTTCGGTGCCTATATGGCGCTCAATATCGGGGCCAATGATGTCGCCAACAACATGGGTCCGGCGGTGGGTGCCAACGCGCTCACCATGGGCGGAGCAATCGCCATTGCGGCGATATTCGAAAGCGCCGGTGCGCTTTTGGCGGGCGGCGATGTCGTCTCGACCATCTCCAAGGGCATCATCGCACCCGAAGCGATGCAAACCACCCGTATTTTCATCTGGGCAATGATGGCGGCGCTGATTTCCGCCGCGCTCTGGGTCAATCTCGCCACATGGATCGGCGCGCCGGTTTCGACCACCCATTCGGTCGTCGGCGGGGTGATGGGGGCCGGGATCGCCGCCGCAGGCTTTGCCGCTGTCAACTGGCCCACCATGGGCAAGATCGCGGCGTCATGGGTTATCTCTCCGTTGCTTGGCGGTGCCATTGCGGCGCTGTTTCTGGCGCTGATAAAATCGCGGGTGATCTACCGCGACGACAAGATCGCGGCCGCGCGCGTCTGGGTGCCGATCTTCGTCGGCATCATGGCAGGTGCCTTCGCCGCCTATCTCGCGCTCAAAGGCGTCAAGCGGATCATCCATATCGAACTGCACACCGCGCTGCTTATCGGGTTGGGCATCGGGCTTATCGCCTGGCTGGTGACAATCCCGTTGATTCGTCGCCAATCGGTCGGGCTGGAAAACCGCAATAAATCGCTGAAGATCCTGTTTGGCTTGCCGCTGGTGATCTCTGCCGCCCTGCTCAGCTTCGCACATGGAGCCAATGACGTAGCCAACGCTGTCGGCCCACTCGCCGCTATCGTCCATGCCACAGAACACGGCGCGTTCTCATCGCAGGTGGCAATCCCGATCTGGGTGATGGTGATCGGCGCGTTCGGAATTTCCTTCGGCCTCTTCCTGTTCGGGCCAAAACTCATCCGCATGGTCGGCAGCCAGATTACCAAGCTAAACCCGATGCGCGCCTATTGTGTGGCGCTTTCGGCCGCGCTCACCGTGATCGTGGCCTCATGGCTTGGCCTGCCAGTTTCGTCCACCCATATCGCGGTGGGCGGTGTGTTCGGCGTCGGCTTTTATCGCGAATGGGATGCCGAGCGCCGTCTGCGCCGCTCTGCCAAGGCTCGCCCGCCGGAATCACGCATCGCGCCCGAAGAACGCCAACGTCGCAAACTCGTGCGGCGCTCGCATTTCATGACAATCATCGCCGCTTGGGTCATCACCGTCCCCGCCGCTGCCGCAATGTCCGCAGTGATCTTCTTCGTGCTAAACCTGATCGTCTCCTGAAGCGTTTCAGGAAAAGCGATTGTCGGGGGGCCTCGAAACGCCTCAATCCATCAGATCAGAAAACAGATTGTCTTCTTCGACAAAGTCCAGCCGGTCTTCCTCGACAGTGCCAGCATTGATGTCGCGCACCTCAACACGGCCATCGCCATAGCCAATCACCACAACATCGCAAATATCAATGAACAATCCATTTTCCACCACGCCGGGCATCTGGTTGAGCAGCATCGCAAGCTGACGCGCATTGCCGATCCGATTAAGATGCAAATCAATGATATGATTGCCCTCATCGGTGATATAGGGCACCTCACCGTTCATCCGCAGCGTCGTCTGACGGCCCAGCACATCCATGCTGATCAACGTCTCTTCGATCAATGCCTTGGTGGTCTGCCAACCAAACGGAATCACCTCGACAGGCAGCGGGAAATCGCCCAGCGTTTCCACCTTCTTGCCGACATCCGCAATCACCACCATCTGATCGCTCGCCGTGGCGACGATCTTTTCCTGCAACAGCGCGCCGCCGCCGCCCTTGATAAGGTTCAACTCACCGTCAAACTCGTCCGCGCCGTCAATCGTAAGATCAAGCCATTTCGCCTCATCCAGAGAAATCACCTCGATTCCCACATCGCGCGCCAACTCTGCGGTGCGGGTTGACGTTGGCACTCCTCGGATTTTCAATCCGTCCTGACGAACCATTTCGCCCAGACACCGCACCAGCCACGCCGCCGTGCTGCCGGTGCCAAGCCCAACACGCATCCCGTCTTCCACCATCTCCGCCGCGCGCTTTGCCGCCACGAACTTGGCCTTGTCAATTGGCGAAAGCTCTCCGCTCATGCCAACACCCCCATCATTTCATACATTTATGACAAATCTTCATACTCATGATATTGAAACCAACGCCGCTACGCGAGATGCAAAGCGGCAGGCCTTCCTTATGGTTGCATTTTTCCCACCAAACTCTTCCACCGGACCGGCCATTCGAATCTCTCTCCCGACATCTAAGGCAAGGTCACGCCGATTTCTATTCGCCTGCGTCCGTTTTCGTGAAAAACCCGTTCGATACGGACTGGGCGAACGCCTTTGCGGGCCACGCTTGCGGCGATGCCGCATTTGGGCGAACATAGGCCGCAGAGCGAAAAGCGCACGAGGCTCAAACCCGCCATTGCAACCGAAACGCAAGGCCGCACGTCGCGTGTTCCACACTCCGCCGTGCCCCCACCTGAAGGATCGGCCACCTGATGTTTCTCTCTGTCTTCGACATATTCAAGGTGGGCATCGGCCCGTCTTCGTCGCACACGATTGGCCCAATGGTCGCCGCCGGGCGCTTTCTTGAGCAAATGCGCAGCGCGCCGTTCGATTTTGCCGGTGTGCGTGTCTCCTTGCATGGCTCGCTCGCCTTTACCGGTGTCGGCCACGCGACAGACCGCGCCACCATCCTCGGCCTTGCCGGGTTGAGCCCCGAAACCTATGAGCATGACCATGCCGAAGCCACGCTCGCCGATATCCGCGACACCGGGAGAATTACACCGCCCGGTCTGCCCCCGCTTGCGTTCCATCCGAAAGACGATCTCATATTCGACCGTGGCCCGCGCTTGCCCGGCCATGCAAATGGCATGATCCTGCGCGGTCTCGATTCCCAAGGCGACGTGATCTTGCAGGAGACTTATTATTCCATCGGTGGCGGCTTCGTGCTGACCGAAGCCGAACTGGCCGAAGGCCGCGCCACCGAGGAAGGCCCGCCCGTGCCCTACCCGTTCAAATCCGCCGCCGAGATGCTGGAAATGGCCGAAACGTCGGGCAAGAATATCGCAGAGATGAAACGCGCCAACGAACTCTCGCGCGGCGGCACCAATGCGCTGACCCAAGGCACCGCCCATATCTGGCAGGTGATGGATGACTGCATCAGCCGCGGCCTTGCGGCCGAAGGCACTCTCCCCGGCGGGCTCAAGGTCAAACGCCGCGCCAAATCCATCCGCGATCAGCTAGAAGCCGAACGCGGCAAAAATCTCAACGCGCCGCACACGATCAACGACTGGATTTCCGCCTATGCGATGGCGGTCAACGAAGAAAACGCCGCCGGTGGGCAGGTTGTCACCGCCCCTACCAATGGGGCCGCTGGCGTCATGCCCGCCGTGATCCGCTATTGGCTCGATCATGTGCCCGGCGCCGCCCCTCCCGGATCGAAGAATTTTTGCTCACCGCCGCCGCCATCGGCGGGCTGGTGAAATTCAACGCCTCCATTTCCGGTGCCGAAGCGGGCTGTCAGGCCGAAGTCGGCTCCGCCGCTGCCATGGCCGCCGCCGGGCTTTGCGCCGTGATGGGCGGCACGCCCGGGCAGATCGAAAATGCCGCCGAAATCGCACTTGAACACCATTTGGGAATGACCTGCGACCCGGTCAGGGGGCTGGTGCAGGTCCCTTGTATCGAACGCAACGGCCTTGGCGCGATCAAGGCCGTCTCGGCAGCTTCGCTGGCCCTGCGGGGCGATGGTAGCCATCTTGTTCCACTTGATGCCGCGATTGAAACCATGCGCCAGACCGGTGCCGACATGAGCGAGAAATACAAGGAAACCTCCCTTGGCGGCCTCGCCGTCAACGTGCCAAATTGCTGAAATTGGACCGCTCCGGCATTTGAAATGCGTCTCAGGGCGGGCATTTCCTTGCTGTCGAACACGGGCTTCTGCGCGCGGAAAAACCCGATGGCGCATGGCGCCGCCCATCAGGTCTACGGCGCAAAACCACCCAAGGCAGAGTTGGAGCATTTCAACACAACATTAGATTGCTAAAATTAGAATATCGCCCTAGCGTGCGCCACATGATTGCTGACAGACCCTTTCTCGGCGTCCTGCTGATGCTTGCATTCTGCATCGTCACGCCATTGGGTGATGCGGTCGCCAAATTGCTTGGACAGACCGTACCTATCGGTGAATTCCTGCTCTTTCGTTTTGCCATTCAAGCGGCCCTTCTGATTCCGCTGGTCTGGGCCGGGAACCGGCCATGGCGGATGCGGCGCAGGGTGTTTTACATCGTCGGTCTGCGAACATTGATGCATCTGTTTGGCATTGGCATGATGGTAACCGCGCTCAAGTACCTGCCGCTGGCCAATGCAGTGTCAATCGTGTTCGTCATGCCGTTCATGTTGCTGATCCTCGGGCGCTTCGTGCTGAACGAAGAGATCGGCGCAACGCGGCTTATCGCCTGCGCCGTCGGATTTTGCGGCACACTGCTCGTGGTCCAGCCCAGCTTCGCCACCGTGGGTTGGCGCGCCCTGTTGCCGCTTGGCGTGGCACTGAATTTTTCCATCTTCATGCTGATTACCCGCAAAATCGCTAAAGAAACCGATCCAATCGGCCTTCAGGCGGTCAGCGGCATCATCGCCGTGGTGGTGCTCGTCCCAGTGCTCGCGTTCTTTTCCCACAGCAATTTTGCACCTCTCGCACTGATCCGGCCCAGCGGGGTCGATCTGGAACTGTTGATCGCAATCGGGCTGATCGGCACGATCAGCCACCTTCTTATGATCTGGTCCCTTCGCTACGCGCCGTCGGCCACGCTGGCACCGATGCAATACCTTGAAATTCCGGTTGCGGCGCTGCTCGGCTGGATGGTCTTCTCGGACCTGCCCAACCCGCTCACGCTGCTTGGCATCAGTATCACCATGGCCGCAGGGCTATATGTAATGATTACCGAGCGGGCCAACCACCGGCGGCTTCGCCCTGTGCCAGAAGCGCCTGCACAGCCTGTTTGAACTGCTCCACCGGCAAAATCGCCAGCAACACAGGAGCATCGGATTCAATTCGCACAGGTCCGCTCACCTCGTTCGATGTGCCGATCTGTCTGCCCGGCATCAGTGCCAGCCCATCAAGCGCCCAGCGCAGTCCTTTTGAACGCGCCGCCCCTTCCGCCAGGGGAAACACCGAAAACCGGCTCCCCACTGGCGGCGCAATCTCGAAAACCGGCGGCAGCAGAAAAGCCAGATCATGCTCCATCACCAGAAGGCAGCGTCGCTCGGGGAACCGCATCAACCCATGTAGCGCGGCCAGTTCATGATCCAGCCGCCCACCGCCAAAGCCCAGCCCGATAATCAGTGGCGCCTCCATCCGGGTCAGGCATTTTTCGAAATCGGTGCTGTCTTGTTCCTCCACCTTGTGCAGCCGCTCACCCGGAATTGCCGCACATGCATCCCGGCTGATCGAATCGAAATCCCCGATCACCGCCTCCGGCATGATCCCGTGGCGCAGCACCGATTCTGCACCGCCATCCGCCGCCACCACGCGCGGCGCGTGAACAATCGCCGCCTGAAGCAACGATTTTTTCACCTTTCCGCCCCCAACTAAGGTCAACGGCCTCATATCGTGAACAATCACTTGATACGCTCCAGATTAATGCTCAAATCGGAAACAGATCACATTTTGAACACAAAATGATACGGTAAACATCTAAGAATCGGGCCGGTTTCGACGGAGAAGGACTGTTACAAGTTTAACCAACAACATGGACATTTGGCGAGCAATCTCATGGTTAATACGAACAAGATCCTGACAGTCTCATATGGCACCTTCTCGTGCACACTGGAAGGGTTCGATGATTCCTTCGGTACAATGAAGGCAATTGCCGAGTATTTTCGCGATCTCGCATCTGATGATCGTTATTTCGGCGCCGAACCGCCAACCCCGGATGCAGAGATGCTCGCCCGGATTGCCGAGCGTGAAATTACCCGCCGGGTTGAGGCACAGATCGAAGACAACAAAATTCATCTGCGCGCCGAGCCGAGCAATACCTTGCCGGTTGCTGCCGCTGCCGCTGCGGCCAGCGCCGAAGCCGTGGCCGCCACGGCAAACGACACAGCCGAACCCCTTGCCGAGGCAGAAACCCCTCATGCGGAAGAAACCACTGCCGCTGATGAGAGTCTGACCCAAGCCCCCATCGAAACGGCAGAGATTGAAACCCCCGAAGCAGAAGCGCCCGAAGCACCGGCAGAAACCGCGCAAGAACCGATCGAAACGCCGGTAATCGACCTGCCTGTTGAGGTCGAGGCCGAAACCGCCAGCGAAGCCAGTGAAGCGCCCGCCCCGATCGCCCAAGAGGCCGAGGCCGCTCCCGTCACGCAAGAAGCTGAAGCGCCCGAAGAGGAAACCGAAGAGGAAACCCTTGTCGAGGCCCAGGCCGAGACCGAAGAAACCCTCGAACCCGCCGCCCAATCTGCCATCGACCCCGACAGCGTCGCCGCCAAGCTGCAACGTATCCGTGCCGTCGTTGAGCAGGCTGAAGAAAGCGGCGAAGACGGGTTCTTCACCGAAGACGAACACGCCGAAGAATTCCTTGCCGATGCAAACGAAGACATCGAAGCCGCGCTCGAAATCGACGATGAGGCCGAAGCCGCCCGCGCCGAGCAGCCCGACGATGAAGCAGGCGAAGATCACGACGATATCGCCGCCCTCCTGCAACGCTACGGGTCGGCTGGCGATGCTGCGGACGATGACGACACCATTGAGGAAGACGAGCCAGAATCCGTATTCGGATCGGTCGAACAGCCTGAGGAGCAGGCTCCCGAACCCGAAGCCGACATCATTGCGATGACGGAAGAAACCGCCGAACAGGCAGACCTGACAGAACCATCAGCCGACGACAACGAGAGCACCACTTCCGCTGAACCTCCGGTCCGCGCCCGCATCATCAAGATGAAGCGCGCCGATTTCGAAGCCGCCATCGCGGACGGCGATCTCGTGGAAGCAAACGACGACGAGCAGGAAACTGACCCCGACGCGCTTTCTCAGGACGATGAAAACGATCTCCTACGAGAGTTGGCCGCAGTCGAGGCCGAACTCAACGCCTCCGATGCGCGCGCGGATGACGCTCTTGCCGACGATGACGACGCGATTGCATTCGATGACACGGACGAGGATGACGACATCTTTGCCGAGATTGACGATGACCGCGACGCGGCGAATGACACCAAAGACGACAGCAAGCCCACCGGGACATCGCTCTTCGCCCCCGACGGCAACGAAGACGAGATGAGCCGCATCTTCGCCGAAGCCAATACCCAACTGGACGAGGAAGGCGGCAAAGGACGCCGCAATGCAATCGCCCACCTGCGCGCCGCTGTAGAGGCCACAAGGGCCGAAGCCGGTGCTGGTGGAACCCTCACCGACAACCCCGATACGGAAGCTTACCGCGACGACCTCGATTCCGTGGTGCGGCCCCGCCGCCCTGAGGCTGCCAAACCGAACACCCGTCGCCCCGAAGCGCCTCGTGCCGCGCCGCTCAAGCTGGTCGCTGAACAACGCGTCGATCTGGACGACACGCACAGCACTCCAATTCGCCCGCGGCGGGTAAGCGCCGCCCCTGTGGCCGACGTTGCGATCAATCAACCCGACGCCGGAGATTTCGCAGAATACGCCGAAAGCGTGGGCGCCAATGCGCTGCCCGAACTGCTCGAAGCGGCTGCCTCCTACCTATCCTTCGTCGAAGGCCGCGAACAATTCTCGCGTCCGCAATTGATGACTCAGGTGCGGCAGGCCGAAAAGGACGATTTTTCCCGCGAAGACGGGCTGCGCTCCTTCGGGCAACTGCTCCGCGAAGGTAAAATCGAAAAGCTGGAAGGCGGCCGGTTCAAGGCCTCCGCCTCAATCTCCTACCGCCCGGATCAACGCTACGCGGGCGAGTAAGAATTTGTAATGAAACGACAAAGCGGCGCTCCTTAGCCCGAGGAGCGCCGCTTTTCGTATCAATCCGCTGGGCCAACCCATATCCGGCGGCAGCCACAGCGCCGCCTGCCTACCCTCAGATCTTTTGCTGCGTGTGTTTTCGCAGCTCGGTGCGCGCCACCTGACGACGATGCACCGCATCCGGCCCATCGGCCAGCCGCAGCGTGCGCACCTGCGTCCACGCAACCGCCAATGGTGTCTCTTGGCTCACACCGGCACCACCATGCATCTGCACCGCCTCATCAATCACATCAAGCGCGGTCAACGGGGCCACCACCTTGATCATCGAAATCCACGGTGCCGCCGCACGGGCATCACCCTGATCCATCATCCATGCCGCCTTCAGGCACAACAATCGCGCCTGCTCGATCTCCATGCGCGCGTTGGCGATAATGTCGAAATTTGCACCAAGCTGGGCAAGCGGTTTCCCGAACGCTTCACGTTCCAGCGCGCGCTTGCACATCCGCTCCAGCGCCGCTTCGGCTTGCCCGACCGCGCGCATACAATGGTGAATCCGCCCCGGTCCAAGCCGCCCCTGCGCGATCTCAAAACCCCGCCCTTCGCCAAGGATCATGTGATCGGCGGGCACGCGTACATCGGTAAAGCGGATATGCATATGGCCGTGCGGTGCATCATCATGGCCATAAACCTGCATCGGGCGCAGCACTTCGATACCCGGTGTATCGGCAGGCACCAATATCATCGAATGGCGCTGATGCTTGGGCGTCTCTTCATCGCCAGTTTTCACCATGGTGATATAAATCGCACAGCGCGGGTCGCCCGCCCCCGATGACCACCATTTTTCGCCATTGAGCACGTAATCATCGCCATCGCGCACGCATGACATTGAAACATTCGTCGCATCCGAAGAGGCCACCTGCGGCTCCGTCATCAGATAAGCCGAACGGATCACCCCGTCGAGCAACGGCTTGAGCCACTTTTCCTTCATCCAGTCGGCGCCGTAACGCTCGATTACTTCCATGTTGCCGGTGTCGGGTGCCGCGCAGTTGAACACCTCCGCGCCCAGCGGCGTCTTGCCCATTTCTTCGGCGAAATAGGCATAATCCACCGTGTTGAGGCCAAAACCGCGCTCACTGTCGGTAAGCCAGAAATTCCACAGCCCCTTGGCCTTCGCCTTGTCCTTCAACCCTTCGAGAATTTCCGTCTGCCGCTTGGTGTAGGCCCAGCGGTCCCCGGTGGCGACCTCCTTCTGATACTCCTCCTCCAGCGGCATCACCTCGTCGCGGATCATGGCGCGCACCTGTCCCAGCAGCGGTTCATGCTCCGCGCGCATTCCCAGATTCATATCCATTGCCGTGCTCTCCCGTGCTGTTTCATTCTCTATCGGCGTGTTTCAGCCCCAAGTAGAGGCGCGCACCCGCGCAGAGTAAAGCCCCCGCTTCAAATGCCGTTGCGTCGGGCCATCGCCCGCTGCTCAGCCAAGCACATCCAGCGGCTGAAAAACCAGCCCCTGCGGCGTATCCTCGAACCATGCGTTAACCCCGAACACATCGCGCACCAGCGCCGGGCTCAAGACCTCTCCGGGCGGCCCGTCGGCCACCACGCACCCGCCATGCAGGGCAATAAGCCGCGTGCAATGCCGCGCCGCCAGCCCCAGATCATGCAGCGAAACAATCACCGAACGCCCCGTTTTGGCAAGCCGCCGAAAGCTCTCCATCGTGCCAATCTGATGCGCCGGATCAAGCCCGGCAATCGGCTCATCGGCCAGCAACAGCGGCGTTTCCTGCGCCATCGCCCGCGCGAGCAGAACCCGCGCCTGCTCCCCGCCCGAAAGCCGCGTCGCCGTGCGCCCGCGAAACGGCCCCAGCGCCATTTCCAAGAGCGCCCGTTCCACCGCCGCGCGGTCCTCGTCCGTTGCTGTTTGCCCCGCCGCCCGGTGCGGCGTGCGGCCCAGCATCACCAATGTTTCAACGCTCACCGGCCAAGCAATCTCGCGCGCCTGCGGCAACCATGCTGCCAGCTTGCCACGCCCGCCCGCCGGTAACTCCGCCAAGGTCGAGCGCCCGCAATGCTCAACCAAACCCAGCACCGCACGCATCAACGTCGTCTTGCCCGCGCCATTGGCCCCGATCAGGCCGACAACCTCGCCTTCATCCACCGTGAAGGCCACATCGCGCAAAACCCGCCGCCCGCGTAAACTCACGCCAAGACCGGACACCTCAAGCAAGTTCACAACGCTTCCCTCCTTGTCCGGTAAATCATATGCAGGAACAGCGGCGCGCCGACAATCGCGGTCAACACGCCCAGCTTCAAATCGCGCTCCGGTAAAATCATCCGCACCGCGATGTCAGAGGCCAACAGCATCGCCGCACCGCCCAATCCGGACGCAAACAACAGTTTCCCCGGCTCCGCCCCGACAAACCGGCGCAGGATATGCGGCACCACCAGACCGACAAACCCGATCGCCCCGGCCACCGCCGTCGCCGCACCAACAATCGCCGCCACCCCCAGCACCAACACCAGCCGAAGCCGCGGCAATCCAATCCCCATCGCCGCCGCCGCATCCTCACCCAGCGTCAGCGCATCAAGCCCGCGCCGCAGGCTCATCAACATCACCGCCCCGACCACGATGAACGGTGCGGCCAGCCACACATGCACCATCGAACGATCCGCCAGCGACCCCATCATCCAGAACACGGTTTCGCTTGCCGCAAACGGGTTGGGCGACAGGTTCAACACCAAAGAGGTCAACGCGCCCGCCAGCGCCGCAATCGCGATCCCCGCAAGGATGAGCGAAAGCGACGTGCCCCGCGGCCCGGCCAGCATCAACACCAAAAACACCCCGATCAGCGCCCCCGCCAAAGCCGCCAACGGCAGGCCCAAAGCCACGCTCGCCGCCAACCCGGTTTGAATCGCCAATACCGCGCCCAGCGCGGCAGAGCCGGAAATCCCGATCAACCCCGGATCGGCCAACGGGTTGCGCAGATACCCCTGCATCGCCGCCCCCGAAAGGCCAAGCCCGCCCCCGATCAGCAGCGCCAGAAGCGCGCGCGGCAGCCGAATTTCGCGCATCACCAACGTCAGCGGCCCACCGTCTCCGGCAATCAGCGCCCGCAGGCTTTCCACCGGCCCAATATGCGCCGGGCCAATCACCAGAGAGGCAGCAAAAAGCACGCCCACCAGTAGCAAAAGCACGCCCCGCATCATTCCTCGCCCACCTTTTCGATCTGCTCGCGCAGCGTCACCATATCCGCCACCGCATCAAGCACGAAAGGCGTTCCGCAAATCCAGTCGCTGCCGCTCAACGCCGTGCCCGGCACGCTGCGGCGCATCTGCTCGATTATCGGGTGGTGCAACACCTCTTCTGAGCGCGACGCGCCCGGAAACGGCTGTGACGTCACAAGCGCATCCGGCGCCTGCATTGCCAAAACCTCAAGCGGCAACGTGCCGCCGCCATGCAGACCCAGATCAGCCGCGACATTCCCAAATCCCGCCGCCAGCAGAATATGCCCGGCCAGCGTCTGATCGCCCAGGGTATAGCTGTTAGCGGCATAAAGCGCCGCGCGCGGATGGCGCTCCACCTCTGCGCGAAACCCGGCCAGACGGCGCTCGAAACCGGCGGCCTGTGCCTTGCCTTTCGCCGGTTGACCCAACACATCGCCCATCTGTCGCAACCGCGCCGGAATTTCATCAAGCTGCGTAACCCCATCAAAAACCACCACCGGAATCCCCAGCCTGCGCAGCATCGAAACCGTGGCGCCCCGTGCATAGCGCCCGGCCAGAACAAGATCGGGCCTCAGCAGGTAAATCTCCTCTGCCAGCCCGTGATTGACCGGGTAATTCGCGGCCTCATTCACCATGGCCGAACTGCGCGGATCAGACGCCAGATCCGAGATCGAGACAAGCTGCCCGTCCTGCGCAATCAGCATCGCCAACTGGTCGGTGCAAAGGTTGATCGAAACCACCCGCTTGGGAGGTGCGCCGTTCGCCGTCGCCATACCGGCAAGTCCCGTCAAAACGGCATAGGCCACCGCCGCCCGCAAAACCCGAGCGGCGCGCCATCGCATATGCTCAGAACGACGCACGGACCCCGAACGCAAACGCGCGCCCCGGCATGTTATAGCCGCCCGCTGTTTCGTAATCCTCGTTCAACAGGTTATCCACCCGCAGATAGGCCGTTGCCTTCTTCGTCACGGCAAAATCCAAACCGACATTGACCAGCGTATAATCCCCCACCTTGTTGCCCGCAGGCGCAAACGGCGAAGGCAGAATATCGGCGACATGCTGCACCGCAAGCCGCCCGCTCAGCCGATCATTGAACGCGGCTTCAACTCCGACCACCAGATCATGCATCGGCACACGCGCCAATCGCGCGCCCTTGTTGCGCGCATCCGTGAAGCTATAGTTGCCAAACAGCGTA
Organism: Aquicoccus sp. G2-2; assembly: GCF_034555965.1. Classification (GTDB taxonomy): domain Bacteria; phylum Pseudomonadota; class Alphaproteobacteria; order Rhodobacterales; family Rhodobacteraceae; genus JAYDCK01. The sequence goes on from NZ_JAYDCK010000003.1 coordinate 2,340,496, forward strand.
TAGCGTGCATCAAGCGCATAGCGCCCGGAAAACTCCACCCCCTTGCTGACTGTGGTGCCCGGCACCTGATTATAGCACCCATAACCACTGCCACAGGCGGTTGCCGCACCGTCAAAGCCAATCAGATTGTCGATTTCCGTGTAAAACACCGTGGCTTTGATCACCCCCGCCTCTCCAAAGTGGCGCTCAACGCCCAACTCGGCGCTGCGGCTCTGTTCCGGCCTGAGCGTCGGGCTCCCCGCCGCTGAGAACATCTCGTAAAGCGATGGCGCGCGGAACCCGGTGCTCAGCACCGCTCGCAACGCCGTCTCGCTGCCGATCTGCCACACCCCGGCCAGCCGCCCGCTCCAATGCCCGCCGAATTGCGAATGATCATCATAACGCGCCGCCAGCGACAAATCGAAATCCGCCCCCGGACTGGTCTGCAATTCTGCAAAGACCGCGTTGTCATCATAAGCGCCCGTCGTGGCCGAGGTCAGCAGGCTCTCGCGGCTGTGTTCAAGCCCGAAATTCAGCTTGCTCTGCCCGCCCAGATCGGCACTCCCGAGATAGCGCAACTCTTGCCGCTTTCCACGGAAATAGCTGGTGAACCCGCCCGGATCACGGGTTTCCGACTCGAACGCCGAAAGACTCAGCTCATGTGATATCGCACCAGTGGTAAATTCCGCGAACACCCGGCCGCCGCGCTGTGTCACATAATTCATGCCGCTGTTGTCAGTCGTCGAGCGATCGAACGCAATCTTCGAATCGCGCCACAAAAGCGCAGTGCCAAGGGTGACATCGTCCGTCACCCGGTAGCGCGCAGTAAGCGACGCCATCTTTTGATCATAGCCGTCGCGCTCTGTATCGCCCGAGCGGGCCGAAATGCCGTCGCTGTGCGCCTGCGCATAGCTCAGCACAATCTCCCCTCGCTCACCCTTCTGCGCCAGCGTCAGGTTGCCGGAAAGCGTTCCGAAGGACCCAGCCTCCAACCCGCCGCTGCCGGAAAACCCCAACTGCGTGGGCCGCCTTGTCTTGATGTCAATCACCCCACCGACGGCCTCAGAGCCATAAAGCGCCGATTGCGAGCCTTTCAAAACTTCGATCCGGCCCAACCCGCTCGTGCTGAAACCGCCAAAATTAAAGCTGGTCTGCGGACCCGACGGGTCGGTGATGTCGATTCCATCGAACCTTACGCCGATATAGCTGTTGTTCAGCCCGCGAATACGCAGATTAGCCGCCTGTCCCGGTCCGCCGTTTGATGAAAAGCTGATAGACGGCAATTGCGACAATGAGCCGATCAACGTACCGTCACCTTCACTCAGTGCATTGGTATCAAGAATATCCACGCTGGCACCGCTATGCGCCGTGGCCAGCGGCGTCAGGCTGCTTGATACGGTAATTTCCTTAAGCTCGAACGCTTCCTGCGCCGTGGCTGGTTTGGAAAAAGTGCAATTGCCGCCACAGAGGCCAGCAAAACGGAACGGGTCATAATTTCATCCCTCATGCACGGCCTGTATGGGCCGCGTTGTTTTGATTGGTCTTACGAGGGATCGCTGCCCCCGAAGCCGGTGAAAACACCACGACGGAAAGGCGCTCCGCAGCCCATGGCGCCCCTCGCGCATGAACAGGGTGACACTTCGGCAGGTCTCCTGACTTGCGGGTCATCGCTCCACCGGCCCTTCCCGTGGCGCCTTGCACCACAGTGGTTCGTTCCGGCTTCGCTCACCGCTTACAGTTGCGGGGGCAGTTGCGGACTTGGCACCATCGGCGCCGCACCACATTCCCTATTCACCGGGCATTTTGGGCCCGGACCGAAGCATGTTCGCAGTAGCGCGCCCCACCCGGCTTGTAAAGCCGTTTGCTGCCCGCCAATCAGGGGCGCTGCCGCTCACGGCACGCGCGCTTGCACCCCGGCCGCCTGAGCGACCGGGGTGACCGATTTTCCTAAGAAACAGGTTGAGTCGGGCTTGCTGGCTCAGATCAGAGCGAGGAAATCCTCAGGATCCGCGCCAGCTCTCCGATAATGCCACGCCGGAACAACAGCACGCAGGCAATGAACGTGCCGCCAATGACGACCTGCACCCATGAGCCGATCCCGCTCAGCACATGCTGAAGCGTGACCACGATAAACGCGCCCACGACCGGGCCAAAGATCGTTCCCATACCGCCCAGAAGCGTCATCAAAATCACTTCACCGGACATCTGCCAATGCGCGTCCGTCAAGGATGCAAACTGGAACACCAATGCCTTGGTCGACCCGGCCAGCCCGGCCAACGCCGCCGACAACACGAAGGCCAGCAGCTTGAAGCGGTCCACGTTGTACCCCAGCGACAGCGCGCGCGGCTCATTCTCGCGAATCGCCTGCAATACCTGACCAAACGGGGAATGGATGACCCGATAGATCACCAGAAACGCCGCAAGGAAGATCGCCGCGACAAGATAATACATATTGAGCGGTTGGTTCAGGTCGATCAGCCCCAGAAGATAACCGCGCGGAATCCCCTGCAAGCCGTCCTCACCGCCGGTAAACGGCATTTGCAGCGCGAAAAAGTAAACGATCTGTGCCAGCGCCAGCGTGATCATCGCAAAATAGATGCCCTGCCTGCGAATTGCCAAAGCACCGACCGCCCAACCCAGCGCCGCGCCAAACAGCATACCCGTCGCAAGCCCCAGAAGTGGCGGAAATCCCCAGACCTTAAGCGCATGTCCCGCGACATAGGCCGCGCCGCCAAAGAACGCAGCATGGCCAAAGGACAGAAGCCCGGTGAACCCGATCAACAAGTTGAACGCCGCCGCAAACAGCGCGAAACAAAGCAGTTGCATAACGAAGACCGGATAGAAGAAAAGCGGGGCCACCAGCAGGAAACCCAGCAGGATCGCCCAAAGAACGCCTTGGGCAACACGCGGAAATGCCCGCCGTGCGTTCGTGCCCTCGGGCGTTTCCAGTTCCACAATATCAGAGACCATATTTGCCATTCGCTTTCCCTAGCCCTGCCGTCCGAACAAACCGTTCGGTCGCACCAGCAACACGATCACCATCAACAGGAAGATTACCGTATTTGCGGCAGGCGCATAAAACACCTTGGTCACGCCTTCGATCAGGCCAAGCGCGAAGCCGGTTACAACCGCCCCCATGATCGACCCCATTCCGCCGATCACCACCACCGCGAAGATCACGATGATAAGGTTCGCCCCCATCAGCGGACTAACCGAATAGATCGGCGCCGCCAGAAGCCCGGCCAACCCGGCCAACCCGGTGCCGAACCCAAAGGTCAGCATCACCATAAGCGGCACATTGATGCCGAACGCCTTGACCAACTCGGGGTTTTCCGTGCCCGCCCTAAGCCGCGCACCAATCGCCGTGCGCTCGATTATGTACCACACGACGAAACAAACAACGATCGAGAACACGATCACGAAAAGCCGGTATTTCGGAAACATCATGAACCCGAGGTTGACCACACCCTTGAGCGATTCCGGCATCGCCGGATAAGGCGTGCCCGATGCGTTGAAGAAGTTGATGAACAGCCCCTGCAGAACCAGCGTCACCCCGAAAGTAAGCAGCAGGCTATAGATCGGATCAAACTTGTAGAGCCAGCGCAACAGGAACCGCTCGATCAACATCCCGAAGCAGGCAATCAGGATCGGCACCAGGATCAAGGCCGGCCAGAACCCGATATGCAACCAGTCAAGTCCGATCCACGGCCCGAGATAGGAATAAAGCATCAGCGCAACGAAGGCGCCCGCCATGTAAAGCGCACCATGCGCGAAATTCACCACGTTGAGCAGGCCGAAAATCACCGCCAGCCCAAGACTCAGCATAGCGTAGAAAACCCCGTTGTTCAGCCCCAGCATCCCCTGTGCCAGTATCAGCCGGATCGTCGGATCCATGTGTCTGTCCTTTCTGCCGCGCCGTGCGGGCCATGCCGCGCTTGCGCCGTTCTCTTTGTTATACGCTCAGATATTTGTTGAGCCGGTCCATGCTTGTCTCGACCTCTGCCGCGTCGATACGGTCGATCACCTTGCCATGCTCAATGACATAGTGATGATCGGCCAGCGTTGATGCGAAGCGGAAATTCTGCTCGACCAACACAATCGTATAGCCCCGCGTCTTCAGATCGCGGATCACGGTGCCCAACGTCTTCACGATAACCGGGGCAAGCCCCTCGGTGATTTCGTCAAGCAGCAAAAGCCGCGCGCCGGTGCGCAGGATGCGCGCAATCGCCAGCATCTGCTGTTCGCCGCCCGAAAGCCGCGTTCCCATCCGCTTGCGCACCTTGGCAAGGTTCGGAAACATCGAATAAAGTTCTTCGAGCGACAGACCATCCGGCCCCACGGCGGGCGGCAACATCAGATTTTCTTCCGCGTTCAGCGTGCCGAAAATCCCCCGCTCCTCCGGGCAATACCCGATCCGCCCATCGGGCGAGATACGGTGCGCCTGCTTGGTGATGAATTCCTCACCGTTGATCTTGATCGACCCCGTGCGCCGGTCCACCATTCCCATGATCGCCCTGAGCGTGGTTGTGCGCCCGGCACCGTTACGACCAAGCAGGGTAATCAACTGACCCTCGCCCAATTCCAGATCAACACCATGCAGGACATGCGATTCGCCATACCATGCATTCAAATCCCGGACTTCCAGCATCGGCTTGATGCTGGCGCCCAGCGCGGCAGGGTCCAATGTGGCTGTGCTCATGCCTCGGCCTCCTCGACGGTGGTGCCCATATAGGCTTCCATCACCTGCGGGTTGCGTGAAACTTCTTCATATGGCCCTTCGGCAAGCACTTCACCGCCCGCCAGAACCGTAATCGTATCGGCCAGTTCGGCCACAACGCCAAGGTTATGCTCGACCATCACGATGGTGCGCCCCTCGCGCACCCGGCCAATCAGCCCGGTAACCGCGCCCACATCCTCGGCGCCCATGCCCTGCGTCGGCTCATCCAGCAGCATCAATTCGGGTTCAAGCCCAAGCGTCGTCGCAATTTCAAGCGCGCGCTTGCGCCCATAAGGAAGCTCGATCGCCCGCAAATGTGCGTGATCCTTCAACCCGACTTGGTCAAGCCGCGTCATCGCCTCCGCATTCAGATTGGCCAGCATCTTCTCCGAACGCCAGAAATGGTAACTGACCCCCAAACCGCGCTGCAACGAAAGCCGCACGTTCTCAAGCGCCGTCAGATGCGGAAACACCGCCGAAATCTGGAACGACCGGACAATTCCCTGCATCGCAATTTCGGAAGGCTTCCAGTTGGTAATGTCCTTGCCGTTGAACATGATCGAGCCCGAAGTGGGCCTGATGAACTTGGTCAACAGGTTGAACATCGTGGTTTTGCCCGCACCGTTCGGGCCAATGATCGCATGGATCGCCCCGCGCTTGATGCGCAGATTGACTTTGTTGACCGCGACGAATCCCCCAAAGCTTTTGGTAAGATCGCGCGCTTCGAGAATGTAGTCGGTCATATTATACCCCGAGCCGGATATATTACGGAGGCGAACGCGATATGCGCCGCCTCCGCAACAATGTCAGAAGCTGTTACTTGGTCACAAGCGGGCAACCGCTGTCTGCCAGCGAAGGATAGGCCTCGTTCCCCGGAATGGTCCGTGCAACGTCGGCAACATCCCACGGGTCGGTCCCGTCATCCTTGACCTTCAAAAGATACATGTCATGCACCAGAAGACCATCGGCACGGATCTCGCCGCCCTTGGCAAAGAAATCGTCGATTTTCATCTTGCCAAGCTGCTCACGCACCTTGTCGGAATCATCGGTGCCCGCCGCCTTGATCGCGTTCAGATACGCCATGGTCAGCGAATAGTCAGCCGCATGAACAAAGGTCGGTGTCGCGCCGTTCGAGTATTCCATATAGCGCTCTTTCCACGCCTTGGACTCGTCATCGGTGTTCCAGTACCAACCGCTGGTGAACTGCAGCCCTTTGGCAACATCAGTGCCAAGGCTTTTGACGTCCGAAATAAGCACCAGCATCCCGGCAAGCTGCTGACCACCGGCAACGATGCCGAACTCATGCGCCTGCTTGATCGAGTTCACGGTGTCCTGCCCGGCATTGGCCAGACCGATCACCTGTGCGCCCGAGCTTTGCGCCTGAAGCAGGTAGGATGAGAAGTCGGTCGATGCCAACGGCACGTCCGAGCTGCCCAGAACCTTGCCGCCAAGCTTCTCGATAACCGAAGAGGTGTTCTCCTGAAGCGCATGACCAAAGGCATAGTCGGCGGTGATGAAATACCAGCTTTCGCCGCCGTTCTTGACGATGGCGGTCGCCGTGCCAACCGGCAGCGCGTGCGTGTCATAGCCGTAGTGAATGCCGTATTTCGAGCAGTTCTTGCCAGTCAACGCACTCGAAGCAGCGCCGGTGGCGACGGTGATGACCTTCTTGTCCGACGCAAGCTGTTGAACGGCCAGCGCAACGGCCGAGTTGGTCAGGTCGGTGATCATGTCCACATGATCCTCGTCGATCCACTGCCGCGCGGTGGCCGAGGCCACATCCGCCTTGTTCTGGTGATCAGCAGAGATCACTTCAATCTTCTTGCCCAGAACCGTTCCGCCGAAATCTTCCACGGCCATCTTGACCGCGGCAACGGCACCCGCACCGCTGAATCCCGTCGAATAAACGCCGGACATATCGCCCAGAACACCGATTTTCACGACATCGTCGGAGACGCCGTCCTGTGCAATCGCTCCTTGCGCACCCAGCATCAGCATTGCTGCGCCTAGGCCCGCGTAAAAGGAATATTTCATGCTACTTTTCTCCCTAAGTTGGTATGAATTCGTGACTGGCTCTTACAGTCGCATTAAAGGGGCGCCGAGATTCGGATGGAACATGTGCAGTATTCAAACAGGCAGCACGCCAACTATCCCAAACAGATGAAACGATCCTCCCCATCGCCCCGGTCGTTCTTGCTACAGAGCCTACGCTTCAACAAAAACCAGCACAGGGTAATACCCAAAATGCAGGCTTTGCAAGGCATTGACAGAAGCTAATCGCTGCGCCTCAGATATTCATCCAAACGCAGACACCCCCGCGGCCACAAAGATACAGGTGGTATTATGCACAAGCAAATGCCATATTTCGCATAATCATTGTGCGATTTTGCTCATACTCATGGCTTTCAACTGGAATGATCTGCGCTATTTTCTTGCCATCGCCCGAACCGGGCGGGTGACTGCCGCTGCCAGCAGGCTGGGCACCGATCACGCCACGGTCAGCCGTCGGGTGGCCTCATTGGAAAAGCGCCTGCAAGCCAAGCTCTTTGAGCGCTCGCCACGTGGCTATGCCCTCACCGACACCGGAGAGCGGCTCCTGCGCCATGCCGAGCGGATCGAGACCGAAACCGCCCGCATTCAGGACGATATAGGTGGCGAGATTTACACGCTCAGCGGCTCGGTCCGAATCGGAACGCCCGATGGTTTCGGCTCGTATTTCCTGACCCCATGGCTTGCCGATCTTGCCCTTGCCAACCCGGAACTTCATCTCCAATTGGTTGCCACGCCACGGGTGTTCAGCCTGTCAAAGCGCGAAGCCGACATCGCGATTGTCCTCGCGCGCCCCGAAAAGGGGCGGCTGTTTTCCCGCAAACTGACCGACTATACGCTGCATCTCTATGCGCACCGTGACTATCTCGAAGCCGCACCGCCCATTACCTCCAAAGACGACCTCGCCGGGCACCTCTTAGTTGGCTATATCCCTGACCTGATCTACACACCCGAGCTTGACTATTTTGCCGCCGTCGCCGGCGATCTTGCCCCGCGCCTGTCAAGCACCAATCTCTTTGCCCAATTACGCGCCGCCGATTCCGGCAAGGGGCTGGCCATCCTGCCCGATTTCCTCACGCGCCACGCGCCAGATCTGGTTCCGGTACTCCCCGAGTTATTCGAGATCCGGCGCTCTTTGTGGCTGGTCGCTCATCAGGACTTGCGCGATTCCGTGCGCGTGCGCACCGTCATGTCCTTCATCGCCGATCAAGTGGTCGCCGCACGGGATGAGTTCCTGCCCGACCACCTGCCAAAGCGCGCGCGCTGAAAATGGCCAGAGGGTCGTTCAACCACGGCGCTTTTCCAGAATGGCCAGAACGGGCATCTCTCTTCCCAAATCCGGCTGACTAAAGGAATTGCCTCGCGAGCGATGGCATATTTGCACGCAGAACAACGTCACAATACTCCCGATCACGCATTCCACTGGGCCGTATGGATATTCGAAATATCGTAACCGCCACAGCTTTTGACGCGTTGGCAAAACCTGTCGGTCGCTGTGAACGCCAGAAAGGTTTGAAAGGCAGGCTCGAACCACGCCTTGCGATCCACCAACAGCGAAAACTCTTCGTCGATCAGCGGCACGAAGGCCAACCCGAACGCCAATGCGACGGCTTCAAGCCCCATCGTGGCATCCGCCTCATCGCGCCGGACGGATTGCGCGGCCTCGTCTTCGGTCCGTGCAATGTCGGTGAACCTGACCGTCGAAAGGTCAAGCCCGCTCTCGGCGGCAAGCGCGTGAAACAACCCGGCCGTGCCGGACCCGTCCTGACGCGGGGCAACACGCAAACCAGCAAGATCGGAAAGTGATCGCGGGCGCGCGCCATCTGGCTGCAAGATCAACCCACGGCTGCGTTTCACGAAAGACACCAACACCGCATTCTGATCAGCCGCCGCATCCGAAACCGCCTGCACGTTCCAACTGCCGGATTTCGCATCATAGATGTGTAGCCCGGTCAGAATGCCCTCTGCCCTCACGAAACGGTCAAGCCCATCCTGCGAGCCGTCGAAATAGGTCGCGAGGCCACAGCCGGATTCTCTGATTGCCCAGTCCAGCAGCGGATCATGGCTGCCCAGTGCAATCAGCGGGCGGTCGACCATATCAGCCGACCCGCCCGACTTTGTCCTCTCGATCCACTGGCGAACCTCATCGGCCGGAAACAGCAACTTGCCGGTCGCCCGCGAACAGGGAACCTCTCCCGACGCGGCAAGGGCATAGACCTTGCGCTCTTTCAGACGCAGCAGCTCGGCAAGCTCCCGAACAGTCAGAAATTCGCGATCTTCAAGGGCCGGGGCAGTCATTGCATCTCCTCTTTGTCCGCACTTAAAGCGTTTCGTGAAAATCAGTGATCGAGGTTTTTCTCGAAACGCTTTGAAGGCTGGGCAATCCCTTATATCAATCTTCCGGCGCGTTCGGAAAGAACAACTGCTGCCCATCAACCTTGTAAGCGGCAATGACCTTCTGCCCAGCATCGGAAAGCAGCCAGTCGGCAAAGGCTTTCGCATCCTTCACCTTCACCGCCGGGCATTTCTTCGGATTGACCGGGATAACGCCGTATTGGTTGAACAGGTCCTTATCGCCCTGAACGACAATCTTGTAATCCTGCTTGTTACCGAAGTTGATCCAGGTGGCGCGGTCGGTCAACACATAGGCACCCATACCGATCCCGGAATTGAGCGTCGCCCCCATGCCAGAGCCGGTTTCGCGATACCAGCCGCCCGAATCCTTGGACGGATCAATACCCGTTTCCTTCCAGAGCGCGATTTCCTTCTTGTTGGTGCCTGAATCATCCCCGCGCGAAGCGAACAGCGCCTTGGCACCGGCGATCTTTTTCAGCGCGCCCTCGGCATCGTCCATACCGGCAACCCCAGCCGGGTCATCCGCCGGGCCGACGATGACGAAATCATTATACATAAGATCCGTGCGTTTTGTCCCGAACCCGGCATCAACGAATTTCTCCTCCGCTGGCTTGGCATGGACAAGCAACAAATCCCCGTCACAATTCTCTGCGTTCTTGATCGCCTGCCCGGTCCCCACGGCAACCACATTGACCTTGATACCGGAGTCACCCTCAAAGATCGGCAGCAGATATTCATAAAGGCCCGAGTTCTGCGTCGATGTGGTGGATTGCACAAGGATGGAGCGTTGCTCGGCCGTTGCCGCAGTTCCGATGAGAACGGCAAATGCGACAACGCCTAGTCTGGTTTTGATCATGGTAAGACACCTTTTTTCTGTTCTGGGGTAGTGGTCAGACGACGATCTTGCCGTCGAGATAATCGCGCGCAACCTTGCAACTCGGCGTGGGAAAAAACGCGTCCGCTGGGCAATGCTCCGCAACGCGCCCACGGTGAAGGAACACGACATCATCGGCCATGCGCCGGGCTTGCCCCGCGTCATGGGTGACGAAGATGATGCGCACACCACGGCTTCGCGCGGCATGGACGATCCGCTCAATCGCCAGAACCGAAGGCGGGTCAAGGCTGGCGGTCGGTTCGTCGAGCAGCAGCACATCCGGCTCGATGGCAAGCGCGCGGGCAAGCGCAAGCCGCTGTGCCTCCCCCTGAAAGAAGCCTCGCAGGCTGGGCAGCCTTGTGCGCCAATCCGACATGTTCAAGCAGGCTATCGCGGCGGCTCGGGTCAAGCCGGCGCGCCTTGAGGACGAAATCAAGGTTGGCCGCAACAGACCTGCGCAGCAGCACCGGCCTTTGAAACACCAACGCCTGTCGCCGCGTCACCTCTGCTGGCGCGAAATCACCCCAACCAATTCGCCCCGATGTTGGCCGGATCAGCCCGTGCAACAGTTTCAGAAGCAGGCTTTTGCCCGCGCCATTTGCCCCCATGATCATCGTGCAGCCATGACGCCCAAGATCAAGCGACACGTCATCAAGCACCAGTGACCCACCATAGCGCAGACAGAGATTGCGCACTGTAATGGGCAGGATCGGCGGAACCACCGCTTTCGCACGCAAACCCGGCGCAGGAATATCAGGGAGCTCAGACATAGGCTTGCCGTGTCGCCGTCAAACGCATGGTTTGCGCAGCCGCATTCACCCCAAGGGCGATCGCCAGCAATACCACCCCCAGCGCCAGCGCCAGCGCCAATTCGCCCTTTGAGGTTTCAAGCGCAATCGCCGTGGTCATCACCCGCGTCAGATGGTCGATATTGCCGCCCACGATAATCACCGCCCCGACCTCGGCCACCGCCCGGCCAAATCCGGCCAATCCAACCGTCACGATGGAATAGCGCGCATCCCACAATAGCGCCTGCATGGTCTGCCAGCGTGTCAAACACAATGAGCGGAACTGCTCGGCGTACTCGGTATGCAAATCCTCAAGAACCTGACGCGAGAGCGCGGCAACAATCGGCACGATCAGGATAGTCTGTGCGATGATCATCGCGGTAGGCGTGTAAAGCAGGCCCAGAAATCCCAGCGGCCCTGAGCGCGACAATTGAAGATAGACAAGCAACCCCACAACCACAGGTGGCAACCCCATCAGGGCATTAAGCAGGATGAGAACTCCGCTACGCCCGCGAAACCGGCTGACCGCGACCGCGGCACCAAGCGGCAAGCCAATGACACAGGCAAGCGCCGTCGCGGTCAGGCTCACCCTGAGCGAAAGCGCGATGATCTCAAGCAAATCAGCATCCGCCGACAAGACCAGCTTGAGCGCCAGCGAAAAGGCGTCTCCCATATCGTGCAAAATATCTCGCCTTATGCATGATTTCCCCGATTCGAACCTAATTCGAAAATTATGCGGTATTCAAGCGGCCATTTCCCGGTAGCCGCAGGTCTGGCCCTCCCCAGAACAACAGCTTTGGCGACCGCGAACAGGTCCGTTCATCAATTCGCAAGCGGCGGGTCACTCGGCGACCAAAATATCCGTCTTGGTCACGCGGATTTTGGGTGCCATTGGTGCCATGCCTCTCCCCGGTCGCGTGGCTCATTGGCGCGCCCCCACACGACGCGCCACAAGCCCGCAAGACCAAGACGATCTGAACACAAAGCGTGCCAACCTTGCCCGATAGACCGCGCACAAAGGAAAAACCCCGCCGGGAATGCTCCGGGCGGGGTCTTGTATTTCGTCTCTGAAGAGAGGCTCAGTCGGCCAGTTCGTCCTCGGCGGCGACACGCGCTTTGTCGGCAGCGCCTTTGGCGTCTACATCACGTTCAACCAATTCGATAATCGCCATCGGCGCCATGTCCCCATAGCGGAAACCGGCTTTGAGAACGCGGGTATAGCCGCCCTGACGCTCTTTATAACGCGGGCCAAGCACCTCAAACAGCTTGGCAACATCCTTGTCTTGCTTGAGCTGTGCAGCCGCCTGACGCCGGGCGTGAAGATCGCCGCGTTTGCCAAGCGTGATCAGCTTGTCCATCACCCGCTTCAGTTCCTTGGCTTTTGGCAGGGTCGTCTTGATCTGCTCATGTTCGATCAACGAACCGGCCATGTTGGAAAAGAGCGCCTTGCGGTGCTCATGGGTGCGGTTAAGGCGACGGTAGCCTTTTTTATGACGCATGTTTCTTACTCCATTTTGCCCTCTACGGGCGGTTTTGCTTTGTCTGGCCACCGATGCGTGTCAGCAGCTCTCCTTGGGGCGTAGGCCCGGATAGTGTAGGGCGGGCATTCTGCCCACCCCGGTTTTCTCAGAACGCGTCCTCGAATTTCTTGGCGAGGTCTTCGATATTGTCCGGCGGCCAATCCTCGACATCCATGCCCAGATGCAGACCCATGCCCGAAAGCACTTCCTTGATCTCATTGAGCGATTTACGCCCGAAGTTCGGGGTGCGCAGCATCTCGGCTTCGGTTTTCTGGATCAGGTCGCCAATATAAACGATGTTGTCGTTCTTCAGGCAGTTGGCCGAACGCACGGAAAGCTCAAGCTCGTCCACTTTCTTCAGCAGCAGCGGGTTGAACTCAAGCCCGTCATCCTCGACTTCGCGACCGGCAGCTTCGGGTTCTTCGAAGTTCACGAAGATCGAAAGCTGATCCTGCAAAATCCGCGCCGCATAGGCGAGCGCATCATCCGGCGTAATCGAACCGTCAGTGTCGATTTTCAGCGTCAGCTTGTCATAATCGAGCACCTGACCCTCACGGGTCGGCTGCACGTCATAGGCAACCTTCTTGACCGGCGAATAGATCGCATCAATCGGGATAAGACCAATCGGCGCATCTTCGGGTTTGTTCTTCTCTGCCGCGACATAGCCTTTGCCGGTGTTGACGGTCAGTTCCATGTAAACATCGGCCCCCTCGTCAAGGTGACAGATGACATGATCACGGTTGAGAATCTCAATTCCTGCGCTGTCGGAGATGTCACCGGCAGTGATAATTCCCGGCCCCTTGGCATTGATCGACAGCCGCTTCGGGCCTTCGACTTCCATGCGCACGGCAACGCCTTTGAGGTTGAGAACGATATCGGTGACGTCTTCGCGCACCCCGGCCACCGAGGAAAACTCGTGCAGCACGTTGTCGATCTGAACGCTGGTGATGGCAGCACCCTGCAGCGAACTCATCAGAACCCGGCGCAACGCGTTGCCCATCGTCAGACCAAAGCCACGCTCCAGCGGTTCGGCAACAATCGTCGCCTGGCGCGCCGGGTCGTTTCCGGGTTTCACGTCAAGCTGCGTCGGCTTGATCAGTTCCTGCCAATTCTTATGGATCATGCGGTCCCTCCATTCTTGTTTCCTGCTTCATGTCCAAACAGCAGGAAACGCCCGAGGTTTCAAAAAGCGGTTCGGGGCCGCGCAGATGCGCCCGGCCCCAGAAGTATGCTGCGGATCAGACCCGACGGCGTTTCGGCGGGCGGCAGCCATTGTGAGCGATCGGAGTGACATCACGGATCGAGGTGATGTTGAAACCGACAGCAGCCAAAGCACGGAGCGCGGATTCACGGCCCGACCCCGGCCCCTGAACTTCCACTTCCAGCGTTTTCACGCCATGTTCCTGTGCCTTGCGGCCAGCATCCTCCGCCGCCATCTGGGCTGCGTAGGGCGTGGATTTCCGCGACCCCTTGAAGCCCATCGTGCCAGCCGACGACCATGCAATCGCATTGCCTTGCACGTCCGAGATCAGGATCTTGGTGTTGTTGAAGCTGGAGTTCACATGTGCGACGCCAGCAGCGATATTTTTGGAAACCTTGCGCTTTGTGCGACGGGTATCTCGTGCCATTGCTCGTGCCCTCCCTTACTTCTTCTTGCCGGCGATAGCGCGCGCCGGACCTTTGCGCGTGCGCGCATTGGTATGGGTGCGCTGACCGCGCACAGGCAGGTTGCGACGATGACGCAGGCCACGATACGAGCCGAGGTCCATCAGACGCTTGATGTTCATCTGGGTTTCGCGGCGCAGATCGCCTTCGACCATATAGTTCGCGTCGATATGCTCACGGATCGAAAGAACTTCGGCGTCCGACAGCTCGTTGATACGGCGCGATGCGTCGATGTTCACGGCCTCGCAAATGGCTTTGGCCGAAGAATGGCCAATGCCGGTGATATAGGTAAGGGCGATGGGAACCCGTTTGTGCGTCGGGATGTTGACGCCGGCGATACGTGCCACGTTTACACTTCCTTTCGTTGCGGTTCCGTCGTTCCAGAACCTTTTTTCACAACGTAAGCCCGAGGCGATTTTCGCTTCGGGCCGCAGCTGAATTCATGATGCGTTTTCCTCGGGGTGCGACCCGTCGGAGAATCGATCTCTTAAGAGATGATGCGTATTATGAGCAAATCAGAGCCTCGTCAAGCGTCAACTACCTGCAAGACCATAGCCGCCCCCGAACCAACGGCGGCACCGGCCATAACGGCACTTTACCGAAAGCCGAAAACCATCTTTGGCCCAGACTTATTGCGCCAGATCGGAAGAAGCGCGACAGCTCGCCCCCCTCCCGACCTTTAGCTGGGATCGCCTTAAAGCGCCGCCGTTAACCTTTGCCATCAGGTAAAGACGAAACGCTTTAGTATGGCATTGCCCCACCTTCGCCGCTTGCTGCCGCTGCAATCAGCACCAGCGTGATCACACCAAGAATGATGCCGACACCGGCTGAACCCGTGGCGGCCGAACCGGCAGATGCTGGCCCGCTTTGCGTGCTGATCATTGCTTCGGCAACCTGCGCTTTGCCCATCACGGCATCGCCCCGTCCCTCCGCCAGCGGCATAGTTGCCGAAGCGAACGTCATCGCGATACCAAGCGCACCTGCCGAAACTGTGTTTTTCCCCAAGATCGTCATTCAATCAGTCCTTCCCAAAATGCGTGCCGGGTTTTCTTGATCTTTGCGGGAACGCACAAAAACTGCGTAATTTCACCCCGCCCGGCACAGTTCAAAATACATCTTCGGAGCCAGCCAATAAGAACTCTTGCTCATAAAAAACGGCATCCCCCGAAGCCGTGCTTCGGAGGATGGCATGAAACTTCAAATAATTCAAATATTACGGGCTTCACCCATCAAGCGCACTTGCGATCCCGGCCTGCACATCTGCGATCTCACCCAGACCATCCACCGACCTAAGCGAGCCCTTGGCATAGTAATACCCGATGAGAGGCGAGGTTTTCTTGTAGTATTCCATCAACCGGGTGCGCAGGCTGTCTTCGTTGTCGTCGGCCCGGCGCACCACGTCGGTGCTACCACATTTGACGCATTTGCCATCAACGGGCCAAGGCTTCGTCTCGTCGTGATAAACTTCGCCGCAATTGCCGCAAGTCGAGCGCCCGGTGATGCGCGCCACCAGCGCCTCATCATCAACCTGCATCTCGATCACCGCAGCAAGCCGCTCGCCCTCTTCCTCAAGCAGCGTCGCAAGCGCATCTGCCTGTGCCAGTGTGCGCGGGAAGCCGTCGAAGATGAAACCACCCTTCTTGTCCCCTGCAAGCTTCTCACGAATGAGGCCGATCACGATCTCATCGGTCACAAGCTCGCCGCGGGCCATGACGTCGGCCACGCGTTTGCCCATCTCGGTGCCAGAGGCCTTGGCTTCGCGCAGCATGTCACCCGTAGAGAGCTGGATCATGTTGCGGGTATCGACAAGATGACGCGCCTGTGTGCCTTTACCGGCACCGGGCGGGCCAAGTAGAATGATATTCATCGGCGGGCCGGTCCTTTCCGTTTGCGCCGCCGCCCCTTGCCCGACAGCTGCGATTTCTCGATCAACCCTTCATACTGGTGCGCAAGCAGATGGCTTTGGATCTGCTGGATTGTGTCCATCGTCACCGACACAACGATCAAAACTGACGTGCCGCCGAAATAGAACGGGATCGCCAGCTCGGTGCGCAGGATCTCCGGCAATAGACAAACGGCGGCAAGATAACCCGACCCAAGCACCAGAACGCGATTGACGACATATTCCAGATACTCGGCGGTTTTCTTGCCAGGGCGGACACCGGGCACAAACCCGTTCTGGTTCTTCAGATTATCCGCCACCTCATCGGGTTTGAAGCTGACGTTGAAGGTGTAGAAATAGGTGAAAAACAGGATCATCGCCACGTAGAAGGCAAAGTAAAGCGGCTGACCGGGGCCGAAATAGGCAAGGATCGTGCTCATGACCGGGCCGGTTTCAGCGCCCGAGAAGGTGCTGATCGTGGTTGGCAACAGCAACAGCGACGATGCAAAGATCGGCGGGATCACGCCCGACGGGTTGATCTTGACCGGCAAATGCGAGGAGCCGCCATCATACATCTTCATCCCCACCTGGCGGCGCGGATACTGGATATGAATTTTTCGCAAGGCGCGTTCCATGAACACCACGAAGGCAATCACCGCGATCACCATGACCAGAACCCCGATAATCACCGCCGGGCTCAGCACACCAGAGCGCCCTTGCTCAAGGAATTGAGCCAACGCAGACGGCAGGTTGGCGATGATCCCCACGAAGATGATCAGCGACACACCATTGCCGACCCCACGCGCGGTGATCTGTTCGCCCAGCCACATCAGGAACATCGTGCCGCCGACCAGCGTGATCATGGTTGAGGCCAGAAAGAAAAGGCCCGGATCGGTGGCAAGGCTGCCCGCCTCAAGGCTCTTGGCAAGCCCGTAACTCTGCAACACCGCCAGAAACACCGTGCCGTAACGTGTATACTGGTTTATTTTCTTGCGGCCCTGTTCGCCTTCTTTCTTAATCTGCTCCAGCGACGGAACCATCGAGGCCAAAAGCTGCACGATGATCGAGGCCGAGATATAAGGCATGATGCCAAGCGCGAAGATACCCATTCGCCCCAGCGCACCGCCGGTAAACATCGTCAGGATACCGCCAATCCCGGCCGAAGCCTTGTCCATGAAGTCGCGCAGCGCCTGCCCGTCGATACCCGGAACAGGGATATACGTCCCCAATCGGTAGACGATCAGCAAACCCAGCGTGAACAGGATGCGATTTCGCAGATCGGTTGCTTTTCCCAGTGACGCCCAACTTGTGTTGGCGGCCATCTGTTCTACGGCAGATACCATGCTTGGTCTCTCTCAATGCAAGCGCCGCCGAAGCTGTTTTCCAGCCCGGCGGCGCATTTAGGAAAACTGTGAAGTTATCTAAGACGCGCGCGCCTTGGGGACAACCTCTTATTCGGCCGCTGCCGCCGCCGTGATGGTAAGTTTACCGCCCGCTTTCTCAACTGCGTCCACCGCAGCCTTCGACGCGCCCGTCACTTCCAGTTGCAGTTTGGCGCTGATTTCGCCCTTGGCAAGGATGCGCACACCATCGAGCTTGCGCCGCACGATACCGGTTTCCACCAGCACGTCTTCGGTGATTGCCTTTTTCGCGTCGAGCTTCTTGGCATCGACAAATTTCTGAATGAGGCCAAGGTTTACCACCGCGAATTGCTTCCGGTTGGGTTTGTTGAATCCCCGCTTGGGCAAGCGTTGATAGATCGGCATCTGGCCACCTTCATAGCCACCGATTGCCACGCCAGAACGCGATTTCTGGCCCTTGATCCCGCGGCCTGCGGTCTTGCCCATGCCAGAGCCCGGACCACGGCCAACCCGCTTGCGTTTCTTGGTCGCACCGGGATTGTCGTGCAGTTCATTGAGTTTCATGTCGCTTCTCCTTTGCCGGAACTGACCCATGAAGCGATAGGGGGCCAAACACGGCGTTTCTTGGTTGATTGAGTCGTGTGGCACAAGGCCACCGGGGGCGTATAGACCTTCGACTTTGCCATTGCAAGCGTGCCGACAAGGGGGCGGCGCGCTCCCCAATCAGTCGAGATTAAGCACACCGACAAGCTGAAAACCATTGAGAATAGAATCGACCGCTACAGTCGCCAAAATGATCCCCATCACCCGGCTGATGGCATTTGCCCCGGTCTGACCGATCACCCGCTTCAACCGCGTGGCAACAAGCAACAGCGCCAAGGTTATCAACAGCACCAGAAGCAGCAAAAACCCCGTGACCGCCTGATCTGGAATCGAATGGCCATGATTATCAGTCAGGATGACGACCGCCAGCAAGGCGCCGGGCGATGCGATGGAGGGCATGGCAAGCGGAAACACTGC
The DNA here is from genome assembly GCF_034555965.1 of Aquicoccus sp. G2-2. GTDB lineage: Bacteria > Pseudomonadota > Alphaproteobacteria > Rhodobacterales > Rhodobacteraceae > JAYDCK01. The sequence continues at coordinate 2,358,706 of NZ_JAYDCK010000003.1, forward strand.
ACCTGCCATATGATCACGCTCGGCTTCTTCGATTTCGCGCATCGCCTTTGGCTCACCGAAAATCATCGTCAGCGCGAATAGGAACAGAACAATCCCGCCCGCAATCTGAAACGAACCAAGCCGCAGCCCGACCGCTTCGATCATCACTTGCCCACCGATCAGGAAAAGCAACAAAACCACCGCAGCAACCAACACGGCCCGGCTGGCCAAACGCCAATGCAGGTGCTCGGGAACGCCTTGCGACGCAAAATAGAAGACCGGCAACGTGCCAATTGGATCTATCACGACGAAAAGCGTGATAAATTCGCGCAGAAGACTGGCAATTGTGATGTCAGGCATCAAACACAAATTCCCTTGGCTAATGAGAGTCGTCGCAATCGTTGCATGTATCTGACTTGCCAGATCACGCAGTCAGCTTCAATCACAACAAACATCCCGGAGTACAGAGTTATGCCACAAAATGCCTGCTTGCCCAATATGCGAGCTTTGCGAGCTTTCGTTGGTCGGGCATCTTGAACAGATAAGGGCTCTCAGAATTGTTTGCGAACGGGCGCCCACCCCCACAGGGTTGGTGCCGCGTTGCGCCAAATATACTTCACCGCACACGGTGAGCACATCGGGAAAGCGCGCCGGACTGGTCGGAACCACGTCTGCGAAAAATACAAAAACGCCCCCGGCAATAACCGAGGGCGCTTCAAATCTCGCGTAGGGTGGGGTTTCACCCCACCACCCGCTCAACCTTTTTCTTCGATGATCTCGACCATATGCGGGATCGACGCGACCATGCCGCGCACGGAAGGCGTGTCTTCCAACTCGCGGGTCTTGTGCATCTTGTTAAGGCCAAGCCCGACCAGCGTTGCGCGCTGTTTGGCCGGGCGGCGGATCGGTGAGCCGATCTGTTTGACGACGATGGTTTTTGCCATGGGTCCGGTTCCTTACGCTTTTGCCGCTTCAGCGGGGCCTCGGCGGCGGGCGCATCGCCCTTGCCAAGGATGTCAGCCACTTTCTTGCCACGCCGCTGAGCCACCATGCGCGGTGAGCTTTCTTTTTGCAGCCCGTCGATGGTGGCGCGGATCATGTTATAGGGGTTCTGCGTCCCGATGGACTTGGAAACCACGTCCTTGATGCCCAGCATCTCGAACACGGCCCGCATCGGTCCACCAGCGATGATCCCTGTCCCTTCCGGGGCGGTCCGCATCACAACCTTGCCCGCACCGTGGCGGCCTTCCATGTCGTGATGCAACGTGCGGCCTTCGCGCAGCGGCACGCGGATCATCTGCCGCTTGGCGGCTTCCGTCGCCTTGCGAATGGCCTCAGGCACTTCTTTCGCCTTGCCCTTGCCAAAGCCGACACGACCCTTCTGATCGCCAACCACGACAAGTGCTGCAAAGCCGAAGCGTTTGCCGCCTTTTACGGTTTTCGAAACCCGGTTGATCGCAACCAGGCGGTCCGCGAATTCCGGTGTTTCCTCACGACGCTGGCCACGGCCGCGTTGTTGTCCTTCTCTTGCCATCGGGCAATCCTTCCATCTGGGCGCAGGTCAGCGCCGGTATAAGCCAATCCCGGTGCTGGGCGCTCTCGCCCAAAGCCCGGATCATCGGGGCGGCACCAAGGCACCGCCCGCAGTCTCTTAGATCTTCAATCCGCCTTCACGCGCAGCGTCGGCCAAAGCCTTCACCTTGCCATGGAAGAGAAAGCCACCACGGTCGAAATAAGCTTCGCTGACGCCCGCTTTCTTGGCACGCTCCGCGATTGCGGCTCCCACCTTGATCGCCGCATCGACGTTGTTCTTGCCAACCACACCGAGATCCTTCTCGAGAGAAGACGCCGCGGCGAGGGTGCGACCATTCACATCGTCGATCAGCTGGGCGCTGATGTTTTTCGACGAGCGATGGACCGAAAGGCGCAGCTTGCCGCTGTTGACCTTGCGAAGTTTGTTCCGGACGCGCAGGCGGCGCTTGAGGAACAGTTCCCGTTTGCTGTTTGCCATTTTGCTGATCCTTACTTCTTCTTGCCTTCCTTGCGGAAGATATACTCGTCTTTGTATTTGATGCCCTTGCCTTTGTAAGGCTCGGGGCGACGCCATTCGCGGATATTGGCCGCGACCTGGCCGACGAGCTGTGCACTATCACCTTCGATGACGATCTCGGTGTTCTTCGGGCAGGTGACAGTCACCCCCGCAGGCACCTCGAAATCAACTTCGTGGCTATACCCGAGGTTCAGCTTCAGGGTGTTGCCCTGAATTGCTGCCCGGTAACCAACGCCGTTGATCTCAAGCTGTTTCTTGAAGCCTTCGGACACGCCCTGAACCATGTTGGCCACGACAGTGCGGCTCATGCCCCATTGCTGACGCGCGCGCTTGGATTTGCCGCGCGGCGTCACCTTTACCACGTTGTCGTCCAGCGTGAGAGTCACATCGTCGGTTGCGGTGAAGCTTTGGGTCGCTTTCGGCCCTTTCACTTCGATGGTCTGGCCGGAGATCGTGGCGGTAACGCCCGACGGAAGCTCGACCGGTTTTTTCCCAATACGAGACATTGCGCTCTCCTTAAAAGACCGTGCAAAGCACTTCGCCGCCAACATTGGCCGCGCGTGCATGTGCATCCGACATCACGCCACGCGGCGTGCTGACAATCGACACACCCAGCCCCTGACGGACCGAAGGAATGTCTTTCACGCCCATGTAAACGCGGCGACCGGGCTTGGAGACCCGCTTCAACTCGCGAATGACAGGCGTGCCATCAAAATATTTAAGGCTGATTTCAAGGGTCGGATGACCATTGGCATCGGTGCCGCTTTCGTAACCACGGATGTAGCCTTCATCGGCCAGAACATCCAGAACCCAAGCCCGAAGCTTGGACGCAGGGGTGGAAACGATGGATTTGCCGCGCATGCTCGAGTTGCGGATGCGGGTCAACATATCGCCGACAGGATCGTTCATGTCTCTCTCCTTACCAGCTCGATTTCACAAGACCGGGGATTTGCCCGGCCGAACCCAGTTCGCGCAGCATGATCCGGCTGACCTTGAGCTTGCGGTAATAGGCGTGCGGACGCCCCGTCAGCTGGCAGCGGTTGTGCAGGCGCGTGGCCGAGGAATTGCGCGGCAGTTGCGCCAGCTTCAGCGAAGCGCGGAAGCGTTCTTCCATCGGTTTGGACTGATCGTTGATGATCTCTTTCAGCGCGGCGCGCTTAGCGGCGAATTTCTCGACCAGTTTCTGGCGCTTGAGTTCGCGTTCGACCATGGATTTCTTAGCCATATCTATATCTCCTCCCGCGGTTTACGAGTTGAAGGGCATGTTGAAATGCTTCAACAGCGCCTTGGCTTCCGCATCGGTATTCGCGGTGGTGGCAATAACGATGTCCATCCCCCAGGCCTCATCGACCTTATCAAAGTCGATCTCGGGGAAGACGATGTGTTCCTTCAGACCCATGGCATAGTTGCCACGGCCATCGAAGCTTTTCCCGGAAACACCGCGAAAGTCGCGGATACGGGGCATGGCCACGGTGACAAGCCGGTCAAGGAATTCATACATCCGGTCGCCGCGCAGCGTGACTTTGGCGCCCATCGGCATCCCTTCACGAACCCGGAAACCGGCAATGGAATTCTTGGCGATGGTCATCACGGCCTGCTGACCTGCGATCAGCGACAGATCCCCGACAGCCGACTTGGCTTTCTTGGTATCTTTCACCGCGGCACGGCCACAGCCGATGTTCAGCACGATCTTGTCAAGCTGCGGGATCATCATGGCGTTCTTGTAACCGAACTCCTCCATCATCGCGGGCTTGATCGTTTCCTTGAACGAGGCCTTCAGGCGCGGGGTATAGGTTGCAGCATCAAGCATCGATCACGTCCCCCGTGGTCTTGGCAATCCGCACCTTCTTGTCGCCTTCAATCTTGAAGCCAACGCGGGTGGGCTTGCCGTTCTTGTCGACAATGGCAAGGTTGGAAAGCTGGATCGGCATCGCCTTGGGCAGACGGCCACCTTGGGCTGTCTGGCTCTGCCGGGTATGACGGATCGCCATGTTGACGCCCTCCACAACCGCTTTACCGTCCTTCGGCATCACTGCGCTGATAGTGCCCTGCTTGCCTTTGTCTTTCCCGGCAAGCACGATCACCTTGTCGCCTTTTTTGAGTTTGGCAGCCATCTTACAGCACCTCCGGCGCGAGCGAGATGATCTTCATGAAGTTCTTCGCACGCAGCTCACGAACCACCGGCCCGAAGATACGGGTGCCGACCGGCTCGTTGTTGTTGTTGAGGATGACGGCGGCGTTGCGATCAAACCGGATCGCGGTGCCGTCTTCGCGGCGGACTTCCTTGGCGGTGCGCACGACGACGGCTTTACGCACGTCACCTTTCTTTACGCGGCCGCGCGGGATGGCTTCCTTCACGGAGACTACGATAATGTCACCGACACTCGCGTATTTCCGCTTGGACCCACCCAGGACCTTGATGCACTGAACCCGGCGCGCGCCGGAGTTGTCAGCAACATCCAGATTGGTCTGCATCTGGATCATGTGGTTTCTCCTGACCTTTAGGGTAACGACCCCATGGTTTCGATCAAACCGAAAGGCTCGGGAAGCTTAGGCTTCCAGAACCTCCCAGCGTTTCGTCTTCGACTTCGGCGCACATTCCGCTATGCGGACCTGGTCACCGACCTTGAATGTGTTGTTCTCATCGTGAGCCCGGTATTTCTTGGACTTACGGACCGTCTTGTGCAGCAGCGGGTGCTTGAAGCGGCGCTCGACACTCACGGTAATGGTCTGTGCATTGGCGTCCGAGGTTACGGTGCCGGTGAGGATACGTTTGGGCATCTGACTGGCTCCTTTTACTCGGCTTGCGCCGCGGCTGCGGCGGCTTTTTCGTTCAAAACGGTTTTGACCCGCGCGGTATCGCGTTTCACCACACGCATACGTGCAGTATTCTCCAGCGCGCCAGAGGCTTGCTGAAAGCGCAGGTTGAAGCTCTCTTTCTTGAGGTTGGCCAGCTCGTCCTTGAGCTGGTCAGCCGACTTGTCACGCAGATCGCTCGCGTTCATGTCATTTTCCTTTTCAACATCACTGGCAAGCCCCGTTCGGGTGACCCTGATTCCAGTGGAGTCCATGAGTAGAAGGCTGCGCAATACAGCGCGTTGCTGCCTATGGCAAGGCTTTGCGCGAAATAAATTCGGATTCCTGAAATCCGCCCCCTCGCCCAAGCGTTACAGCTGGTTTATGACACGTCCCATGTCAAAGATCGAATCCCTTTTCGTCACCCGCCTTTACCGTGCTCAAGTCGCGGAATACGGGCATGCCATCCGCACGGATGAGCTTGAAGCCTCCTGTTTTTCCATCGCCGAAGACGATGATGCGGGTCAGCAATGGTGTGAGGAGAACGGCTATCCCGGCTATACCTCCTATGCCTCGCTCACCGATCTGCCATGGCGATTCCCTATCTTCGCCGATCTGGTCAGCGCGCTCGACGCGCATGTGGCAGCATTTGCCGAAGATCTGGAATTTGATCTCGAAGGCCGGGCGCTCAAACTTGAAGACATCTGGATCAACATCCTGCCCGAGGGTGGGGTACACGCCTCACACATTCATCCCCATTCGGTGATTTCGGGAACAACCTATGTCACCATGCCCGAAGGTGCCTCGGCCCTCAAACTCGAAGACCCGCGATCGGCCCGGATGATGGCAGCACCTGCGCGCAAAAAAGACGCGCGGGAGGAACTGAAGACATTTGTCTATGTCGCGCCGAAGGTCGGGGATGTGCTGCTCTGGGAAAGCTGGCTCAGGCATGAGGTGCCGATGAACATGAGCGAAGATGATCGGGTGTCGGTGAGTTTCAATTATCGCTGGGAGTGAGCCACCCTGCGGCTCAACGAGGCGAGGCGACATCGCCAAACGGCCCGGATCTCCCCCCAAAGCAGCCATTGCCTGCACCCCGAACAGCGGCTAGGCTGACGCCCATGAAACATGTTCCCAAGGAAACCACCCCGGACGCCCTTATTCAGGAATTTCTGGACAAAGGCGGCAAGGTTAGCGTTGGCAAAACCAAACCGCCCAAGCCTGAGTTGGGCCTGAGCAAGAATGTTTGGGGCAACAAGTTGACCAAGGAAGAAAAGGCCGCGCGCGACAAGACCTGAGCCCGCAATCCGGGCGCGCGCTGGCCTTGGCCAACAGGCGTGAAAAATCCGCGCTTTCTATAGACACCTCTCGGCATCCCTGTTACATCGCCCAAATCTTGCGGCCTCGGATTCGTCCGGGGCCCATGATTTTTGGAATTGGGGACCTTCGGGGCCCTTGAACGAGCCGGGCTCAAGCTCGGCCTACACATAGGCGGGGAAACCCGCCGTTTGCTAAACGGAAGACAGAAAGCATGGCACTCAAGTCGTATAAGCCGACGACGCCGGGCCAGCGCGGGCTGGTGCTGATCGACCGTTCGGAGCTGTATAAAGGACGTCCCGTCAAATCTCTCACCGAGGGTTTGACCAAGTCGGGCGGCCGGAACAACACCGGGCGGATTACCTCGCGGCGTCGCGGGGGTGGGGCAAAACGCCTCTACCGGATCGTCGATTTCAAACGTAACAAACGCGATGTTGCAGCCACGGTTGAGCGGATCGAATATGACCCGAACCGGACTGCGTTTATCGCGCTGATCAAATATGCCGATGGTGAGCAGGCCTATATCCTCGCTCCGCAGCGGCTGGCAGTTGGTGATCAAGTGGTCGCCAGCCAGAAGGCCGACATCAAACCGGGCAACGCGATGCCGTTCTCCGGGATGCCGATTGGCACGATCATCCACAATATCGAACTGAAGCCCGGCAAGGGCGGACAGATTGCCCGCGCCGCAGGCACCTACGCCCAATTTGTTGGGCGTGATGGCGGCTATGCGCAAATCCGGCTCAGTTCGGGTGAACTGCGTCTGGTGCGGCAGGAATGTCTGGCCACCGTCGGTGCCGTGTCGAACCCCGACAACAGCAACCAGAACTACGGCAAGGCTGGCCGGATGCGCCATAAAGGCATCCGCCCAAGCGTCCGTGGTGTCGTGATGAACCCGATTGACCACCCGCATGGCGGTGGTGAAGGCCGGACCTCCGGCGGGCGTCACCCGGTGACACCGTGGGGCAAGCCGACCAAAGGGGCACGTACCCGCAACAAGAACAAAGCGTCGCAAAAGCTGATCATCCGCTCGCGTCACGCCAAGAAGAAAGGGCGCTAAGATATGTCTCGCTCTGTTTGGAAAGGCCCGTTTGTCGATGCTTACGTGCTCAAGAAAGCCGAAGCATCGCGCGAATCCGGGCGCAAGGAAGTCATCAAGATATGGTCGCGCCGCTCAACGATCCTGCCTCAGTTCGTGGGCCTGACGTTTGGCGTTTACAACGGCCATAAACATATCCCCGTCAACGTGTCGGAAGACATGATCGGTCAGAAGTTCGGTGAGTATTCGCCGACGCGGACCTATTATGGTCACGCAGCCGACAAAAAAGCGAAGCGGAAGTAAAAGCCATGGGTAAGAGCAAGAATCCCCGCCGCGTGGCCGAGAACGAAGCAATGGCGAAAACCCGTATGCTTCGCACCTCCCCGCAGAAACTCAACCTGGTGGCCGCGATGATCCGTGGCAAGAAGGTGGACAAGGCCCTGACGGACCTGACCTTCTCGAAAAAGCGGATCGCGCAGGACGTGAAAAAGTGCCTGCAAAGCGCCATCGCCAATGCCGAGAACAACCACAATCTCGATGTCGATGAACTTGTCATCGCAGAGGCGTTTGTGGGCAAAAACCTGACCATGAAGCGCGGGCGTCCGCGGGCACGGGGCCGGTTCGGCAAGATCATCAAGCCGTTCGCGGAACTGACGATCAAAGTGCGTCAAAACGAGGAGCAAGCCTAATGGGTAACAAAGTCAATCCGATTGGCATGCGCCTTCAGGTCAACCGCACCTGGGATAGCCGCTGGTTCGCCAACACCAAGGATTACGGTGATCTTCTGCTGGAAGACATCGCCATGCGTGATTTCATCAAGAAAGAGTGCAAGCAGGCCGGTGTCGCCCGCGTGATCATCGAGCGCCCGCACAAGAAATGCCGGGTAACGATCCACACGGCACGCCCTGGTGTGATCATCGGCAAAAAGGGCGCCGATATCGAAGTGCTGCGCAAGAAGCTGGCGAATATGACCGACAGCGAGCTGCACCTCAACATCGTCGAAGTGCGCAAGCCCGAGCTTGATGCGCAACTGGTGGCCGAAAGCATCGCCCAGCAGCTTGAGCGTCGGGTATCGTTCCGCCGTGCCATGAAACGTGGCGTGCAGAATGCCATGCGGATGGGTGCACTTGGTATCCGGGTGAATGTCGCTGGCCGTCTTGGCGGTGCAGAGATTGCCCGAACCGAATGGTATCGCGAAGGCCGCGTGCCGCTGCACACTCTGCGGGCCGATATTGATTACGCCGGTGCCGAGGCGGAAACCGCTTACGGCATCATCGGGATCAAGGTCTGGATCTTCAAAGGTGAGATCATGGAGCACGATCCGCAGGCGCGCGACCGTAGGGCGCAGGAAATCCAGGATGGCCCGGCCCCGCGTGGCGCCGGCGGCCGTCGCTAAGGAGGAATTGAAATGCTTCAACCAAAGCGCACGAAATTCCGCAAGATGCACAAAGGCCGGATCAAGGGGCTCGCCAAGGGTGGCTCCGATCTGAACTTCGGGCATTACGGTCTGAAGGCCACTCAGCCTGAGCGTGTTACCGCACGCCAGATCGAGGCCGCACGCCGTGCCATGACGCGCCACATGAAACGTCAGGGCCGTGTCTGGATCCGGATTTTCCCGGATACCCCGGTCTCCTCCAAGCCCACCGAAGTGCGGATGGGTAAAGGGAAAGGCTCTGTCGATTACTGGGCGGCCAAGGTCAAACCCGGCCGGGTGATGTTCGAGATCGACGGCGTTGACGAAGACGTGGCTCGCGAAGCTCTGCGTCTGGCAGCAATGAAACTGCCGATCAAGACCCGGATTGTGGTTCGGGAAGATTGGTAAGGTCGAAAGCGCATCGCGCTTTCTGACCAGTTCCGAATAGAAAAAGAAAAACCCGTGCGAGTAATCGCGCGGGTTTTTTGCACCTACGGCTTTGTGGCTCCCTCGTTGACCTGCTCCTCAGAAGCCCATCCGAACAGGTTCACCCCAAACACCCGACTTTTCAGGAAAACATGCCCGCTCTCAAAGCCCCGCGCTCCTCGCGCGAAGCGGTTTCTGGTCACCAGAAACTCGCTTATATTTCAATGTGTTAGCGTGATTCAACAGATGAAAATCTAAATTGGTGCGGTCGAGAAGACTCGAACTTCCACGGGTGTTACCCCACAGCGACCTCAACGCTGCGCGTCTACCAATTCCGCCACGACCGCACTTGAATCAGTAGGCGGTCTATAGCGAAGCGCCCCGGCGTTGAAAAGGGCTTTTCGCGTCGGCTTTTCCGAATTGTTCCGGCACCCGCACCGCCCCTGCTTGACCGCCGAAACCGCCCGAAGCGCCCGAAGCCCCGCCAAGAGGACATGACATTCCCACCGCGCCGCGCTATCGCTTTGGCCATGGTCGAATGGATTATCTCCGACGGGCTGACCGATTACGCTCAAGCCCTTGCTTTCATGGAAGCGCGCGTCGCCGCCATCGCCGCTGGCGAGGCCCGCGAATGTATCTGGCTGCTCGAACACCCGCCGCTTTACACCGCCGGCACCTCCGCCCGGCGCGAAGACCTGACCGACCCTGATCGCTTCCCCGTCTTTGAGGCGCGGCGCGGCGGGCAATATACCTATCACGGCCCCGGCCAGCGGGTGATCTATGCCATGCTTGATGTCGGCCGCCGTGGCCACGACGTGCGCCGTTTCGTGACACAGCTTGAAAACTGGGTGATCGCCACGCTGGCCGAATTCAACGTCCATGGCGAAATCCGCGAAGGCCGTGTCGGCGTCTGGGTCGCGCGCCCCGAAAAGCCGCCCCTGCCCGATGGGCGCCCGGCAGAAGACAAGATCGCCGCCATCGGCATCCGCCTGCGCAAATGGATAAGCTTTCACGGCATTTCGATCAATGTCGAACCGGATTTGACGCATTTCTCGGGCATCGTGCCCTGTGGCATCACCGATTTCGGGGTCACCTCTCTGGTCGATCTCGGCCGCCCCGTCACCATGGCCGATCTCGACATGGCGCTGCAACGCAGCTTCCCCGGCACGGTCGGCGATCTGCCTGAAAGCTGACCTTTTTGTCGCCGCGAATTGGGCGGGGTATCAACCATCTGTGACAATTCACCCCGGCCGCTCCGCTTGCCTTATGGCCCTCTGTCAATATATCAACGGGCGACTCCACCCGTCGCGAAACGAGGTAAAAAATGCAGAAAATCCTGACCACTTCCGCCGCCATCGCCACCATTCTGGCGCTTGCGTCCCCCGCCTTTGCAGATGGTGACGCCAAGAAAGGCGCGAAAATCTTCAAGAAATGCAAAGCCTGCCACTCGATCACCTCCCCGGACGGTGACAAAATCCAGCGCGGCGGCAGAACCGGGCCGGACCTTTATGGCGTAATCGGTCGTCAGGCGGGCACCTATGAAGGTTTCAAATACAGCAAGGTGATGATCGAATCCGGCGAAAAGGGGCTGGTCTGGAATCAGGAAGAACTGACCGCATACCTGCCTGACCCGACCAAATATCTTGACGAGATGTCCGACGATTCCGGCCGCTCGAAGATGACCTTCAAGCTGCGCAAGGGCGGCGAAGATGTGGCGGCTTACCTCGCCACTTTCTCGCCCGAACCCGCCGATGACGAAGCCAAGAGCGACGACAGCGACAGCGGCGATTCGAACTGATCACAAAACGACACATAAAAATGCACGCAAACGGGGGCTTCGGCCTCCGTTTTCATTTTTGCGCCCCTGCCTGCCCGTGTTCCCCGCATACCGCCGGGCACGCACCCGGCTTCAGCCGCCCCAGCGGCCCCCGCGCAGGCCACCAGATTATTTGATCTGGAGCAATTTCTTTCGTTGCCCCACCGCGCACGGGCATCTAAAACACTCTTTAATCCAATGCGCGGATTCTCACTTTTCCGTGCGTCACGAAATCAGTCAGGAGGTACCCCAATGGCAAACGCCGCCATTCAAGGGCACGGCCATGAGGACAACCGGAGCTTCTTTACCCGGTGGTTCATGTCAACCAACCACAAGGATATCGGGATACTCTACCTGGTCGTTTCGGCCGTCGTCGGGTTGATCGCCGTCACGCTCACCGTCTTCATGCGGCTCGAGCTGATGTATCCGGGGGTTCAACACATGTGCATGGAGGGTTTTTACCTCTTCAGCACCCCGGAAACCTGCACCCCGAACGGGCATTTGTGGAACGTGATGATCACCTATCACGGCGTCCTGATGATGTTTTTTGTGGTTATTCCCGCCCTCTTCGGCGGCTTTGGCAACTATTTCATGCCGTTGCAAATCGGTGCGCCTGACATGGCGTTTCCGCGTATGAACAACCTCTCGTTCTGGCTTTATGTGGCGGGCACATCGCTTGGCATTGCCTCGCTGTTTTCGCCGGGCGGCAATGGCCAGATGGGCTCGGGTGTGGGTTGGGTGCTCTACCCACCGCTCTCCGTCCACGAAAGCGGCATGTCGATGGATCTGGCGATCTTCGCGGTCCACGTCTCGGGTGCAAGCTCGATCTTGGGCGCGATCAACATGATCACCACGTTCCTCAACATGCGCGCACCGGGCATGACGCTGTTCAAGGTGCCACTGTTTGCGTGGTCGATCTTCGTTACCGCATGGCTGATCCTGCTTGCCCTGCCGGTGCTGGCCGGGGCCATCACCATGCTGCTGACCGACCGGAACTTTGGCACCACCTTCTTTGATGCCTCGGGCGGGGTGATCCGATCCTTTATCAACACATCCTGTGGTTCTTCGGCCACCCGGAAGTGTATATCGTGGTCCTGCCCGGCTTCGGCATCGTCAGCCATGTGTTTGCCACCTTCTCGCGCAAACCGATCTTCGGCTACCTGCCGATGGTCTGGGCGCTGATCGCCATCGGCGCAATCGGCTTCGTCGTCTGGGCGCACCACATGTACACGGTCGGCATGTCGCTTTCACAGCAAAGCTACTTCATGCTTGCCACCATGGTTATCGCGGTGCCTACGGGGATCAAGATTTTCTCGTGGCTGGCAACCATGTGGGGCGGCTCGGTCGAATTCAAGGCACCGATGCTGTTTGCCTTCGGCTTCCTGTTGCTCTTCACCGTTGGCGGCGTGACCGGCATCGTGCTCAGCCAAGCCGCCGTGGACCGCGCCTATCACGATACCTACTATGTCGTGGCGCATTTCCACTACACCATGTCGATGGGGGCGGCCTTTACCATCTTCGCCGGGGTCTATTTCTGGTTCGGCAAGATGACAGGGCGGCAATATCCTGAATTCTGGGGCAAGCTCCATTTCTGGATGTTCTTCATCGGCGTCAACCTGACCTTCTTCCCGCAGCACTTCCTCGGGCGTCAGGGCATGCCGCGCCGCTATATCGACTACCCGGAAGCCTTTGCCTACTGGAACCATATTTCCAGCATCGGCGCATTCCTCAGCTTCGCGTCGTTCATCCTGTTCTTCGGTATCATGTTCTACTCGCTGTTCCGTGGCGCCAAGGTGACCGAGAACAACTACTGGAACGAATACGCCGATACGCTTGAATGGACCCTGCCTTCGCCACCGCCCGAACACACGTTCGAGCAGCTTCCCAAGCGCGAGGATTGGGATAAAAGCCACGCTCACTAAAGCCCGGCTTCGTCCATGCGAAAGTCTCAAAGGCCCCGGACATTCCGGGGCCTTTATCATGCGTCGCGCAGGCTTCGCATCGCCCGCATTCAAATGACCGCACTCTTCCTGCCTTTCACAGCAGCGCGGCAATGGACTTGCGGACAATTCGCGCGCCCCTTAACTTTTGCATTGGCCCTGCCATTCTGCGCAGGCCAAGCGCCTTGGAGGCCGCATGACACAAAACCGCTTTCCCGTTCGACGATGCTCACCAGCATGACAACCGCCATCGCTGGCGTGGCCGCACCCGTGCTGCGCCTCAAACCCAATAGCCCTCGATAAACACCATGCCCGCCCGTTGGTCCAACTCCACCGCCAAGCGCGAACTGACACTCTGGCCGTACCGCTCGCTGCCGCGCCGCGGCTTCGCGGCGGTGATCCTGCTGGCCTTCACGCTGATCACCGTGCCGCTTTACGGGCTGATCGGCACCGTTTTACTGTGGGGAATGCTGCCCTTCGTTCTGGCCGCCGTCGCCGGGCTCTGGCTGGCGCTGGAGTATAGCTACAAAACCGCCGAGACCCGAGAGACGCTCACCATCACACCCCACGAAACCGTTCTCATTCACCAGCCCCGCAAAGGCGACGTGCTGGAATGGCGCTGCAACACATACTGGGTCGTGCCGCATATCTACGCCACGGATGGGCCCGTGCCGCACTACATCACGCTCACCGGCAATGGCCGCGAAGTCGAACTCGGGCAATTCCTGTCAGAAAAGGAACGCCGCACCCTGATCAAGAAACTTGAACGGACGCTGGGCGAAATGAAAACCCTGACAGGCGGGGCGGACTGAAAGCGCCGCCATAGGCACCGGCATCACCGCGTTTATCCGCCCACCACCCGAAACCGCAGCACCGCCTTACAATGGCAAAAAAGGACACCGACACGTTTGTCGCGCATCCAAAAGCCGCTGCGTTCGCATTTTCAAATGAAACCCGCAGGATTTTCCCCCATCCACCACAACACTGGAACAACATCCCCAAGCGGCCGTGATACGCCGCCTCCATTTTGTTGATTTACGGCCAATTTCGGATCATTCGGGAAAAAATCCCGAATCTCGGAGCTTTCGCAATGTTTGAATCATTTGGCTTTGAAGACATATCCGCCCGGCAAGTGTCTGTCCTGTTGGCCATCGTCATCGGTGTCGCCTTTGGCGCGCTGGCACAACAGACGAAGTTCTGCTTCCGCCGTTCCCTGACCGGCGAAGACCGTCGTCTGGCATCCGGTGTCTGGTTGATGGCTCTGGCGATGGCCGTTCTCGGCACACAGGCCGCCGTCACGCTTGGCTGGATCAGCTTTGCCGATCATCGCTTCATGGCCACCGATGTCCCGGTCGTTGCCATCGCCGTGGGCGGCGCGCTGTTCGGCGCAGGCATGGTCCTTGCGCGCGGCTGCATTTCGCGGCTCACCGTGCTGACCGGGTCGGGCAACCTGCGCGCGGGCCTGATGCTCTTGGTCTTTGCTATTGTCGCCCATGCCACGCTCAAGGGCGTTCTGGCCCCGGTTCGGGTGGCGCTCGGCAGTGTCACGCTTGATATGGGCGACCACGTCAGCCTCGCCGCCCTGCCCGGCGGCGCATGGCTCTGGGCCGGAGGCATCGCGCTTGCGGCTCTCCTTGTCGCCCTGCGCTCGGGCAACCGCGCGGGGCAACTGGCCATGGCCGCCGCCATCGGCCTCTTGGTGCCGCTGGCATGGGTCGGCACCGGGTTTATCCTGTTTGATGAATTCGACCCGATCACCATGGAAAGCCTCAGCTTCACCTCGCCTTCTGCCGAAACCCTGTTCTGGACCATCGCCAACAGCGCCATCCCGGCTGGGTTCGGCACCGGGCTGGTCGGCGGTGTGCTGCTCGGAGCACTCGCGGCGAGCTTGCTTTTCGGTGGTTTCCAATGGCAAAGCTTCGCGACCCCACGTCAGACCGGACGTTATGCGGCGGGTGCCATCCTGATGGGCTTTGGCGGCGTGCTGGCCGGTGGCTGCACCGTCGGCGCGGGCCTTTCGGGCGTGCCCACGCTGTCGCTTGCCGCGATCGAGGCCATCGTGATGATTGCCCTCGGCGGGCTGGCCACCAACGCGCTACTCACCCGCGCACCAGCCCCCACGCGGGCGGGTATCCCGGCGGAATAGCAATAGGCGCCAACTTCCATTCAAAGGCTGCGCCGCCCCGTGGGGGCGGTTCGCCCGCTCTGGGGATACGGGGTCAGGCGCGAACCGGACCGAAAGCGATCCGGTGGGCCAAAAGCCACCGCGAAGTTAGACCAACTCGCCCGCAAGCGCCTCGTTGATCAACGCGACGGTCTCTTCCACCCCGTATAGGGCTGCAAACGCTCCGAAACGCGGCCCCTGACTCGCGCCCAAAAGAACCTCATAGATCGCCTTGAACCAGTCGCGCAGCGGCTCGAACCCGTGGTTCTTGCCCACCGCAAACACCACGGTTTGCAAGAATTCCTGATCCGCCATGTCCGCCTCCGGCAGCGGCGCGTCATTGCCCTCCGCCGCGTGTTGCGCCGCAATCGCCGCCAGCGCCGCCTCCGGCCCGGAAAACGCAGCTGCCAGATCGGCCAGGGCCGCGCGCTCGCGTGTATCCGCCGCCCGGAAAACCTTGGTCGGCTTCACGAAATCATTGAAATACCGCACCGCATAGCCCGCCGCCGCATCAAGCCCCGGATGGGTTTCCGGCGATGCTTCGGGCGCATATTTCCCGATGAAGCCCCAAAGAACGTCCTTGTCTTCGGCGCTCGACGCGCTCGCAAGGTTAAGCAGCATCGAAAACGGCACCACCATGTCCGACGCGGGCACATCGCCTGCATGAATATGGAAAACCGGGTTGTTCAGCCGCTGTGTCTCATCCTGTTTGGGATAGGCGCGCAATTGCTGGTGATACTCGTCCATCGCCCGCGGGATCACGTCGAAATACATCCGCTTCGCCGTCTTGGGCTTTTGATACATGAAATAACTCAGGCTCTCGGTTGAGGCATAGCTCAGCCATTCATCTATCGAAATGCCGTTGCCGCTCGACTTGGAAATCTTCTGCCCCTTGTCGTCCAGAAACAGCTCATAGCTGAAATGCTCCGGCGCCCGACCGCCCAGAATCCGGCAAATTCCGTCATAAATCGGCGTGTTGGTCGAATGGTCCTTGCCGTACATCTCGAAATCGACGCCCAGCGCCGCCCAGCGCGCCCCGAAATCCGGCTTCCATTGCAGCTTCACATTGCCGCCCGTCACCGGCAGCGTCCATTCGCGCCCGTCCTCATCGTCAAACGTAACCGTGCCATTGGCCGGATCGACATGGCGGATCGGCACGTAAAGCACACGCCCGGTTTCCGGGTGGATCGGCAGGAAAATGGAATAAGTCTGCCGCCGCTCCTCGCGCAGGCTTTTCAACATCACCTTCATCACATCGTCATAACGCTCCGCCGCACGGCGCAGCACATCGTCAAACTGGCCCGATTTATAATACTCGGTGGCCGAATAGAACTCATAGTCAAACCCGAACGTATCCAGAAACCGGCGCAGCATCGCGTTGTTATGATCGCCAAAGCTCGCAAATTCGCCAAACGGGTCCGGCACCACGGTCAATGGCTTTTGCAAATGCTCTTTCAGCATCTCCTGATTTGGCACATTGCCGGGAATCTTGCGCATCCCGTCCATATCGTCGGAAAAACAGATAAGCCGCGTCGGTATATCCGAAATCACCTCGAAGGCGCGCCGGATCATCGTCGTGCGCAACACCTCGCCAAATGTCCCGATATGCGGCAACCCGCTCGGCCCATAGCCGGTCTCGAACAGCACATAGCCCTTCTCCGGCGGCGCTTTCTCATAGCGTTTCAACAGCCTGCGCGCCTCTTCAAAGGGCCAGGCCTTGCTCTTCATCGCCGCGTCGCGCAGATCAGACATCACTTTTCTCCGATTCTTCCTCGCCGCCTATGCGGCAAGGCTTTGCTGTCCTATTGTGCTGCGGTGCAGAGGTCAATATTTACCACCCAACCGACCCCCGCCCAAAGGAGGCACCGCAATGTCGAACCCGATCTCCCATCCGCTTTCGCCGCAGGATTGCCTCATCGCCTTGATGATTGCCGTTTCCGCATCAGACGAGAAAATCTCGCACTGCCGAGCTGATGAAAATTCAGTCGGCCGTGAACAACCTGCCGATCTTTGTCGACTATGACGATGACCGTATGAAACTCATGGCCCAAACCGTGTTCGATCTCTTCGATCAGGAAGACGGGCTTGACGCATTGTTTGGACTGGTCCGCGAAAACCTTCCCGAACGGCTCTTTGAAACCGCCTATGCGCTGGCCTGCGATGTCGGTGCCGCCGATGGCGCGCTGCACAATGAAGAGCTGCGCCTGCTCGAAGAAATCCGCTACGAGCTGAACATTGACCGCCTGCACGCTGCCGCCATCGAACGCGGTGCCCGCGCCCGCCACATGCGGGCATAAACGACGGGCGGATAGGCCAAGGCGCGCCTTCGCGCAGCCCCCTTACCCGCCGTAAAGCGCGCCCCAGCGTTCGATCAACCGTTGCTGAAGGCGCTTGGCTTGTATGTTCCACCCGCGCGCTCCGTGCGGCGATTCCCGGTCAGCCTTGGGAATATGCGCCCGTTTGCCCTCATTGGCGGAAAAGATCGCAAAGGCCAGCTCGGTGCCGTCCTTCGCCACGATATACCCCGCCAGATTCGACACGAAATTCAACGTCCCCGTCTTGGCAAAAACCTTGATCGGGTGGCCCCGGTTCTCCTTGCCATTCTTATGGCGCATCGCAACATGCTTCAGGATGGGTTGCAAAACCCCCGCCTTGTGCGCCTTCACCAAGGCCGTCGCCATCCCCTGCGCCGTAAGCCTCGATGTCGGTTCCAACCCGGAATGATCTACCAAGCTTGCCCGGCTCATCCCAAAATGCGCTGCCGCCCAGCGATTCATCACCGCCGCACTCGACCTTAACGATGTGGCGTTGCCGCCGCGTTTCAATGTCGCGGTCAACCCGACAAGCTCCGCCGTGTAGTTGTTGGAATATTTCAACATCAGGCGCAAAACGCTGCGCAGATCGCGGCTCCTGTGGCGCACCAATACATCCCCATGCGGCACAGCCTTACTCTTGCGCGGCGCCTTCATGCTGATCCCCTGCGCCCGCGCAAGACTGCGAAACACCTCGCCCGCATAGATCGCAGGCTGGCGCACCGGCAGCCACCGCGCCCCGCCCTTGCCCAGCGCCTTTGACGCCACGGTCCAGCGGTCCTGCCCGTTCACTTCTTTGTAAGTATAAACCGGCAGCGACCGATCCTTGATCTCAACCCGCGCCATCTGCACCTCGGGGCGATATTTCCGGCCACGCGCATCCATCGTCGTGATCCAGCCATCGCCGCCGCGCTTCCATTCGAAATGCACCCGGTTATAGTTCAACCCCAGCCCCGAAATCGCCGGGTTATAACCCACGTGATCTGGCTGGCTCGGGTCGATCTGCCGAAAATAAGGCAGCGCCCCGCCCCAGACCAGAAACTGCCCCGCAACCCGTTGCACACCCGCCGCCTTAAGCTGCTGCGCCATCTCGCCCAAATCATCGGTATCAAGCGTCGGATCGCCGCCCCCCGCCAACACCAGATCGCCGTTGAGCACCCCACCCTGCACCGGCCCGGTCGCAATCAGCCGGGTAACAAACCGGTAATCCGGCCCCAGCGCGTCCAGCGCATAAAGCGCCGTCACCGATTTCGTGACACTCGCAGGCGGCTGCGCCAGATCAGCCTCGTTGCTCTCCAGCATCAACCCGCTTTTTGCATCCGCCACGGCAAATGCCACATGCCCGCCAAGCTTGGCCGCACGGATCAAAGCCGCCGCTGACGGCACCTGAACGATCTGCCCGCCACCTGCCGTCAATCCCGCCGGGCGCTGCACCGGCCTGAGCGAGCGCGCAAGCCCTGCCGCATCGGGCGACGGTTGCGCAGCGGCCATAATCTGAACCACCGGCGCCGCCGCCAACGCAGTCGGGCGCAATTCCGGCCTGAGCGAGCGTTCCGGCGCCGCAGCCCCGACCGCCCCGGCAAGAAACCCTGCAACCATCCCAATCACGACTGTCTGAAAAATGCGCTGCCTCATTCCCGCGTGATACCCCCAAGCGCGCCCGCGTTTCAACCGCCGCCATGCCGCCCCCGACGTCGCACCGGCCCCGCTCAACGCCAAAGCCCCTTCGCCCGGATCGCACTCGATGAAATATCCATCATCGGCACATTCACAAAACACCAGCGCGGCGCGCCACCATGGGCCAGCAACCGGCTCATCCGCCCCGGCAGCCGTGCGTGCGCATAAACTTCCGCGGCCTTGGCATGGCGCGCCACGGTCCTGATCCCCGGCCGCGCCAGAACCCCCACCGGCACATGCTCCATGATCCAGCGCCAATCCTGCCACTGATCGAACTGTTGCAGGTTATCCGCCCCCATGATCCAGACAAACCGCACTCCGGGATAGACCCGCATCAAGGCCTGCAACGTCTGCGCGGTATAGCGCGTGCCCGCCCGCGCCTCAAAATCGCTGACCCGCACGCGCGGATGCTCCATCACCGCGCGCGCCCGCGCCAACCGCTCTTCCAATGGGGCTGGGCCATGCGCTTTCAACGGGTTCCCCGGCGACACCAGCCACCACAACTCATCAAGCGCAAACCGCTTCAACGCCTCCCGGCTGATATGCGCATGCCCCTCATGCGCCGGGTCAAACGACCCGCCAAGCAACCCCACGACCCTACCGGCCCGCGCATATGGCATCCCCTGTCTCATCGACCGTATGTCGCCTTGCGCACGCGCCCCTGTCAACGCGAAACGCCCCGGCTTCATTTTGCCTCAAATATCCCCGCCGGAGGCTCCCTGCCGTGTCATCAACACACCCGCTTGGGCAATTGCCCCCACCCCGGCAAACCGCTATCAACACCTTCGATCAACCCTTCAACCACCGCGAGACTCCCATGGCCAACAACAAATACCTCTACTTCATGCAAGGCGTCTCCAAAACTTATCCGGGCGGCAAGAAATGCTTCGAGGATATCCACCTCAGCTTCCTTCCCGGCGTGAAGATCGGCGTCGTCGGCGTCAACGGCGCGGGTAAATCGACGCTGCTGAAAATCATGGCCGGGCTTGATACCGACTATCAAGGCGAAGCCTGGGCGGCAGAGGGCGCGCGCGTCGGTTACCTGCCACAGGAACCCGAGCTTGATGCTTCGCTCGATGTGCGCGGCAATGTCATGCTGGGCGTCGCCCCCAAGCAAGCCAAGCTTGATCGCTTCAATGAACTGGCAATGAACTATTCCGATGAAACCGCCGATGAAATGGCCGCCCTTCAAGATCAGATCGACAGCGAAAACCTCTGGGATCTCGATGCCCAGATCGACGTTGCCATGGAAGCCTTGCGCTGCCCGCCGGACACGGCGGATGTCGCCTCCCTCTCAGGCGGCGAAAAGCGTCGTGTCGCGCTTTGCAAACTGCTGCTCGAGGCGCCCGACATGCTGCTGCTCGATGAGCCGACCAACCACCTTGACGCCGAAACCATCGCTTGGCTCCAACAACACCTGATGGATTACAAAGGCACCTGCCTGATCGTCACACACGACCGGTATTTCCTTGACGATATCACCGGCTGGATTCTCGAACTCGACCGGGGTCGTGGCATCCCTTACGAAGGCAACTATTCCGCTTGGCTCGAACAAAAAGCCAAACGCCTCTCGCAGGAAGCTCGCGAAGACAAGAGCCGCCAGAAAACCCTGGAGCGCGAACTTGAATGGATGCGACAGGGGCAAAAGGCCCGGCAAGCCAAATCCAAGGCCCGGATCAACGCCTATAACGACCTTGCCAACCAGTCAGAGCGCGAAAAGCTCGCCCGCGCACAGATCGTCATCCCCAATGGGCCGCGCCTCGGCTCGAAGGTGATCGAGGTCGCCAACCTCTCCAAACATATGGGCGACAAGCAATTGATCGAAGATCTAAGCTTCTCCCTGCCGCCCGGCGGCATCGTCGGCGTGATCGGCCCCAACGGCGCGGGCAAAACCACGCTTTTCCGAATGCTCACCGGGCAGGAAGCACCCGATACGGGCAGCGTGGAATATGGCGATACGGTCAAGCTCAGCTATGTCGATCAGTCGCGCGACGATCTCGATCCCAACCACAACGTCTGGGAAGCCATCGCCGACGGGCAAGACATCATCAAGCTGGGCGATGCCGAAGTGAATGGCCGCGCCTATTGCTCGACCTTCAATTTCAAGGGCGGCGATCAGCAAAAGAAAGTCTCGCTGCTCTCGGGCGGCGAACGCAACCGCGTCCACATGGCGCGCCTCCTGCGCGAAGGCGGCAACGTGCTGCTGCTCGACGAACCGACCAACGATCTCGATGTCGAAACCCTACGCGCCCTCGAAGATGCGCTGGTGGATTTCGCCGGGTGCGCCGTGGTGATCTCCCACGACCGTTTCTTCCTCGACCGCATTTGCACCCATATGCTCGCCTTTGAGGGCGACGCGCATGTTGAATGGTTCGAAGGCAATTTCGAGGATTACGAGGAAGACAAGAAACGCCGCCTCGGCGCTGATGCACTGGAACCCAAACGGCTGAAGTTCAAGAAGTTTACGCGCTAAAGCTCGCTGCATTTCGCCAAAGCGCCCCTTCCCCCGGCAACGCCGGGCCGCGTTCGCATTCGCATTCGCGGACCAGAACGGAGTCGATTTTCCATGTGGGGAGAAGGCGATAAAGCGCATGACGCGCTGCAAAATGCCTTAACGTCACTCAACCGCCGAACCCGCCGCGAACCACTCGCAAAGCAAACGTCGCCTTGGTCTCGCTTCGCTCAACACGCCACTCATCGCAGGGCACATGGCGGGCTGAACACCTGCGCTATGCCACCCGCCCCGGCTCGCCAAACTCACCATCAACATCCTCGGCGCCAAACCCCGGCCCAACCAGCTCCTCAACTCGTCCGAAGGCCGTGTCCCGATGCACCGAAGAATAAGGCCAATCCGCCGCAGTCCGGGCAAGCCCGTGTTTCACCGGATTGTTCCAGCAATACCGAACATGCGCATTCAAATCGGCCTCGTCGCGAATATGATGCTCCCAGAACCGGCGTTGCCACAGCCCGCCTTCCTGTTTGCCGATCTTGCTGACGCGTCCGGTGGGTTGAAGCGCCACCCCGCAATCATCGCGTAGGGTGGGGTTATACCCCGCCGTTCCGCCCGATTTGACCGACCGGGTAAACCGCGCTTTGATCGCGCCCCAACGGGTCGAATAATCGGTGTCCCCTTCCGGCATTTGCCAAACGCAATGTAAATGATCGGGCAACACCACCCAGGCAAGAATCCCAAACGGCCGCTCCGCCATCGTCACGCGCACCGCCGCACGCAGCCGCACCACTTCTTCGACCAAAAGTGTCGCCCCCGGCTCCGCAAGGCAGACGGTGAAGAACGCCGTCGCCTCCGGAATGCGCAATCTTCGATAATCAGACATGCCGTCACTGTCCGCGACCGAGGTTAAGACCGCGTTAATCCGCACGCCGCCTTAACCATTTTTCCTGCGCCGCCGCGCCGATGTGCCGCCATACGCATCGCAGCCAGACCGCCAGCCGGGGTGCAGCCCCCGAAAACCCCGCCTCAAGCCGGTTAACGATTTCGTGGGTGGATTGAGAAGCTGTTGATTTTCGGCTAATTTACCCCACATCATATTTGCAATCGCCATTCATCCAAACCTTCGAGGTCGTCAAATGCTCTCTCGTCGTCATTTCCTCTCCACCACCGCCGCAGCCGCCGCCTCTACCCTTGCTGCCCCCGGTATTGCGCGTGCTTTCGAGATCGACCCGATCTTTCTGCCACAAGAGGTCAAGATTGGCGCAGCCTATGCGCCCGGCCAACTTCTCATCCTGCCGCGCGCGCATTTCCTTTATTTCGTAACCGCCCCGCGCATTGCGCGGCGCTATGGCGTCGGCACCGGCCGCGCCGGCATGGAGTTTACCGGCGACGCCGTGATTCAGGTCAAGAAGGAATGGCCCACATGGCGCCCGACCAATGACATGATCGAAAAAGAGCCAAACCTGTATGCCAAGTTCAAAGACAACGACTATGCGCAGCCCGGTGGCCCCGGCAATCCGCTTGGCGCGCGCGCGCTTTATCTGTTCCAGAACGGGCGCGATACCTATTTCCGCATCCACGGCACCAATGCGCCCGCATCCATCGGCCATTCGGTTTCTCATGGCTGTATCCGCATGATCAACGCCCATGTAATCGACCTATACGGGCGCGTTCCGATCGGCACGAAGGTAACCGTTCTGTAAACGCCAACCATGAAAACCGGAGGTCCGCCATGGCCTACACACTTGACCGCATCATCACCGACGCCAGCTTCGAAAATGTCGATTCCCGCACCCGCAAGGCCTTGGCGGATAACGGTTTTGGCGTTCTTACCGAAATCGACGTCAAAGCCACGATGAAAAAGAAGCTCGACAAGGATATGGGCGATTACCGCATTCTCGGTGCCTGCAATCCGAACATGGCATGGGAGGCCATCGGGCTTGAACCGCGGGTCGGCTCAATGCTGCCCTGCAATGTCATCTTGCGCAGCGTCGATGGTGGCGTGGAAATATCGGCGATTGATCCAGTGGCCTCAATGTCGGCGGTTGAGAATGACGATCTGCATGCCGTCGCCGGACAGGTCCGCGATATGCTGCAAACCGTGGTGAACGCGGTCTGACAACGCCCTTGCAGATCGCACGGGCCGGAATGGGGCTAGACCCTACCCCTTTACCGGGCGCGGCCTGCCATCCTCATCAATGGCCACATAGGTAAACACCCCCTCTGTCACCTTCTCGCGCCCGCCGTCCAATCGCCGCAGCGCCCAGGCCTCAAGCCCGATGGCGACCGAAGTATTGCCGATCCGCTCCACCCGGGTGTAAACGCACAGCACATCGCCCACCTTTACCGGGCGAATGAACGTCATCGCATTCACGCCCACCGTCGCGACACGGCCATGCGCCTCCTCGAATGCCGGAATGCCACCGGCAATATCCATCTGGCTCAGAACCCAGCCGCCGAAAATATCGCCATTTACGTTCATGTCCGCCGGCATCGCCACCGTGCGCAGCATCAACGTGCCCTTCGGCTCATCATCAGCATTCATTGCCTGTCTCCCGGTTAATCACTTGGTAAGCTTATTGCTTTATGTTCCATTCTTATACCTCTGCCCCATACCCCGGCATGGTGTTCTGTGCCACCTGAGAACCCAAACCGCGCCTCATTTCCGGCACATTTAACCATATAGCTGGACCCAACCTAGTCGCAGAAGGTGGAAAGGGAAAAGATGGCATTCGTTACCGTGCTCCTGTCGGGCCTCACCGGGCTGATTGCCGCGCTCATTGCCCTTGTCGGTTACGATACGGCGCTGAGCCAGACACTGCTAATCTATCTCGTTGGCTCCAGCGTGCCCGCCGCGCTGATCATGGCTGGCGCTTACATCCATGCGCTCGTGAACCGCCAATCCGCCCTGGATAGCAAGTTGGCCAAATCAGCCTACCACGGCTAAGCCGCCGGTGCGCGCTGGTCGACGTTTATCTTTGGCTTTTCCACATCTAACCCAAGTAAAGGAAAACCGGCAAATCCTTCAAAGGATTCTGTCCGTCAGGTTTAGCCGCCCGGCGATGATCGGCTTCAGAACCCCTTCCAGATCCGGTTCCGCCTCCATCATCAACACCAACTCATCAAGCCGATTTGTCGCCACCAGTTGCAATGCATCTTCGCGCAAGCTGCCATCTGCCCGCCGTGGCAGCGCCGTGACCGGCTGCACAAGTTCGGCTCTCTCTTCCGGCACGCGCCCGCGCAGATCAGCGTCTGAAAGCGCCGTTTCCACGAACGCATAAACCCCCACCCCCGCGCCGGAAGCGCATAGGTGCAAAGCGCCACCTCTCCCACACCGTCCAGCGCGGCACGCACCGCCGGGCCATCGCGCGCGATCCGGTCCTCAGTGCCCTCACCGTCCGACCAGTTCATCAATCGCCGGGTAACAAAGTTGTAAACCCGCTTCGCGCTCGCCATCCAGATGCGCGTCGGCCATGCCTTGCGCTCCAGCATCCGCGTCTCAGAAGGCGTCAACAGATGCGGCGCATAGCGGCGCTTTTGCTTCAACAGATGTCGCAGGTCTTCGCGCGCCATCACCCTGAACAGCTTGCCTTTCCTGCGATGCACCGAAGCCAGTTGAAAGTCGATCACCGCCGCGCGCCCGTCGGGGCTGCACAACCAGTTCTGCGGTTTGGCGATATCGTTATGCGTTACCCCCCGATGCCGCATCTCGCACAACAATCGCTTGGCATCGCGATACCACGCCGCATCATCGGGCCGGGCCAGTTGCAGCGGCGTGCCCGCCGACCAACTGCGCAAAATCCCCTCCGCGTCCACCCGCAACAGCTCTGGCACGCCCTCAATCCCCGCAACCGCCCGCAGCCCGCGAATCTCGCGTCGCGCCAGATACCCGGCAACCGGTCGCGCCCACCAGGGCACCCCGTCAAGCTTGCGTAGAACCACCTTCACATCCGGCGCTTCGGCCAAATGCCCCGAAATCGTCTCCGAAAACACATCGCGCTTATGCACCGTCTCGGGCACGAAAGTGATGTTGCGCTCGGGCATATATCTTTCCCAAAAAGAAATCCGGGGCCGTCATAGCCCCGGATCATATCTCAGTCCATGCGTGTGATCAGGCGCTTTCGGTTGACCAGCCGGAAACGGCCTTCACCTCAAGAAAATCCTCGATCCCGAAAACACCGCCTTCGCGGCCATTGCCGGATTGCTTCATGCCACCGAACGGGGCACCTGCACCGCGCGATTGGCCGTTCATCTCAACCATACCCGAACGAAGCGCCCGCGCCATCCGGTTAAGCCGCGCGCCATCTTGCGTTTGCACATAGTTGGTCAACCCGTAAGGCGTGTCATTGGCAATCTCCACCGCCTCTTCTTCGCTCTCAAACGGGATGATCGAAAGCACTGGCCCGAAGATTTCCTCGCGCGCGATACGCATCTGGTTGTTCACATCGGCAAACACCGTCGGGCGCACGAAATAACCCTTGTTCAGCCCGTCCGGACGGCCCGTGCCTCCGGCAACCAGCGTCGCACCTTCATCAATACCAGCCTGAATCAGGTCCTGAATCTTGCCCCACTGGGTTTCGTTGACCACCGGGCCAATATGGCGGCCCTCTTCATGCGCATTGCCAACCTTGACCGACTTGGCAACTTCTGCCGCCGTCTCCACCGCCTTGTCATAGACCCCGCGCTGCACCAACATCCGGCTCGGCGCGTTACAGCTTTGACCAGAGTTGTTCATCATGTGCAGAACACCCCGTTTCACAGCCTTTTCATCGGCATCGTCAAACACCACGTTGGCGCCTTTGCCGCCAAGCTCCAGATGCACCCGCTTGAGCGTGTCCGCAGCGGCTTTTGAAATCAGAATGCCCGCCCGCGTAGAGCCGGTGAATGATACCATGTCCACATCAGGATGCACCGAAAGCTGACTGCCGACCCCCACACCATCGCCGTTGACAAGGTTGAACACGCCCGCCGGGAACCCGGCTTCGTCGATCATCTCGGCAAACAGCATCGCATCAAGCGGTGTTTCCTCGGACGGCTTCAAAATCATCGTGCAGCCCGCCACTGCGGCGGCCCCAACCTTCAACGTGATCTGGTTCATCGGCCAGTTCCACGGTGTGATCAGCGCGGCAACACCCACCGCTTCACGCACAATCCTGTCATTCGGCGCATGATCGCCCAAGGGCCGTTCAAACTCGAACCCCTTGGCGGCGCGCACAAAGTTCTTCAGATGGCCAAAGCCCGCGCCCCATTGCGCGCTGCGCGCCAAGTCGATCGGCGCACCCATTTCCATCGTAATCGCCTGCGCCATTTCTTCGCTGCGGGCCTGATAAACCTCGATCAGCTTTTCGACCAACGCGATGCGCTTTTCCTTGGGCGTTGCCATCCAACCCGGCAAAGCTGCCTTGGCTGCGGCAACTGCGGCTTCGCTGTCCGCCTTTCCACCCAGCGAGATCACGGCAACCGCTTCTTCGGTCGAAGGATCAATCACCTGATGATCGCGGCCTTCCGCTGCGTCCACCCATTTCCCGTTAATGTAAAACTGGCGTTTCTCGATCATTTCAAGTCTCCCACTCTGCACCGGAAAGCCCTTGCTCCCCGGAGGATTCGAGACACTCTGTCACTCCGATCAAATGGCCGCAAGTGACGGGGGTGTAAAACGCAGCGGAACACTATATCACTCTTACGTTATGCAATTTGGCTAGAGGAAAGGAGTCCCACAATGGGTCTACGAATCAACGACACTGTTCCCGATTTCACCGCCGAAACCGATCAAGGTTCCATACAGTTCCACGATTGGATCGGAAATGACTGGGTGATTCTATTCTCCCACCCCAAGGATTTCACGCCAGTCTGCACAACGGAGTTCGGCGCGGTCGCGCAAATGGCCGATGAATGGGCCAAGCGCGGCACCAAGGTGATCGGCATTTCCGTCGATGGCGCCGAAGATCATCGCAAGTGGAAAGGCGATATCGAAAAGGTCGCCGGTGCCACCGCCAGCTTCCCGATCATTGCCGATGAAGGGCTGGAAGTGTCCAAGGCATTCGACATGCTGCCCGCCGAAGCCTACCTGCCCGATGGCCGCACCCCCGCCGATAGCGCCACGGTGCGCGCGGTCTATATCATCGGCCCCGACAAGAAGCTCAAACTGTCGATGACTTACCCGATGAACGTGGGCCGCAACTACGCGGAAATCCTGCGTGCGCTCGACGGGCTGCAAACCGCTGCCAAACACTCAGTCTCGACTCCGGTGAACTGGAATGTCGGCGAAGATGTCGTCATCCCCGGCACTGTGTCGGATGCGGACGTGCAAGCCAATTTCGATAACGTGAAATCGGTCCTGCCCTATCTGCGCACCGGCAAGCTGAAAGGCTGATTGCACACCCTGAACCGCGAAACGCCCCGCCTTTCCGGCGGGGCGTTTTGTATTACGGCACCTGTTCCACTGCGCTGCGTCGCTCAGCTGTATTCAGAGCCCGGATGAAACCGTCTGACCAGACGCAGCGTGTTCCTGTCAGTGTGATGCATATCCGCGCCGGTGGCCCCAAGTCTCAGATGCAAGTCTGACGTATAGCTGAGCGTCTCGTCATCCTCGATATTGAAGACACTGGTGAAATCAAGAATTTCGGCGCGCTCCAGCAGGTATTTGTTCTGCAAAATACCATAATGCGCCGCTCCCGGCTTGGCATCGAACCGCAATTCCCGATCGCGCGGCTTGGCATCGCTCCCGGCGAGAATGGCAATGCCGCGTCCGAAAACCACGTTACGCATTACCTGACCATTGGCCTTGTCCCACAACAAGAAGCCTAGCTCATCGTGGAAAGGGTCCATCGCCTCTTCGCCATGCCGCCACGCGGTCATCCCATAGCTCAGCCCCCAAAGCTCCTGCTGGCCGTTTTCCTGAACCGGGATCGGCCGGAAGAACGCTTTCTCGAAATAGGTGGTCTCGCTCGTCTCGTCGTCCTTGTTGTGATACGAAAGATCAACCCCCACATCGCCTTCCCACTCCCCGACCAGCGGTGTCAGCGGCCCCAGTTTTTGTGGTCCCAGTGTCGTCTTCATGGTGTATTCTCCTCCATTTTGTTCCGCTTGATTGAACGCCAACGCGCAGGGCGGTTCAAGGAAGGGCGGGTGATCAAAACGGGCCATAACTGCGACCAAGCGCCGCGCCCGAACAACCAGCCACGGCAGACATCCCCTAAACGACGAAAAGCCCCGGCGATTATGCCGGGGCTTTCCAAACTGTCGAAAATGTCAGAACGCTCAGGCGTCCTCGTCTTTCTTGCTATTCTCAGGCGCGGCTTCTTCACCGGTCTCCTGATCGACAACCTTCATCGACAGGCGAACTTTGCCGCGATCATCAAAGCCCAGCAATTTTACCCAGACTTCCTGACCTTCCTTCAGCACATCTGACGGATGGTTCAACCGCCGATTCTCGATCTGGCTGACATGCACCAGCCCGTCACGCTTGCCAAAGAAGTTCACGAAAGCACCGAAATCAACGATCTTGACCACCGTACCCTTGTAGATCGCGCCTTCTTCCGGCTCTGCCACGATCGAATGGATCATGTCATAAGCCTTCTGGATGGCTTCACCATTGGGCGAGGCGATCTTGATGATCCCATCGTCGTTGATGTCGACCTTGGCACCCGACACCTCGACGATCTCGCGGATCACCTTGCCGCCCGAACCGATCACTTCGCGGATCTTGTCGGTCGGCACCTGCATCGTCTCGATACGCGGCGCATGGGCGCTGAACTCACCCGCACCCGAAAGCGCCTTGTTCATTTCACCCAAGATGTGCATCCGCCCATCCTTGGCCTGAGCCAACGCCTTTTCCATGATTTCCGGCGTGATGCCCGCCACCTTGATATCCATCTGGAGCGAGGTAATGCCGTTTTCCGTGCCCGCCACTTTGAAATCCATATCGCCAAGGTGATCTTCATCACCCAGGATATCGGTCAGGATCGCATAAGAGCCATCCTCTTCAAGGATCAGCCCCATAGCCACACCAGCAACCGCATTCTTAAGCGGCACGCCCGCGTCCATCATCGACAACGATCCGCCACAAACGGAGGCCATCGAAGAAGAACCGTTGGATTCCGTGATCTCGGAAACCACCCGGATGGTATATGGAAAATCGGTGTTCGCGGGCAAAACCGCCTGAAGCGCGCGCCAGGCCAACTTGCCATGGCCGATCTCGCGGCGGCCCGGTCCCATAACCCGGCCAACTTCACCCACCGAATAGGGCGGGAAGTTGTAATGCAGCAGGAAGTTCGATTTGAAATTCCCGTGCAGCGCGTCGATGAATTGCTCATCGTCGCCGGTGCCCAGCGTGGTCACGACAAGCCCTTGCGTTTCGCCGCGCGTGAACAGCGCCGATCCATGGGTGCGCGGCAGCAGCCCCGCCTCACAGGTGATCGGGCGCACCGTGGTGGTGTCGCGCCCGTCGATCCGCTTGCCGGTCTTCACCACGTCACCGCGCAAAATACCGGCTTCCAGCTTCTTGAGCGCCGAGCCAAGATTGGCATCTTCCAACTGCTCTTCGCTAAGGGCGGCCTTGATGGTGTCGCGCGCCGCAGCCACAGCAGTGGTGCGCTCCTGCTTGTCGGTAATCGCAAAGGCCGCGCGCATTGGCTTCTCGCCTGCTTTCTTCACCGCCGCAAAAAGATCGCTGTAATCTGCGGGTTGGAAGTCGAACGGCTCTTTCGCGGTATCCTCGGCCAGATCAATAATCAGGTCGAGCACCGGTTGAATTTGCTCATGCGCGAATGTCACCGCGCCCAGCATTTCCGCCTCCGAAAGCTCATATGCTTCCGATTCCACCATCATCACGGCGTCCTTGGTGCCTGCAACAATCAGGTCGAGGCGCTGCTCGGGATTGTCGCGCAACTGGTGCATATCATCCACTTCGGGGTTCAGCACGTATTCGCCATCGGCAAAGCCCACACGGCAACCGGCGATCGGCCCCATGAACGGTACGCCCGAAATAGTCAGCGCCGCCGAAGCCGCGATCATCGCCACAATATCCGGGTCATTCACCAGATCGTGGCTCAGCACCGTACACATCACCAGAACTTCGTTTTTGAAGCCCGGCACGAACAGCGGCCGGATCGGCCGGTCGATCAGACGTGCGGTCAGGGTTTCTTTCTCGGTCGGCCGCGCCTCGCGTTTGAAGAAACCGCCCGGCACCTTGCCTGCGGCATAGTATTTTTCCTGATAATGCACCGTCAGCGGAAAGAAGTCCTGCCCCGGCTTTTGCTTGCGCGCATAGGTTACTGCCGCCATGACACTGGTTTCTCCCAGTGTCGCAATAACGGCCCCGTCGGCCTGACGGGCAACCTTGCCTGTTTCCAGAGTAAGGGTATCTTCACCCCACTCGATAGATTTCGTTGTCACGTTGAACATATATAGTATCCTTTAGAGAGCACTCCCGGCCCCTGCCGGGTCTCTCAATTGCATGGCGGCCCCATTGCCGCCGCCTCCTATCCTCATGCACGCGCCCGGAGGCTTGAAAGGCGTCACGTCTCAGATGCGGCGGCTATAGAGCAGTTTACCTCATTTGGAAAGCACCACGATGCAACCGCGCGTCAAATGCTTCACAATCCGGCGCCGATCCGCCTTTTCGCCCCGATGGCATGGCCACGAGTGCGGTTGACAACAAGGCGGCGCAGGAAGACCAGTTTTACAGAAATCACCTATCACCAAAGGAACCCTGCATGGAAAACCGTCTCGACTACTACAAACTCGCACCGGGCGCGCTCAAGGCCGTTCTTGGTTTGGAAAATTACCTGCATGACGGTGCCGGGCTGGAGCCTCGGCTGATCCACCTGCTCAAACTGCGCGCGTCACAGATCAACGGCTGCGCCTATTGTGTCGATATGCACACCAAGGAGGCCCGCAAGGACGGGTTGAGCGAACAATGGATCGCTCTGGTCTGCACCTGGCACGAGGCCCTGATTTTTGAGCCGCGCGAACGTGCGCTTCTCGCCTGGACCGAAGCGGTGACCCTGCTCAGCGAAACCCGCGCGCCCGATGATCTTTATCAGGAAATGTGCCGCCACTTTACCGATCAAGAGGTTGTCAATCTCACTGTGGCCATTGCCACGATCAACGTCTGGAACCGTCTGGCGGTCAGCTTTCGCACCCCACACCCGCTCGACGCCCCGGCATAGCCGGTCGCGCGGGCTCTGGGCACGCCCCGGCTTGTCTCACCACCCGCCAGCCCCCAAGTCAAAGCGACAGAAACTGCAAAACGGAGCCCTGAATGCCCAATCTGACCGGAAAACACGCCCTCGTCACCGGAGCCAATACCGGGCTCGGCTATCAAGAAGCACTGGCCCTTGGCGGCATGGGGGCGCATGTCATCGTCGCCGGGCGCAATCCGGCCAAGCTCAATGAGGCCGTGGCGGCCCTGCAAACCGCCGCCCCCGCCGGACAGTTCGCGCCGGGCATCGTTGATCTCAATTCCCTCACCTCGGTGCGCGGCTTTGCCGACAGACTCCTGACGGCTGGCACCCCGCTCGATATCCTCGTCAACAACGCCGGAGTCATGGTCCCGCCGCCGAGGCGCACCGAGGACGGCTTCGAAACCCAGTTCGGGGTGAATTTTGTCGCCCATTTCCTGCTGACCGGGCTACTCCTGCCGCTGCTCCGCGCCGCCCCCGCTGCCCGCGTGGTCACCTTGTCGAGCATCGGACATCGCGGCGCCGCAATCGACTTCGACAATCTCAAGTTGGAAAAACCCTATGACCAGTGGCGCGAATACGGTCAAAGCAAGCTGGCCGATCTGATCCTCGCGCTTGAGCTTGATAAACGTCTGCGCGCGGCGGGGTTGCCAATCCTTTCGCTCGCCGCTCATCCCGGCATCAGCAAGACCGACCTTACCCGCAATCTCGGCCCCGTGCCTGACAACATAAGCCTCATGTCCCCCGCTAACGGTGCCGCCCCTGCGGTGCTCGCCGCCACCGGCTCAGAGGTTCAAAGTGGCCAATATTACGGGCCAACCGGCCCCGGCGAAACCTCCGGCGCGCCGGGCTTGGCCGAGATTGACTCCGCCGCCCGCGACGAAAAGGTCTGGGCGCAGCTTTGGGATTGGGCCGAAGCGGCCACCGGCGTCAGCTACCCCTGATTTGCGATAGCATCATGGCGCAATGAAAAATGCCCGCTCACTTGCGGAGCGGGCATTCTTGAATTCGGTATGTGCTGCGTTCAGCGGCGCAAGCCAAGCCGCTT
Organism: Aquicoccus sp. G2-2; assembly: GCF_034555965.1. Lineage (GTDB taxonomy): Bacteria > Pseudomonadota > Alphaproteobacteria > Rhodobacterales > Rhodobacteraceae > JAYDCK01. Next base: position 2,391,317 of record NZ_JAYDCK010000003.1, read on the forward strand.
GATCAGGTCGGCATAACGCGCCTCATCCTTGGCTTTCAGGTAATCCAACAGCTTACGACGCTGGGCCACCATCTTGAGAAGGCCACGACGCCCATGGTTGTCTTTCTTGTGGATTTTGAAATGCTCGGTCAACGTCGCAATTCGCGAGCTGAGAATGGCAACCTGAACCTCCGGCGAACCGGTGTCGCCTTCCTTGGTGCCAAAATCTTTCATCACACGGGCTTTTTCTTCAACAGTGATCGACATCGTGTCTCCTTTCAAATCAAGGGTTACGGGCGCAAGCCGGGATGTCGTCCAGCAAGGTCCAAAGAGAGACGCGGGCCATCACGGCCCGGCAGAAGCGCGGATATAGGGGGATTCCCGATGAAAGAAAAGCGAAAACTCGCCCGCCTTACGCGCCCAGCAAGTCCGCCGCCGCTGACTGTGGCACAAGCTGAATGTCCGACAGGCTCAACCCACCGGCATCGTGCAGTGACAGCACCACCTCACCATTGAGCACGATATGGGTCAGCATCGCATCTGCATCATCCGGCTCAATACTAAGGTCTAGGTCGCCTTGCGGCTCGGCATCATCGTAAAGCACCACCAGCGTATCTTCTCGGGAATCGAAATCCAGCATTTCTGGGGCATTCGGTGGCGCCCACTCCGGCTCTCCCATGTCTGGCACGGCCGCATCCTGCGCCATTCCATCCGCCAGAACCGCATCCGCGCCGGTCGCGTTCACATCAGCCACGTCGTCCACCGTCGCGCTCAGACCCGGATTCTGCGCCTCCCCGCCTTGCCCACCGCTCAGGTCGGCATCGCTCTCCTCCACCCCGGATATTCCGGCTGCCAAAGGATTCGCCTCCACGACCACCATGTCGGCCCCGCCGCCCGCGGTGATGATATCGCCCGCACCGGCCATGATGCTATCCGCCCCTCCCCCGCCATTAAGGAAATCGCCGTCCGCATCATCCGCCCCATTGATCACATCATCGCCCCAGCCGCCGAACAGCGTATCTGCCCCGTCACCGCCGACAAGCGTGTCGTTACCCAGATAACCATGCAGCGCATCATCGCCCGCATCGCCCATGATCAGGTCATTACCGTCGCCTGCTTCTACCGTGTCGCCACCCCCTTCACCATTAATCGTCTCATTGCCGATATGGCCAAAAAGTTGATCGCCACCGTCACCGCCAACAAGCGTGTCGTCACCCGCCTCGCCGTGCAGCGTATCGTCGCCCGCATTTCCCGCCAGCACATCATTCCCGTCACCGCCATAAAGCGCATCATCGCCCGCATGGCCCGCAATCGTGTCGTCGCCATCAAACCCACCGATAGAATCCGGCCCATCACCGCCCTCCAGCACCTCGCCGCGTTCGCTGCCTGCGATGATCTGACCTACATCTACCGTATCAGCACCCTGCCCGCCCTCTGGCAAGCCGTCGTCCGGCCCGCTCTCCACCCCCTCCATGCCAACGAAAACCGTAGCACCAACAAGCGCCATGCCCATCAAACCTGCAAGAAACAACATCGGATCCGCTCCACCGCAAAGCCGCAGGCAATGTGCCTCCGGCGGCCTCGTTCGGTCAAAGCTTTTAAAGGAGAATGGTTAACAACCCGATGCCAGCAAAAAGCGCCCGCACCCGGTGGTTATGCAGTGTCACAAAGCGGTGCGTGTAAGCCGCTCAGCCTCTTGGATCAGCCGCTCGTTCGCCGTTGTCTGAGCATCTGCGAGGCATCCGCTTCACTCATCCGAACCACCATTCCGGTTGTTGGCTATAAGCGATATAAAGCGGATGTTTGGGGTGCCCATGCTTGGTCAGGCCCAGATGGTAAACCGGCAACCCGGATCGGCGCAGTAATGCCTCCACCTCCGCCCCCCGCGCGTGATGCGCACCATGGGTGCCCCACGCAGCGATAATCGTATCCGCCCATGGGCAGCTTTGCGCAATTACCCCATCGTTTTCCGGCCCAACCGGATCGCCCGCTGCGCGCATTTTTTTGGGATCGGTATCGCGCCAAGCAAAGATATTCGTCACCCGGAACGCGCCAAACCCCAACGCGCGCGCGCGCCGCTCACAACGCTCCACCGTCGGATCGTTCTGCACTTCCGTCGCCGTCGAGGGATTCAACATGATGAAAAGCGCGCGCTTGCCCGCGTCATCCCAAACCCGCGTCAACGAATAGCGATACCGCTCGCAATCCGAATAAACGGCGACAGAGGGCGCATCGCCCTTGGTATGGCTTCGGGTAATCATCCCCGATCTTGTGCCGCCTGTGAGGCTCTGATGCAACCCGGTGCGGGTGTGTGCCCATATTCCGGTTCAGTCGCGCTTGGAAGCACGGAATCGAGGGCCAAAGGCCCGCCGTGCCAGCGCCGGACCGGCCCATGGGCCGGCGATTTGGTGCCCGCAAGCGCACAGTTCAGATGGTAGATGTGCTTGGCTGCCATAAAGCTCTATCGAACAAAGACGGGCTGCGCCGTCCCCGGTTCGGCGCTGGCACGGCTTTTGGACCGCCCTAGGAAGGCCCGGCACAAGGGCGGCCTGTCCGTTTTATCTAGGCGATCTCAGCCAACCAGCTTTCCCCCTCAAACCCGCCAATCGAAAAACCCCGGTCCCGCCCGCTCCAACAACCGCCGGGCCATGGCACGCCCGATCTCCGCGCCGTCCTCTATCGCGCCGGTGGTTTCGTCGGCGTGGCGCTCGCTACCGTCCGGGCGCAGAATCTCACCCCTCAGCCTCAGGCTCCCGCCGTCAAGCTCCGCCAGCCCGGCAATCGGCGTCTCGCACGACCCGTCAAGCTCGGCCAGAAACGCCCGCTCCGCCGCCAGCCGATCCGCCGTTTCGCGATGGTGAATAGCCTCCAGCATCTCTCCCACCGGACTGTCGCCCTCGCGCCGCTCAATCCCGATGGCCCCTTGCGCCACCGCGGGCAACATCTCTTCCGGCGCCATCGGTGTGGCTGGCACATCGCTGCGCCCCAACCGCCTGAGCCCGGCCATCGCCAGAAAGGTGCAGGCCGCTACGCCGTCTTCCAACTTCCTCAGCCGGGTTTGCACGTTGCCGCGAAACTCCACCACCCGCAAATCGGGCCGTGCCGCCAACACTTGCGCACGCCGCCGCAGGCTCGACGTGCCCACAACCGCGCCTTTGGGCATATCGCCCAGCCGTTTCAGCCCCGGCGCAATCAACGCATCGCGCACATCCTCGCGCGGCAAATAGCAATCCAGCATCAACCCGCCCGGCTGCGCCACCGGCATATCCTTCATCGAATGCACCGCAACATCTATCCCACCGGACAAAAGCTGCTCTTCGATCTCCTTGGTAAACAGCCCCTTGCCGCCCAACTCCTTGAGCGGTTTATCCTTGGCGATCAGCGCCGCATCGTCGCCGGTGGTGCGGATCACCACGATCTCGAACGCCTCGGACGGCAGATCAAACGCCACGCCCAGCCGCTGCCGCACCTCGTGCGCTTGCGCCAAAGCCAGCGGCGAACCGCGCGTTCCGATCTTTAGCGGCTTGGCGGGAGTGGGCAATTCATGTGTCATATGCCCCTGTTATGCGCCCTTCTTGGCCGTTTCAAGCATTCGCGCGCGCCAACAGCCGACCAAGGCTTGACAACCTCGCCCCGGAAAGGGACCAACCGACATCACGAGAAGGACACATCATGGCCGAGCAGAAGAAACTCCTCCGCGCATTAGCAGGTGAAACCCTGCCCACGCCTCCTGTCTGGATAATGCGGCAGGCGGGCCGCTACCTGCCGGAATACCGCGCCACCCGCGCACAGGCCGGGGATTTCCTCTCGCTGTGCTACAACCCCGAACTGGCGGCAGAGGTAACCTTGCAACCAATCCGCCGCTTCGGCTTTGACGCGGCAATCCTGTTTGCCGACATCCTGCTGGTACCGCAGGCGCTTGGCGCCGATCTATGGTTCGTCACCGGCGAAGGGCCGCGGCTTTCCACCATCACCAAACAGGCGGATTTCGACGCGCTGAAACCGGCCCACGCCGTGCATGACACGCTCTCGCCGGTCTATGAAACTCTGAAAATCCTCACCCGTGACCTGCCATCCGAAACCGCGCTCATCGGCTTTGCCGGCGCGCCGTGGACCGTCGCCACCTACATGATCGCCGGGCGCGGCACCCGGATCAAGCGCCAGCCCACGCGCTCATCGCCGAAAATCGCCCCCTGTTCGAGGCGCTGCTCGACCGCATCACCGAGGCAACCGTCGAATACCTCTCGGCCCAGATCGACGCCGGGGCAGAATGCGTGAAGCTGTTCGACAGCTGGGCAGGCTCGCTCGAGGGGGTGGATTTCGACACCTACGCCACAGCTCCGGCCAAACGCATCATTTCGGCGCTGAAATCCCGGCACCCCGGCATCCCTGTCATCGCCTTCCCACGCGAGGCGGGTGACAAATACATCGGCTTCCACGCCGCCACCGGCGCCGATTGTGTCGCGCTCGACAATTCCATATCGCCCGAATGGGGCGCTTCCCATGTGCAACCCGGCGGCTGCGTCCAAGGCAACCTCGCCCCGCAACACATGATCACCGGCGGGCAGGCCTTGATTGATGAAACCCGCGAGATCGTGAAAGCGTTCTCCGGCGGGCCGCATATCTTCAACCTCGGCCACGGCATCACCCCGGAGGGCAAGCCGGAAAACGTTCAGTTGATGATCGACACCGTGCGCGGCGGCTGACCGCGCGCGCCCGCCCAATTGCGGCTCAGGCGCAGCAGGGTTTCCCCTCTTGAATCGGCGGGCAAGCAACGCTCCCATAGGAACAATAGACGCAACAATCCCCCGGCAGCGGCCTCAGAACCGCGCCACAGGATTTGCACTCATAAAACCACTGGCAAGCATCGGTCGGCATTTGCTCTGTTTCGGCATGCCCACAAGAAGGGCAGGTCAGCGTCGATGTCAGAACCACTTCGTTTGTCTCTTTCGCCATCGCGCCGCCCTCCGTCGCCCGCTTATACCCATTTCGCCAGCGGCGGCAGACTCATCAGCACCGCATTGGCATCATGGCCGGTCTCAAGCCCGAATTTCGTGCCCCGGTCATAAACCAGATTATACTCCGCATAGAGCCCGCGATGAACAAGCTGCGCGTCTTTTTCCGCTTCTTCCCACGCCATTCCCATGCGCCGCTCCACAAGCGGCACAAAGGCGGGCAGGAACGCGCGGCCCACGTCCTGAATGAAGGCGAAATCAGCCTCCCAATCACCGCTGTTGTGATCGTCAAGAAAAATGCCGCCAACGCCCCGCGCACGGTCCCGATGCGGGATGAAGAAATACTCGTCCGCCCAAGCCTTGAAACGCGGATAGAACGCCGCATCATGCCGGTCGCAATGCTCTTTTTGAACGGCGTGAAAATGCGCCGTATCCTCGGCATATTCAATACACGGGTTAAGGTCGGACCCGCCCCCGAACCACCAGCCATGCGGGGTCCAGAACATGCGCGTGTTCATATGCACCGCAGGCGTGTGCGGGTTCTGCATATGTGCCACAAGGCTGATACCCGACGCCCAGAAACGCGGGTCTGCCTTCATCCCCGCAAAGCCCTTGCGCGCCGCCATCGCCGCCTGCGCCCGCTCGCCCAACTCGCCATAAACGGTTGAGACATTGACACCCACCTTCTCGAACACCCGGCCCCCGCGCAGCACGCTCATCAGCCCGCCACCGGCATCGTCATTGCCATCGCCATCGGCGGCGCGCCGCGTCTCGGTTACGTCGAAACGCCCCGGCGGCTGTTCCGCGAACGGCCCGCTCTCCTGCTTGTCTTCCAGTGCCTCAAAGGCGGCGACGATCTGATCGCGCAGCGCGCGAAACCACGCCTGCGCTCGTGCCTTTTCGTCTTGCATGTCATCGTGCATCTTTCCGGCCTCCTGTGCCTTCAATGTGCAGGGGCCGTCACCGGGTCAAGCAGGGTGCGTCCGCCATCCACGGTCAATACCTGCCCGGTCATGAATCCCGACCCGTCGCTTGCCAGAAACTGCACCGCTTCGGCCAGTTCCGTCGCACTCGCAATCCGGCCAAGCGGCGTGCCGCGCTCGATTACATTGCGAAAATCCGGGCTTTCTCTCAGCCGCTCCTGCATGCTGGCACTCATCACCGAGCCCATCGCCACCGCATTCACCCGAATCCGCTCCCCCGCCAGCGCCACAGCAAGCGAGCGGGTCATCTGCTCAAGTGCCGCGTGCGAAATTGACACAGCCATGAGCTTCGGATGCGCTCGACTGGCCAGGATCGAAGACAGGCTGATGATTGATCCTGCCGACCCGGTTTCCTGCCCCTCGGCTTGCTTGATCATCCGCTTGGCAACGATCTGGCTCAGCCGCAGCGCCGTCATCAAGTTCTGTTGCAGCAGGTCTTCCACCGCGTCGTCATCGGGGTTAAGCGGGTCCGAGTACCCGACTTGCCGCGACCCGTTCACCAGCACATCAACCCGATCAAACGCATCAATCGTCGCCGAAAGCAGGTTCGCTTGGGTCAGCTTCTTGCGCAGATCGCCCGCGAAATAACGCAGTTTACCGCCCTCATCCGCGTCCCCCAATTCACGCTGCAAGCCTTCCTCATCCATGTCGGCAAACATCACGTTCGCCCCCTTGTCGGCAAAATGCCGTGCAATAGCGAGACCAACACCGTTGGCGGCTCCGGTAACAATGGCAGTTTTCCCGGCAATCGAAAGCGTCATGACAAAGCCCTTCGGTGATTCTCCCCGGTATTCCGGCGGAGGTTATGCCAATTCATTGGCGCTTACGAGTTGGTCGTGCCGCCTGAATGATCTTGAACCGCGTATCGCCGCCAATCTCGCCCGCCTCGCGGAAATGCGCCGTCACTGCCTTCTCATAAGGCAAATGCCGGTTTGCCACCAACCATAGCCGTCCACTCGGTGCCAACATCTTTGCCGCCGCTGCGATAAAGGCCTGCCCAAGCTCGGGCAACCCCTTGCGCCCCTGATGAAACGGCGGGTTCATCACCACCGCATCAAGCCGCCCTTCAGCTATCCAGCGTGTCGCATCCGCCCAGTGAAACTGCGCCCGCGGATCGCTGATATTGGCCTGCGCACACTCAAGCGCCGCAAGGTCAGCCTCTACCAGATCAAGCCGCTGAACACTCTCACGCTGCAATATCTGCGCACCAAGATACCCCCAGCCAGCCCCAAGATCCGCCACATGCGCACCCAGCACCTTGGGCAATGTCTCCGCCAACAAGCGCGACGCCGGATCAATCCCATCTGCCGAAAAAACACCTGCGCGCGTGACGAAACCCGCCGCATTCTCCTGCGCGACCCCCGATTGCACCCAATCGGCGAACGCGTCTCCCCCTGCGCGAGCGCGAAACGTCTTGCCATGCGCCTTGGAAAACGCCTCGGAGACCTGCGCACGGTCGCGCATCTCGCGGTAAAGGCTGTCGATGCCGTCACTTTTCTGCCCGTCGATGATCACGTCGCCCGCCAATGCCAGAGCAGCGGCCACCAGCGCGCGCGCCTGTTGCTTGGCGCGTGGGAGAAAAACAATCGCCAATGCCGCGCTTTCGGGCGCTTCGGTTCCAACCGAATACCCCGCCGCCTGCAACTGGTCGAAATCCGGCTTCACATGGCACACAATGCGCAATCGTTCCTTGGGCAAACCATTCAAAGCGATCGGCGGAACCGGGCCGAACACCGCAATCGCGCCGGTTTCGGGCAAATCCATGCCCGCATTCTCCAAATACAGGGAAAGCCGTGCCGTGCTCATCTGAAGACCGGGCCTGCGCCCTTCATTCCTTTTCCATGGTGCATTGCAGCGGATGTTGATGCCGCCGGGTAAAATCCATCACCTGCGCCACCTTGGTTTCGGCAATCTCGTGACTGAACACCCCGACAACTGCAAGCCCCTTCTTATGCACCGTCAGCATGATCTCGAAAGCCTGCGAATGGGTCATCCCGAAGAACCGCTCAAGCACATGCACGACGAACTCCATCGGGGTGTAGTCGTCGTTGAGCAGCAACACCTTGTAAAGCGGCGGGCGTTTGACCATCGAACGCGTCTCGACGACGACAGAGGTGTCATCCCCGCCATCTTCCTTCGACATCTTGTGCATCCAGTCCGCCATGTCCCGACTTCGATGATTTCGGTTTCTCCGCTCGCAGCGTCCTATATAACCTTTCATACCACTGAGAAAAGAGGGCGCATACCCGCGCAGGCCGCAATGGTTCGGAATCTGACAACTATTGGCTTCGATGCCGACGACACGCTCTGGCATAACGACCGTTTCTTTCAAATTACTCAAGAGCGATTCGCCGGTCTGCTCGCCGATTATGCTGATCCGGTTCACCTGTCCGAACGCCTGCTCGACGCGGAGCGCCGCAACCTTGGCCATTACGGTTTTGGCATCAAGGGGTTCATGCTCTCGATGATCGAAACCGCTCTCGACGTGACCTCTGGGCGCGTCCCCGGCACGGTCATCCGCGAAATCATCTCCGCCGGGCAAGACATGCTGCGCCACCCGATCGAGCTTTTTCCCCACGCCCGCGCCACCATCGAAGCCCTGACACCGGATTTCCATATCGTGCTGATCACCAAAGGCGATCTGATCGACCAGGAACGCAAACTCGCGCAATCGGGCCTCGGCGATCTGTTCAACGCTGTCGAAATCGTCTCCGACAAGACGATGGACACCTATCACGACAGCTTCACCCGCCACGGCGATGGCCCG